>CBDBKC010000034.1:0-510241 GCA_965206655.1 Bryobacterales bacterium | reverse complement strand
GGTGCCGGAGTTGCCCAGAGCCAAGACGTTCTCGCGACGGTCGATGAACTCACAGCGCGCCAGCTCCAGCACGAGCTTCTTGTTTAACGAAGGCAACGCTAGGAAGTCGAATGTGTCGAGACTTTTCGTCACGGGAAACTTGGCTGCTTTGATGCGACGTTCAGTCGCCCGCTGATCTCGGTCGAGCAGTTCCAACTCGCAGAGTTGCTTCAGGAAGCTCCTACAGTCCAAGCCCTCGGCGGCGCATTGCCGCGCCACTTTGTCGTACTCGCGCAGGAAAGTCGGCAGCCGCAACGCTTTCAGATGGGCTTCCAGTAAGAGATTCGACTTCGCCATCAGCCCGCTCCTTGCCCCAAGAGCGCGAGATAGGACGCTGCCGAAGTCTGCTCGACTTGAGCCGTCGGCAGGTGAGGATACTTCGTTAAGTCCAGCCGTGGCGGACGTTGTTCGATCGCGCACAGCAACAGATGCTTGACGGCGTCGAAGCCGATCGTTCCCAGTTCGCAGGCTTGGCGCACCGCCGCCGCAACATGCTCCAGCCGAAAGTCCTCCAGCAGACGCAACACCTGCACGTACTCGCGCTTGCCCGCTTTGCCCAAGCGGACTTCGAGCAGGCGTCGTAATCGCGGAAACTCGGGCGGTAGATCCCAACCCACCAACGGCGCGGCTTGATCGAGCGCATTCGTCTTGCGCTCCAGCAACGCCAGATAATGGACGGGATCGAAGATCAACTCTTCGCGTTCGTAACTGCGCCGGTGGCGTGCGATCTCTTCGCTGCCGCAACAGATCACTACTTCGTCCACATAGGCTTTGAGCAACACCTGGCGATGGCCGTAGCGCGTCGGCACCGAGTAGTCGTTGGTCCGATAGCGCACCAGCGACAACGACGTCACCCGGGTCGTACGTTTGTCGCAGGCATCGTAGGGCGCGGACGGCAATGGCAGCAACGCTTTCGCGTCGCGCTCAAAGCGTTCTCCGATCGTTTCGGTGTGTCGCCGCAAGCGCCGCTCACGGTTCTTGCGGCACTTGGCTTCGAGGTGTTCGTTGAAGGCTTCCCAACTCGAGAACCGGGGGATCGGCACCATGAAGTTGCGCCGCCCATAGCCCACCAAGCCTTCCACCTTGCCTTTGTCGTTACCCTTGCCTGGCCGGCCGAAACGATCAGCGAACAAGTAGTGCGACTGCAACTCACTGAACGCTCGTGTGCGTTTGCGCGTACCGTCGCCGAGAATCCTTGCTACCGCCAACTTCGTGTTGTCGTAGACAATGCTGCGCGGCACACCGCCAAAGTAGCGAAACGCGGCGTTGTGCCCCTCGCAAAAGGCTTCCGTCGTCTCGGCGGGAAAGGCTTTTACAAAGGCGTCATCGCTGTGCGGTAGATCGACCACCAAGAAGTGGGCCTTACGCTGCACTCCGTCAATGACAACCAGTGCTTCACCGAAGTCAGCTTGCGCATCGCCAGGAGGATGTGCCAGCGGCACAAACATCTCTTGACCGCCCAGCTTCTTCTCGCGAACGTAGTCCTTGATGATTGTGTAACCGCCCGTGAAGTCGTACTCGTCGCGCAAGCGGTCGAAGATGCGCTGTGCCGTGTGACGCTGTTTCCTCGGCTGCTGCTGATCGTCAAGCAGTATCTGATCAATGATTCCTGTGAACGAATCCAGCTTCGGCCGCTTCACCGGTTGACGCCGCCGATAGCCCGGCGGCGCCTTGTAGCGCAGCATCTTGCGCACCGTCTCCCGCGCCAAACCGAACCGTTTGACGGCCTCGCGTTCACTCAGCCCCTCAACGATGACACTCCGCCGTACTTGAGCGTATAGCTCCACTTGATCCCGGATTCCCACTTTAGTTTCGATTCTGCTAACCATCGGGTGGCCTCGGACGCCTTTATTTATGCGGGTTGGAAAGCACTCAAGGCGCTGAGGAGATCAACACCCAATGGGTGAAAAAGAAAACAAACCGTTCCAGCTAAGCTTCAACGGCTTATTGAAAGTCGATTTCCAAGGATCGCGTGTCACTTCCGACGGCGGGCTGATCCTGGTCCGCGAGCTGGACGAGCGACTCGGACTCGGGAAGCTGATCGACGAACACCTCAGTGACCCACGGCAAGGCTTGAACAAGAAGTTCCCGCTGGCCGATCTGCTGCGGCAGTCAGTCTACTCTCGGCTGGCAGGCTACGAGGACCTCAATGACGCCGTCCGAGTGTCGGCTGACCCGACGTTTCGCTTGATCGGCTCGAAGAGGAACTGGGATCGCGGCGGGGCACTGACCTCGCGACTGCAGAGCTTCGAGACGGAGATGCTGGCGAGCGAGGAGAACTTGCTGGGGCTGATGGCTGTGAACCGCGAGCTGGTGGCGCAAGCCGAGACGCAAGACGACTCCGAGCGCGTCGTGCTCGACATGGATTCGACCGAAAGCCCTGTCCACGGCCAGCAAGAGGGCAGCGCCTACAACGGCCATTTCGAGTCGGTCTGCTACCACCCGCTGTTGTTGTTCAACCAGCATGGGGATTGCCTGGCGGCGAAGCTGCGTCCAGGCAACGTGCACAGCGCTGAGGACTGGAAGGAGTTGCTGCTGCCCGAGATCAAGCGCCAACAGGCTGTGGGCAAACAGGTCACCTTCCGGGGCGATGCGGCCTTTGCCAAGCCGGAGATTTATGAGTTTTCGGAGGAACGCGGAGTGCAGTACGCCATTCGCATTCCGGCCAACAAGAGCTTGGAATTGGCGATCGAAGACATCTTGTTTCGCCCGCCGGGCAGGCCGGGTCGCAAGCCCTTGGTGCGCTACAAGAGCTTCCGCTATCAGGCGGAGAGTTGGTCCAAGCCGCGACGCATCGTGGCCAAGGTCGAGCATCATCTCGGTGAGCTGTTCCCGCGGGTCGGATTTATCGTGACCAACATGAGCTTGCCAAGCCGGTCGGTGGTGCGCTTCTACAACAAGCGCGGCACGGCCGAGCAATGGATTAAAGAAGGCAAACAGGCCACGCACTGGACGCGGCTTTCGTGCCATCGCTTTCGGGCCAACGAAGTGCGACTGCAACTCAGCGTGCTGGCCTACAACCTGGGCAACTTGTGGCGGCGGCTCGGACTGCCGAACAGGATCAAGAGTTGGTCGCTCACGAGCTTGCAGCAGCGGCTGATGAAGACCGGCGGCCGGCTGGTCAAGCACGCGCGCTACTACTGGTTGCTGCTGGCCGAGGGGCATCTGAACCGGCGGCTGTTCGGTGACATGCTGCACAGGATCTGGGCGCTGCCGCTGCCGAGCGGGTAGCGTTACCTGGACGAGGATCAACAGTTTTTAGCTCCGAAAAGGCTTCGCAGGGAGCAGTGTCGGCCGGTGTGCCGTTCAGCCCGCTCCATCAACGTCTGTGAGCGGACGGACGGGCTTTGGGGCCTGCCGCCGGAGGTGATGTGCAGGGTTCAGCGCGGAAAGACGTGGTCTTCGGGGCAGCGCGGGTGTATACTTTCACCGTGCCAGGGCCAAAATGGAAATCCTGGCTTGATACATCCCTCCGGTGTTCCACAAAACACCTCGGGGATGCTACGCGGACCACCTGGGCGGTCTAATTTTGCGCCGCCCTCACGCGGCTTAGAATCGCCGCTCTGTGGTCTATTTTGGCTCCGCCGTTCTCACCAGAGGGATGTCCCAACCACCAGCTCTCACATCTTCGACGAAAACAAAGGCCTGCGCGGAGACTCTAGGTGTGGGAATTGTAGTCTGATCCTCCGTCGATAAGCATTCGTGCTCCGTACGGCACACAAACTGCGCCGAAGCCCGATTCCCCAGGGGCGGATCCACTAGGCAGGCTACTAACTAGAGATGTAGTCCTCAAGCTGACGGATCGTGAGGTCCTGGGCCGTAATGATCCACTGGACGACGTCGCCAATCGACACCACTCCGACAACCCTCTCGCCCTCCACGACCGGCAGGTGGCGGCAGCGCTTATCCGTCATGCGTTGCATGCACTCATCTACCGTGGTCCTCAGGTTCACCGTGACGGCCGGGCTGGACATGATCTCATGGACCTTCATTTCCTTTGAGGAACGGCCGTCGAGGATTACTTTGCGCGCGTAGTCGCGTTCAGACACAATCCCAATAAGATCAGTCCCGTCAATGACGACAAGAGCTCCGATACTGTTCTCAGCCATCTTCTCGAGAGCCTCGTAGACCGTCACGTGAGGCGTAATGGAGTAAACCTGCGACCCCTTCCGTTTAAGGATGAGCTCGACTCGGTCGAGGGGTTTCACTGTAGAGCCCTCCGGATGGGACTAAGTCTCTGTAGGAGCAGTCAGTGGACGAAGATATGGAGTCACGATCGGTGATTCGGGAGATCGCACGGGAGTAGTATACCGCGACAGAGGCTCCAGCAGCCGAGAGTTATGTGGCGCGCTCGCGCGGCCCAAGCCGTGTTCTAGGCCGTCAAGGCGTCACCCCTCAACGTAAAAGTGCTCTCCTTGGTATCGTCGTCGAACCGGATTGGGGGCAGTGGCCCAGACCGCTCTGTCAGCATGAAGAGCGCTATAGCCTCACGGCGATCGCCTTCGCGGTGAGATATGAGCGGTTCCCTCTACTCAATCGGCGCCTCGTCTCGGTCAACTAGCGCACTCAGATATAACAGCGACTTCTCCCGACGGGGTGAGATTGCAATCATGTCGTTGGTTGCGTTGAGCAAGTCTCGGCGACTGATCTGACCCACTAACTCTCCCTCGTTGAGCACGGGCAGACGACGATAGTCAGTCTGACGAAAGATCTCGGCAATGCCAAGCAGATCCACATCTTGGCCAGTTGTTTTCGCCGAGGTATCCATGAAGCTGGCCAGTTCTTCGTTCTCCAATAGAGGTTCTGCGCTCGTCCGGGCGCCCAGTGCGTCTTGGCGGTTGGTTATGTAACGGGACATGGCGTGAGCAGAGCGAAGCACGTCCCGGCGGCTGATTTGACCAATCAGCGCTCCGTCACGAAGGACCGGCAGCCGCCGGTAGGGCGTATCGAGAAACATCTGGGCTATGGACAACAGGCTTTTCTCTTCATCGATCGTGCGGCTGCGATCCTTATCCATGAACGCTTCCACCTGGCTGGTCGGCAGTTGATCGTGCGCCGCACCAAGCAGCACCGTCATGCTGGTTTTCTCGGAGAATGAACCTAGGAACTGTCGGCTCTTGTCGATCACCGGAGCCCCGGAAATGCGGTTCTTGAGCAGCAAGTGGATCGCTTCAAACGCGTCCATGTCGGGTGTCAACGTGATCAACTTGGTGGCCATCAAATCCTTAGCTCGGGGCACATCCGGGCGTCTGACGTTTCGCGAGGCGAGAAGGTGTGCGGTCGCCATCAACACACTGATGCAGCACCTTTCGGAGAAGACACCTAGGTAGTTCCGGTGCTCGTCGATTACCGAAGCTCCGGTCAGGTTGTACTTGAGTAACCGAGCGATTCCGTCAAAGACGTTCGAATTGGGAGCCAGCGTCACCAGTTTAGTGACCATGATGTCCCTGGCTAGTTTCGGATGATCCATGGGGCGCCTCCAATAGCAGGCGAAGGGGTTCTCACCTACATGACGATCAAGGTCGTGCTGTATATGTCCATCTCGGTGCGCAGTTCAGACATTCGATTGTTGAGGGCAGCAGTGTCCCATGCCGCTTCAGCTTCGTGTCTGCGGCCTTGTTGACGACACCCATCCCGCCCGCGCCGAGTTTCTCCGTGATCTTGCAGTCGGGATCGTCTGGCCGACCATCGACAGTGAGATTGTACCGCTAACGGATAGCTGTTGCGAGCAACCGATCCGTCCATCAGACAATTCTTTTTCGTCCGCGCTGTTGTCCTGGGGCGGTCTGCGACTCCGTCAGCGACGCTCACGCGCGTACTAGGTGGCGGAAACTCATGCGAGTGAGATATGCCAACACTAATCCGCGGAAAGGCCCTGTGTCATTCGTTCCAAGGGACTTACTGAGTCCCGCATAATATTCAGTTAATCGAACGACAAAGAAGATTGCTTCCAAAAGGCGGCGATCAAGCGCCGTTTGCGGCGCATGCGGCGCAAGGTCGTGCGTGCCCGCTCGTCGAGCTCCCAGTAGTCGTTGGGGCAGACGTTGGGCAACTCGTGCTGCTTCCAGTAGGCCCAGATGTATTCCACCGGATTCAGCTCCGGGGCGTAGCCCGGCAAGTACTCGGTCTCGATGTGGCCCTGCGACAACGCGATGAACTCGCGCACCAACGCGCTGCGATGCGCCGGCAAGCGATCCCACACGATCAGCAACGGACGTTGTATGTGGCGCAGCAGCGCCTTGAGGAAATCGATCACCTCGGGACCGCGGATGGCGTCGGGATAGAGACGGAAATAGAAGTTGTGGAAAGTGATTCCGGCCGCCGCCGAGAGCTTCTTCCAGTTGAAGTTGAACTGCAGTACGGGCGTCTGCCCGCGCGGCGCCCAAGTACGGCAGCGATGTGGCTTCTGGCTCAGTCCGCTTTCGTCGATGAAGACGATCGTGCGGCCCTGTTTTTGGGCTTTTTTTTAATGGCGGGCCAGGTCTGTTTCTTCCAGGCGCGGATCGCTTCCTCGTTGCGCTCGCGGGCCTTGCCGACCGGCCGTTGCGGGCTCCAGTGGAGTGCCCGCAGCAGCTTCCAGACGTGGCCTTCGTGGTAGCGCACCCCGAAACGGTCGCGGATCAACCGCGCCACCCGCGGACAGCTCCACAGCGGCGTCGGGAAGCCGTGCGCTTCGGGTCCTTCGAGCAGCAGCCCTTCCAGCTCGGCGAGCTGCGCGGTGCTCAGCAACGGCTTGCGGCCGGCGCGGCCGGCTTTGGCCAACCCGGCGCGGCCGTCTTCGCGGTAACGCTGTACCCAGCCGCTGACGCTTTGTTGGGCGGCTTGGACTCTACGCGCCGCCTCGGCTTGGCTCAGTCCTTCTTTCACGACCAGCCGCACCGCCTCAATGCGCCGCTTCTCCAGCGCCGCAAAGTCTCGCTTCACGCCTTTTGGAAAACCCATATCCAAAAGACGTCGCTCCATTACAAAAGGTTACTCTATATTATGCGGGACTCAGTAGTCCTGCTGGCGGATATTTGGAATGACCTTCTGACAGTCACGAAGCAGGTATGAAGTCCACCAGGTTCCGCTGGACTGTCGATGCTTGAATGCTTGGGGCTGACGCTGCCCAACTCAGCACGTGCGACGTTCAGACGTACCTAGGTGTGACGAGTCGTTGAGTTTCAGGTCTCAGGCAAGGATGTTCTTCACCGTCTGGCCGTGCACGTCGGTCAAACGGTACTGGCGGCCCTGGAACTTGAACGTGAGCCGTTCGTGGTCGATACCCAGGCAGTGGAGAATGGTGGCATTCAGGTCATGCACATGCACGGGGTCTTTGACGATGTTGTAGGAGTAGTCGTCGGTCTCTCCGTAACTGACGCCGGGCTTGATGCCTCCACCGGCCAGCCACATCGTGAAGCAGCGTCCGTGATGGTCTCGGCCGTAGTCCGTGTCGCTGAGCTTGCCCTGGCTGTAAGCGGTGCGACCGAACTCGCCGCCCCAAACGATCAACGTCTCCTCGAGCAGGCCCCGCCGCTTGAGGTCAGAGATCAGCGCGGCGCAGGCACGGTCGACGTCCTGGCACTGCAGCCTGATATCGCTGGGCAGGTTATAGTGCTGATCCCAGCCTCGATGATAGAGCTGGATGAACCGTACGCCTCGCTCCGCCAACCGTCGAGCCATCAGGCAATTGGCCGCAAAGGTTCCTCGAGTACGGGCCTGTTCGCCGTACAAGTCAAACGTCTGCGGCGTCTCGTCAGACAGGTCGGTCAACTGCGGTACGGAAGTTTGCATGCGATAGGCCATCTCGTACTGTGCGATCCGGGTTTCGATCTCGGGATCGCGGTAAAGCTCGAATTGTTTCCGATTCAGCCTGGCCAACCCCTCGAGCATGCTCCGACGCGTGGCTGCGTCTAACCCGGGAGGATTCGAAAGGTAGAGCACCGGATCGCCGCTCTTGCGGAAGTTGACACCCTGGTGGCTGGACGGCAGGAACCCCGTGCCCCAGAGTCGGGCGTAGAGGGGGTCTGCCGGGCGCGCCGCGCTGCCGCGTGAGATCAGTACAACGAAGGCCGGTAGATCATCGTTCTCGCTGCCGATTCCGTAGCTCGTCCAGGCACCCAGGCTGGGACGGCCGGGCTGTTGATGTCCGGTCTGCAACAGTGTCACAGCCGGATCGTGGTTGATCGCCTCAGTGTTGAGAGACTTGACGAAACAGATGTCGTCGCACACCCTTGCGAGGTTTGGAAGCAGCTCGCTGATCCAAGCTCCGCTCTGGCCGTGCTGCTGGAATTCGAACTGTCTCGGCGCAGCAATCGGAAGCGACTCCTGGCTCGAGGTCATGCCGGTCAGCCGCTGGTTTCCGCGCACTGAATCGGGTAGTTCCGTGCCATTCCACTTCCATAGCGCCGGCTTGTAGTCGAACAGCTCCATTTGTGAGGGGCCACCGTGCATGAACAGGTAGATCACGCGTTTGGCTCGCGCCGGGAAATGCGCCGCGGTCAGAGTACCCTTTCCCCGGCCGGGGCTGTTGAGTGGACCGGCAGCGAGCGATTCCGGATCCAACAGTGACGCGAGCGCTACCGTTCCGATCCCTGTCGTTGATCGACCAAAGAACTGCCGGCGAGTCAAAGGTCCGGGAAGCTGTAGTGGGTCACTCATCAGTGCTTCGTGACTGCTTCGTCCAGGTTGAGTATCGTGCTCGCGACGGTCGTCCACGCCGCGTGCGCGGGGGTGTCAAGCGACGGATCGCGCGCGGACTCTCCCACGCCAAGCAGTCTCTCGGCTGCTTTCCTGTTCGCTTCGTACTTGGCACGCTGCTGGTGGAACAGATCCAGCAGAATCTCTACTTCCTCTGGTAGAGGCGGCCGAGCGGTCGCCAGGCGGAAACCAAAGTGGATCCGGGCCTCCGGTGAGGTAGCCTGGTTCATCATCCGCTCGGCTAGTGCGCGGGAGGCCTCGACGAAGGTCGTGTCATTCAGCATGACCAGCGCCTGGAGAGGAGTGTTGGTGCGGGTTCGCCGGACTATGCACGTTTCGCGCGTGGGCGCGTCGAACGCCAACATGGACGGTGGTGGGCTCTGGCGCTTCCAAAAGGTGTACAGACTTCGCCGGTAGAGCGCGGTGCCGTGGTCCTGCGGGTAAGACAATTGACCGTCATACGTGACGGCTTCCCAGAGTCCCTCCGGTTGATACGGTTTGACGCTGGGGCCGCCGACCTGCTCGGCCAGCAATCCGCTCATCGCCAGCGCGTTGTCACGGACGACTTCGGCGTCCAGCCGGAACCGCGGACCTCGCGCGAGCAGGCGGTTCTCCGGGTCACGTTCAAGAAGGGGCGCAGACGCCATCGATGACTGGCGATAGGTCGCGGAGGTGACGATCAATCGTTGGAGATGCTTCACATCCCAACCGCTCTCAATGAACTCGACGGCCAGCCTGTCGAGAAGGTCAGGGTGACTGGGCCAGGCGCCTTGCGCTCCAAAATCTTCAGCCGTCTCCACGATGCCGGTACCGAAATACTGCTGCCAGAAACGATTGACCGTGACGCGGGCCGTGAGGGGATGCGACGGATCGACCAACCACTGAGCGAACCCGAGCCGATCGACCGGCGCCCCCGTGGGGAGCTGCGGCAGCGCTGCGGGAACCCCAGCGGTGACCTTCTCTCCGGGCGCGTCGTACTGACCGCGCATCAGAAGATGTGTTTCCCGCGGTTCGGGCATCTCCTGCATGACCATCGTTGTCGGTTCCTTGTCTTCCAACTGCTCGACTTCTGAACGGAGCTGGACGGCTCTGTCATGAACCGCCCGGAAAGGTTTTCCGCCCGAGGTCGCCAAGAAATGATCGCGAAGTTTCTTCTGCTGTGCGGATGAGCGCTCTTCGACCGGCAGATCCACAAGAGCGCCGACAAGTTGGTGGGTGAAGAGGCGTTCAACCTCGTCTGCCGTCAGCGCGCGATCATAGATGCGCACGTCATCGATCAGCCCGGTAAACGCGGCGCTCGTGCTGCGGCGCCCGATCCGCAGCGGCTGCTCGGTCCGGATGGTCCCGGTCAAACTGTCGTGGCCAATCTTGAGATCCTGCGCCTTCCCATCCAAATAGATCTTCACTCCTGAAGCCTTCGCGGAGCCGTCGTAGGTAACGAGGATGTGGCGCCATTCTTGCCTCGGAACAGAGGGTTCTGTGGTTACCTGGATCGCATTGGTATTCCACTCGTGGACCAAGTGAACAACCGCCTTGCCTTTCCGAAGCATCAGGTCGAATCCCCGCAGACTGTCGGCATCGTCATTCTTCGAAAGGACGCAACTCGGACTACCGCTGGTCGGTTTGACCCAGGCACCATAGGAGAAGGTGTCGCTCCGCTCGAAGTTCAGATCGGTCGCAACCTCAATGGCGGAGTCACCTTCGAACTCTGCTGCTGTGTCGAGCAGGCCGGGGGGAAACGTTGCAGCAGCAGAATCTCTGTCTGGACGGTCCATCGGGAAATGGGCCACCAGGCCGTTCGAGGGCGGATCGGGAAGATGGTCCTTCGCCGTCTTCTCCCAGTCGGACTGGGCGGTGTTGAGTTGCGGTTCGATCTTCGCGAGTTCCCGGCCGGCCTGCTCGGCTTCGTGGCGCAGTTTTTCCAATCGCGCTGTGAATGCCTCATCGGGAACGCTCATGATCGGCGGCGAGTTTCCGACTTTGGTCTTGGTACCCTTCTCCGGGACGTTATTGAAGAAGGCCATGAGCCGATAGAATTCGTTCTGCGAGATCGGGTCGAACTTGTGGTCGTGGCAGCGGGCACAACCCGTCGTCAACCCCAACCAGACCATCGAAGTGGTCTCAAGGCGATCAACAACGTAGTGAACGCGATACTCCTCGTCGATGACGCCGGTTTCCATCGTCGTCATGTGGTTTCGACCGAAGCCTGTGGCGATGCGCTGTTGGATGGTTGGATTGGGTAGGAGATCGCCAGCCAGTTGCTCAACCGTGAATTGGTTGAAGGGCATATTGCGGTTGAAGCTGTCGATGACCCAGTCCCGCCACCGCCACATCGACCTCTCGCTGTCCTGGAAGAAGCCGTTGGTATCGGCGTATCTCGCCGCATCGAGCCAGTATCGTGCCATGTGCTCGCCGTACGACTGGGAGTCGAGCAAACGATTGACGGCCTTCAGGTAGGCATCAGGAGATTCGTCGGCGAGATAGTTGTCGAGTTCTTCCGGCGTCTGTGGAAGGCCCGTCAGGTCGAGCGCCACACGCCGCAGCAGGATGCCGCGATCCGCTTCCGGCGAGGGCTTGAGGCCCTCACTTTCCAAGCGGGCCAACACGAAATGGTCGATCGGATTGCGTGGCCAGTCCGTGCGATTGACGTTGGGCAAGCCCGGCCGTTTCGGTGGAATGAAGGACCAGTGCCGCTCGTATGCGCCGCCCTGTTCGATCCAGCGGCGGATCAGTTCGATTTGTTCGGGCGAGATCTTTTTGGGGCTGTAGGGCGGCGGCATGCGCCGGACCTCTTCCGTGGCAGTCAGGCGCTTAAGAAGCTCGCTCTGCGTCGGGTCGCCGGGGACGAGTACACGATAGCCGCCGCGGTCCCTCCGGACATCTTCCTCGCGATCCAACCGTAGATCGGCCATTCGTGTGCCGGCATCGGGGCCGTGGCATTGAAAACAGGTGTCAGAGAGAATCGGTCGGATGTGGCGGTTGTAGGTCAGCGTTTCTTCCGGGCTCTTGTCCGCCAGCAAACTCATCGGCCAGAGAAAGGGAAGCAGCGAGCCGAGAAGAACGTACGTGCGGCACCGGAAGCGCGGCACTTCGCAGAGGCTGTAGAGGCTCATCACGCTTCGGAAAGATCCTGCCAGCATGGTAGCGCCCTATACGCAGAAGTGCCTAGCCGTCGATCACGAGGGGTCGCTCGTGCAGAGCGCCAGATCTTCTGTAACGGCGAAGGGTTGTTCAACCTTACAGCAGACGCCGGCTGCCGGAGTCGGCCGGCCATCGGAGAGCAGGTCACAGCCCGCTCTAGGCACGGAACGCAGATGATTCAGAGATCCCGCTCAACAAAACCTCTTGAGCCATTGCACAACCCACTCAAAATACTCCTCGGTGTAGACGTGGTTCGACTCGGGCTGGTAGACCTTGAAGTGCTCCGGGTGGCCTGCGGTGGCGTAGGCGGGTTTGACGATGCTCATCATGTTTTCGACGCCGGCGGTCGGCATGTCTTCGTCCCGGGTAGGGGCGATGACCATGAACGGCCGGGGGCAAATGCAGGTGCTGACGACCTGTGGGTGATCGAAGTAGCGGAGCATGTGGGGAATATAGAAGTATGAGCTGTGCCGGTTCACGTCGCCTTCGTGGATGGCCGTCGCCAGGCTGCCGACCGATCCAGCGACGGGCACGCCCACGCGGATCATCGGGTCGGACGCCATGCCATACCACGTCACGTTGCCGCCTAGCGACATGCCCGTCATTCCGATGCGGCTCGCGTTGACCGCGTTGTGCATGGCGAGGATGCGCGCGGCGCGCAGGGCCTCATCGACCATCACGCCCATCATCGTGCGCCCATAAGGCGCGAGAAAGCGGATGTGCTTCTCCCAATGCGTCGGGCTGATGCTACGGCTGGTGGTGCCACGCAAGGTGATCGAAAGAGTGGCGAAACCGCGGCGGGCCAACTCGCGGCCCCAGCCCATGAGCCGGCCGTTGCCGGGTTCCTGATTGCCGAAGTTGGAGTCGGTCAGCGTTTCGACGCTACCGCCGGTGCCCGACATGCAGACCACGCCTGCCAGTGAACCCTTATCGGCGCCGGTCGGAACCGCCAAGACACCAGGGACCATGTCCCCGAGCAAGTTTCGGTAGCTCAGAACAGTAAGGTCGAGTCCATCGTGGCTGGTCTCGGGTTCGGCGGTCTCGAGGGGCACTTGGCTTGGGACCGGTTCCAGGCCGAGCAGATCCCTCAACTTGGGTCGGATCAATTCCTTCGACAAGTGGTGGCGAGGCGGGGCCGGTTCGACGCCCCGCGGGATGCGCATGTCTTGTTGAGCAAGCGCCGGCGCGTTTGCGCCAAGCTGATGCACGGCCGTGGCAGCAAAACCAAGTCGCAACAAGGTTCGGCGATCAAGCTTGCCTAAGGCGGTGGGGGCGGCGCGTCGTGGCATGGTCCGCGCTATCCTCGTTTTCCAAGCAGTTCGTCGAGCGAAAACTTCTCGAAGACGAGATGGGCTTGGCTGCCTTCGTAGACGATGCCGACGTTGCGATCGTCGATTTGTGTCAGTGTCGGGTGAACGCTGCTGTCAGGCAATGTGAACTCCCTGGCTTCTCAGAAATATTGATTCGGATCAGATCTGCGCGTTCCCATTATGCCAGGAGAAGATTGCCCCGAAACTCAACGAACGGCCCCGCCGGACGCTGGAGTTCGCAACTCCGGCAGAGACATTTAATGCTTGCGCTGCATCGAGCGGTTGAGCCGGCAGAGGATTCTCGGAAGTGGGTCCCCTTCCCAGCAGACCACTGGATCCTCATTGACGACGAAGTCCTGATCCAGGCGTTCCAGGCTGCTGGATCAACCGGGTCGGGTACAAAGGACCTACACGCCCGTCAGCGCCACACCAAGAGGGGCTCCCTAGAATGCGGTTGGTCTACTCTTACTCCGCCCCAGCGGCCTAGTTTTGCTCTGCCCTTGACACACCTTCCTCCTGCGGCTGGATGACTACGAAGCCTTCACCCCGAAACAGCATCTGTATCGACTCACCGCTTCCTCGTCCGAGAAACGTCTTAAAGGATGCGTCCGTCTTGAATTCCGGACTTTAGACTTCCGGACCATGCAACCGTAGCGTTCGGGTCAGTCACCACAGTGGCATCTGGGCGCACCATGAGTGTCACAGGGTCGTGATGTGTCGTAATCGCCACCAAGCCCTTGCCTTTCAATTTCACCTTGAAGAGGCCTCCCGCAAGCATCCCAGCGACCTTTCGCATCATCTTTATGTCCCAGTCGATTCCATCTTCAAAGGCAAGAATATCATTGCCATTGACGAATAGAGTCTCCCCGCTCAGATCCAGGATGGAAATCTTCTTGCCCTCGTCGGCCAGATAGAGCACCCCATGTCCCTCAGCCTTCGTCAGTTTCGTCCTTTCACCACTGACGGAGCGTTTCAAGAGCTTACCAATACCATGCTCCAGCATTCCTTCTCGGGTGAACTTGATATTTCCCCTATAGGCAACCATGGAGCCCATCTTTGTCCATACAAGCCCATCAAGGTTAACCTCAAGAACGCGCTCGCTCTCGAGCTCGAACAGGCCGTCCCCACGGTCCTGCTGGCGCGTGTTTGTGATGAATTCGTTGAGACTGTATCTCCCCATGTATTTCCTCCCGGTCAAGCTAACTCTTGTTTGGGCAATAACATACTTGACAAAACAGGCGATCCGGGTTATCCTTAAGTATGGAACCGACCACGCTTCAAGAAGCCATCATCTACTTCTCGAATCCTACCAACTGTCGTGAGTACCTTGTAGCGCGTCGGTGGCCGGATGGCGTTATCTGCCCGCGTTGCGAAAGTCAGAACGTTCTGTTCCTTGAAAAGTACAACCGCTGGCACTGTCGTCAGAAGCACGCGGCCCCGCAGTTCACCCTAAAGACCGGGACTATCTTTGAGGACTCCCCGATCGGTCTCGACAAGTGGATGACGGCCATGTGGCAGATCGTGAACTGCAAAAACGGGATCAGCTCTTACGAGGTTCACCGAGCCATCGGAGTCACCCAGAAGACCGCTTGGTTTATGGATCACCGCATTCGATTTGCGCTCGGTATGGATGCTGGTGATAAACTCTCCGGCCACGTGGAAGCGGATGAGACCTTCATCGGTGGCAAGGCCCGTAACATGCACCTCAGCAAGAGACGGCGGCGCATCACTGGAACCGGCGGTAAGGACAAAACCCCGGTGCTGGGAATCTTGGAGCGTGGCGGCAAAGTCAAAACCACCGTGATCCGCAACCGCCGAAAGAAAACCCTTCAGCCTGAAGTCAAGAAGCACGTAGAGGCCGGTTCCGCGCTGTACACCGACGCCCTACTATCCTACGACGGCTTAGCTAGCGACTACGCCCATCAGGTGATCGACCACGCCGTGGCTTACGTGGACGGCCAGATTCACACCAACGGCCTAGAAAACTTCTGGAGCTTGCTCAAGCGTGGAATCAACGGCACCTATGTGAGTGTCGAGCCGTTCCACCTGTTCCGGTATCTGGACGAGCAGGCGTACCGCTTCAACAATCGGAAGCTAACCGATTCCGAGCGGTTCGAGATCGCAGTTTCTGGTATCGTTGGCAAGCGCCTGACGTGGGATCAGGTCACCGGCAAGGAGTTGGATTCATCAATCGCCAATTGACAAAGAAGGAAGGCAATCGGCAAAGGCGGGGCAAGCAAGCGCAAGAAAATCGAGAGAGAAAGAAAAAGCGGTGATTGGCTCACGGCTCAAAAACGCTCTATTATTTACTGCTGGAATCGGCGATGGCGGTCGAGGATTCCAGCGGCCTACTAGAATTGTATCACGAGGAGGCCGCTGATGCCCGACTCCGACCGAATAGTAATTGAACTTATTGGTTCCGCTGAAGATCACGACGATGTACGGCTGCAAGATCTCGTTGGTCAGTTGAGTGCCATAGATGCTGCCCTGCGCCAGACCGAAACAATGCTGTCTGGGGCAGATCCGACCCTCTACTACCGCGTTGTTGCGCTTTCGCACTCTAGCCCGACACGGATTGCGATCGAGCCCGTCAGGAGGCGTGACGCAACGACTCGCGCGCATCCCAGATCTGTGGTGCGGGAGTTTGGGCGTTCCTTGAATCGTCTTCAAAGAGCAAGAAAGCCGCCGAAAAAAATGCCGGTCTCCACTGTCCGCGCGTACGGAGAAATCGGCTCTTTGCTAACTAAAAACGTTCGTCACTTGAAAATCACAACGCCGCCCCAGAAGACAGATCAGCAACAACTAGAGATCAACATCGACAGCAATTTCAACGCTCACATAACCGAGTTGCTTGAGGCCGAAGATACGGTCGTGAAGGGTAGCGTTACGGGCTGGCTTGACCTTGTGAGCTTGCGTAGGCGAAATCAATTTGAGATTTATCCATCTTTTGGGCAGCCAAAGATCCAATGCACCTTCTCAGACGAGCTGCTGGGAAAAATTCGTGCGGCTCTCGGTCATTTTGTTACAGTTGACGGCGAAGTTAGGTACAAGCCTTGGGGAAAATTCCCTCATTCGGTGAAAGCCGTAGACATCGATCCCCACGAAAGTGACATCGAACTGCCAACCCTTGATTCGATTAGGGGGATGGCCCCTGGCGCCACGGAAGAAGCATCCGAAGACTTCATAGCGGAGTTACGGCATGAAAGCTGGCGATAAAAAGCGCCGAAAGACCTGGAAAGGGCGAACGGTCTACTGGGATACTTGCGTAGTGCTGTCATGGATCAAGAACGAACAGCGAAAGCCTGGGCACATGGAGGGCGTAGAAGAAGCGGTTCGAGAAATAGCCAAGGGGGAAATCGGCCTGATTACGTCAGTACTCACGCGGGCCGAAGTATGGGACACGAAGCTGAATAGCACACAGAAGAACAGACTAGATAAGCTGTTTCGTCGTACGAATGTTGCTTACGTTCCGCTCGATTTCGCGATAGCTGAGCTAACCAGTGAGCTTCGCGACTTCTATCATGCGTCCGATTTTGAACTTCTCCTTCCTGACGCGATTCATCTTGCAACTGCTATTCATCTTGACGCGATAGAGTTTCAAACTTTCGACGGAGTCAATACGCGCCCACCCAAAAACCCCGAGAAGTCGAAAGCTGGGCTGCTAAATCTGGATGAGTGGGGTATCCATTTGACTCAGGCAGCCACAAGATGTTGTGGTCGCGCGAAAGCATCTACCAAGAAGCGAATCCCGAGGTTACTGCTCTGGCGCGGCGTGGGGCTGCGTAGCGCGTCCGATTCTCGGAGTTGCCGCCCGAAGGCTGCCACCGCAATGAATTCGCGTGTGGGTCGGCTTGGCGGCCACTCGCACGATTCTCGCAATCTCACATTCCTGTTCCGGAGCCGCGAGGCCACAACCCATAGGGTGTACCTGAATGAAGTGGATACCCCACTCTGGATGAATCTGTCGCTGGAAGGACGCTAAAGATTCGCTTGCCCAACGCTCAGCAACTGAATTTGCTGAGCGGCTTACCGAGTCCCGATGAAGAAACAACTGGACCTTCAGCCGCTGAGCTTCCCGGAAGCGGCAACGGACATCCTGAAGGTCCAGCCACACCCAAGGAGGGAGCCGAAACGGAAGCCGAGACGGCAAAGAAGAATCCTGAATAGGGCCGCCGTTTAGGGCGAATAAAAGAGGAGAGCCTTATGAAACCAGCATCAGTACCAAACGTGCCCGGCACTACGGAGGCCGAAAGGTTCGACAATGCCGTTCGTGCCGTATTTACTGTCTCGAAAGCCAGCCTGCTGAAGGCAGAGGCGAAACGGAAGGCGGTGAAGAAGACTTCCTGACCTCCAGCCTGTCACGCTAGTACCCAGAGTACCCGCCCGCCTCTAGTTTTGTCAAGTATGTTATTACCCTTGTTTGGGCCGACGTGGACAAAACCGGTCCTGGTGGGACTAAGACGAAGGCGCCGACGCCAAGCCGGGCGGCAACCCCCTTTTGTAGCAGCGTTCGCTAACCTCCCTCCCAGTCTTTGCTGACCGGCCGGCCCGGCTAAGCCCACGGCTTTCGTGGAAAACGATTTCGCGCAGACGGCTGAGGGGCTCCTGGGGTTTCGGACAGAAACGCGCGTCAATTATGCCACATCGATCCAGCCTGACGGCGAAGGGTTAAACCAGCCCGTCCACGTAGCCTTGATTGTCTATCCAGTCGGGCGCCTGACCGGCACTCGGAGCCCGTTGTAGATCTGTATCGGCCTTCTCTCGACGGGGTTCTGCTCGCCACTTCCGCTTCGGTCTTCCGAGAATGTGATCTTGCGCGGGGGCAACGGTAGGCCGAATGACACGAGAGGGGGCCGAATCGACAGTGCTAGCTTGTCAAAGGAGCGCTCGTGACGTACGGTTGAGGGTTCAAACGATGAATCGAAGGACATTCGTGCAACAGGCGGCTTCAGTCGGACTGGCGGTGGCGACCCCATCGTGGCAACGTGCCTTGGCTGCAGAGATTCAGCCCACTGAAGTTCGAGGGCACGTCGTCTCCGGAAAGGAGCCGCTGCCGGGCATCCGTGTTTCAGATGGCTTTCGCGTTACGCGCACCGATCCTTCGGGAGAGTTTCGGCTGCCCGTAGGCCCGGATAGCTGCCCATTCATTTTCGTGACCGTACCGCGAGGATTCTGGACCGATCGCTTCTACCAACCCACAATAACGGCGGCGGCGAAGCAGCCCGTCTTCCAGCTAGACAGACACGAGGTGGACAACAAGTATCGAGCACTCTACCTCACCGACATCCATCTGGGCGACGGGCGTAGTGACCAGTCGTTCCCACGCTTCCAGGCGACGATCGACGAGATCAACGATATGGACCCGTTGCCTGCTTTCTGCTGGATGGGTGGCGATATCTCGCTTCAGAGAGGGGAAGGCAAACGATACGTTGAGATAGTCAGCCGATTGAAAATGCCTGTCCGGAATGGCGTTGGCAATCATGAGATGCTGATTCAGCAATTCGACCCCCGCGGCGAGTTTCAAGAACTGTTCGGGCCGACTTACTATTCGTTCGACGTCGGCAACGTCCACTACATTACGCTCGATGGCTGCCAGGTCGACGCTCGAAGAAAGCAGCAGGTTCTGGGCAAGCTTTCCGCGCGTGAGTTGCACTGGCTCGAAGAAGATCTGAAGAATGTGCCGGAGGGAATGGCGACGGTGGTGGCGATTCACATTCCACTGGTTTCCGACTATCCCGAACGCCGCGATACGACTGCGGAGAGGGCCCCACACTGGATCATTCAAGATGCCGGCGACGTCATTGATCTCTTGTCAAAGTACGGAGTGTCTCTCGTTCTACAAGGTCACTTACACGAAAACCAACGCATCATTCGCAAAGGCATCGAGTTCGTGGAATCGATTAGCGTCAGCGGAACCTGGTGGAATGCGGCGGCGGAGCGCCGGGAGGTCGGCGTGAGTGGGGAACCGAGAGGCTATCGAGTTCTCGATGTTCAAGGTGAGCAGATCAGCCATCGGTACCGCAGTTCCGCAGAATCGCGGTCCGACACGATCGGCGAGATCGTCGGGCGGCCCCACCGCGCACCCTCAAGTGAAGATCTAACGCTCCAAGTGAATGTCTTTGATGCCAGCGAACAGGCGGAAGTGCTTGCCCGAGTCGATGACGCGCCACCCGCCGTTCTTCATCGGTCAAGTGCAAAGAGGCACTTCGCAAACCTTAAGCCGGCGCATCATTGGAAGCTGGAAGTAGCAGAGGGCCGAATGACCACAGGTCGACACCGAATACAAGTTCAGGTGAAGGAACCGGGGGAGACGGCCGAATCGTTTGATCACATCATCTTCGCTTCGTGATGTCGTTGCAGATGCATAAAACGGCAAACATGCGGTTCTCGTTGCTCGGCGTTGCTCTGACTGTTGCAGTGGGTCTGGTTGTGTGTGGTTTCGACGGCGGCTCAACGTGGCACGTACCGGAAGCGAGCCGACGCGCGGGGCTTGCCGTACCCGATTCCGGAGTGAAGGCCTTCCGACTGCGACTTCCTGTCGGCGCGGAGCCGGAGCGTGTCCAGGTTGTTCAAGCGTCGGACGGAGCGCTTGTTCCTCACTGGATCCAAACCCTCGAAGTCCGTGCGGCGAAGGACGTATCAACATCGAGGGAAGTCCACTACGGATTCCCACGAATGGTCCGGGTGAAGAACGGGGATGTGCTCGTCTTCTACCGTGTCGGAAAGAGCCACGCGTACGATCACTCACAGATCGCGATGCGGCGGTCGCGGGATGTCGGCAAAACGTGGTCGGAAGAACGCATCCTGTACGCCGACCCGAAGAGAGACCACAGTGCCCACAACCCGGTCGCGCTCGTGACGAAAGCAGGCCGCGTGATCCTGTGGGTGTCGAGCTACGGCTTTCAGAGTAAGCCGAAAACCCGTGACCCGGGCTACTGGTCCTGGTCGGACGATCACGGGGAGAGCTGGGCGCCTTTCGTGCGGTTCGACAACGACCCTTCACGAAGTGTCTATTACATCACTGACGTCTACCAAACGTCAGAACGTATTCTGGCGGCCGGGACGACTTTTCCTCCTGCCGGATCGGAAACCGAAGATGCGTACACACTCCTCTGGGAATCCCAGACAGGTCGAGAGTGGCGCGTGCTGTCCCGGCTGACGTCTCCCAAGGAAGACTACGGCGATGAAGTTGCATTCATGGAGACAGAGCCAGGAACGATTCTCTGCTTGTTGCGTGCGCGGCGTCAGACCGGCCAGGACTATACCCCGGCGATCTTCCGCCTTTGGTCACATGACGGAGGAAAGACGTGGAGTGAGCGCGAGAACATCTACGACATGTTGGGCTGCACGCTTCAGCGGCCCTTCCTCACCCGACTGGATGAGGATACACTCCTCCTAACCGGGCGGGACCGCGAACGCAAGCTTGTCGTCGCGTATGTCTCGACCGACAACGGAAGAACCTTCGGCCAACGGCATGTTCTCGACCACTATCAAGAGGATGGGGCCTACACGACGGGGCTAGCGCTCGATGCGAACCGGGTGCTGCTGCTCTATTACTCCGATAGCTCATCCGCCCCCTTGATGCCAGACATCAGACAGATCGAGTTGTCTTTCGTAAGACCACCCGAATGGCTGCGATTCAGTTTGCCGGCGGTCTCAGGTGAGAGAAAGTTCCACTTGTACTGGAATGTCTCCGGTGGAACCAAATCGGAGGATCGCACTCACACCAGGTTGAACGCCTTGTCGGAAGCGCTGGAAGTAACCCTGGGCCAAGTCGAGACGATGCCTTGACAGGCGAGCGCCGCCCCGTTGGGTCCGCAGTAGCGGCGAAGTCATGATCCGGGCGATCCAGGCGGCTGGATCAACGGATGCGGTCAGCGGCGGATTGGGCCGGTCGTTCCTGGTCTGAGGCCGCGTTGGGAGAAAGAGAGATTCACTTGCCTCGGATTGCCTATCACACAGTTCGTTAGCCCGGTGCCCGCCGCGAATTCACCGACCGAAAGCCATACACCGTCGCCCGATCCAGATAAAGCCGCAGCCGCACGTTCCCCCGACTCAACACTGATCGAACCTGCTTAGCACCCTCCCACTCGAGCGGCAAGTCCGCTCCCTTACCCACGATCACGCGAAACTCATCCCGCGAAAACCCCGGAATCACCTCACCCCCGGGCGTAAGCAACTCCGCACGAATCGACCCGCCCGTCGCATCCGCGTTCAGCGTCAGTCCCCGGCGGGCATCGGCCACGCGCAAAGGATGCGTCGTCAGCGTCCCCCGCTCCTTCGCCCGCCGGCCCACAAAACCACCCTCGTGCAAGAACGCTACACCAAATCCCGGGCTTCCGCCCTCGCCATGCCCGTAGTCATTGCCGCGGTAGTAGATCGCGTTCCTCCCGTCCACGACGACCTCCGCCCCTACGGGATAGATCGATCCAGCATCCCAAGCACCTTCTCCGCCCAACGGTACGAACGGCTTGCGAAAACGATGCCACTTAATCCCGTCACGACTTAGCGCTAGCTGTCCGAAGACCGTATTGCTCTCGCGGTCGAACACAGCCGTAAACATCACATACACGTCGTCAGCCTGGCTGTACTTGAAGATCGTCGGTGTGTAGAGATCGTGAGCAGGCGGGTCACGCTCATCGGTCGCATGTACTGTCACCGGTTCCGACCAGTGAAAGGCATCAGGGCTCACCGACCGTCCGATGCTGCGCCTCCCGTACCTGAACGTCCGCAGGTAGCCCACGTATTTCCCAATGCGGTCGTCCCAGAAAAACAGGTTTTGTGAATCGAAACCGCCGTGAAGCTTGACGTGACGTGTTGCGGTCCAGCGAAGGCCGTCGGGTGAGTGCGCGATGCCGACGCCGCGCCCGTCGTAGTCCCATAGGTGGAACATCATCTTGTAGAGCTTCGCCGGGTCGGGATCGGCGTAATCCTTGATCACCCAGTAGACCTTCGTCTTCTCCGCACCCGGCGGAACCATGAACACGATGTTGTTCTGATCCGAGCCCTGGTTGCGGATCACGCCCAGCGCCGGTTTCTGCCATTCGAGCCCGTCCTTCGACACCGCGTACAGGCAGCGGCCCTTCTCGCCTGCGTTGGGCTTGCCCATGTTCTCCCGTGACTCGTACCACATCTTGTAAAGGCCCTCTTCACGATCTTGGAGAACACACGTGTAACCAACGGTCCCCAGCTCCCAAGGCTTGTCCGGAACAAGAACCGGCTTCGGATGCTTCTCGATGCGTCCCATCACCACTTCGAGCCCACTCTGCTGAGCAACCACGTGGTCGTCGTGCAGGAACAATTGAGCCCGATAGCGGCTCACATCGACGACAGGCTCCGACTGCGCCGTGTCAGCCCGCGCGACTTCAGCCGTCTCTTCCACGAGCAGACCGCTCCCCAGAACGAGACAGAACAGGCTAAGAAGCGACAACCAACTGTTGCGGAATCGTGGGCGCATCAGGGGGAACCCTCCACGTGCTGACCATGAAAAGAATCCCCGTAGTGTAGTTCACGAGCTCGGACTTGGGGCAGCGGTCAGGCTGCAGCCGCAACCAATCTGTCACCGGACACGTCCGGCGGAAATCCGGGTCCGATATCCACGGGGCCATGACGGGGCTCAGGAGCTAGCTCGACCCGATCGCACGCAGTACTCAAATCCCCGCTGACGTTAGGACCTTATCTGCAGGGACGCGGCGCGAGAAAGGTCCGAGTGGGGCTGAGGGGACGATCGCCGGGTTGCTTTGGATAAACGACGAAGCCTTAATTCAGGCCACTGGATCGACCGATGCCGACAAGGGAGGATCTAGAGCCCTACGCCGCCTGGCACAGCGCACTGATCTGCATCAAACCAACCAATCCGGGCGCGCTTCGGCCCTGCGTGGCGAGCAGCAACGGGTTATACAGAAACAAGAGTCGTGGAGAGCATCAGCGACCATTGAACAAACTGTTCCGTACCAGGAATCGCCCGCCTAGCTCGATCGGCACCCCTTCGCCGGTGAGGATCTCCCCCGGATCACCACCACGCTCGGCATGGAGGTGCAGATGCGGCTGGCTCGTGTTGCCGGAGTTGCCGACCTGCCCCAGGACGTCCCCTCTGCTGGCTACGCGGAGCAAAAGTTGCACGCCCTGAATCAAGAGTCTCACTTCATCCGTCCAACCATCGAGCTGAACTTCCCGCGGGAAGAAGGTGACCGCATCAAGTGGACAGTCCAGTCGTTTCCAGTGCTCCTCGGCAGCGAGCGCTCACGTAGTACCTGGGGACCAACACCAGTCGTCGTAGTTCAGGTTCTGCAGGTGCATCGGAAATGGGCTCATCGTCCTTAGCACCCTCTATGGGGCGGCCAGCCCATTCCAACGCCGCTGGACCAGGAATCCAAGGCACCAGTGCGGAGTGCGTTTGTCTTCCCGAGACCCAGTCGCTCGTGTTTGGGGACGATCTGCGATCACGGAGGCCCCGACCTCGTTATGCGCAGTATGTGAGCAATCTAACGTAAACTGTTAGTCGCTCGCGAAAAAGAATCCAATCGAAGGCCCGACGAGAAATGTCATTGCAGTTGCCACTTGCGACGCCGTCGCAAGCGTATCTTCTACTGAGTCCCGCATAATATTCAGTTAGGTGGGGTATCCACTTGACTCAGGTGACCCCAAGATGTAGTATGCGGCCTCGTGGAGGATTACCCGCGCGATCTGCTCGAGTTCGAGGCGCGCTTCGCCACCGAAGAGGCCTGTCGCGGACTATCTGGTCGCGCTGCGCTGGCGGGACGGGTTCCGTTGCCCCAACTGTGGGCTTGAGCGAGCTTGGCCGGTGCGCAAAGTATGGTTCGAATGTGCTGCCTGCGGTCGCCAAACGTCCGTCACGGCCGGTACGATCTTTCAGGACACACGCAAGCCGTTGCGGCTTTGGTTCCGAGCAATGTGGCACGTCGTCTCGCAGAAGAACGGAGTCAGCGCCTTGGGTTTGCAACGCGTTCTGGGACTGGGCAGCTACCAAACCGCCTGGGCTTGGATGCACAAGCTGCGGCGGGCGATGGTGCGGCCGGGGCGCGAGCGTTTGACGGGCGTCGTCGAGGTGGATGAGACCTACTGGGGCGCGGAGGAGGAGGGCGTTCGCGGCCGCCAGATCGAGCGTAAAGGATTGATTGCAGTAGCCGCGGAGGAGAGAGGCAGCGGGCTGGGGCGGATCCGTATGCAGCGCCTGCGCAACGCCTCGGCGGCCAGCTTGATGCCCTTCGTGGAGGAGTCGATCGAGCCAGGCAGCGTGGTTCGCACCGATGGCTGGCTGGGCTACGAGCCACTCGAGAAGAAGGGCTATCGGCACCACATCGTCTTCCTCAAGGGTCGCCGCGAGCAGGCGTCGGAATTGCTTCCGCTGGTGCACAAAGCGATCTCGCTGCTCAAGCGCTGGTTGCTGGGTACGCATCAAGGGGCGGTCAGCCACGAGCATTTGGACTACTATCTGGACGAATTCGTCTTCCGGTTCAACCGGCGCAGCTCACGTAGCCGGGGCAAGCTGTTCTACAGGCTGGTTCAGCAAGCGGTCGCTGTGGAGCCGACGCCGTATCGCTCGATCATCGCCCACTGGGACGCCGAGCCGTTCTGAACCCCAAACACAAGATGTTGGGGTCACCTGAGTCAAGTGGATACCCCACCTTCAGTTAATCGAACGACAAAGAAGATTGCTTCCAAAAGGCGGCGATCAAGCGCCGTTTGCGGCGCATGCGGCGCAAAGTCGTGCGCGCCCGCTCGTCGAGCTCCCAGTAGTCGTTGGGGCAGACGTTGGGCAACTCGTGCTGCTTCCAGTAGGCCCAGATGTATTCCACCGGATTCAGCTCCGGGGCGTAGCCCGGCAAGTACTCGGTCTCGATGTGGCCCTGCGACAACGCGATGAACTCGCGCACCAACGCGCTGCGATGCGGCGGCAAGCGATCCCACACGATCAGCAACGGACGTTGTATGTGGCGCAGCAGCGCCTTGAGGAAATCGATCACCTCGGGACCGCGAATGGCGTCGGGATAGAGACGGAAATAGAAGTTGTGGAAAGTGATTCCAGCCGCCGCCGAGAGCTTCTTCCAGTTGAAGTTGAACTGCAGTACGGGCGTCTGCCCGCGCGGCGCCCAAGTGCGGCAGCGATGTGGCTTCTGGCTCAGTCCGCTTTCGTCGATGAAGACGATCGTGCGGCCCTGCTTTTGGGCTTTTTTTTAATGGCGGGCCAAGTCTTCTTCCGCCAAGTCTGAATCGCTTCCTCGTTGCGCTCGCGGGCCTTGCCGACCGGCCGTTGCGGGCTCCAATGCAGCGCCCGCAGTAGCTTCCAGACGTGGCCTTCGTGGTAGCGCACCCCGAAACGGTCGCGGATCAACCGCGCCACCCGCGGACAGCTCCACAGCGGCGTCGGGAAGCCGTGCGCTTCGGGTCCTTCGAGCAGCAGCCCTTCCAGCTCGGCGAGCTGCGCGGTGCTCAGCAACGGCTTGCGGCCGGCGCGGCCGGCTTTGGCCAACCCGGCGCGGCCGTCTTCGCGGTAACGCCGCACCCAGCCGCTGACGCTTTGTTGGGCGGCTTGGACTCTACGCGCCGCCTCGGCTTGGCTCAGTCCTTTTTCCACGACCAGCCGCACCGCCTCGATGCGCCGCTTCTCCAGCGCCGCAAAGTCTCGCTTCACGCCTTTTGGAAAACCCATATCCAAAAGACGTCGCTCCATTACAAAAGGTTACTCTATATTATGCGGGCTTCAGCAGTACACCTTCGGCAGGCTCTGCCCAAAAAAGAAACACAAAAACCACTAAAAGGACGATGTTAAAGATGGCTGAGCAGACCGCTGCAACAACGAGAGACGCATTAGTTGATTGTGCCTGCAGTGCCACTTTTCGCTTCGAATACCAAAAAGCGATAATTGGTGTTAGGTAGGCGGCATACAAGCCGGTAACCTCAATTAGTACCTCCCCGAGTTGTTCGGATAGAAAATAGCCCTTGGCAAAGAAGATGAAATGAAGCGCTAAGGCCAACATGTACCCTCACTACTGTCCGGTTAGAAGTCGAATAGAATCAGCTGGTTGGGGTGATCGAGTAAGTTTTCATGGGAGTCTGATGGCTGCAAGGCCTGTAAAATGGGCGTTTTCTCAAATAGGGTAACGCTGAGAATCTGTAGGGTGGGGTATCCACTTCATTCAGGTACACCCTATGGGTTGTGGCCTCGCGGCTCCGGAACAGGAATGTGAGATTGCGAGAATCGTGCGAGTGGCCGCCAAGCCGACCCACACGCGAATTCATTGCGGTGGCAGCCTTCGGGCGGCAACTCCGAGAATCGGACGCGCTACGCAGCCCCACGCCGCGCCAGAGCAGTAACCTCGGGATTCGCTTCTTGGTAGATGCTTTCGCGCGACCACAACATCTTGTGGCTGCCTGAGTCAAATGGATACCCCACTTCTGTAGGATTTGGTAGAGACTCGCCTCCAGGCCCAACCTCTTCCGCACGATCGCCACCAGCACGTACACCGAGACGGCGATCCAAATCTGGGTCTTCACGGCGTTCTCGCTGGCGCCGTAGAACTTCTTGATCCGCAAGTGCTGCTTGACCCACTTGAAGAACAGCTCCACCTGCCAGCGCGAACGGTAGATCTCGGCGATGGTCAGTGCCGGGAGCGCGAAGTTGTTGGTCAGGAACTTCAGCCGCTTGTTCGTCGCGGCGTCGACGTAGCTGACGCGCCTCAACGGGTCCGGATAGACTTTGGCCGATTCGATGGCAGTCAGTATGACGGTCTGATCCGAGCGCACGCCCGTAGATTTGTCGACGGGATGCGAGTAGCGCCGTTGGAGCAAGATGTTCTTCTTGGTTCGCACGACGAAGAACGACGAGCAGAGGGTGAACACGAAGAGGCGTTCGAAATCCACGTAGGCCCGATCCATAACGTAGAAGGCGCCGGGCTCGGGTAGGAACTCGTCGAGGATGTTGACGTCGTGCGTTTTGCCGTCGGTAATGCGGATAAACGTGGGGATGTTACCGTGCAGGTCCAACAGCGTGTGCATCTTCACGGCGGCCTTGCGCCGGCGGAACTTGGCCCACGGGAACAGCGAGAGGCACAGGTCGATGGTGGTCGAGTCCAGAGCGTAGAGACTTTGATTGAGATCCACGCCGATCGGATCGCGGGCATACAAGGGCCGCGCGATGCGAATCAAGGCCTGAGCGAAATCGGCATAGATCCGCCAGTCGCGCGACTCGTTAGCGTCGGCCAGTGTCGAGCGCGCGACGTTGCCGCGGAATCCCATGTGGTAGAGCTTGCCGCCAAGCGAACGCAGGCACGCTTCGATATCGCGGAGGCTTTCGCGGTAGGTCAACTGGGCGAAGGACATCGAGAGGAACTGATCCCAGCAGGAGAAGCTGCGCGAGCCCCGCTCGCCATCGTAGCGGGCCACACAGCGCCGGAACTCGCGATCCGGAAGAAAGCTGATCAACTGCGCGAATACGGTGCGGCCCAGATTCATGAGCCATTGTCGGCTCAGGACGGATGACGCTCAAACGGCGCACCGCCGCTCAAATCGCGGCAAGAAAAAACAACACCTAACCCACTTTTCTACAACCAGTTGCAGGCCGCCCACCGCTTATCAGCCGGACAGTAGTGATGTACCCTGTAAGCCAGATGGCGAATAGAATTGCTTGACCGGTCATCTTCCTGTCTACCTCCAGAGAAATGGTCAATCGTCACGGAGCAGTTGTGCACACTCGATCCATAATCTGTTCATGTATCTGATTCAAGATAGGAAGATTGTTGTACCTGCTCTTGACGGGAATATGTCTACTTAGCTTTCCTCTTTTGAAGAGAAGCAAGACGTACTTGACTTCGACGGCATCGCGCTCTCCACGGGGCTCCCGAGCATGCACAAGCCGATGGTGAACGAGAATCTTGTAAGCGTAGAAGATGTTGGACCTGGTGGACAGTCGGAGAGAGGTTCTGCTAGTACGGAACTCCGCAAGCGCCTCGCGGTCCAGTGGTACTTGGTCTGTCCAGATCTGATACCCCGAATGTGGCTTGCGGCCGGGTTGGTGGCCTTTCGGTCTAATAGAAAAGCCGAGGTCTTGTAAGACATCAGTTATGGCAGCATCTAGCGACGCATCAAGCTCCGGTGCTGTTAGAGGGCGGGTGACTCCCTTTGACCCCGCAACGTTTAGCACGCTTGGCCGTTCGATCTTTACAAGCGGTAGCCGGGCCGCGCAGCCGGTGAAGGCGATAACCGCCACAGCCCAGCAGGTCAAAAAGTTGAACGATCCGAAAGGGGTATCGCGCATCGCAGTCTAGACCGCTGTTCGAAAAAAGTGTACCTCACTTGCGCCGAGCTCAGCCATGGGAGCGCCTAGAGAAAACGGTCGGCAGTAGTGTCTAACACGTAGAGACCTAGCCCGTCCAAATGAAGCAGGATCTTGGTGTTCACTGTGCTCTCGATTGCAGCAAGTCGTTCCAGCCTAATCCAATCGGAATGGTGCGTCAACCCGCAGTACTAAGGCAGCTTCGTTCGGCGCTGAGGGCTACGAGGGGCAGCTTCACCAAGCACTTGAATGGCGGGATCGGACTGCTCGGTCGACAGTGTGGCGTCGATTATCCCGCACAAATCCTGTGTAACGGCGAAGGGTTAAACCAGCCCGTCCACATGGCCGGCTTGTCTATGCCACTCGGCCGCATGGCCGGTATTCGGAGCCCACTCACGGATCCAGATGTGCTTTCCCTCGACGGTGTCTGTTTGCCATTTCCGCTTTGATCTCCAAAGAATGGAAGCGTGCGGAGGCGGCCGTAGTGTAGATGATTTTGTAGCTGTTCAAAGCACCCTAGACCAATCAATTCCAACAAGTTTCAACACAAACGCCCACAAGTCCTTCGGAATCAAGTAGTTGAAAATAGGCGAGTTACGGCGCTTCCCGGAATCTGCTTCACACGCAGGTGATCTGTACTAAACAACCACCGCCTGAAAGGCGGTGGGTTCATTTACGACTGAAAGTCGGCTTGCGGCTGAAGCCGCCTGAAGAAGCCCCGGCTCAGAGCCGGCTCAAGGCTTGGTGGGCGTTGTGATCTTGAAGCCCTGGTCGTCTTCGTCCCATTGCTGCCTCTCAATGTAATTCTTAATCGTTTCCTCGTCCACTGCGCCCACCGTCGCGCAGAAATATCCCCGCGCCCACAGGTGCTGCCCCCAATATCGCTTCCGCAATTCCCCAAACTCATCTTGCAGCCGTCGCGACGACCTGCCTTTCACATACTGCACCAGCTTCGACGGCGCCAACTGTGGCGGTGCCGATACCAATACATGCACATGATCCGGCGACACAGCGCCCCGAATCACCACCACTTCTCGCGCTTGACAGCTCTGCCGGATCAGATCCCGTGTCCGCTCCGCCACCCTGCCCCGCAAGACTTTGTAGCGATATTTCGTGATCCAGACCAAGTGATACTTGATGTCGTAGACTGCATGCGCCCCTCGCCGATATTCGCCCATCTCCCTATTGTCATCCAGACCCGCTCGAAGCTGACCGCCCGAAAGGCGGTGGGTTTAGACCTGGTGATGGAACTAAACATCACATTTTGAGCCTTTTAGATTCAACAACTTACAAATCTTGCTCGTCGAGAACTTGTTGATCTGTGAGGCTTTGAACAGCTACAAAATCCACTACACCATTCACCCCGGACTCCATCCCGCGTCTCAAAGTCGCTCAAAATCAACAAGCTACGACCCCTGGCAGACGGAGAGACCTCCTGCTTTCGCAGCAGGAGGTCTCTCTGGATTGGAGGCCGGACTTTTCGCCAGAACACCGCGTTGGGGCACAGTAGGGCGTGCTGGTTCGGCGAAGCTATCGGTCAACACTGGGGATTGATTGAAACGGGAGATTCGAACGCTACGCTGGCCGTTCTGAAGGAAGCGGAGAGCTTAGCACAGAAGGTCGACGAGGGAAGACATGCCGATCACGTCCAGTCTCTGCTGGGTATTCTGCACGGCAATGTCGGAACCCAGTACATCCTCGAAGCGCACCGCTACCACGCCAAGGCCCTAGCCGTTGCCCAAGCGACCTTGGCGTCATCGGCTTCCGTGCATCATAGCGCCGATCTTGCGCTCGTCCCGCACCTGTCGGGGCTGGCGGGAGCCTGGATGAGAATCGGAGACTTTGATGCGGCGGAGGAAGCATACATGAGGGCCAAGCCCATCGTCGAGAACAGCGGAGATTACTACCGTATGTCCGAGTTGTACGGAAATATCGGTAGCATGTTCTACATCCTTCGAGACTATCCGGAAGCGTGGAAGTGGTACGAAAAGGCGCGCTCGACCTCTCGGCTTTGCGGAGACGCACAAAGCGGGGGTGCCCACGCGTTGAATCCCTGACGATGGAGTTTTGGCGAAGGACAGGTTAAACGAAGAGGTTGCTTCGGTCTGGGTTGCTTTCCTTCGCCAACAAGTTGACAGTACCTTCAGGAGGGTCCTAGGGTTGCCAGCTGTCGCTGAGATAGAAACGAAGCAGAACCGGATGCATCAGACGATTCACTTCTGAGGAGTGCGAGTCCAGCATTCCCTTGCCGAACGTTTGGGCACTACGAAAGGCTTCAGGAGTCAAATACCGCAGGCTGTCCGGGGGAATCCCAAAATGATCGAGCCGTGCAATCTCGTTCCGAACGTCTCTGACTGCTTTCGGAGAATGCCAGGCAAGAATCCAGCCCCAATCTCCGAAGCTCGGGACGTTGTCGTGGTAGGGGACCGTCTCATATCCCGCGCTGTCGAGGGTCCGCCAAACACACAAGAAAGATTCCTTTGAGTGATAGGGAGACGTGCTCTGAACCGCCATGATGCCGCCGTTGGATAGGATACGACGCAGCTTCAAATAGAATTCGCGACTATAAAGCTTGGCAAGGTCGACACTGTTGGGGTCAGGAAAGTCGACCACGATCACATCCCATGATCCTGATAAGCGCTGGACCATCTTGTCAGCGTCGACCGTGTATACGGACACCCGAGCTGCCTCCTCGAGGACAGGTTTTCCCGAATCGGGCAGAGTGTCAGCGTAGTCGTAGATGGGCCTCGTGGACGTGTCCGAAACGACGCCGGAGGCACCCGCCGCCACGACCCGCGCGTCCGCGAGGGAGCCTTGGTTGAGCTCATTGAGCACGTCATCGTCGCGTGCCAGCGCAATCATGTCGGGATCGATGTCGATGAGCCAAACCTCTTCCACATCAGGATGCTTGAGCACCTCTCTTAGCGCGAGGCCGTCTCCACCGCCCAGAATCAGTATCCGATTGCGACGGGCGGCCAAACTCATAGCCGGGTGTACGAGCAGTTCGTGGTAAATGTGTTCGTCGCGGCTTGAGAACTGCAAGTTGCCGTTGATATAAAGGCGGTAATCGACGGGCTTGACGCCGGCCGTCATCACGAGATGTTGGTACTTCGTCGTTTTGGAATAAACAATCGGCTGGTCATAGAACCTTTGCTCGAGAAGGAGGTTCCAAACTCGGTTTTGGGCGTAACCGTAGCCTAGCGCCGCGGCCGTCAGTAGGATCAAGAGCAATGAAACAAACGGCCGTGCCACAGCCCGATGCCACATGAAGTACAGGTAAGTAACCACCGCGACGACAAAGTTCACTCCCGCCACAAAGAAACTGATTTCGGTCAGCGGAAAATACTTCAGGAAGAAGTACACCCACACCAAGGCGCCGATGAAGCTGCCGATATAGTCCGTGCTGAAGACCGTTGCGATATTCGATTTGAGCGTCGGGACGTAATGTCGATTGATGCGCAAGACGAGGGGAATCTCGAGGCCGATCAGAAAACCGATCGCCAGGACAAAGAAGTACTGCACCAAGGAGAAGTGGCTCTCCATCGTCGCGTAGGACGCGTACGCCGCGGTCGGGGCGAAGCCGCCCAGCATCGCCAAGAGAACTTCGACCGCCAGGAATTTCTCGACCAAACGACGATCGCTGAGCCTTTGCTGCCAGTAGCCCGCTACGCCCATCATGAGCAACATGAGGGAGATGGTTACGGAGAATTGCTCGATGCTATTGCCGAGGATGTACGTGGCGACAGTGCTGAGCACGCACTCGAAGATGAATCCGCTCGCACCGGTAAAGAACATCGACAGGGCCAGCAGGGCGGTCGCGACGCGCGGTTGGATTGTCGAAGCAGAGAGCGTTTGTGAATGAGACGTCTCCATCGGACTGGTCACAGAGTGCCAGCTATTCTACCATCCGGACTTCGGCCGGAGACCGCCAACGTGTTCTGTATACTGAGGTTCCGTTTTCACCCCGACTCCAGCGGCAATGGCAGACCGGTCCGGCATCTCGCGACGAAAACTGCTGCAAACAGCCGCTGCGGGTGGCGCCGCCGCAGCCGGTACGGCATTCCTTTTTCGCCCTGACCGGCCGATTGAAGGCTCGTTTGTCGATCGCGGCCACGTCGCAGGTCACCGTATTCGTGACTCGCAGTCTCCTCCCCCGCCTCGTGAGCGCGTGGCCGCCCCAGTGGTGGTGGTCGGCGCCGGTATAGCCGGGCTTTCCGCTGCCTGGCGCATGCACACGCTTGGGTTTCAGGATTTTGTCGTGCTTGAGTTGGAAGACCAAGCCGGCGGAAACTCCCGCTGGGGAGAGAACGAAGTCAGCGCCTATCCATGGGGCGCACACTACATACCGGTACCGGATAAGAGAATCCCACTGGTCCAGGAGCTGTTCGAAGAACTGGGTGTGATCCAGGAGGGCCGCTGGGACACCGGGCACTTCTGCAGAGAGCCTCAGCAGCGGCTCTTCCTCGATGGTCACTGGCAGGAAGGGCTGGAAGCGGGTCCTGATGCTTCGAAATCGGACCGTGATCAGTTCGATCGGTTTTGGGACCGCATGGATTACTACCGGCAGGGAGGCGAGTTTACAATCCCCATTCAGCGGCCCGGGCAAACCGAGGGCTTGGATCATATTTCGATGAAGACCTGGATGGTCGAGCAGGGGTTTTTCTCGCCCAAGCTGCGATGGTACGTGGACTATGCTTGCCGTGACGATTATGGCGCGGCCTACGCGGAGACCTCGGCCTGGGCGGGTATCCACTACTTCGCGGCTCGCCCCAAGGAGGACATCGGAGTCCTGACCTGGACCGAGGGAAACGGTTGGATCGTCAAGCGGCTATTGGAGAGGTTACATCCATACCTGCGAACGTCGGCACCGGTCCATCAGATCCTTCGGTCCGCCGGCGGCTTTGAGGTGCTGACCGAGCACGCGGTTTACAGTTCCTCGGCTGTCATCTTCGCGGCACCGACCTTCTTGGCTCCCTACATCATTCCTGAGATCGGCTCTGACTTCCCTTCGATGGCTGGGCACGAATACTCACCTTGGTACACGGCCAATGTGACGCTTGACGGTACTCCGCGCGAGAGTGGCGCTTCCCCGGCCTGGGAAAACATCCTGTACGGCTCCCCCGGGCTCGGATATGTCGTTGCGACACACCAAGGGCGTGGGGTGGCCGGGGCGGAGACGGTGTGGACGTACTATCGGGCCCTCACGGAGGCTTCCCCCGGCGTGGGGCGGGCCGCCCTACTCGAGACCAACTGGGATGAACGCAAGGAAGAGATTCTGCGCGATCTCGAGCAGGCCCACCCGGACATCCGCGATTGCACACGCCGAATTGATGTGATGCGACTGGGACACGCCATGATTCGTCCCGGCGTCGGATTCATTACCTCCGAAGCACGAAAACGGCTCGAAGAGTGGGACGGACCGATCCAGTTTGCCAGTTCGGATCTAAGCGGGATTTCGATCTTCGAAGAAGCGCAGTATCGCGGGGTGCGAGCGGCGGATCGGGTGCTCAAGCGCTTTGGTTTTCGCGATCTCGACTACACCTGATTATCAGAGCTCGTCCCAAGCGACTTCCTGGGGCAGGATTCGCCGGTGCGCGATGTAGAACAGCGACGTTCCCTGCTTGACCACGAAATCCGAGGCTGGATTGAGATCCACGTCACCAACCGATTCGCCCGATGCCACGGCCACGAGCGTGGCGTCGAGGCGATCTTTGAACACCCTCTGCAGGGCGCCGAAATTCCAGGTGCAGCTCGTATTCGAAACGTTCAAACGGTAGATCGTGTCGTCGGTCGAGTTGCTCAACAACGATGCGATCACCGCCGTCACCCCTGGGTCCTGAAGCGACTGCACCATGAGGGGAACCGACAGTGGCGTGACACATTCGATGTTGGGGTCAATTCGCTTCAGATGCATCTCGTTTTCGGGTTGCCGCAGCAGAGCAACGATGTGCGCGTGAGAGTTGACGCTGCGGGCCGCGAGGCTAACAACAATCGTCTCACTATCGTCGTGGCCGTGGATGAGAATGTGGGCCGCCCGCGCGACGCAGGCGCGCTCCAGCACATCTTCCGACGCCAAGTCACCGTGGACGAACTTCACATCGTCCTGTAGCGGGTTCTCTTCGGCCAAATAGGAGCAAAGAACGATCGAGAGACCTTCCGCGCTCCTGTCTTGTCGCAACTCCCGGACGAGGCTCTCGGTTTCTCCCTTGCTGTAGCCGAAGATCACGAGGTGATCTGCTTCGCCTAGCTGTGTCAGCCCTTTCATGCGCCTCCTTCCAAAATCAATAACCGCCTCGGCCAACTTTGCCACGGCGACAGCGATGACACCGATGCCCAACAGCATGATGACCACTGCGGTTGCCCTTCCGCCAAGCGAGCCCGGAGCGATATCGCCGTAGCCCACAGTCGTAGCGGTCACAACGAACCACCAGGTGTAATCCCTTATCGAAGCCAGCGGGCTGTCACGCCCTTCGAAGAAGGGCATCAGGACCGCACCGAGCACGTAGAGTGCCAGCAGGAGGGTCCCGATCCAAGCCCAGCCGGCCTTGTGGACGATGCGCAGCAGAGCGTCGCGAAGCCGGCGAAAACGAGCTTGAGCCGTCACTTGACGCCCTCGGGCCGCTAAACCGTGACCAATGCGCCGATCATGATGGCTAGCGCAACCTGGGCGCAGACGGTCACCGAACAAGCGGCAAGGTTACGATCACGCTCGACCTCAATCTTAAGGGTTGTATTCGGCAGGAAAGCCTTGGCGATCAACATCTGGAAGGGAATAAGCAGGGCCATCCCAACCAGCGCGCTGATGGCGAATCCGGTGATGCCCTCGGTCCACCCAGTAAAGGGACCGGCGATAGCGAAGCTGAGGATGATACCCAACGTGGCCAGGGTGCCGCCAAGCATCAACCCGGCGGCCGCGTTACCTTTCTGGATCTCGGCGACGATGTTGAATGGCGTTACCCATTCGTAGATCAACGCGAACAGGATCAAAGCCACCTGCCCAATGAAGAAAAAGCCCGCGGCGGTGTACCACGCTCCGCCCTCACCCTGAAACGAGCCGAATGCGATCAGGCCGGTAGCCGTATAACTGCCCAACTCCGCGAATCCGACGGCGGTGTTGCCATTCTTGAGTTCTCGAGTGTTGTGAACACTGCGCAAGATGATCTTTTCAACAACGAACTCGGCCAAGAACAGAAACACAAGCAGCAGGACACAGGAGAACAGCAGTTCTCCGGTGTCTCGTAGCACTGCTTCCCATCCTGCCGAGAAGCGACTGACCCCTCCGCTGACGACCCCGGCGAGACCGAAGCCGAAACCAATGCTCAAGCCACAGCGGCGCAGGGCCACCGCCAGATTGCTCTCTTCTTCGATTTGGTAATCGGCGGTGTATTCTACAGAATCGCCTCCGTCGGCCGGAGCCACGGCGGCACGAAAGCGCGCGTCTCGGAGCTTCTTGGCTAACAGAAGGATCAGAAAGACAAAAAGGGTGTCGACCGCACCGTGAACCAAAGTCTCAATGAATTGCATCACGTCCTCGTATTACTTTCCGCTACCACCGAAACCGCCTCCGCGGCCGCCGGGGCCCGCTCCTCGTACTGACGCCGACACCCGCTGAAACCCGCCTGTTCTTCCAAACGACGAGTTCTGATACCTGGGAGAGGTTTGGGTCGTCTTACCTCTTGTTCCGTACAACGGCGCGGCCGCCGTGCCGCCATAGTAGGGGCGTGAACCCCGATAGCCGCCCGACCAAGTGGACCAGGAAGCCCGACCGTAGTGGTAGGGCGTCCCGAACAGGCTCCGGTAGAGCAAGTAGGGTCCTACCCAGGTCCAGACGCTCCCTCCCCGGCCATCTGAGGCCCAGTGACCGTATCTCGGATTCCCGACGTAGGCCATTCCGGGCGGGGCGGCGTGGGTCAGTTTTTCATCCTCGAAGCTGCCATACGGTTTCGCCTCGACATCCATGCCCAGGTTGTCGACGTTGGCGAGGAAGAGTGCCGCGCTAACCGCAACGAAGCCGGTCTCGGAGGTCTCCTCGTTCTCTACCACCAAGTACTTGTGGTAGTAGTTCACCTTGTCGTCCTCGACCCAGTATTCGCCAGCGTTGTCGTTGCGGCTGGGCCAACTCTCTCGGGGGTCGATCCGTAGAGTGTCCCATCGCCTCGGGTCGACGTGCCTGTAGAGCTTCAGTCCGCTCCCGAACCAGCCGGCCTTCCACTGCCCTAAGCCCACGGCTGTGTTGTTGGTGAGGTGGTTGTACGTCTCCAGATCCACCTGACGCGGACGATAGTCGTAGTGATGCACCCTCGGGGAGTTGAGCGAGTCATCCCAACTGTACCGCCGGATGATCACGGCATACTTAGCCTGCATGTCAATCAGCGTTTTGGAGTAGCTCCGCGAAAGCTGGCCCAGCTTTGCGGTGACCTGTGCGCCGGACTTCTCAAACCTCGTGGCGTTCTCCGACAGGATCTGACGGTTGTCGCCGATCAACGCGTAGTCGGCATCATCGGACCCGACTTTGCCTGACTCGCCACGGATCGCTTCGTGTGCCGTCTCTGATTCGTTTACAAGTGCCGTCAGGGGCTGGAGCAGCTTGCCGATGTCCTCTTTGCGAGCCGGGAACTCTTGGGCGGTCTGGGCCGCGATCTTGCCTACAGCCTGATTTTGATTCCTCTGCTTTTGCAAATCTGCATTTGCGCCGCGGATCAGCGCAGGCGCGCTCTCGCGGCTCTTGGTGATGAAATCGCTTCGCTCCTTCCACTCCAGCGACATCTTGCGAGCGCTGGCGGTCAGCGCCGAGATCTTCTTGAGATTTTCGTTGAGAGCCTGCAGCTCTTTTTCATCGTCCCTTTCGAGGATCGGGGTGACAGTCTTCTGATAGAGAGTTTCCGCCGAGTCGAGAATCTTGCGAGCGGCTGTGAACCTCTGCGCCCAAGATTCTTTCTCGGCGTATCGCGCGAGGGGGCCGTATTGGGCCGACTTCTGGAACTGCCCGTACGCCTTTTCCTGCGCGTCCACCTCCTGCCTGGTCTGCTCGACCCGTTTGTGAATGGCTTCGGCGAGGCTGACGCTAACGTCTGGCAGACCACCGCATGCCGTCAGCAGAACCAGGAGAGTGGCTGTCACATATCGGTTCATGGCGGATCTACTCACGGCCGTCAAGCGGGGCCGCAGACATTAACTCGCAATTTCAACAGGCTGCCGCACTTCTTGGATCGGGGACGTAGCGTGTCGCGCGCCCACAGTCCGGACTGCCGACGACTGCGTCCAGACCACGGAGTCTTCTGACGGATAAGAATGAACCGTCTCGATCTCAGCGCCTGCTGGTCCAAGCCGCGCCCACAGCAGTGTCTCCGCCGGTTTCTCCGACCGGACTTCGGCAGGAAATTCGAACGAGAGGCCGATTTCGTCCGGCCGCGTCCGCGCTGCAGCAAGGCGGGCCCTGAGGTTTCCCAGCAGCCTTTCGGCTGCACTGCGGCGCAACAGTTCTCCGGTGAATTGATACACGACGTTGTCCAGTTCCAGATCCAGCGGTCCGCTTGCCGGCTTGTGCGACACGCAACTCCCGGGCCATGTTTGCAGCGCGGCGTCCGAGCATACGAGCACCTCGCTCAGGCAACTGGCCCCCGCCCGAAAACGGATCATATGGCTGGCTCCAAGGATGTGCGCGTCGATTCGCATCCCGTTTGCCAGCGCGCGGCCTTGGCACACTACGGTGAACAGAGCCGGATCTACGAGGTTGCTGAATAGACGAAGCCGCAGGTCGCCGGCCGACCTGTCTTTGTAAGCGACCTCAGGCACTTTTGCCGTCCTCGGCAACCAAGACTTCGATGGCACTTGGATCCAAGTATTCGCTCAAGGTCACGTTGTGCTCATAACCGTCATCTTCGTCGCCCCACTCCTCAATGCCGATAAACGCCTTGCTTCCCTCCTCGGCAAAGAGGTATTGGTGGAAGGGCACGCCCTGCTCGCCGTCATCGCGGTAGAAGGTCACGGCGGAGTCCTCATGGTAGCGGAAGACCCTTTCCCCGTGTCTCGCCACACCTTCTTCATCTTCGGAGATCTCCCACAGCTCTTCCTTGCCCTTCAATCCGACCTGGGCGAAGCTGAGTTTTTCCCGTGAGACGTACACGGAGACCTCGTCTTCCTTTTCCCATTCGGTGTACCGCGTCTCACCGTCGTGCAGGCAGTAGAGGACCAGCTCGGGCCAGCGATAGCCGCTTCGCTCATACACGTTGGTACTCTCGACGCGGTAGGACTTGCCTTCGAAGCGGATGTAGGCCCCATTCTTGACGTCTTCAATGGAGTGTTTGTGGCGGTCACTGGGCGGAATCGGCCTCGGCATTTTACGGATCGCCGCAAACTGATCTTCATAGCGTTTGCGCCCGGCTGGATCGAGGAGGGTTGGCATGCTAGTCGGCTATTCTGGAGAAAGCCTGTCGTACTCGGGACGGCAACAGAGACTCCGTCCTACGATGCAGGCTGCTCCGGCGGCGCCTCCAACTCTGCCGGCGTCGCCCCGGGAAGTTGCGCCGGCGGAAGATCGCGAGCCGCTTGCAGCGCCTCGACTTTCGGCTCAAGTGCAGCCGACATCTTATTCAGCTCAGCGATACCCGCTCTCGCTTTCTCGGTTCCGACGGCACGGATCTCCTCCATCTTATCCATCGCCTCAATCAAACTGTTGTGGGCCTTCTTCACGCTTTCGAGAGCGATCACGGGGTTGTTCTGCATTTCGCCGATCTCCGTCGTCTGTCGGCCGATCGCCGAAGCGTTGGCCTCAAGCATAGCCGCGGTGCTCTCCTGGACACTTTTCACGGCGGTGGCGATCTGCTTCTGACTCGCCAGAGCCGCCTGGATCGCCAAGCCGACTGTCAACAGGCTTTGCGTTACCATGACGGTGCGGTCGACCTGCTCGCAGAGCGTGTCGTTGTTCTGGATCGTCATGTCGATCGAAGCGAAGAACTGCAGATTGACCTGCTCCATCGTGCGCAGGTCCTGGACCCGCATGGCGACCCTGTGCATCATCGCTTGTAGCTTCTGCCGCTCGGCAGGCTCCGTCGCTTCCGGCAACTTGTCTTCGATCTTCTGCCACAGCAGCTCTCCGACGTAGGCGCTCTCCTGCACCCCAAGCTGCGCGTGTCCCACCTGCTCATAAAGCTGTTCAAGTTCAGCGTTGTCTTGCAGTAGCTTGTCCTTGCCGTGACGCAGCCCGTTCATGATGTGGTCGATTTGTGTTTGGACGGACTCGTACTTGACCGCAATCCTCTTGAGGACCGTGCCCACGCCGGGTACTTTGCCGACCCACTTTGCGATCCCGCTCGGCTGGCTGAGGACGTTAGGATTGATTTCGTCCATCGTGTGGCGCAGCTCGATCAGCGTCCTCGGGATCTCGGCGCCTTCGCCATCGAGCTGGCTGAGCATCGTGCCGACGCGCGTTTTCAGAAGGCCGATCTCCTTGGAAGCCTTCTGCTGCTCGCGCACGCCGAGAGCGCTCAGTCGCCGCGCGACCTGCCGGTTGCCGGCGTCCTGGTGAACCTCGCCGGCGAGTTGCAACGCCGTTTCTTGCAGCCGCTTCTCGTCTTCGGATTCCAGCCCTTTGGGCTTCACCGGAGTCAGAGCGACGGGTGGTGGCGGAGCCGCCTCGGCCGGGGTTGCCGGTTGTGTAGGGTTGCCTGCGCTCATGGTGGATCGATCCTCCTCTTTCGGTCGCTAGGACTCTTGAACGAAGCGGGCGCGCAAGAACGCCGCCTTTGCCCTGAAGTCTCCCTTCTTGTCGCCCTGGACCAGGTCCCCAACGTTGTCGACTTCTGCTTCCACTCCGTTCAGGCTGTTCAGCAGCTCTTGTTTCCGCTCGGCCCGATCGGCCTCAGACAAAGCCACGTAGGGTCGGACGACCTTGCTCAAATACTCCCTGGCCATCTGGTTGAGAGTCCAGGCCAACTCATGTCCAGGATACCGCTCATTGAGATCAGGAAGGAGATCGCGCAGCTTGTCAATGATGGTCTCCACCCGGAGGAGCACGTCTGAAGCGAGCCCTGCCTCGCGGATGTCAATGTTCAGTGCGACAAGGCGATCGAGCAGGGCCATCAGCTCTTGGCGCGGATCGGTCTTAGCCGGCACGTCTTTCACTTTGGTCTGCCCGTCGAGATACCGGTAGACCACAATCGCCACGAGCGAGGCCACGACCGCGCTCACGGCGGCCACGACGATCAGCGGGAGCATCAGGTACACGCCCGCGCCGACGACAATCCCCGCGCCGATTGCCAACAGCCATTGCTTGGAGTTCATCTTCATCGGAGTCGCTAAGCGATCATCATATACTGCGATGCTCTTTCATGATTCTATCGGGACATCGAGGGAACTCCCGACTGAACGTCACCGGATGAGACCCTGCCAGGGGAAACGTCGGTGCGCCGAGCCACCGACTTCAACCTTTCCTGCCGTTGGGCGCCTCCACCGGCTCGCCTCCAGGGGCGCGGGCATCCTTTGTTCTGCTGCTTGGACCGCTCCAGCGATTCTTCTTCTCATTGCTTCTTCTTTGGTTTTCTAGCTCGGATCGGTTGCTTGGTCTCTTCCGTGTTCTTCTGGAGTGCTTCTACGGCTTTCGTCAACCTGCTGACTTTGCTCTGTAGCTTCTTCATCTCTGCTTGACGCGCCCATTTGAGGTCCTCCGCCATTTTGGATATCGCACTCTGCGCCTGATCAACTTCCGTGAGCACCTTCTTTCTGAAACGCGCGCTCGATTTCTCTGCCTTGTCCAGGAGCTCGAGCACCGCGTCCTTGCGGTCTGATCGACGGAGCTCACCCTTCTGGATGAGGTCATCAATGATCCTTTCAGCGCGCGCTTTCGTGACTTCGAACAAGCCGATAGAAGCTAGCACGGTATCTTTCAAAACCGACATCGATTGGTCTCCTCCCTCGATGGAATCTCAGAAATCCCATTCGTCCATGCATGGGGGTCGTGCGGCATCATCGCGCTTTGTTGGTCTTTGTCTCGGTGGAAAGCAGACGGCGAGGCCGAGCCTTCCCTCAGCCCAATTCCAGCCAGCTTCAAAACTCAATCCTGTCTCTCGGTCAAGCGCCTATAGTATACGCGAGGCATTGTCAAGTTAACGGCGGTCGGTGACAATCGGCTCAAGGAATCGCTGTATCGACTCCACCGCTTTCCGCCTGAGATCATGAGCCATGCCGTTTGGCGGCGCCATCGGTTCGCCCTGAGCTTTCGCGATGTCGAAGATCTTCTTCTCGGAGCGCGGCATCACGGTATCCTACAAAGCGATTCGATCCTGGTGTCGGAAAGTTTGGACCAGCGTATGCCCGGACCTTGCGGCGACAAGGTCGGCTCGGTGACATCTGGCACGTGGACGAGTTGTTCTTCACAATCCGCGGCCAACGCCATTATCTTTGGAGAGCCGTTGACCAGGATGGTGACGTCCTCGATATCCTGGTCACGCGCAACCGCGACAAGAGAGCCGCTAAGCGCTTCTTTTGCGCGGATTTCCCGCATCCGGTTTTCACCCTCTCCATCAGACCTTCGCCCTCGACAGGTCGGCGCATCGCGGCGGCACGGCATACAGGCCAAGCGTCGCGTAAAGATACTTGTCCGGCCCGCACAGCCCGCTGATCCTCCTAGAGAACCTTTTCCTGAAGCGCTTCAAACCATTTGTCACCTGCTGATTCGCTTAAGGCGCTTCCAGCTGGAACGAGACGGCACCGACTTCTCGCTCAAAGCGTTTGCGGGTCTCGGGATCTGAGACCAGTGAGCCGCAAGAAACTTGAATGCGACATGACGGCCCAGCCTGAGGTCTTCTGCCTTATAGACCTCACCCATGCCACGAGATCGGCTGTAGATGCCGGACTGGTTCTGCCTGCAGGCCTCAGTCCGGACCATTAGGCCCCCAAAGGCGTCAGAAGAGCCGACCGAGGTTGTAGGTCAGTCCGGTGGCGAAGACAAGATCAAATGGCGTTGCCGCCAGTCCGTTTTGTCCCATCGAAAAGTCGAGAACTAGGTCGGGACGCAAGCGGTAGCTGATCCCTTGCATAAGGGAAACCCGGAAGGGCTGGCCGGTCGGGAATTCCTGCAGGTATTCGGCGAAAGCCGCCGCACGGCTTGAACGCGGTCCTGAGCCGAGTGTCCGTGAGTAACCTGCGATCACGCTGGTCTGGCGCGACGGATTGTTCTCTGATGCGTCTGTCGCCGCGGACCAAACCAGGTTGGTGACCAAGCTGTTGGGCCCGAAGCTATACACGGCGATTGCGGAAGCGCCCAAACGCGCCCCCTCTTCATCGCGCAGCAAGAAGACTGCTTGGGGGGCTACGCCGAAGGAAAATCCGCCACTCTCGTAGAGAGCTTTGCGGATAGCGAAGCCGATTCGGTCGCCGAAGCGCGCGTCACGGCTGCTCCCCATTTCCACGCTTGAGATAGAGTCGAAGCCCACACTGAATTCCATACCGCTCGTGACGCCTTGCGGTGCGTCCGGTGTGAACTTGAAAACCGTCGGAAGCCCGAAGAACTCTCCGTTGCCGACCCCTCCAAGCTGCACTTCGACCGTCCCGGGGGCTGTGGTCGAATTGTCGTTGGAGAAAGTTGGCCGCTGCGGTGTAGCCTCGGCAGGGGAGGCAGCGCTGAGGTTCGTTGCGCACCCGAGAAGCAAAAGCATCAGCGATGTGACGACCTGAGCCATCACACACGCGACCCGTAGGCAGGAGGGAGCCACGGCTTCGAGTTCTCTTGGGACTTGCTTCAGGACGATCCTCTTAAGAGTGACCGCTGGCGAGCGATCTCATAGGACACCGGACGGGCTGCTCGTTCGTGATGTCGAACGTACGCCTCACGTCACGGACCGGAAGGCCCATCCCACCCTCACCAAGCTTCTCCGTGATCCGGTAATGCGAGATGGTTTGGACGATCACAGCGGTCCGATTGTACCGTGGTACGCATAGAGAAGCCGATAGTGGGTTCTCCGGAAGTGAGCCCGGTGCCTTGGAGGCGCCAGATCCACCCTGACGGCGAAGGGTTAATCCAGCCCCTCCACACGGCCGCAATCTCTATGCACGCAGCCACATGGTCGGTATTCGGAGTCCACTTACGGATCCTGACGAGCGTTCTCTCGATGGTGTTCTCTTTGCCATTTCTGCCCGGATCTGCGGCCAATCGGAGCGTGCGCAGGAAACCGTACTGTAGCTGATTTTGTAGCTGCTCAAAGCACCCTAGACCAATCAGTTTCAACAAGTTTCAACACAAAAGCCCGTATGTCAAGGGCGGAGAGAAATTAGACCACTTCGGCGGAGTAAAACTAGACCAGTTGGGGGAGTGGTAGCGGTTTTCGTGGGACGGCTGGAACGGAGCCTGAGGGCGCCCTTTAGGGCGACCCAGGCGTAGTGGAAGGCGGCCCACGAAAACCGGCGCGAGCGGCGGGCGGGTCAGTCGGAAGAGCGAGACCGTTTCTTTTGACTCTGTTTGAGGCGGAAGCTTTCGCCGTTCATCTCCAGGATGTGAACGTGGTGGGTGAGGCGATCGAGCAGAGCGCCGGTCATGCGCTCGGACCCGAGCACCTCTGTCCACTCGGTGAACGGCAAGTTTGAGGTCAGCATCGTGGAGCCTTGTTCATAGCGTTGCGAGAAGATCTCGAACAGCAGCTCAGCGCCGGTCTTCGACAGCGGCACATAGCCCAGTTCATCGACGATCAGCAGATCCTGCTTGGCAAGTTGTTTTTGGAAGCGCAGCAGCCGTCGCTCGTCGCGGGCTTCGAGCAGTTCATTGACCAGTGCCGCAGCCGTGGTGAAGCGTGTTCGATAACCGCTCTGACAAGCGGCCAGGCCTAGCGCCAGGGCGAGATGCGTCTTGCCGGTGCCGGAGTTGCCCAGAGCCAAGACGTTCTCGCGACGGTCGATGAACTCACAGCGCGCCAGCTCCAGCACGAGCTTCTTGTTTAACGAAGGCAACGCTAGGAAGTCGAATGTGTCGAGACTTTTCGTCACGGGAAACTTGGCTGCTTTGATGCGACGTTCAGTCGCCCGCTGATCTCGGTCGAGCAGTTCCAACTCGCAGAGTTGCTTCAGGAAGCTCCTACAGTCCAAGCCCTCGGCGGCGCATTGCCGCGCCACTTTGTCGTACTCGCGCAGGAAAGTCGGCAGCCGCAACGCTTTCAGATGGGCTTCCAGTAAGAGATTCGACTTCGCCATCAGCCCGCTCCTTGCCCCAAGAGCGCGAGATAGGACGCTGCCGAAGTCTGCTCGACTTGAGCCGTCGGCAGGTGAGGATACTTCGTTAAGTCCAGCCGTGGCGGACGTTGTTCGATCGCGCACAGCAACAGATGCTTGACGGCGTCGAAGCCGATCGTTCCCAGTTCGCAGGCTTGGCGCACCGCCGCCGCAACATGCTCCAGCCGAAAGTCCTCCAGCAGACGCAACACCTGCACGTACTCGCGCTTGCCCGCTTTGCCCAAGCGGACTTCGAGCAGGCGTCGTAATCGCGGAAACTCGGGCGGTAGATCCCAACCCACCAACGGCGCGGCTTGATCGAGCGCATTCGTCTTGCGCTCCAGCAACGCCAGATAATGGACGGGATCGAAGATCAACTCTTCGCGTTCGTAACTGCGCCGGTGGCGTGCGATCTCTTCGCTGCCGCAACAGATCACTACTTCGTCCACATAGGCTTTGAGCAACACCTGGCGATGGCCGTAGCGCGTCGGCACCGAGTAGTCGTTGGTCCGATAGCGCACCAGCGACAACGACGTCACCCGGGTCGTACGTTTGTCGCAGGCATCGTAGGGCGCGGACGGCAATGGCAGCAACGCTTTCGCGTCGCGCTCAAAGCGTTCTCCGATCGTTTCGGTGTGTCGCCGCAAGCGCCGCTCACGGTTCTTGCGGCACTTGGCTTCGAGGTGTTCGTTGAAGGCTTCCCAACTCGAGAACCGGGGGATCGGCACCATGAAGTTGCGCCGCCCATAGCCCACCAAGCCTTCCACCTTGCCTTTGTCGTTACCCTTGCCTGGCCGGCCGAAACGATCAGCGAACAAGTAGTGCGACTGCAACTCACTGAACGCTCGTGTGCGTTTGCGCGTACCGTCGCCGAGAATCCTTGCTACCGCCAACTTCGTGTTGTCGTAGACAATGCTGCGCGGCACACCGCCAAAGTAGCGAAACGCGGCGTTGTGTCCTTCGCAAAAGGCTTCCGTCGTCTCGGCGGGAAAGGCTTTTACAAAGGCGTCATCGCTGTGCGGTAGATCGACCACCAAGAAGTGGGCCTTACGCTGCACTCCGTCAATGACAACCAGTGCTTCACCGAAGTCAGCTTGCGCATCGCCAGGAGGATGTGCCAGCGGCACAAACATCTCTTGACCGCCCAGCTTCTTCTCGCGAACGTAGTCCTTGATGATTGTGTAACCGCCCGTGAAGTCGTACTCGTCGCGCAAGCGGTCGAAGATGCGCTGTGCCGTGTGACGCTGTTTCCTCGGCTGCTGCTGATCGTCAAGCAGTATCTGATCAATGATTCCTGTGAACGAATCCAGCTTCGGCCGCTTCACCGGTTGACGCCGCCGATAGCCCGGCGGCGCCTTGTAGCGCAGCATCTTGCGCACCGTCTCCCGCGCCAAACCGAACCGTTTGACGGCCTCGCGTTCACTCAGCCCCTCAACGATGACACTCCGCCGTACTTGAGCGTATAGCTCCACTTGATACATCCCTCCGGTGTTCCACAAAACACCTCGGGGATGCTACGCGGACCACCTGGGCGGTCTAATTTTGCGCCGCCCTCACGCGGCTTAGAATCGCCGCTCTGTGGTCTATTTTGGCTCCGCCGTTCTCACATGAAAGCTCTGCTGACTTCTTTGCTGTTGTTTACTAGCCTAGGCATCGCCGCAAAGGTTGAGATTCCTGATGCGTGCGAGGGCGACTTGTGCTTGACGAACATCGTTTGGAAGAGTGGATTTTTGGAGCATAAATTGTCTGCGGTGCTGACCACGAAGAGGCCGATTCAATCGGTTTCATTGCCTTTCGATTTCAGCGACCAAAAGAGTCGAGGAAATACGCCCCTGAACTTCACGAACGTCAGTGGTACACAGCCCTTTTACTTCACCGTTCGCAACGTCGGCTTCAAGTGGAAAGAGTCGAGCATCTCGTTGACAGCAAAAGCGATTTACTCGATCGAGGACCTGGAAAGCGACGGGGTCAAATATTCGTTCGATTCAAAGGGCTCGCGTTTGGGGATTATCATGCGGAACCAGACTGACAAAGACATCATCCTCAAGTACGATCTACTGACGTTGACCGCCGGTACGTTGAACTTCAAGCTGAATGGTATGGGCGGGAAATACACTGACTTTGCCAATCCCAAGGCAGATGCCCTCATTCCCTCAGGCACAACCCATACCGACGACTTGGTTCCCACCCAAGCTGTGAAATACGAGGGTGGCTGGATTGAGCAATGGTACGCTCACAGCCTACTGACGGAGCCTGATGTTCGACTGATGCTTCCGGTCGAGATCGATGGCAAGCTTCAGATTGAGAAGTTAGCGCTTGCTGTCCAGACGAACAGAGTCGAAGTCTCAACTACGGTTGACCAATAGTCGCCCTTCCTCCGGGGTTCACCGAACGGCAGGAGGACTTCGGGGAGTGCCGTTGGCACCTTTGGCCGGCCCCACTACCCCTTGACGAGTTCGCCAGGATTTCTCGATTCCGGTGTTCTTGGGACCGGGCGCGGTTTAATGAGCTCGACTCGAAATGCAAGATGATTGTCTTGGGAGGGTCTATCCACGCGGTAGTCGGTTTTGACTGCGATTTGATGAATCAGTGCATCTCTCAACAGAGAAAGCATCCCCTGTCTTTGCGGGTGATTCTCGTCCTCGCGCAACGCAAATCCAAACGCCTTTCCCGGCGCTCTGTCGAGCTTAAAAACAACCTCTCCATCTAACTCGTCCCCAGCTTGGCCCCAACCAGTCTTCAGATCATGAACCCTCAGGAAGACCACGTAACCTTCTGCACTCTCCACTCCGGGCTGTGGGGGAGCGTCCGTTCTACATGTTCTCAGCGCCGCCTGAGCATCATCGAGTTCGCTTTGGGCTTCACTAATGTCTCCTAAATGCCAATAGCATGCGCCTGGGGGTGCGTTAGATCCCCCCTCAGATGCTATGCACCCGTCGTAGGCAAATTCCGCGTTTTCAAGGTCCTTCTTTGCTCGCTCAACCCGTTTTTCTTCCTCTTCGCAACTCATTTCGTCTTCTCTCCTTGGCAAACAGTCCGTCATGCCATAGCGGCAGGGCTTCGGCTTGGGCAGAACGAAGTAAGCCTCATTCCTCGCGGGTAAGAACCTATCGTACGCAATCCAGAATTTCCGATGGTGGGGTATCCACTTGACTCAGGTGACCCCAACATCTTGTGTTTGGGGTTCAGAACGGCTCGGCGTCCCAGTGGGCGATGATCGAGCGATACGGCGTCGGCTCCACAGCGACCGCTTGCTGAACCAGCCTGTAGAACAGCTTGCCCCGGCTACGTGAGCTGCGCCGGTTGAACCGGAAGACGAATTCGTCCAGATAGTAGTCCAAATGCTCGTGGCTGACCGCCCCTTGATGCGTACCCAGCAACCAGCGCTTGAGCAGCGAGATCGCTTTGTGCACCAGCGGAAGCAATTCCGACGCCTGCTCGCGGCGACCCTTGAGGAAGACGATGTGGTGCCGATAGCCCTTCTTCTCGAGTGGCTCGTAGCCCAGCCAGCCATCGGTGCGAACCACGCTGCCTGGCTCGATCGACTCCTCCACGAAGGGCATCAAGCTGGCCGCCGAGGCGTTGCGCAGGCGCTGCATACGGATCCGCCCCAGCCCGCTGCCTCTCTCCTCCGGCGGCTACTGCAATCAATCCTTTACGCTCGATCTGGCGGCCGCGAACGCCCTCCTCCTCCGCGCCCCAGTAGGTCTCATCCACCTCGACGACGCCCGTCAAACGCTCGCGCCCCGGCCGCACCATCGCCCGCCGCAGCTTGTGCATCCAAGCCCAGGCGGTTTGGTAGCTGCCCAGTCCCAGAACGCGTTGCAAACCCAAGGCGCTGACTCCGTACCCCAGAACCGAACTCTTCTGCGAGACGACGTGCCACATTGCTCGGAACCAAAGCCGCAACGGCTTGCGTGTGTCCTGAAAGATCGTACCGGCCGTGACGGACGTTTGGCGACCGCAGGCAGCACATTCGAACCATACTTTGCGCACCGGCCAAGCTCGCTCAAGCCCACAGTTGGGGCAACGGAACCCGTCCCGCCAGCGCAGCGCGACCAGATAGTCGCGACAGGCCTCTTCGGTGGCGAAGCGCGCCTCGAACTCGAGCAGATCGCGCGGGTAATCCTCCACGAGGCCGCATACTACATCTTGGGGTCACCTGAGTCAAGTGGATACCCCACTTTCCGATTTGGATCTTCAGCAACCACATCCTACTCCCTCTTCCGTCCTGCATGCAACAACCTTGCCGCTGGGAGCCAAGGCGTCGGTCCGGTCGAGGTGCTGCAAGTGGCTCGTTGTGGCCGTCCGAAAAAAGGCTCCTGGGCTCCTGTGTTGGCGATTTTTCAGACACCCCTCCGAGCTTCCTTCCACAGCACTCAGATTTCGCACTCGTGGTCGAGCCCAAATCTTGAGCAAACGACTACTCGAAGCGCTTCAAGGAAGCTGTGAATCAACGCAAATGTCCATTCGCTGAGACGTAACGTATTTCCATCACAGGCAGGCCGGTTTGATCGTTGAGGCGGTTGTGCTCCTGCCTGATCGTCTCCCGGTACCTGTCCGGGTTGTTCGCCTTGAGTAGGAAGATCATCAACAAGTCGGAAAATCGGCGCCTGTGGCCGATGATTTTCCCGTTATGGAATACAGGTTCCTCGTAGCCCTCGCGAGCCCGACGGACGGCTTCCGCTTCCAGAGACTCTGTAAACTGCTCGCGTGCATCCTCGAACGCGGCGGCGTACTCTGGGTCGGTTTTGAGCCATTCATAATGGCTGCCTCGCGCCACATTCGCGGTTTCGCAAGCCTGTTTGACTGTGCCGGTGTGCGGGTAGGCTGCCAGAACTGCCGCTTTTTTAGGTGTCTTGATATGTCTAATGGGACGTCTCGCTGGGTGTTTCGGGACGTGGGATTCGTCCAAGCCGGTACGCGTCAGGCTAGTCATCGGCTGATCCTTTTAAGTGGCCCCTTCTCTAGGGAGTTGCTGAATCATCCTTCGCGCCTCTTCGTCAACCTGTTCTGGCTCGGGGAGCAGATTCACGTCACCGATAACCCTAGGTGGGGCAACCGCGTATCCTCTGCTTCGGTTCTCAGCCTCAAATATTCCTGGCAGGTACCTAACCGTCTTCACCCCGGCGGCTGCGAACTCTTTGTAGGTGCTCTCAAATTTCCGCTCTGTCCATGGCTCGTTAAGATCGGCTCTGCAAAGCGCGATCCATCCGCCCATACTCCGAACCACGGCGGTGGCAATCTGATCCGTGAACAGAACTGACTCGTGAGCGCCGTAGTCCTCCATCGTCTGTACGATGAGGCCCCAGGCTACCCGCCATGCGGCGGGCTTGCTAGCGGCGTTCTGGCAGAGAATATCAGCCACGACAGGGAACCTGCGGCCCCGGTCGGCGTCCCGTAGGTGACGCTGTACCGCTTCGGTGAACTCGCCTAGCGTCAAGTCATCCTTGAGAATGCCCCAGTAGAGGTTTAGTACGTCCTCAGTCAGTGCTCGGTTGTATGATGCGGCCACGGCCAGCAAGCTGCGATCAAAGTCGCTTCTGTCGGCGTCTGTCATTGCGTCCGCCTTCCTTCCAGTTTGCGGAATAGCTCAGCGTTCGCTTCGTGGGCCGTCAGGCGCTTAGCTGGGATGCCGTCGTAGACGCCCTCTAGTACCTTCCCCACGTTGTCCTCGTTCGCTACCAGGAAGTCGAAGCTAAGCCTCCAGCCGCGATCGTTGTCCCCCTGGAGAAACGGCACGGCCTGGGATTTCCTCACAGCCGCTCGGAACTGCTCCGCGAACGCGCCGTTCTTCGATCCGTTCAGCCGGGCCTTGATCTTGAGGTGGCGCGACTTGCCGCAACTGTGGACTTTCGGAAGGGTTCCGCATTCGGCGTTCCAGATTGCAACCAAATCGGGGGCATCGGGGAGGGATTCGTCAACCGGAGGTTGACTAGCGCCCGTAGGGCGCACCGTTTTTGACTTTTGGTGTGGCTTTGGAGATGGCTGTGGCTGTGGCTGTGGAGGCATAGCGGTGGCATTGCCGGATTCATGCGCTGGCATTGCGCCCGCATTGCGCTCGCTATGCGGTGGCATAGCGGTGGCATCGCCATCTTCGTCCGCTGGCTTGTCGCCCGAGTGCCATCGCTGCTTCGCCCGCTCTGATTGCTTGCGGCTGTACTTTTTGTCGTCTTTGAGCACCTGGAGCACTCGGCTATTAACGAGCCGCCCGTTGCTGTCGCTCTGGAACTTCCGGGCCACGGTTGGCCAACACTGCGCGAACTCTTCAGGGGTTACACACAGCAGCCGCTGCAAGGCAATTTCGTTTGAAGGCAGCGAGCCCTCCTGATAGTTGAGATCTAGTGCATCTCGATAAACGCCGCGCTCGGCCGCAGTCATCGACAAGCGCGTTTCAGATGAAAGCCAATCCGAGAGCCACCATTTGCAATAGACGATGCGGGCCATTACGTACTTGCCCCCTGCTCACTGGACTGACTCACCCGCCACGCCTGCACGTCGTCAAGCGCGTAGCGCACCTGTATTCCGATACGCGCGTAGGGTGGCCCAGAGCCGCGATACCGCAAGCGCCGAACCGTCTCTACTGAAACAGCCAGGTAGCGTGCTAGGTCTCGTTCGCTGAGAAGAGGTTGCTGTGAACCGTGTGCCACTGACACAGGTTTACCGCAGATGCCAACGAATGGCAGTGGAATCTTGTACCGAAGTGCATGGGTACTTTGTGGAATGCCTTACTGAGTCCCGCATAATATTAAGTTAATCGAACGACAAAGAAGATTGCTTCCAAAAGGCGGCGATCAAGCGCCGTTTGCGGCGCATGCGGCGCAAGGTCGTGCGTGCCCGCTCGTCGAGCTCCCAGTAGTCGTTGGGGCAGACGTTGGGCAACTCGTGCTGCTTCCAGTAGGCCCAGATGTATTCCACCGGATTCAGCTCCGGGGCGTAGCCCGGCAAGTACTCGGTCTCGATGTGGCCCTGCGACAACGCGATGAACTCGCGCACCAACGCGCTGCGATGCGCCGGCAAGCGATCCCACACGATCAGCAACGGACGTTGTATGTGGCGCAGCAGCGCCTTGAGGAAATCGATCACCTCGGGACTGCGGATGGCGTCGGGATAGAGACGGAAATAGAAGTTGTGGAAAGTGATTCCGGCCGCCGCCGAGAGCTTCTTCCAGTTGAAGTTGAACTGCAGTACGGGCGTCTGCCCGCGCGGCGCCCAAGTACGGCAGCGATGTGGCTTCTGGCTCAGTCCGCTTTCGTCGATGAAGACGATCGTGCGGCCCTGCTTTTGCGCTTTTTTTTAATGGCGGGCCAAGTCTTCTTCTGCCAAGTCTGAATCGCTTCCTCGTTGCGCTCGCGGGCCTTGCCGACCGGCCGTTGCGGGCTCCAATGCAGCGCCCGCAGTAGCTTCCAGACGTGGCCTTCGTGGTAGCGCACCCCGAAACGGTCGCGGATCAACCGCGCCACCCGCGGACAGCTCCACAGCGGTGTCGGGAAGCCGTGCGCTTCGGGTCCTTCGAGCAGCAGCCCTTCCAGCTCGGCGAGCTGCGCGGCGCTCAGCAACGGCTTGCGGCCGGCGCGACCGGCTTTGGCTAGCCCGGCTCGGCCGTCTTCGCGGTAACGCTGCACCCAGCCGCTGACGCTTGGTTGGGCGGCTTGGACTCTACGCGCCGCCTCAGCTTGGCTCAGTCCTTTTTCCACGACCAGCCGCACCGCCTCGATGCACCGCTTCTCCAGCGCCGCAAAGTCTCGCTTCACGCCTCTTGGAAAACCCATATCCAAAAGACGTCGCTCCATTACAAAAGGTTACTCTATATTATGCGGGACTCAGTAGGCGGGGAGTTCACTCACATCCACGCCCAAAGCTTCACTCACATCCACGCCCAAAGCTTCGGCGAGTTGTCGGCGATTCCGGCTGGTGAGGTTCCTCGTCTTACCAGACTTCCAGTTGAATAGCGTCTTTCGGTCCATCTCGAGCCTGACGGAGTTCTCAAGTAGGCCGTCGATTGACCACCCCTTGTCTGAAAGTATCGAGTCGAGAAACTCTTTTCGGCGCTCGCCACGCTCTATTTCTGACTGCGCCTTGCGGGGCTGTGCAGTCCCATCAATGTGCTCGCGGTAGGCGTGGATCGTCTGAACAAGCGCAGCGTAGAACAAGTTAACGTTCCGTTGCAGGTGCCCATGCCACTCCGCACGAGTCCCCTTCAGGGGCTGCCAGTCACCGACAGGTTCTGCCCTCAGAAGGCCGCTCTGAATAACCGACGCAGCCGATACGGATGGAGCGGAAGATACGAACTTCCCTAGTGCTTTCTCATGAATGAAGGATCGGTAGAGTTCGTTCTCTTCCCAGATCGCGTTCAACCACGAGAATGGGCAGTTGACCGTGTATCCGATCTTTGAGACCTTACCCGTCTTTGAGTCCGTCGCGACTTCGTAGGCTGCGATCTGCCGAAACAACGTCGCGTCGAAACCCTTGTCCGTGGCCATCCCGCTCCCCTATGCGGCCCTGTGTTGGGTTTGGCCGCCGGGCCGGCAGGTGCTCAGCGGGTCGCTCCTAGCTGCTCGACGGTCTGCCCGGCGAGCATTCCAACAGCGACAACCGCCAGCAACGTCACGAAAACGTAGCGATGAAGCAGAGTCCTCATCCCGAGCGCAGGATAGCGCTGCTAATCGACAGGCGCAAGCGGAGGACAAGAGTCCGTCAGCCGCCTTCTTGCCGTTAGCAACGGCTTCCGTGTGCCTGAAACGAAAAAGAAGGCAGATTTCTATCGTTACCGCGAAGCGGACTGTCTTGCGGGCCCTGCGGAAGTGGATTCCCGTACCCGCCCCTCCGCTAGGCCCGCCGCCGCGCCTCTTCCCCGAAACATTACTAGCCTGCGGATGTATCATGAGCATGGCCGCCTAGCGCGACGGCGCGAAAGCTGGGAACCCAGTCCTCACCGGGACGGGAGTCGCGCTGCCGAGAGGTAGACTCTGGTGACAAGGGAGATGTCAATTATGCTCAGGGTGCCTGCTCTGAATCTCATCGCACTTTTCCCGCTAGTTCTCTGACCGCGTGATACTTGGTCTTTCATAGCCGAACTTGCGGCGTGCGGTTTTGCGGTCGAAGCGCCAGTCGATCTTCACCCGCTCACGGTTGACTCGGCGGTTCCAGGCAGCCGCCTCGCGTCGCAGTGTTGCCAGGTCCGGGATGCGTCGCTTGCCCAAACATTGCCTCGAGAACAGACCAATCTCGATCTCCGCCTGGTTCAGCCAACTGCCGTGCTTCGGCGTGTAGTGCGGCGTGAAGCAGTCCCAAATCTCACCGCCGAACTCCTCGCCGCAGAGATCGGTCAGCGACTTGCGGCTGTGCGTCGAGAGATTGTCCATCACCAAGTGAATCGTCTCGGCCTCGGGATAGGCGAGCGCCACCTCAAACAGCGCCTTGGCGAACTCAACGCCCGAACGGTCCGGCGTCACGAACGTGAAATGGCGACCGGCTTTGGGCTCGACCGCGCAAAAGACATTCGCCGTCCCGCGGCGTTCATACTCGCTGTCCCGACGAGACTCGCGGCCCGGCTCGGCCGGCGTCGGCGCACGAACGTCGGCATGCAGCGTGACCGGCTTCTCGTCGAAACAAATCATCGGCTGCGTCGGATCGTAGGGCCGTTCGTAAGTTTCGAGCACGTCTTCCATGCAGGCGATGTAGGCTTCATTGAGCTCCGCCACGCACCACATTTTTTTCCCGCCACGGCTTGAGGTCGTGGCTGAGGAGCAAAACACGAATCGTTTCTCGGCCCGCCCGCGGGACCAGTCGTCGCTTGACAGCTTCTTCGGCGACCAGTCGCACCGTCCAGCGGGCGCGGCCCTTGGGCGGGTCGCTGCAAACCATTGCGATGATGCGCTGACGTTGTTGTGCCGAAAGCAAACTGGCCGCGCCCGGCCGCTGCTTGTCGTAGAGTGCGCGCTCGAGGCCGCCTTGCTGATAGCGCCGCGCGAGATTACGAACCGATTGCCGCGTCAGTGGCAGCACAGCGGCAATCAGTGGCGCGCTCATTCCTTCTCCGAGCCTTTGCAACGCCACTGCTCGTAGCGTCACGCGAACCTGTTCGACTCCGCCAGTAAGAAGTTTCTTCAACGCCGTTTGATCCCTCTTGGAAACCTTCACACGCAGAGCGGGGCGACCCATGCCTCAAGTATGCCCCAAAACATTTCCACCCAAACATGTTTGTTTGTAAACTCTTCAGGCGGTCACAGAACTAGTTGTGCTCGGATCTGCAAGGGCCGCTGACTTACCGACTTCCCTCACTTGCTCCTCGAACGCTATAGCAAACCGAGATTACGCGTTTAGCGGCGAGTCTTGGTCAGGGGTGATACCCGCAGACCGTGCAAAGCCGTTCGGCATTTTCTCGAGTGACGATCGTTCCAAGATGAACACCCTAACCCCTGCCAGTTGGATTGGCAAGCATGCACTGAGAGACAAGCTGTTCTCAGGTCTCGATACCGACGCACCCACCGTACGCTCAATCACGAGCCATACAGATGGCGAGGAACATGCGGCGGAGTTCTCGGCGAGCTTGATTAGCCGATTTGGGAACACCGTCTTTCTGGTTTGGGGAAACGTATCGCCACCCAACAAGATCTGGTCCGCAGCAATTGATTTAGAGCATCGCAAAGCGACTCTGACCCAAGTTTTCAGGGGCGCCACCTCCCTAGGTGCTGAAATAGAAACACTGGATTGCCGCTGAAGTTTGGATGTTGGTGCGTCGGTCGAGTTCGCCAACCGCCTGCAGCAGATCTAGATTGGTTTTCACAGCTTGTACATCTTTCCCTTAGCCCTGGGGCTCACCGAACGGGCGGAAGACTTTCGGCAGATCCGTTCTGGCCGTTGGAGCTTCCGTTCCCATTCGTTGCTTGAGCGTTGATTGCGGTGTGGGGACTTTTGTGGGTACCCTTCCGTTTTCAGGGCTTGTCAGCGGTTGTCAGCGCTTGCGCGCTGAAGAGACTTAAACCCCTATAAATAAGCTATTTCGCAAGCTGGGTATCCACTTGACTCAGGTGACCCCAAGATGTAGTGTAGGGCCTGGTGGAGGATTACCCGCGCGACCAACTCGAATTCGAGTCTCACTTTGCGAGCGAGGAGGCTTGCCGCGACTATCTGTTCGCCTTGCGCTGGCCAGAGGGTTTCCGCTGTCCAAGGTGTGGGCATGAGCGCGCTTGGCCGGTGCGCAAAGTGTGGTTCGAATGCGCTCGCTGCGGGCGGCAAACCTCCGTCACCGCCGGCACGATCTTTCAAGACACACGCAAGCCGCTGCGGCTGTGGTTCCGGGCGATGTGGACCATCACCACGCAGAAGAATGGGGCCAGCGCCCTGGGTCTACAGCGCGTTCTGGGACTGGGCAGTTACCAAACCGCCTGGACTTGGATGCACAAGCTGAGGCGAGCGATGGTGCGCCCGGGGCGGGAGCGATTGACGGGCCTCGTCGAGGTCGATGAGACCTACTGGGGCGCTGAAGAAGAAGGGGTAATCGGCCGGCAGACCGAGCGTAAAGCGTTGATTGCAGTCGCCGCGGAAGAGAGAGGCACCGGGCTGGGGCGCATCCGCATGCAGCGCGTTCAGAACGCCTCGGCGGCCAGTTTGATGCCCTTCGTCGAGGAGTCGGTCGAGCCGGGCAGCGTGGTTGTTACCGACAACTGGTCGGGCTACGATCCGCTCAAGAAGAAGGACTACCAGCGTCGTATCATCTCGATTAACAACCGCCGCGAGCAGGCCTCGCAGCTACTGCCGAGGGTGCACTTGGCGATCTCGCTACTCAAGCGCTGGATGCTGGGCACGCATCAGGGGGCGGTCAGCCACGAGCATCTGGACTACTATCTCGACGAGTTCGTGTTCCGCTTCAATCGGCGCAGATCACGCAGTCGGGGCAAGCTCTTCTATCGCCTTGTGCAGCAGGCCATGGCGGTGGAGCCGACGCCGTACCGCTCGATCGTCGCCGATTGGGACGCTAAGACGCTGTGAGCCCAACTACAAGATGTTGGGGTCACCTGAGTCAAGTGGATACCCGGCTTTCGCAATAGAATCAAGGACTTGTAAAGGGAAGGTGAAACACCGCTCAGACGGATTTTAAGTCCTCTGCGTCTGCCGATTTCGCCACCCGGGCGTGTCTGTATTATCAATGATTCAACTCGGAGGTTTCCCTATTTGCCTTTTCCAGCCGGCGGTGGATTTTGGGAACAGGTCGTACTCCGCCGGATTGCGCGCCCTACCTAGGTATATAGCGTTAGCCGCGTCTTGACAGGACACAGAGCGTCCGTCAGGCTGTTGAATGATGCGGATCGTCGCAGTTTTGGCTGGGGTTCTTTGCCTGCTTTCGGCGCGGGCAACGGCGCAAGCGCCGCCGCAACCGTCGGCGGCGGACATTGAATTCTTCGAGACTCGTATCCGTCCTGTGCTTGCCGTAAACTGCTACGGCTGCCATGGACCGGAAAACCAGCTCAGCTCGCTGCGGGTCGACTCAAGAGAAGCTCTGGTGCGGGGCGGAGAACGTGGTTCGGCCTTGGTCGCCGGGAAGCCGGGGGAGAGCCTGCTGGTCCAAGCTGTCCGCCATGAGGGGTTGCAGATGCCCTTGGGGAGCAAGCTCAAGGATTCCGAGATCACGGCACTGGAGGAGTGGGTGCGCCGGGGTGCGCCGTGGCCCGCTGCAATCGTTACTCAAAACTCTGGGGACGAGCACTATCAACGGCTGATCAGAGAACACTGGGCCTTCCAGCCGGTCGAAAAGCCGGCGCTTCCCGAGGTCGAGTCAGCGAGATGGTCGTCCCAACCCACGGATCGCTTCATCTACCGGAGGCTTCGCGAGAAGGGTCTCTCTCCGGCCGGCCCGGCCGATCGGCGGGTTCTGATCCGGCGTTTGAGCTACGTGCTGACCGGGCTGCCGACGACGGCGCAGGAGAGTGATCGCTTCGTTGCGGACCATGCGCCCGACGCTTATGAGCGGTTAGTGGACCGCCTTCTCGATTCGCCTCGATTCGGCGAACACTGGGCGCGGCATTGGCTCGATTTGGTGCGCTATGGAGAAACACGCGGCTACGAGTGGAACTACGAGATTATTGGTGCGTGGCGGTATCGCGACTATCTGATTCGTGCCTTCAATGCGGATGTTCCCTATGACCAACTCGTCCGTGAGCACGTCGCGGGCGATCTGCTTGAGAAGCCGCGTATCAACCGCGATGAACAAATCAACGAATCCGTAATCGGAACGGCCTTCTATCGTCTGGGCGAGGCTGGTCACGACGACTGCATCAAGTTCCGCGGCATCGGTCTCGACGTGATGGACAACCAGATCGATACGTTGACGAAGACTTTTCAGGGTCTTACCGTGTCGTGCGCACGGTGTCACGATCACAAGCTGGATCCGATTCCCACCGAGGATTATTACGGGCTTTACGGCATCCTCAACAGCAGCCGCGTGGTTGTTCACTCGATCGACACAGAGGAGGTAAACGCCGAGCCAATGGCGCGGCTTCGAGACCTGAAGGCACGGGTACGGGAGGAACTGGCGAAGATTTGGCTGCGTGAGGCCGAAGACGTGGAGTCGTACCTCTCGGCCTTGACGCCAACAGAGGCGAGTCGCCCGAACGCTCGGGACGACTTGGACAAGCGGCGCTTGGAAGATTGGCACGCGCTTCTCACCTGTCCGGATCACGGATGGGCCGATCCGGGGCGTCCCTGGGCGTTACTGCTCGACGAAACCGCGACCGGCGAGAAATCGACGGCACTGGCTGCCCTCGAGCTGGCGGAGCGCTACCGGGAGGAAGCCGCTGAGCGTGCTGAGTTCAATGGGCTCAACTTCGAGACGTTCGCGGATTTTCGCTCCCATAGCGCCGCCGACTGGTCGACCGCCGGATCTGGGTTGCGAGACGGGCCTTCCGGCAGTGGGGAGTTCGCGATTGCTGGGGAAGGCGATCGAGCGATCTCGGGAGTTTTGCCCGCGGGCGTTTACACTCATGCCCTCTCCAACCGTCTGAACGGAGCTTTGCGCTCGCCGGAGCTGCCGAAGAACAAGAAGTACCTGAGCCTTCGCGCCATGGGCGGTATGCTCGGCGCGCATCGGACCGTGATCGACAACTGCGCGATTGGGGAGAAGTACCAGATTCTTAACAGCGACCGGCTGCGATGGAACAAGCTGGAGACCTATGCAGAGCAAGACAAGCTGCCGGTCTTCGTCGAGCTAATTACGAAATGGGAAAACCCCCGCATCCCTGACCGGCCAAAGCGTCTGAAAGCCCCCCTCGAGCACATCGACACGCCAACCTCGTATTTCGGCGTAGTCGAGGCCGTGCTCCATGACGTCGACGAGACGCCCCGCGAGGAGCTATCGCACATGCTGCCTCTGTTCGAAGGTGGTCCTCCGCGCGATTGGGACGACCTCGCCGCCCGCTATGCCGACGTGATTGGGACAGCCGTCGCCAACTGGGCCGCCCGCCGGGCGACGGACGACGATGCACGCTGGCTCGATTGGCTCGTGCGCAATGACCTGCTGTCAAACCGAGCGGATGCGACACCGCGCTTGGCCGCGTTGATCGATGAGTATCGCCGGATTGAGGCGGGCCTATCGCCGCCCCGAGTCGTCGAAGGATTGGCGGACGGCGGTCCCGGACGTGACTTCCCCGTTTTGGTTGGCGGGGGGCCGAAGAGCTTCGGTCAGCCCGCGCCGCGGCGTTTTCTACAACACCTTCTCGGCGGAGAGACGCTGAACGCGTCGGGAAGCGGCCGGCGGGGGCTCGCGGAAGTGATCGCCGGCCCCGACAACCCTCTCACCGCGCGAGTGATGGTGAATCGCATTTGGCATCACGTGTTCGGGCGCGGGATCGTAGCGTCAGTCGACAATTTTGGACTGCTCGGCGACAGGCCAACTCACCCTGAGCTGCTTGATTACTTGACGGCGCGTTTTGTCGAGGACGGATGGTCGATCAAGAAAATGATCCGCCTGCTCGTGCTGTCTCAGACGTTCCGGCAGGCCAGCGAAGCCTCACCGCGAGCCGAGGAAATCGATCCGCTGAACGAACTGCTTCACCACTATCCCCTGCGGCGTTTGGAAGGCGAATCATTGCGTGACTCGATTCTGCTGATGTCGGGCACACTTCAAGATTCGATGTTTGGTCCCAGTATCCATCCGCACCGCGCCGAGGCGAAAGACTACCGGCGGCTCTTTTCGGGCCCCGTCGATGGCGAAGGGCGACGCAGTATCTATCTGAAGGTCACTCGCATGGAGGGCACAAGATTCCTCGAGACGTTCGACTACCCGAACCCGCTGGTGACTCGGGGCCGGCGCGATGTGACGAATGTGCCCGCGCAGGCGCTGACACTACTGAACGACCCGTTCGTCATCAGTGAGGCGAAGACCTGTGCCGAGAAACTCTTGGCACGGCCGGCAGCGTCGGTCGAAGACCGCATCCGTGATCTATTCCACACAGCTTTAGGCCGCGGCCCTAGTTCTACAGAGCAAGAGCGATTCCGTGGACTCGCCGCCGAGCTGGGCAGTCTGTATCAGGTTCCTCGGGAGGATTTGCTGTCGAGCCCGGAGGTGTGGAAAGACCTGGCTCACGCGGTTCTCAATCTAAAGGAGTTTCTCTATATTCAGTAGACTAGTGAAGGGGCTGCGGCACAGCCTTGCCGGTTGCGACATATAGGGGCTCGGCATGGCGTGCCCCTACATTCCTATCCGTGGCTAGTTGATTGAAAATGAGGCGCCGATTCCTTAGCAGCGACGGTTGTCCGGGTAGTGTCCGGGCGATGACCCGGCGCGACGCATTGAAACTGGCGTCGAATGGCTTCGGGTATCTCTCGTTCTCGGCGCTGGCTGCCGCCGAGGCTCAAGCCGATAACCGAGTGTCCCAACCTCACTTCGCGCCGAAAGCTACGAACGTCATCTTCCTTTTCATGCCTGGCGGCGTTTCGCACATGGAGAGCTTTGACCCCAAGCCGAAACTGACCGATCTGGACGGCAAACCGGCGAAGCTCGACAACTACCTCGCCGGTCCCGACCGCAAGTGGCTGCGGAGCCTATGGCAGTTCAAGCAGCACGGCGAATGCGGCGCTCCCGTCAGCGAGTTGTTTCCCCATACGGCGCGTTGGGTGGACGATCTAGCGATTGTGCGCTCGATGAAATCGGAGTTCCCGCTCCACGCGCGCGGCAACGTGTTTCTTCACACCGGGCGCAATTTTGGCGGCTTCCCGAGCCTCGGTTCATGGGTGAACTTCGGACTCGGGAGCGCGAACAAGAACCTGCCGGGCTACGTCCTTTTGCGCGATGCGTCGATCCCGCCCGGTGGTATCGAGAACTTCTCAAACGGATTTCTACCCGCGACACACCAGGCCACGCACATCCGCGATGAAGGTCCGCCGATGGACAATATCGCACCCGCGGATAAAGACCGCCGCGTGCAGAGGGCCAAGCTCGACGCCCTGTTGCAGCAGGACCGAGACTTTCAGCGGACCACAAGCGGCGACGCCGTGGAATCAGCGATCGCCAACTACGAGATGGCGTACCGCATGCAGTCATTGGTGCCGGATGTCTTGGACCTCGCTAAAGAATCGGAAGCGACGAGGCGGCTCTACGGCCTCGATTCCGAGGATAAGCCGAAGCGGCTGTACGGGCTGCAGTGCTTGCGCGCGCGGAAACTGGTAGAGGAGGGTGTGCGCTTCGTGGAGGTGACCTGCCCCAACCTGTTCGGCATGAACGGCACTTGGGATCAGCACAGCGATCTGAAGAAAGACCACGAGAAGAATGCCTTCGTCACCGATCAGGCGATCGCCGGTTTGATCCAGGACTTGAAGTCGCGAGGACTCTTTGACCAAACCCTGCTCGTCTGGTCGGGAGAGTTCGGGCGGACGCCCGACACCGGCAACGGCGATGGGCGCGACCATCATCCCTTCTGTTTCACAATCTGGATGGCGGGCGGCGGCGTCAAAGGCGGCGTGACGTATGGCGAGACGGACGAGTTGGGCGATCAGGTGGCGAGCAACCCCGTTACGATTCACGATCTGCACGCCACGATTCTGCACCTGTTGGGCCTCGACCACGAGAAGCTGACTTACCGTTTTGGGGGCCGCGAACAGCGACTCACCGACGTTCACGGCCGCGTCGTGAGCGAGATCCTGACCTAGCGGCCGTGAGTGTCTATCCCAGCGATTCTTTCACGCCTTCCAGCGGTCTTTCCCGCCTTTCAACAAACTCGCGAGATCCCAAGAATGTCGAGTAGAGGCATCGCAGTCCTCACTATCGTCGTCACGCTCGCACTTCTCAATCCGGATGCAAGAGCGCAGGAGCCGACATGGTCGGCGGATTCATCGCTGGAATGGGAGCAGGGCGCAACAATGAGCGGAGTGCGGGTGCGAGACGGTAGCTTGGTACTCGCCGAGAGCAACAGGGGCCGGTGGCGCAGTAACTGGCGCGAATGGGGCCGTGTCGTGGATGCGGTCCGCGTCGAAGTAGATGCTTCCCTAAGCTTGTTCGACAACAAGACGATCGACGTCGTTGTCGACGGTTCGGAAACTCCGTTCACCGATGCCGACCAGGTTCTCCACGACTGGTACGGCCGCTGCATGATCGCCATCGTGGACGACCGCCGCTGGCTGATGGCGATCCGATCCGGCGTGAACCACATCAGTTGGCAAGATCGCGACGCGATCCACCTGCTTACATCCAACGACGAGGGGCGGACTTGGAGCAAGCTGGACCATTGGTTCGACGGTACTCCCATTCTCGGAATGCCCTTCGAGGACGGACAGACTCACAGCGAGCCGGGGCTCTTTCGGATGCCCAATGGCAATCTCATCCTGCAGTTCTGGCGCACGAACTACGTGTCGGGAACGAGACAGCTTCGTTCCACCGACAACGGCAAGACTTGGCTCCCCGATATCGATCGAATCAATATCGAGGGAGTGAGCGGAGCGGATGGCAGCAGGGCAATCGGCACGGAAGACTACTTTGTCGACCCGGAGAATCCGTCGGACGTCTACATGGCGTTTCAATATTTCCACTATGAATCGAAGGCAGGCACTCTGCTGGCCCGATCCAGCGACAACGGCAAGAGCTACACCTTCCTGAGCTGGATCGGACCCCTAGCCGACGAGGATGATCCAGACTCCGGTGCGACGTTCGAGCCAGCGATCGAGTATGTCGGAAATCGGACCATCGTGGCGATCATGCGCGACGCCGCCGGCAACCGGCATACATGGCAGGCCGTCAGCACCGACATGGGCGACTCCTTTTCGCCCCTCGTCGAGATCTCTGACCAAGTAAACGGAGGCGTAGCGAACGGGGTCTGGCAGCGAGCGAGACTCTACAAGGAAAGCAACCCGTACTTTCAGTTCAACAATACCCTTGACTACTCCAAGGGCGAGGGGCGGCTGTGGGGATTCGGCCTGCACAGCAACGGTGGCGGCTACACGCGCAAACCAGCGGTGTACTGGTCCGATGACGCCGGAGGGTCGTGGAATGGTCCCGAACTGCTTCATGGGTCGATGACTCCCGGCACCGACACAGGCTACGGCGACCTGAAGCGCCGAGTGGACAACACCTTTGTGGCAGCCACCTATTACGCGACCCGAGATTCCAAGGTGGCCGATGTCGAGCAGTACACTTTCGGGGGAGATCGGGTCATGCTGCTCATCGAGGTCGATCGCGACGGGGACGGGGCGCCGGACGCAAATTCGGGATGGCGCGACGTCTACGATGGCAGCAATACGGTTTCGATGAATTTACTCCGGGCTCCGCGCTGGCGCCTTCGCCTGTTGTTGAGCGCCACCGGGACTTCGGGGTTGCCAAGAGTGGACAGGGTCGTCCTGACGTCGCTGTGATTCCCGCGCGGGCTCAATCAGCGGGTGACCCGAGCATTTTCTCATCGAAGGATGAGCCTGGAGAAGCAGGGGAGCACTGAGTCGCTGGGCTCCTTTCTGGGATTGGTTAAGAAGGGGAGAGAATCGTCGTCGGGGCTGTGGGAATGTGGGAATCGCGGAGCGATTTCCAAGGGCGTTGGGAAACGAGGGAAACCGGTTTTTGGTTTTCCTCGTTTCCCATCGCCCGTCATTTCCGCAGCCCTTCTCCCGTCGCGCGGCGCGGCAGGTTCGCGGATGCGAAACTCGCAAACAGCTTGCTCTTGGCTTGTTGCATCCGCCGCGCCGCCGCAGTGTCGCTTTCGGCCTGAGCAATACGGTCGAGGGCCTTGATCGCCTGCCCGGGCTTGAGATAGTCGGCGGCCCGCGGCAACTTCTGGAAGGTTTCCCAAGGGGTCTGATAGTGGCGATACACGCGCTTCTGCTTGCCTTTGGCGTCGGTCAGCAGTTCGGGTTGTCCGCAGGGCCGGTGGAAGTTCAAATAGGGATTGAAGTGCTGTTGATAGAAGCGCTGGATGCGCGCCGCGTGCGGCGCCGCGATGTGCGTATGCCCCATGTGCTTGCGGATCACGGCGCCGTTTTTCGATTCCACCAAGCCGTTGTCGTTGGTGTGCCTCGGCCGCGACTTGGTCTGTTCGATCAGCAGCTTGTTCAGTAATTTTTCCACCGTGCCGTTGAGGAACTCGCTGCCGTTGTCGGAATGGAAGCCGCGCAGGCGAAAGGGGAACTGCTCCAGCATGGCCTTGAGCAACGGCTCCAGCCAGGCTTCGCTAATGGCCGCCGTGGCGCCGACCACTTGCCACTGGGTCACTTCATCCACCGCGTTGATGTGATAGACGCCCTTCACGCCGTCGCGATCTCCTTGATGTACCGTATCCACTCGCAGGTAGCCGGGTTGGCCCCGCGGGTTGGGCCGCCGCCGCTCGCCGATCGACACCGCGCTGGGCCGAGTCTTGGTGAAATGCAGCCGCCGCTGGCGGTACACCCTGTGCCGCCGCAGTCGATAGATGTGGGCCACCGAGATCTCCGCCAACCGCTCATATTCACTCTGCTGGTACTTGTGATATTCCCGCTGCAGGATCTTGCGCGTGGCCGGGCCGCTGAGGGTTTCGTGTGCTTCATCGACGGCCGCCAGCCGCTCGATATCGGCCGCCGTGTACTTGCCGGCAAAGCGATGCCGCCGATAGCGGGCAGGTACCAGCTCACCCCTCTGCCGATATTGGCGGATCAGTCGGGTGACCTGCGCCCGGCTCAGTCCCGTCATCTTGGCCAGATATTGCCGCAGCAGTCCTTTGGCGGCTCGGTCTTGCCCGCTGTAGCGCTGCCGGCACAGCGTTTGCGCCACCCAGGCGTAGATCTCGGCACGCCCTTTGCCCTTGAATCGTATTTCATCGCTGGCCTCCAGAAACTGCCGTATCTGCTCCAGGCTCAGCGTCTTGCCGTCTTGCATGTGGATGGTCAATCCCCAGCATGCTCACTCCCCCACCCTTCAGGCTCATCTTGTGTGAGAAACTAACTCCTCCTTCAGGCTCATCTTGCATGAGACAAGACTGTCCTCGGACCCGCTAGGATACTCAAGAGTGTAGTTTGCCGGCCACGGGAAATCCTCCAACGGCCTCGTCGTATGCTGCATCCCGATACCACGCTGAGATCCGTTGACGACACGGTCGGCTATGGCGTATTCACAACTAAATTCATCCGCAAGGGAACGATCACCTGGGTGCAGGATCGGCTTGATCAAGTCCTTGACTCCGACGCCTTGCGGCGACTCGATCCCAACTGTTCCCTGCTCGTCGAAAAGTACGGCTGGATCAATCGCGACGGAAATCAAGTCCTATGTTGGGACTTCGCCCGCTTCATAAATCACAGTTGCCGAGCCAACACCCTTAGCCCGGGGCTGGACTTCGATCTTGCGATCCGCGACATCGAGGTAGGAGAGCAGCTCACCACGGACTATGGCTCTCTCAACATCGAGACTCCCCTATCCTGCTCTTGCGGGTTATCGTGCTGCCGGGGAGTCATTCGTCCTCAAGACTTTGAAGCCCTCTCGGACAAATGGGACGAATTTGTGCGGCTCGCGTTTCGCCAGATTCCGAACGTCGAGCAGCCGCTCTGGTCCTGGGTGCACGAAAAGGCTGCCATTGACGCCGCGCTTCGCGACGCTACGGCTGTTCCTTCCATTCGGGTCCACCGCTACTCGGCTTCGGAGGAAGGTGCTGCCGGCGAAGGGCCGCTCGTTCCTGTTACGTTCCCTCCCGTCGAGCGATGCGAAACTCGAAGCTAGAGTCTGTTTGGGTTTTTTACAACCTGTTCGTCTGCGCCCTTGCCTTCGTTTGGAGAAGACTGCTTTTCCGAACACGGGTCATTGCGATCTCCGGCAGCGCCGAAAAAACCACGGCCAAAGACTGTCTGGCGTCGATTCTCGCCGGAAAATTTCCCATTGTGTCCACATTGGGAAGCTTCAACGGACGATACGGCCTGCCGCGAACGGTCCTCCGCGCCCGCCCGCGGCACCGCTTCATCGTCGCCGAGGTAGGCATTCAGCGACCGGGAAGAAGGTGGCGGAGCGCTTGGTTGTTGCGGCCGGATATGGTCGTTATGCTCGGCGTGGGCCTCACCCACCCGGAAGGTTTTGAGTCGCTGGACTCCGTCGCTTCGGAGAAAGCGAAACTGCTCGGCCCGCTCTCGCGCCGCGGAGTCGCCATTCTCGATGGGGACGATGTACGGGTGCGGGCCATGGCCGAGGGGGGACCGTTTGAAGTGATCCACTTCGGACGCTCGCGCGCGTGTAACGTCTGGGCGGACGAAATCTCTGCGTCTTGGCCCGACCGGCTGGGATTCCGAGCGCATGCCGGGGATCAAACGCAGTGGATACAGACCCGGCTGGTGGGGGCGCACTGGGTGCCGTCCGTTCTGGCAGCGATCACCGCGGCCCTCCAATGCGGAGTCAGCTTGGAGGCGGCCGCCAAAGCACTCGAAGAAGTCCAGCCTGTCACGGCCCGAATGCAGCCGGTGGATCTGCCCGGCGGCGCTACCATGATTCGCGATGAACTCAATGGTTCACTGGTCACCGCGTGGCCGGCGTTGCAGGTTCTCGAAAACGCCAAGGCACCGCGGAAACTGGTCGTTCTCGCATGCTATGACGGCCTGGGCGCCTCGCTGGACGTTGTCCTCCCTGTGGCCCGGGAAATGGCCCGTGTCGCCGAGATCGCAATTGTTGTAGGCGGCCATTCCAAGGCCGTTTGTCAAACCGCCATTGCGGCCGGAATGGACCCAGGAAATGTGTTTCGCGCGGAATCGCTACCCGAGACAGCCGAGATTCTGAGGCAGGTGCGTCGACGAGGTGACCTCGTTCTACTTCGCGGACTCTGGGACTGGCACATGTCGCGAGTCTACTTCGCCCAACTCGGCTCCGTTGGCTGCTGAAAAACAGATTGCGAAAAGCCGATTACGTGCGACGACTGTCCGGAACTCGGCTTTCAGCCTTTCAAGAGTGCGCCATCGGCTGCAACCGATACTCACATCAATACGACATTGGGCGCTGGAAACGCCGATTCATCCTTGGTCGGGATGTCGAATAGACCGTGACGGTTTCCGACTACGAAGTCGTCAAGTATGACTCCTCGCTATTGGACGACGTGCTACGTCTGCAAGTTCATTTGTGGGGGGAAGACGCCGCCATCAATCGGCGCTACTTCGTCTGGAAGTATGAGCAAAACCCCTATGTTCAAGAGCCGCTGATCTACGTCGCCTTGCACTGCGGTAAAGCCGTTGCGACGCGCGGAATGCATGGAGCACTTTGGGAGATCGGGGCCGGTGGTGAGCGGTTGCCGGTTGTTTGCGCCGGGGATACGGTGGTCGCGCCGGCACATCGTGGACAGGGCCTTTTCAGGCTCATCATGAACGAAGCCCTTGCGGATCTACAGCAACGAGGGCATGAGTATATTCTCAATTTCGGCGCCGGCCGTACGACGCGTCTTCTTTCTTTGAGATCCGGATGGAAGCGAGTGACTCCCTATGGAACGATGGGCCGGTACACGTCGCTGTGGCGCCACCCAAGCGTGACGAGACTGCTGCCGTGGCCTTGGGTTGTCAGGTTGAGGCGGGCGCGAGCCTCTCTCTCCGGGCTTCGTAACCGCGCTGGAAAAGGCCGCCAAACAAAGCCACCGTTTCGAGCACTTGACAGCATGGTGGGGAAGGGTGGGCCAAAGACGTCACGGCACCTCTCCTTCGCGAAAGAACCGCGGCCGGAAGAGATGGCCGGTCTGGCCGCCCTGCGCCGAACGTCGCACCGTATTCGTCACGTGTATAGCCCGGAATATTTCGCTTGGCGTTTTCGAAACCCCTTATCCAGCTATCGGTTCGTGTATTGGGATGAAGGCCGGTTGGAGGGTTATCTCGTTTTGGAAGAATACTCCGCTGGACCCGCGACGGCAGTGCATCTGGTTGACTGGGAATACAAAGACGAGGAAATCGCGAACGAGATGCTGCGCGCGGCGATCACGGCCGGCAGGTTCCCGGTCATGGAAACATGGTCGATATCGACCGGCCCGGGAGAAAGAGAAATTCTTCGCCGGCGAGGTTTCAGAGCTGTCAAAGAGCTGGATACGAAGCTGCACCCGGCCGCCGGACCGCTAATTATCAAAGTGAAGGAACCGCGGGATGACAGTGGATGGCATCTCGGAGGCCTCAATTCTCTGGATGCGGAGAACTGGGAGTTTCGGATGGCATGCTCCGATGCATACTAGATCCGTCAGGTGACTCGGTATCCATGAAGTGATAGCAAATCATGTGGCACATGATCATGTGGGCGTCCTCAATGCGGCCCATATGGGGTTCGTCGACGTGCAGACTGAGATCGACCAGCGGACGCAGCTTCCCTCCATCGCGCCCGCTGAGCCCGATCGTGTAACAGTGGGCCGAGCGGGCGTATTCGATGGCGCGAACGACATTCGGTGAATTGCCGCTGCCGCTGATGGCCATAACGACGTCGTTGGGACGGGCGAAGTTCTTGAGTTGCTCGACGAAGACGGCGTCGTAGCCGACATCGTTCGCATAGGCGGTAAGTGTGGGGATCTGCTCGCTCAGCGCCATGATGCGGAAGCGCTGTTCGCGTCCATAACTCGCACCCTTGACCACGTCGCAGGCGAAGTGGTTGGCCGTGGCGGCGCTCCCCCCGTTGCCGCAAACGAAGATCTGCCTGTCTTCAGCGCGCGCCGCCGCCAGAACACGAATCGCTTCCTCCACCTTGGGAAGGTCGATGGCACTCAGCGTGGCATCGAGTCGGACCTTGTATTCGGCGGGGAACGTCATGATTCTGATCGGCTGGCGCCGTTTTCAAGGGTTCGTGCCAGCGCGACGACTTCGCGGGCGGTGGCGACTCCGGTCCCGGGTTTCGCGATGGTAACGCTGGAGACGAGGCTGCCAAAGAGCGCGGCCTGCTCGATGTTCCCCGAGGCTTTGAAGGCGAGCGCCAACCCGGCGGCGAAACTATCGCCCGCTCCGCAGTCGTCAACGAATTTCTCAGGCGTAACGGCGGACACGGTCTTGCGTCCGTCGTCGTCGAACAGCATCGTCCCCTTGCCGCCGCGGGTGACAACGAATGGCGCGAATCCGATGGTCCGCCGCAGGCGCTGATAGTCCACCTTGCCGAAGAGTTTTTTGCAGGCCGCGATGGCTTCCCGCTGATTCGCCTTGGCCAACGTGTGACGGAACCGCTCGATGCGGGTACGCGAATCGGCGACCACGACCTTGTCGGGGAAACGCTCGGCGACATCGGTGACCACTTCGCGGAACGCGTCGGACATGACCCCGCCGTGTTCGGTTTCGGATTGATCCGAGACAACGATGACGTCGAAGTCTTGAAAGACGGAGTGAAAATTCGCGATGAGCTGATCTTCCACATCGCTCGGCAACGGCCGATTATTGATGAAGTCGACGCGAGGCTTGTCTTCCTTGCCGGTCTTGGTGTTGACCAGCTTGCTGTAGGTGTAGGTCTGAAGCTCGTCCGAGGCCACGAGCAGGCTGTAGTCGATGTTGCGTGCGGCCAACGCTCGTTCGAGTTCGAAGCCGAAGCCGTCTCGGCCGATCGCGCCGAGGACCGCGACATGTCCGGTGCCGAGCGCGGAAAGGTTGTTCGCCACGGTTCCGCCCGCGCCCGAAGTTACCTCGGTGCGCGTGATGCCCAGCCGCGGAATCTTGGTTTCGCGCGACGGGTCAGACTCGCGCGGGTCGTAGTGGCACCAACGGTCGAGACAGATGTCACCGACGACGAGCGCCCGGAGTTTTTTGAACCGCCTCACGAGGGTACCGGGTTTCATGATGCGCTGTCTCCGATCAACGCTCGCCGCAGCGCCGGCACAGTGGCTCGATGGTCCCCGCAAATGTAATGGCTGCGTCCGCCATCGGCGACCGTTCGTACAAGTATTGTCTTGTGCGGCCGGAAATAGTAGCCCGGGTCAGTCTTCGGCAGTTCCTTTTGGTAATCGCCTTGAATCGGAACCAAGTCGAAGACAGCGGTCATAAAATCGCGGATCTGACGGCCTTCCTGGTGCGCGACATTGCGGGCCATCGAAAGTGCTTTGAGGTAGACTTCGGGTCCCATGATGGCCGACCCGAAGCTGAGCATTGCTCCGCCTTCGAGTTGCTCAACGGCGCGGGTAAAGATCAGGAAATCACGGTAGCTGGCCTCGCCGAGGGAGGCGCCGTCGCAGTTCGGGTGTTCGTGTGTGATGTCATAACCGATGCCGACATGCACCGACGCCGGAATCGAAAGCTCATACGCCACACCCAGAATGCTGGTATCGCGGTGCGGATAATCGCTCTCGAAGACGCGGCGGCCGATGTTCTCGCCCAGACCCCGGCCCGAATCAGCCGCCTCGCGCGCCCAGTCATTGAGCAGACCGGTTTCTTCCCATAGGCCGAACTCGCCGCTGCGAATATAGCGGGCGACGCTTTCTGTTGTTGCGCCGATCCGGGCCAGCTCGTAGTCGTGGATGGCGAAGGCGCCGTTGACCGCGAGATGCGTAATCCAGCCGCGACGCAGCAGGTCTATGATGTGCCGGGACGTTCCCATCTTGACAACGTGAGCGCCCATCATCCACAGCCGAGAGGCGTTGTGTTTCAGCGCGGAGCATACTTCCGAAGCGATCACGGCAAGATCCGGATGTTCGAACGGCGGCACATCATCGTCAAGACCAAGGACATAGCCCAGATCCATGTCATGGGCTCGCTCGCTCAGCGGCCGCAAGCGCAGGCGGCCGCGATCAAATATGGGGTATTTCGATGTCATTAGAAAGCGGCGGACTAACGCTCCGAAACTCTAGGATATCCATTCGGGGGGGGGATCGCGAGGGGTGCGAGTTAATGATGAGTGGGGGAAAGCTCGCGTAGGCGGTTGACAATACGGCTGACCTTCTCGACAACGTAGTCGACTTCCTCGGCGGTGTTCCAGCGGCCGAGCCCGAAGCGCAGCGACCCTTGCGCCAGGGAATCACCGATGCCCAGGGCGCGCAGGACGTGGCTCGGTTGCGGGGTCGCCGTCGTACAGGCGGAACCGCTGGATACGGCGATGTCGTCGAGTCCCATGAGTAGGGCCTCGCCGTCAACTCCCGCGAAACTGACGTTGAGGTTGTGGGACAGGCGTAACTCGATGCTCCCGTTGACAGCGACATCGGCGATTGTATTTCGCAGTCCTTCAAGCAATCGGTTGCGCAGCGCGGAGAGGCGCGTTGATTCAGTCTCCATCTCGGCGGATGCGATTTCGCAAGCCTTCCCGAGCCCCACGATTCCGGGAACGTTGAGAGTGCCCGAGCGAAACCCGCGCTCATGGCCGCCGCCATCTATCAACGGCGTGAGTTCGACGCGGGGATCACGCCGCCGGATGTACAATGCGCCAACCCCCTTCGGTCCGTAGAGCTTGTGCGCGGTGAGCGAGAGAATGTCGATGTGATCCGCTTCGACGTCAATCGGAATCTTGCCGACAGCCTGTGCGGCGTCGACGTGCATCGTCACGCCGCGTCCCCGGGCGATCCGGCCGATTTCGCGAATCGGTTGGATCACGCCGATCTCGTTGTTGGCGTGAAGGATCGAAATGAGGATCGTGCTGTCCGTGATGGCGCTCTCGATCCGGTCGAGCGCCACGAGGCCGTCGGGCTCGACGGGCAGATAACTGACGCGGTAGCCGTCTTTCTCGAGGCGCTTCAACGAATCGAGCACGGCCTTGTGCTCGGTCTGAAGCGTGATGATATGTTTGCCCCTCGGGCTTGCCGCCGCGGCGACTCCTTTGAGTGCCGTATTGATCGACTCGGTAGCACCGCTGGTGAAAACGATCTCGCGAGTTCGGGCGCCGAGAAGATCCGCCACCTGCGCCCTCGCCGTTGCAACCGCTTCCTCCGCGCGCCAGCCAAAGGCGTGATTGCGGCTCGCGGGATTCCCGAAGTGCTCGGTAAAGTACGGAAGCATGGCTTCGACGACGCGCGGATCCACCGGTGTGGTCGCGTGATGATCCATGTAGATCGGCAGTTTCATCGTTGGGGAGGCCGGGCGCCTACCGCCTTCATCCTACCGGCGATGTTGTCCTAGAGCCACGCGTCCGAGGCGGATCGTGTGTGCATAGGCGGCATAGCCGACCAGATAGATCAGTACGAATGGGAAGGCAAGGAATTGGGCGATGGTGCGTGCCGCGGATTCGTCGAGCAAGCCGGCCCGGTACATCCAGAAACGGACAAGATGGTCGAAGTGGGCGCGATCGAGCCAGAAGTAGTCCGCGTTCTCGTTGGCGATCAAGAACTTCGCCGGCAGCAGAAACAGCGCGGCGGAACGCCAGCGGACCATGATCGGCAGCTTGTCATAGATGACCGCGGCGATGCCGTGGCGATAACCTCGAATCTCGCGAAGCAAGCGCCATCTCGCGTGATCGTCCGCGTAGTCAGTGACACGCCAAACTTTCGCGGAATCGGAATCGAGGTTCTCCGGCCGTCCCGGCAGACACGTGACGAGATCGATGATGACGTTGTCGCCGAAATCCCGCCGGAGGTGAGGGATGAGCTTCTCCGCGACTTCCCGTTTGCCGCTCTCGATCAGCAGGATTCGATGAACATCAGGAATGCGGCGGCTGAGGACCCAACGCATCGCTCATTCTACTGCGAGGCGCTACGCCGCCGGATACGGTCCCGGTCAGCACCCAGGACGCGCCGCCAGCGGCAGGGTCAATCTGCCCGACGGCGGACCAATCTAACCGCCGCTTGTTTCGGAAGCCGCTTCCTCCGCCGGAGCGCGCCGAATCTTCTTAATAAAGACCGGCACGGCAGGGAGGCTCTTCTGGCTCCCCTTGGCTTCAATCTTTACATTGCCGATCGCGTCGGCCACATCCATGCCTTCGAGCACCTTGCCGAAAACACAGTAGCCAATGCCGTCGGCGTACTTCTCGGGGTCCAATTGCTTGTTGTTGCGTAGGTTGATGAAGAACTGCGAAGTGGCGCTTCCCGGGTCTTCGGAGCGGGCCATGGCGACCGCGCCGCGCATGTTCGATAGTCCGTTGCTCGACTCGTTCGGAATCGGGTCTTGCGTCCATTTTCGCTGCAAGCCGGCGGTACCGAGGGAGAACCCGCCGGCCTGGACCATGAAGCGCTTTCGGACACGATGGAAGAGCGAATTGTCGTAGAACTTCTTGTCGACGTAAGCCAGGAAGTTCTCTACCGACTTGGGCGCGGCGTCGGCGTCGAGCTCCATCGTAAGGTCGCCCTTGGTCGTCTCCATAATGACGACGTGCTTTCCGGTAAGAGGCTCGGGCGGCTTCTCTTTCTCAACCTTCGGTTCCGACTTCGCCACCTTGGGCGCCGGGTCGGAGCCGCAACTCGTCAACAGCGGCAAGGCGACGGCCAACAGGACAGTAAGAATCATTCGGGCAGGCTTCATGGACTCCTCCTTCTCCATGCTTGTATTCGGGAAGAAGCCCGGCCGGGCTCGCGGCGTTGGCTCAGTCCCGGTTGGATTCTACCATCACGGCACCACGGGCTGTAAAGGGCGGTTCGGACTTTTTCGGAGCGCCATGACTTTCTAGAATGCTTCGACATCGGTCGGTGACCGCTTCTAGGCCGTGCCGGCGGCTCACGTATGCTGCCGCGTTTTGTCCGAAGTACGCGCGGGCGTCCGCGTCTTCGGCGAGCCACTGAAGATAGCAGGCAAGCATCTCGGTTTCGGACTCTCCCGGATCAACGCGGATGACGGCATCGTCCGCCAGGGCGGAGTTTTCCTCGCTGCGCGTGACGAGAACAGGCCTGCCGTGGGCCATCATGCGCATGATGAGCCCGGACGTTTCGCCTGCTGAGGGGTCGCGCAGATTGACACCGATGTCGGTTGCTCGGAGCAGCCCTTCGAATTTGCTCTCACTCACATGCGGCAGGCGGATGACGCGCTTGTTGTCGAATCGCGGCGAGAGGGCTTGCTCGTATTCAGGGGTGCTGAATTCACCGCCGAGGAGAAGCCGCCATGGGGCCGATACGAGATCCACGGCGTCAAGCAAAGCCCGAACCCTTTTTGCGGGACGCAGGTATCCCAAACAAGAGATCAGCACCTCGCCTTCCGCCACACCCAGATTCGAGCGGATCATCCCGCGCTCTTGAGGGGAGGCCGGTGGCGGTTCTTCAATGAAGTGCGGAACCTCGTAGACCGATGTCGCCGCGTTTCCGGCCAGACGCGCCATGCTCGCCGCGGCGGGATTGTGAACGATCACGGCCCGGCTTCGCTCAACCAAACGGCGCAGCAACGGGTGCCGGAAGTAGCGCTGATCTCCCGCCGAAAGACGCCGCTGCGACCACAAGTCCTCAGCACGCTCACGCGACCACTCGCCGTAGTTGTAAACGAACTCCTTAACGTAGTCTTTCCGCAAAAACCAGCCGAGCGCGAAATGATGCAGCATGGCATCGTGCAAGACTACGACGCCCGGTTTGGCCAGCGCGGCCTCGTAGATCGGCCCATGCACGGCGCTGTTGCCCATGTGGTAGAGGGCAACGTCGCATTGATCGATGCGATTGAGATCAGGCGGGTCGAGCTCGACGACGTCAAAGTGCTTGGCAAGTTCGCGCCCCAGGCGGCGGGCATAGTCAGCGATACCGGATTTCGTCGGCGGAAGGAGTGAAACGACGGCGACTTTCACGTATTGTAGTTCCGCTTGCCGAAAATCGCGGCGCCCACGCGCACAACGGTGGAGCCTTCTTCGATAGCTACCTCGAGATCGTGGCTCATGCCCATCGAGAGTTCAGGCAGTTTGTGCCGCTCGCCCAGCTCCCGGAGCCGGCGGAAATACGGCCGCGCCGACTCTGGATCCTCTGACCACGGCGGCATCGCCATCAAGCCTCTCAAGTTCAAGTGAGGCAGGGCGCGCACAGCGTCGGCCACCTCGGCGATCTCCGCTTCGCGAAGTCCGCCCTTCGTGTCTTCGAGCGAAAGTTTCACTTCGAGAAAAACATCGAGTGGTTCGCCTCGGTCGCTCAATCGCCGCGCAAGTTTGACGCTGTCCACAGTTTGAATCACTTGGAACAAGCGTGCGGCCTGCTTGGTCTTGTTGCTCTGGAGTTTACCGATGAAGTGGAACACGGCGCCGGGCATGTCGCCGAGATCGCCCGACTTCGCATCGAAGTCCTGAATGTAGTTCTCTCCGAAATGCCGCTGACCGGCCTCATAGGCGGCGCGGATGTCGGCGGCGGGCTTGGTTTTCGAAACGGCGACGAGCGTGATGTCCGCAGGATCCCGTCCCGCCTGTCGCGCCGCTCGCGCGATACGCTCATGGACCCGCCCGAGGCGCTCGCTCATCATCGCCCCATTCTATCGAGTCACCTTCGGACGGTATAGGTATAATCGCAGCTTGAGTTGGCCCGGCGCGTTCATCAGTCTCGAAGGTATCGATGGAAGCGGCAAGACGACCCAGCTTCAGCGCCTGGAGTCGTTTCTCTCGACGCAGGGCTATGCTGTCACCCTCGCCCAGGAACCGGGCGGAACCCGTGTGGGCCGAGAGATTCGGAAGCTCTTGCTCACTGAGGCCGGTTCTGATTTGCGGGCGGTCCCTGAGTTGCTCTTGTATTTCGCATCGCGTGCACAGAACATCGAGGAATTGATCCTGCCGGCGCTCGAACAGGGCGGGATCGTCTTGGCGGACCGCTTCACGGATGCCACCGTGGCCTATCAGGGTTACGGCCGTGAACTCGGCGAGCATATCGTCCAACACATCGAAGCTGTTGCTTGCCACGGCGTCAAGCCGGATCTCACACTATTGCTCGATATCGACTCGGACACAGGTGTGGGACGCGCGCTGGACCGCAACGCCGAGCAGGGCGACGACGAGAGCCGGATGGAGCAAGAGAGCCGCAAGTTCTACGAGCGTGTCGCGCAGGGTTACGATCACTTGCTGCAAGCCGAACCGCGGCGAATCAAGAAGATCGACGCCCGCGGTTCCATCGAAGAAGTGGCCGCCGCAATCGAATCGGAGGTTGTGGGTTTTCTCGCCCGCAAGCTCGCCTAGCCGACATGACGTTCGACGACTTTATCGGTCACTCCGGAAACGTGGCCGCGCTTCGGCGGATGATTTCCGAAGAACGTCTTCCGCAGACGCTGCTGTTCGCGGGCCCGGCCGGGGTAGGCAAGGCAACACTTGCCCGGCTCGTTGCGGCCGCGATGAACTGCGACCGCGGGGTCGGCGAGATTTGTGCCTCCTGCTCGAACTGTCTCCGAACCCTTCAGGCCGATCTTTCACGCGACGAGTTCCAGCAGCAGGCCGCCGAGCGGGAGAAGCTGCCGTCAGCCAAGCGCGCCGAGAACCCGCTCGTCGTTTCAACGCATCCTGATTTTCTGATCTTTCCACCCGACGGCCCGCTACGGATGATCACGATCGAGCAGGCGCGTCTGCTGCGCGGCGCGGCTCAATTCCGGCCGTCGGAAGGCCGCCGGCGGATCTTTCTTATCGATCACGTCGACCGCGCCAACAGCGAAGCGGCCAACTCGCTGCTCAAGACGCTGGAAGAGCCCGCCGACACCTTGACGCTGATCTTGACGGCGGAAAACCCCTACCTCCTGCTTCCGACGATTCGGTCCCGCTCGATCCCGTTTTACTTCGCGCCCCTTTCCGCGCCTGAAATGGAGCGCTTTCTCGACGCGCATCCGTCGATTCCTGCCGCCGATCGCGGCCGTCTCGCGGGTTGGGCCCAGGGAAGCCCGGGGCGGGCCCAAGCGCTCAATGTGGATGAATATGCCGCGCGGCGCCGGGCTATGCTCTCGCTACTGAAGAGTTCGCTGGGCGCCGCCTCGTTCGGCGATCTTGTTGCGCATACCGACGCCCTGGCGCGAAAGCGTCATGAGCGCCTTGACTTGCTCACCGAATCGCTCTATGGCCTGCTGCAAGACGTGCTGCATCTGCGGCATGGCTCGGCGCGTCCGCTGATGCACGAAGACATTCGCGACGAGCTGGAGAGCTTAGCGCGGTCCGCTTCCTTTGACTGGATCGAGCAAGCGGTGAAAGAACTATCAGCCCTCGACGAGCTCCAGAGGCGCAACATCCAGAAACAGATCGCGCTCGAAGCGTTGACGGTCGGTCTGAGGCAAGCGGCGCGGTCGAGTACCCCTGAGCCGGCCTCTCTCTAGCCCGCCTCACCTGAAAAAATCCGTCATCGCTTGCGCGTTTCGCAAGGTTGTGTTATCCATATGACAGTTTTTGCGCCCTTGGCCGCAAACCGGCCGGGGCGGGTTCTTCCGAGTCGTATCAACAACCAAGTGAGCCGCTCGCGGACATACCGCTTGCGGGCTGTCTCTGCTACCGCGGCCAGTGGCTTGCGCCACTCGACGCCATGCTGAAAGGTTTTCTAATGAAAGACGTCGTGGACTCAGGCAACCGTAAACTGATTCGCCCCTCACTCGGTGCGATGAAAGATCATTACGCCGACCAAAAGCGCCGAGGCGGCCCGCAGGGCGCGGGTCCACAGAAGGCACATCGCGCTGCGCCGTCCAGCCAGACGAACGCGGAGAGCTTTTACTACCTCAAGCAGATGCAAAATCGAACGCCGATGGTGCTCGTGTTGACTGACGGCGAAGTTCTACACGGTGTGATCGAGTGGTACGACAAGGCTTGTCTGAAGCTCAACCGCGACAATGGCGAGAACCTTGTCATCTACAAAGAAAGCATCAAGTACCTCTACAAGGCGGCGGACAAGGGCGCGCAGTCGGAGACGTCCGTCAACGGAACCGCCGCTGCTGAATCAATGACGGCCTAGGCGACTCCCCCGGCCGCATTGAGCGGTGCTTGTGAGTGACGTGGCTTCAGGGCCGGATGCGGCTTGAGGCTTCACGATCAGGAGTCTCCGATGACCACTGAGAAGCAGCTCCGCAAGAAACTCCGCAAGATTACCGCTCTGTTTGACGGTGCGACCTCCGTAGGCGAGCGGAGCGCCGCGGCAGCCGCCATCGAACGCGTGAGGAAATCCCTCGCTGCGCTAGCGGCAACCGAGCAACCCGTAGAGATACGCTTTACGCTACCGGACCGCTGGCAGAGACGCCTGTTTTCGGCGTTGTGCCGCCGCTACGGCTTGGACCCCTATCGGTACAAACGTCAGCGCTACACCACGGTGATGCTGCGCGTTCCCGAATCGTTTCTCGACAAGACACTCTGGCCCGAGTACCTGGAGCTTCGAGACGCCCTTGATGAATATCTCAACGCCGCTACCGAAAGGATCATTCGCGAGGAGGTCTACCGCGACGCCGGCGAAGCAGCGGAATGGGCTGGATGAAAGCCGGTGTTGGCCTCGTGGAAGGGGGCCATCCGAGGGCAAGTCAACCGTCGTGTGGTTTCCCTTGACGGTCGGATGGGGGAGCGGGTGGATAGCATGCTGATATCATTGAATTAGCTGCTTAAAGGATGCTCTATAGGGGGCCTGATGATCGACCTACGCGACGTGCGCTCCATCACCGAATTCCAGCGCAACTTGAAAGACTACGTCGACTTGCTGAAAACGAAGCAAACGCCTTTCGTTCTCACGGTCAAGGGCCGGGCCGAACTCGTCGTTCAAAACGCCGAAAGCTATCAGGCGCTCTTGGACCGCCTTGAGCGAGCGGAAGCTGTTGCCGCAATCCGCCAAGGCATGGAGCAGTTCGAGCGAGGCGAAGGAATCTCTCTTGAACAGGCGGAAGAGCGCCTGCGGATCAAGCATGGCTTTTCGCGTTGAGATCGCTCCGCTACAAGGTCTACTACTCGCTTCAGATTGAAACCCGAACCGTCCGTGTTTTTCACGTTCGCCACTGGGCTCGAAGAGGCCTGGAGGTCGACGAGCTTCGGCAGATTCTCGGCGAGCCCGCCGACCAAGGCACCGTGACTTGAAGCACCTGGAAACGTGGTCTAATCGCTCAGTTCCCACTTCGCGGCATCTACGCTCAGCCCCACCGCTCCCGCGTACATATCGTAAACCGCTTCCATCTCTTCGATCGAATCGAAGTAGCCGACGACGAACGCGGCGCTGAAAGATTCGCCCTCTTCCACGCGTCCCGGGCCGAACTCCTCAATCATCGAGATGTAGCCGCGTTGGTGACTCCAGCCTTCGTAAACCATCGCCGGATCGAGCGTCATACCGGCGAGCCACGGGCCGTCTTTGCCGGTCTCGGGATCGCGCAGGTGGTACGCCCTTATGAAGCGTTGGGGGGCTTCATCGCGTCCGCGCCGATAGTTGAACTTGGCATCGGGAGGAAAGTCATCGAAGAACTCTGATGAAGGGATACGGCCGTGGTAGCTGAGGTAGACCTCGCTGAATGTGTCCCCTCGCTCGTGGCGGACATGCCCCGGCATATCGATGCGAAGAAACATCTCATCGGCGGCGTTCTTGCTCGTGATCTTCTGGCTGGAAACAAAATAGCGTTTGCCAGCCGGGAAGACGATCGTCTGCTCCCAAATTGAACCGCTGTTCTTACCAGGTGCGGCCAGATAATACTCGAACGACATCTTCACGGCAACGAAGTCGTCCCCCTGAATCACGGCCGGACTCAGCTCCTTCGCCTGCGTACAGATTTGCGGCCCTTCGACGTGGCGCTTCGGAATGTTGCCGTGAACAAGGTTGTCGAACTTGTAGACCAGTCTTTCGTCGAGTTGATCGCGGTGCGCTGCGTCGCTGCCGGGTTCGAGGATGAAGTCGGCGATGTCGAGTCCGAAGCCGGCGTCGCGGAAGCCCGTCTTCTTATCAAGAAAACTCTGGCGGTAGACGCCGCTGACGTAACCTCGCTTACGAATGGCGGCTTCGAGGGTCGGCGAGGTGATGAGGATTTGATCCTGGTTTTCGGTGATGGTGAAGGCGGGCTGGGAGGGGTCGGGGGCGGCAGGGGCGCCGCACGAAGCAGTTAATAGAGCGACTATGCTGACGATCAGTAGATCTGTCGGCCTGGATCGCGAGGACTCGCGACCCGGCAAGGCTGGAGCCTTGCGCCACGTCGGAGGGGTCGGCGGTCCTTGCCACTTGATGGTCGGAGGACGCGATAAGACGGCCATGACTTGGTTGCGGTAGCTTGTGGTGCTCGCGGCTAGTCCGGCAATTCTTCCTGCTGCGGTTCGGGCAAAAAGAAACTCGCGGTGAAGCCGACCACATAGGTAAGCGTGCCGACAAGAGCCGCCGCATACGCTAGTTGAGCCGGCGGAGAACCCCCGGGCATGTAGTTCACAAGCGTAGTCGTGAGCAAAGCTGCCGAGGTGCCGATCATACGTCCGCCGATGTTGGCCGCGAAACTCTCGCCCGTACCGCGTAGATGCACGGGGTACATGCGGGGCAGGTAATTTCCCCAAAAGCTGAATTGCGCCACGGTCATCAGTCCGACAACGAGGATGCCCCACTTCAGCATCTCGAGGCTATTGAGTGACGCGTAGAGAAAAACGAAGGGAAGAACAATCAACCCAGGGATCTGGAAGATACGCAGCAGTAGCCGCCGAGAAACGATTCGAATCGCCAAGAACGCCAACAGGAAGCGGCCGAGCAGCCCACCGATCTCTTGGAAGAACTGTACGCCGCTGACAATTTGCTGCTGCGCCGCTCGCTCCAGGCCGAGAACTTCAGGCAGGCCCGGGACGATCCTCGGTATGTGCTGAATCGCCCCAAAGGCGGCCCCGTAGCTACAAGCGAACATCAGCGCTGTGAGCAAAGTCGTCTTACGATACGCGGGCTCGAACAATGCACCGAAGCTCGGCCTCTTGAGCGTGCCGGCAGCCTTCTTCGCGGCCCAGGCAGGCGATTCGGGAAGGAACGGCCGGATGATGATGAGCGGTAAAGCCGGGATCACGCCCGAGATGAGCGTGTACCGCCACGCCTCATGGCCGCCGTGTATCTCGGGAAACATCTCCGAGTAGGTCACCGCGAGATAGTAGGCGCCGGTCACTAGCAAACCGCCAATGGATGAAAACGCTTGCGTGTACCCGAGCACGCTCTCACGCTGTTTGGGATGGGGGAAGAGTTCGGCGAGCCAGGCGACGGCCGCGACGAACTCAACACTCACGCCGACAAACGTTGTACAGCGGAAGAAAAGCAACATCTCCACGGAAGTGACAAAGCCCGCGCCCAGTGCGGAAAACGCGTACAGAAGGATGCTCCATACGAGAACGCGACGCCGGCCCAATCGGTCGGTTAGGTAACCGCCCAGCAGGCCGAAGACTCCGCCACAGATCGCGGGGACATAGAAGAGCATGCCGATCCACTGATTGAATTCCGGCGTGCCCGGCCGCACATCGGCCAACTCCAGCAAGGCCGGCCGCACGATCAGCGGCAACATCAGCAGTTCATAGATGTCGAACGCGAAGCCAAGCGCAGCGACGGCGCAGATTGTCCACTGGATGGGAGTCAATCGCAGGCTCGGCTCATTTGTCGGCATGTTTCGCTTGTCTCTTCCTTGCGGACTCTTTGAGGGGAACTCTGGTGCGGACAGAGCGCCCACACGTGACGAAGCAGACCGAATTATACTCCTAGACTCCGTCCCGCTGTGCTTTCGATCTCGTGTGGTACAATTGTACAAGAAGTGATCGCTGTCGATACATCCGTACTCGTCGCGGTCATCGCCAATGAACCGGCCAAGGCCGAGTTGGTGAGCCTCACGGTCGGCCACGGTTTACTGGCCCCTCACTCGGTGCATTGGGAGGTGGGCAACGCCCTGGCGGCGGGACTCAAGCGCCAAAGGTTCTCCCTGAAGGCGGTACGGACGGCGCTCAGAGCATACAGCCGGATCCCGGTTCGCTTTGTCGACGTGGAGTTGGACGAGGCGATGCGGGTTGCGGATCAGCTCAAAATCTATGCGTATGACGCCTACGTTCTTGTCTGCGCGCGGGGCCGACGCTGTCCGCTGCTCACCCTCGATAGAGGTTTGCTAGCGGCCGCGAACAGGTTGGGTATCGACGTCTTGGAGCTGGAATCGTGAAAGTCTATACCTATTCGGAAGCAAGACAGAACCTTGCGGCGGTCCTTGAAGAGGCAAGACGCGACGGCACGGTACGGATTCGACGCAGAGACGGACAGATCTTCGCCGTGAGTCCGGACCAGACGAAGAAGTCGCCTTTGGACGTGAAGGGTGTTGAGCTGGGGCTGACCCGAGACGAGATCGTCAACCTGATCCATGAGGGCCGAGGGGACGGCAACTGACAGCGGCGCCCTCCGCGAGATCGCCCGAGCCCGAATACAAGCTAGAAATCGTTCCGCCTTGTCGCCTCGACCGGCTCCGGCGCCGTCACCGAATCATCCGCATCCGCGGGCAGCGGCGTAACAGCGGATGCTCCCACGCCCAACTCAAATCCCAAGTTCGGCCGGGTGGAACCGCGCCCGAAATCCGGCGGCGGTTCGCCGGGGGCTTCTTGCCAGGGTGGCTCGGTGAATCGCCGATACAACATGTACATCCCAAGTCCGATTAAACTCACCGGCCAGTACGGCAGCAGGTTCTCGACGCGCCAATAGCCCAACGACTGCAGCAAGAAGATGACGCCGAGTCCGATCAGCGTTACGCCCACAACGGGAGAGCGCGAGCCCGCGAAGACGAGCAAAAGCAAACCCGAGAACTCGTCTACCTCCTCGCCACGCTTCAGGGCCCGCGCCGTTCGGTACGATTCGATCGGCATATAGAGGAAGAACATCACCGCCAGCATCACGAACAGGACTTCGAGACCTTCTACGGTGCCGGCGCCGATCAAGGTAACGACTCCGCCGAAAATGACCACGTGGAAGACGGCCTTAGCGTAGTGTCCGTTGTAGACGGCGCCCACGCCGGGAATCAACCCGAGGATGAGGGCCAAAAAGGGCGAAGGTGCATCGGTTTGGGTCGCGTACGTCCGCACGCCGGCCGCTGCTGCTCCGCCCGAAGCAGTGCCTTTCAATCTCGTAAGCGCCGAATCCCTTTCAGGATTCTCACGACGCCAGCGAGCGCCGGCTTCCAAGGCAGCAGCCTGAGACCCTTCGTCCCTCGCGCGGCAAGTTTCGCAATAGGGGACGCCTTGTTGCTCGGAACCGCACGCCGGGCAGAGCGCCCGTCCGCACGACCGGCAAAAAGCCGTGGCTTCAACCTCGGAATGTGTTGCGCAGTTCATTGGGTCCGCGCCGGATCAACAATGTCCTCGGCATCCGCGGCAGTGCCAGGTTCCGCCGGAGCACCGGAAGCTTGCCCGGAACCGAAGACACGCCGGTAGACTTCCACGCCGCGCTCCCATGCTTGATCAAGACCCGCCGTGGCCGTCATCACGTGCACCATTGGGTCCGCAGCCTGCCAGCGGTCAAGGGTCTTTTGCCCCGACCATGTCAGAATCGAGAACGACACCAGAGCCATGGCCAGACTCATCGCGAATCGTGGCTCGATCAGAGGTCGCAGCAGTGGACGTATCCAACCCAGGGGGCCAACGCCCGCAACCACCAAACCAACAGCCGGCGGCTCGGCGCGAACTGTCTCGTTGAGAATATCGGAGACCAGATCAGCCGGAACATCCACCGCCGGCGCTTGCCGCAGGAAGCCAAGCGCCAGAATCCATCTCGCTCTTCAGTGCCGCGCACGACGCACACGAGGCCAGATGATCCTCCACGATTCGCCGCGCAGCCGGACCGAGCAACCCATCCTGGTAGTCGCTCATCAGGCCTTCGACGCGCCGACAGCTCATGGCCGCACCCCCATCGCCCGCAGATGCTTCGCCAAATCCCGGCGTCCGCGGCTGATGCGTGACTTTACGGTGCCCTGAGGTATCCCCAGTACCGTTGCGATCTCTTGGTACTCCATCTGTTGCAAGTCGCGCAGAATCACCGCCTCGCGCAACTCTTCCGACATGCGGCCGAGTGCCGCCCGCAGTTTCTCCGAGACCTCGCGTCGGACCACCAAATGGTCCGCCCGTCCTCCGACGATCGACGTTTCCTTGATGCCGTACGCCTGGTTTTCGAGTGGGTCGAGGACACGATCTTTGCGGGTCTTGCGGTAGTGATCGATCAGCAGGTTGCGGGCCAGCCGCAGCAGCCAAGTGCGAAACGCCGCGGCGCCGGGTTGGTAGCTATCGAGCCCCCGGTAGACACGCACAAATACATCCTGCGTGAGATCCCGTGCATCCTCGGCATGCCCGGTAAAGCGATAGCAGGTGGCGTAGACGACTCGGGTGTGTGTGCGAACCAGCGTTTCCCAGGCATTGCCGTCGCCGTTAAGACAGCGTCCCACCAGCCCCGCATCCCGTTCCGCCGCCTCGCGGGCGATCTGCTCGCGATAGCCATCCTCTTGCCGGGAGCCGGCCCAGGGCATTGACCAAGGTTCTGCCGCGGTTTGAGCACTCATCGGGACTGCTTCACCACCTCCTATCAGATTAAACGAAGGCGGAGCACAAAAGTTCACGCTTTTTTCGAAGCGCAAGCGTGCTCGGTAGGAGGAGCATCAGGAACGGTATGCTAGTGACTCTCTCAGTGCCTCAGACATCACCGCCGCATCGCAGCGCTCCCTTGCGCCCGGCCGTTACGCAAACGGCGGCCGCAAGTGGCCGCCCTATCAGGATTGAGATGGAATGAGAGGACGTCGCCGTGGATGGGCCCTTGTGGCGATCGCCATCGTCCTCGTCGCCGCTTTGGCCTACACCTTTTCAACCAACCCCGAATGGCGGAGCTTCGACATCGGCGAGTTTTTGGAGAGCTTCCGTCACGTCCGCATCGGTTTTCTCCTTCTCGCCTTCGTTGCTATTTTTTCGACCTACGTGGTTCGCGCTCTCCGCTGGAGACTACTGTTACGCCCGGTCAAACCCGACGCCGGCTTTGAAACGATCTTGTCGGCGACGATCATCGGATTTGGCGCTATCGGCGTGCTGGGCCGGGCCGGAGAAGTAGTGCGTGTCTATCTCATCGCCCGCTATGAGCGAACTCCCCTCACCAGCCAGCTCGCGATTTGGGTTCTGGAGCGTTCATTCGACACGACGGCGATCCTGGCGGGAGTCGTCTTTGCGGTAGGGCAGGTTGCGGGCACCGATTCGCCGGCAGGAGAGTTCATCAGCGCCGATACACAAGCTCTCACCCGCTGGATCGCCGCTGTGATTGTATTGATACTTGTCCTGTTGATCGCGCTAAGGCGTTACTACGAACCGATCACGGGCAAGCTCCTCGACCGGGCCCACACTTTCCTTCACGCCGATAAGCTCGGTTCACTGGAAGAGACCATCCAACTCTTTGGCAAAGGACTCCACGGACTCCGTGATCTGAAGACGGTGCTCTGGTGTGTGGTATTGACGGTCCTACATTGGCTGTTGGTCGTGATCACTTGCCATGCGGTCTTGATCGGCTGCCTTCCCCGCATGCATTGGAGCTTTTCCGAAAGCGCCGTTTTTACCGGTCTTGTGATGGCCGGCTCGCTGTTGCAGATTCCCGGTGTGGGCGGTGGCTTCCAGGTAGCGGCTGTGCTGGTTCTCACCAAGCTGTTCGGTGCGCCCGTGGAAGCCGCTACAACCGCCGCCCTTCTGGCATGGCTGGTTTCGTTCATTGCGGTCATCCCCGCGGCGCTCGTTCTCATGACCCGCCAAGGGCTCAAGTGGGCCAGTCTCAGTGAGTTAGAATCAAAGACTTGAATCCGCCCCGGCGGTCTCCAACACTATGCTCTGTCCCTTCTGTGAAAAGGCGGCTGACAAAGTCGTCGATTCTCGCGAAAGCAAAGAAGGCAACGTCGTCCGCCGCCGCCGCGAATGCCTGAGTTGCAGCCGACGCTTCACGACCTACGAGCGGATCGATGAAATCCCTTACATGGTCGTCAAGAAGGACGGTCGCCGCGAAAAGTTCGAGCGCCAGAAGGTACTCGCCGGGGTGTTGAGAGCCTGCGAAAAACGCCCGGTTAGCATGGGCCAGATGGAAGAACTCATCAACGAGGTCGAATCCATGGTCGTCGATGCCACCGAACGGGAATGCCTGACCGCCTCTATCGGCGAATGCCTCATGGATCGTCTCCGGACCATCGACAAGGTCGCATATGTCCGATTCGCCTCTGTCTACCGCGACTTTCAAGATGAAGAGGAGTTCCTCACTGAGCTCACGTCGCTCATCAAGAATAAGAAGTTGAATTAAAAGGACTTAACTCAACTACATCTCTGCGGCCGCTGCACTCGCCCATCCCTGTTTGCCCGTCCGAGTCTAGCTAACCAATTCGCTGGACAGTCACCTTACGAACCCCTAGAATCAAGAGATTAGCCTCCGTTCTCACTACTTGGCGGGCCCGCATCCGGCTTCGACTACCTGATAATGAGAAGGCGGCCGAATGTGAGCTGTCCAGGTGGGCCTGTAGTACCGGTAGGCATATCAGGTAACTTCTCTATTGCAAATGGGCTATCTTTCGCGGATACTACTCCAGAAAGCCTGTAGACCATTGGTTCTACGGCGAAATCCCGCACCCGACTCCGCCGTATGCGCGACACCGGAACGTTGGACCACTCCCGTACTGGAGGCAATAGGCCGTTGGTAGTCTCCTCCCTGCGACTCAAGCAGGTCATGGATCACGGGAGACCGCTCCGCATCAGGGGACAGCCCGTTACCATGAACGTGCTCTCGATAGTGCGTAGGAAAGTATTCTCGCCTGAGTCGATATGAGATCCGAGGAAGCGATCGTGAATCAGTTCGAGGAACAGTTGATATCACCGTCCCGAGGCCGGGGGAAAGTGGATCTGGAGGAAGGCCCCGCCTTCGTGGATGGGCGCAGCCGGGACGCGGATTCGGGCGACACCGAGCAGGGCCAACCCGCCGCCGAGGAGGCGCTTTACACCGACGACCCCGTCCGGGTCTACCTCCGCGAGATGGGCTCGGTTCCGCTGCTGACACGTCAGGGCGAAGTGGACCTCGCCCGGCGGATGGAGCGCGGCAAGACTCAGATGTTCCGCGCAGTATCGCGTTCGCCGCTCGTCCTCGTCGAAATCATCGCTATCTATGACCGGATTAAGCGCGGCGATCTCGAACTGGACTCGGTCGTCGATATCGCCCATGTTGATGATACCGAGGAAGTGCGGAACAAGAAACGGTCCGACGCGAAACGGAAGTTCACAGGCGTGACCCGGGCCCACAAACAGGTCCTGGCCGCAAGCCAGAAGCTGGATCGCACGCCGAAACGGAACGTCCATGTTGCCCGCCATCTGAAGTGGAAGCGGAAGCGCCTGCTGGTCAAGCTTTCTCGCGCCATTCAGGACATCCCGTTTTCTCAGAGTTACTGGGACCGCTTCAGTGACGAGCTCGAAAAAGTACAGGCCGACTTAGCGCCGCTCTACTCAGAGCTCGATAGGCTCAAGACCCAGCCCGCAGGGAAAACGAATACCGGCGCCGGCGCCGGCGCCCAGCGCGAAATCCGCCGTGAGATTCGCAAGGCGGAGGCCTCCTACGATCTGACGCTTCAGGATGTCCGGCGCACGACCCGCCGCATCTACGACGGCTTCTGTGAGTCGGAAAAAGCCAAGAAATCCCTCGTCGAAGCCAACCTTCGTTTGGTCGTCTCCGTCGCGAAAAAATATGTCAACCGCGGACTGCATCTGCTGGATTTGATTCAGGAAGGCAATATCGGGTTGATGCGCGCAGCGGAGAAATTCGAGTACCGACGCGGATACAAGTTCTCAACCTACGCCACCTGGTGGATCCGTCAAGCCATCACTCGCGCCATCGCCGATCAGTCCCGCACGATCCGCATCCCGGTCCACATGAACGAGAGTATGAACAAGTTCCTGCGGGCCTCTCGTGAGCTCGAGAAGGAGTTGGGCCGCACTCCGACCAACGAAGAGATCGGCGGCCGCATGGAAATATCCGCCGAAAAGGTCCAGAAACTCAAAACCATCTCGCGCGATCCTGTCTCGCTCGAGACGCCCGTCGGCCGAGACGGCGAGTCGGCCCTGGGCGACCTGCTTGAAGATCGTTGGGTCGGTTCCCCGGTTGACGCCGTGATCGAGTCCAACGTCCAGGAAGAAACGGCTGATGTGCTTAAGACCCTCTCTCCCAAGGAAGAGAAGGTGATTCGCATGCGTTTCGGTATCGGCTGCGACCGCGAGCACACCTTGGAAGAGATCGGCCAGGAATTTGCCGTCACCCGCGAGCGCATCCGGCAGATTGAGGCGAAGGCCCTACGAGCACTGCGCGGACCCGACCGCGCCCGCCGCCTCCGCGCGCTGATGGCCGCTAAACACTGAGCGGCTCATCCACCCGCCCGTGTCCAAGTGGTTGTAGCTTCGACCCTTTCTCGATGGAATCCGGCTGGTAAACCCAGGTATTCCACTCGGTTTGCGGCTATCGACCGGTTGCTATAATTTCCCCCCGGAGCCGTCTTGCTACCTCCCCTCTCCGTTGTGATTCCCGCGTACAACGAGGAGTTCCGTCTGCCCGCGAGTATGGAGAAGGTGGCTCAATACCTGAAAGACAACGTACGGCAACCTTCCGAAATCCTGGTTGTCAACGATGGTTCCAGTGACAATACGTTTGAGATCGCCCGCGTCACCGCGAGCGGGCTGGAGGACGAGGGGCTGCGCGTCACCGTGCTCGACAACGGACGAAATCGCGGCAAAGGCTATTCGGTCCGGCACGGCGTTACCGAGTCACGTTACGCCTGGATACTGGTTACCGACGCCGACCTGTCCGCCCCGATCGAAGAATGCGCAAAGCTCTTCGCGGCCGTTGAAAAACAGGGCTGCGACGTCGCCATCGGCTCCCGCGCCGTCGACCGCACCCTGATCGGCGTCCACCAATCTCCGTTCCGCGAAATGATGGGTCGCGTTTTCAACGTCGCTGTTCGCATCGGCGCCGGACTTCCCTTCAAGGACACCCAGTGCGGCTTTAAACTCTGCTCCTATAAGGCCGCGCAGGATATTTTTTCGCGGCAGCGACTCGAGGGCTTTGGATTCGACGTCGAGGTTCTTTACCTTGCCCGCAAGCTCGGCTACCAAATCGCCGAAGTGCCTGTTCGCTGGGATCACAGCGAGGGAACCAAAGTCAGCATGTTCTCCGGCGCCGCCGCTTTCCTCGACATCCTTCGCGTCCGCAAGAACGATTGGAGCGGCCGGTACTCGAAATAGTGTGTGATAGGGATGCCTATACCGGAGGACGCCGCCGGTGCCAATCCGTGCGCCCCTGAAACTCTTTACCTACCGCGATTAGCGCGGCTTCATTGTTCGGACGCGCCACAAGCTGCAGCGCTGTCGGCAAGCCGTTCTGGCCAAACCCGCACGGAATCGTCAGCGCCGGCAGCCCCGTGGCGTTTCCCGCCGCCCCCAGGTCGGTATTCCCTTTTCTCGAAAGCTCCGGACTGGTCGTCGCTTCGGTGTCTGGCTCCTTTTCGATGAGCGGAGCTGTGTTGGCCGATGCCGGCTGCACGACGATGTCGACGTCCTCGAAGAACTGAGACATCTTGTCCTGCATCAACCTCCGAATCCGCATCGCCTTCAGATAGTCCGTCGCGGGGATCTGGAGTCCTCGCCGGAATCCTTCTTTCTGTTTAAGATCCGGATGATTCTCAAACTCCTCGCTGCGAATCACATCCTCGAACACCGACGCCGCCTCGCATGAAATCAACGTCCGTGCCACATCGCGATACGGCATCTCAGGCAGCGCGACGCTCTTGAAAGCCGCGCCCGTCTCCCGCAGGACCCTGAGGGCCTCGTTCAATGCCGGCCGCGAATCCGGATGCGCCCATTCGTCGAAATCCACCTCCGCAAACCCGATGCGCAGCATCGAAACCGGAGGCGCCGGCGCATCTGCCCGAAAGCGCCGCCCCGATTGCGAAGGGTCAGCGGCGTCCGGCCCCGAGATCGCTTCCAAGACCAACGCGCAGTCTTCCGCCGAACGGCACATCGGCCCCAACTTGTCCATCGTCCAAGACAACGCCATCGCTCCGTAGCGGCTCACGAGGCCGTAAGTTGGGCGCAAACCCGTCACCGCACAATAAGAGCTCGGCCCCACGATCGACCCCCAGGTTTCCGAGCCGATCGCAAACGGCGTCATCGCGGCGGCCACAGCCCCTCCCGAACCGCTCGACGACCCGCCCGCCCAGTACTTCGGATTCCAGGGATTTCGGCCCGGACCGTGAAGCGATTCCGTCGGGTGGTCGTAGCCGCCGCCGCCCGCGAATCGCACCATTGCGAGCTTCGCCACGAGAACCCCACCCGCGTGCGCCAGCTTCCTCACCACCGCCGCGTCATGGCCGAACCGCTGGTCGCGAAACACTTCCGCGCCCCACGACGTGATGTACTCCTTTGCCGACAATAGATCTTTGACGCCGTAGGGAATTCCCTGCAAAGGTCCCTCGATACGACCCTGCGCGAACAGCCGATCCGCCACATCCGCTTGCCGAAACGCGGTTTCCTCCGTAGGCCGGGCCAGCGAATTGAACTTCGGCCCCAGTCTACTGAGCCGCTCAAGGTAGGCTTCCGTCAGTTCGCGGCTCGTAAACTCACGCTTCGCGAGCCGCGCGCCCAGCTCAGGGATCGTCAAGTACAGTACGTCGTCGTCCATCAGGGTTCGAACCGCGATCCTAAGCCTTGAAGATGAACGCGGGTTCGGTGCTTCGGGGAAGATCGAACTCGCCCAGCACGGTATTCACGATGCACGGGGGCATCGCGGCTTCGGACTCAGCTTCCTTCTGCTGAGCCACCGCCTGGACCGCCACACCAGCGGAGGCACTCCAGGCGGCCAGCGTCTTTCCAAACCTACGTCTTGAAGTCTGCTTCATCGGCATCCGCGAAGGTCCAGCTTGCTTTAGCGACCCGTAAGATACCACAATGGCGGGTCTTGCCCCATGCTTCGGACCTATCTACTCGTGTGCCCGTTTTTGGCCTGCTACGTTCTCTTGGCAGCGGCTATATTTGTCCCTGTCACATGGATCACGAAGAACATTAAACCGATCTACCGTGCCGCTCAGGTCGGCGCCAATTCAGCCCTTTGGCTGGCCGGCATCCGGCTCCGGATGCTCCATGTCGAGCGTGCTTTCGCGCTTCCTACAGCCGTCTTTGTCTGCAACCACGTCAGCAATCTTGATCCGCCGGCCTTGTTCGGCCACCTGCCGCGCATCGCCGTCGTATTGAAAGAATCTCTCGGACGCATCCCTGTACTCGGCTACGTCATGGGCCTCGGAGGGTTCATCTACGTTAAACGGAACGACCGCGAATCCCGCCGGAAAGCCATGGAGGACAGCGTCGCAACACTCCGCAACGGTATTTCGCTGCTCGTCTTCCCGGAGGGAACGCGTAGCCCCGACGGCAAGATGTTGCCGTTTCGCCCCGGTCCGTTTTCGATGGCCATCGAGGCCCAGGTGCCTATCGTGCCGATCACCGTTCACGGCAGCCGCCCGCTCATGCCCAAGGGACGCAACTGGATTCAGCCAGGCGAGGTAACACTCCGTTTCCACGCGCCCATCCCCACCACCAATCTCACTACCCAAGACCGCGCCGACCTGATGACCCGCACGCGTTTGACCATGGAGCAGGCCCTGGAAGGAACGGGCGCATAGCCGCCCGGCGGCACACAGCATCTGTATACTGGGACCGTCCACAAGGACGGGCGGTGCGAATGGCACGTCGATCGAAACCGCGGAGACTCAGTGACGAAGAGCGGAGCGTTTTGGAGAACACGGCAGTACGCGCTGACAAGGGGTTCGCAAGGAAGTTCAGCGCCGAACCCAGAGTCAAACCCAGTGCTGAACCGCTGGCAGGCGAAAGCGTCGCGGAGGCGGTCGTGCAGCGGGGCGGTTTGGCCGAGATCAAGGTCCTGTATGCGAACGGATCGAACGCGTTGCACGCGGATCTGTACGCTCGCCGGGCGGATCGGGCGAACGACGCCTGGCGGGCCGGCGGACTCGACAACGGCCCAGTCCGTTTCACGCCCCTAACGGTCTTGGGCGCGAGCAACGGCTGGGCAAAGGACGAGCCGGCGCGCCTAGTCCGCTGCCAGTTGATCAACGCCGACCTTGAAGCCGCCTGGGCCGTCAGAATCAAGGTCCGAGAAGCCTAGATCCAAGCGCGCCGGATCGGCCGAGACGTCCCCGATCAACACTCAGAGCCGCGGGCGTCAGCCTGCGTTGACCAACACTCCTGTTGCCGAAATCGCGGACGCACCGTCGCCATCACGCGCGGTTGCCTGTTCCCCAAGCCGACGTGAAAAAATCCCCCTCGACAAAGCGATTCGGACGGAAGGCTTCGATACCAATCTTTGGTTCCTCGCCGGCGATCATGTCGCTTAACGCCTCACCAATCGGCGGGCCGAGCTTGAAACCGTGGCCGCTACCTCCGAAGCAGGCGTAGTAGCCTTCCAGACCCGGCTCGGGTCCGACTAGCGGGTGCCAGTCATCGGTGACCGTATACATTGAGGCCCAGCCGCGCTTAAACGGCTGGCCCCTTAGCGCGGGCATTCGTCGAAAGAGGCCTGACTCAATCCGCGTTCGGCTCCGTGCATCGAGCTCAGCGTCATAATCGTCGATGTTCAACGGCTCGATTTCCTTTGGCGGGGCAAGGCCGGCCAGGATGTGTCCATCGCCGTTTGGCCGGAAGTAGAGCTGCAGGTTGGAGTCGGCTACCACGGGAAAGTTGCCAAGTCCGTCAGGTTTTCCCACGACGATGTCGCACTCGCGGCTCCAGCGAAGTGAGTAGTTGAGTCCCACCGTCATTCCGAGAGCGCGGCCCCATCCGCCTGCCGCGTTCACGACGACCGGCGTTTCGATGGTTCCTTCATCCGTCTCGACAGCACTTACGCGGTTTCCGTCGAGTCGAATCGCAGTGGCGCCCACGCCCTCATGGGCTGTCAAACCCCAATCCTTGGCACGCTCGACAAAGTGGTGGACCGTCTTCACCGGATTGACGTAGCCGGAGAGAGGCTCGTAGATCCCGAAAGCGCCTTGCTCCACAGCGATCCCGGGCACAAGCTCCTCGATCTCACGAGAGGAGACTCGTTTCGCAACCACGCCTTCCGGGCGTTTGAGCCGGAGTATCTGTTCGCCCGTCGAAGCCAACTTTTCTTCAAACAGACAGAGGTAGCCCGTGTGACGAAACTCGCAGTCACCGCCGATTTGCTCCTGGTCGTTCTCGAACATCTCCCGCGCGCGCAGGGCGAGAGACATGGTTACCGGATTCGAGTAGAAGGTCCGAATGATAGCCGCCGAGTGACCTGTGCTCACGGCCGCCAGCTCGCGCTTTTCCAGAAGAACAACGTTGCCAAACCCCTTTTTCGCCAGGAAGTGAGCGGTACAGGCCCCCATGATGCCGGCGCCTATCACGACCGCATCAGCAGTTTTTCGCATCAACAACCATCCTTGCCCTCTTTACGCGACGGTGGGTGCCAGCATACCATGGTCTACCGCCTGCGACCTGGAACCGATGAGACCACCCTCCCTGTGTTGGAAAACTCCAAGCCTATGACGCCTGACACCGAGACTGACCCGGTTTTGTTCGAGGTGATCCGGAACTCGCTGGTCGAGGCGACCGAGGAAATGTCGGTTTCTCTCCGCAGGACCGCCTACTCCACCAACATCAAGACACGCCTCGACTATTCCTGTGCCTTCGTTGATGCCGCGGGCCGGATGGTGGCGCAGGCCTTTTGCCAGCCGGCGCATCTCGTTACCACCGGACGCATCGTCCCCCGGGCCGTACGTGAGTATGGTCCCGAGAACCTCGAGCCCGGAGACGGCCTGCTGGTGAACGATCCCCATCGTCAGTCGAGTCACCTGAACGACGTCTTTCTTATCTCCCCGTTCTACGTCGAGGGTGAGCTGATCGGCTACGTCGCGAACACCTGCCATCACGTCGACGTAGGTGGCGGCGCCCCGGCCAGCATTGGAGTGTTTCGAGAGATCTATCAAGAGGGATTCATCCTCCCGGTTGTGAAGCTCGTCTCCGGCGGAGAAGTGGTGGAAGACGTCTTGAAAATGTTTCTGGCGAACGTACGGGCAGCCAAGGAAGTAGCCGGTGATCTGCGCGCGCAGATCGCGGCCAACAACATCGGCATTCGCCGCCTCACCCAGCTTTTTGATCGCTACGGCGTGGGAACGCTTCGTCATTACGTGGACCGGCTTATCGACTACAGTGAGCAACGGCTTCGGACGCAGATTCGCGAGTTGCCGCAGGGGTCGTTCGAGGCCGAGGCCTACCTCGACGACGACGGCATCACGAGTGAGCCGGTCCACCTGAAAGCGAAGGTCACAATCGAGGGGGATCAGGCGACTTTTGACTTCACCGGATCGGACTCGCAAAGACCGGCGCCGATGAATTGCAATTTGACCCAGACCTTCACTGCCTGCGTGTATGTCTTGAAGTGTCTGACGGACCCGGATATTCCGCTCAATGAAGGCTTCTACAAGCCCATTCGCGTCATAGCGCCCGAAGGATCGGCTGTGAATCCGAAACCGCCAACAGCTATCGTGGGTGGCTGGGAGGTCACTGCGAGGCTATGCGAGATTCTCTTCAAGGCCCTTGCCCCGGCTGTGCCTGAGAGGGTGCCCGCGGGAACCAAGGGGATGATCTGCCAGATCGGATTCGGCGGCCTCGACCCCCGCAGTGGCGAATACTACTGCTTCTACGAGACGATGGCGGGAGGTTACGGCGGCCGACACGCGTCCGACGGACCGGACGCCGTGCAGACCCACATCCAAAACACACAAAACGCCCCGATAGAGGAGACCGAGCAGAACTACCCCGTACGCATTGTTCGCTACAGTCTCATCCCCGACTCCGAGGGCCCCGGACGGTTTCGGGGGGGGCTTGGCCTATGCCGGGAATACCAGTTCATCGACCATGAACCGGTGTTCACAATACTGGCCGATCGAGTGCGGTTTCCGCCGTGGGGCGTCTTCGGAGGCGATGACGGCAAGCCCGCCGGCTACGTACGCGTCTCGAACGGCGTCGACCATGCTATCCCTTCGAAGACGACAGTCTCAGTCGGAAAAGACGATCGAATTCGCATCGAGACCTGTGGCGGGGGCGGATATGGTCCCGCCTGGGAACGGGCCCCCGAGCATGTCCTGCGTGATGTGCGGGAGCGCAAGATCAGCGCCGATCGGGCGAGGAGTCGTTACGGAGTGGCGATCGACTCAAGCTCAGGGACGATCGACTTTGACGAGACAGACAGATTGCGGAGCCGGCCTCAATGAAGTTCGATCCTATCCTCTTCGAGGTAATTCGCAATGCCTTAGTGGAGGCCACCGAGGAGATGTCCGTCTGTCTGCAACGCACTGCATACTCGACGAACATCAAAACGCGCCTCGACTATTCCTGCGCCTTTGTCGACGCCGAAGGCCGCATGGTCGCCCAAGCGTTCTGCCAGCCGGCCCATCTTGTGACCATCGGCCGCATCGTGCCCCGCGCCGTGGCCGAATACGGGCCCGAAAACCTTGAGCCCGGTGACGGTCTTGTGGTCAACGATCCGCACCGTCAGGCTAGCCATCTGAACGACATCTTCCTCATCTCGCCTTTTTTCCATGAAGGCGAGTTGGTCGGCTACGTGGCAAACACCTGCCACCATGTCGATGTCGGCGGAGGCGCGCCGGCGAGCATCGGCGCCTTCCAGGAAATTTACCAGGAGGGAGTGATCCTTCCTGTCGTCAAGCTCGTCTCAGCAGGCTCTCTGGTTGCCGACATCTTCAAGATGCTCGTGGCAAACGTCCGCGCGAAGAAAGAAGTTCCAGGCGACCTACGGGCCCAGATTGCCGCCAACGGGATAGGCATTCGGAGCCTGACGAACTTGCTGGAACGCCACGGAAAAAAGAAGATCCGCTTCTACATCGACAGGCTCATCGAATACAGCGAGCGGCGCACCCGCGAGCAGGTCCGCAAACTCCCCGAAGGGAGTTTCGCGGCAGAGGGTTTTCTCGATGACGACGGAATTACCGGCCGCCCTGTGCGTCTGAAGGCTCGTGTGACGGTGGACGACGGGGAGGTAACCTTTGACTTCACGGGGACCGACGCCCAAAGGCGGGCCCCGATGAATTGCAACCTGACCCAGACGTTCACTGCTTGCGTCTATGTTCTGAAATGTCTCGTGGATCCGGACATCCCGCTGAACGAGGGCTTCTATCAGCCCATTCATGTCATCGCGCCCGAGGGCCTGGCGGTCAACCCGAGGCCCCCGACGGCGATCGTGGGCGGTTGGGAAGTCTGCGCTCGGTTGTGTGACGTCCTGTTCAAGGCTTTTTCCGAGGTTCTGCCGGAAAAGGTTCCGGCGGGAACCAAGGGGATGATCTGCCACGCCGGCTTTGGCGGCACGGATACGCGGACCAATCAATACTACTGCTTCCTCGAAACTCTAGCCGGAGGCTATGGGGGCCGGATTGGCTCCGACGGGCCGGACGCAGTCCAGATGCACGCCCAGAACACCCAAAACGCGCCCATCGAAGAGACCGAACAGAACTATCCGGTCCGCATCACTCGCTACAGCTTGATACCCGACTCGGACGGCCCGGGCCGTTTTCGAGGAGGGCTGGGCCTATGCAGGGAATATACGTTTGTAGATCACGAGCCCGTATTCACGATCCTCGCTGACCGCGCCAAATTTCCCCCCTGGGGATTATTCGGTGGTGAGGATGGAAAGTGTGCCAAGTACTCTCTCATCGCGGACGGCGTCCAGAAAGTGATCGGCTCGAAAACCAGCCTGACAGTCAGGGAAGGTGAGGTGATTCGCATGGAGACTTGCGGCGGCGGCGGCTACGGTCCCGCTTGGGAACGGGATCCGGAGCTTGTGCTCCGAGACGTTCGAGAGGGTAAGGTCAGCGGCTCCAGGGCGAGAGAACGCTACGGCGTCGCAATCGATCCCAAACGACTAACGTTCGATCAGGAAGAAACGGAGCGGCTTCGGTCGCAACTCAAGCGAGAGGCGGCGGGCCATGAGTAGCTCTTATCGCTTGGGAATTGACATTGGCGGAACCTTCACGGATGCGGTGCTGGTATCGGAGGAAACCGGCGAGGTACAGATCGCCAAAGTGCCCTCGACGCCCGAAGATCCTTCCATCGGCTTCCTCGATGCCCTAACGAGAATCTTGGAGAAAGCTGAACTCGCACCGGAGAGTATCGCTTTCCTGGTCCACGGCACCACCGTCGCCACGAATTCACTCATCGAAGGCAAGACCCCGAAGACGGCGTTCATCACCACAGCCGGTTTCAGGGACATGCTGGAAATCGCTCGTCAAGTCCGGCCGTCGCTGTACGACGTGCATTTCGAAAAGCCGCGGCCGCTGGTTCCTCGAAACCTTGCTTTCGAAGTACCCGAAAGGCTGGATGCCCAGGGCAGCGTGTTGCTGCCACTCGACCCGTCGCGGGTCGAGTGGATAGCGGAGGAACTCGAGAAAGAGGGAGTCGCATCCGTCGCGGTCTGCCTGCTCCACTCCTACAGCAACCCGGCCCACGAACAGCAGATCCGTGACATCCTGCTGAAGAAGAATCCTAACCTGACTGTTTCGCTCTCGTCCGATGTGCTGCCGGAGTTTCGTGAGTACTTCCGTGCCAGCACAACTGTCGTCAACGCCTGCTTGCGGCCCGTCGTCGAGTCATATTTGACGGGCCTTTCGACTCAACTGAAGACCCAAAGGATTCACGCCGAGTTGCTCGTCATGCAGTCGAATGGAGGTGTGCTGACCTTCAAAACGGCGGCCGAGAAACCGGTCTACATGGTGGAATCGGGGCCCGCGGCGGGCGTGATCGCGGCCAACTATGTCGCCGAAGCGGTCGGGCGGCGGGACTTGATTTCCCTCGATATGGGGGGAACGACCACCAAGGCCGGATTGGTTCTCGACGGGGAACCCAAAGTCACCAAGGAGTATGAGCTGGGAACCGCGGCAGTGGCGGGGGCAGGGGAGTCTCGCGGCAGCGGATACCCCATTCGGACGCCGGTGATCGATCTTGTGGAGATCGGCGCAGGCGGCGGTAGCATTGCTTGGGTCGATTCGGGGAACATCCTTCGCGTAGGCCCGCAAAGCGGGGGCGCCGAGCCGGGGCCTATTTGCTACGGCCGGGGCGGCGTCGAGCCGACCCTCACGGACGCCAATCTGGTTCTCGGCCGTATCAACCCTCGCTACTTCCTCGGCGGTGAGATGGAGCTCGACAGTGAAGCAGCGGCCGAAGGGATTCGAAAGAAGTGTGGCGAGCCGATGGGCTTGGACACGGTCGCCGCGGCCAACGGGATCGTTGAGATCGCGAACGCCGCCATGATCAATGCCCTAAGGCTGGTCTCGGTGAGGCGAGGCTACGATCCTCGCGAGCTGGTGATTGTCGCTTTCGGCGGCGCGGCCCCGCTTCACGCCAATCGGCTTGTTGCCGAGATGCAGATCCCTCTGCTCATCATTCCTCCGAGCCCCGGCACGACGTCAGCTCTGGGGCTGCTCGTTACCGACCTGCGACACGAATTCTCGCACACCCGCGTCACCAAACTGGATCACGCCGAACCGGCGGAGATCATACGCTTGCTCGGCACGATGGAGGACGAGGGAAGGCGGACACTTGCCCGCGATGGCATTCCCGCCGCGCGGATGAAACTTCAGCGGGAGATCGAGATTCGTTACGTCGGCCAGTCCCATGAATTGCCCGTGGCCTGCCCCGCTGGGGAGCTCACATCGGAGTCGTTGCACGAGGCGGCTGCGCGCTTTCACCAGGGGCATGAGCAAGCCTATGGACACTCCTACCCCCAGGAAGAGGTCGAGTTGGTCACGTTCCGTGTCACGGCGATCGGGTTGATCGAGAAGCCGAAGCTTCGCAAGCTGAAGGATCGTGGGTACGGCTTGGAACAGGCGAGGCGTGAGGTCCGCCCGGTTTTCTTTGCCGAAGAAAAGGGCTTCCAGGAAACAGCAATCTACGATCGCTATCGGCTCTCCGCCGGCCACCGCTTCGAAGGCCCGGCGGTTATAGAGGAGATGGACTCGACCTCGCTGATCCATCCCGGCTTCCAGGTAGAGGTCGACCAATACGGCAACCTGCTTGTGACTCCCAGAGCGTGACGGACATACGGAAGTCAGCCCCAGCGAGCCGGAGCCAGGCCGACCCAATGGACAAGATCCCCTTGCCTCGCTTCAACCCCTGGCTAGCCCTCGCGCTTCTCGTAATGGCCGGATTTCTCTACAACTGGTTGTGGGGGTTCATTCTGGGAGGGTAGCTCGCTTGGACTCTGTTCAACCATCTTGGTGGCTCATCCTCGTGTATCTGGCTTTGATGCTGGGGGTTGGTCTCTGGGGCCGGGGTAGAGTCGCGACCACGGACGACATGGCCGTCGCCGGACGCCGCTCCGGCGTCTGGTTGATTGCGTTCTCCGTCGCCGCCACCTGGATCAACGGCACTACGCTCATCGGGATTTCCGCCCTCGCGAAGGACTTCGGGCTGAGCGCCTACTGGTCAGGTGGCTCGTTTCTGTTCGTTACGATTTGGATCGGGTTCTACATCATTCCGAGACTCCGCGAGAGCGGCGTCGTCACCATCCCGGAGTTGTTCGAGCGCTTTTTCGGCCCGAGATACCGGCTTGTCTCGCTGTGCCTCGTTATCCTCCGAGACCTGGGTGTCACCGCCGGCACGATTGGAGCCCTGACCGTCGTTTCGACCGCCTTGCTGGACATATCCGTGCTCGAAGCACAGGCGCTGTGGCTCGGCGTGACGATTGTCTACGTCTTGCTGGGTGGGATGTGGGCCGTCCTCGTGACGGATGCGATCCAGTTTGTCATCATCGTCGTCGGGACCGTCGGCCTTCTGGCCGCTGGCCTTGCGCAGTTCGGCGGAGCGAGGGCTCTCGGTGCGCAAGTCGACCCGGCGATGCTTGGACTCTTCGGCAAGGCGGGGATAGCTCAGGTGGCGGGATGGGTCGCGATTGGGATCGCCGTTACCTGTGGTTACCAGGGGATCATCCAGCGGGGCCTCGCGGCTTCGAGTCCCGAGGTAGCGCGAAAGGGCTTCCTCTACGGGGGCATCATCGGCGCGTTGTGGTACATGATTCCTCCCCTGCTGGGGATACTCGGCCAGGCGATGCACGGCGACAAAATAAAAGCGGAAGACACATTCGTTGAGGTGGCGTTTGGCGTTGCGGGCGGGCAGTTCGCGACAATCGTTGTCGTGTGCGTTCTGGCGGCAAGCATGTCAACTTTGTCTTCAACCATCAACACAATGGCGTCCAACCTCACGATTGACATTTACCAGCGATTCATAAACCCGCTTGCGAGCGTTCGACGTCAGATCTGGATCTATCGGCTCAACATTGTGATCGTGGGGCTACTGGCGACGGCCCTCTACCATGTGGTGCCGTTGCTGATCGAGTTGTTCTGGCTCGGCGGACGGATCATGGGGGCCTCAGTCGCGCCCGCCCTGGTTGCGCTCGTTCTGTTTCCGAGGTCCAGACGAGCGCCAAAGACCATCATGGCGGCAATGATCTTAGGCGCCGCGACCGTAGCTTTGTTGCAAATCTTCGGAGCCATTCAGCAAGTAGGATCGGTCGTCATCATCTGGCGGCTCGACCCCATCCTGGTCGGCTTGCCGCTCGCGATTCTGATCCTCGTTCTGGGAACTCGCCACGAAACCAGAGCTGGGCATGCTAGCGCGTAGTCCGTCAGTGTTCGCCTCATACTCAAAACGAACCCACGGCCCCCCCCCCCACCGCCATCAGCTCAACCACTCAACAGTTCAACGGCTCAACTCTGCTCCACGGCTGGCCCCTACCCGGTCCGCCGGCCGTGCTACATTCGCGAAATGAGCAAGCTCGCACTCCTCCTCGTCTTCGCCGCTCTACCCCTCTCTGCTCAGATGGAGGGTTTTTCGCGACCGCAAATCATCAAATACACCCCCCAGAACCCTTTTGAACGCTTCGCCGACGGCCGTCCGAAGGTCCCCGACTCTCTGATCGGCCGTCTCCGGCGCGCCTCCTCGGAGATGCTTTGGAAACCGCTCTGGGATCGCGACTACCGATTCCAGTGGGAAGGGCGCTGGAAGATCAATCGCCCCGAAATCAAACTCATCGGCCGGGCGTTTACGGCCGAATACATGCCGGTCCGCCCGGACGTCGACGAAGTCATCGAAGCCGATGCGGCCCGCCAAGGACTCTCCGACCGCACCCACACCCGTGTCATTGGAATGCTCCAGCCCGGTGATGTGCTCGTCGTCGATCTATTCGGAAAAATCGAAGAGGGCTCGATGACGGGTGACAATCTTTCCGCCGCCATCTACGCCGCCACCGGCAACGGCTTTGTCATCGACGGTGGTATTCGCGATCTTGATGGAATTCGCAAGCAGCCTGTCCCGATCTACTACCGCGAGGCGCACGTCAAGCCGCTGCGTAACGTCATGTTGACCGGAATCAACGTCCCCGTCCAGATTGGCAACGTTACCGTCATGCCCGGCGACCTGATCGTAGGCGACGCCGAAGGCATTACGGTCATACCGCCGCACCTCGCGGAGGATGTCGCCCGAGAAGTTCTTCTCACCGAGCTAAAGGACCAATGGACCCAAGAGAAGCTCGCGACCAAAAAGTACAAGGCCGGCGAGCTCTACCCCGCACCCAAGGACCCGGCGCTCATCAAAGAATATGAGCAGTGGCTCGCCGGCAAGAAAAAGCAGTTAGGCCAGGAGTGAGCTGGATGCATTTCCCCAAGAGGCCACTCACCTAGCGCGGAGCACGTCCGAGAGACGACAAGCCGTCTGCCTATTGATCCCGTCGGGTTCGGCAGCTCTCCGAGAAGAGCGTTGTGCGTCCTTCTGGCACCCTCTAACTCGACACTTGGCGACAAGGTCGGATCTAGTCCGCTGAGAGGCCCAGGTGGGCTTCAGCCGGCGGAAAGGTGGACGGAACCCGATTTCGCGACACCTATGTGCGGACGGGCTCCTATGTAGTTTGTTTCGTGGAGCTTAGTTCTGCTCGCGGTCGCGGAACCCTGCGTACCAGTTTTGGACGACCTGGACTCAGACCTCAGGGCTTGGCTTGCGGCTCAGCCAGCCAGATATTGGCCTTGGGTTCGCTCACAGGGAAATAGAGACGGTCGTTGGTTATGGCGGGGAAAGAGACCCTTGCTCTCCCGGTAAGGCGATTGCGCCCGTGAAAAGGCCAGATTTCCTTCGGGGAGCCTTGTGGTCTCTTGGTCTTAGCGTCCAAAGCTTGGGCCCAAAGGCAAACGAATCCGTCACGAGTAGAAAGGTAGTAGATCGTGTTGCCGTCGGGTGACCACGATGGGTGGCTGTCGATCCCGCCTTCTGTAACCTGAATCCACTCATCATGTGCGGTCGGTTGACCCTGCTCGATACGGGAAATGAAGAGGGGGAATTCATCAGGCTTCAGGTTAGAATTGAACGCAATCCATTTACTGTCAGGTGAAAAGCGAACCACACTGGTAGCGCGCTCAGGGTGCTTGAGTTCAAGATCAACTTGCGCTTCTGTCTCTGTATCCACGATCTTGTAGACACTAGGCGCCGGCTGCGTGTAGCCGAGAATCCGCTTGCTGTCCGGTAACCAGCCCAGGATATTGACTCCCTCCGCTAGCATCCTTGGCCTTTGGTTTAGATTCACTACGTATAAGTTGCCGGAGCGCCCTTCCACCCGCACGAAGGCAACCATCGATCCATCGGGCGAGATCATTGCCCGGCCTTCCCGCTCGGGGCTGGTCGTTTGGGGAGTTTCCTGGCCTGTTTCCAAGTCTCGAAGCCAGACATCGCCGTTTCCTGTACGCTCGGACACATAGACGAGTTTTCGCCCGTCCGCCGACACGGATGGCGACCCGTCCTCACTCAGTCCGCCAACAACCCTTTGCGGTTCGCCAAGAGGCTCGGCGCGATTCGTGTCGAGGGGCAAATTCCAGATGTCCACGTCCGCAGATCGACTCACGAATGCGATGCGTCCGTCGTGGGACACGGATGGGTCTTCCTCTCCCGTGCCAGAGGTGAGTCGCTGAGGTTCCCCAAGAAGTCTTCCGTCGCCAGCCGAGATCCGCACCTGCCAGATATTGGTGGTGGAACCGGCAATTGCCCCAGAGAAGATTACTCTGTTCCCATCGGGTAGCCAGGCTTTAGGTGTGGGGAATTGTAGGAACGCCCTCGCCCCCATAATAATTCCTTGTTTGGCGAAGATCTCTCTGGCTCCGAGGCGCACCGCCTCCCCTCCTGTCGCGGCCACGAGCCACCAGTCCTTAGCTCTCTCACCACTTCCCGCCGTGCCCTTATATCCGGCGAACAACACATGCTCGCTGTTGGGTGACCAGATGGGCGTCCTGGCAAAGAACATGCCGGTCTCCAGGACTCTGGGGGAGCCGCCTGAGGCTGGGACGAGTTCGATCTGGGAGAGAACCTCCGCCTCGGGTCCCGGACTCCATTGTGTGTAACTGATCCACTCCCCATTGGGAGAGAATCGACCTCCGGCTCCTGTGTTTCCAAGACGGAATCCGGTCCCTGCTATGAGTCCGGGATTGCCACCGAGTGCCGGGATCACGTAGCTGCCGCCACCATCCCGGTCGGAGTGAAAGACGATTCGGCTACCGTCGGGCGAGAAGGACGGTTGGTAGTCATGGTCTGCATGCTGCGTAATGTTGATCGGCGTTGCGCCGCCCGTCAGTTGTTGCACCCAGATGTCAAGGACCCCGTCGCCATCACGATCCGAGGAGTAGGCCAGCAGCTTGCCGTCGGGTGACAGGGCCGGATCGGCCGTATAGCCCGTGTCGCGCGTGATTTGCCTCAGGTTGTACTGCGGCACCGGGGCTGGGCCCGATGAACGGGTGAGCCACCAAGCAAGACCTAGGCAAGCGGCAACAAGGGCGGCAACGCCGACCAGCAGTGACGTTCGATTGGTGGGTGCCGGCGACGGCGTCGGCCCGGCTGGCTGAGCGCCCAAAGACCGGCGGCACGCCTGCAAGTCGACCAACAAATCGGTGACGTGTTGATAGCGCTCGTCCGCGTCTTTCGCTAGGCATTTGTCGACGACGCGTTCCAGTTCCTTCGGGACGCCCGTACGGACAGCGGTGAGCGGTTCGTGTTCCTCGTTGGCGATCGAGTAGATGACAGCTTGATCGACTTCGCCCCGAAAAGGCGGTCGTCCGACGACCATCTCGTAAAGGACGACCCCGAGCGCCCAGACGTCCGCGCGCTTGTCGGTTGACTCTCCGAGCGCCTGCTCCGGGGACATGTAAATCGGAGTCCCCAGCGTCGTCCCCTCCCGTGTGAGTTTTGAACCGTGAGCAAGCTGCGCCAGCCCGAAGTCCATCAGCTTCACCAGCCCGCGCGAGCCCTTCATCAACATCACGTTGTCGGGTTTGATATCCCGGTGGACAACGCCTTTTTCGTGGGCCGCTTCGAGTCCCTCAGCCATTTGAAAGGCGATGGAGAGAGCCTCGGGCAGCTTTAGCGGTCCGTCGGCAATTCTCTTGCTCAGCGTCCGGCCTTCGAGGTAGGCCATAGCGATGAAGCTCTGATCCTCGGCCTGGCCAATCTCGTAGACGGTGCAGATGTTGGGATGATCGAGTGCTGCGGCGGCCTGTGCTTCGCGCCGGAATCTCTTCCGGCCTTCCTCATCGCGGAGCAGGTGCGGCGCGAGAAACTTCAGGGCGACGGGCCGATTAAGTTCGGTGTCGGTCGCCTTATAGACGACACCCATCCCGCCTTCACCGAGCTTCTCGGTGATCTTGTAGTGGGAGATGGTTTGACCGACCATGCCGGTCCGATTCTAGCGCGATTCAGTTAGATGTCGCGAACAACCGATGTCACTCGCTCTCGGCCCAGGCTCTTGATAGACCTCTGATGGGACTCGATCTGAGTCCACTCGACGACTGGGTTCCAGTGGCTGCGACGGCTGCTTCCTCAATGCGAAATCGTTTCTCGGTATCTATCCGACGGTGACGCTTGCGCCCAACATTCTTGCGCGGGCGGGCCGTACCGAGGTTTACATCGGACCGCCCGCAGGTCGCCAAATCCGCACTGATGGCGAGGGGTTGATACACCGTCCACATGGGCGTGTAGTCACCAGCCCGGAAAATGGCGTACGCGCGGTCCCCGCTCTTCTTGAAATCGTCGAGAAACCCGTTCGTGAACTTGGGCAACGATGTACCGCGTCCGCCTCAGACGTGGCGCTTCGCCGCCCACTGCGCCAATCCATACTCACCCAAATCTACCTCGCCCTGCATCGAATCTCCCGCAACAGTTCCTTCGAAGCGGTATTGAAAGTTTCCGCCTTCGTACTGCTGCGTATCGCGGAAGACCACCCGATTCCCATCCACCCAGCCGGAAAGCTCACCCTCCGTCCTATCTCCGAGGTGCTCTCCTGTGAGATCCGTGCCCTCTTGCTCGAAGAACAGCTTGTGATCGGCATGGCCGTAGGCGAAATCGAGCCGCAGGTCCCAGCGTCCGGCGACATCGTGGGACGACCCGGCCGATTCGCGATTCGACTTCGGCGGGTTCGACAGCAGTGAATGGAGTCGCTGCGCAACGACGTTCGCGTCCCCCCGCAACATATACATGGGGACGACCGCTATCTTGCTCTCATTGGAACTCCGCCCGTCGCCGCTCGCGGATCGCAGCACGACTCTCGGCTCCTCGCTGTAAAGCCGCTTGTAGACCTCATCGCCGGTGATGCCCAGTTTTGCGCTGTCCCAGCTAATCTCGAGGCGCGGCTTCGAATCCCATTTGATGCCGATCAACGGCTCGCGCTGCATGATCCCCTCGAAGCGCTCGATGTGAGTCTCCACGCCGGGCACCCTGCCGACGCTGACGGCGATCTCATCGACCCAGCCGGCCCACATGCGCCGCTCGGCCTCGTGGTCGCGCTCGACCCACATTTCGACCGACGCCAGAAGTCCCATGATGTCTTCCTTGGCCACTTTCATCGGGCGTCCAAAGGCGTGGTGTGGGGAACTGTTGAGCCAAGCCGCCTGAACGAGGTCTTTACGCCCGACCAGAAGCCCCGAGCTTTGCGGTCCGCGAAAAGCCTTTCCCCCGCTATAAGCAACGAGATCGGCGCCCCGCTCCAAATGGACGTTGGGCATGCTGAGGTCTTCCGCCGCGGCATCAACCAGGACGGGGATGTTCTGCTCGTGGGCGATCGGCACGATGTGTTCCAGCCGCAGGGATTTGCTGCGGTCCGCCGTTTTGGCGAGCACCATCACGAGCGCGGTCCGAGGGCCGACGGCCGCCCGCAGCTCTTCCGCGTTCGAAACGTTGATGATCTTCACGCCCAGCATGCGCACGGCGTGGTCGTAGACGTTGCGCGAATCGGTCGGCGCGACGACTTCGTCTTTGAGGTCCGACAAATCCGGCAGGCGTTGGATGAGCTCCGGGGCGCCGCCGGCAATACACGCCGACGTGGCATGCACCAAAGCCGCCGAGCAACCCGATGTCACGATCCCAAACTCCGCTCCCGTGATCTCAGCCAGCCGGCTGCCGACGGCTTCCATCAGTTCATCGAGATGAACATAGACCCGCGATGCATGAGACATTGCCTCGCGCACTTCCGGAAGCATGACCGAACCGCTGAACAGCGTAATCGGGCCGTTGGCGTTGATGATCGGGCGAATGCCGATCGACTCGTAGAGCTTCGGGCCGATACTCAACTTGCCTGCGGCTTTGGCTCCCGCTGAAGTTCCCGGCGCGGCAAGCCCTGCGGCGGCAAGCAGTCCCCCGTTGCGGAATAGATCACGCCGGCTCAGAGCTGAGCTTCCGGCCGAAATGAGCGGAGTCGTCTTCGTCGTATTTGCCATACTTTCCTCTTTGGCCCGGGTCCCCCCTGGCGTCGTCATAGTATACGGCCGTCCTCTCGAACCAAGGGCGTTTGCAGCGAAAGAGGCACGGATGTAAATCCGCGCGTCCGCGCCGCCAGGCGCGGGAAACACTGCGTGCGGTCCAAACGAACCTTAGTCCTCCGCGGCGGCGCAACCGCCGAGCGCCTCGTCAGCTCCACAATGCCAAACGGACCCACTCCGCCCCCAACCAACTCAAACAAAGTTACTTACACAAACACAGCCCAGTCGGCTCGGTCAATCAACCGGACGCCGCGTCCCACTCTTGGTGTAATCTACGGTTCAGGCTATGCGACGAATCTTGCCCGCCCTGGGCATTCTGCTCCTGGCGGCCTGCGGTACTCCGGTGGACGTGACGGCTCCCAGCGATGTCGCGATCGAGGTGGGCAAACCCTTCCCCGCTCTGATCCTGCCGTCGCTCACAGACGGCAGCCCGTCGTCAATCGTTCAGTTCCGAGGAAAGAAGACGCTGCTGCACGTCTTCGCATCCTGGTGACGGGGCTGCCGCACCCACGTGCCCGGGTGGCACGACGCGATCAAAGATCTTCACGAATCCGGCGAACTGCAAGTTGTCGGAATCATCCAAGAGCAACACCCCGACCGCTGCCGTCTCTTCATGCAATGGAAGCAGATGGGATGGCCGATCCTTGTCGACTCGCTGAACCTACTCGAAGTGTCGGCGGTGCCGATCACGGTGGCGATTGACGAGCATGGCATCGTCAGAGAAAAGGGGCTTCGGCTCGACAACGCCGATGAATTCCGGAGCAGCTTCATGCGGGCGGAGTTTGATGCGCCGCCGGCGGTCGATGAGGTTCTTCCCCCCACGCACTGGCCTGAGGCCGTCATGCCAACGGCCTCCTCAGACTCCGAAGCGTGGGCCGATTTCGCTGATCTAATCGTGCGCTCCAATGACCTCGGCCGGATCAACAATGCGATTCAGGCCTACCGGCAAGCTCTCGAGACCCAGCCCGGAGACGGCTGGCTGGAGTTCCGTCTCGGCGTGGCGCTTCGAAAGCGCTACGACTCAGATGGGCGAAACCAAGGCGACTTCCAAGCAGCGGTCGATCACTGGAAAGCGGCGCTCGATATCGATCCGAATCAGTACATCTGGCGGCGGCGCATTCAGCAGTACGGGCCGCGCCTCGATAAGCCCTATCCGTTCTACGACTGGGTCCCTCAAGCACGCGAGGAGATCACTGCGCGTGGCGAGACGCCCGCCCCGCTCATTGTCGAACCAGGTGGCGCCGAGTTCGCCGAGCCGGCGACAGAGCTGGCGACGATGGAAGCGCCCGCCGAGCCCCCCGATCCGCGCGGCCGGATTCATCGCGATGAGGGTGAGTTCATTGATCTCGAAAGAGTCGTCGTGCCGAACTCGATCGCGCCGGGCGAGGCATCGCGGATTCATGTCAATTACCGTCCGCGCGAAGAGATCAAGGCGCACTGGAACAACGAAGTCGACGGTCTGGAGGTGTGGCTCAACGAGGGCGAAGGTTGCCAACTCGACAGCTCCTACCGCAGCTTGCCCAATCCACCCGAGGTTGTCAGCCTCGAAGAACGTAAGGCCGAGTTCGAAATCCGCTGTGATGAAGATGCAGCATCCGGCCCGCGCTCCCTCGACGGATACGCCCTGTACTACGTCTGCGAAGACGTACACGGAACCTGCCTCTATCGAAGACAGGATTTTCAGGTCGTCATGGAAGTCCGCTAACGGCTGTTAACGGCCGCGGCGCAGGGGCTGCGAGAAGATGGGGACTGTACCAAGCGCCGCCCGCGTAACTTCTTTGCTCGCAGTGCTCACAAGCGCCGCGCCGCGGACGGTACCCGTTTTTTCACAGTTTCTCAGGTGTGTTCCCTAATGGTCGCCGCAAGAGATTCCGTTAGACTGGGTAAGACTTCCTGAGCCCCCAAACAATGTGCGTGGGGTGCCGGACCGCTCTGTATGAAGATCGTCGATCTATTGAAGACGAACCGGCGCGCGGTTTCGTTCGAGTTCTTTCCTCCGAAGGATGATGCCGGCTTCACCGCCCTATTCGAGACGATTGAGGCCCTCAAGCCGCTCGGGCCGAGCTACGTATCAGTCACCTATGGCGCGGGCGGCAGTACGCGGCGCAAGACGGTGGATCTCGTCAAGCGCATCAAGCACGAAATCGGCATCGAGTCGATGGCGCATTTGACCTGTGTCGGCTCAACGTGCGACGAGATTGCCGACGTACTCGAAGACCTCAGGGCGGCCGGGATGGAGAACATCCTGCCTCTGCGCGGTGACCCGCCCAAGGGCCAGAAGGAATTCACGGCGACGCCCGGCGGATTCCGCTACGCCAGCGAGTTGGTCGAGTTCATCCGGGCGCGGCACTCTTTCTGCCTGGGCGCGGCATGCTATCCCGAAAAGCATCCCGAGGCGCCGAGCACGGACGCGGACCTCGAAAACTTGAAACGCAAGGTCGATGCCGGCGCGGACTTTCTCATCACACAACTCTTTTTCAACAACGGCGATTTCTATCGCTTTCGGGATCGAGCGGTGGCGGCGGGAATTCACACACCTATTCTGGCCGGCATCATGCCGATTCTCAGCGTGAAGCAGATCAAGCGGTTCACACAGATGTGCGGCGCGAGTTTACCCGATGACCTTCAGCGGAAGATCGAGGGTGTCGAGGACGATCCCGAGGCGGTCCGCCAAATCGGCGTCTATCACGCTACCCGTCAGTGCGACGATCTATTGAGCAACGGCGTACCGGGTATCCACTTCTACACGCTGAATCGTTCCACCGCGACGCGGGCTGTCTACCAATCGATCAAGGGCTTGCTGACGAACGAATCAGCCGCCTAGCCCCAATCCTCTTCACTTTGTCCGAATCAGGCTTGCCGCGAAAAAATCCGAAGGGAAAAGTAGGGGCACGGCATGCCGTGCCCGCAGCCTCTCCACGGCTGGTGCCTTCGATTTGGCTTGCCGAAAGTGAAGAGCATTAGCCCTAAGGTTCCAAAGTCCCCCGAGCGATCCGGCACCGGCTTGCTGTAGAATCTGCTCCATGAAACTGAGTGCCGTGTTGTGCCTGCTGGCCCTGCTAGCCGCTCCGAGTGTGAACGGGCAAGACGCCGAATACCGCTACCGCAACCCGATCGTTTTCCAGCGGGCGCACCTCGACGAACAGACGGGCAAGCAAATCCTCGCCGGCAAGCTGTGGCTCATGGAAGAGGACGGCTCGCACCGGCGCCAGTTGACTTCCGGTACGGGGTACAACGAACACTCCTCCTTCTACTCCGATCAGCGCCACGTTCTCTATTCGGATTTCCCGGTGAATGCGTACGACCACTCGACCGAGGCGCGGCTGGTCAAACTCGATATCTATACCGGGAAGAAGGATGTCGTCGTAGCCGTTCCCGGCTGCGCGCTGCATCACGCCTCCGTCTCACCGATCGACGACATCCTTGCCTACCACCGGCAGTGTGGGAAACACCGCTCGCAATGGGTCGGGACGCCGGAGGACGGCTATGAAGTCACCATGGAAGCGACCAACGGAGTGGCGCTGCCCGACAGCATTATCTTCATGCACGAGAAGAACCGTGGATTTCAGCCACGCCAGGTTGGCCTCGTCCGCATGTGGGGCCATGGCCCCGGCGCCAAGGCTCAGTACCTCACCGACGCCAAACATCTGCACCGCCGGCCGGCGGTTTCTCCCGATGGGAAGTGGATGGCCTGGCAGACCAATGTCGCGGGAGACGGAGACGAGATCTTTCTCGCCGAGATCGACGGCTCCGGGGCCCGCAACCTCACGCAGGCCAAGGGGAACGACGGCCACCCCTGGTTTTCACGAGACGGGAAGTGGATCGTGTTCGAATCCGACCGCTCCCGGCAATGGGAGATTTGGCGCGTTGAAATCGACACGGGCAAGCAGACGCAACTGACCAACGGCGGCGCCAAGTACATCAGCACGCGGGCACGCCTCTAACCTGGTCCATCTAGACAACACATGCCCAACGACAAGACCGTTCTCGCGATCGGCGCACACTACGACGACAGCCCATTCGGCGTCCCGGGCTTGCTGTTACAGGCGGTCAGGAAGCACTATCGCGTGGTTATCCTGACCCTGATCGGCGACTACTCGAATTGGCCGCCTGCCGCGGGCCGGCACCGGGAGATCGTCGAAGGGACGAAAGAGATTGCGCAGAGCTTCGGCGTGGAGAGCCGGTTCCTGAACTACAGGTCGCAGCAGTTTGGTGTCACTTCCGAAACCAAACGTGCGGTTGCCGAGGCCGTCGCGGACATCGCTCCCGACATCGCATTCTTGCTTTGGCCCGACGACACCCATCCCGACCACGAGGTGGCGTCACGGCTCAGCAAGGTGGCCCTGCGTCAGGCGGGCCGCGTGCTCAGCAAGCGAACGTATCGCGCGCCGCGCCGTATGTATTACTACGACAACGGCCCACGTCATACGATCGGCTTCGAGCCGGATACATTCGTCGACGTGAGCGACGACTGGCCGCGGGCGATCGAATGGCTCGGTCGCCTGGCGGCGCTGGTGAAGAACGAAGATTTCGATGCTTCTCAGAGCTATCCGGCCCAGGAATCGAAAGAGGCCCTTTCCGTATACCGCGGCAAGACAGCGGGTGTACGCTACTGCGAGGCGCTGAAGTCGTTCAACGCCTATCCGCGCGAGATTCTGTAAGGATACGGGGCGTCTGTCGCTATAATTGGTCCCGATCATGCCTGTTACTCGCCGCAACTTCCTAACCACCACCCTCGCCGGCCTCACCGCCTGCGCTCAGCAGGACAGCAAAGAGCAGCCGCCCGTCGAGGCCCCGCTGCGCATTATCACGAAAGGCCCGAAGCACCATTGGTTCAGTTACTACGACAAGCTGCAGTTTGATCCGGCCAACCGCCGGGTGCTCTGCATGGAGGTCGACTTCGAACACCGCACGCCCACCATTGACGACACCATCCGCATCGGCATGGTCGACCTCGAAGACAACGACCGCTGGATCGACCTTGACCAGAGCAATGCCTGGGGCTGGCAGCAGGGCTGCATGCTGCAGTGGCTTCCGGGATCGGAGTCGGAGATCATCTGGAACGACCGCCAGGACGGCCAATACGTCAGCCGCATCCTCGACGTGGAAACGGGAAAGAAACGAACTATCCCGCATCCCATCTACTCGGTAAGCCCCGACGGCAAGACCGCCGTCACCCCCGACTTCCGGCGCATCCAGGATGTGCGGCCCGGCTACGGATACGTCGGCGCACCCGACCCCTACGCCGACGACCTCGCGCCGGAAGACTCAGGAATCTTCCACGTCGATCTCGAGTCCGGCGAATCCAAGCTGATCCTTTCACTGGCGGAGATCAGCCAACTCGGCGAACTGCCCAATCCCGAGCCGGGGATCAAACACTACTTCAACCATCTGCTGTTCAGTCCCGACGGCGCGCGCTTCATTGCGCTCCACCGCTGGCGCTATCCGAAGGGGAACCGACTGACCCGCATGATCACCGCCAACGCCGACGGCTCCGACGTACGCATCGTTGACGACAACGGACACACCTCGCACTTCATCTGGCGCGACCCCACCCACATCCTCGCCTGGTCCGAGCAGCCCAGCCACGGCCGCGCCTTCTATCTCTTTGAGGATGGCTCCGACAAAATCGAGGCCATCGGCCCCGACGTCATGACCCAGGACGGCCACTGCACGTATCTCCCCGAGCACGACAACCAGTGGATACTGAACGACACCTACCCCGACGACCAGCGCATGCAGCGCCCGTATCTCTACCACGTCCCCTCGGGACGTAAAGTCGAGCTAGCAGCGATCCATTCGCCCGAGGAGTATACGGGTGAGTGGCGTTGCGACACCCACCCCCGCCACAGCCGCGACGGCAAGTTGGTCTGCTTTGATTCGCCCCATGGGAAGGACGGGCGGCAGTTGCACTTGGTCGACATCAGCCAAATCGTGGTCTAAGGACCCGCTCGGAACGCAGCGAAGGTTGCAGGCCCGCGAACCTCCGCGGGTACCCGTGGAAGCAGATCAGGCCGCGCTGACCTCGACAAACTCACCTTCGGAGCTCGGCGGGGGCACGGGAAGGCCATCCTGCTTCAGGCCCTCGATGTGGAAGTCGACGGCCTCGCGGACAAGTTGCAGCACTTCGTCCCGTGTCTCGCCTACCGCCACGCAGCCGGGGAGGTCGGGGACGTGGGCCCCCCAACTCTTCTCGCCGCGCTCGATTACCACCATGTAGTGCATCCAGTGTTCCTCAATCCTTCAAGCCAGCCTGCTTGAGAATGGCGTTGAGCGTGCCTGGCGGGACATCAACTCCCGCCTTTCCGGCAACGGTGACAGTAGCGGGCTTGTCGAGGTGCTTGAACTGCCTGTGGCTTCCTCTTGTTCGCACCAGTTGCCATCCGTCTTCCTCCAAGAGGCGTATCAGGTCTCTGACCTTCAAGTTGCCCCCAGTTTCGCATACCCGTCGCGGCTCGTCGAACTTCTGGCTACACGGTCACCCGGAATCTGAAGCGGAAGTCAAACCATTCGCGACCAGATCAAACTTGTCAGCCCCCAAACCAACCCCAACACCAACAACACGCTTCCCACCACCCGCTCCTCGTGAAGGGCGAACCACAGATAGATCCCGGTCCCGCCCAGCAGCAGCAGGGCAATCGACCCCAGTAGCGACAACAGCGCCCAAGCGCTCGACGGCAGAAACTCGTGGTGGAAGCCGTGATTCACGTGTAGTTGGACGAACGTTTCGAGCCAGCCCCAACGGCGTGTCTCAATCTTCACCTCGCTGCTTCCCGGCGCGTATTCGATATGGGCGTGCGTTCCGGGACGCGCGATTCGAAACTTGATCAGGTCATCACTTTCGTTGACTTGGAGTAGGTCGCCGGAGAGGCCGTGGTTCCGCATCAGTTCCAACGCAAGGTCTCGTGGGGAGGCGGCTTTCGCGGCATCAACCTGCACGTTGCGTGTTTGGTCCACACGGCTATCCGGCAGCCAAGGCCGATAGATGATGACAAGCGAGCTGACGGCGAAGATGAACGCGAAGAAGACGAACACCAGGCCGAGTATCAAATGGGTATTGCGCATCCATCGGAACATATTTTTATCTCACCGCCCACCACAGAATTACCGTCACGACGGTCGTCGCGCCGATGCAAATCCGCGCCCACGGCAGCTCAGGCCGTGTCGCGATCCACATATAGATCCCCGATAGCGACATGAACAGGAACGCCCACGTCGCGAACTCGTTGTAGACCCCGTAGAGTCGCGCTGGAAGGTCGGGAGCACCGCGGCGGGAATGGGAGGCATGCATGACCGAAAAGAAGCCCGTCAGCCCGGTAGCCCGCAAAAGGATTCGGACACGTTTCTCGTCTTCGAGGTACGTGAGGTCCCGGCGGCCGTTGGCTGTGAAGACGAAGAATTTGAGGTTCTGGTCGTCGTCACGGTGGACGTTGTAGTGGCCGCCCGCCATCTTGAGGTCAGCGGATTCATAGATGCGTTTCGCGAGTTCCTTGTCGTCTAGGTTGCCGGGGGCCTCGAAAGCGAACTCGTATTCGCCAGATATCTCAGGCGGTTTGTAATCGCCCGGCGCCGGTAGGAATACGGCGTTGATTCCCGTGATGCCCCAGACGACGAAGGCCGCGAAGGTCAGCAGTCCTGACCACATGTGGATTTTCTTGGTCCAGTCGTAGATCAGGGAAATACCTTCTACGCCTTGTACTCAATTGCCAACTGAGGCGTCTCGATAAGCCGCGCGTCTTCGTACAGCGACTCCATTGCAAACGACAGCACACCAGTTGTGAGCAACGTTCGCTCGACCGGGTTGGGCAGCGTGCCATCCGCGACTAGGTTTTCGAAGTTGCGCGCCATAAACCCCCAGTGGCCGTGAAGGTGAAACTGGATGCGGCATTCGGTTGAGAGGATCTCGTCTGAGTTTTTCTGTGACGCGGCTACGACCCAGCTTCGCACCAGACCGTCACCCATGAGCAGGCGGCCCTTAAGTCCGTCACGATAGTCGATGAGGAAGAGGATAGGATCTTCGAGGAGGTCTTCCGGGCGATCCTCTTGGCGGGATTCAGTGCGCGCTAGCGCTGCGTCCAAGAGTTCTTGCGACCAGACCCCCTGGTCGCGAAGTTCCCAGACTTTGTTCCCGCGAAACGACTGAATAGACGCGACGCCTGTCTCGCCACCTTTTCGTTTTTCCACGATAGCTTGCATCGCTTCGACGGTGTGAAAGCCCATCGCGTCAGTAAGCCCGAAACCGACGACGACCGCTTGGTCGAGTTCCTGTGTGTAGTCGAGTTCGAGCGGCGGGTGACGCCAGGCCAGCGAAACGGTCGACCCGGCCATGAGAGGGATCTTCATCTCTTTGGCGGTGCTATACATCTCCGACGCTTTTTCCCAACTGTAGGAGAAGTGTTTGTCACAAAAGATGGGGCAGGTCACACCGTCCTTTTTCATGACGTCGATGATCTGCATGAAGAGCTCGTGCCGCGGGTAAAGGTGCTGCGCCTTGTCGTTGATGGGATAGTCGCCGTGTTCGCCGACGAGTGCCACGCCGTCGACGGCAAGACGGTCGCCGCCACAACGGAGCGCCTCGGCGACGGTGGGGTAAACCTGGAAGCCGTATTCCTCGGCGAGGCCATGTCCCATGTCGTTTTCGGGAACCTGGTCAAGGTACATCGACGCGACGTCGAGACGTGGATAGTAGGTCTTCTTGTTGAGGCGGTAGCCGTGCAAGATGCGGCCGAAGAAGACGTCAGCGTGCGAGCGTTCGTAATAGACGGTAGTGATAGCCGCGATGCGCGGTTTGGGCTTTTTGACCTCGGTCCGTTCAGGAGTTTGGCAAGCAACGGCGCCCAGGGACAGGCCGGCCAGCAAGTCACGTCGTCTCACAGGTTCGCAAGTCTATCAGGTGGGGAGAGAAGGCTTGAGCTACGACTTGTAGACAATCTCGTCAATGTCCGCCGGCTCTGCGTCCATCGTACCCATGAGGGCTGTCAAGGGCTCGAGGCCAGTCGTTTTGCGGTTGCACAAGCGCGCCTCAAGACATTCGCGGACGATCGCGGATTTTGAACGGCCGGTCCGCGCTGACTCGTCCCGAAGCGCGCGGTCTAGTCTTTCATTGATGTAGATCTGTAAGCGCCGCATGCCCACATTATCGTCCGGTAGTGAGGCACTCGTGGGATCAACGCTCTCGTCGGTCCGAGGACGGTTTGGCCCTTAGGCGAGGAGACCCTCCACCACGTTGCCATGCACGTCTGTCAACCGCATGTCGCGGCCGCTGAAGTGGAAGGTTAGGCGCTTGTGATCCATGCCGAGCAGGTGCAGAATCGTGGCATGCAAATCGTGGACGTGGACCTTATCCTCAACAGCATAGTAGCCGTACTCGTCGGTCGCGCCATGGACATGGCCGCCTTTCGAGCCGCCGCCGGCCATCCATGTGGTGAATCCCCAGGGGTGGTGATCGCGTCCAATACGGTCGTCGCCACTGCCTTGTGAAGTCGGCGTGCGCCCGAACTCCCCGCCCCAGACGAGCAACGTTTCGTCGAGTAGCCCACGCGACTTGAGATCTTTGATGAGGCCGGCCATGGGTTTGTCGGTGGCCTTGCAGTTTGTCGTGAGGCCGTGCTTGATGCGGCCGTGCTGGTCCCAGCGGTCGACCCCCTGGCGTTTCGGCGAGAGCAGTTCGATGAACCGGACGCCGCGCTCAACGAGCCGCCGCGCGATCAAGCACTGCCGACCAAACTCCTCGGTATCGGGTTCGTCGAGGCCGTACATTTTCTTCGTCGTCTCGGTTTCGTTCGAGAAGTCGATGACGTCAGGGACCTCGGTCTGCATCTTGAAGGCGAGCTCGTAGTTGTGAATGGCGGCTTCGAGTTCGTCGACCGCGCCATAGCGTTCGCGGACACGCCGGTCTAACTTCGAGAGGAGGCCCAGCTTGTTGCGCTGCAATTCCGGCCGGGCTTCGCGTGGAGCGAGGTCGGCCACGGGATGTTCGCCTCGGCGGAACAGCGTTCCCTGGTAGCTCGCCGGTAGAAAACCGGAGCCGAACACGTCGAGGCCACCGGGGGGAATCATGCCGCTGTCGAGAACGATGAAACCGGGCAGGTTTTTGTTCGGACTGCCGAGCCCGTATGTGACCCACGCGCCTACACTGGGGCGTCCTTGCAGGGACGAGCCGCTGTGCATGAAGTAGTTTCCGGCAGTGTGCTCAGAGAAGTCAGAGACCGTCGAGCGGATCACGCAGAGGTCGTCGGCGCAGGTCGCGAGATTTGGGAAGAGGTCGCTGATCTCCACGCCGCTTTGGCCGTATTCGTGGAAATCCCAGAACGAGCCGAGCAGCTTTGTGTTTGACGAGTTGGCCGTGCGCGGGAGTTTCAGAGGCAGCGGCTTGCCGTTTTCTTCGCGCAGCCGCGGTTTGGGATCGAACGTATCGACGTGCGACGGCCCGCCGTCCATGAACAGGAAGATGACCGACTTTGCTTTGGGCTCGAAATGAGGCGCCCGCACAAGCATGGGATCGACCGAACGATCGTTGGCCGCCGTGTCCTCGGCGAGCATGGCGGCGAGCGCAAGGCCGCCGAAACCGTTGGCGGCGCGGAAGAGGAGTTCACGGCGAGTCGAACAGTTGCCGTGGTGACGATCAATGTCAGGTCTCTTCGACATCCGCGGCGCTCCCCTCTCCGTGCCGGTCGATCCAGCGAGCTACGTGCGATGCGAACTGTTCGAAGTCGCCGAGTCGATTCTTTAACACATCGTATCTCTTCGATGAGCTCGAGTTGCTCAAGCAGATAGTCCTGGTTCATCTTGCTCGGGCATCTTCCTAGCCAGCGTTCTCAGGACCCGCAGCCACGACTTCTCGTTCAGCGCATGCTCTTCCTTGTGACGCTCGATAATCGCGGTCCGGTAACTCATAACGAGCGCTTTGTCGCTGAGCCAGAGTGCGAGACCCTCCTCGAAGACATACGCCTGATGGGAGGTTGAACAATCGCGGAGTAGTCGCAGATCAACCGGTCTTCCCGCGGCTTTTTCAAGCTCGACCATAAGGCGGGATTGCTCGGCCCAATCGAGCCTCTGCGACTCGGAATCCAGGACCGCGACATCAATGTCGCTGTCCTCCCGGAAACGCGGGCCCAGCACACTTCCGTATAGGTAGCCCGCCGACATGCCCCGGCCGCTCCAACTCCGCAGCACGGCCCGGCAGGTCGATACCAGCGCATCGGTTCTGACGCCCGATTTGCTCGTCAGTGTGGACATTTCGCACTCATTATAGACCCGGTGTTTTTTCTGCTCTCTGCGATCCAAGGACTAGCGAACGAAAATAAACTCCTTCGAGTTGATCAGCACGTGCGCCAAGTCCGCCCAGGCGCGATAGTCCTCACGGTCATTGCTACCGTAACTCACCAACTGCTTTTCCAGGAACTCTCTTGAGTCCGCCACCTCGTCGGCTTCAGCGGGACGCCCGAAGGCCCCGAGAAACATCGACTCAATCCGCGTCGCCCATTCCGGGTGTGCGGCAATCTCCCGGTCGGCCCACTTCTCCGTCTGGCGCGCGACGAACTCGTTGTTCATCAGCATCAAAGCCTGCGAGGGGACGGTCGAGACGGTGCGCCGGCCGCGCGTGAGTACGGGAGTGGGGTAGTCGAATGCAAGGAAGATCGGGTTGATGAAGTTTCGCTGCACCTTGATGTAAATGCTGCGCCGCCGGTCGCCGTCGAGAGGGCCACTTTGCGGCTTACCGCGTCCGTCCTGGTAGGGGCTGATGAAGGGCGGGATGCTGGGGCCATAGACGGTGCGGTCCAGGGTGCCTGTGACCGCGAGGATGGAGTCTCGCACGGCTTCGGCTTCCAGGCGACGGACGGGCATGTGATGAAGCAGCGCGTTGACGCCGTCGATATCCCGCGCGCGGGGGTCGACTTCACTCGACATCCCATACGTGCTGCTCAGAACAATCGATCGATGCAGGCCTTTGAGCGACCAGCCGTTTTCCATAAAGCGCCAGGCGAGAGCGTCAAGCAGCTTGGGGTGCGTCGGCCGGCGTCCGGTGTTGCCGAAGTTATCGACCGTACCGACGATGCCTTTTCCGAAGTAATGCTTCCAGACTCGGTTGACTATCACGCGCGCCGTCAACGGATTGTTACGGTCGGCGGTAGCCTCGGCGAGTTCGAAACGGCCACTGCCCTTCGTAAACGGTTGCGCGTTGTCGGAGAGAACGGTCAAGAACCGCCGGGGCACTTCTTCTCCCAGCTCAGTGTGGCTACCGCGGATATGAATCGGGACGTTGTGCGGTACGTCGTCGGCATTGAGCATCCCGAACGCCGTTTCCGGAATGCTCTTTCCCAACTCGTCGCGTTTATTCAACAACTTGTCGAAGTCCGAACGTTTGCTTTCTCCCACAAGCAACGAAGGCTCCTCCAGCCTGCCTGTGGCGCTTACAGCGCTCAGAAGCCATCTGCCCGCTGCATCGCTCGGCGGGTTGGTGAGGGTCTCGACGAGGAGTTCCTGATAACCGGCGGCCAGGTCTTCGAGTGAATGGATCTCCCCATCAGCCAGCATCTCGACGATGCGCGGATTCGGTGCGGAAGCGATCGGCGGCGGTTCCTTCGAGTCGGAAAACACGATCTTGTCGATCACGATGTGGGCATCGCGGGCGCGATCGACGATCTGGATGTACCACACCTGTCCCGGGGTACGCCTGACGTCAGTCGTTGCCCAGTGAAAAGCGCCCGTGCCGTCGGCGGTCACGGGACGGAAACGCCCACTTGCTACGAGGGCACAAAAAAGCTGCCCGTGCATAACTCGATTGGTGTTGCGCTTGGTCCCGGCGAGCCTCACGTGGATATAGGATTTCTTCATCAGGAAGCTCTTCGACGTCAGGGTGCCGACCCATTCATCGGAGCCCGCCGCGAACGAGTTCGCGAGGCCGCCGCCTTGATACCCGGCGAGAGCCAGATTGGGCGCGTGATAGCGCGACGGCCCGTTACCGAACGCCGCACCCGATACACGCCACGGGGTGTAGCTATCGCCCTCGAAGTCCGCGAAGACGATGTCCCCACGTTCCTTGTTGTCGGGGTGGTCGGGGTCGGCCTTGGCGGTCCACTCATCCAAGTCGCCTCGCATTCGGGCGACGCGTTCCGCGAAAGTTGTTCCTTGTTCGCTGCGGGGCAGGGGCTTGGCGAGATGAGCAACTGGGTAGAAAACGTTGCCCGGCTCTTTTTCGGCGCGCCTTAGGACTTCGACCCAACGCTCGACCGTCGCGGCATCGAGTCCGAAGGAATCGGGTTTTGGGGCGTCGGCGCCACGCCGGGGCGAATCTTCCGCCGCAACCATAGCGGCCGCCGCCAGCAAGTACGCCTTGATCTCGTTCTCGCGCTCCAGGCGGGCCGTGCGCATCATGGATGCAATCTGACCGTTCACCTCGATCATCTCCTCGCTGATCTCCTTCATGCGGCGAACTCGCGCCGGTGAATCGAGACTCTGCTGCACGACCTGCGAGCTGTCGATGACGCCCGCTAGGGCGTAGTAGTCCTTCGTGGAGATCGGGTCGAACTTATGGTCGTGGCAGCGGGCGCAACCGACAGTGAGTCCGAGGAAGGTCTTGCCGTAGACGTCGATCTGGTTGTCGACGCGGTCGGCGCGGACTTGGCCTACATCGTCCGCCGCGTTGCGCTCTTCGCCGAGAGCGTAGAAGCCGGTGGCGAGAGGCGTGTCCCAGTGAGTGCCTTCGGGCACGAGTCGCTGCCGCGCCAACAAATCACCGGCGATATGCTCCCTGACGAATTGGTCGTAGGGCAGGTCTTGGTTGAACGCGCGGATGACGTAGTCGCGATAGCGCCAGGCGTCGGGCATGTCGGGGTCGAACTCATGGCCCTTCGTTTCGCCGTAGCGAACCAGGTCGAGCCAATGCCGAGCCCACTTTTCGCCGTAGTGAGGCGACGCAAGCAATCGTTCGACGACTGTCTTGCGTGCTTCGGTTGACTCGTCCGCGAGAAAGTTGGCGATTTCCCGCGGCGTCGGCGGCAGGCCCGTCAGGTCGAAGGAAACCCGGCGAAGCCACGTTCGCTTGTCGGCCGGCGCGGCGGGTGAAAGCCCCTTTGCCTCGATCTTCGCCAGGATGAAATGGTCGACGAACGTTTTCGACCAGTCTGGGTCTCTTGTCTCTGGTAAGTCTGGGTCCTTGACAGGCTGGAACGCCCAGAACTTACGTGCTTCAGCAAGATCGGCTTTCGTTATTGAAGTCGCCGCATTCTCGGTCCGCGGATCCGGGGCGCCGATCTCAATCCATCGGCGCAGATCCGCCATCTGCGCGTTGCCGAGCTTCCCCGTAGGGGGCATCTTGATATCGGGATCCTCGTACGAAACCGCGCGCAAGATCAGGCTACTGCCGGGCGATCCCGGCACGACGGCCATGCCGCGTCCGCCGCCCTTGCGAACGCCTTCTTTCGTGTCGAGTTTCAGACCGCCGGAAGCGATCGTCTCGTCGCTATGGCAGGCATAGCAGTTGTCGGCGAGCAGCGGGCGGATCTTCTTTTCGAAGAATTCGATGCCGTCGATGGACTGAGCCGGGAGGACAACGGCCGTGAATGTGAGAAGAAGGCCTCTCGCGAGGGCCTTGAGCGAACACCTTTCGACGATGGGAAGCAAGGACAAGGTAACGGAGTAGCGCACTGTCTAGGATTATGCGCCACGAAGAGACGGCTTTCAAGCGCGTTGGCAAATCGCCGATAACTCCGCTCGTGTCGCAGAAGAAGTATGTGACAGGCTTATGTCGTATATGCCATAATAACTGTATGGCAGTCCGTACAACCGTAGACATACCTCGTCCCCTCCACGAGGTTTTGCGTCATCGGGCCGAGGCTTCCGGGACTTCCATGCGAGCACTTATCCTGCGAGCGATTGAAACAGCCTACGGCGAACGTGGGGAGGGCAAGTTCGTCACGGGTCCGCTGGTAAAGAGCAAGGGCAAGCTGGGGCCGAGATTCCCGAAGGACGAGAATCCACATGACCTCGTTTTTACCTGATCTGAATGTCTGGATCGCTCTATCGGTGGCGGATCATTCGCATGGCGCGGCGGCGTGGAAGTGGTTGGGACTGTTGCCCGGCAACGCTCGTCTCATCTTCTGTCGCTACACTCACATCGGATTGCTCCGTCTTCTTACGACGGAAGCTGCGATGGGGCGGCAAACGTTGTCGCTGCGACAAGCATGGGCCGTCTATGACGGCTGGTTAGCTGATCCGCGAGTGGAGTTTCATCCCGAGTCGCGCGGTCTGGATGCTACGGTGCGGAAGGTCATGACCCCGTTTGCAGCCAGGAGCGCACCAAAGGCGATCGGTGACTGCTACCTTCTCGCGTACGCACACGAATGCGGCGCCGCGCTTGCCAGTTATGACAAGCCGCTCGTCCAGTTTGCGAGAAGGCACGGGTATTCAGTCGTCATCCCTAACTGATTGCCTGGCATCGCCCCGCCTGGTTTGTCCCCGAAGGGGCTCCGGCCAAGCTATCGCAAGTGCTTCCCAAAGAACTCAATCGTCCGTTCCCAAGCCAGCTTCGCCGCGGCCTCGTCATATCGCGGAGTTGTGTCGTTGTGGAAGCCGTGGTTCGCGGCTTCGTACATGTGCGCGGTGTACTGTTTGCCGTTGGCTTTGAGCGCGGATTCGTAGGCGGGCCAGCCGGCATTGACGCGTTCATCCAGACTCCCGTAGTGCAACAGCAACGGCGCGTTGATCTTCGGGACGTCTCCCGCCGGGGCCTGCCTGCCGTAGAACGGGACAGCCGCGGCCAGATTCGGTACCCGCACCGCCAACGCATTCGAAACGCCACCGCCGTAGCAGAACCCCACGCAGCCAACCTTGCCGGTGCACCTGCGTGGGATTGCAGATGATGAACGGCCGCCACGAAGTCTTCCAGCAGTTTGCCGCCATCGAGCTTACGCTGCATCGCACGGCCGTCGTCGTCGTTACCCGGATATCCGCCGAGCGGAGTCAGGCCGTCGGGCGCGAGAGCTAAGTATCCGGCGGCGCCGACGCGGCGAGCTACGTCTTCGATATAGGGGTTGAGGCCGCGATTCTCGTGGATCACGACGACGCCGGGCAGCTTGCCGCTCGCGTTCGCCGGACGGACCAGATAGGCCTTGACGGCGCCATGCCCTTGCGGCGACTCGTATTCGACGCGGCTGGTCTCAATGCGCGAGTCGGTTTCAGGAACCTGCTGCGCCCACGAATAGTTCGGGCTTAAACCGCCGAGCAGGGCCGCGGCCGTCACGCCGCCGCCGGCGAACGGCGCCGCTCGATCGAGAAAGTCACGGCGGCTGATCGCGCCGTGCACGTATTCGTCAAACAGCTTCAGTACCTGCGGTGGAAAGTCAGTGGCCTTTTGTCGAGTCATGCGGTGTCCATCATACAGCGATTTCTGATTGCATGGCTTGCGGCGACCCCTGGAGCTTCGCTACGCTTGCCCAACAGAGAGACTATGCGGAAAACCATTATCTATTCATTCATTGGGCTGCTGATCTTCGCGAGAAGCGCGGCCGGCCAGGGCGGCGAGTACCCCACCCTCAAGCTGCGCAGCAACTACATGTCGAGCTATTACCTGGCACACATGCCCAACCCCACACCGTGGGCGCCGGCCTGGTCGCCCGATGGTAAGTGGATTGCTGTCTCGATGTTCGGCTCGATTTGGAAGGTCGAAGTTGCCAGCGGCGCCGCCACCGAGTTGACGCACGACGGGAAACATCACTCCGCGCCCGATTGGTCGGCCGACGGTGAGTGGATTATCTATACGGCGGACGACGACGCGCGGAGCATTCAGCTCGAAATCCTGAATGTTCAAACCGGCCGCGGCCATTCACTCACGAATGACGGACACGTCTACATGGACCCCGTCTTCTCTCCCGACGGCAAGCGCGTGGCTTACGCCGGCACCAATCCGAACGGTACGTTCAACGTATTTGTGCGCTCCATTCAGAACGGTGACTGGACCGGCCCCGCTGTCGCCATGAGTAGCGACAACAAGTTTCACAACAGCCGTCTCTACTTCGGCGAGTGGGACATCCATACCCAACCCGCCTGGATGCCGAGCGGCGAGGAATTGATCGTTGTTTCGAACCGCGATGTACCGCTTGGATCGGGCGACGTCTGGCGTATCCCTGCCACGGCCGACGGTTTCAAGAGTCGCACGCGCATCCTGCAAGAGCAGACTCTGTTCCGCACCCGCCCCGACGTGTCACCAGACGGCAAACGCATGATCTATTCCTCGACTCGGGGTGCGGCGGATCAGTTTGTCCACCTCTACGTGCTGCCGACTTCCGGCGGACAGCCCTACAAGATGACCTTCGGCGACCACGATCATTTCGACCCGGTGTGGTCGCCCGATGGCGAGTGGATCGCCTTCATCTCGAACGAAGAGGGCGTGCCCCAACTTTGGCTGCTCGAAACGTACGGCGGAGCACAGCGGAAGGTCACCATTACCGATCGTCGCTGGAAGGTTCCCGTTGGCGCTGTGCGGCTAAAGGTGACCGACGGCCGCAGCGGAAAACCGACCGCCGCTCGGATCATCACGAAAGCCTCGGACGGCAAGTTCTACCCGGCGCTCGAAAGTTTTCCCATCACCGCGCGTTTCGCCGGTTTGCGCAACCAGAACATCTTCTATATGGATGGCGAAAGCACGATCGAAGCTCCGGCCGGGCGTTTGGCGATCGAAGTCGCCAAGGGTTTCGAATATTTACCCGTCTCTAGGGATGTGGAGGTTGTAGCCGGGGAGGTTACGAATGTCGAAATCACGCTGGATTCCATCGTCGACGTCGGGGCCAAGGGCTGGTACAGCGGGACGACGCATACCCACATGAATTACGGCGGCTCGGCCCGCATCACACCCGACTACCTGATGATGACGGCGCGGGCGCAGGACCTCGACATCCTCAGCGCGCTCGTCGCGAACAAAGACAACCGCATCCTCGATTGGCAGTATTTCGAAAAGGGAGGCGGTGAGCACTCTTCATCGGAAGGTAATCCGGAGCAGATCGTTGTTTTCGGCGAAGAGAACCGTCCGCCGTTTTGGGGGCACACGTTCATGATCGGTCTCGACGACCATCTCATCTCTCCCTTCCTCACGGGTTATGAGGGCACCGGTGTGGAGAGCCTTTATCCCAGCAACACCGACCTGTTTCGCAAGGCCAAGGCGCAAGGCGCGGCCGTCGGTTACGTTCACGCCTTTGGAGGCAATGGGGACCCGCTGGAAGGGGGCCTGGGCGGCGCGAAGGGGTTTCCGGTCGACATGGCGCTCGGAACGGCCGACGGGTTTGAGTTGTCGGCGCCTTCACGTGGGGCCGTCATTGTCCTCCACCATGCCCTCAACAACGACTTTCGCGTGACGCCCGTCGGCGGTGAGGATGCCCTGAACAATCTTCGCAAGCATCGGCCGATTGGCGCGATACGAACCTATTCCCACCTCGGCGACAATTTCACCGCGCGGGGCTGGATCGATTCGATCAAGAACGGCCATATCTACGTCAGCAGCGGTCCGCTGGTTGAATTCGCGATCAATGGTAAGGGCCCGGGCGAAGAGGTAAAGCTCGGCGCCGGCGGCGGGGAAGTGACTTTATCGGCGAAGGTGTGGTCGATTGTGCCGCTTCGGGAGGCGGTGGTCTATAGCAACGGTGAGGTTTGGAAGAAGTTGCCCTTGATTGATGACCGCAAAGGCGTCGACTGGTCTGAGCCGGTGACTCTCAGCGAAAGCCGCTGGTTCACGCTGGTCGTGGAAGCTGACAGCTACCCGCAAGGCGACCCCGATTCGTTCGGCCAGGCCCTCACAAACGGCGTCCGCGTCTATGTGGGGGATAAGAAGATCCGGAGCCGTGAATCGGCCGAGTATTTCCTGCGCTGGATCGACAAGCTCGAAGGAATGGCGGACGGCTGGTTCGGCTGGCGCTCGGAAGCGGAGAAGAAACACGTCTACGCGCAATTCGAGGAAGCGCGCGAGGTATACCGGCAGCGAGCTCGCGAGGCGCTGGCGCAGTAGCTACTGACTTGGGTTGCCGCCGTCGGTGGCCTCGGGTGCCTTGTCGTCTTTCTTCGTCGCGCCCGGAAGGGTCGCCAGCAACTCTTCCCAGTCCAGCCACTCCTCCTTGCCGTTCAGCCACTTGTCGAACCAGGCCAGTTCGGCGTGCATCTTGACGAGTTGGTAACGCGGCTTCGTGATGCCGTGAGGCATGCCGGGGAACTCGATGTACTCGACCGGGACACCCAACTTCTGCAGGTTCAGATAGAGTTCACGGCTCTGCGCGTTGGGGACGCGATTGTCGTTCGTTCCACACATGATCAGAGTCGGCGTCTTTGCGTTCTTGATATAGGTCAGAGGTGAAACTTCAAGGTAGTGATCGCGGTTGTCGTAGGGCTTCCCGTCGAAGTAAAACTCGCGATTGATCTGCATGTCGCTTTGTGCCCACATCGAAATCCAGTTGACGGCGCCCGCGCCTGACGCGATGGCTTTGAAGCGGTCAGTGTGGGTCAGCGCCCAATTCGACCAGTGGCCGCCGGCGCTCCAGCCCATGTGAACCAGCTTGTCGGGGTCGGCGATGCCCTGTTCGATCAGATGGTCGACGCCGGTCATGATGTCCTCGAAGCCCTGCCGGAAGTAGTCGCCCGCGATCTGCCGCCGGAACGATTCCCCGTAGCCGCTACTGCCGCGGTAGTTCGGCTGGAACACGGCATAACCTTTGCCGGCGAACACGTGAACGTAAGTCGACCAGCGAGTCGGAAACATATTTGTGGAGGTGCCCGCGGGTCCTCCGTGAACCTGTACTACCAAGGGGTACCGCTTGCCTTCTTCGTAGTCGACCGGCTTGACAAGAATGCCCTCGACTTCCTTACCGTCCGTACTCTTCCAACGAAGTCGCTCGTAGGCTCCAAGCTGAAACTCATCGACTTGCCCAGCCGAATCCGTAAGCTGCGTCCATTGATCGGACGCGCCGAGATGGGCCAATTCCGTCGTGAAGAATTCCTCGGGTTCAGTGGGAGTCGAACGCCGCAGGACGAGCTTGTTGGCGTCGTGATCGTAGTTTGTATTCACGAATTGCTCACCGCTCGTCACTTGCTCGGGCGCTCCGCCCGAAATGGATACGCGCATCATTTGGCGGTTCAGCCCCAGCGTCGGCGCAAAGTAGATCGCCTTGCTATCGGGGGCCCAGAAGCTCATCGCGCCGTCATGATCCCAATCCCCGAGTAGCTTCTTTTCTTTTCCGCCCGCTGTCGGGACGAGAAAGATTTTCGCGGCGCGGTATTGTTCGGCACGGTCGGGGCCCACATACGCGAGCCAGGCGCTGTCGGGAGAGAATTTGAATCCGGTTTCCGATTGCCCGTTATTTGTGATGCGCCGAGTCGTGGCTTGGTCGATGTCGAGCAGGAAGAGCTCACTGTCCCACGATGTCGAAAAGCGCTCGGTGCTCGCCGCGGTGTAAGCGAGATACTTGCCGTCGCGCGACATCTTGATCTGTCTCGGACGCCGATCTTTGTGCTCGGTGAGCCTCGTTTCTTCTTTTGACTCGATGCCGATCGACCAAAAGTTGCTTGCCGGTTGTTCTTCGGCGTTGATCTTTACGTCGAAGCCCTCCTTCTTTCGTTTCTGATCGGCGGGGTCATCCTCGTCAGCGGCGGCGAACAGGACGCGTTTACTGTCGGGATGCCAAAGCCACGGGCCGACGGACGTAGCGCGGCGGGTGAGCTGCGCCGCGGGCTCCTCAGGATTATCGAGATCAAGCAACATCAATTGAGCCTTGCTTGGGTCCGCGGTCAAGAATGCCAACCAACGGCCGTCGCGGCTCAACTGAAAGCCTCGAACGCCGGACTTCTCATTGCTCAGCCTGCGGGCCTCACCGCCATGCAGCGACAACCAGTAGACCTGCCGCTTCGGGCCGTCACGGTTGGAGAGGAACACGATGGCATCCGATGAGCGGGACCATTGTGCGCCCGTCTCGCTTTTGTCGTCGCTATACGTCATGCGGCGGGCCCCGCTGCCGTCCATACGAGAGACGTGAATGTCGGTAAATCGCTTGCCCACTTTCCAGTTCAGAACTGAGCGCTCGTAGAGCAACCAATCGCCGTCCGGAGAGATCTCCGGGTTGTCCAATCGCTCGATCTTGAGCATGTCGAGCGGCTCCATGGGACGGCGCTCCGCCGCGAAGGCCCCATCCCACGTCGCGGCGGCCATAAGGGTCCAAACCGCTACCGCTACGATTTGCACCGGTATCGTTCTCATAGTGTTTTACCCGCGCGATGACGCAAAGAGAGAAACGCCATGCTGGCGCCATTGTATCGAGAAGCGAGGCGAGAGAAGGTTGGAGCCGAGGCTCGCGAGGTCTACCGTTAACCTGCTCGCGATGCTCCGGCGGCAGGCGAGGCTGTCCCTCACCCGCGCGCTAGTCTTGGTTCGTTTTTGGGCCGGATTGTTCAGGTTCGGGGATCGGCAGAATACGCATAGGGTTGCCGATGCACATCAGGTTCGGTCCCACAGATCGCGTCACCACAGTGCCCGAGGCCACGATCGTGCCGGCGCCGATCCGAACGCCCCCGAGGATGGTCGCATTCTGGGCGATCCAACAACCGTCCTCGATGACGATGTCGTCGACGTAACCCTCACCGGCTCGATGCTCCGGGCCCCCGATACGATGATTGCCGGTTGTGATCGTACACTGCGGTCCGATGTCGACGTTCGCACCGATCTTGATCCGCGAACCATGAGCGGCCACGATCAGGCATTCGTAGCTGATGAACGTGTTGTCGCCTATTTCGACAAAGGGAGTAATGAGCCGGGCCGAGCTGATCAATCGGACATTCCGTCCGACTTTGAGGCCCGCCATAGTCAATAGCACCCTCTTGATCCCGTAGCATCTCGTCGATGGAAACAGGTGGATCGAGGCCAAACACAGTTTCGATACAAGACCACGGATCACGTTCGGCGAAGCTCCTCGTCGGCCCCGTATTGTGGCACAGTAAGCGGGCCCGGATAGACCAACGGGCCGCGCGGCGGGCTTGATCGGTAGAATGAACCTGTGCCGACGGTTCCCACTGCCGAAACGATTCGGGATCTGCTGCTGAAGTGCTTGGAAGGGGCGGATCCGCCGCCGCCGGGGCCTCTCGCCGCGGATACCGCTTTGCTTGGCAACGGTTCGCACTTCGATTCACTTGGTCTCGTCAATTTCATCGTCGATGTCGAGCAAGCCCTCGACGATCAACTTGAGATCGTGGTGACGCTTGCCGATGAGCGGGCCATGTCTCAGAAGCGCAGTCCGTTCCGGACCGTGCAGACGCTGACCGACTACATCGTCACTCTGATTGCGGAAGACGGAAGAGCCGCCCAGCCGTGACCGAGCGGAAGGTCGTACTAGTTACCGGAGCGCGCAAGGGCATCGGCCGCTACTTGGCGGAGCACTTTCTCAAACAGGGTGCATTCGTTGAGGGGTGTTCCTGCGGAGACGCCGATTGGGAAGCCGAGTCGTTTCACTATCAGCGGACGGACATCTCCGACGAGCAACAAGTGATCGATCTCCTCACGTCGATCCGCCGGCGGCACGGGCGGCTTGACGTCCTCATCAACTGCGCCGGAGTGGCCGCCATGAATCATGCCTTGCTCACCCCGGGGCAGACGGTGAGCCGGATCCTCGATACGAATGTAGGGGGCACGTTTCTCGTGAGCCGCGAAGCCGCGAAGCTCATGAAGCGCCTGCGGTTCGGACGGATTGTGAATCTCGGCTCGGTTGCCGGCCCCATGAACATTCAGGGAGAAGCCATCTACGCGGCGTCGAAGGACGCCGTTGTGACCCTCACACGGATTCTGGCCGCCGAGTTCGCGGAGTTCGGCATCACCTGCAACGTCGTCGCGCCGACCCCGATCGAAACTGACTTGATCCGTGGCGTCCCATCGGAAAAGATCCAAGCGATCGTCGATCGGCTCGCGATTCGGCGGCTTGGCCGCTTCGAAGACGTCGGTAACGTGGTTGATTTCTTTGTCCAGTCCGCGAGCGATTACATCACGGGCCAGGTGATCTATCTCGGCGGCGCCTGATGTCTTCCTCGTGGCTCTTCGAACGCCTGAACGGCTATGCGGACCGGCCGGCGCTTTCCTGGCGGGACCGCTCCTATACGTACGGGGACCTGTTGCGGCGCGTCCAAGACTACGCCGCTCTGCTTGATGCGCACGGTGTCAAAGCGGGCCACGTCGTCACGCTCGACGGCGATTTCTCCCTGTCCTGCTGCGCCATGTTGTTGGCCTTGATCCAACGCCGTTGCATCCTCGTCCCGCTGACGGCGTCCGCCAAACCCCACCGATCCGAGTGGTTGGCAATCGCGGATGTGCAGTGGGAAGTCCACCCTCTCGAGGACGACCTGCCTCTGATTTCGAAACGCGAGGCTACCGTTTCGAACCCGCTGACAAAGCAGTTGGTCCAAGAGGGTAAGCCCGGTCTCATTCTGTTCTCTTCCGGCTCCACGGGCAAGAGCAAAGCGGCGCTTCATGACCTCGACGCACTGCTCGAGAAGTTCAAGAAGATCCGGCACGCCAAACGCACAGTGACCTTCCTACTCCTCGATCACATCGGGGGCATAAACACCCTGGTCCACGTCTTCTCAAACGGCGGCACGGTGGTCGCCCTTGAAAGCCGCGACCCGGATGCGGTGTGTTCCGTCATCGAGAAGCAACGCGTTCAGGTGCTACCCACGTCCCCGACGTTCTTGAACTTGCTGCTTGTATCCGAGGCCTATCGACGTTACGACCTGACCTCGCTCGAGGTAATTACCTATGGGACCGAGCCGATGCCGAAAACGACGCTTCAGCGCCTCGCCGATGGGTTGCCAACAGCTCGACTCCAGCAAACCTACGGTCTCACGGAACTCGGGATTCTGCGGTCGAAGTCTCGTGACTCGAATTCGCTCTGGGTCAAACTGGGCGGAGAAGGCTTCGAGACGAAGGTCCAGGACGGCACGCTAAGGATTCGCGCCCACTCGGCGATGAGGGGTTACCTCAACGCGCCGAGCCCCTTCGACGATGACGGCTGGTTGAATACCGAAGACGAGGTTGAGGTCGACGGTGAATACCTGCGGATACTGGGCCGGCGATCCGAGATCATCAACGTGGGCGGGCAGAAGGTCTACCCCGCCGAGGTCGAGAGCGTTCTGATGGAGATGGACGGGATCGTCGATGCCACGGTCACGGGCGAACAGAATCCATTGACCGGGCAGATCGTTGTGGCCCGGGTCGTCCTGGCGGCGCCCGTGGCGGTCTCCGACCTGAAGAAGCGAGTTCGCGCCTTCTGTCGCGACAAATTAGCCCCGTTCAAGATCCCCGTCAAAGTCGCCGTCGCCGAATCGGCCGGCTACAGCGAACGCTACAAGAAGATCCGCCGGAAGCCTTAGCAGGCCCGTCAGGGCCTCGGCAAAACATTTTTTGCCGAAATGTTCCTACATGCCGCGCCCTGGATATAATAGGGCGTGGAAGAACAACAGAAGATCGCGGTCTTCATCGACTACGACAATATCGAAATCGGCGTCAAAACAACCCTTCATCGCGAATTCAGCGTTCGCATCGTCCTCGACGGGCTCAAGGAGCGCGGGGAGGTGGTGTCGAAGACCGCTTACGGCGACTGGAGCCGTCACGGCAATTCCGCACGCGCTTTCAGCGAGCAGGGCGTTCAAATGGTGCAGCGCGACACGACACCCATGGGCGACAAAAACGGGGGCGACATTAACCTCGCCCTCGACGCCCTGGAAATGGCGTTCACCCGAGAGCATATCAACGCCTTCGCCATCATCAGCGGCGACAGCGACTTTATGCCGCTGGTGAACAAGCTCAAGCAATCCAACAAGCGCGTCTACATCGTGGGCGGCAAGGCTTTCACAAGCACGATCCTGCAGAGGAACTGTCACGAGTTCGTCAGCTACGAGTCACTGCTCGACAGCGAAGCGCCGCGCTCGCGCCGGGGTGGCGGATCGGGACAGCGCTCCCGGCCCCGCCGGTCTCTGCCGCTCAATCGAGCCATTCCGCTGATTGATCGGGCGTTGCACTCACTCGACATGCGGAACGTACAACCACAGCTTGGGCTCCTCAAGAGCACCATGCAGCAACTCGATTCCGCGTTCAGTGAGCGGGATTACGGTGCATCCTCGTTCTCCGGCTTCATCGAAAAGCTGGTCAAAGACGGCCATCTTTCGGTTCGAACGGTCGACGGGCAGAAGATGGTTGAGCGTTCAGGTGACGACGAAGAAGCCACGAACGGAGGCACGCGAGATCAGGAAGACGCCATTCGAATGCTCAGCGAGGTGCTGGAAGCCAATACTGACATTCTGGCCATGGGGATCCCGGAGCGCGAGGTGGAAGCGGTCGTCTCGGCAGCCGACCCGGACTTCAAACAGACCGACTATGGCTTTTCGGAGTTCGCCGAGCTTCTCAATTACGCCCGCGACAAGGGTCTGGTGCGCGTGGAGGCCGACCTTGAGCATGGGCTGCGATACTACCCAGGCGACGAACTTCTCAATCCGTCCAGTTCTAAGAAGACCGGCGATGCCCTGTCGAGCCCTGTCGAGGAGTCGGACGCGGGTGGCCAGGAGGTTGCCGAGCCGAGCTCCGCGAACGATACGCCCAAAGCAAAGCCCCCAGCCAGACGCTCATCGCCAAGCCGCGGTCGAAGACCTTCCCGCGGACGCTCGACAGCGCCCCGCAAGACGCCGGCTCCGAAGCCTGCAGCTTCCAAAACCCGCCCGGCCGGAGCTCCGGTGGATATCGACGACTGACCGTTTCAGTCGGCCGTGACGAGGGCTATTCGTCCATCGTGATCTTTAACGCTTTGAGGAAGGCGTGGTCCTGTGGGCTGAACGAAACTTCGGTTGGTACGAACTTCTTGGCGCCCGGCTCATCTTCGGCGCCCGAATCATTGCGGTTCAAGCCGATGGTCGCCTCGAGGACCAGGAAGACATCGTATCCTTCCTTCTTGATCTCGCCGATGGCCTCCTCGATGGGGTCGGATTCCGAGAGGGAATCGTTGATCGCGTTCCCCAACTGCTGCATCAGTTCCTTGAGGTGGTCTTCCAATGTGGACACCTACTTCCGGTCGCCTCTATAGGTTTGACGGCCCTCGGTCGCCCCGGGTTGCGGATGATGCGACTGCCCGCGCACCCTAGCAGGGGCGTGAACATTCATTCAACCAGATTGCGTCAAAGTATTGCAACGAGCGTTTCTTGACGTATCGGAACATTGGCCCGAGAACGAGAGCCTCTATTGAGATAGCAAGTTGCAAGATGCCTCCAGCGCGTCGCGTCGAGTAAAATGGGTGCGTGGACGATAGCGTTTTCGAGGCCACTTGCCCTTGCTGCGGCGCGACGCTCGAAATCGATGCGGAGCGCCGCGTCGTGCTTTCGCACGTTGCTCCGAAGCCCGACCACATTCCGGTTGATTTGCGGGAAGCTGTCCTCGACCTCAGATCCCGGGAGAGTACTCGGGATAAACGATTCCGAGAGCAATTCCAGGCAGAGAAGAAGCATGGTGAAGATATCCAAAAGCGCTTCGACGGCCTGCTGAAAAAAGCCCGTTCGGAAGGTCCGCCCGAGCGTCCGCAACGGGACATCGACCTTGACTGAGACCTGCTCCGCCTACGGTCTCGTTTCCGCGTAGATCTGGCTGTCTGGTTGTAGTTTTTTCCACTTCTCGACCAGGGTCGTGCGCTTGAGTCGTAACACCTCGGCGGCAAGCGTCTTGTTCCCATGGGTGCGCTCCAACACGCGCGAGATGAGATTACGCTCGAACTGTTCGATGAGGGCTTTGTAGTCCAATTCCGAACCGGCCGGAGATCGGACCGCTTCCCGCCCGGCCGGCCGCCTCTGTTGCGGAAAGTCGTTGAGGTCAAGCTCCGGCCGATCTCCGGATAGGATGACCGCCATCTCAACGGCGTTTTCCAGCTCTCGAATATTGCCCGGCCAAGGCCGCGTCATGAGTTCGGCCTCGGCGCCGGGGTGGGCCACTTTCGGCGGAAGGCCTTCGCGCCGGCAGAAGCGCTCCAGGAAGTGATTCAGAAAGAGCGGAATGTCTTCCCTCCGCTCTCGCAGCGCGGGCAGGTAAATCGGGAACACATTGATGCGGTAAAAGAGATCTTCTCGAAAAGTTCCGTTGCTGACCCCGGCCCAAAGGTCGGCGTTCGTGGCCGCGATGACCCGCGTATTTACGCGAATCGTTTCGACTCCGCCGATGCGATGAATCTCACGTTCCTGCAGAACCCTTAGTAACTTCGGTTGCAACTCCAGCGGCAAGTCCCCGATCTCGTCGAGAAAAATGTTGCTTCCTTCCGCCTGTTCAAATCGTCCAATGCGATTCTGATGCGCGTCCGTAAACGCGCCCTTGACGTGACCGAAGAACTCGTCCTCGAGCAGATTCGACGGGATGCCGGCGCAGTTCACCGAAACCATCTTGCGCGTCGAGTTCGGACCCAAGGCGTGAATCGCGCGCGCCACGCGTTCCTTGCCCGTCCCCGTTTCCCCCATGATGAGGACTGTCGTTCGCTTGTCGGCCACCATCCGAATGCGGTCGAGCACCTCTTGGATCGAGTCGCTCCGGCCGAGAATAAGACCTGCGGCGAAGCTGTTCCCGGAATCCCCCTGCGACCGGCCGCTCGGGTTTCCCTTGCCAACTCGGTGTTCCACCCGCGGTGCGAAACCGCCGAGACCGGCCGGCGAAGCCACGCAGCCGGAGCGGTACGAAAGCGCTATCACCACACGCTCGACGATCTGTTCGTTCGTCGACAGCTTGCTCACATAGTCCGCTGCCCCAAGCTGAATCATGCGCGCCGCCGTCGCGAGGCCGTCCGGATCCGCGAAAACCACGACGGGGATCGCTCCGTCACGAATCGCGCGCTGTGACAATAGTTCCCGGCACTCCGGCTCCCACGCCTCGTCGCTATGTGTCTCGAGATCGAGCAATACCGCATCGACCGAGAGATGTTCCAGGTGCTCGGCCGCGCGGACTGGTCGCGAAACTTCGTCGGCGCGGCATCCGATTGTCGCCAGGAGTTGCTCAAGCCTTGCTCGCAGGCCGTCGTCCGGGCTGACAACGAGGACATTCGTTCCCGTCCGGCAAAGTCTGAGATCTTCTTTCCTCATGCTCGATCGAAATCCCTCGCCTATCCATTGGCACTCAGGGGGCCACTCCAACATCCATCCCGCAAACCACTGAAAAGAAAGCGTCAAAGAGTTGACGTCTACGTCGCCTGGCAGTCACCGGTTCGCAATCTGCAACTCGACCTCATCCCGCAAAGAGCATGTAAATGACTGAAATAAAATACCTTAATAGCTAGTAAAGCTACGAGTTGCAGATTGATCGCGCCGCGCGAAATTGATCTCCTGGGCGCCTCGAACACAGCCGGACGGGGCTCGTAGCTGTCAGCCGTGCATGATCTACGCCTGCCTTTGCCCCGCATCCAAGCGCCGTTCCGTCGCGCTGCGGGCTGGTAGCCCCGCACCGGCTCGGCCCTGCGCCGGTTCTCTCGATCGACAGAAAACTGCCGCTCGCTGTCGGGATTTTGACGATACGGTCTCCGCATCGGCCACTCTTATCCTTGTTTTCTAACAACTTATGCCCCTCCCCTGGAATGGCATGTGTGGTGCAACATGCTTGCCGAGTCTGCTGACAGAAGCACAACGGTTGTTGTTCCCAGGGTAAGTCCCATCGGATTTCGCAATCTGCTTTTCGATGCGCCGGTGTCGCCGCATGCGCCGACGACCATCCTGCTCCGTCCTTTGTCTTAAGCGGACGTTCGAACCCAAAGGAGATAGTTGAATGCCCGCATCCGCACCCGCCGCCGCACCGCAGAGTCTTCCCGCCGAAGTCACCCAACGTCCCTGGTCCCAAACCGAAAGAGATGATCTGATCGTCAAGCACCTTCCACTTGTACGAGCCATCGCGAGCCGCGTCCGCGAAGGTCTCCCGGTGCAGGTCGAGTTGGACGACTTGATCCATGCCGGCATCCTCGGTCTGGTTGACGCCATCTCGAAGTACGACCCGGAAAAGAAAGTTATCTTTCACCTCTATGCGAAGCATCGCGTCAGGGGAGCCATCCTCGATAGCTTGCGGCAACTCGATTGGGCCTCGCGGGATCTCAGGAAACGTTTCAAATCGATCGAAAGCCTGACGCAAAAACTCGGGCAAAATTTCGGGCGTGCGCCGACCGAAGCCGAGATCGCCAAGGCGATGGGCGTCCCTCAGGATCAGTATCGGCGTATGACGAAGGAACTGTACAACGCGGGTTTGACCGCCGGTCAGCCCCACCGTGTCGAGCGTCCTGATCACACCAGCTTCGTCGAAGCAACCGAGACTCCCGATCACCGCCCCGACGAGTTGCTGGCGCAACGTGAACTCCGAACCGCGCTCGACGGCGTGATCTTGACCCTGCCCCCGCGCTACCAAAAAGTCATACGGCTCTACTACGATCAGGACCGCACCATGAAGCAAATCGGCTCAGTCCTCGGCGTGAACGAAAGCCGCGTTTCGCAGATTCACAAGGCGGCCCTCGAAAAACTAGCCGTCGCACTTCGTTCGAACGGGTTCGCATCCGCCGATGTCTTTCTCTCGGAAGCTTGAAGGGTAGGGATTAGCCGCTTGTCGCGGCACTCTCCAGTACTTCGCGGAGGCCCGCTTCGTCCAGGACGGCAATGCCCAGGGCACGGGCCTTCTCGAGCTTCGCTCCGGCCTTTTCACCGGCAACAATGTAGTCGGTTTTCTTGCTGACCGAGCCGACCACCTTGCCGCCGCGCTGCTCAATCCGTTCGCCCGCCTCTTCGCGAGTGAGACTCGGCAATGTGCCCGTAAGGACGAAAGTCTTGCCCGCCAAGGGGGCTTCCGGCGGCTCGACTTTTAGGGGTTTGTCTTCCGAGAACCTGAGTCCCGCTTCGCGCAACTCAGCAAGCAGTTGCTGGTTCTTCGGCTCGTGGAAGAAATCAAGCAATGCCTGCGCCACCCGGGGACCGACATCTTCGACTTCTTGTAACTCTTCCAACGAGGCCTTCCCCAGTTCGTCAATCGAGTCGTAGTTTTCGGCCAGGACCTGCGCCGTCCGCTCTCCGACGAAGCGAATCCCCAACCCATAGATCAGCCGCGCCACCGTCCGCGACCGGGAGGCATCGATATTCCGCAGCAGGTTCTCCGTCGATTTGCTCCCCATTCGCTCCAGGGACTCAATCTGCTCCGCTTGCAACTGATACAGGCCCGCCACGCTGTCGATCAGCCCTTTGTCGACAAGCTGCTCGACAAGCGCTTCGCCGAGTCCGTCGACGTTCATCGCGCGCCGGGAAGCGAAGTGCAAGATCGATTCCTTTAGGCGTGCCGGGCAATTCGCATTCACGCAGCGCCGGATGGCCTCCCCCTCTTCGCGAACCAAATGCGTATCACACACCGGACACAGCTCCGGTACCACGAAGGGCCGCCGATCCTCGCCCTGCGCGATCACCCGCAATACCTTCGGGATCACATCGCCGCTCCGTTGCACCAACACCGTGTCGCCGATCTCAAGGCCAAGACGCTCGATCTCGTCCTCGTTGTGCAGGGTTGCTCTCGACACCGTCACGCCACCCACCTGGACCGGCTTCAACCGCGCCCGCGGCGTAATCGCACCCGTTCGGCCTACCTGAACATCGATCCCTTCGAGCACGGTCTCCGCTTGCTCCGCCGCCCATTTGAACGCAATTGCCCAGCGCGGAGCACGAGCCGTTGAGCCCAGCTTTTCCTGCAGACCCCTCGAATCGACCTTCGCAACCAGTCCGTCGATCTCATACGGCAGGGAATCTCGCTTTTCCGGCCAACCCGCCGCGAACTCGATGATGCGATCCATTCCCGTAAAGAGCGAGCGGTGGGGATTCACCTTGAAGCCGGAAGCCTCCAACGTTTCGAGAGTCGTCCAGTGCCGGTCAAGTACGGGTCGCCCGTCCCTCAAGAGCGCGTACGCGAAGTAATCAAGCCGCCGCGACGCCGTGATCTTCGCATCCAGAAGCCGCAACGATCCGGCCGCCGCGTTTCGAGGATTCGCGAAGGTCGGCTGGCTCTCTCGCAACCGATCGGCGTTCAATTTCTCGAACGAACGCCGATTCATCACCACTTCGCCCCGCACCTCGATGGCGCCGCTCCAGTCCAGCTCCCCCGGCGGGCCATCCTTCAGCAGCAACGGCAATGACCGAATGGTGCGCGCATTCTCGGTGATGTCCTCGCCCGTCAACCCATCTCCGCGCGTGAGCGCCCGCTGCATGGCGCCGTCTGAAAACTCGACCGCCATCGACACTCCATCCAGCTTCAGCTCCGCCACGTAATCCACGGTATCCACTTCCGCCCGCTCGCGAACACGTCGATCAAAATCCAGTAACTCCTGTTCACTGAAGGCGTTATCGAGGCTCAACATCGGTGACGGATGCCGCGCCTTCACGAAGCCCTCACGCGGCGCGCCCCCCACCCGCTGCGTCGGTGAATCGACGGTCGCCAGCTCCGGATGCGCCGCCTCCAACTCCTGAAGTTCGCGCATCAGAGCATCGTACTCGGCGTCCGAAACCTCCGGCTGATCGAGCACGTAGTACTGCTTATCATGGTATCGGATGGTTTCCCGAAGGGTTGCGACGCGCGCCCGAGCGTCTTCGGGAAAATCGTTCTGCGACATGAACGCTCTATTATAAAGATTCATTCCGCATGAACTTTCAGCACGCCGTTCTTATTCATAACCCCGTCTCCGGCCGCAAGCGCAACCTCCGTGAGAAGGGCATTGTTGACGCGCGGGACGCACTCAAGGCCTCGGTGGGAAGCGTACGGGTCGAGGGCACCAAGTCCCGCGGTGATGCCACTCGCCTTGCCGCCGAAGCCGTCTCAGCGGGCTGCGATCTGGTCGTCGCCTGTGGCGGAGACGGTACCATCAACGAGGTCATCGCCGGCATGGCCGGCTCCGGCGTTCCGCTGCTGACGCTTCCGGCGGGTACCGCGAACGTTTTGGCCGAGGAGGTCGGCTTCCCGGCCGGCGTCGCCAAAACCGCCGCGTTGCTGCCGTCACTCGTCCCGGTGAAAGTTCCCCTGGGCAGAGTTCGCTACCGGCAGCCTGAGGCGGGCTCACGTCTTTTTCTTTTGATGTGCGGCGTCGGCGTCGACGCCAGCATCGTCTATCACTTGAACACGAAATTGAAGAAGTACCTGGGGCAGGGCGCCTATTGGCTAGGGACCATCGAGCAGATCCAGCGCAAGTTTCCGCCTTTCGAAATCCGTCTCAACGGCAAGACCTTCGAAAGCACTTTCGCACTCATCAGCAAAAGCAAGCGTTATGGCGGCCGGCTCGTCATCGCCCCCAACGCCCATGTTCTTTCCGGCGAATTCCAGGTCGTGATCTTCCATGGCGATTCCCCGCTCCGATACGTCGGCTATCTGGCCCAGATCGCCACCCAAACACTCGGGCAGTTCGAAGACGTCACCTTCCACCACACCGACCGCGTGGAGTTGCTGAGTCCCACCGACGAAAGGGTCTACATCGAAGCCGACGGAGAGTTCGTCGGACGTCTTCCGGCCACTGTCGAAACGCTGCCCGAGGCTCTCACCCTCCTGTTGCCCCCCGAGTACGTCGAACGCCGGCCCCAACCGCTGCAAACCGAATCTCTTTCGGGCGCCTCGCACGCGTAGCCGATGGAGAACCTTACCCACACATTGACCGGGGTTCTGCTCGCCCGGGCGGGCCTCAACCGTTGGACGCCCCACGCCACCGCCATCAGCGTTGTCGCCGCCAACCTGCCGGATGTAGACATCGTCACCGCCGGCTCGGCGATCAACTACCTCAGCTATCACCGCCACATCACGCACTCTCTGCCCGCCGTCCCCGTGATGGCCGCGCTGGCTGTCTTGCTGGTTGAAGGGGTCCATCGAATCAGGCGCAAGACCGTGGAACCGTTTCGAATGGGCCCGGCCTTCGGGGTCGCCCTGATCGCAACCCTGTCCCATCACGCATTGGATATGACCAACGCCTACGGCATGCGCCTCTGGTTGCCCTTTGACGACGCCTGGTCAGGCTGGGACCTGCTGTTCGTTGTCGACCCGTGGGTCTGGGGAATCCTGCTCGTACCTGTTCTTGTGCCGATGGCTCTACGCTTTGTCTTGAAGGGTCGCGCCGACACATCGAGGCTCGCCTGGGCGGGACTGGGCGTCCTGGTCGCCTACATTGGCGTACGCGCGGTCTTGCATAACCGCGCCATCAATACGATTGAGGCGCTCACCAATGAATCGAACGTCACGCGCGTCGCGGCCTTTCCGCTTCCGCTGGAGTTCTTTCGCTGGAGCGGACTCGCCGAAACGGATCGTGATTTCCGCGCCTTCACGATCGACACACGATCCTCCCAGCCTGTCCGCCTGCCCGATCGCATCCCCAAGGCCGAGGACACCGAAGTGTTGCGCAAGGCCCGCTCCGCGCCGCTTGCCCGCGAGTACCTCCGCTTCGCGCAGTACACACTTGCGGATGTGACCCCTCGCGCCGGGGGCTACGAAGTCCGATTCAGCGACTTCCGCTTCCGCCGCGGCGAAACCGCCGGGTTTCTCTGCACCATCAATCTTGATGACGCCCTCAATGTTACGGATCAAAACTTCCGCTACTGGGGAGGAGAAGGACTCTTTTCCTTCGCTCAAAGGGTCATCCGCTCTCGCCCGCCGCGCTAACGAGTCGTTTGACTCCAAGCGGCGCTATACTACCGTTTCATTCATGTCTTCCAACAAAACCCTCGGCGTAGGGATCGTCGGCACGGGATGGGTTTCCGGCGAATACATCAAGGCCACCCTCCACAACCCGCATTGCGAAGTCGTCGGAATTTGCAGCCGCACGCCGGCCCGCGCCGAATCGAAAATCCGTGAGCATCATCTTGCAAACTGCCGTATCACGAAAGACCTGGGCGAGATCCTCCAGCAGGATGACGTCGACATCGTCGTTCTCTGCACGCCTAACTTTCTGCACGCCGAGCAAGGCGTGGCCGCCGCCCGCGCCGGCAAACACGTCATCGTGGAGAAGCCGATCGCTATCGACCTTCGCTCCTTAAGGAAACTCGACAAGGCGGTGAAGTCCGCGGGTGTGAAGACCGTTGTGAGCTTCGTGCTGCGCTGGAACCCGATGTTCGACAACATCCGCGCCATGCTCGACCAGAAACTGCTCGGAAAACTTTTCTACGCCGAAGTCGACTACATGCACGCCATCGATGTGCGGAACCGCCTGCATCGCTGGCACAACAAGAAAGAATTCGGCGGCGGTGCGCTTCTCGCGGCGGGCTGCCACGCCGTCGACGGACTGCGCTGGTTTATGCAGGATGACGCCGTCGAGGTTTCCGCCTACTCGTCGCGCAGCAAGGCGAACCGGCTACGATTCGACTTCGATCCCAACATCGTGGCGATCGTCAAGTTCGCCGGCGGCGCGGTCGGCAAGGTCGGTTGCTCGCTCGAGGCACAGATGCCCTACGTCTACCGAGTCATGCTTCTTGGTGATCAAGGGACGATCCGCGACAACCAGCTTTTCAGCAACAAATGGCCCGGCCAGCACGACTGGGCCGACGTCCCCACCGTCCTGCCTTCGAGCGCAGACGTGGAGCACCACCCGTTTCAGGGTGAGCTCGATCACTTCGTCGATTGCATCCGAAAGGGGAAAGAGTCGCACTGTAACGTCTCTGACGCCGTCAAGACGCACGAAATCTGCATCGCCGCCGACCGTTCCGCCGCCCGCGGCAAACCGGTTAAGCTACCGCTGCGCTGAACCGAAACACGAAATCACGCCCATGGCCAAACGCCTCGTCTATTTCAACGGTCACTTCGTCGAAGAGAAGCAAGCTCGCATTTCGATCTTCGACAGCGCTCTGATGTACGGCGACATGGTGTTCGAGATGACTCGCTCGTTCGGACAGAAGCCCTATCGCCTGCGTGAACACCTGGAGCGGCTCTATGCCTCGCTTCGCTATGTGGAGATTGATTGCGGCCTGACCATCGACCAGATGGAGGCGGCCACGCTGGAAACGATCGAATGCAATCTGCCCGTGCTCGACGGATTCGACTTCCAGATCATGCACGATGTAACGCGCGGCGGCATGGCGCTCTACGAGAGCATCGTTACGGAAGGAACAGCGCCGATCGTTTCGATCAATGTCTTTCCGCTCGTGCGGCACATTGGCTCAATGGCTGCGAAGTACGACGCCGGAGTCCACTTCGTCGTCACACCGCAGCAATCCGTGCCGGCTCGCTATATCGATCCCAAGGCCAAGAACCGCAGCCGCGTCTATTACAAACTTGCCGAGCTGCAAGCGGCTCGCATGGAGCCGGGTGCGCAGGCGCTGCTCACCGATGAGCGCGGGTTTATCACCGAGGGCACAGGCAACAACTTCTTCATCGCCAAGGGCGGCGAGATCTACACCCCGAAGGGGCACGAAATCCTGCGAGGGGTTTCGCGCGGCGCTTGTATGGAACTAGCGGAGGGGCTCGGCATCCCACTCCATGAAGCCGACATCGATCCCTACGATGTCCGCGCGGCCGACGAAGCCTGGTTCACGTCGACGACCATCTGCATGATCCCCTGCACGCGCTTCAATTTTCAGCCGGTGGGCCCCGGAACCCCAGGACCGATCTATCGCCGGCTACTCGATGCCTGGTCGAAAGAGGCCGGCCTCGATATTCCCTCGCAGGCCCAAGACTATGCCGTGAAGGCTGAAACGTGGACGCCGTAAGGGGCCGCGGGACCGCAAAGCACCGCAATACAGGACTCGCCGCCAATTCCCCGTGGAAAGCTATAGGGTCGGCGAAACACCACCCTCAGAGCCCGGAACGCAAGTGACGGGTTGGGCCGCGGAACACTCAATATGGCAACAGCCCCGCCGGATCGTCGACAACACCCACCCCAAACTAAGCATCAATTTGCAGCGCGAAGGCGGCCAGGCGAAGCCATATCAAGTGAAGCAGGTGCGAACGGTGGTCTTGAAGTACAACCTTGGTGACTCGGAATGAACAAATACGAAATCATCATTTACTGGAGCGAAGAAGACAAGACCTTCGTAGCTGACGTACCCGAGCTTCCGGGATGCACCGCGCACGGTTCGACCCAGGAAGCCGCTCTGGCCAACGCTCAGCAGGCCGCCCGGCTCTGGCTCGACACGGCGCAAGAGTTCGGCGATCCCATTCCCGAACCAAAAGGTCGCCGCTTGATCTTTGCTTGAAAAGAGGCGCCCCGTCCTCTTTGGCGCCTTTTGGTCCTCGACACTTGGCACGAAACCTTGTGGGCGGTCCACGAGTGGGTCCCCGGAATTGGTCGTAGGTTCACTCTTCAACCAAGGCTATGTTGTACGGCTGAGAAGTTGACAGTTCCTTTGCTTCCAACAACAAAGCCCTACCGCGAGTGGCCAGAGTGATCTCGACCTGTGGTTCGCCACGCCCCATTGGAGCGATTCCCGCAATTCGAAACTTTCCGAGAGGGACGGCGTCCTTGACTAGAGAAACACTCCCGCGGTACAGAGCTATGGTGATCTGATCCTGGTTGTCGGACGACGTAGTGAAGATCGCGAGGTATTGCGTGACGTGGCTGCTGTTTTTGCGGGTGGTGAACGTCGGGAGTGTCTGCGGCGAGCCGAGGAGATGGCCGACAAGTGGGAGTCGCGACGTCCTCAGGTGGCCGCGATGCTGCGTGAGGGCGTGGAAGATTGCCTGACGGTGCTGGATTTTCCGGAGAGTCATCGCCGCCGCCTGACCTCGACGAACATGTTGGAGCGGTTGATGAAGACGATCAAGCAGCGTACACGGTTGGTGGGTGCGTTTCCGAACCGGGCCTCGTGTGAGCGGCTGGTGGGGGAGTTGCTGCTGGAGCGTCACGAGATGTGGCAGCTCGAGTCGCGGCCCTCCTTCAGCATGGAAAACGCCGCACTCGACGCCCCGGCGGCGGGTCGCGCCGCCTAACTGCGGAACGAACGAGAACATGGGAGTAAACAAATTTACAGAAACTATGTTGCACAACTGACCGCTCCCCCACGCGAAAGCCTCGGCGCTTGCGATCCAGCCCCCACCGAACCCCGACGCCAGCGACTATGTCAAGCGGAAAGTGGAATCCAGGGGCGATTGTCGCGAATCATGGCGTTGAGGGCAACGAGGAGCTTACGAGCGACGGCAATGAGCGCAACCTGCTTTGGTTTGCCCGCTGCTAACAAGCGGGCCCGAAATGCGGCCAGGTGGGGGTCTGAGCGAACGGCGGCTCGCGCCGCCATATAGAGCGCCTTACGCACGCGTGCTCGGCCGCCGGCGATGACACGCCGGCCCCGGAAATGCCGCTGTCACAGGCCACCGGCGCCAGACCGACCAAGGCAGCGGCTTGCCGTCCGGTGAGTTGTCCCAACTCGGGCAGATCGGCCACCACGGTCCAACAGGTCTTGGGCCCCACGCCCGGTGCGGTGCGGAGCTGGCTGGCTCGCTCGCACCCGCCCGGCCGTTCGCGCAGCGCTTGCTCCACGTGCTGTTCGAGTACCGTGATCTCCTCGCTCAACGAAGCGATGACCCGCTCCACGCTGGCCAAGGCCAGCTCGCCTTCGAGTTGCCGCTTGCGGGTACGCCGCTGGGCCCGCATGCCGACGAGACGATCGCGATGGCGCAGTAACTCGCGCAACTCACGGCTCGGCAACCGTGTCGGTTTGGGTCGGAGCAGTGCGCCGAACCGCGCTAACACACACGCATCGAGCCGATCCGTCTTAGCCAGCAATCCCAACGAGCGAGCAAACTCGCGCACACGTCTAGGGTTCACCACGGCTACGGTCAGCCGGGCAGCTTCCGGCGCCGCCCAGACCGCCGTCTCGAACCCGCCCGTCGCTTCCAAAACGACTAACTGCGGCTCCAACGCCGCCAGTTCCGCTGCCAGCGCGATGAGGTCTTTGACCCGCCGCAGCCGTCGGCCGCTGGGGTCTTGTTTCCTGTTGAGAACAAAAAAATCAACGTACTCCTTCGAGACGTCGATGCCAACGGTAATGGGAGTAGAATCAATAGACACGGTCGGAACACCCTTCCTTGTAAATACGGGCTCTAGGGCCCCAGCGACTATCCGGGTTCTTCGGCCGAGGCACGCGGCGCCGCTCAAGCTCACGGACGGGCTCGATGCCCTTGGGAGCACGGTCGAGCCGACGCCGCGTCACGGGGAACCGGTTGCAACCGGTTCCCCGCTCACCTCTTGCCCCTGATATGGGGAGGGAGTGTCAAGTGGAGCCTCGGATGTGGGGAGGCTCGAATGTAGTGTTACAGGGACGAGCGGGCGGAGCGGCGCAGCCTACGCTGGTCGGCTCACTGAGATACGCGGGTTGGTTACCGCAAGAGAAGTTTCCGCACGACTCGAAGCAGCTGCCTCTGTCTACATACGCGGGTCACTCACCCGAGGGCGGCGCCGCTTAGGGGCATCGAGGGTTCTGCTCGGTGGGATCGCCCAACGGCGATCCGCGGGCGCTGCTCCGCGCCGCTCGTCCAACTCGGGGCCGCGCGCTACGCCGCGTCGGCCATCTCGCCGGTCCTCTCACCGGGTGTGATCTCGCCGGGTGGGTCGGGGGCGCGGGCTGAGGCCACGGCCTGGCCGATCGCCCAGATGAAACCGCACAGCTCGCGGGCGATCGCGGCCACCACGAGATTGCGCGGCCGGCCCTGGTTGAGCATCCGTCGGAAGCGCCGGCACACGTGTGCGTTGCCGGTCTTGGTGATCGCGCCGAGCCGGCGGCGCGAGCCCGAGGACGCCTCGCTCGGGATCAGTCCCACGAAGGCCGACAACTGCGTCGGCTTAGGGAACCGTGTCAGCTCACCGAGTTCGGCCACCAGCATGGACGACGCCAGTTCGTCGATGCTGCGCAGTGCGGCCAAGCCGATCTGCAGCTCGGTGTAGGAGCTGTCGATGACGGCCGCGAGCAGTTGCCGCTCGAGTTCGCGGCGTTGGTGCTCGGCGAGCGCGAGTGACTGGCGGTAGCCTTGGAAGGCGAGCCCGGTGTGGGCCTGATCGAAGTGTTGTTGGTTGAGCCAGTGGCCGTGCTTTTGCGTCCAGGTGCTGCCGTCGCGATAGACGCGCTCGTGGCGCAACAGCAAGCCGGACAGGTTCTGGCGCAGGCGGCGTTCGTTGCGCTGCAGGTCTTCGCGGGCGCGGCTGAGGTCGCGCAACGCTTCGAGTGCTTCGTCGGGCACGCGCACCGCGCTCAACTCGCCGGCGCGCAGCAGACGCGCCAGTTGCAAGGCGTCGCGGCGATCCGTCTTGACGCGGTTGCCGGGTTTGCGCGGGATCAGCGACGGGGCGATGACGTGGCAGACGTGGCCGCGCCGCCGCCGCCGCCGCGCCAACGGATAGCCGCACGGGCCAGCCTCGTAGCAGAAGATCCAGCGGCGGCCCGGATGAGCCGTCGTGAGCTTCCGCAGCAGCCGGTCGAGGGCCGCCGTGTTGTTGGCGATCGTGCCGAGCGAACGCGCCTCGCGCCCGTCCGCGTCGGCCACCGCCACCGCCACCGCGATCGTCTCCTTGTGAACATCGAGCCCAACGTATATTGGGCGTATCATCGTATCTGGCATGGGGAGGGATTCCTTTCAATGGAGGGTTTGATTTTGGTTCACAGCTCGCCCGTGGCTCGCTGTGAACTCCCTCCCCATGTTCTCTACATGCCGGGTATCCACTTGACTCAGGTGACCCCAACATCTTGTAGTTGGGCTCACAGCGTCTTAGCGTCCCAATCGGCGACGATCGAGCGGTACGGCGTCGGCTCCACCGCCATGGCCTGCTGCACAAGGCGATAGAAGAGCTTGCCCCGACTGCGTGATCTGCGCCGATTGAAGCGGAACACGAACTCGTCGAGATAGTAGTCCAGATGCTCGTGGCTGACCGCCCCCTGATGCGTGCCCAGCATCCAGCGCTTGAGTAGCGAGATCGCCAAGTGCACCCTCGGCAGTAGCTGCGAGGCCTGCTCGCGGCGGTTGTTAATCGAGATGATACGACGCTGGTAGTCCTTCTTCTTGAGCGGATCGTAGCCCGACCAGTTGTCGGTAACAACCACGCTGCCCGGCTCGACCGACTCCTCGACGAAGGGCATCAAACTGGCCGCCGAGGCGTTCTGAACGCGCTGCATGCGGATGCGCCCCAGCCCGGTGCCTCTCTCTTCCGCGGCGACTGCAATCAACGCTTTACGCTCGGTCTGCCGGCCGATTACCCCTTCTTCTTCAGCGCCCCAGTAGGTCTCATCGACCTCGACGAGGCCCGTCAATCGCTCCCGCCCCGGGCGCACCATCGCTCGCCTCAGCTTGTGCATCCAAGTCCAGGCGGTTTGGTAACTGCCCAGTCCCAGAACGCGCTGTAGACCCAGGGCGCTGGCCCCATTCTTCTGCGTGGTGATGGTCCACATCGCCCGGAACCACAGCCGCAGCGGCTTGCGTGTGTCTTGAAAGATCGTGCCGGCGGTGACGGAGGTTTGCCGCCCGCAGCGAGCGCATTCGAACCACACTTTGCGCACCGGCCAAGCGCGCTCATGCCCACACCTTGGACAGCGGAAACCCTCTGGCCAGCGCAAGGCGAACAGATAGTCGCGGCAAGCCTCCTCGCTCGCAAAGTGAGACTCGAATTCGAGTTGGTCGCGCGGGTAATCCTCCACCAGGCCCTACACTACATCTTGGGGTCACCTGAGTCAAGTGGATACCCAGCCTCTACATTTCGGGCTGAGGTGGTTGCGCGGCGGCTGGATTGGCGGACCGTTTTCTTAGCGACGGATTTGGGCCGGATAGGCCAATCCAAACGATTACCTCTCGGCTTGCACCCTGCGATAGGATATGGACTGAGCGGATTGATGAGCACCATGGAACAAGAAGACTTCACGCAAGAGCCTGGGACAAACGGCCTCGCGGCCCTTGATCAACTTGAGAACCGGTTGCAGGGTGCGATCGAGCAGTTTCGGGCATCGAAGCAACAGCAGACAGATGCTGAGAACTCAGCCGCGCAAGCCCAAGGCCTGCTGCAACAAAAAGAGGATGAGATTCAGCGGCTGGGACGCGAAGTGGAACACCTGCGTTCCGAGCGTGACGAGGTCCGGGGACGCATCGAGGCCTTGCTCGGCCAGGTGGAAGGTTTGGAGGCGTAGTGCCGCGCACCGGATCGCGGCAGTCAAATACCTGTCCGGAGAAGGGATCTGATCCGCATGAGCGCAGACGGCACGACTGAAGTCAACATATTCGGCCAGACCTACCACATCCAGGGCGGAGGCGATTCCGAGCAGGCTCGTCAGGCCGCCGCGTTGGTCGATGAAAAGATGAAACTCGTCGCGTCGCAGGTGCGCTCGCCCGAGCGTTTTCGCGTCGCGGTGCTCGCCGCTCTGCACTTGGCCGATGAATATCTGACCGCCCGTCAACGAGTGGCTGGTATCGAAAAAGATGTGGCCGCGAGAAGCGAACAGATCGTGGCCCTCCTCGACAAGTTGGAAGAACCGGAAGAGGAATCCCCGTCGTACTACCACGCCGCCAGCTAGTCGCGCGGAGTCTTCGCCGTCGTGGCCCCCGTTACACTAGGGGACTGCCCAGAGCGGGAACGCTTCGGCAATTTGTGGCGTGCCCGCCCAGTTGTACGCGATCTCGAAAGACCCGCCCGATCGCCCTGCCCCATCATGAAGATCCTTTTCATCGGCGACATTGTCGGCAAACCGGGCCGCCGGATCGTCAAGGAACGCACCGCTGATCTCGCGCAGCACGAAGGCATCGACCTTGTCATCGCCAACTGCGAAAACGCCGCCGCCGGCTTCGGTATAACCCCGTCGCTGGTCGAGGAGCTGCTCCCCGCGGGCATCGACGTGCTCACCACCGGCAACCACGTTTGGGACAAAAAGGAAATCCTCAGCTACATCGAGACCGAACCGCGCCTTCTGCGCCCAGCCAACTATCCTGAGGGCACACCAGGGAGCGGTCTCTACGCCGGTACGACCGCGCACGGAATCCGGTATGCGGTCTTGAATCTGCAAGGCCGTGTCCATATGCCCGGCATTGACTGCCCGTTCCGGAAGGCCGACGCCATATTGTCGTCGCTCGACCCTGAAGTCAAGGTCCGCTTCGTCGATTTCCACGCGGAAGTCACCAGCGAAAAAATCGCCTTTGGCTGGTACGTCGACGGACGGGCTTCCGCGATTGTCGGTACGCACACCCATGTGCCGACCGCCGATGAGCGTGTGCTGCCCGGCGGCACAGCCTATCTCACCGATGTCGGGATGACCGGCCCCTACGACTCCGTGATCGGAATGGCGAAAGAAGCGTCTATCTCGCGCTTTTTGAATGCCATCCCGGAGCGCTTTGAGCCGGCACGGGGGGATGTCCGATTGAGTGCGGTCATCATTGAGGTTGACGAGAGCACGGGCGCGGCGAAGTCCATCGAGAGGAAGGTTCTGATGTAGGCACGGGTGAGTGAAAGGCTTACTCATGCGAGCCGCTTTCGCCGCTGCACCGCAGGTGTTGCTGCCCAGTTCATGCTAAAGCCCCGCCGCTTCAGACAAGGTCCGATGTCGCCACTTGCCTGTTCTCGCCGGCTTGTCGCGGTTGTATCCCTGTTAATCGTGGCCGCTTCGTGCTCGCTGTCTCCTGACGCCGTGAAACCGAACATTCTGTTTATCCTGGTCGACGACCTTGGAACGGAGTGGCTCAGCAGCTACGGCGCGCAGGACATTCAGACGCCGGCGATCGACCGTTTGGCGGCAGGCGGGATGCGATTTACAAACGCCTATTCGATGCCGCAGTGTACGCCGACCCGCGCCACGCTGCTCACCGGGCAGTACCCGTTCCGGCATGGCTGGGTGAATCACTGGGACGTGCCGCGCTGGGGGGCGGGAGTCCATTTCGACCCGAAGCACAATTTGACATTCGCGCGTTTGCTCAAGGAGCAGGGCTATGCGACGGCGATTGCGGGCAAGTGGCAGATCAATGATTTTCGGGTGCAGCCCGATGTACTTCAACAGCACGGCTTCGACGGATGGTGCATGTGGACAGGCTACGAGACGGGGAATCCGCCCAGCGGCGAACGCTACTGGGACCCCTATTTATTTGTGCGGGATCCTGAGACGGGGCAGTCGTCGAGCCGGACGTACGAGGGCCGGTTTGGTGCTGATATCTTTGTCGACTATCTGATTGATTTCATGAAGCGCCGCCGCGACGAACCAATGCTTCTTTACTTCCCGATGGCGCTGACGCATACGCCTCTGGTTCACACGCCGAAAGAGCCCGATGCGAGTGAGCCGATCGACCAGCACAAAGCGATGGTGCGCTATGTGGACTATCTGGTGGGGAGGCTGGTGTCGGCGCTTGACGAACTGGGGCTTCGCGAACGGACGATCATCTTCCTCACGACGGACAACGGTACGACGCGCCGCATTGAGGGCGGGATGAACGGCCGGCGGGTGGTTGGCGGCAAGGCGACGCTTACCGAGAACGGCACGCGGATGCCGTTCATCGTGAACGGGCGCGGACTTGTACCGGAGGGGGTCGTAAGTGATGCACTGACCGACTTCTCCGACGTATTGCCGACGTTTGTCGATCTTGCGGGTGGAGAGTTGCCGGGGGGTGAAACATTTGACGGGCGTTCGATCGCGCCGGTGATTCTTGGCAAAGACGTGGAGGGACCACGGGAGTGGATTCTATCGATGGGATACGGCCCGGCGCGGCTCGACGACGAGGGAGTTCGGCCGGCACGCGATTTTGCCGACCGTGTCTTGCGCGACAAAAGATATAAGCTGCATGTGGTCGACGGCAACGCGGCCAAGCTGTACGATCTGCGGGACGATCCTTGGGAAGAGATGAACCTGATCGGCAGTGAGGCAGCGGAGCATGTGGCGGCCCGGGAGAGGTTGGGGGCTGTCCTGGGACAGTTCCCGAAGCAGGACGGGCGGCCGCGATACGATCCGCTGCCCGCTCAGCCGTGGGATCTGTCGCGGGAGGCGAATGAGGGGATGTGGAACCGACGGGCTCGGCGTTAACTGCTTTTGCTTGGAGAGCACTAGGAGCCAAAGGCGGTGGATTGCTCTCGAATGCCATTCTCGTCGGTATTCACGTTGACGGCCGGGAGGCTTCGACCGACCGATTGGTAGTGGGTCAGTTTCAGAATCTCGCCGTTGTGGAAGTGCGGATCGGCAATCGAGAACGGCTCAAGGCGGCAAGGATCAGGACGCTAAAGCGCCCTGATCGGAAGTGGCGCGGGTTGAACCAGGCGTAGAACGCCTGGCCTAATCTGAAACCAAGGCCCGTCAACGGGCCTCCAAGCGCTTCGCGCCGAACCCGCCCCGCGCGGCCCTTTCTCCAGCGGCGACTCGTGGTCGCTGAAGCCCACAAGCGTAGCGAACGCCAAACTCACCCACTACCGACCGATTGTCCGACCGCACCGCTCGTTAGCTACCATGTCTACTGGAGAATGATGCGAGCGTGACCTCGTTGCACTGCTATACGCGGCAACGGGACACACGTCAAGATCCTGGTGCGGAAGCCCGCGATCTCGCCATCCAAAAGGAAAAATGCCTCCCAACGCTCACCTATACTTCTTAGCCTTTTGCACCGGCGCCTCCGTCTTCTACATCATTGCCGCATGGGCGTGGTGCCGTCGCGGCAACCTTTCCCGCGGCGTGTCGATTGGCATTGTCTTGTCGACATGGGCGGGATTAATGGCCGTCTGCACCTCGATCATTTTCATGGCGCTTAGCCGCTCTTTGGTGAGCTCACAGCGCGAGACGACTATGCTGGAGATAGCTGGGCACCAACTGCGAACATCCTTGCTGGCCTTGCCGAGAAACGCCTCTCCCCTTCGGCTGAGTCACTCGGAAGCGAAGGCCTACTCACAAAACGGGGAAGACGGGATCATCGCGGAGATCTTCCGGCGGATCGGCGTCACAAACCGCTTCTTCGTCGAATTCGGATCCTCGGACGGCTCGGAGAACAACACGGTTCTGCTGCTTCGCCAAGGCTGGTCCGGCCAGTGGGTAGAGGGGGATCACGAAACGGCGGAGCGTGCGCGCGTCGCCTTCGCCCCCGAAATCGAAGAGAAGCGCCTGGTGGTAACGGAAGCGTTCATTACGGCGGAGAACACCGAAGATCTCCTGAAGGAAGGCGGCGCCCCGGAGGAGTTGGACTTGTTCTCACTCGACATCGACCGGAACGATTACTACGTTTGGGAGGCCTTACGGAACTATCGACCGCGAGTCGCGATCATTGAGTACAATGCGATCTTTCCTCCGGGCGTCGATTGGGTCATCGACTACGATGCGACCAAATGGTGGGACGGAACGAGCAAATTCGGTGCGAGCCTGAGTGCATTCGAACGGCTCGGGCGCGAGAAGGGGTATAGCCTCGTCGGATGCGACCTGTCCGGCGTCAACTCGTTCTTTGTCCGATCCGACTTGGCCGCTGACCTGTTCGAAAGCCCGTTTACCGCGGAGCACCACTACGAGCCGCCGCGGTTTGCCCTCAAGTTCGCTTGGGGCGGTCATCCCCGCAAGCCCTGAACAACAACGAGCGAATTTCACGTAAGAGGGCTGACTTGTACGGTGTTCAGATTCCGCATCAACGATTGAGGTCGCTGGTTTCGAAGCCGACGCGTAGTCTCGATCCAACCTCTGACATACTGTAGAGCCGCAATGACCTCGGAACCCTTTGCCTTTGTACCGCTACCGCTGGGACGTTCGCGGGCGAAGCCTCGGACGCGTGGGTTCACGATGATGATCGATTGGGGCCTGGGGCTAGGGCGGCAGAAGGACATCCTTGAGATTTCGGGCGACTATGTCGACTTGGCAAAAATCGCTACCGGCACATCGCGGTTGTATCGCGAGGATCAGATCCGGGCGAAGCTGGACCTGTACAAAGAGCGCGACGTGCGGCCATTTCTGGGAGGGCAGTTTCAGGAGTATGTGTTCGCGACGCAGGGAGCGGGTGCGTTGCCGGTGTTCTTTGATGAGGCAAAGCGGCTCGGGTTCGATGTAGTCGAGGTCTCGGATAATTGTATTCCGCTGTCGCCGGAAGAGCGACGTGGGCAGATCACGATGGCTCGCGACAAAGGGCTGACAGTGTTTGGCGAAGTTGGCTCGAAAAGCGAGAAGAACGCGCCTGAGGACTTGGTGCAGCAAGCGCGGGACTGCTTCGAGGCGGGTGCGGAGTTGCTCTTGGTGGAAGGCGCGGAGCTGATTGAGCAGGGGGTGGTCAACGAGAGTTTATTGAAGGCTTGCCGTGATGATTTGGAGTTGGACCGCGTGTTGTTTGAATTGCCGGGTCCTTGGATCAGCGGCGTGTCATTGTCGGAGATTCATGACGTCAAGAAGTTGCTGGTAAGGGAGTTCGGTTCGGATGTGAATATTGCGAATGTGATGCCGGATGACATTATCGAGACGGAGGCGCTGCGGGTCGGGCTGGGCGTTGTAGGCCCGGTGCGGAGGGCTGAGTAGATGGCTTGGCGTGCCGGCACGCGCCCGAGGCTCTGTTTGCTGACGGTGGCTCTGTTGGGGCTGGGTTGCGGGGTCTCGGCGGACGGAACTCACTTGGTTACGTTGGCGGGGGCGGGACCTCAGGGGCGGTACTTCAAAGAGGTTTCGATTCTTTCGAAGGTGCTGACAAAGAAGATGCCGGGCGTTGTTGCAAACGGCGTGATTGGCAAGGGGATGTCGGTCGGGAATGTGAAACGGGTGGCGGCGGGGCGGATTGACGGCGGACGGTGTTTCCGGTTTGACCTCGAAAACGCGTATCGGCGCGAGGTTCATTTCGCCGGGGAAGAGTTGATCCCGGTTGACTATGACAATGCTCAGGTGTGGATGAAGCTGGGGACGCACTTGTTCCGCGTTGTGGCGACGACCGATATCAAGAGTTACTCAGACTTGGTGGGACGTAGTGTCGTGATCGGTGGGCGCGGTACGGGCGAGGAAGTGATCGCCGAGCGCATCTTTAAGTATTTCGGCGTTACGCCGGAGAACACAGAGTTTCTCTACATCGAGCGCACGGACGGCCAGGATGCGTTGGCGAACCGGCAGATCGACGCGGTCGCGTTCGCCTACTCGCGGAACAATCGCGGGCATCTGGCGCCGATTTTCGCGGCGCGTGAGATCGGCGAAGAGATTGATTTCGTCGAGCCGGAGCAGGAAGGGCTGGAGAAGCTGCTGGCCGCCGAGTCGTCGTTTGTGCTCGATGAATTGGGCGAGCCGGTGTTCGGGCGACCCCAGCTACGCGGCATCGGGTTTCATCAGTGTTTATTGGTCCGAGGCGACTTGCCGGAGGACCTGGTCTACGGGATGACGAAGACCTTGTTCGACAACTGGGACGAGGTCGAGGAGTCGCTGCCTTGGTGGAAGGAAGAAGGCGAGGCGGACCTTGCTTCGGCGGCGGAGATGAAACCGTTGCCTTATCACCCTGGGGCGGAGAGATACTACCGCGAGCAGGGGGTCTGGGATTCGTGGTAAAGTTGCGCTCCTGGTTTTCTTCCATTGTCCGCCCTTCTTGAAAACATTTCGCGGTACTTAACGGCCGTGCTGGTGTGGGGCGGCTGCGCCTTCGCGCTCTACACGGGCGCGACGGGGCCGTTTCATGCGCCGATTCAACGCGGCGTATTCCTGCTGGTGATGTTGCCGCTGGTTTTCTTGCAGAGCCCGTCGAAGTTGACACGGAGCAAAACGGCCGAGGCGGCATTGGGGCTGGCGCTGACGCTGGTTACGGCGCTGGTGATGGGGTGGACGCTATTTGACTACGAGCGACTCTACTCGGAGCCGTTTATTCGCACGTTTGACGTGGCGGTCGGGGCAGTGGGACTGCTCTTGATCGTCGAGGCAGTGCGGAGAACAGTCGGCTGGGCTGTGGCGGGCGTCCTGCTGCTATTCCTGGCATATGCGGTGGGCGGACCGTGGGTGCCGGGGGCGATGCTGCGGCACGCCGGCCTATCGGTAGCGGACGTAGTAAGCATCATCTTTTACGGGACGTTCGGAGTGTTCGGGACGCCGCTGGGGGTGTGCGCAACGTTCATTGTCGTGATCATACTGCTCGGGTCGTTCTTGACGGCAACGGGTGGCGCGGAGATGTTCATGAACCTCGGCAAAGTGATCGCCGGGCGATTCGTAGGCGGGCCGGCGAAAATCGCGGTCGTGAGCTCGTCGCTGATGGGGATGATTACGGGCGCGACGGTGGCGAACGTTGCGACGACCGGGGCCGTAACGATTCCGATGATGATGCGCTCGGGGTACGAGCCGCGGTTCGCGGCGGCGGTCGAGGCGCTGGCGTCATCGGGCGGCCAGTTGATGCCGCCGATCATGGGCGCGGCGGCGTTCATCATGATCGACTACCTGAACATCTCTTATGCGGAGTTGATGGTCCACGCGATCGTACCGGCCTTGCTCTATTTCTTTTCGGTGTTGATGATCGTTCACTTTCGATCAGTGAAGGACAACGTCCGGCCGATCCGGCGGGATGAGATTCCGAGCATGCGGAGCGAGTTGGCGATGCGGGGCAACATGCTGCTGCCGATTGCGGTGTTGGTTGGGCTGCTCGCAATGCAGTTCAGCGTGATGTATGGGGCGTTTCTGGCGGTGGCTTGCGCCATGGCGGTGAGCTTCGCGCGACCGAAGACACGGCTCGACGCGCAAGGCTTCGACCGGGCGTTTCGAGGCGCGATGCACGGCATGCTGACGCTGACGCCGATTTGCGCGGGCGCGGGCATCATCATCGGCGTGATGACGGCGACGGGTCTGAATCTGCGGATCACATATCTGATTGAGGAGATCGCACGCGGGAACTTGGCGGCGACGCTTGCGCTCACGATGATCGCGTGCATCGTGCTGGGTATGGGCTTGCCCACGGTCGCGGCTTACGTGGTGTTGGCGACGTTGATTCCGACGACGCTGACCAGTCTCGGCGTCCCGGCGATCTCCGCTCACCTTTTCTTGTTCTATTTCGCGATTCTGTCAGCGATCACCCCGCCCGTCTGCACAGGAGCTTATGTTGCGGCGGGAATCGCCGGCACGGACCCGATTCGGACCGGATTCAAGGCGATGGAGCTGGGACTGATCAGCTTTCTACTGCCATTCGCATTCGTGTACGAACCGGCGTTGCTGTTGATGGGCGAGTGGCAGGAGGTATTGCTGCATGTCGGCACTTGCACCTTGGGGATCTACTTCTGGGCGATCGCCCTGGAGGGGTTCTTCCGAGACCGCGTTCCCACGCCCGCGCGAGCGGCTCTGTTCACCGCCGGTGTGATGCTGGTCTGGCCGCACGTTTGGGTATCGGCCTGTGGCGGAGTGATCGGAGCGGCGACGCTGTTTGCGTTGCGGCGCGGCGCGGTTAGGGAGTAAGATTCATCTTCGCGAGAAGCGCCACGAAGCGAGGGTCGGAGCGGAGATTCGCTAGTTCCGGCTGAACCTTGGAGCGCGCCACGTAGGCGTCATGTTGGCTGACTCCCTGGTCGAGCCACCTGAATGCGTCACCCTTTCGTCCACGAGCAACTTCGACAATGGCGCGCCAATAGGGCGAGACGTACTGCGAGCCACCGCCGGCGCGGCGCTTGCGAGCGGCGCTGATCTTTGAGCGGTTACCGAAACGGTTTTTGAGGGTGCGGCGGTTTTGCGCACGGCTCGAAGATAACCCGCCGCCGAGTGCTTCGACGTAGGCGGTTCCGGCAACCGCGTAGTTGCTGCCCGGAGCCATCTTGATCATTTTCTCCATGGATTCACGGGCGAGACCGAGCTCACCCTTGGCGGCGTAGGCCATCCCGAGTCCCCACAGCGAGGCGGGGTGGCGCGCCGCCGATTGCGCCGTCTTCCGAAGTTGCGTTACGGCTCTGTCGTGCTCGCCGCGAAGGCTGTAAACACGGCCCAGCCAAGTTTGCAGGTCGGGGTCGGCGGCCGAGAAAGTAATGGCTCGGTTGATTTCGGCAAGCGCCTCATCGAGACGACCCTGTGGAGCGAGATAGGCAAGTGCGTAGTACTGATGCGCCTGCGGAGAATCGGGCGTGGAGGCGAGAGCCCGCTGAAAGGCGGATTCAGAGGCGGCCCAGTTCCAATCCTTCAGCGCCAAGACGATGCCTTGAGCCAGTTGAGCGTCCGCTGACGAGTCATCAACGGCCAAGGCCTTCGAGGCGAATTCGCTCGCCGCGGCAAGTTCTCCGGTAGGCGAGGCATGACCGTTGAAGGCCACCAAGGCGTGAGCTTTGGCGAGCAGCCCATGGATTTCGGCCGAGCCGGGGTGGATCTTGAGTTCGGGCTGCAGCAACCCGATGGCGCCTCGGAGATCGCGAGCGCCGCCGGCCTCCACTAGGCGGCGAGCGCGGGCGAGGGTCTGAGGTGATGGGCCAACTAGGGCTTGTGAGCTATCCGGAGCCAACGAGCTTGGCGGCGCAGGCGCGGATTCGACCGGAGGAGGAGGCGCAGCCGGGGTCGATGGAGTTTCGCGAGGGGGCGCGGCTGGATCGGCAACGGGAGGAGCCGTGCCGCTATCGACATCTTTGGCGGCGGCAGGGGCGGCTACGGGCGTTTCGGCCGTCACATCCGCGAGCGTCACGCCCCGCTCCACTGCTTCTTGATTCCCTTGGGTGAAGAACCAGATGAGTCCCGCGACAAGGACCGTCGCAACAACACCCGCCAACGCCCAAGCCCAGGGTGGCCGTGCCTGAACAGGCAGCGGTGCATCGGGAACAGGGGCAGAGGCCTCAGGCTTCGCGGGCGGCGTATCGACGCCGGAAGCCGGCGCCGCCGAGGCGACGGGCGCATGCTGTCCGGATTGAGCAGCAGCCCCAAAACCAGCGACGGTCATGCCGTGTTTCTGTTGGAACGCGGCTAGGTCCGCGGCCATCTCGGCGGCGCTCTGGTAGCGCTGATCAACCGCTTTGCTGAGAGCCTTGGAGATAACTTTCCACAGATCGTCCTGGTGAGCGGCGTTCAGGGATTCGAGCAGTTGGGGCTCTTCGTGGACGATGGCATACATCAGGGCCGGAATGTACGAGCCGGTGAAGGGGAATTCGCCCGTCAACACTTCGTAGAGCACAACGCCGGCTGACCAAAGATCGGATCGATGATCGACGTCAAGGCCTTCGGCCTGCTGAGGGGACATATAGGCCGCCGTGCCGAGTGTCGTTCCGATTTGCGTGATGCGAGCAGCGCCTGGAAGCTGCGCGAGACCAAAGTCCATGATCTTGGCGCGGCCCTTCGAAGTGAACATGATATTCGCGCTTTTGACGTCGCGATGGACGATGCCTTCCTCATGTGCCTCTTGTAGGCCTTCGAGCACCTGGATGATAAGCGGGACTGCTTCGGCGGCGTCGAGGGGCTGCTTTTCGATCCGCTGACGCAGTGTCTCGCCCTCAAGGTACGCCATGGACAGGAAGGTCTTGTCTTCCGCCCGAGCGACCTCGTAAATCGTACAGATAGCGGGATGGTCAAGCGCAGCGGCGGCTCGCGCCTCACGCAGGAAGCGTTCGTTCTCTTCGCCGCTGCCGAGCGCCTCGTTCGAGAGGAACTTAAGCGCAACGTTTCTTTTCAGGATGAGGTCTTCGGCCTTGTAGACGACACCCATGCCGCCCTCGCCGATCTTTTCGAGAATTCGGTAGTGGGATATCTCCTGGCCGATCATGTTGGAACTCAGGCGCACTCCGCCTTACGGGAACGAACCCGGAAACACGCCCGGCGGTTGCGGATTTCTTCGAACCCGGAAGGCGGCTTCTCGCTGCTGTTACATTACTGTGATTATGACAGGGGTTCAAACCAGGCAAAGCTTGTATCACGCCGACCGATCCCCGAGTGGGCTACATCTACCGGTCCGCATCCAACCAAGATAGGACAGAACAGCACTATGAGTCATTCGAAGTACTTGCCCGAGCAGATGGGCAAAGCGGAAATCTCACCAACCGGATCGTTCGAGGCCGGCTCGTACGCTTCATTCACGCTGACCTATACGGCGGGCCGCTTTGGAATGGATGACACGGCGAGCTTGAAGATCGTCTTTCGATTCGCGGCCGACATGGGCCGGCTGCAATTCAGTGAGCCGCAGGCCGCGAACTATGTAACGGTCGAGGCGAGCAACAATGCGGTCCTCGAGACGCGCTACGCCCCAAAGGGCAATTTGCGCCCTTGGGATAAGACCCTCTACATCAAGGTCGTCAAAGGCTTCATGAAAGAGGGTGACCGGATTGTGGTGCGTTTCGGCGACCCTCGTGAGGGCTCGCCGGGCCTACGGCTGCAAACGTTTTGTGAATCGACGTTCGAGTTTCAAGTGCTGGTGGACGCGATTGCGACCTACAACTACGTCCAACTCCCCGAGTCGCCCATGATCGCGATCGTGCCGGGTCCGGCGGTGGTTTGGAAAGCTGTACTGCCGACGATGCGGCGACTCGACGAACCGTTTCGTCTGTGTCTGAAGGCGGAGGATCGTTGGGGGAATCCGACGGACCAGGCCGAGAGAAAGATTCAGTTACGGGCTTCGCGTCCGGTAACGAACCTACCGGCGGAGATGAGTTACGCGAAAGGAGAATTCGCGGTCTTCGTGGATGACTTGCACGTCTCGGATGCGGGGGATCTGACGATTGATGTGCGGGACGCGGAGGGCGGGGTTCTAGCTGAGAGCAATCCTCTTCGGATTGTAGAATCGGCGGAGTTGCTGCCCTACTGGGGTGATCTGCACGGACAGACGGAAGAGACGATCGGCACGAACTCAGTCCGCGAGTACTTTGCCTTTGCGCGGGACCGGGCCTTTCTCGATATTTGCGGCCACCAGGGTAACGACTTCCAGATCACTAAAGACTTCTGGGAGGAGTTAAACCGAGTGACGCGGGAGTTCGACGAGCCGGGACGTTTCGTGGCGGTGCCGGGCTATGAGTGGTCAGGGAATACGGCCTTGGGCGGCGACCGAAACGTATTCTTCCGGCGGGAAGGCGGCACGATCCGGCGGTCGTCGCACGCGCTGCTGGATGATCTCTCCGACGTTGACAAGGATTGCCACACGGCGGTCGAGCTCTTCGACGCCCTGGCGGCCGGCGGCGACGATTGCGCCGTGATCGCGCACGTCGGTGGACGATACGCGGATATCAAGATGGCGCATGACGGACGGCTTGAGCGGGCGGTTGAGATCCATTCGGCATGGGGAACGTTCGAGTGGCTCCTGGCGGACGCGATCGAGAAAGGCTATCGCGTCGGAATCGTATGTCATAGCGACGGGCACAAAGGCCGGCCCGGAGCGAGTTATCCGGGGGCATCGTGGTTTGGGGCGTATGGAGGACTGACCTGCTATCTGATGCCGGAGCTGAGTCGAGATGCGTGGTTCGATTGCCTGCGCAAAAGACGCCACTACGGAACGACAGGCGCCCGTATGATCGTGGATGCTCATGTGGAGTTTGCAGGCGCGGCAACGGTCTTTGACGACGATCCGAATTTAGGTCCGACAGAGAGCCGCGAAGCGGGCCGGGCCGAGATGGGTGAGGTCGCTGAAACGTCGGATCAGGAAGTGCGGCTCGGTGTGGACGTGCTCGGTTCCGCCCCGATCGAACGAATTGAAGTTCGGAACGGGATGGAGACGGTGAGCGAGGTACGGCCGGCCGCGGCCCTAGCCGCTGGCGGGAATCGAATTCGGGTCGTGTGGGAGGGAGCGGAGTATCGAGGACGGTTTCGGCAAACCATTTGGGACGGCGAGGCGCGGTTCGTGGGGAACACCATCGTGAGCGCCCAACCCATCAATTCTCTGAATCCGGATAAGAACCTGGAAACGATGGGGAAGGATGGGCTGAGGTGGGAAGCAGTTACCACCGGTAACTTCGGCGGATTTGACGCGATTTTGGAAGACAGTTCTCGTGGCACGCTTCGATTCGAAACCGAACTCGTGAAGTTCGAACTGCCTGTAGCTAAGATCGAAGCGGGGGATCTTATTTACAGCGCCGGAAAACTAGGACGCCGGGTGCGCGTCTTTCGACTGCCAGAGGTTAATCCTCATCGGGCATGCCGATTCCAAAAGACAATACGGCTGAAAGCAGGTCGAGACAACCCACTCTACGTCGCCGTCACGCAGGAGGACGGGCATCGGGCGTGGTCAAGTCCTATTTGGGTCCACGCGCGAAGCACAAGATAGGGAGCGACGGACGACTAGCCTTTCGCTTTACGCCGCGCTGCCCAATATTTTCTCATCCGTTCAGAGACGGCCTTCTTCGCGGCCGCACTCATTGGCTTGCGTCCGCGTTTCTTCGCAGTCTTTTTGTTGGTGGATCCAGGAGGACGGCCCGGTCTGCGCCCACGGCGCGGAGCATCACCCTGAAGAATTTCGATCGCTCGATTCAAGCGATCTCTTTCAGCAATTAGTAACCCAAGTGCATCAGCCATAACGCTCCAATGCTAACATATAAACCAACTGCGATCAAAGTAAATTTCTTAGGAGTTCTGCCTAGTGGACCGGACTAAAATTGCACATACAGACTTAGAGGTGTCCCGCGCCTGCATGGGGACGATGACCTTCGGTTCTCAGGCGGACCTTGAGGAATCGAGAAGGATCACCGACCGTTGCTTGGATGCCGGAATCAACTTCTTTGATACGGCGAACGTATACAACCAGGGAGAGTCTGAGCGGATCGTAGGGCAAGTTCTGGGCACTCGGCGTAAGAATGTCATCCTCGCCAGTAAAGCTCGCGGGGCGATGGGCAAACCCGTTGAGTACTCCGGGCTGTCCCGCGAGGCGATTCGCAAGGCAGTCGAGGCATCTCTCCGGCGCTTGAATACGGACTATTTGGACATCTACTATCTTCATCAGCCGGACTACGATACGCCGATCGAAGAAACGCTAGATGTAATGGAAGAGCTGCGCCGGGAGGGTAAGATTCGATACCCGGCCGTATCCAACTACAGCGCCTGGCAGATGTGCGAGATCCACGGGATCTGCGAAAAGAACGGTTACGCGAAGCCATGGATCGCTCAACCCATGTACAACCTGACGGCGCGGGGTATCGAGCAGGAGTATCTGGCGTACACAAAAAGGGCCGGGATCACGAATGTGTGTTACAACCCTCTCGCCGGCGGCATGCTGACGGGGAAGCAGAAGAAAGAGGCTACCCCTATACCGGGCACACGCTTCGACGGTAACGAGATGTACCTGAAACGTTATTGGCATGATCCGTTTTTTAGCGCCGTCGACGAGTTTCAGGCGATTGCCACGAAGGCGGGCTTGAGTTTGGTTGAGCTTGCCTTCGCCTGGACACTGCAGCAAGAGCAAGCTCACTCCATCATCCTGGGAGCGTCGCGGCTGGCGCAACTGGAAGAAAACCTTGCGGCATTAGAAACCCCGCCGCTCGACGAATCGCAGCTTGCGGCCTGTGATCTCGTGTGGCAGAAGCTAAGAGGACCCACCCCGGTCTATAACCGCTAACCCATCCCGTTTTCGCCAACGAGTCGACTAACAGACCGACTGGGGCGCCGCGCTTACCGATCAAACTGCCGGTCAGCCGGTCTACGAAGACGTTACTCATGCCGGCTTGGCGTCGGCGTTCGTTTCGTAGAAGTAGGTTTGACTCTCTGTAGCCGCCGATTGGTATGTGGGTCGCGCGCCGTGGACGATCTGTTCGATCGCCTCGGCATCGCCTTCGGCGTGATAAGTGCAGATAGCCATGCGCGGGGCCCAGCGCTTCAACACATTTGAGGCCCCCGTGAGCGCTCGGCGCTCGGCGCCTCCGATGTCCATCTTGATGAAATCGACCCGCTCGAGCCCAAGATCCGCAGCGACGCCATCGATGGTTACGGTCTGGATCTCGAGTTCACCGGCTTGTCCCACGATCCCGCTCCCGCTGTTGCCCTTGTCATCCGGAGCGAACCTCAGGGATGCAGCTTCATCCCAGACTCCGGCCTCCATCAAAATCGCCCGCCCCCCTCGAACCTCTTTCTCGAGATTGACACGGTAGCAGGCGGCATTCGACGGGTCGGCCTCGAACGAGACAACTTGGCGAGCGCCTCGTTCAAGAGCGAAGCGGGCGAAGGTACCGACGTGCCCGCCGCAGTCGATGACCACGTCACCGGACCGGATGCGAACCGCGGGGTAATCGTAGATGCGCTCTTGCATCTGTTCCCGCAGTAGCACCTCGATGAGCCAACCGTCCTGAAGCCGGCCTCGGAAGTCGCCAAGGGGCGTGTCGAAGATGTAGGGAAACGGGGAATCGGTGATGCGTTGCTTCGGGCGCACGTTGCCGGTGACCAGGGTCCCGACAGACAGGGGCCAATGTCCCCCGCGCAAAAGTTCATCGCCGAGAGAGAACCAGCTCACCTCGGGAAGCCCGAGTTTGAACTTGAGTGCGATGGCCCTGAGGCGCCAAGCAAGACTATCGATCATGACACGTTGGGATGCAGCATTCAGAAGCACGGGCCCGGCCGCCCGATCGAGCCCGGATTCAGTTGCGCAAGGGTCTACCCGTCTCCAGGATATGGCTTATGCGGTCGTGAGTTCTCTTCTCACCGCAGAGGCTGAGAAAGGCCTCTTTCTCCAGCCCCAGCATATACTCCTCCGAAACGGAACTCGGCTGTGAGAGCGGCCCGCCTGAGATTACATTGGCGAGCTTGCGTCCAATATGGCGATCGTAGTCGCTGATGAAGCGGGCTTCGTGCATGAGGTAGAGCTCTAGCTCAAGGGCCGCCAAGACACCTTGTCCGCCGACGAGGACTTCCGACTTCGGCTTGGGCTCGTAGGAAGCGCCGGCGAGTTGAAGGGCTGCGTGCCGTGCGTCGAAAAGGAGACGGTCGCGATTCATGCTGATCCGATCTCCGGGACGTAGGAGTTTCGCGTCGCGGGCTTCGGCCGCGCTACCCGATACCTTTGCCATCCCAATGCGCTCGAAGACGGCACGGGTCGCTGGTGTCAAGTCTTTCTGTGGGTCAAGTCCCGCGGTATGGCGGCGCATGAGTTCGGTGCAGCCGCCGGCTGCGGGGATGAGCCCGGCGCCAACCTCGACGAGCCCCATGTAGGTTTCGGCAGCGGCCTGTACGTGGTCACAGTGCAGGGCGAGCTCGCAGCCGCCGGCCAGCGTTTGTCCGAAGACAGCGGCGACGGTTGGCTTGGGAAGATCCCGGAGCGTTCGGAACAGGATCCGCACCTGGTCGACGGCTTGCTCGATCCGTTTCCAATCCTCGGCCCGGCACCATTCGAGAAGCATCGCGAGGTTGGCGCCCACCGAGAAATTCGCGCCGTCGTTTCCGATAACGAGGGCTTCGTGATTGTCCCCGAGGTCGTCGACCGTCTCGCGAAGCAGATCCAAGACGCCTTGGTCGAGCGAGTTCGCTTTGGAATGAAATTCGAGGCACACGACGCCGTTGCCCAGGTCGAGCAGATCCGCGCTACTGTTCGACTTGAGGACTCTCTTGAGACGGTGGAGCGACGAGAGGCGCACGACGCCGTCCGGTTCGACGAGCGCTTGATAACGCTCGGCCGCGAGATCGAAGTAGGTGAGCGAACCATCGCGCCGGTGGTAGAAGGATTTCTCGGGCGTCGCCAGGACCGCGTCGACCAGCGGCGGGGTTTGGCGGCCGTCCTTGCGCATGCGCTCGACGGTTTCTTCAACGCCAAGGCTGTTCCAGATTTCGAAGATGCCGCGTTCCCAGTTGAAACCCGAGCGCATCGTCGTATCGACGGACACGATGTCGTCGGTGACTTCGGGGATGCGCGCGGCCGTGTAGAGAAACAAATCGCTCAGCGTTTCCCACAGAAACTTCCCAGCCGGTGTAGGTGAATCGATCAGTAGCTTGATCCGTTGCGCGAGATCCCGAGTCTTCCCGGCCTGCTCGAGTTGCGGGATGTTGGGCTTCCGCGCCGTGCGGTACTCGAGCGTGTCGAGGTCGAGGACGAGGCGGTCGGAGCCGCGCTTGCCCTTGATCTTCTTGTAGAAGCCTTGGCCGGCTTTGTCGCCGACGAGTCCTTTTTCGACCATTTTGCGGAGAAAGTCAGGGGGGTCGTAGATATCGCGCTTCTCGTCATCCGGAACGAGACGGTGGAGAGTCTCGGCAACGAAAAGGCAGACATCAATGCCGGTGAAGTCGGCGAGGCGGAACGTCGCCATGCGCGGACGCCCGACGAGCGGCCCGGTGAGAGCGTCGACCTCTTCGATCGTCAGGCCATGTTCGCGCATCGTGCGCAGGGTGTGCATGACGGAGAAGAGGAAGATGCGATTCGCAATGAAGTTAGGACGGTCTTTCGCATAGACGACGACCTTGCCAAGACGGCGGTCACAGAAATCGTCAACGAAGCGGACGACTCGGGGATCACTCTCCGGCGTCGGAATCAATTCGACGAGACGCATGTGCCGGGGCGGATTGAAGAAGTGCGTCCCGAGCCAGTGTTTGCGAAAGTCGTCGGACATACCCTCGGCCAGCTTGGCGACGGGCAGGCCGGAGGTGTTCGTGGTGATGAGCGTGCCGGGGCGGCGGAGTTCGTTGACCCGGCCGAGAATTTTGCGTTTGGCGTCGAAGTTCTCGACAACGGCCTCAATGATCCAGTCGGCCTCGGCAAGGCGCGGGAGGTGATCGTCGAAGTTGCCGATCTCGATGCGCTGTAGCGTATCCTGTGTAAACAGCGCCGGTGGCCGGGATTTAAGCAGCGCCTTGTGAGCCCGGGCGACGATGCCGTTGCGAGCCGACACGGTTTCGCCTTTCGCCGCCATGTCGAGTAAGAGACAATCTACGCCGGCGTTGGCGAGGTGGGCAGCGATGCGGGATCCCATGGTTCCCGCACCCAGAACGGCCGCCTTGCGTACTTCAAAACTCATTTCTGATCCCTCTAAAGTCGATAGGGTTGACCTTATCACAGCCTATTGCGTGAACGGGAACGACTGTGTTTCACCCTAGGTATTCGCGGCCCTCAAGGTTTTGCGGCAACTGCCGATGGAGAGGATGAGGAGGAAACCCATGTGGTCAATCTCACCAATAGATCGGCCGGCGGAAGACCTCGATATCCGCCGAACGACGAAAAGTCAGGACGCATCGCTTGATTCAAGGAGTGGGCAGCAAGGCGGCCGGCGTCGGCGGCGCCGCGCGCGCGGGTCGGCCGTGGAAGACGCGATTGAAGTGGATGTATTCGAGCCTCATTCGGATGAGGAGAGCGAAGCGTAGTAGCAGGCTTCCCTAACCGGGTTGTTTCGGGAGACTTAGTCCTGCTCGCGGTCACGGAACTCGGTAAACCAGTTTTGGATCACGTGGATCGAGCGGGGACTGTCCGCTTCGTCTCCTACTCTTTCCGCCAGCAGAAACCGCCGCCCCTCTTTGGAAACATCGTAGTTGGGATGCAAGAACCCACTCAGGTGCGCATCTTCAAACAGACGGGCCGGTGTGCTGACCGAGAAACTCGAGGCCGTCTTCACCGGCGCCGTCATCAGAGTCGATCCTTCGACGTAGAACAGCTCGTTGCCGTCCCGACTCCAACGCGGCTGTGTCCCCCCGTTCGTTGAGACCTGCCACTTGCCCGCTCCCTCGGGGAAGGGCCGAACGTAGACTTCGGAGCGACCCGATTCATCCGAACAGTAAGCCACAAACCGCCCGTCCGGCGAAAACCTCGCCGCCCCTTCCTGGCGCGGGGTCGATAGGAAGACCGCCTCTTCAAACCCGCCGCCGTCTGTTTTGCGCTTCAGGTACCGAATGTCGCTCTTGTTCTTAGGGTCTCCGCTAACCTCATAGACCATGTAGTTGCCATCAGGAGCCCAATCAGGATAGTCATCGTCAAGGGGCCCGCCAACCAGCAAAGTCGCCTCGCCCGTGCCGCTGGCGGGTTTGCTGAAGATGTCACGGCTTCCCCGCTGGTCCGACGCGAACGTGATCTCCGTGCCGGAGGGAGACCATGTTGGATGAGCTTCAAGCCCGGCGGCGAAGGTCAGGCGGGTTGCGACGGCCCTTTCTGTTTCATGCACCCAGATGTCCGGGGCGCCCGAACTGTTGTCGTGCGCAGCCACCCGGCTCCCGTCAGGAGATAAAGCGGGGAAGTTTATGGTGCCGGCTTGTGGCCGACCGATCGGTCCCAGTCTCTTGCCGCCGCGATCTCGCCAGACCAGTTGTCCTCCGACCGAGCCGACGCGGTCGAGATAGACCAGCGTCCCATCTCGCGCAACACTGGGTAACCCTCCCCCTTCGGCGATGGGGAAGGCATCCCCTGTGGCGGTTAACGTCTCCAAGGAGAAGGGCAGGACCCACAACCCCCGCTTCTCGTCCACAAGACTGGACTGGTAAACGAGGTGTCCACTTGATGAGTAAGCGGGCCGGCTTCCCGGCCCTAGTTCCCGGCTCTCCCGCGTCTTCAGGTCAAGTAGTCCCAGCCTGGGATCACTCACACTACCGAGATTGTAGACCAGCCCGTGTGTGCCTGCGCTGAAAGGCAAGAAGTGAGGCCGGGCGAAGGGGCTCGCTTCTCCGCTTTCTTGCTCGGACAGAAGTTTGGGGGCGCCGCCTCGAGCGGGCACCTCATACAATTGACCGCCGGAGGAGAAAACAATCCGGGCGCCGTCGGGACTCCACGATCCGCCGATATAAGTACCCAGGGGCAGATCGCACAGCGTGATCGCATCTCCCCCCTCCGCTGGGATGCGCTTTAACTCCTGGCCACTTCGAAACCCGACGAACCGACTATCCGGCGACCAAAACATACCGGAGGCAGATGTGTAGTAGTCAGCGCCCTCCGTTCCCTCAAGTTTCCGCGGCGTTTCGCGGTCGAGGTCTCGCACCCAAAGGGCGCTTTCTCCTCCCTCTTCGAGGGCGAAGACGATGTGCCGTCCGTTGGGTGACACTGACGGCGCGGATACATTCCCGGGAGAGAAAGAAAACCGAAGAACCTCTTCGGAGGAATCCGGCATCGGGCCCCGAAACCATTGGAAAACCAACAGGCCAAGCGTAACGGCCAGGAGCACCCCCATTCCGAGCAATCCTCCGCGCCTTAGTTGCTGATACTTTTCAGCCTTCTTGGCGGCCGATTCGGGCACGATGCGGATGGCAACCGAGCGATGAAGTTCGGTGTCTTCGGCGCGATAGGTCGCGGTTTCCCCTTCGTCGCTCAAACGCTCGATGACGCGGTAGGGGAAAACGGCGTTCTTGGCAGGCTCGACCAAACCTTGTGAGGGTGCGCCTTGTTCGGTGAGCGTCCCGCTCAACCTTGCAATCGTGGCCGACGGTGCTGGGCGCAGGATGGTTGATTTCTCCTTTAACTTCTCTCTCAGCGTTTCCAGGTCAACCAGCATGTCGGCAGTGCTTTGATACCGCTTATCTGCCTCCTTCGCCAGACATTTGCCGACGAGCCATTCCAGTTCCATAGGCACACCTGTCCGCAGCGCTGTCATCGGCTCAGGCTGTTCGCTGGTGATGGAGTACATCACCGCTTTGTCGTAATGACCCTTAAACGGTTGCCGGCCAGTGACCATCTCATAGATCACGACGCCGAGGGACCAGATATCGGAGCGATGGTCGATGTCGGCTCCATAGGTCTGCTCGGGGGACATATAGGTCACCGTCCCCATCGTTTCGTCCAGGCGGGTGAGCTTGGAGCGGTCGGCGAGTTGGGCCAGGCCGAAGTCCATGATCGTGACGTGGCCGTCCGTGCCCACCATGAGGTTGGCGGGCTTGATGTCACGATGGACGATCTTCTTTTCGTGGGCGGCTTGCAGGCCCTGGGCGGTCTGAATGGCGATATCGAGGGCGTTCTTGAGCTTCAGTGGGCCGGTTTCTATCTTCTTGTCGAGACCTTCGCCTTCGAGAAAGGCCATCGCGATGAAAGTCTTACCCTCGAAATCATCGATCTCGTGAACGGTACAGATGTGCGGATGATTGAGTGCGGCGGCGGCTTTCGCTTCACGTTCAAAGCGTTTGCGAACGTCCTCGTCGGAGACAAGGTGAGCCGCCAGGAATTTCAGCGCCACTGGGCGGTCGAGCTTGGTGTCCTCGGCCTTGTAGACCACACCCATCCCGCCTTCACCGAGCTTCTCAGAGATGCGGTAGTGCGAGACTGTGTTGCCTATCAAGTGCCGACCGTGACCTCAGCGAATGTAGTACTATCCTAGCGCGAAAGATCGCCCTGCCTGAGAGAGCGACGGTGTCGCATAATGTAAGCTCTCCTGTTGTGGATTCTTCTGTCGTGACTTCATCTCATAGACCGCCGCCGCGCCACGACTGGTCGCCGGCGGAAATCAAATCGATCCTCGACTTGCCGTTGCCCGAGCTATTGTTCCGGGCGCAGACGGTTCATCGTTCGTTTCACAACCCGGAGGAGGTGCAGGGCTGCTCGCTGTTGAGCATAAAGACCGGGGGATGCCCGGAGGATTGCGCGTACTGTCCACAGTCGGCGCATTACAAGACGGACGTGAAGACGGATGGCTTGATGGGCGTCACCGAAACGCTGCGCATGGCGAAGACGGCTCGGGACAATGGCGCGACGCGGTTTTGTATGGGCGCCGCGTGGCGCGACGCTCCGGAAGGCGAAGAGTTTGAGCGCGTGGTCGAGATGGTGCGCGGCGTGCGATCGCTCGGCATGGAGGCTTGTTGCACGCTCGGGATGCTGACGCAGCAGCAGGCGGATCGCCTCGCCGAGGCGGGGCTGACAGCCTACAACCACAACCTCGATACATCTCCCGAGTTTTACGGTGAGATCATCACGACGCGACGTTACGAGGAACGGCTTGAGACTTTGGATCGCGTGCGGCGGGCGGGGACCACGGTTTGCTGCGGCGGGATCATCGGGATGGGCGAAAGCCGCGATGACCGCGTGGGTTTGCTGGGGCAGTTGGCGAATCAGAAGCCCCATCCGGAGAGCGTGCCGATCAATACCCTCGTGAGGGTGGAGGGCACTCCCCTGGCCGAGCAGCAACAGGTGAATCCGCTGGAGCTGGTTCGAATGATCGCCACAGCGCGGATTCTGATGCCGGCCTCAATGGTTCGATTGAGCGCGGGCCGACTTGCCTTAACGGATGAGGCGCAGGCGTTGTGCTTCGTGGCTGGGGCGAATTCAGTCTTTATGGGGGACAAGCTGCTGACGACGCCGAACCCCGAGATGGACCGCGACCGGCAGCTTCTCGATAAGCTGGGGATGCGGCTTATGGAAGAGCCGATCACTTTCACCGGTCAGAGCAGCGCGCCGGTCGAAGACACCACGGTTACCACAGCCGATCATGGCTGATCTTGAACAGCGCACCAGACGCGCGCTCGACGAAATTGAGGCGCAAGGACTAACGAGAAAGCTCCGGCGACCCGCCGGGATCGATCTCTCGTCCAACGACTACCTAGGCCTAGCGAACCATCGGCTCGTCCGCGCGGCTATGGCGAAGGCGGTGTTACAGGAGGGTGTGGGATCGACGGGATCACGCCTTCTTCGTGGCGATCGCGACGGCTTCATACAGATTGAGGAGCGTTTCGCCGCATGGAAAGGCGTTGAGGCGAGTCTCTACTTCTCGAGTGGCTACGCGGCCAACCTGGGCGTCCTGTCAACCTTCCTGGAGGAAGGTGATGTCGTGTTCTCAGATGAGCTCAACCACGCCAGCCTGATCGACGGTATGCGTCTGGGGCGTGCGCGTAAGGTCATCTTTCCCCATTGCGACATGGCCGCGTTGCGGCCGTTGCTTCAGGCCGAAGCGGTAGAGGGGCAGCGCTTCCTGGTGACAGAATCACTATTCAGCATGGACGGTGATTTTGCTCCACTCGAAGAGTACGCCGAGCTTTGCCGCGAGACGGGGACCAGACTGATTGTGGATGAAGCGCATGCCGTCGGCCTGTATGGCGAACGAGGCAGTGGGCTGATTGAGCAAGCCGGTATTGGCGCGGATGTGTTTGTTTCGGTCAATACGGCGGGCAAGGCTTTGGGCGTGAGCGGGGCGTTCGTGGCGGGACCGCGATGGGCGATCGACCTTCTGGTGCAAAGGGCCCGGACATTCGTTTTTACGACGGCTGCGCCGCCCTCGGTCGCGGCCGCTATCGACGCGGCCTTGAATGTGATCGATGACAAGCCGGAACTGCGAGAGAAGACACTGGCGTTTGCCGGTCGGATGCGGACTTTGTTGTTGGAAGCGGGCATCCGAGTTCCCGATGGCGAGTCGCAGATCATTCCCGTGCTTGTGGGCGAGAACGAGCGAGCTGTCGAGGTGGCGACGGCGCTTCAAAAAGAGGGTTTCGACGTTCGCGCCATCCGTCCGCCGACGGTTCCCGAAGGAACAGCGCGGCTGCGCATCTCGGTGAACGCGAAACTGTACGAGGCGGATATCCAGTCTTTCGTAACGGCGCTTGTGGGGGCTATAGCGGAGAAGGCGGCATGCGGCGCGGCGTCTTCGTGACGGGGACAGACACGGGCGTCGGTAAGACGGTCGTTTGCGCCGCTCTGATGCAGCGCTACCGGCGTGAGATGCCACTCGGTTACTGGAAGCCGGTGCAGACTGGGATCGAGCAGGATGACGACACGGCGGTCGTGAGTAACTTGGGCGAATGCGCGCCCGAAGAGATCTTCGATCAAGGCGTTCGGCTGCAAAATCCCGTTTCGCCCCACCTGGCGGCGCGCCTGAGCGGAACAACGATCGCCTTGACGGACCTGGCAGCCTTGGCGAAAGCACGTGCGCCGGACCGCACATGGATCATCGAAGGCGCGGGCGGAGCCCTCGTTCCGTTGAACGACAAAGACCTGATGACCGATTGGATGGCTCGACTGAATATCCCGGCGCTCGTCGTGGCGCGTTCCGCCTTGGGGACGATCAATCACACACTGCTGACACTGGAGGCTTTACACCGGCGGTCCCTTGATGTAATGGGTGTCGTGATGGTCGGAGAGCCGAACGAAGAGAACCGCCGGGCGATTGAGCACTATGGCGGCACGCCGGTTCTTGGAGAAATGCCTTCATTTCCCGAGCTGACGGCAGTCGCGGTAGGGAGTTGGGCTAGGAGAGAGTTGGACCCGCACAGCCGTCTCTGGCAATACAGCCCGCCGGAAAACTGAACATGTCGAATATGGTTGAACGAGATCTGGCCCGGCTGTGGCACCCGTATACCCAGATGCAGACGGCGCCGCCGCCGATTCCGGTGGTTCGGGGCGAGGGAGTCTATCTCTACACGGAAGACGGCCGGCGGATTCTGGACGGGATCTCGTCGTGGTGGGTGAATATTCACGGGCACAGCCATCCGAAGTTGAACGAAGCCCTGGCGCGGCAGGCGGGTGAATTAGAGCATGTGATCTTCGCGGGCTTCACGCACCGTCCCGCTGTCGAGTTGGCGGAACGATTGACCGAGGTTTTGCCCGCGGGACTCAACCGGATTTTCTATTCCGATAACGGTTCGACGGCGGTCGAAGTCGCGCTCAAGATGGCTTATCAGTATTGGCGTAACCGCGATGAGCCGGAGCGGCGGTTATTCGTCGGACTCAAGTTCGCTTATCACGGAGACACCGTGGGCACGATGTCGGTCAGCGAGGAATCCCTCTTTACAAATGCATTCGGCGGCTTGATGTTTCGCGTGGCGCGGGCCGAGGCGCCGTATTGCTATCGCTGTCCGCTGGGTCTGGAGCGCGCGAGTTGCCGGATTGACTGCCTGGGCAGCTTGGAGAAGATCTTGCGGGAGGAGAGCGGACGGGTGGCTGGAGTGATCGTCGAACCGATGCTCCAAGCCGCGGGCGGCATGGTCGTGTGGCCTCGGGAGTTTCTGACGGGGGTGCGCAAGCTTTGCGACGACCACGGCACCCTCATGATCGCCGACGAAGTCATGACCGGCTTCGGACGTACAGGCCGCATGTTCGCGAGTGAGCACGGACCCGTCAACCCCGACATGATATGCCTCTCGAAAGGCTTGTCAGCGGGGTATCTGCCGCTCGCCGCAACGGCGATGACGGACAGCATCTACGAGGCGTTTTTGAGCGACGACAGGGCCAAGACGTTCTTCCATGGGCACTCGTTTACCGCGAACCCGCTGGGCTGTGCGGTGGGGCTGGCGAGTCTCGATATTTTCGGTGAAGAGGGCACGCTGGAGCGCATCGCGGCGCTGGAGAAGCAACTGCGAGAGGGGCTCGATCCATTGCGGACGCTAGCCTGTGTCGGGGATGTGCGAGTGATCGGCGGCGTTGGAATCCTAGAGCTTGTCGAGGACAAAGTGTCAAAAGCGTCGGGCGGCTATTTGGCGGGAATCGGGCCGCGCCTCTACCGCGAGTTTCTCGACCGTGGAGTATTGTTGCGGCCGTTGGGGAACGTGCTCTACGTCATGCCCCCGTATGTGATTTCAGAGGACGAGACAGAGTGGGTGTTGGGGCAGGTTCATGAGGTATTGAACGGCCTATCCGGTGGCTAGCTAGTGCGGCGTTATCTTCAATTGCTGGCGCAGTACTTCTTGCAATACGTCAAGGTGCGTCTGGCCTACAAAGGGGATTTTGTCGTCTCGGTCCTGACGACCTTAGTTGCGACGGGGTTCGGTATTGCACTTGTCTTCATTCTGTTTCAGCGAGCGCCTGAGATCGCCGGCTGGCGGTTTCACGAGATTCTCTTCTTGTATGGATTCGGGTTGATCCCGCTGTCGCTGTTCAATGTGGTGAGCGTCAACCTGTACTACTTCGGCGAATCGTACATTGTCGAGGGGAAGTTTGACCGGGTGCTGCTGCGTCCCGTGCATTCGTTGTTTCAGGTGATGAGCGAACAGTTTCGCCTGGAATCGCTGAGCGACGCCGTGATTGGGGTGTTCATCGTGCGATATACGGCCGGCCAACTCGGTTTCGAGTATGGCATCGGAGAGTGGCTGTTCGTCGCGGCAGCGGGGGTCTGTGGTTTTGTGATTTACCTCGCGGTGTTCTTGATGCTGACGTGCGTTTCGTTTTGGGTCGAAGACCGGGTCGGGATCATCCCGCCGGTGTTCAACATGCTGGCTTTTGGACGCTATCCGCTGAATATCTACAGCCCGTTCATTCAGTTCTTATTGAGCTGGGTCGTTCCTTTTGCGTTTGCGAGCTTCTACCCCTCGACGGTATTGCTCAAGCACGCGGAGTATGAGTCGTATGTGATGTTGATCCCGGTGGTGACGTTGGTGTTCCTGTCGGGCGCGATTTTGCTTTGGAACCGAGGCGTGGCGAACTATTCGAGTACGGGAACTTAGCGGCGCAGCGAGTAACAGGAGTCGTTTCTTCATGAGATGGATGGTCGTGTTGTTGACGTCGGTGGGAATTCTGGCTGCGGGGCGGCAGGGTGAGTTCGTGTTTACGGAGGCGCCGTTTCCGTCTTGCCATGCGTCGACCGTGGTTGAGTTGCCGAATGGCGACTTGCTGTCGGCCTGGTTTGGCGGGACGAAGGAAGGAGCAGCAGACGTTGCGATCTGGAGTTCGCGGCGGAGCGGCGGGTCGTGGTCCGCGCCGGTAGAGTTGGTGCGCGAGCCCAATATCCCTACCTTTAACCCGGTCCTGTTCTACGCGAACGGCGGCCGGCTGTGGCTCTACTACAAGTTCGGTCCCCGCCCGGTTTCATGGACCGCCGGACGGCGCTGGAGCGATGACGACGGTGCGACGTGGTCGGAGGTCGAACATTTGCCCGCGGGTATTTACGGTCCCATTCGCGCCAAGCCGCTGGTGATGGCGGACGGCACGATTGTGAGCGGCACATCGGTTGAGTCGTACCGTTCCTGGTCCGCGTGGATCGAGCGCAGCACGGACGGCGGCGAGACGTGGGCGAAGTCGGGTCCGATCACCGTACCCGACCGCTTTCGTTCTTCGGATCGCCGACAGGCCGACTCGCGGTCGCCCGAATGGAGCGTCACCGACGGGATCATCCAGCCGTCGGTGATTTCGATGGGCGGCAACTGGTTGCGGTTCTACGCGCGCTCGACGGCGCTGACCGGGCGAATCGCCGTGGCGGACTCGTCAGACGGTGGCGTCACTTGGACGCAGGCGCGTCCACTGGGTCTGCCGAACCCCAATTCGGGGATTGATGCCGTGGCGTTGAACGATGGGCGCGTCGTGATGATCTACAACCATACGGAGCAAGGCCGATCGCCATTGAATCTGGCGGTGAGTCGCGATGGCGAAAACTTCAACATGTTCCACGTCATCGAGGACGAGCCCGGCGAGTATTCGTATCCGGCGATGATTCAGGCGGCGAACGGAGATTTACTGATTACGTACACCTGGAAGCGGCAGCGCATTCGCCACCTGCGGTTTCCGCTGGCGGCAGTTCCGAGTCAGTAGAGGGAATGTTGGCAGTTCGTGTCAGGAGAGAATCTCGGCCTGTGGAATCTCGATTCCCAATTCGCTGAGAACGAAGGAGGACACGGTACGCAACCCCTCTTTCTCATAGACCGAAAGAGTTCGTTGCCACGGGTCCACGATCCAGATGTGAGGCGCGCCCCACACCCGGTACTCTTCCAGTTTCTTGAGGACATCGGTATAGCGATCTTCGCGCGAAACGATCTCGACCGCAATGAAGGGCGGCTTATCGGGAACCAAATCGGCGGGCTTCTCGGGATGGAAGACCGAGACATCCGGGATTCGATAGCGTGTCGAGCTAAGCTTGAGCCGAAGCTCCGGACGGCAGTACAGTGGGTGTCGCTTTCGCAGTTCGTAGAAGATCTCGATGAGGCGCGCCTGAACCTCGCTGTGCGGATTCTCGCCCACGTTTCGCTCCACAACTAAGCCGTCGACGTACTCACGGTCCGGCCCATCGAAACTCGTTGAGAGGTATTCTTCGGGGCTGACTAAGGCTTGTGTCGCCACAGCAGTTTCAGCTTAGCACCGGGTGGTTGAGGCAGAAGGGCTGCGGGCGATTCAGGTTCACCTCGCATAGAGAAAATCCGGATAACGCGTAACCGTACGATATAGCGTCATAAGGCATCTGCGAACGCTACGCCTTGACCACCTTCTCGCGCCGGGCGTCCCAGGCGAGATAGCGTCTCTTCCGAAGTGAATCCACAGCCATGCGGCAGGCCAGCATTCCGTGGAAGCCGAGATCGACGTCACAGTTGAGCGGCTCGTTGAATCGGATCGCGCGGTGATGGTTGGCGTGATGAAGGCGGATGTCCTCGGCGCCGGTCTTTACGTGTGTGATGACATCGCGGCCATCGGCGTATTCTTTCTCCGGCGTGATCGTAAAGCCTTCCTTGGTGAACTCAAGCGTCGCTTCGTGGCCCCGAATGAGGTGTCGAATCTTGGCGGAGTTGGCCATGGATGATATGACCGAGACGGAGATGCCCTCGGGATAATCGACCATCATGTTGAACGTGTCGGGAATCTCGGCGGCGCTCTTCGTGAAGAAGTTTTTGCCGCCCGTGGCGACGACTTGGCTGGGGACGGTTAGATCACAAGCCTTGATGATTCGTGTGAGGCGGTGGACGAAAAGATCGGTGGCGATGCCTCCGCAGTAGTCCCAATAACGTCTCCAGGCGAAGAAGCGGTCGGGATCGAACGGGCGTTTCTTGGCGGGGCCGAGAAAAGCGTTCCAATCCAGGTTCTCGCCGGGACGGACGTCTTCGTCAAAAGGCCTTGTCCAGTAGTCGTCGAGGTGGTTGCGGGAGTAGTCGATCTGGGCCGCGACGATCTTGCCCAGCTTGCCCTCTTTGATGTACTGCTGCGCGGTGATATACGAATCGTCAGACATGCCCTGCACGCCGACCTGCATCTTGATCTTGCTCTGCTTGACTCGCTTGCGGACTTTGAGGCCTTCCTCGATTGAGAACGTCACCGGCTTTTCGCAATAGATGTGCTTGCCAGCATCAATGGCGTCCATGGTCATGCGCGCATGCCAATGCTCGGGGACGGAGATGACGACGTAGTCGATGTCCGGGCTTTCGAGCAGTTTGCGGTACTCGTGGTAGGGCTTGCCGCCGGTGAGTTCCTCGGCGGCATCGAGACGTTTCTGGTAGATATCACAGACAGCGATGATCTCGACGTTCTCGGCCTCTTGGAGACCGAGCAGGCCCTTCATGTGTCCGGTGGCGTTGCCGCCGGCTCCGATGACACCAACGTTGAGACGGTCGTTGGATCCGATGACGCGCGGAACCCGGGCGGCGGCCATGGCGCGAGCGGACGCGGCTACGGCGCTGCCGGCGATCGAAGTTGCAACGAAGGAGCGTCGAGAGAGATTGTTCGTGGATTTCATGGGTCTTCCCTTTGCGGTGGTGAGCGGAATCGGGCACGGCATGCCGTGCGCGTAGATTGGCAGTTGGACTATTTCTTATAGGTTACCCAGACGGGAGAGGCCCACGCCAGTTCGCCGTTCTCCTGCTCAACCCGGATGTAGTAGTAGCTTTCGCCTTCGCGCACATCGTTGTCGACATATGTGAACGAGAGTTCGGGCCCGCCGCCTTTCTGCGTATGGATGTATGTATTGTTCTTGATGACCTCGACTTTGCGGATCGGGCCGGTGCCAACGATGTTTGCTTCGAGTTTTGGCCGGGTACTTGATTCAAGGGCGTCGCCCATGAGGCGTCCGTTGACGCGGAAGTCGATGAGGATGTTGTCCGTGGCGGCGTAGGCACGGCGGGAGCGAATGGCCTCAATGATGTTCTCGCGGGTGAGATCCTCGACCCAGATCATGCCGTGGGATGTGTGCGTCGAAACGTGGTCGGAACTGGATTGCACGCCCAGTTTCAACCCCTTCTCCCAGGCCTTCCATACGAATCCCGCGGGGCGGCTGCCGCGGTCGCTCGAACGCGGCGCGCCCTCGTGCTCATAGTTGCGGCGGTAGCCCTGATAGATCTCGACGAGCGTTTCGACATCAGGGTCGTTGTCGCGCCAATCGGTTCCGGCGCCGGTGGCGGACGTGTGGCTCATCACGATGCCGCGGTTCTTTCGCAGGTCTTCGTAGAAGTGCTCGACGCCGACTTCCGTATTTCGTTCGCGCTCCGAATCAAGCATCTTGACGACGGGCACGCCGCGTTGAGCGAACATGGCGTTGCGGTGGCCGCTTGGGTAGCCGCGGCTGCGTTCGTAGCCGTAAAGCGGAGTAAATTTGCCAGGGATCGTGAACAGGTCGACGGCCTTCTGCATCATCCACCAACTGTATTCGACCTCATGGCCTGCCTGGTGGTCGGCGACGCCGAGGAAGTCGTGTCCGGCGGCATCGAGTGCGTAGCGGTAGGCGTCGAAGAGCGAGCCGTCGCGATTGCCGTCCCATGAAATGTCGGTGTGGCGGTGCATGTCGCCGCGCACGGGGCGGTAGGTTTTTCCGCCGACTTCGGCGCGGTAGCTTTGGAGGCGGGCGATGTCGGCGGCTTCGTTGGGGTGGACTTTGGCGGACTTCGCCGTTGAAGGCTCAAACGCGGTGGATTCGAGTTTGCGGGTCGACCGGACGCCGGCCTTGAGCGCGGCCCGAAAGGCATTCTGCTCGCGGGGGAAGCCATCGGGGAACTCGCGGCCGTCGCTTGCCCAGTGAACCTGGACATCGCCGCCGGCATCCGTGTAGACGGAGACGGGCATGTCGATGCGGCCATAGCCGAGTGGGAATCGGACGAGTGGCGTCCACGCGCCGTTTTGGTAGCTCGTTGCGCCGAGTCTCCACATCGAACGGAACTTGTCACGGACTTGAACGACCGGCGTGTGGGTACGGTAGCGAAAGAAAACCCATGGATTGCCGTTGCCGTCGGTCGCGAGGCGGGGGGACTGGAACACCGGGCTGGTTTCGTCAGGAGACGCGGCGGGGAGGTCGTTGGGGAGTTGTTCGAGGCGGCCGTTGCTGTAGGTGGCAACGCGCACCTGGCGGCGTTGGAGCAAGCCCATACCGACGTCTTGGATGCCCGCCACGTAGTCCTTGCCCCAGTCGGCGTCGCCCTCATCCCAGGCAAGCCAGAGGCGTCCGCCGGAGTCGTAGTGGGCAGTGGCGCGGGCTTCGAAGGCGTCCGAGTCCGCGATGGTGACGGTGTCGGAGAGACGTCCGCCCCGCAGTTGCTTCATGAGGACGTCGTAGTTGCCCTTTGTATACGTGTCCCAGACGATTGAGACTTCACCGTCTTGGGAGGCGGCGACTTGGGGTTCCCAGTCGTTGGCGGGATCGCTGCTGACCTGCATTTCGGGCTGCCAGCGGCCGTCGCGATGGGTACGTAGGAAGATGTCGCTGTTGCCGGAGCGCACGCCCTGCCAGCCGAGATAGAGATTGCCTTGGCCGTCGCGGGCGAGGGAGTGAAAGATGTCGGAACCGGGGGCGGCGGTGAGTTGGGTCTCGTCACCCCAGTCGTTGCCGTCGAATGCGCGCGCGAAAAGATCCCAGTTTGAGTCGCGCTGCTCTGACCAAACAGCCCAGATGCGTGCTTGGGAATCTGCGGCGAGTTGGACCCGGAAGAGGTCGCGCCCGGGGTAGGTCAAGGGGACAGGGGATTCGTCATCACGTCGAATCCAGAGCCGGTCGCCGCCGTTCTCGTAGGTTTGATAGGCGACCCAGCTTTGTCCCTTTGACGACTCGATGGCGTCGACGTAGTCTTCGGCGGCGGGGCCTTCCGTGAGCTTTTGGGGCGCCGGTGAGAGGTTGATGACGACGCGTCCATCGGCGAATCTTTTGGGGCGCGACCAGGAGATTTCTTCGGGGTCGAAGGTGAAGGCGCCTTGCGCGGTTTGAACGCTGACCCTGCCGGGTCCGGTCATTTCGAGGCGCACCAGAACACCTTTGGTGGTGAGCCGTGTACGACGCTTAGTGCCTTCGAGGCTGCGTTCCCAGGGCGCATCCCAGTAGGTTTCGAGTTTGGTGGCGCATGTCCAGGCGGTGCCGGAGAGGAGCTCGTCTCCCTCGCTGAACTGCCAGGGACCGAGCCCCGCCACTTTGCCATTCTCGACGCGGATTTCACCGCTCCAATCGCGGGGTTGGGCGTCGTTGACGCCGAAGCGGATCAGGAACGCTTGTTGGTCGGCGGAGGCGGCTTGGGCGACGGTGACGGGGGAGGAATCGGGTCGTCCGGACCAGAGCCAGACGGTGGCGGCGAGCAGGGCCAGGAGAAGGCCGGCGCGCAGGGAGGGGCGCATGGTCCGAGTGTACCCGAGATCCGACGGGGTGGAGCCGGGTTAACCGGCGTTGTCTATGGAAAGTATCCGTAGATTTCTTTTCGATCCAGGCATCGAACGAACGTGACTACATTTCCCCTTAATGTCAGACCGACTCGATACTCACCGATGCGTACTCGATAAAAGCCACCCGGGGCGCGGAGCTCTTGAGACCCGATACGTTGTTCAGGTTTTCGGAACTCTCGACAAGCTGGATCAAGACTTCGACGCGTTGATGAAGCTTCTTGTCCTTGATCCAGCCCAGGTCCTTGGCGAAACTGGTTTTGAATTGAACCTTCACCGGCGAGCGTGGAGCGTCTTGAACACTTCCTCGCGGCTGATGTTCTCGGAAAGAGTGCCTTCACGGATCGCCCGAACCATGGCGATGTCTTCCACTGCTTCGGCAACGGCATCACTGACGAGGTCCCGGCGTTCCTCCAGTACTTCGACCACCGCTGCTTTGAGCAGTTTCTTCAGTTTCGCGTCATCGGTTGTAGGCATTCGACAATCCCTGGCTGATTCTAGCACTGACCTTTCGTTCCCCCGGTCATCGTCGGGGCGCAGGGGCGTTTACGCGGCCTGGGGCGATACTGTGGCGTTTTTCCGTGAATGGTTTCGTGGGCAAGTGGAGCGGGCCGGTGGCGGAAGCTATCAGAACCTGATCAACGACGCCCTTCGGGAGCACATCCGGCGAGCCGAGGAGCCGCTGGAAGAGACGCTGCGGCGGGTGGTTCGGGAGGAGTTGCGGTTGGTGGGGTAGGTGGAGGGAGTTTGGGCGCTGCTCGGCGACCCGATGCAATGAGGATATCCGTCGATTGGGCGGATTTTCACAGATTCCGAAACCCTAGAAGGGAACGAAGGATGGCTGAAGCCGGTAGCGGGTAAGCCCGCTGGAAACGGGCTGGCGGGTTTTGGGGCGGGTTTACCCGGCGCTGAAGCACCGGGCTACGACCCGCCCGCAGCGGGGGAAGCGGTGTGAACACGGCTTGGGGATGCGAAGGTTGTCCCGGCCAGGTCTGTCCCTATCAGATCGCTCAATCAGACATCAGAAGTGTCCATTCCAAGTCGTAGCCTAGTTTCCGCAGCCACCGCCTCAATCTCTTGCGTTGCTGCTCAGTCTTGCCGAGGCTGGCTAGTATTGTCTGCATACTTCGCAGATCCACGGGGCGACCGTCTTCGGTGATGAATCGTGTACCTATTGAGATGCCGGCGGAATGCTGCACAAGAACTGGGATTTTGGGCCATCTGTCTGGTACATCATGAGTGGCGGGCACAACTCGGATTGGAGACCGACCGCTACGAAGAGAAAGCCTTCCATCCTCTCGCACGAGGTTGTTAGGCATGATGAGTACATCTGTTTGAATACCCGGAGTGCATTCCGGACTCGCCCCAACCACTGCTCGTACTTTACCGCCCGAGCGCAGCTCGTTGACAGCTGCTGTGATGAGGTGAGGATCGCGTGAATCGAGAATCCGTCGAAGCCGGTGAACGAACTCGCGGATGTCCTTCTCCTTGGTCTGAGCACCCGCCGCAGCGTTCCGAAAGTGAGATGGCTCGTTGAATATGCGGCGCCACCTGTCGAGCGATCTAGGCCAGCGGGCGAATTTCTTGAGTCGGAGACCTCGACGACGCGCATGTTCGATGTACGTTTTTCCCGTGGCCGGATTGGTTCTCCGTAGCTCACGAAGAATGTCGTTTGCAGTCTTCAGCCGGCCGTCACGTCGAAGATACCTGTTCTTGGGAACTCCACCGTAAAACGCAAGAATGAACAAGACTTGCTCTAGGACCTGACGAGCCAAGTTTCCCGCCGCGATGAAGAATGCTCCCGGAAAAAGCTCCTCCTGTCGGTTCGACAAGTACCACTCGATCTGGTCGAGGGCCATGTTGGGATCCTGTAGAAGTGACATCTCTGGCCAAGTATGGCTGTAGTTTAAGCCTTCCTGGCTGGTCCTGTGTCAGTAGGCCGGACAGATGCCTAATCATGGTGCCGTGTTGTCCCACGGACCGTCCGGAGGATCAGAACGTAACCCCGAACTAGTCTTTGAGGAGGTCAGCCGCCAGCATCGAGATCACGAAAAACCAAATAATCCAATGCAGCTCAATTCCGGCTAGGGGGATTTCGTGGGGGGGTATTGGATCTGGATCCAGTCGACTTCGTCTTGGTTGAGGCGGGGTTCGCCGGCGTACCAGAGGGCGTCCCCGAGGCGGGATTCGGATATGCAGGCGCGTTTACGCGCCTTGGGGTGGGTCTAGCTGTGATCTTTCAATAGGTTGTTCATTCGGTCCCGGACCAAGGAAGCTGGAGTTATCCCACAACAGCAACCTTGGAGAGACCGAATGAACATCCATCAGAATGCACGATTGACACCGAAAGGTCGAGCCCTGTTGGTTCGCCGCGTCCTCGGTGGGGAGAACGCACAGGCCGCCGCGGCGGCCTGTGGCGTCTCAGAGCGAACCGTACGCAAATGGCTCGCGCGGTTTCGGGCTGAGGGTCAGGCCGGTCTCGTCGACCGCTCCTCACGCCCCCTTCGCAGCCCGCGCCGCACTGCTGCGCCCAGCGCGGCCCGTGTCGTTGCTCTGCGCCGACAACGTTGGGCCGGCTACCGCATTGCCACTCGTGTCGGAGTCTCTCAGGCCACCGTCAGCCGCATTTTGCGCCGCGCGCCGGCCTCAACCGCATCCGCGATCTCGAACCCGCCCCGCCCGTGCGCCGCTACGAACACCCCGCACCCGGCGATCTGTTACATCTCGATATCAAGAAGCTCGGCCGCTTCCAGCGCGCCGGTCATCGCGTCACCTCCGACAAATCCCACCGCTGCCGCGGCGCCGGCTGGGAATTCGTGCACGTCGCCATCGACGACCACTCCCGTGTGGCTTTCTCCCAGATCCTCTCCGATGAGCGGAGCGACTCCGCCGTAGCTTTCCTCAATGCTGCCGTCGGCTACTATCGCTCGCTCGGCGTCCGCATCCGCCGCCTGCTCACCGACAACGGCTCTTGTTACCGCTCCCGGCTCTTCCGCGATGCTTGCCGTCGTCTCGGTATCCGTCATCGCTTCACACGGCCTTACACGCCGCGCACCAACGGCAAAGCCGAACGCTTCATCCAGACCGCTCTGAGAGAATGGGCTTACGCTCGCTCCTACTGCTCATCCCAGCAGCGCGCTGCCCATCTGTTACCCTGGCTGCACGACTACAACTGGCATCGCCCTCACGCCGCTCTCCGCTACCGTCCGCCCTTCTCCAGACTCATGCTTCCTATGAACAACCTGTTGACACTCCACATCTAGTCCGGCCGTTCTACGGCTGGTTTTGATGGCCACGTGCCGGGCCCAGGCCGGTTTAGCGGCCTTACGTGGGCGGGCTTGAGCCATTCGTGATTGGCCCAAGCCCGTTTCGGTAAGACCCCTGAAGGGGCCTGAGTCATTCAACGCGGGGAACGGCAACCAGGCGTAAAACACCTGGCCTAGTGGAAAGCAAGGCCCGTGAACGGGCCTGATCCCGCTGTGCCGGCTGTACCTGGGCCGTATGGTTTGAGCGCCGTGGTAGGGGGGGACAGTAGGCCGAGCCCGTCACTCTGGGGCGTCGGCCTCGATCCGTTCCAGACGGCCGTGGGTCTTGCCGGCGGCGTGGTGGTCCCTCTGCCTCCGGATGTAGTCGTTCACCCACGGCAGGTCTTTGGAGCCAAAACTGACCACGCCGTACCCGGCCTGCCAGGCAAAGCACTTTTTATTCAGCACGCGCTGGTTGATGTAGTGGGCGCTCGCGCCTTTGAGCTGGCCGACCCATTCGCTGACCTGCACCGTCGGCGGGATCGAGACGGCCAGATGGACGTGGTCGTCTGTTCCCCCGATAGCGTGGCAGATGATTCCGGGCGTTTGTTTCACGCGTTGTTCGAGATATTGATAAAGGTGATGCTCGACGGCATCGTGGATTGGCGGTGCGCTCCCCTTCGTATGCCACGTAAGGTGGAGGTTGATCTCCGAATAGACGTTGTTGGGCATTGCCGTTTCATAGGCTCAAGCCGTTTTGGGTAAGACCCCTGGAAGGGGCCTAATTCGTTCTGTCGGGGGCATTGTACCAGGCGTAAAACGCCTGGCCTAGTTGAAATCATGGCCCGTGAACGGGCCAAAGAGAAATGGAGACAACCTTAGGCCCGTTTTGTTGCTGGTGGGGTCGCGGCTATGCATTCGCAAGGGCACAGAGAAGGCTGAACAGAAGCAGCAGGATTGAAGCAAGACCAAAAGACACGGCAACACCCCAAATCCGAATCCACGAGCGAGCGAGACGCAACTGATCTCTATTGGTATCGTCTTCGAGTTTCTGCAGCTTGGCAAGAGTAGCATCGCACTCTGGATACTGAGGGCCCGCGCAGGACAATCTCACTTTCGCGAGGCGGTGGCCGTACATGCTCGTCAAGAAAGCCTTCCAGACCTCGAATAATACGAACGCCGACAGAGAGACCAGCAGGAATACGGCGGTCCACAGAGTCTGGCGCGTGGTGAGATACTCCCTTGTGAGAGCCCACAGGCCGAAAACCCCAGCGTACCCGACTGTCATGACGAGGTTCGTGTACGAGACGGCCCTGTCGGACATAGTCGCATGCGCCGTTATTACACGGTCGATGTCTTCTTGCGAGAGCGGACCCCTCTCCTCTTTATCCTCAGGTGCGGACACTGCTCACCTCCATTTTTTGAATCCGACCTCGCCCGCCACCGAGCCAGATTCCAAATTTCGAGGACCCCAATTGCCAGACAACCCATCCACGTCCTCCGGGCCCCACGTACAGTCTACGGCTTAGAACGTAACACCGAAGTAGCCCTTGAGGGCGTAGGCCGCGACCATCGAGATCACGAAAAACCAGATGAGCCAGTGCAGCTTAATTCCGGCTAGGGGGAGTTCGGCGGGGGGGTATTGGATTTGGATCCAGTCGATTTCGTCTTGGTTGAGGCGGGGTTCGCCGGCGTACCAGAGGGCGTCCCACAAGCCCGTCACGCGCCGGATGGAGAGGTATCGGAAGGGGTCTCCGGAGGCGACGGACTTGGTCCATTCCTTGCCGCCCCAGCGGAATTTCAGCTCGCCCTCGACCGGTTGTTCGGCGCGGATGCGCCAGCTCATCTGGCCGCTTTCGATGACGCGCACGCCGGGGGTTTCGACCCGGATGCCGGCGGGGGCTTCGAGCTCGGGCACAGGTGCGTTGGTGCCGAATCGTCCGGCGGCTTGGAGGGTGACGACGGCGGGCTCACCGATCGCAAGCGGCGTCGCGCCGTAGAAGGCGTCCATGTGAATAAGCAGAAGCAACAGCGGCGCGGTGAGGAAGATCATCGGCTTCATCATCAGGCCGATGTAGCGAACGTTTCCTAGGACAAGTTTCTTCTGCGCGCCGAACACAAGTGCGATGTCGTCGCCGAAGAGCCGCATCTCGAGCAGATAGGCTTGCAGGCGCTTCTTCGTTGTCGCGATGGCGTCCTGGTTGGAGGTTTTGCCAAAAACCCACAGCATGCCGATGCCGGTGAGGACGGAGATGACGGTCATGCCGATCATCGGATGGACGGAGGCGCCGAGGCCGCAGATGCCGCCGATTACGGTGCGTAGTGCGAGGTTGATGAAGTCCACGGGGAGGTTAGGCGGGTGGTTTCAGGGGTTGTGAAAAAATCGGGGACAGTCCGCCGCGCGCCGTACACACTGCCGGCACCAAAGAGGTTACGATCACGGCGCTTGGTACAGTCCCCATTTCTTCAGATTAGTGCGGCCGCCGGTAGGGCCAGATCCTTCGGCGGGGAAACTGTGGGGTCCGCGTTCGGTGGAGGGTTCGGACCGCTCCTTGCCAGTCGCGGCTCGGCTAGTGGATGGTTGCCGGATGGGGGACGATTTAGGCATGAGAATCGAAGTTTCGGGTCAGTCGATGTAGCCGAGGCCCTGCATTTTCTTGACGATTTCCTCGTCGGAGCGGGCGTCTTCTTCGATCTTTTCGAGTTCGCGTTCTAAGACGTGCTGGATGAGCTCTTTGGGCGAAGAATAGCCGGCGGTATCCGCGACGCGCTTGATGCGGTCATAGAGGTCCTTGTCTAGTTTTATTGAAGGTCCGAACATGGTGGGTTAATTCCTAGAGGGGGCCGAGACCTGGGGGCCGGAAAAAATTGGGGACAGTCCACGGCGCTCCGCTCGGGGTTGCGTGCGCAAAGACGTTTCGTACGCGTCGCTTGGTACAGTCCCCATTTTTTCCGGGGCTCCGCGGGCACGGCATGCCGTGCCCCTACATTTTTGTTGTGGGAGTCATCGTATCAGGTGTGTGGCTCAAAATAGGGGGCGGCCGATCATGTCGGCGGGGGCGTTTAGGCCGAATTCGCGGAGGAGTGTGACGGGGACGTCGGTGAGGCCGGGGTCGTCTAGGGCGATTTTGCGGTTGCTGAGTAGGACGCCGGGGACGTATTGCGGCGCGATGCAGTGGTCGCCGATCCAGGCGTCTGTGTTGTCGGTGACGGTTTCGGCGGGGATGCCGCCGAGACCGGTTCCCCACGAGGCGCGGTACGGGGGGCGGTAACCGACGATAAGATCGGGCGCGAATTCGGTGGGCAGGGTCTCGAAGATTTTCTCAGACTCGTAGAGCGCTTCGATTACCTGTTCCTCGTTTTCGGGATCGCGGAAGGCGAGCAAGGCCTCGCGGAGGTCTTTGATTGTCTGCTCGTACTCTTCGCCCTCGGCCACGATGCCGCCTTCCTCGCGTCCGAGGCGGTTGATGTAGAGCGAGTTGATGCCCATGGCGTAGGCGCGGGTGCGGGACCAATCGACGTGCTTGAAGAGTTCGTCGGGGCCGGTGTTGCGGGGGTCGTCGAGCGCGAGAAAGCCGGTGCGCAGCAGGAGCGTGTTGAGGTTGACGGATCGGTCGAAGCGCTCAAAGCCGTGGTCGGACATGACGATGAGCGTTGTTTCGTCGTCGATGAGTTCCATGGCTTCGCCGACCATTTTGTCGGTCTCATGATAGATTTCGAGCAGCTTGTCGTCATGCCGGCCCCAGAGCATATGGGAGTTCTGGTCGACGCTCGATACGTAGAAGAAGAGGAGTCCGCTTTGGAAACGTGAAAGCTCGTAGCTAAGCATCTCGCGGGTTTCGTCGAGAACCGAGTGGCTCTGCTGCATGAATTCGTCGATAGTCAAAGCGCCTTGGCGGTAAGCGGAGGTGTCTTCGGCCATGCCCTGTGTGTAGAACAAACCGATGGCGTCGGCCAGCTCGGCGCTGTAGGAAGCGGGAGTCGAGATGGGCAGGGCGGCGTTGGTGGGGTCGATGTTGATCGGAGTGACGTAGAGCTCGAAGCGTGGCCGCACCTGGCGAAGAAAGACGCGGAAGATGCCCGAGGCGGATTGCAGGTCGCCCATCAGCGGGAAGCTCGCCCGCTGCCAGCCTGACCACTCACCCTCTTTCAATATGAAACTTTCGCCGTCAAGATCGAAGCGCACGACCGGCTCGCTGGGGTCGCGATTCACCGTGAGGGTGACGGTGGTAACCGGTTGATCTTTCAAGAAGCTATTGGCAGGACCCTTGATTACCAACTCGGTCTGATGGCGGAAGAGCGGGAGACTCACGATCTCACCGCCCGACACGTTCCCCGACTCGCTTTCCGGGTCGTCGGTGTAGAACGTAAACTCCCCGTAGGTACCGTGCATGTCGGGAGTGCCCATGCCGGAGAGGGCGCGGACGCCGTCGCCGACCGGGGGAAAGTTGGCGGGCATGCGAACGATGCTGGCCGGGACACCCGCTTCGGTGAGGTGTGGCCAGAATGCCTCGCCGCGGCGGCTCTGTTTGACTTCGGCGGACGAGAGGGGGATGACCCAGTCGCCGATTTCGAGCGTGCGTCCGGCCTCGGTTGTTTCAGCCATGGATGAGGCCGGCATTCGCGAGTAGGGGTCGCGGTGGACGAAATCGTAGATGCCGTGGCCACCGGGGTCGAGTCCGGTGATGACGCTTGACCAGGCGACGGGACTTTGCGGGGGGATGGTGGTGGCGAGAGGCTTGAAGTCGCCTTCGCGGCGCAGGCGGTCGAGGTTGGGGAGCTGGTCCCAGTGGCGCTCGAGGAATTTGGGGTCCATGCCGTCGATGCCGAGGACGATGATGCGCTTGCCGACATCGCCGGTAACGGGGCCTCCGCAGTTGAGTTGGATGAGGAGCGCGAGAAGGCAGATCGCGGCGGTGCTCAGGGCAAGCTTAGATCCCCGGTCCCGAGTGGCTTTGTCGCGGATGTTCATGTGCGCTGAGAGCGGGCACGGCATGCGGTGCCCCTACATTTGTGTTGCTGCGGTGAAGAGGTCTTTGCCGTCCATGTAGGCTGGTGGTTTCTGGCCGAAGAGGCCTAGGGTTGTCGGGGCTAAGTCTTCGATGCCGGGGTCGTTGTTTTCGAACTTTCTGTTGCAGAAGATCACGCCGGGTACGAGGCCGGGGTCGACGCAATGGTCTCCGCTCCAGGCCTTCAGATTATCTTGAAACACCTCGGCGGTGACTTTGCCGAGCGCGGCGTCCCACGAACTGCGGTAGCCGTTGGCGTAGCCGATGACGATGTCGGGGGCGACGTCCATGTAAGGGCCTTTGTAGACGGTTTCCTTGGGATAGGCTTGCTGTATCGCGAGTTGATCGAGTTCGTCATCACGGAGGCCGCTGAGGCTGTCGCTGATTTCGCGCTTGAGCGCGGCGGCGTCGCTCTTCGCAACCACGCCTTGGGCCTCGCGTCCCTTTTGGTTGAGGTAGACACCGGTAAGTCCGAAGGTGTAGGCGCGGGTGCGCGACCAGTCAACATCTTTCAGATAAGGGCCGCCCTCCTGAGCATCGTCTTTGAGGGCGAGATAGCCGTTTTGGTGCAGCCAGGCATTGAGATTGATGCCGCGCCGGAATGACTTGAAGCCGTGGTCGGAGAGGACGAAGAATACGGTGTCGTTATCGACGTGCTTGAGCGCTTTGCCGACAATGACGTCCATGCGCTGGTAGAGGTCTTCGATGACGCTTTCGAATTGCGTCGCGCCATTGCCATACGGGTTGCGCTGGTGGGCAGGATGGTCGGGCTCCAGGTAGCGATAGAACATGTGCTGCACGCGGTCACTGGTATCGAAGACGCAGGCGACTATGCCCTTCTTCGTCTTGTCTAGTGCGTTGTCGAACATGGCTTCGCGCTCATCGCAGATGGAGTAGGCCTGGTCGAGGAAGGCTTGCTCGTCGATGACGCGTTCGTTCAGCGCCCAGGTGTCTTCGGCGAGCCCGAGAGTGGAATAGGCTCCGAGCAGCTTCGCGAGATACGTGGCGTAGTAGCTGGGGTGCGAAATGGGCAGCGCGGGCTTTTCCGGATCGATATTGATAGGGGTGACGTAGAGCGAAACATCGGGGCTGGTTTCTGTAAGCAGGAAGCGAGCAATGCCGTCGACCTTGACGCCGGGCGCGGCTCGGAAGGTGAGGCGAACCCAGGGTGTGTATTCACCCGGCTTTAGGTCCAAGCGCGAACCGTTGACCTGGAGTTTGCCGCCGCCGGCTCCATTGACCTGGAGCGTGAAGGCGGCGGTCATCGGTCCCGGATCGTCTTTGAGAGGGTTCGGCGGACCCTCGATAGCGCCCTCGTATCCCTTCCCATTGCGCGTCAATGGGCGTTGCTGGCCGGCTTCGTCGAACTGCCCGCCTTCACCCGCGGTGGTGAATTGCTGGAAGGTGCCCTGCGTGCCAAGCAGATCAGGCGTACACATTGCGGAGAGCATGCGGCCGTTGAATTTTTCCGGCGGGAACGTAATGGGGACACGGATGACGGACGAATCGATGCCTTCCTCGCCGAGAATGCTCCAGAACGTCTTGCTTTTGCGTCGCATATCGACGGAGGCTTTGCCGAGCGGAAAGCGCCACTTGCCGAGTCGCAAGAACCGGGCCGGCTCTCGCACACGCGACGAGGAGAGCTCGGGCAGATACGTCTTCATGCTGCGGTTCAGAAAATCGTACAGGCTGTGCTTCGCGGGATTGACACCGGTGGCGAACGTAGACCACGCCACGGGGGAGAGCGGGGGGTAGGTTGTTCGCAGGCGCCGGTAGGTTCCGCCGTCGCGCAGGCCGGCGAGATGGGGCAGCTTCCCTTCGCCCATGTAGCGCTCGGCGAGGTCAGGGTCGTAGCCGTCGAGTCCGAGGAAGATGACCTTGCGAACTTTGGCGTGCTTCCAGCCCTTCTTGCCCGAAAGCGTCCGCCAGAGCACCCGCACCGGCCACGCGAGAATTGAGGCGGCGCCCACGATGAAGGCGGCGAGGAGGCTTAGGAACGAACCGAGAAACGCGAACCCGGCGCCGGGACCGACATAGGCGAGATACGGCTCCGGGGGCGGAGCCGAGGGGGTATCAGCAGCGAAGAAAAGCGTGAGAGCGGCGATTCCGCCGGCGACCGCCGTGGCAATCAGCGTGCCGCCGTTGCCGACGGCCTTACTCATCGGATCTTGCCCTCGACGAAGGGCACCTCGAAAACCTTGTCATGCAGAATCGGACCGTGGCCGAAGTAGCCGTCCTCGCCGAAGAGCTCGCCGTGGTCGGCGGTGATCGTGATGTAAGTGTTCTTCGGAACGATGTCGAACAATTCTTCCACGACTCGATCGAGGTACTTGACCGCCTTGACTTGGCGGTCCCGCAGGTCGTCGAGCGCCTTCTGGTTGAAGAACTTATCCTTCGATTTGACGAGTTTGCCGCCGACGATTTGGGCGTCAAGGTGCTTGAAAACACCGTGAACGCCGCTGATGCGCGGCCAGTCCTCGGGCGGCTCATCGGGCAATGCGTAGGGGTAGTGGGTTTCGCCGACGTTCAAGATATGGAAGCTCGGCTTGTCCGCCGAGAACTTCATTTGCTTGACCATCGCCCGCATATCGTTGTGCTTATCCATCAACTGATAGGAGTCGAATCCGTTGTTGAGGATCGTACGCGGATTCAACACGGGAAGCGATACCATCGCGTGGGTGCTGTAACCCATTTTGTGCTTCAGGAACGACGGGAAATAGAGTTGCGGGACCAGCGATTTGAATTCGATCTTTTCAGCGCCGAGTCGTTCGTTGTAGCGAAGGAAATCGTTCTTGTAGTATTCCGATGCGAAGACGCGCTTCGGGCTCTGATGCGGCAGCAGGCCGATGAGCAAATTGTAGTGCGAAGGCGCCGTCCAGGAGGCGTAAGACCAGCGTTTTTCGACCTTTCCCAGCTTCCGCATCGCCTTCGGCCTCGCGCGGATAAAGGCGTCGTAGCGGCAGCTATCGAAGATGATGAGGATGTAATTATTGAAGGGCGTGCGCTTGTTACGCGGCATCGAAGAACGCCCAGTATAACATCGAGTCCGGGACAGCTAGATCCGCGCCCGAGTGGTATTGCGACGGCAGGGATGCGCCCGACCGGCCGCACTACAAGTTCGGGAACCAGAGGCGCTGCGCGGTGCCTCCCAGGATAGCGTCGCGCTCGTGCTGACTTAAGGGCAGAGCCTCGGTGAAGATCTTGAGGTGCTCGGCATAACTGACCTTGGGCGTCCACAGGCCATTCGGGTAGTCGCTGCCCCACACGCAGCGCTCCGCCCCGTAAGCTCGTGCGATACGCAGGCAGGCATGGTGCAGGTCGGCGCACGGATATCCGGTCGCGCTGCCGGTCGGAACGAACGTGAGCTTCGCGTGTAAGTTGTTGTGCCTGGACAGCCGCAGAACCTTCTCCACGGTCGACTCGAGTTCGGAGCCCGCCTTGGGGTTCAGGCAATGGTCGAGCACAACAGGAAGCTCAGGGAACTGCGTCAGCAGGCGATCGACGTGATCAGTCAACTGGGGGCCGGTCAAGACGTTGATCACAATACCTTCGTCGAGCGCTGTTTTCCAGAGCGCGCGTACGCCGGGATGGTCGAGTCGCTTGTTCGCGGCGGCGATGCTCCGCATGCCTCGTATCCCGTACTCGCGGGCGTTACGAACCAGCAGACTCGGCGACTGAGGATTATCCGGATTTAGGGTGCAGACACCGGCGACCCAGTCCGGATTAGCCTTGCTGCTGTCGAGGATGTAGCGGTTATCAAAGCGGTAGAACGTGCTGGTCTGGATGGCGCAAATGTGCTGTACGCCGTTGGCGCCGCTTTCCTCGCGTAGGTCCTCCAGCGACCCTTTCCCCGGCGGCGGTCGTAGCGGTTTTTCAATCGTCGGGTACTTGCTTTCGTCGGGCGAGTAGATGTGAGCGTGGGTATCGATGATCGGCATCGACGGCTAGCATAACGCATCCTTCGGCCGGATGAAACGCAGGAAGTTCAAGCAAAAGGTTGGCAGGGGCTAAGAGCCTTTCCCTATACCCTTGTCTCCAATCCACTTAACTCGACTAGGACGATACCTCTATTGATGCTCCAAAACGCCGATGGGACGATAGGAGTGCCCAAACCCGACTTCAGGCGCACTGTTCATGAGCTTCCACAGCAAGTACGAACTGGAAAAGCTCGTCGTTGACGGCGCCGTCAAGACCTTCGAGGCGAAAGAGATTGCGAGCGGGAAACCGGTTTTCCTTCACCTGCTCGACGCCGAAACAGGACGAAGCGCCGATCTGATCGAGAAAGCTGAGGCGCTTCAACAGCTTTCCGAATCGCCGGCGGGCGCCCAACCGCTTATCGAAATCGGTAACGGGCACGACTACGTTGCCACGGAGGTTCTGGAATCGTTTCAGGGCCTTGAGACGTGGGTCGAGTCAGCCTACGAAGATGCGCGGGCGCACGCGCGCGACCGGCTCGAGCGGGAGATGCGCGCGTGGATCGCTTCAGGCAATGTAGCCGCTGCGCTGGAATCCTCCCGTCAGGGCGCGATCGAGTTTCCACTTGATACCCAGTTTGAGGACGTTAGCAATGCTCTCAGTCTGCTGGTGGAGAGTAGGCGGCTGGCCGAGCAGGGAAGCAACACCGAGTGCCTTGACCGGCTGCGGGAAGCGGTCGAGATCGATCCGGGAAACCCGCTCGTCCGTGGAAGCCTCCTGGATGCTCTGACACGAAACGCCGCACAGCGGGTGGAGTCTCAGCCCGACGAAGCAGCCTACCTGATTCAGCAGGCGTTGGAGTTGGATCCAAGGAATCCGGCGGCCCTGGATATCAGGAATCGTCTGAGCCCGGAACGGGAAGAATTCGTCGAATGGTGCCTGTCTCAATCGGAACGACTGTGGCAACAGGACGAGCGGCGCGGGGCACGAGCGTTGCTCGATCAGGGGATCGCTAAGTATCCGGACGAAGCGCGGCTTTTTGAAGCGAGGGCGAGGTTCGAGGAACCACCGGAGGAAGCATCCGAGCCTGAGCCCGAAGTGGAAGTGGACCTGGCAGTCGAGGTCGAATCACAGCCTCAAGAGCCCGGACTTTCTACTCCACGGGTGCTTGGAGGTCATCTACGCAAAGGGGCCCAATTTATTGGGAAGGCCGCGTTGCGGGTGGTCGGAGGAATACGAAAGCAACTTCCGGTCTTGGCCGCTTTGCTGAAGAAGTCCGATAAGCGCAGCCCCCTTGTACCAGCCGTAACGGGCGCCGGCATCGCGGTCGTACTCATTTTCGTGGTCTGGCTACTGAGCGACACCGGCACTGAAGTTAAGGCGCCCCCGCCGCTTCTTGTTCACGCCGTCGCCCTGCGCAGCGATCCGTCCGGCGCAGCCCTCTTGGTGAACAACGAAAGTTGTGGGACGTCGGTCTGCGAAGTCGAACTCGCACCCGGAACGCACTTCGCGGAAGCCACTCTGCCGGGATACCGGCCGACCATTGTTTCCTTCGATGTGGACAGAGAAGGCGTCATCGAGCCGGTGATCTTGACGCTGCCGCCTTTGCCGCCAACGATCCGCGTTTCTTCCGATCTCGCTGCTGGGATGGTAGATCTGGATGGCGAGCCGCTCGGCGAACTCGAAGAAGGTGAGCTGGAACGGCAGATCCCTGATCTCAGCCCCGGCGAGCACGTGCTGACTGTCAGGGCGCGTGGAGCGACAACGAGTTTCGCCTTCGAGATGGGGCCGGCGGCCCTACCCACGCTAACGGGGCCGCTCGAGACGAAGGACCTCCGGGCCGTGGTTGTAGCCGGCTTCGATTCAGCGGCGAAACTCTATAGCGACCGTGAAATCACATCCGTCCAACTCGACGGGAACGAACCGGCTGACGCGGTCACTGAGTGGAGCGATCTGACCGAAGCCGCCCATGAACTTCAAGTCACGGCCGGTGGTAAGACTCGCAAGGTGGACTTCGACAGCCGGCCGTCGCCGATGCTGGCAACGTTTATCCAGTCTGATCGAAACGTCGGGGGACTACGCATTGACACGGGGGAAGACGGGGTTGCGATCTTCCTGAATGGCGAGAAGTACCGGCGCGTGACCCGGCGTGGCCGCGCACTCATCTATCTAGTTCCGAAGACGTACTCGGTTCGGGTCGAAAAGGAAGGTTTTCGTTCGCCCGGCGAGCAGAGGGTAGAGGTTCGCAAGGGTGAGCGGGTCGCGCTCGATTTCAGACTGGAGCCACTGCCGACCACAGCCACGCTTCGGATTCGCAACGGTGTTCCGGGCGCGCAGGTTCTGCTCGACGGAAACGGCATCGGCGTCATCGGCTCCGATGGAAATCTTTCCGTTTCGAACGTTGCGCCGGGGACGCATACGCTGGTTTTGCGTAAAGAGAAGTTCAAACCGCGCGAGATCGAGCTCGAGTTCACCGCGAACGAATCCGTCGAAGTCCGTGGCGCCCTCGAGAGCGCGCTGGGAACGCTGCGGGTGGAGTTGACGCCGGCGAACGCTGATGCCCGGCTGACCTTGCGTCGTGAAGGTGAAGATGCCGAACGGACGGTAACAAATCGCGTTCTCGAACTCGAGGCCGGCACCTACACCGTGAGCGCATCGGCCCAGGGCTTCAACGACTACGGGGCCACCATCCGGCTGGGGCCCAAAGAGACGAAAATCGCCCGAATCAACTTGGAGCGCGTCGTGGTTACGCAACCCACAGGGCCCCTGTTCCAGTTGTCCGATTGGGAGAACACGGGTGGTTGGCTACGCCAGGACGACCTGCTCGTGCGTACGGGAGGCGACTATTTCCTGGCGCCTCTTCAGCCGGAGCCGGGTGTCTACGAATTCGCCGCCCTCGTTCGTCGGGGGCCGCGTCTGGAATGGGTCGTCGATTTCAGCACGCGCCAGAACCACCTTCATTTCCAAATCGGCAAGGACTACTTCCAGCGCAGCCGAGTAACTGCCGGCCGTCACGGGGAAGTCGCTAGAACGCGCCACGCTCTCAATTGGGGAGACTACATTGTGGTTCGGGTCGACATCCGCTCCGAGGCCGTTGTCACCTCCCTCCGCGAGCAAGGTGGGTGGACCGAGGTCGACCGCTTTACGGACGACCAGTTCGACCTGGCCGATGGCCGGTTCGGTCTCCACCTGCCCGGACGGCGCCAGATCGGGTTGCGGCGGTTAACGTTCACACGACCGTGACCTCGCCGGCGCGTGTGCAGGGGGATCACGGCAGTCGGATCTTTGTAGATCGTGGGAAGTCAGGTCAGCCTTCTTTCATCTTGCGGCCTGATTATTTTTTCAGTGCGACTGGGTCCCGTACCGAAATCTTGAAGATCCCTGTGCGCTAGTAAGCTCGAATCTGGGCTCCGTACGACTCAAAGTTGCGGCGGGTTTCTTCGAGCGAGTCGCCCCCGAATTTTTCCAGGAATGACCCAGCTAGGACAATGGCCACCATCGCCTCGCCAATGACACCCGCGGCGGGCACGACCGCCACATCCGATCGCTCGTAGGCGGCGAAGGATGGCTCTCGGGTTTCGAGATCGACGGATTCCAGAGGCCGGCGCAGAGTCGAGATTGGCTTAATATAGCCCCGAACCACGATGTCCTGACCGTTGCTGATGCCGCCTTCGAGGCCCCCGGCGAGATTCGAGCCCCGGCGGAACTCACGGTCCTGCTTGTCGTAGTGAATCGTGTCTTGCGCCTTCGAGCCAGGTGAAAGGGCCGCGACCATGCCGCGGCCGATTTCAACACCTTTCAACGCTTGCATCGACATGATGGCCTGCGCCAGGCGGCCGTCGAGCCGTGAGTCCCAGGTGATATACGAACCGAGGCCCACGGGCATGTTGTGAGCGACGACCTCGAAGATGCCGCCACGCGTGTCACCGTTCTTGTAAGCGTCGTCGACTTCGGCCTTCATCGTCTGCTCGACGTCCGGATCAACGCAGTTGAGCAGCACTTCGTTCTTCGCCGACAGGGCTTCGATCTCTTCCCAGGTCGCGTCGCGAGAGAGAGCGCCGCCGCCGAGAGCGACGACATGGCTCAGCACCTCGATCCCGAACTCGCGCAGGAAAAGCTTGCACAGGGCGCCGACGGCGACGCGTGAAGTGGTCTCGCGGGCGCTGGCGCGTTCGAGCACGTAACGTGCATCCGGAAAGTTGTACTTCAAGACGCCGGCCAGGTCGGCATGGCCGGGGCGGGGGCGCTTGACGGGCTTGGCTTTCTCGTCACTCCCCTCGAACTTCTCGACGGGCATCGCCTCTGTCCAATTTTTCCAGTCGCGGTTCTGAAGCAGAACGGCGATCGGCGAGCCGATCGTCTCGGAATGGCGCACCCCGGAGACGATATGCGCCTTGTCGGTCTCGATCTTCATGCGCCCGCCGCGGCCGTAGCCTTGCTGACGCCGCCAGAGCTGACGGTCGATGAATTCAAGCGAGACAGGTATGCCCGCGGGCAAGCCGGTCAAAATCGTAACAAGGGTTTCGCCGTGCGACTCGCCGGCGGTTTCGAATCGAAGCATAGAGACCACGCCGCAACGCTCCGGTTGCGGCCATTTCGAGAAAGAACCTTCGTCTCCCCTATCATAGACACAACACCTTCACGCAGTTCGCTTCGTCCCTTCCCCTTTCCCGAACCTCGGCAGATCGACGATGCTAGCCCATCTGATTGGAGTCCACGCGGTAACAGAAGCTCTGCGAGCCGGCCGGAACATTCAACGCGTCGTAGTCGCCCGCGGCCGCAAGAGCGGTGCGACGGAGGAGATCGTCGCGGAATGCCGACGGCGCAAGGTCGCGTTGCGTTTCGAATCCCGAGAATCATTGGATCGGCTGGCGCAGACGACCAAGCATCAAGGGGTGCTGGCCGTCGTATCCGGCGGCCAGGCTCGAACTCTCGTTCAGGTTCTGAAGACCCTCGATGGGCCGGGGCTCATCGTGGTGCTCGATGGAGTGCAGGACCCGCATAACCTCGGGGCGGTTGTGCGGTCGGCGCACGCGGCGGGAGCGGATGCGGTGGTGATTCCCGAGAGGCGCTCCGCCGGGATGACCGAGGCCGCGGCTAAGGCGTCCGCGGGCGCCGTGGAGTACATCCCGGTGATCTCGGTCAAGAATATCAATCACACTCTCGACCACCTCAAGAAAAACGATTTCTGGCTGTACGGACTCGACGAGCGGGCCGCTCAAAGTTACTTTGAAACCGACTACACGGGTAACGTCGGACTCGTGCTCGGAAGCGAGGGCGAGGGACTGCATCGGCTGACGGCTGAGAAGTGCGATTTCCTCGTCCGCATACCGGTCGCCGGCTCCATTGCGTCGCTGAACGTTTCCGTCGCCGCGGGAGTGGCCCTGTTCGAGATCGTTCGGCGGCGTGGCCCCGACAAACAGCGGAGTGGAAGCGAATAACGTACAATCGAACGTCGCGACCAGTTATGCGAAGTAGCCAATTATGAAGGGTGTTGTCTTAGCCGGCGGTCTCGGAACGCGTCTCGATCCGCTTACTCGAATTACTAATAAACATTTGTTGCCGATCTACGACAAGCCGATGATCTACTATCCGATCGAGACGCTTGTCAATGCAGGCATCAGAGACATCCTGATCGTAACGGGAGGGCAAAACGCCGGAGATTTTCTGCGACTACTCGGGAACGGCAAGGAATTCGGTCTCAAGCACATCAATTACACCTATCAGGAAGGCGAGGGAGGCATCGCCGAGGCTTTGGACCTCGCCGAACACTTTGCCGAAGGTGAGAAGATTTGCGTCGTACTGGGTGACAACATCATTGAGGGCAACATTGCCGATGCGGCCGATGCGTTCCGCAAGCAGTCGCGGGGCGCCCGCGTCTTACTCAAGAATGTTCCCGACGCACAGCGATTCGGCGTAGCTGAGATCCGCGACAACCGCATTCTCGGCATCGAAGAGAAGCCGAAAAATCCGAAATCCAACTACGCCGTCACGGGCATCTACATGTATGACCCAACCGTGTTCGAGAAAATTCGCACACTGGAGCCATCGGCGCGCGGGGAGCTCGAGATCACGGATGTCAACAATCTGTTCATCGCCGAGGGAACTTTGACGTTTTCGATCCTGGAGGGGTGGTGGACTGACGCCGGTACGATTGACTCGTTGCGTCGCGCCACCAACCTCGTGGCTCAGACGCGAGCGAACAACACCGATCTGAACACAACAGGCCTGTAGCAAACCCTGGGCGAGGAACCGGCGCGCTCGGCGCGAGTTACCCTCGGCTAAACCGCTTTGCGAGTCGCTATCGACGCCACGCCCCTTGTCGTGCCCTTCGGCGGAACGAGCCGTTACATCGTCGAGCTGGTAGGTGCTCTGGCCAGACATTTTCCGAACGACGAGTTTCATCTGATCTCAGATCAGATGAACTGGGTGCTCTCGGAAGGTCTCAAACGTTTCAGTAATATCGTTGTGAAAAGTCCCTGGTGGGGCGGAGTTCACGGGATGTGGTGGTCCAGTGGGTTACCGTGGGAACTACTGCGCCGGCGAATCGACGTGTTCCACGGTACTGATTTTTCTGTCCCCTACGTGCCGGTCGTGCCTTCGGTGATGATGGTGCATGACCTCTCACCCTGGAAGCAGTTCCCGATTCGGCCCGCCGGATCGGATCGAGTGCGCACTCGAGCTCCCTACCTGATGCGAATCGCCACCCGTATCGTCACTCACACGGAGGCGATTCGGCGGGAGCTGAGCCGAACGTTCGGGGTTGCGCGGCGCCGCATCACGGCTGTCCCACTAGCGGCATTTGAGGCAGATGGAGAAATGACAGTATCGAGCGTAGACGACAAGCTGAAAGTCCCCACGCCGTATCTGCTCTATGTGGGATCGCGTGAGCCACGGAAAAACGTCGAGGGCCTGGTAAAGAGCTGGCGCAGACTCAGGCAAGAGCATCCGAAGGTTTCGCTGGTCCTCGTGGGGCCGCCGGGAAGCCGGGACGAGCTTGCGTCCCGGGAGGACGGCCTGTATGTCTTTGGGGCACTGCCGGACACCGAAGTAAACCACCTGTTGTCGGGTGCCACGGCTTTCGTCTATCCTAGCCTTTACGAGGGGTTCGGGCTGCCGGTTCTGGAAGCGATGGAACGTGGTGTCCCGGTAATCACCTCAATGGATCCGGCCATCACGGAAGTGGCCGGCGGCGCCGCGGTTCAGGTGGATGTGACATCCACCGAGAGGTTGAGCCACGCGATTTCATCTGTCGTTGCGAGTTCTCAGTCGCAGCTAAAGCTGCGCGATCAAGGAAGGCAGCGGGCTGCCGCGTTCAGTTGGGAGCGCACGGCCCGGCGTACTCGTGACGTCTACAGCGAAGCCATCAGATACTTCTGAGCGAGCGCTGCTCATCTCGCCGGAGCCGCCCTTCCCGCCGACCGGAGGCGGGGCGCTTCGCTCGGCGAGTATCCTCCATTTTTTGGCGGCGCGGTTTCAGGTTCATCTGGTAACGTTCCGCCAAGCCGCGGAACATGAGGCCGAGTTCCCGTCCCAGCTACCGGCCCAAATGACGACGGTGGTTGAACTGCCGTACCATTCCCGCACCTGGGTCGCCCGCGTGCGCCGGAACACAGGTCGCCTCCTGAGGAGTACGCTGCCTCTGACGGACCGGTTTTGCAGGGCTGAAAGCTTCCGCCAAGTTCAGCGCGCGATTGGAAGTAAGCGCTATGCATTGGGGGTCGTCGAACACTTTTGGTGCGCGCCGTACGTCAAGTTGCTTCGTCCCTGCGCGGACAAGGTTGTACTCGATTTGCACAACGTTGAGTCGGTACTGCATGCGCGCTGTGCGTTGTCTGAACCCTGGCCGCAAAACATCATTCATCGCCGTTTCGCGCGAATCGCGGCCCGCATGGAGAAGGAAAGTCTGGCCCACTTCGACATGGTGCTGACCGCCTCCGATTCCGACCGCCGACGGGTTCTCGATGTCTGCCCCGCCGCTCGCGTCGAGGTTGTTCCGAACACTTTGCCGGAGACACCGGAACCTGATGAGCCGGAAGAGCACGTCATCGCATTCTCTGGGAATTTGGAGTACCACCCTAACATCACGGCGCTTAGGTACTTTCGGGACAAAGTCTGGCCGTTGCTGCGGCAAACCGATCCGGAACTACGCTGGCGTGTCATCGGAAAGAACGAACAAAGAGTCCGCGAGTGGTTCGGCCGAGACGAGCGGATCGAATTGACCGGGCCGGTCGAGGATGCGGTACGGACGCTGGCACGGGCTAAAGTCGTGGTCGTACCGTTGCTCTCTGGGAGTGGCACGCGGATCAAGATTCTCGAGGCGTGGGCGGCCGGCCGAGCGGTGGTTTCCACTACGCTCGGAGCGGAAGGGCTACCGGCCGAGGACGGAATTAACATCCGGCTGATTGACGAACCGACGGTCATGGCTGATACCGTTCGGGAACTACTTGCTGATCCAGACGCTCGAAGGCGACTCGGCCGTGGGGGACGACGAACATTCGAGCGGAGTGGCACTTGGCCGGAGGCTTGGAGAGCATTGCGACGGATAGCTCCCATCGACGGCCCGGCGGCGCTCACCAGCCCTGGTTCAAGATGCGACAATGGGGTCTAATATGCGGGTTGCCGTTGATGCGCACGCGATCGGTCAGCGGTTGACCGGGAACGAAGTCTACGTAAGAAATCTCCTCAGCCGCTATGGCCGCCTCGCCCCCGAGGCCGAGTTCATAGCCTACGTGTCCAGTACCAAATCGCGGGAGTGGATTCCCGAACGATTTGAAAAGCGCCCGGTCTCACGAAATCCATTTCTGCGCCTGGGTTTGCAGATGAGCGCGCGCTTGCGTGAGGATCGGCCGGACCTGATTCACGTGCAGTACACAGCGCCTCTGCGTTGTCCGGTGCCCATCGTCGTCACAGTGCATGACGTGAGCTACATGGAGCATCCGGAGTACTTCACGAAATCCCGTGCGATGCAGCTACGGCTCACGACACGGAAAACACTGAAAGAAGCGGCAAGAATCATCACCGAAAGCGAATTCTCCCGGCAGCGGATCGCCATGGCGTTCGATATTGACCCGGATTCGATCAGCGTGACACCGCTCGCCGCTGAGGATCATTTCCGCCCGATTGAACGTGAGGCGGCCATGCGGAAGGTCTCGGACCGTTTGGGCTTTACGGGGCCGTATATCCTGAACGTCGGCGATTGGCATCCGCGCAAGAACCAAATCGGGCTGATCCAGGCTTTCCGTGAGTTGCTCGCGGCCCATCCCAAGCTGCCGCATAAGCTCGTCTTGGCCGGTAAGCGAACATGGTTTGCTCCGCGGGTGCTGGAACAGATCCGGCGCTCGGGTCTTGGGGAGCGTATTGTTCAGACCGACTTCGTGGATGACGACATCCTTCTCGCCCTCTACAACGCCGCCGATGTTTTCGTGTTCCCGTCGTTCTATGAAGGTTTCGGATTGCCCGCCTTGGAGGCGATGGCCTGTGGACGTCCTGTGGTTTGTTCCGACTCGACGGCGCTGCCGGAAGTCGTCGACGGCGCCGCGTTGCTCTTCGATCCGCACTCGGTAAAGGAACAGATGCGGGCCATCGGCGACCTCCTGTTGGACCAAGAACTATCCCGCCGTATGGAAAAGAAGAGCCTGCAGCGCGCGGCCGTTTTTGATTGGAAGGAAACGGCTCGCCGAACGCTCGATGTCTACTCAGAGGTAGCTGAAAGCAAGGTACGCATCCAGACAAGCAAGGAGCTGGTTGCCGGTTGAGGCGACTTCGCCAAACATTGGTCCGAATCGTTTGCAGGTTGGTTTTGGGGGTGGCCGTCTTTGTGTTTTCCAGCGTGTCGCCCCTCGAAGCGGCACCCCCTCCGGACGGTCAAGCCGCTACTTGGGTGGATGGCGAAGAATTGATCTACGAGATCACCTGGCCCAGCGGTCTGAGCCTCGGGGAAGTCCGCTTCCGGGCGAAGGCGACGCAGAACGGTTGGTCATTCGAACAGGAAACCACGGCCTCACTGCCAACGATGGAAATCCGGGATGAGTATCGCTCGCGGGCGGATACCAACCTGTGCTCGTCTGAATTCAACAAGAAGGTCAAACACGGCAAGACCGAATACGAAGAATCCGTCACCTACGACCAAAGGGCGCGTCAGGCCACCCGCCGGACGTTGAACGGCGGAGGCGAGAGCAAGTTCGAGATTCCCTCCTGCGTTCGCGATGGCCTGACGTATCTATACTACCTTCGCCGAGAACTCGGATCGGGCAGCATTCCGCCTCCCGATGACATCAATTTCGGTGCGCAATATCAGGTCGTCATCAGTTACGCGCAATCACTGGACGTCGAAGCGCGTGGCGAAACGGTGAAGGCCGACCGCGTCCTGGCCGAGCTGGAAGGCCCTTCGTCGCAACGAAGCATCGAGATATTCGTCGCCCAGGACGCCGCACGCACTCCTGTCGTCATCCGCATACCTTTCGATTTGGGAACCTTTTCACTCAAACTCGTGCCATGAGGCTGGCCGTTTTCACGCCCCTCAATCCGGCGCGCAGCGGCATCGCCGACTATTCCGAAGCCCTACTGCCCCACCTTGCCCGGCTTCTTGACCTCGAAGTCTTCATCGACGACGGCCAGCCTTCCGATTGGGCGACGAGGACCGGAATCGCCGTGCGCAATTATCGGGAGTTTCGTGCTGAAGACTTCGACACGGTGCTCTATCACGTCGGCAACAACCCCTACCACACGTACATATACGACACCGCGATCGAGCATCCAGGCATCGTCGTTCTGCACGAGTTCAACCTCCATCACCTGTTGGCGGATGCGACGATCCGGCGCGGCGATTGGGACGCTTATATGCGCGAGGTCGAGCGCAGCGGCGGAGAGACAGCGCTTGAGTTCGCGCAGCGTGTTCGAGCACTTGAAGTGGGCCCTGACTACGACGGCGTGCCCATGAACCGCCTGTTGATCGAGGGCAGCGGGGCCCTGATCGTTCACAGCCGCTTCATGGTAGACAAAGTGCTGACGACGGAAAGCGCGGTCCCCATCAAGCAGATTCCCCACGGCGCCTGGATTCCCGAGATCGACCGAAACGCAGTGCGGCACCGCGTCGGTGTCGATGAAACAACGCCGCTCATCGGCATCTTCGGCTTTCTTAAGCCCTACAAGCGTGTCGCGCAAGCCTTGCGAGCGATGCAGCGGTTGGTAAGGCTCAATCCGCGCGCCAAAATGATCCTCGTCGGAGAAGAGCATCCCGACCTCCCGTTGAGACGTTTGCTGTCACAACTCCAGCTCGAAGATCATGTGCGACTGCTAGGATATGTTCCCGTCGAAGAACTCGCCGAGCTGATTGGGGCGGTAGATATCTGCTTGAATTTGCGCTATCCGACGGCGGGCGAGACATCCGGCACGTTGTTGAGGGCACTCGGGTTGGGACGCGCGGTCGTCGTATCCGACGTGGGCTCATTCTCTGAATTACCGGATGACATCTGCCTCAAAGCGCCCGTTGATGAGAGCGAGGTCGAGGTCATTGCGGAATATCTCGGCCTGCTCTGCGCGCGCCCGGAGTTCGCCCAGGCAATGGGAACCCGAGCCCGCTATTACGTAGCCGAGAACTGCGCTTGGGACCGGGTGGCCCGGCAATACGCGGACTGGGTGCGCGCCTACGTGGAAGGCCGGGCGGGGGACGAGGGTGAGATTGCGGTAAGTAGTTCCCCGCAACCGAAAATCCCCGAGGCGGAACCACGGCCGGAAAGTGCGCCGGCCCCGCCGACCGCACCCGCGATTCAGCGAACGGATCGGACCTTCGCGGCTAACGGCGCGCCGGCGGACGTTCATGGGGAAGACGAATCACCCCTGGCGCGATACATCCTCGGTTTCTGTAGCGACTCAAAGGGTCGGGAGGATTACGTTCGCACGCACCTTACGCGTCTGGTCCACACATTGGAGTTGACGCCCCGAGGATCTGATTCAGATCGTGCCCTGGAGATGGGGGCGTACATGCACATCACTCCGGCCCTCAAGACCAAACGCGGCTACGGCGAAGTTTGGGGTTCCTACCTCGGACCGCTCGGCCGCGTTGATCGGAGCCGCATCGTTTCCGAGAGCGGCGAGGCCTTCGAGTGCCGGCTCGATCTCTTCAATGCCGAGAAGGACCCTTACCCGTACCCGGACGAGCACTTTTCCACTGTTCTGTGTTGCGAGTTACTGGAACATCTGGAAGGCGATCCGATGCACATGATGGCCGAGATCAACCGCATCCTGCGGCCGGGCGGCCATCTGGTCCTGACGACGCCGAATATCTGTAGCTTCCGTGCGGCGGGCGCTCTCTTGCTGGGATATCACCCCGGCCTTTTTCATCAGTACGTCCGGCCGGATGAGAATGGCGAGGCCGACCCGCGGCACAGCCGGGAGTACGCGCCCCGCGACATCCAGGAGATGTTTGAGGCGGCGGGTTTCATGGTCGAGTGCATCGAAACCGGGCCTTACCTGCAGCATCGCAGCGCGGAGTTCGATTGGGTCAAGCACTTGATGAAGCGCTACCAGTTGCAGGATCATCTGCGGGGTGACGTGATCTACGCCGTCGGCAGTAAGGCGGGTGCCGTCGCTGAGCGGTATCCCTCGGCCCTTTACACGGGAGCGGCTCCGTGAACGCCGTCGTCGGGAGTTGGAAGCTCAGCCCGGCCGACGCTTCCCGCTTGGCGCTGAGCATCGAGTTTCGCAACGAGGGCCGCCACAATTGGAGTTCGGCGGAGGGTCACGCCTTCGCATACCAGATCTTCGACGCCACGACCGACTATCTCATCGAAGAGGGTTCCCACGAAGCTTGCACCAACGATGTCGCACCGAAACAAACGGTACGGCTCGATTTGCAGGTCGATCTTCCCAGTCAGAACGGCCGCTACCGCGTCTTTGTCTCGCCCCTCAAGGAAGGTGAGGCATGGTTCTATGAACGCGGCTCCCAGTTCCTCCTGATTGAAGCAGAGGTCGACGAGGGGACGGTAGGCTCACCTTCAAGCACGGTGAGTACGATCGGGCGGCAACGCCTGAGGCGCTTCGGGAGAACGATCGCGCGCGGTTTCACGTATCCGGTTCGGACGATGTGGCGGCACCGCTCGCTGATCCGCTCGATGGTGCGCCGCGACATCATGGGGCGCTACCGCGGCTCCTACGGCGGCCTGTTCTGGACCGTTATCCAGCCGCTGCTCATGATGCTCACTTACGCCTTTGTCTTCGGTTACGTTCTCCAAACACGCTTCGGTCCCGACGACCGGCCCGGTAATTTCGTTCTTTATTTCATGGCCGGTATGCTGCCGTGGCTGGCGTTGAGCGAAGCAGTCGGGCGGGCGCCGACGGTAGTTCACGAACACTCAAACTTCGTCAAGAAGCTTCTCTTCCCTGTGGAGATTCTTCCGGTAAATCTCGTCTTCGCCGGTCTGGTCAGTGAAATGTTCGGCATCCTGATCTTCGTCGGCGGGCTGCTCTACTTCGGGCGGGATCTCACATCCATGGCGCTCTACCTGCCGCTGATATTGATCCCGCAGTTTCTGTTGACGCTTGGTCTGAGCTGGTTTCTGGCCGCGCTTGGCGTGTTCTTCCGGGACATTGGCCAGCTCATCGGGTTCATACTCACGGTGTGGTTCTTCACCACTCCGATCTGCTACCCCGAAAACCAGTTACCCGAGAACTACGCCTGGTTGTTCGAAAAGAACCCGATGTACGTGCTCGTGGACTCCTATCGCTCGGTGCTGCTGGACGGTGTGCCGCCGAACTGGCCGCCGCTCGCCGTGCTGACAGGCGTCTCAATCGTCCTGTTTCTCGCCGGGCATGCCTGGTTCTACAAATGGAAGAAATCGTTCGCGGACCTTCTGTAGCTCGTTAGTCGTAGCCGCTATCAGTTTTGGGCAATCCGAATCGCCGTCGCACTAGTGGCGTCGTTGGTTACGGCCTGGGACTGGAGCGCTCATCAGCTCCGCGGCTGCTCCGTCAAAGGCCCCACGCAGAAGTGCGAGTCGCGGCCCACCCAGTAGTCGATGTCAAGCTGCGGCGTCTCCAGGCGCTTGTAGCCCTGGAAGCGCGATTCGAGCGCGAAGTCCAGCATACCGCTCGTCAACATCGTCCGCTGGACCGGATAAGTCGCCACGCCCGTCTCGAACATCTTCTCGATGTTCATCACCAGGCAGCCGAAGTGCGGGTGCGGACGGCTGTTCTGTAAGTACATCAGCGTCGAGACGGGTTCCGGGCGGCCCTCCACGTCAATCGCGACGGTGAAGTCCTCGACCGCGCCGCTGAGTAGAAAGACCGCTGCCTCGAGACCGTCGTTGTACTCGACGAGGAAAACAGCCGGCTCCTTCACGTTCTGTCGCATGCCGGGCTTGAGGGTCTCGCTGTGGGTGAGCGCTTTGTCGAAAAGGCGCCGCGCCCAGGGCGTGTCATCGAGAAACTTCCAGACGGCGTCCCGCTCCAGGCACTGGATGGCTCGGACGCCGGTTTCACCGCCCTGACGGCGCTCAACCATGCACTGCAGGGATTCGAGCAGGTGGAAGCCGTAGATATCCAGGCCGCTGTAGCTGATCGCGACCGCCTTGGTAGCTTTCTCTCCCCACGGGAAGTCGATGGCAGGCCGGCGGTGAGCGACGGGTACAGACGAGCCCGCCATCATCGGGAAGCTCATCTGCTCCGAGATCTCGACCATACGCTTGGCCTTAATCCAGCTATAGGAGAGGTGCTTGTCGTTGAAGATGGGCGCGGTGCGGCCGGTGCGGCGGTACGTGTCGGTGATCTCGAGGAACATCTTGAAACGCGGATAGAGCGTCTGCGCCTTGTCGTTCATCGGGTAGTTGCCGTGCTCGCCGATCAGCAGTACGCCGTCGACGGCAAGGTCGTCGCCACCGAGGGTGAGGGCCTCGTGAATGGTGCGGTAGATCGGCACCCCGTGCCCGGCGGCCATCGGACGGCTTATGTCCGGACGGATAGTGTCGCTGGCGGGACCATGCTCGGTGTACATCGAGACAATCTTGGAGCGCGGTCCGGGTGACCTGCCGTCTTGCAGCCACCCTTCTAGGTACTTGCCGACAAGGACATCGGCGTGGGAACCGGACCAGTACTCGGTAATGATGGCGGCAATGCGCTTAGGGGGAGGGTTTTGCGCCAGCGCAACGCCCACAGAGCCGGCTGAAGCCGCGAGAAATCCTCTACGAGTCATGACGGTCCAGTCTGGCACTTTCGGCTGCTCATTGCCACCGTCGAGAGGCCCAGGCAGGCTTCAGCCGACGAAAAGGTGGACGGTACTCGATATCCCAACAGTAAATCTCGACCGAGCTCTATGTGACTCGTTTCAAGGAACTTGGATCGCGCCGCTGCGCCTGACAGGTCAAGCTCTGCGCGGAGGATCTGCCCGCCGTTCTTGGCGCGGAACTCACTCACCGGATACACGTAATCCAGCCTGCCGTTGAGCATCAAAGTAGGTACTGTCATTCGAGAAGCAAAGTTTGAAGGCAAGCCCCTGCGGCTGCCGATGCTGCGTGCTGAGCCGCGACGACCTTGCTCCCAAACCTGCTCAAAACCACTGCCGGCTGATCTGATAGATTGGAGCAGGCTGGTTTCCCAGTGCCGCCCGATGATCCGATCTCTGCGCTTGGAGCAAACTCCTTGACTAGAAACTCTGTTTACCTGTCTCGTTGCGTCTGTCTGTGGATATTCCTACTGGCCCTGGCGGTTGAAAGCCCGGCCCAGGCACCCATCATCCAGCCCGGCGCGCCGGGCGAGCCGGCACAGGAGCTGAGCGCCGACCAGGCGATCGATATCGCTGAATCGAGCTACTCGCCGGACGACGTACGCTTCGTGCACGACATGATCCCGCATCATCACCAGGCCCTTGAGATGGCGACGCTGGTAGCCGACCGCACGAACCGCAAGGAGTTGATCGACGTCGCCGGGCGGATCAACGCCTCGCAGGGAGACGAGATTGCGTTCATGCAGCAGTGGCTGCGCGACCGCGGTCAGCACGTGCCGGATCCGGCCGCGCACGAGGCGATGCACACCACCCACAAGATGGCCGGCATGGCCTCGCCGGAGCAGATGGCCGAGCTCGCCGCGTCGAACGGCACGGCCTTCGACCGGCTGTTTCTGGAGCTAATGATCCCCCATCACGAGGGTGCGGTGAAGATGGTCAAGGAACTCCTCGAGCAGCCGGGGTCGGCCTACGATCCGGTGCTATTCGAGTTTACCTCCGAAATCACCAACGGTCAGACCGCGGAGATCGAGCGCATGAACACGCTCCTCGTCAAGCTGTCCACGGACCCGCGTTCGGCGTTGTCTCCCGGATTCCGGGACGCCGGCCGGGCACGGCTGAACCTGGAACTCGTCGCCTCGCTGCCCAAGCCAGCCGGATTCTTCGACCCGAAAAATCCGGCCAACCTGCCGCCGAAGCGCCTGCAAGCCCTCGCCGCCAAGGAGAAAGCGGGCGAGACGGCCGCCGAGGATCCCGAAGCAAAGGAAAACAAAGACGAGAAGGGCAAAGACAAGAAGGACAAAGACGACGGTCGCTCGCCGCTGTTGAGCTTCGCCAATACCGACATGGCTTTCGCCGGCGACGTGCTGGTAGTCGGCAACTACCACGGCTTCAACATCTATCGGCTGGTCGACGGCGGCCGGCCGGAACTGCGCAGCTCGGTGGTCTGCCCGGGGGGCCAAGGCGACGTCTCGATCGTCGGCGACCTCTTGATCATGTCGGTTGAACAGACCCGCGGCCGACTCGACTGCGGGCTCGAAGGGGTGACCGAGGACGCGAGCCCCGAGCGCTTTCGCGGGCTCCGCATCCTCGACATCAGCGACCTGAGAGGCCCGGTGCAGGTGGGCGCGGTCCAGACCTGCCGCGGTTCACACACCCACTCGGTGGTCTCCGGACCGGGAGACGACGGCAAGATCATCGTCTACAACTCCGGGACCTCCTCGGTACGTGAGGGGGAGGAACTGGAGGGCTGCTATGACGAGTCTCCCGGTGACGACCGCACAGCGCTGTTCCGCATCGATGTCATCGAGATCCCGGTCGACCGACCGTCCGAGGCGCGCATCGTCGACTCTCCGGCGGTCTTCGCCGATCCCGAGACCGGCGTCCTAGCCGGGCTGTGGAGAGGCGGTGACCACGGCGACGACACCCAGAAGACCAGTCAGACCAGCCAGTGCCACGACATCACCGTCTTCCCCGAGCGCAAGATCGCCGCAGGCGCCTGCTCGGGTAACGGCATCCTCTTCGACATCTCTGATCCGCTCAAGCCGCACCGACTCGACGCGGTTGTCGATACGGGCTTCGCCTACTGGCACTCGGCGACCTTCAACAACGACGGCACCAAGGTCATCTTCACTGATGAGTGGGGCGGCGGCAGCCGACCGCGCTGCCGCACCTACGACCCGCTCACCTGGGGCGCCGACGCGATCTACGACATTGTCGACGGCAAGCTCGAGTTCCGCAGCTACTACAAGATACCGGCGCCGCAGTTGGACCAGGAGAACTGCGTGGCGCACAACGGCTCCATCGTCCCGGTGCCGGGCCGCGACATCTTCGCCCAGGCCTGGTACCAGGGTGGCCTGTCAGTGATCGATTTCACCGATTCCGCCCACCCGGTCGAGATCGCCTACTTTGACCGTGGACCCATCGACGCCGAGGAACTGGTCATGGGCGGATATTGGTCGACCTACTGGTATCACGGTCGCATCTACGGCACCGAGATCGCGCGCGGGCTGGACGTCCTGGCGCTGACCCCCAGCCGATTCCTAACCGAGAGCGAGATCGCCGCGGCGGCCGTGGCCGACGGGGGCGGCGTCTTCAACCCGCAGCAGCAGTTCCCCGTTCAGTGGCCGGCGGAGCCGGTCGTGGCCCGGGCCTACATCGATCAGCTTGAGCGCGGCGGGGAGCTGTCGGAGTCGTTGGGCGCCGAGCTGACGGCGGCGCTCGATCGCTCGGAGGCACAGCTTCAGGACGGTGGGCGCGACGAAGACCTGGCCGTAAGGCTGGAAACGCTGGCGGCGACTCTCAACGAGAACCGGGGCGACGGCGTAGCAGGAAAGCGGGAGGCGGCGCTGAACCATACGCTGCGGGGGATCGCCGCCAGACTGCGCTAACCGCCGTCCGTGCGGTCCTTCCCCTGACGGATCGGTGGTGGGACCCCGATGACCCGACAGCAATACGCAAACTGACCCTATGTGCATCGTATCTCAATGCGGATGCTTGATCATGCGGTCTTCTTTCCAGGCTTGGCCACCCCGTCTCGGTCCACGCTGCGACGGAGCCCTCCCACTTGCTTCCAATCCAGCTTCAGCGCACGTTCTTGTAGATTCTCAAGCTGGTTCTCACAGTAGTCCCGGCCTTCTTGGGCACTTCCGACGCGGCTCGGTGCCACTTGCCAGTTGCGGGTGTCGTCGTTGAAGATGCCTCTGTGCCAACCGTCTCTTCTCAGCTCGACGATCGCTTCGTATCGCCCCACGCTGGCGATATACCGCGTGCCGATCGTTGTCGGTTCGTCTCTCATGAACACGCGCCCGTTTGGGCATCTCCTCGGCTTATGGAGGCCCTCGCCTCACGCCTGGGCTTCTCGGCGTTGATCAACTCGCAGCGCACCAGCCAAGTAGTCACAGCGGGCACGAGTATAGCGTACCGGTTTTCGCAGAGGATTCCTCATGCGAGCCGGATTTCCCAACACCTTTCCGCGACAGAGCCCTATGTAGTTCGATTCGGGGGACTTAATCCTGCTCGCGGTCACGAAACTCTCAGTGCCAGTTTGGACGACGCGTGGCGTTCCAACGCAGTGACTCCAAGGTCGGGACTTTACCGCCCGCCACCGCCTTGTGGGAAGGCTTGGCAGAGAAGTCGGGTCGAGGTGTCACCGCGGTTGTGGGACGACCTCAAGCGAGAACGACAAACCGCGCTCGCTATTGAGCCGCGCCGTCAGATCGAGATCAACATCCGCCAGTCGAATCTGTCTCGGCTTACCCTTTGGCGTGACGAATCGCATGGTGTCCCCTTCGAGCCAGTGCTGTCGGGAGGTAACGACCGTTTCGTCTTTGAACGCTAGCAGGTAGACTCGGGCTTCATCAGCCGTGGTCCTGCCGTCATCGACACGCGATACCTCTACTGATTGGCCTCGAGCTGACTCAAATGGTCGAGGGCCCTCGGGTCGCACCTCAAAAACCTTCGGTTCAACAGTCGGTTGTGCCAATGGCTGTCGGGCAGGGACTATGTCAACCACAGCGTTGGATCGAGTTGCAGTCGTGTGATCGATGATCACAACGCGCTCACTTCGAGTGGAGTTCGAGTATCCATACCCGTAGGGCACAACTACAAAGGGAAACCGGCCGAAACCCCGCCGGCGGTCGAAATCAAAATCGTGATCTGGAAACCCCCGGAGATTCCGTCCTCTCGAACTGCGGATTCGAGCGGGCCGGATGGCTCGCCGCACGGCGTGTCGGTCTTTGTTCTTGCCAGACCGAAGCTTTCGACCTCGCTCCACAGGATTGTAGGGGAATGCCTTACGCGTGGAGGAGGGCCCACGCGACTGCCGATAACCACCTCGCTGAAGCTTCATCCCCTTGCCGCGACCGCCCTTTGACGAACGCCCAGGGCCCCAACCGGACGACCCACGACCCAAGGAACTGCCACGCCCCACGCCAGAGCCGCCGCCACGGCCCGATTTCCCACCGCCGATTCGAGCCTGGCCGTACGTGTGTCCGACCATGGCTGCGCACGCCACAATCGTCAGAAGCCTACGGTGAAACGGTCTTGCTGACATGAGCACTTCCAGGCTATCGCCAAATCTCAGTGTAGACAAGAAGTTTCTCGGCCGTACCGGCCTTGGTTGACGGCACGATACCGCCCTCACCGAGCTTCTCGCCGATGCGGAAGTGCGAGGCCGTTTGGCCACCCATGGCCTGAGTAAATCGTACGGCCACAGCACTACTGTCGCGAACAACCGATCGGTTGAGGAAACAGCCTTTCTGGGCCTCAGTCCGCTACCCTGCGGAGATCTACGACTCCCCAGGGACCTACCCGTATACTCCAGCGCCACGATTGTCTGACGTTCGCCTGGTGTGATCTTGGCGTCGACTAGGGCCTGGATGACGTTTACCGAGGAGGCTCAGCCGCCTGACCCACTGTTTCGGGTGCTGCCGGATCCAACTGGATTGGCCGTTCTTTTCGTGGCGGAACAACTCGGTCGAGTGGGTCTTAGACGGCTCTTGCTTATCCGGTTGTTTCAGCACGCCACTATATCTTGGGTCGCGGTTACGAGTTTTTCTCCAGGTCTCTCGCGCCGCGTGTGCGGCACGTACCAGCGGGTCCCTTGAGCGGCCGCCAAGACCTCGTGACGACTCAGTTCGGCCGCGATAGGTTTTCCTCCGTCTCGACAGCGTGCTGCAAGCTCCTGCGAAACGACGGGCGCATCAAACTGCTACACCACATCTTGGGGTTTGCTGAAACAACCGGATAAGCAAGAGACGGCTAGGTCGAATCAAGCGGGGCGGCCGTCGGCGCCGAACCGGCGAGGGTCCCAGACAGCCGTCCTCATTTCGTAGTGAAAGTCATCTGAGACTTGGGTGTAGTACGCCGTGACCACACGACCATCGGGAAGCTGCACGCTGCTCGGATAGCCGCAGTCGGGTCGAGGGCAGTCGGCGATGCGGATCGGGGGGCTCCAGGTCTGCCCTCGGTCGTCGCTCAGCCGCACATCCACACCGAAGTTGTTCCAGCAGCGGTTGCCGTAGCCGAGCAGGATGCGGCCATCCGCGAGCCGCGTCAGGCTGCCGGGAATCTGCATGGGGAGGGTCAATGGCATCCGGCGCTTCCACGTATGCGCGTCGTCATCGGACGCGAACAGCTCGACGCGAACGTCACGCTTCTTCTGAAACTCGCGCGATGCCGCGAGCCAATGGCCGCCGCCGAGGTGAAGGATGTCGGTCTCGTTGCCGGCGCGGTTCAAGGGGACACGGTCTCCCCAGGCGCGTCCGTCGTCGCGGCTGCGCAGCAGATAGCACTCTCTGAGGTCGCCTCTCGCCAAATAGACGGCGGAGCACAGCGATCCGTCGTTCGCGGCGCCGATGCTGCCAAAAGGGATGAACTCGTTGTTCTTCCCGGCGGGCGTCTCGGGAGGAGCGGGAAACTCCTTGCTGACGGACCAATTACGACCGCCGTCCGAGGAACGACACACCCAGGCACGCAACATCCTTTGTTTCGGCCCGCTAGGTTGACCCTTGGGACTGCGATCGGCCCAACCGCTGCAGAGGACAATGATGTCGCCATTGTTTGCGATGCCCGCGGACCGGTTCATACGGTTGGTGGTGGGCTCATGTTCAGCGGCACGTCCGCGGAAGCGCCACGTCTTTCCTTCGTCTTCGCTGGCCCAGCAGTCGAGGTCACCCTCCCAGAGTCCGTGGCAGGGCTGGTTAAAGAGCAGTGCGACGAGCGAGCCGTCGTTCAGACGCAGGAGATTGGGCCAGGCACACACGCCCTGGATGCCCGTCCGTGCGGTGACACCCGGCAGCGTCGAGGGAGAGGCCCTTGCCGACGAAGGTACCAGAGCCGGCACCGCTGCCGCTGCCCCCAGGTGAATCGACTTGAGCCAATCACGTCGCCGCATGAGAGGAAGTTGCGAATCCGATTCTACCTCGTAGCCGATAGGTGGTGTGAACAACCGATGTCATGAACTATGACATTTTTTCGCGTCCAGGTGTTGTGTGGTCTCGGGTTCTGCATCCGCCGAGAGGCTCCGAAGGGCTTCGCGCGTAGCAGCGCCTTGATGCGAATGTATTAGAATGTCGACCACTGCCCCATAAGGATTCTCCTGGGGGTCACGCTCCCAAGGAATTTCTGCAATCACGTCGCTATCGAGGTCTCCATGCGCCAAGGTCGACTAAACGTCAGCACTGCCTTTGCGGTTCTGCTAAGCAGCGTCGTTGTACCCACCGCTTTGCTTGCTCAGTCCGTCGATGCAGCCAAACTACACAAAGAAGCTATTGTTGTCGACGGCCATGTCCACATCATCACACCCGTCTTCCACCAAGGCATCGATCCGTGGAAGATCCAGGAGACGGGCTTGTTCGACTACGCTCGCGCCAAGCAGGGCGGCCTCGATGTGGTTGTCCACACCGTCTACATTGAGGACCCCTACAACAATTACAACTACGCGGTGAAACAGGCCTGCCGCCTGATCGAGACTTTCTATCGCGTTCTCGACGCCAACTCCGACAAGATGGAGCTGGCCCTCACCTCCGCCGACGTGCGACGCATCGTCGCCAAGGGCAAGATGGCCGCGATCCTCGCACTCGAAGGCGGCTTTGACACCGAGGGCGACCTCGACGTGCTGCGGCTCTTCTACCGCCTCGGTGTCCGCATGATCCAGCCCCTCAGCCACAACACCACCAACGCCTTCATGGACGCGAAACTCGGCGTCACAAAATGGGGCGGCCTCACCGAGCAGGGCCGCAAAGTCATCGCCGAGATGAACCGTCTGGGTATCTTGATCGACCTCTCGCACGCATCCGAAGCCGCCAAGATGCAGATCATCGAGGCCAGCCGCGCACCCGTCGTCGGCAGCCACCATGGGCTGAAGCACTTCGTCGACTTCCCGCGCAGCCTTTCCGATGAAGTTCTCAAGGCCATGGCCGCCAAGGGCGGGCTGCTGGGCATGCACAGCAGCTCGAACATGTTTAGCAAGAAGTACGCGGTCTGGAAGGAAGCTCAGCCAAAAGACAGCACGGCCGTGCCGCTGCAGCATCTCATCGCGGGCTACTCCTTCTTCCGCAAGCCCTACGAAGACTTCGGCGCCTACATCAACCAACTCGACGCCGAGATGCATGACCGTTGGGTACGCGCCCGCAGTATTCGCGGCGGCGGCGGCTACAGCATCCCCTGGCGTGAGGCGCACCAGAAGGGGCTCGACGCGGGCGAACCCCTCGCCACCGTCGAGGAATGGACCGACCAGGTGGACTACGCGGTCGAGATGGTGGGCGACGGTCATATCGGCCTCGGCCTCGACCTGATGAGCGGCCCCCGCCTCCTCGACTTCGACGCGACCAGCTACCCCCGGCTCACCGAATCCCTCGTGGGGCGAGGCTACAGCGAGCAACGCATCAAGAAGATCCTCGGCGAAAACTGGCTTCGGCTGTTGGACGCGGCGAAGGTCCCCTGAGAACTTGTGGAGTACATTTACGGATGAACCGGACAAGTGTGCAACGAGCCTTCCGTCGACATCGCGCTACCGGGCTTGATGTCGGCGGGCCAACTCCCTGAGCAGAGGCCGCTTGGGCTCAGCCCACGGCGTTCAAAGGGGCCTCGGGGCTCGGTTAGCTCATGCGGATCGCGGTAGGGATGCCGGTCACCCGGCACCCCGTGCAATGACTCTTGAAACCGCCCATCTCGTCTTGACGCCGTACTCCCCCACGCATCTGCTCGCGTTGGTCGAGGGTGAGGAGCGTTTCGAAAAGAGCTTCGGGCTGCCGGCTGCGGAAGGCCTTCGGGGATTCTTCTTCTCTGGTGAGGTTTCGCCCGCCTGGCTGGCGCAACTGCACAAGTCGGTGGCGGAAGACCCGTGGGTTTTTGGCTTCGCGATCGTCCATCGGGATGAGGGTCTTGTTGTTGGTAACGTCGGGTTCAAAGGACCGCCGGACGACCATGGGGTGGTGGAAATCGCCTATGGAATCGCATTCGCGTTTGCCGATGATCGGGTGCGACTCGTTCGGGCCCACACGCTACCGACGCGTAATGCCTCGACGCGGGTTCTGGAGAAGTGTGGGTTTTTGCAGACCGGGGAGGTCGAGGACCCCGAGGACGGCCCGGTGTGGCGGTGGGAGCGGCCCAAGGAGTCGGCCTAGCCAGCCAATGCAGACAGACCGGCCTAGGTCCGGCTGCTGATCGCCAACTCGTTAGCCCCGAATGCTATCGCAAGAACGGCCGGTGCTCCCCCCGTCAGCAAGGGTTGATTCAGGCCGCTGAGGAGGGACGCTCAAGCGACTGTGCGATAGCTGTCGCGAACAACCGATGTCATGAACGACGACACATTTTGCTCCAAAGGTGGCTGAGACGGCTCGACTGGGAGCCTCTGCGGACCTTCGTACACTTGGGTTGTTCGATCGGAAATCGTTTCTCGGTGGGAATCCGTCCTGGATTGCCGAACGACGCGGCTGGGGACGGATCGGGTCCTGTCCCACGCGATCCCGCTAAGATTACTGGGGACCGAACGGATCGCTAGAATTGCTCGTCGCCAACAACATCTCGAAGGTCTACCGCCTCTACGGCCGGCCTGCCGACCGCATCAAAGAAGCGCTTTGGTTCGGCGCGCGATCCCTTCACGAGGACTTCTGGGCACTGCGCAACGTTAGCTTCGAGGTGAACCCAGGCGAGACGATGGGCATCGTCGGCGCCAACGGCAGCGGCAAGAGCACACTGCTGCAAATCATGTGCGGCATTCTGGAGCCGACGGAAGGCCGCGTCTCACGGGAAGGCCGCGTCGCCGCGCTGCTCGAACTCGGCGCCGGCTTCAATCCCGAGTTCAGCGGGCGGGAGAACATTTTCATCAACGGCGAAATCATGGGGTTGACGCGCCCGGAGATCGAGCGCGCCATGCCCTCGATCGAGCGCTTCGCGGGCATCGGCGATTTCATCGAGCGCCCGGTAAAGAGATACTCCAGCGGGATGTATGTACGTCTCGCGTTTTCGACCGCTATCCACGTTGAGCCCGAGATTCTCGTCGTCGACGAGGCGTTGGCCGTCGGGGACGCCGTCTTCGCCAACCGCTGTGTCCGCAAATTCAAGGAACTGCAAGCCGCGGGCGTTACCATCGTGTTCGTCTCTCATGATCTTGGACTGGTCAAGCAGATTTGCAGCCGGGCGATCTTTCTCCAAGACGGCCGCATCGTCGAGCAGGGCGACCCCTCGGCCGTCATCAATCGCTATGTCGGAACGGTGCTCGAGGGGCAGAAGGCTTTCGATACAGAGACCCAACGATTAGAGGCCGAATCCGGCGGCGAGGGGGCCGGCCTGACCTTCAGTAACCGCCACGGCGACCGCGTCGCGGAAATCATCGAAGTGGAATTGCTTGACGCAGCGGGAGGCCCAACGCGCGGTGTCGGCAGCGGCGACCCCCTCACCGTCCGTGTCGTTTCGAAATTCCATGCCGATCAGCCCAGCCCCATGGTCGGGATGCTGGTCCGCACGCGGAACGGGATGGACGTCTTCGGTACGAACACTTCCATAGAGAGCGCCGACATCGGCCCCTGCGCGGCGGGCGAGCAGGTAGCCGTCGAGTTCAACTTCGAATGTTGGCTAGCCCCGCAGGAATATACGCTCACCGTCGCCGCGCAATACTCGGAGGGCTACAGCCACGACTGGCTCGACGACGTCATCACGTTTCGGGTCGTGGACGCCCGTCCGCTGGCCGGCGTAGCAAACCTACATCCCACCGTCAAGTGCACGAAGGCCGAGGTGCTGCGCGTGGAATCATGAGCGATGAAACCGTGGCGCGCATCGAAGTGCGAGTCCAACCGGGGGCGAAGAAGAACGCAGTACTGGGAAAACGAGAGGACGCCTGGAAGATCTCGCTCCAAGCCCCTGCGGTCGAGGGCGGCGCCAATCGAGCTTGCGTTGACTATCTAGCAAAGTTGCTCGGCGTGAAGCGGTCGGCCGTGAGTATTCTGAAAGGCGCGAAGATCCGAAATAAGGTCATCGAAATCAAAGGCCTCACCAATCAGGAGGCAAGCGCCGCGCTCCAGACCGCCGCCGAGGCGTAACGCGCTACTCCCCGGCCGGCGGCGCTGCCACGAACGCATATGCGAAACCTTGAAGAAATCCAGAATCAGCTCCAGTCCGAACAACTCGACGGCTGGCTCTTTTTTGACCATCATGTCCGCGACCCGATCGCCTACCGCGTGCTCGGGCTTGACATCCCCGGTCATGTGTCCCGGCGCTGGTATTACTGGATACCTGCCCAAGGCGAACCGCGCAAACTAGTCCATCGCATCGAAGACTGGATGCTCGATGCGCTTCCCGGCGAGCGGCTGGTCTATTCGAGTTGGCAGGAGCAGCAAGGCAAACTCGCGGAAGTGTTGACCGGCGCAAAGCAGATCGCGATGCAATACTCACCCGATTGCATGATCCCCTATGTTTCACTCGTCGACGGCGGCACGATTGATCTTGTCCGCCGACTGGGAGTCAACGTTCTCAGCTCCGCTTCGCTCGTGCAGTACTTCGAAGCCCGCTGGTCGGAGGGGCAACTCGAATCACATCGCGAGGCCGGACGCCGTGTCGACGGCATCCTGGCCGAAGCCTTTAGGGAAATCGGTAACAAGATCGGCGCCGATGGTCATGTCGAGGAATTCCTGATCGCTGAGTTCATCCGGCGGCGATTTCGAGAACAAGATCTCGTCACCGCCGATGGCCCGATCGTCGCCGTCAACGCCAACAGCGGTAATCCGCACTACGCGCCCACGGGTGACCAATCTTCGCCGATCCGCAACGGAGACTTCGTCCTCATCGACCTATGGGCCAAGCTTGACCAGCCCCGTTCCGTCTACTACGACATCACCTGGACAGCGTCCGTCGGAGCCGCGCCGCGCTCGGAAATCGCCAACGTGTTCGACATCGTGAAGGGCGCGCGAGACGGCGCCGTCAGTTTCGTCGAGCGCGCCATCTCGGCAGGCAAACTCATCCATGGCTTTGAAGTGGATGATGTTGCCCGCGGGCATATCGCGAACGCCGGCTTCGGCGACAGCTTCACGCATCGCACCGGCCACTCGATTGGCGAAGAGGTGCATGGCAACGGCGCCAACATCGACAATCTCGAAACCCTCGACAAGCGCCCGATCATCCCGCGCACCTGCTTTTCGATCGAGCCGGGCATCTATCTGAGCGACTTCGGGATCCGCAGCGAAGTGGACTGTTATGTCTCCGAAACAGGCGCCGGCCCGACGGGAAGAGTACAAGAAGCGATAGTGACGATCGACGTCTAAGCGATACCACAGGGGCTTGACGGCCTATTCCGTGCCCTACCACATAACTAGGGGATTCGCCCCTAGCCAGACAGGCATCTAAATCGTTAAGATAAAAAGCACTTCCCGCTACAAGATGACCATGCGGTACCTGTGTGCGTTCCTGGCGTTCCTCCTGGGAGGAACGGCGGTCCCGCACGCGCGGGCCGCAGAAAACCTAGCTGTATCGCCCGAAGCTTTGCCGGCGGCGTCCGCCGATGATTCAGCATCTTCGACGCCAACCTCAAGCTCAGGCGCCTCCGGTACCACAAAAGCCGCTACAAAATCACGGCCCGCACTTGACCCCTATGTTATCGAGGTCAAGAAGGCGATTCGGGTCTTCCGGCGGGAGACCCAGCTCCTGGGCGTGTTCGAGGCAGGCAGAGAAGGCTCGACTCCCAAGAGGAACCTCGGCGACCTGTGGCACGGTCGAGTGTATGAGTACGTCCGCAACAATGCTTTCGATGCCGTACCGCACGAAGTCGTGCAAAACGGGGGAGAGCGGAACGTCCTCCGCCGCAATCAGTTCGGATTCAGCGTCAACGGTCCGGTCTACATCCCGAAGCTCTACGACGGCCGCCGCTCGACCTTCTTCACGTTTTCCTACGAAGGCACGCGCCAAAAGGTCGGCCAGTCTTACTTGAGGACGATTCCGACTTCGGGCCAGCAAGGCGGCGATTTCTCCGATCTCGTCAACCGGGCCGGCGATCCGATCACGGTGTACGACCCCGATTCCACGCGTCTCAATCCGTCTTACGATTCTTCGCGCGGCGTGGAACTCGACAACCTGGAGTACATGCGCGACGCGTTTCCGAATAACCGGATTCCGCTCTCGCGTCTGGACCCGGTCGCCGCGCGGATGACCCAGGAATTACCACAACCCAACACCAGCATTGGACCCTTCCTGCAAAACAACTACTGGGTCAACCCGCCGCAGCAGGAAACCCCCGACGGCTTCCTCGTACGCGTGGATCACAATTTGCTCGAACGCCACAAACTCACCGTGGACCTAGCGCACTCCAAGGGTTTCGAAGGTTCGCCGCGTATCTACTCCACGATCGCCAACCCCGGAAGCCCGGATCGCTACTTTTCTCAGAAGCGCTTGGCTCTGACGGAAACGTTCTCGATTTCGCCGCAATCGATCTACACGGCGCGGGCCCAGGTGCGGTCACGCACACGCCGCACAGCCGGTTTGGAGAGCGACCGCGACATCCCCAAAGAGCTCGGCTTGAGCGGGGTCAGCGGCACGATCTTCCCCCGCGTCAGCTTTCAGGATTTCGAGGGTATGGGTACGCCTACCGGCTCCCAGTTTCGCAACGCCTGGAACAGTTATCACACCGAACACTCACTCAATCTTCAGCGGGGACGCCACTCCTGGACTGCATCCGCCGAGGTGAGCCGCTATCAGGTCAACACATTCATGCCGGCCGCCCCGTCGGGATCGTTTCAGTTCAACGACGACTTGACGGGACTTCCAGGAATCGTCAACACGGGCGATTCCTTTGCCAGTTTCCTGCTGGGCCGGTCGTTCCGTGCTGAAGCGACAGATCTGCTTCAGCCTACCTACCTTCGCCGCACGTCGGTCGAAACCCGTATTCGCGATGAATATGAAGTCACTCCCAGACTGCGGCTCACGCTGAGCCTCAATGTAGACATATCAAGCCCTCGCACAGAGAAGTTCGACAGACAGTCCACGGTCGACTTGGATGCCATCAATCCCGCAAACGAGCGGCCGGGAGCACTCATCTTTGCCGCCCATGGCGACCAAGGCCGCGCTTTCCAGCCGAACCGCACGCGCCTGGAGCCGCGCTTGGGCGTGGCTTGGAGCCCGACGGATTCCCGCGACACGGTTGTACGGCTCTCCATAATGCAGTACTACTCGAATCTCGGCATCAGTTCCGGCACCTTCGGGACGCAGGGTTTTACGGCGAAGCGCACCCAGATCTCCAGCAATCAACAGCTCGAGCCGGCTGTCGTCCTCAGTGAAGGCCTGGCGCCCCTACCGCACGCTCTCCCTGATCTCCGGCCGGATGCGGCGAACGACACCGACCCCGATCTGATTCCCCAAACGCGCCGCCAGCCGCGCTATCGCTGGGGGTCGCTACGGCTGGAACGCCAGCTCCCGGTCGGACTCACTGTCCGCGTCGGCGGCCAGATGTATCGCGCGAAAGACATCCTCTTGGGCGGAAGCAGCGTGGGCATCAACGCCATTCCTCTCGATGCGCTCCATTTCCAGGATCAGCTCAACGACGAGGGCTTTCGCCGTACGCTGCGGCCGTTCCCGCAGTTTCAGAACTTCCAGACGAACGGCCAGTTTCCGCTCGGCCGTTACAGGTACCAGAGTGCGGATGTCGGCGTCGAAAAGCGAGCTTCGCACGGTCTGACCCTCGACTTCTCGTACTCTTACATCAAGCAATGGGATGATTATTCCGGTCCGGGCGTCCAGAATTACTTCAATCGCGACAGTGAGTGGTCGCTCTCGCGGGGTCTCAGACCGAACCGCATCTCCGTCAGCTATGTTTACGAGTTGCCGTTCGGCGAGGGGAAGACGATGTTCAAATCGTCGATGCTCAAGCACGTTGTCGGCAATTGGTCGGTGAGCGGTTTCACCCGCTGGATGAGCGGCGATCCGGTTACCCTCCAGCCTGAATTCAATAACACCGGCGGCGTGGTTCGCTTCCTGCGTGTGAACGAAGTTGCTGGTATCGATCCAAATATCGCGAATCCCGGACCTGGTTTGTTCTTCAATCCGCTGGCCTTCGCCGACCCGGATGACTTCACGATTGGCAGCGCCCCGCGGACGCATCCTTCACTGCGCAACCCCGGTTTCAATAACCATGACCTGGCGGTCACTAAGCGCGTGCCGCTCTCGGGCGAGCGCAGTCTGGAACTCCTTTTCCAGGGTTTCAACTTCATGAATCATGCCAACTGGAACGACCCCGACAACGTGATCGGGCCGGAGAACGCCCGTAACGTCAACGCCGGAAGAATTATTGGTTCGCGGGGCGGCCGTGTCGTGCAGCTCGGCATGAGGCTCAACTTTTGACGGCTGGGAGCCCGGTTGGCTGGCTCCCCCGATCCCTTCTGACTGTCTGCCTCCTGTTTGTCCCAGGCGCTCAAGGGGACATGAAGGCCCCGCTTTGGGTACAGACCGGCGACGAACAGCTCGCGACGCTTGTTCCGCCTGAGAAAATTCGAGCCTGGTTTGAAGACCGGCAAGTTGCGGTTCACACCGTGCATCCGGCTAACGGCAATCTGGTCCTGCTGATCGTCTTGGATGTGGTCGGCGATCTCACGCGCATCGACGCCGCGCGGGCGGGCCTCGTCGAGTTACTCGCTGATTTCGGTCCCCGCGAGTTCACTGGAATTCTTCGTGCCCAGGATGGCCTCCAGGTTCTGCTGGAACCAACGAGCGACCACGAGGCGTTAAAAGACACCCTGCTCAGTTCGCCTGTCTCCGGCTTCCCTGGGCTGCTTGACTCAATCGAAGACTCCGCCGCGGTGGCCGACCAGATGCTGCGGCAATCGGATGTACGCGCCGCCGTACTTTATATCACCGATGGCAGCATTTACGAGTACCGCGGCAACTACACGAACCCGGTCATCAACCCGAGCGACGGAGGCGACCTCAGCCGCCGCTTTGGCGACAGCCTGATCCAAGAGCGCATCAACGGGATGATGCAATCGCTGATGGGTTCCTGGGCGCCGTTGTTCTTTTTACACCTCGAAAATCGCGGCGACCGGCTTAATTCCGTTTACCAAAACGGTTTGACGCAATTCGCCCAAACTACGGGTGGCGACGCTCTGTTCTGTGATGGCGTTGCGCAGGTTCAACCGTTCCTGCGGCAAATGATCGAACGTATCCGATCGCAGCAGGTCATCACCGTGGAGACACCGCCGGAGTTGGAAGGCCAAGTGCGGTTGCGGCTCGAAGTCGAGGGGGCGGACATCACCTACCGCGAACGATTCGACTTAGAGAAACCTAAACCAAGGAAGGAATAAGGATTCGGGGCGAGCCATTCACCGTCGCTCTCCGCTGTGATACTTTTGAAAACAGGTTCAGGCTCCGCATGCCCCAGCGAAAACAGACAATCCCACCCGTTCAGCAATGGGCCGCACCTGTCCTTTTAGGCTGGCTTCTACCCGGAGCAGGGCACTTCTACCTCAAGCGATGGAATCACGGAATCTTGCTGCTTTTCGCCATCGCCGGCATGTTCGGTTTCGGGCTGCTGATGCGCGGACGCATGTTCGAGCCTCAGACCGGCGACTTGTTTACCACGGTCGTTCACTGGGGCGGATACATCGCCGGTATCGCGAACGGCGCGCTCTACTTCCTGGCGAGCTGGCTTGGCTATCATCAGGAGCAACTCGCGCATGCCGTCGCCGACTACGGCACAAAGTTTCTGGTGTGCGCGGGGCTGCTGAACATTCTGGCCGTCGTCGATGCTTACGAAATCGCGGTAGGTGAGAAACCGTAATGTACTTGAGCCTCACACACCTGCAAGCCGCGCTTCTGTTCGCCTTTTTCGCCTCGATCGTGCTCGGTGTGATCGGCCGCAATTCCGACCCGGAACGCATCCGCTACGGCCTCGGCGTTTTCGGGTATTTTGTGGTGGCTATTTTCGGCCTCGGCTGGCTGATGTACTTTGGCCACGGCTAAGGCCGCAGCCTTCCCGCCAGCCACACGATGTAGTCGGCGTTGCGCCGCCGAATCTCGGTCAGCAGATCAGCCGGCAACTCGTCGATCTTGTCTTTGAAGAATCGCGTATCACCATCCGGCGCATCGCGGTCGCGGGTTCCGACGAGATTCCCGATCCAGAAGACGAGAAACAGATTTCCGTCGATGCGGCCGCTGTCACGGTCCCCGAGGTAGTATTCAAGACCCTTCGCTTTGTAGATCTCGGCCAGTTCGCTCTCCTCTCCAAACGCGTTTTGGGAAGCAAACTCACGACAGCGATCAACCATTCGCTCATAGAGCGCGCGCCACGGACTGGCCTCGGGTTGCTCGGAAAGCACGTCCAGCAGTTGCAACTGAAGCTCGCCCGAAATCTTATAGTTGACGCGGCCCGCCGTTGCCTGGCCGATCATCTCCAGCACGCGTGCCTGCTTGCCGCTGCCTGAGTGAATGCTCAACGTGCCGTCGAAGCGCCGTGCCACCGCCGCTAAATCGCTCACCCTTGCTGCCAGTTCCGCGACCGGGTCGCCGCCGAATCGGCTCTCGACGGCGGGCACGAGATCGGGCCACATCTTGTGAGCGGCGTAGTCCTTGAGCGGACCCAACTCCTCCGGGTACGCTTGGCGCTTCTTGAAACCGAGGTTGGGCGGTACGAGGCCTGCCGGCCGTCCACGCGCTTGGAGCCAGTACATGTAGAAGAACAACTCCTTTGGCGTGGTGAGCGTCGCGGCCTCGTCGATCGAAGGCTCGAAGTCAAACTCCGCTCCTGATTTCTGTTCGCGGATGAAGTCATACAGCTCTTCGTTCAGCTTCAAACTCTCGCTGAACTTGACCGCGAGACGGCGTACTTCCGGCGGCGAGAAATCGTACGTGTATCCCTCGACCTGCTTCGGAGCGGTGAACTCGTTGAGCAGCCAACCCCTCTCGTCATCCGTCAGATTCTTCGCGAAAGCCTCATCCACTTGAGCATCCGTCCACGCGTTGGGATGCCGCGTGTCCGCTTCCAGTCGAAATAGCCGCGACGTGTCGGTCGTAAACTTCGTATATCCGGCAGCCCGCCGGATGGCTTCCTGCGTAGCCTCGATCGAAGCGGCGATCTCGGAAGGATTGGCGCCACTCACGATGAAGTGATCGGCCTCGGCTGAATACCCGTGACGCCACCCGGCACGCACCGCCGCCCATAGACCACTGTGATAGAGATGCTCGATTGAGATGCGGGTGTGGCCAATCTCGGTCGGGTCTTCCCCATCGCGAGCCACGATCGCTTCATCGGTCGTCATCTCGCGGGTGGCCGAAAGCTGCACGGTGCTCGCCATGTTCACGCCAGTCTGATCAAGCACTCGTCCGAAGGCATCGAATACGGCCGGCAGAGCGATTTCGGGATGCCGGTTCCCCACAGCCACCGCGGGCAGGTCCTTTTGTGGCCGCGGTAGGAATCGCGCATCTTTGGCCGCCATCTCACGGACTGTTTCCCGGTCGACGGGGCGGAACGGTTGCTCGTGAATCTGAACCTCACCGCCTTTGGTGCGCGTAAAAGTAAGCAGAGCAGACTTCGTTTCGTCAGCGCCCCGATCCCCAACGAGGTAGAGCGTGGTTTCGTCGTGTGGATCGGCTGTGAGCGATGGAAGGTGGAACCGCCAATCCGAATCGACATGCATGGCAGTCTTGGCAATCTGTTCACGCACTGCGTCGTCGAGTGCGTGATTCGCGATTCCGTCAAATAAGATTCGGCCCAACTCTCTCAAGCTTTGACTCATCAACACCTCATGCCACACCGGCCGTGTGCCCGCCGTTTTTCGAAGACCGCTTCTGTCAGTGCAACGCGCCCGGCAGCCTTCTCGTCTATCGAAAACAGGGTCCTGAATTCTGGCATACTGGGTGGGCCCTCGGCAATGCGACTCCAACCGATGAAACTGCTGTTTTCGGCTCTATTCGTGACCGTTTTCATTGCGATCGCGGCGTCGCAATCGACTGAGCCGTCGGTAGGGGAGCCCTCATCCGGGGCATCGGCTGACAGCGAAAAGTACCCTCTGCGGGAGATCCGCATCATCGGCAATGACAACTTCGCTGCCGAAGACATCATTAAGATTCTCGGGCTCGAAATCGGACAAATGGTCCAGGAGGCCGATTTCCAAAGCGCCATTAGTAAGCTCGACGTCACAGGCGTCTTCCAGGGTTACGCATTTCGCTTTGGTCCCAAGGGCGACGGCTACACCGTAACATTCACGGTCCAAGAGGTGCCCGAGCTCTATAGCGTCCGCTTCGAAGGGTTCGACGTTCCGGACGAAGAGATCCGCGCGCGGCTCCGCGCCGAGATTCCTCTCTTCGGCCCCAAAGTGCCGCCAACCGGTGTCATGGCGAAGCGCATCGGCGACATTCTGCAGCAGATTTGGATCGAGCAAGGCAACCAGACCAAGATCATCGGCGATATCAACTTCGTGAGCGAGAACGAGCTGGAGATGCTATACAAGCCCGAGGGCACAATCCAGAACGTCGCCTTCACGAAGTTCGAGAATGCGAACGTTATCAACGCACTCACTCTGCAGCAGAAGTTCAACAGTGTCGCCATGGGTGTTACCTACAGCGAACAGAGAATCGAGGAGCTTCTCAAGTACAATGTCAAGCCGCTCTACGAGGAGGTCGGGCGTCTGGAGGTGAAGTTCTGCCCGTGTACGGCCGAGCCGGACGCCGACAGCCGGGGTTTAGTTGTCACGATTCAAGTGGAAGAAGGCCCGGAATATAAGTTCGGTGAGATCACTCCGCCACAAACCAGCTTCATCAAACCCGAAGACCTGGCCAAATTGGTCAAGTTCGCACCCGGTGATACCGCGAATCTGACGCTCGTAGGAGAAGCGCTCAAACGCTACGAAGACCAGTTCAAGGGCAACGGGTTCATGAATGTTCGCACCGAGTACAACGCCACACCCAACGCCGAGAGAAAGATTGTCGACATCGCCATGCGGCTCGATCCCGGCGAACGCTATCTGTTCGGCAAACTCGAAATCGAAGGATTGGATCTCATCGCGGAAGCCACGATTCGAAAGCGCTGGGGACTCAAGGCCGGCGAGCCCTTCAACCAAAACTATCCGGCGATCTTTCTGAACCGTGTCCGCGCCGACAATATGTTCGACAACCTTCAGACCAGCGACTGGCGCGTCAAGACCGACGAAGCCGCTAAGACCGTTGATGTTCAACTTATTTTCAAGTAGGCGTTCGCGGAACCTTTGTGCCGCACTTGTCCTGTGCGCGCTCACCCTCGCCGCGCCGGCCCAAGCCCAGGAAGGCGAACTCACCGTCGAGCAGAGCGAAGAACTTTTCGCCCAAGTCGACGGCATGCTCGCGGGCCTGACCGAGATCACCGGACTTCGGGCGCGTAAGCCCATTCCACGTGAGATTCTGACTCGCGAGCAGATCCGGGATCTCATCGAATCGCGCATCGCCGAAGGCAGTAACCCGGAAGAGATCCGCCGCGAAGAGCTATTCCTCAAGCTCTTCGGCTTCGTCAATGACGACTTCGATCTGAAGAGCGAAGTCGTCGAAGTCCTCGCCGAGCAAGCCACCGCGCTCTATGACTTCAAGACAAGAAAACTCTACTTAGCCACCTGGACGCCGGCCGATATGCAGGAGTTCGCGCTCGTTCACGAACTCGCGCACGCTCTCGCCGACCAGCACTTCAACCTCAACAAGTTCGTCAAGAGCGCCAAGACCTCCGAGCAGGATATCGCCCGCTCCGCCGTCATGGAAGGTCAGGCATCGTGGCTCATGACGGAGTACGTGATGCGGCAAGGCGGCCGTTCGATGGTCGGTAACCGGCTGCTGGCGGTGGCCGCCGCCGGCGCAACCAAAGTTGAAGCCGATCGCTTCCCGGTATTTTCCAAGGCGCCCTTGTTCCTGCGCGAGACGATGCTCTTTCCGTACGCGGAGGGCCTCCTGTTTCAGCAGGCCGTCATCGACAAACTCGGCGACGGTGCTTTCGCCGAAGTCTTCCGGAACCCGCCGGCGAACTCACAGCACATCCTCGATCCCGAAACCTACCTCGCCGGCCGGCAAACGCAACCGCCCGCTCTTCCGCCCATCAAGCTGCCGAAAGGCTTCCGGCGCGTCCATCACGGCGAAATGGGCCAACTTGATCACCGCATCCTGCTGAACCAGTACATCTCGCAAGAGGTCGCCGACGACCTCTCTCCAAAATGGCGCGGCGGGCGCTACGAGATCCAAGAACACAAGAAAACACGTCAAGCCGTGCTCACCTATGCCGTCCGCTGGGAAACGCCCCAGAGCGCCGCACGCTTCCTCGATCTTTACAAGATGATCTGTAGGAAGAAATGGGGCGACATCGAGTTCGACAAAGAAACCGACACAGAAGCCTCCGGACGCGCAGCGGGACGCCGCTTCCGCCTCACGTGCAACGGAACCGTCTTTACTAGCGTCGAAGGTTTAGCGGATGATACAGTGAAGTCACCGTCGGCTCGACGGGCGAAAACGTCCCCGAATCACAACGCGATCTGAGCGTATTTAACGTCATGCGACTCCTGACAATCGGCTTTCTGGCTCTGTTTTTGTGTGTCTCTCTGAGTGCGGCGGATGTTCCGCGCGAGGGGCCGCCCCTGAAGTTCACCACCATCGACGGCAAGTCGATGAGCATGGAAGACCTCAAGGGCAAAGTCGTCGCCGTAATGTTCTTCAACACCAATTGCTCGCACTGCCAAAAAACCACACAGATCTTAAACCCGATCTATCAGCGGCTCAAGCCTAAGGGGCTCGAGATCATCGGACTGGCCACCAATGCATCCGCCGCCACCGACATCGAAAGTTTCCGGCAGAGGTTCGGTCCCCGCTTCCCTCTCACGGTTTCCAGCAGCTTTGAATGCAAGCGTTACGCGGGACTGTCCGTCATGGCGAACTTCTATGTTCCCTACTTGTTCTTCGTCGATCGAAATGGACAGATCCGGTATGAACATCCAGGCGGTGATCGGGCGTTCTACAGCAATCAGGCCGAGAACGTTCAATCGGAGCTGGAAACTTTACTTGCCGAGCCCGCGAAAACCAGCTAGCACGCAAACTCGAACCCGCCCGATGTCGACTCGCTTCCCAGTTCGACGGCTGCCTCTGTTGTTAGCTGTCGCCCTCATCATTTCGCTTCCCGGCGCCGAGCTGCCGAGGCCCGCGCCGCTTCTCGAGATAGAAACGGCGGACGGCCGACCCTTCCACCTGGATCACTACAAGGGTAAGGTTGTTGTCGTGATGTTCATGTCGACCACTTGCCCAAATTGCCACGCCGCGACGCAAGCTCTGAACGTGATCTACGACGAGGCGAAATCACGCGGGCTTGAGGTGATCGGAATCGCGACCAATCCGTCGGCAAACGAGGATATGGGCGCCTTCATCGAGCGTTTTAGTCCCAAGTTCCCCGTCGCGATTGGTTCGCGGGCGGTGTGGGCCGGATTCGGAGGTTTCTCGGTCATGGCCCGTCCGCCCTACTATCCCCACATGCTGATCGTCGATCGCAAAGGAATCATTCGCGAGGAGCATACCGGCAGGGAGCGGACCTACTATTCCTATCAGAACCTAAACCGCATCCTCGATAAGTACCTTGCCGAGTCCGCTTCCTGAGGGGCTGTGAAAGAATCGCGGACAGGAAGGTGTGAAAAAATCGGGACTGTCACAAGCGCGGCCCGAATCAGTCGCTGATATGCAAGGACTTACACGAAGCGCGGCTGACTGTCCCAGCATTTTTTCACACCTTCCAGTACAGCCCGCGAGGCGCGGTAGGTTTGCCGCTTGACACCCTTCCCAGCGTGAAGTTCGGGCACCGGCCGTACCGGCCTCTTTTTCGCAATGGCGATGCCCAGACCGTTATTGCCCGTTACTGGCCCGTTGCGCCCGACGGCCTCCGCTTTCCCGCGCGCGAGAGGATTTTCCAAACGGAGCCGGAAGTCAAGGTGCTGGCCCACGAGAATCGCACCGGCAATGGAAATCAAGCACCGATCCTGCTGATTCTTCACGGGCTGGCGGGGTCCAGCACCGCGCCCTACGTCCGGCGTCTTACTCGATCGGCTCTGGCGGCGGGCTATGACGTTGTCCGCCCTAACGTTCGAAACTGTGGAGATACCGAGCATCTCTCACCCACGCTCTATCATTCCGGACTGACCGCCGATCTGCGGGCCATTGTTGACGAGTTGGCCCCCGCGCCGCTCTTCATCGCCGGATTCTCGATGGGAGGTAACATCGCCCTGAAGCTCGCCGGCGAATGGGACGGGGAGCCGCCCACCCATGTTAGCGGGATCTGCGGCATCTCAGTACCCATTCGTCTCGGAGAATGCGCCCGGCGAATCGGTCAGCCCCGCAACCGGATCTACGAACGCCGTTTCATGCGAATGCTTCGCCGTACGTTCCGCAAGAAACAGCAGCTCATGCCTGAGCGCTACCGCTCCTTCTCCCTCGACGGCATTCGCTCGATCTATGAATTCGATGAGCACATCACCGCTCCCGCCTTCGGTTTCAGCGGTGCGGACGACTACTACGAAAAGTGTTCCGCGGCCGCCTTCCTGCCGCGAGTGCGCGTTCCTTCGCTTCTCATCCATGCCGCCGATGATCCCTTCATTCCCGTCGAAACGTATGATGATCCGGTCTTCGAGCAGAACCCCTATGTGCGGCTGTTGGCGACAAAGCACGGCGGACACGTCGCTTTCCTTTCGCGCGGCCGGCCTCGTTTCTGGGCCGAGGAGCAGGCCCTGGCCTTTTTCGCGGAACTCAGGCAGTAAACCGGCCTCCTCCTCCTACGCTATAGTTTTGGATTCGAGGTGATTGCTTCTCATGGCGGTTCGTCCTACGTTAGTTGCCCTTCTGCTTGCCCTCTCCGTGTCCGGCCTCGAAGCCGTCGATTGGTCTCGTTTCCGCGGACCCAACGGCGCGGGCGTCGCCGATGACACCGGCCTCCCGGTCGAGTTCAGCCCGGAGAAGAATGTCATCTGGAAGACCGAACTGGTCAAAGGCCACTCGTCACCCGTGTTCGGCGACAACGCCATCTTCTTGACAGGCTGGGAGGGAGAGAGCGTCTTCACATTCGCCCTCGACAGAGAGACGGGAAGGATTCTTTGGCGGCGCGAGATCGTCCGCGACCGGGAAGGCAAGCTGCACGAATCAAACGGCCCGGCATCGCCGAGCGCCACCACCGACGGCAGCAACGCCTACGTCTTTTTCCAGGACGTCGGACTGCTCTCTTACGGCCCCGACGGTAACGAACGTTGGCGCATAGCCCTCGGCCCGTTCAACAACCCCATGGGCATGGGCGCATCGCCCATTCTCGCCGAAGGCCTCATCATCCAGATCTGCGACTCCGAGTCCGGCTCGTTCATGATTGCGGTCGACAAGGACACGGGCAAGATCGTCTGGCGTAACGAGCGCGATTTCGTGTCTCGCGGCTTCTCGACTCCCGTCCTCTACGATCCGAAAGACGGCAGCGGACTCGATGCCATCGTTGCCGGCTCCTACGAGCTGATCGCCTACAAAGTGGCTACCGGCGAGAAGAGTTGGTGGGTGCGCGGCCTGACCTGGCAGCTCAAGCCCACTCCCGTCATGGATGAGGATACGATCTACCTACTCAACTGGGCGGGCGGCGCCGACATCGGGCAGCAAGAGGATGTCGTCGCTTTCGGCGACGCCCTCAAGCTCTATGACAAAGACGGTAACGGCCTCCTCGGCAAGGAAGAGGCCCCCGATCCCCGCATGCCGAAAAGTTGGGAATCCTACGACCTCGATCTCAACGGATACATGGACGCTCGCGACTGGCGTCACTACCGCAACAAGCGCGCCTCCGTGAACGCCATGAACGCCATCCGCCTCGGAGGCAAGGGCGACATGACCGAAGGCGCGTTCCGTTGGCGGCACTACAAAACGCTGCCCAATGTGCCGTCGCCGCTCCTCTACGACGGGATCGTCTACCTCGTCAAAGACGGCGGCATCGTTACCGCCCTCGATAAGAAGACCGGCGAAGTGCTCAAGCAAGGTCGCCTCACCGAAGCGCTCGACCGATACTTCTCGGCGCCTGTTGCCGCCGACGGCAAGGTCTACATGCTAAGTGAGGCCGGCAAAGTTTCCGTCCTTAAACCCGGCCCCGATTGGGAAGTCATTCAGACCAACGACATGGGCGCCGAAGCCTACGCCACGCCGGCCATCGTCGACGGCAAAATGTATCTTCGCACTGACTGGGGTCTCTACTGCCTGGCGAAGACGGACTAACCTGCTTTGCTTGGCGCTACAGGCCCGACCAGCGAGTTCCACGACTCAATCGCATCGCCGGACGGGTAGTGCTTGATCTCGATCCGCACCGAGTCCTCCAGCACTTCGTGCTGGTGCGCGACGCCCAGCGGGTGACGATAGCTGTCGCCCGTCTCGACGATCCGCGTTTCCTGACCGATCGTCATCCGCACCCGGCCTTTCTTCTGGTAGCCGATCGATTCGTGATCAGGATGCGTGTGCATCTGGTCGATGGCCCCCTGGGGCCGAGACGCCTCGAACACAATCAGGTGAGGCGTCGCCATTAGCACCTTCACGGTGTCAACCCCGTCCTCGTCGCGGGAGTACTCCGGTACGAGCGTGACTGGCTCGCGCCGCGAACTCGGCACGAACAGTTTTTCGACATCTTCGGCGTGCATGAACGCCACCGCGGCGTGGATCGAAACCGCTTCACTCACGTTTCACCTCCTAGGAGGGAACCCGGTCCAGGCAGCAAGGGAGGGTAACCCTCAACTCATGCGGGGAGTTGGAAGCCTTGGCGGCAGCCGTCGGCGCACAAGTTGGATGCAGGACAACTTATCGAAAAGAATGGTGCGCCCGGAGAGATTCGAACTCCCGACCTTCTGGTTCGTAGCCAGACACTCTATCCAACTGAGCTACGAGCGCGTATTTTCATTCTAAACGCTTTACGGTCCCCGTGCTAGAGTTGTCCAATGCAAGATGATCCTGAAAAGGGGGAGTGTTTCCAATACAAGATGATCCTGAAGATGCATCGGTCGGAGCAGGCGACATTGCAGGTGAATGCAAGTCACCATGCAGAATGCTCAAAGTCTCACGCTGGAGCAGATGCGGCGGTTTGTGGCCGCCAGCGACGGGCTCAGCTTTGCGGGCGCGAGCCGGGCCGAGATCTACGGCTTCGTCGAGGGCGTGCTGCGCCGGCAGCGCTATCTGGGGCTGTCCAAGAAAGACAAAGGGGTCGTGCGGCGCTACCTGGTCAAGGTCAGCGGCCTGAGTCTGCCGCAGATCACGCGTCTGATCCGACGCTACCGGCAGCGGGGGAAGATCCAGCCGACCATGTCGCGCCGGCATCGCTTCGCGCGCCGCTACACGGCCGAGGACATCGCCCTGCTGGCGGCCGCCGATGCCGCCCACGAGGGGCTGTCGGGACCGGCGATGCGCCGCATCCTGTGGCGCGAGTACCACGTCTACGGCCGCAGCCAGTACGCGCGGCTGGCCTCGATCTCGGCCTCGCATATCTACAATCTGCGGCAGACCGCGACCTACCGCCGTCATCATGTTCATCTCACCAAGACGCGCAGCCGCGTGGTTGCGATCGGCGAGCGAAGGCGTCCGGACCCGCGCGGCCGACCTGGCTACCTGCGTGTCGACACGGTGCATCAGGGCGACACCCAGACCCGCAAGGGGCTCTATCACATCAATGCTGTCGATACTCTCACGCAGTGGCAGATCGTGGGCTGTTGCGAGACGATCTCGGAAGCTCATTTGCTGCCGGTCTTGGAAGCCATCGTGCACCAGTTTCCCTTTCGCATTCGTGGTTTCCATTCCGACAACGGCTCGGAGTTTCTCAACAAGCGCGTCGCCGCCTTGCTCAACAAGCTGCTGGTTGCCGAGTTCACCAAATCGCGGGCGTACCGTACGACCGACAACGCGCTGGTCGAGGGCAAGAATGGCGCAGTCGTGCGCAAGCACATCGGACACGAGCCGATCGGGGCCCAGCATGCCGCCGAGTTGCAACGTTTCTACACGGCCTATTTCAACCCTTATTTGAACCACCATCGCCCCTGCGGGTTTGCCACCATCGAGCAGGCCGACAACGGACGCCGGCGGCGCCACTATCGGCTCGACGACTACCGCACACCTTACGAAAAGCTGCTTTCACTCGACCAGTGGGAGACCCACTTAAAGGAAGGTATCAGCGCCGCCGCCCTCGAGCAGCAAACGCGGCGCTTCAGCGACACCGAATGCGCCCTGCGCATGCAGGCCGCCAAGAGAAAGCTCCTGGCCGCGTGCCGCTCGCGGTGGTGAGTTCGAGCGATCGTCACGCCGCACCGCCGGCGGGTCGCGCCGCCGAGCCGGGCCTGCGCTCGCCCTCTGGGCTCCCTGCGGCCCGACTCGGCGCAGCCCGCGGCACGAACGAGAAGCTTCGAGTTAGCAACTCCCAGGAGCCAGCGCTTCACAACCCTGCCCCTCCCACCACCAAGGAAAGGAGTTCCACACGGTTCCACACCCTATTTCGTCCCAGCCTCGACCAACCTCATTTCAGGATCATTCTTGGATTGGAAAATGCTGTGCTGGGTCCTCCCGCCTCTCGCATCTCACGCGTTTCGAAGCGGGCTGGGCGGCTGAGCCGTTGATGCGCGACAAGCGATTCAGCAAAAAGGTGACGAGCACCGTCGAGGCTGCTTCTTTTGACGGATCGGCCAGGTCAGGCAACTTGCCTTCCCGGAAGTGCGGTTGCCGGGGATAGAGCCTCATCGCAGTCTCGGGGCGCCCCTACTAGGGTGTGTTTGCTCTTTGTTCGCCTAATTTGATACGATGCTGAATCAATGATTGTGGAAAATGTTCCGCAGTCGGTTAGCGGCATCTCCTATAAGTCATTGAAAACAAAGTAATTGTTATCCACTTTCAGGCCCAGTAGATATCCACAGGTTTTCCACTCTAAGCAAAACCCCTTAAACAGGGAGTGAGAGCATCGTCATGAGCGGGAACACTCGGAAGGAGCGCAATCCACAGGACAAGTCGCTGTAATCGCTAGGTATTAAAAGTTCGGTTCGACGAGACAACTATTCGCGTATGATTCAGTTTCCGACTACGATGGCATCCACTGCAACTCCGCTCGCCGTTGAGAAACGGCTCCCCACCAGCATCGAAGCCGAGCAGTGCGTTCTCGGCTCTATTTTGCTCGACGACGTTCTGTTCCCGCAGATCGCGGGACGGCTCGACAGCGACGACTTCCATCTCGAGAAGCACCGCCGCATCTTCTTGCGGATGTCGGAACTCTACGCGCGTACCGTCGCCATTGACGACCTTACGCTCAGCAACGAGCTGACGAAGCACGACCAGCTCGAGTCCTGTGACGGCGTCGCCTACGTCGCATCGCTGACCGAGGCTCTGCCGCGGCTTTCAAGCATTGACGACTACGTCCGCATCGTCAAAGACAAGTCGCTGCTGCGGCAGTTGATCCACACGGCGGACAGTATTGTTTCTCAGTGCATCGACGGCAGCCAGGAGGTCGACGATGTCTTGGCGGACGCCGAATCGGCGATTCTGAAAGTCGGCGACGCACAACTCCGCTCCGGGCTCTCCGACCCTCGTCAGATCGTCGAGGGGTTCGCCGGCGGAATCAAAGCGTTCCTCGATCCGTCGAAACGCATCCAGGGTCTTTCGACCCCTTTTCTAAAGCTGGACGAGATGACGACAGGCCTGCACGAGACAGAACTGATCGTTATCGCCGGCCGGCCCTCCATGGGCAAAACGGCATTGGCCCTGAATATCGCGCAACATGTCGCCCTCGATCTCCCGGATAAGCCCGGCAAGCCCGTCGCCGTCTTCTCGCTCGAGATGTCGAAGGAATCGCTGCTCACACGTATGTTGTGCGCCACGGCCAAGGTTGACAGCCACCGCTTCCGGGGCGGCTATCTGAATCAGGATGAGCGGCGGCGGCTGAATCAGTCCCTCAACCAGCTCGTCAACTGCAAGCTCTTCATCGACGATTCCGCTGACGCCAACGTGATGGACATCAGCGCCAAATGCCGGCGCCTACAGGCCGAGCACGGTTTGGCGCTCATCGTCGTTGACTATATGCAACTGATGGGCTCGAAGGGCCGTTTCGACAATAGGACCCAGGAAATCTCGGCTCTGTCGCGCGGCCTGAAACTACTGGCGAAAGACCTTCGCGTGCCGGTGATCGCGCTTTCGCAGTTGAGCCGCGCGCCGGAAACCCGTCCCGGCGACCATCGCCCGCAGCTCAGCGATCTGCGTGAAAGTGGCTCGATCGAGCAAGATGCGGACCTTGTCGGCTTCATCTACCGTGAAGAAGTCTACAAGCCCGACCGCGAAGACCTGCATGGCGTTGCCGAGTTCATCCTCTCCAAGCAACGCAACGGCCCGACAGGCCGAATCAAGCTGGCGTTCCTTAACAAGTACGTGAAGTTCGAAAACCTCGCCGAGGACCTCGGCAACTACGATGACGACAACATGAGCGGCGGCGGGGAGCCACCCCCGCCGTTCTAGGCCGCTCCGGCCAGCACTCATTGCATCGCGTCGTCGCATCGGTTACCCTACCCGTTTCGCCATCGTCGACGCGGGGATTGGGGTTTGTTCGAGGAGTGCGACAGGGATGGCCGGCGGATCTGACTCGCACAAGGCCCGGTTCATCGGGCTTCCAAGAGCGGCCCCTGTGCGCGAATTCGGTAGGCGCGATACGCCAAACGCAGCATGCCGAAGCCTCTGGTCAGCGTTATCACACCTGCCTACAATGTCGGGTCCTTCATTCGGCAGTCCGTGGAATCCGCGCTGGCGCAGACCTGGGAGAACCTTGAAGTCATCGTTATTGATGACGGATCGAGCGACGATACTGGGACGCGACTCAACGCGATCGGGGATCAGCGGGTGCGATATTATCGCGAGCCGCACAGGGGACAGGCTGCGGCAGCGAACACCGCGATTGCCGCCGCCGACGGTTCCTACATTGCGTTTCTCGACGGAGATGACCTATGGATGTCGACGAAGATCGAAACTCATCTGCAGCTTCACCAACAGCATCCCGAAGTGGATATGACTTTCTCGCTGTCCAGCACGATCGATGAACAAGGGCGGATTCTCGACCCACCGCCGATTCACCGGGAAGGACCTGTGAGCCTACGGGAGCTGCTTGTGGAAAATGTGACAAGAAACGGCTCGTCGGCCGTGCTGCGCAGAGACGCCCTGGATCGCGCCGGCTGGTTCGATGCCGACCTGACTCGATGCTACGATCTCGACCTCTACATCCGAATCGCTCGGCTGCGCCCGAACAACATTCACTGTATTCCCGAAGTGCTTACGCAGTATCGAAGGCGGCCTAGGCAACTCACCAGCGATTGGCGGCCGATGCGCACCGGTTGGGACGAGGTGATGGCCAAAGCGCGAATCGCGGTCCCTGAGTTGGTCAGCGCTACGGAGCAGGAGCGAGAGGTCAACAATCACCGCTACTTCGCGTGCATCGCCTACGAGGCCGGAGAGTTCCGGGAAGGTCTCGGACTGCTGATGAGGGGACTGCGCTGGTCTCCGTCTGCTTTTTTCAGGGACCTACGAAACGTGCTCGTTGGCGTGGCCTGCCTGAGTGGAATCTTAATGCCTGCAGGCTTGCAAGCTCGTTTAGATCGCTACGCTCGCCAAACAAGGCAGAAAGGGTAGCGGACCAAGGTGAAGCCCGCGCGACCCTCGGCTGATGCTCCGGTCGCGGACCGGGCTGTAGCTCTGCCGAGGAGCGAGAAGATGCGGCCATGGGCGCAAGCACCTCACCAGAGGAGCCACCTGCGGCTCGACCCTCGAACGCCGATTGATGCTTTGGTTTACATACCAACGCGGTATATCGTGTTTACGGGTCTCGAGGAATTCTCGCGAGTGAATATCGGCGAGGTTAGGCGGGGTGACTGGGATCGACTGTGCAAGCGTTTCGACCAACTGGACATCTTCGTAGCGTTCGACGAGGTCATACATCGAGGCTTGCGCTGGCAAGACACCGCCTTCTTCCACAACACTCTTAGCCGAATCGTGGCAGGCGAGCCGCTTTGGGACTGTCGGTCGAGGTTGCACCTGGAACGACGCTGCGGCGACCTGGAGCGGCTCTATCGGCAAATCGCGCGAGACGGCTACCTCAATCAACAGCAGGTTCGGCAGCGCTACAGCGGAGCCGCCTCCACGAACGCGCGCCATGAGATCATCGTCGGAATCGGGCGGCACGGGGATATTCTGTTCGGCAACGGGGCGCACCGGCTGTCGATCGCCAAGCACCTGGGTCTGCCGGAGGTTCCCGTACGAGTGGCCGTGCGGCACGAAGAGTGGGTCGGCTTTCAGCATGCGTTGGGCGCCCACGCCGAGCAAAGCCCGAGCAAACAACTGTGCCAACCGGTTGACCATCCCGACCTTGGACATCTGCCCGCGGATGCTGCTTCAATCGAGATTTTCCGGCGCATCGGCGGCGCCTGCAAGAGCCGCGGCGGAAAGCTCCTTGATCTGGGGGCGAGACTCGGCTACTTCTGCCGGCTGTTCGGCCGGCAAGGGTTTGACTGTTTTGCTTTTGAGCCGGACCCAAGGGTGGCCTCGCTACTCGCAAGAATCCGGGAGCAGTTCAAGGAGCCGTTTCAACTGATCGAAGACCCAACCCCCGCCGCCACGAACGGGCACGACTTTGCTGTCACGTTGCTGCTTGGTGGATTCGATCGACCCCGCACAAGCGGCTCGGCGGAAGCCCTTGGCCGGCTCTTGGCAGGCATTCAGACGGAAGAACTCTTCCTTGCGTGCCGCGGCCCGAGCGACGAGCGCACGGCTCGGCAACTGGCGGAGCGGGGCCGCTTCCATGCACTCGACGACCTCGGGATCGTGCCGGGAGTCGGCCGTCTCTATCACCTTCACCGATCTCGATCCGCATGAGGGACCTATTCTGCTTTAAGCAACTTCGCCGGATGCCACGGCATTGGCTGAGTCGTCTCACTTGCCGGGGCATGATTCTTACGTATCACAGCATCGCCGAGCGCGATGTGGACCCCTGGCGCCTGTCGGTTTCTCCTAACCATTTTGCCGACCACATGAAGATGCTGCGCGAGCGAGCGCGGCCCATGACCCTGGAGGAGCTTGTGGCCAAGCGCATCGATCGGGACGAGAGACCCGCCGTTGCCGTCACATTCGACGACGGCTATGCGAACAATTTGTCCGTCGCAAAACCGCTGCTCGAGCGGTATGATATCCCCGCCACTGCTTTCGTCTGCAGCGGTTACCTGGCACGAGGCCGCGAGTATTGGTGGGACGAATTGGCAGGCCTGCTATTGCGCCGTGTCCGGCTTCCCGACGAACTTGTCTTGGAGATCAATCGATCCACGAAGCGGTGGGACTTGGCGGATGCCGTTGAATATACGGAATCGCAGCAGCGGCGGGATCAGGCTCGCGGGAACCGCGACGACGAAAGTGAGAGTCCACGTTTGGGATTCTATTTCAAGATGTGGCGAGAACTGCAACCGCTGGCCGATCGGGAACGCGGCGCGGTTCTAGACCGCTTCGCTGAATGGGCAGGATATCCGTCCACCGTACGGCCCGACTATCGTGCGATGACGCGGGATGAGCTATGCACGCTCGCCGCGGATGGGCTCGTTCGGATCGGCAGCCACACGCTGACGCATCGGAATCTTCCGGGCTTGCGCGCGGGCATGCGGCGCCGGGAGATCGAACAGGGGAAGCGGGACTTGGAGGAGATTGTGGACGGGCTCGTGGGCAGCTTTGCTTATCCTTACGGCGCTTATGACAGGGGTAGGGTAAATGCCGTCCGCGACGCCGGCTGTCGGATCGCCTGCACGACCACGCAGGAGGTTTGTTGGGCCGGAACCAGCCGGTTTCGATTGCCTCGGTTTAACGCATTGAACTGGGGCCGGGACGAGTTCGCTTCTCTGCTAGCCTCATTTTTCGCTGAAAGCTCAGGGGCGCGCTGGCGGGGACAAGGCTAGGTGGCTTATGCGGTGGAAGACGAGTTCATTCACGAGCGCGGCGATATGAACCAGCAACCACTCGTTTCCATCGTTTTGATTTTTCTGAATGAGAAGCGCTTCCTCAATGAAGCCGTTCAGAGCGTTCTCGCGCAGACCTTCGATGACTGGGAACTGCTCTTCGTTGATGACGGCTCCTCGGACGGGAGCAGCGCAATTGCGCGACGCTACGCCGAGCAGATGCCTGAAAAGGTGCGCTGTTTTGAGCACCCGGGGCATGCGAATCGCGGCATGAGCGCGTCGCGCAACCTGGGCATACGCAACGCCCGAGGCAAATACGTCGCGCCCTTCGACGGCGATGACGTGTGGTTGCCGGAGAAACTGCGGGAGCAAGTCGGCATCCTGGAAGCGCACCCCGAGGTGGCGCTGACCTACGGGTTGCTGCGCCTCTGGTATAGCTGGACAGGCCGGCCGGAAGATGCGCACAGGGATTGCTTGTTCGGGACGAACCGGCGTGGTCATGCTCCGAACGCCAACCGCATTGTCCAGCCCCCTGAGCAGTTGGCCATCTTCTTACGCGACCTGTGGTACATACCTTGTTCTGTTCTTGTCAGACGCTCCGTACTACTACAAGTCGGCGGGTATGAAGATTCCTTTGCCGATCTGTTCGAAGATGCCGTCGTGTGGGCGAAGGTATGTCTGCACCACCCGATTTATGTGTCCGACAAGTGTTCGTATCTTTATCGTCGCCATTCGGACAATACCACCCTCATTCTCCACCGTGAAGGTAAGGGGCCGGCGGCTCGCGAACGATACCTGGAAAGGGTGGAGCAGTACTTCCTGACCCACGAGGTCACTGACCGCCCAGTGTGGCGAGCACTGCGTTGGGCTCAAGTCCTGAATCGGAACCCGCATCTGTTGGGGCTCCTTGAGCTCGCCCGAGGCCGCTTCATTCGAGAACGCTTGAGGGGCTACCGGCGCGGACTTGCCCGGCGTTTTCTTCCCAAGGCGGTTCGTAGCTGGTTCGGGGCGGCCGAATCTCAGAGCAAAGGGTAGTAGAAGGGATCCGCCAATTTCACCGATACAAATCCTCTCGATTCCTCGCACATGAGGGGAGTCATCGGCTCGCCGCCGGTAATGACAAAGCGAGACCAGCGCGGGCCGGTGCCATACTGAATGTTTTTGATGACCTCGGATAGCAGCGTGGCGCAGCTTGGGGCGATTCCGACGGAGCACCACGACAAATACGCACACTACGCCTACGTGGCTGCATTTATCGGCTGCCTGGGGCAAGTCATCTCGATTGCTTTGGCGCACGCGGCGCTAGGCGTGGCGCTGGTGTACTTGGCGCTCTCCCGCAAGCCGTTTCGGGCGCCCCCGGTGATGATTCCGCTGATCGGGTTTATTGTTTGGACTTTGCTTTCCCTCGCTGTTTCCGATGATCCTCTGGCCGGCTGGCCGCAGGTGAAGAAGCTGGCGCTGTTGCTGGCCGGGCCGCTGATTGTCTACTCGCTATTTCGCACGGGGGACCAGATCCGGCGACTGTTGGAAGGGTTGTTCGTCGCCATGCTGGCTTCGAGTCTGACGGCCATTGCCCAGTTCATCTGGAAACTGGGTGAGGCCTACGCCCATGACTACAGTTTCATGCAGGGCTACGAAGGGCGTCGTATCGCGGGGTTCTTCAGCCATTGGATCACGTTCAGCGAGATGTTGATGTTGCTGACGCTGATGCTCGTTGCATACGTACTGCTGGCGGGGTGGGACCGCCGTCGCGGGCGGGGCGTCTGGCTCGGCGTAGGATTTATTCTCACGGTGACCATGGTGCTCAGCTTCTCCCGCGCCGCTTCAGGCGCCGCGCTCGCCGGCGGGGCCTATCTGGTGTGGCAATGGAAACCTCGGCTGCTGTGGGTGGCGCCGGCGGCACTGTTGCTTGCCGTCAGTCTCGCTCCGGGGCCGCTTCAGCAGCGCATCTGGTCGGTCACCGAATCCGACTCTTATGTAAGCCGCATCGTAATGTGGCGCACCGGCCTTGAGATGATCGACGCCTACCCCTGGTTCGGCGTTGGGCCGGAGCGCGTCGGTTCGCGCTTCGACGAGTTCCAGCCCGAGGACATCGTCAGGCGGCCCGTTGCCTACTACGAACATCTCCACAACATGCCGATCCACTATGCCGCGGAGCGAGGCATCCCGGCGGCCCTCCTGTTGGCGTGGTTCCTTCTGAAGGTGCTGTGGGATCATGCCTCGGCCGCTCGCCGGGCGCGCGGGCGGAGCGCGAACCTAGCCTGGCTCCTTCACGGCGTGGCGGCCGCTACCGTGGGGATCATCGTGGTCGGGCTGGGCGATATCGCGTTGGGGGACAGCGAGATTCTGGGCGCGTACCTCACGTTGGTGGCGGTTGGATACCGGGCTATCGAGCTTGAGCCCGAAACCGCTGGAGAGCGCGCGTAATACTTTTTCGGGACTCCAGACCGTGCGCCTACCGCCCCTTCCATGGCGCTTCGGGACTCATCAGGTCAGCCATTCTTCTTTTTCTTGCGCTTGCGGAGTTCCTTCAGCTCTTTAGGGGTAAGCTCACGCGCCTTGAATTCGATGGTAATGAATGTCATTACCTCAGCCGGCACGCCGTTAAGCAACGTCGGCCGGTACCGCCACTGCCGAACCGCTTCGACCGCGGCGTCCGCCAACAGCGGATGCCCCTCGACGACCCGCAGCTCCTTGATCGTTCCTTCCCGGGTTAAAGTAGCCTCGAGTTTCACAGCACCTTCGATGCGATCCTCTGACGCCTCGTCCGGATACACCGGCATGACCCGATGCGTGATTCGGGCCGCCTGTACGTTCCCACCGACACGAATCGGCGCGGGCGGCAGGATGTCCATGGGATTGTGTCCCGCAAGACTTAGCACCCCCCCCGGAATGCCGCCCGGAACCCCGCCCATCGCGCCACCGAGCCCCGGCACCGTGGCGCCGTTGTCGATGTCGTTCACCAAAGCGACTTCCTCGGGGATCTCCCGCGGCGCCGTCAACTCGGCTTCGAAGCGGCTCGGCGGTTTCGGCGCGGGCGCCGCCGCTTGCACTTGTGGTTCAGGCGCCGGTGGCGGTGGAGCCGGCGCGATCAGCAGAATGTGGTCCGCCAGATCTTGGAGCGGGATCTCCAGCGTATAGAGCAGTGGGATCAGAAGTGTCATTCCGATCAACGAAGTCTGCCCGAGTAGAGATACCACGAACGTCCACGGCTTGACGCCGCCCGCACCCTGGACGAAGGTTTGCTCAAACACAGGTCTCTCCGCGATACGCCGTAACTGAGTTTAGTCGGTTTAGCCTGCTTATCTCACCACGTGGCGAGACAAAGTGCGTGAGAGGCCCGTCAGGACGAGGTGCGAGCCGCTTGGCGCGCGCAGGCGTACTTGACAGTACGTTGAGCACGGCAAGCAAGCGCAACGAAGTCATGGCGGGCCTATCGCGTGCTTTGGCCGTCAGGCGGTGAGATAAGCAGGTTAGGGCCAATACTCTTCACGTTAGAACATTCTTGTGGCATTCTGTTTTTAGAGCACAGGAGGCCACAGATGGCACGAACGAGAGCAGCGCTGCCGGCAGGCAGCCGTATTACCGACTACATCAGCCTGGGAGTGATCACGCGCTGGTTCCCGCGTCACAAGATCGATCGTGTGTTGCGGGACTGCAGGCGGGCCTCGCGGCGACAACGGGACTTGCCAGCCCATGTGATGGTCTACTACGTCATCGCTCTGGCGCTGTTCATGCAGTCGTCCTACCGCGAGGTGCTGCGTTGTCTGCTGGAAGGACTACAGTGGCTGCAGGACCCTGCGACGCCCCTCAAGGTGGCGGGCGATTCGGGGATCTCGCAAGCCCGTTCGCGATTGGGGGTGGAGCCGGTCGAGCGGCTGCATGATGAGTTGATACGACCGTTGGCGACGAAAAAGACGCGCGGATCGTTCTATCGGGAATGGCGCTTGGTTTCGCTCGACGGCTCGACGCTCGATGTGGCCGATCAGGCCGCCAACCGCACGGCGTTCAGCTATCCGGGTGCGTCGCGGGGAGCGAGCGCGTTTCCTCAGCTGCGCTTTGTCTCGTTGCTGGAAAACGGCACCCATGTACTGTTCGCCAGCCGCATGGGTCCCTGCGCGAGGGGTGAGATCACGCTCGCCAAACAGGTGTTGCCGGCACTCGAGAAGGATATGTTGTGCTTAGCCGACCGCAACTTCCTCGGCTACCAGCTGTGGCGGCAAGCACGCCAGACGGGCGCGCAACTGCTGTGGCGGGCTAAGAAGCATCTGCGCTTGGAAGTGCTCGAGCGCTTTGCGGACGGCTCCTACCGCAGCGCGATCTACGCTTCGGAAGGCGACTGGCGCAAGCGCCGCAACCCGCTGCCGGTGCGCGTGATCGAGTATCGTCTCGAAGGCGTCGAGCATGCCGAGCCCTTCTATCGACTGGTGACGACGATCCTCGATCCCTCCCAAGCGCCGGCTGTGGAACTGGCGGCGCTGTACTGCGAACGCTGGGAGATCGAAAGCGCGCTTGACGAGCTCAAGACGCATTTGCGCGGGGCGCGCATGGTGTTGCGCAGCAAGACGCCGGAGTTGGTGCGCCAGGAATTTTACGGCTTACTGATGGCGCATTTCGCGATCCGCGGGCTGCTGCACGAAGCCGCCTTGGAGGCCGACGAAGATCCGGATCGCCTCTCCTACCTGCACGCGGTGCGGGTGGTGCGACGCAAGATGGCCCAAGCGGTCGCGATTCCCCCCTCAGGACAAACGCAAGTTTCATAAGGGGGTTTTGGCGGAGCTGCTGCAGGAGCGCGTGCGGTCGAGCCGCGGCATGCAGCGTCCGCGCGGGGTTAAGCGCAAAATGAGTGGCTACAAGCTGCGACCACGCGGCGCGTTGCCGCGCCTCCGCATCGACTTTGCGGCCTGCGTGAGGGTTCTTAAGTGAAGAGTATTGAGGTTAGACGTTGGTTAGCTTCCGCATCAAATCGTACAACCGTTCCCAGGTGTAAATGCCGGTCTGATGGCCGTCGGACCAGAAGATCTGGATGGCGTAACGGCCGACCCGGTCGATTCCGGCGGGATGCACGTCTGCGGCAATGTTCGTGTCCTGAATGAGTTTCCGCCCGTTGAGTTCGTCGACGCAGTTCGCACAGGGGCATTCAAGACGGAGGAGGCGGGCAGGGTAGACAACTTCCTTGCCGTCCTTCCAACGAATCTTGATGTCGTGTTCGTTGGCGCGGCCGATTTCTACGGGGCGGGGCGGTTCGGGGGCGGCGCTGGGCATGGGGGAAGTGTCGATAGCGTTCGGGCTAGAACGTGATTTTCACGAGGTCGTCGGCTTCGGCTTTTAGATTGCGGATGCTGATCTGGGCGGCCATGTTCTTGGCGCACTCGGTGAAGGCGACAGCAGCGGGTGACTTGGGATCATCGAGAACGATGGGACGTCCGCCATCGGAGGTCTCGCGCACTGTGGTCGCCAATGGGACCTTGCCCAGTACCGGAAACTCCCACTTCTGTGAGATGCGGTCCGCGCCGCCGGAGCCGAAGATGTACTCGCGTTCGCCGGTCTTGCTCGATTCGAAGTAGCTCATGTTCTCGATCACACCCAGGAGCGGTGTCTTGAGCTGGTTGAACATCACAACGGCTTTTTCAGCGATGTTGACAGCGACCGGTTGCGGCGTCGTCACGATCACGGCGCCGGTAAGGGGGATGCGCTGGCAAAGGGTGAGCTGCACGTCGCCGGTTCCCGGCGGCAGGTCGATGATCAAGTAATCGAGTTCGCCCCAGTTCACGCCGCTAAGCAGTTGCTCGACCATCTTGGAGAGCATCGGGCCGCGCCAGACAACGGCTTGTCCCGGTTGGATAAAGAAGCCGGAAGAGATCACCGGCACGCCGTGCGCCATCACAGGCTGGATCTTCTTGCCGCCCGGCTTCGGCAGTTCGGTCGTGCCCATAATCGTCGGGATACTGGGTCCGTAAACGTCCGCGTCAAGCAGACCGACGCTGGCGCCGGTGAGTTGCAGGGCAACAGCCAGATTCGCGGATACGGTCGACTTGCCGACGCCCCCTTTGCCCGATGCCACCGGGATGATGTTCTTGACGCCGGGGAGCATAGCCAAGCCGGTGGCAGCGGGGTTTGGGCGGACCTCCGCGGTCATCTCAACGTCCACGGCCTCGACCCCGGGAATGGCGCGCACCACCTCTTCGGCTTGCGCCTTGAGCTCATCCTTTACCGGGCAAGCCGGGGTTGTGAGCTTCACAGTGAAAGCGACGCGGTTATCGTGGACCTTCAGGTCCTGCACGAAGCCGAGCGAGACAATGTCGCGCCGCAGGTCGGGGTCGATCACCGCCCGGAGCGCATCTTGCACTTGTTCTTGATTGACCATTACAACCTCTATCCCAGCCGCCGCGCCTCATCCGCCACCGAATCGCCCGCGCCGGCCAGTAGAACGAGATCGTTGACAAAGACGTCCATTTGCGGCTCTTGCCGGAGCAAATCTTGGATTGTTGTGCGACTCAGCACTTTGTCGACGACGCTCTGTACGCCGCGCCACACCGAGCGAATCGAGCAGTCGATCGAGTGGGTGCAGGTGTCCTCGTTCCCGCTGTGCTTGTCACAGAACTCACCCGCGAAGAGCGGGCTGCCGAGAACACCGAGAGTTTCACTGACAGTGATGGCGTCCGCAGGGCGGGCGAGTCGATAGCCACCGGCCTGTCCGCGGACACTCGTAACGAGCCCACCGGAGCGCAGGATGCGCATCATCTTGGCGGCGTAAGGCACCGAGATGCCCTCGGCCTGACTGATCTCGTTGATCGTCCGGCTCTCGTCGGCTCCGGCTAGCGCGAGCCGCACGAGGCAACGTAAGCCGTATTCCTCTTGCGCGCTAAAGTGCATGTTTCACCCTTTGACTACAAAATGTTCAACTGCAACTTCGCTGCATCGCTCATCCTGTCCGGTGTCCACGGCGGCGTGAACGTGATGTTCACTTCCGCCGTTTTTACGCCAGTGACCAACTCGACACGCCGCTGCACTTCAAGCGGCAGAGACTGCGCCGCCGGACAATTCGGCGCGGTGAGCGTCATCGAAATCGTCGCATGCTCTTCCGGGTTCACCTCGACGCCGTAGATCAGTCCGAGCTCATAGATATTGACGGGGATCTCCGGGTCGTAGCATTCCTTGATGGCGTCGACGACTCTCTCTTCGACGCTTCCCGGCTCGGGGTTGAGGGGCTTGAGGTCGACCGCTGCTTCGTTATCGGCGCCGTTCGGCGGCGGTGCTTGCGGGGCGGGTACGGCAGGTTCCTGCCGCACTTCAGGAGCGCTCACGGGAGCGTCCGGCTTCGGTTCCGGCTTTCCGAGGATGCTCAGTGGGTTGTAGGAACTCATATCCGCCTCCTATTCCGTCGATGCCGCGTCGTGCTCGCCGGCAAGCGCGCTCTTCATGGTGTGCCAGGCGAGGGTGGCGCACTTGACACGCGCGGGAAATTCGCTGACGCCCGCGAAAACCGCAAGCTTGCCGAGGCCTTGGCCGGCGTGATGCTGCGGGTCTTTCGGGCCGGTAATCATGAAGTGAAACATCTCGAAAAGGTTCTCGGCCTGCGTCACCGTTTGACCCTTGAGAACATCGGTCATGACGGAGGCCGACGCTGTCGAAATCGCACAGCCCGCCCCCACGAACTTGACGTCTTTGATGACACCGTCCTCGATCTTGAGGAACAATTTCAGCTTGTCGCCGCAGAGCGGGTTATAGCCGTCGGCCGTATAGTCCGGGTTCTCCATCGGCCCGAAGTTACGCGGCTTCTTGCTGTGATCGATGATCAGCTCCTGATAGAGATCTTGGAGGTCGGACATCAGGCGAAGATCTCCCGTGCTTTTTCGAGAGCGGCGACCAGACGGTCGACATCGTCGCGCGTGTTGTAGAAAGCGAACGAGGCGCGGGCGGTCGCCGTGACGTTGAAGCGATCCATGACGGGCTGGGCGCAATGGTGCCCTGCCCGGATGGCGACACCCTCGCGGTCGAGCACCGTGCCCAGGTCATGCGGGTGGATCGGGTCGAGGTTAAACGACAGGACGCTCGCTTTGTTCCGAGCGGTGCCGATCAGCCGCACGCCTTCAACCGCCGAGACACTCTCAGTCGCGTAGGCGAGGAGGCCGTCTTCGTAGGCCCCGATGGCTTCGAGTCCCACACCGTTTACGTAGCGCAGCGCAGCGCCCAGGCCAATCGCGTCGGCGATATTGGGCGTGCCCGCTTCGAACTTGTAGGGCAGGTCGTTGTAGATCGTCTTTTCGAAGGTGACGGACTTGATCATGTCGCCACCGCCTTCGCACGGCGGCATCGCTTCGAGCAGCGCCCGCTTGCCGTAAAGAATGCCGATGCCCGTCGGGCCGAAGATCTTGTGACTTGAGAAGGCGTAGAAGTCGCAGTCTAGTTCCTGGACGTCGACCTTCATATGCGCAACGGATTGCGCGCCGTCGATCAGAACCAGCGCGCCGCGCTCATGGGCGAGTCCGATGATGTCGCGTATCGGGTTGATGCTCCCGAGTGCGTTCGAGACGTGATTCACGGCGACGATCTTGGTGTAAGCCGAAAGCAGCTTCTCGTACTCGTCGAAGAGGAACTCACCGTCATCGTTGATCGGGACGACCTTGAGCCTCGCCCCCTTCTCTTCGCACAAAAGCTGCCACGGGACGATGTTCGAGTGGTGCTCCATGGCAGAGATCAGGACTTCGTCTCCGGCACCCACGTTCGCGCGGCCCCAACTCGCGGTCACAAGATTGATCGATTCCGTCGTGCCGCGCGTGTAGATGATCTCTTCTGATTCCGCGGCGCCCAGAAACTTCTGAACGGTCGTCCGCGCATCTTCGTAATCGTTCGTGGCCCGCTGGCTCAGCTCGTGTACACCGCGGTGAACGTTCGCGTTGTCATGCTTGTAGTAGTGAACGAGCGCATCGATGACGGCCTGTGGTTTCTGTGTGGTGGCGGCGTTGTCGAGGTAGACCAGCGGCTTCCCATGGACCTGCTGATCCAAAATGGGAAAGTCGCGGCGGAGATTTCCGGGGTCGAGCCCAGTCGGGCATTCGGCGACTTCAATGCTGGTGGGGTTAGCGGCCATGGCTCACTTACTCTCCGGGCGAACGAGGCGTGTCATGAGCAGCGACTCGAAGCGGTCGCGAATGGGCTCGAATTTCATGCGTTCCAGCAGGTCGGCGGCAAAGGCGTAGGTCAACAGGCTGCGCGCCTCGGACTCACCGATACCACGTGACCGCAGGTAGAACAGCGCCTCGTTCTCAATCTGGCCGATCGTTGCGCCGTGTGAGCACTTAACGTCGTTGGCGTCGATCTCGAGCTGCGGCTTAGTGTTGACGTCAGCGTCTTCGGAAAGCAGCAAGTTCTTGTTGCTCTGGAAAGCGTCCGTCTTCTGGGCGTCGGGACGCACGATGATCTTGCCGCCGAAGACGCCGCGCGAGTGCCCGTCCAAGATACCTTTGTAGAGCTGATGGCTGCTGCAATGCGGCTTGGTGTGATCGACACAGGTGCGATTGTCGACGTGCTGTCGGCCGTTCACCGCATAAAGGCCGTTCATGGTGCATTCGGAGTTCTCATCTTCCAGCACCACCTCCACATCGTTCCGCACGAGCCCGCCGCCGAACGAAACCGAATGCGTCGTCACGTTCGCGTCCCGTCCCTGGTGAATCTCGACGAGACTTGTGTGAAACGCCGACAGACTTTCCTGCTGCAGCCGATAGTGGTCGAGGCGCGCGTTGTCGGCTGCAACAATCTCAGTTACGGCATTGGTCCAATAGGGTGCGTCGCCTAGACCGCAATGCGTTTCGATCACCGCTCCTTCGCTATCTCGTTCGGCGATGATCAGAACGCGAGGATGGGTAGCGGTGTGGGGTGCGTTTGCGGTCGAGACGAAGACGAGATGCACTGGAGCGTCCCATGCTTCGTGCGCCGGAATGCGAATCACGGCTCCGTCGGTGAACAGCGCGCTGTTCAGAGCGGCTAGGGAGTTGTCGCGCTCGGTGCTGTATCGCGCCAGGTGCGGTTCGATCGTGGCGGGTTCGTCCTCGAGTAGCGAGCGGATCGAAGTGACGGTTCCCCCGAGAGCGGCATCAATCCTGGAAAGCAAAGGGGTAAAACGCCCGTCGACGAAGACCAGTGTGTCGCCCTTGATCTCGCTGTAGAGGAAAGGCTCAATGTCAGCGAGAGTTACGCTCGCCGCCGGCTCTCCTGCCATCTGAAACGGCGCCTTGGCAATCGGCGCGAGGTTCGTGTACCGATACTCTTCGTCTTTGGTAGTCGGAAAGCCTTTCTCGCCAAACTGCTGCATGCCGCGATTGCGGCGCTCGACGAGCCACGCGGGCTCGGCTCGGCGTGCTTCGGCCTGAGCTTCAAAGGCTTCCAAATACGTGTTCAATTGTTCCGCCACGGCCGGCATCGTGATCTCCTTTAGGAACGCACTGCCAGTTCAGGCTGCACGGCTTGTTCGATCCAGCCGTAGCCCTTGTCTTCGAGTTCAAGCGCGAGGCTCTTATCGCCGGATTTGACGACGCGGCCGTCGGCCAGGACGTGAACAAAGTCAGGGATGATGTAATCCAGCAGACGTTGGTAGTGCGTCACAACGACGATCGCGCGGTCAGGGCTCCGCAGGGCGTTGACCCCATCGGCAACGGTCTTCAGGGCGTCGATGTCGAGCCCCGAGTCCGTCTCGTCGAGAATCGCGAGCTTCGGCTCCAGCATGGCCATCTGGAAGATCTCATTGCGCTTTTTCTCGCCGCCGGAAAACCCTACGTTGACCGCCCGCGAGATCATCTGGTCGCTCATTCCGAGCGCGGCCATCTTGCCTTTGGCGCCGGTCATGAAGTCCATCGCGTCGAGCTCATCTTCACCGCGATGCTTGCGGGCGGCGTTAACGGCGGCGCGCAGGAAGTAGAGATTGCTCACGCCGGGGATCTCGACCGGATATTGAAAGGCCAGGAAAATACCCTCGCAGGCGCGCTCTTCCGGAGCGAGTTCGAGCAGGTCTTTGCCGAAGTAGGTGACGGAGCCGCCAGTCACCTCGAAGGTGTCGCGGCCGGCGATCACTTGCGCGAGCGTGCTCTTACCGGAGCCGTTCGGACCCATAATGGCGTGGATTTCGCCCGCCTTCACCGAGAGGTTGATCCCTTTGAGGATCGGCTTGTCTTCTACTTTGGCACTTAGGTTCTTGATTTCCAGCATGGTTGTTTCTCTTGTTGCGAAGCGTGGGCACGGCGTGCCGTGCCCTACAATTTGCAGGCGCGGGTCAGCCGACGCTCCCCTCGAGGCTGACGCCGAGCAGTTTCTGTGCCTCGACCGCGAACTCCATGGGCAGTTCCTTGAAGACCTCTTTACAGAAGCCGTTGACGATCATCGAGATGGCGTCTTCGGTCGGAATCCCGCGCTGATTGCAGTAGAAGATCTGGTCTTCGCCGATCTTCGATGTCGTCGCCTCGTGCTCGACCTGCGCCGTCGGATTCTTCACCTCGAGATACGGGAAGGTGTGCGCGCCGCATTCGTCGCCCATGAGCATTGAATCGCATTGCGAAAAGTTGCGTGCGCCCCGAGCGCCCTTCTGAATCTTCACAAGGCCGCGATAGGTGTTCGAGCTGCGTCCGGCGGAGATGCCTTTGGAGATGATCGTGCTTCTCGTGTTCTTGCCGATATGGATCATCTTCGTACCGGTGTCGGCCTGCTGAAGATTGTTGGTCACCGCCACCGAATAGAACTCGCCGACCGAGTTATCGCCGATCAGAATGCAACTCGGATACTTCCAGGTGATCGCCGAGCCGGTTTCGACTTGCGTCCACGAGATTTTCGAGTTCACGCCGCGGCAGGCGCCCCGCTTCGTAACGAAGTTGTAGATGCCGCCCTTGCCGTTTTTGTCGCCGGGATACCAGTTCTGAACGGTGGAGTACTTGATCTGCGCGTTGTCGAGCGCCACGAGTTCGACGACCGCGGCGTGAAGCTGATTCTCGTCGCGCATCGGCGCCGTGCAGCCTTCGAGGTAGCTCACATGGCTTCCTTCGTCGGCGACGATCAGAGTGCGCTCGAACTGGCCCGTGTTGGCGGCGTTGATGCGGAAGTAGGTCGACAGCTCCATCGGCGAGCGGACGCCCTTGGGTATGTAACAAAACGAGCCATCGCTGAAAACGGCCGAGTTCAGGGTCGCAAAGAAATTGTCCGTGTAGGGTACGACCGTGCCGAGATACTTCTCGATAAGCTCGGGATGATTCTGGACCGCCTCCGAGAACGAGCAAAAGATAATGCCCAGCTTCTCGAGTTCACCCTTGAACGTTGTCGCGACTGAGACGCTATCGAACACCGCGTCGACGGCCACGCCCGCCAGGGCGGCGCGTTCGCTTAGAGGAATACCGAGCTTCTCATACGTTGCCAGCAGTTCGGGATCGACCTCGTCGAGGCTCTTCGGACCGTCATCTTTCGACTTCGGCGCGGAGAAGTAGCTCGCGGCTTGATAGTCGATCGGCGGGTAGTGGACGTTGGGCCACTTCGGCTCGGCCATCGTCGTCCAATGGCGATAAGCCTTAAGCCGCCATTCGAGCAGGAACTCGGGCTCCTTCTTCTTCGCCGAAATCCAGCGGACGGTATCCTCGTTCAGCCCCGGGGGCACGGTTTCCGTCTCGATGTCGGTCACAAAGCCGTACTTGTAGTCTTGGCTTGTCAGGACGTCGAGATCGGTGGTCGGTGTACTCATGAGAATCTCCGGAGGGGGCGCGCGGGCAGCGGACCCACCTACTGGTGGGAACTAAACTATACAGATCAGTACAGTTTGCACACTTCAGATTAGGTGATACTGTACTTCGCTGTCAACAATCGCCCCCAGCCTGTCGGCGCAATGTGAAAAGATCCCCTACAGAGCAAAGTAGAAAGATCCCCTTCGGGCGAGAGACGCTAGGGGGTGAACGAAATCGTGGCATTGAGCAAAGTGGAGCGGGACCGGTTGATTGTTCTGAGGCAAGTCAAGGAGGGGAGGCTGACGCAGGCAACGGCGGCACAGCAGTTGAAGCTGAGCGCCCGTTGGGTCCGTAAGCTGGTGAAGCGACTCCGCAAAGAGGGCGATCGCGGGCTGGCGCATCGGCTGCGAGGCCGGCCCTCGAACCGCGCGTACGACAACGAGCTGCGGCGGCGAGCGCTGGCTCTGATCCGCGAGAGCTACGACGATTACGGGCCGACGCTGGCGAGCGAGATGCTGGCGAGCGAGCATCAGATCGTGGTCAACCGCGAGACGCTGCGGCAGTGGATGAGCGGCCAAGGGCTGTGGAAGCCACGCCGGGCCAAGTTGAAGAAGGTGCACGTGTGGCGGCGGCGACGGCGTTGCCGGGGCGAACTGGTGCAATGGGATACGTCCGACCACGACTGGTTGGAAGGGCGCGGCCCGCGGTTGTATCTGGTGGCGATGATGGACGACGCCACGAGCGAGCTGACGGCGCACTTTGCCGTGTCGGACTCGACGGCCGAGAACATGCGGTTGTTGTGGCGGTATGTGGAGTTACACGGGCGTCCCGTGGAGGTTTACACCGACAAGGCCAGCCTGTTTCAACTCAACCGGCCGTTGCACTACAACAAGCATTTGGACGCGGCTCCACCGCCGACACAGATCGAGAGGGCGCTGGCCGAGTTGGGAATCGGAAAGATTCCCGCGCACTCGCCGCAAGCGAAGGGACGGATCGAGCGCAGTTTCCAAACGATGCAAGACCGCATGGTGAAGGGGTTGCGGCGAGCCGCGGCGAGCAGCATTGAGGACGCCAACCGTTATCTGCAGCAGGAGTTTGTGCCGCAGTGGAACGGACGGTTCAAGCGTCACCCAGCCGGACAGGCCGACGCCCACCGGCGCTTGCGCCGCGACCAGAATCTGGCCTCGATTCTCAGTCGCGTCGATCGGCGCGTGGTCGCCAACGACTACACGATTTCGTGGCACGGACGTTTGTATCAGATCCCGGCTGAGAAGGCCAAACCTCGGATGAGGAAGACGGCGGTGCGGATCGAGCAACGGCTTAACGGGGAATTATGGCTGCGTTGGCAACAGGGAGCGTTGCTGCTTCAAGAATGCCTGGAAGCCGACGGCACTCCAGCCCGGCCCACCGCCAAGGCGGCCCGCAAGACGCCAACCCATACCAAACAACCAAAGAAACGCCAGGGGCGTTGGATGGACGGCTTCGTCCTAGCCGATCCGGCCAAGCGCTGCGAGCCATTGCCCGCAACTCCAGTCGCCCTACGGGCTCCTTCCGTCGCGGGCAGCGGCCCATGATTCCGGCTTCAAGGGGAACTTCCTACTTTGCTCAATCAGGGGATCTTTCTAAATTGCGTTGACAGACCCGTTCTTCGCCCTGCCTTCACGCTCGATCCTCCGCTCCTCGCCGGTCCAGCCTTCAGATTGAGTCTGATCAAGGCGTTCCGGCCGACACCGCTCCGACCTTGCCTCTCGGCAACTCCCCGCTCGGCTGCTGTGCGGTCGGCGCGTTAGCCTCCCGGCACAGGTAGCGCCCAGATCCTCCCCAGCAGCTCGCCGAACAGCTTCTGGTTGAGATGCCCCTCGGCCAGCAGCAGCCGGTTAGGACAACGCGTGCTTGACCACACGGCCCGGATTGTCCAAAACTGGCACGAAGAGTTCCGCGGCCGCGAGCGGGACTAAGTCCACCGAAACAAAAGACATAGGGGCTCGTTCGCGGAAAGATGTCGGATATCGGGTTCGCATGAGGAATTGTCGTCGCCCGAATGCGCTCTGCAATACGTGAGCGGACTTGTGAAACGATGTACCCAGTAGCAAGTGGTTGCGATCATCGACGGCGGGATCGATCCGTTGAGAGCCGCCAACCTGTGTGATAGGCTCGACTTTCCGGTTAGATGCTGTGCCTACTTTGGTCATGAGGATCCGCGCGAGGGCGTGGCTCAGTGGGATTCTGCTCGCGGCGGGCATGGTTTCCGTCGTGCCTGCCGTCTACGCTCAGAACGACGACTTCTTTGAGAAGCAAGTCCGGCCCATCCTGGCGAACAACTGCTATCCCTGTCATGGCCCCGCAAGCGGCGAAGGGCAGGCGGGCCTGCGGCTCGACTCTTTGGCGGGCATGCTGGAAGGGGGCCGTTCCGGGCCGGCCCTGGTTCCCGGCAAACCGGACCGTAGTCTTTTCATTCACGCGGTCAACCACGACACGTTCGTGCAGATGCCGCCGAAGACGAAGCTCCCTTTAGCCGAGATACGGACTCTGACCCGGTGGGTCGACGAGGGCGCGCCTTGGCCCAATTCACCGATTCCCCAGCGCCCCCCAGCGGCGCCTGAAGCCCCATCCGAACAACCGCGATTTACCGAGGAACAAACGGCCCACTGGGCTTTTCAACCCGTGCGCGAGCCTGAGACCCCCGCGGTGGTCGACTCGGAATGGCCCGCGTCGCCGATTGATCACTTCCTGCTCGCGGCGCTTGAATCCAAAGGCCTCACCCCGGCGGAGCCGGCCGATAAGCGTACTCTCATCCGACGAGCGACGATCGATCTCCACGGGTTACCGCCCACATCCTCCGAGGTGCAGGCATTCCTGGCCGACCAGACGCCGCAGGCCTTCGAAAATGTGGTCGATCGCCTTCTCGCCTCGCCACGTTACGGCGAGCGCTGGGGGCGCCACTGGCTCGATGTCGCTCGTTACGCCGATAGCAATGGCATGGACGACAACATCGTCCACGGCGATGCCTGGCGCTACCGCGACTACGTCATCCAAGCCTTCAACGACGACAAGCCCTACGACCAGTTCGTACGGGAGCAACTCGCCGGCGACTTGATGACCGACTGGGGTGACGACAATCGCGCCGAGGGACTCATCGCAACGGGTTTCTTGATGCTCGGCCCCAAGATGGTCGGCGAGGATGACCCCGTCAAGCAGAAGCTCGACTTCGCGGATGAGCAGCTTGCTACAACAAGCCGCGCCTTGATGGCCCTAACGGTCGACTGCGCCCGCTGCCACGACCACAAGTTTGATCCGATCCCAACGCAGGACTACTACTCTTTGCTGGGCATCTTCACGAGCACGAAAACCGTTCTCACCTACCGCGTGACATCCAAACTGAACGCCACCGCCCTCAGTAGCGCGGAGGACGAGGAACGTCTGAGCGCGATCGAGAGTTCCTTTGACTTCCACGACGATTTCGTCACGAACTCGAACAAGGCGACCACGCCCGAAGATGTGCTCGACGAGCATAAAGAGGCCATCAAGCTAGCCAAGAAGCAATACGAATCCATCCCCAAGGCAATGGCCGTGGGTGAAGGAGACATCGACGACCTCCCTGTCATGATCCGCGGCAGCCACCTCACACCGGGCGATCCCGCCCCCCGCCGCTTTCCGCGCATCCTTGCTGGCAGCCAAGACCGAGCCATCGCACCTAATCGGAGCGGCCGTCTCGAACTCGCCGAATGGCTGACCAAGCCCGATCACCCCTTAACCGCCCGCGTTATGGTCAATCGCATCTGGAAGGACCACTTCGGCGAGGGCATCGTTCGTTCGACGGACAACTTCGGACTCCTCGGTGACCGCCCCGACAACCTCGCGCTGCTCGACTGGCTGGCCCTGCGGTTCGTCGAAAGCGGCTGGTCCGTCAAAGCCCTGCATCGGCTGATCATGCGGTCGAGCGCCTACCGTATGGGCAGTGCTCCGAACCCGCTCTACGCGGAAACCGATCCGGAGAACCGTTTGCTCTGGCGCATGAACCGCCGGCGCATGGAGGCGGAGGTGATCCGCGATGCTCTACTAGCGGTATCGGGAAAGCTGGAACATATGTCCGGAGGCAAGACCCTGCCTCACGCCAACTTCGTCAACTTGAACGATGGCAAATCACGCGATCCGGCGTTGTACGCTTCACACCGCCGCAGCGTTTATCTGCCCGTACTGCGCAGCGCGCTCTACGAAGTGTTCGAGACGTTCGACTTCGCGAATCCATCAACCATCAAGGGCAAGCGATCGAACACGACGGTTGCCCCGCAGGCGCTGTTCATGATGAACAGCGAGCTCATGGATCAAGCTTCGCTGGCCGTCGCGAAGCGGGTCGTCCGGGAGAACCCAGACGACGTTGACCGTCTGGATGCCGTTTATCGGCGGATACATCTACGGCCGCCCGCCAGCGATGAAGCTGCCCGCTGGATGGATTTTCTGGGACGATACGAGAAGGTTCTAGCTCCGGCTGAGAGCGATCCGGCGAAGCGGCAACTGCCGGCGTGGCAAGCGCTGTGCCGGGTGCTTCTGTCGTCCAACGAGTTTGTCTACGTGATGTAGGCCGGTGCCGTAAAATGGGGCTGAATCCCATGCGACCACGTTCCCGAAGAGAATGGCTGCGTCAGATGGGCGCTGGTTTCGGCGCGCTGGCGCTCTCCGCGCTCCTGGCCGAGGAATCGGCGGGTGCATCGGCCAACCCTCTCGCGGTCCGTCCGCCTCACTTCGCCCCGCGCGCTAAGCGGGTCATCATGCTGTTCATGTTCGGAGGGCCGTCTCACATCGATACGTTTGACCCCAAACCCATTCTCAATCGAGACAGCGGCAAGCCGTTGCCGTTCGCCAAGCCTCGGGTGGTTTCGTTTCCGCGACGCGGCGGGGACTTGATCGCTTCGCCCTTCGTGTTCAAGCAGCATGGCCAAAGCGGCGCCTGGGTCAGCGAGCTGTTCCCCAACGTAGCGGGTAAGGTCGACGAGCTGGCCATCGTCCGCTCGATGCACTGTTCGAATCCGCGGCATGGCGGCGCCGTGCTCGAATGGCACACCGGCAGCGACACCTTCATACGGCCCGCCATGGGTTCCTGGCTGACGTACGGGCTCGGGTCGGAAAATCAGAACCTCCCCGGCTACATCACGATCGGACAAGCTTTGGCCGAAGGCGGAGCCAATAACTACAGTTCCGCGTTTCTTCCGGCCGCCTATCAGGGAACACCCCTCGGATACGGAAGCGCTAAGACGAAGGAAGCCCGCTTTCCCTTTATCGGTGACGGTTGCAAACGCAAGGATCTACAGCGCCTCGAGCTCGACATGCTGAGCGAGCTTTCGCGGCAGCATCTCGAGCGGGTGGGGTACGAAAGCGAGCTTGAAAGCCGCATCGCCACATTCGAGCTGGCCTTCCGGATGCAGACCGAGGCCCCGCAAGTGCAAGACATCAGCGAGGAGACCTCCACGACCCGCCGGCTCTACGGTCTTGACGACCCCCTAACCGAGGACTTCGGACTGCAATGCCTCATGGCGCGCAGGTTTTGCGAGAGTGGCGTTCGATTCGTGCAATGCAACAGCAACGGCTGGGACCATCACAGCAAGCTCAAAGACAACATGATTAAGAAATGCGGTGAAGTCGACAAGCCGATCGCCGGTTTGCTCACCGATCTGAAACGCCGTGGGCTGCTCGACGAAACTCTTGTCATCTGGGGTGGCGAGTTCGGCCGCACGCCGACAGCGGAGAACGCCGACGGCCGCGATCACAACCCGCACGGCTTCACGATGTGGTTAGCGGGCGGCGGAATCAAACCTGGACTGACTCTCGGCCGGACCGATGATTACGGCTACTACAGCGTCGAGGACAAGGTGCATTTCCACGATCTGCACGCGACCATCCTCCATCTGATGGGCCTCGATCACAAGAAACTCACCTACCGTCACGCCGGCCGAGACTTTCGCTTGACCGATGTCCACGGCGAAGTGGTTCATGCGTTACTCGCATAGCCTCCGGGCGTCGTCTCGGGTCGTTCCGTTGACGCGCTAGACTGGCTTCGAGAGATGAAACGCTCGCTTCATACGCGGCTTGCAGTCGCGTTGCTCTTGATAGCTCCCACATCGCGGGCGCAAGGCCCCGGGGAAGTTGAATCGGCCGCCCTGGCCGTCATCGAAAAGAACTGTCTGAGTTGCCACAATGCCGGCGCAAAAACCTCGGGACTCGAGCTGACGAACCGCGACGGCGCGCTGGCCGGTGGCGCGCACGGCCCGGCGTTGAACCCCGGTGACGCCGAGAAGAGTCTTCTCTACCGCAAGATCACCGCCGGTGAGATGCCCGTCGGCAATCCGCTGTCCGGTGACCAACGCGACGCAATTCGCCGTTGGATCGAGGCCGGCGCGCCGTGGTCGCGCGAGCTTTCGCAAGCCGAAAAGCGTCCACGGGGCGGGCCTGATTGGTGGTCGCTTCAACCGCTGGGCACGGCCGAGCCTCCTCCGCGCGACAGCGCACCGGAAGACTGGCGGTCGCCGATCGATCGCTTCGTCTTCGAGGAAATGGGCGCAAAAGGGCTAAAGCCATCGCCGCCCGCCGACCGTGCGGCAATCATCCGCCGGGCTACGTTTGACCTGACCGGCCTGCCGCCGACGCCTGAAGAAATCGACACCTTCATCAACGACCCGAGCGACAACGCCTACGAACGATTGCTCGAGCGGCTGTTGGCCTCCCCGCACTATGGCGAGCGCTGGGGTCGGCACTGGTTGGACGTCGTTCGTTTCGGCGAAAGCCACGGCTATGAACAGAATCATCTCCGCGACAACGCCTGGCCGTTTCGGGACTACGTGATCCGCTCACTGAACCAAGATAGGCCGTTTGACCAGATGGTGATCGATCATCTGGCGGGTGATCAGGTCGCAGCCGGCAATACGGAAGTCGAGGTCGCGACAGCCTTTCTTGTTGCCGGGCCGCATGACACCGTCGGCATCAACAACATCGAAGGGAAGCTCCAGAAGCGCGCCAACGATCTGAACGACATCATCACCGCCACGGCGGGCGCCTTTCTTGGACTCACCGTCCATTGCGCGCGCTACCACGACCACAAGTTCGATCCCATCCAGCAGGCCGACTACTACCGCATGCAATCGATCTTCGACGGCGTCCATTTCGATCAGCGTGTCATCGCGAAGGCGGAGCGGATCAAGCAACGCGAGGAGCGCGCGCGGCCCATTGAAGCCGAGCTGGAGCGGATCGGCAAAGAGCTCGAAGCCGGCTCCGAGCAAGCCAAACACCTGGTCAAGCAGCAAAGGGAATCCATACACGCCAGATACCGTCCGCCCGTGGACGCGAAAGGAACGGAGGAGACGTTCGACCCGGTTGAGGCGCGGTTCGTGCGGATGCGCATCACGGGCACCTATCGCGGCACGCCCCGGCTCGATGAGCTCGAGATCTGGAGCGCCGGTCCGAACCCCCGCAACGTTGCCCTCGCCTCGGCCGGCGCCAAAGCCGCCGCTGTCTCGACTCGCAAGGCCGACGACGACCCCAACGCCTACTCTGTTGATCTCATCCTCGACGGCGATTTCGCGAAGCGTTGGATCTCGGACGACCCCGACCTAGGCGAGGTGACCGTTGAACTGGCACGGCCCGAGACGATCTCCCGAGTCTTCTGGTCACGCGACCGGCTGGGTGCTTTTCAGAAGAAGTTTCTGAGTGGTGTCCCAACGGAGTACGTCATCGAAACCTCAATGGACGGCGAGAACTGGCGCAAAGTCGCCGACACGAAGGATCGCCTGCCGTACACCGAAACGGAACAAGACGAGATGGTCTTGATGGCGGTTCTCGATGCCGAGGGAAAACGCCGCCGCAAGTCGCTCCTGCGGCGCCAGAAAGCGTTGCAGGCCGATCTTGACACCATCCCCAAGCTACCCACTGTCTACGCCGGCAGGTTCGAGCAGCCGAAGGAGCCGACGCACCTGTTCAAGCGGGGCAATCCGATGAACAAAGGGGAGGCCATCGCGCCGGGGGGCTCAGCACGCTCGACGGCCTCTTCCGACGCTTCGAGCTTGACGTCAACGCACCCGAAGGCGAGCGGCGGCTAGCGTTCGCGCGCTGGATCACCGACGACCGCAACCCGCTCACCCCGCGTGTGCTGGCGAACCGGCTGTGGCACTACCACTTCGGCAGCGGGCTCGTGGGGACGCCGAGCGACTTCGGCTTCAACGGCGAGCGCCCCACCGATCCGGAGTTGCTCGACTGGCTTGCTCGCCGCGTGCGGACATACGGCTGGCGTTTGAAGCCTCTCCACAAAGAGATCATGATGTCGGCCGCTTACCGGCAATCGAGTCCCTACGACCGCGACTCGGCGGACATCGATCGTGAAGCGCGCTTCCTGTGGCGCTTTCCCGCCGCGGCGGCTCGAAGCCGAGGCGATTCGAGACGCGATACTCGCTGTGTCGGGCAAGCTCGACCCCACGATGGGCGGGCCGGGCTTCCGCTTGTACAAGTACACGGTCGACAACGTTGCGACGTACTACCCTCGGCAAACGTTTGATCAGGCCACGTTCCGGCGCTCGGTTTATCATCAGGCGGCACGCTCGGTGAGGGTCGATCTGCTCGGCCAATACGACTGCCCTGACTCCGCTCTGCCGGCTCCCAAGCGCGAGGTAAGCACCTCGCCGCTACAGGCGCTGAGTCTGCTCAATAACCCGTTTATACTCCAGCAGGCCAAGTTCTTCGCCGAACGGCTGACGCGTGAGGCAGGCGACACCCAAGCGCGGGTCGATCGCGCTTACCGGCTTGCCTTCGGACGCGCGCCGACGTCTCAGGAGCAGGCGGCCGCCGTCGATCTAATCAACAAGCACGGCCTTGCGATCTTCTGCCGAGCCATCTTTAATACGAACGAGTTTCTCTATGTTATGTAGGCATTGCGTCAGCCGCAGGCAGTTCCTGGGTGATGTCGGCCAGGGCTTGGCAGGTATCGCCCTGGCGCGGTTGCTCGGGTCCGGGAACCTACGCGCCGCCCCCAATGGAACGCATTTCCCCGCCAAGGCGAAGCGGGTGTTGCAGATCTTCTGTCCCGGCGGTTGCTCGCACATCGATACGTTCGAGCACAAACCCGAACTCGAAAAATGGCACGGTAAGCCGTTGCCGGGCGCCGAGTCGTTCGTCTCGTTCCAGGGCAAGAACGGCAACTTGATGAAGAGCCCTTGGACGTTCGTTCCTCGCGGCCAGAGCGGCAAGAAAATCACCGAGCTATTGCCGCATCTCGGTGAGATGGTCGACGACATGGCATTCATCCACTCGATGACTTCGAAGACGAATACGCACGGCCCGGCCTGCGTGATGATGAACACCGGCTTCGCGGTCGAGGGCTTCCCGAGCGCCGGGGCCTGGGCTAGCTACGCGCTGGGCTCAGAGAATGACAACCTGCCGACCTACGTCACGATCCCCGACGTGCGCGGCATCCCGCCCGCCGGTCCGGCGAACTGGGGCGCGGGTTTCCTGCCCGCCGAGCACCAGGCCATCGTTTTCAATGCCGCCGAAGGCATTCGCAACCTGGACCGCCCGGCGTCGGTGAGTGCCGAGGCGGAGACTGCCTCGAGCGAGTTCCTGAGCCTGGCGAATCATCGCCATGCTGAAGAGCATCCCGGGAACTCGGAGCTGACCGCGCGCATTGCTTCCTACGAGCTGGCGGCACGCATGCAGCTTTCAGCGCCGGAAGCCTCCGACTTATCGAAAGAGACCGCCGCCACCCACCGCCTCTATGGCACCGACGACTCGAATCCGCTGCTGGCCACCTATGCGCGCAATTGCCTGCTGGCGCGGCGCTTGATTGAGCGGGATGTTCGTTTCGTGACCCTCTACTGCGGCTCGCGCGCTTCGGGCGTCGACGGCCTGCTCAACTGGGACGCCCACAAGACCCTCGAGGCCGACTACGGACGCCATTGTCCGATTCTCGATCGGCCCACCGCCGGGCTCATAAAAGACCTTCGCTCGCGCGGGCTCCTCGACGACACCCTCGTGCTTTGGACGACCGAGTTCGGCCGCATGCCCACGCACCAGGACGGCACCCTCGGGCGCGACCACAACCCCGACGGCTTCACCGTTTGGATGCTCGGGGCGGGCGTCAAGGGAGGCGTGAGCTACGGCGCCACCGATGAGTTCGGACGCAAGGCGGTCGAGAACGTATCGACGATTTACGACTTCTACGCCACCGTCTTGCATCTACTCGGACTCGACCACGAGAAGTTGACCTACTATCACAATGGAATTGAGCGCCGGTTGACCGACGTTCACGGGCACGTTGTCAAAGAGGTCGTAGATAGCTAGCGGTGGTCACCGTCAGTCTCAAGCCCCTCGAAGTGGGAGATCGCGCTTTGCTCCGTCCAGCGTCTTTTTCGCGGCGGACGTAGCCGGGACATCGTCTTTTTCAGATCCTTACCGGCGCGGACATCGACGCCGTAAAGCAACGGATAGTGCTTTGTATAGGTGCGGTCGAACGCGAGGCCGGCATTGTTCAAAGCGCCGGGACACTTATTGAATGAGCGCGCGTCGGGCAGATCCCGGCACTCGCTGCTCAACTGCTCAAACAGCTTTCGCTTCTCGTCCAGAGCCGCATTCTTGCTAATTTTGCCGGCACGCCGCGCCTCGTAGAGGGCCGCGACCAGCTCCGCATACCGATTGATCAGCTTTGCCTTGCTGAGGAAGATCTCAGACTCGCGCGCGAGTCGCACGTATTCGTCCGACGCTTCACCGTAATTCTTTTTCGCGAACTCCGCCGCCGTGAGAAAGCCGATCAGCGTGGAGGCCGCCTCGCGGATCGTGGTCGGCCAATCTTCCATCCGCGAGTCATTGTGGAAGTCTTCATGGGGGATGACGACGAGCATCCGCTCGACAGCCGCTTCGCTGAGGCTCGGTGTCAGCGGCGTGTGGCCGCTCGCAACCGCCTCCACAGGGTAGAAGAAGACATCGTGCCGTTCTTCGTTGATCGGACAACCGCCCGGCGTCCCGCGCCGCAGTTTGAGCTCGTAGTAGTCCGCCGGCAGCTTCAGCTTGCCGCTGTAGTAGCAACGGTAGTCGATGTGTTCCCGGTTTGCATGGCGCGAAAAATTGTTGGTTTCCTCGAAGCCCGCTTGGCGCTCGAAGTCCTTCATCGACGAAACCAATTCCGCCCGCGGCGAATCGGTGGGTTTGACGAGCCGAGCCCTCGATTCGCAACCAAGGCCGGCGAACGCCAACACTAGCAAACCAAAAATGTGTCCGAGGCGCCTCATGAAACAGAACCGCTCAACTCAAAATGTAGGGACAGGGCATGCCGTGTCCGCAGCCCCGCGGGGCCGAAGATTCTCTGGTCGACGATCCGCGATTTCGCTAGACTACATTGACTCATGCAGCAGTTCACTCGGCAAATCACCGTCTCCACTCGTGGCAAAGGTTTCTACGAGGTGACCGGCGAAGTCTGCTCCTGGGTCAACGGCCTGGGGATTCAGGAAGGGCTGCTGACGGTCTTCCTCCGCCATACTTCGGCCTCGCTTGTGATCCAGCAAAACGCCGACCCCGATGTCGTGCGCGACCTCGAAAGCTTCTTCAGCCGACTCGTCCCTGAAGACGACAGTCTCTACACGCACACGATGGAGGGCCCGGACGACATGCCCGCGCACATTCGCGCCGCCCTAACTCAGAGCCAATTATCCATCCCTATTCTCGCCGGACGCACCGCACTGGGAACCTGGCAAGGTGTCTACGTTTTCGAACACCGCCGCCGGCCGCATCAAAGAAGCTTGGCACTGCATGTGTCGGGGGAGTAATTCCCAGGGCGTACAAAGGGGCCGCTATTCGCCGCGGGGCTTCGCTGTGATTGGCCGAACATCGTTGAGTCGTACTCCAGCTCTCCATTTACACCAACCGTCACGGCCAGCGCCTTTCTCAGAGGAATGGCGAGGTGACAGCGCGCATAGTGATAGCATCTCATTTTATCAATCAGGATAGATGGACTATTTGATCAATAGATGCCCCCTCTATCGATCACTTGGTCCTGCGACCGGTACGTATATCTCGCGGCGAGATACACTGAGGTGCATCAATGCTAAGAAGAGTAATTCTAGTCATCTGCGACGGCATGGGGGATCGCCCTATTCCCGAGCTGGGAGGTCTCACTCCGCTGGAAGCAGCCCGCACTCCGCACCTCGACGCGTTGGTCAAGGATGGCGAATGTGGAATGATGCATACGCTGGGCCGCGGTTTTGTTCCCGGAAGCGACGTAGCACACTTGTCTCTGCTCGGTTATCCGCCCAAGGAGTTTTACTGCGGCCGAGGCCCCATCGAGGCGGCTGGTGTCGGTCTCACCCTGCAGGAGGGCGACGTGGCCTTCCGCGGTAACTTCGCCACGGTGAACCAGGACCTGACGATCGCCGATCGACGAGCCGGTCGAATCCGCAACATAGACGAATTCGCCGCGGCAATAGCGGGAATGAGAATTGACAAGACCGACGTCATTGTGCGGCCGGGGACAGCTCATCGAGGAGTGCTTGTCTTACGTGGGCATGGTCTATCCGCCCATGTCTCTGATATGGACCCCCATCGTGACGACTCCAGCGTGCAAACGGCACGAGCTCTTGACTCCTCGGATGAAGCGGCTTACACCGCAAACGTCTTGAACGAATTCAGCGCAAGAGCTCAAGAGATCCTCGCAGACCACCCGCTGAATCTCGATCGAGTAGCAAAGCGTGAATTGCCCGCCAACTATTTACTGCTTCGGGGGGGAGGGCACTATAACGAAGTTCCAAGCTTTGCCGAACGCTGGGGGCTCAGTGCATCCTGTGTAGCCGGCGGGGGACTCTATAAGGGCGTTGCCGCATACTTGGGAATGCGAGTGGTGGACGTGCCGGGTGCCACGGCTCTTCCGGATACTGACGTTGAGGCGAAATTTCGTAAGGCTATCGACTTGCTTGCTGACCACAGATTCGTCTTTGTCCATGTGAAACCGACAGATTCGCTCGGGGAAGATGGTAATTACGACGGCAAGCGGGACTTTATTGAAAAGATCGACCAAGCCGCGGCTCTTTTCGAAGGCTTAGAAGACGACACACTATTTGTTCTCACAGCGGACCATTCGACACCATGCAGCCTTAAGGCGCACTCCGCTGATCCCGTGCCCATACTATTCAAGGGTCCAGGCGTCCGGGTGGATGATGTCGTCCAATTTGGCGAGAGGTCGTGTACGAGAGGAAGTGTAGGTTATATCACCGGCGCCGACCTACTTCCACACATCAAAAATCTTCTTGGTGAACTTCAGCTAAGTGGGGCCTGATACGACCCTTGCGGGGAAAGATTCGGCGCAGTTGCGTTCTTCGCGGACCAGGATGTCGAGCCTGAGCCAACTGACCAGTAGTGGCCCATTCGTGACGCACGCAACCCAAGTGGACCCTCATTAACGGCTCACCGGTTCGGCGTCTTGGCCGTAGGACCCTTCTCGGCGTCGGCGCCCTTGATTTGCTGGACGTGGCGGTGTGCCCGCCAGCGGGCGGTGCCGTACTCGCCCAGCATGACATCGCCGCCCATGGTGTCCCCGCGAACGACGCCCTTGAACTCGTAGCTGAGCCGCACTCCTTTCTGATAGGCACTGCGGATGATCACGTCGCTCCCGCTGATTGAACCCACCAGGTCGCGGGCAATGTAATCGCCGTGATGGGTGCCTTGGAGGTCGCCGTCGATTTGGTCGAAGATGAGAGAGTGTTTTCCGGTGGCGTTGAGGAAGTCGAGATGGACATCCCAGCGTCCGCTGAGATCGGCGGCCGGGGCTTTCGTTGCTTTCTTGCAATCGGGAGGGTCCCGCAGTACTTTCACAAGCTGGTCGGCGATGATCTTCTCTTCGCCCGCGTCCATCATATAGGCCGTCACCGAGATGTTGGGCTTGAGGTTCGGCGGGAACGGCAGGAAGCTGCCGGCGCCGCTGACGGCGATGCGCGGATCGCCGTCCCAGAGGATTTGCTCCATATCGAAACCGGTTAAGGGGATGCGCTTCGGGTCCCACTCGACGATCAGGCGGGGCGTGCGGTTGCCGCGTCCCTCTGGTTCCAGTAGCTGGGTCGAGACGCCGGGGACTTGCTCAACGCGCCCGGCGATGTGTTCCATCCAAGACATCCACGTGGCGAACTCGGCCTCGTGGTCGCGCGTCATCCAAGCTTCCACCGCCGCGAGCATGCCCATGATCTCTTCGCGGCCGACTTTCATTCCGCGCGCGAACCCATGATGCGGCGCGCCGTGAATCCAAGCGGCTTGAACGAGGTTCTTGCTGCCCAGCAGAATCCCGGCGCACTGCGGGCCACGAATACACTTTCCGCCGCTGTAAGCAACCATCGATGCGCCGCGCTCCAGATGAGGATTGGGAACGATAAGACCTTCGGCCGCAGCATCCACGAGTACCGGGACACCGTGGCGTTTCGCAATCGCGCTCAGGTTCCGAAGCCCCATCGGGCCTTCGTCCGAATCGCGCCGGGCAAGTACCATGACCATCGCGGTCCGCGGGCCGAGGGCGACTTCGAACTCCTCGGGCGTTCCTGCCTCGATGATCCTCACCCCGGCCCCACGGATGGAATGTTCGTAGACGTTCCGGGATTGCCTCGGGACGACTACCTCGTCCTTCAAGCCGGTCAGGTCCGGCAGGCGTGCCAATTTGTCGGGATCACCGCCCGCCACGCAGGCTGCCGTGCCCAGCGTGAGCGCCGCGCCGCATCCCGCTGTTACGACACCCCATTCGGCGCCGGTCAGCTCGCCGAGCCTCTTGCCCACAGCGTCCATCAGCTCGTCGATCTGCACGAAATAATTCGTGGCATGATCCATAGCCTGCCTGACTTCGGGCAGCATCTTCGAGCCCCCGACGATGGTTACGGTGCCGCGCGCATTGATAAGCGAGCGCACGCCGAGAGACTCGTATATGTCGACGGCTCCGCTGAGCGGGGGCGCGGTGCTTACCGATGTGGAGGCTAGGGCGCTTCCGGCGGTGAGAACACTGCCGCGTTGAAAGAGTTGGCGGCGAGTGATGCGGCCGAGGGTGGTTTCCGCGAAGCGAGTCCATCTGTTGGGAATCACGATGCTCTCCTTACGATCCATTTCTCAAGTCAACCAAATCCGCGCTGCAACGCACAAGCGCTCCTGCTATCCTTCGGAATTCTCGACGTGCTCTCAGAGCACAATCCACTGGAGGGTCCCGACATGCAACAAGCCGGTCTCGCTTGGCTTGCCTACGCAATGGTCACCGTTTTCGCTTGGGGTACATACGGCAATCTGCTCCATACCGGACAGCTCGGCATGGGTGACCCGGTCAACGGCCGTTACAAGGCATTCCTTTTTGTAGGGGTTGCGTATTTCCTAGTGGCGGTCCTTGCGCCGATTGCCGTACTCGTGGCCAACGGCGCTACGTGGAATATGCCGATGAAGGGACTCGGCTGGTCGTTGATCGCGGGCTGCGCGGGCGCGATCGGAGCGTTCGGGATTTTGCTAGCGTTCGGGGCGAAGGGGACGCCGGCTGTCGTGATGTCGATTGTGTTCGCGGGTGCGCCGATCGTAAACGCAATTGTCTCCATGATGGTGCATCCGCCGGCGGGTGGCGCGTCGAGCATTCGCTGGCAGTTTGTAGCGGGGATTCTGCTTGCGGCGGTCGGCGGCTGTATGGTTACTCTTTACAAACCGCCGCCGGCTCCGGCCAAGCAAGCGAGCGCCGCTCACCAAAGCGCGCCGGGCCCGTCCGATTCCGGAGTGCGTTGAGAATCGGACTAGAACTACTGAGCCCCTACGATAGATCGGACTGTCACGATCATTGGGATCACGAGAGTAAGGGTACACATGGCGACGCCCACATAGACTCCGATGTGGGCCCAGATCGCGCCCGGCGGATTGATTTTCTGCTTGGTGTAGCGGCGGACCAGGAAGGCCCCGAGCAAGGCCGGCGCGAGCGCCAGAAGAAAAGCGAAGCTTGCTCCGGCACGTAACGCTCTCGCGATGACGTCGAGGTCGATCATCCAGAACGTGATGTAGATCAGGATGATGACGGCGTTGAAAACCGTGAGACCCGCCTGAACCAGCAGGATCGTGGGCATTTCACCGCCCACTGACTTCGCCTTCTCGGCTCCGGGCGCCGGATCGTCCGCGCTCTCAGATGATTCCGGCTGCGCCGGATCGGCGAACGAGGCGGCGAAAGCTTCCAAGAATGCTTCGTCGTGCGGTGACTCTTCCGTAGCCGGCGTCCCCGCCGTATCAGGTGCCGCCGCGTCTGGGGATTCCTCAGGCATGTTCCTTGCTCGTCATTATCCCGCAGATCTGTGAAGTGCGCATCTAAGTAAGGGGAAATAGGAATCCTGCCAGGGATTCGAAATATGGGGATCTAGGGTACCTACCGGGAGTAAAGGGCTCAAGGGTCCAGTGGGGAGGTCCAGTGGGGAGGATTGAGCGGGCGAAGAAGCGGAAATCGCTGAGCTTCGTAGGCGGTCAGGTAGTGAGACAGCCTAACCGGTAGGGGCTTCGGACCCATGTAGGTCCCCGGATGACGTTGCAGCGACCGTAAGTTGTTGAAAGAAATGGTAGGCTCGTCGGGACTCGAACCCGAGACCTCTACCGTGTCAAGGTAGCGCTCTAACCAGACTGAGCTACGAGCCTAACGAATGCTCATCCTAACATGGCGCCGTGGCGATCGTGTCGAGACTCCAGGGGATCGTGTGGGATCAGCACCCTATGCGATCGACGAAGCTCGCGCCACGGCTTTCCTGATCGTGGTCCGTCCGCCGACGCTCGGAGCCGGGAATGCGTGATAGGGGCTAATACTGAGAAGTGCTCGGTGGTCATACACCAAGGTTGTAGGGGAATCGCCTTGGCGTACCTGATTGACATAGTACCCCTAGGACTTTAGAATGGGCATAGTCTAAAGAAGTGCCCTGGACTGGAGATTGAGGCTTTTCGCCAGCCCCCGGATTTCGGACATGCCCCAAAAAACGAAAGAGAGAAAGACGTCCACCAACGCCGACTCGTCGACGGACGTGATCAAGATCGCTCTGGCGGATGACCACACGATCTTCCGGGACGGTTTGCGGCGGTTATTGGCTCTGGAGACGGATTTTAAGATCGTCGCTGAGGCCAAGGACGGCACGGAGGTGATGCCGATTCTCGAGGAGTACGAGCCTGATATCCTACTGCTCGATCTGAGAATGCCGGGCGCCGACGGCCTCACCTTGCTGCAACGTATTCAGACCAACAAGCTCAAGACGAAGATCATCGTGCTCACCGCATCCGAAGATGAAGGGGAGTACATTCAGGCTATGAAGTATGGTACTTCTGGCATTGTACTGAAGCAGACGGCCACCGAACTTCTGATCAAGAGCATCCGCAAGGTATACCACGGAGAGATTTGGCTCGATTCTCGGACAACCGCCGCGGTCATGCGGCAGTTTGCATCGCCCAGCGATCCAGGCCCCCGTGAGCGGGAAAAGCCCGCGCTCAGCAACCGCGAGCGTGAGATTGTCGCCTGTGTCGCGCAGGGTTTCAAGAACAAAGAGATCGCCGAGAAGATGTTCATCAGCGAGCAGACCGTGAAGAACCACCTGCACAACATCTTCGACAAACTCGGCGTTTCCGACCGGCTCGAGCTCGCACTCTACGCCATCCACCGCAATATCCGGCCTCTCTAGAAGTTCTCGCAAGACCCCGGATAGACGACAGGCTAGGCGGACCTCCGCCAAAAAGGCTTACTTTGCGCGTTTCGCGGTGGGTTGTGGCTCGGGGCGGGGCGGCCTTTGTGAAAAGCGGTTCTCCACGTAGTCATCCACGATGCCGATGAACTCTCTAACGATCTCGCTCCCTTTGAGGGTTGTCATCATACGACCATCGACATAGACCGGCGCTTTCGGTTCTTCGGCCGTGCCCGGCAGCGAGATCCCGACATCGGAATGCTTCGACTCACCGGGTCCGTTGACGACACAGCCCATCACGGCCACCTTCAGCTCTTCGACTCCGGGGTAACTCGTTTTCCAAACCGGCATCTGCTTGCGTAGGTACCCCTCGATCTCGTCGGCCATCTCCTGGAAGAAGGTGCTCGTGGTGCGTCCGCAGCCCGGACAAGCGGTTACCTGTGGTGTGAAGCTACGGATATCGAGCGACTGGAGAATCTGCTGGCAGGTGCGCACTTCCTCGGTTCGGTCTCCGCCAGGCTGCGGGGTCAGGGAAACCCGGATGGTATCGCCGATTCCTTCCTGGAGTAGGATCGCCAGGCCCGCCGCCGAGGCCACGACCCCCTTGTTTCCCATGCCGGCCTCCGTCAGGCCGAGGTGCAGCGGATAGTCGCAGCGCGCCGCCAAGTCTCGATACACGGCGACGAGATCCTGAACATTCGAGACCTTCGCGCTGAGGATGATCTGGTCGTGCCGCAGGCCGTATCGTTCCGCTGCTTCCGCCGAGTTGAGCGCGCTCACGACGATCGCTTCACGTGTCACTTCGGCAGCGCCTTTCGGGCTGGGCCGGAGCGAATTCTCGTCCATCAGCTTCGTCAGCAGCGCCTGGTCGAGCGAACCCCAGTTGACTCCGATACGGACCGGTTTGTTGTGCTCAATCGCGACCTCGATCATCGTCCGGAAGTTATCGTCGTGCTTCTTGCCGATATTGACGTTGCCTGGGTTGATGCGGTACTTCGCGAGCAGCCGCGCGCATTCCGGGTACTGCTTCAGCAGGATATGGCCGTTGTAGTGGAAGTCGCCGATGATCGGCACACGCACGCCGAACGCGTCGAGCGACTCCGCAATCTTCGGAACCGCCTCCGCAGCCTTCTCCGTGTTGACGGTAACGCGTACCAACTCCGAACCGGCCCGCGCCAACTCCATCACTTGATTCACGGTGGACGCGGTGTCGGCCGTGTCGGTATTGGTCATCGACTGAACGACGATCGGGTGATCGCCGCCGGCCTTGACGCCGTCGATATCGCAGACGGCCGATTTTCGGCGCGGAATGGGCATGCGGGAGGGAGGGTAGGCTCGGAAGTTCGATTCTAACAGACGGTCTTTTCCCGGCCTGGTGTTCTTGCGTGGGGGATACGAGGCGCGGGCTAGAAGGGCGCTTGACCGCCGAGAGAGCCGGTTTGCGGCCGTTGCGGCTGAAGTCCCCCGCCTGCCCCCGGTACCTGTAGCGGCGCCTCGTGAATGCCGACAAGTTCAGCCCGCGGATAGAAGGCCAGCAGCGCAAAGGCATAGTAGACGCCGTGCTCAATCGAATCGAGCTGCTTGCCGGCAAGCGGGCCGTCGATGGCCTTGCCGAAAATGTCCCAGCTACTTTTCGTGCCTTTGTCGATCGTCTTGCCATTCTTGAACTGGAACTTGAGCTTCTCGCCGTCCACCACGGGTGAGAATACTCCCACCGATCCAACCGCGCGCGAGTCGGCGATCGCTCGCGCGTCCATTGTCGATACGGCGGTCGGCTCGTAGAAAACCACGTAAGGCCGGTCTTTGATCTTGCCCTCGGTCACCTTGTTCCGGCGGAGATGTTTGAAAGGATACGCGCGCACTCTCCCCGCGAGTATGAGCGTGAGCATGCGCTCCATCGGTCGCACATCGACCCGGCGGCTGGTAGGGACAGGAAACATCAGCCGATTGGAGAACTCATAGCCCCCGTAAGGCGTCGTGCCGTAACGTGCCGCGTGGCCGGTCTGCTTGCTGAGCACTTTGGCATCGGGGAAACTCTTGGCGAAGCGGTCCCACGGCACGACCTGACTCGAAATCAGGGTCAGTTGCTTACCGGTGTGCTCGCCGACGAGCGCGTCGCCGGTGAGTTGCTGCCAAAGGGAATCGGTCTGGTGGTCATACATCACCATGTCGCTGTTGCGCAGCATCCCGGACACGCCAAACGTGTGCGTCTTTCCGTTGATACGTCGGTCGAAGGTAATCGCGCTGTTGCACAGCGGACAGTAGCTTACGAGGATGGGCAAGTCGCCGATTTGATCATTGGCGAGTTCGTGAAAGATCAAGATCTGAAGCGGATAAGCTCGCGCCTCACCGCCATGCTCCACCATCAGGACAGGTTCTTTCTCATCCAGCCAAGTATGCGCTTCGGCTACCGAAACGAACTTCGGGTTCATGATCGCGGGGATGCCGTCCTTCGGTGGACCGCCGGACATCAACTCCCGGAGATCGATCGACTTCTTTGATAGATCGGTTTTCCAACTTCCCGGCGCGAGTTGCCCCCACACGGAAACGGCCGAAACCAAGAACAGCACAAGAACACGGCTCATAAAAAGGACTCCTGTATCTGAGCTTCGATGGAACGGCGAGATGGGTCACGGAAAACCGGTTTCGAATTCACGAGGCGCCAAACCGGTCACGCTTGACTTACCTAAACCCGGCCCACATACTGTGACCTCTTTCCATGCACTGGTTGGATTGGATCGTTGTCGCCGCCTACATCGGCGCGCTCGTGCTCATCACGGTCAAGGCGCGCCGCACGCGCCTGCTCGAAGACTTCACTGTCGCCTCGCGCGACATGCCCCGCGCTATGGTGTTTGCGACTCTCAGCGCGACCTACATCGGCCCCGCCTACACTCTCGGCATCGCGGGCAGCGCCGCCGGGAAGGGCTATGTCTGGTACCTGATCGCGCTGATGGTCCCGCTGCAGACCGTCCTCATCGGCAAATGGGTCGCACCGCGGCTCTGCGAGTACTCGCAATGTCACAGCGTCGGACACGTGATGGGCGAGATCTACGGAACGCCTGTCCGTTGGATCACGGGCATCCTCTCATTCCTTTTTAACTCGTGCGTCGTTGGGCTCATTGCGCGCGCTTTCGGTGAGGTTGTTGCGTCCTTCACGGGCATTCCCGCCGAAACCGTCATCATCGTCGGCACGCTGCCTGTCATCTTCTATGCCGCATGGGGCGGCGTCAAGACCGTCATGCTTACCGATGCGATCCAGTTCGCTGTGCTGGCCGTCTCGATCCCAACGGTTGTATTCTTCTCCGGCTACCTGTTCGACTTCCAGGCGTTGGCCGGCAAGGTGTCGGAGTTGCACTTCACGTGGCATGGCGGCTATCCGCCGGGTGAGCTGTGGGGATTGGTCATCGCCTTCTTCTTCGGGGAGATTCTTCTGCCGCCCTATTGCGTGCGCGCCCTGGCGGCGCGTGACCCCGAACAGGCTGGCAGCGGCTTCATGACGGCGGGACTGTTCGGCTTCCCCTGGATGTTTGTCGTCGTCACCATCGGCGTCATTGGCGGCGCGTCCGTCACGGGCGTCACGGGTGACACCGTCTTTCTCGAAACGATGAAGATGTACCTGCCTGTAGGTATGCTCGGGCTCGTGCTCGCGGGCATCTTCGGCATCATCATGAGTTCGCAGGACAGTTGTTTGCACAGCGCGTCGGTTGCGTTCTCGATCGATATCTATCAGTTGATTCGGCCTGACGCGAGCAACGAGACGCTGCTCAGGTACAGCCAGTACGCCGTGGGCGTCATCGGCGTCATCGCCGTCATCTTCGCGCTGCTTGTACCCGGCCTCGTGCAGGCGTTGCTCATCGTCTACACGATGTGGGCGCCTACCGTCGTCGCCCCGCTGGTCATCGGACTGCTGTGGAAAGACGTGCCCAAGGCCAGCGGCCTCGCCGGTATCATCGCCGGAGCTCTGGTTGCCGCCATTTGGGAATGGGGCTTGGGCAACCCGTACGGCGTGCCCTCGTTGGTCGCCGGTCTTGTGGCGAACCAGTTGGCGTTCTGGACCGTGGCCTACGGCTACCGCCAGGGGAGAACAGCCTAATGCTCGCCGCGGCCGTAATTCTTTCGTGTGGAATTTGCGTGGCGGCGGGCCTTTACGTCGGCATCATGATCTTTCGCGAGTTTCCGCGTTTGCGGAACAAGCTGTAGCATCATCAACCGCCCGCGTCGCTCCACATGACGGCGGATGTCTCTTCCCGTCCGCCATCCAAATCGCTACACTTGAGGCGACTCGCTGCCCGCACCAAGGAGACCTGCCATGAATCCCAACACATTCTCCCGCCGTCATCTCATCGGAGCCGCGGGCGCCACTGCCGCGGGTGCGGCCACTGGCTGCGCCACGCTTCCCGAGAACGCCGTCGGCAAGACCGACCGGCTCAAGATCACCCAGATCGATATGTTCCGCGTCGCCGCGCCGATGCAGGACGACATCATCTACAGCCCCGAGTACGTCGAAACGCCGCTCTTTTCCATGGTCCCCAAGTGGATCGTGAAGATCCACACCGACGCCGGCATCGTTGGTATTGGCGAAAGCAACCGCGGCGCCGATGGCGCCAGAATGCGCAAGACAGCCGACGCCATCACCGGCAAGAACGTCTTCGACTTCAATCTCACCGATCTCGATCTGCCCGACGGCCACGGCTACGAAGTCTTCGAATCCGCGCTCTACGACATCGTCGGCAAAGCCGTTGGCTGGCCCGTCTACCGCCTGCTCGGCGGACTCGCGCAACGCAAAGTCCTGGTCGGCTACTGGTGCGGACGCAAGAACGCCGAAGACATGCGCCGCGTTGCCCAGCGCGCCAAGGCAGGCAACTTCACCACGATCAAGATCAAGTGCAAGCTCGAAGATCCGGTCGTCGACGTCATTCAGGCCATCGCCGACGAGGCCCCAGGCATCAAAGCCATCGTCGATCCGAACGAGCGCTTCTACAGCTACGAGCAATGCCTGCCGGTAGCGAAAAAGCTGGACGAAATCGGCAACATGATGGTGTTGGAGGATCCTTTCCCCAAGAAGGATCACGAGGGCTATCGCAAGCTCAAGGACCAGGTCAGCTACATGGTGTGCCATCACCAAAGCAATCCGCTCGAGATGATCAAGGCCTACTCGGCGAATGCCGTCGACATGTTCAACACGTCGCCGGCCAGCATGCCGCGCTTCGTCTCGAACTGCTATATCGCCAATGCCATGGGATACGAGGTCTGGCACGGCTCGTCACACGACATGGGTATCCGCGATGCGACGTACCTGCACGCCTGCGCCGCCGCCCGTAATTGTACGTATCCGAGCGACATCCTTAGCTATCAGCGCGTGGATGATTTGATCGTGGACCCGATCGAGATCAAGGACAGCTATGCGATCGTCTCCGACAGGCCGGGATTGGGTGTTGAGTTGGATGAAGACGCGGTGAAGAAGTATACGGTGGCGGGATAGGGCTCGGTTGAGTACTCGATCGCGCTCAGCGGTGCCAGGGGGGCCTAGAATAAGAACACAGGAAGGGAGGTCGGTGTGAGTGTCTCCATCACTTCGGAAACGGAGCAACTCTTGCGAGAGCAAGTGAAATCGGGTCGCTACTCTTCGACCGAGGAAGCCCTCAGCGAAGCGGTGCGCCTTCTGGTCGAACGGGAGCGTCGAAAGAGCGAACTCCGAGCCCAGGTCCAGTCCGGGATTGACGAGATCGAGCGTGGTGAGTTCACGGAATACGCCGAAGGTGAAGTCGACCGCCTCTTCGACGAAATCCGAACTCAAGCCACGGAAAAGCTTCGCTCCGAACAGTAACGCCGGTTCACCGTGCCCAGGCTGCGTGTTGCCAAGCAAGCCAAGCGCGATCTGTTGGAGATCTGGTTGTACATCGCTCGCGATAGTGTGGCGAACGCTCGGCGGTTCGATTCATTCCTAAGACGAAAGTTCCGGGGACTGGCGAAAACGCCCGGCCTGGGTAGGTCGAGAGATGAACTCGGGTCGGGTTGCCGAAGTCTGCCCGTTGGCAACTACGTCGTCCTGTATCGCCATCAGCGGGGCATCGTCGAGATCCTGAAAGTCATTAACGGAGCCCGCGACCTCGATAACATCCTCCGGCCGGCTGCCGAGGAATAGTTCTCAAGCCAGCAGCTTCTCAGCCACGTTCCCTGCCACGTCGGTCAAGCGAAAATCGCGGCCGCCATGAAAATGCGTGAGCTTCTTGTGGTCGAGCCCGAGGATGTGGAGGACGGTGGCGTGGAGGTCATGAATATGCATCCGATCTTCCACGGCGTGATAACCGTATTCATCCGTCGCGCCGTAGATGAACCCGTGTTTTACTCCTGCGCCGGCCATCCATGAGGTGTAGCCGTAGGGGTTATGGTCGCGTCCGTCACCCGACTGTGCGACGGGCGTCCGGCCGAACTCGCCGCTCCACACGATGAGCGTATCGTCGAGCAGCCCGCGGGCCTTCATGTCCGTGAGCAAAGCCGAGATCGGCTGATCGACCTGCTTCGCCCGCCCGACATGATTCGGGACCAGGTTGGAATGGGCGTCCCAGCCCACCGGATTCCCCACGCGATAAGTATGGGACGCTTGGACAAACCTCACGTTGCGCTCCGACAACCGCCGCGCCACCAAACATTGCCAGCCGAAGTCGCGTGTCTCTTCGCCATCGAGTCCGTAGAGTTTCTTCGTCGCTTCCGATTCCTTCGAGATGTCGAATGCCTCCGGCGCTTCGGTCTGCATCCGCGCCGCCAGCTCGAATGCTTGAATGCGCCCCTCGAGTTGCGAGTCGAACTTTGCGCGGTCGGCGTTGCGGCGGTTCATCTTCTGGAGCATGTCGAGCTCAAACCGCTGTAATTCAGGCGACAGACCCTTGCGCTCCAGATACTGGATCGGCTCCTTCAAATCGTCAGGCCCCAGCGCCGCATAGCCGATGGGTGTGCCCTCGTACGCGGCGGGAAGGAAGCCCGCCGAATAGTTCTTCGCGCCGCCATGAAACAGCGTTGGCTTGATGGTGATGAAGCCCGGCAGGTTCTGATTCTCCGTCCCGAGACCGTACACGACCCACGACCCCCAGCTCGGACGCGTGAATGTGTTCGTCCCTGTGTGAAGCTGCATCAGCGCCCCGCCATGCGCCACGCTGTCACCGACCATCGAGCGGATGACGCACATCTCGTCGACATGGTTCGCCAGATTCGGGAACAGCTCGCTTAACGGGATGCCGCTTTCGCCGTGCTGCTTGAACTCGAACGGCGACTTCAGCACCGCGCCCATCTGCTCTTCGGCGAAAGTCAGCGGACGATCGAACGGCAGCGGCTTGCCGTGATCTTTCTCGAGTCGCGGCTTGGGATCGTAGATGTCCAGATGCGACGGCCCGCCGTGCATGAACAGGAAAATCGCCTTCTTGGCGCGAGCCGGAAGATGCGGCTGCTTCGGCGCCAATGGGTTGCTTGCTTCTTCGGCCGCTAACAGTCCCCGCAAGCCAAGCATCCCGAACCCGCAAGCGGATTGCTGCAGCAGCGCGCGGCGCGAGATGGGTGATTTCTTGAAAGGCGTCATTGGATGTAGATGAAATCGTTCGATGCCAGCAGCACGCGGCAGTAGCTTTGCCAAGCGGCAAGGGTCGACTCACCATAGTAGTAAGCCGAATGATCGGGCGAGCGATGGGGTCCTTCTTGCCGCCCAGCTTCCACTTCCGTCAAATCTCTTTCGGCGGCGGATTCCTCGAACGAGCGAAGGTAATCGAGCGCTTCGGAGACCTCCACTTCGGTTGGTTGCTTGGCGAGCGCCGCCATCCACGCTTGGCGGACACGCTCATCATCCGGCGTCCGACGCTCGGCCAAGAGTCGCCGCGCGAAGCCCTCCGCCACCCGCGAAACAAACTCACTATTCATCATGAACAAGGCTTGAGGGGCGACGTTTGTGCTGGCCCGTGCGCCGGTACTCGTGGCCGCGTCACCGAAATCAAACAACGTCAAGAGCTTCGATAAATTCGCGCGCCGCAGGGGCAGATACACGGTTCGCCGGTAGCTCTTGGAGGCGTCAAACGGCGGAAGCTGTTTCGTCGTCGTCATACCCTGTCCGACACCGGTCTGCAACGTTCCGCCCATGCCGAAGTCGATCGTTCCTTCGATCGCCAGCAGCGAATCCCGGATTTCTTCCGCATCCATCCGGCGGCGATTGAAGTGTGACCAAAGCCGGTTATCCGCGTCTTTCTCGTTCGCCCGCTCCGTCGTTTTCGTGCTCATGCGGTATGTGCTCGAGAGCACGATCAGCCGGTGCATCGCCTTGACCGACCAGCCCCGATCCACAAACTCCGAGGCCAGGTAGTCGAGCAGCTCGGGATGCGTTGGCGCGGCGCCCAGCCTGCCGAAATTGTTCGGCGTCCGCACCAAACCTTCACCAAAGTGCCACTGCCAGATGCGATTCGCCATGACCCGCGCCGTCAGCGGATTGTCTCCGCTAGAAAGCCACTGCGCCAGCTCCCGCCGCCCGCTTACGCTCGCAATTTCCGGCTGTTCGCCTCGAGTAAGTACTGCCGGAAATGCCTTCCGCACCTCGTCCCCCAATGCCCGAACATTGCCGCCGACGAAGATCTGCTGCTGGTAGGGTTCTTCCTCCGCGACGGCGTTTGCCATGGGCGGCTTCGGGGGGAGGGTCTTCTGAAGCTCCTCTTGCTCGGCTTCCAGGCCCGCTAACTTCTCTACTGCCTCGGAAGGAAAGAACTGCTCGCGATCCTCTTTCGATACGGCGAGCGGGCCCTTGCCGCCCTGGGTTTCGGTGAAGAAGCGATTCTCGCCGCCGAAGAAGATCGGCCTCTCGGGAGGCTCCTCGTCCTTAGCAAGAGCTTCCGAGAATTTCACACGCCATTCGGCCAGGTCGCCGTAGCGCTTCGAGGCGGTCTTTTCGAACTCGGCGCGGTACTGCTCGGCGACGGCGGGCAACTCCGCCGCCCGTGCTTGGAGCAGCCGATCCAGGTGCGGACGAACCTCATCGGTTGGCTTTAGGTAGTCAACCCAACCGCCAAGCAGGCTCACGTCCAGCCCCCGCTCCGCGGCTGCTTGCTTTAGCAAGGCATCCGCCTCCGCCCCTGCCTTTGTCTCCCCGCTCACAGATTCTTCCGAAGCCGGCGGCTTGGGTGCGTCCATCACCTTGCGTGCGGCGACGAGATAGTTCGGCACGTCCGGCAACAAACGCATCACGTGCGCCGCCGTTTGTTCATCGACGACGTTCCCGATCTGTTGCTTCTTCAGAGCGATCTTCTTCTGATGCGAAAAGTACTTCTCCGCCTCCTCATCGGGAACCAGCGGCGCGAAGTAGAGCTCGGAAACATGCGCGTTCCAATCCACGACCTGCTTCGTGCTGCGGAAGATCGAGGCCATCGAGTAGTAATCCCGCTGGCGGATGGGGTCGAACTTATGATCGTGGCAACGCGCACACTGCATCGTCAGGCCCAGCACGGCCTTGCCCACGACTTCGATTTGCTCATCGATCATGTCGTAGAGCATCTTTTTCTTATCCTGCTCGGCGATCAGCTTCGGCCCCAGCGCCAGAAAACCCGTCGCAACAATCCCACGCGCATTCACCGCACCCGGCTGATCCGCCGGCAGCAAGTCGCCCGCGATCTGTTCCTCGAGAAAACGGTCGAACGGCATATCGTCGTTGAACGCATCGATCACGTAGTCGCGATATTTCCAGGCATAAGGATACTTGTGGTCTTCGTCGACTCCGGTCGAATCGGCGTAGCGCGCGACATCCAGCCAGTGGCGTCCCCATCGTTCGCCATACCGCGAGGAATCCAGTAGCCGCTCCACCAACTCCCCATACGCTTCCGCGGAATCGTCCGCCAGAAAATCCGCGATCGCGCGCTCGGTGGGCGGCAACCCGATCAAGTCGTAAGTCACGCGGCGGAGCAACGTCAGCTTGTCGGCTTCCGGGGCAGGCTCGAATCCCTTTTCCTTCAGCCGCGCCAGGATGAAGTTATCGATCGGCGTCCGTACCCAATCCGTGTTCTGAACCGCGGGCGGCTCATGCCGCTTGACGGGCTGGAAAGACCACCAAGCCTTCTCGGCTTCCGTTAACTCAGCGCCGGCCTCGGGGTCCCGTGGCAACACCTTCGGCTCCGGCCAGGGAGCGCCCATCCGCACCCATTCCGTCAGGTCGGCGATCTCGCTGTCGGAGAGCTTCGCCGTCGGCGGCATCTTGACCTTCGACTCATGGCGAATCGCGCGGATCAGCGGGCTCGCTTCCACGTCGCCTGCTACAACGATCGGGCCCGCGCCGCTCTTGCGATCCAAGCCTTGCTTGTGGGTGAAGTCGATGTCGCCCATCTGTTGCTTGTCGCCATGACAAACCTGGCACTGCGCAACAAACAGGGGCCGGATCTTCGCCTCGAAGAACTCGTCTGACTCTGTCCCTTGAGCCAAGCTCGCCAACGGACCCAGGGCAAGCCCCAGCAACAGGACCACCGTCCCTGTAACTCTTACCCGATCCAGCCGCCGCATAACGACTAGGTTACTGGAATCAGGCGTGAGAGTCACAGCCTTTGTTGCGGCAGTACACCCGACGCGCCGCTTCATGCATAATCTTAGTGGCATGTTCCGTCGACTAAAACACCTCGGAATCCTTCTGCCACTCGCCGTCTGCGCCCTAGCCCAGCAGCCCGACAGGAACCCCTTCACCAAGTTCGAAGACATCGCAGAGGGACGCCGCCTCTACCGCCTCGACTGCATCAACTGCCACGGCATGGACGGTAAGACGGGCCGGGGCACACGGCTCGCTTCGAAGTTTCGGCGCCACGGTAGCTCCGACCGCGAAATGTTCCGTACGATTTCCGACGGCATCGCCGGCACCGAAATGCCGGGCCTATGGCGCGACGGCGAATCCGTTTGGAAGATCCTCGCGTTCGTAAGAACCCTCGAAGCCAACGCCACCGAAGCCTGCGCGGCCGAAGGCGGCGACCCGAACAAGGGACGGGACATCTTCGCCAACAAGGGCGCCTGCACGGCCTGCCATACCGTCGGCATGGGTGGCGGCCGGCTCGGCCCCGACCTCTCTTCCATAGGTGCAAGCCGCGGCTATGGGCATCTCCGCGAATCTCTCCTCGATCCCGCGAAAGACATGCCGCCGAGTCATCGGACGGTCAGGGGCGTCGATGCCCGAGGCGCTCGGTTCGAAGGCATTCTACTCAACGAGGACGGCTATACCGTGCACCTGCTCGACCGCGGCGAACAAATCCGCTCCTTCTCTAAGGCCAGCCTGCGCGGGATCGAGAAACCCGACGCATCACTCATGCCCAGCTACCGCGACGCACTCGATGCAACCGAGATGAATGACCTGCTCGCCTATCTTTGCGGCCTGACCGGGCCCGATGTGAGGGCTTCTCGATGAAGTTGCTGATCCTCCTCTTTTTAGCCGCCTGCTTGCCCGCGCAGGTCAGCAATCAAGACCTGCTCAACGCCGACAAAACGCCCGGCGACTGGCTCACCTACTCCGGCAACTATCAAGGCCACCGCCACAGCGGACTCGACGAGATCACAACCTCCAACGTCGGGCAACTCCGTCTCAAATGGGCCTTCCAAAGGCGCATCCGCGAAAAATTCGAAACCACGCCGCTCGTCGTTGACGGCGTTATGTACCTCACCGTTCCCCCGAACGAGGCGTACGCGCTTGATGCTGAAACGGGTGTCGTGCTCTGGGAATACAAGCGCTCGTTGCCGCCGAAGATCATTGTTTGCTGCGGACAGGTGAACCGCAGCCTCGCCATCCACGGCGACCGCCTGTTCATGGCCACGCTCGACGCCAAGGTCATTGCGCTCGACCGCAAGACCGGACGCCTGCTTTGGGAATCGGAGATGATCGACTACAAGCTTGGCTATGCCGCCACCCACGCGCCGCTTGTCGTCAAGGACAAGGTGATCGTCGGCGTGGCAGGTGGCGAGTACGGCATCCGCGGCTTCATCGATGCCTACAACGTCGAAGACGGCAAGCGCGAGTGGCGCTTCTACACCGTGCCCGGCGCCGGCGAATTCGGCAACGACACGTGGGAAGGCGATTCCTGGAAGACCGGCGGTGCGTCGATCTGGATCACCGGCTCTTACGATCCCGAAACCAACCTGACGTACTGGGGTACAGGAAATCCCGGACCCGATTGGAACGGCGATGTTCGCAAGGGCGACAACCTCTTTTCGGACGCGGTCGTGGCGCTCGATGCCGACACCGGCGAGCGCAAATGGCATTACCAATTCACGCCACACGACGAGCACGATTGGGACGCGACGCAAGTCATGGTCCTGGTCGACCGTGAATTCAAAGGCCGTGACCGCAAACTGCTCGTTACCGCGAATCGCAACGGTTTCTATTACGTCCTCGATCGCGTGAGCGGCGAGTTTCTTCACGGCAGCGAATTCGTGAAGCAAACCTGGGCCGAGCGCATCGACGAACACGGCCGGCCGATTCGAGCGCCCGGCAAGCTGCCCACCGAAGAAGGCAACAAGGTCTATCCGATGGTCGCGGGCGGTACGAACTGGATGTCCCCCACTTACAATCCGCAAACGGGCCTCTACTACGTGACCGTTCGCGAGGGTAGCAGCGTCTACTTCAAGGGGCCGGCTGAATACAAACCCGGCACCCGTTTCTGGGGCGGCCACTTCCGCAACAGCCGGCAGGACGAAGACTGGCAAGGCTCGATCCGCGCGCTCGATCCCGTTACGGGCAAGCTCGTCTGGGAACACCGCATGTTCAGTCCGGCCTGGGCCGGGCTTGTATCCACCGCCGGCGGACTTGTTTTCGGCGGCAGCGAGGAAGGCTATCTGAAAGCCCTCGACGCCAAGACCGGCAAGCAGCTCTGGTATATCAACCTCGGCGGACGAATCATCGCCTCGCCGATGTCGTTTGAGAGCAAAGGCCGCCAGCATGTTGCTGTTGCGGCCGGCAATGGGTTGTTCGTTTTCGCACTGCCGGACTCGCCGACACAGTCACAATGAGAACACCAATCCCGATGCGACCAACTACGCCCCCAACCCAACCATCTCGACGACGCTTCCTCAAACACACCGGCATCGCCGCCGGGCTGGCAGCCGCCCATCCCCTCTCCGGCCAAACCGCCGACTTCGACCTGATCGTCAGCGGCGGCACGGTCATCGACCCCTACAACGACCTGAATCGAGTGACGGACGTCGGCATCAAATCCGGAAAGATCGTTCGGGTGGGCAACGGCCTGAAGCCCGGCCCCGAAACCCGCGTCCTCGACGCCAAGGGACTCTACGTGTCGCCCGGTTGGATCGATCTCCACGCACACGTCTTTCTAGGAGTGAGCTCGAGCGCCGTTCACGCCGACCGGGACGCGGGCGTACATGCCGGTGTCACGACGCTGGCCGATCCCGGCGGGTTCCGCTCCGACGAGTTCCGCGCTTTCCGCCGTGACATCGCCGACAGGTCCGTCACGCGGGTCCTCGGATTTACGAACATCGCCGCGCATCGCGGCACCCCCGGCGAGCCCATGCAGGGCGAATGGTCAGTCTTCGATCAGCAACTCACGATCAACACCATCGCCAACAACAAGGACATCCTGATGGGCGTCAAGGTGCTCTCGTCCAATCGCCACGCCGGCAACCTCGGCATCACGCCGACCAAGCTGGCCGTGCAAGCCGCGCGCGAAACCGGTACTCACGTCATGGCGCATATCGGCATGGCGCCGCCGCTGATCCAAGAAGTCCTCAACTTGCTCGGACCCGGCGACATCGTGACGCACTGCTTCAAAGGCTTCCCCATGGGAATCTTCCACCGCAACGGACGCCCCGTCGCCGAAGCCTGGAAAGCCCTTGAGCGCGGCGTCCGCTTCGATCTCGGCCACGGACAGGGCAGCTTCGCCTGGGCGGCCGGCCGCAACGCACAGAAGCACAACTTCCCGCTGCATTCCATCTCGACCGACATCCACCAAGGCAACATCAAAGGTCCGATCTGGACCTACGGCCGCACCATGGCCAAATTTCTACACCTCGGGAACTCGCTGCCCGAAGTCGTCAAGATGTCTACACTCGGGCCCGCCGAACTCATAGACCGGGGCCGGGAACTCGGCTCCCTCTCCCCCGGTACCGTCGCCGACCTCACGCTCTTTCGCGTTGTCGAGCAGAAAACCACCTTGACCGACAGCCTCGGCAACAGCGAAACCGGCGACCGCGACATTCAACCCGTCCACTGTGTCCGGGCCGGCAAGGTGATCAGCGAAATGAAGATCCCGCCGGCTGTGTAGTCCGGGGACGCAACCAGAATGATGATCGGCTCGGCAAACTCAGGCAAAACAAGCGTCGTCGTGGTCGGACTGTTGCTCGGAGGCGTCCTTACCGGGCCGCTGCCCGCCCAGGAAGATTCCCAGCCCGTCGATATCGGTTCGCGCCGCGAGCTCTTCGTCGACGACCTACTCATCGGCGAACTCAACGGCACGACCCTGAAGATGCACGAACCGCATCTCCTCCGGCGGATGCCTAAGAGACCCTATGGCCACTACGCCACCGTCTTGAAGGACGGAGACAAACTCCGCTTGTACTACCGCGGCGACAAGGTCCCCGATGCACACTGGCGCGATGGCTGGGGAAAGTATCACGCGGGCGAGGTCACGCTCTACGCCGAGAGCCTCGACGGCGGCATCCACTGGACCGAACCGAACCTCGGCATTCACGACGTCCCTGAAATTCCCAAGGGAAACGTCGTCATTGATGTCGGCGACGACACGTTCCTCGTGACGCACAACTTCACGCCCTTTATCGACGTGCGGCCCGGCGTACCCGACGACCAGCGATACAAGGCCCTCGGCGGCGGACGTTATCCGAAAGAGGACTGGGGTGGTTGGAAGACGCCGGATGAACGCCGGGAACTGCGTGACAAGTACGGCCCCGGCGGCCTCAAAGCTTTCGCGTCATCCGACGGCCTTCACTGGCGCTTGCTCCAAAAGCAACCGGTTCTAGCCGAAGACATCGGCGCCTTCGATTCGCAAAACGTCGCCTTCTGGTCCGACGCCGAGCAGCAATACGTCTGCTACTTTCGCTGGTTCCACGAAGGACGCCGCGCCATTCGCCGTTCGACCAGCAAGGACTTCCTCAACTGGACCCCGCCCGTCGACATGAAGGCCAACGCACCTGGCGAGCACCTCTACACCAGCGGCACGCAGCCTTACTTTCGAGCGCCTCACATCTACATTGCCTTGCCGACGCGGTTTCAGCCAAGCAAAGGGGCGATCACGGACATCGCTTTGATGGCGTCCCGGCCGGGCAGCCACCGCTACCATCGCCATTTCAAAGAAGCCTTCATCCGGCCCGGACTCGGTGAACGCGGTTGGGGGAATCGAGCGAACTACATCACGTATAACGTCGTGCAAACGAGCCCTACGGAGATGAGCATGTTCATGTATGGCGGCGGCCACTACGTGCTGCGGCTCGACGGCTTCATCTCGGTCCACGCAGGCTACGAAGAGGGCGAGTTCATTACTAAACCGCTAAAGTTCTCCGGGTCGAAACTCGAGATCAACTACTCCACCGCCGGCGCGGGTGGGATTCGGGTCGAGTTTCAGGACGCCGGCGGAACACCCATCCCGGGCTTTGCGCTCGAAGACTGTGACCCGATCAAAGGCGATGCCATCGCCGACATCGTGACCTGGAGAAAGAAGTCCGACGTCAGCCGGCTGGCCGGTGAGGCGGTTCGTGTACGGTTTGTGATGAACGAGGCGGATGTCTATTCCATGATGTTTCCGCGCGAAACAGGTAGTCGGTAGCTTCGAAACGTCGCGATGCAACGCGGCTGGGCAGGGCCGACTACTGCTTCTTACCCGGATTCCCACTTTAGTTTCGATTCTGCTAACCATCGGGTGGCCTCGGACGCCTTTATTTATGCGGGTTGGAAAGCACTCAAGGCGCTGAGGAGATCAACACCCAATGGGTGAAAAAGAAAACAAACCGTTCCAGCTAAGCTTCAACGGCTTATTGAAAGTCGATTTCCAAGGATCGCGTGTCACTTCCGACGGCGGGCTGATCCTGGTCCGCGAGCTGGACGAGCGACTCGGACTCGGGAAGCTGATCGACGAACACCTCAGTGACCCACGGCAAGGCTTGAACAAGAAGTTCCCGCTGGCCGATCTGCTGCGGCAGTCAGTCTACTCTCGGCTGGCAGGCTACGAGGACCTCAATGACGCCGTCCGAGTGTCGGCTGACCCGACGTTTCGCTTGATCGGCTCGAAGAGGAACTGGGATCGCGGCGGGGCACTGACCTCGCGACTGCAGAGCTTCGAGACGGAGATGCTGGCGAGCGAGGAGAACTTGCTGGGGCTGATGGCTGTGAACCGCGAGCTGGTGGCGCAAGCCGAGACGCAAGACGACTCCGAGCGCGTCGTGCTCGACATGGATTCGACCGAAAGCCCTGTCCACGGCCAGCAAGAGGGCAGCGCCTACAACGGCCATTTCGAGTCGGTCTGCTACCACCCGCTGTTGTTGTTCAACCAGCATGGGGATTGCCTGGCGGCGAAGCTGCGTCCAGGCAACGTGCACAGCGCTGAGGACTGGAAGGAGTTGCTGCTGCCCGAGATCAAGCGCCAACAGGCTGTGGGCAAACAGGTCACCTTCCGGGGCGATGCGGCCTTTGCCAAGCCGGAGATTTATGAGTTTTCGGAGGAACGCGGAGTGCAGTACGCCATTCGCATTCCGGCCAACAAGAGCTTGGAATTGGCGATCGAAGACATCTTGTTTCGCCCGCCGGGCAGGCCGGGTCGCAAGCCCTTGGTGCGCTACAAGAGCTTCCGCTATCAGGCGGAGAGTTGGTCCAAGCCGCGACGCATCGTGGCCAAGGTCGAGCATCATCTCGGTGAGCTGTTCCCGCGGGTCGGATTTATCGTGACCAACATGAGCTTGCCAAGCCGGTCGGTGGTGCGCTTCTACAACAAGCGCGGCACGGCCGAGCAATGGATTAAAGAAGGCAAACAGGCCACGCACTGGACGCGGCTTTCGTGCCATCGCTTTCGGGCCAACGAAGTGCGACTGCAACTCAGCGTGCTGGCCTACAACCTGGGCAACTTGTGGCGGCGGCTCGGACTGCCGAACAGGATCAAGAGTTGGTCGCTCACGAGCTTGCAGCAGCGGCTGATGAAGACCGGCGGCCGGCTGGTCAAGCACGCGCGCTACTACTGGTTGCTGCTGGCCGAGGGGCATCTGAACCGGCGGCTGTTCGGTGACATGCTGCACAGGATCTGGGCGCTGCCGCTGCCGAGCGGGTAGCGTTACCTGGACGAGGATCAACAGTTTTTAGCTCCGAAAAGGCTTCGCAGGGAGCAGTGTCGGCCGGTGTGCCGTTCAGCCCGCTCCATCAACGTCTGTGAGCGGACGGACGGGCTTTGGGGCCTGCCGCCGGAGGTGATGTGCAGGGTTCAGCGCGGAAAGACGTGGTCTTCGGGGCAGCGCGGGTGTATACTTTCACCGTGCCAGGGCCAAAATGGAAATCCTGGTCTTATAGTCCACCCAAATCGGGCTGCCCCAAGCCATGTTGTTGTCTTCCTGAATCACTCGAACATAGTAGTAATGCGTCCCCGGCTCGATGTCCGAATCGGTGTATGTGAAGGTCACTTCGCTCACGCCCGGCTGCGCCGTGTAAGCGAACGTATTGTCCTTGATAATGTCTATCTGCTGAATCTTCCCCGTACCAATGATCCGCACATCAATACGCGGAGGCTCATTCGTCGAGAACTCCTCGCCCATCGCATGTCCGCCACTCTGAAAATCAACGATGATGTTCTCTGTCGCGGCATAAGTGCGGCGCGCACGAAGTGAATCCCAAATATCTTCGTAAGTTCTCTCTGGCGTATAGACCGCCGCGTACGACATATGCGTCGAGCGGTGGTCCGAGCTCGCAATGAACCCCATCTTGTAGCCCTTCTCGAGCGCATTCCAAACGAACCCCTTCGGGTGGATCTCGCCCGACGAAATATAGCCGCCCACCACAATCTTCTCCGCCGTCGCACCCCGAGGCGCGCCGAGGTATTCGTAGGAATCACGATTTCCCTGGAACATCTCGACGAGCCGCTCGGCCTGCTCATCGTTGTAACGCCAGTCCGTTCCCATCTGCGTCGCCGTCGTATGAGGAATACTGATCGCTTTCTGCTGCCCGCCCGAAAGCAACTCCTTCCACAAGCCCAACATGTCGTCTTCGGCCACACCGTTTGCGCGATCGCCCGGTTTGATCCGCACCGGATCGTAGCCGCGCCCACGCCAGACAATATTGCGGTGTCCATCCGGATAAGCCACCGTCCGCTCATAGTTCAGCAGCGGATAGAACACGCCCGGAATCTTATAGACGTCCACCGCCTTATCCACCATCCGCCACAGGTACGACGTATCAACCTTCTCCGGCAACAGGTGCTCCGAAGGCCCCAGAAAATCCATCTGTGCCGCGTCGATCGCGTAGCGATAGCAATCATAAAGGCTGCCATCGCTGTATCCGTCGAACGACAGGTCGGTATGGCGATGCAAATCGCCCCAAGTCACGTGATACTTCTCGCCGCCCACCTCCATTTGATAGGTCTTCCACAGCGGAGCGGTCAGCGCCGGCTCGGCATCGTCCACGACCTCAGGCGCCGCCAGGTCATCCGTTCCGACAAAGAACTCGTCCTCCACATGTCCGCCCGGCGTCTTATCGAGTTCCAGCTTCCCCGCATACACGTCGTACTGCCAAAACCGCTTGTCATCCGGCGGATAGCTCTTCCCATCCGTCTGCGATGCCACCCACAAATCACCCGACGCATCCACCGCCACAGCAGGCCGCTGCTCATTGCGCCCATCCGAGAACGGTATCCACACCGGCGGCGTCCAGCCGTGGCCGTCGAACATCGTGATCTTGTAATCCCAATACGGAAAGATCGAGCGCGCCGACACCGATGGCGGATTCGTCCGCCCCAACGTACGTGTCCGCAACATCGCCCATACGCGCCCCTTGCCATCCACCTGCAATGTCGGGTACTCGGTGTAAGTCTGCCGCGCGCTATCGAGACCCAGCGCCATCCAACTCCCCGTAATCGGACTCGCTGGAAAGCGGTGATCGATCGGAGGCACCGGCTTCGCAATCCGCCCGCGATCCAGCACACGCACCTGCGCCTGCCGGTGGAAATACAGCCCGCTCTCGCCGCGATGAATACCGTTGATGCCGTAATGATCCTTACCCCAATTCGGCCCGCCGTTGTCCCAGGCCATCCATAGCCGGTCGCGATGGTCGTAGGCGAGACTCACATGCGCCTGAAAATCCTTGCTTGCTGTAATCTGCTCAACCGGCCCCAGCTTCCCATCCGCAAACCGCCGCAGGAAAATGTTGTAGTCCCCATTCCGATAGCTGTCCCACGCAATCGCCGCCTCGCCACGCGAGTTCACCGCCACCGAAGGCTCCCAGTCATTCGCCGGATGCTCGGTCACTTTGATCGGAGACGACCAACTTCCGCCTCGCCGCACCATCAGCGAAACATCCGTGTTCCCCTTTGCCCCGGATTGATACACGAGATAAACATCCCCGTTCGGCGCCGCCGCCATGCGCGGAAACGTGTCCGGCCCCGGTCCTCTCGTCAGCGCCCCGCCTGAGACCGCGCCGCCCACCGAGTATTCCGTCTTGTAAAGATGCACCAGCCCGTCGCGAATCGCCGACGCAACCGCCGTCACTGCGCCCGCCTTCGTCGAGATCAGCGCCACCTGGTAGTAGTCGCCCGCGGGCGCCAACGTCACCGCGTCATCCCATGTCTTGCCGTCCGCCGAGGAACGCACCTGAACCGTATCCGCGCCGTTCTCAAACGCGATCCAGGCCACCCAAACCCGGCCGTCCGGCCCAATCGCCATCGCCGGATAGTCATCGTCCGCCAGGCTCTCCGACATCCGCTCAGAGGCCGGAACGCGCTCGATCCGAATCCGCCCGTCCAGACGCCTCAGAACTTCCTGGTAGCGCACCTCACCCGCGCGAAACTCCGCGTTCCCCTGTGCCGTGGTGATCGAAACGCGCGTCTGATCGCCGCCCTTGACATCAACGACAACTCCCTTCCAGCGGGTCGGCGAAAAAACCGCCTGATCCTTCGGCTCCATCTGGAGCCTGCCATCCCACTGATTCCCGCACTTCCACGACGTTGGATCGAACGTCTCATCCGGGCCGAAGTGATGAGCCGTGATGATTTTCGCCCGGCCCGATGTCGCCGACAGCGACCCGCTCCAGTCCGCAACCGCCGCATCAGCGCCGCCAAATAGGATGCGGAATCGTTGTTGCGCCGCCAGCGGAGTCGCGCACAATGCGCAAACCACGCCAATCAGACTACAAAAAGAACGGAACGAGAATAGGCGTTTAAGCATCATCAGCACTGCTCCCAATCATACTGGAACCGATGCCGATTCATGGCCAGAGACGAGGCGGTGGGTCGCCCCTACTCCAAGCGCTTCGCGGCTAGGTTCGCGCCGCCTTGGTTCAGAATCAGGGATGTTGCTTTTCCCTCGGGGTCCGTTTCAAACGTGATGCGAGCGTCGACGACTTTATAGAAGAACTCCTTGTCGCTCATGGGAAAGACCTCCGCTTTCGGTTGGCCCGTGGCCTGCGCGAAAAGCCGGCCGCCTTCCGTCGTGACGCTCAGAATGAACTTCGGAGTCAACTGATACTGCCCCACGTACCCCGCAAACAACTTCGAGTCCACCTCCACTTGCTTATACTTCGGGGCCGGCGCCGGCGGCGCTTCACCCTCCAGCCGCTTCGCCGGCACGTGCTGGCCGTTCTGATGCAAAGTCAGCGAGGTCGCGCGCCCGTCCGCATCGGTATGGAAGGTGATCTGAGCATCGACAATCTTGAGGAAGAACTCCGTTTCGCTTTCCGGAAACGCCGGGACTTTTCCCTGTCCGGTTGCCTGTGTGAAGAGCTGACCGTCCGTAGCCGTGACCGTCAGAATGAACTTCGGGGCCAGTTGGTAGCGGCCCACATACCCTTCATAGATCTTCGGATTGGCGCTGATCTCCGTGCGATCCTTCGGCTCCTCCATCAGCGGAGAGCCCCGGTCAAACACGTGGAGGGCTAGATCGCCGATCGGGACCAACGAGTTCGACAGAACGACCACACCCATCCGCGACTTCGGCGAATAACCTACGAACGTCCGGTAGCCTCCCGTTCCGCCGCCGTGAGATATGATCTCAGTGCCGTTCTTTGTCTGAATGTGCCAAGCGCGAGCGATCTCCATGTTGGGCGCGCCTGTCGGGCTCCGGGGGCTGAGCAGAGACGCCATCGCTGAAGCCAGCGGCGTCTCGGTGGAACCAAGATTCGCCGCGAGGAAGCGCAGCATATCGTTGGCGCTCGATCGCAACGCGCCGGCGCCGGCCAGCGTCGGTATATCCCAGTTGGAAACCGGCTCCCGGTCTTTGTTGTGCCCGGTCGCGAGCCGCGCCTTCATCTCAGGCGACAACGTGATGCTGGTACTCTTCATGCCGAGTGGTTCAAGCACACGGACCTTCACGAGCGACTCGTAGTCGGCGCCCGCGCGGCGAGCCAAGGCATGCCCCAGCAGGCCGACACCCAGGTTCGAGTACTCATACTTCGAGCCGATGTCGCGGCTCAGCTCGTGGGCTGAGAGGAATTCGTACAACTGCTCGACTGAATACTCGGCGTAGGGGTTGCTCATGTTTCGGAGCACAAGATTCGACGGCAGACGCGGCAGCGCCGACATGTGCCTCGATAGATCTTCCAACGTAATCGATCGGCCCGCGCGCTCCGGCACTTTGACCTGCTCCGGGAGATATTTCGCGACGGGATCATCAAACGCCGCCTCGCCCCGCTGCACCATATCCGCGAGTACGAGCGACGTGAATACCTTCGTTACCGAGCCGATCTCGAACACCGTGTCGCCGTCGAGCGCCCGCCCGTTGCCCTTGGCCAAGCTGCCGTAGGCGACAACTCGCCGGCCCGCCGGCTCGATGACTCCGACGACGATCCCGACGCTCGTTTTTTGTACGTCGATCCGGTCGGCAAGGACTGCGCGAATTTCCTCATTCGTTGGAACGGTGGACTTCTTGTCCGGTTGGGCCCAGGCGCCCGCAACCGCCAGCATCGTGAACAGAACCCAAAGCTCAAGACGACGTCGCATCGCGATTCTCCTCTTGTTAGTTTCTTACAGATTCGCTTCGGCTGATTTTGCCACCGCGTAATCCAACGCTCTTTGTCTTGATCCGCACGTAAGAAGGAGCCCCTTCAAGGAAGTCGGCCGGCAAAGGGAGCGACGAAGCTGTTCGAGCCTTGCTGTACTCAATGTTGTGCTCACGGAGCGGGTGTCGGCCGGTACGAGAAGTGTATTGTATCCGCCCGTTCCAGGGCGGACGCGAAAGGGACTGCTACCCAGCGCTGAAGCGCTGGGCTAGTGTGCCCAGCATGGGCTGAATCTAGTTGGCTGAAAGGAGCCGACCGGGAACTGATGGAGGTAACCGTAGGGAACCGCAAGGCGTAGCCGCGAGGTGAAGCTGAAGGAAGCGGGGAACAAACCTTTGACCGTAGGAACACGAATCGGCAGAGAGGCCGTGTACGGGCGGTAAGCGTGCTAGCCAACGTGAAGCCCGAAGTCCATCCGAAGACGTGCGCGGTAGAGCCGGGCGGTGTGAAGGGAAAGATTCAGCACCTTACCTGGGGAGATCTCCTCGGTGAGAGCGGAGGAGAAGTCAGCAGAGGCCGTAGTAGCGAGGAAGGCGGGTAATAGCGCCGGAGCGAAGGGCCGAAGAACCAAGGAGCAAAGCGAGAGGAGCGACTCGAACCGAGCCGAAAGAAGTCCGGAGTCCCGGACCGAAAGGTCCTTCCCCATCGGGGGAACGCAAGGGGAGCAGGGGCAGGCAGGAACGGTGGAACCGGGATGGGCCTCCCTCCGGCGGCGACGAGGCGAAGTTCGGCGAGACTCATCGAAGAAAGCAATGCACGAAGAACTGATGGAACAGGTGGTCGGAGAGGAGAACCTCGAACGGGCTCTGCGGGCGGTGAAACGCAAGCGGGGCGCGGCGGGGATCGACAAGATGACGACCGAAGAACTCGAACCTCACTTTCGCCGTCACGGCACGGAGATTCGAGCGAAACTCGTGTCCGGGCGTTGGACGCCGAGTCCCGTAAGGCGGGTAGAGATACCGAAGCCGAGCGGGGGGAAGCGACAGCTTGGGATACCGACGGTAATAGATCGGCTGGTGCAGCAAGCGTTGCTGCAAGTTCTGCAGCCGATCTTCGATCCGCGGTTCAGCGAGTCGAGCTACGGGTTCCGGCCGGGACGGAGTGCGCATGACGCAGTGCGAGTGGCGCAAAGATACGTTCGCGAGGGCAAGGACTGGGTGGTGGATATTGACATCGCGCGGTTCTTCGACGTGGTCAATCACGACATTTTGATGCGGCGGGTGGCGGAAGTCATTCGCGACAAGCGAGTGCTGGGGTTGATCGGCCGGTATCTACGGGCCGGAGTGCTGACGGAGGGGGTGGTGGTGCGCAGCGCGGAGGGCACGCCGCAAGGCGGGCCGTTGTCACCGTTGCTGGCGAACATCTACCTTGATGCGCTTGATCGGGAGCTGGAGAGACGTGGGCTACGGTTCTGCCGGTACGCGGATGACTGCAACATCTATGTGGGCAGTGAAGCGGCGGCGAAGCGTGTGCTGGCGGGGATCACGGCTTGGATCGAAAAGCATCTGCGACTGAAAGTGAACGAGGCCAAGAGCGGGGCGGGGAGGCCGTGGGAGCGGAAGTTCCTGGGGTTTCGTCTGAACCGCCAGGGGCAGGTGGAAGCAGCGCCGGAAAGTGTCGAGCGATTCAAACGGAAGGTGCGGGAGATCTGGTGCGGCAACCGCTCGGTCACGAGTCGGCAGTTACGCGACGAGTGGCGGCGGTACGTTCGCGGCTGGTGGGGATACTACCGGTTGGCGGAGCGACGGCGTGCGATTTTCCTACTGGAAGGATGGGTGCGGCGGCACATACGGAAATGTTTCTGGCTGCGCTGGCATGGCGCAACGGGACGCCGGCGGGCTTTACGTCGGTTGGGCATTGGGGAACGGTTGTTGAAACTGGTTCCGGCACGTCGCGGCGCTTGGCGCATAGCGGCGAACGGACTGTTGCAGACAGCGTTATCGAATGCAACGTTGCGGCGCTACGGGTTTGTGATGCCATCGGATCTTGCGGCGCGAACGTAAGGCCGCTGGGTTCAACCGCCGGATACGGAAAACCGTATGTCCGGTGGTGTGGGAGGGTGGCGGGGCCTCAATCCCCGTCACCCGACCCGATTATTCTCTGGGCCCCTTTTCAGGGGCCCTCGCGCGGATTGACATCCGCGCCTCCTTCTCTTGGCTCGTGGGCGGATTGAGCGGCAGAAGCCGCGGACCTCAACCCCGAGGTCCGCGCTAGTGTGCCCAGCATGGGCTGAATCTAGTTGGCTGAAAGGAGCCGACCGGGAACTGATGGAGGTAACCGTAGGGAACCGCAAGGCGTAGCCGCGAGGTGAAGCTGAAGGAAGCGGGGAACAAACCTTTGACCGTAGGAACACGAATCGGCAGAGAGGCCGTGTACGGGCGGTAAGCGTGCTAGCCAACGTGAAGCCCGAAGTCCATCCGAAGACGTGCGCGGTAGAGCCGGGCGGTGTGAAGGGAAAGATTCAGCACCTTACCTGGGGAGATCTCCTCGGTGAGAGCGGAGGAGAAGTCAGCAGAGGCCGTAGTAGCGAGGAAGGCGGGTAATAGCGCCGGAGCGAAGGGCCGAAGAACCAAGGAGCAAAGCGAGAGGAGCGACTCGAACCGAGCCGAAAGAAGTCCGGAGTCCCGGACCGAAAGGTCCTTCCCCATCGGGGGAACGCAAGGGGAGCAGGGGCAGGCAGGAACGGTGGAACCGGGATGGGCCTCCCTCCGGCGGCGACGAGGCGAAGTTCGGCGAGACTCATCGAAGAAAGCAATGCACGAAGAACTGATGGAACAGGTGGTCGGAGAGGAGAACCTCGAACGGGCTCTGCGGGCGGTGAAACGCAAGCGGGGCGCGGCGGGGATCGACAAGATGACGACCGAAGAACTCGAACCTCACTTTCGCCGTCACGGCACGGAGATTCGAGCGAAACTCGTGTCCGGGCGTTGGACGCCGAGTCCCGTAAGGCGGGTAGAGATACCGAAGCCGAGCGGGGGGAAGCGACAGCTTGGGATACCGACGGTAATAGATCGGCTGGTGCAGCAAGCGTTGCTGCAAGTTCTGCAGCCGATCTTCGATCCGCGGTTCAGCGAGTCGAGCTACGGGTTCCGGCCGGGACGGAGTGCGCATGACGCAGTGCGAGTGGCGCAAAGATACGTTCGCGAGGGCAAGGACTGGGTGGTGGATATTGACATCGCGCGGTTCTTCGACGTGGTCAATCACGACATTTTGATGCGGCGGGTGGCGGAAGTCATTCGCGACAAGCGAGTGCTGGGGTTGATCGGCCGGTATCTACGGGCCGGAGTGCTGACGGAGGGGGTGGTGGTGCGCAGCACGGAGGGCACGCCGCAAGGCGGGCCGTTGTCACCGTTGCTGGCGAACATCTACCTTGATGCGCTTGATCGGGAGCTGGAGAGACGTGGGCTACGGTTCTGCCGGTACGCGGACGACTGCAACATGTATGTGGGCAGCGAAGCGGCGGCGAAGCGTGTGCTGGCGGGGATCACGGCTTGGATCGAAAAGCATCTGCGACTGAAAGTGAACGAGGCCAAGAGCGGGGCGGGGAGGCCGTGGGAGCGGAAGTTCCTGGGGTTTCGTCTGAACCGCCAGGGGCAGGTGGAAGCAGCGCCGGAAAGTGTCGAGCGATTCAAACGGAAGGTGCGGGAGATCTGGTGCGGCAACCGCTCGGTCACGAGTCGGCAGTTACGCGACGAGTGGCGGCGGTACGTTCGCGGCTGCTGGGGATACTACCGGTTGGCGGAGCGACGGCGTGCGATTTTCCTACTGGAAGGATGGGTGCGGCGGCACATACGGAAATGTTTCTGGCTGCGCTGGCATGGCGCAACGGGACGCCGGCGGGCTTTACGTCGGTTGGGCATTGGGGAACGGTTGTTGAAACTGGTTCCGGCACGTCGCGGCGCTTGGCGCATAGCGGCGAACGGACTGTTGCAGACAGCGTTATCGAATGCAACGTTGCGGCGCTACGGGTTTGTGATGCCATCGGATCTTGCGGCGCGAACGTAAGGCCGCTGGGTTCAACCGCCGGATACGGAAAACCGTATGTCCGGTGGTGTGGGAGGGTGGCGGGGCCTCAATCCCCGTCACCCGACCCGATCGGGTGTGTTTAGACGCGGGTCGGGTGCGCGGTTGGGGCGGGGGTTTTGGTTGGTGGGGTTTCGGTTGGCCGCCGGCTCTTGATTTGCCTCCTTAGGGCTGGGTGCCGGTGATCCGACGAGGGTCAGGCGGTGGATTCGTCGGAGGGCTGGACGCCGGGTGGATCGGAAGTTGTTGATCTATTGGACCTTATGCCGTGCCGGCTTTGTTCCGTAATTTCGTCTTCGCGCCACGGAGGCCGGCTGGTGGGTTGTGATGTGGGGTAGCGGTCGTCGTGGCGGCCGTCCTGGTTGACGGCTTCGACGGCTTCTCGATTGCGGCGGCGGTCGCGGTTGTCGAGTTCGCGCGCGTCGATCAGTTGCCGGAAAGCGCTTTTGTAGCGTTGGCTGTGCTCGGTGTGGTAGCGGGCGAAACGGGTGAGGTCGGCGGTGCGGCTTTGCATGATCTTGCCGAGCAGTTTGGTCTCGTCGGGGGCGGGCTCGTTGGGATGGTAGTTCTTGAAGTGGTCCCGCTCGAAGTCGACGGCGTAGGCGATGAAAGCCGCTTCGAGATGATTGATGCGCAGAAGCCGCCAGTCGGCGTCGGCCATTTGGCGGACGAGGCCGGCTTCGTAGGCGTTGGAAGGGTTGAAGGTGTCTTGGAAGCGGGTAAGATGCGCGTCGAATTCGGCGGGATCTTCACCGGGGATTACGGTTCGTTTGGCTAGGAGTCCGTGCTTGAGGGCATTTTGCGAGGAACGTTGTTTGCCTTCGTCGGTGCGCGGACCGGTGGATTTCTGTGCGTTTTGTTGATTGGCTTGTTTTTGTTTATCGGTCGTCATTTTTGATTTTCCTTTCTGGTTTTGTAGTGACGGGCTTTGGGGGCCCGGTGGTTCTAGTGCGAAAAAAAGGGGACAGTCCACGGCGCGCCGCTTGAGAAGGCAGCGAGCTATGAAGTCTCTCGGGCGGCGCTTGGTACAGTCCCCTTTTTTTTCTGGGTGCAGCGGTGACGGTTGAAGCCGCGGACCTGGAAGGAAGGCGGCTGTGACCGGGTGATGCTTTGGTGCTTGCGGACCGCTCCCTCACGGTCACGGCTCGGTTTTGGCGCGATGCGCCTTTAGGATACAGGCGGTGTCAAGGGCTTGTGGGGTTGGCGCGGCGTTTGAGACCGAGTCCCCACCCAGAGTGGAGGCTGTCGGTCTTGGTCCGCATTCAGAGAAACGCCTTCTCGAGTGGTACGATGAACTGAATCCCCGGCACCGTCTTCCGACTCAGTCGATCATCGTTCGTGATGAACATGTCGCATCTCGCGTGGGCCGCGCATGAGAGTTGAACGGCGTCGGGCGATCGAATCGATCTATCCTGGCGGACGAAAGAGTAAGTTCGCGCCGAGCCCGCGTCGAACGGGACCATGAGGACGGAGCCTGAAGTAAGAGCTTGCTCATAGCGCTCAACCAAATCCTTTCTGCCCAGTTGGATCGGCTTCACGAGTACTTCGCCCAGGGTCATCGTTGAGGTACACAGTTCGTCACCCCTGTCGATCATCCTCTCGCGGATCTTTGCGACTTTCTCACCCCGAGGCCCATCATCCTCAATCAGATAAACGAATAGGTTGCTGTCCCAGAATATGCGGCTCACTCCCAATCCTCCCTGAGCTTGCGGATGTACTCGTCCGGATCTTCGTCCTTCCAGATCTCGGCGCCCACTCCACGCAGGGCAAGGATCGGATCGCTTTCATAGGGAGAGGCGGCTCCACCTTTCGCGTACTCGCTTTCGTACCAATCAAGAAGCTCGTGGTAGGCCTCAGGAATCTGCTCACGAACAGGATGCGTCTTGCCGCCGCGGCCCGGATGGACAGGATCTCCGGGCTTGTAGAGTCGGCGCGTGCTCTTCCCCGTCGATGTCAGCATCCGGTATGTCGCGGGGTTCGGCGCCAGGTTCGCTACACAGTGCAGGTAGGCGTGCACGGAGACGCCCTGGCGCAGGCGTCCCGAGATGTTTTCTGATGCCGCTTGTTCGACAATCTCCTGAACTGTGAAGTTCTCTCGGCCGGGATGCCTTCGGTGCAGCACCGCGGTTGCGATCCATACTTCGTCGGCTACTCGTAGTTTGGTTGGGGTTGCGAGTGTTGCTGTCATGTTGAATCCCTCCTATTCAAAAGATACATTAGAATGAGTTCATTATCAGTATGTTTTTTCAATCATTTCAATATAAAATGAGAGCGACTCGGTTGATGTCGCGAAGGGGCCCAAGACTCGCGTACGATAGAGGCCCGGCCCGGGCTTTCTCGATGCTCGCCCAGCCGCCATCTATCTCCGAACAAGAAGGGATCCAACGTCATGAGTCAAACGAAACAAGAGTCGGCTCCTTCACGCCGAAGAATGCTCGCCGGTCTAGGCGGAATCGCGGCCGCGCAAGGCTTGCTCCAGGACGCCCTCGGCGCACAAGCCAATCCCGCCGCCAACGTCGAGGATCGCGCCTCGAACATCAAGATCACGAAACTCACCTGCACTCCGGCCGACCCGAAGTGCATTCTCAAACTCGAAACCAACTACGGCATTACCGGGTGGGGCGAGATCAGCAACGTCATCCCGTCGGTTGCGACGCCCTTGGCTAACGCCATTTTCGAACTGCTCGACGGCCAAAACCCCACCCGCATCGAGCACCTCTGGCAGTTGATGTACCGCTCGCACCGCAACCTGAGGGGCGGACCGTTCATGGTCCACACGATCTCAGGCATCGATATGGCGCTGTGGGACATCGTGGGCAAGCTGTGGAACGTCCCGATCTATCGCCTGCTCGGCGGCCCCACGCGCGACAAGATCCGCGTCTACCACACCGATAAGGCCCGCAAGATCGGCAGTGGCGGCCTGTGGCCCTTCTCCGGAACCCCCGCCGACATCGACGCCGTCGTCGAGCGCGTCAGGCAGGCACGCGAACAGGTCGGCCACGACGGCGCCGTCATGTTTGACGCCCACTGCAATATGCCGCCGCCGATGCTGATTCAGTTCGCGAACCGCATCGAGCCATACGAAGTGATGTGGATCGAAGAAGCCGCCGTCTACGGCAACATCGAAATCTTCAAGCGCCTCCGGGCGAAGATCAAGATCCCGCTCGCCACCGGCGAAAAAGACCGCACGATTTGGGGCGTTATCCCGTACCTGCTCAGCAACTCCATCGACATCCTGCAGCCCGATTGCGGCTTCGTCGGCGGCATCACACAGATGAAGAAGATCGCCGCGCTGGCCGAGACGTTCTACGTTCCTCTCGCGCCGCATTGCACGATGACGCCGGTCGGGATGACCGCCAGTCTGCACGTGGCAGCCTCGATACCACTCTTTCTGATTCACGAGGGGTACTCGCCGGACAACCGTTTGCCGGGTCTCGCTCGGCGCAGTTGGTCGATCGACAACGATGGCTATGTGTCGCTGCCGGAAGGCCCTGGAATCGGAGTTGAGATCGACGAGGTACGTTTAGCCGAGCTTTCGAGTGAGCGAAAATTCAAATGGCCGGAGCACTTCGCACCGGACGGCTCGATCGCGGACTACTGATGCTCGCTAATCCACCGGGGAGCAACCCAAATGGGGGGCGATGCAATTGCTGCGCCGCGTTCTCTCGGCGGTAACTCAGCTCCCCGCGGGAGCGAGCGCCGGAACCGCGATCTTCATTGAGGCCACTCAATTACGTTTGAGTTGGTCTCAATGTAGACCTCGTGGTTCCGGCTTGAGGAATTGCGGCGCGGGTGCCTATCCGGTCAGCCTTGTCGTGGCCTCATTTCTTTAGACCCAGTGTGCCGGCGGAGTCTATTGCACTCTTGCCCGCCAGTTTTGCTTTGCGCTTGTCCTTCGCGCTTAGGGCGGGTGCTTTCTTTTTTTCTTTCTTGGATTTGTCTCTCCTGCCTCTGTCACCCATTTCGTTCTCCTTGTTGCTAGCTAGCCGTCCCTGCGTTGTCTAGGCTCGATGCGCGGACAGTCGCTCCAAAAGTCCGCTGGCGGGAGGGGGTTACAAAGCCCCTCCCGTTCCACTTGATCGGATCCGTTCGCGATAAGTGGAGTGCAAGATCAGCCGAGTTCATTCAGACAACGCGCGGAACGCGAGGTGCATAGTCCTTGCCCATGGTAGTTTAAGCGGTCCGTGCCGGTCAAGACTTACTGAGTCCCGCATAATATAGAGTAACCTTTTGTAATGGAGCGACGTCTTTTGGATATGGGTTTTCCAAAAGGCGTGAAGCGAGACTTTGCGGCGCTGGAGAAGCGGCGCATTGAGGCGGTGCGGCTGGTCGTGAAAGAAGGACTGAGCCAAGCCGGGGCGGCGCGTAGAGTCCAAGCCGCCCAACAAAGCGTCAGCGGCTGGGTACAGCGTTACCGCGAAGACGGCCGCGCCGGGTTGGCCAAAGCCGGCCGCGCCGGCCGCAAGCCGTTGCTGAGCACCGCGCAGCTCGCCGAGCTGGAAGGGCTGCTGCTCGAAGGACCCGAAGCGCACGGCTTCCCGACGCCGCTGTGGAGCTGTCCGCGGGTGGCGCGGTTGATCCGCGACCGTTTCGGGGTGCGCTACCACGAAGGCCACGTCTGGAAGCTGCTGCGGGCACTCCACTGGAGCCCGCAACGGCCGGTCGGCAAGGCCCGCGAGCGCAACGAGGAAGCGATCCGCGCCTGGAAGAAACAGACCTGGCCCGCCATTAAAAAAAAGCCCAAAAACAGGGCCGCACGATCGTCTTCATCGACGAAAGCGGACTGAGCCAGAAGCCACATCGCTGCCGTACTTGGGCACCGCGCGGGCAGACGCCCGTACTGCAGTTCAACTTCAACTGGAAGAAGCTCTCGGCGGCGGCCGGAATCACTTTCCACAACTTCTATTTCCGTCTCTATCCCGACGCCATCCGCGGTCCCGAGGTGATCGATTTCCTCAAGGCGCTGCTGCGCCACATACAACGTCCGTTGCTGATCGTGTGGGATCGCTTGCCGGCGCATCGCAGCGCGTTGGTGCGCGAGTTCATCGCGTTGTCGCAGGGCCACATCGAGACCGAGTACTTGCCGCGCTACGCCCCGGAGCTGAATCCGGTGGAATACATCTGGGCCTACTGGAAGCAGCACGAGTTGCCCAACGTCTGCCCCAACGACTACTGGGAGCTCGACGAGCGGGCACGCACGACCTTGCGCCGCATGCGCCGCAAACGGCGCTTGATCGCCGCCTTTTGGAAGCAATCTTCTTTGTCGTTCGATTAACTGAATATTATGCGGGACTCAGTAGCGTGGTCGCGAGGGTGAATAGGGATGCCCTCCATTTCGGACCTCCGCCGGACAAACCAAAGCGCACTCCCGGATCTCAACATCGAGAAGATTCCAGGGATGGACAAAAGGCGGCCCGCCCGGCCCGGCGGTGGGGCCCGGCATCGGAAGGGCTGCGCGATCGGAACGACGCGGCGAAAGCTTAGACGCTCGAAGTGGTAGAGTTGAGGCGCAAGACCCAACTGATACGACCTAAAAGGAGATAGAGATGCCAGAGTACTCGAGTGAACAGTTTAGGGATTTGAGAATTCCGCCAGGGCTAGGTAAGAAGATCGCAGCCATCGGGATCGTGGTTGCCTGCATTGTTGCCGTGGCGGGAAGCACCGGGGTGGTCGGCGCGGGACAGCGAGGCGTCTTGCTGCGCTTTGGAGCTGTAACCGGCGCGATCAAAGGTGAAGGTCTTTATTTCAAAATTCCTTTCGCTGACGAAGTAATTCTCATGTCAACCCAGATTCAGAAATACACGGCTCCCGTCGGCTCTTCCAGTAAGGACTTACAAGTAGTTACGACGGAAGTTACTTTGAACTACCAATTGGACCCCGACAGCGTGGGGGACACCTATCGTAATATGCGGCAGGACTATGAAAGCCGGGTTGTTCAGCCGTACATCCAGGAAGCCGTCAAGTCGACTACCGCCAATTTCGACGCCGAGCAGTTGATCACCCGAAGGCCGCAAGTAAAAGATGAACTTCAAAACTTGATGACCGAAAGGTTAGCTCCCTTCGGTATCGCGGTTGTACAACTCTCGATTACGGACTTTCAGTTTTCGTCAACCTTCCAGGACTCGATCGAGGCAAAGGTAAAAGCGGTCCAGCAGGCTCTGGAGGCGGAGAACGCATTGAGACGGGTGGAGTTCGAAGCGCAACAGGCAATCACCAGAGCCCAGGCTGAAGCCAAGGGACTTGAGCTTCAAAAGGCGCAGATAACGACGCAGCTACTGGAGTTGCGGCGAGTCGAGGTCCAGGGGCGAGCTATAGAAAAATGGAATGGAGTGATGCCCACTGTGGTCACCGGCGGGGGACCCGTACCGATATTGGACGTGTTTGCCCAAGAATAGTTCAGCGCGGAGCTTTCTTGGCATGAAGATCGCTGATGTTGAAGCCATCCACCTGCGCCTACCCGATATCGAAGAGATCGCCGACGGCACCCAGGACGTTTTGGTGGTTCTTGTCCACACCGATGCGGGGGTGACCGGAATTGGCGAGGTTACCAGCCAGTCGTACGTCGCTAAGGCGGTTATCGAGGCGCTGCGGTCCGCCCAACGGCGCCATGGCTTGCGGCACATTTTGATCGGGCAAGACCCGCTGGACGTCGAGGGGCTTTGGGAGCGGATGTATCACCATACGAACCGCTATGGGCGCCGAGGCGTAGCGATCCATGCCATGAGCGGGGTGGACATCGCGTTGTGGGATATCCGCGGCAAGGTGGAGGGCAAGCCGCTGTATGAGCTGCTGGGCGGCGGGCATCGCGACACCGTCCGTGCCTACGCCAGCTATCTATTCGGTGACACGCCGGAAGGGACCGCCAAGCTGGCGCGCGATGCGGTCGACCTGGGGCTGACGGCCGTTAAATTCGGTTGGGAGCCCTTCGGCAAAGACCCGGCCGCGGACGTCGCTCACATTGAGGCGGCCCGCGACGTCCTCGGCGATGACCGCGATTTGATGGCGGATGCCGGCCATGCCTGGGATTGGCCAACAGCGCTCGATCGGGCCGAGCTGTTCGAGCGCTTCCATCTTGGTTGGCTTGAGGAGCCCCTCAAGCAGGACGACCGCAAGGGGTATCAAGAGCTTTGCCGTCGGTCGCCGGTGCCGATCGCCGCCGGCGAAGGTGATGTGACGCATTGGGACTTTGAAGACCTGATCGAGCGCGGTCTGCACGTCGTCCAGCCGGACGTCGCTTTTTGTGGCGGCCTAACAGTTTGTAAGAAGGTCTCCTTGATGGCCGAGGCTGCCGGGCGGCGTTGTGTGTCGCATTGCTTCAGCACGGGCATCAATCTCACGGCGTCACTGCACTGGATGGCGTCGACTCCAAACGGCGATTTGGTCGAGTACTGCTTGCGGCCGTCGCCGCTGATGCGCAAGCTCGTGAAGAACCTGCCTCCACTCGTAGAAGGCCGTGTGCCGGTGCCGCGGGGTCCGGGTCTGGGAATCGAACTGGACGCGGAGATCGTCGAGAAGTATAGAGTTTCTTACGCATCGTAGTGGGGGGCAACTGACTCCCGCTTGAAGAGTTCCGCGCCCGCGGGCACGGCATGCCGTGCCCCTACTTTGACCATTCGGATTCCTCGCGGCAAAGAGGGGACTAGAGAGGATGGACTGACGCCGCCGTGCGATGATTGAAATGCTCGTGGGCGGCGGAGTTCAGATGGGGTTCGCGGAGAGGCGAACATCGCGACGGCCTTGGATCGGCAGGGGGTTGATGTTCGTGGCCCTCGCCTGCTGCGCGGAGGCGCGGACGGCGCAGGGCGGGCCGCTCGTCCGAGGGTACGAAATGATGCTTCAGGAACCCGGCGGCGACATCGCCGAGGCGGGGCTCTTGCTGCTGGGCGAGTTGGGGTGCGCAAACTGCCACAAGTCCGACGACCACAGCCCGATCGCCGCTAAACCGGCGCCTCGGTTGACCGGAGTCGGTTCTCGCCTCCAGCCCGACTACTTACAGACTTATCTCGCGGACCCCCAACGAGTGAAACGCGGCACGACCATGCCGCGGCAACTCCGGCCTTCCAAGCGAAACGCGCCCGAAGACGCGGCCAGTCTGCTCACTCACTTTCTGCTCTCGTCAACGGACGAGGTTTCCAACAGAAACCGCCCGCAGGGGGACGCGCGGCGTGGACAAGCGCTGTACCACCGGGTGGGTTGCGTGGCCTGCCACGAACCGGAGGGCGGCTATCGGCGTGCGAGTTGGGGTTCGGACCCGCGGTCACCAAAGCCCACCTTCACCTCGGTCCCACTTGGGACGCTGGGTGAGAAATATCGGCCGGGCCGGCTTGCTCGATTCCTGCTCAATCCGTTGCAAACGAGACCGGCGGCGCGCATGCCGCGAACGCCGTTGAGCGAGCTGGAAGCGGCTGACCTGGAAGCGTACCTGACCGGCGGTGAATCCACGCAGCCCGCGTCACTGAAACTCGACTCAGAGAAAGCGGTCCAGGGTAAGGACATCTTCCAAGAGATCGGTTGCGCGTCTTGTCACGAAATGGTTGTTGCGGGGATGGCGCTGCCGGCAACTGGTCGGGTGAAGCCCCTCGCCGCATTGCGAGACGCGAGAGAGCGCGGTTGCCTGGCTGACTCTCCGCCGCCTGGGGCGCCCGATTTCGGGTTGTCCGACGGACAGAGAAAGGCGCTCCGCCAGGCGATCGCCGGCTTGGCGACGAGATACCGGGCGGAGACCCTGCCGCGGATCCGGGTTCAGCAAAGCCTTGCCGCGCTCAATTGCCTGGCGTGCCATGTCCGTGACGGCATCGGCGGACCAGACACGGCTCGGGCCGCCTATTTCGAAACAGTCGAAGAGCGCGACCTTGGTGACGAAGGCCGGTTTCCGCCACCGTTGACCGGCGTGGGACGGAAGCTGACCACGAATGCGCTCCGGCGCTCGATCCAAGGTATGGACCCTGTCCGGCCCTACGTCGCGACGCGCATGCCTGACTACGGCGCGACGCACGCCGCCACGCTCGCGGAGCTGTTCGAGCAGGCCGATCTCGCCGACGACATCGCGCCGGTCGAGCGCAGAGGGCGTAACCGCTACGGCCGGGAGTTGGTCGGGCAAGCAGGCCTGGGATGCGTCGGATGCCACGACCTGCAGGGGCACAAGTCGTCGGGCATCGGCGCGTTCGACCTGGCCCACTCGCCGAAGCGCCTGCGGGTCGAATGGTTCCGCGATTTCCTGATCGAACCCGCCCGCTTCTCGCCGGGTACGCGCATGCCCTCATTTTGGCCGGGCGGCGAAGCAATCAACAATGAGATTCTTCGCGGCAACACGGCGCGGCAAATCGATAGCCTCTGGGTCTACCTGCTCGAGATCGACCAAACACGTCTGCCGGAGGGAATGGAAGAGAAAGAAGCTTTCGAGCTGAAGCCCACGGATCGCCCTATTGTTTTTCGGACGTTCATGACCGGCGTCGGCATGCACGCCATTGCGGTCGGGTTTCCTGACAAGATTCACGCCGCCTTCGACTCGCAACAGATTCGCTGGGCGCTAGCCTGGCGAGGCCGCTTCCTTGATGCGGAGAGTACCTGGGACGATCGCTTCACACCGCTCACTCCTGCTTTGAGCGACGATCTCGTGGCGTTGCCTCCGGGACCGCCCTTCGCCATACTTGCCGACGAGAATTCACCTTGGCCCGGCGCGGGCGGCGTCCCCACGGGATACCGCTTTCGCGGTTTCCGCCTTGATGAGAGCGGCGCGCCGGTATTTTTGTATGAATTCGAAGGCCTGCAATTCGAAGATCGCGTCTCGCCGACACAGAACGGCCGCTCCCTACGGCGGGAGGTGCGGTTGCGGGGTTCAGGCTCGGCGCGAAGTGTGTGGTTCCGGGCGGGCGCGGGCGACGAAATCGAAGTGCTCGCCGACGGCAGCTACCGGATCGATGGAAGGCTGCGAATCCGACTCGAGGGAGTCAAGCCGCTCATCCGGAGATCGCGCTCGGGAACGGATGGGGCGGGCGGGACTGAGGAAGGCCAGGAACTGGTCGCGCCGGTGAGCATCGCGGACGGCCAGGCCATGCTGGTGCAGGAGATTACGTGGTGAAGCGGCACCTTCGTCCGGGCCTCCGATGGGCGCTCGCGCCGGCCTTGGTGTCGCTCGTGCTGCTGACGGCCGGCGTCGCCACCGCGCAGTCTGAAAACGACTACTACAAGATGATCACCCTGCCGATTCCGAAAGCTCTGCAGCTCGAGGTCAGCGGATTGGCACTACTCCCCGACGGCCGGGTTGCCGCCGCGATTCGCAAAGGTGAGGTCTGGATCGCCGACAACATATACGACGATCCGCCGACCGACGTTACCTACAAGCAGTTCGCCGGCGGGCTCCACGAACCCTTGGGACTCGCCTACAAAGACGGCGACCTTTATCTCGTCCAACGGACGGAACTCACTCGCCTGCGTGACATCGACAACGACGGCCGGGCGGATGAATTCCTAACAGTTGCCAAGGGTTGGGGAGTGACGGGCAACTATCACGAATACGCCTACGGCCCGAAGTTCGATACGGCCGGGAACATGTGGATCACGCTCAACTCGGGACTCGGCAAGAAACCGCATCCATCCGATGACGCTTGGCGCGGTTGGAGCTTGAAGGTCACGCCCGACGGCTCGTGGAAGCCGGTCTCCGGAGGCATGCGCTCTCCTTCAGGCCTCGGTATCAATGCCGAGGGAGACGCTTTCTACACGGACCAACAGGGCAACTGGGTGCCGACGAACGCCTTGAGCCATATGCGCGCGGGTGTGTTCCACGGTTACGTTGATGCGTTGAAGCACACCGACCTGCCCGGCGCGACATTCGAGTACGGCGGCCCGGTTCCACAAGGCTTATCGTTCCCTGAAGCAGCAAGGCAGATCCCGCCCCTGAAGTTGCCGGCGATCTGGTTTCCGTACCGCAAGGTCGGGATGAGCGCCACCGATGTTGTGCTCGATTCGACGGGCGGCCGGTTCGGTCCCTTCGCCGGACAGTTGTTCGTGGGTGACTTTACGCTTTCGCTGATCAGCCGCGTGTATCTCGAAAAGGTGAACGGAGAATATCAGGGGGCGTGCTTTCGTTTTCGCGAGGGTTTCGAAAGCGCGGTGGTGCGCATGGCTTTCGGCAAGGATGGCTCGATGCTCGCCGGCATGACCAATCGCGGCTGGAACTCGCTGGGCACGCGATCTTTCGGGCTGCAGCGTCTTGTTTGGAGCGGTAAGACGCCGTTCGAGATCAAGACGTTCGAAGCACGTCCCGATGGTTTCGAATTGAGTTTCACCAAAGAGATCGACGCGGCCACGGCCGCGCAGCCTTCTTCCTACCGGCTCAGCAGCTACACCTATCACTATCACCAGACCTATGGGAGCGACGAGATCGACACGAAGCCGCTGGCCGTCCGGTCCGCGACCGTCTCGCCCGATGGCCTCCGCGTGCGGCTCGTGGTCGACGGGTTGCGCGAGGGGTATGTGCATGAGCTTCACGCCCAGGGTGTGCGATCGGGAGATGGAGACGAACTGCTGCACCCTCGGGGCTACTACACGTTGAATGAAATTCCGAGATAACACCGGAATCGTGACGAGCAAGTGCGGTCGGGAGAAAGCCGCGGACCTCAAAATCGAGGTCCACGCTACGGGTCTTCACGCGCGGGGCTACTACACGTTGAATGAAATTCCGCGCTGATCGGCGAATGGTGACGAGGCGCTTTACTCTAAATATAAGGAAACGATAGTGCGAGTCCTTTTCGTCTTGTTGATCGCGTTGTGCGGATCTGCTTTTTCTCAGGAGCAGGCGAGTCGCCAACGAACAATGGCTGTCACGATTGATGACCTCCCCTTCGTCAACCCAGGTGGGACCGACTTCCTGCCTAAGGCGCAGCGTGCGACGACAGCGATCTTGAGTGCGCTCAGAGAAAATCGAGCCCCTGCCATTGGCTTCGTAATCGAATCCAGGCTGCATGCTCCCGGTGAAGTCGATCAGCGCATCGCCTTGTTGCAGCAATGGGTGGATGCCGGAATGACCTTGGGTAATCACACTTACTCGCATGGGAACTTCAACAATCTGACGATCGAACAGTTTCAAGACGGAATCATCAAGGGCGAGGTGATCACACGCCGTCTCATGGAACCACACAAACCGTATCAACTCTACTTCCAGCATCCAATGACTCATACGGGTGATACCCAACAAAAGAAGGAAGCGATTGAAGAATTCGTCGCCTCGCGAGGGTATCGGATCACGCCGCACACCATCGAAAACGCCGACTACATCTTCAACGTGCCGTACGCGCAAGCCTTACAGAACGGCGACAGCGCCTTGGTCGAACGGCTTCTTGAATCTTACTTGGACTACACTCTCGCCGTTGCCGAATTCGCCGAGCGCATTTCAGTCGAGGTTTTCGGAAGAGAAGTTGCACAGACGCTGGTTATTCACGCAAATGACATCACCGCCGATTGTTTGGGCACGATGTTGGCCCAGTTCGACAAGCGTGGATATCGCTTCATCACCCTCGATGAGGCAATGAGTGACGCAGCGTATTCGAACGAGGATACTTTGGTAACAACACACGGTCCGACGTGGTTGTTTCGATGGATGAAGAGTGCGGGGAAGAAGGTCAGGTTCCGCGACGATCCCGAGCCACCGAGCTGGGTGGTGGATTTGTACTGGGCGGCCCGCGGGGGGACGCGCTAGCCGCAATACTCTTTGGCTCGTGTGCCGATCGTAGGAACGTCGGCCGAGGAGGGCTGGTTGTATCGCCCCGCTGGGGCTGGTTTCGTTGGGATTTGGGACCCAGCGCTGAAGCGCTGGGCTTCCATCTGTGGCCCCGCTGGGGCCCGGCCTCAATGCCTATTCGCCCGAAGTGAAAAGCCTTGGCGCGAGTTCCGGCCCCGCAAGTCAATTTCTCAGCAGCACAACGCCCTCTCGTTCGATGCGCTTGAACATCGCGGTGTACTCGGCGGAGCTGTCGTCATCCCAGTATTCGGTGCTGACGGGAAGGTCGTATCTCAGCGGGATCAAACGTGAGCGGTCGGGCCGCACCATGAAGATCGAATTCCTCGGGTCCGCGATGTTGTACGGCTCGTGATCGACGGGCTGCGCGAGGGGTATGTGCATGAGCTTCACGCCGAGGGTGTGCGATCGGGCGATGGAGAGGAACTCTTGCACCCTCGGGGCTACTACACGTTGAATGAAATTCCGAGATAACACCGGAATCGTGACGAGCAAGTGCGGTCGGGAGAAAGCCGCGGACCTCAAAATCGAGGTCCACGCTACGGGTCTTCGTGTTACGTGTTTGTTCGCGGCGGCTTCGGGTTGGAGGCGGCGGGTTTGTTTCGTTAAAGCGTCGCCGCCGTATCGCCCCGCTGGGGCTGGTTTCGTTGGGACTTGGAACCCAGCGCTGAAGCGCTGGGCTTCCATCTGTGGCCCCTCTGGGGCCCCGTGCCTCGATGCCTATTCGCTCAAAGTGAAAAGTCTTGGCGCGAGTTCCGGCCCCGCAAGTCAACTTCTCAGCAGCACAACGCCTTCGCGTTCGATGCGCTTGAACATCGCGGTGTACTCGGCGGAGCTGTCGTCATCCCAGTATTCGGTGCTGACGGGAAGGTCGTATCTCAGCGGGATCAAACGTGAGCGGTCGGGCCGCACCATGAAGATCGAATTCTTCGGGTCCGCGATGTTGTACATCTTCGTGCCGTTGTCGAAGCGGGTCTTGATGATCCACTTCGATTGTTCGGGGAGTTGCAGCTTTTTGAGTCGCTCAAGTTCGGACCGGTCCAGTGTGACGCCTAGGCCCGGGACTTCGGGCACGCGCACGAAACCGTTCACCGGGTCGAGCCTCTCTTTCACTACGTCGGACTTCCAGGTTTCAGCATCGCCATGGAAGTGAAAGCTTGCCGTCTTGAAGGCGGCCTGCATGTGCGTGGTCATGGATCTCGAGATGTAGCCGCCCACGTTCTGCAACATGAACGGGACGCCGGCGGCGGCGAACAATCCCGCACGTCGAATGGCAGTGCCGATCTTGTAGTGGCCCAGCATATAGATGTCCGCCGCCCGACGTAAGACCGTATACGTTGCCCCCATCGGCACATGGTGCAATACCACGGGCAGCTTGACCCGTTTTCGTAGCTCCGCGTAGCCGTCGATCTCGTTTGGCTCGAGCGGGTCCTCGAAGCAACCCGAGATGGGGTACTCGGCCATACGCTCGAGCAGATTGAACATGTGGTCATCCGTGCCGCCCATGGTGAAGTCGAAATGAATCTTGAATCCCGGCGGCACGACAGCCTGCATGGCGTCGAGCTGGTCGAAGACGTTCTCGAAGGGCGAGAGGTGGTATTTCAGCCAGGTATAGCCCTGCTCGGAGTACCGCCGCACGGCTTCGGCCATGCGCTTCGGCTCCGTGGAGACGGTCCATGAACCTACCGGCACCCAGCGGCGATACCGCTGTCCGAATAGCTTGTACACGGGAACGCCAGCGGCCTTGCCCATCAGGTCATACATGGCCGTCCCGAGCGGGAGTGAGGTTTCGTCGCCGATCCAATCGAAAGGGCTGGTCCCGATGTACTTCTCGATCACGTCGTCGGATTCCCGGGCTCCATCCCCCAGGCCGATGATGCCCTTGTTCGTGCGGACGACATAGATCGTCCGTTTGGTGGGCCCGTAGTAGTGATTGAGCTGATAGGCGATCCAGTCGTGGTAGTCGACCGTGATCTCGTGGACCTCGACGTCGGTGACACGGATGCTGCCGAACACGGAATCCGCCGTCTTCTTTGCGTTCTGGGCAGGGGCGGCCGACGCGGCAAGAAGGCCCCCTAACGCACTTGCGCCCGTTCTAAGAAAGTGTCGCCGGTTGATCGGCTCGCTCGCTGAATGCATGGTGTTTCGTGTCTCGCGGACCCGGATGAGGCGTTGAGGGCTCCTTATGGCCTGTCTTCGAACGACCCTTCTTTCGCGTCTCGAACACGAGAATACACCCGACGGGCTTTTGAATCAACGAGCGGTAGGGGTAGTTAGCGGGCCGGCGATGCGGCGTAGTTGGGATGCGTGGTTGGGTTTTGGCGGCGCAACCGCCTCCCTGGCGGTCGGGGTTCGGTGGGTGCTGGATCGTAAAGGCTGAGGCTATCCCGCGGAGGGGCGGTGCGCGGAGCGGTGGAGTGTTGCGCGTTTTCTTTGTTGGCGCGTTGTTGCGCTGTGGTGGACATGGTAATGCTCCTTTTTTAAATTGATCTAGAGGGTCGAAGGTTTCCGCGCCTTTGGCGCGGGCCGCCGGGTTTACACCCGCCGCTCCGTTTCTGGGGCACGGGCTTTTTCCCGCGGGCGTGCAGGTTGACACCCGCGCCTCTGATGGGACCACGCCGTTCCATGCTGTACGGGTTAACATAACGTTTGCCGGCCAAGGTGAGCGGGACGATAGCGGGCGGGCAGGGCCCTCGCGCGCGACACGATATGACTTCAAGGACTGATTGGCTCCGAGTGCAGGGCGCATGCACCCTGGTTTTGCTTGCGCTGCTGGGAGTAGCGTGGACAGCGCGTTCGACCCAGGCCCAGGCCGCGGATGGCGCCGCAACGGCACTTGAAACATCGGGGCTCGAAACATCGTTCGAGCGGCAGGTGAAGCCGTTCTTGAACCAAAACTGTGTCCCTTGCCACAACGAGGATACGAGGACATCGGGCGTCCGTGTCGACCACCTGGACGCAACACTCGACGATCGGCATCTTGGCCTGTGGGAGGTGGTGCGGAAAAGGGTCATCGATGAGACGATGCCGCCGAAAGGCACGCCGCAGCCCTCCGGCGCCGAGCGTCAGCGGATGGCTGAGTGGATCACGCAGGCGCTGGACTTTGCTCGCTCACGTCCGGTGCCGAAGAACGGCATCGTACGGCGCCTGACAGTCTCGCAGTACCGCAACACCCTTCGGCAGTTGTTGCTGCTCGACGACGATCTGACGGACATTCTTCCGCCGGACGGCGTCTCGAAAGACGGCTTCGTCAACAACGCGGAGGTGCTGCAATTGTCGCCGCTTTTGATGGAAGCGTACTTTGAAATCGCCGAAGAGGCGCTTGTCCGATCCATCGTCGATCCGGACTCGAAGCCCTCGATCCAGAACTTCCGTGTCGATCTGGGCGCATCGATCAATCCCGAACCTCTCCCGGATAAACTCATCCTCGGCGCCGGCAGCCGCCTGCTCGATAACGAAGACTATTTGGTAGAGCAGCTCACGCCCACGAAAGCGTTCTCGTTTGAGCCGTTCCGAATGCGGACGAAGTATCGGTTCATCGAGGGCTACAAGGGGAACGCGACGGTCCGCGGCTGGAGAGACTTTGACAGTATCTATCACGCGGTCTTTGCCGGCATGCGGGGCAGCAGCGGCTATCCCAAGGGGCTCCCCTACAGTACGGTCCCGGAGGGTCTGTTGCTGCGGCCGGCGATTCCCTCGGATGAAATTTTCCAAAGTGACGGCACCTACGGGCCGAGGGCAAACTTCAAGATCTCGCTCCGCGAGCTGCCCGACACCGGGCGGTTTCGGGTCACAGTTACAGCGGCGAAGTATAACGACGGCCTGCTGCTCGATCCGGGTGATCCCACCCAGGAGGCCGCCGGCGCGGACGGCGCCGTAAGCCGCGATCCAACATCGCGGCAGCCGGTTGCGATCAAGAAGGCGGGGATTTTTCAAGTCGACATCCACGAGGAGACGCGAAGCGAGCCGCCCGTCCCGGACTTGTCGCGGCTTGGCGAAGGGCTGGCTGGATCGTGGCCTTTTGACAGCGATACGACGGGCGCAATGAAGGGAGGCATAAAGCTCGTCGATTCACCCTTCGGCAAGGCGGTGTCGCTCGACGGTGGTTACGGATCGCTGACGATCCCGCGTGACGACACGATGAATGTCGGCGATGGCGACTTCACGGTGGCGGCTTGGATCCACCCGACGGAATTAAAAACAGCGGGTATCGTTGCTCTCGGAGCGCATCAGGCGACGCACGGCTGGTATCTGGAAACGACCGGCAATAAGGGGTCTTTTCATCTGGAGACGGCCGGACCGGACGACGATGCGAACGGGGCGCTGGTTTCCCCCCAGGGAGTCATTCAAGTAGACACCTGGCAGCATATCGCGGCGATCGTGAGACGGAACGGCGAATCGCGTCTCTACGTCAACGGCTACCCCGTCGCGAAAGCGGACATCGGCGCGGCGAACCTGGATAATCCGGAGATCGACCTTCACCTGGGAAGCGTACCCGAGGGCCAGCAGTTCAAAGGCGAACTCGATGAAGTCGTCGTCTATTCGCGGGCCCTCAGCGAGGCCGAGCTGCAAGGGTTGGTCGAACCGGGACGGGAGTTCGCGCAGCCGCCTCCCGAAAAGCCGCAAGAGGTGACGCTGACCCTTGGCGGACGGCAATTCGCGGGCGCGTTAGAGCAGCCCGCGTTTCTGGCGGTGAGGCTCGATGCCGGTACGCTGCCAGTCGAGGCACAGCACACCGGCGTGAAGGATTTGGACCGGGTCGTTTTCACTCCGCTTGCCGCCGAGGACGAAGTGGCGCGGCGTTTTCTCGCGTTTGAGAAGCGGTGGCCGCGACTCGGCGTGCATCTAGGGCTGCGCCGCGATTGCGGCAGCACGTTTGCTCCGGTGGAGGCGCCGCGGACCGTGGCGAGTGGTAAGCTCGCGCGCTTTGTGTTTGAAGGGGCCATCAGCGACTATCCCAGCCCGGATGTCGAAAAGAACAATATCAACTATCTAGCAGGCATACAGGAAATCGCCGTCCGGAGCGAGTACACCGACGGCCGCGACATGCCGCGGCTGCTGGTGCGGTCGGTGGAATTCGAGGGGCCGCTCTATGACACGTGGCCGCCGCAGTCACATCAGAACATCTTCGTCGACTTTGACCGAAAGTCCGATTCGCGGGCCTATGCGCGAGAGATCATCCGCGGGTTTGCCGGCCGCGCTTATCGCCGGCCCATCAGCGCTAGAGAAGAAGCGGCCCTGATGGCAGTGTTCCAGCAATCACTCGACACGGGAGGCGGTTTTCAGGGCAGTGTGAGGGATGCGCTGCAAGTCGTGTTGACGTCGCCGCAGTTCTTGTTTTTGGTCGAGGCCAGCAACACCCCGGAAGCTGAGCAGATCGACGACCGGGAGCTGGCTTCGAAGCTGTCGTACTTCCTGTGGAACGAGCCGCCGGATCAAACAACGTTGAAGTTGGCCGATAGCGGCATGCTCCGGAAGCAATTGGACGCGGAAGTGGCGCGGATGATCGAGGACCCGCGTTTCTCGCAGTTCGCCGGCGAATTCACATCCCAATGGCTGAACCTGGACAAGTTCGATGTACTCGAACCGGACCGTGAGAAGTTTCCGAAGCTCACTCGCGACGCCCGGACTCAGTTGCGCCGGGAGCCGGTCGAGTTTGTTCAGTACTTGATCCGGAACAACCTGCCGGTACGGAATCTGATTGACTCCGATTTCGTCGTTGCGAATGAAGTCGTCGCTGACTACTACGACCTTGGCGACAAGACCGAGCGCGGTTTTGAGTTTGTACCTATTCGACACGGCCGGCCTGAGCTGGGAGGCGTGCTAACGCAGGCGGCGATCTTGGCGGGGCTTTCCGACGGCCGGGAATCGAACCCCGTGAAGCGCGGCGCGTGGCTGGCGCGGAAAATCATCGCCGAACCGCCCGATGATCCTCCACCCAATGTGCCGGACCTCGACGCGAGTACGGAAGGGTTGTCGCTTCGCCAGCGGCTCGAGCAGCATCGCAGTTTGCCTGGTTGCATGCAGTGCCACACGAAGATCGACCCGTGGGGAGTGGCGCTCGAGGAGTTCGATGCGGGTGGACGATTGAAGCAGGAGCCGGCGGACGCGCGATCCACTCTGCCCGACGGCGCGGAAGTCTCAGGCGTGAATGACCTGAAGCGGTATCTCGCTGAAGATCGGGTCGATCAGGTGGCATTCAGCGTTTTGAAGCATCTCGTGACTTACGCGAACGGCCGCAGCCTGGCGTTCAATGAACTCAACTATTTAAAAGAAGATGGACTCGGGTTGAGGGCTGGCGGGTACGGAATGCAGGACATGATCCGGTATGTCGTTAATAGTCAGATGTTCCTCGAGAAGTAGGATTGCACTGAGGCTCTACGGCAACTCGTCCCCGGACTGCGGCGGTTCGCCGCCTTCACGGTCGAGGATCCGCCGGAAAGCGCCGCGGTCGGCCTTGGCCTTGCGTTCCGCGAAGAACTCCACAGTGTTGAGGACCGATACCTTCTCCGCAACCGCCATGGCTACGAATTGGTTCATACTGACTCCATCTTGAGCGGCGAGTTTTTCCACCGCCGATTTTAGCGATACCGGGAGACGAAGCGGAAATGTGCTGGTTTTCGTCTTCACGTGATCATTCTCCTCAATGCATCCCTCGGGTACAGGACCTCGATTCCAAAGTCGGCCGCGGCTCTGAAATCCCTCTGGTTGAATGTCACCAAAGCTTCGGCTCGTCCGTTCACCGCCGTCTCCAAAACCATCTCGTCTCCAGGATCGCTCAATCTTGGGCGCAGGCGAAAGTGCAGCTCGACTGGCTGGGCGACATCAATGAGCCCGTTGATAAAGTCCTCAATATCGCTGTCGTTCAATGCGGTGGCCAGCCGATGCTCCGCGCGCTGACAGGTTGCCTCGTACTCAAGCGCGAGCGCCACGCTCAGCAGCAGTGTCCCGATCCCATCATCGAATAGCCTCAATAGCGCGGCAGATGCGCCTGTCGGGCTACGGAGGGCTGAAACGACGACGGAGGTGTCCAGGACTGCCCTCAATAGGTGATTTTATCACATCACGGGTGATGTCATTGAGGCCATGCGGTGACTACCACCAAATCTCCTGATCTTGCCACCAATCTGCCCTTTCGAATACTTCAGCATCTTGTGATATATGCGAACGGCCGCAGCCTGACGTACAACGAACTCAACTATTTGAAAGAAGATGGACTCGATTGAGGGCCGGCGGGTACGGAATGCAGGACATGTTCCGCTATGTGGTCGGTAGTAGGCTGTTCCTCGAGAAGTAGTGCTACGCGGGAGCCCAGCACGAAACAACTCAGTTGAGATTGATTGCCGGCGCCTACCGTCGGGGCTGTGTCCGCAAAAGGCCTCTGTTGATTCCGGCACTGATTCAGCGTACAGTTGGTGTGACGATGGCTCGATGGGAGTCGTCTCGTCGGAGGCTACGCAACGGTCGAACACGAAAAGGACAACCAATATGCCTAAACAAGTCAAGAAGAAAAACACCGAGCCGGAGACCCGCCTCTCGGACGCACAACTCGACAAGGCGGCAGGCGGGGCCGTTGTGCATGCTTGCAATCAAAAGCTCGAGAGTATGGCAATGCGCGAGTTGATCGACTCGGCGCCCTCTGGCCAGGGTGAGCTGAGCACTGCCAGCAGCGCCGACGTGGGTATCGAGACGATCGAACTTGCGCATGAGGGATTGGAGCGCGAATAGTTAGCCGGCGATCGGACGCTTCGGACAGAACGGACGGTCTCACCAATTTGTAGGGTGTCCCTCGGTGTGTGGACCACGGGTTTCCCCGAAGCCGCTCAAACTGCCGCGCGAACCCTGGCCGAGCCGTGATTAAGAGCGGGGGACCCCAGCGTGGGATGCCTCCGGCGTACGTTGATATCCTCGTTGGCAAGCACCTTTTCATTTCGTTCATGACGCTTGCCGAACTGCGAGCAGGGGCAGCAAAAGCCCGTTGGGGAGACTCGGCGGAAGGGGCTTCTCGATTGATACCTGTCCCAGTTCGAGGTACTTCATACCTCCAAAGAGCGGTGTGCGGCTTGGATGGTAATCACCTTACGGCCTGTCTGATTTGCCGCAGACTGATGTACAATAAACCCAACTAACCAATGACAGCTTCACTCAAGATGGACCGCCGGGCTTTCCTTCACGGTATCGGAGGGGTCGCGCTGGCCTTGCCGGTTCTCGACGCTATGGGCGCCGCGGTGACCGAGCAGGCTCCTCGCCGGTTCTGCGCGCTCTACACCGCGAACGGCATGTCGCTTCCGAGATCCGAGAACAGCATTGACGAGTGGAGCTGGTTTCCTACCGCCGAACGCAACGGCGAGTTCGTCTTCGGCAAATCGACCGAGCCGCTGAGCCCTTTCCGGAAACAGCTCAGTTTCATGGGCGGGCTCTACCACCCGAGCGGTCCCAAGTCGGACCCGCATACATGCTCGGACATGTGGCTCACCGGCGCCCCGCTGTACAATCCGACCCGCACCGTCTACAACTCGGTCGGGCTCGACCAAGTCGTGGCGCTGCACACCAAGCAGTATTGTCGGCAGCCGTCGTTAGTACTGTCGATCGATGCCGGCACGGGTTTTCTCTCTCGGACAGGCACGATCTCCTATAGCATCAAGGGCAGGCCGATTCCGGCCGAAAACAACCCGCGCCGGGTGTTCAATCGCTTGTTTCGCGGTGACCGCGCGTCGCTCGAGTCGCAACGCGCCGGGCTGCAGCGGCGCATCAAGCTGGTGGATGCCGTGGCAGCGAGCGCGCATTCTCTCGATGAGCAGCTCGGCAAGTCCGACCGGGAGCGGATGGATCAGTACCTGACTTCTTTGAACGAGGTCGAATCGCGGTTGATTGCGTCCGAGCGTTGGATCGACATCCCGCTGAAAGAGCAGGACTATTCGCACCTGAATCTCGATGCAACGTCCGAAGGCGAGCCTGCTGAGTACTACCGGGCGATGTTCGACCTGATTGCGTTGGCATTCGATGCGGACATTACCCGCTCGGTTGCCTTCATGCTCAACCGCGAAGACGGTATGGGCATCAGCGATACGTTCCCTCTCAAGTTGGGACTCTCGAAAACACACCACAACCTCTCGCATGCAACCGACAAAGACGGGCAGATGCAGTTCGCGAAGTACGATCTGTTCTTGAGCCAGCGGTTGGCGGAGTTCTTCGAGAGGCTGAACGGCTATCAGGATCGCAACGGCAGCGTGCTGGACAACACCATCGTGCTGTTCGGAAGCGGCGCAAGTACGACGCACCACTCACGCAACCTGCCGACGCTGATCGCCGGTGGAGCCAACATGGGCATCGATCATGGGGCCTACTGGCGAAATGGCGAGACGCGGATGTCGAACATGTACCTCAGCATCCTACGTTCTTTGGACATCGAGCAGGAATCGTTTGCCGACAGCACCACGACGCTCAGCGATTCGATCTTCAAGCGCGTCTAGGTGGACCGTGGCTTTCGGCGCCGCCGGGACCTCCACGGCTTCTTACTCGGCGTTCTTGGCGACCCAGTGCTGAACTCGGTCGTAGACCAGGGGAGGCGGGAACATGCGTACTTTCAATGTCGTCGTCGAACGCGACCCTGACACGGGACTTCTTGTCGGTTCCGTTCCCGGCTGGCCTGGAGCGCACAGTCAGGGAGCCACGTTCGACGAACTCGAGCTGAACCTCCGCGAAGTTATTGCGATGCTCCTCGATGACGGCGATCCCAAGCTTGAGTCGGAGTTCGTTGGTCTTCAGACGATCCGGGTGGCGTAGCTCGTATCCATGTCACCCAGTCGGACGGAAGCAGTAGCAGATGTCCTTGACGATCTTGCCGAGTTTCAGATTAACCTGAACGTCTACTACGATGATCTAGAGCCTCAGAGCATCATTGACACGCTGCTAACTGGGAAGATTGACAGCCTTCTATCTTTCTGCCAACTGCTTGCGTGGTCTGAACTCGTTGCGCGAATGAAGGACATGACTCCGCTTCGAGCCAACGTGGTGGAATCCTTGGAAATCATTCAGACGTACGTCATTCCTGAAGCACGAAGGCTTCTCGCGATGACCGACGTCGAAGAATCCCCAAGCCTCATTCAATGGTTCTGGAGCTTCGTTCATCCACGAATCTGTGCCCTCGCGAGGCCACGGTTCGAAGCTGGATTCTTTGCTGATGCGGTGGAAGCGTCCTTTAAGGAAATAAATGACTCGGTCAAGAAGCTCGTCAGGGATGCCACTGGTCGGGAGCCTGATGGCGCTGGCCTGATGACCACGGCATTCTCGCTGCAGAATCCGATTGTTCGATTGACGGCGCTCCAGACCGAGACGGACCGAAACATCCAACAGGGTTACATGCAGATAATGGCTGGGGCCATGACCGGCATCCGCAATCCCAAGGCGCACAGCAATCTTAGTCCCGATAGCGACACGGCCCTACATCTAATCTGCTTGGCCAGTCTGCTCATGCATAAGATTGATGAAAGGAAGTAGGGCCTCGTCGCGCGGATGCGAAGGCCGCCAATACGGGCACCGAAGACGACAGCTATGCTAGCCACACGTCGGATTGATCACAGCTAGCGCGAGTATGCCCATCGTCCAGACAGTTGGTTCGATACGAGTCTGAGTTGGCGTCCGACTCAGTCGTGAGACGCCGCAGATGAAGGTCCTGATAACGGCAGGCGGGTCTATTAGACCGGAAGGCAATAGCCAGTTATGCGAGTTTCGGAGATTACCCGACGCGACATCATCGACGCCATCCGGACAGAGCGTATCAACTGGTGCGGCCGCCTTGAAGAGGTCGAACTTCTGTCGCGGCTATTCGATTTGTCCGCCCTTCCTTCTACGGATGGCCGATTCAGAGACGCCGCTGGGGATATCTGTCAGCACCGAGTGAACAACTATGACTGGGATGATGACTGGGTGTTCTCCGATCCCCGATTCAGACTGCTGAACGGAGACGACGAGGTATTCCTACGTTTTCTCTGTGAGACGATACATCCGGTGGTACGACCGGACGTCATGGAAGCCGAGCGTTTATGCCAGTTGTACAACGATTGTCTGAGGAATGACGGTTTTCAGCTCGTCGAGAAAACTCGGCTCTCTGGAAAACCTGTTTTTGTCGGGCGGTATGTAGGTGTTGTCGCGGCTCCGGGCGTTGCTGTGGCACGCGATGCATTGTCCGGCGCAGACGCCGGGTACGTGGCACAACAGATTACGCGGATGGAAACGGCGGTTCAGAACGATCCTGGTCTTGCGATCGGCACCGCAAAGGAATTAGTGGAGACCTGTTGCAGAACAATCCTCGCTGAGCGTCAAATTGAGATGCCTCCTAACCCGGATCTTCCGCAGCTAGTCAAACTCACCTGTCGAGAGTTGGAACTGACCCGGTCGGACATTCCCGACCAAGCCAGGGCCGCCGAAACGATCAAGCGCCTCTTGAGCAACCTTGCGACTATCACGCAGGGGATAGCGGAGCTGCGCAACAAGTACGGTACCGGGCACGGAAGAGAGGCTCGCGAAAAAGGCTTGAGTTCACGTCATGCGAAACTCGCTGTGGGTGCCGCCTCGACTCTCGCCGTTTTTCTCGTTGAAACACACCGTGTTCGATCGCCCAGTGCTGCCAAGACGTAGGACCCGGTCTAGCATCAGTAGTCGGGTTGGCCACGATCCTTGAGCCAAGCTAATGAGCGGATGAAGGGAGGTTACATTGCAGTCTCTTGAGATTGTTCCTGCCGAGATGGCCACACTGCTCACGCAGCTAGGTGAGATTTGGGCGCATTCGTCCGATCGGCCACAAGTAGCAAAGCCAGTAAACCACGCCTGGGACACCCTGATCAACGACTGGATCGCGTCCGACCTTCCCCTGGTTATTCGGAAAGGTGGCGGCATTCGTGGTGCCGAGGTTCGGCACCATTCGGGGAGGCGAATAATCGTGGCCGACAACTCGCCAGCGCAGTGGGCGTTTTCGTGCGCGATCCGGGGTGAGACCTACGACGTTGGCGGCATTTGCCGCTTGCTGGATCGCGACGACATCCCTTTCGCCTTTGCGACAAAAAGGTCGGAGAAGGCAGAAATGCGCTATAAGAGAACGCCCGGCGTGCGCGACAGCGTGAACAAACGGGGCTGGAAACTCTGCCACATCGACGCGGTTGGTCTTTCGACGAAGAGTCCACTCGAGGCCCTTCCTATCGAGAAGTTGCACTTGGGTTTCCGCAGTCTCCTAGCACCGTCAAACCAGTTCGTGGTCCCCAAACACTGGGGTGGTCTTGGCGAGGTGCCCGAGTTTATCGAAGGCATTCGCAGGTTTGAGTCGCAAAGGATGTGTCTATGAACGGTCGAAACGTAGACGAGCCAGGTTGCAAACCTGCCCCGCGAAGTCGGCGCGCTCGATGAGACAAGTCGGTCATGACGAGGTCCCGCTTGTCGCCAATATTAGGGTTCAATGCTCCGCCGGCGGAGCCAACATGGGCCTCGAACATGGCGCCTACTGGCGAAACGGCGAGACTCGGATGTCGAACATGTACCTCAGCATCCTGCATTCTTTGGGTGTCGAGCAGGAATCGTTCGCTGACAGCACCACGACGCTCAGTGATTCCATCTTCAAGCGCGTCTAGGTTACGGCCGGGGCCCTGAGGCTCGGCAAGAGTTTGCCCCGGAAGGCTAATACTTGGGCACGCTGGGATCCACCTCATCACTCCAAGCCAGAATCCCGCCCGCCAAGTTTTTAACCTTGGCGAATCCCGCCTGCTGAAGAAAGTCCACCGCCTTAGCGCTACGCATTCCCGATTTGCAGTGGACGACGATGTCGTCGGCTGAATTGAGTTCGCTGACTCGGCTGGGAAGTTGGCCGAGCGGGATCAGTGTCGTACCGTCGATGCGGCAGATGTCGAACTCGTGTGGCTCGCGGACATCGAGTACGAAGATGTTCTCGCCGGCATCCAGCTTGGCCTTCAGCTCCGTCGGTGAGATTTCCGGAATTCCGCCCTGGGCCGCCTCGTCCGCTTCCTGTTGCTGCGGGATGCCGCAGAACTGCTGATAGTCAATCAGTTCGGTGACCGTCGGGTTGTCACCGCAGACGGGGCACTCCGGGTTCCGGCGCAGCTTGAGCTCGCGGAAGCGCATGTTCAGCGCATCGTAAAGGATAAGCCGTCCGCTCAGCGTTTCTCCCTTGCCCAGGATGAGCTTCACGGTCTCGGTCGCCTGAATGCTGCCGACGAGGGCGGGCAGGATGCCGAGCACTCCGCCCTCGGCGCAGCTTGGTACAAGCCCTGGAGGCGGTGGCTCGGGATAGAGGCAGCGATAGCATGGTCCGCCGTCGTGGTGAAAGACCGTCGCCTGCCCCTCGAAGCGAAAGATCGAGCCGTAGGCATTCGGCTTGTTGAGAAGGACGCAGGCGTCGTTGACGAGATAGCGCGTCGGGAAGTTGTCGGTACCGTCGACGACAATGTCGTAGTCCTTGGTGATGTCGAGGGCGTTGGCGCTGGTGAGCGCGGTCTCGTATTTGACGATCTCGATGTTGGGGTTGATGTCGCTCATGCGGTCGGCCGCGGAATCGATTTTCGGCCGGCCGACATCTTTGGTGCCGTGGATGACCTGGCGCTGGAGGTTCGATTCATCGACGATGTCGAAGTCGACAATCCCGATTTTGCCGACGCCCGCCGCGGCGAGATAGAGGCCCAGCGGCGCACCGAGACCTCCGGTGCCGATCATCAACACCTTCGCCTGCTTGAGCTTGAGCTGCCCCTCCATGCCGACTTCCGGCATGATCAGGTGGCGGCTATAGCGCCGAATCTCTTCGTTGCTCAGGGCAGCGGCGGGCGGGGCGGCTACCGCGGAGCTTCCGCCGGCAATCGACGGAACAATGCTGATCGCGCCGTCGCCCGAAAGCTTGGTCTGCTCTTTGTCGAGATAGCGGATGTCTTCGTCGTCAACGTAGACGTTCACGAAGCTACGCAATTTGCCTTCGTCGTTGAACAAGTGCCGGCGCAGGTCGGCGTGCTCGGCCGTGAGCTTGTCGAGCGCTTCGCCGACCGTGGCGGCTTCCACTTCGACGGTGTCTTGGCCGCCGGCATACTGGCGAAGCGGTGTGGGAATCAGAATCTTAGCCATTACTTCTCTCCGTATTCAAGATCTTCTTTTGCAGCGGACGTCTGGTCCGGGTCGGGCAGCCAACTGTTCGCATGATCGAACGCGCCACCCTTAATCGAGAGGACAACGAACGAGTACCAGGGGCAGGAGTTCTTCAGGTCCGTCTCGGAAAAATACGCATCGCAATCGGGATGCGAATGATAAATGCCGATCATCTCGAGCTTGCGGGCGCGCGCCTCGGTATCCGCGGCCAACAGCGCCTTCTGGTCGAGTACGTACCGCTCGGCCTGTGGGCCGTCGTGCACGTTCTCCATGCGTAGCGCTTCCGTCACGGTCTTCGTCCCGTTTTGGCTGCTGCCGAGCATCACACCCACGCACTCGTTCGGATAGATCTGCTGTGCGTGCGCGACCATCTCGGCCCAGGGTTGTTGCTCGATCTGAATCATTCTTCGTCCCAGAAATGCTCGCTGAGATACTTGTCCGCGGCGTCACAGAGAACGGTTACGATGACGCCTTCTTTGATCTGCTCGGCGACTTTCAGCGCCGCGGCCACGTTCGCGCCGGATGAGATGCCGACCAACAGGCCTTCCTGTTTGGCTAGCCGCTTGACGATCTTATAAGCGTCCTCGGTCTCGACCCCGATGTTTTCGTCGGCGAGCTCTTCATCATAGATGCCCGGCACGATCGCAGTCTCCATGTGCTTGAGCCCTTCGAGCCCATGGAAGCCCGTCGCCGGTTGCATCGAAATCAGTTTCACCCCCGGGGAATACTCGCGCAGGCGACGCCCGACGCCGACAAACGTGCCGCTCGTGCCCAACCCGGTAACGAAATGAGTGACGCGGCCGCCGGTCTGCTTCCAGATTTCGACGCCCGTTCCTTCGTAGTGCGCCAGCCAGTTGGCCGGGTTGTTGTATTGATCCGGGTAGAAGTACTTGTCCGGATGCAGGCCATATTCTTCGCGGCACGCGCGAATGGCGCCGTCGGAGCCCTCGGCGGCCTCTGTCAAAACCACGTCGGCGCCGTAGGCCTTGAGAATGCGCTTTCTCTCGGGTGATGCGTTCGCGGGGAGAAACAATTTGACGTGATAACCCTTGGCGGCGGCAATCATCGCATAGGCGATACCGGTATTGCCGCTCGTGGAATCAATCAGCGTTCCGCCTGGTTTCAGCTTGCCCGTGCGCTCCCCATCCCGGATCATATTCAGCGCCGGACGGTCCTTCACGGAGCCGCCGGGGTTGAATCCCTCGCCCTTGGCGTAGATCTCGACGCCGGGGAAATCCTTGCCGATGTGCTGCAAACGGATCAGCGGCGTGTTGCCAATGTGGTCGAGCAGCGACATGGCGCGGTCCACCTGACCCTCCGTCCCGATCGCTTCCGTCGACATTACAAGACCTCGTGCCATTGTAGACAACTCCGCCCGCAACGAACAGCAGAAACATGCTGAAACGAGCAAGTTCCCGCCGCTCCAGCCCCTCCTTCTGACCATAGGAAGTCCCTACTATCTCAGTCAACAAAGGGGTAATTCTTCCTTATTAGATTCAGCGAACCGTTGCGGGTTGCAACAATTCCGAGCTGAGGGATCGGGAGACTCGTATTGGTTGAGACCCTAGCTGAGGTCGATGCGCTTGACGCGGATCTTCTCGTCGTCGAACTCGCCCAGTCCGAAGTTCCCGGCGATCTCGATGTGCTCGACGTGGCAGTTGAGCCAGCGGCTATCCTCGTCTGGCTTAAGCAGCGCGATCGAGGCGACGCCGACCTCGGCGCGCTTTTCGTCGATAGCCTTCCAGCCGGTTTTGTCGAGGGCCACGGGGTCCGTCCCGAAGTACATCGTCTTGTGTTCCCAGGAATACTTGCCGACCGTGCCGCCGGGGCCGCCGTGATAAGCGGCCTTCACGCCGTCGAGAATGTTCAATACAACCTTCTCGCGCACAATCGGCAGGTCGACGACCGCCGGAATGAACAAGCCACAGGCGTTCGCCGTCGTGGACGCGTGGCTGCGATTCACGTTGTTGACGAGGCCGTGGGAGAGGTTCTTCAGGGCCAGCGTCACACCCGCCGACTGGTGATGCTTCAGCAGGCAAAGGTTGACCATCTTGTTGATCTCTTTGCTGAAGAAGTTCGAGACGTACGAGCGCCGCACATGAGGATCGTTCAGGCTGTATTCTTCTTTGTATTCGGGATTGACGAGCGGCATCTCCATGTAGGTGTCGCGATCGTAGCCCTCCATATCCATCTGGACGTTGAGGTATTTTTCCGACGCCGACATCCAGCGAATCCCCTCGGGAAGCCACTTGTCGAACCCGGCGTCGACAAACTGATCGTGATAGCGGTCGTAGACGATGATGTCTTTGCGTTTGACGCCCGCCTGCTCAAGCCCGTCGATGATCGGGTGCAGCACCTCGGGCGCGGAAATCACATGCGGCTGGCCGACGGGGTTCAGCTTAATGCCGACAACATCGCCGGGCTCGAAGAACTCCCGCCAGGCATCGGCCCAGTTTTCAGCATGAGTGAGCTCCGTCATGCCGCGCTCCATCATCTGGCGCACCGGTTCGGCCTGATACACGTCCGAGATGATGCTGCTTGGATGCTGAACGGCTACTACCCGTCCGGGATATGGTCCTGGAATCCCAAGTTTGGAAGTGCTCGTTGAGCCTCCGGCGCCCGAGGCGGAGTTCTCCTCTATTTTTTGAGTACAGGCGGTCGCGGCCGCGGCAACACCGGCGGCAAGGAACTCACGACGATCAAAGCGCATAGGGCCTCCTCACGGACTCGCCCCATTCTAGCAACAACATCTATGAAAAATGGAATATCCACCAGGCCAGGACTCTCAGTACCAGGCCTGCGATCTCCGAATCTAGTCGCACTCAGGTTGCGCGCGCGTTGTTACGCGCCGGTAGGGAATCAGCGCAAGTAGGTGTGCAGCGGCAGCGACGCCGACAACACCCCAGGCCGTGATAGAGTGCGGTTCGCCTTCGACCACGAGTAAGCCCCTGAGAGGAGACGTCGCGTGACGAAAACCCTTTGCGCCCGATTTGCGACGCTACTCGCGATGAGCTTGGTGGTCTCTACCGTGATCGCACAAAGTAACCTGCCGGAACTTCCCCTCGAGGCAAAGAAACGGCTCGATCACCACGTAGGCGAATGGGACGCTCGTACCAAATTCCTGGGCCGAGACGGTCAAGTCGTCCGCACGGCCACGGCCCGGGACACCGCCAGTACGTTATTCCGGGCAGGGTCGTTGAACTAACGACCGAGAACCTTGCGCAGGGCAGCATCAGCAAGGCATGGATGTTCTACAACGTTGCGGAAGGCCAATACTATCTGACGTCAGTCGATGCGAAAGGGGACCTGTGGGTCCTTTCGGGCGGCCTGGATGACTACGTACTGACTTCGAAGCCGAGGCCGCACCCACGTGGTGGTACGACGATGATTCGGTTCACGCACACCAACATCGAACAGGACTCGTTCGAGGCGGTCATGGAGATGTCTCGCGACGGAGGCCGGACATGGCGGAAACGTTCCCGGCAGCACCTAACGAGACGGAAGTAGCTCATAGCGGCTTGAGGTGGTGGGAACGCTTCGTTGTTGTTGAGTCGGACCTCCGGCCTTCCATTCGAGGAAGCGGCTGTGATCCTTGGCAGATCCGAACGATTCAGAAGAGGAAACGTCTAGAATAGCTGCCATGAGGCGAGCAACAGTTGCACTCCGAGCAGTGGTGTTGAACGTCTTCTTTTTCAGTTCGTTTGCCGCACCGGCGCAAGGGACCGACACCGAGTTGCTAAGGGCGATTCTCTGTGAGTTGAGGGAGCTTCGCGTGGCAGTCCATCAGGGCCAGGTTTTCGTTCCCTTGGTGGAAGCCAACGCTCGCGAACGGGTACAGATCCGGGCTCGAATCTCGGAACTTGAGCAGAAGCGAAGCGACCTGGATCAGGGGGTTCAGGATTCCATCGCACAACAAGCCAGGATCCGCGAACTACTGCGAAAACTCCCCCGGACAGGCAGGAACGACCCGAGCGAAGAACCTGCCGAAAAGCAGTATCTTGAGCGCGAACTGGAGACGACCACTCAACAGTTGCAGGTGCAACAGTCCCGACATGCCCGGTTGTCAACAGAAGTGTTGCGTAACCAGAGTCGTCTGACTCAACTCGAGGACGAGTTGGATCACATGCAGGGCCAAATGCGAGATATCGCGGAAACGAGCGGGGCGGCGTGCGAGAGTATCACGTCGGATCAGCCGACACAGCTGCCCAAGCCTAGCCGGGAGGATCGGACACCGTAGAGGAGACGCCATTCTCGGGCAAATCGTGCGGAGTGTAGCCGCCTGACCGCTACTTCCGACGAATCCGGTCTGCGGAAGCCAGCCGTGGAAGACGCACCCACTTCCTCGGTTCCCCCTCCGCGGAAGTGACGACCTGGAGCAGTACCAGCCACCACTTTCGCCTAAAGCTCTGACTTCCGACGACCCCAAGTCGGAAACATGCGCCGCGGACGAATCCGTCGACTCTCGTTTGCGGACTAGGTGTGGAGTGTCAACAGGTTGTTCATAGGAAGCATGAGTCTGGAGAAGGGCGGACGGTAGCGGAGAGCGGCGTGAGGGCGATGCCAGTTGTAGTCGTGCAGCCAGGGTAACAGATGAGCAGCGCGCTGCTGGGATGAGCAGTAGGAGCGAGCGTAAGCCCATTCTCTCAGAGCGGTCTGGATGAAGCGTTCGGCTTTGCCGTTGGTGCGCGGCGTGTAAGGCCGTGTGAAGCGATGACGAATACCGAGACGACGGCAAGCATCGCGGAAGAGCCGGGAGCGGTAACAAGAGCCGTTGTCAGTGAGCAGGCGGCGGATGCGGACGCCGAGCGAGCGATAGTAACCGACGGCAGCATTGAGGAAAGCTACGGCGGAGTCGCTCCGCTCATCGGAGAGGATCTGGGAGAAAGCCACACGGGAGTGGTCGTCGATGGCGACGTGCACGAATTCCCAGCCGGCGCCGCGGCAGCGGTGGGATTTGTCGGAGGTGACGCGATGACCGGCGCGCTGGAAGCGGCCGAGCTTCTTGATATCGAGATGTAACAGATCGCCGGGTGCGGGGTGTTCGTAGCGGCGCACGGGCGGGGCGGGTTCGAGATCGCGGATGCGGTTGAGGCCGGCGCGGCGCAAAATGCGGCTGACGGTGGCCTGAGAGACTCCGACACGAGTGGCAATGCGGTAGCCGGCCCAACGTTGTCGGCGCAGAGCAACGACACGGGCCGCGCTGGGCGCAGCAGTGCGGCGCGGGCTGCGAAGGGGGCGTGAGGAGCGGTCGACGAGACCGGCCTGACCCTCAGCCCGAAACCGCGCGAGCCATTTGCGTACGGTTCGCTCTGAGACGCCACAGGCCGCCGCGGCGGCCTGTGCGTTCTCCCCACCGAGGACGCGGCGAACCAACAGGGCTCGACCTTTCGGTGTCAATCGTGCATTCTGATGGATGTTCATTCGGTCTCTCCAAGGTTGCTGTTGTGGGATAACTCCAGCTTCCTTGGTCCGGGACCGAATGAACAACCTATTGAAAGATCACAACTAGGTCGGAACGTTTCCGGACCTACTTGGTATTACTCGGTGTGCCACGTTGAGCCGCATCAGGACTGCGAGCTGACACTCGGAACACAACAAGTTCGTGGCCACCCGCACTTGCAGTCTGATACGCGCCCGCTGACGCAGCGACATCGTCCGTGGTCATGGCCAGGATGTAGGCATCCCCGCTCGGGCCGAGAGCTATTCTCGGGGACTTTGTCACACGGAATCGCCCGGGCCCGTTTGACTGGCCGCCCCGTCGAAGCGAGAACTCGAGTCTCCGCCCGCGGGGGCCGACGACGGCGTAGAAGAAGTGTTCGGCTATTCCTTCAGCAGGGGGCGGTGTGCCCGGGGTTATTGCGAAGTCACTATTCCCCGGCAGCCGACCGACAAGATGCAGACGGTCTTTCGCATCGACGGCGAGTCCACGCACACCTTCGTAGCTCCCCGGGCCTAGGTACGTTACGTACGACTGATCTGGGGTTCCGCCGACTTTCGCGACGAAGCTATCAGACGCCCCACCCTGGTAGGCGCTCTGATACGCCCGCGGTGTCGTCTTCAGGTCAGTCGAACTCGTCTCGCCCGCATAGTACACGGCCCCGCTGGAATCGATGACCGGCCCAATGGCAGCCTCATCTTCCGAGCCGCCGAGCAGGGTCATGTCGACTACCTTTCCATGGACATCAAGCTCCGCCACGAATGCATCCTGGCCTTGGGTACTGTCGCGGTCGCCGAGGGCGTCCGCGCGGCCGGCAACGAAGACCGACCCGTCGTTTGCAAGTGCTATTCCGGCGGGAGTCGTAGTGCCGTGACCGCCAAGGCGACTGGCCCAAACAATCCTCCCGCAAGTGGTGTCAATCTTGAGAACAAAACCGGCGACCGAGCCCACGAGAGGCTCTGCCGAGGGAAAGTCGGCGGACGCTGTCGAACCAGTCACATAGACGACGCCGTTAGGCGCGACTTGTACGCCGGAGACCAGATCCGTTGCGCTGCCGCCAAGATAGGTCCCAAACTCAAGCTCACCCTGTCGGCTCAGGCACAACACGAATCCGTCGCCGGAGTTGTTGAAGTGACCGCGCCCTTTCCCGCGATAGGCTTCTTGTGGGGCATTGGGCGTGACCGGGAGGTCGGGTGAGTCAGTGCTGCCGCCCAGGCAAACACGGCCGGTGGAGTCCACCGAAACAGCGTTCACTGAATCGCGGACGGTGCCGCCAACGTAGGTCCCGTAGAGTAACCGTTTCCCCGCGCCGTCGATCTTGGCCAAGAACCCTACATGCCGGCCAGGTTGGACCTGCTTGAAAGGCCCTCTACCACGCTCGGTAGCCTTGGGCGGGCGGATTCTCAGTGCGCCGGTTGTAGTCGGGAAGTCATCTGACTGTGTCGCGCCGACGACGTAAACGAAACCATGAGTGTCAACCGTGATCGCGTTCGGATGGTCGTTGAACCGACCCCCGAGGTAGGTCGTCCAAACGAACGGATCCTGCGCCCAAGCCTGCGTAGCGAGGCAGCCGCCAAGCACAAGTACCCTGAGGGAACATGACATTGAATCCTTAGACACCGCCCAGGTTCGGATTGTTCCCGCGCGGCAGTACTTTTGCCACCTCTGTCACTTCCGACATGTCCTGCGGAAGTCAAACTTTTCCAATGCTGGTCTGCTAGGAATACTCCACCAACTCGACTTCCATTCCGTCGGAGTCGTAGAAGTATAGGCGGTTGCCGGGCTCGTAGTCGGGCTCCAGGTGTGGAGTCACCCCCAGCTCCGACAGCCTCCTCTTGACCGCCGCGAGATCTTCGACTACCCAGCCGAAGTGGTTCGGCCCAACCCGCGAGTAGTCCGGCGTTCCGGTCCCTCCCTCGGAACCGGCCTCGAACATCGCCAGGTAGCAGCGCTCGGTACCCAGGTGGGCCGCTTGCTCTCCGGTGGAGGTCAAACCGCGCCAGCGCACTTTCAACCCCAGCACTTTGCCGTAGAACTCGATGCTGCGCTCCAGATTGGCAACCGACATATTCACATGCTCTAGGAACATCCGTGCCTCCAGTGTTTTCACGAGATTGCTTCGCAAGCCACAACCCAGCCAACCCTACTGAATCAACACCTTAACCCCAAACCACCCGAAAAGTTGACGAACGCGTCCAATGTCACGAGGACGGCCTGCGTGGGACATTTTTGGGAGATCACAAAACGGGCGTCATGAGCGCGGTTCGGGTAAGGTCGGACACCTCCGATCAAACGAGCCGATCCAGGAAATCAGTGCCACTTGACGCTGCTACATCGGGTACCCTACAATTCTATTTCCGAATACCTGATGATAAATTTAGGTATCACTAATTTTTGTGTTGCGCAGTGGCTGCCGGCCGTCGTCCTGCTGACCGCGCCGCTACTCGGCCAAACCCCTCCGCCTGTCGCACAGGATTCCGTCGAAGCTCGCTTCGAAATGTTGGAGGAGCGGATCCGCCAGCTTGAAGCCGAGCTGGCCGCATTGAAAGGCGACCCGGAGCCACAAGACGAGCTCGAGCCGGCACCACAACAAGCCGCGGTTGCGCCGCCTGCTCCCGCGCCGACTCTTTCGCCGCCTACCGCCGCTGCCCCGCCGGTAGCGGAGCGGCCCCTGCCCATGGCCGAGGTGATCCCGACCGCAGCCACCCGTCCCGGCCGCGAGGCGTCCACCGAGACGCGCATGCCCTTCTCGGGCTACATGGACTACCACTTCAATAAGCCCGAAGGCGACCCGGCGACGGGCGACTTCCACCGTTTCGTCCTGCTCTTCGGCCACAGTTTCAGGGACCGCATTCAGTTCTGGTCTGAACTCGAACTGGAACACGCTTTCGTCGCCGGCGGCGAGCCCAGCGGCGAACTCGAACTCGAGCAGGCCTATCTGGATTTCCTCATCAAGCCTTGGCTGAACTTCCGGTCCGGCATCATGCTGGCGCCCGTCGGCCTCATCAATGAACGCCACGAGCCGCCGACGTTCAACGGCGTCGAGAGGCCTTTTGTCGATACCGTCATTCTGCCCACCACTTGGTTCGAGCCCGGCGCGGGCGTCTTCGGCGATCTCGGCAACGGCTTCGTGTACAAGGCCTACATGATGGCGCCGCTGAACGCCTCGCTTTTCAACGCGGAAGAGGGCATTCGCGAGGGCCGCCAGAAGGCTTTCGAGTCCATCGGCCAAAACCCCGCCTTCACGGGACGCCTCGAATACCATGGGCTGCCGGGCCTGTCGCTTGGCGGCAGCTTCTGGACGGGCAAGAGCGGCTTCGCGACGCCCGGCATCAATCCCCGCGTGAACGTTTTCGAGTTCGATGGCCGTTTCAGCGTTTCGCGATTCGACTTCCGGGGCGAGTGGGCGAACGTGAATCTCGACCAGACCTCGCGCCTCAACTCGCTGCTGCAGCGCACTTCCGGTGTCAACCCCAACATCGCCGAGAGAATGCGCGGCTTCTACGTCGAGGGCGCCTATCACCTGCTGCCCCTGCGGCAGCGCTACGACCTGGTTGCCTTCTCGCGCTACGAAAACTTCGATACGCAACATCGCATGGCTCGGGGCTTCCTGCCTCTCAAGGAGTTTGACCGCGACGCGCTCGTCACCGGACTCACCTTCTTTCCGGAGCCAGATGTAGCGCTTAAGTTCGACTACACGGTGTTGCGAAATCAGAGCCGGCTCATCAGGGCCCGAAACTCGCTAAACCTGGGAATCGGGTGGTGGTTCTGATGATGGCTAAGCGGCAAGCAATCGCGTTCCTGTTTCTGATCGTGTTCTGTCTGCTAATCGTGCCGTCGGCCGAAGTCGACGCCACGGCCGGCGGCGAAAAGCCCGACCGTGTCATCAGCATTGTGGCCGAGCGATTCAGCTTCGTGCCGTCGGTCATCGGCCTGAAGCTGGGTGAAGTCGTCGAACTGAGAATCCGTAGTCTCGACACGAATCACGGTTTTCGCATCCGCGAAGCCGGGGTCAATGTGATCGTCCCCAAGCGCGGCCGCGGGGATGCCCGTATCCTCTTCCGGGCCCAGAAGAAGGGAGTGTTTCCGTTCGAGTGTTCAAAGGCTTGTGGCGCGGGCCACACGATCATGCGCGGCCGGATTGTCGTCAAATGAGACGCCCTAGGCAGCTCTCGGCTCTGGTCGGCGCCGCTCTCCTGCTAGCGCTCACGCCCGCCCTCGCGCAGGACGCGCCCTCAGGCAGCCGGCTGCGAACACTGACGCCGCGAGCCCGCGTCTCAGCCACGGCCGAGAGCCGCAAAGGCATATCTGAAGGGCGTCCCTCGCAGCCCGGCAACCCTCTGATCGGGATCACAGTGGAGGAGTTCGAACTCTTTCGTATCGGCCTCGACGACTTTCTTGAAGTCGAGGACGCAGGCGAAGGGCTCGGCCCCGCTTTCAACGGACTCGGGTGCGCGCAATGCCATGCTACTCCCGCTGTCGGCGGGATCAGCCCTGTCGCTGAAGTTCGCGCCGGGCACGTCGACGAGAACGGCAACTTTACCGTTCTCGGCGGCAGTACTCTTTTCCACCTTTTTTCGCTTCCTAACCAGGAATGCCAACCACAAATCCCGCCGGAAGCGAATGTCATCGCGCGGCGCATCCCAATCCCACTGTTCGGCGCCGGTCTGGTCGAAGCCATCGCGGATGAGGCGATTCGGGCCCGCGAAGACCCCGACGACCGGAACGGCGACGGTATCAGCGGACGGGCGGCGATGATCACCGACATCGGCACTGGTCAACAGCGAGTCGGCCGATTCGGCTGGAAATCGCAGCACGCCACGCTGCTCGCGTTTGGCGCCGACGCCTACCGCAACGAGATGGGTATCACCAACGACCTGTTCCGCGAAGAAGTCGCCGCCGGCATCGACCCCGAAACGCTCGAACTCTGCGATCCGGCCGCCGATCCCGAAGACGGCCCGGAACGGCTCACCGGATTGCGCGGCATCGACGCCTTCGAAGCGTTCATGAAATTCCTGGCGCCCCTCGACCGTGGCCCGATCGACGAAAACGTGATTCGCGGTGAAGGGCTCTTCACGGCGACCGGCTGCGCAGGCTGCCACGTTCCGATGATGGTCACGGCGCAAAGCGGGAATCCGGTGTTCGATCGCCGCGAGGTCCACCTCTTCTCGGACCTGCTGCTCCACGACATCGCTACCGGTGACGGCATCCCGCAAGAAGCCGCCCTCGCCAATGAAATCCGCACGCCCGCACTATGGGGCCTGCGCGACCGTCGACCATTCCTTCACGACGGCAGCGCCGCTACACCGGAGGAGGCCCTACTGCGGCACGGCAACGAAGCCCAACAGGCCGCCGACAACTACCGCAACCTCCCGCGGGCCGATCAAGCGGCCCTACTATCATTCCTCGACTCTCTGTAGGTCTGAGCCGGCTACGGGTGCGCGACACAGAAGTGAAGCGGGAAGGGGGAGGGAATGCGGGCGGCCTTATCTGAGGGTATAATATACTCTCAGAGACCAGGAGGGTCGCATGTCGCTATCATTGCCTGCCTTGGAGCATCGTCGCGCTGGGCTCACTCGCCAACTGGCTGAGCTGGGCGATTTCCGACGAGGCTCTCTGAGCGCTTCGTTCCGACGTTGCGGCAAAGCCGCTTGCGTGTGTATGTCACGGGATCATCCAGGGCATGGTCCTCAGTTGCGTTTGTCCTACAAGGTCAATGGAAAGACGCTTAACGAGACCATCGTCAGTCCGGCTGCTCGCCGTAAGGCGGAGCGCGAGATCGCCGCCTTTCGGCAGTTTCAGCGGCTGAGTCGAGAGCTGCTCGAAGTCAATGAGCAGATCTGCCGGCTGCGTCCCGTGGAAGAAGACGCCGCCTTGAGCCCGCAGGAAAAAAACGGCTGAAGCGATCGAGCAAGAGGTCGCCGAAGAAGTAAGGCGACTGCTGCAGGTCGTCTTCGCCGATCGGCGCAGGAGCGGCAAGCTCGATCTGGAAGCCGTCGAACAAGCGACCCGCGATGCGTTGCACCAAGCGGGTGCGAGGCTGATCGAGACGCTATTGAACGAGGAGCGAGCGAGCGAATTGCAACCGCTGTGCGCTTGCGGCAAAGCGGCGCGCTCCGCCGGCAAGCGCTCGAAGAAACTCGTCACGATGCTGGGCGCGGTCGTCGTCGAGCGGGAGTACTATCACTGCAAACGTTGCCGCGTCGGCTTTGCGCCGCGCGACCAAGAGTTGGACGTTGACGAGACTCAGTATTCGCCCGGTGTGCGCCGCATGACCGCGTTGGTCGGCTCCGAGACCTCGTTCGATCGCGGCCGCGCGTTGCTCGAAGAGTTGGCCGGCGTGCAGCTGACCGCGAAGGCGGTGGAGCGCGAAGCGGAAGCGATCGGCGCGGACATCGCGACCCGCGAGCAAGCCGAGATCGCACGTGCTGTGCAGCTTGATCTAGCTGAGATCCGCGGGCCGGCAACTCCGCTTCTCTACATCGAGATGGACGGTACGGGAGTGCCGGTCACGGACGCTGACACGGCGGGCCGCAGGGGGAAAACGAGCCCGCAAGCGCGTACCCGCGAGGTCAAGCTGGGCTGTGTCTTCACGCAAACCAGCTGTGACGAGCAAAGCCGCCCTGTCCGCGACGAAGACTCGACCAGCTACAGCGGCGCAATCGAGGACGCCGCCTCTTTCGGCCGGCGCATCTACAGCGAGGCTTGCCGACGGGGCTGGAGCCGGGCGCGCCAGAAGGTCGTCATCGCAGATGGCGCGCCCTGGATCTGGAATATCTCGCACGAATACTTCCCCGGCGCGATCGAGATCGTCGACCTCTATCACGCCCGCGAACACCTGTGGGAGTTGGCGGCGAAGCTGTTTCCGCAGGACGAAAAGCGTCGCCGCAGTTGGGCGCGGCGGCTCAACAAGAAGCTCGACTCAGGGCGCATTGAGCAACTGGTCGCCGCACTCCGCGGGATCGAGGTCGAGGATGCGGAGTTGACGCATCAGTTGGCTTTGGAGGCGGAATACTTCGAGCGCAATGCCAAGCGGATGCGCTACCGCGCGTTTCGGCGCCAAGGATTGTTTGTCGGCTCGGGAGTGATCGAGGCAGGTTGCCGAACCGTAATCGCGTCGAGACTGAAACGCTCGGGCATGTTCTGGAGCGTGCGCGGCGCCAACGCCATCACCGCCCTGCGTTGCGCCCGGCTCTCCAACCGCTTCGACGACTACTGGGAGAATCGCGCCAAAGCCGCCTGAGCGTCACATATTTGTCGCGCACCCGCCGGCTACCTGCCACGGCCTGCCTCCAGGCCGATTTAGTTTGCGCGGCGGAAGGTGGGATCCAGGAGGGTGCGGATTTCCTGGGTGTCCAGGTTATCGCGGGTGATGAGGCGCGGGGGGATTTCGATCTTCAGGCCGGCGGACGCTTCTTCGGCGCCGCCGGCAATCGCTTCGAGGGCGGAGTAGCCGACTTGAAAGCCATCGGGGACGACGAGAGCTTCGATCGCGCCGTCGCGCAGGGCCTGCTGAAGGGTGAAGCCGCCACCGTATCCGATGATCGGGGGCGTCTTACCGACACGGCGCGCGACACGCGCCAGCGCGATGCTGACCCGCTCTCCGGCACAGAAGACGCCTTGGATTCTTCCGGAATCGCGGAGCAAGGCGTCGGCCCGGTTCAGCGCGCCCAGCTCGTCGGCGAAGTTGAGACGCCACTGGGCTACAGCGACGGGCTTCGGCAGGGCGCCGAGTGCAGCGACAAAAGCATCTTTGCCGACACCACTTTGCCCGGCAGCGGTGACGACGGCCGCGCTGCCGCCCTCGCCAATCCCACCAACGAGATGTTGCGCGGCGAGACGGCCCGCCTCGGCGGCGTCGGTGCGGACACATACTGCGTAGGGAGTTTCGCAGGGTGTTTCGATCAGGCCGACGGCGATGCCGGATTCGGATGCTTGCTTTAAGAGCGGCGCCAGGTCGGCCGGATCAGCCGGGCGAATTAGCAAGGCATCAGGTTGGTCGGCGATGAGTGTTTCCAGGATGGCGCGCCGTGATGCGGCCCGTTCGGCGATGTCGGGAGATTCCCACCGCACGAGGATGTCGTAGTCCTCGGCGGCGGCGGCGAGCACACCCGCGCGGCAGGATTCCCAGTAGAGAGACGGCGTGCCGGACGTCGCGAAAGCCACGCTCCGGGGGACCGGATTGCGGCAGGCCGGCACAAGACCCGCTAAAGGGACCGGCATGCATCGGAAGAAGTCTCGTCTCCGCATCGCTCAGATGGCCGCCGGCAGGCGAACCGCAAGCGATACCGATTCTACTGCCTCACTCAAGGTATCGGATTCGGAGTGCGTGAGGATTCACTTGCATCGGGGTTCATCGGTTCCGCAACACGGTTCAGGTAGAGTGGTGTACTGCATTCGCAAGGAGGATAGATATGAACGTCGGTTTTGCGGGTCTCGGGATTATGGGCGCGCCGATGGCGGCCAATCTATTGAAGGCCGGCTTTGATTTGAGGGTGTACAACCGGACGACGTCGCGCTGTGAGCCCTTGGTTGCGCAAGGCGCGAAGGCTTACGCGACTCCTGCGGAGTTGGCGGCGGAGTCGGATGTCGTGATCACGATTGTTTCCGATACGCCCGATGTCGAGGCGGTGCTGTTCGGCGAAGGCGGGCTGGCCGGCGGATTGAAACCGGGGTCGGCGGTTATCGACATGAGCACGATTTCACCCACACGTACGGCCGAATTCTCCACGAGCCTGGCCGAGCAGGGCGTCAGCATGCTTGACGCGCCGGTGAGCGGCGGCGACAAAGGCGCGATCGCGGGAACGCTGTCGATCATGGTGGGCGGCGATAAGGGGACATTCGACCGCTGCATGCCGCTGTTCGAGGCGATGGGAAAGAATGTCGTTTATACGGGTGTGAGCGGCAACGGGCAGAAGACGAAGATGGTGAATCAGGTCGTAGGGTCGGTCAACCTGATCGCGATGTGCGAGGGGCTACGGATCGCGAAGAAGGCAGGGCTCGACCCTGAGAAGACACTCGACGCGGTCGGCGGGGGCGCGGCGGGCTCCTGGATATGGACAAATCTCGGTCCGCGCGTGGCGAAGGGAGACTTTGCACCGGGATTCATGATTAAGCTGCAACACAAGGACCTGCGGCTGGCGTCGGAGCTGGTGGAAGACCTGGGGATGGATGCTCCCGGGACGAAATGGAGCTATGAGCTGTTTACGAAGGCGCTGGAGATGGGCTTGGGCGATGACGGCAATCAAGGTCTTTATAAGGTTTTCGAGGGCTGACCTGCCACGCTCATTTTGGACGAGGGTCGGTCGTGGTCGGTAGTGCTCATGATCGGTACATGGGTTGACCTGGAAGTGGAAGGACCGCTTGCTGAGGGGCTGTGAAAAAACTGGGGACAGCCCACGGCGCGCCGCTTGTGAGCGCTGCGAACAAAGCAGTTACGCGGGCGGCGCTTGGTACAGCCCCCGTTTTTTCTGGAAGTGGAAGGACCGCTTGCTGACGCGCGCGGCACGGAAAGAGTATTTGCTCGCGGCTCGGCTAGAAGATGGTTGCCGGATGGCGGGTGATCCAAGGCTTGAGAGTCGCTACTCGGAGGCGCGTTTCTTCTTGACGTCTATATTCAGCCGCTGGATTTTTTGGTTGAGGGTGGAGAGTGCGACGCGGAGGCGCTTGGCGCACTCGGTTTGATTCCAGCCGGATTTCTCGAGTTCGGCGGTGATGAGGCGGCGCTCGAACTCCTCGACGATTTCCGGGAGGCTGGCCCCGGCGGCGGGCTTGACATCGGTGGGGATGCGGATCCGCCGGATGCCGTTCGACGCAAGAAGCGACTCGGGGAGCATTTGCAGAGGCACTTCGGGCCCGGTTGCAAGGACAACCGCTCGCTCCACGACGTTTTCGAGCTCGCGCACATTGCCGGGCCACTTGTGGTCCATCAGCAGGTGCATTGCATCGGGCGCGAAACGAAGCTGGGAGCGGCTGTGCTCATCGAGGAAACATTCGTTTTCGCGGCAGTACTTGGTGAAGAAGTGCTCGACCAGTAGTGGGATGTCTTCGCGCCGCTCGGACAGCGGCGGGAGTTTGATCTGGATTACGTTGAGGCGGTAGTAAAGGTCTTCACGGAATTGTCCGCTCGCAACGAGATCCGTGAGGTCCACATTCGTGGCCGCGACGATGCGCACGTCGACATGGATGGTGTCGGTCGAGCCGAGCGGCATGAACTCGCGTTCCTGAATGACTCGAAGTAATTTGGCTTGCGTTTCGAGGCCGAGGGTTCCGACTTCATCAAGAAAGAGTGTGCCTCCATTGGCGCGGTCGAAGCAGCCCTTTTGAGTTTGCGTGGCTCCGGTAAACGCACCGCGGATGTGGCCGAAGAGGCGCGACTCCAGCAAGTCGATCGGGATGGAGCCGGTGTTGACGGCCACGAAGGGCGCACCTGTACGGGGTGAGTGCGTGTGGATGGCGTTCGAGATGAGTTCCTTGCCGGTGCCACTTTCGCCCTGCACCAGAATCGTCGCGCGACTTTTGGCGACCTGGGCCACAAGTTCGAAAACCCGCCGCATTGAATCGGACTTGCCGATCAGATTGGCGAAGCTGTAGCGGGTGCGCAGGGCTTCGCGAAGGGCGGCGTTCTCCTGCTCCAGCCGGCTCTGCTTGATAGTTTGCTCGATCTCGAGCAGTAGCTTGTCGTTGTTCCAGGGTTTGGTCAGGAAGTTGTTGGCGCCGCCTTTGATGGCGGTGACCGCGTTTTCGAGGGTGCCGTAAGCCGTGAGCATCAAGATGGGTGTCTGTGTGTTGGTACGGCGGACCTCCTCGACGACTTCGAGACCGCTGCGGTCGGGCAGCATGAGGTCGAGCAGAACGAGATCGAAGACTTCGTCCGAGAGCGCAGTGATACCCTCGCCCCCTGTGCCGGCGGAATAGGTTTCGTAACCTTCGAGATCGAGGAGGGCTTCGAGGCTTTCGCGGATGGCCTCTTCATCGTCAACGATGAGGATGCGGCCTTTGATTGCGACGGCGGGCTGGACGGTGGTGCTAGTCGGCATGGATCACCGCCTGTTTGAGGTCGGACCGCTTGCTTACGCGCGCGGCACGGAAAGAATCAGGCGGCTTGGCTTGGGGACGGTTGCCGGGTGGGCGATCATTCGGAGGAGAAACTTTGCGCTTCAGGCTAGGCATGAACCGGCTTGGCGGCTAGGGGGATCTGCACGGCAAAGGTGGAGCCCTTACCCGGCTGACTCTCCACCGTTATCGTACCCGAGTGTTCCTTGACGATGCCGTAGCTGACGGCGAGACCGAGACCGGTTCCGCTCTTGGGGTCCTTGGTCGTGAAGAAGGGATCGAAGATACGAGCCGTCTGCTCAGCGGTCATACCGATGCCCGTGTCACGGACGGTGACAATAGCTCTGCCGCCGTGTTCGCGGGTCTGGATGGTGAGCCGCCCACCCTCGGGCATGGCGTCCCGCGCGTTGAGAACGAGATTGAGGAAAACCTGCTGGAGCTGACCGCTGTTGCCGAGAACGTGGCCCGCACGGGCGGAAAAATCGGTTTCGACCTCGATGTGGGCTTTGCGAAGCTGCGGCGCGACCATGTCGAGAGTCTCGGTGATGGTCTTCGGCAGATCCAGCGGGGTTCTCTCACGGCCGGAAGTGCGCGAGAAGTTGAGCAGCGAGTTGACGATCTCGCTTGCTCGGAAGGTCTGGGCCGTGATCTTGTTGAGGATCTGGGCCGTATTCGGTTCGTCGGATGCTTGCCGGGCCAGCATCTGCGCGTAGCTTGAAATGACGGCCAGGGGCGTATTCACTTCGTGAGCGACACCGGCCGCGAGCAAGCCGATGGAGCTGAGCTTGTCGGCCTGGATGAGCTGGTCTTCGAGGGCGGAGCGCTCAGTGACGTCGTCGACGATGATCAGGCGACCGATGTGCTCAAAGGTCTTGGTGACGAGAGGCGCCACGACGATATTGAGGACGCGTTCGTCGTCGTCCCGCTTGGAATCGATGGCCGGCCGGAACTCGGCGGGAAAGTCGGCGGCCTTGAGGGTAAAGCGGTAGAAGTTCTGGAGGCCGGTTTCTCCGCGAACCTTGTCGAGCTGGGCGACAAACTTCGCCGGCAGCAATTCGCTGAGCTTCCGTCCGACGGCCTGCCGCCGGGAGATGCCGAACATCAACTCGAGCGGGGTGTTCCAACTCTCGACTCCGTCGTCAAGGTCGGCGGCGCATATACCGACACTCAAGGATTCGACGATGTTCTCGCTGTAGTCCTTGAGGCGTTCATACTGCCGCGCTTTGCGGTCGAGCGAATCGTAGAGGCGCGCATTTTCGAGGGCGATCGCCAGGTAGCCGGCAAGCGTGTGGACCAGCTCAATGTCCTCGGAATTGAGGTATTGGCCGTCGCGGGTACGCCCCAGGCCGACGTACGCGATGGTACGTCCTTGCATGCGGCACGGCACGTAGTCGTGAAGCTCCAAGGCGGAGAATGTTGCGCCGTAGGGGGCGAACGGGCCCGTGACGCGCTCCGGATCATCGAGATGGAGATGGGCGAGAGAGCCGTTCGTATTCGCCGCATCGAGCGTTAGGAACTCTAGATCGAGGCGGTCATCGGTGATATCAAGGCCGCTCGATTTCGCAATCCGGAAGCGGGTCAATCCCTGGTCCCGCTCTTCCCGAACGAAAACGGCGATGCGGTCGAGGCGCAAAGTGTCCGACAGGCGGTGCAATACCGAATCGAGCGTTCTGTCGAAATCTGTTTCGGTGGTAAGGGCGGCGGCGAAGTCGGCCAGAGTCCGGCGCGAATCGTAGCGCTCGCGATAGTGGTACTGGTCGAGACGGACCTGGACCCACTGCCGCAGCGGTTGGTAGGCAAAGGCTCCCGCCACTGCGGAGACAAGCCAAATAGCCGGTCCCAGACCCTCGGAACCGAGTTCGACGCCGCCGAGGGTGAATAGAAATCCGTAGCCGACGGCCAGCAAGCCCGCGGCAGCAAGCGAGGCCGCGGCGGCGCGGCGTGTAAACAACTCGACATCCATCAGGCGGTAGCGCACGATGGCGTAGGCGATGGTGAGAGGAACGAGCGCCAACGAGAAGACGGAAAGCGTCTGACGCGCGGTTGGAACCGCGCCCGCCACGTAGGGGGCAAGATAGAAAGCGGCGAAGGGAATGATCCCCCACAGCGCGCCGACGGACAACCACTTCCGGCTGCTGCCTGAGCGCGGGGGCTTCGGTGTGGCTGGTTTCCCGGCGCAAGATCAGGGTGCCGGCGATGAAGTAGACGCCGAGAAGTCCGAAGGACATACGGTCCAGCAAGGAGCCCGTCTCGATAAGCCGTAGTGGAGACTCAATCGCTCCGGTCGCCACGAGATGGTAGGTCACGCCCAGGATCATCGCCGGGAGATAGACGAGAGCCGAGACCGCCCGGCGGGCCGCGGAGAGACGCTCTGTCCCCGGGAAAGCGAGGCAGAAGTGGACAAACAGCGCCGGCGCCAGCAGCGTCGCCCAAACATCGGCCCAATAGACGAGGCGGTCGAGGGCGTCAAACCGCGAGGTATAGCTGAAGCAGAAGAGAACGAAGGAGGTCAGGGCGAAAAGATAAAAATGATGGATCATCGGCCTGGGGCCCCGCGCCAACAGGACGGTGAGTCCGATGGCCAGGTACGCCAGACCGACGATCCACTGGAAGGAGGAGACAACCCCACCAGAAGGCGCGACTCCGACAATGACGCGAGCCTCAATCGGAGTGCCCGCACGCTCGATGTGATACGCCGCTGATCTCCAGACCCCAATCTCGGTCAGCGTGCGCGGAACATCAAGGCGCCTCATCGATGGTTGAGTGAGCCGATCCGCAAAAGCCGGTCGCCTACGCGGATGCCTGCCAGATCGCCCGCTGCCGCCGGCCGCACATGCAACGACTCGACCCCGTCGGGCCCGTCGACCCATATAATGCCGTCGTCGGGTAACCGAAAGTCGTTGCGGTCGGCGAGGTTCAGCAGAGAGACCATCACACAGGCGACCGTGGCCAGCAAAAGCAGGCCGGTGACCGCTCGCGATGTCGTACTCGTGTTCACCTTCGTTGTTCTCGATCCATGATCGGAGCCGCGCTGAGAGAAACCTCACCCAAAGCAGACCATGGAAGGTCCCTAGCGCTGAAGCACGTTGACTGCCAAAAGGGGCGACGTCGGGACGCCTGTAAATGACTGTGAACACTAGTATATCGGCCGCTCGCGTCCGCGGGCGACTCCCCAAAAAGCAGCGGCATCCTGTTTCTGGAAGCAACTTGTGTGAAAGTTGGTAGATCATTCGCCTTGTGTTCGCCCTGGGCGGATCGCTCCGGCGCGCGGCAAGGCTTACGCCCTGAGCCGCCGGCAAGGTGAAACCGTTTCGCCTCTTAAGACGTACTAGAACGCGGGAAACAGCTCTTCGAAATGTACGGATGATCGCAAGATCCGCTTGACGCGTCCCGGTTCGATAGCTAGAATCGAAACTGGGTGAATCTAGGGCAGGTTCCGTTACGGCGGTGGGTGGAACCTGACGTAGGGAAACGAATTTTGGAGTGAGTATGCGACGAACGCGTGTTGTCGGACTACTGGTAGCTGTATTCGTTCTATTTCTCCCGTCCTCACCAGTCTCAGGGGCGGAAGACAAAGCCCCGCAGGAACTCTCCAAGAAGGAAGAGAAGCGGCGTCTCAATCGGCTGCGCAAAGAGCTTCGAGGCCCCTTCCGCAAATGGATGCGCGAAGATGTCCGCTACATCCTGACCGACGATGAGCGGAAAGCGTTTCTTCGCCTGGCGACCGACGACGAGCGCGAGAACTTCATCGAAGGGTTCTGGTTGCGCCGCGACCCGACGCCCGACACGGCGGAGAACGAATACCGCGAAGAGCACTATCGCCGTATCGCCTATGCGAATGAAAGGTATGCGTCGGGGATTCCCGGTTGGAAGGCGGACCGCGGCCGCATCTATATTACGTTCGGTCCGCCGGACGAAATTGAGTCGCACCCCTCGGGCGGCAGCTATCAGCGCCCCTACGAAGAGGGCGGCGGATTCACCTCCACGTATCCCTTCGAGATTTGGCGTTACCGTTGGATCGAAGGGGTCGGCCAGGATGTCTTGATCGAGTTTGTTGACCCGACGATGACGGGCGAGTACCGCATGACGCTGGATCCGGCTGAGAAGGACGCTCTACTTCACGTGCCGGGCGCCGGTCTGACGATCGCAGAACAATTGGGTTTCTCGGAAAAGAGAGATCGCTTCATGCGCACGGACGGTACTCGCATGGGCGCGCCATCGAGTGGCGTGCAGGGCATGCGCTACAACCAGTTCGAGCGCTTGCAGCGGTACGCCGCTTTGCAGAAAGCGCCGGAGATCAAGTTCAAAGATCTGGAAGCGGTCGTTGATTCGTCGATCGAATACAATACTCTGCCGGTTCGAGTGGAGGTCCAGTACTCCCGGATTACGAACGAGTCGATTCTCGCGGGCGTGACGGTTCAGCTTGAGAATAAAGATCTCGTTTTCCGCGAAAAGGATGGCCGGCACAAAGCGATCGTTAACGTTTACGGGCGCGTGACCACGATGACAAGGCGCGTGGTCGCGGTGTTTGAAGACGTCGTGACGATAGATACGACCACGGAGAGGCTTCCCTACGAATCGGAGCGGTCAGCGTTGTATCAGAAACCGCTGATCCTAGAGCCGGGTGCGCACAGGCTCGAAGTTGTCACAAAAGACGTCGTCGGCGAAACGATAAGCACTTACCGGACGGCGCTTGATGTGCCGCGTTTCGATGACGAGAGCCTGGCTTCGAGTTCGCTGATCTTGGCTGACCGGATCGAGAGAGTCCCGATGCGATCACTCGGATTGGGGCAGTTCGTCATCGGCAGTTCGAAAGTGCGGCCCCGAATCACGGAGGAATTCCGGCAGGATGAGCGGCTCGGCATCTACCTCCAGGTTTACAACCTGGGAGAAGACGATGCAACGGCCGCGCTCAAGGGGAGCGTCACCTATCAGGTGGCTCTGTTAGATCAGCCGAACGAGTTGTTGCTCGATTTTACCGAGCCGATTGACAAGATTCGCGGCGCTACTTCGAAACAGATGATCGTGGAGAAACTGCTGCCGTTGCAGACGCTGGACCCGGGCGAGTACCGGCTCAGCTTGAAGGTGACCGACTCTGTGAAGAATGAGACGCTCGTCCCGACGACGACCTTCAAGATCAAGTAGGAAAAGAGCGGCCGTCATGCTAGGCTTACTTTCGACGCGAGGCAAATAGCTCCAACGATGCTCAACCCAGGACATCGAATCACGAGACGCATGCGCACGACGGCGTACTTGGTTCCGCTGCTCGCTCTCCTACTGGCGCCGGCTTTGGAGAGCGTCGTTCCTTGGTTCGATCCGTGGGTTGGTTCGCGACCAGCAAGGAGTTCCCCAGGTCGGCGCTTTGGTGACGCTGCTGACGAGCGACGGCAAACCGGCCGGTCAGGTTCGCACCGACTTCAATGGTGTCTTCAAGGTCGAAGATCTCTTGCCGGGCCAGTACTCGTTGCGCGTGGCGCTCGACCGCTTCCTTCCGGCGACCAAGGAAGGCGTCGAGGTCAGGACCGGCGTCAACACGATCTTGGACGTGAGTCTGCGCGGTGTTTTCGCGACCCTGCAAATGATGCATGCCGGTCCGGCGCAGATCCGTGACATGAGCGACGACTGGAAGTGGGTTCTGCGTACCTCGACTTCCACGCGTCCCGTTCTGCGGTTTCGACGGGCGGACCACCAAGAGACGCATACCGTGCTGCGCAAGGCCGCCGGGCGCTTCAGTGACACTCGCGGCTACGCGCAAGTGAGCGGCGGCGGATCGAGGGCTTCGGCGCTGGCGAACGAAACGGACCTGGGGACGGCTTTTGCCGTTGCGACGTCCATTCTGGGCGAGAACAATGTCGTCGTTAGCGGCAATGTGGGATACGGCTCGGCCAATGGCACGCCGGCCGCAGCTTTTCGCACGAGTTACCGCCGCGAACTCGCCGCCGGAATGACTCCGGAAGTATCAGTCACCGTACGGCAGCTTCACATGCCCGTCGCCGCCGGACAGACGATCTACGGACCGGGAGGGCCACAGAACAATGGTCCCTCCATCGAAACCGTGACGCTTGGATTTTCCGATACGGCCCGAATTGGCGAGCGGGCGCGGATTGACTACGGATTCCTGTACGAGTCGGTACGTTTTCTTGATCGCTTGAACTTCGTCAGCCCGTACGGGCGGTTGGTATACGAGTTGGGCAAGAACCGCGAGGTGCAATTGCGGTACGCATCGGGCGTGCCCCATTCGGGCGTGAGTTCGCAGACCGGCGAACCTGGGGGCTCACTTCGCCAGGAAGTGTCTTCACTGGGAATGTTCCCCCGCCTAACCTTGCGTGACGGCCGGCCCACGGTGCAGCGTGCGGAACACTTGGAAATCGCCTATCGCGAGGAGAAGGGTAACAACCTGCTCGAGATGGCCGTTTTCGAAGACAATCTCAATGACGCGGCTCTCTCGGCGATGACCCCTTCCGGTCATTTCGCCCGGGGCGAAGTGCTACCGGATCTGTTTTCCGACAGCTCTACCTTGAACGCGGGCGATTACCGTTCGACGGGCTACCGTGTCTCGTACGCCCGCAAGCTGCGAGACCAGTTGCAAGCGGCGATCGGATACAGCTCCGCGGGTGTTCTGTCGCCCACAAGTTTGCAGCTACAGACAGCCGAGATGAGCGAGCTGCGGCGCTCGCTGAAAGTGAAACGCGCCAGCCTAGTGACGGCATCCATTTCGGCGACCATTCCGGGCGCGAAGACGCAGGTCGCGAGCAGTTATCAATGGTCGAGCCGGTTGGCCGCCATCTCGCCGGATCTCTACAACGATTTCGCGTCGCGCTCGGATCCCGGTCTGAACCTGGTGATCCGCCAGCCCTTGCCATTTTCAGGTGGATTGCCCGGCAAGCTGGAGGCGACCGGCTATATCAACAATCTTCTGAAGGCCGGTTACGTTCCGATTCAAACCTTCGACGGGCAGCAGATCTTCCTCCTGCCCGCCATCCGGAGTTATCGAGGCGCGCTCAGCTTCGTGTTCTGAGCCCCGGTTTTGTTACCGGTCGTCGGTTAAAGGTTCATGAAAACGTTCTGTCTGGGTTTGGTCTTGGCTTGTGTCGCACTTCTGCCTTGTGTAGACGCTGCACGGCCGACGACGCGGCTCCAGATTGTGGTCACGGATGAGTCGGGTGATCCGGTGCCGCGAGCCAGCGTCATTGTCCGAACCGTGAAAGGGAAAAAGAAGAACAAGGTAACCGATACATTGCAACTCAAGACCAGCGAGCAAGGAACCGCCCCGGTGCCCCCCCTGCGTCAGGGATACATCCTTCTGCAAGTCCATGCCGACGGCTACCAAACCTTCGGGGAAACGATTCAGTTGACTGAAGCTGAACAAACAGTCGACGTTACTCTTAAACCACCTCAACAGCAGGTATCCATCAAGTAGCGGGGCCGTCGCGCCTCTCCTCTACGAAAGTTTCTTAAAGCTATGCGTCTCTTCGCCGCGCTCGAACTTAACACAAAAGTCATCACCAACCTCACTGAACTCGTGAGAAGGCTACGGCCGTCCGGACCGATCCAATGGGTTCATCCGCAGAACATGCACGTCACGTTGAAGTACATCGGCAACTGGGAAGTACATCGCGTTGACGAGCTGGTGCGGGCCCTGCATCGTGTGAAAGTGCCTGCTTCGCTCAGTGTGCCCCTTGCCGGGCTTGGTTTCTTCCCCAATCCGCGTAACCCCAAACTTTTCTGGGCGGGCGCCGAAAACACGCCCGCACTCAGGCAGTTGGCCAGCAGCGTCGACAGCGAGCTCCAGCCGTTGGGGATCGCACCTGAGGTACGACCGTACTTTCCGCATCTCATCCTCGGCCGACTGGTCGAAGGCGTACCTCTCGATGAGCTGCATATCGCTATCGAAGACCTGCCGAGCCGTGAGTTCGGCGCGATCTCACCCGACCGCTTTGTACTTTTCGAAAGCACTCTCACCAATACGGGGGCGATCTATCGCAAGGTGGCCGAATTTCCGTTCTCCAATGGAGCCGCCGAGTCCGAGGGCCCGGATTTCGCCCGAACCGCCGCCGCGGGCGGCTGGTAAACTCCTCGCGTTCGCCTGTCTCCCGTTGGCGGGGCGAGAGTAGGCTCGTTTCTTTTTTTTCGAAACTTTCTCATGTCCGGCGGTGTTACTAAGAACGTGGGAGTAACCGCCGCCTTGGAGCCAGACGCGCAGTTGATGCTCCGGGTGAGGGAAGGCGATTCGTGCAGCTTTGAAATCCTGCTCGATAAGTATCGCCGCCCGGTGGTGAGTTACTTGTACCGAATGGTCCAGAATCAGGCCATCGCCGAGGAGTTGGCGCAGGAAGTTTTCCTGAGAGTCTATCGGGCGAGAGGAAGCTACGAACCGACGGCGAAGTTCACGACCTGGCTCTTTCGGATCACCACGCACTTAGCGCTCAACTCGCTTCGGGACCGCAAGGGCGAGAAGCGCCAGCAAAGCCTCGACGCGGCAACGGACGACCAGGCGCCGATGGAGGTGGCCGATCTCCGGCAAAACCGCGAGCAGCAGCTCGTTGACGACGCGCGTCTTGAGTGCGTACGGACCGCGATTGCCGGGTTGCCCGAGAAACAACGGGCCGCGGTTTTGATGCATAAATACCAGGAGCTCGATTACTCTCAAATCTCGGGCGCTCTGGGCTGCTCGGTTTCGGCGGTGAAATCGCTGCTGTTCCGGGCCTATGAAACGTTGAGGGAACGACTGTCTCATCTGGCGGAAGATCAGAAGCAGCGTTCCTATTGAGGTGTTGGAAGGTGTGCTATGACTCGCGAGCAAGCAATAGACCTCATTCTGAGGACCGGGGGAGATCCCTCACCGAACACGGACGAGCACCGGGAACTGATGAAGTTTCTGGCTGCTTCGCCGGAATGCCGTAAGCTTTACCAGGACCAGCGTGCCGCGTGGCAGGCGCTCGACCTGTGGGAACCGGTCGAACCTTCAATGGGCTTCGATCGCCGCGTGCGAGAACGCGTCGAAGAGCCGGCATCAAGGCGGCCCTGGTTCGACGGTTGGTTTACTCCCTTACGGCCGAGCTTTGCCGCCGGCTTGGCGGGACTACTACTGGTAGCAGGGACCGTCTTGCACCAACCACCGTTGACGGACCCCGTACCTAAAGTCGCCTCGCTCAGCGGGGAAGATGAAGCTTACCTGGAGGAGTTCAATCGGGCGTTGGACGATATTGAGATGCTATCGCAGTTAGAAATCGACCCGCCGGTTTCGTTGGAGGCTGATCAGTCATAATGTCGATTCGGCACCTTATCGCCGCGGCGCTGCTATTGTTGCTTCCCGCCTCGTCCGGGTGGGCGGCGCAAAAGCCGGTACGCGCACGCGCGCAGATCGTGCAAAATACCCCACAGGATCGGCGCGGGCAGCGGCCGCTCCGCAAGAGGCCGCGGCGGCCGGGACTAACGAAGCGTCAGCAGATGCGGATCACACCGCGTCTGTTTGAACGGTTGGTAAAAATGCCGCCGGGCCAAAGGCGAAGCTTTCTGCAAGAGCATCCTCGTCTTCGACGCCTCCCCGCAAGGCAGCGGCAGGAGATCCAGCAACGTTTGCGCCGCCTTAGCCGGATGCCGCGGCCGCAGCGCGATCGTGCTCTCGAACGCTACCGGTTGTTCGATCGGCTGCCCCGCGAAAAACAGTCCGAAGCCCGAGCCATCTACCAAGACTGGCAACGATTGGCACAACACCGCCGCACGGATCTTCTCGATGAGTATGACTCCTTGCGTGAGTCGCCCCCCGACTCGCGCCAGGAGCGATTCAGCTCGAGAGAGTTCCGTGACAAGTTCAGCGATGAGGAGCAGCAGATCCTCAAGGACCTCTCCGGCTTGTTTCCCGCGCCGAAGGCCTCTGACCGACCCTGAGGGGGGGCTGTGAAAAAACTGGGGACAGTCCACGGCGCGCCGCTTGTGAGCGCTGCGAACAAAGCAGTTACGCGGGCGGCGCTTGGTACAGTCCCCGCTTTTTCACAGCCCCTGAGACCCGTTGCTGCTCGGATTGGCTGGTTCATTCCGTTCAAATTGGATTCCGCGGGAGTCCCAGTCCATTCGAGAGTCTAAGTCGACACGAGAGTCTAAGTCGGTTGACTGATGGTCGGTCCTAAGATAGTCTTGGTGAAGAGATCCGACCATAATGCCGATTTTGTATCCAAGAGGGGCCCCCATGATCCACCGCCGAGTTGTTCGCGCAACCATTCTTTTCGTTCTCGGAGCGCACCTGCTGCTCGCGCAGCAGGACAAGAAACCCACTGTCGCCGTTCATGACTTTGATTACTCAACGGTCATGACGAGCGTGCAAGCCATCTTCGGGACGAACTACAATGTCGGCTGCGGGATCAAAGCTTTGCTAACCAATCGGCTCGCCGAAAGTGGCAAGTACACGGTCGTCGAGCGAGCGAACCTCGACGTGATCATGAAGGAGCAGGAGTTCCTCCAAAGTAATCGGGCTCAGCAAGGCAGCGGCGCGCAAATGGGCCAGATCACTACTGTCCGGCTGATAAGCGGTGGGCGGCCTGCAACTGGTTGTAGAAAAGTGGGTTAGGTGTTGTTTTTTCTTGCCGCGATTTGAGCGGCGGTGCGCCGTTTGAGCGTCATCCGTCCTGAGCCGACAATGGCTCATGAATCTGGGCCGCACCGTATTCGCGCAGTTGATCAGCTTTCTTCCGGATCGCGAGTTCCGGCGCTGTGTGGCCCGCTACGATGGCGACCGGGGCTCGCGCAGCTTCTCCTGCTGGGATCAGTTCCTCTCGATGTCCTTCGCCCAGTTGACCTACCGCGAAAGCCTCCGCGATATCGAAGCGTGCCTGCGTTCGCTTGGCGGCAAGCTCTACCACATGGGATTCCGCGGCAACGTCGCGCGCTCGACACTGGCCGACGCTAACGAGTCGCGCGACTGGCGGATCTATGCCGATTTCGCTCAGGCCTTGATTCGCATCGCGCGGCCCTTGTATGCCCGCGATCCGATCGGCGTGGATCTCAATCAAAGTCTCTACGCTCTGGACTCGACCACCATCGACCTGTGCCTCTCGCTGTTCCCGTGGGCCAAGTTCCGCCGGCGCAAGGCCGCCGTGAAGATGCACACGCTGTTGGACCTGCACGGTAACATCCCCACGTTTATCCGCATTACCGACGGCAAAACGCACGACGTCAACATCCTCGACGAGTTCCTACCCGAGCCCGGCGCCTTCTACGTTATGGATCGGGCCTACGTGGATTTCGAACGCCTCTTCGTGTTCACCCTCTGCTCGTCGTTCTTCGTCGTGCGAACCAAGAAGAACATCTTGCTCCAACGGCGCTACTCGCATCCCGTCGACAAATCTACGGGCGTGCGCTCGGATCAGACCGTCATACTGACTGCCATCGAATCGGCCAAAGTCTATCCGGACCCGTTGAGGCGCGTCAGCTACGTCGACGCCGCGACGAACAAGCGGCTGAAGTTCCTGACCAACAACTTCGCGCTCCCGGCACTGACCATCGCCGAGATCTACCGTTCGCGCTGGCAGGTGGAGCTGTTCTTCAAGTGGGTCAAGCAGCACTTGCGGATCAAGAAGTTCTACGGCGCCAGCGAGAACGCCGTGAAGACCCAGATTTGGATCGCCGTCTCGGTGTACGTGCTGGTGGCGATCGTGCGGAAGAGGTTGGGCCTGGAGGCGAGTCTCTACCAAATCCTACAGATTCTCAGCGTTACCCTATTTGAGAAAACGCCCAAGTGGGGTATCCACTTCATTCAGGTACACCCTATGGGTTGTGGCCTCGCGGCTCCGGAACAGGAATGTGAGATTGCGAGAATCGTGCGAGTGGCCGCCAAGCCGACCCACACGCGAATTCATTGCGGTGGCAGCCTTCGGGCGGCAACTCCGAGAATCGGACGCGCTACGCAGCCCCACGCCGCGCCAGAGCAGTAACCTCGGGATTCGCTTCTTGGTAGATGCTTTCGCGCGACCACAACATCTTGTGGCTGCCTGAGTCAAATGGATACCCCACAACGCCCATTTTACAGGCCTTGCAGCCATCAGACTCCCATGAAAACTTACTCGATCACCCCAACCAGCTGATTCTATTCGACTTCTAACCGGACAGTAGTGGAAGTAAACAGCAAGACGCCGTCCACGAGAGGAACTTCAAACTCCCTCCGAAACAGGGTACAATCAAAGACTTCTGTTTGGAGGAGACTATGGGTTACGACACTCGCGGGGTGAAGTTTGTTCTGACTGCGCCTGATACTGAGAGTACCGAGCAGGAGTTTAGCCCCTGGAAACAGATGGTTTACGCGTCGGCCCCTGCTCGTTTTGTCCCGCGGTTCCTCTACAAAGATAAGTTTGAGCAACCGAAGTATCCGGACGGCACCGCGATGGTCATGCCGTACGGCATACGCGTGATCGAGGCCATTCTTCTCCGGCACTATCCTGCCGACGATGTCGCGGTTTGCCATCCCGACGATCTCGACCATTTCGTCGGACCGAAGACGGTCGCTGTTGGTGTGGGCGCCCACAATCCTATCGGCACGGCCTTCTCTACCGGTGTCTACAGCAACATCTTTGGCAGTTCGGCTCGTCCGATCAATGCCGCCGAGAGTGAAAGAATCTACAAGCATCCCGCCTTGCGGAAGTATCGTCCGAAAGTGATCGTCGGCGGCGCCGGTGCATGGCAAATCCCAAAGACGGGTTCCATGGAACGTCTCGGTGTCGACTGCATTATCAACGGCCGTGCCGAGGGTGTCGCGCTTGAGTTGTTTCAGAAGGCCGAGGCTGGGGAGGAACTTCCGCCGATCGTTAACGCCGTCGAGCCAACGATTGACCAGATCGTCATTCCGAATAAGCGATCCACCTACGGCATTGTCGAGATGAACCGTGGTTGTGGGCGTCAGTGTGCTTTCTGTTCGCCGACGCTGGAAACCCGCATCTCCGTGCCGCCCGAGCAGGCGATGGAAGCCGTGCGTGCGAATACACGCAATGGCGGCAAGATCATCTTCCCTGTTTCCGAGGACGTGTTTATTTACGGAGCGGCCGCACCGTTCTACATTCCGAACCCGAACGCGATCATGAATTTCTATGACATGATTGCCCGAGAGCCCGGCGTCGAGTATCTGCCGCTCTCGCATGCCACGATCGCTCCGGCCGTAGTGAACCCGGATTTGGTTCGCGAGATGTCAAAGATCCTGCTCGATAAGAGTGCGCTTCGCAACCGCAACTCTACGCATCCGGATAAGAAATTCCTGGCCCCCCTCATCGGCATCGAGACCGGCTCTTCCCGTCTCGCTGCCTTGACGATGTCGGGCAAGTCATTGCCCTTCGACATTCGTGACTGGCAGGAGATCGTCGTCGAAGGCATTCGTATTCTCAATGAAAACAACTGGTTCCCCGTCTGCACGTTCATCATCGGGCTGCCCAACGAGACCGACGAGGATCTTCGGGAAACTCTGCAGCTCCTGCATCGTCTGAAGAAGGCCAAAGTGCTCTACGTGCCGTCGATCTTTACGCCGCTCGAAGATACACGCATGGCCGACGGCGCCGGTCTCAAGGCCAAGCAGCTCACGCAATTGCAGTGGGAGTTTATGATGACTGCCTGGATGCAGAGCCGCGATTTCGGCGAGATGCACCACCGCTCCCGTGCATATTTCAAATGGGGAACCCGAGCCTTCTACTACGGGCGCGGGCGATGGGTTCACGGCGAGCAGTTCAAGTGGCCCGCAATGCGTTTTGCGGGCCTGCCGGAGGAGACACTGAGCCGGCACCTCTACCTCAACTGGGACGAAGAAAACACAACGCCGATCGCGCAACCGCGCCTAATCGGCAAACACCGCAAGCAGCCTATGGAAGAGCTGCGAACGATGAACGATGACCAGCCCTTCAGCATCTACGGCACATCTCGTGTTGAGGATGACGCAAAACCCTCACCTCTGCCCGCCGTAGCAGGCGCGGCGGTCGGCGGCGCGAATGGATCGGCGAAGTCGGCTGAAGTTGACGAGCCGGTCGCCGGCGACTAATCTTCAGTACGATTGTCTTCGGTGTACCCGCCGTATCTAAACGGTGAGTACAACTGTTTACACCCTACCCCGCTGCCCTTGGCGGTCTGAGCCGATGGACCCGTCTCGCCGGCGCCGGAACCGCTCATCCTGATTGCTAGAATAAGGCTCTTCATGGACTTTCTCGACGCCCTGAACCCGGGCCAGCGCGAAGCGGTTCTTCATTCGGAAGGTCCATTACTTATCCTGGCGGGAGCGGGCAGCGGCAAGACACGCGTCCTGATCTATCGCATCGCGCATCTGATCGGCCCGGTCGGCGCGGCTCCCGAATCGATCCTCGCGGTCACTTTCACCAATAAGGCCGCCGACGAGATGCGATCGCGCGTTGGGCGGGTCTTGAAGGAGAGTGGGCTATCACTCGACAGATGGCCGCACGTTTCGACTTTCCATTCCTTTTGCGTTCGCATGCTGCGCCGCTACGGTGCGCCGCTTGGCGATCTCCGCCCCGGATTCACAGCGAGTTTTACCATTTACGACGACTCCGACCAGGTTGCCGCCATCAAGGCCGTGTACCGCGACATCGGCATCGACGAGAAGTTTATGAAGGCTCGATCGCTGCTGTCGCTGATCAGTCAGGCCAAGAACCAGGGGCGCTCGCCGCAGGACTTCTATCAGGACGCGACCAGTCCGCAGCACGACAAGATCGCCGTCATCTTCGAGAAGTACCAAGCTCTGCTGCAGGCTTCGAACGCCTTCGACTTTGACGACTTGTTGCTCGAGGGCGTACGCCTGCTGCGGCATAGCCAGGAAACGCAGATGGCACTGCGAGACCGTTTTCGGTACCTGATGATCGACGAGTATCAGGATACGAACCGTGCGCAGTATGACTTGATGCGGCTCCTGACCGGCCCGACGCAGAACGTCTGTGTTGTCGGGGATGAGGATCAGTCGATCTACAGTTGGCGCGGCGCCGACATCCGCAACATTCTCGACTTCGAGAAGGACTATCCCCACGCCACCGTCGTTCGTTTGGAGCAGAACTACCGTTCCACCAAACGCATTCTCAAGGCGGCCGGCGGAGTCGTCGCGCATAACGTCGACCGCAAAGGGAAGAATCTCTGGGCCGAGGGCGAAGAGGGTTCACCGGTTCTGCTCTACCAGGCGGCCGACAGCGATGATGAAGCCCGTTTCGCCGCGGGCTACGTCAACCGTTACCTCACCGATCATCCGGAAAAGAATGCGGCTATCCTCTACCGCGCCAATTCACAGTCGCGCCAGCTCGAAGAATCTCTGCGTCGCCTCGGCCGCAACTACAAAGTCGTTGGTGGCGTGAGCTTTTATCAGCGGGCTGAAGTCAAAGACATCCTCGCTTTCCTGAAAACGGCCTCTTCGTCCGCGGACTTCGTTAGCCTCGTACGCATTATCAACACGCCCGCGCGCGGCATCGGACGGACGACCGTCGAGCAGATCGAAGTGTTTGCCCGCAGGCACGAAATATCACTCTGGCGGGCGTTGGAGCAAATGCTCAGCGAAGGCCGCTTTCCCTCGCGCGCCCGCGCCGCCGTGGCCGTGTTTCAGCGACTGATCGTCGGGCTCGGGGAGCAGATCAAGAAGGCCCCCTGGCACGAGGCCATTCCGTGGATCGTGAACGAGTCCGGCTATCGCAATATGCTCGAGCGGGATGGTTCGATCGAAGGGGCGGGGCGTCTTGAAAACATTGATGAGTTCGTCAGCGCCGCCACCGACGCCGCCCAACGCGGGGAAACCCTCGATGAGTTCCTCGATCAAGTTGCGCTGGTGGCCGACACGGATCAGTTGGACTCGTCCTCCCCCGTGTTGTTGATGACGCTCCACAGCGCTAAGGGCTTGGAGTTTCCGCTGGTCGTGATGACAGGTCTTGAGGAAGGCATCTTCCCGCACAGCCGCTCCATTGAAGACCCCGCCGGTCTTGAAGAGGAGCGGCGGCTCTGCTACGTCGGCATGACGCGCGCCCGCGAACAGCTCCTGCTGACCGCCGCCCACCGCCGCCGGCGCTTCGGTGGCGGAGCGTACGAGACGATGATACCGTCGCGTTTTCTCGGGGAGATTCCGCGCGACGTCCTTCAGCCCGTCCGGCAATCGGCCCCTGCCTGGGAAGCCGGCGAAGCGTATTCGCTCGACCTGGGAGCCGAGCAGCACGAAGTTCGCGAAACTGTTCAGAAGAAACTCTACGACGGCCCGGCGTACAACTCGGTCGAGAATCTTTCCGGGTTCTTCGCCAAGCGAAACCTGCCCGTTCCCGGCAACCTGCAGAATCCCGGCGCGACGGGGACACACCCCTCATCCGCCCCACCGGTGAGGAAACCCGCCGCGGGTCCTCGCTCCCGCTTGCCTCACACCACCGGATACCGGCTCGGCGACAAAGTGCGCCACAAAACCTACGGTGTAGGCACCGTCATGAAGTTTGACGGTGACGGCGAGAACACCAAACTCACTGTCCACTTTCGAACGGTCGGCCTCAAGAAACTCATCGCCAAGTTCGCCGGCCTCCAGCCCGCCTGACCTGGGCGTGCCGCCAAAGTGGCCGGGGGCGCCGCCTATCCTTAGTCGCTTTTGTTCGCCTTGATATCCCAAAACATTCCAAACCGGCGGACCCAACGGCCTCTCTAGCAAACCGAGTTCCGGTCGAACGATGAACCCCATGCAAAGTGGGAAAGCTGCGAACAGCAAGGCGAGAAGCACAGTCCTCGCGTCTCCGCGGAGCGAACCGAGCTATCCTTCGCCGGAAGGAGCGCCCACCGTAAATCGGGCGGTCCGTCCACACAGCTCAATCACCCCTAGTCATGAGCGGCAGTGCGCCGGTAATCAACTCCGCCAGACGCTCTGTCGCCTCCTTGCCCTCAGCCAGGACTTCGCCATGGCTCAACCGCGTGCCACCAAGGCCCGCCGCGAGATTCGAGATAACCGAGATCCCCAAGACTCCCAGGCTCATTTGCCGCGCTGCGATCACCTCGGGTACCGTCGACATGCCGACCAAGTCCGCTCCGATGGTTCTCAGGTAGCGGATCTCAGCAGGCGTTTCGTAGTTGGGTCCCTTGACACCGGCGTAGACCCCTTCGACAACGTCAATTCCAGCGACCCGTGCACTCTGACGAGCCGCTTCGCGCAAGCGGGGCGAATACGCGTCGGTCATATCTGGAAAGAGTGGACCCCAGCGCTCTTCGTGCGGCTCGGCCAACGGGCTATCGCCTTGAAGGTTGATGTGGTCGCTAATGAGCGCGATTTGCCCGGGGGCCCAGTCTTCTCGAATCGCGCCGGCGGCATTGGTGACGATCAGCGTCCGAACCCCCAGGCCCGCCAGAACTCGCACCGGAAACGCAACTTCCGCGGCCCGGTAGCCCTCATAGAGATGGACTCGCCCCGCGAGCACCACCGCCGATATACCGCCAACGTTGGCGAGACCAAGCCGCCCCTGATGTCCGGAAACCGTGGAAGCAGGCCAGTGCGGGATGCCGCTGTAGGGAAGAGTGACCGCAACGCCGATACGCTCCACTACGCCGGAGAGACCGCTGCCGAGAATCACCCCGATGGGGGCGGAGACAGGGAGGTACGTCTGAATGTACTCGCGCGCCTGCTGAGCTTGTTCGTAGTCAGGCATCCTCGAACCCCCTCCGACGCGTCCGCCCTCGACCGGCTGGCCCGCGCAAGCCGGCTACGGGCGGGCGATCAAGCCTGCCAGCGACGCCGTCATGAAGTTCGCCATCGTCCCGGCCAACATTGCGCGGAAGCCCAGGAGCGCCAGGTCACGCCGGCGCGAGGGGATAAGACTGGCGATACCTCCCACCTGAATCCCAATTGATCCGAAGTTCGCAAACCCGCAAAGCGCATAGCCGGCAATCAGGAACGAGTGCGGCTGGAGGGTGTCTTTCATCTCCCCAAGCTGTGCGTAAGCGACGAACTCGTTGATCACCATGCGCGTCCCCAGCAGGTCACCGATCGTGCCCGCGTCCGCCCACGCCACTCCCATGGTCCAAGCAACCGGTGCGAAAACAAAGGCAAAGATCGCTTGCAGGTTTTGCGGCAACCAGTTCATGTAGGGCAACCCGTGCAACCACGCCAGCAGACCATTCGTTACCGCGATCAACGCCACGAACGCAATCAGCACCGCCCCGACATTCAACGCCAAATAAAGCCCTTCGCTGGCGCCGCGCGCCGCCGCGTCAATCACATTGACGTCGTTCGAGCCCGATTCACGCGGGACTTGCCCGTAGGTCTCCGGCGTTTCCGTTTCCGGCTCGATCATCTTGGCCATCAGAATCGCGGCCGGGGCGGTCATGATCACCGCCGTGAGCATGTGCTCGACGGGGACACCTCCGATGCGCACGTAGGCAATCAACAAGGCGCCGGAGATCGTCGCCATGCCGCCCGTCATGACGGTCATCAATTCCGAGCGGGTGAGCTTTTCGAGATACGGCCGGATAGTCAGCGGCGCTTCCGACTGGCCCATGAAAATGTTCGCCGCCATATTGAGGGATTCCGCCCCGCTGGCGCCCATCACCCGTTGCATAGCAATGGCGATGCCGCGCACGATGTGCTGCATGAGGCCCAGGTAATAAAGCACCGCGAATAACGACGACACGAAAACGATCAGCGGTAGTATCTGGAAAGCCAGAACGATGCCCATCGGGCCTTCGGAGTTGCCAAGATCACCGAAGACGAAGATCGAGCCCTGCTCGGCCAAATGCATCATCTCGTTAACGACGGTACCGATCGCCTGGAAGGCGCGGCCAAACGGCGTCCTCAATACAAGGATGGCTAGCGTGAGTTGAAGGCCGAGCCCCCAAAGAATCGTCGACAGCCGGATAGCTCGGCGATGACTCGATAGCCCGTAGGCAATGGCCGGAAAGAGGACGAGACCCAATAGCCCCATAGGAGGAGTTGCGCCGCCGCTACAACGGGTGCGATCGCCTACTGTACCAAGTCGAGGATCAACTCGCGGGGTTCCGGCGGGTTCAACGAAAGCCGGAACGCGTCCTCGACGAGTTGCACTGCCTCGGGCACATGAGTTTCCTCGGTGTAGTAGAGGGCGCAGAGCTGCTGACCGGCAACAACCTGGTCCCCCACCTTCGATTGCAAAATGACCCCGACAGCCGGGTCAATCTGGTCCTCAATGTTGTCGCGGCCGGCGCCAAGCATCGCGGCGGCGCGGCCGATGTCGTCGGCGTTGATGCGGCTGATAAAGCCGTCGCGCGGCGATGTAACGACCTGCTCGCCCGAGGCGTTCGGCAATAGATCAAAACGGTAAACGACCTCCGGATCGCCTCCCTGGGCCGCGATAACATCGCGAAATTTGGTGAGAGCGCTGCCGTCAGCCAGCAATTGCTGTGCCTGCTCGCGCGCGCTGTCTATCGAGCGCGACGACTCGCCCAGGTAGATCATTCGGGCGGCAAGTTCGATGGAAAGGCTCGTGACATCCGGCGGTCCTTGGCCCTGCAGAGTCTGCGCGGCTTCCATGACTTCAAGCGCGTTCCCGACGGTAAAGCCGAGCGGCTGGTCCATGTCGGTCAGCAGCCCCTGCACGGTGACGTTCATGCGGCGGCCGATGGAAATCATAAGCTGAGCAAGTTTGCGGGCCTCGGTGCGTCCCTTGATAAGCGCACCGCGGCCGACCTTGACGTCGAGCAACAGCGCGTCGAGCCCCTCAGCCAGCTTCTTCGACATGATTGACGCGGCGATCAACGCCAGCGATTCGACCGTTCCCGTAACATCGCGTAGCGCGTAAAGGCGCCTGTCCGCCGGCGAGATTTCATCGGTCTGGCCTGTGAACGCCAAACCTTGTTCCTTGATCTGCGCCTGAAACTCACCCAACTTGAGTTCCGTGCGAAAGCCGGGAATCGATTGCAGCTTGTCGAGCGTCCCGCCGGTGTGGCCAAGCCCGCGCCCGGTGATCATCGGCACCTTGATTCCCGCGGCGGCCGCGATCGGAGCGGCGATGAGGGTGACCTTATCTCCCACTCCGCCGGTCGAATGCTTATCGACACGCGGCTTGGGGACATCGCTCATATCGAGGCGCTGGCCGCAGTTGAGCATGGCCATCGTGAGCGCTGTCGCTTCAGCGTCGGTGAAGTCGGTGCAATACCCGGCCATCAAAAAGGCCGACATCTGATAATCAGGTATCTCTTTGCGGGTGTATCCGTTGACAAGCCGCTCGAAATCTTCGAGGGTCAGCTCTTCGCCGTCACGCTTGGCACGGATAAGATCCACGATTCGGTCCATAATAAGTACACAGCTCCCCGCTGTTCTCCGAGGGAGAAAGCCTTCGTCAATAATGCAAGTCCAACAGGTTAACATCCGCCCCGAGGGAGAAGCAAGGCGCTAAGGCGCTGGAAGAGAATGATTTACCGACTGAGGGCGATTCGTATCCCAGTCCGTGCCAGCTAGGGAGAAATGGGTCTAATAGGGAGAATCGGGGCTCGATACTGGCCCTCGAACACCTCTCCGAAGAGCTCGATCAACTCGCTCTGTACGTGGCCGTTCGTCGCGAGCAACTCGACGCCGCCTAACTCGTAAGCGCCGCCCCGCATGTCACCGTAGATTCCGCCCGCTTCGCTCACAAGCAGCAACCCCGCGGCGACATCCCACGAGTTCAGCCCGATTTCCCAGAACCCCTCCAGCCGACCGCTGGCGACCGAACAGAGGTCAAGCGCCGCCGAACCAGCGCGCCGGATTCCGTGGCTGAGCATCGAGACCTGATGGAAGAAATGAATATTCATCTCCTTATGGCGTCGTCCGCTCGGGAATCCCGTGGCGAAAAGTCCTTCACCCAGTTTCGATGTAGCCGAAACCCGCAGGCGATGATTGTTGAGGTAGGCGCCGGCTCCCTTTTCCGCGCTGAACATCTCATCGCGGATCGGATCGTAGACCACCCCGGCGATGGGCTCGCCCCGCAGAGCAAGGCCGATGCTCGTCGCAAAAGCCGGGAACCCGTGAGCGAAGTTCGTCGTGCCATCGAGAGGGTCGACATGCCAGACATACTCGGAATTGTTGTCGATGCCACTTCCCTCCTCCGCGACAATCGAGTGCGAGGGAAAGCGATTGCGAAGCTGCTCGACGATCAACGCTTCGGCGGAGCGGTCGGCGGCCGTGACGAGGTTGAACTCGCCCTTGTATTCGATCTCGACGCGCCGCTCGGAGTACTTTGCGAGCAGAGCTCCCGCTTCACGGGCGATCCCTATTGCCACGGATAAATAGTCCATGTTGTCTGTCGATTTACGGGGAGAGCGGCATCACGCAGGCAGCGACTCGCAGAGGGTTTCCGAAATACCCCGAAATGAGCCGCGCAGCGCCAATCGACTATTCTTTCACAGTCAGTCAGCCCTCTGTGGCTGCTCCGATATGTATTTGATCTCGTGCTTATAGATAAACAGGTTCGGAGCTTCCTTGCGGGTTAGCCGAATAAAGTTCGCGTCGTAATATTCGAGGACGCCCGCGAACTCCTCATTCGTGCTCATATGCACCACGATCGGTGTCTCGTCATCGACGAGGCGCTTTAGATGAGCCGCCTCCTCGAAGGTCTCTTCCGGCGGTCCGGCCGCATTTCCGCGCGCCGCGTCACCGTTCCGGTTGGGCCTGCGCTTCCCGCCGGAGCGTGATGCTCGCTTTTGTCGAGGAGGTTGGTTCCCAGGGGGTTGATTCAAAGTTGCGGCTCCTCGACGGGCTTTGGGCCTTCTCCCGTATCGAGCTCCGGTTCCGGACTCGGGTTCGGACGGATGCTGATACGTGCTTTCGACGTCCGGCGCGGCGCCGCCGACAGATAGTAGCCGTATCGCGACAGCACCTGCGCACCGGGCCGGCTGACCGATACCTTGACCTTCCGGAACTTCTCCGTGTCAGAATCGCGCTCCGGCGGATAGTAACCGATCAGATACTGCGTACGCAAGTTCTCGAGGATGTGGTCAAACGACTCGTCAAGGTTCTCATTCGCGTATTGAACGAACGTCATGCCGCCGGTATGAGCGGCCAGGGTCTTGAGCGCGTTCTCTCCGCCTGTATTGCGGCCCGCATCGCTGCGAATCGGGATAACGATAATGCCGTAGATCACCGCATCGGTGCCATGCACGGCTTTAAGAGCATCCTGGAAGGAGATGTAACTCGTCGTGTCGCCGCCGTCGGTAATGACGACCATGACGCGCCGGCCCTCGCGGCTTTTGAGTTGGCGAGCGGCCAGATAGAGCGAGTCATACATCGACGTGCCGCCGCCTCGGCTAATGCGATCCATGGCTTTTTCGACGCGACGCTCCGAACGTGTCAACCCCGTGAGCATTTCGACATAGTCGGAAAACTGCAGGATGGCGACACGGTCGTCCTGGTGCGAGCCGGGGCCCAGCAAACGCTTGAAAAAACGCTTCGCCGAGTCGCGTTCGAACTGCAACTCCTTGGCGGTGCTCAGGCTGGTGTCGAGCATCAACGCCACCGACAGCGGACGGTTCGTGCGATGCTCGAAAACAGTGATCGGACGCTCTTTGCCCCCATCGACGACCCTAAAATCTTCCACCGAAAGGTCGGCAATCGGCCCACCCTGCTCGTCTTTCACGGTGACAAGCAGATTGACCAGATTAACGTCCGCAACAAACGTCGTCTCGCCCGGATCTTCGCTCTGCGGCCAGGCCGGCGTCGCCGCAAAGCCCAGCAGCGCGAAGATCGCGAACCTGATACCAAACGTGGCGCAAGGCTCCAGCCTTGCCGGGTCGCGAGTCTTCGCGATCCAGGCCCGCGCACTCACCGATCGCTGTCGAGTAGCGGCGCCGAGCGGCGGCCTGAGCCGGACTCGTAGCTGAAGTTTCACGGTAACGCACCGGCAGACCGCGGCACTGAATCCTCCCAGTCACCCTCAACCCACACTGCGCCGTCCTCGAAGTATTCCTTCTTCCACACCGGAACGATCTTCTTCAGACGGTTGATCGCTTCCAGGCTCGCCTCGTAGGCCGCCCGCCGATGCGCGGACGCCACAACGATCGAAACGCTGGCTTCGCCGATCTCGAGGCGGCCGAGGCGGTGGACCAGCGCGATCGCGCGAATGTCGTGGCTCTCGCGGATCTCACGAGCGAGCTGCCGCATCGTATTCAGGGCCATCGGCGCGTAGCACTCGTAGTCAAGGTACTTCGTGGAGCGGCCCTTACTGTTATTGCGAACGATGCCTTCGAAGGTAATCACAGCTCCGTCCGAGCCCTGGACGATACGCCGAGAAAGCGCCGGGCTATCAATCGGCTCGCGGGTTAGCGCGCAAAAGGCGCCGTCGTCGGCTGCTTCCACGATCCACTGGGAAGTCGATTCGGCAGCGCCCCCGCTGACGGGCGGCATGAGCGCGATCTCATCACCATCGCTCAAAACCTGATCGGGCTTGGCAAACTCGTGGTTGCGCGCCAGGGCGATGCTGTCGGCCATCTCGTTAAGTCTCGGGTATTGAGACGCATAGTGCTCGAAGACCGTTCCGACTGTTGCCCCCTCGGCAACCTCGATCGTGTCACTCGAACGGCCCAAAAGGTCCTTCAGCAGGCCGAAAAACAGCACGTGTACGGTCATCGGGAAACTGACCCGATTGTATCGCAGCGGCGGTTTCAGACCTGTGGCAACTTGGGCTCACCCTGGTACAAGCCGAGCGAAACCCCACACCAGAGACGGGCGGGCAGACGTAAATTCTCGGCTCAGTTTTTGGTTGGCATTGGGTGGAGGGGAGAGAGAAATCCCTGCCAAAAGAAAAAGGGCGGTCTCTTCGAGCTGAAGAAACCGCCCAGCGGAGCCGTCTCCCCCCGGTTGTTGACGGGTACAGCTCGCGTCCGCCTCAGTTCTTGACGCGGACGTCGATTCGTTCTGCCTGCAAGCGGCCCTTGCCGTCAAACTGACCGACGCAGATAACCCGTCGGCCGACTTGAAGTTCGTCGAAAGTTGCGGGTTTGTTGCGGTAGGTGTAGTCGGTTTTGCCGTCGAAGAATACGAACCGAGGAACGTCGTTCTCGGTGCGCAGACTGATTCTGTTCTGGTCCTTGTCGATCATCTCGACCCAACCGTCCAGACGGTCGAATTTCGCCTTTTCGCCGGCAACCGCCGTGGGAAGCGCGACGGCCAGGGCCAGAGTAAACACAACGGCCGTGATAAGAAAGGTTCGTTTCGATTTCATGATCTCCTCCATGCGTTTCGGTTCGATTGAGCTTGTTCGCTCGCCTGACAAGAGAGCACGACGTTGGCCACTCGCGCGGATTGGCTGAAACGTGCTGAAGAGACTGGATTTACGTGAGCCCGCCCGCCCCGGATTGTGACCCGGAAGTGTAAACGAGCGTTGGCGAAGAGCAAATCTAACGTCGACGACGGTTGACAGCGGCGGGAATTGGTTAGAATCGGAACGCGACGACGGCCAGAGGAGCCGGAAGGTCGTCGCGCTGGAAAATCCGCTTTGTTGGACCGTAATAGATTGGGGGGTGCAGGCGACGTTCTCGAACAGGAGAACGCGCATCTGCGCCAGGCCCTCGACGAGCTCGACGTGCTGGAAGAGATCGCCGCCGCGACGGTGACGGACCGGCCTTTGGATTCGATCGTTGAACTGATCGTTGAAAAGTGCACGGCTTGTCTGGATGCCGAGCAGGGTTCGGTGCATCTGTTGGAGGAAAACGCCGCCGGCGAACAACCTCTACGCACCCTTCTGCGGCATGTGGAAACTCATGCTGCGTCGACTCCCTACCGATTGGCCGACCAGCTCGCCGGCTGGATGCTCAGTCACAAGCAGCCCCTCAGGATTAACGATCCCGCGGGAGATGGGCGGATACGGGTTCCGTCGTTCGCGGCCGAGACGCTCAGGTCGCTACTGAGTGTTCCACTCTTGTCGAAAGGTAAGTTGCTCGGAGTCCTCACGGTTTTCAACAAGAAAGACGACGCAGGCTTCAACGGAGCGGACGAGCGGGTACTGTCGATCATCGCGGCGCTTTCGGCTCAGGTGTTGCAGACAGCGGAATTAATCGGAGGCCTCAAGCAAGATCGCGAGACCCTGGCAACTGAAAACTCCCAGCTCTGGCGGCAGGTCAACAAGAAATTTTCGACCGAGAGCATCATCGGAAGCGGGGCGAAGCTACAGGAAGTTCTGAACACGATCGAACAGATCCGGGACACCTCGGTCGACGTTTTGATTACCGGAGAGAGTGGCACGGGGAAAGACCTGATCGCCAAGACGATTCACTACACGAGCCCGCGGGCACGCAAGCCGTTCGTGGCTCTTAACTGTGCGGCGCTGCCCGACACGCTACTCGAAAGCGAACTGTTCGGGATTGAGAAGGGTGTTGCCACCGGTGTGGAGAAGCGCGTGGGTCAGTTCGAGGCGGCCCACGAAGGAACCCTCTTCCTGGATGAGATTGCGGATCTGAGCCTAACCGCGCAAGCAAAGATCCTGCGGGTTCTACAGGAGCGCATTGTCCAGCGCGTCGGCGGACGGGAGCAAATACCGATTGATGTCCGTATCTTAGCCGCGACGAACAAAGACCTGGAGGCCGCCGTCAAGAACCAGAAGTTCCGCGAGGATCTTTACTATCGCTTGAACGTCATTCACATCCAGACGCCGGCCGTGCGGGAGATGAGGGAGGACGTTCCTGAACTCGCACACTTCTTCTTGCAACGCTATTGCGAGGAGTTCAAGAAGCCCGCTATGACATTTTCACCCGAGGCGTTGGCGGGGCTGGCGGCGGCGCCCTGGCCGGGCAATGTCCGGCAAATGCAGAATGAAGTGAAACGGCTCGTGATTTGTGGGGCGGCTGATGCGATCTCAGTGAGCGATTTGCGCGAAGAGATGCGGAGCGAGATCGGCGAGACCCCATCGGTAGAGTCGTCGGAAGGACGTTCCAGCATGGACCACGCGATGGACGTCCATGAGAAGCAGATCTTGATCGATGCTCTCAAGAAGCACAACGGCAACCAGGTTCAGACAGCGAAGGCTCTGGGTTTGAGCCGGCAGGGGCTGATCAAGAAGATGAAACGTCTCAGCATTCAGGCTTCCGAGATGCGCGGATAGAGTAGGCGTGCAAGGTGTGAAAAAATCGGGACTGTCACAAGCGCGGCCCGAATCAATCACTGATATGCAAGGACTTACACGAAGCGCGGCTGACTGTCCCAGTATTTTTTAACACCTTCCTGAGCCCCTACTAGACCACGGTCTGTGAATCCGCCGACCTGGATCGCGAAGACTCGCGACCCGGCAAGGCCGGAGCCTTGTGCCGCTTCAATCTTCAGGCCGGTCAAGACTGTCCACTGTGATTGACACACGGCTTCCCACCAATGGCAACCCCAGTATCCAGCGGGACTGAGTCGTTGTCCCCCCCCTTTAAGTTTGAGTTGTAAGTCCAGTGTTTTCAGTGTCTGTCGTGCCGCCGTGGGTGATCTCTACGTTTGGCACGTGCCTTGCACAAGTAGAGGCAAATGACAAGGACAGCCAATACCAAGGAGACCAAAACAATGACCACCATCACCCGGACTTCCATCATCGCGCTGTTTTTCAGCACGTTTTCATTCGCGGGGATCTTTCCGCCGCAGGAAGGCGATCTGACTGCTGAGATCCCGTTTGAGTTTGTCCTTCAGGGAAAGACCTTGTCGGCCGGTAACTACATCATGCGAGCCGAGGAAGACGGGCAAGTCGAGATCTGTGAGGACGGCGTTTACTGCGAGACCGTCAAGACGTACGCGCGGTCCCGCGAGAAGGTCTCAGGCCGCATCGAGTTCCGTCACGACGGCGCTGCCTATCATCTGACCGTACTGCAAGTGCCGACCGGGACTCGTCACCAAATGCCGTCCGAACCGGAACCGATGATCCTGCCGTCGGGCGATTCCGATGAATCGATCACGACCGTGGCAGTACGGCCGCTGCACATTCACACTCATGCCGGATCGGGCTTGACGCCGGCATGGCACTAAGTCCGATTGAAACCCGATTCCAAGAAAAGACCAGGAGCCTACAATGAACCGCCGAAACTTTATGCTCGCCACAGCCGCTGTTGTGATGATCGCGACGATGGGACGAGCATCCGCCGCATCGCTTACCGACGACCAGAAGGAACAGTTTCTGTTGCAAGCCAAGATCATCAAGAAGAAGGGCACCAAAGTTGGGACAACCGGCACGAGCCGCCTCACGCTACGTGGTGAGAGTCTGACCCACGATGCCTCGCTTCAGTCGATTGACGTGTTCAAGGACAGGTTTCAAACGGCGACTGGAATGGAGTTCAACTTTCGGGATAGCTACAAGTTCAACATCGCGGCTTATCGGCTCGACCGGCTCGTCAATCTGAACATGGTGCCGGTGTCGGTGGAGCGCAAAGTCACGGGCGCGTCCGCGTCGGTCACCTGGTGGGTCGATGACGTCCAGATGCTGGAGCTCGAACGCTACAAGAAGAAGATTTCCGCTCCCCGCCGGGCCGAATGGAATGATCAGATGTACAACGTTCGTGTCTTCAATGAACTTGTATTCAACACCGACCCCAATCTGGGGAACCTGTTGATCACGCAAGATTGGAAACTGCGGATGATCGACTTCAGCCGGGCGTTTCGGACCCACGACGAGCTCCGCAATCCTAAGAACCTGACCCGCATCGATCGGCGAGTCTACGACGGCTTACGCTCCCTGACGCGGGAGAAGGTCGACAGCGCATTGGGCTCGCTATTGCGCAAAGCGGAGATCGATGGGCTCCTCGCGCGCAGGGACCGAATCCTGGAGTTGTTCGATGCAAAGATCGCCGAAAAAGGCAAAGGCATGGTGGTCTGCAAGCTGAAGGGGCACTAGCGCTTTCGGCCGGCTTGGCGCTGAACGGCGCGGCAGCCAGTTTCCTGATGTCGAAGCTCCACGGAGGACAGGTCATGATCAAATCGCAGCGGTTCCGAGTTGTCCTGGTTCTGGGCGTGACTTTTGTGTCGGCCGTTTATGGCCGTGCTCAGCCAACTCTTACGGGGATGGATGCCCTTGCGGAGCTAATGAAGTATCAGGGACCCATGCAGCGGCTGCATGCAACGTTTCCCCAGGCCGTATCGGACGGGCCTGCTCTGACATCAATGGGGCCGGCTTCGGTGAGTGATGAGTGTTACGCCGGCTGGCTCGCGACGATGACGACGCTGCGGCGGAAGGGCTACCTGAGTTCGGTGCGACACACGGATCATGCAATCGGTTTTTCGACGGCCCAGGTGACGGACAAGGGAAAAGCCTTCTTCGACCACGTGACGTCCGGGAGCTTCTATTGCACCGTGCAAATCGTTCCGGATCTCGAAACTGCGGATGTGCGGGTGGGAGCTATCAGGTTCTCGGCGGATGGGAAACGAGCACAGGTCGAATTCCGTACTCTGGCCACAGAGCCCTTCCGGATCATGTGGGAGAGCGAGTTATTTGCGGCCGGCTGCGGGGGGGAAGTGGATCCGGCAGTCTTCATCGACCAGGAGAGCGTCGTGGGCCATGCCCACTTTCGATTCCGGAAGGCCGCTTGGCGCATCGACAGTGTGCTGCTCGGCGGGCACTTGGCCGAGGAATAGGGGGAGCGTTCCGCGGCGCTAAGCCATGTCCTTACGTTCTTTGCTCATGACCAGGATTTTGGAGGTTTTGGGTTTGGGAGGTTTGGGGGCTTCGATGCGGCTCCAGAACCCGCGGAAGTATTCGATCATCGAGACGATAGCGAAGAGCACGACGAGCCCCAAGGAGAATTGAGCGAGTTCGGCCAGGAACGTGCCAGGGGGCGCTATGAGGAGCAGCGATACGGCGACTACCTGAGCGGCCATCTTGGTCTTGCCGAGATCGCTGGCGGCGATTTGAAATCCTTCGGCGGAGGCGATGCTGCGGAGACCGTTGACGGCGAACTCGCGGCCGACGATGATGACGACCATCCAGGCGGGAACGCGGCCGAGTTCCACGAGAGAAATGAAAGCTGCCGAGATGAGGAGCTTGTCGGCGACCGGGTCGAGAAGCTTACCGAGTTTCGTGACCTGCCGGCGGCGGCGTGCGATGTAGCCGTCCAGAAGATCGGTACCGGCGGCGAACAGGAAGATGGCCAGTGCGAGCCACTCCTTGGTGATGACGAATGCACCGGTATCCAGCTCGATGTCACGCCGTAACATGACCGCGAGCAACAGCGGAACGAAGAAAATCCGCAACACCGACAGCGCGTTGGGGAGATTCATAATTGCGTTTCCTTAGGGGTCTGCCTTTCGAGATGAACGTTGGCCTACGATTAGCCTACTATACTTCCACTGATAGTGCGAAGCAGCACGCGGGTGCGGAGTTTGTTTGGACGAGGGCTTCGAGTAGAGTGATCGGTTGATGAACGGGGTGGAAGATGTTCAGAGCCGGATGCGGCGCGACTGGGATGAGCGGGCGAGGCTCGACGCGCGGTTCTTTGTTGCATTCGGGCGCCGGGAGCAAACGCGCGAAGAATTTCTCGCGACGGCGTGGGAAGTGTTGTTCGCGATCGAAGACGAGTTCCGCCGATTCGGGCCTCGCGCGGACCTCAAGAAGCTAACGGCGCTTGAGATCGGGTGTGGGCCGGGGCGGTTGATGCTTCCGCTGAGCGAGCGGTTCGGGCGGGTAATCGGGTTTGACGTTTCCGGCGGGATGATTGAATTGGCCCGAGAAAACCTGGCGAACGCGCCGAACGCGGAGCCACGGCGGAACGGGGGCTCGGATTTGCCGGGAGTGGATGACGAGTCGATCGACTTCTGCTATTCATACGCGGTTTTTCAGCATATCCCGGACAAGGAAGTGGTTTGGAATTACCTGCGCGAGACGGTGCGGGTGCTGAAGGCGGGCGGGTTTCTGAAGCTGCAGTTTAACGGGCTACCATCGGAAAGGGGAGTGATCGAAGGGCCGCCGCCGGTGACGGGCTGGTCGCGGCGCTCGGGGAGTGTGCGGGTGCGGCCGGTTTCGTGCAAGTCGCCGGACACGTGGAGCGGGGTACGATTCCGGGCGGAGGAATTGGCCGAGTTCGCCGAGGAAGCCGATTTGCAGTTGCTGGCGCTGGATCGTTTCGACACACAGTACCTGTGGATGACCGCCCGCAAGCGGGAAGCGGGTCGGCAGTCGTGTCCCGCGCCACCGGAACCGGCAAGGATTGTTCGTGTGACGGACACATTCACGGCGGACGCGGTGGTTGCTCACAGTGGGCGCTATGCGAGCGCGTCGGTGTGGGTGATGGGTCTGAGTGACGACGCGGACCTGAATCGGGTGCGGGTTGTGATCGACGGGCAGCCGACGGCGCCGTGCTTCATTGGAAAGGATGTCCCGAAAAACCCGACGCAAGTGAACGTGTATTTGCCGCCCGGTGTCAGGACGGGCGTCGTGCCGGTGCGGCTGACGATGGACGGCCGGCCGATCTCTGCTGACGCGCCGATGCGTGTGATCCCGGCAGGGCCGCTTGTGCCGCGGCTGGTGAGCGTGACGGACTCGGTGAATCTGCTTTCCGAGGCGTCGATCGAAAGCCGGGCGATCAAGGTGAAAATGGAAGAGGTTCTTTGCGAGAGCGAGGATAAGGTCGCGGCGACTGTGGATGTACTGTTGGATGGTGTGCCGTTGACGAAAGTGATGGTCCACTGTCTTGATCCGTTATCGCGGATCTTTGGTTTGGATGTGCGGGTGCCTGATGATGTTGCTCCGGGAGCGCACCGGCTGGTTTTGAAGCTGGGCCGCAAAACATTCGTCGATCAAATGATTCAGATCTCAAGTTGAGTGCGGGCGGCTCAGAGTTGCACTTCGGGCCGCGCTTCGCTACAAGTCTTTGAATGCCTCGTTCGCGTCCTCCGCTGGCGCTTTCCTTTCATTCGTTTCGTTCGAACCCCGGCTTTGAACAGCTTGTCAATGAGCGTGTTGTCGAGCGCGTGCGCGCACTCGACGAACGTGGCCGCGCGCGGGGCCTGAAAGCGATGAAGCCCAAATCGGATACGTTGGTCCGAATTGGCACCGAGCGGGACGACAAGGGCAAGGTCAGTAAGAACGGCTACGGCGTTCTGCATCTGCCCTGGCTGGCGGAGCAACATCCGGAGTGGCCGGAGATGATACGGCGCGAGGTGGGCGAGATTCGCGAGGCGATCCGGGAAGCGCATGGGGTTGGCCTGAAGTACGTGATCTGGGCCGGGATGGGCGGGTCGGCGGAGGACAAGGTTTTTTACCAGGCGGCGGGTTTGCTCAACGGCATTCGGTTGTACTTGCTGGATTCGACCGACCCCGCGAAGGCGCGGGCGATTCTGGATCACATTCAGAAGACGGACAAGCAGCCGCTTTCGAAGGCGTTGCGGAAATGCCTCGTCGTTGGGATGGCGATGGGCATGACTTCGTACGAGCCGGTGGTCAACCTGGAAAAGCTGGATGGGCTCTATCGCAAACTCAAGATTCCGAATCAGTCGAACTTTATCTATATGACGCTGCCGGGATCGATCCTGGACCAGTTTGCGTCGAAGCGAGGTTTCCGGCGGGTGGAGTTGCAACCCGACGGCGGGAATACGACGGCGGGACGGCATAGCGGGCCGTTGACGCGGGGAAGTTTGTATCCGTTGGCCCTGAGTGGTTGTGATTTGAACGCTTGGATGGGTGCCGCGGCGCTGAACGAAGCCGAGGTGGGAGCGGCGTTCCAACTGGCCGGATACCTGGACGCTAACGTGCGGGCGGGCCGCGACAAGCTGACGCTTTTCGTGCCCGATGGATGGAAGAACGGCTCGCTCTGGACGAAGCAGGATTTTGAAGAGAGTCTCGGCAAAAGCGATGAGCTAGGGATCAAGGTTGCGATACAAGAGAAATTGAAGCTGGCGAACTACTGGGCGCCGAAAGAAGAGCGGCAGGATCGTTGTTTTCTCGTTGTTAACGTGGCGGGCGAGAAAAATCCGGTGGATGCAAAGGTGGCGGCGTTGCGGCGGGCGGGCTATCCGTTGGCGGTGCTGAAGCTGAGCGGCGAGGCAGCGGTGGCGCGCTACATGCAGTTCATCCACTATGCCGTGTTCGGGCTGGGCTACTTGTGGAAGATGAACTTCGTGACGCAGCCAAGCGTGGAGCTCTACAAGCAGATTGCGGCGCGGATCCACCAGCAGGCGGAAAAGCGTGGCGCGATCGAAGAAACGGCGGCTTGGCAGCGGATCGTCGGATCGGCCCTGCGTATGAAATGGCGCGGCGGGTTGACGGTGAATTTCGAGCCGCTCAAACGGCTTGGACTACTGAGCGATGAGGATCTTCGGTTAGAGAACGGCAACGCGGCGGCGGTGTATGCGGCGGTGCTGCAACGGCTGGTCTGTGACGGTAAGGTCGGTTATGGTGAGCTGACGTTTTTCGGCGACAGCCGCTATGATCGGCCGGGAAACCTGCTTCGAAAAGCTCTTGACTCGGCGGCCGACCGTGTTTTCCGGTCACGGCTCAAGATGCCCGCGGACGTTTACGAAGGGCCGGCGATGAATCATTCCTATCATGAAATGATCATTGGGCATGGCGGCGGCTTCAGTACGATCGTGCTGAGCGACCGGCAGGAGACATTCAAGCGGCTAGAGTACCGTCCGGATTATCACCGGGCGCAGTGGTTGGCCACGGTGATGGCGCTGCTGGAGCGGGGCAGGGCGGTCGTGCCGTTGACCGTCCGTGATCTTTCGGAGAGGAGTCGGGATACGTTGCGGGAGTTTTTCACGGAAGTGGCGAAGCGGCTACCGCGGCGAAGAGGTTGAATAGCGATGTCCAGGGTGAAATTGGCGACGGGGAAGAAGAAGGAGAAAGCCGCAAAAGCACCGGCGTTCGGCTGCGCTTTCGTGATTTTGATGCTGCTGGCGCTCTTTACGTGGTTCTTCGCGGCCGCCGTTCGGCAGTAGGCGTTAGCGGCTCTAGACAACCTTCGGTGAATCGGCCGACCTGGACCTTGAAGACTCGCGACCGGGCGAGGCTTGAGTCTTACAGCACGTCAAGTTTCGGGCTAATCACCGGAGGACGGTAGTGAATGAAGGTTTGCCGCCGGTGCGCCGCGCCGGGCGCGAGCGCGCTCGGAGTGCTCTTCGAGAGTCATATAGATCACGGGAATAATGACCAGTGTGATCAGGGTGGAAGTTGTTAGTCCTCCGATCACTACGCGAGCCATGGGCGCCTGCAATTCGCCGCCTTCGCCGATCCCCAAAGCCATGGGAAGCAGCCCGAGTACGGTTGTAACGGTTGTCATGAGGATCGGCCGCAGCCGGCGCGTCCCCGCGGTGATGACCGCCTCGCGTAACGGGTAGTCGTTTTGGCGGCGCAGTAGGTTCGTGTAATCGAGTAGCACGATGGCGTTGTTGACAACGATCCCCACTAGGACAATCACACCGAGGAACCCTTGGATATTGAACGTCGTTTCCGTGAGGATCAGCATCAGCACGACCCCTACGAACGCCAGCGGAACAGAAAAGAGAATGATGAACGGATCGCGCATCGACTCGAACTGCGAAGCCATCACCATGTAGACGAGCACGAGCGCCATGATGGCGGCGAAGGTCATTTCGCGAAACGCTTTCTGTTGCTCCTCATACTCGGAGCCGAGCCGCAACTCGTATCCACGAGGTTTTTGAATGGCGGTTAGCATCGGTTGCAGGTCGCCCACGATGCTGCCAAGGTCGCGGTCGGCGATGGTGGCGCTGACAGTGATGATGCGCTGCTGATCGGCTCTCGTAATCTCGAACGGCCCCTCCTGGCGGCTCATCCGGATGACGCTCTCGGCCTGGATCGTTCGGCCGTCCGGAAGCGTGATCGGAATCTGCGAAACTTGACCGAGATCCAGGCGGTCTTCCTGGCGTAGCCGGACTACGATGTCATACTCATCGCCCTCATCGCGGTACATGGACGCCCGCGTGCCGCCGACGGCTGTTTCGAGGGTATCGGCGACTTCCGAAACGTCGAGACCCATGCTCGTGGCTTTGGCGCGGTCGACAGAGACCAGCATTTCGGGTGTTCCGGGGCGGCGGCTGATGCGCGGATTCACGACGCCAGGAATACTGCCCATGGCGTCGCGCACCTGTTCGGCCAGGTTCTGCATCACACCGATGTCATGGCCGCGCACCTCGACCGATAAGCGCTCGGCGTCGTCGAAGCCGCTCCCCCGTCCGCGAACGCCGCTCCGCACGCGAATCCGTACCAGCATGCCCGGCTGAATTTGTAGCAGCGGCCGCAGCTCATTCACGACCTGCGAAGCGGAACGCTTTCGGTCCGCTTGATCGACCAGGTCAATCCGGATCTCACCGTTGTTCGTACCTTCGGCACGCCAAGTGCTCTGGCTACCTGCTTCGGTCATGATGTAGCGCGCCTCGGGAACGTTCTTCTCGATCAGGTCGCGGATACGCTGCACGACATCGTTCGTGACGTCAACACGCGTGCCCGGAGCCAATTCGAGATCGATGTCAATCTGTCCTTCATCGACTTCCGGTTCCAGCTCGACGCCAATGAGTGGCGAGAGATAGTAAGCGCCGCTGAACAGGGTCACCGCTGTCAACACAACGGTCAGGCGATGATCGAGAGCCCACGAGATCACGAAGCCGTAGTTGTTAGACAGGACATCGAGGACGCCGCCAATTCCCTGATTTACGGCCCCCAAGGGGCCTCTTGACTGCTCTCCGGCGGCTTTCAAGAACCGCGCCGACAACATCGGCACAACCGTTAGGGCGACGATCAGCGAGCAGAACAGAGCGAATGAAACGACCCAGGCGAGCTGCTGAAACGTTTGCGACGCCATTCCCTGCATGAAAAGAACCGGCACGAAGACAGCAATGGTGGTTAGCGTCGAGGCAGTGATCGCGGTGCCGACCTGCCGGCTGCCAACGACGGCGGCATCGAGCGGCTGTTTGCCCTTTTCGCGCAGACGGAAAATATTCTCAAGAACGACGATCGCGTTGTCGACGAGCATCCCGACTCCGAGCGCCAGTCCGCCGAACGACACAGTGTTGAGGGTGAAGCCGTTGAAATACATCAGGGCAAACGTGGAGATTACCGAAACCGGAATCGCGATGCCGATGATGAGTGTGCTCGACAGACTCCGCAGGAAGAACAGCAGGACGAGCACGGCGAGCGCCGCGCCCACCAGTGTGGCGTCCTTGACATTGTTGATCGAGGCGCGAATGAAGTTCGCCGAATCCCAGGGCGACTCAATCCGTAGATTCGGGTAGTCTTGGTGAATAAACGCGATCTCCTCGTGGATGCCCTCGGAAACCTCGACAGCGTTGGCGCCGGACTGTTTGTAAACAAACATTCGAACCGCCGGCACTCCGCCAACGGTGACGATGTATCGGATTTCCTCGTGCGAGTCTTCGACGGTTGCGATGTCGCGGATGTACACCGGCACGCCGCCGCGGGTTGCCACACCGACGTTGAGGATATCCTGTACGCTCTGGAACTCACCCTGGGTGCGCAATAGAACTTCGAAATTACCCTCGCGGACCGGGCCAACAGGCCGATTCAGATTTTCGCGCCGCAGCTTCTGAACGATCTCCGCCACCGACAAATCGAGTGAGCGCAACTTTTTCAGATCCAAACTAACGTGAACCTGCCGCCGCAATCCGCCCGATACGCGAGCCTGGGCGACGCCGAGCACGCGTTCGATGCGGTACTGGACGTTCTTCTCCGCGAAGTGGCGCAACTCCTTGGCGTCCATAGCATCCGCCGCGATGGTGAGGAACATCACCGGAAACTGCGATACGTCAAACTTATAGAGTGTGGGCGGGTCGATATCGTCGGGCAGCGAGTCACGGCGACGGTCGATACGGGCGCGGAGATCGTTTGCGGCTTCGTCGAGATCAATGCCGTAAGCGAAACGCACGCGAACGCTGGAGCGGCCTTCCGACGAAGAGGACGTGATCTCCTCAATGCTGGGCGCCGAGGCAAGTGTCTGCTCAAGAGGACGTGCGACGAGCGTCTCCATCTCCTCCGGCGCCACGCCTTCATAACCGACATTCACACTGATCGTCGGGTACTCGGTTTCCGGCATGAGGTCGACCGGAATCTCGACGAACGCGATCAACCCCAGCAGGATCGCGACCGTACAAGCCATCAGCACCGTGACGGGGCGATGAATCGAAAACTCAGGAAGGCTCATCGAATCTATGAGTTAGGCGAAGTCGAGCCGGCAAACGTTGCCGGCATCTCGCTCCAGCGTAGCAGGGGAACGACCAGAGGCTCAGCCCTACGGTAATACTTCTTGTTCGGAACGGCCGCGGCTCAAAACGAGCCGATGAGTGACGATCGCGAGCGCCGGTAGGTAGGCAGGGTATGACCTATCGAGAAGAGTCGCCCGCCCGCTCTACACGAACCACGCTAAAACAGATAGTCGCCGGGGCATTCTCGATGGGTGGCAGTACGGCTCAACTACTAACTGCCGGCCACCCCAGCTTCAGGCATGTCGCTCGGCGAGCGCAGCGCGTAGGATACCTGCCGCCATCGAGGCGTGCATATGATGCTGTGCCACGTGCAGGCGCGCCGCCTCGCCCATCCGCCCAAGCCGCTCCTTGTCGGCTAGTGCTGCTCGTATAACGCGAACAAGGTCCTCGCCGTCCGGGTCGTAGTGAAAGCAATGCTCGCCGTGCCGCAGAGGCTCCGGCATCTCGATGCGAGGCCGGTTGATAACCGGTACGCTCCCGGCCGCGGCTGCCTCCAAGTGCCGAAAGCATTGCCAGCCGAGACCCTCCGGCGACCAAACGAGGTAAGCTCGCGCGGTACGGCGCAGGTATTCTTCCCGCCCCAGCCTCTCGCGCGACAGATCGACGCGGACGCCCTGCCGCGAGAGCCGAGCAAGCATCCCAGCACCTCGGCGGCGAATCTCCGGTGTGAAGGTGCCGGAGTAAAACACGTCGGTTGACTTTTCCGGCACGGGGTCTGGCAGTCCTTCCATCCTCCACGGCGCCAGCCCGATCGTCACCGGGTGAAATTTTGAGAGGTTTCGTGCCAGCACGTCTCTCTGTTTCGAGGAAGGGTCCACCAGTAGCTCCTCGCGGCGGAGGGGCAGCTCCCTCTTGCAGTAAACGCGGCACCGGTCGAGTACACGCAACGCCGTGGGCGTCAGCCGGACGTGGTCGCTGAGATCCAGCGCCGCCAGCGGTGCGGAACGCGTTCGACTGACCATCGCATACGCCAGGGCGACGGGGCTCCCCGGCCGCAAAGGTTGAATGGGCACGTGGCAGGCGATCACGTCGAAGGCGCCCTTTCGCAGGAAGCGGTGCAGTTCCAGCAAACGGCGCGGGCTCCAACGGCGGGGCGTCTCACCGAGCGAATCCGCGGGATGACGACCTGTCCAGAACCGGACGGTCGCGTCGGGGGTTGTTCGGGCAAAGATTGTGAACTCGCCGAACTCGAGGATGCGGGTCATCGCGACCTGCGGCGCAACCGTTTTCGGTAGCGGTCGATCAAGTCATCCATGCGGCGCGAGTGCCAGAGCGAGAGGCGCGGCCGTTCGGGGTCCGCCTTGAGGTAGCCAAACGACAGCAAGAGCGGCTTCGTAATGGACAAAACTTCGCGCTGCTTTCGAGGTGGCTGCCTGCGGTGCTTCCCCACCGATGTCGTGCGCACGCTTGACTGTACGGCGTGAATTGCGGCGTCGGGGTGCGGAGCATTGAGGAAGTCGAGCAGACGGCGGGCCGTTGCGTCGAAGCGAAGGCACAAGTCTTCATATCGAATCTCGAGGCAGCGTTCCCTCAGCATCGCGGCATAGTTGCGTCCCACTTCGACGCTGTTGAGCCAATGCCTGGCGTTGTAGAGATGGCTCTGCCGGCGGTAGGCCTGGGGCGTCAGCCTCATGCCTCGCCAAGTACGGATGCGGTCTGTGTTGAAGTACGCCTTACGCCAGAAGTCGCTATCCGGTGCATGGTGGTCACTGAATGCGACGTCCCGCCCGTCGCGAACCAGGTGAATGAAACGTGCGCCCGGAAAGCAGTAGTCCACCACGGGCACAATGTATGTGGTTTCACACAGCTTCCATCCCCAGCGACCGCCCGGATAACCTTGCAGGTGCCGCTCGAAAACGCGCTGTGCAAGGTCGGTCAGTTGCTGGTCGGGGGTAAGTGTGTCGTCCCACAGCCGCCCGTAGGTGGGATAGTATCCTTTGACGAGCGCCTCGGCCAGTTCCAGGACGTCCACCGAATCATGGGACTTGTTGACGTGCGCGCCCATGAAGACACCCGAGGCGGCGATCAATTCCGTCAGCAGGCGGCTCCCGGAATGGGATTTATTAAACACGACCACCGGCGGCGGCAGGTGGGAAAAGGCCTCTCGCACCGGATCGAGTGTGAGCGATGGCATGTCTTGGGTAGCATAGCGGGTGACGAATGCATAGGGACGTATTCCGGGAGTTTGAGCGGATCTGCGCCGCGTACGGCGCGGGTGGCGACGTGCTTGAAGTCGGCGCCTTGCCTTCAGCGGATAGCCTGCTCTGTCTGGAAGCTCTCGCCAATACGCGAAGTAAGATCGGCATCCACCTCGGTCCCCCGGCGACGTTCCGCGACTTCCGGATCGTTCAGGCAAACGCTAATGACATGCGCGTCTTTGCGGACGCGTCCTTCGATACCGTGCTCTCAAACTCCGTCCTCGAGCACGACCGATTCTTTTGGCGCACCCTGGCCGAGATCCGCCGCGTTGCCCGCCCCGGTGCGCTCATCGCCATCGGGGTGCCCGGCTTTGCCAAGTTGCGGTTCGAGCGGGTGCTGGCGCGGATGGGCCGGTGGCCCTTGGCGGGTCGCTTGCTCGGCGGTCTTTCGGTGTCGACGCTGGCGCTGCAAGTGCATCACTACCCCGGTGACTACTACCGGTTCACGCCCCAGGCCGTGGAGGAGGTGTTCCTCGAAGGGCTCCTCGATAAAGAGGTCCGCACCGTGATGTGCCCGCCCCGCATCATGGGCGTAGGGCGGCTGCCTTGAGCAAGACATCGAGTAACACCGGAAACCACCGCTGCACCGAGTAGTCTCGTTCGACGAACGCACGTCCGTCCGCGCCCAACCGCCGCCGCAAGGAGGGGTCCGCCGCCAGGCGCGATAGTGCGCTCCGCCACTCGTCTTCGGTTCGGGCCAGGAAGCCGCCACGACCCCCGTCGATGAGCGCGGCGTTGACGCCCACTGGCGACGCCACCACCGGCAGGCCGGCTGCCATGTACTGGAGCAACTTGCAGCCGCATTTGCCCTGCTGGAACGGCGTATCCGCAAGCGGCATGATGCCGATGTCAAATAGCTCAGCAATGTGGGTCTCCACTTTCGGAGTCCACTCCCGATAGGTCCACCGCAAACCGCACGTCGGCATCGGGGGCCGGGGCTTTGTCACCACATCAAACTCGAACCCGATCTCGGCCTGGAGCCGCGCCAGCAGCGGCGCGAACGGAAATAGCGTTTCTCGGATTGAAGCGTCGGACCCAAGCCAGCCCACGCGCAGCGGTTCTGTGCCGACCCCTGAGCGGACCTGGTAGGCATCGGTATTCACGACGGTCGGCAACACGGTGACCCGGTCGGTGAATTGTCTTGCAAAGTCGGCCAACGACTCGTTGCCGGCAGTCACCCAAGCCGCGTGCCGGCAGACCCATCCGACGTGCGTTGCCTTGTCGCCAAGAAAGATGGCGTCATCGAAATCGAAAACCAGCCGTGGATTTCGCGCCAACAGCCGCCGCTCGTAGAAATTCCGGCTTTCGAGTAGGTCACGATTCAAGAAGGCCACTTCGTAGCGGGCGGCGGCGTGGATGTCCCACAAGCGGCGCAGCCTTCTCCGCCACACACCGTAGCGCTGATCGATCCACTTCGCTTGAGCGTTGCGGTAAGGGCTTTGCCAGGGCCTGGCCGGATGCGTGGGCCGCAGTGACAGGTCCCAGCCCGCCCCTCGCAGGGAGTCAGCGTACTGGGCGATGCGGAAGCGGCCGGCCGGGTCGTCTCGGCCGTGGGTGTAGGCGATCAACCGCCTTCTCATCGCAAGCTCCGATAGACCGTCTCGATTCTTTCCAGGTGGCTCTGGAATGTGTTTTTCAGGGCAAGCGCCCGTGCGGCCGGCGACATCCGCTCGCGTACCAACGGGTCAATCAACTGATCCATCGCGGCCGCCAGCTTCCGGTCATCGCCCGGATCATCGAGCCGGAACCCTTCCACTCCATCTTCCATGAGCTCCGACGCGCCATTGAGTCGTGTGGTCACCACCGGCAGGCCACACGCCCACGCCTCCAGCACCGTGAGACTGCAGGCATCATAGTAGGTTGGATGGACCACTACGTCCGCCGCCGCCAGCGGAACAGCAGGGTCGCCGGCATAGCCGCCGAACACCACACTTTCGATGCTCCGGTACTCCTTTGGCGGCTCGCCTCCGATCATCAGCAGGCGGCACCCGCGCAGCCGGCGCATGGAACGCAGCAGTGGTAGGGCGCCCTTCAGGATCGGATTCATCGCCGAAAATAAGAAAACAGTCTCCTCACCGAAGCCGTACCGCCGCCGTGCATCATCCCGCAACGTCTCCCGGCGTTCGGGCGAGAAGCGATCCGTATCCACCGCATTCGGCACAATCTGGATCCTCTCGTTGGCCACTCCGTACAGCCTCTTGAGGTCTCCGGCCACCATGTTTGAGCCCGCCACAATCGTCCCGTCCGACTGCTTGTACTGGCGCAGCTCCAACTCCCGTACTTCACGCCGCCATTTCCAATAATGGAGTTGGACTTGCCGCAGCCAGCGCTCCGGAATCGGACGGCTTTCGATGTGTCTGCGGTCGTTGGCCAGCTTGGAGCCCGCCTGTGGATGGATGACATCGTAGCTCCAGCCTACGCCGGTATCGTGAACGATATCGGCGCCCAACTCGCGCACGGCCGCCTCCACCGCCCCGGCCCGTGCAGGCTTGCCTTCCTGTGGCGTCAGCACATGCAGCGTCGCGCCCTCCGCCGGGGAGCGAGCGTCGAATGTCACAACGTGCAAGGCGTGTCCGCGCCCGCGCATCCCAGTCACAAACTGTTGTGCCCACAATTCTAGGCCGCCGCCGCGACGATCCCAACGGTCACACACGAGCGCGATCTTCACCCGTTTCGCATCTCCCGGTATTGCGTCAGAGAGTCGCGCAGGATGTCGCTCAGAATGATCACCTCGCCCTGATAGTTCCGCAGTGCGAGATCGATTAGCGCCAACTCCACGTCACGGCTATGGGCACGGCTATACTTGTTTGCCGTAACGCTGCCACCGGGGTAGGGTCCCGCCGGGTGTTGGAATAAGTCGATGCCGCTGATGATCAGCCGCTCCGGCGCAAGTCCCGCCGCCGTTACGATCATGAGCGCGCCGTTGCTGGGGCGCGCCGGCCAGGTCCGCTCGCCGATGAGCGGCAAAAGGCGCTCCAAGGTGACGAATTCCATCCGCCTCGGGCCTCGCACCACCAGGTGACGCAGGAGCATGGCGGACTCGATCGAACGGTTCCAGAAGCCATAGATGCAGCGAGACGCTCTGTGAATGGTGGCCGCGTCGCCGACGAACACCACTTGCGGGTGTGTCAGCAAGCCCCGATCCCGCCACCTCCAGTTGACTCTCATCAGACAGTCGTGGGGCAGTCCCTCCAGTCGCGGGTTCTCGGAGGAAGGCCCGTTCCCGAGGCAGAGTACCGTGCGCGGATGCTTGAGGCGCTCGCGGAGCGTCTCCCAGTCGTCGATCCGTCGCCCGGTTAATGGACGGCTCGCAATGCGCCACAGTCGACTCTGGCCCACCCTGTCTCGCAGCGTGCCCGTGAGCCAGGCATCGGCGACGGGAACGCGAGCCACCGGCGGCACCAGCGGCCGCAGCGTTTTCAGAACATGCTCCGGCGACTGATCCGGGTCGCGGAATACGAGGCCGGCCGGCACGGCCGCTTCCGACCCGTTGTGCAGGGCCGGCTCCCCCATCACCGCGACCGGCACGCCCGAGCGCCGCGCCTCCGCTAACGTCTGTTGCCCAAAGCTTCGCCCGCCGTCGAGCAGGACAAGCAGATGCGGATTGAGCTTTCCAATGAAGCGGCTCGTGACAGGACCCCACGGGAGGGGTACGGCTTGCTCTCCCGGATGCCACTGGCGGAGGAAGGCCAAGGTTGCCGGTGAAGCTGAAGTTAGCACGAGCCGCATCTGAGGGTTGTCGGCTACGAGCTCCGAGATCACATTTTCGGCCGACTCAAACTGCTGGACCGTTTCTCCGTGGACCCAAACCGAGGCGGCAGCCGGCGGCAGGGCGAGAGAATACCTCTGCAAATGATCTAGAAAGCTGAACTGGAAGAGTTTTCGATCCAAGGTTCTGATTGGCCACGAGCGTGGCGCTCAACCGCGGCGGCCGCTTGATTGATCATCGCAAAGTGCTTTCCTCGAACGCCTTGGGTATAGGTCTCAGCGGATGCCGGAGGATAGGTGCTTTGTAGCTGGTCCTGAAGGGGTTAGTTCTGCTCGCGGTTGCGGAACTCCTCGTACCAGTTGCGGACGATGTGGATGGAGGGCCGCGGCTGGTCGCCGGACTCCGCTTCGGTACTCGCTTCGGTTTCCGCCACTTCTCGCAGTACAATTTGCTGACCGTCCGGAGTAACATCGTACGTGGGGGTCCTGCCCCCAAACCCAAGCTGCTGCGAAGAGAAGAGGGGTAGGGGCTGGCCGACCGCTAGAGTAGGACCTGTCGAGACAGGGACCGCTATCAACGTGGAATCTGCGACGTAGAAGATCTCGCCTGCCTGGCTCCAGCGTGGACCACCTCCACCGTTGACGGAGACTTGCTGTTTCCCTCCGCCATCGGGGAACGATCGAACATAAACCTCGTAACGTCCCGATTCGTTGGACACATAGGCTACCCACTTCTCATCAGGCGAGAACGCCGCCGCGGCCTCGCTGAACGGTGTCTGCAAGAAGGGCACAGCTTCATACCCGCTGCCGTCATCGCGGCGCTCCAGGTACCAAAGGTCATGAACTCCGATTTCGGACGCCGGCCGCTCATAGTACAAGGCCAGACGAGCATCGTCGGACCAGTCGGTCAGCAAACGCCGAACGGATGGGTCGGGGTTCAGTAATGGCTCGGCTGGGCTGTTTCCGTCGGCCCGCCGCGAATAAAGTTCCCTGTCTCCCGACCGGTCCGAAGCAAATGAGATGGCGTCACCGGATGGCAGCCACCTGGGGACAGCATCCTGACTCTCGTCGAATGTCAAGCGAGTCTTGACGGGACGGTTGACCTCATGCAGCCAAATGTCTTGGTTGCCATCTTCTACGGCCCGAACCGCCACCCGATGTCCATCCGGGGACAGGCTCGGATCTCGAAGTCCTACTTGCGGTTGACCGATCGTGCTCAGTGTTGTGCCGGACCGATCCGTCCAAACGAGTTGTTTTGGAAGAGGAGACCCGGTGGTTCCGGAATCGTAGTAGGCCAGCGTGCCGTCGGCGGCGATACTGGCCCTGTGACCGGATTCCTCGATCGGAAAGGCCTCTCCGTTCAGCGCCAGATTCTCGACCGAAAAAGGCAGGGCTCGCAACCCGGTATCAGTGTCGTTGCCGGGATGGTAGATCAAATGTCCGCTCTTCGAGTAGACCGCACCCGCGCCGGGTGTCAGTTCGCGGTGCTCACCCGTTTTGAAGTCCAGCAGCCACACCCTGAAGTCGTCCGCGGTCGACGCAGCAGTGTAGAGCAGACCCGCGGAGACGCCGCCAGAAGGCAGGAAATGCGGAGCCAAAAAGTACCGCATCCCTTCGGACTCATCTGGCTCAAAGAGGAGCTTGGGTTCGCCGCCGCGGGCGGCAATCTCGTACAGCTTCACGCCTGAAGAGAAGACGATTCGACTGCCATCGGGACTCTCCGAAGCGCCAAGAAACGCGTACCCAGTCGCCGGTAACTGACACAGAGTGATCGATGTGCCTCCATCGATGGAGACCCGTTTCAGCTCGCGGTCCGTCCCGAACACGATGGACTTGCTGTCCGGTGACCAGTTGCCGCTCAGAGCGCCTTCTGTGCCTTCCAGCTTGCGGGGCGTCTCGCTATCCAAGGGGCGCAACCAGAGCGCGCGCTCACCTTCTGTTGCGGTTCTGTAGATGACGTACTTTCCATCGGGGGAGATGCCGCCGCTGGCTCGGTTGAAAGGAGTGAGGTTGTCAGGAGAGATCGAGAATCGCCACACCCGGGCCTCGGCAACAGGGGCGGGTGCGAACAGGGGAAAGAAGGCGAAGACGAGTGCCAAAAGCACGCCCAGCGCACCCGCGCCAAGCGCGAGTACCAGCTTACGCCGTTGCGCGCGCTCTAGTTGCTCCGCTGAAGATTGCGGTAACACCCGGATCGCGACAGAGCGATGCAACTCGGTATCTTCGGCCAGGTACTTGACGGTGTCGTCGGATTCTTTGATGTCTTCGATGACGCGGTATTTTGCTAGCGGGCCAGGTAGTGACGGGCTTTCAGCCTGTCCTGGGGGTTGGGTTAGACCGGCATGAGTGCCGGTCGCTACTGCGGCCTGCATGATGGTCGACTTGCCGGATGCGAGCTTCTTGTGCAGGCCGCGCAAGTCAACGAGAAGATCCTCAGCGTGCTGGTAGCGTTCCTCCCGATTCTTCGCCAAGGCTTTGCCGATGATCCATTCCAACTCCATCGGCAGGCCCGCCCGCAACGCCGTCACCGGTTCCGGCTCTTCGTTGGTGATCCCGTACAGCACCGCCTCTTGGCGTTCTCCCGCGAACGGCAGCCGGCCCGCGACCATCTCGTAGAGCACCACACCCAGCGACCAAAGATCGGTGCGACGGTCGGTTTTCGCACCCACGGCCTGTTCGGGCGACATGTAGGCGGGGGTCCCCAAGATCGTCGTCGTCTCGGTGAGTTTCGAGCGCTCGGCAAGCTGCGCCAAGCCGAAGTCCATGATCTTGACCTGGCCTTGGAGCGTAACCATCAGGTTCGCGCTCTTGATGTCGCGGTGGACGATGCCGCGTTCGTGAGCGATATGCAGGCCTTGGGCAGCCTGGATGGCAATGTCAAGCGCCTCTTCGAGCTTTAGGGGACGCTCGCTGACCTTTTCACCGACGGTCGGGCCCTCGATGAACTCCATGGCAATGAACGAATGGCCGTCGGATTCGTCGATCTCGTAAATGACCGCGATATTGGCATGAGTCAGGGCCGCGGCGGATTCCGCCTCCCGTTGAAAGCGCGCCTTGATCTCCTCGTCATTCAGTAGATGAGCAGCGAGAAACTTCAAGGCCACGGGCCGCTTGAGCTTCGTGTCCTCGGCCTTGTAGACGACACCCATGCCGCCTTCACCGAGTTTCTCGGTGACGCGGTAGTGCGAGATGGCTCGGCCGATCATGCCGCTCCGATTCTACCCCAAAACATTGATCGCGACTGCGTCTCCGTGAGCCGGCAGCGGATCAGCCTGGCGGTTCAATCCCTTCGTGCATCGATCCAGTGCGGGGGGCAGAGCTAAAGCCCAGCCCACCACATAACGGATGCTGGAAGCTCCCTAGAAGGCGCCGTGGTCGGAAGTGGCGGTTTTCATCCCTAAGACAGGGCCACGTACCACCTCCCGTCTACAGAGCCGGGTTTTTGGATTCCAACTATTTTCAGGGCCTATCTACAACATATAGTATGGTTCCGCTAGGCACTACCATATATTGCAATCGACACGTAAGTCCCGTATTTTTTATAGGATAGCGGCCATTTTTCTCTTGACCGGAGGGGGGGAAGTGTGCGATTTTATTTGTGGTCAGTAGTGGTCAAAAATAGACAGCATTGGCTGGCAGTGGTTGATCGTTCCTCCTCAGACGATCGAAATGGTCTTGAGACATGTTTCGAGGCACGCAGACAGGGCGGGTGGATGACAAAGGCAGACTCAAGCTGCCCGTCCTGGTGCGTTCCTGTCTGGATGAGGAGTACAGAGAGCCAACGGTTTTCATCACGAGCCTGGATGGGGAGGAAGTCAAAGTGTTTCCCCTCCGCGAGTGGGAGACGGTTGAGACTAGGTTATCGGAAAAGTCGGCAACAGGCAATGAGTCCGACGGGGAGATTAAACAAAAGATTCTGTTCCAGGCTAATCGGTATGGAGCAGAAGAGACCTTGGACAACCAAGGCCGCATCCTTGTGCCCGCGGTTTTGCGGGAAGCCGCGGGCATGAGGGGCGAAGTTAAGATTCTGTGGCAGTCGAATCATCTGTTGGTGGTGAACGCCGCGCGCTTCGGTGAAGCGGCCGAAGCGAACCAGTTGACAGCAATCGACAAGCGCTACGCGGCGAACCTGGGGGTTTGATGATTGGCCCACTATCCGGTTCTGCTGAACGAGGTTTTGGAGTACTTGTCCGTTGACTCTACCGGACTTTATGTGGATTGCACATTGGGAGAGAGCCACTATGCCGAGGCGATTTTGGCACGCCTCGACTCGGGCCGACTTATCGCTATCGATCGGGACCGGGACGCGATCGAGTCGGCCCGCGGGCGCCTCAGTGGGTGGGCCGAGCGAGTGACTTTTCATCATGGGAGCTACGGCGATATCGAAGCGTTGCTGGGCGAAGAACGGCCCCAGGGCATCGTTGCCGATCTAGGACTTTCGCGGGGGCAGTTCGAGTCGCCCGAGCGCGGATTTAGTTTCCAGCAGAACGGTCCGCTGGATATGCGGATGGACCAAACTCAACAGCTTACGGCCGCGACGATCGTGAACCATTATGACGAGCGACAGATCGCGGATTTGATCTATGGGTTTGGAGAGGAGCGGAGAAGCAGAAGAATAGCTAAGGCCATTGTTCGGGGGCGGCCGATTCGCGATACGGCGCATTTGGCTGAGATCGTGGCGCGAGCCGTCCCTCGGACACCCCGCATGAAGATTCATCCGGCGACCAGAACCTTTCAGGCAATTCGGATTGCCGTCAACGCGGAGCTCGAGGAGCTGGACCGCTTGCTGGAATCGGCGCCGCCGTTGCTGGCCCCTGGCGGGCGCCTGGCGGTCGTGAGTTTTCATTCGCTGGAAGATCGGCAAGTAAAGCAAGCGTTCCGGGCGTGGCAAGCGAGGGACGTGCTGCAGCCACTGCACAAGCGAGTCGTGCGTCCGACGGACAAAGAGATCGTTGAGAACCCAGCGAGCCGTAGCGCCAAGCTGCGAGCCGCGGAGAGGACCCCGAATTCATGGTTGCCGCTGAACTAGTCGCTTCCGAACGGGACAACCAGGGGTTGCCGGCCGATTCTACGCCCGGAGTCGATCGCGGCGAGCGCGTTCAACGCGGCGTATCGGACGCGGAACGCCCGTTTGTTTACGACGGCGCCCGGGCGGGACGAGCGGTTCGCGCGGGTCTATCGAAGCGGGCGGCTTCTTCGCGGCCGTTTCCGATGGAAGAGGTGTATTTCTACATCAAGGATCTGGACAACACTCATATCCGCAGACAGGCGGACCCGGCGGACAGGGAAATGTGGGCGCGGTTCGTCGGAGCGGGCCTGTTGGGAGTGATGTTAATCATCCTGACTTTCACCCCGCGGCCTCTGCTGCGCCATTCGGGCTACCGCCTCGAGAATCTTCACCAACGTCAACAGGCCCTGGCTTCAATTCAGGGTCAGTTGATGGTCCGTCAAGAAATATTGAGCGATCTGCGGCGTGTCGCGACTTTAGCGGGGCGGCAGGGTCTATCGCAGACTCCGCCGGAGCGGTTCGCGTGGCAGAACCAGACGACCCCACCGGTTTCGAGGGAGGGCGAGCTTGCTTGGAACGGAATGAAGATCCAGCCTTGAGCCGGACACGTTTCGAACTTCTCTATGACGGCTCGCCATCATAGTGGCCCGGGCAGCGGGAGTCATCATGGCAGGCCGCCGGACAACAAAGCAAACCTCTTCCGAAGCAGGCATTCGAACGAGGTTGCGCGCCTGGCTGCGAATCCTGAGCGCATCGCGGGACCATCCCCCTGTTCGACTTGTTGTGTTCGCGGTGCTCGCGACAGCGTGGCTGGCGCTGGTGGTGGTTCGTCTGTGGGACCTCCAGATTCACCAAGCTCCACGGTTGGCCGCGAAGGCGCAACTCCAGCACGAAAACCTGATTGATATCGGTGCGCCACGCGGCCGCATTTTTGATCGATTCGGAGTGGAGTTGGCGCGCAGCACGCCGGTGGACTCGATCGGCGTATTTCCCTCGAAGGTAGCCAATCCTGAGTTGACCGCGGCGCTGCTGTCGAAAGTGCTGGGGACCGATCCCGCGGAGATTGAAGAAAAGCTGCGTAAGGAGCGCTTCCAGTGGATTCGGCGTTTGGCGGAGCCGGGTGAGGCCGAGCGGATTCGTGAGCTTCCTTTAGCGGGTTTGCATTTCGAGCAGGAGAGTAAGCGGTACTACCCGAAGGGGTCGGTCGCGGCGCACATCGTGGGGGCGGTCGGGGTAGATCACACGGGGCTCGCGGGATTGGAGCAGGTCTTCGAGAAGAAACTGCGCGGCACTCCGGGGCAGCGCGAAGTGCAGGTCGACGCAGTGGGACGGCGGTACGCGAGCGAAGTGACTCTGGAGCCGGTTCCCGGATACGACTTGGTTCTCACCATCGATCAGCGGATTCAACTGACTGCCGAAAAAGAACTGGCGCGGGCGATTGAAACGACCCGCGCACAAGCGGGCACGGTGGTGGTGATGGACCCGTCGAACGGCGATCTTCTCGGGCTGGCGAACTGGCCGACATTCGACCCCAATGAACGGGTCCCTACGGAAGAGGGATTGGCGCGCCGAAAGAACTATGCGCTCAGTCACATGATTGAACCGGGCTCGACGTTCAAAATCGTCACGGTCGCGGCCAGTTTGGAAGAAAAGCTGGCGACGCCGGAAGAAGAGATCGACTGTGAGAACGGCCGAATCTATCTCGGCTCGCGCCGGATTCGCGATCACAGGCCGTTCGGGCTGCTCACCGTCGCCGATGTCTTAGCGCGGTCGAGCAATGTCGGGACGATCAAATTGGGACTGCGGCTGACTCCCGAGCGGCTGTTTAACTACGCTCGCCGCTTCGGGATCGGGCAGACGACGGGACTGCCGTTACCGGGAGAGGCGGGCGGGCTGCTTCGACCTTGGAGGGAGTGGCATCCGCACGCGATCGGATCGGTCTCTATCGGCCAAGAGGTTGGCGTGACCGCCCTTCAGATGGCTCGGGCGGTGAGTACGATCGCGAACGGCGGACTCCTGGTGACCCCTCGCGTAGTCGAGGCGATCGTGAGTCCCGAGGGAGTGCGGGAAGAGCGCGAAACGAAACCTCCCGAGCGGGTTTTGTCCGCGGAGACGGCGGCGACCATGCGGGCGTTGATGGAGCGTGTCGTTCGCGGAGGGACGGCGAGGCTGGCGCAAACGCCGGGGTACCGTGTCGCAGGTAAAACCGGGACAGCACAGAAAATAGATCCGGAAACGGGCCGCTATTCGACGAAAGACTATGTGGCGAGTTTTGTCGGCTTCGCGCCAGTGAACTCCCCCTCCATCCTTGCTGTCGTTGTTTTGGACTCGCCGGTGGGTAAGTACTACGGCGGCCAGATCGCGGCCCCTGTGTTCCCAGGTGTGGCCACGGAAGCGTTGCGGTTCAGAGATGTGCCGCCGGAATTGCCCATCGACGCTGACCCGACGCCGCCGGTGCCGGCCGAATGGCTGGCCGACTTCGCGGGAGACGAGAACGAGACGGGGTGGTCCGAAGGATTGTTGGCAACGTTTCCCGAGCCGGTACCCGCGGAAGATGGAGCGGTGGCGGCAACGGCGAGCGCCCGCCCCGCAGGGTTTTCGTGGCTCGGCGTGACGCTTCCGACTGACGGCGAAGAGGCCCCTCTACGGGAGGCGGATCCAGCGCTTCCGGAGCCTAAACCCTTGGAGCGTTCAGCGGATGGATCCGAGGAACCGGCCCGCCTGCGGGTCGTGGAAGCGCTCGTTCCCGATTTCAGCGGCGTGACGGTCGGTTCGGTGATTACTCGCGCCCACGCACTAGGGCTCGAAGTAAAACTGCGGGGAAGCGGAAAGGCTTGGCGACAGCGGCCGCCCGCCGGAACTCCGGTGCGTCGAGGCGACGTGGTCACCGTGGACTTTCGGGTCGGAGCGTCGAGATGAAGATCGGCGACTTGTTCGAGCGTGATGCCCACAGTCCCGTGGGTTTGCGCCGCCAGGAGGTCCAAGGACTCCAGTACGACTCACGGGCCATAGAAGGTGGAGATGTCTTCTTTGCGTTCCCCGGTGAGCACGCGGATGGACACGATTTCGTGGACGCGGTACTCGCTGCCGGGGCGGTCGCGATTGCGAGCGAACGTGAGGCCCCCGAAGAGCATCGGAAACAGTGGATTCACGTCCTACATGGACGGAAAGCCTTGGCCCATGCGGCGCTCCGGTTCTACGATCGGCCGGACCAGCGATTGAAGCTGACCGGCGTGACCGGTACGAACGGCAAGACGAGTACAGTGTTTTTGCTGGATTCGATTCTGGAGCACGCGCGTATGCTGACGGCGCGCTTCGGGACGATTGAGCACAAGGTCGGGCCGCGCCGGATCAAAGCCGTGAATACGACGCCGGAATCGCTGGACCTTGTCCGCTTCCTAGCCGAACTCGTCGAGGCGGGGGGTACGCACGCGACATTCGAGGCCTCCTCTCACGCTCTCGACCTAGGGCGGATTTACGGGTTCGATTTTCATACAGTCGTCTTTACCAACCTATCGCAGGATCATCTGGACTATCACAAAACCCTTGAGGCATACGCTGCGGCCAAGCGACTCTTGCTGGAGGGGGCGGGTGGAGAGACGCCGCGCTTCGCGGTGATTAATCGAGATGATCCGGTGGGTCAGGACTGGATGGAAGCGAGTGCTTCGGAGACATTGAGCTACGGGGTGCAACCCGGGGCGGACGTGGCGGCGCAGAACGTCGATGTGCGGTTGTCCGGCTTGCGCTTCCGCGCAAAAACTCCTCAGGGTGATCTGGATGTCCAGTCGTCGCTGGGTGGGGAATTCAACGTAGCGAACTTGTTGGCGGCGATCGCGGCGGCCCTTACGCTCGGCGTCGGCCTGGATGCGATCGGCGAGGGGATTGAAAAGTGCAAGGCCGTGCCGGGCCGCTTTGAGTTAATCGACGAGGGACAACCCTTCACCGTGATCGTGGACTATGCGCACACTGATGACGCGCTGCGGAACTTGCTGGAGTCGGCGCAGGCGCTGCGGCGTCAATCCAAGACTCCGCGCCGGATCTTGACGGTGTTCGGCTGCGGCGGGGATCGGGATCGTACGAAGCGGCCGGCGATGGGAGAAATTGCCGGACGCTTGAGCAACCTGGTAATTCTTACATCCGACAATCCTCGTTCGGAAGACCCCCTGAACATCATCAACGACATCCGCGTTGGGCTCGGCCGGGTTGACTCGTCCTACGAAGTTGAGCCGGACCGGGCGCAGGCGATACGTTTCGCGGTTGCCCAGGCGACCGGCGGTGACATTGTGCTCATTGCCGGCAAAGGCCACGAGACAACCCAGACGATTGGCGGGCAGGTGAATTCGTTTGATGACCGGGAAGTGGCCCGCAGCGTGCTCAAAGACTTGGGTTATGGCGAGGATTTGGGAGCTGAGTAGGGTAACGCGCGATGGAATTCGGCGAGATCGAACTGGCAAATGCGGCTGAAGCTCATGGAGATCGCGAACATTCTCGGCGCATCGGCGTTCGAGGAGAGGGGGGAAGCGACTGGGTATTCGATCGATACGCGAACCTTGCGTCCGGGCGATTTGTTCTTTGCTATTCGTGGGCTCCGATTTGATGGTCACGATTTCATCAAGGCGGCTTGGGACTCCGGTGCGGCCGGTGTTGTGGCCGAACGAAGCTGGGCGGCGGATCACGGGGCGCTCGGGCCGCTCTTCGCCGTCGACGACGCAGCGCGCGCGTTGCGCAAATTGGCGGCGGAAGCGCGCCGGCAATGGGGACGGGCGATTGTGGCCGTCACCGGCAGCAACGGAAAAACGACGACGAAAGAAGCCGTCGCCGCGCTGCTTGCCCGGAGGTTTCACGTGTCGAAGACGGAGGGGAACCTAAACAATGAATTTGGGCTGCCGCTTTCATTGCTGCGCATCAATGACGATGCGGAAGTGGGTGTTTTCGAGATGGGCATGAACCATCGAGGCGAGATCGCCCGGCTGGCTGAGATCGCGGCTCCGACGGTTGGCGTGGTGACGAACGTGAGCGAGGCGCACGTCGAGTTCTTTTCATCAGCGGATGAGATCGCATTGGCGAAACGAGAACTGATCGAGGCGCTGCCGGCGGACGGCGCCGCCGTGCTGAACCAGGATGACGAGCGCGTGAGGAAGTTTCGCGAAGTGCATGGCGGTCCCGTGGTGACGTTTGGCACATCGGAAGACGCGGACTTCCGCGCGACCCGGATCGAGACTCTGGGCGCCGAGGGTGTGCGATTTGTTCTGCGGCGCAAAGGCCGCGGCGAGAGCGTTCGGTTTCGGAGCGGCTTGGTCGGACGGCACAACGCCGTGAATCTGGCGGCGGCGCTCGCCACCGCTTCGGTACTCGGCGTGGATAGCCCTGACTTGGTGGACGCGGTCGGAGCCCTGCGCCCCGCGAGCCGGCGAGGCGAGACCCTGCGGCTAGGCGGCGCTCTGATTATCGACGATTGCTACAACGCCAATCCGCGAGCCATGGAGGCGATGCTTGCGACGCTTGCGGACACCCCGGCATCGCGGCGTATCGCCGTATTGGGTGAAATGCGCGAGTTGGGCGGACGCAGCGAAGAGCTGCATCGACAGGTCGGCCGAGCGGCGGCTGAGCACGGCATCGATCTGGTTGTGGGTGTGACGGGTGCGGCGCGGCACATCGTGGATGAGGCGATGCAGCGGGGAGTTCCAAAATCGCGAACGGCGTTTTTCGAGGAGCCCGAGGAGGCAGGGCGCTATGTTGCGGACTGCCTGCGGCTGGATGATGCGGTGTTGTTCAAAGCGTCGCGCGGCGTGGCTCTCGAGAGGGCTCTGGCGGTGGTTGAGACAAGGTTTGCCGCGCCGGAGTCCGGGAGCGCGGATGCCACGTTGGTGGGGGAGGAGAGACCGTAGGGTCGGACACAATGTTGTTCCACCTCCTTTACGAAGAGCTCTTTCCGTACTTCAGTCCGTTCCGTGTGTTCGGCTACATCACGTTCCGGACGGCGTTCGCGAGTCTGACCGCACTGGCGCTGGGGTTGGCGCTGGGGCCATGGCTGATCCGAAGGCTGGGTGAGTTTCAGATAGCGCAACCGATTCGCGCGGAGGGCCCGAAATCACATTTGACGAAGGCGGGCACGCCCACGATGGGCGGGCTCCTGATCAATATTTCAATTCTGATTCCGACGCTGCTCTGGGCGAATCTGCGGAACGTCTATGTGTGGATCGCGTTTCTAGGGCTCGTCGGATTTGGATTCATCGGCTTTCTGGATGACTACCTGAAGATCCGCCGTGGCAAGAGCCTGGGGTTGACGGCGCGAGTGAAGATCCTGCTGCAGGTTGGTGTGACCCTGGCAATCGTTGCCTGTCTCGGATGGCTTCGCGCGGAGGGGCAGTACGACACCAGGCTGATCTTTCCGTTCTTCAAGTCGTTGCGCCCGGATTTGGTGGCTGAGTCGCTTCTGGCTCAGCCTTGGACGTATCCGTTCGCCTTTGCCGGCCTTTTCGTTTTCTTGTTTATGGTGCTGGCGGGATCGACGAACGCCGTGAATCTGACGGATGGGCTCGACGGGCTGGCGACCGGGTTGATGGTGATCGCGGCAGGCGCGGTCACGGTGCTGGCGTACGTGGCGGGTCATAGTGAGTTCGCTGCATATTTGGATATCTCGCGCGTACCGCAGGCGGCCGAGCTGACAATCTTCTGCGGCTCGATCGTGGGCGCGTGTTTGGCGTTTCTCTGGTACAACGCACACCCGGCGGAGATCTTCATGGGTGACGTCGGTTCGCTGGGACTCGGCGGCGCACTGGGTACCGTGGCTGTGCTGATCAAGCAAGAGATCCTGCTGCTGTTCGTGGGCGGCGTGTTTGTGCTGGAGGCGCTGTCGGTGATCATTCAGGTCGCGAGCTTCAAGATGACGGGCAGGCGGGTCTTTAAGATGGCGCCGCTGCATCATCACTTTGAGGCGCTCGGGTGGCCGGAGTCGAAAATCATCACGCGGTTTTGGATTGCCGGGCTGGTGTGGGCGTTGGTGGCGTTGAGCACGCTGAAATTGCGATGAGGCTGGAAGGTAAGAATGTGTTGGTGGTCGGGCTCGGGGAATCGGGTAAGGCCGCCGCTCGCTTCGCGGCAGCTCGCGGAGCCACGGTAACTGTGACCGACCGTCGCTCGGCGGCGGACCTGGGAGACGTCGCCGAGGAAATGGGTAGACTCGGTGCGCGGCTCGCCCTGGGGGAGCATGCGAGGGCGCTATTCATTGAGCAGGATTTAATCGTGCCTTCGCCCGGTGTGGCTTGGAACCTTCCGGAGCTGGAAGCGGCGCGCCGCGAAGGAGTCGCGGTCATGGGTGAGCTTGAGATGGCGGCAAGCTTTCTCAAGGGTCCCGTGATCGGAATTACAGGAACGAACGGGAAGACCACGACGACTTCGCTGATCGGTCACATTTTCGATACAGCCCGTGTGAGCGCGTCGACGGGCGGGAACCTGGGAACCCCTGTCTTGGCCATGGTGGATGAATCAAACGAAGATCGCTGGAATGTCTTGGAGCTTTCCAGCTTTCAGTTGGAAGCGACGTCCACGTTTCCAGTACATATCGGAGTCGTCCTCAATGTGACCCCCGATCACTTGGACCGACACGGTACGTTCGAAGCTTACGCGACCGCCAAGGGCAGGATCTTCCAGGCGCAAACGGCGGAGGACTTCGCTGTACTGCACGCCGATGACGCAGTCTGCCGCGGCTACGCCACCCAGACGTCGGGGAGCGTGCATTGGTTTAGCCGCACAAGCAGAAGCGAGCCGGGTGCTTGGATCGAGGACGGTTCGATCGTTTCCGGCGGTCGGCGCGTGGCGGAAGCGAAGCTGCCGATTCTTGGACCTCACAATCTCGAAAATTCCCTGGCGGCGGTGGTCGCAACAATCCTGGCGGGCGTTGACGCGGGGCCGATCGCGGAAGCGCTGCGGACCTTTCAAACCGCGGAACACCGGCTGGAGCTTGTCGCTGAGATTGACGGCGTGGCTTACTACAACGATTCTAAGGCCACGAATGTGGAGGCGGCCAAGAGAGCGATCGAGACGTTCGATCACGGCTTGTGGGTCGTTCTGGGAGGGAGTGACAAGGGGTTGGAGTACGCGGCCCTCAGAGAGTCTCTGGCGGGAAGGACGCGCGCGGTGCTTCTGATCGGCGAGTCGGCGCGAACGATCGAGCACGACCTCGCGGGTATCGCTCCAACGATTCACGCCGGGGATTTGCGCGAAGCCCTAGGGTATGCCCATGGACGCGCCGAGCCCGGTGATACGGTTCTGCTTTCGCCCGCATCTGCGAGTTTCGACCAGTTTCGCAACTATGGCGATCGAGGGCGGCAGTTCAAGGAAATGGTTCATGCGCTGACGCAGAAGTCGAGGGTCAAGGTTTAGGTCGTTCCGGGAACGAGTATGCCGAGACAGCTTCATTGTGATCGCGTCATCTGCGGGACGGTTGTCTTGCTGTCGTTCTTTGGGCTGGTGATGGTGTTTAGTGCCACGACCGGCGGAGAAGAAGCGCCGGCGCGCTATGTGATCAAGCAGGGGCTTGCGGTTGCGATCGGACTGGCGGCAATGCGGGCCTTGATGTTCATCGACTACCGGCATTTGCGTCGGCCAAGGGTTGTCTTTGCGGTGCTCGGGATTTCGGTGGCCTTGCTGGTCGTGGTTCTTTTCGGCGCCCAGACGGCGAACACGAATCGTTTCTTGCGTCTAGGCTCCCTTTCGTTTCAACCGTCCGAACTGGCGAAGATAGCCCTGATCCTGTTCCTGGCGTTTTATCTGGACAAGCACGCCCGCAGGCTGACCGAGTGGCAGATGCCGGCGGTCGCGGTCGCGATTCTGGGAGCTTTTTGCCTTCTTGTCGTCGGTGGTAAGGACCTTGGCGGCGTGATCGTACTGGCGCTGATCGCGGGTGTGATGTTCTGGGTGGCGGGGCTGCGGATTCGCTACTTCGTGCTAGCCGTGCTGGGAGCGCTTCCGCTGTTGGCGCTAGCCATCTGGTGGGAGCCTTATCGCATGCAGCGGTTGATGGTCTTCCTGAATCCCGAGGCGGATCCTAAGAACGCCGGTTTTCAGATCTTGCAGTCACAGATCGCGGTGGGGACGGGTGGCTTGTTCGGGCAGGGTCTGATGGACGGACGCCAGAAGATGCGCTTCCTGCCCGAGGCGCACACGGACTTTATTTTCGCGCTGGTTTGCGAAGAGTTGGGTTTCGTCGTTGCGACGATGGTCGTGCTGGCGTTCGGCGTTCTACTGTGGCGCGGCGTACGAGTGGCGTTGCGCGCTCCCGACGGTTTTGGCCGCTACTTGGCGGTCGGGATTACCGCCATGATCGTTTGTCAGGCGCTGGTGAACCTCGGGGTGGTGCTGGCATTGCTGCCGACGAAGGGTATGCCGCTGCCGTTCGTGAGCTACGGGGGCTCGGCGATGATCGTGGCGCTGGCGGCTTCGGGGATTCTTTTGAACGTCAGCCAACACGCGGAGTGAGTGAGTGCGAAAAGAGTTCCACGATGCACGGTACGACGTTCTTGATCGCGGCGGGAGGTACGGGCGGACACGTCCTGCCCGGGATAGAAGTCGCCCGCGAGCTACGGGCGCGTGGACACCTGTGCGTTTTCGTCGGAACGGCCCGGGGGCAGGAGAAGCGGCTGGTGCCGGCGGCGGGTTTCGCGCTGGAGCTGCTGCGAACGGGTGCGCTGAAAGGACTTTCCGTTTTCAAGCGATTGAAGACGCTGGTTGGCTTGCCGGCGAGCTTCTTGCAAGCGCGGGCGGTGATCGAGAAATGGCATCCGGGGGCGGTGCTCAGTTTGGGCGGTTACGCTTCGGGGCCGACGATGGTGATGGCGCGGATGCAAGAGATTCCTGTTGTGGTTCTCGAACCCAATGCCCGGCCGGGACTCGCGGTTCGCTGGGCGGCGCCCTTCGTGGAACACGGCCTGGTGGCGTTTCCCGAGGCGCTGACTTACTTCGGCGCCGGGCGAGCGGAAGTGAGCGGGATTCCGATCTGCCAAGAGTTTTTCGATTTGCACCGGCGCGACCCGCGGGAGCCGTTTACGCTACTCATTACGGGCGGCAGCCAGGGATCTCGGCGTTTGAATACGGCGGTTGTCGAGGCCTTGGGGCTTTGGAACGAGAAGGGACGGTTGGGTGAATTGAAGATCATTCATCAGACCGGCGCGGGTGAGTATGAGCAGGTGCGGGCCGCATACGCGAACTACTCCGTCGACGCCGAGGTAGCGCCGTTCTTTGACGATATGCCGAGCCTGTTCGCGGTCGCGGACCTTGTGATCTGCCGTGCCGGCGCTTCCGCTGTAGCGGAACTATGCGCGGCCGGCAAAGCCTCGATCCTGGTTCCATACCCCCACGCGGCGGATCAACATCAGCTTCTTAACGCTCGGTCGCAGGCGGAGATAGGCGCCGCGCGGGTCGTGGACGACCATGAAATGAGCGGCGAGCGACTGCTGCGCGAGGTTGAGGCGCTTTGGAGCAAACCTGCCGAGCTTGCAAGAATGGAGAATGCGGCGCGGGGGCGAGCGAAGCCCGGTGCGGCGCGGCGAGCGGCGTTGTTAATGGAAACGCTGGCCGGCGTGGCTGGAAAGGCATAGGACACGGATGCTTTTCGAAGACATACCCGTAAAGCATCGACACATTCATTTCGTCGGCATCGGCGGGATCGGGATGAGCGGTTTGGCGGAGATTCTGCTGGACCTTGGGTACAAAGTCAGTGGCTCGGATTTGCGGGCGACGCCGATTACCGGGCGGATCGAGTCGTTGGGTGCGCGGGTTCTTCAAGGGCATGCGGCGGAGAACATTGCAGGGGCTGACGCGGTAGTCATTAGTTCGGCGATTCAAGAAACGAACCCGGAACGAGCGGCGGCCGCCGTGGCTAGGATTCCGGTCATTCAGCGTGGCGAATTGCTGGCGGAGCTGATGCGCCTCAAGTATGGGATCGCCATTGCGGGCAGCCACGGCAAAACGACGACAACTTCGATGACGGCCGCCGTCTTGCACGGTGCGGGCAAAGATCCCACGGTGGTCGTGGGTGGCCGAGTCGATTCGATGGGATCGAACGCGCGGCTCGGCAAAAGCAGTTTGCTGTTGGCCGAAGCCGATGAAAGCGACGGCTCGTTTCTGAGACTGGCTCCGATCGTGGCCGTGATCACGACACTCGATCAGGAGCACCTCGATCACTACGGAACGTACGGAGCGCTGGTCGACTGTTTCGTTGCGTTCGCGAACAAAGTGCCGTTTTACGGTGCGGCCTTGCTGGGTGTTGACGACCCGGAGGTCCGGGCGATTCTGCCGCGAATTCAAAAACCGGTTCGGACGTACGGAACGAAACCGGACGCGGATCTAGTGGCGAGTTCCATCACTTGCGGCCATGAAGGGAGCCGCTTCCAGCTCACGTATCGTGAAGACGATCTGGGCTGGTTCGAAGTGAAGAGTCTCGGGCATCACAACGTGAACAATGCCATGGCGGCGGTGCTGGTCGGACTCGAACTTGGCATTGAACCGGATGCGATTCGCCGGGGTCTCGATTCTTTCAGCGGAGTGGATCGCCGTTTTCAGATACGCGGGCGGGAAAGCGGCGTGACGGTGATCGACGATTACGGCCACCACCCGACGGAGATTGCCGCAACGCTGGCCGCCGCGAGGATGTCCGATTTCGAGCGCGTCATGGTTGTCTTTCAGCCGCACCGCTATACGAGAACGGCCGCGCTGATGGAGGACTTCGCGAGGTGTTTCGGTGACTGTGACCGGCTGTTTGTGGTCGATGTCTATAGTGCGGGCGAAGATCCGATTGAGGGCGTCAATGCCGAGGAGTTGACGCGGCGTGTCAGGGCCGCCGGTCACCCCGCGGTTCAGTACATGGCGTCGATCGAGGACGGCATCGCGGCGGCGGCGGCAGCGGCGCAAGCGGGCGATGTCGTCATAACCCTCGGGGCCGGGAACATATCGCAAGCCGGGCCGAAGCTGATCGAGAAGCTGGCGGCAAGCACCCGCGGTGTTCGAGCGACGAGTGGAGCGGAGTCGTAAGGAGTCCAACCATGCCGAGAAAAGCAAATTTGGCCGGGCGCCGCGAGGCAAACGAAGAATCGGCCTATTTGCGGAGGGAAAGCCCCGTGAACGTGCGCCGCGGGGCTGCGGCCTGGGTCCGGGTGGCAGCTCGATGGGCGCTTCCGGCTGTGGTCGCGGCCGGAATCGTTGTTGGCGCGGCCCACTCGGTTCGCAGCTATTTGGAGGCATCGCCTTCCTTTGTCTTCGCGGGTGATGAGCAGGGTCTGCGCGTGACAGGCTTGCGCTTCGTGGATGAGAGGATGGTCCGGGCAGGCTTCGATTCCGATCGCGGAAAGAGCATGGCTTCGATTCCCCTTCATAAGCGACGTGTCAATCTTCTGGAAATCTCGTGGGTGGAGGAAGCTCGCGTGCTGCGCGTGTGGCCGAACCGGGTATGGGTCCACATCGTGGAGCGGACGCCCGTTGCCTGGGTTCGAGTGGGAGCGGCCGGTGCTGGCGATTTTGCCTCGCTACGGCTTGTCGACCCGCACGGCGTCTTCCTCGACACTCCGAAAGGATTCAGTCTGGAATTGCCGGTTGTTTCGGGTATCGACGAGGGGATGGCGATGGGCGAGCGGCGCGTCAGGGTGGCACTGGTCCGAAGCTTGCTGGCGGATTTAGGACCGGAGCGCTCGAGGGTTTCGGAGATCGACGTCGCGGACTCATCGAATGCCCGTGTGCTGACACTCTACGAGGGAGATGTGGTGGAGTTGCAGATGGGAGCGAAGGAGCTGCGCCATCGCTGGGATATCTTCCACCGATACGTTCCGTCTTGGAAAGAGAAGTATGGCCGCATCGGGTCCGTCGATTTGCGCTTCGAGGGCCAGGTTGCGGTCAGCCGGATGGAAGACTAGCGATGGCGAAGAGCAGCGACTATCTCGTTGGGCTCGATCTGGGGAGTCACCGCATACGGTGCCTGGTGGCGCTGGAAGAAGACTCTCACCTGCGCTTCATCAGCCATGGGTCGGCGCCGTCGCGCGGCTGGGCGCGGGGGGTGATCGCGGACCAGGACCCGGTGATGGCTTCGGTGGAGGCGGCGATTGAGGAAGCTGAACGAAATGGAGGGATGGTCATCGAAGCCGCCGTCGTGGGTGTCGGCGGCGGCCACATCCGCAGCAACGTCTGTCACAGCTATGTGAACCTTTCCGCGCCGGGCGCGGAGATCGGACCGGAGCACATCGAGGATCTCGTCAAAACAGCCTCTCACGCCCCGCTCAGCAGCGACCGAACGGCGATGCAGGTCGTGCCTCTCGAGTTTACGGTGGACCAGCAGATCACTGTGAGGAACCCGCTCGGCATGAAGGCGCGGCGGCTGGACGGCCACGCCCAAGTCGTGTCCGCGGCGGCTCAGGCCCACAACAATGTTCATGCGGTGGTGAATCGCGCCGGGATCGTTGTGCAGGAAACGGTTTTCGAGGCCTTCGCGGCGGCCCAGGCCGTGCTCGAAGAGCAGGAGCGGGAGTTGGGCGTCGCGGTGGCGGACATGGGGTCGGGTTCCACCGATCTGGTCGCCTACGTTGAGAATGATTTACGGCTGGCGATGGGGATCCCGCTCGGCGGCGACCATTTCGTGAACGACGTGGCGGAAGTCATGAAGACGTCGCGTTCGGATGCCGAGATGCTGATTCAGCAGTATGGCTGTGCTACCGTGGACGAGGCTCCCTCGAACGTTTCCCTTGAAGTTCCGAGACTGAGCGACGGTCAGCCGCAAACGTATCCTCGAAGTCTGCTGAACGAGGTCCTCAGGGCCCGTGCCGAAGAGGTGTTCGAAGTGGTGGCGAAGGAGCTGCGGCGGGCTCGCATTCACGACCGTCTCATCGGCGGTTTGGTCCTTACGGGCGGGCTGGCGGCGCTGGCGGGGGCCTGTGACGTTGCCGAGGATATTCTGGATTGTAACGTTCGAATCGGTCTTCCGCCGCGTATTGAAGATCTGCCGGACCAACTCGATCAGCCCGGGTGGTCGACCGCGATGGGGTTGGTACTCTACGGGCAGCGTCTGCGGCTCCACCGCAAGCGGCGGCGCGAGAAGGCCCGAGAGTGGCTGAAGGCGATTTTCGAGTAGGAAGACGCGGGGGCGCGAGAAAAGGGAGCGGGGAGAACCCGATGAATAACGAAGGTGTAAAGTTCACGTTTGATGACCCGGGAAGTACGAACACCCGTATCAAGGTGTTCGGAGTTGGTGGGGCGGGCTGCAACGCGGTGAATCGCATGATCGAGGCCGGCGTGGAAGGCGTTACGTTTACGGCGATCAATACCGACGACCAAGCGCTCCAGACGTCGAATGCTGAGATCAAGCTGCAGCTCGGCTCCCGCTTGACCCTTGGCCGCGGGGCGGGATCCGATCCCGAGGTAGGCCGCGCGGCGGCTCTCGAAGATACGGAACAGCTAATCGAATTGCTGGGTGACGCCGACATGGTTTTCGTGACGGCCGGGCTCGGAGGCGGCACCGGCACGGGAGCGGCGCCGATCGTTGCTTCGTTGGCCAACGAGCTGGGCGCGCTGACCGTGGCCGTCGTCACCAAGCCGTTCGCGTTTGAGGGCCGCCAGAGGATGACGGTTGCCGAGAAAGGTCTAGCCGAGTTGGCCGAGGCCGTCGACACAGTCATTACGATTCCCAACGAGCGGCTGATCGAAGTGGTAGATCGAGGGACGAGTTTTTTTGAGTCCTTTCGCATCGCGGACGACATTCTCCGACAAGCCGTGCAAGGGATCAGTGACATCATCACGATCCCCGGCATCATTAATCGTGATTTCGCCGATGTGCGGACGATTATGCACGGCATGGGCTACGCCGTGATGGGCACGGCCGTCGCGGAAGGGGCGAACGCGGCGATCGAAGCGGCGCGCCAGGCGGTATCGAGCCCGTTGCTGGAGGACGCGGGCATTGAAGGGGCCCGCGGGTTGCTCATAAGTATCACCGGCTCTTCAAGAATCGGACTGCACGACGTTCATGAGGCTTCGTCGGTCATCCAAAAGACGGCGGATCCCGAAGCGAACATCATTTTCGGCGCCGTGCTTGACGAGTCAATGGGAGAGAAGATCAAAATTACGGTGATAGCCACCGGTTTCCGCAGCGAAAGCATGGGCGTGACCCGAAAGATGTCCGCCGATGCCGCCGTGGCGAATGCGGAGATCCGCCAGAACTTGCAGCAAGCGGCGGCATCGAGAGGACGGGGCATCAACGTCCCCCAGTCAGAGGAAGTTGTTGTCGATGCCGAGTCGCGGGAGGAAGTGGAGGCTCCCAGTCGGGAGCCGCGCTACGAGCCCGTCGAAGAGCTGGAGGAAGCGGAAATGGACCCCGCGGATCTTGAAAAACCGGCTTATCTGAGGCGACGGGTGGGGTTCGACTAAACGAGAATCGGCTTGTCCGGTCCGCATTTCTCACCACGTGGCGAGGCGCAGTGCGTGAGAGGCCCGTCAGTGCGAGGAGCGCGCAGGTTCGCGCGCGGAGGTGTACTTGAACAGTACAGTGACCACCGAGCAAGCGCAACGAAGCCATGGCGGGCCTATGGCGTGCTTCGACCGTCAGGTGATGAGAAATGCGGACTAGCGACAATACTCTTCACTTTAGAACATTCTTGTGGCATTCTGTTTTTAGAGCACAGGAGGCCACAGATGGCACGAACGAGAGCAGCGCTGCCGGCAGGCAGCCGTATTACCGACTACATCAGCCTGGGAGTGATCACGCGCTGGTTCCCGCGTCACAAGATCGATCGTGTCTTGCGGGACTGCGGGCGGGCCTCGCGGCGACAGCGGGACTTGCCAGCGCATGTGATGGTCTACTACGTCATCGCTCTGGCGCTGTTCATGCAGTCGTCCTACCGCGAGGTGCTGCGTTGTCTGCTGGAAGGACTACAGTGGCTGCAGGACCCTGCGACGCCCCTCAAAGTGGCGGGCGATTCGGGGATCTCGCAAGCCCGTTCGCGATTGGGGGTGGAGCCGGTCGAGCGGCTGCATGATGAGTTGATACGACCGTTGGCGACGAAAAAGACGCGCGGATCGTTCTATCGGGAATGGCGCTTGGTTTCGCTCGACGGCTCGACGCTCGATGTGGCCGATCAGGCCGCCAACCGCACGGCGTTCGGCTATCCGGGCGCGTCGCGGGGAGCGAGCGCGTTTCCTCAGCTGCGCTTTGTCTCGTTGCTGGAAAACGGCACCCATGTACTGTTCGCCAGCCGCATGGGTCCCTGCGCGAGGGGTGAGATCACGCTCGCCAAACAGGTGTTGCCGGCACTCGAGAAGGATATGTTGTGCTTAGCCGACCGCAACTTCCTCGGCTACCAGCTGTGGCGGCAAGCACGCCAGACGGGCGCGCAACTGCTGTGGCGGGCTAAGAAGCATCTGCGCTTGGAAGTGCTCGAGCGCTTTGCGGACGGCTCCTACCGCAGCGCGATCTACGCTTCGGAAGGCGACTGGCGCAAGCGCCGCAACCCGCTGCCGGTGCGCGTGATCGAGTATCGTCTCGAAGGCGTCGAGCATGCCGAGCCCTTCTATCGACTGGTGACGACGATCCTCGATCCCTCCCAAGCGCCGGCTGTGGAACTGGCGGCGCTGTACTGCGAACGCTGGGAGATCGAAAGCGCGCTTGACGAGCTCAAGACGCATTTGCGCGGGGCGCGCATGGTGTTGCGCAGCAAGACGCCGGAGTTGGTGCGCCAGGAATTTTACGGCTTACTGATGGCGCATTTCGCGATCCGCGGGCTGCTGCACGAAGCCGCCTTGGAGGCCGACGAAGATCCGGATCGCCTCTCCTACCTGCACGCGGTGCGGGTGGTGCGACGCAAGATGGCCCAAGCGGTCGCGATTCCCCCCTCAGGACAAACGCAAGTTTCATAAGGGGGTTTTGGCGGAGCTGCTGCAGGAGCGCGTGCGGTCGAGCCGCGGCATGCAGCGTCCGCGCGGGGTTAAGCGCAAAATGAGTGGCTACAAGCTGCGACCACGCGGCGCGTTGCCGCGCCTCCGCATCGACTTTGCGGCCTGCGTGAGGGTTCTTAAGTGAAGAGTATTGGGACTAGCGAGGGCGGAGCCCAACCCTTCGATGAAGACTGCCCGGACTCGCCGATCGGCGAAAGTTGCTCTACCTTCGCGGCTCCTTTATGATAGTTCTCTTACTGGTGTGAGCGCCGGTATTCGTATTCGGAGGGCCTCGTTTGCCCGTTCCCCTTTTCCATATGACGTGTCATAGCCCGTGCGTTGCGGGAGCCGAGGCGGTGTCCACAGTGAAGAAGAAACGTTCAAAAATTCTTGTAGCAGTCCTCGCGGGTCTGTTGGGATCTTGTGCGGTTGGGGAAATTGCGGATGAAGCGTTGCAGGAAACGCTGGAACCCTTCATGCACGAGACGCTCGCGCAGGTGCCGGTGTACGCCACTACATTGGGCTACTACGTCCACAAGGCCCCAGGCGAGCAGGACGGGGCGAGCCCGGAAGTGCGGCTGGATGAGATGCTTGACGATTTCTCCGCCGACGGCATTGCGAAGAGGGTTGTGAGTCTCAAAGCTGTACAGGAGAGATTGCGACAGATCGATCGGAGTAAGTTGAACGGGCATGACTTCGTCGACCATGCCGTCGTGGACAACTACGTAAGCCGGACGCTCTTTGAACTTGAGAAGGAGCGGGCTCACGAGCACAACCCAACCCTATATGTGGAGTTGCTGGGAACCGCGCTCCACACCCTGATGGTTCATGAGTATGCGCCGGCTGCGGAGCGCTACCGGCATCTGATCGGCCGGCTGCGCCAGGCCCCGGCATTCCTCGATCAAGCCAAAGCGAACCTGAAGGCATCACCGGACGTCTGGACGGAAGTCGCGATCGCAGAGAACGAAGGAACGATCACACTCGTCGAGAAGGTGATTCCGGCGGGGCTGCCGGCGGAGCTTAAGGGTGACTACGAAGCGGCGGCGGGACCCGCGCTGGAAGCTCTGCGCGGGTTCAGCGCTTATCTCAAGAATGACCTCGCCAAGCGAAATCAACATGAGTGGCGGCTCGGCAAGCAGCTCTATACCGAGAAGTTCCAGTTGATGTTGAATACCAAGAAGACACCGGAACAGTTCTTGCAAGAGGCCGAGGCCGCCTTCGAAGCGGCGTACGGCAAGGCGATTGACAAGGCTCGCCCGATGCACCGTGCCATTTACGGCAACCAGAGACCGCCGAACGACCTCGCGCTCATGAAGGAGGTATTGGAAGTCGTGGCCGACGACAATCGGCTCCGAAGCGGCAACCAGTTCATCGACCAGGCCAAGAAGGACATCGGAGAATTGCGCAAGTTCGTGGAGGAGGCCGGCCTTGTCTTCGTGCCGGGGAATGACAATCTGCAGATTATCGAGACCCCGGAATTCATGCGAGGGACCTACTCTGTGGCCGGTTTCGTAGGCGCTCCCGCACTGCAACCGAAGCTGAGCGCGTTTTATTGGGTGACGCCGATCCCGTCGAGCTGGTCCCGCAATCGCGAGATTTCCAAGCTCAGGGAATACAACCTGCTCAAACTGAAGCTACTGACGCTTCACGAGGCGATACCGGGCCATTACGTCCAGACGGAGTTCGCGAACCAGGGGGTCACGGACCCGGAGGCGGAGCCCATGGCGGATCTGAGCCGACTGCTGCGAGCCGCGTTCCCCGACCCAAGCTACCTCGAAGGTTGGGCGACTTATATGGAGGCGGCTGTTGTTGAGGCGGGTTACGAGGGTAACTCGGACGAGTTCCAGATCAACTGGATGAAGGAGCAGCTTCGGATTATCGCCAATGCCATCATCGACATCAGAATGCATGCTATGGACATGAGTGAAGATGAGGCCGAGAAGCTGCTGCGGGCGCGCGCCTTTCAAGAATCCGAAGAGGCAAGCGGGAAGATCTTACGGGCGAAGCTCACGTCGGCGCAGTTGCCGCTTTACTATCACGGTTGGCAGCAGTGGGTGCGCGTTCGCGACCACTATCAGAGCGAAACCACGGATTTCAGTCCGACCTCCTTCCACGACAAAGCTCTCCGCAACGGCGCCGCGCCGATGCCCGAGATCGCGTACGTCATATCCAAGGTCCCCCTGGCAGACTGATCGAGCGTCTGCTCCAAGGTTGTCGGGACCAGTGAGTCACTGCTCCCGACCGGACTTCGTTGCTACAGGTCCCAAAAGCGAAAGCCGGAAAACCACAGTGTAGAGTGGTCTTCCGGCCTTCTGAAAACTACGTCGTTGCCTAGGGCTACTTGGTCGACGCCAGCGTGGTGATGCTGACCATCTTGCTGAAAATCGTGCTGATGGAGGCCGAGATCGTGGGAAGCACGGCACCTGCGGCGACGGCGATGAAGCCGGCGAGCAGTGAGTATTCAACCATGTCCTGCGCTCTTTCGTCATCGGCGAGAGTCAGGATAAAACTATACAGTTTGTTCATTTTCTTCTCCTCAATCAAAGTAGTAGTTAGAGTGATCCGCTTTGGCGCGGTGGATATCACCGTTCGTTTGTGTCGTGGCGCTTGGTGAACCGTAACATCCTTACGAGGACCATCATGATCTAAGACCGCGAGTTCGCCAATGGACCGCTAGTACCTTTTCGAATCGAGTGATAAACCCCAGTTGCGTCTAGGTAAGAGGCCTACGCGGGCTTGGGCTGAATCGGGAACGCCTGGAGGGGATGGCTGCGAGTGCCGTGTGGCGGGGCTGCCGCGGCTGGAGGCGCGGGCCTGGAATCGGTGCGGTGAGCCTCGAAGCACGAAACCCGGTAGACCAACCAGCCTGCCTTTCGCGCCCCCTTAACGGCCAAGGTGCTCCATACGCCAGCTATGACGCTGCTGCGCTTTTCTGGTAGGTCAGACGTACTGCGCAAGGCCTCTCGAACACTCAGAGCAGGGCGTCAAGCGGCTTGCGCCTCACCCCGGCAGGCCTCTCAGGCACCTTTGCCTCGGTACGGGCGGGAAGCTCGGCCAAGGGGGGCGAACGTCTTTCCCGGTTTCTGTTGGATCCGCGGTTACTCGGTTGCGGTCGTGGTGCTCCCCAGCTTGTTGGATATCCGGCCGAGTTCGCGACCGGCTACACTCGCGTCCGTTGTTACTTGGCGGTTTGGAGACTCACAAGAGGCTCCGGCTCGATCTCGGGCTGCTTCAGGGTCTGGGGGTCCCGCCAGCCATCGAAGGCAGCGATCTTATGGACGCAGGAGATGGTGCAGCGGGGAGCGCAGGACTTGTCGGTCAGGTACGCCTGGCGGACATGCTCGATCGTGTAGTCAGCGATCGGGATGGCCGGGAAACCCCGCTGCTGAGAGCAGTAGTGGACCAATCCGTCTTCGCAGATATAGACGTAGCGGGCGCCGGCGCGGCAGCGCCACTGATTCGGCTCGCCGGCGGCAATCTTCTTCTGGAAGCCATCAATGCGGCTGTACGAGCGCTTCCCAAGCGCCTTGATCTTGTCGATGATATCCCGTTCGGGCTCGCTTAAGGGGTGGAGCTGTCCCGACCCGTCGTGAATGATGCCGACGGTGCTGGTGAAGCCCAACTCATGCGCTCGTAACGAGATACGGTAGGCGTCTTCCGGGTTGCCGATGGCGGCTCCGACGACGGAATTGATGTTCACGTCGAACAAGGCGTAGGCGGCAAGCAACTCCAGCTTCTTGTCGAGAACCTTCAGGCTCTTCTTGGATGTATCGTCGGGCTGGATGTTGTCGATGCTGATCTGGAGGTATTCGAGACCTGCTTCGTTGAGGCTCTCGATGCGCTCGCGGGTCAGCAGATAGCCGTTGGTGATCAGGCTGGCGATGATGCCGTGATGCCGAGTGTGACGGATCAGGTCGTCGAGTTCCGGGTGCATCAACGGTTCGCCGCCGCTGATCGTGAGAATGCTCAGCCGCAGGCGGGCAAGGTGATCGACGCGGCGGCGGAGTTCGTCGATCGGAACCGGATCGGAAAAATTATCGAACTCATTGCAGTAGGTGCAGGCGAGATTGCAGCGGCGGATCGGGATCAGATGAGCGAGAACCGGGTGGTCCGTATCGCCGAGCCCTCGTGCGATCATCCGCAGCTCGCGCAGTTTGCGCCGGACCGCATTGGCTCTCTTCTGTATCTTCGCGATCATTCGCACCCAGTGCTGCGTCTCAAACTTGACTTCATCAAAAACACCCACCCTTCGCCGAGGGCTTCTTGCTGACCTGGTGACCAAGGCTCTTGAGTGGTTGCCGTCGGCCCCGGGGATACCACTCACTGGGGCAACACCCTGTGGACCCTACCGTAAATCACCGATGAAGAGGCTCAGTATACCGCCATTGGCAAGCTTTTCTCCACCGCCGAGTAGGGCCGTCTGCGGGCAAGAATGCACTCGATGTTGCTGCTACCATAGTTGATGCGGCGTTTCCTGCCACCGTCTCATTCATTCTTGTTGATTTGAAAGGGCTTACGGCGATCTCGCGGAGCGCGGAGGCGGCCTGGAAGCCATGAATGCTTGCTACATAGAGTGCATTTCCGGTATTAGCGGCGACATGCTGCTGGGCGCCCTCGTGGACGCAGGTCTCGACCAGGAGTACTTGAGCGCCGAGATCGCGAAACTGGGGCTTGACGGCGTCCGGCTCCACTTTGAGCCGTGTTTGCGCAGCGGGATATCGGGAACCAACCTGACCGTCGAGGTGGCTCACGACCATAGCCATCGGTCGCTGAGCAAGATCGAGGAGATCATTGGGGCGAGCGGCCTCGGGCAGACAGTCAAAGAACGAAGCATCAAGATCTTTCGGCGCTTGGGAGAGGTTGAAGCGGCCGTACACCAAATGCCCATCGAAAAGGTGCATTTTCACGAAGTCGGTGCGCTCGATTCGATCGTCGACATTGTCGGTGCATGTATCGGCTTTGAGGCGCTCGGGATTGAGAAGATCTACTGCTCAGCGCTGAACCTGGGAAGCGGCACAGTGAAAGCGGCCCACGGAGTTATGCCGGTTCCTGCGCCGGCGACCGCAAGCCTGGTAAAAGACATTCCCACCTATTCAGAAGGACCGGCCGTTGAGCTAACGACGCCCACCGGCGCCGCCATCGTCGCGACACTCGCTGAAAGTTTCGGACCCATGCCGCCGATGCGGATTCAGGCCATCGGCTACGGCGCCGGCGATCGGGACTTCAAAGCGCGTCCGAATCTCGCGCGTGTGCTGCTGGGCGAAACAAGCGGCGCGGGCGAGGCAACTCGGATCTACGTGATCGAGGCCAATGTCGACGACATGAGTCCGGAATGGGCCGGATACGTCAACGAACGGCTGTTCGAAGCAGGCGCTCTCGATGTCACGGTCATGCCGGTCCAGATGAAAAAGGGTCGCCCCGGATTCACCATCAGCGTCCTGGCGTCGCCCGATGCCCGCGAAAAGCTGGCTGATCTCTTACTCACTGAGACGACGACCATCGGAATCCGCATGTATGCCGCCGAGCGGCGCGTCCTCGAGCGAACATCGCGCGAAGTCGAGACACCCTACGGCGTTGTGAATATCAAGATCGCTTCCCAGAACGGCACGGTCCGCAACGCCGCTCCGGAGTACGAGGACTGCCGCCGCATCGCCCGCGACAAGAACATCCCCTTCAAAGACGTATGGCAGCAGGCTCATTTAGCCTATCTTCGATCGAACCAGGAATCATGAAGTATTACCTGACAACCCCTATCTATTACGTCAACGCCACGCCCCACATCGGCCACGCCTATACGACGCTCGTGGGCGATACCGTCAAGCGTGTGCGCCGCATGATGGGCGACGAAGTCTACTTGTGCGCCGGAACCGACGAGCATGGCCAAAAGGTCGAACGTTCCGCCGAAAAAGCCGGTTGGACGCCCCAAGAGTTCACTGACCGCGTTTCGGGTGCGTTTCGAAACGAATGGGACAGCATCAACATCGACTACGACTTCTTCGTACGAACCACCGAGCCCCGCCATGCGCGCGCCGTGCAATGGCTGTTCCAGCGCTGCAAAGAGAGCGGTTTCATCAAGAAGGATACGTATACAGGCAAGTACGACGTTACCGGCGAGGCCTTCGTCACCGACGAGGAAGCCGAGAAGATTGACGGTCCTGTCGAAGTCGTGACCGAGGAGAATTACTTCTTCAAGCTCTCCGAGTTCCAAGACCGGCTGCTCAAGCACTACGAAGACAATCCCGATTTCATCCGTCCCGAATCGCGCCGCAACGAGGTGATCTCGTTCGTCAAGGGCGGGTTGAGAGACCTCTCGATCAGCCGCGCCAACTTGAAGTGGGGCATTCCGCTGCCGGGCGATGAGGGCCACGTGTTCTACGTTTGGTTCGACGCGCTCACGAACTACATGACAGCTCTCGGCTACGGTGGTGACGGCGAAGTCGACCCAAAGGGCCTTTGGCCGGCCGACGTTCATATCGTCGGCAAAGAGATTGTGCGCTTCCATGCCGTCTACTGGCCCGCGTTTCTGATGGCGGCGGGCTTGCCGCTCCCGAAGGGTGTCTACGCCCACGGCTGGCTCATCTTCCAAGAGGAGAAGATGAGCAAGACCAAGGGCAACGTCGTGCGGGTCAAGCCGATCGATCAGGTGGTCGGCGCTGAAGGACTGCGCCACTACCTGCTGCGCGAGATCGTCTTCGGGCAGGACGGCAACTTCAGCTACGAAGGCTTGGTCGCGCGTTACAACGCCGATCTGGCGAACGGCCTGGGGAACCTGGCGAGCCGCACCTTGTCGATGATTCATCGCTACTTCGACGGTGCAGTGCCCGAGCCGCCGGCTGACAGCGGTGGGGCGCTGGCTGAGCTGGCGACCGAGACAATCACCAAGACGCGCGCTCACTTCGAGGCTTTCGAGTTTTCGCGCGGGCTCGAAGCGATCTGGGCGCTCAGCGGGGCAGTCGACAAATACTTGGTGGAGCAAAAGCCCTGGGTGCTGATCAAAGGCGAGGACGAGGAAACGCAGGCGCAACTCCGGACCACCTTATATAACGCGGCCGAAGTCTTGCGGATCGTCACGGCGCTGGCCTCTCCGGTGTTGCCGAAGTCGGCAGCGGAGATCTGGCGGCAGGTCGGCCAGCAGTCGGAGCTGACATCCGTCCGCTACGACAGTCTCGCCTGGGGACAGCTCGAGCCGGGCACGAAACTGCCGGGCGGCGAAGCCGTCTTCCCACGCCTCGATGTAGCGGCCTCGGTCAAGAAGATGGAAGAGCTCGAGCAGGAAGTCCTCAAAGAGCAGGCCGAGATCATGGGCAAGACGGCCGACGCGGCTCCCGCGGCCAGGGAGAAACCCGCCGATTCCGAGCGCATCGAGATTGACGACTTTGCGAAAGTCGAGATGCGGGTAGGCGTCGTGAAGACGGCCGAGAAGGTTAAGAAAGCCGACAAGCTGCTCCACCTCACGGTCGACATCGGCGAGGCCGAACCACGCTCGATCGTCGCCGGCATCGCCGCCGCCTACGAACCGGAGAGCCTGATCGGCCGCAAGGTAGCGATCGTCGCCAACCTAAAGCCCCGCAAGCTGCGCGGCCTGGTCTCCGACGGCATGATCATCGCCGCCTCCGGGGAAGACGGCAATCCGAACCTAGTCAGCTTCCTCGAAGACGCACCGATCGGTGCCCGTCTGAGCTGATTGTGGATTGCTCTGTTATTCGTCAAGACCCGTAGCGCGGACCTCGGGTTTGAGGTCCGCGGTTACCCCACCACCGCAAACCGAACCCCGAACGCAAGTGAGTGGGTCCAGCCCAACCCGAGACCGGCCCCCAACTCACCCACATCCCTCCCAACCCGGTACGCAACAAACACCCCACCCAGACTCAGAGCCGCAGGCGTCAGCCTGCGTTGACCAACCTCTCTACTCCGAGCAATCCCACAGCAGGGACAGAGGCGCGGGTGTCAACCTGCGCGCCTGCGGGCCCGGCCCGCGGAAAAGCCCCGGAGGGGCGTCAGAAAATAGCCCGCGGCTTCAGCCGTGGGTACCAATCGAAACAGAGACAAGCCCCAGCGGGGCGATACAACCAGCCCGCCAGCCACTCCAAAACAAAACACCCCACCCCAACAAAACCTCAGCCCCTCAAACCTAAACTCCGAGCTGCGGGCGTCAGCCCGCGATGACCAACTCCCACGGCTGAAGGCGGCTTTTGGCGCGGGGTGGTTGGGGCGGGTTTGGACCGCTCCTTTACGGGCTGTGAAAAAACGGGGACTGTACCAAGCGCCGCGCGCGTAACTGCTTTGCTCGTAGCGCTCATTAGCGGCGCGCCGTGGACTGTCCCCAGTTTTTTCACAGCCCCTTACGGTCACGGCTCCGATTGCATGGCGCATCCTTTTGCAACGATTTGCAACGTTTACGAGATCTTTTCTTTCCGCGAAAGCCGATCAGGGTTCTCAGTTCTGTTATAACCCACGCGTGACACGCCGGCGGGGTGGCAAAGATGGAAGTTGTTGATTCTTAGGGAGATTCAGTTGGCAAGTTGGTGTGAACGCTTTGCGGGACAGGGAGCGAAAATGGACCGCGGAAAATAGTTATCGCTATTTCTTCGCCTTCCAGTTTCGTTAAGTGTTCATTTATCAGTTTCTTACAGTGCATCAATTTTCGCGGTGCCTTCGTCCACCCGACGGCATGTCAACGTGCGGTTGAAGCCTCTGTGCGCCTGAAAGGGGCTTGTAGACGGGATGAAAAAACGCGCGAAAACAGTTAGGGCTTAACGGTTAGGGCTTTGACCCAGAACTTCACGACCGACAACGCAGTCATCGACCCACATCCCCCCGAACCCAACACCGATCGCCAAGCCGAGCCGCGCGCAAAGCAAGCGGTGCAAGCTCCCACCCCACAAGGGAATCTCCCCAAAAGCCGGCAAAGCCGCGTAACCAAACTCCGAGCCGCAGGCGTCAGCCTGCGATGACCAATCGCGCTACATTGATCCACGACGCAAACGAACCACCCCCCTGCCCAAGGCAGTCAGGCCCATTCACGGGCCTTGGGTTCAACTAGGCCAGGTCGTCGTGCGAGACACTGAAAAACTCGTTTCCCACCAACAATCGTCTACTTCAGAGTCGCCGGCCGGTGGTCCAGGCAGACGTCAGCCGAGTCCTCTCAAGCACCTGTGCGTGAAAGAATGTCAAAGTTCATGACATCGGTTGTTCTCGCCATCTATCGCTGTGGGTCGTGGGAAACCGGCGTGAAGGAGACTTCGGAGGCAGTGAAAACCGCTCGCGGCAGACGCTTCCCCGTTTGTTGGGGACCTATTTGGGCTCAGCAGCCTGGCAGAACCACGGACGAGTCTCAGGACAACCTGGGAACCTCTGGCGGCACAAGGATCAAGAGCTGGTCGCTGACGAGCTTGCAGCAGCGGCTGATGAAGACGGGCGGTCGGCTGGTCAAGCATCCTCGCTACTATTGGTTGCTGCTGGCCGAGGGGCATCTGAACCGGCGGCTGTTCGGTGACATGCTGCATAGGATCTGGGCGCTGCCGCCGGGGAGCGGGTAGCGTTGCCCGGGCGAGGATCAACAGTGTTTGGCTCCAAAAAGGTTTCGCATGAAGCACTGTCGGCCGGAGCGCCGTTCAGGCCGCTCAACCAACGTCTGTGAGCGGATGGACGAGCCCTCGTGCCTACCGGCGGAGGTGATGTGCAGGGTTCAGCGCGAAAAGACGTGGCATTCGGGCCGGCGCGAGTGTGTACTGTCGCCGTACCGGGGCCAAAATGGAAAGCTTGGCCTAAACTTCGGTTCCGGCAGCTCGGTCATGCTCGCTCTGGCAGCGTACAATCTGGGTCCGACCCAAGTGAGACGAGCCGTGCGCAAAATGGAAGACCCCATCAGGCAGCGCAATTTCTGGCACTTGTACCGTGTCCGCGTGCTTCCCGTTGAGACACGTCAATACGTCCCCAAAATCGTTGCGGCCATCATCATGGGCCGTAACCCCCAAGGCTTCGGTTTCTGAGCGTAGCCGCCTTAGGGAACCGCATGAGTTCGCCCGCGAGCCACGATGAGCGACTGGCCGAGGGGGTCGTGCGCACTCTGCGGCCTCGCTCTGTGTTGGTTGTCGGCCGGGACGTGGACCGTCTCGTCGGGTGCTTGGCGCATAGAGGTGTTGCGGCTCGGGGCGTGCAGTCGGCGGTCAACCGAGGCTGTGCTATGGCGGCGACTTCGGTCTCTTTGGGTCAAAATTCCACCCTCGATCCAATCGGGAAGGGCTGCGATTTGGTGCTCTGGATCGATGGGAGTTGCCCTCCCGGTGCGGGCAGCCCAGCGGAGGCGGTCGAAAGGTTGACGAGCGCGGCGGAGAGCGTTCTGCTTGGGGTCCAAGGGATCGAGGAGGACACTCGTGAACACTCCGGTTGTCCCTCGGCAACGACCTGGCTGGAGACGTTTTCCACGAACGGTTTCGAGGTCGACCTTTCGTTCGACACGACCTTCGCTGGAACTCAGTTCCTATTGCTCAGGAAACATGGGGCGAAACACACGCCTGAAACACGGATTCTTCTGTGTGAGCTGTTGCGAGGCCGGACCTTAGCGTTTCATCAGCAACAATTAATTGCGCATTTGTCGGAGGAGATTGACAGTCTCAAAGTCGAGGCAACGCAGAGTTCAGATCGGCTGAGGATAGCCCAGCGGACCGTGACCATCCTTGACAACCGAGTGGCTGCGAACACCTCCCAGATCGAAGCCCTGTACGCAAGTCGTATCTGGAAGCTGCTGCAAGCCGCTGCGAATTGGGTACTGCGAGTGGGACGAGTCCTTGGCCGGGGAAGGGGGTCGGGGACGGGCCCAGGGCCCGAGTCACCACCGCCCGCGGGCGATCCGGACGAGTCCGACAGGGAGGAGTACGCTCGGTGGATTCTTGTGAATGAACCCTCCGACCAACAGAAGGAGGCGCTTGCAATCGAGACCCAGGGACTCCCCTATAACCCTCGCATCAGCATCGTGATCGCGATGGACAGGACGGCGCCCCGTTTCTTGTCACATACGGTGTCGTCTTTGCGTGCGCAGCGCTATCAGCACTGGGAGCTGTTTTTGGCGCACGATGATTCGCTCGAAGAGGAAGCCAAGCAGCAAGCCCAAGTCGCGCAACACGAGGACCGGCGCATTCGTGTGCTGTCACTGGACGGGCACGCCGACTTGGCTCATCTGGCGAACGGCGCCCTCGGAGAGTGTAGCGGGGACTTTGTTGGATTTGTCAAGGCAGAGGACGAACTGGCTGACTTGGCACTTGTGGAAGTCGTTCATGAGTTGAATCGTGAACCCCGCCCGGATGTACTCTACGGCGATGACGACCAGCTGGATGGGCAGGGCCACCGCATTGCGTGGAACTTCAAGCCGGGGTGGTCGCCGGACCTCCTACGGTCGTTCGACTACGTTGGCTGCTTCGTAGTCGCGCGTCGAGCACTGGTCGATGAAGCCGGTGGCTGGCGCGCCGGCTTCGGAGGCGCCTACGTGTATGACCTTCTCTTGCGTCTGAGCGAGAAGACGAAACGCATCCGGCGAATCCCCGCCGTACTCTATCACTCCCGCTCGGCCTCCACGGAAGAATTCGCAAGGGGCGTCGAGGGAGTGGAGAAGGCGCAGCAAAAAGCCCTGCGGGAGCATCTTGCTCGGACCAAGCGTGAGGCGCAGGTCGTCAGGGCTGGTCCGTCCCGCTTCCGCGTGCGCTACCGGATGACGGGGGCGCCCGCTGTGACGGGGATCTTTTCAACCGGGGGACGAATGGATCTTCTCAGCGCCGCCCTGGAGGGGCTGCGCGGGCGAACGAGCTACGAGAGCTTTGGAATTGTGGTCGTCGATAATTCGCGGGATGCCGCCGTGAAGGAGTTGGTGCACAGTCTGGAGCCGGGCAGAGTCGCAGTCGAGTACCGCGACGCGCGCTCGGTGCCGTTCAGTTGTTCCCTCTTGTATAATCTCGGTGCCGAAGGGATCGAGTCGCCCCTATTGGTGTTCCTCAACGACGACATCGGTGTCATCGGAGATGAATGGCTGACAGCCATGGTCGAGCACGGACAACGGGACGAGGTCGGCGTAGTCGGAGCGCGGCTGCTGTTTGCTGATGGCAAAATCCAGCATGCCGGGTTGGTCATGGGTCTGGGCGACGGCGCTGGCAACGCGTTTCAGGGCGCCGACCCTGCTGGAGACACCGACCTAAGGCTGACCGACGTCATTCGCAACACCTCGTCCGTTACCGGTGCTTGCATGCTCATACGGAAGGCCGTGTTTCAACAACTGGGCGGCTTCGAAGACCAAGTGCCCTCGACTTTTCTGGACATAGACCTGTGCCTGAAGGCACTGGAGCACGGCTATTTGGTTGTATATACGCCCTACGCCGAGCTTTACCACTACGAGGGCTCTACGAAAACAGCCGCCCAGAGCCGGGCCGCAGTGCGAGAACTGGCCTACATGCAAGAGCGCTGGAAGTCCTACATCGAAGATGACCCTTATTACAACCCGAACCTGACGCGCGACGCCACCGATTACGGTCTCCGGTTCGGCCCCCGTACAGGCTACCGTCATCGAGGTACGCAAAGCGCATGAGGCGGGCCCGATGCAGAAGCCACTCCGTTGCTCGGGGAGTGGCTGCCTTCTTGACTCCTTCCAGTTGGCAAACGGGGCCACCCGCCCTCGCCGAGTCCGAGGATCTCGACATGGGATGGGGCGGGATGCTAGCTGCGGTACAGCGGTCAGATCTTCTCCCCGATGTCGGCCCGGGAGCCGCTTGCCGGCACTGTCTCGCTGCGCCGTGGACCAAGCATTTTCTCATCGAAGGATGAGCCTGGAGAAGCAGGGGAGCACTGAGTCGCTGGGCTCCTTTCTGGGATTGGTTAAGAAGGGGAGAGAATCGTCGTCGGGGCTGTGGGAATGTGGGAATCGTGGAGCGATTTCCAAGGGCGTTGGGAAACGAGGGAAACCGGTTTTTGGTTTTCCTCGTTTCCCATCGCCCGTCATTTCCGCAGCCCTTCTCCCGTCGCGCGGCGCGGCAGGTTCGCGGATGCGAAACTCGCAAACAGCTTGCTCTTGGCTTGTTGCATCCGCCGCGCCGCCGCAGTGTCGCTTTCGGCCTGAGCAATACGGTCGAGGGCCTTGATCGCCTGCCCGGGCTTGAGATAGTCGGCGGCCCGCGGCAACTTCTGGAAGGTTTCCCAAGGGGTCTGATAGTGGCGATACACGCGCTTCTGCTTGCCTTTGGCGTCGGTCAGCAGTTCGGGTTGTCCGCAGGGCCGGTGGAAGTTCAAATAGGGATTGAAGTGCTGTTGATAGAAGCGCTGGATGCGCGCCGCGTGCGGCGCCGCGATGTGCGTATGCCCCATGTGCTTGCGGATCACGGCGCCGTTTTTCGATTCCACCAAGCCGTTGTCGTTGGTGTGCCTCGGCCGCGACTTGGTCTGTTCGATCAGCAGCTTGTTCAGTAATTTTTCCACCGTGCCGTTGAGGAACTCGCTGCCGTTGTCGGAATGGAAGCCGCGCAGGCGAAAGGGGAACTGCTCCAGCATGGCCTTGAGCAACGGCTCCAGCCAGGCTTCGCTAATGGCCGCCGTGGCGCCGACCACTTGCCACTGGGTCACTTCATCCACCGCGTTGATGTGATAGACGCCCTTCACGCCGTCGCGATCTCCTTGATGTACCGTATCCACTCGCAGGTAGCCGGGTTGGCCCCGCGGGTTGGGCCGCCGCCGCTCGCCGATCGACACCGCGCTGGGCCGAGTCTTGGTGAAATGCAGCCGCCGCTGGCGGTACACCCTGTGCCGCCGCAGTCGATAGATGTGGGCCACCGAGATCTCCGCCAACCGCTCATATTCACTCTGCTGGTACTTGTGATATTCCCGCTGCAGGATCTTGCGCGTGGCCGGGCCGCTGAGGGTTTCGTGTGCTTCATCGACGGCCGCCAGCCGCTCGATATCGGCCGCCGTGTACTTGCCGGCAAAGCGATGCCGCCGATAGCGGGCAGGTACCAGCTCACCCCTCTGCCGATATTGGCGGATCAGTCGGGTGACCTGCGCCCGGCTCAGTCCCGTCATCTTGGCCAGATATTGCCGCAGCAGTCCTTTGGCGGCTCGGTCTTGCCCGCTGTAGCGCTGCCGGCACAGCGTTTGCGCCACCCAGGCGTAGATCTCGGCACGCCCTTTGCCCTTGAATCGTATTTCATCGCTGGCCTCCAGAAACTGCCGTATCTGCTCCAGGCTCAGCGTCTTGCCGTCTTGCATGTGGATGGTCAATCCCCAGCATGCTCACTCCCCCACCCTTCAGGCTCATCTTGTGTGAGAAACTAACTCCTCCTTCAGGCTCATCTTGCATGAGACAAGACTGACCATGGACTTCCAGCCCTGGGTTCGCTACAGTTGAGCCTGCCTCTCGGCCCGAGGCGGTGAGTCGGCTGCTGCTAGGAGAAATTGACTTGAAGATTTGCGTACTCGGAGCCGGAGGATTCCTCGGGTCTCATCTGGTAGAGCACCTGACAACACTGGGTCAACACGAGGTTGTGGGGGTTGACCGCAACGACGAAAAACTCGCCCACATTGACCGTCGCTTGTTCGATTTTCGGCTCGCGGATGCCCTGCGCGACGAGAGCGCCGTGGACGCTGCCGTCGATGCGGCGGATGTCGTCGTCGATCTGGTCGCCCATGCGAATCCGAGCCTTTACATTTCCGCCCCACTCGATGTGTTTGAGACGAATTTCCAGCTCAACCTTCGCATCGTCGAACGTTGCGTTGAGCAGGGAAAGCGCCTGATTCAATACTCGTCGGCAGAGGTCTATGGGAAGTCGCTGGAAGGCCTCGCGTACAACGAGGACGCGAGCGATTTTGTATTGGGTCCCGTACAGAAAAGCCAGTGGATTTACTCTGCGGCCAAGAGCCTTCTGGAGCGAGTCATCTACGCCTATGGCGAAGCGGGAAAGCTAGACTTCGTGATTATTCGCCCGTTCAACTGCGTCGGTCCGAGACTCGACTATCTTGTCCCGGCAGGGTTCATCGGCGGACCTCGTGTCGTTCCACATTTCATCTCGGCGTTGACCAGCGGTGGACCAATCCGTTTGGTTAACGGCGGCAATGCTCACCGCGCATTTATGCATATTGAGGACGCCAACCGGGCGTTTCAGGCCGTGCTGGATGACAAGGAAGGATCCCACAATCAAATCTTCAACATGGGGAATCCGGAGAACAACCTCACAATCCGGGAGTTGGCGTTGCTCATGATGAGTCTGTTCAAGGAATTGACAGGGCAAGAACCTGCGTCGGAGCTGGTTGAGGTGAGCGGAGAAGAATTCTACGGTGTGGGCTACGAAGACTCGGATAGGCTGCCCCCCGATATCAGCAAGCTTGCGAAGTTGGGCTGGCGTCCGCGGCATGACATTCACAGGACCCTGGTAGACACCATGCAATACTTTCTGGACAGGCGCGGAATCGGTCGGCTCGACGGCAGGGTCGCCTTCTCGCCGCGCTCCGCCGCATCCTAAAGCGCATGGACGAACTCCAAAAGCCCTTCATCGATCCCGATTCCCACATCCACCTGTCGGCACACGCGGATGGTGATCTCCACGACCGGCGTGCCGCTGTGCAGATCCCGCCATACAGTAAGTTGGACCCCCATTGCAATCCACGTCAAACAGTCTCCCGAGTCTCAGTCCTGTCGACGGCGCGCTTGCGCTCTCTGTTTCTGGCCGCCAAGATCGATCTGGCGCCACGGAGGCCGGGTCGGCGTGAGCTACAGCGACCACTACGCGGAGCAGGGAATCTTCCAGCGGCTGATGCTGCGTTTGCGCGAGATTCGCGCTGGCGAGAACGGATTCGCGCCGGTGGTTTCCGTCGCGCTGCGCTGCTGAGGAGCCTCGTGCATAAAATTCTATGCACAGCCATCCCAGATGAATCAACACCTTACACGAGGAGGATGAAATTCAGGGGGGTCGCGTCAGACAGAGACCAGAACACACTCAGGAACGGACGCATCGGACCAGCACATCAGGCATGCTGTTCGCTCGGATTGCGTCCATAACCTAGGTTTGAGCACCCCGGCCTTTTTGCCGACCCTGGGGTGGACCCCCGCTACGACGTGGCCAACGATGGCCGGCGGTTCGTGCTGAGAGAGACGCTTGAGGACGACAAGCCGATCTCGATCCATGTGGTCCAGAATTGGTTCGCCGAGTTCCGCGACCGTGAGCAGAACTAAGCCTGTGGGAACAAAGGGATTAGGTCTCGTTCGCAGGAAACCTGTCGCGATATCCGGTTCCGTCCACCTTGCTATCGGCCTTTGAGGCACAGAGCCCGACATCACTGTAGAAATCGGCATCATCCGCGGATCAACCCGATCCACACCCAACTCAAACCGCGCCATCGCCCAAGCAATACCAAAAGAACCCACCGCCAGCTAACAGCCTTGCCCGAACCCCATCAACTCGTCGCCGGACGTCAACATCAAAGAACTACCAAACGAACTCACGCCGCCCGCGCGACTCCGCGTCCGGCGCAAACAGCTCACCAACTTCGCCGATCACAAGCCCCGCAAATTTCTTTCGCCCCATCCCCATAACAACTTAGCGCTTCATGGCCCTCGCCACCCGCCGAAAAACTTGGCACCCCGTGATACCCTCCAGCTAGGCCGGTAAGGATAGTTCACCGTAACAACCCGACCGCGCCTGGCCAGGACAGTTCGAGTTGCTCTGCGCGTGAACATCCCCCGCGGACCCGATTCGCGGCAAGATGACGACGACGAGCCGACGGCACAACCCGTCGCCCCGAAACCATGTAGGCGTAGTCTGCCTGCATCGTCCAATTCAGCCGCGAGTTTGATCCGCTCAACACCACCCGTCGCTTCTGTTGGGGTGGTCCACTGAGGTCAAACGGCGGAAGCCGCTGGGGCGCCCCAGCAACCTTTGTTTGAACAGTTCTTTGACAGCCGTAGCGATGACCTCGGGGTTGAGGTCAGCGGGGTTTCCCGCCACCGGTCCCTCTCCCGCCACGCGACAGAGCCGCGCGTGTAAGGGGCTGTGAAAAAACTGGGGACAGTCCACGGCGCGCCGCTTGTGAGCGCTACGAACAAAGCAGTTATGCGGGCGGCACTTGGTACAGTCCCCGTTTTTTCACAGCCTCTAAACAAGCGGGCCCACGGCGGCCCACACGAACACGGAAGGCCAACACCCAAAACCAAATCCCGCCCGTGCCACAAAACCCCAAGCCGAGCCGGGAGAAGACAACGACCGGTGCGCACTCGCAAGCCCACCGATGAAACACACGAACGGCCAACACACGGCCTCATCACAAAAAATCGGCACAAAAACCGCCTCCAACTGTGCCATTTTGTGCCACGAAAGTCCCAGCAAGCGCCGGCCCAGCCCGCCAACAACCCCGTTACCAAACCAACCCACCACACCCGCCTCCGTATCGCCGCAACCAAGAATACGAAACCAAGCCACCCGGGCCTGCTTTGCTATCCTGATTTCGCAATGGGCATTCTCGAACTCTTCGGCATCAACCGCAAAGATCCCTGGGAAGAGCGGCACGAAACTCCGTCCGATACCGTCCGCAAAATCACCGACGAGCTCAATCACATGGATCGCGAGCAGGCCAAGTACATCGCCTCGTTCGCCTACATCCTGGGGCGGGTCGCCCACGCTGACCTCGATATCAGCGACGAGGAGACCGACGAGATGGAGCGCATCGTTCAAGCACTAGGCGGCCTTTCTGAGGAACAAGCCGTCCTCGTCACACAGTTAGCCAAGACGCAAGCCCTGCTGTTCGGCAGCACGGAAAACTTCGTCGTCACAAAGGAATTCAACCGCATCGCGACGCGTGAGCAGAAGCTCGCGCTACTGGAGTGTCTATACGCCGTCTCCGCGTCGGACCAGTCGATCTCCTCGGCCGAAGACACCGAGATTCGCCGCGTCACGCGGGAACTTCGGCTTGAGCACCAGGACTTTATCGCGGCCCGTTCGTCCTACCGGGAGCACCTGGAAGTCTTAAGAAAGCCGTCGAAAGACACCGTTTCCTAAGCATTCGAAAACACGACGCTCGGTCGCGGCCCGCGGCTCGTCCGCCACGCAATCACAGGCGCCCCGACCTGCGGGACCCGGCGAAATCGCACTACAATAGCTGTGCCCGCTCCCGCCCTTCGAGAGGTAAGCCATGCGAATCCTACTTGCTCTTCTGCTGACCGCCATCCCGCTGCTCGCCCGTGATCCGCTTGCGGATCGGATCGTACACACCGACCCAGCGAAGTATCGCCAAATCAAGAACGTTCACAAGGGCGCCGGAGAGTTGCACTACGTGGGACTGCTCGACGCCACGGCGCTCAGCACGAAGTTCCTCTTCCTCCACCGCGGCGTGCTGCAACCGAAGGGCGGCATCGGCAACCACTTCCACCACACCATCGAAGAGATGTACTTCATCTTCAACGGTGAATCCGAGTTCACCATTAACGGACGCACATCCACGCTGCAAGGGCCCGCCGCCGTGCCTTGTAAGATGGGCCAGGCGCACGCCATCTACAACTCCTCTGACAAGCCCGTTGAATGGATGAACATCGCCGTCAGCAGCGTCAAAGGAAAGTACGATAACTTTGACACGAACGACGATCGCGTCGGGGTCCCGAAAGACGCTAAGCCGATCTTCGTCAACACGCGTTTCGATCGCAAACTCCTGCGGGCCGTCGAAAGCTACTACGGCGGGAAGGGAACCGTTCACTACCGCCGCGCCATCCCGCCCGAGGTTTTCACAACGGACTGGGCGTACATCGACCATCTGTTGATCCCGGCGGGTTCGGCGACCGGCACGCGAACTCATCAAGAAGTCGAAGAGGTCTACTACGTGATGAGCGGATCAGGCTCTGTTCACGTGAACAAAGAGACCGCCGCGATTCGCAAGGGCGATGTGATCCCGATGCTTTTCCGCGATGAGCAATCGTTTGCGGGCAACGGTGCGGAGGATTTGGAGCTTTTGATTATTGGTGTTTCGCGGGTCAAAGGCGCCTTGGACCCGCCAGGGTTTTAGCCTGTTGGGGAGTCGAAGTTTCTCATGAACGACGAAGTCCGCAATGTCAGCTACGGCATGTTCATCATGCCCTTTCATCCGCCGGCCAAACCGCTGACGCGGTGTTACGACGAAGATCTCGAACTGATCGTTCGCGCTGAGGACCTTGGTTTTTCGGAGTTCTGGATCGGCGAGCATCACACCATGAAGTACGAGAACATCGTGATGCCCGAGATGTTCATCGCCCGAGCGCTTGGCGAGACGAAAACGATTCGCATGGGCCCGGCGCCGGTCTGTCTTCAGCAACACCACCCGGCGCACGTGGCCGGCCGGCTGGCGTTCCTGGATCACCTGTCCAAAGGGCGGCTCAACCTCTGCTTCGGCCCCGGTAGTGTAACCGCCGATCAGGAGCTTTACGGCGTGAAACCCAAAGACGGAGCGTCGATGGTGAGCGAAGCGATCGACATGATTCTTCGCTTATGGGAATCCGATCCTCCTTACGAGATCGAGGGCAAATACTGGACCATTCGGTTGAAGGATACGGTCGACGAAGAGACCGGCATCGGATACGTTCACAAGCCTTACCAGAAGCCGCATCCGCCGATTGCCATGCCGGGCATGAGCCGGAATTCCTCGTCCATGAGAGAGGCCGGCCGCAGAGGATTTCAACCTTTCGGCCATTGCCTCGTGACCGCGAACGTCCTGGCGGACATGTGGAATTCCTACGAGGCCGGCTCAGGCGACGCGGGACGCGTCGCCGACCGTTCGCAATTCAAGATCGCTCGATCGATCTTCCTGGCTGACACGACGAAGGAAGCGGAGGAGAAGGCGCGCGGCAACTCGCTGGGAAAGAACTACGAATACATCGGCCGGCTCTTCGATAAAGGGCTCGGGCGTAAGATCTACAAACGCGACCTCGATATGAGCGATGCCGATTGCAACCTCGACTTTCTGATGACAGAGCAGATCATCGCCGGCGACGTTGGAGAAGTTCTTCGGCGTTTACTCGAGATGCGCGACGAAACGGGCGGATTTGGAACTCTCATCCTGATGAGCTACGACTGGGATGATAAAGAGAGCTGGCTGCATAGTATGGAGTTGTTTGCCCGCGAGTTGATGCCGGCGCTGAACGCGGCCCTTCGGGATACGGCGCCCGTGCATTGAGACCCCGTCATGTGACTTCGGCCTTTTGGCCGATCGCGGAGGTCGCGCACAGCGCGACCCGGCACGGCTCAGCCGTGCGCCACGAGCAAGCTACCGTTTCTCTGAACGGAGCCAGAACTCGGTTGATTCCCAGTTTGCGCCGGGCAGACGTTGTTGGAAGAGGAGGAGAACGTCCGTTTTGTCGGCGTCCGCGTAGCGGTACATGCGGAGAGTGGCCTTCCAGTCGCGTTCGGTTTCCTGGTACTGGGGATGTCCGGTCTTGCTGTGGTGCCTTTCGGCGTCGGTGCCGACAGGGTCATCAGTTGAGCGGAGGAACATTGTGCCCGCGATGGCAACACTGGGTGCATCCTCGTGAGCACCGTCCGTCTGTTTCCCCTCGATGATCGTCTTGGCTTGGCCGGAGCTTTCGAAAACCAGCTTCGGCGAGCCGTCGTCGAATTGCACCCGAACTCGATAGGCGCCTTGCCGCAGCAAACGACCATCGCGCGTGTACAAGTCTTGAGGCAGGCGAATCACGTTTTCGAAAGCGGGCTGCGCGGACGGGGGCCCGGCGTCATCGGCGGCCAGGGCACAACCCGCAACGAAGCCTGCCAACGTCAAACGAAGGAGCCGCATGTGCTTCATCCTTCAAGTAGGCGTTGGGCGATGCTGTTTTGGCCGGAGTCGCCCACGCCCGTGGCCCTTCTCTCCAGGCCTTCGAAAAAGTAGGTCAGCTTCATGTGATCGAGGCCGAGAAGTTCAAGGATCGTCGCGTGCAGGTCGTTGACATGAAGCTTGTCTTCCACGGCGGCGAAGCCGAACTCGTCGGTCGCGCCGATGACCTTGCCGCCTCGAATACCGCCGCCGGCCATCCAGGCGCTAAACCCGTAGGGGTTGTGGTCACGGCCGTCTTTGCCTTGCATGATGGGTGTTCGGCCGAATTCGCCCACGCAAACGACAAGCGTGCTATCGAGCAGGCCCCGCTGCTTGAGGTCTTTGAGCAGGCCCGCGACGGGCTGATCCATCTTGGCCGCCACTTTGAGGTGGCCTTTGTCGCATTCGCTATGCCCGTCCCAACCGCTGCTGTAGAGCTGGACGAAGCGAACGCCCCTCTCGACCATGCGGCGCGCGAGCAGACACATGCCGCCGAACCGGCCGGTCTGCGCCCCCTCGATCCCGTAGAGTTCCTGGATGTGCGCGGGCTCCTTGGCAACGTCCATCAGTTCCGGGGCGGCGATCTGCATGCGAAAGGCCAGCTCGTAGGTGCTCATGCGGGCGTTGAGTCTTGAGTCGTCCTCGCGCGTTTCGAGGTGTCGTTGGTTCCAACGGCGGACTTGGTCGAGTATCCGGCGCTGGTGTGCGGGACTGATCTGCGGCGGTGGATTCAGGTTTTCGAAGGCAGGGCCGGTCGTTGAAACGAGAGTGCCCTGGTAGGTGGCCGGTAGGAACCCGGTTCCGTAAAGAGACTTGCTCGACCGCAGATAGTTGTCCGTCATCACGACGTAAGCCGGCAGGCTGTCGGTCTCGCTGCCGAGGCCGTACAGGGTCCACGCCCCCAAACTGGGCGCGCCCAACCGCAGCGAGCCGGTGTTCAGCATGCTCAGGGCGGGTCCGTGAATGAAGGATTCGTGGTAACAGGACCGGATCACTGCTAGATCATCAGCCAGCTCCGCCGTGTGCTCGAAGAGATCCGAAATCTCGATGCCGGACCGGCCTCGCTTCTTGAAGGTCCGGCGGGTTTGCATGAATCTTGCCTCAAAAGCGTTGATTTGCGCCAAAAGCAGCTTACCGTCCCCGAAGTTCGCGGGAAGTAACTTGCCGTCCCATCGGGCCAAAGCTGGCTTGGGATCGAAGCTGTCGACTTGGCTGAGACCCCCTTGCTGAAAGATGAAGATGACGCTGTTGGCTTTGGCGGGGGAGTGGGGCGCTTTGGCCTGGAGCGGATTCTCTCCGCTCGACGCGGTTTCGGCGGCGACGGCGCGGCTATCGCGGCCGAGAAGATGAGCCAGCGCCAGAGAGCCAAAGCCGAACGCGGACCGGCGTAAGAATTGTCGGCGCGAGCGGATACAGTCGCTACTGGAGGCTAAGATCGGCATCGGACTCAATCGACAAAGAGAAACTCATTCAGATTAAAGACCGCCACGCAAAGCTCCGTCAATGCCCGCGCTTGTGAGGGATCGATACTTGCAAGGCTCTTCGGGAGACTGCCGGGCGTCTTATCCCATCCGCCTTCACTGGAAGCGAATTCCAGCAGCTCCAGCGCTTCGCTCTTTTCCGTGGCCGTTGGAGCCCGCGCGAGACCAATACGCCACGCACGGTCGACCCAGTCGTCGGGGACTTCTCCCGCTTCAGCGACCAGTCGGCCGGCAAACTCCAGGGCCTGCCGGAAGACAATCGAATTGTTGAGCAGAAACAACGACTGTGGAGCGACGGTGGTCGCTTCCCGACGTGGGCTGCTGACGGCCGGATCCGGGGTGTCAAACTTGTCAAACATCGGGAATAGAAAAGTGCGGCGTGCCAGCATGTAGACGCCCCGCCGCGAATGGTCCGCCGGATCGGCCGGTACCGTCCACCACCATTTGTTACGCAGGGGCGCTAGCTCAGCATCCGAGAGCGGGGGCACGAAGGGACGTCCACCCATCTTCAAATTGAGTGTGCCCGCCGCCGCATGAATGGCGTCCCAAACGGCCTCGGCTTCGAGGCGCCGCCGATGGGCGCGCCAAAGGTAGCGGTTGTCTTCGTCAAGAGCAAGGTTCTCTGGATGGGAGAACCGGCTCGACATCTTGTAGGCGTCCGAGGTCATGATAAGCCGGTGCATCGATTTGAGGCTCCACCCGCGGGCGACGAATTCGGTGGCCAGCCAGTCAAGCAATTCCGGATGGGTCGGCGATTGGCCTTGCCGGCCGAAATCGTTGGGGCTGTCGACGATCCCACGCCCAAAATGCCACTGCCAAAGGCGATTGACCATCACCCGGGCGACGAGCGGATGTGCGGGGCTGGTGAGCCAGAGAGCCAGCTTCTTGCGATACCGGGGGCCGTTCGGATCGCGAGTCTCGAACTCATCCCCGCGGCTGAGAGCAGCGGGAAGACCAGGCCCTACCTTAGCTTTGTGGCTTCCCAGGTCCCCTCGGTCGAGCACGTGAACTTCCGGGATGAGCTCCGGCGCGACCGGGCCCAGCACCATCGCCGATGGGATGTCGAACAGCGCGTCGAAGCGAACCCGGTGCGAGGCATCGTATCGAGGAACCGCGATGACAGCCTCGGCAATCGCTAGACGCAGCTTCGTCTTTTCGGTCTCTTCGTCGGGGGTGAGGTGTTCCTCGATGTTGATCTTCGCCACAGCCTCGATGAGAGGCGCGGCAAGCTTCTTTTGTTCTTCGGATCGTTCGTTCTCGGGCGACTCGAACGCCGCGACGATATCCGCTTCGAACTCCGTCTTCTTTTTGTCGACGAGGCGCTGTTTGACGCGATCGAGAAACAGCTCGTAGGCATTGCGGCTCTCATCAAGCGCAACGTAGCGGGGGTACGCCTCATTGCGGTGAAACTCCGTCATCTTCGTGACGACGGAAAGGCTCACGGGCCGGCTCGCGGCGAAGACCGCCTGCAGCCGGAAGTACTCTTTCTGCGTGATCGGGTCGAATTTGTGATCATGGCATCGGGCGCACCCCACCGTGAGGCCCATGAAGGCGGCCCCTGTCGTGTCAGCCCAATCCGTAAAGCGTTGGTACAGTAGCCGCGGCGTTTCCAGGTAGGACTCGCCGATCGCCGTCCCGAAAGTGTAGAGACCGGTTCCGACGCGAGCCTCGAGGTGCTCCACCTTCTCGGGGCGGATGGCGTAGCTGCTGTCGTAGAGATCGAGGTTGTCGGGCCAAAGCTCGTCCGCGGCAATTTGCTCTTGGACAAAGCGATCGTAGGGTTTGTCTTCGTTGAATGACTTGATGACGTAGTCGCGATACCTCCACGCGTCGGGGTAGAACTCATCGGTCTCGAACCCGCCGCTATCGGCGTAGCGCACGACGTCGAGCCAGTGCCGACCCCAGCGCTCGCCGTAGTGCTTGGACTCGAGAAGCCGATCAATCAGCTTGTCGTAAGCTCCGGGCGATTCGTCGTTTATGAACTGGTCGACTTCCGCCGGACTGGGAGGCAGGCCGACCAGATCGAAATAGGCTCGCCGCACCATCACGTGCTTGCTTGCGGGCGGAGCATGGCGCAGTCCTTTGCGCTCCCACTTCGCGAACACAAAAGCGTCGATCGGGTGCGGCACATCAGCATGCTTCACCTGGGGCACCTTGGGTCGTCGGGGAGGCTTGAAAGACCACCATTTCTCATCCGCGGGCGAGCCCGGCAGCGGCTCTGGAGTTGGGTACGGGAAGCCGGCATCAATCCAGCGTCGAAGAATGCCGAGCTGTTCCTCAGGCAAAGGATCCGCGCTTCCCGGCGGCATCTTCAGATCCCCTAAATGAGCCGCCGCCTGGTAGAAAAGGCTTGATTCAACCTGGCCGAGCACCACGGCAGGCCCGCGAACACCACCGCGTAGTAGCGCCTCGCGGCTTCGAAGATCGAGGTCGGACGTTTTCGTCGTCCCGTGGCAGGATAGGCAATGCTCCGCGAGCACCGTGTGCGCGGCTCCGGCGATGTCAGGAGGCGCCTGAGAGAACGCGGAGAGGCTCGTCCACCATAGAGCAACGATCTTCCAAGTAACGCGGCGTAGGACAGCCATTGTGAGTGGGCGCTTCACAGGAGCAGAGATCATCTTCCTGGTTCGACCCCCCGTAGCAATTCTAACGCGAGAACGGCTTGCTGAAGGACAACCTTGCCCGCTAGGCTTGCAGCGAGGTCCCGCTTGATCCCAAGAGGTGAAAGCATCGGACCCAGAGGTGGAGGCGACAACATGACGAAAACGAACAAGCGATGGAAGCGGCGTCACATTCTGAAAGCGACGGTGGCGGGCCTCGTGGGATTCGCGGGCGGCGCAAGGCAAGCGGCGGCTCAGGAGCGTACGGCGACTCCCGAGGGTGTTAGCGGAGGAGGCCCGAAGATCACGGGCATCAAGACCTATAAGTTCAACGTTGACACGGGGCAAGCGATCCGTGACCCGAGCAATCGTCAAGCTGTATCCAGCCCGTTTAAAACCTGGCTGTTTCTCAAGATCGAAACCGATCAGGGCATTGAGGGTTGGGGTGAGGGTAGTATCGAGTGGCTGTCGCCTGTCATCGAATCCACCTTGCTTGGGTGGGAGTCGCTGCTCGTCGGGCGGTCCGCGCTGGACGTTGTCGCGATTTGTAACGACATCACGAATCGGTTGCCTTGGAAGGGCGGGCCGGTGATCGGCACGGCGATCGCGGCTGTCAACATGGCGCTTTATGACATCGCAGGCAAGGCCTGGGGCGTTCCCGTTTATCAGATTCTTGGAGGCAAGCAGCGGGATCGTATCAAGATCTACAACGGCGGGATCAATTTTGAATCGGTTGAGAAGGCGAGACGCGGAGCTCGAGAGGCGGTCGCGAGGGGTGCGCGCGGGCTGAAGGGCAATCCGCTTGAATCGCGTACGTGGCCGATGGATTACCAGGCCCTCAAACACTCCGCTGACATTGTGAAGGCGGTTCGTGAGGAAGTGGGCCCGGAGGTCGAGTTGATGCTCGACACGCATGGCAGTCCGAGCCCCGAACTGAGCATCGCGTTCGCCGAGCTGGTGGCGCCGTACCGTCCTTTGTTTTTGGAGGAGCCCGTGAAAGTGGGCTCGGTGGATGTACTCAAGGAGGTGTCGTCGAAAAGCCCGGTTCCTATCGCAACAGGCGAAAAGCTGTTTTCGTTTGGAGAGTTCAAGGAAGTCATTGATGCCCGGGCCTGTGCGTTCCTCCAGCCGGACGTCAGCCACAGCTTTGGTCTTACGAACTATCTGCATGTAGCGCGTCTGGCCGAGGAAGCTCAGATGCTGATGGCGCCTCACAATGCCGGCGGGCCGATTCACTTTGCCGCTATGTTGCAGGCCGATGCGGTTGTTAGCAACTTCTTGATCCAGGAGGTTTCGGGGTTTTGGCTACAACGTTTTGGTGAGTATGTGGATCACGACTTCGGCTTCAAGAACGGCTTCATCGAATTGAATGATCGGCCGGGATTGGGGATCAGCGTAAAGGAAGAACACGTCGCGCAGCTTCCGTATGACGCGAGCATGTCGTATCGTCAATACCGAAATGCCGACGGCAGTTGGAAGGGATGGTAGATCCGGAGTTGCTCTTCGGGGGTACAATTTTCCCAGTGGTAGGAAGGATGCGCTTCGTCCCGTTGGGCACCATCAACAATGTGCGATTTGACTAGAAATCGGTTGATTGCTTTTGTCGTGGCCGCGGCGCCGGCGATGTTTGGCTACGTGCCGGGCGTTTTCTCGGCTGAGCCGGACCCCCGTCAATTCGCAGCGCTGGCCGACGAGTACGCGATGCAGGTGCGGCCGCTCGCTCGCGAGTTCTGCCTGGGTTGCCATTCGACGGCGGCGCGGACAGGGGAGCTAGACCTCGAACGCTTCACGACGCTGGCGGAGGTTCGGCAAGATACGAAGGCCTGGCTCAAGGTTGCGGAAATGCTCGACAACGGTGAGATGCCGCCGAAGGCAGCGAAGCAGCCCGCGCCCGAGCAGCGGAAGGAACTGCGCGGGTGGGTCGAACGGTATCTTCATGCCGAGGCGTTGGCCCAAGCTGGAGATCCAGGGCCGGTTGTTCTGCGGCGGCTCAACAATGCGGAGTACACCTACACGGTCCGTGATCTGACGGGAGTCGATTTGGATCCCGCCCGCGAATTTCCGACGGATAGCGCCGCCGGGGAGGGATTCACCAACACGGGTAACGCGCTCGTGATGTCGCCGGCGCTGCTGGCGAAGTATCTCGACGCAGGGAAGGAGATCGCTGGGCATGCGGTGTTATCGCCGGATGGATTCCATTTCTCGCGGCAGGCGACCCGGCGCGATTGGACGGATGAGATTCTCGCCGAGATTCGCGAGTTGTACGCGGAGTTCGCCGACACAGCGGACCTTGGCGTCGGTTCAGACGTCGGTAATGTCGAAGTCCATGGCGACACACGGATCGGACTGGCGGGACGGCTGCCTCTCGATAAATATTTTGCGGCCACACTCGAAGAACGGGACGCGCTTAGCAGGGGCAGCAAGTCGATCGAGGCGGTGGCGCGTGAGCGCGGCCTGAGCGCGAAGTATCTTACGACCCTGTGGTTGAGTCTTAACGAGTCGGGCCCGTCGCTGCTCTTGGATGATCTGCGAGCGCGCTGGCGACGGGCAACGCCGCAAGACGCCGCCGGAATTGCAGCCGAGGTGGCCGCTTGGCAAAGGGGGCTGTGGGTGTTCGGCCCGGTCGGGCTGATCGGGAGGAAGGGCGGGCCGTCACGATGGATGGAGCCGGTCAATCCGTTGGTCACGGAGCAGGAAGTTCGTTTCACGATCCCGGAGGAGCTTCATTCGGAAAGCGAAATAGTGCTTTCGCTGGTCACGAATGATGCGACGGACGCCAACGAACATAACTTCGTCGTGTGGCGGGAGCCGCGGCTCGTCGCGCCCGGCCGCGCAGACATTTATCTGCGTGACATCCGAGAGGCGTATCGCGATGTCGCGCCCGGATTCACGGAGTGGGGCTTGGCCCCCGCGATATTCGGCAAGCACCCCGACGGCAAGATAGTCGACGCCGCGTCCCTCGTTGTTCGCGTCCCATCGGTCATCAAGGTTCGGCTGCCCGGTGCGCTAGCGGCGGGGCGAGAACTGGTCGCGACGGCAGCCCTCGATCAGAAGGCGGGACGAGAAGGGAGCGTGCAGGTGGATGCGACCGTCGGGACACAGGCCTCCATGTCCGGGCTTCTTCCTAGCGAAGTAGTCGTTAGGTTCTCCCGTGTGACCCAGGTGTTCTCGGATCGTCGAGACGTCTCTTTCCAGCGGGCCTTTCTCACGGCCGAAGGGAGCAAGACGCGGCAGCGGTTCGAGACGGCCTTCGATGAATACCGCAGCCTGTTTCCGGCTGCATTGTGCTTCAACCAGATCGTTCCGGTCGACGAGGTTCTCACTCTCGCAATGTTCTATCGCGAGGACGACCATCTTATGCGGCTGATGCTCGACGGCCGGCGGCAAGCCCGGCTCGATCGGCTTTGGAAGGAGCTTCACTACGTGAGCCAGAGCGCTCTGCTGGGCGTGACGGCCTTGGACTTGCTGCTGGAGGCGATGCAGGGAAACGGCGTAGAGGATCGTTCTCAATATCTCGCTTTGAAACCGCTGCGAGGACCTATCGATCGGCAGGCCGCTGAGTTCAAGGAAGAGTTGATCGAGGATGAGCCGATGCAGGTTGATGCGCTTGTTGACTTCGCCGCGCAGGCCTATCGGCGTCCGCTGAGGGATCGGGAAGCCGAGGAATTACGCGGGCTGTATCGCCGGCTGCGCAAAGAGGATCTATCGCACGACGACGCCTTTCGATTGACGCTGGCGCGGATTTTCGTTGCCCCGGCTTTCTTGTATCGGCTCGAGAACGCACCGGACGGGCTGACCGCGCCGGTCTCGAACTGGGAACTTGCGAGCCGGCTGAGTTACTTCTTGTGGTCGTCGCAACCGGATGAGGAACTTCGCGCCCTAGCCGCCGCAGGGACGCTGCATCAGTCCGCGGTATTGGCGAAAGAGGCTCGGCGGATGCTGACAGACGCACGAACCCGAAGGCTCGCCACGGAGTTTGCCTCACAGTGGTTGCACATCCAAGACTTTGACTCGCTCGATGAGAAGAGCGAGAAGCACTTCCCGGAGTTCGAGAGTCTTCGTGGCGACATGTATGAGGAATCGATTCGGTTTTTCGCGGATTTATTTCAGCGCGACGGCTTGTTGCTGGACCTTCTGAATGCCGATCACACCTTCTTGAACGAGCGCATGGCCCGCTTCTATGGAATCGAGGGAGTCGAGGGTGAGCAGTGGCGTCGTGTCGACGGAATGCGGCGTCACGGCCGAGGCGGCGTTCTTGGGCTGGCGACGACGCTGGCGCGGCAGTCGGGCGCGTCGCGCACGAGTCCGATTCTTCGGGGCAATTGGATCAGCGAAGTATTGCTCGGGGAGAAGCTGCCGCGTCCGCCGCCGGAAGTCCCTCAACTGCCTTCGGACGAAACGGCAACCAACGGGCTGACGGTGCGGCAGCTCGTGGCAAGACACACGAGCGAGCCGCAATGCGCCTCATGCCACCAAAGGATTGACCCATTTGGATTTGCGCTGGAGGGTTTCGACGCCATCGGCCGCCGCCGTGACGCTGACATGGCCGGGCGCCCTATCGATACGCGGACGCAGCTTCCTGATGGAAGCGAAATTGAAGGCTTGGAGGGCCTGCGGGACTATCTATTCGAGAAACGCCGGGATGCGATTCTCTACCAGTTTTGCCGCAAGCTGTTGGGCTACGCCCTGGGGCGGGAGGTACAGCTCTCGGACGAACCGCTGCTTACCCAGATCCGCGAACAGCTCCGAAAGAAGGACTACCGCTTTTCGGTGGCCATCGATATGATTGTGCAGAGCCCTCAATTCCGGGAGATCCGGGGGCGCGGGACTCAACTTTCGAGAACACCATGAACCTTCAACCTTGTCGAGGAGCCGGATCATGAGGATCCATCGTTTTTCCCGCCGAACCTTCCTCCGCAGCCTCGGTGTCACGATGGCATTGCCGTGGATGGAGTCCGTCCCTGTGTGGGGCGCGACTCGAGCCAAGAAACCGGGCAGCGAAGCCCCTGTGCGCCTAGCGGTACTCTTTTCGGGCAACGGTTTTAAGAGCGACGAGTGGTGGGCCGAGGGCGAAGGAAAGCAGATGAAGCTCGGCCAAGTGCTGGCGCCTCTGGCCGACTTTCGTGAGAAGTTGCTCTGTGTTCAGGGTCTCTACAACGAGGAGGCCCTGAAGGGGAACATTCATAGTTCGCAGACAGGCAATCTGCTATCGGGCGCACCGCTGGCGTCGGGCGGTGAGATCCGGTCCGGCACAAGCATCGATCAGGTTGTTGCTCAGCGCTATGGACGTTCGACCAAGGTGCCGAGCCTCGTCCTCGGTTGTGAGAGGTCGAATCCGGGGATTCACAAGAATTACTCGATGCTCTACAGCTCGCATATCTCGTGGAGCTCGCCGACAGCGCCGACACCGCTGGAGCTGTATCCCGCCTTGGCGTTCGATCGGCTCTTCAAGGACCAAGCACAGCGCGGAGACCAAAGCGTGCTTGACGCTGTTCTCATCGATGCGAATCGCTTTCGGCGGAACATCAGTTCGGCGGACCAGCACAAGCTTGACGAGTACCTCAACTCCGTGCGTGAGGTTGAACAGCGCATCGAACATGCCGGCGGCCGGGGTGAGTTGCAAGGTTGGCGGCCGACGCTCGACAAGCCTAACGTGCCGCGTCCGCCGAACGGCATTCCGCAGGATCTCTCCGAGCATATGCGGCTGATGTGCGACATCCTGGTGCTGGGTTTCCAGACGGACACGACGCGCGTCTCGACGTTGAAGCTCAACAACGATCACAGCTATCTGCTGTTTCGGCATCTGAATGTCGACGTCGGCCACCACGAGCTCTCGCACCGTGACGATGCCGACTACCTGCGGGTGAATCAATTCTTGCTGCAGCAGTTCGCCTACATCGCTCGCAGGCTGGACGCGATCCAGGAAGGCGACCGGACGGCGCTCGATAACTCGGTGCTGATGTATTGCTCAAGTATGTTGACGGGCAGGCACAACGCCAAGCAGTTGCCCGTGGTGCTGGTCGGTAGCGCCGGCGGGCGGATGCAGTCCGGACGCGTGCTCGACTACCGCGAGAAACCCAATCGCAAGATGTGCAGCCTCTATCTGTCGCTGCTCTCGAAGTTCGGCATCGACCTTAAGGAGTTCGGCGATTCGAACGAACCGCTGGAGGCACTGTGAGCTGTCAGTTCTAGTTGCCCCGCCGCTTCAGAAGGTGAGATGGGCGCCCATAGAAAGGCGTACCGGGCGTCCGATGGGCGTTTCGTATTCCTGGGAATAGTCGATGCCCAGCCGATCGTAGACCGTCGCGGAGAAATCCTCGACTGTGACGGGATTGTCCTTGACCTCTGAGGCGATCGCGTCCGACGAACCATGCACATGGCCCCCAGGGATTCCGGCCCCCGCCATGAGGCAGGACCAAACTTTGGCCCAGTGGTCCCGTCCCGCGTTGCCGTTGACCTTGGGGGTCCGGCCGAACTCGCCGGTTGCGATCACGAGGGTCGAATCCAGCATGCCCCGGTCGGCGAGATCGGTCAGCAGCGCCGCGTAGGCCTGGTCAAAGGGCGGAACGAGGCGTTCTTTCAGGCGGTTGAAATTGTTGCCGTGCGTGTCCCACTCGTTGAACGCCAGTGATACCGTCACGAATCGGGTGCCGGCCTCAATCAGACGTCTCGCGAGCAGACAACCCTGGCCCATTGATGTGCGTCCGTAGCGTTCCCTGGTTTGATCCGACTCCTCCCAGATGTCGAATGCCTTGCGCGCCCGATTGGAGGTCATCAGACTGATGGCCTTTTCGTAGGATTCGTCGATCGCCGAGAACCGACCTTCCGTGTCCGCCCCCTGCAGTAGCGGGTCCCTCTGGAACGAGGCGTCCATTTGCTTGACGAGATAGCGCCGGTCGGAGATTTGACTCCAGTCCACGTCGGTCGGCAACTCCATGTCGCGAACGCGATAGGAACCAATGTTCGGATCACCCGATGCGAAGGCACCGTGCGACGTTCCGAGAAACCCAGGTCCGTAGCCATAGCCCACCATGGGGATGGCGATATAGGGCGGGAGTCCCCCTTGCTGTCCCTTCTCCTTCGCCACGACGGCCCCCAGGGCGGGAAACGAAAGAGTCGCCAGGGGACGGTAGCCCGTGAGCATGTGGCTCATTGCTTGCTCGTGCTCGCCTTCGATTCCGGTCATCGAGCGGATGATCGTGTACTTGTCGGCGAGTTTGGCGGAGTGAGGAAGCAGTTCGCCGACTTGTATGCCGGGAACGTTCGTCGAGATGGGCTTGAATTCCCCCCGGAACTCCTTCGGCGCGTCGGGTTTCATGTCCCATAGATCTTGATGGGCGGGCCCGCCCCCGAGCCAAATGAGGATGCACGAGCGGTCCGCGGGAGCGGTGGCGGCCTGAAGCTTGCGTAGATTCAGGTAGCCGGCGAGGTTGAGCCCGAGAGCGCCGAGCGAGCCGACACGGATGAAATCACGGCGACCCCAGCAGCCGCCGGTAGGACCTTGAGCACTGTATGCTGTGTCCTTCCCAATCGCCGTCGCTGGTCTGCCGTTGGGCAAGCGACGCATGCCAATCTCAATTCGCCTCGTTGTGCGGACCTAGTGATTGAACAGAAACTCCTTGGAGTTGAGAAGCGCCCACACGAAGCCTTCGAGCCCTTGCTTACGATCGCTACGTTTCGAAACGAAGGCAGCCGCTTGTCCTATCTCCCGTTCCGTTGGCGCGCGACTCAACGCTAACAGATAGAACCGCCGCACGATGTCTTCTCGTGAAACGCCCTCCTCGATCATCGCCGCCAAACGGCCTTCCGGACTGCTGATCTTGGCGTTCAGCGTATCTCCGGCCAGCATGTGCATCGCTTGCGAAACGGTCGTCGTAGCGAGACGCGTGCAGCTCGCCACGTCGCGCGGCGAGCGGTCAAACTGTTCGAGGAAATACGAGTTTACGCCGGAGTCAGGTAAATCGATAGCGCGTTTACCGCGATAGAAGCCGGGAAACTTCTCCGGCACGCCGGTGACGTCGGACACGGCATCCAACAATTGTTCAGCGCGCAGGCGGCGGATGGCGTAGTGCGAATAGTTTAGGCCGTCTTCGGCGTTCACCGCGTTCGCGGCAGAGGCAAGTTGGTAGGTGGCGGACTTCGAGATGAGAGCCATCAGCGGCTTGAGGCGATAGCCGTTCTCCACCAGAAACGCCGCCAGCCTGTCCAGAAGCTCGGGATGACTTGGTGGATTTGTTGCCCGGAAGTCGTCGGTAGGTTCGACAAGGCCGCGACCCATCAACTCCTTCCAAATCCGGTTCACCGTGGCCCGCGCGAAGAACGGGTTCTCGGGCGCGGTCAGCCACGCCGCCAAGACCTGCCGACGATCCGTCATCGGGCGGATGGGCGGTTCGATTCCTCCAAGCAGCCTGGGCCGGACCACCTGTAGCGTCTGCGGGTGCTTGAACTCCGCGGGGTAGTCCAGCGTCACCAGGTACTCGAAAGGCTTGTAGCTGAGCCCTTCCTTGATCTTCACCTGCGAGAAGAATGCGGCGGTGCCCAGGAAGTCGTCGCGGGTCCAGCGTTCGCGGGGGTGGTCGTGGCAGCGTGCGCACTCGAGGCTCACGCCAAGAAAGGTTTGCGAAACAAAGGTGGCGTACTCTTCCGTGACGCGCCGGTTTGTACGGGTGTAAAAGTTGGCGGGACCGATTTCTCCGACGCTGCCTAAAGCGGTGATCATCTCTCTCGCAACTTCGTCGTAGGGCTTGTCTTGGGCGAAGTTGCGGCGGAAATACTCGTGTGCGTAGAGGCTGTTGTCGGGAACTTGTAGGGGCGCCAGCATGAAGAGATCGCCCCACTTCTGGGCCCAGAACTGGCCGTACTGGGGCTGCGTAAGCAGAGCATCAATGACGTCGTGGCGTTTGTCTGCGCGATCGTCGGTCACGAAGGCGTTGACCTCGTCTTCGGTGGGTAGCGTCCCGATCAGGTCCAGATACACCCGACGCAAGAACTGCGCATCGCCGGTGACAGGGGCCGGCGGAATGCGCATCCGATCGAGCTTGGAAAAGATGAACTCGTCAACGAAATTACGCCGCGGAGGCTGCGGTGCCTCTTCCGAAACCGGCTGGGCCACGCCGATTCGCGTCGACGCCAACTGTCCCATCGAGCGCACGAGTACGTTCGTTTCTCCGCTCGTCTTGGCTGTGACCAAACCCAGAGGAGAAATCTCAGCTACGGTGTCGTCACTCGCCACATACTGTACGGACCGAGTTACGTCGGCTTGCGAATTGTCTGAGTAGTGGCCGATGACGATCAGTTGTTGATGGTCGCCCGCTTCGTCGAGAACTCGGAAACCTGCCGGCGCGATTTCGAGTGAAGTCAGCCGCGGTCCTTTTCCATCACCTTTCGGTGCGCCGGCTTGAATCCACTCCAGGAGGGTGTGGTACTCGGGCGCATCGACGCTGAATCTTTGTCCGCCGCCGTGCGGGATGGCGAAGGTCGGCTTGGCGACGATCAAGCTTTGCTCGGGTGTTTTCCGGTCGATACGCCGGCCGGCCGACTTGTGGACTACCGCTTCGTAGTCCGCATCGGGGTCGTAGCCAAAGAGTGATAACTTGAATTCGTTCTGGCCGTTGAGCGCGCCGTGGCAACTCGAGGCGTTGCACCCGAACTTAGAGAAGACCGGTGCGATATCTGTGAAGAACTCCCACGTTTTGCTCCGAGCCGGGCTGACAACGATGGCGGCGGACGCACTCTGGCCTTTGAATCGCGCCGTGACCGTCGAGACACCTTCGTCGAGCGCCTCAAAGAGTCCCGGTTCCGTCTGGCGAACGATCGTCTCGTTCGCCACGTCAAATGTCGCCTCTCGTGTGAGATCACGCGTACGGCCACCGATGTAGAGTCCCGTCACAACAAAGCCGTGTAGCTGACCCTTACCGGAGATGAAGCCCGCGCGCGGCTCAACCTCGACCTTTAACAGGCCGTCGGACAAGGCGTTGTTCTGGGCGAATAGGGCGCCCGCGGCCAACAACGAGAGCCCCGCCGCCCGCCGCAAAAGTTGTGTCCGCCGCATCAAGGCTCCAGCCTCAGATAGAAGGACTCACCGGCTTCCCGCTGCCCGGCGGCTCCTGTGCCGACAACCGCCACTCGGTATTCCGCAGGCTTCAACCGCGCACCGTCGCGAACTCGGAGCATCACGTCCGCGATGGTTCCTTCGTCCGTCCATTCCTTTTCCTCGAAGTCGATCCCTTCGGGCAATCCCTCGAAGGATAGGGTGAGCGGTTGATCCACGCTGTCACGTCGCTGAACTTTGACGAGGACCGTAGCCTTGCGTGCGCCGCTCAGGGACAACAATGTACGCGCCGCCTGGCCGTTAGCATGAATCCGTTCCAGCGAAAAAGGTGTGGGTGGAACGACGGAGAGGTGTAGCTCTTCGCGCCTCTTGTCCGCGTACGCAAATCCATCGCCCAGCGTGGACTGAGGAATCACGGCTTCTCTGACGATCTCCTCTTCTCCGTTCTTCCCAACGCCGCGGATCGATAGCTTCGTCGTCGTCAGGTCAGTCGTCTCCGCGGCTTGCAGTTTCAAGTCACCCGCGGCCTTTGTGGCGCGAATGACCAGCGGTTTAGCTACGACGCTCGGTGGCAAGCCGTCAACAACGACCGTTACATCCTCTAAGAATCCCTCTAGGCGCCGTAGGCGCAAGGACACAGTCGCTTCTCCGCCACGTTCGACGAAAATACGATCCGATGGCGCCGCCAATTCAAAGTCGGGGGTCTGCTTGCGGGCCCGCAGCAGATAGAAGAGGCCCTCGCCGGAATGCTTCGACGTGTCCCGCACCTGCAAGAAGAAACGGTCGGAGCGCTGGGCGCAATTGGGCGCGCCGGGGATCTGCAACTCAAGTTTGGCGTCGCGGTTCCTTGGATTATAGAAACTGGGCTGGTCGTCGTTGATGCCTACGATATCTCCATCCGCCGCAAGCACGGCTACGTGCGGGTCGAACATGCTGGAACCCACTTTGCGGGCGTCGAGTTGGAAAACGAGCCGGTCCCTTTCGTTAGCCTGAAAGGCGAAGGAATCGATATCGCCGGGCTCGTCGATTCTGCCCAAGAACAGGCTGGGTACCGAAAGAACCGGACTGCTTTCGAGAGAGTTGTTCGGCTCCTGCTCGCGGCTCAACTCTTCGTCGTAAACCAGGAACACGAGAGGAGACAACGACCCCGATTCGTCGGGGACGCGCAAAAAGTGCTTGCCGGGTTCTGCGTCCGGGTCGATCTCGATGGCCAGTTGCAAGCGTGTCGGCGAAACGCCGTCAGCGGACAAAGTACGGGCGCGCAGCCCTCTGCCGGAGAATTCGAGCGGCGTCTTCACGTTGACAAAGTCGGCCGTCAACTGTGCCTCGACGGTCGTACCGCGGCGTCCGGCCGGTGGCCAAACCGACCATAACACCGGGCTGCGTCCGATGAGCAACTGATAGGTTTCGTCGAGTCTTTTGTTCTCGCACTCTGTGACAAAGCAAGTTACCGCTAGTCGCTTGTGCTCGACGGCCAAGAGGTAATCCCCTTTCTTCTCGAAGTCATGTTGTAGATAAGGGTCCCAGATGAAATGCGAGAAACTGGCGCCTAACACGTGGCCCGCCGTATCCATCAAGGTCAATGTGACATTTCCGATCTCGCCGCCCGTCGCGTAACCGTTGCGGCCGAGTAGCACCTGAAAGGCGATGGTTTCGCCCGTCTCGGCGTGAAAACGAAAGAAATCCGCGTCGTCGGTGTCTTCGATCATCCCGTTGACCGACAACGGTGCGGTTACGGACTGCGCCTGCTCACTTAGATCGTTGGGTTCGGTTTCCGTAAGCGACTTCCATCCCGTAAGACGGAAGTGAAAGCGGTTGGACAACCCGCGTTTTCCGCCGAGGCGGACGCCATAGAGTCCGGGAGCGGCCTCGGGCGCGCTCTGGATCTCGATCTTGGTGCGGGTGGACGTGGCTTCGAGAACACGGCCGGAGAGCTTCTCCGAATCGAGCGTGACCGTTTCGCTTTGATCGAGGAAGTTACCGTAGAGAAGGACTTCCGTTCGCTGGCCGACACTGGCGCTGTAAGGGAAAATCTACTGGACCGATGGAACGCGGGGCGGCGGATTCTTGATCGCCGAATCAGACGCGACGGCAGGCAAGCCTGCAACCAAGAGTAGGGTCGTGACGCCCGTAAGGGATGAATGGCTCCGATTCGCATGGACTCTTACAGGCCGCATTGAAAAGTGTCTCACCCGCCCACTCCAATTCTAGCCGGTGCTTCGGTCATCGAGTGTTGTGAGATACGTTCTTGCTCTGACAGCTTGACAATAAAGGGGCCTGCTGGTTCGATAGGGAAGTTCATCCGCGCAGTCCGACTCGGTGGATTCGAATCGGAGCGCCGGCCGTTAGGTGTTCGAACCTCAATTGATTTCAAGATTCGCCATTTTCCTATCGTCTACCGCGGTGCTGTTCTCGCAGGGTTACTCACCGGAGAGGGCGGTCGAGAAGATGGAGGTGGCCGACGGCCTGCGGGTCAAACTCTTCGCCGCCGAGCCCGAGGTACGTCAGCCGAGCCTCGTTAAGGTGGACGAACGGGGCCGCCTGTGGACGATTCAGTATTTGCAGTATCCGAATCCGGCGGGCCTCAAACGGGTTAAGGTCGATCGCTGGTCGCGAACGGTTTACGACCGAGTACCGTTGCCCCCGCCGCGAGGCCCCAGAGGCGCCGACCGAATCACGATTCTCGAAGACTCGGATGGCGACGGGCGGGCGGATCAAGTCAAGGATTTCGTGCGAGGCCTGAATCTTGCGACAGGGCTGGCGTTCGGCCACGGGGGCGTTTTCGTACTTCAGTTGCCTTATCTGTTGTTCTATCCGGATCGCAATCGAGATGACGTGCCTGACTCGGACCCAGAGGTGTTGCTAACGGGATTCGGGATGGAGGATGCGCAGTCCGTCGCGAATCACCTGACGTGGGGACCCGACGGCTGGCTTTACGGCCTGAACGGCTCGACAAGCACCTGCAACATCCGCGGGATTGAATTTCAACAAGGCGTGTGGCGGTATCACCCGCTGACCAGGGAGTTCGAACTTTTCGCCGAGGGCGGTGGGAACATCTACGGTCTCACGTTCGACCGCAAGGGAAACCTGTTCTATAGCTCGAACGGAGGAGCGCTATTCTGGCACGCGGTTCAGGGCGGCTACTACCGTAAGAGTTTTGGCAAACACGGGCCGCTTCACAATCTGTACGCCTACGACTACTTCCCTCACGTCAAACATACGGGCGTGACTGGCGGCCACATTGTTCTTGGTGGAACGATCTATGATGCCGACGCCTTCCCCGAGACATTTCACCAGAGCTTCATCGGGGCGAACTTTCTTGGGCATTCCGCGTCTTGGTGGCGGGTGAAGCCGCGAGGCTCGACTTTCGAGGCGGAACAAGTCGGCACGTTCTTTGATGCCCACGACACTTGGTTCTCTCCGACGGACCTGGCGTTGGGGCCCGACGGCGCGATGTACGTGAGCGATTTTCACGACAAGCGAACGGCCCACCCCGATCCCGATGTCGAGTGGGACCGCTCGAACGGCAGGATCTACAAGATGGAAGCGAAGGATGCCGACCCGCTACCCCGCCTTGATCTCGCGCTGCTGTCGAGTGGGGAACTAGTCGACCTGCTCGATCATGCAAATGGTTGGTACGCCGCGCAAGCCCGCCGCATCTTGGCTCATCGCAGGGACGCGGGCGTCCACGCACGACTGCGGGAGATCATTTCCGAATCAGCGGAGGAGGACCTGACCTTACAAGCGGTATGGGCGTTGCACGTGAGCGGCGGATTGGATGACACGCTTGGCTTGGCTCTGTTGAATCATCCGGCGGAATATGTACGTGCGTGGATGGTGCGGATTCTTGGTGATCGTCGCGAGGCGTCCCCGCGGCAAGCGAAACGGATCGTGTCTCTTGCGATGAATGACCCGAGTGTCGTCGTCAGAAGTCAGCTTGCAGCAAGCGCGAAACGCTTTCCGGGCAAGATAGCGTTGCCGGTGCTGGCCCATCTGCTGGACCGCGACCTCGATTCGGGCGACCCGCATCTGCCGTTGCTCATCTGGTGGGCGCTCGAAAGTAAAGCCCTGTCCGACCGAGACGAAGTTGTGAAGCTTGTCGCGGAAGGTGACGCCTGGGGTACCTCGATGTGGCGACAGAACGCTCAGTGGCTGATGCGTCGCTATGCGGCCGAGGGTACAGCGGGAGGATACGATGCGGCTCTCAAACTCGCGCGGGCCGCTCGTTCGCAGCATGTGGAGTCGGCCGTGGGCGCATTGGATCAAGGTCTTTCCGAACGAGGAGCCGCCTTGGCCGGGCTGGGGCAGGGCGGCCTGTTCGAAGACATCGCTGAAGCCCACGCTGACGACGCCCGCGCACCTCAGCGCGAATTCGAGCCGATAACGGCCGCGCTCAAAGACTGGATCGGTGCTCACTGGAAGGCCGAACCGAGGGCCCTTGATCGAGCGCGGCTCGCCGTCCGTGCGGGCGTGGAGGAGGCGTATCAATCCGTACTGCAAGAGCTTCGCGATGCGGAAGCGACCGACGAACGGCGAGTGGAGTTATTGGATCTGCTCGTGGACCTTGGGCGTCCTGATTGCGCGGAGGTCGCCCTCGATCACACTGACCTGAAGTATCCCTCGGAAGTTCGTCTCCGCGCCCTCGATGTCCTGGCACGGTTCGAGACGGAGGGCATTGCACGCCGGCTGCTCGATTCCTACGCACGAGTTTCGTCGACCGAACAGCGAGGGATTCGCGCTATTCTTTCCAGCCGGCGCGCTACCGCGCTCAGGTTACTCCGAAGCGTTGATGAAGGCCGGATTGCCGCTCAGGACTTCGCTCTCGCCGAACTACGCCAACTGCATCTTCACAATGACGAAACGCTCAACGAGCTGGTTCGCAAACGCTGGGGCAACATCAAGGCCGGTAGTACGGAAGAAAAACTGGCGGTGATGCGGCGCTATCGCAATGACCTCAACGCGGGAGAAGGCGACACCGGCCGGGGCCACCTCCTCTTCATCGAGCACTGCGCAAGTTGTCACATGTTATTCGGAGAAGGCGGGACTCTGGGGACCGATCTGACGGATGCCAACCGTAGCGATCAAGCGGCGCTACTGGCGGCCCTGGTCGACCCGAGTGCCACCGTTCGAAGCCAGTACCTGACCTATGTGATTCGCACCCATAGCGGCCGCACGGTTCGCGGCGTCATCGAGCAGGAAGACACGGGAGCGGTTACGATCGTAGACGGCTCGTTCCAAAAGACCCGCATCGCGCGTGGCGACATCCAGTCGATGGAGGTTGCGCCCGAGTCGCTCATGCCGGATGATCTTCTCAGTACGCTTAGCCCGCAAGAGCTGCGTGACCTGTTTCTCTATGTGCAACAGGAATCTCCATAGGACCACGCACCGCTATATGAAAACGTTTCCCAGCGGGGTCGGCCGCCGCATCGCGCGGCGTGAGTTTCTTGCCGCCGGTATGGCGGGCGCTGTCTCGCTCCGGGCCGCGCAAGAAGATCCCGTGCTGCGCGGCAAGGCGCTTATCGCGATCACGCTCGATCTCGAGATGAGCCGCAACTTTCCGACCCGCGAAACGACGCACTGGGACTACGAGAAAGGCAATCTGAACGAAGAATCGAAGCGCTACACGGTCGAAGCCGCGCGGCGCATCAAGGCTTGTGGGGGTGTCCTTCACAGCTTTGCCGTGGGGCAGGTTTTCGAGCACGAAAGCGTTGATTGGCTCAAAGGAATCGTCGCCGCGGGCCATTCCGTCGGGAACCACACCTACGATCACGTGAACGTGTTAGCGCGGAAACGTGAAGATATCCAATTCCGGTTCCGGCGAGCGCCCTGGTTGATTGAAGGCCGATCTATCCATGAGGTGCTCCGGGATAACGTTTCGGCTTGTACGCTAGCCATGCGGAATCGGCTCGGAATCTCTCCGGATGGGTTTCGGACGCCCGGTGGATTCGCCGGTGGACTCACTGCGCGACCTGATTTGCAGCGCATGCTGCTTGACCTCGGGTTCCGATGGGCCAGCAGTAAATACCCTCGGCATCCGATCGGCGAACCGGGCCGGGAGCCGAGCCAATCTGTCTATGACGCCATCACGGCTGCCCAGGCCGATGCTCAACCGTTTGTTTATCCGACCGGCCTTGTCGAAATTCCCATGAGCGCGCCGAGCGACATCAACGCTTTCCGTAATGGGCGTTGGAAGCTTGACTGGTTTCTCGAAGCGGTCCGGCGTTCGGTAACCTGGGCGATCGAGAACCGGGGCGTCTTCGACTTTCTCGGCCACCCTTCCTGTCTCTATGTAACGGACCCTGAGTTCCGCGCGATCGATCTGATCTGCGACCTCGTTCAAAAGGCTGGAGACCGTGCGGCCCTGGTCGACCTCAACGCCATTGCTCGTCGCGTGAGAGCGCGACCCGCTTGAGGAAACGCGCATGCCTTTCATCTTGCATCGGCTCTTAGCGATATCAGCGATCGCCGGTTCTCTCGCAACGACCGCGGGATTGAGCCAGGTTGTCACGTTGCAGGACACAGAGCCCCTCGATTGGCAAGGGCCGCTCGATGAAAAGATGCTCGACGGCCTGCATGTCTTCATCGACCGGAAGATTGAGGATTCCGTCGAGGCTCGCTCGCGGTTCTGGTCGCGCGATCTTTCCTCAACGGTGAACTACGAGAAATCCGTTGCGGCGAACCGTCAACGTTTTCGATCGATCATCGGCCTCAGGGATGAACGGACCGTGGCTTCCATGGAGCGCTACGGCGACGACGACAATCCGGCTCTGGTTGCCGAGACGTCGACGTTCCGTGTCTTCCAGGTCCGCTGGCCGGTGCTTGAGGGTGTCACCGGGGAGGGGCTGCTACTCGAACCCCGGCGGCAGCCCGTGGGACGCGTCGTCGCGATTCCCGATGCGGACCAGACGCCCGAGGTGCTCGTCGGGCTCGCGTCCGGCTGGCCCGAGGAGGCGCAGTTTGCCCGTCGACTCGCCGAGAGCGGTTTCGAAGTTGTTGTCCCCTTGCTCATCAATCGAGCGGCTGAAGTTTCCGGCCATCCCGACGTTCACTACACGAACCTCTCTCATCGCGAATGGATCTACCGCCAAGCGTTCGTGATGGGTCGCCACATCATCGGCTACGAAGTGCAAAAAGTACTGTCCGCTGTTGATTGGTTTGAACGGCGCGGCGGTCCCGGCGCGAAGGTCGGCGTTGCCGGATACGGCGAGGGGGGACTGATCACGCTCTATGCCGCGGCGTCCGATACTCGAATCGATGCGACGCTTGTGAGCGGATATTTCGATTCCCGACAGCAAGTGTGGGAAGAGCCGCTGGATCGCACGGTCTGGGGTCTGCTGCGAGAATTCGGCGATGCTGAGATCGCTACGCTTGTCGCGCCACGTGGTCTGGTCGTCGAACATAGCTCTAGTCCCGTGGTCGATGGTCCTCCCGTGGTGCCGGACGACTGGCGCAAGGCGGCTGCGCCGGGTGTGCTGCGAACACCGGACTTCCCCTCAGTCGAAGCGGAGTTCAAGCGCATCGATTCGTTGACCCGACCGGGTTTCCAGCCGAAGCATCTTGTCAGTGGGCCAATCGGGGAAACCGTGGGTCCGGGTTCCGAGCAAGCCCTGGCTCATTTCGCCGCCCTTCTCGACGTCACACTTCCCCCGCAACCCGCCGGCCCTATCCCGAAAGATCGCCGACACGATTTCGATCCCAAGGTTCGCCAACACCGGCAGGTCAAGCAACTAGAGAAGCGCGTCCAGGAACTCGGCGCCGAGTCGGGATACGTCCGTGACCGCTTCTATATGCAGGCGGCGATGCCCGCCTTGACGGAGCCACCGCCGTCGCGCGTGCTGAGCGCCGAGACGCACTCCGCGGAAGAGTTCGCAGAGGCCTCAAAGAAGTTTCGGGAGCACCTGCATGACGAGATTGTCGGCCGACTCGACGATCCTCCGCTCCCCCCGCATCCCCGTTCGCGGCGCATCTATGAAGAAGCGAGTTGGACCGGCTACGAGGTCGTCCTCGATGTTGTACCTGACGTCTTCGCGTGGGGGATTCTACTGGTTCCGAACGACATCGAGCTGGGGGAAAAACGTCCGGTCGTCGTCGCCCAACATGGCTATAACGGGCTGCCGAAGAACGTAGTCGAGGGCAACGATCCCTACTACCGAAACTTCGGTGCGCGATTGGCCGAGCGCGGCTTCGTCGTGTTCGCGCCGCACAACTTCTATCGCGACACCGACCGCTTCCGCTGGCTCGACAAGAAGGCGAAGATCCTGAAGCTGACGATGTTTTCGTTCATCACGGCTCAGCATCAGCAGATCTTGAACTGGCTTTCGTCGCTTTCGTTCGTTGACTCAAAACGTATGGGCTTCTATGGTCTGAGCTACGGCGACGGTCGTTCCGCCTCTACTCGAAGACTACGCACTTTCGATCTGCTCGGCTAATTTCAACGAGGACATTCACAAGCTGACGGCCGTCGACCGTGGCTATAGCTACATGTATCACCCGACATGGGAGGTGCCCCTGTTCAACCTCGGGAATACGTTCGGAAACGCCGAGAAAGCCTATCTCATGATTCCGCGGCCGTTCATGGTTGAGCGTGGACACCACGACGGCGTCGCGATGGACCGCTGGGTGGCGGCCGAATACTCCAAAGTCCGGCGCCTCTACGCCCAACTCGGCATCGCCGATCGCACCGAGATCCAATTTTTCAACGGCGGACACACGATTCTGGCGGATCGGACATTCCGCTTCCTGCACAAACACCTGGATTGGCCGCAGCCTGAGTAGCCGGAGAGTCGTCACCGAAAGGCCATAATGGACGCCATGAGAAACACACTGTTGACGCTCCTTGCCCTGGCCGTCTCGTCATGCGGCTCGGTGACCTACGATCTCGTGATTCGTGGCGGCCGTGTCATGGATCCGGAAACGGGACTCGACGCGGTTCGTAACGTGGGGATTCAGGGCAACCGAATCGCGGTCATTGTCGAGGATGAGATCTCCGGAAAAGAAACGCTCGATGCCGGAGGCAGGATCGTGGCGCCAGGCTTTATTGACCTGCATCAGCACGGCGACAGTCCGGAGGTTTACCGCGCCAAGATTCACGACGGTGTCACGTCGGCGCTTGAGTTGGAACTGGGCGTCGAAGATGTCGCGGCCTGGTACGCGGAGCGCGAAGGGACGTCGCCGCTGAACTTTGGGGCGACGATCTCTCATCCCGATTCGCGGCGGCTGGCGATGGGTGGCAAGCTCTTGAAATCACGCTTGTCCGGCGACTGGGCGGTTCAGCCGATGACAACGGAGCAGATTGAAGGTCTGAAGGAACGGCTCTCGGAAGGCCTTGAGCAAGGCGCAGTCGGGGTTGGCATGCTCGTCGCCTACACGCCGGGCGCGACAGCGGAAGAGATCGACGCGGTGTTCAGCGTGGCGAGCAAGTACAACGCGGCGGCCTACGTTCATATGCGAACGAATGCTACGGACATCAGCAATCTGGAAGAGGTGTTAAAGCCGGCCCGGCTTCACGATGCTCAGCTTCACATCGTGCATATGAATAGCAGCGGCCGCGACCGCGCGCCGGACTATCTCACGCGCATACGCGTGGCCCAGGCCGAGGGGATCGATGTCACAACGGAGTGCTACCCCTATAACCGCGGTTCCAGCTACATCGATTCGCACGCATACGACGACTGGGAAAAGATGTCGGACGAAGAGATCGGCCAGCATATCTGGGTTGAGACCGGAGAGAACCTGACCCGCGAGACCTTCGCCAAGTACAAGCCCTCGGGCGGATTAATCATCAGCCCGGCGAGCTACAGCGAAGAAGCCGTCAAGAACCTCGTTGCCGACCCGATGGTGATGATTGCCAGCGACGGCATGTGGCTCACCAACGGCAAGGCGCACCCAAGAACGTGGGGAACCTATGCTCGCGTGCTCGGCCGCTACGTTCGCGAACAAAAAGCGCTCGGCCTGATGGAAGCTCTCAAAAAGATGACGGTACTTCCCGCGGACAGGCTCGCGGAACGTATCCCCGCGATGAAAACCAAGGGGCGGCTGCAGGTGGGCGCCGACGCGGACATCGTCGTTTTCGATCCGGAGACAGTCATCGACCAAGCGACCTACCAAGATCCGGTGCAATACTCGGTCGGCATCGACCACGTTGTCGTCAATGGCACTGTGACTCTGACGGACGGCAAGTTAGTGGACGACGCCGCCGGTGGAGGGCCGATCCGGGCGGGTACGGAGTAACCCGAGGCGATTCCGGTTCGACCGCTTGCGGCGACGGGTGCGCGATAAATGGCCACGTATTGTCTGTTGAACCGCGGGGTCGCGAAATCACGCGGAAAGGCGTAAAGTGTAAACTCGAATCGGACTAGGATCGACTCGTTGGTTTCTCACAGAATGGGAGCAGTCATGCCTGACAAACAACCTGAGAATATCGTTGGAAAAGCACCGTTCGCCGCAACGCGGCGGGAACTCTTGCAGGTAGGGAACGTGCTCGCTCTGCCGCTTCTATTCGGCGCCGCCAGCGCCAAGGCCGCGCCGGGTCCGCTGACTCCCGGACCGGAGATCTTCCAATCAATCGGGGTGGAGCCCGTCATCAATTGCCGTGGCACGTTCACCATCATCGGAGGGTCCTCTGAGTTGCCCGAGGTGCGAGCCGCAATGGATGCGGCCACGCAATACTTTGCGCAACTGGACGAGATTGCCTTTGCCGTAGGAGAGCGCCTGTCCGAACTGACCAAGGCTGAATGGGGCATGGTTTCGTCGGGCTGCGCGGCGGGGCTGAAGCACGTGACGGCCGCTTGCGTGACGGGCGGCAACCCCGAAAAGCTCATCCGGATTCCCGATCTCACGGGCTTCGACAAGACTGAGGTCGTTTTTCCCCGCACTTCGCGTACTGCCTATGATCACGCGATTCGCAACATTGGGATCAAGGTGATTATGGTGGATTCGCCCCAGGAAATGGAGAATGCGCTCGGACCGCGCACGGCGATGATCTACATGATGGCCGATCGTGAAGGTTCGCCGCGGCCGCTCAATCTGGAAACCGTGGCTAGGATCGCGAAACCCAAAGGCGTTCCCATCCTTGTGGATGCGGCGGCTGAGATACTTACGATTCCCTCCGTGCATCTGGTGCGCGGGGCCACGGTTGTTGCGTATAGCGGAGGAAAGGCGATCCGCGGGCCGCAGTGCGCCGGTCTGATGCTGGGCAACAAAGACTTGCTGATGTCCGCGTGGCAGGCGAGCGCGCCTCACCATGGCCCCGGACGCGACAACAAAGTCGGTCGCGAGGAAACGTTGGGCATGTTGGCCGCCGTCGAGGCCTGGGTCAAACGCGACCATGACGCTGAGTGGAAGACATGGCTGTCGTGGCTTGACACCATCGACAAGCGCGTTTCGGCCATCAAGGGCATCAAGACGAAGATCGAGGAGCCGACGGGACTTGGGAATAAGAGTCCGAGGCTCGTGATCAGTTGGGACCCAAGGAAGCTGCACATCACCGGACAGGACGTCGCCGAGGAACTGGCCCGTAACAAGCCCCGCATCGCGCTCGGCAGTGGTGGCGGACTGCGGAGGAGGGGCGGCAGCGGCGGTTCTGACTCCGAGACCTCGATTATCCTCACCGCCTGGATGATGCAACCCGGCGACGACAAGGTCGCGGCGGACCGCATTCACGGCGTTCTGTCGCAGAAACGGAGCCCGAAGCCCGACATGAGGCGCGCCGGAGCGGACGTTAGCGGCCACTGGGACGTCAACGTCGAGTTCTTTAGCGGCAGAGGCCGGCACTCGCTGTATCTGGAGCAGGATGGCAATTGGATCCATGGTACTCACAGGACAGAGTTCGAAACGCGGGAGATGTTCGGTCTGATCGAGGGCGATGAAGTGACGCTGCGAAGTGACACTCCGGGCAGCAATGTGGGCGATTCCATTCCGTTCATCTTCTCGGGGTCTGCTTCCGGCGACAACCTGGCGGGCCCGATCCACATGGGTGAGTATCTGAACGCCAAATTCACGGCGCGGCGGCACAACTATCCGTCGCGGAGACAGCGGATTCGCGTCCCCGGCGGGCCGCCGCTCGCAACTTAGCAGACAGAATCTTGAGGTTCCCAGCCAGGCGGTGACGCGGTTTTTCGTCGATGCCGCCGGGTTGGACCCGACGTCGTACCGTTTCTCTCGGGCAGTCCGATCGGCTAGCCTGTAACGTGGCTTCCCCACCCGACTTCGAGGACCGGACTCCGAGCGCATCTTCTCTGTCGGACCCCGGACATCTCCTGGGTTTGTTCCACGACAAACGCTTGCTCTGGCAAGTCTTCTTCGGTTCCTACGTCGTCGGCCTTGACCGCCTGCTCCCGGTCGCGACGGTGACCTGCCTGGATGACGGCTCGGATTTCGACCTGATCAGGGATGAATGCAACATCGAGTTTCGCTCGGTGGATGAGACCCGCCGGCGCCGGACCAACTGGATAGGCTGCGGCATCGACAGCATTTTTGATCAGCGGGGTCCGGCTATTCAAGAGGGGCTGCATCGATATCCCAAGGGTTCGTGGCTGCTGACTTCCTCTCCACCGTGTCCGCGAATGGAGGCGTTCTGCGCGAATCTCGGCTATCGGTACGTCGGGACGCCGCCACAAGCCGTCGAGCAGTTCAAACACAAAGCTCGGTTGTTCGAAGCGCTCGACGAGTTGCAGTTACCCCGTCTGGCCGGCCGGTGGTATCGGCTCCGCAACAGATCGTATGAAGAACTCTCCTCCGAGTTTGGATCCGATATCGTGGTCCAGCAACCCCTTGGCGCGGCAGGTTCCGCAACGGTTCTGGTGCGATCCCAAGCGGATCTTGGCCGTTTGGATGACCGTTTCTTCAACGACGATGTTTGGGTCGCGCCTTATCTGGGCGAATTTTCCTTCAACATCAACGCGGCAGTCATCAATGATTTGGTTTGCGTGGGCTTCCCGAGCGTGCAACTCACCGGCCATCCGGAGTTGGGCGCCCCCTGGGGCGGCTATTGCGGCAACGACTACACAGCCGCAACACAAATCGATACCGCAATCATTGCCGACGTTCAGCAGCAAACCGAGAGGATGGGCGTGTGGCTTCGATCACGGGGGTTTGAGGGCGTCTACGGTTTGGACTTCGTGATGAATCCCGCGGACGCTCGAGCATACGCGGTTGACCTCAACCCCCGCTGGCAAGGGTCGACTGCGTTGTCGGTTGAAGCGGAGCTCAGCGCGGGACGCCTGCCTCTGATGGCCGCGCTGTTCGCGGTGCAATCGGGGACACTGGGATCGGGCGACATCCGGCCCCTCCAAGACTCGTTCCGAGAGCCGATCAAAGGATCTCAGCTTAGTCTGCGTTGCCGGCCGCATGTGGAGACGATCGTGACCGAGCGGGTTGAGCCCGGCGCATACGAGATCGCGGGAAACCTGGAGTTCAAACGCGGGGCCTTCCGGCTCGATGACCTCAGCAGGGACGAAGTCCTTGTGACCGGGGGGGTGCCCCGGAAGGGTGTAGTGGTGGAGCCGGGCGCCTGGCTTTCGAGGTTGGTCTCGCGGAGAAGCGTCGTCAGACCCGATTCGGCGGGGTTGCAGCCGTGGGCGGCCCAAGCAGCCGACGATCTCCACATGCGGTTCAAACTCGAACCGGCCCAGCGTTGAACCGCCACAAAAGCCTAAGGGGCAGGCCGGCCGCCCCGCGCGTTTCAATCGGCTTCCTTGCCCTGCCTATGAAGGAGAGCCCCACCTTATACTGGAGCATGTCCGCTTCTCCGGGCGCCTTTGTCGAGGGCTGGGCCGTCGCGATGCGGCGTCCGAAGACCCGTGCCGCCGTGCGCGCTTTTCAGTCCCGCCGTCTGCGCCGGGTTGTCCATCACGCTTACAACAGCGTGCCTTACTACCGGCGACTGTTTGACTCCGCCGGCCTGACGCCTACGGACATCCGAAGTCTCGAGGATCTTCCGAAAATCCCCTTGACGTCGAGGGATGACATTCAATTCCTCCCGCCGGAGCAGATCTGTGCGCGCGGAAGCGATCTGAAGTCACTCCTGGTCAGGCGGACGAGCGGATCGAGTGGCGCTCCGCTGACCATCCGCCGCCGCCGGGTCGAGGAGCGGCTCCTGCAAGCTCTCCGTCTGAGCTACACGCGCGACTACGGCGGAAGCTGCCGCAGCCGGCGGGCGGAGATCAGTTACCTTGCCGGCAAAGCGGACTGGAATTCCGTCCCCGAGAAACCGCCGATTCATCAGCGTCTCGGCTTCTATCGGCGGCTCATCCTTGATTGGAACATTCCCAAAGATGAAATGATCGGCCGGCTGACGGACAGCCGCACGGAGATTCTCGTCGGGGCCCCGTCGGCGCTCTGCTGGAAGGCAGACGAATTGACGGATCTGGATCGTGAGCGGCTGAACATTCGCTACGTGATCACGGGTGGAGAAACGCTCACTCCCGACCTGCGAGTTCGCTTGGAGCGGGGCTGGGGCGCGTCGGTCCACGACACCTATGGAAGCCACGAGTTTGTCTTTATCGCGAACCAGCAGCCGGGGGGTGAAGGTTACCGGGTATGTGGCGAATCGCTGATCGTTGAAGTGCTGCGGGACGGCAAACCCGCCGCTCCGGGCGAAGAGGGAGAACTGGTTGGGACGGCGCTGCACTCCTTCGTGATGCCTTTCATTCGCTATCGACTGGGAGACCTTGTGCAGCTCGGCGAGGACGAGGATCCGGCCGATTTCGGCGTCTCCACGCTTTTGCGCATCAACGGCCGCACCATGGAGCGCTTCTTCCTGCCCGGGGGGCGGGTGGTTCATCCATACGCTATCGCCAACCTCCTGCGTGATCAAGAACCGTGGCTACGGAGATTTCAGATTACGCAGCCTGAGCGCGACCGGCTGCATATCCGTATCGTCCCCCTCGACACACCCGGACCGGACCGGCTACAGCAGACAGCTCGCCGCATTGAGGGTAAGTTCGAGGGTTCGGTTTCGGTAGCGTTGGAGTTGGTGAACGAACTGCCGCCGACGGCTGGCGGGAAGTTCCAGCCGTATCTCTCCTACGAGCAACTGCTCCGCGCGAAGTCACCCTGATCGCCCACCAGATCGGTTAGTGCTCCTTCTTGGGCTTGTTGGGTTTCTTGCGCCGGACGAGGTCGATGCTTTCGAGGACAGTTCCGTTGCCGCAGACGAGGTGGGCTTCGCAAAAGACGTCACTCGCTTTGCCGCCTTTGGCGCAGACCAGGCCTTTGCCCTCGAAGGGCGGACAATTGCCGGCCGCCGCGCCGAAAATACCCCCGGCTTGAAAGGCCGGCGGGCCCGTTCCGTCCGTGGCGCATTCGCTCGTATCACCCGGCGCCATGTTCGGAGTGAGGGTACTGCAGAGCGCATCCTTCGGTCCGCCGGGCCGTATGGGGAAGAAGCCGTGGTAGAAGCGGCAACCGACATCGACGGTCTTCTTGCCCAAGTTGGTGCAGGAGACGATGGTCTCGCAGTCGTTGGTGACATTGGCCTTGCTGTTGGCGTAGAGTACGAAGCCGACCTCATCAAAACCGTCGGGACACTCCGGGATTCCTTTCTGTCCCCCGCAGGCTCCACTGAAGCAATCGGCGTCGAGCACTTGCGCTTGGGCGGCGCCACCACCGAAAACGCTGCCGGCGCCAATCAAGGAAACGGCGAGCCAGCGCAACTTCCTTCCTGTGCTGTTGTGCATATGAACTCTTGACTTTGAAATGGCCGCGCAACGAAGTCTTCCGAGAGGAGCGGCGCGACACGATTCCGGACGACTAGGGGGGACTTCGCCGACCGGGGTATCCCTCCTAATGGTACACGGCTCTTTCAAACAAGGTTTTGAGATCCGGGCCGCTTAGGTTTGGTATGGCTCTCCACTCGACTGTCCGAAGAGGGCTGACAGAGCAATCACCGGCGCCTGACCCGTCACCCGGTTAGCCGCAGGCGCACGTCGGGCGAAGCACGTATCTGGATAGTGCGACGGCAATGCAGATCGTGAGGAGCCCACAGGGGAGAAGCAGCGTGGACGGGATTCGAAACATTTCACCAATCAACATGTCGCCAACCAGCAGCCCTTGGGAAATGAGTATCGTGCCCCACAAAGTCATGACGGCCGACCAAACCAAAAGGCCCTTGCGCCCCCAACCTCGATGGCGCCAAAGCCCAACTGCAAGAATCGCGTGGACCAGCGGTGCCGGCAGCGCAAACCAGAACAAACTATTCGGGCTGGTATGCCGGACGGGCCGTGTGGGTAAGGTTGATGCTCAGATGCGGTTGAAGAGCCGGCCGGGGTTGAGGACGTGACCCGGATCGAGCGAATCTTTGATACGCTGCATGACGCTGAGTTGGCTGCCCGGGTGGGCCCACATCTCAAGGGTTTCTTTCTGATCTTGCGGGCAGAACTCGACGATGGCGAGAAGACCCTGTCTGCGGCAGGTGGTGAGGCAGCGCTGGGTTGCATCGGCATCCGGGCAGGTGACGTATGCGATGGCCGCCGCCGCGCGGATGAGGATGGGGGATTCGGCGTTCTTGTTGACAGCCGCAACGAGCTCGCGGAGCTTTTTGGGTTCAGCCGCGACGCGGAGAATGGATGCGGCGGAATGGGCGGCACGGACTTGCGAAGGGAAATCCCGGACGTGCTTCCACAAGGATTCGGCGGACGATGGGTCGAGCGTGTCGAAGTCGGATGAGCCCTGCTGCCGAGCCAGTTCGCCCCAGTCGCGTTCGTAGCGCTGGACGAGAGCTTCGTTGCCATTCGCTTCGAGCGCGAGACAGTTTTGCGATCCGTCGAGGCCTACGAGCTTGGCCGCCGGGGGGTTGAGCAAGTCCATCGCGACGGGCTGGAGTTGGCTCTTGAGAATTGCGTTGCGCAACGAGACCAGCGGTTCGGGAGAAGCGGACCGCGCCAAGAAAGTTCGCTCCTCGGCGGGACGGGGAAAGACCTTGAAGTTGATGCTGGTGACGGCCGCCAGGGTGCCGAAGGATCCGATCATCAGCTTCGCCATGTCGAGGCCACTCACGTTTTTGACGACCATGCCGCCGGATTTCACGAGTTTTCCGGCGACAGTCGCAAAAGTCATGCCGATGACCATGTCGCGGGCGGTGCCATAGCGCCGGCGGCGAGGGCCGCTGGTGTTGGCAGCCACGACGCCCCCGATGGTGGCGTTGTCGTCGAAGGGAGGGTCGAGAGGCAGGAACTGGCCTTTTTCAGCGAGTGTCTCTCGAAGTTCGCGATAGGGCAGACCGGCTTGGACGCTAATGGTGAGGTCGGCGGGTTCGTAGGCGAGGACGCGGTTGAGAGAGCGGGTCGAGATGATGGCGTGGGGCGGCTGGATCGTTCCGCCCATTTCGCGTTTGGTGAAGTTGCCGCCGAGTTCGATGATTTGATCTTGGGAGGCGTTGTTGCACAACGTCGCCGCGAGGTCTTCGGCGGAGGTCGGGGCTAGCTCGACGGGCATCCCAATATGTTACGTGGATTCCGCCCATGGAGGCAGGGCGCCGATTCGACACTACTCCACCCGAAACGATTCCCTCGCGGCGTAGGTTTGTTTGCCGAGTCGATCGTCGAGTTTGAGGGCGATCTGATAGCTGCCGGGGAGGAGGTTTTCGTCAAGGTCGAGCCGGAACACGGCGGGGAGCCAACGGCGCGCGTAAAAACGGTGATCCTCCCTGACCTTGCGGTACGAAGTCGTAGAGCAGTTTGCCCTCATGGTCGAGGAACTGCAAACTGGCGTGGACGTCGAAGGCGTTGTCGTCAGAGAGCTTGTAGCCGGTGATGAAGAATTGACCCCACACCGTGTCGCCGGGTTCAAAGAGCCTTTCGGTGTAAGCCGGTCCCCCCTCGGTTTTCGAAATCGTGAAGCTGCGTACCGTCAGGTCGGAGGCGGTTTGCACTTGGTCGGCGCGGACGTGGATGAGCAGTTCGCCTTTGACGGTCACGTCCTTGAGCTGGTCGGTGACGAGTACGGTCACTCGATACTTGCCCCCTTCCGCATGGGGCGGGATGGTGGGTGAGTGCCGGATGATCGGCTTCCAATTGCGATCCTGGGGAGCGAGTTCGGTGTCGATACTCCCGGTTTCGGCCATCACAAAGCGATCGCCGGCAGGCCCGAAGGAATCGATGTTCCATGTGAGCCAGACGCGGTCATAGCCGCCCCGCGTATAGCCGTCGACGAGAAAACGGAGGTGGACGGTTTCGCCCGGAAAGAAAGCGGAGTCGAGGGGCACTGGGTATCCATCTTGACTGTCGAGGATGTCCGCTTGCGAAATGGCGAACGGCTTTGGTTCTTTTTTGGCTCTCTTGCGCCGCTGAGCTTCGACGGGCGTTGTGAGAAGGAGGCCGACGAGCACCGCGGCCATTGCCAAGGCGATGGCCGGGAGACTGCTAGCCCGTGCGGGCACGGCATGCCGTGCCCCTACAACGGCACTCCGGGAGATCCACGGACTAGAGGACCAGGCTTGCCGGGACGCTTTCATGTTGTGGTGGCTGGACCTTTCGCTCGCGGAGGACGACCTTGCCCGAGCGATACTCGTAACATTCTTTACGGCTCAACTCGACTCCGCGTTTCACCATCGCCGGAATATCGAGGGCCGATTCGGCTTCGTCGAGTTCGCGGATGGTCGAGAAGATTTGGGGGCTCTTGGGCAGGTAGATCGGGCAGCAGTCAGTGAAGGGTTCGCAGCAGACGGCGTAGGTGCCGATCTTGCGGGCCAAGTCGAGGATGTCCTGCTTGTCGTCGCCAATGAGCGGGCGATAAAGCGGCCTTGTTGCTATCGAGCCCACGGCTTCCATGTTCTGGAGGGTCTGGGACGCGACCTGAGCGATGCTGTCGCCTGTGACGGTGCCCTTAGCCTTTTCCTTCCAGGTAATTCGTTCGGCGATGCGCAGCATGAAGCGGCGGTAGAGGAGAATACGAACGGCTTGCGGCGCCGAGGCCACGATCTGCTGCTGAATTTCGTTGAATGGCACGAGGTAAAGGTTCGAGCGACCCTGGTATGGCGTGAGGATACGAACCAGCTCACGGGCGATGGGCGGGCTGTCTTCGCCAGGCTGAGCCGGCGGGCCGTAGAAGTGGACGAATGAGAGGCGCACACCACGGCGAATGATCTTGTAGGCGGCAACCGCGGAGTCGAATCCGCCGGAGAGCAAACACGTCAGACGTCCCGCGCTCCCCGTAGGCAGGCCGCCGACACCCGGAATCTTCTCGGTATACACCAGTGCTTGCTGCTCCATGACCTCCACGTGGCAGGTTGCGTCGGGGCGCGCCAGATCGACCTTTACGTCGCGGCCGGCGGCGGCGGCCCGCTCTTCGATCCGGCGACCCAGGTCTCGGTGGATGTCGGCCGACCGAAAAGGGAAGCTTTTACGTGCACGCTTGGCGCGGACGGCAAAGGTCTGGAAGGGTGTCTCAAGCATCAGCTCCGAGCCGCGTTCCACAATTTCTTTCAGGTCGGGCGCCAGCTCGTGGGCTACCGCGAGATACGCGATTCCCGGGATTTTCGTGAGCCGGGCTACGCTGAGTTCAGTGATCCTGGCGATGTCGTCGGTTTGCGGCTCGAAGCGGACAAGGATGCGATTCTCCTCGTGCCGAACGGAACGGACGGGGAGGCCTTCGAGTGCTGATTTGGCGGATTGTTCAAGTTTTGAGATGAAGAACTTGCGATTGCAACCCTTAAGCCAGATTTCATGGTAATGAAGGATGAGGATCGGCATCGGAAATGCTTCGGGTTGCCGGCTGGGAGCCGACGTTAGACGTTCTTCTTCTTGTACCACTCGATACCGGGACCGATTTTGCCTTTGCCGGTGCGGGTCAGTAGATCCGAGATTTCGGTGTCGTTAAAAGGCTTCTGATGCTTGATGACCGCCACGTTTTGCTCAAGCTGTTTGACCGTTTCGACTCCCGAACAGATCGTGTCAGGGCCCTGCGCCATGGCGAAACGTAAGCATTCGGGAATGGTGGCGATCTTGTTATCGAGGATCGGCCCCATGGCATTCGTCTTCATGGCGATCTTGCCGAGCCCTTTGGCTTTCACGTTCGGCAGGACGTTCTTGACGAAGCTCAGGTAGTGCGGGTCGACGAGATTGACGGGGTGCTGCACGGTCTCCCAACCGTCGAAGCCGTTGAGCAGGGCGAGGTGGACTTCGGGGTCATGGTGACCGGTGAAACCAATGTGGCGGACTTTGCCTTCCTTCTTGGCTTTGACGAAGGCTTCCAGCGAGCCGTTCGGTCCGAAGATCTTCTCGACTTCGTCCATGCGGGCGACTTCGTGGCACTGCCAGAGGTCGAGGTAGTCGGTCTTCATGCGCCGGAGAGTGTCTTCGAGTTGAGCCATGGCGCCGTCGCGGTCACGCAGCTCGGCCTTGCTCATGAGCAGGACTTTCTTGCGCTTCCCGCCCTGCAGCGCATGACCGTAGAATTCGTCGCTGAGACCGCTGTGATACTTGTGAGCGCTGTCGAAGAAGTTGACGCCGAGGTCAACGGCGCGATGAATGACTTCCGTGGCGTTCTTGGGTCCCGCCTTGGCCATGTGGAAGCCGCCGAGGCAGAAGTGCGAAACCTGGAGGCCGGATTTGCCGAGGGTGCGCAGGGGCATCGGGCCTTCGGCCGATAGGGGAACGGCGCCGGCGAGAGCGACACTTCCGGCGACGCTACTTTTAAGAAAGTCACGACGTTTCATTTTCGGGGCCTCCGCTAGGCGGAACTCGCGCCATGGTTAAGGCGCGGTGTTGCCGCTTTTCGCCATCAGGATAGCATCGGCTAGCTCGTAGGATGCAGGTTTCAAATCCGTCGGCAAGCACGTCCGCCCGCCAATTACGGTTTCCCCGGGACGCTGCCTTAGCCTGACACACACACCAAGCCAGGTAGGGGTACGGCTGCCGACTTCAAAGGCTGGTTGCGCACCGCCGACGGAGACAGCATCGATCCGCTGACGGTGATCAACAGTGCCGGCCGCTACCTGCTGTATTGCCGGGCGGAAGGCCTGTGACACGGCCTCGGTGCGGCCGGCGTTGGAGCGCGCTGAGTATCTGGTGGATTAAGCTGGGCATCGCGGTCGAACGCATCGAGCCGGCGAACCTTCAAGGGATTGAATCGTCTAACAGCGCCCCGCCGGCTCGCTACCGTCCTTGGACGACGGCACGCTACTGAAAGTTAATGGTCACCGTGTTGGACTGGACGCCATCGATCGTGAGGACCACGTCAACATCCCCGGCGCCGGCGAGCGAGCCGGGGAAGGGACCGACATTGACCTGATCGAGACCCACGAAGCCCGGCGCGCGTACGCCGACGGCGGGAACGCTCTGACCACCCACTGTGGCTGTGATCACGCCAGACAGAAGGCCCTTTTCATTCCCGCTCAGCGCCGCGGCGTCTTGTCTGCGAAAGCCGGTTCCGAATAGGCTCACGAACACCTGTTCCCCCTCTCCTCCCAGATCAATCGGGATTGGTGTGCGGCTCCCGGGGAGTTGATCGGGATCGAAGGTGAGTGTGACTTGGAAGGTCGAGTCGGACATGAAATGCAATACGTTGGCCGCCGGTACGCCCTGGCCGCTGGAGTTCGCGGTGAAGATGCCGGGGCTCAGCGGGACGATCTCAGTTGCGACTCGAGAGACCAGTCCATCTTCACGAGTGATTTCAAGGACCGCCGTGCCCAGGACGGTCCCGGGCGGCATGTAGAAGCTGATCTGGCCCGGGAATACCCCAAATAGCTGGGCCGGACGCCATTCTCCCAGACTGTCGATCACCGCCAGACTTGTACCCGCCAGTTCCGTCGGCAGGACCGCCTCGGTATTGCTCTCACCTACCTCAGCGAACTCCAGGCCGAACACGGTATTGATGGATTCCGCATTTGTGCCGCGCCGGAAGTCGGCGGCGTTGGCGTTGCCGCCCCTGAACGCTCGCGGTGGGGCGGGACCTCCGTTGGGAACAAGGCGAACGTTGGAGAGTTCGATGCCGGCGAGAGAGCCATCCTCGTTTCTGAGTTGGATACCGGGCGTCGCCCCTTTGGATTCAGTCTCAAGGAGGAGTGGTTCGTTGATTTCGCCGCTCCATCCCAGTGCCGGCGGGGAACCGAGCTTCGATGGGCCGGTGATAGCGATTTGATCCAAGAACTCGCCGTGAAGAGGAGGCTTGTTACATACAAATCCGTGCAGATTGATCGGCTCCGTATGGTGCAGCTTCATGCCGTCATAGGTGATCTCGAGCCAAAGGTCCAGGAAGTTCCAGGCCTTGCTCGTGCCCCAGGGCGCTACGTCCAGCCGGGACGAATCGGAGTCGTCTTCCTCGAGAACGGAACCGGTAGAGAGTTGGCCCGGCGGATCCGCCGGAGACCTTTTGAAGGCGTGGACCGGCATGCCGTTTTCGGCGACGCCCGCCATCTCGAGAACCGCGAGTTTCTGACGGGCGAAGTTCCGAGACTGGCTGCTCGCGAAGGGGGCCTCGCCGTTTCTTCCCACCGCAACCAGCGTCTTCGTTTCTCCGTGTAGCTTGACAGGCATGCCATTGAGGCTGAACTCGAGATCCGACCAGCTAAACTCATCCACCTCGACGACCGAGCATTTGAGCGCATTCAGATTGTCGCCTTCGAGGAGTCCTAGAACGGATGCCGACGCGAAGCAGAACGGTGGGGAAGTGGCTGCTCCCGCCCCCGCGTTCGTCACGAAAAACAAGTCCGAGGCGCTAAACCCGCCTGTCGTGAGTGTAGGCGAGCCAGGAGCGAGTGAGAAAAGCACATCCCCTTTGTTGTCGCTGTCCGGCGAGAAGTTGTCGCCCTCTAACAAGCACAAGGCGTCCAGGTCGTCTTCCTCTACCAATCCCAACGCCACGTGATCGATATATACGGTCGGCGGCCCTCCACCGACGGTGCGCAACACGTCTCCGGGGAACGCTCCAATCTCATTGAGACTGGGAGAAGTCTCGTCAAGCGAAAAATACACAGGCCGATCCGGCACCCCGTTTCCGTCCGGGTCGACGAACGGCAAGGGAGGCTCGGTGATCGCGTCCACGTCATCGGATACCTGTAGGCGGAACGGCGGCGCCTTTCCGCACGCGGGCGGCACCGTACCGTCCTCGTCGAGTTCGAGTGCGTTCGAACCCAGATTGGCGAATGACACCCAAAACTCATCGCCGTGGGCCTCGGAAGGATTTTGCTCGGCCTGACAGCGCACCGCGCTGCCGACAGTGCCTTGCGACGCCTCGTCGACGGAAAACTTGAACTCGGAATAGTGTCGATAAAATCGTTCCCGTATGACAGCGCATCGACATTGTCCGAGCCCCGAAACGAGAGTCCCAGACCAGTGTCAGCCGGCAAGCGGTCGGCACTACGCGGTACATCGAAAATGTCACCCGGATCTAGACCCGATGGCCCTCCCGGCGCTACGGAAAACGACGGTTTCTGGCCGACGAAATGAATGGTGTGCTCAATGACCGCCAGCTTCTCTCCATTCTCGTCGAGTAGGTCAACGCTGTCGAAGGTTCCTTCCGGCATGTAGGCGGCGTGAAAAGGCGGAATGGCATCGATCATTGCCACCAGGCGAATCGGGTCTTCGTTGTGGAGCACGAGGCGGCCTGAAGGAGTGAACAGCAGCACTTCGACGAACACGTCGAAAAACGAATTCGCCGGGAAGTCGACACCGGCCGTCTTCTGTTGGATTTGACCAATCGACTGCCGCGGGCCCGATTCCCGGATCTCCACCGGCCCCAGTGGGGAATCCGAGCGCAGGTTCATCTGCGTAATCTCTGTTGCGATCGTGTCAAGCCCATTCCCCGCATCGAAGGGTTCGCTGCGTTCGATGCTTGTAGGCCCGACGGCGTTCAAACTCAACTTCTGTCCGTCCATGAACTCGACGGTCACAATCGCCGACGAAGGGAAATCGTCACGTCCGGCCCCCGGATAGGCGGCTTTACTACAGCAACGGCCGTCTGCAGGCGCCGCGCGAGCCGCTGCAGCCGGTCTTCTCAGCAGGAAAAGGAAACCCAAAGTGGACCTACCAGCCCCACGTTTTCACCGATCGACCGGGCAACGTTTGGGTTGCCGCCAAGCGGTTCATCCTTGTCGAAGCGGAAGGGGAGGCGGGTGAGCTTGGCTACTTCGAGTACTGGTTGACACGCTACGAGGGCGACCGATGGATTCCGGCCGCACCTGTGCCCAATAGTTGGGGCCGCTCCAGCACCCGCATCGGCACAGCAAACACTGCAGACGACAAGCTGTGGCTGGCGTGGCCTACCGACAATCGCCGGCCCATCTGGGTTCAACGGCCATTTCGGGGCGAGGTCTACGCCGCAAGTCTCACACCTCCACCCGCCAGGCCTCTCCATCGCTCGGGCCGTCTCCCACCGAACACATCGAACCAAAGTCGGGCCACGCGGACGAAGCCGGAGATGTCGCAACATTGCGCGGGTATCGAACATCCATTGGAGGCAAGCAGGTAGGGCTGTTGCGCGGGGATCTGCATCGCCACACCGAGCTGAGCTGGGACGACGGCGGCGGCAATGACGGCTCCTTGCCCGACTTCTATCGCTACATGCTCGACGCCGCCGCTATGGATTTCGGCGCCTCAACGGATCACCAGGGCGGCGCTCATGACTACTGGTGGTGGTACACGCAAAAGATGGCGGACATGTATCACGTGCCGAATGGGTTCACAACTCTGTACGGCTACGAGCGCAGTCTCTCGCAGCCGAACGGGCACCGCAATGTGCTGTTCGCAAACCGCTCCGGATGGGTCGTTCCGTTCTTCTACAAGCTGGGCGTTGAGATCTTCGAGCTAGGCCGGCAGCCGCAAGGCGACGTGAGCGGCATCGCCGCTGTCCAGGTCGTCCGCGACGATACAAAGCACCTGTACGAAGAAGTCCGCCGCATGGGCGCAATCACGATACCGCACACCTCCGGGACGGAACAGGGTACCGACTGGCGGGACAACGATCCGGAGCTCGAGCCGGTCGTCGAGATCTTCCAAGGCGCCCGCACAAGTTACGAAGAGGCCGGCGCACCCCTCATGGCGGAAGAGGGAGTCGACGATGCGCACATGAAGATCGAGGGCTACCATCCCGAGGGATTCGTTCGAAAAGCGTGGGAGAAAGGCTATCGGCTCGGTGTGATCGCAAGCTCCGACCACCACTCAACTCACTACTCGTACGCAATGGTCTATGCGGAGAATCCGACAAGAGAGGGCGTTCTTGACGCGATCCGGCTCCGGCACACCTACGGCGCAACCGACAACATTCTGCTCGACGTCCGCATGGGCCCGCATTTCATGGGCGACGAGTTTCGCGCCGCAAAGCCCCTGCCGATCCGGGTGAAAGTGAGGGGAACCGGAGACATTGCCCGGGTGAGACTGATTCGAGGCGGCCGCGTTATCTACACCCGTGAGCCGGGTAAACAGGAAGTCGAGTTTACCTACTCCGACACCGACGAAGCCGCGCATCGCGGAACGCAGTTCTACTATGTCCGAGTTGAGCAGATCGATGGACAGATTGCCTGGTCCAGCCCCATCTGGGTGACCTACCAACTCGGCGGCGGCCGCTAACTCTACGCGACGATGTCGCGCAGAACCTCGCCCGCTACGTCGGTCAATCGAAACCGCCGCCCGTTGTGTTTGTACGTCAGCCGTTCATGGTCAAGACCCAGTAGATGCAGGATCGTTGCGTGAAAATCGTTGACCGAAACCGGGTTGACCGCCGCCTTGTGGCCCAGTTCATCTGACTCTCCATACGACACTCCGCCTTTGATCCCGCCGCCGGCCATCCACGTCGTGAAGCAATGGGGGTTGTGGTCGCGGCCCGGTTTGGCGCCTCCGATTTGGGAAAGCGGCAGGCGGCCGAACTCGCCGCCCCAAATCACAAGCGTCTCGTCCAGCAGGCCCCGCTGTTCCAGATCCGTCAGTAGCGCCGCTATGGGCTGATCGGTCTCTCCGGCGAACTGCGTGTGGTTGCCGTGAATGTCGTGATGGCCGTCCCACGAACGCGCGTTCTCCATGCCGCCCGAATAGATCTGAACAAAGCGTACGCCCCGCTCGACGAGCCGCCGCGCCATCAGACACTGCCGCGCCATGTGACCGCAATGTTTCTCGTGCAAGCCGTACATTTGCTGGATGCGGTCCGGTTCACGATTAACGTCCAGCGCTTCCGGGGCGGCCGTCTGCATACGGTACGCAAGCTCGAAGCTCTCGATCCGCGCGGCCAACTCCGCCTCGTGAGGGTTCCGCTCGAGGTCTTGAGCGCTGAGTCTCGCCATCAGATCAAGCTGTGCGCGCTGTCGTTCATCACTAACGATGTCGGGCCGCTTGAGGTTCTCGATCGGGTCGCCCTTGGGACGTAGCCACGTCCCCTGGTAGACGCCCGGAAGAAAGCCTGCACTCCAGTTGGTGGCGCTGCCTTTGGGGAGCCCGCGGTTCTTGGGGTCCGACATGACGACGAAACCCGGCAGATTGCGGCTCTCACTGCCTAGGCCGTACGTCACCCACGAACCGAGACAGGGATAGCCCATGCGCATCTGTCCGCTGTTCATCGTGAACAGGGCCGGTGAGTGATTGTTCGAATCGGAATGGCCGGAGTGGATGAAGGCCATCCGGTCAACGTGTTCACCCAGGTTCGGAAAGATCTCCGACACCATCTTGCCGCTCTGTCCGCGGGGCGAAAACTCGAACGGGGACTTCATCAGCGCTCCCACCTCTTTCGAGAAGAAGCCGGTGAACTTGTCAAAGCCCTCCAGATCTTGACCGTGATGCTTAGCAAGTGCGGGCCGGTAGTCCCAGGTGTCGATATGGCTTGGCCCACCGTTGATGAACAGCCAGATGACGCTTTTCGCCTTGGGCCCGAAATGGGATGCCCGCAGCGCCATCGGGTTGAGAGCGCGGTCGGGCGTAGCGGCGATCAGACCCTCGTCGTGGAGCAGGCTCGTCAAACCCAGCATGCCTAAACCCATGCCGCACTGCTGGAGCAATGCACGGCGCGAGAGAAGACTCGCGGGCTGCTGGAGAAACGGTTTCACGTCGCGTTTATTGTGGCATAGTCATCGAACAGGTAGCGCCACAAGCTGATCAGGAATGATGACTCTTTCATCGGATGTAAAGAAACTCGCTCAGACTCAGCAGCGTTTGGCAGTAATCGGTAAGAGCATGGGTCGACGCCTCCGCCTCGCCCTCACTTGCGTACGACCGGCGCTGGCGATCGAGAAACTCCGCTGCCGCCGCTAGCTCATCCGGAGCCGCCGTTCGCCCGTATGCGATTCGATATGCCTGCTGCACTGCTGCACTTTCCCGCAGTCCGTCCAATCGTCCCGCCAGACCCTCCGCAAAGCTTCGAGCCTGCGGGCTGTTGAGAAACATCAAAGCTTGAGGCGCCACCGTTGTCGACGGCCGCCGTCCAATGCCGACCAGTTGCTCCGGCCAATCGAACAGCATCATCATCGGAATCAACTCGGCGCGCTTGATGAAGAAGTAAACACTGCGGCGACGCATATCGGGGCGCAGAGACCCCGGCCCGTACATCGTGCGGTCGAGCAAACCGGAGACGGTCAGCAGCGAATCGCGTATCGCTTCCGCTTCGAGCCGCCGGGGCGTCCATCGCCAGTGGTAGACGTTGTTCGCATCGGCTGCGGACTTCTCTGCATCGTAGGCCGAACTCTGACGGTAGACCGCGCTCGTCATGATCAGCTTATGTAGGCGCTTGAGACGCCAGCCGTGATCGATGAGATCCTGCGCCAGCCAATCGAGCAATTGGGGATGGGACGGCGAGTCGCCTTGTCGTCCGAAGTCGCTGGGCGTGGCCACGATGCCGCGGCCGAAATGGTAGTGCCAGAGCCGGTTCACGATCACTCGCGCCAGCAAAGCGCCCGCGCCGTCCTCAACGTCGGTAATCCAGTCCGCCAGTGACGCCCTGCGGAAACTCGTACGGTCCCACCCTTGGGGCGGTGAAGCCAACCAGCGGTTTGCCTCGCCGTCCTTAGGCATGAGTATCTTCAAAAAGCCTGGATTGGCTGGCTCTTCCTTCTGGCTTACATCGCCGCGCTTCAGAAAGTGGGTCTGCTCGTAAAAGTGCGGATATCCATTCCCATTCGAGTTGTGGCGGGGAAACGGATACCCTTCCGAAGTCACCTGGATCTTGGTCTTTGTTGGAATCGGCCTCGCCCGTAGATGAGACTGCACCGCCTGATCGAGATCGTGCCAACGAGCATCGGACCGCGCATACCACCGCAAGAGAGCCGTGCGGTGACGCTCGGAGAGACCGTCCTGGCCCTCTCGTTCAAGTACGTCCAGGCCCTCAACCACCAGTTGCGGCACGCCCGAGCCAACCCGAAGTGGCGGCTTTGGCTCACTCGAAATCGACAGCCTCATCCGCCCCAAGCTGAACTGAATGTGGTTGCCGAAGTAAAGCGTGATCGTTAGCCTGACACCTCCCTGAAAGTCCAAGGCCTCGGCAAGCTCAAATACTACGGCCTGATCCTGCCCGACCAGTTTCGGGCTCGGAAGCCAACCTCTGTCCGCGACGTTGGTCCCGTACACAGCCGGCGGAGACGCCGTGTCCGGATCCGGAGGGTCAGTGGTCCACTTGGAGACGAACTCCAGTTTGACCGGTTCGGAGTCGAGATCGGTGAGGGGTTGCACCGTGGCTTTCAAACTGTTCAGACGAAACCTACCGCTGCGCGACCGTCCGGGGCCACCGTAGGAAAACGATGGGTGAGTGAGTGCCTCGAGCCGGACCGCACGGATATCCCGCGCGTGGATATCGACCGTGAAGGCGTAGTGGTCGAGGTCCGGGGTCTCGCCGCTCGCAAGGATCGACCCGTCTTCGAGCCGCTCTAGTGTCGCGCCCTGTTTCGATCCGTATTCCGTGAAGTCCAAAACCCGCCAAGCGCCGTCCGGCGGCTGCTCGGCGCCGCTGTCCAGCCACTTCGCAAACGGTTCAGCCAATTGCTTGCGCTCATAGTCGGTTCGCGTCCCAAGTAACGCTCGATGCTCGGATTCCCACTTCGCTACCGACGCTTGGGAGGCTTCCGGCGCCGGGTCGTAGTCGATCTCCGTTCGAACGGCGTGTCCAAAGGTCGATATCAACTGGTAGTAGTCCCGCGTCGGGATGGGATCGTACTTATGGTCATGGCAACGCGCACAGCCTACGGTCAGGCCTAGCATCGCCGTACCGACGGTGCCGGCCATGTCGTCCAGTTCGTCGTAGCGCACGGTTTCGAACTCGTGCTCGGTGATCTCCGTCGGAAACGCGCCGCCGCCCAAAAAGCCGGTCGCCATGAGAGCCAACGGCTTATCGGGCGCCAACTCGTCGCCCGCCAACTGCCAGCGAACGAATTGGTCGTAGGGCATGTCGCCGTTGAACGCCTTGATCAGAAAATCCCGATAGTGATAGGCGTAGGGCCGGTCAAAGTCTCTCTCGAACCCATAGCTTTCCGCAAAACGGGCGACGTCCATCCAATGCCGCGCCCAGCGTTCGCCAAAGTGTTGCGATTCCAGTAAGCGGCCAACAAGATTCTCGTAAGCGTCCGGGGAGCGATCCTCAACGAAAGCCTCGACCTCGCCGGGTTCGGGCGGCAGTCCCAGTAAATCCAGATACGCCCGTCGAATCAAGATCCGGCGGTCCGCCTGTGGGTTCGGAGCCAAACCTTCCGCCTCCAGTTTGGCCAGAATGAACCGGTCAATCGGCGTACGAGCCCAATCCCCATCGCCGACTGCCGGCGCCGCGCCGGGGGAAAGTCCTCGAAACGACCAGAACTCACGATCCGCGTCCGTAACTTCGCCCGGCTGCTCGTCCACCGGCTTCTCCACGAGCGGCTTGTCGTAGGGCGCGCCCAGTTCAATCCAGCGGGCGATGGTGTCGATCGTCTCCTCAGCCAGTTTCGGCTGCTGAAACGGCATGTACGGCTCTTGCTCGTGTCGCAGCAGTTTCAACAGCCGACTCGAGTCGGCTGTCGCGCCGAGTTTTCCGCTTTCCACCAGTGAGTCCCGACTCGACAAGTCAAAGTCGCCCAGCTTCTGCGCGCCGCCGTGGCAAACGACGCAGCGCTCGGCGAGAATCGAACGTACATCACTCTTGAAAAGCGCCATCCCCTCAGCCATTCGCCGGGAGTGCCGCTCGCCCTCATCCGGTGAAGATGACGGACCCTGCTGCGCTCGTACGCTTGACGGGCTACCCATCCCGAGAAGGACGGTCAGGAGGCATAGCGCCGGCACGAAACGATTGCTGTCTCTAGCGAGGGCCATAGGCAATAGCCAACCGAAGTGATCGTTGTACCACAGCCAAGCTAAGCGAGGATTTCCGATACCACCCGAGCGGGAAATTGGTCTGTAAGCCGCTCGTCGAGACCGTGTCGGCGGAACGTCACATCGCGGAAGCGCATGCCGAGGAGGTGAAGGATCGTGGCGTGGAAGTCGTGGACGCTAACCGGGTCCTCAACAGCCTTGTGCCCCAGTTCATCGGTCTGGCCATGGATAACACCGCCCTTGACGCCGCCGCCGGCCAACCAAATACTGAATCCACTCGGATTGTGATCGCGCCCGGCTTTCGACATGTCATCGGTCGTCTGAGCCATCGGGAGCCGTCCGAACTCGCCTCCCCAAACGACCAGCGTCGAATCGAGCAGTCCCCGCTGCTTCAGGTCTTTCACGAGGGCCGCCGAGGGCCGGTCCGTCTTGTCGCAACAGTAGCGAAGTTCTTTCGTCAGGTGATAGTGGTTGTCCCAGATCTGGCCTTCAATGTAGATCTGTACCATCCGCACACCGCGCTCCACCAATCTGCGCGCGAGCAAGCATCGTTTGCCGAACGAATGGGTGATTTCGTCGTTCAGACCATACTCGTCCTTGGTCTGCTCGCTCTCTTGGGAAAGGTCCAATGCGTCGCTGGCCGCCAACTGCATGCGAGCGGCCAGCTCGTAGCTTGAGATCCGAGCATCAAGATTCGGCTCAAGGGGCCTTTCGGCGTTGTGCGCCTCATCAAGCCATCGCAGTAAACCTCGCTGTGCCTCGAGAACCGGCTTCGGCCACTCCGGCCGGGGTTCCAGGTTAAGCACCGGCGCTCCTTCCGAGCGGAACCGCGTGCCTTGATAGACCGGAGGCAGAAACGCCGACTGCCAGTTCTGAATGCCATTGACCGGGATGCCCTTGGGATCGTCGAAAACAACGTACGCCGGCAGATTCTGGTTCTCGGTGCCGAGCGCGTAGGCGACCCATGCTCCCAAGGAGGGCCGGTTGGGCGTGATGCGGCCCTGATGCATCATGAAGAGTGCCGGCTCATGGTTTATGTGCGTCGTCTGCATCGAGCGGATCAGCGCGATATCGTCGGCGCATTCGCTCATGCGGGGCACGAGCTCCGAGAAGTCCATGCCCGACTCGCCGTGCTTCGAGAACTGATAAGGGGAGGGCCACACTCCGCCGGTTTCTCGCGAAAAGAGAATGTCCGTGAGCAGGTCCCGTGAGGGCACCGTCCCTTCGTATTTTGATAGGGCCGGCTTCGGATCGAACAGGTCGACCTGGCTCGGCCCGCCGTTCATGAACAACTGAATGACGGACTTCGCTTTCGGCTCGAAGTGGGGCGTCTTGGGGCTGAGATCGTAAACGCGCGGTCCGCTCGACGCCTGTTCAGTCGGAGCGGCATAGAGGTCGCTACTCAAAAGCGACGCCAGCGCTGCTCCATGGAGGCCGTCCGCGAAGCGATGGAAGAACTCGCGACGCGTTGGCTTTGCTGGTGTCTCCTCGAGCTTCATAAACGGTCTCAATCAACAAACGCGAACTCGGCAGAGTTTAGCATCGTGTGGCACAGGCCCGCCAATGCCAGCCATCGGGACGTTGACTCCAGCGGAGTCTTGGTAGCCTCTTCCTTCAGCTTGTCGGGCCAGTGCCGAGCCAGTTCTTCGAGTGTTTCCAGGGACTTCTCGACCTCGATCTCCTTCGCCGGCCGGGAGAGGACCCTCAGAAACACTTCCTCGACCTGCCGCCGCGGATCAGAACCCGCGTCGTCAATGATTCGGCCCGCTAGGTACTGTGCATGATCCCATGTCTGCTCGCCGTTCATGAGATGCAGAGCCTGCGTGGCAACGGTTGACTCGCGGCGCTCCAGGCAATTCGGCGTCATGTAGGGTAGATCGTACGCGTCCATCAGACTGAGGCGCGTGGTGCGCCTTTGGACCCGGATTCCCACTTTAGTTTCGATTCTGCTAACCATCGGGTGGCCTCGGACGCCTTTATTTATGCGGGTTGGAAAGCACTCAAGGCGCTGAGGAGATCAACACCCAATGGGTGGAAAAGAAAACAAACCGTTCCAGCTAAGCTTCAACGGCTTATTGAAAGTCGATTTCCAAGGATCGCGTGTCACTTCCGACGGCGGGCTGATCCTGGTCCGCGAGCTGGACGAGCGACTCGGACTCGGGAAGCTGATCGACGAACACCTCAGTGACCCACGGCAAGGCTTGAACAAGAAGTTCCCGCTGGCCGATCTGCTGCGGCAGTCAGTCTACTCTCGGCTGGCAGGCTACGAGGACCTCAATGACGCCGTCCGAGTGTCGGCTGACCCGACGTTTCGCTTGATCGGCTCGAAGAGGAACTGGGATCGCGGCGGGGCACTGACCTCGCGACTGCAGAGCTTCGAGACGGAGATGCTGGCGAGCGAGGAGAACTTGCTGGGGCTGATGGCTGTGAACCGCGAGCTGGTGGCGCAAGCCGAGACGCAAGACGACTCCGAGCGCGTCGTGCTCGACATGGATTCGACCGAAAGCCCTGTCCACGGCCAGCAAGAGGGCAGCGCCTACAACGGCCATTTCGAGTCGGTCTGCTACCACCCGCTGTTGTTGTTCAACCAGCATGGGGATTGCCTGGCGGCGAAGCTGCGTCCAGGCAACGTGCACAGCGCTGAGGACTGGAAGGAGTTGCTGCTGCCCGAGATCAAGCGCCAACAGGCTGTGGGCAAACAGGTCACCTTCCGGGGCGATGCGGCCTTTGCCAAGCCGGAGATTTATGAGTTTTCGGAGGAACGCGGAGTGCAGTACGCCATTCGCATTCCGGCCAACAAGAGCTTGGAATTGGCGATCGAAGACATCTTGTTTCGCCCGCCGGGCAGGCCGGGTCGCAAGCCCTTGGTGCGCTACAAGAGCTTCCGCTATCAGGCGGAGAGTTGGTCCAAGCCGCGACGCATCGTGGCCAAGGTCGAGCATCATCTCGGTGAGCTGTTCCCGCGGGTCGGATTTATCGTGACCAACATGAGCTTGCCAAGCCGGTCGGTGGTGCGCTTCTACAACAAGCGCGGCACGGCCGAGCAATGGATTAAAGAAGGCAAACAGGCCACGCACTGGACGCGGCTTTCGTGCCATCGCTTTCGGGCCAACGAAGTGCGACTGCAACTCAGCGTGCTGGCCTACAACCTGGGCAACTTGTGGCGGCGGCTCGGACTGCCGAACAGGATCAAGAGTTGGTCGCTCACGAGCTTGCAGCAGCGGCTGATGAAGACCGGCGGCCGGCTGGTCAAGCACGCGCGCTACTACTGGTTGCTGCTGGCCGAGGGGCATCTGAACCGGCGGCTGTTCGGTGACATGCTGCACAGGATCTGGGCGCAGAGGGTGCCGCTGCCGAGCGGGTAGCGTTACCTGGACGAGGATCAACAGTTTTTAGCTCCGAAAAGGCTTCGCAGGGAGCAGTGTCGGCCGGTGTGCCGTTCAGCCCGCTCCATCAACGTCTGTGAGCGGACGGACGGGCTTTGGGGCCTGCCGCCGGAGGTGATGTGCAGGGTTCAGCGCGGAAAGACGTGGTCTTCGGGGCAGCGCGGGTGTATACTTTCACCGTGCCAGGGCCAAAATGGAAATCCTGGTTGGAGTACGTAAATGCTGCGTCGAAACCCTGATCCGGTTCCCTCCGGTACGACTTCTTTGTTCTCTTTGACTTCGACTAACTCCGGCGGTCCGAAACGCTCCGAGTTCAATCGGCCGGAAACCTTGAGAATCGAATCGTAGAGCTGTTCGGCATCCATCCGACGCAGCGGCATGCGACTCAATAAGACGTTTCCCGGGTCCGCCGCCACGAGCTTCGGGTCCTTGAGAGACGTCTGCCGATACGCCGTCGAAGTTACCATCAGGCGGTGCATATGCTTCAGGCTCCAGCCGCTCGACACGAACTCGGTGGCTAGCCAGTCGAGCAACTCCGGATGCGACGGGGCGACACCCGAGCGTCCAAAATTGGATGGGCTGGCGACCAACCCTCTTCCGAATCGCCGCAGCCACAACTGGTTCACCATCACACGCGCCGTGAGCGGATGGCCGGGCTGCGTCAGCCAGCGCGCCAGCGCCAAGCGCCGGCCGCTGGTACCAGCACCCGGCCAGGGCGGCGCAACCTCGTACGGCTCGAGCCCTACTTGCAGCACCGAGGGCACCCCCGGTTCCACCGGCTCGCCGAGCGAGAGCGGCTCCCCTCTTCGCAGGAGATAGTGTGTCGAAGGCGCGCCGCCCACATCGGTCAGCGCCCTGACATACGGCTTCGGCTTTAGCTTTTCCTTGGCCTTGGCTAGTTCGTCGATAAGAGATTTCGAGGCATCCTTGAACTCATCGAACCGTGCGATCAGGCGATTCCGAGGGATCTCCAAGATGTCCTCAAACTGCCCCGCCAAATAGCTCTGGACCTCGCTGCGTTCTTCCTTCGGCGTATCCGCAACCACTCGAAGATTCGAGCGCGGCCTCCAACCTCTTGACTTCGACCTCGATCGGTGCGTTGAACTTCTCCGTTTCCACCCGCTCGCTTTCGAGTGCGATGTCGAGCTGCCGGTCCTTGGGCGGACGCCAGTCGTAGGGGTCGTAGGCTGACTGCAGGATCGAGCTAAAGCGGTAGTAGTCCCGCTGCGGGATGGGATCGTATTTGTGATCGTGACAGCGGGCGCAACCGATCGTCAGACCCATCACGGCTGATCCGACCACCTCGACGGTTTGAGAGACCACCGTCATCCGCTCCGGAATGTAGGCGAACTCGTACTCGTAGGTCGGGTCCGGTGTAGTGCGCAGGAATCCCGTTGCCGCCAGGCGGTCGATGAGCTCCTGTGTAACAGCTTCCTTCGTGTAGTCGGACAATTCGTCGCCCGCAATCTGCTCGGTGAGAAACCGGTCGTAAGGTTTGTCCGCCTCGAGCGAGCGAATCACGTAGTCGCGGTAACGCCAGGCGTAGGGCCGTATGACGTCCAAGAAGCCAATTCCTCGCGAGTCGGAATAGCCGGCTAGGTCGAGCCAATGCCGTGCCCAACGCTCGCCGTATTCCGGAGAATCCAGTAGCCGGTCAACAAGCTTCTCGAAAGCATCGGCAGCGTGGTCTTCGAGATACTCGCTGACCTGGTCGGGGGACGGCGGCATCCCCGTCAAGTCGAGATAGACACGGCGCAGCAGCTTCACCTTGTCGGTTTCCGGCGAGTACGATAGCCCTTTTTTTTCGAGCTTCCGCAGCAGAAAGGCGTCGATGGGGTTATGCGCGAGGTGCCGGTTCTTCACGTCGGGCACGCTGGGCCGTTTCGGTGGCCGGAACGACCAGAAGTCCTGATCCGGATCACTCGTGGACTCGGCCTCCGTGGCTGCGGGCGTTTCCGGTGCCCCGGCGGCAATCCACTTCTTGATCATCTCGAGCTGCGCTTCCGTAGGCGACTTGACCGAATTCTCGTGGATCAGCTTCAACGGAGGCATCTCGCGCGACGCGATCCTCTGTACCAACAAGCTCTCGTCGGGTTTCCCAGGCACAACCGCGGGCCCCGACTTGCCGCCCTTGAGCCTGCTTGCGGTGGTTCGCAGATCGAGCCCCGCCTCCTGCTTGCGCTTACCGTGACACGGCAAACAGCCGGCTTGAATGATCGGCAGAATGTCACGCTCCGTGATCCGGGGCGCCGCCGCGTCATCAGCGCCTTTTTGGGCGCCCGCATCGATCCAAGCGCGAATCACATCGATCTCTTCTTTCGTCAACTTCGGATCGATGGGCGGCATTTGGCCGGAGACGATCTTGGCGACGAGCAGGCTATCCGCCGCCGAGCCTACTTGCACCGCCGGACCCGAGTCGCCGCCGCGCAACAGCGAGTCCGATGTACGCAGATCCAGCCCCTTCTGAGGCGAATCGGCGCCATGACAGGCTACGCACTTCGACGCAAAAATCGGCGCCACATCCGACTCGAAGGAGGGCGCTTCCGACGCGACCACACTCGCCACCGTAGCGGCGGCCAGCGCTGCGAGCCGCAACAAAGCGAAGCCGCTCCGAAGTGAGGCGTAGTTCAGAAACAGACCCCCTATCATCTGGTTGCCACCCAACGACAAAAGCAACTCTTCCTGTACGACGTACTTTTGGACAATGTTAACGCGCCGCATCTCGACAAGAGCCATTCTAGCTCAGGTAGAGCGATTGCCTTGCTACCAGTCCTCGACTACGGAGAGCTCGCTCCGTCCTGCGTATCCCGAAAAGACAAAGATTCCGGTTAGGGCTCGGTGGATGCACTCGGTGTCACGGTTTCCGCAGAGTGGGACAACATCAGGACCGCCGTGGGATTCTGAGTTCGCCGTTACACAAGATCCAGTGCTTCTTGCCAAGAGGAGAGACGATACTTGCCGGCCGAGGCTTACGCGCCGTGCTCGGGGTGGGTGCAACCGACGAACTCGGCCTGAGGACGGTTGCCTTTGTACTCGAGCTCCTGGTGGATTCCGATCGCCGAGGTGTAGTAGCCGTCGATTGTTCTCGCTTTGAGGATGGCGAAGAACTTTTCTGGTTCGGTCGCCGGGTGGTCTTCGTTCGCGGCCATCGCTTGCATGATGCGGTCCTGCCGGGCGGCGTTGCAGTGGAGGAACGGCTTTCGGAACTTGGCGTAGGATTCTTTCTCCACGGCGGCCAAGCCGCGGGTCCACTGGTCTTGCACATCCGACTTGCTGTGGGACGCCATAAGATCGATAAACAAGCTCACCTTTGCCTGTCGAGCTCCCGGCGAATGGTCGTCGGCGGGAATGACCAGTTCGGTCAGGCGATCCAACAGGACATTCTGGTCTTCAGTGAAGAAGCGCAGCTCGTATGAGGAGGGGGCCTGGGCCAAGGCGATCAATTGTCCTCCGGCAACCTGAAGCCGCTCGGTCATGACGCCCGCGGCCACCAGTTTCAGTGCTGTTCGTCGTTCCATTCGCGTTTACAGCTCGCCCGTTTTCATTCGGTCGACGATGTAGTCGCATGCCCTCGCTGCCAAGGCTCCGATCGTCAGCGTCGGCCCGTAGCCGCCGGACGTTACGAAACACACGCCGTCGACCACGAAGAGATTCCTCACATCATGTGCTTGATTGAACTTGTTCAGTACGCTCTTCTTCGGGTCGGCGCCCATGCGGGCCGTGCCCATGCCGTGGATGATAGAGCCGGGCTCCATCAGCCGTTCGCGGACGCTGACGTGTTCCGCCCCCAGCGCCTCCATCAAGGTCTTGAGGTTCTGCACGGCGTCCTTGGCCATCTCGCGTTCGTTGTCGCTCATGCGGCAGTGGAATCTGAGCACGGGAATACCCCACGCATCCACGACGTCTTTGTCGATCTCGGCATAGTTCTCAAAACGGGCGAGCATCTCGCCGCGGGTGCCGAACGCGATGGGCGCGGTGTAGTAGCTCCGCACCGTCCTCTTGAACTTCTGGCCGTACCCGCTCATCGAGTATGCGAAGTAGGGAAACGCGCTCGCCCCCGAGCCTCCTTCATGGAGGTAGGAGCGAACGAACTTCGGATGGCGTGAATCGATATTGCGGTAAGGCACGATGTCGATGCCACTGGCCTTGCCATCTTCGTTCACGACTTCGCCGTCCCGCAACTGAGGCAAGAGGCCGCTGGCGTTCGGTCCGCCGATGTTGTCCATCAGATAGCGGCCGAGGACGCCACTCGAGTTCGCGAGGCCGTCCGGCCAGAAACGCGAAACTGAGTTCAACAGGATCCGGGTGGACTCCAAGGCCGACGCGCCCAGGACGACGACCCGTCCCTTCGCCTCGTAGTCCTTCTTGCTCGAGCGGTCGACGAAGCTCACGCCGCGGGGTCTGCCATTGTTGTCCACGACGATCTCGCGCACAACCGAATCCGGTCTCAACGTCAGCCGACCGGTTTTCGCGGCGGCGGGGAGCGTGTCGGAAATCGAGTTCCAAAACGCCCCGATGTCGCAGCCCCGGTCACAGTTGCCGCAGTAGTGGCAAGCCGCCAGCCCGTTGATGCTGCGTGTCCGCATGGCCGCGCGCTTCGGAATGACGCGCATCCCCAGCCCCAGCGTCGGCGCGACTTTTTGGACAATACGTTCTCCGCAGTTGAGCGGAAACGGCGGCAGGTACTTCCCATCCGGCAGGTGCGGGATGTTCTCGATTGACGCACTGACTCCAACGAAGCTCTCGAGCTTGTCGTAGACGGGGCGAGTTCTTTGTAGGTGATGGGCCAATTCTCGCCATAACCATCGCGCTCGGCTGCTTTGAAGTCGTAGTCACTGAGGCGGCGTGCATTGCGGCTCCAATGGAGGATCTTGCCACCCACGCACCGTGACCGCACCCAGGTCCAGGATGTTCCCGGCGCGGTCGTGTAGGGGTGCTCCCGGTCGTCGATATAAAGTCGCTTGGAGTACTCGCTCGAAGTCCACTGATTGGGGTAGATCGCCTCCTTGACGCCCGGCTTGTCGAATCCCCGAAAGGGCATCTCGTACGGCCGGCGGTGGGAAAGGAAAGTATGCGGTTCGAGCCTCGGACCCGCCTCCAACAGCAGCACCTCGAGACCGCCTTCCGTCAGCTCTTTGGCAGCCACGCCGCCGGCTGCGCCGCTTCCGACGATGATCGCATCGTACGTTTTGCCTAGATCGACAGTCACCGTGAATCTCGACGAATTACTTCAGGAAAGTGATGGCTGGGCCTGACCTTAACTGATCGTCGAGAGCCCGTCAATCTCCTTCGAGCCGAGGCCCTCCCCTGGTCACTGTCGACCCGTACGGAAGGAAGGATAATGACGCGAAGGTGAACGGGCGGCCTGTGGAAGTCGTGCATGCGTATTGCGCAGTGAGAGGGGAAGGGCATCCCTGCCTTACGATAGGGGCCTGTGGCCTTCTCCAAGTCAGCGCTGCTTCTCCTGTTGACGCCGCCGTTTTGTCAATACGTTTTGGCCCAGAGCGCCGAGCTCGACTTCGCCTGGCCGAACGGCGCCGAAGCCGCCCTGAGCCTGAGCTTCGACGACGCACGTCCGAGCCAGGTGGATGTCGGGATCGAGCTTCTCGATCGGCTTGGCGCCAAGGTGACGTTCTACGTGGTTCCGAGCCGCGTCGAGGAACGTCTTCCCGGCTGGATCAAAGCCACCGAGAAAGGCCATGAGATCGCGAATCATTCGCTCACCCATCCCTGCACAGGCAACTTCTTGTGGTCGCGCGACAGCGCGCTGGAGGAACACACGCTCGATACGATGCGAGCGGACCTGCGGGAGGCCGGCCGCCGCCTCAAGGAGCTCCTCGGCGTCGACCCGGCACAGTTTGCCTATCCATGTGGGCAGACATTCGTCGGCCGGGGACGAAACACAAAGAGCTATATCCCGCTCATTGCCGAGCTGTTCATCTCAGGCCGCACTTGGCTGGACGAAACCGCCGTTGACCCCACGTTTGTCGACTTAGCCCAGGTGACCGGCGTCGAGATGGACGGCAAGGAATTCGACGAAATCAAGGCGCTGATCACCGAGGCCAAGAAGCTCGGACAGTGGCTCGTCCTGGCCGGACATGAGATCGGCGAATCCGGAAACCAAACGACTCGGATCAGGATGCTTGAAGAGCTGATTCCCTACGCCAAGGATCCGGACAACAAGCTCTGGTTCCAGCCGGTGGGTACGGTGGCCGAGTACATCGCGGAGAAGCGCCGGTAGCACGGACGGCCAGTGATCCGCCGCACCCGGCTGTCAAGGCCGCCTGGGCTCAAGCTCCTGAATCTAAACGGTTACGTAGTTTTGGCGAACCACAACTAGTCGTCGACCCTCTTGAATGGAGCGGTCGAGAAGAACCCGACTTGGAACGTATGGTTGTACTCGATCACGCGCCCGTTGCCTTGTTGCACCGTCTGTTGCAGGTAGCCTACCTCGAGATTGCCGAGCCCCGGTAGCCGAAACCCCAAAGCGGCGTAGGCCCGGTTCTGGTCGAAGATGTTGTTCCGCAATCCAGCTCCGAAATTCAACATGAACTCGTTGTACAGGCCGACGTAGTATTTCGTGCGACCTTGAGTGTCTCGCGCGACCGGAATGACGCCTTTCAGAAAATAGCGGAAGCGATTGCGGTAGTCATAGCGGTCGAGCTTGCCCTGGTCGCTGTCGTTCGGCACTTTGATTCCCGCAAACCGCTGTTCGACGCGGTAGCGGTGGGTCAGGCCGACTTGACCCGCCTTATGTTTGACGATCAACTGTTGCCACAAACGATGCTCGGGAGTCGTGAAGGGTGCCGGGAAGTCGCCGTAGGGGTGCGACTTGATGAAAGCGTAGCCGGAGGAGGCTTGTAGGTTCTCGGTGAAGTCGTAGTTAATGCCCGGGCGCAACAGAAGCTGTTGCCACTGTTGGCCGATTCCCTGCCTCCTCACTTGGCCGTCGAAATGCAAGCCCCAACGACTCTTGTCGGTGAAACGATGATCACCGAAGTACATGTACCAAGCGTTGGCATTGACGTCGGAAAGATGTCCCAACTCCTGGGGCAGCCCGACCGCGGAGGCTATGGAAAGGAATAAGGATGCCTTGAGGATGCCAGTGTGAAACTTCATTCGGTACCTTGCTGCTCGCGTAGGATTGGTTGGAAGACCTCTATATGCTCCTTAGGAGCGTGACTCTTGCGGATCTCTCGGATCTACAGACTGTCAAGTCGCTAAAAGTGGAGATTGCATTCGACCTCGCGTTTTCGCTCCGACTCACGGTACTTTAGATGGATCAGTCGAGCACCGCTACGTCCACCGGGATAACGCCTCTCGTCTGCTCCAGCAGATTGATAACGCTGGCGTCCAGCAACTCCATGAGTGGACCCGGATACACCCCGACGAGGAAAATCATGATGACCAGCGGCACAAGAGTCGCTGTTTCCCGAGCGCTCAGATCAGGAAGGAGCGCGATCTTGCTAGGTGTCTCGCCGAGAGCGATGCGTTGCAGCATCCACAGCATGTAGGCCGCCGCCAGGACGATCCCGCCCATAGCCAGCACGACTCGGACGAAGCTCGTGTACGAGGTACCGATCAGTACCAAGAACTCACCGATAAAGTTTGATGCTCCCGGAAGACCGAAGGACGCGACCGAGAAGATCGATAGGAACACCACGAACCGGGGCATGGGTTTGTGAAGGCCACCATAATCGGAGATCAGACGGCTATGCGTTCGGTCATACAACAGTCCAACGGCCAAGAACAGCGCGCCGGTCGTAATGCCGTGGTTGAACATCTGCAAGACGGCCCCTTGGATACCCTCGCTATTAAAGGCGAAGATGCCCAGCGTGACGAAGCCCATGTGCGAGATGGAAGAGTAGGCGACCAGCTTCTTGATGTCGGACTGGGCGAGCGCGAGGCATCCGCCGTAGATAATAGCGCCGACCGAAAACCAGAGAACGACGGGAGCAAAGCGAACGCAAGCGTCTGGCAGCATGGGCAAACAGAAGCGCAGGAATCCGTAGCCTCCCATCTTCAAAAGCACACCCGCGAGAATCACGCTGCCGGCCGTCGGCGCCTCGGAATGCGCGTCGGGAAGCCAGGAATGAAACGGAACCATCGGCAGCTTGATGGCAAAGGCCAGCAGAAAAGCGAGAAAGATCCACGCCTGGGTATCGGCGGGATAGCTCTGCCGTGCCAGATGCAGCATGTCAAAGGAATGCCCGCCCTGTAGGTACAGCCCCAAAATTCCTACCAGGAGGAGAAGACTACCCGTCAGGCTATACAGAATAAACTTGATCCCGGCGGCAATGCGGTCCGGCCCACCCCACAGGATGATCATGAAGTACATGGGAATCATTGTGACTTCCCACAACATGAAGAAAAGGAACATGTCCAAGGCAGTGAAGACGACAATCATGGCCCCTGAAACGAGAAGGATCAGTCCCATGAAGGCCTTGACTTTTGTATCAATTGTCTTCCATGACGCTAGGACACAGAGGGGGGAAAGCAGCGTGGTAAGCAATAGCAGCAGAATGCTGATACCGTCCACACCGACCGCGTATTCGATATTGAACGTCGTCATCCATTCGGCCCGCTCGACGAACTGCATGCCTTTCTTTGACAGGTCGAATCGCGACCAGAGCACGCACGTTAGCGCGAGGTTGATCAGAGTGCCGGCGAGCGCGACACGCCGAACCCACTGGTCGCCGCGCATAAATAGAAGCACCGCTATGGTTAGGAACGGAACCGCAATCATCCAACTAATGAGGTGATCGGTGAAGATTGAGTTCATAAAAAATACCTTCCCGGGCCAAACCGTGGCGGTCTTGTGTTTTTCGCTCTCATAGCAGGAACCAGTAGGACAGCGCGATGGCCAATAGCAGCCAACCGACGACTAACAAGAGATGATGCTGCAACGTCCGTGGTTCGATCTTCTGCAGCGCGAGGCCGGTTTCGTCAGCAAGCCGGCCGATGCCTTCGAGAGCTTGATCCGTGGCGCGGCGATCCACGACCCTCCATAGCCAGCCTGAGAGCCGCACGGAGGAAGTCGCGCTTCCTTGTACGATACGCTCCACGCCTTTGGCCTCGATAGTTCCCCAGAGCCAGTGGGAGAGAACGAGTACAGCTTTCCCCACACCCGTGCTCCCGCGTTCGATAGCGCGCGCTTCAAGGGTGTTCGCGATTCCCCGCGCGACCCAAAGCGCTCCGGCGCCGACTCCTTGAACGGCGGAATTGATTCCTCTAAGATCGACAACGCGCCAGAGCCAATTGACGAGCCGAAGCACGGGTTGGACGATGTAGGCATCATAAAGTTCGTCGAAATAGAGCTTGTTGAGAAGAGCGACGTACAGCGTCTTCATCCAGTCTGACCGCGCAAGAGTAGCGAGGCCTGATCCGGTGTGGAGAGAATAGCCAACAAGCCACCCGCCAACGGCTACGGTGAGTGGCGCAAGAAGCCACGGCGAGAGGACGCCTGCCTGTCCTGGGCCGGCTGAGGCGAGCCGCGAGACCCCAAGGGCCGGGGTTAAGAACTCGGCAAGCCAGGACCACAGCAGCATGAGGAAGGCACTGCCGGCAATTCCCCCGAGCACCAGCCCGGGCGCATGCGTGGCTGACAACATGCGCGGCTGGATAGTGACTAGCGCTCCGGTTTCGGCGTCGCGAACAGCAAACTGCTGCTGAAACAGAGAAACGACTCCCCGGAAGACATAAATGGCCGTGAAGAAAACGGTTCCCAGGCCGACGAACCAGAATGCCGCCCGTGCGGAAGGAAGGTCGTGCGCGGCCCACAGCCGTTCGTACGGGCCCGCGAAAAGGATCAGCGGCGGGATGCACGCTAGCAACAAGGCGCCCAGAGACAGGGGTGACGAGAGGCGTAGAGCATGCGAGTCGGGCGCAGCGTGACTTTCGCCGTGGCCGTGGGACGCGACGGCGCGCAGCGCGTTCCCCGTGGAAAGAAACAGGAAGCCTTTCAGGAAGCCATGCGCCAACAGATGGAAGATGGCCGCAACGAATGCCCCAACGCCGCAGGCGAAGATCATGAAGCCGATCTGGCTAATGGTCGAGTAGGCGAGGAGCTTCTTGATATCCGTCTGGGTGAGCGACACCAGAGCGCCGTAGAGCGCCGTCGTTCCGCCGACCACGGCGATAACGGTCATGGTCGTGGGAGCGAGTACGAGCATGGGGCTGAGTCGGACCAGGAGAAAAGGACCGGCGTTCACCATCGTGGCGGCATGGATCAACGCCGAGACGGGTGTCGGAGCTTCCATGGCAAACGGCAGCCAGATATGAAGCGGTACCTGCGCGGATTTACCCACCGCGCCGGCAAATAGAAGGAGCGTCAGCAGGGTGTTGGTTTCGATCATCAGCTCCGAGCCAAGCCAGCCGAGGAGATTCGTACTCTGACCGCTGATACTCGGGGCCGCTGCCAGAATCTGCTGAATGTCGAGAGTTCCGTAGGTGGCAAACGTCAGGACTACGCCGAACCCGAAGCCGACGTCCGCGACGGAGTTCGTGAGAAAGGCCTTCGTCGCGGCCTTGGCTGCCGCTTTTCTGTGGGCCTCGTGAGATATCAGCAGATAGGAGCAGATGCCCATGATCTCCCAGAGCATGTAGGTCAACAGCAGGTTGTTGCTCATGACCAGCGCCACCATGGCGAAAGTGAAGAGCGTCGTAACGGCAAAGAAGCGCCTGTAGCGCGGATCCCCGATCATGTACCGTGAGGAATAGACATGGACGACGAAACTCACCCCCGTAACCAAGACGAGCAACAACACGGTGAGCTGGTCTATGTAGAGGTCGAGGTCAACAACAAGGTTTCCTGCTTCGATCAATCGATAAAGCGAGATCGAGATCGGCCCCCCATTCGATACGCTGACCAGAGCCGCTACGGAGAACGCAAACGACAGGCCGACCGCGGGAATCCCGATACGGTGACTTGCCGCGCCGAAGCGGTTCCCACTGAGGGCGAGAGTTAGAAACGCCATCAAGGGCAGCAGAGGAATGAGAATGAAGATCGACATGCTATATCGGTCCTGTTATTCCGCGCTCACAGTCCTAGTTGACTCGTCGCATGCAGCAACACTTGAACGATACGGTCACTCCAAAGGCCAAGACCCACAATTGCGACCGACAGTACGCCGGCGCTGAAGCGAAGCGGCAGCGGCGCTACCAGTTCAGCGGGACCCGGAGCTGTTTTGCCATCCCGAAGCATGCGATCGAGGACTTGAATGAAATATGCCATCGTCAGCAGCGTGGTGAGAAGCACGGCAGCTACAGCCACGTAGTTCTCTTTCTCAATCGCGCTAAGGACGATGTACCATTTACCGAAGAAACCACCGGTTGGTGGCAGACCGATCATCGAGATGGCCACTACAACGAATCCGGTGATCACCCATGGAGGCGGCAGCCGCATACGCCCGAGGTCTTGGAGAGTTCGGGCTCCGTACCGCGAGCCCACGGCGCCTGCCAGGATGAACAACAAACACTGCATCACGGCGTCATTAATCAGGTAGAACAACCCGCCGGCTAAACCTGTCTGATTGCCTTGACCCACGCCGACAAGCACGAGTCCGATGTGGGCCAGGCCCCCATAGGCGAACCTTCGTCTTAAGTCCTGCTGCGTTAGCGCGAGAAGGGACCCGGCCACGGCCGCAAGGGAGCCGACGACCCATAGCAGCCCAATGATCTCAAGAGACCTGTCGCCGCTGCCCGCCGCCAATACCCAGTACAGAATGCGAATCCAGGCAAGCGCCGCCATCTTGGTCACGAGCGCTGCCAGGAGCGGCGAAACTGAATCGGGCGCTTCCGTATAGGCATCCGGTAACCAGCCGTGCAACGGCATCAGAGCCATCTTGATGCCAAGGCCGATGAACATGAAACTCAGGCCGCCGATCACCGCCTTGGAAGTGAGTAGATCCGGAACGCGTTGCGCCAGGTCCGCCATATTGAGGGTCCCTGTCGCCGCGTAGAAGTAGCTCACGCCGAGCAAGTAGAACGAAGCACCCAGAGAGCCCATGATCAGATATCGAAAAGCGGATACCAGAGCCCGTCCGCCCGAGACCCCCACGAGTGCATAGCCGGACAGCGCCGCAATTTCGAGGAATACAAATATATTAAAGAGGTCCCCGGCGTAGATGATACCGGTCAGACCCGACACCAGCGTCAACACGATCGCGTGGTAGGGAACCGTGCGCCCGGTTAACTCGATGTCCGCATCGTGGTGTGTATGGAGCAGGGAAAGGAACGCGAGCGCGCTGAGGACCACCGCCATGATCCCCGCAATCTCGTCGGCGACCCATTCGATGCCGACGGGGGGCGCCCATCCGCTGAAAGCGTATCGGATCTCGCCCTGACTCAAGATTCTCCATAGGGTGGCAGCCGATAGGAAGAACATGCCCCCAAGAGCGGTCAGAGCCAAGGGGCGGCAGCGGCGCGGATCGTTCAACCCGACAAGCGGCATGGAAATCGCCGCCAGGAACGGAATGAGAAACACGAGTATGGGAAGATGGTCGCTCATTCCAATTTCTTTAGAATCTCATCCTCATCGAGGCTCCCGTACTTCTTATAAATCCCGGCTACTAATGCGAGGGAGACACCGAGTGTCGCTACCTGTACGACGATCGCGGTAAGCGTCAGAACGTGAGGGAGGGGATTCACGTACGTCTCCGGCTGAACAACGCTTTCGCCGGGGATGAGAATGGGAACGGTCGCTCCGTCCTTGGCGCTGGTTGTCACGAGAAAGAAAATGACACTCGTCTGGACCACGTAGAGCCCAATGAGTTTCTTCAGTAGATTGTGATGAATGACAGTTATATAGAGTCCCCATAAGAACAAGATGACAAAAGCGATAAAATTCGGTCTCTGTAGCCAGCCTTGCACGAGTTCAAACATGAGAATCTCCATTGCCGCTCACGACCGATAGACTGAAGACAATCGAGACCGCCGTCACCGCGATATCTACAGCTACGCCGATCTGCGTTAATACGATTCCCAGATAGCGCCGGCTCGGCGCCGCGAGGCCCGGTATTTCCAATTCGGCATAGTTCAAGAACTGCCCACCGCCAATCAAACACAATCCTCCGACCGCCGCGAAGATCATCAACCCCACGCCGTCGGCCTCTGCAATTCGTTTCGTCACCACTATCAACGGGTCCGTAGGGCCGAACACGAGGATACCCAGGATGAGACTCGTCCCCAGCATCACGCCCCCTACAAAACCACCGCCGGGGCCATACTGCCCGAAAAACAGAATGTAAAGCGCAAAGATCTGCACGAGTGGGATGAGCCCGCGACTGAGTCGGCGCACGATGACGCTGTCGTGTCGTGATTCGATCATCTGGCGTCTCTCCTCAGCAACAACCAGCAGGCGATACCGGCGGTATAAATCACGACCGTCTCCATGAGAGTGTCGAGCGCGCGGTAATCCATGAGAACCGCGGTGACGACATTCGGGGTTCGGGTGTCAGCGAGACTGTTCTCAAGATAGAAAGGCGACACGTGCGTACTCGCGGGCGATGCCGGATCGCCGAAAGCGGCGAGATCGTTGGCCGCGTAAAGCAGCAGCAGACCAAGCAGCGGCAGCCCCACGACCGCGGCTATTGGTGGCGGCGTACGTCGGATCAGAGTGTCCCGCGGGTCGATCCCAAACAAAGTAAGAACAAAGAACACGGTCGCCAAGCCGGCTCCGACGACTGCCTCGACAAAAGCCACGTCGACGGCTCCGAGCCACGCCCAGACGAGCGCGAGAAAGAAGCTATAAGACCCCAAGATGAGCACGGCGCTCAGGAGGTCTTTGACAACCATCGCTCCGCCGGCTGTCAGGATCAGCAGGATCAGCAAAGGTAGTTCAAACGAATATGTCATCGTCGATCTTCACCCCAGGGCTTCACTCCCGAACGAAGCGCCGCGCGGACCGTCGCGTGACTGATCACGGGGTTGAGTAGGTATAGAATCGCTAAGACTACGAGGATTCGAATCAGGTTCGTGCTGAAGCCCTGGTAGAGCGCCAATCCGCCCAGGAGAAAGAAGGCCCCCAACGAATCGGTAAGCGCGACCGCATGCGAGCGCGTGTATACGTCGGGCAGGCGGACCATTCCGAGCGCGGCGACGGCGAGGAAAAACAGTCCAACGATGATCAAGGCAATGCTCAGAGCAGTCATGAAGGGGCTCCCCGTTGTTCGAGGTATTTGGTAATAGCCAACGCTCCCACCAGGTTGAGGAGTGCGTACCCGGTGGAAATGTCAACAAACATCTCCACGCGATCGTACACGGTGCCAATGACAACCAGAATGATGATCGCTTTGGTAGAGATTCCGTTCAGACCTAACACGCGGTCGTAAAGGGTAGGGCCGCGAATGACGCGATACAAATAGATGATAATCATCACCGCCAGGATGTCCAGCACAAAAAGGAGGAAGATATTCATTGCGCAATTGTCCTTGTCCGAAAAACGTCCGCCACTCTGCGCTCCAACCGCCGGCTCTGGAGGTCGGATAGCGATTCGTCATCCATGGCATGCACGATAAGCTCATCGGTTTGCGCGTCTGCCGTGACCGTGCCGGGCGTCAAGGTGACTGAGTTTCCCAGGAGCACGATACCCGGCTCGTGGTCTAGCTTTGTTCGATAACGAATGAGGGCCGGCGCAATCGGCAATCTCGGGTGGAGAATAAGAAACGATAAATGAAGTCCGCTGATGAGGATCCGTCCAAACAGCCAAGGCAAGAACCGCAAGAGCTGCAGCCAGCGGATTGCAACGTCGGGACGGCGGCCTCCCTCGGTGTTCAGGAGCGCCACACCGAATGACGCCACGAGACCGAGAGCCAGGTGGGCCGGGCTATAGCTTTCCGTCAAAAGAAGCCAGATGACGAAGAGCGCCAACGCTTTGTAAACCAGATGTCTATTGAAACGGCTGTTCATAAAAACATAAGCGGACTAGAGGAGCTAGGCGGCCTGTTTCAGCAATAGCGGCTCCCAAGTCGAGTCGGTGTTGTATCGGTGAACGACGTGGGTGTCGGGATTGAGTGCTAACAGGTTGACCCAGCCGTTGTGGAACAGTTTCTGAAGAATTGCATGGCGTTCGATCAGCATCGATATCCGATCCGTCGGCGCCTCGATGACGGCAAGGAGCCTCATCGGCTCATGATAGTGAGAAGCCCCGTCGTTGACGCTTTGCAACGGGAGTCCGCCTTGTAGATCACCTTGGCTACCGAGCATTACACCGACACCCGCGACCACATTGTGGATGACCTTGGTGCCACTGCCGTAAACCCAGGGGGCGACGGCGGAGTGATAGTACTCCATGTTGATCCACTCACCGACGATCAGCGGGGCAGTCATGATCTTCTCTAGCAGCGCTCCATCGGAGTCGGACTCGGGATCGTAGGAATGCAGGAAGACCCGCCCGTCCAACGAGAGACCTTGCGTCAGGCTTCGTCGTCCGATGATGAAGCCCACATTGCTCGACAAGCCCCATTCCGGTCGAGGATTGGCCCAGTCGTCGCTGCGTGTCAGCACATGTTGGTAAGCCTCCGCGGCTGACATGGTGCTCGATGTCCCCGGGAGTCGGCTGCACCGCTCGCGAGATCCGTCGGCGCCCGCCTTCTCAAGGGCGCCGTGCAACAGGCGTAGATCTTCAACGAAGCTCGACGGCATTTCGGCCAGGTCATAGAAAGTGAGTCGATCGGTCGTCGTGTTGTGTTTCCCCGCCAGGAACCATGTATCCTCGGGAATCTCAAGTCCGCTATCGTTGAGAAGCCTCCGCACTTCGGGATCATTGGCCATAGCGGCGAATACCCGCGCATTCGGATCGCCGTGACTTCCGCCGCACGCTCCGCAATCGTACGCGGCCGCATAGGGATTGTTCTCCGACGTGCTTCCGTGGCCGGCGACGACCACGAAGCGGCCGAAGTTCTTCGTCAGACCGATGATCCTCAGCCCGTTGCCCACGAACGTCGCCTGTTCCTCGGGTGTGAACCCAACAGGCAACGGCGGTGGCATATCCTCAGCGGCCTCTGATCCGGTTTCCTGCGGTCCGGGTTCGGCGCGTTCCACAGGTATCCGCGTTGGCACGGCGCTGAAGAACCATCTCTTGATCCGGTCGCGAACGGCCCCGTAAGGTTTCATGACCAGTGTCTTGCCGGTGAGGCCGACGGAGAAGAAGAACCCCAGCGCATCAACAAGCATGAAGGCGCTGATCGGATTGGCTTTGAGATCGTGAAACAGTTCGTCAGCGAGTCTCCGCCAACGGCTCCCGGATGCGTAGCGCTGCAATGGTTCCTGAGCGCCGGCCGCGGGCGCCTCATTCACCGCGAACGAAGGCTTTAGCAACACGGGGCACAGCGCCAAACGCCCTGTGGCGTCGAAAGCCTGATGACTGATGGGAAGCCCGAAAAAACCAGCGTAGCCGAACGTCTCGTAGGGCCCTTGTGCCTCGAGGTGTCGGCGAAACGGCTCCGAACGCGCATCGATACAAAAGAGCAACTGTGCTAGAGGGCGGCCCTCCGCTGTGTCCCGTCCGCCGCCATGAGAGGACAGCCTCGCGATCAGTTCCCTTCGGTACACATCCTCATAAGCTTCGAGCCATACGGCACTGTGGTCATCCGCGGGAAACGCATCCAACCATTCCAGCAGAGTCTGGGCGTCACCCGGAGAGAGCTTTGCCAACTCGTCGGGGGTGAGTTCGAGACATTGAGCCAAGTGAAACAAACGCCATGCCTTTCGGCACACGCCGTCCGTCCAAGCGTCACTGTGATGAACGTCTTCCTTGGTCCGTTCGCGATACTCGTCACTATTGGTCTGCCAGTGTGCCGTGAGGGCGGAAAGAGTGCCCGCGATACTCCATTCCCGTCGGCACAGCGCGTCTGTCAGCTCGACCTCATAGAAAAGTCGGACGGCCAGGAACTGGACGATGTCAATCGGACGAGTTCGTTGACCGGGATACTCGGGGTTCTCTGTGAGCCAGCGAATGAAACCCGCCCAACCCGGCAACTGGGCGAACAACCGAGACTGATATTCCGTCCGTCGGTCGGGTGGAATCCGCAGCCGATCCAAGCTGATGGCGATCGCGTCTTCCGCCGAATCCGGTAGTTCACGGATCTTCCGTGAGAAGTTCTTGATGCCGAGGAAACGGCAGGAAAGGTCGCGCGAAGCGAGTTCTCGCCACCCTTCGTAGAAACCGCCGGCCCGCGAGGGCATCTCCCAGCCGGCCACTCCCTCGTCGAGAAAGGCGGCGGTCCATTTCATCATCTGATCGTTGATCTGTTCGACCAGTGAGGAGCCGGTCAGCGTGTCCAGCCAGTCACTGATCGTCCGCTCGGTCGGCAGGGTCGGTTCCGTTGCCACCGGGGGTGAACCCCCTCCTTCCGCCTGCCGAGATTCGTGGCTGTCCGAGTCCGTGAGGTTTAGTATGGCTAGCGTGGTGATCCAGAGCTGACTGACGTACAGTTTCTCTCGATCCTGAGGGCTCTCCGTCACGTTGGAGCGAAGCTTCTCCAGGATGCGTCGCTTTGATTCATCGGAAAGATCGCCGCGGAACTTCTCGATTCCTTCTTTCGCGTTCAACGTCCAGGTCAAGAGTGACGGCTCCAACCCGTCGATCCAATGGAGCAGATGGAGGCGAAAAAACCTCGGAGGGCTCAACATCGCGAGACCCTGCACGGACTAGACCCGAGTCCGCCCGCGGACCAACTCGATCCAGGGCTCCACGGACGCTCTGGTCGGTGATGCGGCCCTCTCGATAGAGCCGGCGGTATTCCTGGTTAGAGAGATAACCTGTTCCACCGAACAGCCTATTTCCCCTCCGTGCCGCCTCATCGAACGGCAAATGCTCAAACCCCCGAACGGGGCTGCGATAGGCAAACGTCTTCAGTGGCCAGATCGGAGATACGGGCTCGCAGGCTTCGCCCACTTGCTGACGCAAGTTCTCCCGCCCCTCGGCAGACAGGATGCTTTGTGGATGTGCGGTCGATCCTGGTTTCATCGATAACGCTCTTTCAAATACTTCCCAGTTGAAAGTCGCACGAACTGCGAGCTACCGACGCCGAATATGCGCTGCCGTCGGATACTCAGACACCTTTCGGTGCTGTTCAAGCCCCTTGATAACGAGGTTGGCGCCCTGCTCTTGGAACTCCTTCTCCATCTCATGGAGCTTTTCCATCACGGTGTGATCAACGAGAACCGTCTCCGACAGGTCCAGCGCCACGGGCGACTGGTCCTTCACGGCTTCAAGACGCTTTTTCAATCCGATCCAGGTGCTGAATACCGCCGCGTCTTTCACGCGAACCAACGTTCTGCCTTCATGACCGCCCTGAACGTCCACCCCCAGTCGAAACAGTGAGCGGATAGGAGCGCCGTTGACGACATGAATCACCGCCTTGACAGCAATCCCGATGGCGATCCCCATGAGCAAGTCCGTTGCGAGCACGCCGACGATGGTCGAAACGAAGATGACGAGCTGTTCGCGGCCCACCCGATACATGTGAACGAACTCGCGCGGAGACGCTAAGCGGAATCCTGTGAAAACAAGCATCGCCCCGAGCGCGGCCAGCGGAATCTGATTGATCAGGCTGGGCACAAGCGCGACGAACATAAGCAGGAAACACCCGTGATACATATTGGCGAAACGGGTTCTCGCACCGTTGTCGATGTTCGCTCGGCTACGCACGATCTCGGAGATCATCGGCAGTCCACCCACGAACGCCGCCAGAGTATTGCCCACACCAATCGCGAGCAGGTCTCGGTCTTGGTTTGTTCTTCTCTTCCAAGGGTCAATCGTATCGACCGCTTTCGCGCTCAAGAGCGACTCCAAACTGCCGATCAGCGAGAACAGAACGATGTACTTCAAACCGACGCCCGTTGCGACTCCGGAAAAGTCAGGAAACGTCAGCGCACTAAACATGTTCTGGGGAACATTGACCAGGAAAGCAGGACCGAGTGTAAAGTCAGAGCCCCTAAACGAATAGATGTGCTCACGTCCTACTTCGAAATACAGTCCTAGGGGAACGGTGATGAGCAACACGACCATCGGCGCGGGAACGACCTTCAGACGGGGATGCTTGATGAAGGGAAACCCGAACATCACGATCAAACTGATGATTCCGATTAACCCGATGACGGGATTCGTGTTCGCGATGAAGGAAGGAATCTTCGCAATGAGCTCCAGAGGCGTCCCTTCAGATCCGAGGCCCAGCGTAATGGGAATCTGCTTGGCCATGATGATGACGCCGATGCTGGCCAGCAAGCCGTGAACGGCGGCCGTCGGAAAGAACTCCCCGAGAATACCGGCACGAAATAACCCGAAGAGAATCTGAACGGCTCCAGCCGCGACGCCGACGCCGAGAGCGAGGCGATAAGCCTGGAAATCCGCGGCGGGATCCCTGCCGGCCGTGAAGCCAAAATCCGTTACGCAGCCGATTGCGATCACGATGAGTCCGGCAGCCGGGCCTTTGATCGTGAGTTCCGAGTTGCTGAAGAAAGTAGCCAATACGCCGCCGATAATGGCGGTGAAGATGCCCGAGATCGCCGGGTATCCGCACGCAAGGGAGATCCCGAGACAAAGAGGTAACGCGATGAGGAAGACGAGAAAGCCGGAAAGAAGGTCTGGCCTCCAATGCGTCTGGAATCCTGCCAGTGTGCCTACCGGCGTTGCGTCTTGCGTGCTCATGGCTGGAGAACCCCTGCGTAGGCGGCGGCGAACCTTGCGCCCCGCGGAAGGGCCGCCCGCAGTGTTACTGAGCGAGTGCTGGAATCGCGTAAACCAAGACGATGTCGCTTCTGATCGATGCCCGCGTACCCGTCTTTCAAGGAGCAACTCATGAGGAAACGGATGTGTTTCAACATAGTTCAGCCCTCTAGGAAACAGTGTTGAAGTGTGCAGCAGACACAGTTGTCGACGCGACGGCCGGCGGGCTGTGCCATGGGTGCGAACGGCTCCGAGATCAACCGGTGCCGGAGCGAGTGCTCAATGAGCACCCGCCGAAGAGAAGCTAGATCAAGGAGCGACTGACGAGGGGAGGGCCCCGAGGGGGTGCGGGCGGGAAAACCGTGAGTCGATGGTGAGTTGGGACAAAGTCGCCTACAACGATACCTGAGCAGGTAGGCCGCAGAGGACACGTTGCGAAACCCTCTGCCCCCGCGGCGGATGCCGGCGCGAAGAGACTGTCCTCGCGGGTCGTGATCCCAAGTGGCTCAATCGCTTCGCGCGCCTGACCGGTGCAGGGGATACTACGGGTCACACGAGAACGCGGGCTATTAGGGCGCGGACGGCGCGCCGGTGTGGCCGCGCTGACAGCGAGCGGGGTCAAAAGCGCCAACAGGAGCACCGCGATTCCCACGTTGTACCGGACGAGTTGTCCCAAGTGTGGAGCCATCCAAGTGCAAGGGCATGGCGGTCGCTCGATTCGCCATGGCGAATTTGTGATTGTAGCATGGCAGAGTTGTGCCTATCGTAGACTCCGTCCGCATTGAAACGATTGAGCTTATCGGCCTGGACTGATAGGCTCGGAAGAGCATTGTCAAGTTAAGGGGCGAAGGCAGTTTTGCTCTGAAGATGGCGATTGTCAAGTTAACGTCGGTCAGCGACGATCGACCGATGGGATCACTGTACCGACGCCACCGCTTTCCACCCGAAATCATCAGCCACGCCGTCTGGCTGTACCATCGGTTCGCTCTCAGCTTTCGCGATGTCGAGGACCTTCTTGCCGAGCGTGGCATCACGGTGTCCTACGAAGCGATTCGATCCTGGTGCCGGAAGTTTGGACCAGCGTACGCCCGCGCCTTGCGGCGGCGGCAAGGTCGTCTCGGCGACATCTGGCACGTGGACGAAGTGTTCATCACCATCCGCGGCGAACGCCATTATCCTTGGAGAGCGGTGGACCAGGATGACGATGTCCTCGATATCCTGGTCACGCGCCACAGCGACAGGAAAGCTGCCAAGCGCTTCTTTCGCAAGGTGTTGAAACACCAAGAGAGGCGCCGCTGCAACTTGTTACCGACAAGCTGCGAAGCTACCCGGCTGCGCACCGAGAGGTCTTCCCATCCGTTACACATCGAACCGGGCAATACCAAAACAACCGAGCTGAAGTCTCCCACCAGCACACCCGGGAGCAGGAACGCCAAATGCGCCGATTCAAGTCAGCGGCACACGCTCAACGATTTCTCTCGGTCCACGGCCCGATTCACAACCTGTTCCGAGTTGCACGTCATCATCTCAAAGCGATCCACCATCGTCTCCTGCGGGAGCGAGCTTTCACTGACTGGAAGACGTCGACGTGTGCCTGCTGAAAGGGAGAAACCCCAGGCGGACTTCAGGGCAAAATCGCCCTCGCGCCGTTAACTTGACAATGCCTTGCCCTGGAAAAAACCACCCCGCAGAAGCCCCGTGAAGCAATTCTCCCGCCCGCGGCCCGCGTCGTCCGACGTTCTGTAACTGTGGCGGCATGCGGCGAATGGGTCAATAGACGAGCCGCAGGGACCACTTTTCCAGGGTCCCTTCGTCCGCAGCCTCGAGATCCCTGATGCGCAACGCCCAGTCTCCGTGAATGGCCTGACCGACCAAGCTGGCCAAATCCGGCGCGTTGGTACGGTCATACGTTTGAATGATGTCGTGCGCGCTGCCGCCCGCCCGATCATGGAGTCTCGCGCTGACCCCCGCGGGGCGAAACCAATTCTACGTGCAAATCACGAATGAACGTGTGAGAGATTTGTACGCCCACGATCACGTCCTTTAGCGTTCCGTTCGCGGAAATAGGTATCCCGCTGCTGACGCCCCGCGGCTCGTTATCGGGAATCGCCAAGTTGGGCAAGGCTTCGCCGTCGACGGTTTGGTCCTCGGTCTTATAGTCAATTTCGATGCTCCATTCATTGATGCGGCCGACGTCGCGTTGCTCCAAGTCCTGGGCGTGCAGCGTCCAAGGTCCGTGAATCTGTTCGCCCACAGCATTCGGCAGTGCCGCGTGATTCGACGAGTCGTACGTTTCGTTGACGTCGATCGTCTGCCGGCCATCATTCTCCCGCAGAAGAACGCTTTGGTCGTTGGGACCAATCAGATTCAATTGCAAATCACCGCTCCAAGTATGTGTGATGTCGACAGTGACCCGCACCGCTTCGAGTTTGCCGTTTCTCCTGGATATCGATCACGCTCTTGACGCCTGCCTCATCGACATCGGGAATCAGCAGATCCGGCGCAACCGAGCGTGACGTCGTGTGGGTGACCCCCGGAACGATCTCGGGCTCGCCCAGGCGAAATCGGATCTCGTGGCCGGGCGCGGAGATTTCCGAAATTTTCAGGCCGGAATCAGAACCATCCCACTCCTTCGACGACGGAGTCGTCGTGTTCGCGACTGCCACGCCGGCTGTTTCGGTAAACAGATCGTTGGCATCGGCATCACGGTCGTTCTCCAGATCGCGCAGCCCGTCGGCTTGCAGCAGCGCGCACTGATAGTGACGCGACGCCGTGCCTGCCTGCAATTCGTTGGAACCGCGCGTATCGCAGTGGTATACCCGTATGGTCAAAGTATTCAGCCGACCCCAGGGAGCCGGTCGAGACAGCTGCCTGAAAGCGCTGCGCGTGCTGGTTTTTCTATGATGAACCGTCGACATGCGCGAAACCATCAATTGGGCCCGCCTTCTGGCCTTTGTGACGGGCCTCGTCAACCAGGAGTTGTTGCTACAGAACGAGTACTTGGCCGCCGAGAACCGCATTCTGAGAGCGCGCCTGCCGTCCAGACTCCGGCTCTCCGATCCGGAGCGGTTCACGCTGGCCGAGATCGGAAAGCGACTCGGACGCAAAGGGCTCAAACGGGTAGCCTGCACAGCCAAGCCGGACACCATCCTGGCATGGTACCGGCGGCTGATAGCCCGCAAGTTCGACGGCTCTAAGCACCGCGCCTATCCTGGCCGACCCCGGGTCAAACCAGAGGTGGAAGCGCTGGTGGTCCGCTTGGCTCGCGAGAACTCCGGCTGGGGTTATGACCGCATCGTCGGCGCTCTGGCCAACCTGGGCCATCACCTCTCGGACCAAACCGTGGGTAACATCCTACGCCGCCACGGCATCCCACCCGCACCCAAACGGAGTCAAACGACCACTTGGAAGGATTTTATCCGTCGGCATATGGACGTGCTCGCCGGAACGGATTTCTTCACGGTTGAGGTGCTGAGCTGGCGAGGCCTGGTGACATACTACGTCCTGTTCTTCATTCAACTGGAGACTCGGCGCGTGACTCTCGCCGGGATCACCCGACATCCAGACGCGGCCTGGATGCAACAGATGGCTCGCAACGCGACGCTGGAGGATATGGGCTATTTGAAAGGGTGCCGCTACGTGCTGCACGATCGCGACACGAAGTTCTGCCAGGATTTCCGCGAGACCCTCGCGGCCAGCGGCGTAGACTGTGTGGCCCTGCCGGCGCGCAGCCCCAATCTGAATTGTTACGCGGAACGTTGGGTTCGCTCGGTCAAGAGCGAGTGTCTTTCCAAGCTTATCCTGTTCGGTGAACCGTCGTTGCGGCGGGCCCTCACGAACTTCTGCGAGCATTATCAGGTCGAGAGAAATCATCAAGGCAAAGACAACAAGCTGCTGTTTCCTCGGCCGGATCCACAGGTCTCCCCCGGTCGGGGGATCGTTCGATGTGAGGAGCGATTGGGCGGACTACTAAAGTATTATCACCGCAAGGCGGCATAAGGGTGGGGCAGCAGATCCAGACGTTGGGTCTCTACTTGGCGGGATTTCTCTGCCTGGTGTTAGCGGTCCTGAAGCTGACGATCGAGGGACACTGGTCGTGGTGGCGGGTCCTCATACCTCTGTGGGTGGTCGTGGTTCATAACGCTCTGTACATAACGGTCGGCTTCGTTTGGCTCTCTTTCGCTGACCACGGCGCAGTGGGAGAAGAAGTCACGATCCGCCAAGGCCATCGCCCGTTCGGCTACCAACTGGCGGCTATGCTGTGTTGGCTCGTTTTCACCGACAACTTGTTAGGACAAATCGAAGGTGAGAACACGGCATGGTTCTGGCTGAGTTCGGGCAGATGGGAGCTGATCTTCGTACCGGCCCTGCTCAGTGTGGTGTGCCAGCTTCTGTTCTGGTCTCGGGTTGTAGTTAAGGGCCATTGCGGAACCCATGGAGAGTAGCGGCCGGCCCGAGGCCGGAATCCCATAAACGTTGAAGATCGTGCTAGGCATGATCCACGCGACGAGTTTTTTGACCGTACGGCGTTGCCGCGCCTCCGCATCGACTTTGCGGCCTGCGTGAGGGTTCTTAAGTGAAGAGTATTGAGGCTAGTTGTCACATCGGGAGCGAGATGTCCGCCAGAGTGTACACACCGCCCACTCGCGGGACTCCGCGGGGTGAGCTGCATCTGCCGCAAGTACCTTATTTATAACGAGATAGATCAATGTGCCGTTGATGCCCGCCATTGTGGCACGCAGGTTGCATACAGAGGGGCAGAGCATAGGAGAAAACGATCCAATGAGAATGTGGCTACCCATACTACTGATCGCCGGCGCCGTCGCCCCGGCCCCCATCTCGGCCGAACCCGTTGGTACGAGCAACTGCGATACCGCCAAAGTCAAGATGCAGATTCTCAAAGACGGCGAGAGTCGCTACGTGAGCGTCGATCTCCACTACGAGCAAGACCGGCTCGCGATCTACGAGAAAAACAGCGGGCATAAAGAGCCGCTCAAAACCTTGCGCTACGCCCGGATGGTCGGGGCCGAGTATTCCGCCAAGGGCGCCAACTTACCGGGGCTCGGGTTCGTGACGCGCGGCCGGAAACACTCAATGACGATCCGGTTCGATCAGGGCAGCACCCTGCTGCGGCTGCACCGAGGCGATCACGAAGAAGCCCGTCGCCAATTCACCGGCCACACCGGGCTCAACGTTCAGGAGGCCCCCACAGTCAACATCCCTTTCCACTGGCCCGCCGCCCTCTGATTGGAAACTTGCAAGAACCGGGACCCCGAACCCTAGTCCGCCGCGTCCTTCAAATCCCGCCTCACCTGCCTCAGTCCCCGGACTTAGGTCCGGACTCGCTGATCCTTGTTGAGTCAGCAGCGGGTGGCGGCGGCGGCCTGCAGGATCGGCAACTGGCTCTGCACTCCCTTGCGTGGAAGGAAGGGCGTCGCCTCTTCGTAGTCATCAAACCAGTGGGCCGCGGAACTTCGCTTGAACAGCAGAACGCGCCCCGTATCCTTAGGATCAGCAGCGCGGTGATAGCGGAAGATCACGTGAGATTCGGTCAACCCCGCCACTTCGATCTTGCCCGTCACATGCGACATGCTGAACCGCGCCCTTTTGGCAAGTCCGGACGCCTGATTCTGAGCTTCCAGGAAGATTTGATACGCATCCTCCAGGGGAACGGAATAGGCTTTGTTGCCTTCTGTCGGCCGGCACTGGAACACGTAATAGGGGGGGACGCCGAGATAAGAGAGTTCGTTGAAAAGAGTCAGCATTGTCTCGACGCTATCGTTCACGCCGCGAACCATCGGTGTCTGATTGATCAGAATCGCGCCGTGCTTATGAAGCATGTCGAGACCTTGCTTGGCCACGTCCGTCAACTCGACCGGGTGGTTGAAGTGGGCCATAATGTAAATTCGGGCTTTCGTCGTGCTGTAGGTCTCCAGCATCTCCCCCAAAGAGGGATCGTTCAGAATTCGGTACGGATTGAAAGCCGGCATCTTGGTGCCGATGCGAATGATCTTCAGGTGCGAAATCTCACGAAGCTTCGCTATGATCGGTTCCAACTTGCTCGTTGACATGATGAGCGGATCCCCACCCGTCAAGAGGACATTCGAGATCTCCGGATGCTCGCGAATGTACTCCAATCCTTGCGAGATATCCTTGACGACTTCGTCGTTATCATCCATGAACAACCGCTTGCGGAAACAGAAGCGGCAATAGGCGCCGCACACATCGTTGACAAGCAGCAGTGCCGTGTCGCGGTATTTATGCTCAAGCCCGGGCACCTTCGTGTAGAGTTCTTCATAGGAGGCATCCAACCGGCCCCACTCGTCAAGTTCCTCCTCGCGGGGAATTGTCAATTGGCGGATGGGGTCGTTAGGGTCTTCCCAATTGATCAGCCCTTGGTAATAGTCGTTGGTGCGAAAAACGAACTTTTCGCCGACGGGCCTCAGCCTATCCTTTTGGGAATCGCTTAGCTCTTTAATTTGGTCGACACGAGTGACGTATTTGGGCTTCCTGACCATGGGCCTCCTAGGCGAACGCACTCCGAAACTGCAAGAGCCCTTGCGGCCGCCTGCGATAACGTGAAACTGATGGCGGTGTTTCACCCTCTCATGTAGGTGAAACTAAACAACTTGGCCGCGAGAACGCGGGGTTTTGGGCCGTTTCAGTAAAACACGGAGGGGCGCTTATGTCAACCGGACCCACTGAATCCGGCCTGTTGCGCAGCCTCTTAACGTGCGCGCGAATGGCATCGCCACCCCGTGAGAACTACTCTCCGCCGTTCGCGGCGAGCTCGGCTTCGATGACGTCGCTGAACGCGGCAACGGGTTGGGCGCCTTTGAGTTGGATGCCGTTAACGTAGAAGACCGGCGTTGACTGGGCTCCGATAGCCATGGCCTGCTCGAAGTCAGCTTGGATGGTGGGTTCGTGTTTTCTGGAATCGAGGCAACCGGCAAACTTGATGCTGTCCAAACCAAGCTCCCCGGCGACTTTGCCGAAGTCATCTTTTGAGATCCGTGGAATCGCGAAGAGCTTGTCGTGGTATTCCCAGAACTTGCCTTCTTCGCCCGCGCAGCGAGCAGCTTCGGCCGCTGTTTGCGCCTGAGGATGGATTTGCCGCAACGGCAGGTCTTTATAGACGAGGCTGATCTTGCCGGGATACTTCTCAAGCAGTGTCAGCAGCGTCGGCTGAACACGCCGACAATAGGGACACTGGAAGTCAGAGAACTCAACGATCGTGACAGGTGCGTCCTTAGGGCCGCGGCGGGGAGAATCGCCCGCTTCAACGGAAACGCGCGGCGGACTGATCAGGATCTGAACTTTGCTGTTCGCCCTGAGCGAGCCGATGTATGTGTTTCGGGCCGCCTGCCGCTTGGAATTCTTCAGAAACTCTACGATCTGGGGCCGAATCTCTTCAAGAGGTTTGTTGATACGGCTCTCTTGCTTCTCGTAGAATGCTTCGATCTCGGCGTCACCCGGATCCGACAGGTTGCTGTAGGCTTGCTGTTCGAGAAGCTGGCTGACCGTCAGGTCCCCCTTCTTGGCTTCCTTCTCCAGTAGCCGTTGTCCGATCAAGCTGCCGAGGGCTTCGATGCGGGCTTGATAAGCCTCCTGGCGGAGGTCCATGAGTTTGGATTCGATGTCGAGGTCGTTATCGGTGATGGGTTGGCCGTCGAGCGTGGCCAGCGTCTCTGATGATTCTTCGAGCTGGGCGCACGCCGAAGCCGCAAGGCCAACGCACAGGTAGACGACCGCGACGATTCGAAGAGGAAGCTTCCGCATGAGATCTCCTTGGGAGGGATAACTGCCTTCTATTCTATCGGCAAGTACCATTTTTCGGAAGGGTGTAGTATCCGAGTCCCGGATGTGCCGGTCAATCTGATGGCGCCGCCCGCACCGCATCCCGGGGTATGGTTTCTCTTTCGTACGGATCGGACCCCTGCCGCTCCTCCCGGAACGCTATCCTGGGTTAACGATCCGTATAGGGGGAAGGGCTCGCATGTGCATCCGATTCGTTTTGGTCGTGGCGGTAATGCTGGCCGGCGGGGCTAGGTCTTTCGCGGGGTGGGAGGAGGGTCTGTTCGCCTTCCAGACCCAGGACTACGCAACGGCCGAGACGGAGTTCCGTGTGTTGGTCCGGCAAGATCCGAAAGCGTATCGCTCGCACTATATGCTCGGGCTAACGCTGAGGCAGTTGGGTCAGGAGGCTGAGGGCCTGGAGTACCTCCGTAAGGCCTACCAGTTGAATCCGAGCGACTTGAAGGTCAAGGTGGCGCTTGCCCAAGCCTATTACAGCGCCGGAGCGTACCGTGACGTCCTCGCTTTGTTGGGCGCGCTGGAAGTGGCTCTGCTTCCGCCGCAGAGTCATACTGGGATTCTTCAGATACGTGGGATGGCTCGCGAAAAGGCAGGTGATGTCAACGGGGCTCTACAAGATTTCATGCAGCTCGCGGCCACTCAGCCGGAAGATGCCGACATCCAGTATTTCTACGGAGCCAAGGCGGTTGCGGCGGGTCACCTGGACGCCGGGATTTTCGCTCTTGAAAAGGCGATGCGGCTCGACTCGGAAGACCCTGCGAAGGCGAGGTTGTACGCCCTGTCTCTGATCAAGCGCGGACGGGCAGCCGGAGACGATGCCGCCATGAAGCAGGACTACCTCAGAGCCGCCGAGGTTGCCGCGAGGCTGGTCGAGACCGAACCGAGCCACGCCAATTTGATGTTGAAGAGCTCGGCCGAACTCGGCGCGGGCGAGTACAACAAGGCTATCGAGACGAGTCAAGCCGCCATATCCGCAAAGCCTGACGTCTGGCTGGCGCACTACTACCTGGGCCGGGCTTATGCGCGCGGTCGGCAATACGCAGCCGCCGAGGAGCCCCTCCGAAACGCACTCGAAAGAGCCGACCCGGAAGAGCAGAGCGTTATTTGGAGCGAACTTGGCTTGGTTTATGAGAAGCAAAAGAAGACTGCCGAGTCGGCTGAAGCGTATCGATTGGCGCAGGGCTCCGCGAGTCCGGCGCGAACGCAAAGCGAGGTAAAGGATGATCGAGCCAGGGACGAGATCGAAGCACGTAAACAGCGTCTCAACGAAATGAAACGCGAGGCCAAGCAGCTCGAAGATGAACTCAAGAAGCTCGAAGGCCGCAAGGAGTAGAAAGCACGCGGGCCCCTATATTCGTACAGCCCCTTACGGAGCCGGCTGTGACTGCTGAGGGGGAGCCTGTGCCGGATCGGTCTTCGGGAGGCTCGGGAAGCGCCTGAGAAAACGCTCTACGTCGGCCGGTGAGATCCGGTTCCCGCCTGGCTGCCAGTGGGTGCAAGTGACGATGCTGACCCGGGTTGTGTTGGCGCCCGGCTGAAACGGTCCTTGGGAGCCATTGGGAAGAACGGTCGATTCGTCGGTCAAGGCGGCCGAGAGCTGAGTATCACTGAGGCCGGAGGCGCAGCGCAGGTTCGCTCCGCGCAGGTCGGCGTCTGCAAGTAAGGCGCTTTCCAAGCGCGCCGAGAAGAGCGATGCGCCTCGCAGGTCGGCGCCCCGCAGATCGGCTGATGCCAAGTCCGAAACCGTGAGCGAGGCCCCTTCGAGTTGAGCGCCCGTTAGATCAGCCCCCCGCAAGTTGCTGTAAGCAATGACCGCGAACTGCAAATTCCGGCCGCTCAAGCGCGCCCCGGGCTCCGCGCCAAAATCCTCGAATTGTACCCGCAGCGACCGGCCCAGGATATCCGGCAGCCTCGACTGGAAGGCAGCGTAAGAGAAACCACCGAAAAGAATCGCCGCGGTGGCGGCCACATAGACCGGCCGAAGCCGCGCAAGCTTCGCCCTGCTGTTCTCCGAACCCGCTAAGTCGGAACCATTCGCCATAAGCCCGGCTAGGGCGGTGCCGCGCCACGAAAGTGCGATCGCCAGCGCGGATGCGGCGACCGCGCCCTGGATGAACGTTCCGACCGGCTCGTGCAGCACCAAGTATCGCCACCAGAACACAAACAAAATCAGCGGCGTGAACCACCACACCAGTACGTCGACCGCCCAACCGCGCAGGCGATCCCACCGCGACTCAAGGCTGCCGGCCAGCAGAGGCATCCTCGGGGTGACCCACGAACCGAACGGCCACAGGGCAACATGTGCCGCCAGAGCGGCGCCATCGGGCAGGAATGCAGGCAATCCCGCCGCCATTCTCCACAGCGGGCCGAGCGCCGAGAAATGCCACCAGCCGTAGAGAAGCAGCAACGCCAACGGCATGATCCAGTAGAACATCGTCGGGGTGAACGGAATCAGAGGGAGCGGCAGATTTCCCAGCAGATCCGCGTCCCTTATGCGCAGCAGGCCGGCGATCGTGAACACCACTATTGCTGCCAGCAGAGCGCCGATCCGAACCGCCGAACGAGCCGCCAACCCCGTTTCGCGAAGCTGTCGTTTCAAAGGGACATCTTCGGGTAAAAGAGCGACCGTTAAGTCCGCGCCGCCCAGGCGGACGTCCTTCATGTCGATGGGCGTAGGGCCGAAAAGGGGCGAGCCCGCGGTGGATGCCGGGTCTGCGTCGTCAATAAAGGCCGCGCCGTTGAGCACAGCATGCCGCAGATTCGCTCCCCGCAGATTCGCGCCGTTGAGTTTGGCACGTGCAAGGTCGGCCCCGGAGAGATCGGCGCCCTCGAGATCGGCCTGCCGCAGGTCCTGCCCGGAGAGGTTCGTGCCGCGGAGGTCAGCGCCCGCGAGGACGGCGCGCTCACCATTCCTGAAGCCGCTTCCCAGCCACTCCTGGTGGCTCTCAACGATCTCAGCCAACGTCCGGCCGTTGATCTCGACTTCATGGGGAGCACGGAGGGTCATTGCAGCGGGCTGATCATCCTAGTATTCGTGTTTTGTTCACTTTGGGGATAAAGTAGCCCCACTGGAAACTTGTTTTCGTTCCACGAAAAATGGGGGCTGTACCAAGCGTCGCCCTTTCAGTTCTTTGCTCGCAGCGACGGGCCGTGGACTGTTCTCAACTTTCCCGCGAGGCTGAGATTGAGAGGTTCACTCCGAGTCGTATCGTTCTCTCGGCCCGCCTGTCGGCGTTGCCCAGCAACGGACTATGGCAAGTATAACCCGCGAAGGGGGGTTGCGACGGTGGTTGAACCGCGACATGCTATCTTCGTATGATTTGTTGCCGCCGCGGGCGAAGTAGAGCGCCGCAATGGCTCCCATGGAAGGATAGATCCGAATGGCTGGAGTGAAATCCTCAACTTCTTTCGAGCTTCAAGAAGACGCTGTCCGCATGTTCAACGCGGCGGCCGAAAAATATGACCTCAATGATGCCGGTAAGGCCCTACGCTGCTTGATCGACTACGCAGCGCAAGATGGCGATTGGGACTTGATCTTCGGGCAGATACGGTGTTTGCGCTGTGGCGGGCGACCCCGGTTGGATGGAGAAGGCGTCGTAACGTTGCGCCCGGGGCGACTACTGATACTGAATCGCGCGGACGATTCCGACCGCTCCCGCTCCGGCCCCTTGGCTGGCCTCGTATTCGACGAGGATCGGCTGCGATCCCTGCGCACCGCAACGGAGATCGAGTGACGTCTTCGTGCCGCGCACGACCACCCGGTCCGGATTCAAGATGGCGAGGACGAGCCTCTTCTCCTCCGTTCGAACGTGCATGTTAGCCGTCTCACCTTGACATTCCAGTTCCTCGAACGTTCCCTCGGCCCTCAACCAATCCGGGCCTGACCTGCGCTCCCACTGACCAGGTTGGTCAACCTCGGTCACCTTCGGACCTGACGATCTCTTGAGTTCCGGCGTCCGCTCGACGCCATCCTCTTCCGCCTGGGGAACCTCTAAATCCGCTAGTGCCAATTGCGAACGGCTCTGGTCCTCTTGCGCATCGAAAGACTCGATCATCTTGCCGGCCGTGGCGACCTCGTCGGGGCTCTTCGCATACTCCCGCGCTTTCTTCGCGGCCTTGCGGCCATCTTCGAACCTGCCCAGTTCATAGTACGCGTACGACATGCCGTAGAACAGACGAAACGCCTTCTCCGCTTCCACGTTCCGGACCAATGCCATATGCCGTAACGCGCGCGCGAAATTCCGTTCCTGTAGATAGAGAAACGCTACGCCGAAGTGTGTGTCGCGGTTGTCAGGCTCAATCAGCAGGGCCTTTTCCAACACGGCGATCATCTCGGACGCTTCCGCGCCTCCGCGCTGAAGGAAGTAGACATAGTCGCGGTGCGTCTTGACGCTCTTCGACCCGAGTTCGACCGCGCGTCCTAGATTCTGACGGGCCAGCTTGTCGTCTTTGTCACGAAAGGCAAGATATCCGAGACCCTCGTAGACTTCAGGCGTCTCGGGGTGCTGCCACGCCAACTCCGTATACATTCCGCGGGCCTCATGCTCCTTGCCCCGCATCACGCTCAGAAGGTCGGCTAGCACCAGGCCCGCTTCGAGTTCACTCGCGGGCTGAACCTGCGGCTCCTCGGCCGCTTTCTGGAGTTTGACGTCGAACAACGCCGCGAACAGACTCCCCCCACGGATATATTTGCGGAGATCACCATAAACCTCGTCCAGCGTCTTGCCGTACAACCGCTGGAAGGCTGAGGCCTCCGCTTCCCCGCCCGTAACACCGGCAATCAGATTCGCCAATGAGTTCAGCTTCGTGTAATCCGGAGCCAGGCTGAGCATATGAGCCAATGCCCAACTCTGCGCATAGAAAATCCCGGCGTGCTTCGTCTTGTTGTAGTGCTCTGAGTCATAGTCGACCCCAAACAGCGTTGGCAGGTCGATCCAGTCGCGGGTCTGCAGGAGCTGGTAGCGGCCCGGGTCCACATCGCCGATCCTCACCTGCTTGCCGCTAGGCGATAGCGTTTCGTAGAGCTGAGCCAATCCTTCACTCATCCACCGCGAGTACTTCTTCCCGCTGTGGCGCTGAATCAAGTGCATGTACTCGTGAACCGCCGACTGATATTCCGCCGACGAAATGCCGCTCATCACGATGTAGTCACGCGCCCTGCTGTGCGTGTAGAAGGCATTGGCGAACTCATTCGGGCCATAGGGCGCGAACTGCTTCTTCGAGCGAAAACCGATGATGCGAACCGGCTGAGTCGAGAACTCCGTCGCTCCCGTTACATCAAGAAAGAACTGACGAATCGTTTCGAAGTGCTGAACAGCGTTGCGCCCTCGCTTTTCGCCCGCGGTTGTATACAACTCAAAATTCTCTGAGGGGGTATCCACTTGACTCAGGTGACCCCAAGATGTAGTATGCGGCCTCGTGGAGGATTACCCGCGCGATCTGCTCGAGTTCGAGGCGCGCTTCGCCACCGAAGAGGCCTGTCGCGGACTATCTGGTCGCGCTGCGCTGGCGGGACGGGTTCCGTTGCCCCAACTGTGGGCTTGAGCGAGCTTGGCCGGTGCGCAAAGTATGGTTCGAATGTGCTGCCTGCGGTCGCCAAACGTCCGTCACGGCCGGTACGATCTTTCAGGACACACGCAAGCCGTTGCGGCTTTGGTTCCGAGCAATGTGGCACGTCGTCTCGCAGAAGAACGGAGTCAGCGCCTTGGGTTTGCAACGCGTTCTGGGACTGGGCAGCTACCAAACCGCCTGGGCTTGGATGCACAAGCTGCGGCGGGCGATGGTGCGGCCGGGGCGCGAGCGTTTGACGGGCGTCGTCGAGGTGGATGAGACCTACTGGGGCGCGGAGGAGGAGGGCGTTCGCGGCCGCCAGATCGAGCGTAAAGGATTGATTGCAGTAGCCGCGGAGGAGAGAGGCAGCGGGCTGGGGCGGATCCGTATGCAGCGCCTGCGCAACGCCTCGGCGGCCAGCTTGATGCCCTTCGTGGAGGAGTCGATCGAGCCAGGCAGCGTGGTTCGCACCGATGGCTGGCTGGGCTACGAGCCACTCGAGAAGAAGGGCTATCGGCACCACATCGTCTTCCTCAAGGGTCGCCGCGAGCAGGCGTCGGAATTGCTTCCGCTGGTGCACAAAGCGATCTCGCTGCTCAAGCGCTGGTTGCTGGGTACGCATCAAGGGGCGGTCAGCCACGAGCATTTGGACTACTATCTGGACGAATTCGTCTTCCGGTTCAACCGGCGCAGCTCACGTAGCCGGGGCAAGCTGTTCTACAGGCTGGTTCAGCAAGCGGTCGCTGTGGAGCCGACGCCGTATCGCTCGATCATCGCCCACTGGGACGCCGAGCCGTTCTGAACCCCAAACACAAGATGTTGGGGTCACCTGAGTCAAGTGGATACCCCACCTTCTCTGAAGTAATCTTGATCCAGTCGTCCTTGGCCCAGGAGGGTAGCCCGAGGACAGCCCCCAACACCGCCACAAGAGCGCCCCGCCGCAACCCGTGCCGTCTTCTCACCATGACCAAAACCTTCGCAGCCGAAGTTTATCACGCCGTGGACTTGGAAAAGCGGATCAGGTTACGAAAACCGCACCTGACCTTGAAACGTATGGGACAAGGCGTACCGGCCGGCCGGTGAGGCCGATGACACCTACAGCATTTTCTCATCGAAGGATGAGCCTGGAGAAGCAGGGGAGCACTGAGTCGCTGGGCTCCTTTCTGGGATTGGTTAAGAAGGGGAGAGAATCGTCGTCGGGGCTGTGGGAATGTGGGAATCGCGGAGCGATTTCCAAGGGCGTTGGGAAACGAGGGAAACCGGTTTTTGGTTTTCCTCGTTTCCCATCGCCCGTCATTTCCGCAGCCCTTCTCCCGTCGCGCGGCGCGGCAGGTTCGCGGATGCGAAACTCGCAAACAGCTTGCTCTTGGCTTGTTGCATCCGCCGCGCCGCCGCAGTGTCGCTTTCGGCCTGAGCAATACGGTCGAGGGCCTTGATCGCCTGCCCGGGCTTGAGATAGTCGGCGGCCCGCGGCAACTTCTGGAAGGTTTCCCAAGGGGTCTGATAGTGGCGATACACGCGCTTCTGCTTGCCTTTGGCGTCGGTCAGCAGTTCGGGTTGTCCGCAGGGCCGGTGGAAGTTCAAATAGGGATTGAAGTGCTGTTGATAGAAGCGCTGGATGCGCGCCGCGTGCGGCGCCGCGATGTGCGTATGCCCCATGTGCTTGCGGATCACGGCGCCGTTTTTCGATTCCACCAAGCCGTTGTCGTTGGTGTGCCTCGGCCGCGACTTGGTCTGTTCGATCAGCAGCTTGTTCAGTAATTTTTCCGCCGTGCCGTTGAGGAACTCGCTGCCGTTGTCGGAATGGAAGCCGCGCAGGCGAAAGGGGAACTGCTCCAGCATGGCCTTGAGCAACGGCTCCAGCCAGGCTTCGCTAATGGCCGCCGTGGCGCCGACCACTTGCCACTGGGTCACTTCATCCACCGCGTTGATGTGATAGACGCCCTTCACGCCGTCGCGATCTCCTTGATGTACCGTATCCACTCGCAGGTAGCCGGGTTGGCCCCGCGGGTTGGGCCGCCGCCGCTCGCCGATCGACACCGCGCTGGGCCGAGTCTTGGTGAAATGCAGCCGCCGCTGGCGGTACACCCTGTGCCGCCGCAGTCGATAGATGTGGGCCACCGAGATCTCCGCCAACCGCTCATATTCACTCTGCTGGTACTTGTGATATTCCCGCTGCAGGATCTTGCGCGTGGCCGGGCCGCTGAGGGTTTCGTGTGCTTCATCGACGGCCGCCAGCCGCTCGATATCGGCCGCCGTGTACTTGCCGGCAAAGCGATGCCGCCGATAGCGGGCAGGTACCAGCTCACCCCTCTGCCGATATTGGCGGATCAGTCGGGTGACCTGCGCCCGGCTCAGTCCCGTCATCTTGGCCAGATATTGCCGCAGCAGTCCTTTGGCGGCTCGGTCTTGCCCGCTGTAGCGCTGCCGGCACAGCGTTTGCGCCACCCAGGCGTAGATCTCGGCACGCCCTTTGCCCTTGAATCGTATTTCATCGCTGGCCTCCAGAAACTGCCGTATCTGCTCCAGGCTCAGCGTCTTGCCGTCTTGCATGTGGATGGTCAATCCCCAGCATGCTCACTCCCCCACCCTTCAGGCTCATCTTGTGTGAGAAACTAACTCCTCCTTCAGGCTCATCTTGCATGAGACAAGACTCCTACTGGACTTAGTCCATGACTTAGTCTACACTGACGGCATGGAAGTTAACATCCATGAGGCTAAGACCCATTTGTCGAAGCTATTGGATCGTGTCTCGCTCGGTGAAGAAGTCGTGATCGCTCGCGCGGGCAAGCCCGTGGCGCGTCTCATCAGAATCAAGCGATCACGGCGGAATCGAGTCCTGGGAAGAGGAGAGGGCGACTTCGAAGTCCCCGATGATTTCAACGATCCGCTTCCAGCAGAAATTCTGGACACGTTCTACAAGTGAAGGTTCTCATCGATACGCACGTGTTCCTTTGGAGCATCGTGAGCCCGACGAAACTGTCGTCTCGCGCTCGGTCTACTATCCAGTCGGGAGACAACCATGTTCTTCTCAGCGCGGCCAGTCTGTGGGAGATCGCCATCAAGGAGCAGGTCGGCAGACTTTCCCTTCCGGATCCGCCGGACCGATACCTTCGGCGTCGAATCGCCGAAAGTGATATTGAGATGCTATCGATATCCGCGGAGCATGCTCTGCGGCTGTTCAGTTTGCCCCTCCATCACAAAGACCCGTTCGACCGTATCATCGTCGCTCAGAGTCAAGAGGAAAACATCGCGGTAGTTACAGCCGATGCGGTCATGAAACACTACGAGATCGAAGTCATTTGGTGAGCGGGCATGACCGTCCGCCCCTGAGGCGCGGGCGCAACCAGTGTCACTCCTGCTAATCTCGATCGGTTCGGACTATCCTGTTTTGAGACCGCCCAAGGAAGCCAAGATGTTCACGTCCATTCACTCCCATTGCACAAGCCGATGTCTGATCGCCGTGTTAACGGCGTGTTTGTGCGCTCTCAGTGCTGTTCCGCTCGCAGCTCAACAAGAAAACTCCGCCGCCGAGTGGGCGTCGCTTGCCGGCATCGAATACCGCATGCAACCGAATGTTGTGTACAAGGTTGCCAACGGCTACGAGGCTAAGCTCGACGTGTACTTCCCGCGCAACGCGGATAGTGGGCCACGCCCGACGGTCGTCTACATTCATGGCGGCGGCTGGACGGGCGGCTCGAAAGAAACATCGATCTTCAATCTGCTGCCCTACCTGGAAAAGGGTTTCAACGCGGTCAACGTCGAGTACCGGCTGGCTCGCTATTCCCTGGCCCCGGCCGCCGTCGAGGATTGCCGCTGCGCCCTGCGATGGGTGATCCGGAACGCGGAGCGTTACCAGATCGATACGTCGAAGCTCGTTGTGACAGGACACTCCGCCGGCGGTCATCTGTCGCTGATGACGGGCATCCTCGACCCGGCCGCGGGTCTCGACAACGAATGTCCCGGCGATGAAGTTCTTAAGGTGGCCGCGGTCGTCAATTTCTACGGCATCACCGATGTGGCGGACCTTCTGCAGGGCCCCCACATGCAACGATACGCCGTCACATGGCTCGGTGGAATGCTCGACCGCCAAGCCGTCGCCAAGCGCGCCTCGCCCCTCACCTACGTACGCAGGGGCCTGCCACCGATTCTGACCATTCACGGTGACGCGGATACGGTCGTGCCGTACGTCCACGCCACGCGCCTTCACAAGGCTCTCGATAAGGCCGGCGTGACGAACGAGCTGCTAACGATTCCCGGCGCCGGCCATGGCGGTTTCAATGCGGAGCAGACGCTGAAAGTGCGGCGTACGATCGGAGCGTTCTTGAAGAAGCACGGACTGCTGTAAGGCCGATGAGGTCTCGCGCTCAGCGCGAACCGGCACGCTCAGCCGTGCGCCACAAGTAGGAACGCCGCCGGACTAGCTGTGATCTTTCAATAGGTTGTTCATTCGGTCCCGGACCAAGGAAGCTGGAGTTATCCCACAACAGCAACCTTGGAGAGACCGAATGAACATCCATCAGAATGCACGATTGACACCGAAAGGTCGAGCCCTGTTGGTTCGCCGCGTCCTCGGTGGGGAGAACGCACAGGCCGCCGCGGCGGCCTGTGGCGTCTCAGAGCGAACCGTACGCAAATGGCTCGCGCGGTTTCGGGCTGAGGGTCAGGCCGGTCTCGTCGACCGCTCCTCACGCCCCCTTCGCAGCCCGCGCCGCACTGCTGCGCCCAGCGCGGCCCGTGTCGTTGCTCTGCGCCGACAACGTTGGGCCGGCTACCGCATTGCCACTCGTGTCGGAGTCTCTCAGGCCACCGTCAGCCGCATTTTGCGCCGCGCCGGCCTCAACCGCATCCGCGATCTCGAACCCGCCCCGCCCGTGCGCCGCTACGAACACCCCGCACCCGGCGATCTGTTACATCTCGATATCAAGAAGCTCGGCCGCTTCCAGCGCGCCGGTCATCGCGTCACCTCCGACAAATCCCACCGCTGCCGCGGCGCCGGCTGGGAATTCGTGCACGTCGCCATCGACGACCACTCCCGTGTGGCTTTCTCCCAGATCCTCTCCGATGAGCGGAGCGACTCCGCCGTAGCTTTCCTCAATGCTGCCGTCGGTTACTATCGCTCGCTCGGCGTCCGCATCCGCCGCCTGCTCACTGACAACGGCTCTTGTTACCGCTCCCGGCTCTTCCGCGATGCTTGCCGTCGTCTCGGTATTCGTCATCGCTTCACACGGCCTTACACGCCGCGCACCAACGGCAAAGCCGAACGCTTCATCCAGACCGCTCTGAGAGAATGGGCTTACGCTCGCTCCTACTGCTCATCCCAGCAGCGCGCTGCTCATCTGTTACCCTGGCTGCACGACTACAACTGGCATCGCCCTCACGCCGCTCTCCGCTACCGTCCGCCCTTCTCCAGACTCATGCTT
>CBDBKC010000033.1:0-369496 GCA_965206655.1 Bryobacterales bacterium | reverse complement strand
ATGACGATGTTTTTCGGCGGCGACGCAGCCGTGGCGGTGGTCGCGAAGCCTGCGCCCACTGCGCTTTGCATCCAGGTACGACGGGTCAGCATGAAACCTCCGGGGGTGTAGATTGGGCGCGCGTATCGGTTCAACGGCTTTCGCGTGTCAGTCCTCATTGCACCGTGATCGAGTAAGGAGCCAGCCGCAAAATCCCTCCATGGAGCAGTGATGGGGAGAGAACCGAGCGTAGCGCCGGGGGAAGGGGGAAATCCATCAAGGGGGCCCAAACGAATGCATCGGAATCGAAGAGTGCTTCGAGAAGTTGTGTCGGAGCAGGATACGGCACTAAGCGGAACTGGTCGTCCTCAATCTCCGCGGCTTGCTGTGCCATCTCGATAGCGCGGTCGAATCCGCCCAGCTCGTCGACCAATCCCTGCTCCTGAGCTTGACTCCCCATCCAGACCCGACCCTGGGCGACTTCGTCGATTTCGGCCCACTCACGTCCTCGGGACTCGGCAACCTTCTTCACGAAGGCGTCGTAGAAGGCGGTGATTTCCGTCCGCATTTTGTCTCGCTCCTGAGGAGTCATGGAGCGGTAGTCCGTGTCGATCGCCGCGAATTGCCCGCGGGTAACGATCTCCTTCTTGATCCCGAGCTTGTCGTAAAGGCCGCGCAGATTCAGTTTGCCGAAGAACACCCCAATGGATCCCGTGGTGGTGCCGGGGTACGCCAACACCGGTACTTGCGCCATCGAGATGTAGTAGCCTCCCGAAGCCGCGACATCCGACATCGAAACGATCAGCGGCTTCTTTTCGCGCAACAGATTTACTTCCCGCCACATAAGATCCGATGCAAACGCGTCCCCACCGGGCGAATTCACTCTCAGGATTACGGCCTTGACGTCATCGTTCTCACGCACGGACCGGAGGGTCTCGTTGAAACTCTCCGAACCTAGCGTTCGGGTCCCCGAGAAGGGGTCCTGCTCGCTGCGGCCGGCCATGATGTTGCCCACGGCATAGATGACCGCGATTTCAGGACCCCCACCCAAGTCGGTGGGAGAGGTCAGCGATCGGTGGTACTCGCGGAGACTGATCTCGTGGAGTTTCTCTTGCTCGAGCTTCTCTTTGAGATAGTCTTGGAACTCGTCCTCGTACTTGAGCCCGTCGAGCAGTCCCCCGTCCAAGGCGTCCGTGGAAAGGAATGGACCTTGATCAATGAGCTGTCTGATTTCGTCTTCGGATTTTGACCGCGAGTCGGCGACGGTCGCGATGAATCGCCCGTAGACATCATCCAGGATAGAATTGACGACTTCGCGGGACTCGTCTGACATCGAAGAGCGCGAAAAAGCTTCCACCGCGCTCTTGTACTTGCCGACTCGCTCCATATCGGCTTCGATCCCAAGCTTTTCGAGCGTATCGGCGAAGAAGGTTACCTCGGCGCGCATTCCCTTGACGTCAAGAAAATCCTCGGGCGCCATGAAGATCTCGTCCGCGGCGCTTGCCACGTAGTAGTCAAGCGTGGAGGCACGACTCAGATAGGCGACGACAGGCTTACCGGATTCCTTAAAGTTATCAATGCCGTAGCGGATTTCCTCTGCCTTCGCCCAGCCGGTTCCGAGCCCGGAGAACTGGAGGGCAAGAGCCGCGATCCGGTCGTCCTCGGCGGCTTTCTTGAGCGCATTTCTCAGATCAAGCAGCGTGGGTGGCGGACCGGAGCGTATCCAGTCGACCGTGAACTGTGTGCCAACATGCTCGGGGATGTCCCCGCGCAGGCGGACTGTGAGAACCGAGCCCTGCTCGACGGCCGGCCCGCCGGAACCAACAGTGGCGGCCAGTATCACGATGAAGAGAGCAAAGAAGAACGTCAGCAGGATTCCGCTGAGCACACCGAGGAGGAACTTGACCATTCGGATTCCGCTGCACGACCCCAACCGGGCCTAAAACTCAGCGGCATACCCGGCCTGTCTTTCCGCCCCGGCCGGGCAGCCACGAGAGAGCTCATTATATCGTCAAGATTCCGTCGGACTGCTCGCCCGAAGCGCCTTACTGCACAGCGATTTCGACAACGTTGCTGCGGCGGCCGTCGCTGAACTGGAGCGCGATCGGAGTGCGAAGGTTCGTACCGACATTGGCCGGCAACTCTACGTTGACCTGAAACAGCGCTACGAAGTCCGGCGCGAGCCCAACGAAAGCAGGAGTCAAGGAAGGGCCGAACACACTGAGCCCCAATGTCACCTTGGGTACGGCGTCAGCGAAAGAAATCGGATTCGAACCGGCGGCGTCGCCCGTGGCGACCCCTGGAGTTACATTACTCAGCCCGGTACACCAGATGATAAGGAAGTCCCCTCCCTGGGCCGGAGCCGCCGGCAAACCAAGTGCGGCGCCGACATCCGCCGGAACCGGGAAATTACCCTGCGTGAAGTTGCTGACGATGCCGTATTCCCCTATCCCCCAGCGGAAGATTCCCGGTGAGCGCACATCCACGGTCGCCGAGATCGGCGAGCTCATCGTGGCATCGCGCATCACCTGGATCGTGGCCGGCCCGGGAGCAATCTCGAACGGCACCTGGAAGTTAATCTGGTTGTAGGCAGTGAAGAACAACGGCGCTTGAATCCCATTGATTAAGACCTTAACGCCGCTTAGGTCCGTCGGCAGAGGCACGGACGGCGCGCTGGAAGTCGTCCCTGAAAGAAAAACTCCGAAAAGAGTGGCGATCGCCCCGGGGCCCAACGGCTGGGTGCTCGAGAAGCTGGCTCCGTTCACGACACCGCGGAAATTGATGTCCGGAGCGCCGGAGGGCAGCACGACAAACGTAATCGTGATCACGCAGGGTCCATTGACAGCGTTACTGTTCATCGACAGTGTGCCGCTATAAAGACCGGCGGTGAGCCCGGCGCTCGCGGCCCGGACGGTGAAGGCGTTGCTGCCGAGGTTCTCGACACTGAGCCAGTCGCCGCCGCTTTCCGTGACGACATCAAAACCGGCTACGGCCAACTCCCCATTGCCGCGGTTATTCACGACGATGGTGCGGACGACGCCCCCGTGCTGGTCGTCAACACCCTCTGAGGTGAAGAACTCGATCCGATCGAGACCTGGGTCCGCGATCGGATCATTCGTTACATTCAGCGTGACCGGCACCATTCGATTGTCCGGCCCAAAGGACGAGTTGGCGAGCGTGAAGCTACCTTCATTCGGGCCGATCGGAAGCGCTTCTCGGTACGTTCCGATCACCTGATGGTTATGCACCGAGCGGATCGAGCCCAACCCGGAGGATGCGACGGAGAGGAATGTGCCCGCCGATGTCGTCGAAACGTCCGGCGACGGGCCGCCCGCTGTCTCGAATGAGACCCGGTCATTGGCTCCATTCGTAGGAGGGACATAGAGTTGGACGGAATCAGGCACATCCGTCCCGACATGGATGCGAACTGGGACCTGCTGCGGCGAATCAACCGCGGTTGGGTCGCGCACCAGAACTTCACCTTCGTAGGCGCCCGGAGCGAGGCTGGCGGAGGCGAACACGACGGCAATCACGGTGCAAGTCTGCCCGGCGTTGAAAGTACACGGGGCCGTACCTGTGATAGCGGGAACCAGCCATGCGGCGTTCCCCCCGGAAACACTCAAGGCAAAAGTGCCGTCGCCGGCGTTGACGGCCTCAAAGAAAAGGCCACCCGGACCGTTGGTTCCTACATCAATCCAGACGGGCTGGGCACTGCCGTTCGATTGCTGCAACGTCGCGGGAACGACGAGCCGCAAGACCGGCAAGGCGGACACCGGAAACCACGCTCCAAGAAACAACAAGACACTGAGGGTCGCAAAGATCCTACCCAACATAGTTCACCTTCAAGTAGTGGATTTCAGAGCGGAGCGGGGAGTTCGTCACCATTGTAGCCTGTTCGGTTTGAAGAATGATGTCAAGTTTCGTACGTCTCCGCAAGTCCCCCGCGCGTGCGAAAACTTCACCGGCTGGGGCCGTCGACGACGGAAGGTCGCTTGCGGCCCGTATAATAGCCTCCGTATTTTGTGAGGAGTGTGCCGTGAAGTTGAACCGTCGACGTTTCGCGATGCTATCGCTGTGCCTGCCGGCCATTTTCTGGGGAACGGCGTGGCTTGAAGCCGGCACGCGGCCCCTAATCATGGGGACACGCGGCGTGGTTGTTTCCGGACACCACCAAGCCAGCGACGCCGGCTTGACGATGCTCAAGAAGGGTGGAAACGCTGTCGACGCGGGCGTCGCCACGGTGTTCGCGCAAGCCGTCGTCGAGTTTGACCGATTCGGTATCGGCGGGGAAGTTCCGGTGCTCATCTATCTCGCCGGCGAGAAGAAGGTTGTCTCGCTCAGCGGACAAGGGGTGGCCCCACGCGCGGCGACGATTGAGTGGTTCCGTAGCCGCGATATCGACTTGGTACCGATGGATGGCTTCCTGCCGGCGACCGTACCGTCGGTCGTCGATACATTGATTCTCGCTCTGGACCGTTACGGCACGCTGTCGCTGGGGGAAGTCCTGGGACCCGCCATCGACTTGGCCGCGCGCGGATTCGCCGTGCATCCGGAGTTCAAGATGCACATCGAAGAGCAGGAAGCGCGGTTCCGCTCGGAGTGGACCACGTCGGGCAAGATCTTTCTACCCGGGAACAAAGTTCCCGAGATTGGCGACTTGTTCGTTCAAACCGACCTCGCACGGACTCTCAAGCGGCTCGTGGACGCGGAAGCGGCGCACCGGGAAGCAGGAAGATCGGCGGGACTCAGAGCCGCTCGCGACCTCTTCTATGAAGGAGAGATGGCGGAGGAGATGGTGGCCTTCCAGAAAAGCTTCAAGTCTAGAGATGCGAATGGCTTCGAGTCAGCGGGACTACTCGAGGTCGAGGACCTGGTGAATTTTCACTCTCACGTTGAGGAGCCTACCCGGACGACCTACCGCGGCGTGGATATCTATAAAGCAGGATTCTGGACGCAGGGTCCGGTTCTGTTGCAGGCCCTGAATATTATCGAGGGCTACGACCTTAAGGCGCTCGGGCACAATTCGTCGGACTACATTCATCTGCGTGCCGAGGCCATGAAGCTGGCCTTCGCCGACCGCGAGTGGTACTACGCGGATCCCGACTTTGTCGGTGTTCCCCAGCGCGGACTCCTTTCGAAGGAGTACGCAGCGAAGCGCCGCGACTTGATTGACCTCCGACGTGCCTCGTTGACTCTGAGGCCGGGCGATCCCTATCCGTTCCAACAGCAGCAGGCCGAGTCCCGACCCATCCCGGCAGCGATCGAGTTCCGTCCCGGTGAAGCGGGAACCACGGGGACTCGGGTCGCGGACGCCGAAGGAAACGTGTTTTCCGCTACACCCAGCGGTGGCTGGTTCCGGCACTCCCCGATCGTCGAGGGGCTCGGTTTCGTATTGGGAACAAGAGGACAGATCTTCTGGCTGGACGAGGACAAAGCCAACAAGCTGGAGCCGGGAAAGCGTCCCCGCTCGACCCTAACGCCGAGCCTGGCGCTCAAGGATGGCAAACCATTCCTCGCTTGGGGCACGCCGGGCGGCGACGTGCAAGACCAAGTGAACCTGCAGTTCCTCGTCAACGTCGTCGATTTCGGGATGGACATTCAGGAAGCGATCGACGCGCCTTACTTTCAGATTCTCGATTTTCCGAGTTCGTTCTACCCACGCCAGTTCTCGCCCGGTGGGATGCGCCTTGAGGACCGTATCGATTCGGCCGTCTTTGAAAAACTGCAACAGATGGGTCACCGAACGAATCGCGCCGGCGACTGGTCTCTCGGTGACACGACGGCCCTGATGGTTGACGTGAAGCGGAGAATGCTATTCGGCGCGGCGAGTCCGCAGCGGGACAAGTCGTACGCGCTGGCCTGGTAAGGCAGGAACTTTCCGTCAGCTTTCGCCGATTCCGGCCATCGCTGGTAGAATGCTCCCGATCTCTCCATGAATGACGAGATCAGCATCGGCATCGACGGGTGTTTCCTCGCGATTGATAATAATCAGCCTCGCTCCGGCCTTCTTTGCCAACACTGGAAGGCTGGCGGCGGGCTGCACCACGAGGGACGAGCCAACAGCCAGGAAGAGGTCACAGGACTCGGCAGCCTGCTGCGCAGCCAGCAAAACGTCTCGGGGCATGGGCTGTCCGAAGGAAATCGTGGCGGGTTTGAGCAGTCCGCCACACTCGCGGCACTTCGGCGCCTTCTCGCCGGACCCGATGCGCGACATAGCTTCGTCCATGGTGATGCGGTCGCCGCAGGTTAGGCACATTGCCTCGGTTGTGGTCCCGTGGAGCTCGTGGACGATCTCGTCAGGCAGTCCGGAGCGTTGGTGGAGCCGTTCGATGTTCTGAGTGATCATCGCCGTGAGTTTGCCGCGAGCATGCAGCTCGACGAACGTACGGTGCCCGGCGTTCGGCTGAGCGTCGCGCATCTCGGGCCAGCTTTCCGCTTTTTGGCGCCAAGCCTCGATGCGGTCGGTTTCGTTGCTGATGAATTCCTGAAAGTAGACGGTCCGGTTGCGGGCCCACACGCCGCTGGGGCTGCGGAAGTCGGCGACTCCGGACTCGGTCGAGATGCCTGCCCCGGTGAAGCCCACGATCCGGGAAGCCGCTTCGATCCATTCGCGGCCTAGCTGGATTCGTTCTGACAAAGGTTGGTCGCGACGTCTTCGTGGGACCTTTCCATATTAGCTGGAGCCTGACAACGATTCCGAGAACATTCCGTCGATATACTGATGGTGCGCGCGACCAAGGCCATTTGTCTTCATGAGTGAACAAGTGTCGTACCGATGGGAGCCCATCAGCGGTCTCCCCAAGGATTCTTCCATGTTGGCGAATTCTGAACTCCGTTCGCTCGCCTCGGTGTGGATCGAACAGAAGGCCGGCCTCGCCGCCTCCGAAACGCTGGAGACATTCAACGATCAGTTGAAGCGACAGTGGGCTGTCGAGACAGGCATCATAGAGCGTGTTTACACGCTCGATCGCGGGGTCACGCAGCTCCTGATCGAGAAGGGGATCGACGCAAGCTTAATTCCGTCCTCGGCTACGGACAAGACACCCGAGCTCGTCGCGGCAATGATTCGCGATCACGAAGAAGCTGTCGAGGTTGTGTTCGCCGCCGTCAAGGGTGAGCGTCATCTCACCATCGGCTTCATCAAGGAACTACATTCGGTTCTAACACGCCATCAAGAGGTAACGACCGCGGTCAACTCGCTGGGAAGAACCGTCCAAGTCCCACTCATTCGTGGAGACTACAAGAAGCAGCCGAACAACCCTACGCGCCCGGATGGTAGCGTGCATGAGTACTGCCCGCCGGAGCATGTCGCGCTCGAAATGGAGCGGCTGCTCAAGTTGCACAGCGAACATGAGCAAAGGAGCCTCGCTCCGGAGGTTCGGTCTGCATGGTTGCACCATGCATTCACTCAGGTTCACCCGTTCCAGGACGGGAACGGACGGGTAGCAAGGGCCCTCGCCAGTCTTGTGCTGATCCGGGCTGACTGGTTCCCGCTGACGATCACAGAGGATGATCGGTCTCGCTACATCGACGCCCTAGAAAGCGCGGACCATGGCGATCTGAAGGCTTTCGTCTCGTTCACTTCTTCCATTCTGAAACGAACTTTTGTGAATGCCTTGAGCATCGCCGGCCAGGTCAAGCAGCGCCACCAAGTCGATCACGTGATTTCCGCCGCTCGTGAGCTGCTTGAGAAGCGTCGCCGAGCCATCTACGAAGCATGGGAAAGAGCCAAGCAAACCACCAGAGCCCTGGGGAGCATCGCAGAGGAACGCCTTCATGCAATCCGGGACAAGCTTAGGGTGGACATCGGCTCGTTCTCCGACGACTTTCAGTTCCGAGTCGACACGGAGCCGGATGGCGGCGCGCGCGGCCACTACTTCCGTCATCAGGTCATTGAGACAGCACGAGAGCTACAGTACTTCGCGAACTTCGGAGAATACCATTCTTGGGTTAGGCTGGTTCTGAGGACAGGCGAGCAAGCGGAGGTTCTGGTCTCATTCCATTCGGTGGGACATGAGTTCCGCGGAATCATCGGGGCTACGATCTGTTTCTTTCGCCGTACAGAGACGGAAGAGGGAGAGAGAGACATCGGTGACTTGGTGACCATATCGGACGAGATGTTCCAGATCAACTACCTCGAGAGCCAAGACGACACTGCGGCCCGCTTCGAGGATTGGATCGACCGGAACATGGTGAAGGCTCTAGAGGTATGGCGGGCGGGACTCTAGACCGACGGAGAGCTTTGTGAGTTCATTTCTAGTAACGGCACGGGCCTTCGCGACCGCCAACCTGGCGTTCTGGTCTATTGGGGGCATTGCTTCTGAACTGGCGGTACGCGAATCTCCTGAGTCCTATCGTCACACCTGCACGGTGGATGGGGCCGTCTTGGGCGTGGACTACCTACGCCGCAGCCTGCCAACGCCTCGCGGGATGCAGCACATTCCCGGAGTGCTTATCGTGGAGCTGGGTATTTTCCCCACGCCAGGCCGAAGCGTGAAACTACCGGCCGGCAACTTTGAGCTGGATTGGAAAGGGCGGGAACGGCCGCTCACGCCGGCTGGGCCTGAACTAGTGGCTGCGCAGCTTTTGCACGGTGAGTGGGCGCGGGGAAGCCACTATCCGCATGTGGAAGCCTCGGCCGGAACGGCGGATGAGTACGGACGAAACCGGAGCGTGATCTTCGGACGACCGAGACGGGAACCACGGTTTCCGGGTGACCCGAATCCGGATCACGACCCGGAACGACGGCCGGAAACACCTTCAGTTACGAACATTCCCCGTGACGAGCCCCACCCGGATGAGCTGCCTGATCGCATTCTTAAACTGCACGCCCTGAGCACAGACGAACTGGACCAGCCGTCGGCCGGTTATGTCTATTTTCTTTACCGAGGGAAATTAACGAAGCTCAGAAAACTCATTCTGAGCGTACAAGCCGGTGATTCGACCTGCCGACTTGCGCTTCGCGAGTAGGACTTTCTCTACGCCGATGCGGAAGCGCCGCGCCGACGCTTGTCCCGAAAGGTGAAGTTACTTTAGGCTCGCCTGCGTCGTCAAACTGGTGACTTTGGAGAAAATGATTGAGACGTCTTCGGCGATGGGAGGAATCGACGCGCCGGCGGCTACGGCAATGAATCCCGATAGTAGAGCGTACTCCACCATGTCTTGTCCGTGCGTATCCCTCCAGAGCTTCAGTCGATGAAGTTGGTCTATGAGTTTCATTGCCTTGTCCCCCGCATGTTGGTATGACCACGCATAGACTATCAGCCACTCGGCTCATCAAACAATCAATAGAACCCCTTATCTCAGCCGGCTGGTGGATCTACTACCTCGGGCTGTTACCTCGTACGTCTTTCATCGTCCACTACGGTCTGGGCCGTACGAGTCGAGCCGCGAAGCCATCCGCTTGAGGAGAAGGCAGGCTAGGATGAAAAGACCGCGCAGGTCGAAGGGAAACGATGTTCGCGTTCCAAGGTGTGGATTTCATTGGATTTGACGACAACCTCTCCGAGGAGGAGAAGCTGGTCCGCCGGACTGCGCGTGAGTTCGTAGACGATCGCGTCCTGCCGCTGATTAAGGACTACTTCCGTGAGGGACGCTTCCCGATGGACATCATCCCCGAAATGGGCGCTATGGGGTTTCTCGGCGCCGGCCTCGAAGGCTACGGCTGCGCCGGCATGGGCGATGTTGAGTACGGCTTGCTGATGCAGGAACTGGAACGGGGCGACAGCGGGCTGCGGAGCTTCGTCTCCGTCCAGAGCGCCCTTGTCATGTGGCCCATTCAGGAGTACGGCAGCGATGCCCAGAAGGAAAGTTGGCTGCCTCGGCTCCGGGCGGGTGAGGCAATTGGCTGTTTCGGGCTCACGGAGCCGGACTTCGGCTCGAATCCCTCGGGCATGCGGACGAAAGCTGTTCGGGACGGCGAGTCGTATGTGCTCAACGGCGAGAAGACCTGGATCACGAACGGTTCGCTGGCCGATGTTGCGTTGGTTTGGGCGCGCGAAGGCGATGAGATCCGGGGCTTCCTTGTCGAGAAGGGGACGCCCGGGTTCACGACGGCCGACATTCATGGCAAGTCGTCGATGCGGGCGTCGGTGACATCGAGCCTTTCGCTTGCTGACTGCCGCGTCCCGGCCGAGGACGCGTTGCCGGGGGCGAGGGGATTGAAGACCGCACTCGCTTGCCTGTCACAGGCGCGCTACGGGATCGGCTGGGGCTGTATCGGCGCCGCTATGGATTGCTACGAGACCGCCAGACAGTACACGATGCTGCGGAAGCAATTCGGCGATCGCGCGCTGGCCTCACATCAGCTCGTGCAAAGTGAGTTGGCGTGGATGATCACCGAGATCAGCAAGGCGCAGCTCCTCGCGCTCCAGGCCGCGCGGCTGCGGTCCCGAGGGCAGCTCAAATACTTTCACGTGTCCATGCTCAAGAGAAACAACGCCTGGATGGCTCTCGAAGTCGCGCGACGCGCCCGGGACTTGCTGGGCGCCAATGGCATCACCGACGAATACCCTGTCTTTCGTCACATGGCGAATCTGGAAACGGTGAAGACCTACGAAGGTACCGACAATATCCACGCCCTGGTGATCGGACAGAAGGTAACCGGGCTGGCGGCGTTTTCCTGAGCGGGATAGTGGCCGTGCGGAATCTCTGGTATCTCATAACTTTGCCGTCAGCGCCGCGAGTGTTTTGGGGATGCCTCATTCTCGGGGCGGCTCTGGCTCCTCTACTGGCCGCCAAAGGCCGCATGGAGGCCGTCGTTTTCTATGCCGCCTTCAGTCCGTTCTGTCATCAATACGCTGACCGCTCCTGGCATCTGCTCGGTGAGCCGCTGGCCGTTTGCATCCGCTGTTTGGGTGTCTACGGCGGGGCGGCGCTGGGCGGTATTTTCCCTGCCGGGTCCGCTTCACTGCGCAACTTGGCGGCGGCGTCAGCTCTTTGCGGGGCGACTTGGATACTGGAAGTTACAGGTATGCTTTCGATACCCGCGCCCGTACGATTGGGGGCGGGCGGCATACTCGGATTCGCGGCAAGCCGCCTCGTGGTCCGGAGTCTGGCCCAGCGCGAACCTGCGAGGGCCGGTCTGCTACGGTAAGCCGCAACCGTCGCGAACAAGAAGCCATGAATTCCACTTGTACCTGCGGCGCCGCGCTTCCCAAGGACTCAGAGTTTTGCCCCTTGTGCGGGCGGCCACTCAACGAGCAAGCGCGGCAAGCCGAAGCGGAGCGAGACAAAGCGGCTATCGAGCTTTCGCGGCGCCGGGCCGCTGGTGAAGAATCCCAGAGCCGCACGATCGGTTTCAGGAATCCGGCCGCCCTTCGTTCCAGCTATCTCAGCGCACTCCTCGCGGCGTTCCTCTCGAACCTACCGCTGCTCAATTTTCTGTGTTTCGTCTGGTATCCCGCCACCGGCTTCTTGTGCGTCTACTTGTACCGCCGCCGGACAGGAGAATCACCGACGCCGCATGAGGGCGCCCGATTAGGGGCAATGACCGGGCTTCTGACGTCTGTAATCTCGCTCGTCATCGGGGCGCTGAACAGCACCTTCCGCGAGGTCAACTTCACGGAGATGTTCCGGCAGCAGATCGAGCAGATGGCTTTTCAGGAAGAGATGCAGCGTGAGATGTTGGAACTGATCGAGAATCCCGTGGCCATCGTGTTCATCGTACTCGCGAGCGTGGCGATGACGTTCATCGTGACTCTTGGCTTCAGTACCGCCGGGGGTGCGCTCGGCGCCAAGATCCTCGAAGACGACTAAGCTGCTCTTCAGCCAACCTCTTCGTTGGCCCGCTTGAGCAGCGCCCGCATGTACGCGATGCAGTAAGCGGTGCCGGCGCGCCGGATGCCTTCGTCGCCCGCTAGTTCAGGGATGTGGTCAGGAACGACCGTTCCGCTGTAGCGAACTTCCCGGAGAGCCTTCATCACCTGATACATGTCCAAGTAGCCTTCACCGGGAAACGTTTCATAGAAACTCGGCAGGGGCGAGCTGACGCTGCGGAAGTGAATCCCGAGGATCTTGCCGCGGCGGCCGAAGTCACGGATCATAGCGTAGACGTCCTTCCCCATCCGGTCGCCGCCTTCCGACCACGTACCAACGCAGAACGTCAATCCCCAGTGGGGGCTGTCCGGTCCTTCGATCGCCTCCGAAATCTCTTCGGCGCGGCGGTACCCGTCATAGTGGACCAGCACTTTGGCCACACCGTTCATCTTGGCCAGCGGCGGGTCGTCGGGATGCAGCGCCAGTTTCACGCCCGCCTCCTTCGCTACCGGCAGGACGGCCTTCATAAAATACGTGTAGTTGGCCCAAATTTCCTCCGCCGAGTACTCACGCTCGAACTTCTGTTTTTCGACCTTATTGCGGAAGTCGTCCACGCTGAATTCGCGCGCCATGTAGCCGCGCGGGGTCTCGATGCGGTCCGTCGTGTAGGTGTTCGCCGGATGGAAATCGTAGCAGGAAACCGGGATTCCGAGACGGCCGAGATTCCTGAGGAAGGCCTGGTATGTCTCAATATGCTTGTCGCGCCCTGGTTTCCCGAGTTGAACGTCCAGTTCGCGGTAGGCGTAGTGGACACCGCTAAAGATCTTGATGCCAAACCTCTCATAGCGTTTCTGTGTCAGGGCGATGGCATCGAAGTCCGGATTGCCGCGGAAATTCACGCGGGCCCAACGCAGTCCGATCTGCTTGAGGAAGAGCAGATCGTCGTCGGTAATCTCCGACGTCAAGCGGCGGCAGAGCTTCGTATTCGATGGATCATGTTCGTCGATCGCGTCCCGCGGTGCGCCATTCGCGGCGAGCGGCGTCAGAGCTCCGGCGGCCAAAGGGAGCTTCAGAAAGGTTCTGCGGCGTTGGATAGCCGAAAGGGAACTCCGCTTACTTCGTGGGGTCATGCCGCACCTCCTGTGCTTGGTCCCGCGGCGGCACGTTGCGAGAAATGGGCTAGGGTCGCCCAGGGATTCTCGGACGCAGTCCGCGATAGATCCGGTCCGCGATGAGGCGGTGGCCGCGAGCGTTCGGATGATTATCCCACGGAGCCAGCTTCAGTGCGTTCTCCTTCGGCATATGGCGCAGCATGCCGCGCAAGTCGATCACACGGAAGCCCTGCTCAACGCCGAGTGCGATCACACCCGTCGCCGAGCGGCGCCCGCCGGGAGGCTCTCCGAAATCAGGAATCATCAGAAGAAAAATGGGTACCTCGTGTTCGCGGCAAGCGCTTGCAAGCTTCTCGAACGCGAATCGCAGCAACCCCTCTCGGTGCGGCAACAGGCTTGAACGAATCGCATTGCGATCGGCCGCGCTTTCTTCCGCGAGTCCCGCTTCTTTCAAAATCGCTTCCAGCTCTGGATAAGGCAGGCCGTGACCGCCCGAAATCGCGCGTACCAAGTCGAAGACCGCGAACATCGACTCTCCCGCCTGCGTCTCGAAAAGCACTGCATCGGGCTGGAAATCCCAGACCTTTGTCTCGAGTGCTCGGAGCTTGCGCAGAGGCCCGTAGCCCATCATCGAAAAGTTGAGGATCTCATAGCTATAGTCCGCATTCGATCGCCGCTCTCGGTTGAGGCGGTCTTCTATCAGCGCCTCGAACGTCTGGTGGTCCTCGACCCCGCCGCCGACCGATCGTGACGCGCCGAGCAGCGCCATCCGATAGACGCCCGGGTCCTTCGCTTTGGTGTAGTCCCGGTCGCGCATACCCCAGCGGTTGGTCGTCATGAGCGCATCTTGGTACACCTCGGAATCGGACGGCTTGAGTTCAATCTCGAGGAAGTCGCCGCTGGGGCGGATGAGCTTACTGTTTGAGGCGTCCACCCAGTCGGCGGGTTTGGCGTGATGCGTACGCCACAATTCTGGATTGAATCGAACGTCGTGGGTGAGTTTTTCGTAGTAGCCGCGCTGCATTCGATCGATGTCCCGGGCGTTGAGCTGGAACTCTTTCAGGTCACGGACCGTTCCGGCCGCGGCCGGCAGTAGGTCGAGTGACGCCGGATACAGTCCCGCCGCAAGCACCAGCGCGCTCAGGCCGGCGGTCTGGCCGGCCGACTCCCGCAATCGCCCCCCTTCGGTACGTTCGCCGGAGGAGCGTCCCAGCCAGACCGCCGCCAGCGCGATCGAGCCGAGCACTCCCAAGATGAGAAGCACCCCCCGGACAGATAGATTGCCGAATGCCGACATGACCAGCCACCAGTGATCGATTGTTTCCGAAGACCAGAGCGACCAGAGGACCACGATCACGAGGAATGTTCCCACGGTGCGGCCGGCCAAGCGAGCCTGTGCGCCCGCTGTCGGGCGAGTCTCGCTGATACGCCTCCGCTTACCTGCGCGCAATTCCCAAAGCAGGTTGGCCAGCACCAACGTGGTCAGCGCCGTCCAGAAAACCCCGTCCTGCCACTGCAAGGGGAAATCGCCGGTGAGCCAGAATGCCTGATAGGAGTGAAGTAGCCAAGTCACCGCGAATACGACGATCGTCGACGTCACCAGGGCCGGTTTCTCCCCCCAGTGTTTGATACGAAAGTACAACGGATAGAAAACGAGCTTCTGCAGGAAGTCCTTCCAGTAGATGTTGATGCGCCGCCAAAAATCGAAGAAGCTCGACGAGAGCAGATAGCGATGGTGGGTTTCCGGCAGGTTGAAGCCAAACAGGTGCAGCAATCCCACGATCACATGGAAGGCGCCCGAGACTTTTAGGTAAAGGAGAAAAGTCGTGACAACATACTGTGCCGCGCTTGCCGCATCGACGACATCTGACGAGTCAAGCACCAAGTGCTGATAGAGCCAGCGGTAGGCGAGGAGTTGGAGGACGCCTCGAAAAAGCCAGTCCACGCCCTTTTGGTAAATCAGGAATGGTTGGTCGTTGTAGTGCGTGCGGCAAAACGTCTTGTAATCCACAACGGGAAACAAAGGGAAGCACAAATTGGGCGCCATGAAGAAGTAGGCACAGGCCCGCCAGAAGCTGAACGGTGCGGTCTTGTGTTCGAGGTCATACAGATACACGGCCAGCCGGAACATGAACATGGATCCGAAGACGGGCCATAGCGCGCTCGGCCACGGCGTTGCGAGCGAACCGTTTCGGGCCGCCGCCAACAAGCCGGCCGTCACCGCGATCAATGCAACTCGCACTCCGAGTCGAAATGGAAGATGACATAGCCCGATCAATAGCAGCCCGCCGGCTACCAGCCAAACACCGAGCCGTGGAGTGAGTACGACCGGGATGGCTCCCAAGGACAGCAACACGAAGAAGGGCAAGCGTATCCGGGAAGGCAACAAGTGATGGACGACGAATCCGACGCCGCACAACGCCATCACGCGAAGGAACCCGGCGGTCTCAAGCCGAAATCACTACTGTCCGGCTGATAAGCGGTGGGCGGCCTGCAACTGGTTGTAGAAAAGTGGGTTAGGTGTTGTTTTTTCTTGCCGCGATTTGAGCGGCGGTGCGCCGTTTGAGCGTCATCCGTCCTGAGCCGACAATGGCTCATGAATCTGGGCCGCACCGTATTCGCGCAGTTGATCAGCTTTCTTCCGGATCGCGAGTTCCGGCGCTGTGTGGCCCGCTACGATGGCGACCGGGGCTCGCGCAGCTTCTCCTGCTGGGATCAGTTCCTCTCGATGTCCTTCGCCCAGTTGACCTACCGCGAAAGCCTCCGCGATATCGAAGCGTGCCTGCGTTCGCTTGGCGGCAAGCTCTACCACATGGGATTCCGCGGCAACGTCGCGCGCTCGACACTGGCCGACGCTAACGAGTCGCGCGACTGGCGGATCTATGCCGATTTCGCTCAGGCCTTGATTCGCATCGCGCGGCCCTTGTATGCCCGCGATCCGATCGGCGTGGATCTCAATCAAAGTCTCTACGCTCTGGACTCGACCACCATCGACCTGTGCCTCTCGCTGTTCCCGTGGGCCAAGTTCCGCCGGCGCAAGGCCGCCGTGAAGATGCACACGCTGTTGGACCTGCACGGTAACATCCCCACGTTTATCCGCATTACCGACGGCAAAACGCACGACGTCAACATCCTCGACGAGTTCCTACCCGAGCCCGGCGCCTTCTACGTTATGGATCGGGCCTACGTGGATTTCGAACGCCTCTTCGTGTTCACCCTCTGCTCGTCGTTCTTCGTCGTGCGAACCAAGAAGAACATCTTGCTCCAACGGCGCTACTCGCATCCCGTCGACAAATCTACGGGCGTGCGCTCGGATCAGACCGTCATACTGACTGCCATCGAATCGGCCAAAGTCTATCCGGACCCGTTGAGGCGCGTCAGCTACGTCGACGCCGCGACGAACAAGCGGCTGAAGTTCCTGACCAACAACTTCGCGCTCCCGGCACTGACCATCGCCGAGATCTACCGTTCGCGCTGGCAGGTGGAGCTGTTCTTCAAGTGGGTCAAGCAGCACTTGCGGATCAAGAAGTTCTACGGCGCCAGCGAGAACGCCGTGAAGACCCAGATTTGGATCGCCGTCTCGGTGTACGTGCTGGTGGCGATCGTGCGGAAGAGGTTGGGCCTGGAGGCGAGTCTCTACCAAATCCTACAGATTCTCAGCGTTACCCTATTTGAGAAAACGCCCATTTTACAGGCCTTGCAGCCATCAGACTCCCATGAAAACTTACTCGATCACCCCAACCAGCTGATTCTATTCGACTTCTAACCGGACAGTAGTGAGCCGAAATGTATAAACGATGCCGGCGATCAGCACGTACTGCGCGGCAATCGCCGCCAGAGGCGGGATTTGCGCCCAGACGGCGGCATAACCAGGGCTCCGTTGCGTCTCAGAGGCCAACAGAGGAGGTTACCACTTGCAGACTAATCTAGAAGAAAAAGTGGTGCGCAAGAGAGGACTTGAACCTCCACCCGGCGTAAACCGGACTAGGACCTGAACCTAGCGCGTCTGCCAATTCCGCCACTTGCGCGCACAGAGGGGAAGAACCGTGCGGTACGGTCCCAACCGTGTATTCTTGCAGCCGCCTGAACCTCTGTCAATGCGTTGCGGCATCGGACGCGAACCGAGTCTCGGCGGCCTGCGCCGGAGCCGAACTCGGAACGTCGATTCGCTTATTTTGAATGTCGGGGTGAGAAGCAACGTCGGCTAGCTAGCTAGTTGCTTCCGACAGAAGGAGTCGGCTTGAGCACCTCTCCGGGTAGCTCCCCTGTCGGTTGGCCCCGCGTCACGAGTGCCTGACCGTTCACGAAGACGTGATCGACGCCTTCCGAAGGCTGATGGGGCTCGAAGAAAGTCGCCTTGTCGGCGACCTTCCCGAGATCGAGGACGACGAGGTCAGCGTGGAAATCTTCGCGCACCATGCCACGGTCTCGGAGTCCGAGAATCTGAGCCGGCAAGGAGGTCGCGGAGCGCACGGCATCTTCCAGGGAAAGGACTTCTTCGTCAAGTGCGTAGCGGCGCAGCTTGCGGGGATACGAACCGTAGAAACGCGCATGTACCGGGCCGTCGCTGGTGAGCGTTATGCCGGCGTCGGTTGACGTAGCGACCCAGGGCAGCTTCATCAACGTCTTCAGATCCTCTTCCCAGACCGAGAAGCCGCGCAGACGGGCGCCGCCGATACGGTCGCGGTAGCCTTCGTATTGCAGTTCGAGAGCCATCCGAATCGGGTCGATGCCGCGGGCTTGAGCGAGCTCGTCGAGCGTCTTGCCGACGAAGGTCGAGTCGGGATGATCGAAGACAACAATATTCTCCGGTCCGCCGCGGCGGGACATCTCGTGCGTCATGTCACGACTGACGTTAGCCGCTTTCTCGGGGTCATCCATCGTTTGGCGCAGAGCCGAGGCGTAGTCCTTCTTCCCCGGGGTAGCGTCTTCGTCAAGCACGCTCTCGCCCACGGCCCAGTCCGGGATGAGAACCATGCTGCCGTCACCACCCGTTGAGTGATACGGATACTGGTCGGCCCAGACGTCGACGCCGCGCGAGCGAGCCCGGCCGATGAGGCGGATGGCGGCGGCAATTGACCCCCAGTAGTGCGCGCCCATGGCTTTGAGGTGCGACGAGACAACGCGTGCGCCGGTACGTTCGCCGATCTCGATCGTTTCCTCAACAGCGTCGAGCATGGTGGGCAGGCCTTTGGGGTCCTGGCTGGCGAGGTACCAATCCGGCTCAGTCGACTCGCTGCGCTGATGCACGATGTAGACGCCGCCAAAAGGCGCGATCTCTTCGACAAGAGCAACGAGCTCCTCGGTGTCGCTCCAGATTCCGGGGACGTACTCCAGCCCCGCGGTCATGCCGAACGCGCCGTGCGCCATGCCCTCTTGAACCAGCGCTTTCATTTGGCGAATCTCTTCGGGTGTGGCGGTGCGCTTGTAGTTGTCGCCGAGGGTCCGGCGGCGGATCGTGTTGTGGCCGACCATCAAGACAGCGTTGGGACCGATGCCGAGACGTGTCAGTGTCGCGCGCTGCTCATCGAGCGGCCACGGTCCGCCGCCGTCGGAATTGAGCACGACTGTCGTGATGCCCTGCGTGACGAGATTGGGCGCGGAGCGGCGCTTTGGGTCATCGGACGCCAGCCCCCGGGTAGCGTGTGAGTGCAAATCGATAAAGCCGGGGACGATGAGCTTGCCCGCAACGTCGATGGTTCTGGCTGCCGTGGCATCGGCAACGCGGCCGACCCCGACGATCTTGCCGTCACGAATGGCGACGTCGGCCGGGAAGGCGGGATTCCCGGTGCCATCCATGACCCGACCGTTGGTGAGGACGAGGTCGTAGGTTTGGGCGAAGGCGCCAGCGGGCAGGCACAACAGCAGCACCGCGAAGCATGAAGCCGGGTACCATCTATGGAAGGCGCGCACTTACTCCACGTCCCCCATGAAACGGCGGAGCAAGGGGTTAACTAAGGCAGCCACAACGCCGACTCCCGCCATCGTCAATGCAACGTTCCAGAACAGGTCCGTAGGCGCGAGCTGCTCCAACCGCCCCGCCACCAAGCCCGCAATGAGATTACCCAGGGCAGCCGCGATAAACCAAACGCCCATCATCTGGCCGACGCGCCCTTGCGGCGCCAGCTTCGTCATTGACGACAGGCCCACAGGCGACAGGCAAAGTTCACCCGCCGTGTGAAAGAAGTAAGTCACGATGAGCCAACTCATCGAAACCCGGCTCGTCTCTGTAGCGTTGGCGGCGCCCCACGAGAGCACGAAAAAGCCTGTCGCCAGTCCAATGAGGCCGATCGCGAACTTCATCGGGGTCGATGGGTTCGCATTCCTGAGTGCCAGCCAGGTCCATAGCCAGGCAAAAACCGGCGCGAAGAGCACGATGAAGATCGGGTTCACGTTCTGCAGCAGGCTGGCGGGCATCTCCCAACCGGCCACGCCGCGGTCAGTGAGGTCCCGCGCAAAGATGTTCATCGACGATCCAGCCTGCTCGAACCCCGACCAGAACATCGCCGCCAGAATGTAGAGCCAGATGATCACCACAAGCCGCTTCTTCTCGATCTTCGTCAAGCCGCCCGCGACAAATAGGTAAACAAAGAAGAGACCGCTCAGTATGAGGATGCCGTAGCCGAGCGACTCAGCCGTTTGCTGGATCGTGACGTCGATCGTGCCGCTGGTGGCCAGAAACGTGAACAAGGTAAGCGCCGCCCCTGCCGCCGCGACCGTCTGGTAGAAGCCACGGCTCTTTCGGTCGCGGACCTCAGGCGGATCATCGCGTTTGAGGCTGCCTGCCGCTCCGAGCCGCCGTGCTCCCAGTTTGTACTGAATGAGGCCCGCGACCATTCCGATGCCGGCGAGCGAGAAACCCCAATGGAAGCTGTAACCCTCGCCAATGAATCCGCAAATAAAGGTGCCAAGCAACGCGCCCAGGTTGATCCCCATGTAGAAGATCGAGAAGCCGGCATCGCGCCGCGCACCGCCCTCGGGGTAGAGATCCGCGACCATGGTGCTGACGTTCGGCTTCAGGAGTCCGGTACCCAGCGCGATCAAGGTCAATCCCGCGTAGAACGTCGGTACCGTGGGTACCGCCATCGAGAAATGCCCGGCCGCAATGATGCAGCCACCGACAAAGACCGCCTTCCGCTGTCCCCAAAGGTTGTCGGCCAGCCAGCCTCCCGGCAGCGATAGCAGGTAGACCATCGATGTATAGAGACCGTAGATGGCCGAGGCCTTCCCCACGCCGAATCCCAACCCCGCATTGCCTTCAGCCAAGGGAGTCGTCATGAACAGCACCAGCAACGCTCGCATGCCGTAGTAGCTGAAGCGCTCCCACATCTCGGTAAAGAAAAGGGTAGTGAGGCCCTTGGGATGGCCGCCGATACCGCTGGTATCGATGGGGAGTTCGACGGAGGCGGAAGATTCAGTGTTCATGCGTTGTCCTGGTCGGTCGGATTGAGCCCTCCGATTATATCCCCGCGGGGATCTCGGAGCGGGCCGCGGTTGTAAAGACTTTCGGCCGGCGCCGCGACGCGCAAGACGGACCAGCCGCCGACTGTAATGTGCGAAGATGAATCTCCGTTTTTCTCAGGGCCTGCCGCGTATCGGTGGCGGGCTTCTCCTCTGACAACGTGCTGGATGGCCGACCCTTCCCCGAAGCTCACTTCTGAACCGGCGGAAACCGCGAGCCGGCCCCCGAGCGTCCTACGTCGAACCTTCCAGGCCTTTCAGTACCCAAACTTCCGTTTGATGTGGTTCGGGGCCTTCACCTCTACAACCGGATATTTTGTCCAGGAGGTGGCGCAGAGCTGGCTGATCTACGACATCACCCGCAGCGAATTCTATCTGGGGATGACGGCTTTCCTCAACGGCGCGCCGATACTGCTGCTGTCGTTGCTAGGGGGCGTGGCGGCGGACCGCATGGACCGCCGCAAGCTGTTGCTTACATCGCAGTACGTGCAGATGTCGAGCGCTTTCGCGCTCGCGATCCTGGTGGGCCTCGACATGATCGAGGTTTGGCACATCATGGCCGCGGCGTTTGTGAATGGGCTCGGACAAGCGTTCGGAGGCCCTGCCTACCAGGCGCTTATCCCTGGACTTGTCGATAAGAAGGACCTGCCGAACGGCATCGCATTGCTGTCGATCCAGTTCACGCTGGCCCGCGTCGTCGGCGCGGTCATCGGTGGCGTGGCGTTCACGGCCCTGGGAGCCACGGCCTGCTTCACCATCAACGGCCTGTCGTTCCTTGCGGTGATCGGCGTCCTCTACCTGATTCATGTCTCCTTTGTGCCGGCGAAGACTGATGTGCATGTGCTGCAGAGTCTGAAGGATGGGCTGGCCGCAGTTTACGGAAACCGTGTGATTCTGGCACTGGTGCTGCTCGCGCCGATAGCTGCCTTCCTGGGTACTCCGCTTGTGACACTGCTTCCGGCGTTTGCCCGGGAAACATACGAGTTGGGTCCGCGGGGCTACTCGATGATGATGGCCTTCTGGGGAACGGGCGCGGTGATCGGGGCTCTCCATGTCGCCTTCCAGGGCAACGCGCCGAACAAGGGCCGGCGGTCTCTGCTGATGCAGATCGCGCTTGGCGGCACTCTGATCGCGTTCGCGGCCAGCAATAACGTCTGGCTCGCTTGTGTGACCTTGCTGTTCTCGGGTTGGGCGATCTTGGGTGTATTTGCGCTGGTGAATTCGCTGGTACAGCTTCAAGCCAAGGAAGAAATGCGCGGCCGCGTCATGAGCGTCTATAACACGGCATTTCGGGGTGCGATGCCGCTGGGGAACTTGCTGGCCGGCTCACTGGCGAATCACTTCGGTGCACCACTGGTCGTGATCGTCAACGGCGTGTTGCTGATCGCGGTGGCGCTCGTTTACTTCGCCCGCAAAGACCAAGTGATACGTCTGTAGCACGTCGCGGCGGCGTCAAGGTGGAATACGACGGCATCATCCTGGGGACGGGCCACAATGCCCTGATCCTGCAGGCGTATCTCGGTAAGGCCGGCCTCAAGACTCTGAGCATCGAACGTGGCTCGGAGGCCGGGGGTGGGCTTGTGACCGTCGAGAATCCGCGGCTCCCGGGTTTCCTGCACAACACACACTCGTTCTTTCACCGCAATGTAACGGGCCTGCCGTGGTACCGCGATCTGGAACTCGAACGCAGGGGCGCGGAGTACATCGAGCCGGACCTGAACGTCGCCATGGTGCTCAAGGACGGGCGAACGCTCGAATGGTGGGCCGATATCGACAAGACCGTCGAGTCGTTTCGTGAGTTTAGCGCCAAGGATGGCGACACGTTGCGGCGCTGGCGCGATACCTTCGAGCCGATTCTTGCGCGGATTCTCGGACCCGAGAGTCAAGGACCACCGATTCCGCGGGAACGCCGTAAAGAGCTTCTTGAGAAGACCTCCGACGGCCGACTGCTGCTGGAAGTCAGCGCTTTGTCGCCACTGGAATTCGTACAGCGCGAATTTGAGAGCCCGGTGATTCAGGGCGCACTGCTGTTCTTCAACGGCCTGCGCGAGGTAGACCTGCGCTGCCCCGGATTTGGTCACCACATCCCGGCGCTGCTGGCCGCCAAGGGACGAGCGCAGATGTGCCGGGGCGGGTCAATCAACCTGGCCCGGGCGTTGGTTTCGGCGGTGGTGGAGCATGGCGGCGAGATCCGTCTGGATACGACACCGCAACGGATCGTGGTTGAGAACGGACGCGCGGCCGGCATCGTGACAACGGAGGGCGATTTCATTCGGGCCCGCCACTTCGTGGCTTCGGGGCTTAACCCGCAGCAGACATTTCTGGATCTATTCGACGAAGGGCTTGTGCCAAAGGAATGGCGGGACCGCGCGGCGAGCTTTGAGTACAACTTGCTGGCGCCGCTGTTCGCGCTAAATGTAGCTCTCAGCGAGGCCCCTGTTTATCGGGCGGCTGAGAGCAATCCGGTGCTGTCGGATGCGCTGATGGTCATTCTCGGCTTGGAAGACTCTTCGGCGTTTCCCGAGATCGTGCGTCACCATGAGGCGGGAACAATTCCTCCGACCGTGATGTGGGGGGCGACGCCAACTGCCTTCGATCCGTCGCAAGCGCCCGACGGCAAGCACGTCGCTTTCATGTGGGAGAAGCTGCCCTACCGGCTGCACGGCGACCCGCTGAATTGGGACCGCGAGAAGGAACGTCACGGAGCGCGGATGATCGACATTTGGAATGAGTACGCTCCGAATCTGAAGGATTCTATCGAGGACTCTTTCGTCCGCAGCGCGCTCGATACGGAACGCTCTTTGCCTAATATGCGCGAAGGTGACTTGCATGTGGGGGCATTCACCGGCGGCCAGGTCGGCTACGACCGGCCTTTCCCGGGCGCGGGCCATTACCGCGGGCACGTCAGCGGGCTATACCTTTGCGGCTCGTGCTGCCACCCCGGCGGCAACATCACGGGGCTCCCCGGATACAACGCAGCGCAGGTGATTCTGGGGGATCACGGAGTTGATGCGAACTGGATGCCGGAGCCGGTGGAGCGGCGCTTGGCCCATCTTGAGGGGTGATTCGTCAACTCGTTTCGTGTCAGTTGCTCACTTCGGGCTTTCCTCTTTCTTAACGTTTTAGGTGCGGCGCATGGTTGGCACAAAATGGCACACTTAAGGCCGCTTTTTGTGCCACCTCCCTCTGGGTACTCTTATACACCGAAGTGGGTCGGCTGGAGCAGCTACCAGAAACGAAGTTGTTGATAAACAAGGAAATAAAGTACGACATTCGCTGTGACCGCCTCCTCCAGAGCCGCTGTGGTTTGGGGTTCGGACGGTTTGGACCTTTTTTTGAGCCAATCGTGTCATATGAGACAGTGCCCGCTACGACTCATGACCGAGAATAGCGGCTGACGGACGCCGCGCCATGGAAGAGGCGGAACTTCGGTCGCAGCTTGAGGAGCACCATCCGGCGGCTTACGGATAGGCTCTGCATTGTTGCAGCCGCAACGCCGACTACGCCGAAGATGTGCTGCAGACCGCGTATCTCAAGATCCTCGGCGGGAAGGCGCGCTTTCGTGGAGACTCATCGTTTCGAACTTGGCTCTTTGGCGTCATCCGGAATACAGCGGCGGATCAGCGCCGCTCTTGGTGGCGGAGGCTACTGCGGGAATCGGGCTGGGCCGCTCAAAGACCCTCGACCGGGTCGCAAGCTGACTTTGCCGGCGACGAGGAAACCGGGTCCCTTCGGAAGGCGATGACAGAGCTCAGTGAGCGCCAACAGGAGGTACTCCACTTGACCTTCTATCAGCACATGACGATCGAGGAGGCGGCACGAGTGATGGACGTCTCGTTGGGTTCCGCGCGAACGCACTATGAGCGCGGCAAGGCGCGCCTGCGTCACCTGCTCAGTGGAGTATTGCGATGAACGGCGACTCTCAGTTGCGGGATCTGTTCGGGCAGGTGCGCCGTGAAGAGAGTGCCGCTGCGCCCGCTTTTGCCCCACTGGTCGCCGGACGCCGAGGATCGGATATCGTGAGAGCTTGCGCGGCGGTAGCCTTACTTGCCGCCGCGGCTTTCGCGACGTTCTCCGTATCCGAGCCGCCGGCGCCCGCCGTTTCGATTACCGAATGGCGTTCGCCGACGGCTTTCCTACTACAAACCACCGACGAAGCCCTCTGGCGCGGTCTGCCGAGCCTGGGGCCCAGTTACGAAGAGGAGACTCCATGAAACGTCTGCTATTGATTCTGTTTAGCGCCTCTCTGATCGCGCATGCCCAGGATGACCCGCTGGAAGACCATTTCGTCCCACCGGAACTACTGATGAAGCACCAGAGCGAGCTCGGCATTACGCCGGCTCAGCGCGAAGAGATCAAGGAGCAGGTGCGAAACGCGCAGATCAAGTTCACCGAGCTGCAGTGGGATATTCAGGCGGAGATGGAGGTTCTTTCCAACTTACTTGAAGACCGTAACGTCAGTGAGGGACCCGTGATCGAGCAATTGAATAAGGTCCTGGAGGTGGAGGCGGACATCAAGAGGACGCAGGTTTCGATGCTGATTGCTTTGCGAAAGGTGCTCACAGATGAGCAACTCGATCAAGCGAGGGGACTGCGTTACGCCGGTGGGCTCCCCAGTCCGAGACAGATACGCGAACTGAAGCGCACCGCGGAAGCCGCACAGAAGCGGGCAGTAGTCATTCAGAAGCGGGCAGTAGTCATTCAGAAGCGAGCGGAGGCGCTACAGCGCGAAATGCGGCGCAAAGCTGTTGAGTCGCCTCAGGGAGACAAATAGGCTGACTTTTGCGGGACGGCCAAGATCGTAGTGATTTTCACGGCCTCGCGCCAACACTCCTCGATTGTCTGATGAAGCTAATGCGCTACAGGGCCCTTCTCGCAACACTCGCTGCCATGCTGTGCTTGTTTTGGCTCACGCCCGACGCACCCTTGTCGGCCCAAGCGCAACAGAAGACTCGGAAAGCCCGCCTTCGCGTGACAAGCAAGACCGCAGGCATATCGGAGCCCCTAACACCGACTTCCATCACCTTCAGCGATGCGCATGTCCATCTCAACGACCCGGAGATGCAGTTGCGCCTGATGAAGGAGTCGGGAAGCCGCCGGGCGATTGTGTTCTGGGGCAGGAACAGCACCAACGACAAGCTCGTTACGTGGGCACGGGAGCATCCGGACCGTTTCATCCCCTTCGCCTCGATCTCGCCGGAGCGATCGAGCTACAGGAAGTATTGGGACGCCGAAGACACGGGCCTCCTCAAAGTCCTGGAGAGCCATCTGAAGGAAGGAACGGTGCGGGGCATCGGGGAGATATCCGTTACGCACTTCCCGGGACGCGGTTTTCCGGAAGCCGACTACAGTCCGCTTCACCCTTTAATGCGGGGGATGATGGCTCTCGCCCGAGAGTATGATGTACCGATCAACATCCATTGCGAGATCACGCGCATCCGGGAGTTTGAGCAGTTGTTGCGCGCCTATCCCGCGGTAACCGTCATCTGGGCCCACGGTGGATACACGCCCTACTACATCGCTCAGCGCATGATCGCCGAGCATCCAAACTTGCTTTATGAACTGAGTGCGCGCACCTGGAAAGTGCATCCGCGCTCACCCGATTACACCCTCCTGAAAGACGGTGTTGCAGTCTGGCCACGTTGGCTGCGACTGATTGAGGAAAACCCGGACCGGTTCCTGATCGGTACGGACGCCAGTCTTCACGACCTGCAACGGGAGCGATCGAAGGGCGAAGCTGTAAGGGATTTCCTGTCACAACTCAGCGACGAGACCCGAGAGATGGTGGCTCATAAGAACCTCGAGCGCTTGATGGGTCTGTGACGTTTCTTAGCTCCCATACTCTTCACTTTGGAATGCCGAAATGGACGCTGAATCCTACGAGTCCTGAAGGGACGCGGTGCCATGTTTCGACCGCCAGGGAGCCGCGGGCACTACATTTTCAGTCTAATAGGTCGTTCATGACGAGGATGCGGTCGAAGGGGCAATCGATCGCTTCGATGTTTGCGCGGCCGCCCTGCTCGCGGTCCACCAGGCAGACCGCGCCAAGGACATTCATCCCCGCCTCGCGGGCCCGTTCGATGGCCGTGATCGTGGAGCCGCCTGTTGTGAAAACGTCGTCAACGATCACGACGTCGAGACCTTCGGTCTGATCGACGCCCACGATGAGACCTTGGCGACCGTGCTGTTTGGATTCTTTGCGGACCAAGAAAGCGTTCATGGGTTCGTCAAGGTCGAGCGATTCGCGGGCGATCGCCGTCACGACGGGATCGGCCCCCATGGTGAGGCCTCCGACGGCCTGAGGACGCCAACCGCGTTCGCGAAACTTTGCGAGAAAGGTGCGTCCGATGAGCGGCATGGCTTCGGCACGCAGAGTCGTCAAGCGGGCGTCGACGTAGACGTTGCTCTTCTGACCGGAGGCGAGCACAAATTCGCCGTGACGGACGGAGTTCTTCTTGAGAATTTCTTTGAGTTGTTCGAGGTCGGTCATGGTGCTTTCTGTGAGGGGCTGTATCTTGGGTCTGTAGTATAAATCGAGGCGTTCGTTCTTTGCGCGACAGCGGCCCCGACTCGGGTGAGGCCGTGCTGTTGCGCGACCGCGATCCAGTTAGGCAGACTATGGCTGTTTGTGCATATTCTCTACCTGATTGGGTTTCGGAACCGGGTGGTTGTTATGCTGAATTGGGCTTGGTCGTACGTCCGCCGGCAACGTTCGGCCCGGCTGATCACAGGCCTGATCGACGACGAGCCGTGAACGGCTCGTGGGGAAGCCTTCATCGCAAAGCTGTGTTATGATTCACCTTCGTTTTATCGCGGCATTCCGTTTATGGTCTTAGTTGTGTTCATCAGCGAGGGCGCTCTGTGAGTCTCGCCACTTTCGCTCAACAGGCACTCGCCGATTTCCAAGCGACGGCGGCGGTTGTTCCCAGTTCACGTTCTCTGGCAAAAGCTATGGTGGCGCCGCTTCCGTTATCGGATGCGAAGGTTGTGGTCGAACTGGGGCCGGGCACCGGTGCTATGACGCGGGTGTTGCTGGACGTCGTCCCGGCGGATGCGCGGGTGCTGGCGTTTGAGATCAATCCGCGGTTTGTGAAGTACCTGCGAGAAGACATCACCGACCCCAGGCTGGAGGTGATCGAGGCCGGCGCCGAGACAGCGGGAAACGAGTTACACCGACGGGGGTATGCGCGGATTGACGCCGTGCTGTCGTCGTTGGGGCTAGGGATGATGCCGGACGCCGTGAGCCGCGAGATCATGCAGGGCCTGGTACCGTTTCTTGATGAGAGAAGCGGCTTCACGCAGTTTCAATACCTGCATGGGATGCGGTGGTGTCAAAGGAACGGCAATGGTACGAAGAAGGTGGAATTCTTCGATCTGAGAGCCTTTCTTGGAGAGTACTTCGGCACCGTGCATAGGAGCACGGTTTGGCGCAACCTACCGCCGGCAAAAGTCATCTACTGCCGGCCTTAAGCCCGTTTCTCAATCGCCTTCGTAGGGGAAGCGGTGAACGGCCTTGACGCATTCCGAGAGTGCATCAAGGAGGCTGCTGCCCCAGCCGGTCGGCGTGTAGGGCGCGGTCTTCTGATTGGTCTGCTTATCGGCCTGAGCGAGAAACTGCATGGTGCGGTCGCCGTTGGGAATGATTTCGCGGACGGTGATTCGAAACTCTATCTTTTGGCCATCCTGGACCTTCTGCATGGAAAAGTGTTCCAGCCGGGCCAACTCGTCCGACGGCTGCGCCTGCGCGTACTTCCAATCGCCCATGTGGATCCGTCCCCTTCCGTACCGCGATTTGGTGATTGTACCGCTGAACGGTCGGTATGTGGCGGCAAGGGCAGCAAGAGTCTTCCCCGACTTTCAGAGGTTCCTGCTGATCGAATCCGGCGAGACCGGGCAAGCCGGCGGGATCCGCGTGATCGAGAACCGGTATGGAGAGTACCGTGCCCGGGCCTCGACCGCGCGCATCACCCGCCTTTGCGATTTGCTTCGCCAAACTACCGGGGCGCCGATAGATCAAGGGGCAAACCAAGCCGCGATCCAATTTTTCGCAACAATGCATTGATCTCGTCTACCCGAGTCTGGATCTGGCGGTCAAGGGGTTCCATTTGCTTGAAGGTGATCAGGATCACGCCGGGAGGGGCCGAGCGGACCGTCCAGCCCTCTCGTCCTCCGTTAACGAGCACGAATGGTAGCCGAATTGGGCCCTGCACTGTATCTATCCAGCTCATCCTGCCAATGCAGTTTGGGCCCACCGTATACTGCATGGCCGATGCAGCGGTATCAGCGAAGTTCCCCGGTAACGCGACAAACCCGATCGGGTCGGGCCCATGAATGGTGGACACTCGTCGAAACTCCGTGATCGTTCCCTCCCCGTCGGCATGGAACGCAATGACCCCGGAAGTAGGAAAGTTGCCTACGTCCCCGGTCGGCGCCTGCACCTCGTATCCCTTCATACCTCCGCCGTACCAGCCTTTCAGCAGCGTATTCGAACATCCGGGCCCAGCCTCCTCTTGAGCCGTCAGGTTTGGTGCGGCCGCCAAACCGAAGAGCAAAACAACGGCTTGTAGGCGGCCGAACATTCTCGAAATGTAAGTTGGTTTCATGGTCATCCTCCACATAACATTGGGTTTGATCTAACGATTCCGAATCCGCTGCGCCCCTTCTGGGGCATGGCGCCGGAGTGCAACTCCGCCGTGACGGAATCTTCTCTGGTTGGCCCCTGGTTTGCGCATGCGGATGGATTCGTCAGACTGAGTCTGTGGCACTGGGCGGCGATGAGTCCATGGACAGGGCTTGAACTCCGTTTGAACTGTTGTTTAACCACCAAACGCTTGATGCCAATGCACTTAGAACCTTCCCTGAACCGTCTGCTCCCCGAGTGGAAGAGGATCGAGTAAGCGGCTATAATCACCTGGGCCGGCAGAATGGCCGCAGGGTGCAGAGGATTCCTGTGGGGACTGAGCCAAGACCAGAGCAGATCGTCCGTTTCGGAACGTTTGAAGTCGACCTGGAGGGGGGTGAACTCCGCAGGAACGGTATCAACGTTAGGCTACAGGAGCAGCCATTTCGGATGCTGACTCTGCTGCTGGAACACCCGGGTCGAGTGGTCACGCGAGAGGAATTGCGCACCACGCTTTGGCCGGCCGATACCTTCGTGGATTTCGACCAGAGCCTGGGCACGGCCATCAGCAAGGTCCGGCAGGCATTGGGCGATTCGGCCGACAACCCCCGTTACGTGGAAACCGTCCCTCGGCGCGGCTACCGATTTTTGGGACAGGTTGAGAGAGTCAGCGGAACGGCTGCTCGCCCTGATAAGAAGCCGGCCGCCGAGCTCACGCCGAGGGGTCTGTTCTATCGATACGCCAGCGCTGCGGCCCTATTGGCGCTGATCGTGGCCGGCGTCTTCCTAGGTTGGCGTCAGCAATCCGGCGTGGAGCTGCCTCCGATTGAGAGAACAAAGACTTCGATCGCGGTTCTGCCGTTCGTCAATATCGGCGCCGATCCGGAGGAGGAATATTTCAGCGACGGGTTAACCGAGGAATTAATCAATGGCTTCGCCAATGTAGAAGGATTGCGTGTGACATCGAGAACCTCTGTCTACGCCCTCGGTGGAGAACCCCTGGACATTCGCGCGATCGGGCAGAAACTCAACGTCGAAATCATACTTGAGGGGAGCGTCCGCAAGGAGGGTGAGCGGCTACGGATCACACCGCAGCTCATCAACGTGGCCGACGACTCGCACCTGTGGTCTACGACTTACGACCGTGACATGCGAGACATTTTCGACATCCAGGAGGAGATCTCGCGGGCGGTTGTCAACGCCCTCAAAGTCGAACTGGCGGGCACCGGTGAGAGGTGGCTTGTCAGCCGCCCTACCGAGAATCTTGAAGCGTACAACTTGTATTTGAAGGGGCGCTACTTCTCGAACCAGAGAACGAAGGAAGGAATAGAGAAAGCCATTAACTACTTTGGCCGGGCCATCGCGGCTGACCCCCATTTGGCGCTCGCGCACGCTGGATTAGCTGATGTTTACACCTTTCAAGCTGTCTTCGCGGGCCGTCCGATCAGGGAGATAAGGCCGCGGGTGGAACAAGCGGCGCGGAAGGCAGTGGAGATCGATCCTACGCTTGCCGAGGCGCATCTCGTACTCGGGAAAGTGCGGATTCTGGACCAGGATGTGTCGGCCGCTCGGCGGGACTTCCGACGCGCTATCGAATTCAACCCCGGCTATGCCGGCGGCCATCACCTCTATGCCATGTCGCTCTGCGTCGCCGGACGGTTGGAGGAAGCCACAACAGAGATCGAGATCGCTGTCGAGCTCGATCCGCTTGGGATCACGGTGAACAATGATGCGGGGTTGATCTTCTACAACGCTCGCCAACCGGATCGGGCGATCGAGTATTTTCGCCACGCTCGGGAGATTAACCCGGACTTTCCACTCACGAGCAGGTACCTGGGCCGCAACTACCTGTTCATGCAGCGCTATGAGGAAGCGCTCGCGGAACTCAAGTCAGATCCTCTTTTGACAGCGGCCACCTATGCGTTCATGGGCGAAGAAGCCAAGGCGCGGGAGCTTTTCGAGCACCAAAAAGAGAACGATCATCGGCTGTTCTTTTCGCAAGCAGTGCTGCATGTTGCATTGCGGGAGCACGCGGAGGCGATTCAGTGCCTGGAGAAGTCCTATAGGGGGCGTGAGATGCCTTTCGAGTACATGATGGCGGGTGTAGATCCGCTCCTCGATCCGTTGCGCTCGAACCCGAATTTCCAGGCCCTCTTGGAACAGATGAACCTTTCCGACTAGGGTAGTGCATAGGGGCTCCTTGACATGGGGAGGGTCGGGTTTGTTTGGGGCTGGACCGGGTGGAATCCTAACCCTTCTATTTCGGAATGGCGCCGGCTTTGCGGGCGCTCTGAACAGCGGCGACAAGTTGCTGAGTAACTTTTTCGGCGACGTCGGAAGCGGGGCCGCGGTATTTTGCTCCGCTGCTCTCTTGCGTTGTCGACCAGATGACCTCACCGTCGCGGAGGACGAGCCTTACGGCGGCCATGGCCTCGTGTTTTTGTTCGCGGCGGTTGGTTGCTTCCGAGTCGCCGATCCCAAACGAGTTTGAATCGAACTTCGATTCCCCTGTTTCACGGCGGCTTTGCGAAAGAGAACCTCGGACGTTCAGGCCTTCGCGGCTGCTATAGGATTCGAAGAAGACGAGGTCTTCGGCCGAGCCCCGCAGAAAAGCGTCGGCGTGCTCGGCGTCTTCGGTGATCACGAACACGGCGGAGCGATGCAGGGTACCGATCAGCATGTCGCGGATTTGGGCGCTGCCGTACGAGCCGTTGAGCTCATCGACGTATACGGTTCGCACGCTGCCGAGTTTGACGCGCTGTGCTTGCTGGAGGGACGCGGGGTTTTCGGCGAGTGCGAGCGTACATCCGACGAGGAGATAAATGAGGAGGTGGCGGTTGAGGGTCACGGTTACACCTTGTGCATGGCGGGTACGGTTATCGTTTGCTGGCTTTGCGGGCTTGCTCGTCCTGGTACTCGATGCGGAGTCCGGTGCGGGCTTCGAGTCCGGCCAGTGTGGTACGAACGATCTTTTTCCCCAACTCGAAGACAGCGGCCTGCTGCGCGCCGTCGGTGTCGAGGTAGTTGATCGTCAGGTAATGCTTGCGCTTACGCGAAAGCAGAAACGCGGGGGACAGGACCACGGCGAGGCCGAGACGGCGGCCGGCTTTCTGTCCGTACTCGATAACGTTGATACGGGCGTAGGGGACGCGTAGCTGACCCGCGCGGTAATCGAAGATAAACTCGGCGGGCTCGGTGACATGCACCTCTCCCTTTGTCGATGGCTGGGGCGCCGCGAGGGTGCCGCCTCGATACACTGCTTTTTTGCTGGGGATGCCTGCCAGCAGGGCCGGCGAAATGACATTCGCTAACGGAACGGCCGCGAGGAAGATGATATTCCTACGGGTCATGCCGTGTGGGTATGAAACTGGCCCTATTATGGCAGACCGGCGGGTGCGGTGGACGAAGGTCTTAGAGATTCAAGTGGTCACGGGCGTAGGCAAGACATTTTTTGACGTTCTCATCCTCGATCTTCAAGCGTTCGGTGATGCTTAGGTGGCTGACCCGTGGGAGGGGCTTGGCGGGTTTGTTCTTTCGAACCGCGGCCAAAGTACGAGCCAGGTCGGCGCCCGGGAGTTGCGGGAAGGTGGACCAATACTCTTCGGTCAGGCAGGGGATCTTGAGCGGATCGCGTGTGATCATTTCCAGGCTGAAGCGCTGGTCCGCTCGGGCGGCGCCCAGGATGTTGACGATTCGCGGAATGTCGAGGTAACCCTCGCCCAGCGGGACTTCGGATAACAGAAAGCCCTCATCGTATTCTTCGACGGCCATGTCCTTGAGATGCACGGACTTGGCGTAGGGAGCGAGGGCTTGAGCGAGTGCCAACGGGTCATCGAGCAACGCGATGTTGTTGCCGGTATCGACACAGACGCCGACAAACTCGCTGCTGATGCGTTTGAGGAGCGCCAGCATCTCGTCAATGCGCCAGTCCTTGTGGTTCTCAAGCGCCAAGTACATGCGATTGTTGCGGAGGATGGGCTCGGCGAGGGTGAGGGACGTCCAGGATTGGTCAGCGAAATCCTCGAAAGCTTCGTAGCTGTCGAACGTCTCATAGCGGCGGCCGCCGAGCATGACAGAGCGGATGACGGTGACGCCGGCGTTTTTCGCGATGCGAACGGCCTGCTTGAAGGCGCCGAGGCCGGACTTCTCGCCGGGCAGACGGAGCGACGCTTCGATGAACATGCCATGGCGTTCAGCGGTGTGACGCAACTTGCGCTGCGCGGAGGAGTCAAGGGCGCCGAGATTGGTTTGGATGCCACCGGCGCCGATGGACCGGCAGTACTCCAGGAAATGAAAGGGGTTGGAGAGAGGTTGCGGGGCCGGGTTGCGGCGCTCATGGCCGAAGCGGATGCCGTAGGAAGACGAACCGATGCCGAGCCGGTTTGCATCTTCTTGCGACAGGACCGGCAGTGCCGGTACGGCAAGCGAGGCGGCGAACGAGGTTGTGCGGAGGAAGTTGCGTCGGGTCACGCCTTCTTGTACCACGGTTGCGATTCGGTGGAGTCAATGCCAAGCTTCGAGTCGCAGGGGACTTTGCGTTCCGCTCACCAGAGGGCCGCGAAAAGGTCGCTTCAAAAGAGCTGCGAGCAGAGAACGAAAGGGGTGGCGATTGGTGGAGTCCCCATTTCTTCACAGCCCCCAAAAGTGAGGGTGTCAAACGGATGCGGCTATTCGTGGCGATTGAGCTGACGGAGAAAGTGCGGGAAGCACTGCGCGTGGCGGTCGATAGGTTGCGCCCCCAGCTTCCGCTGCGCTGGGTTCCAGTCGAGAACTGGCACCTGACACTGAAGTTCATCGGAGAGTGGCCTGATGAGCGCCGCGGCGAAGTCGTTTCGGCTCTTCGGAGAGTAAAGTGGGCCGGGCCGATTCAGTTCGCGGTCGAAGGCTTGGGCGTGCTGCCGAGTAGGCGGTCGCCGCGGGTGTTCTGGGCGGGTGCGCGTCACGGAGAGGACCTGCCCGAGTTGGCGGCGAGTGTAGACCAGGCGTTGGCGGTGCTGGGAGTGGAGCGAGAGCGCCGCGCGTTCAAGCCGCATATCACGCTAGGGCGCGTGAAGAAGAGAATCCGCCCGGCTGACCTGAAACGTGCGATCGACGACGGTCAAAAGGAGTTCGGCCCGGTGCGGACTGATCGCTTTGTGCTCTTCCAGAGCGAGCTGAGACCGAGCGGGGCGGTCTATCGGAAGGTGGAAGAGTTCGTCGTGGCCGCGGAGCGCTCGTAGGCTACGGCCTCACTCACCGAAAACGCCCGCTATCGTGCGCTGGATAGCCTCGGCGGCTTCGCGAGGGTCGGGGGCGGCTTTGATGGGGCGTCCGACGACGATGTAGTCGGCGCCGTTGCGGAAGGCTTGTTCGACATTGACAGTACGTTTCTGATCGTCAACGTTGGCGACGGGGCGGATACCGGGAATGACGACGAGGAAGTTCTCTCCCAAGCTACCCCGGAGCTCGGGGGCTTCGAGACCGGAGGAGACAACACCGTCGCAGCCGACCGCAAGGGCCCGCTTGGCGCGCGACAACACGAGTTCCTTCGGGCTGCACTGGAACCCGAGATCACGCAGGTCTCCTTCATCAAGGCTCGTGAGGACGGTCACGGCGAGGATCTTCACGTCCCCTTTTTCCGAACAGGCTGCTTCCAGAATGTTGTCGTTCCCATGTGCGGTGGCAAAGTAGACGCCCCGGCCATTGAGTCGTGCGACGGCGCGTTTGACAGTCTCCGGCACGTCGAAGAACTTGAGGTCGACGAAGACTTTCTTGCCCTGGGCGATGAGGTCGTCGACGAACTCGAAGTAGCCACCGGCCATGAAGAGTTCGAGGCCGAGTTTATAGAACTGAACCGAGTCGCCCAGACGTTCGACGAGCCGGCGAGCGTCATCGGTCGTAGGAACATCGAGCGCGAAGATCAGGCGCTCGCGGGCGGAGATGTCTTTGTCGGAGAGAAGTCTCTGGGAAGACATTTCAGAAAGTAAGACCGTGGCCGTTGGCTCGCCTGTGGTTAAAGATGGGCCGCTTTAGGCCGCAACCGGCCAGCCGCGCTGCGAGGCTTCGGGGATGCGGCGGATCAGATCGCCGAGCTCGTGCGCGTTCTCGGCTCCGATGGTGAAGACGTCGACGAACTCCATCGCGAGCGCATGAGCCAGCATTTCATCGACGCGGTTCCGCATCTTACCTTCGCCCAGAATCTTCATGCCGATGATGCCTTTGCCGTTGCGCTTCATCTCGCGCAGGACTTCCTTGACGGTGGCCGGGTCTGCGTCCATGGCGACGCCCATGGGGTTGATTCGCGCCAGATCGACGTGGACCCAAGGAGTTTTCGCCGCCGTCTTCAGCGCGGGCAGTGAGTGGCAGGAGACGCCGTGGGTCTTGACGACTCCCTTTTCGCGCATCTCGGAAAGGTAGTCCATAGCGCCTTTGCGCTGCTCGGACCAGTCACCTTCACGCACGGCGTGGAGCAGGACGATGTCGATGTAGTCGGTGCCGATCTCCTTCTTGAAACGGTCGAGATCGCGCTTCATCTCGTCCGACGTCTTGGCGTGAGTCTTGGTCATAATGGCGACCTTCTCACGAGGAACGTTGCTGAGCCCGGCCTTCAGATGTGGGTGGCTGCCGTACTGGTCGGCGGAATCCCAGAAAGTGACGCCGTTGTCGTAGCCGAACCAGAGAAGGTCGGCGATACCCTTGACGCCGAGCTGACGCGTTTGGTTCGACGATCCGCCAAAGCCGCTCGTCCCGGTCCCCATGGCGAGCCGCGAGAGTTTGACCTTATCGGGCCCTAGCTCAATGGCATCATTAGCGTGGCGGCGGGGAAGCGTTGCGCCTTGGGCCTGGTGTCGTCCGAGGCCGGCGGCCATGGCAGCGCCGGCGGCGATTCCGTGGCGAAGAAACTGACGTCTTTCGATTGACATGAATAGGTTCCTCCGGAGGACGTGATGTCCGGTTTAGGCTGCTGTCAGATTACCATGGCGCCGGTTCCACCATCCGGGCCAACTCGTTGTTCTCGATGCGCTGGATGAATGGGAGCAGGCTGTCGGCGACTTTTGAGTGACCTTGAGGGGTGAGATGCGAGTCGATCGTAAGGTAATCTTCGCGACCCAGCCGGGGCATGATGTCGAGCAGATGGAGATTGTTCCTGGTCTGAAGCTGGGGATGGCGCGTGATAGCTTTGGTTAGCTCCGCGATAAAGGGTCTAGGTCGCCGGCGGTCAAAATCGAAAGAGAGCACGATCACCTGCAACGCGGATAAATCGACCGGCGAAGTGGCGAGCACGTTGAGGAATGCGTCAACCTCCTCGCGAAGGGCTGCCGGCCCGGAAGGGGAATTGCTAACCGGCAGCAGGCGGGCGTGGGATGACGTGGGTTGCGTTCGCTCCGTGGTTCCGTACGCAAGGTTCGGCAAGCCCGGGAATTCTTCACGCCGGGGAAGGGGCCAGCCATTGCGATACAAACGAATCGCCAGCGGCGTACCTACCCAGGCCCGGTAAACTTCGTAGACGTATTTCCCGACGCGATACGAGCGATTGCGGGTGTGGTCGGCGACTTGGCGCTCATACCAATCGGCATCGCGTCTCGGGATGCGGTTGTCTCGAACGGCGTAGAGGTGGTTCTCCTCGAAGTCATTGCTCGCATACTGAACGATCAAATAACGCGCGTGGCTCAGGTCGATTCGTTCCAACATTCCAAACTCGCGCGCGGTGGCGTAAGAAGAAACGGCCGTGTTCAGAACTTTCCGGCCCAACCGCTCTTCCAGAACACTGGGGAAGGCTTCATCCTGCTCGACACCCCAGCCCATGGCGAAGGAATCACCGAGGACAACGATCTCAGGGGCTTCCAGCGATTGTTCGTCATCGCGAACACCCAGCGAGTTGATCTCGTAGCTCGTACTGAATTCGAGTTCGGAAAAGATGCATGTACCGGGGCGCAGCCGGTAGGTAAGCTCGGGATCGTACTCGCCGCATTCAGGAAGCAGATGGACCGTCGTCCAATCAAGCGAATAGAGATATCGGGCCAGCGGCTTAAGGGCGGCGGAATAAGCCAGGACCGGACTATTCCGGATGGCGGCGAAGATCCCGTCCAACAACAAGAGAGTGAGGGTAGGGACCGCCACGAGTGAGATAAGCGTTGACCGCGGCTTTTTTGTTGAAAAGGCAGCGTGCAAAAAGGCGAATACGACCGGTAGCCAGTTGAATGCTACGGGTCTCATGGCGAAGACCGAAATTGCGAGCAGTGAAACGACAGCCGCGGCGGTCAATCGCGGGCCTCGCACCTTCGTGAGATTCCCAACGAGATTCTCGTGGGCTGGGCCCGCACAGACCCATAGACTCGCGAGAAGCCACAGCGAGCATCCGATCAGTAGCGTGATGTCGCGAATGCCGAGCGTCGGCGAGAGGCGCGTGAATGAGGCGGCCCAAGCCAGCGCCGACAGAGGGAACAGCACAGGCCCCCAACGCCACAGGCCGCCCGCGGCAGCGGTCGGAGGGCCGCCTACCGTCATCGAGGCAAGGGGAGAGGTACGACTTTGCCGCCGGCGGCGGATTGATAGGCGGCAAGCATCGCTTCGGAAGCCTGCGCGGCGTCATCGAGTGTGACTTCCGCCTCTTTCTCTTGCTCGAGGCAGTCAAGGAAGAGCGATTGATCGGATTGGCCGGCAACGGTCGCGGGCTCGTGCCAGTAAGGTTTGGGCTGGGCCTTACCGCGCGCCATCGTGCTCGACCAGAAACCCATCGGGTCGAGCGGGTCCTTCTCAGGCGGCGCCCATGAGGTCTCGGCCGTAATCTCAAAACGGGGGCTGTGCGCGTCGAGTAGCAGGCTTCGTTTCGTGCCGATGATGCGGGTGAAGTTGGGGCCCGAGCCACGGTGGCTAAACCAGCCAATCCGCCCGGCGATCAATGAGGCGGTGATACCTCCATCGAGATTGAGAGCCAGGGTGCCGAAGTCCTCAACGTCGCGCTTATAGTGCTCTTCGAAGAAGTAATTTGCGCTGGTGGCGTATACGCTTTGAAAACGCGGGCCTCCGAGAAGCCAGCGGATCAAGGTCAATGAGTAGACGGCTGTCGTCCAGATTTCACGTTTCGCGTCGGGGAAGGTGAAGCGGCGCGGCGGATAGTGTTCCTGGCGCGGCTTGTCGAGCGGAGCACCGCCGGTGAAACCCTTTGAGAACATCAGATCGCAGTGGATTGAACGGACCTCGCCGAGCTCGCCCGAATCGACGATTCCTTTCAGCCGCCTCGCATAGGGCAAGCCGACCTGCGTGAACATCTGCCCTCGCAGACCACCTTGCTCGACCGTTGCGACCAGTCGATCAGCCTCGGCCATGTTCGTCGCCATGGGCTTGTCGACATAGAGATGCTTCCCTGCCTCGGCGCAGACTTGAGACACGCGGGCGCGGCGCTCGAACTCCGAACACACGCAGACCGAATGGACGTCGGGCCGATTGAGGGCCTCTCTCAAATCACGAAAGAAAGGGATGTCCATGTCCCGGGCAAGTTCACGGTTGAGTCGCTGCCGGCGTTCATCGACCCCGGTCTCGTCGGTGAGCCCGACAACCTTGGCGCGCGGATCGGCCCGAAAGCCGGCGCCGTAATTTTCCTGATGAGTCATCTTCCCGGTTACGAGAAGCACGCCAAAAACGGGTTTAGCCACGCTCGCCATCCTGGGGAGCCACGGGGTTCCCCGAGCGTAACGAGCGAATGATCGCGTCGCCGAGGGCATCCTCTTCGGGCCCCGCGAGCGGTGAGAAGTCGAGTGATCGCTTGTCGGAACCGGGCAAATCGGCGAACTCAATGGAGCCCTTGTTGCCGATAAGAAGCAAGCGAGCGGCCGACGGCTCGGCCGTGTCACCACGGCGGGATTCAGCCACGATGAGAGCGGTCTGCCCGCTGGGATAGCTCGCGGTAATCGATACATAGCCTTGGTCGACGCCGCCCTGTGCATATACCGTGGGGAGGCCTGCGCCGAACCAGCGGCTCGCGATGGCAGCGGTGGAAGCGGCGGTGGGAACGAGGTGGCCGTGGTCGCCGCTCAGCTCTAAATATGCACGGAGGGCGACCGGCTCGCCGATCGGCTTCTCGGCGAGCTTTTCCGTCAGCGATTCCTCGAGCCACTTCAAGTACGACAAATCGCCTCCAATTATACGCCCAGCCTGCCCCGGCGCTACCGCGCCCAGGACTTCAGGCGCGCGGGCAGAAATTCATCTCCCTCGTTCCAGGTGGGCAGGCCCGGCTCGTTCGCGGTGCGTAGGCCCAATTCGAACCCAAATCGCGCCAGTTGCTCGAGTCCCGAAAAATCCCAAGCGGGATCAAACTCATCTGACGGCCGATGATAGCGGTTGGCCGTGTAGTCTTCCTGAGCATCGAGGCCCCAGCCTTCAGGTTTTCCAATGTAGTCCACGCCAAGCTTGAGGGAAAAGGCCGGTACGCCAACTTTCGCCATGCTGAAGTGATCGGAGCGGTAGTAATAGCCCTGTTCGGGGTGCGCTTCGGGCCGGATCGTGAAACCGGATTCCTTTGCAAGAGCCTCAATGATGGGGCGTAGCGTCGTGCGCTCGAAGCCGGGCAGCGTGATGTCGTTGGTGCGTCCAAGTGGCGCCAGGCCGTCGAAGTTGATGTTCACAGCCGTCTTGCCCGCCGGGACGAAGGGATGATGGGCGTAGTACTCCGAGCCCCGCAAACCCCCTTCCTCGGCGCCGACGGCGGCGAAGAGGATCGAACGCCGGGGGCGTTGGGCCAGCTCGCCAAATGCTCTCGCCAATTCGAGCAAGAGGGCCAGGCCGGTCGCGTTATCGACGGCGCCGTTGTAAATGCCATCGCCGTCGACGGCGACACCGACGCCAAGATGGTCCCAATGGGCTGTATAGATGACGGCCTCATCCTTATCGCGGATGTCACTTCCTTCGATCATGCCGACCACGTTGCGGGTATTGATGGGCTCGACATCGCTCGCCAGGCGAGCCTTCAAGCGGATTGAAAGCGGGATGGGCTGGAAGTCACGCGCCTGGGACATGGCGAGCAACTCGTCGAGACTCTTGCCGGTCGCGGCGAGCATGGATTCCGCGGCATCCGCGTGAACCCAGCCTGCCAACGCCAGGGCGTCTTCGCCCGGAGCGAGCTTGACGAAAGGCTCGCGGCCGCTCCACGAGTTGCGAACGACCTCCCAGGGATAGCCCGCCGTGGGCGTCGTGTGAATGATGAGGCAGCCGGCCGCGCCTTGCCGAAGCACCTCCTCGTATTTGAATGTCCAGCGTCCGTAGTAAGTGAGCGCCCGACCACCGAAGAAGTCCGCATCATCCGACGCAGGCTCGTTCGTGAAAAGAATCACAACCTTGCCCTTGACATCGACTCCTTTGTAGTCATCCCAGGCGAATTCCGGGGCGACGATGCCGTGGCCGACATAGACGGCTTGTGCCTCTACCATCGCCAGCGGCTCTTGGCGGTGATTCACGGCTACAAAGTCGTCAAGGTATTTCAGACGGCTTCTTGCGCCGCTGGAAGCCCAACTCAAGCTTGCGCTCGGCTGGGTTTTGACCCCCACAAGCGGGACGCTCTGAAAGAAAGTTCCGCTGTCTCCCGCCGGCAGGGCCCCGGACAACTCGAATTGAGCCGCGATGTATTCGGTCGTAACGGTTTCCGCGCGTCCGCCGATTCCTCGCCCTTCGAGGGCATCGCTCGAGAGAAACCGCGTTTGAGCCGCAAGTCGATCGGCCCGAATCGAGTCGGCCCCCGCGCGCTCATTTTCACCCTGATCTCCGCAAGCGAATGAGCACAGCAGCACGATGAGGGCGACGACAACGGCGGCCACCGGCAACGAGTTGGGACAAAAACGGCACATTGGCGGATCGGCGGTCACAAGCATAGAGTAATTTTATCTCCTTTTATTTCAACAGTCTAGGTTTTTGACTACGCTGTGAGTCGAGGTTGACGATTTATTCTGGACCCGGGATAAGTCTCGTTTTTGCGTAGCCCGTGGGTGGCTCGCCAATCGAAGGGGTCAAGTAATGCGAACGTTCAAACTTTGGAAGATAGAGTGGTTCATCGTGGGGTTGGCATGGCTTGCCGGGAGCGTTGCGGCGCAGGCACTGCCGGCCACTCGGATTCAGGACGTCCTATTCAATGCGGACGGCAGCCGGGTACGAGGGAAAGCCGACATTTCTTGGAGGGGCTTCACCGCGTCGGATGGCAGCACATTAGTCAGCAATGCAATAACCGTCTCGATCGTGCGGGGGGTGATTTCCGTCGACCTCGTTCCGAACGAGAACGCGAGTCCGGCCGGAACAAGCTACGAGGTCACGTACCTGCTTGGCAACGGCAGGCGTTTTTTCGAAACCTGGGTGGTGCCTGAAAGCGGCTCGGCCGTGACGGTGACCCAGGTGCGCGTGACACAGCCGCCTCCGCCGGGGTCGGTGATTGCGCAGTCACAGGTATCGGGCCTCGTGGCCGCCCTGGATGGCAAGTCCGACCTTGCCGGCGAAAACATCTTCACAGCGCACCAGACGATTGAAGAGGAAAGCGCTACTCCGGCCAATCCGTTGCTTTCCTTACGTGAATTCGGCGGACCGAACTCGATTGGGTTTCAGCTTCCGAATCTTGCCGCGAGCACGACGTATACGCTGCCGGTAAGCGATGGCCTGCCCGGTCAGCAACTTTCGACGGATGGCGCCGGTAGTATGTTCTGGGCGGCGGCGGGCGCGGGCGCGGGCGCCGGGACGGCGTATGAAATCTTCCAGAATTCCGGCACCTCGGTCACTCAGCGGAATGTCGCCAACTTTTCGAACGGTCTACAGGCGTTCGACAACGTTGGCCAGACCCGAACCGAGATCGAGCCCGTCTATGGCGCCGTAGCGGGGACCGTTGCCGAGGGCAACGATCCGCGGCTTTCCGACGCCCGCACTCCTCTCGTGCATGCTTCGACACATGCCGTCGCCGGATCCGACCCGGTGACGCCGGCCGCCATCGGCGCACTCAAGAATACGAACGATATCATCACCTCTCTTTCTCCAGGCATCACCACTCTAAGCGTCAAGGGAATCAGCGGACAGTCGGCGCCCTTGCAGTCGTGGGTCGATGGCACTAACACGACCGTGGCGCTGGTGAGCCCAGCCGGCAGCGCGTTCTTTCGGCAGTTGGGCATCAACAGTTCGCTGGGAGGGACCGTTTCGAACCTGTTCATGCAGGTGAACGGGCTAAATCGTTTCGTGTTCTCCGCGTTTGACACAACTCTCAATTTGGGTCGCTACGACGACGTGGGAGCGTTCAAGGATGTCCCTCTTCAGATCCTTCGGAACGGCGATACGTTCATCAATACGTCCCTTCAGGTCAACGACCCCGCGGGGGGGACCGGAGTGACTCGCGTCACCGTGAAGGCAGGCGAAGGACAGGGGACGAGTACGCTTCAAGAGTGGCAGAACACTCTGGGGACGCCCTTAACGGACATCGATTGGGCGGGTAACATCAACCTCCACGGGGGCTACATCGACTTCAAGGAAGCGACGGCGCCGCCACCCCCGTCTTCAAACGAAGTACGTCTGTTTGTCGACGCGGGAACGGGTGAGATCATGGTCAAGAAGGACAATGGATCAGTCGTTTCGCTTGAGAGCGGTGCGGGTGGCGCGGGCGGATCGTTCGGCGCTTTCCAGGATGCCGACACGCCTAGCGGAACGATCGACGGCCTGAACGATACGTTCACGCTAGTTACCGCCCCGGACCCGCCGGCGAGTTTGGAACTAACGAAGAACGGCGTCGTCCAAAAGCCGGGCGCTGACTTTTCGCTGAGCAGCAACACGGTGACATTTCTGGCGGGCGCTTTGCCTCAGACGGGTGACACGCTGCTGGCGTGGTACCGCAGCGATGGCTCGGCGGCCGGGGGCGACTTGACAGGAACGTACCCAAACCCAGTGGTGGCGGGAATTCGCGGACGCGTGGTGGCGGCAACCGCTCCAACGGATGGCGAATGCCTGGTGTGGAACAACTCCTCCAACCTTTGGGAGCCGAACTCGTGTGCCCGCGAGACAGCGTCGCTGCAGTGGTACTTCTCTGGTATTCCATCGACGGGTCTTCAAGCGATGACGCTGACGGTTCCCGAGGGCATTACGAACGCGACGCTTACCGATGCTCGCATGGTCGCTAACACAACGGGGGGCGCTTCGACTTTCAACGTGGCGCGTTGCACGGCAAACTGCATCAGTGGCATCGCCGTGTTCAGCAATATCTATACGAGCGACAAAGCCCTTCCGCTGGGTACTCGTACCGCCACGGGCGGCACACCGAACAGCACGACGGTCAACGCCGGCGATCAGTTTCGAGCCAACTTGGTATCGCTCGGATCGGGCGTTCAAGGCGTGACCGTTTCCCTGACATACCAGTACACGGCTGCTCACTAGGCGCTGTTTCTCGCGAAGGCGTGCAAAGACCGCCAGGGATCTGAGGGAAAGTGCGTGGCGGCTTTGCACTGCTTTGCGGGAAGATGAATCTCATGATCTGCCCGCACCGCGTACCATTTTTCGTCGTACTTCTCACAGCCGGTTGTAGCCCGCAGGCAACTCCCGAGCCTGCCGAACCCTACACCGAGAAACTCTCCAGAAGCACCTCTCGCGAGCCCGTTTTTCTTCTGCACCAAATCGGCGGCGACCACTCTGAAGGCATCACCGCAATGGACATGAACGGTGACGGCCGGCTCGACGTCACGAGCGGCGCGTATTGGTACGAGGCTCCGGACTTTGCACGCCGCAAGTTTCGTGAAGCCAAGGTGGACGGCGAGTTCGTCGTGAACTGCGGGGAGTTCGCGATCGATGTCGATGATGACGGCGACCTCGACGTTGTCAGCGCGGGCTGGCAGGAGGATGGTCTGTTTTGGTACGAAAACCCTGGCGAGATCGGCCCGATCTGGGAGAAGCATCTCATCTCGCCGTCGCTTCATACGGAAGGGCTCTGGCTCCAAGACATCGACGCTGACGGCAAGAAGGATGTACTGGCCGTCCACTACACGGCCAGTGAAGTTTTCTATGCGAGCTTCGCCGGCGGTAAGCCCTCTAAGCATGTTGTGGGGGGCAACGAAGGCGACGGGCACGGCATCGGCACAGGCGACATCGACGGCGACGGTAAGGTGGATGTCATCACGATCCACGGCTGGTATCGGCAAGCCGGTCCCGCCAAGTGGGAGTGGAACCCGGAGTTTCAGTTGGGGCACTCAGGTTTTGGCTTGGAAGTCTACGACGTAAACGGCGATGGCCTCAACGACGTCATCCACGGCCGCGCGCACAGCTACGGACTCTACTGGCACGAGCAGGTCGTCAACGGCGGCCGACGATCATGGCGTCCCCATCCGATCGACGGCGGTTACTCCCGCGTTCACAACACCCAGCTCGCCGACATCAACGGTGACGGCAGGCCGGAGCTGATCGCCGGCACCCGCTACCGCGGCCACAACGGCGACGACCCGGGCGGGTACGAACCGCTGGCGATCTTTTACTACACGATCGATACCAGCAAGGGGACATTCAGCCGCCACCCGATCGCGTATAACTCGGCGGCGGGCGCCGGGACGCAGTTCGTAGTCGTCGATTTCGACAAGGACGGCGACGCGGATATCCTCACCGCGGGTAAGAGCGGCCAGTATTGGTTCGAGAACATGTCGACGAATAACGTCCCACGCGCCGAGCGTGAGAAGCAGTTGCTCTACAACCACGATTGGCCGTTCAAGGAATAGGGTTCTTTGCGCGAAGGGGCAGGGTATCCACCTCACGGCCAGTTAGCATTTGGGACTGGCTGCCTTACAAATTGTTCTACTCGGACTTCGGGCGGGAATCGCGGAAGATGCGGCGCCTGTGAGGCGGTCGTCAGCATCTCTCCAACAGATAGAGCGTACGGCTCGTTCCAGTGATCGGGCGTTTTCTCAAAACCTTGAAGCGAGCTTCAAAGGCACTCGCGAAGCCGGCCTCGTCGTAGTCATGAAACGTGTCCTCGCGGCCGGCCATGAGCTTCTGAACAAGGGGGTCGTCTTTGGGAATAAATTCCACGAGCATGTGCTTGCCGAGACCCGCGAAGAACTCCGCTAAGCGGCGCAAGGGCACGTTGGCTGTGATCCTCAAGTGGTGGAGCAAGGCGAGGGCGAGCAAAAGGTCAGCCTCGGGGCGGTCTTGCCAGCCCATTCTCTCCTCATCGGCAAACCCGAGACCGGGCGTCGGGTTGGACAGATCCATGACCAGAGGTAACATGGCGGGATCTTGGCCGTCTCGTGATCGGCGATAGTTGGCGTCAACGCACAGCGGGTCTTGGTCAAAGCAAACGCAACGAACACCCGTTTGAGTGACCGTCCGGCTGTAATTCCCGATGTTCCCTCCCAGGTCGAACACTAAGCGCGGTTGAAGTGTCCTGATGGTTTCCGCCACTTCCTCGTGCTTCGAACGCTCGGCTTCCTCGGGATAGTGCTTGGCTTCGTCGTAGTAGTGAGACCATTCTGATTTCGCGCGCGGCAGGTTGATACCGTGAATCGTTGCCTTCAGGGAATCAATGACCCCCTGTTGCCTGCTGAGGGTCATCGTGGTGTTCCGAGCCGAGTGAGCCGCGCTTCCGCCCTCGTATCGCTTTTCACTCCAAGCGTGCAGGCCAAGGTGCATCAGCACGCCGGGCCGCGGTTTTGCATTCCATGGCAGGAGTCTCCAAGCCAGGTCCAGATCAAACCCGTCGAGGTCGGCCCGAAGGTAGCGGTTGAACTGGGGCGAGCGGTAAGCCATCAATAACAACGGCGCTAGAAAATGCCTGCAGAATTGGCGGTAAGCCGGCCAGGGCCGCGGAACGTGCTGCTCGAACGATGATGTATCAATAAATACGGGCCGGCATCCCTGGAATTGTACGTTGAAGAATGACGCATCCTTCAAAGACATCTTGTGGTTGAGAGCCTCCTGCTGTAGGCGCAAAGTTAACAGGGCCGCGTCCTTAAGCTGCGTGAAACTCCATTCGTAAGGATAGGAAACGAATTCCAACTGCTCGGGGGTAAGACGTTTGTAGATGGCCGCGTGAACGTTCTCGGAAAGCAGATCCTCGTTGTGAGGTATGAGAAGGCCTTTCCGAGTGAGCGCCTCGTAGAGGCCGCTTTCCATCAGGCGGTCGTAGTCCAGGCGGCCGTATTCAGTAATGACACGCTTATAGACGCCATCCGCGTGAATGACGTATCCGGCCGGATCTCGGAAGGAAGCTGGGTCTTGTTGGAGGAACACGAGTCGAATTGGGGCTCACCGGCGGTTTAGGCTGGATAGCTTCCCCGACAAACGAGCGGTCATTCCGGCCTACGCGGCGCCGCCGGAGACTTCGCCGCCGGCCGAGGAGAATTCAACAGCGCATGGCACTTAGGCGGCGCGGATGGAAAAGGCAGCGGCCGTGACCCGCTCGTCAGTCCGTGGTCTCCTCCGTCTTCCGAAATATCTGTGTGATCTTCCGCCAGTACAGTTTGCAGACCGCTAGAGCCGCCGCCAAAGTCCCTATCATGACCTGAATAAGGATGCTGCCGGTCCCCGGATCCAAGTAGGCGAGAGCTTGCCTCGGAAACGCGAGCAGCAGGGCTGGAACGACGAACAATAGTGGCAGGGAGTGACTCAGCTTGACCGCGAATTTCATGGAGGTGGGGTATCCACTTGACTCAGGTGACCCCAACATCTTGTGTTTGGGGTTCAGAACGGCTCGGCGTCCCAGTGGGCGATGATCGAGCGATACGGCGTCGGCTCCACAGCGACCGCTTGCTGAACCAGCCTGTAGAACAGCTTGCCCCGGCTACGTGAGCTGCGCCGGTTGAACCGGAAGACGAATTCGTCCAGATAGTAGTCCAAATGCTCGTGGCTGACCGCCCCTTGATGCGTACCCAGCAACCAGCGCTTGAGCAGCGAGATCGCTTTGTGCACCAGCGGAAGCAATTCCGACGCCTGCTCGCGGCGACCCTTGAGGAAGACGATGTGGTGCCGATAGCCCTTCTTCTCGAGTGGCTCGTAGCCCAGCCAGCCATCGGTGCGAACCACGCTGCCTGGCTCGATCGACTCCTCCACGAAGGGCATCAAGCTGGCCGCCGAGGCGTTGCGCAGGCGCTGCATACGGATCCGCCCCAGCCCGCTGCCTCTCTCCTCCGCGGCTACTGCAATCAATCCTTTACGCTCGATCTGGCGGCCGCGAACGCCCTCCTCCTCCGCGCCCCAGTAGGTCTCATCCACCTCGACGACGCCCGTCAAACGCTCGCGCCCCGGCCGCACCATCGCCCGCCGCAGCTTGTGCATCCAAGCCCAGGCGGTTTGGTAGCTGCCCAGTCCCAGAACGCGTTGCAAACCCAAGGCGCTGACTCCGTTCTTCTGCGAGACGACGTGCCACATTGCTCGGAACCAAAGCCGCAACGGCTTGCGTGTGTCCTGAAAGATCGTACCGGCCGTGACGGACGTTTGGCGACCGCAGGCAGCACATTCGAACCATACTTTGCGCACCGGCCAAGCTCGCTCAAGCCCACAGTTGGGGCAACGGAACCCGTCCCGCCAGCGCAGCGCGACCAGATAGTCGCGACAGGCCTCTTCGGTGGCGAAGCGCGCCTCGAACTCGAGCAGATCGCGCGGGTAATCCTCCACGAGGCCGCATACTACATCTTGGGGTCACCTGAGTCAAGTGGATACCCCACCTCATGGAGTATCCACCTGTCCGGCAGCGTACCAACGATGCCCAGAAGAGTCAAGACAGGTGAGTACCCGAGCGCATCGCCACTAATGCAACACAGAAAAACAGCGTAAGCGCCGATGGTAGCCGGCGAGAGGAATAGCCGCGCGCGCGGTTTGGTGGCTACCCTCCGAGAATGTGGAGCTAGACAGGCTCGTTCGCCGTCTCCCCGGAGTCCTCGGGTGTCACGCGGGCTCTTACTTTGGAGATGACATCTTTGCCGCGTTCTCTCCCGCGCTCGATAGCGCCGCCGGCTTCATCAGCGAGTTCCTTGCCTTTTTCGTAAAGATCGCGGCCACGATCGAGGGCATCACGCCCGCCGCGGGCGAGGGCTTCGCGTCCGTCGACGGCCCGGCGCTTGACAAACTCCCGGGTCTCTTTGCCCGGTTGGGGAGCAAGTAGCAACGCCACCGACGCACCGAGCGCCGCTCCCGTCAAGAACCAAATGAGGTTCGTCCCGCTATGGTCTTCCGACATGACTCACGTTCCTCCGGGTCTTAGTATAGATGAATTCGTCGGGATCTCAGCTTATAGCGATTCGCGGATTGATCGCCCGGGATGAGGCGGCGCTCGTTGGCCAGGCGCTCGTTGACCGGGTAGACACACCCGACGCGACTTGCTAAGATTCCCCGCCATGGAGATCCATCCGCTGGTTGTCTTGGTGATCGCGATCGCGGTCGTGTTCATCCTCATCATTCGCCTGAAAATAAACGCCTTCATGGCTTTGATTACGGCGGCCACGACGGTGGGGTTGTTGTCGTCGACCGTTGGTCTCGGCGATGTGATGCCCGAGGTCGCCGGCGCGTTTGGGCGTGTCTGTGGCGGCATTGGCATCGTCATCGCGCTTGCGGCGCTGATCGGGCAATGCCTGATGGAGAGCGGCGCCGCCGACAAGATCGTGCGGGTCTTTGTGAGGGCTTTGGGCGAGAAGCACGCTTCGCTCTCGCTTCTCAGCAGCGGCTATGTGCTCTCCGTGCCGGTGTTCTTCGACACGGTTTTCTATCTGCTTGTGCCGCTGGCGCGCGCGATGCGGGTGCGAATGGGGCGCAATTACGTGCTGTTTGTCATGGCGATCTGCGCCGGGGGCGCGGTAACGCACAGCCTCGTTCCACCGACCCCGGGACCGCTGGCAATGGCCGCGACTCTTGACTTCGACTTGGGCGTGATGATTCTGGTCGGCGCGATGGTGGGCCTCCCGATGTCGATCGTAGGGTGGCTTTTCGCAAAGAACCGGGACAAAGCCCTCGATATTCCGCTGCGGGAAACACCGGGCTTGACGCTGGATGAGCTCGAAGGCCTCGCGAAAGCCGAAGAAAGCCGACTGCCCAGCTTCTTCATGTCGATGTTGCCGATCGTGTTGCCGGTGATCTTCATCACGTCGAACACAGCGGTCAACGCGATCGACAAGAGCAGTCCTCTCGCCGGGCTGACGGGGTTTCTCGGGAACCCCAATTTCGCGCTGCTGTTATCCGCGGCAATCTCGCTCTACCTGCTGGCGAGCCAGAAAGGCTATAGCCTTGCGGATCTCGCCAAGCCGGTCGAGATCGCCTTTGCAAGCGGCGGTCTGATCATCCTTATTACGGCCGCCGGCGGCTCGTTCGGCGGCATGCTGGTGAAGGCGGAGGTCGGGAAGACGCTGGGCGAGTTGGCTCAAGATTTCGGGGTTCCCTTCCTGCTGCTCAGCTTCCTGCTCGCCTCGCTGATCAAGGTCGCTCAAGGGTCGGGAACTGTAACGATGATCACGGTTTCGTCCATCATGGCGCCGCTCATCATCGCGGCGCCGCCCGGTTTTCATCCGGTTTATATTGCCTGTTCGATTGGCTCCGGCTCACTCGTCGGTTCGTGGATGAATGACAGTGGCTTCTGGGTCTATAAGCAGATGTCCGGTTTCACGGAGATGGAAGCGCTCCAGACCTGGACCCCATTACTCGCGATCATGGGCATCTCGGGCCTTGTTATCACCCAGATTCTGGCGGTTATCATGCCGCTGCAATAGAAGCGCTAACAGCGAGCGAGCCGCTCCAGCGTCAGCAGGTTCATCATGAGCGCGCGCAAACGGTGGTAGTTATCCTGCCGAACTGAGCGAGCCGGGCGCGTGATTCGCCGATCCGAGAAGAGAACATAGGTAGGCTGACCCGCGGCTTCCTTCATCGAGAATTTTTCGTCGATCACCTTCTGCGCCTCCGCAACGAACCGCGGCGCCCAAAGCGTGTTCCCTTGCTCCAAAATCAGTAAACAGGCTACGAGCACTTCGTCCAGGGCCCACAGGCTCTTCGTGTAGTTGTACTCGCCGACGGACCGGAATTCGAGGTCCGTTCCGGGCACGCTCTCCACCGGCCACTCATAACCGCCCTGATCGACGTTGATCCACATGGCGAGACCGCCGTAGAGCCAATCCCAACCAACGTTCAAATGGTGCTGAATGCGCTCGGCGCAGATTTCCCGCAACCCGGCGTCACCCCGGCGGCGAGCTTCTTCCATGACCATCCAAAGTGTTTCCACGCTATGGCCGAGATTGGACCTCGTCGCCTCCTCGGTTGATCTTGTGAAATCCCGGTTCAAGTTCTCGTTGTTCAACCCGATGTCCGGATTGAAGTGCTTGTGGATGACGGCATCGATGGATTCGTCGGCGATAGCCGCGACTTCGACGTCGGCTTCCCGTTCCAGGATCTGGCGGGCGATGTTTACATTGACCATCCAGAACCCCTGGGTCAGGGAGCCGCCGGCATCCCGGGCGGCCTCCCGCCGGAACAAATCCTTGAACATAGCGAGCGCGGTGTCGTGGGCTTGCTCGTCACCGGCGGCGTGGCTGTACTCGTACAGCCCTTCGATCGCAAAGTAACGTCCGTAGAAATCACTCTCGGGGGCAAGCGGACGTCCCTCGCGCGAAAGGCTCGACGCCCACGATCCGTCTGGCTGCGGCGCGTGGGCAAGCAGGAAGTCTTTCGTCTTGCGCGCAACTTCGAGATAGGCCGGATCGGCTTTCAGGTGGTTGTAAAGGAAGCTATAGACCCACAGCCCGCGACCCTGAAACCAGACGAACTTTTCTTCGTTGACGCGGGTCCCGTCGTAGTCAAGCGAGCAGCAGAAACCGCCCAACTCGTGATCGATCCCGAAGCGGTCCCAGAAAGGAAGTTGCTCGTCGAACAGTTCCCGGCGGTAGCAGTCGCGAAGCTGCTCGAACGAAGCGGTTAGGGCTTCTTCGTTGTCCGGCATGCAAAAAGGATACAGCGTGAGTGGCAGGGCGTGAAGTCAGGCCGTCACGCCGCCGCAACTGGAACCGGAACCGGCCGTGCAGCCGTAGCAGTGCTGCCCGGTTACGATGCGCCGGTTGTCGAGAGGGTCAAGCACGAAGTCACGGATGTGCGCCGGCGATCCAAACGACACCGGCAGATCAAGCATCTGGTTGAAATCGCAATCGTAGAGAGCGCCGTCCCACCCAACCGACAACGTATTGCGACACATCACACCCGCGGCCGCCGTTGGGTTGTAGGCCTGAATCAGCTTCTGCATGTAGCGGTCGTAATTATCCGTGCGCAGCAGAAACTCCAGGAAGCGGCTGATGGGCATGTTCGTGATCGCGTAGAGGGAGTTGAAAACGACGTCATGGCGGCTCAGCAACTCACGCTTGAAATCCGCTTCCATCGCAGCTTGGGGCGGCGGAAGAAACGCGCCCACGGGGTTGTAGACGAGGTTCAACTGGAGGCCCGAACCTTCCTGGCCATAGCCGAGGCCGTTCAACAAACGGATCGCTTCAATCGATTTGTCAAACACGCCCTCGCCGCGTTGCGCATCGGTGTTGGCGGCCATGAAGTAAGGGAGGCTTGCGACGATCTCGACGTGTGCCGCGCCAGGAACTCCCCGAGATCTTTCTGCGAGTTCAGCAACAGAACGCTCAGATTGCAGCGGTCCATCACATGGCGGCCTAAGCGTCGAGCCTCGGTGACGAGGAAGCGAAACTGTGGATTCAACTCCGGCGCCCCGCCCGTAACGTCCAAGGTGGGGATCTCGGTGCTTTCAAGCGTCCGAACACACCACTCCGCCGTTTCGCGTGTCATGACTTCGGTGCGATCCGGCCCCGCGTCCACGTGGCAATGATTGCAAGTCTGATTGCACAGTTTGCCGACGTTTACCTGCAGGATTTCGATGCCCGTCGAGGTCAGCGGATGGAGCCCAGAACCCTCCAGCGCCTCATCAAACGGCCGGTGCGACAAGACCGGGTTGTTGAGCACACGCAACTGTTCGCCCGCCGACGCCAGCGCGTGGTCGCGTCCAAGAAGACTCTGCGTCAACTTAACCTCACATGCTCAACTTTTCCGCCACGTTGCGCATTTGTAGCCCGTGGACCAGACTCGCGCCGCCTCGAATCGCGGACGCCACATGGACAGCCTCGGTCATTTGATCGAGGTTCGAACCCTTCTGGAGGCAGTCTTGCGTGTAGGCATCAATGCAGTAGGGGCATTGTACAGCGTGCGAGACAGCGAGCGCGATGAGACTTTTTTCCCGCTCGCTCAGCGCCCCTTCCTTGAAGACGGCGCCATACCAAGCCTGAAACTTTTCCCAAAGCTCGGGAACATTCTTGCCCATATCTCCGAACCGGGCAAGATCGTCCTCATGATAGTAACTCGACATGCTTTCTCCTATGGCTTTCCGCGCGCACTCACGCTGCGGTGTGTACGGATCACATTCTAAACCAAGGGACAAAGGAGCCGAACCGGCTACGTTGGGGGTCTTACTGGTAGATTCGCTCCGGCGAGTCCGTGGGTTTCGTGTCGGCGCTTGGATTGGAGTTACCAGATAGACGCTGATAAGTACCCAAGTGGGAACCAAGTGGTACCAATGTGACACCGATTAGCGGATATATCGGCCACAAAGCTTGTTGTCGGACACCAATCAGACATTACTATGGGGCGGCATCTATGCTATGCTCGGGGTGTCATGAGAACATCAGGTACCGGAGAGGGAAAGAGGGTTGCGATCCGTCCGAGTGATGAGGTCGTGGAATACCTTGACGATCTCGTAGCAATTGGCATTCATGGCAAGACCCGTTCGGAGGTCGCCAAGGCATTGGTCCAAGAATCTATCGCACAGTTGATCAAGGACGAATTCCTAAAGCTTCGTACACCAGAACGCAAGAAATGAAACCTCACCCGCAGGGGGTTACGATGCGTAGGAAGTCAAAGGACTTGTACGGGGGCTCAGATCCCCGCGATTTGCCGCTGTATTCGATCGCGGAGGCGAGTAGATATCTAAAGATTCCACGGAACACGATCCGCTCCTGGATTGTCCCGTCCAACGGGCGAAAAGCTGGATACTCGCTTTCTCGTGCACCGATCATCAAGGGCCCGGCGGTGGTACCCCCTTACCTAACTTTCAACAACTTGGTGGAGGCCTTTGTCCTCCGAGGCCTGCGAACTGGCACGGACACACCTTTCGCCGACATTCGGTCCGCCATCCAATGCGCCGAGAGCGAGCTCGGGATTGAGCGACTGCTGCTTAGGCGGGACCTACTGATGGAGAAAGACAGTCTATTCATGAGCCACCTCGGCAAATTCATCGAGCTCACCCGGGGTGGACAGCTCGTAATCGAGCAGGTACTCGCCAGCTACCTCAAGCGCTTGCAGCACGATGCGAAGGGTTTGCCGACACACTTCTACCCGCCGACGTCGGGCAGTAATCTAGGCGGTCCCCGAGCCGTACTGATCGACCCCTACATCGCATTCGGCCGGCCTGTGATCTCCAAGGGCTGCATTACGACTGCGGAACTAACTACGCGATACGAAGCCGGAGAGTCGATTGGAGACTTGGTAGTCGACTACGGCATTGGACGTGAGGCTGTTGAGCAGGCCATCCTCTTCGAGCGCGTAGCCTAACGTTCGGAACCCTGAACGTCAACGATCGCTGACGAGCAGTAACCGGGCTCATCGTGGGTCCCGTCGACCTCAGGACTTCACAGCAAGCTCATCGGGTCCACATCCGTCACCAGCGCCGTTGCGGGCCAGCGGTTTTCCTGCGCGAACGATTTCGCCCGCCGGAGCGCCTCCGCCAACGACTTGCGGCTCTGCGCCTTCAGCAAGAACAGATAGCGGAACTCGGATTTCAACTTCGCCAGCGGCGCCGCGGCCGGTCCTTGCACTCGGACGCCGGGAGAATCCTTGATGTGCTGCCCCAACCGTCCGCTCAGGGTCAACGCCTCCTCGAGTTTGCGGCTGCGTACCGTCAACGTCGCCGCCGCTACGAACGGCGGATACCGTAGCATGCGGCGGAAGTGGAGCTCCTTGGCATAGAAGCCGTCGTAGTCTTGCGCGGCGGCGAACCGGATCGCGTAGTGCTCGGGGTTCCAGGTTTGGAGCACGACTTCGCCCGGCGTCTCGCCCCGCCCGGCCCGGCCCGCCACCTGCGTCAAGATCTGGAACGTTCGCTCGGCCGCGCGAAAATCGGGCATGCCGAGTCCGATATCCGCCGACACGACACCGACGAGCGTAACGTTCGGCATGTCGTGCCCTTTCGCGACCATCTGTGTTCCCGTGAGGATGTCGTAGGCGCCCTCACGGAACCCATTTAGGATGGCCTCATATTGTCCACGTCCTCTCACGCTGTCGCGATCGAGGCGCACGACGCGCGCTTCCGGGAAGTGCTCGCGAAGGTGGTCCTCTACTTTCTCCGATCCACTCCCGACGAAGTAGACGTACTCGCTCTTGCATTTCGGGCACGCCGTCGGAACGGGCTGCGAGTAGTCGCAATAGTGGCAGAGCAACTTCTTGATGCCGCGGTGGTGCGTTAACGTGACCGAGCAATTAACGCACTCGACCCGCTCGCCGCAACTGCGGCACGTTACAAACGAGGAAAACCCGCGCCGATTCAACAGCAGAATGACCTGCTGCCCGGTTTCTAAACGCTGCCGGATCGCTTGCTCGAGAGCACGTGAGAACAGATCCTGACGACCCGTTTCCGCGAACTCCTGCCGCATATCGATGATGCGAACGGAAGGCAGCGGACGATTCTCGATACGCTCCGGCAAACGCAATAGATCGTACTTACCGCGCTCCACGTTGTAACGCGATTCGAGACTCGGCGTGGCGGAGCCAAGGATGACCGCTGCGCCCGCGGCACGCGCCCGCACGATGGCTACATCGCGGCCGTGGTAGCGCGGCGCTTCGTCCTGTTTGTAGCCGCCGTCATGCTCTTCATCGACGATCACGAGCCCGAGATCTTCGACCGGCGCGAAAACGCTTGAGCGTGTCCCCAAGACGACGCGTGACGATCCTTCGCGAACCCGCCGCCACTGGCCTGACCGCTCGACACCCGTGAAGGCGCTGTGCAGGATCGCAACCTGCTCACCGAAGCGGGCGTAAAACTCCGACGCCGCGGCCGGCGTAAGTGAGATCTCGGGAACCAGGAACAGACAGCTTTTCCCCCTGGCCAAAACATGCTCGATCGCACGCAGGTAGACCTCCGTCTTGCCGGAGCCCGTGATGCCATGCAACAGCAGCGTGCGAAACCCACCTCCTTCCACGGCCGCTTTGATCGCTGCCACCGCCTCTGCCTGCGCCTCCGTCAGGCGGCGCGCCGCGATGATCTCCCCCGACTGCACGATCGCACCGTTCGCCGGAGTGTCGCCGCGTACCCGATCGCGATCAGCAATCACGTCCTCGACAGCCAGCCAGCCCCGCTTGCGCAGGCTCTGCAGAACGCCGGCCGACCCGGGCAGTTTGTGCTTCAAATACGCTTCGTTCAACGGACGCTTTACGAGCGCCCGCAACACCTGGACAGTCGGATCCGTCGGCTTTTCCGACGCCGCGAACCGCTCTGCGGCCTGGAGCCCCTCGGGCGTGAGTCCCACCAACTTGCTCTTGCGTGATTCGCCCGCAAGCGGCAACATCGTGCGCAGGACTTCACCAATCGGTGCGCAGTAGTAGTCTGCCAGCCAGCGTCCCAGGTCGAGCAACTCTCGGCTGAGAGCCGGCTGGTCTTCAATCAAGCGTGTGATTTCACGGGCCGCTTCGCCAGGGTCATCGCTGCTTTCGCCGAGCACGACCCCGGTGAGTTTGCGCGGCCCGAGCGGCACCACGACCCGGCAACCGGCCGTCACCCGCCCTTCCAGACCCTCCGGAACGCGATAGGCAAACGACTGATCCAAAGGGACAGGCACTGCAACCTGCACGAATCGAGGGGAGGGGCTCTTCATCCGATCCCAGATTCTAGCGCGGTGCCCCGGGTCGTTACTACCGCCGTCCCAACCGTCGTTGGCCCGGATGAGCTGGAGATCGTCGTCGACCCATTTAACGACGTCCTGGAATTCAACGAAGCGACCAACACCGTGCTCTTGGACGACATGTCCGACCCAGTCTCGGCTTTGCGAGCGATGAAGCGGCTGGCGAAGGCCGGTGGCGCGGTCATCGTGATGGATGAGAAAGTTGGCGAGACCTTCACGCCGGCCGGCAACGAGATCGAACCGTTGATGTACGGCTTCAGCGTCTTTCACTGCCTGCCGGTCGGAATGGCCGATCACCCGTCCGTCGGCACCGGTACCGTCATGCGCCCCGATACGCTGCGCGGATACGCCCGAGAGGCGGGATTTCAGGAAATGGAGATTCTGCCGATCGATACGTTTTTCTTCCGGTTCTACCGGTTGAGATAGGGATGGATCGCGGCCACCAGTAGGACGACAACGCCTTCGGGTCCTCTCTCAACCCCCATTGATAAAATCGAGGCGTCCGCGCCCCACCCATGAACGTCTTCCCGCATCTCGACGCCCTCAAGGAGAAAGCCGCCTTCCTCCCCACCTCCCCCGGCGTCTATCTCTACAAAGACGCGCGCGGCAAGGTCATCTACGTGGGCAAGGCGAACAGCCTGCGGGACCGTGTTCGCAGCTACTTTCTGGAGGACAAGCTCGCCGACGCCAAAACCGGCACCCTACTCTCGGAGGCCCGCGACATCGACTACATCGCGGTCGCCAACGAGAAGGAAGCGCTGGCGCTCGAGAACAATCTGATCAAGCAGCGCCAGCCACGCTACAACATCCTGCTGCGGGATGACAAAACCTACCCCTACATCAAGCTCACCAAAGAGCGCTTCCCGCGCGTCTACGTCACACGGCGGCTGCGCAAAGACGGCTCGACGTACTACGGCCCCTACTTCCCCGGCAACTTGGCCTACCGCATCGTCAAGTTCATTCACCGCTACTTCCGAATTCCCTCCTGCCGCGTCGATCTCACCCGGGTCCACCCCCGGCCCTGCCTGGAATACCACATCAAGCGTTGTTGGGGACCGTGTGCCGCGGGCCTGACGACCCACGAGATCTACAGCGGTGCGGTGGCCGACGTGCGGACGTTCCTCGAAGGGCGCCACACTGACCTCGTGCGCGATCTGCGCAGCCGCATGCAGGCCGCCGCCGATGCCACCGAGTTCGAGCAAGCCGCCGCGCTCCGGGATCTCATCTCGACCGTTGAAGAACTCAAGCAGCGCCAGCGCGTCGCCGCCGCCGAGGGCCGCGACATCGACATCTTCGGCATCCACGCCGAAGCCCCCTTCGTGGCCGTGAACCTGTTCCACGTCCGCAACGGCCGCGTCGTCGACCGCCGCGAGTTCTACTGGGAAGACGTCCATCAGTTCGAGGAGCCAGAGTTCTTGGCGACGCTCCTGAAGCAGATCTACGTCGACGCCGAATACGTCCCCTCGTTGATCCACGTCCCCTCTGAATTCGACGACCGCAACATCCTGGAAGAGTTCCTCTCCGAAAAGCGCGGACGCAGGGTCGAGATCGCCACACCGCAACGAGGTTCGAAGCGCGCCATGCTCGACCTCGTCCAAACGAATGCGCGCCACGGTTTCGAGCAACGCTTCCGCGTCATGAAACCCACGTCGAAAGCCATCATGAACGCCCTCGTCGAAGCGCTGAATCTGCCCGAGTCACCGGCACGCATCGAGTGCTTCGACATCTCGCACATTCAGGGCAGCGACACCGTAGCATCTATGGTCGTATGGGAGAGCGGACGGATGAAGAAGGCCGACTATCGCAAGTTCATCATCAAGACCGTTCGTGGCGTTGATGATTTTGCTTCGATGTATGAGGTTGTGACTCGCCGCTACGCCCGTCTGCGGGAAGAGCAGACGCCCTTTCCCGGCCTCATCCTCATTGACGGCGGTATCGGCCAACTCCATTCGGCCGCCGATGCGCTTGAGGCGCTAGGTGTGATCAATCAACCGATCGCGGCCATCGCCAAACGGGAGGAAACCATTTACGTCGCGGGCCAGGAAGATGAGCCGGTCCATCTCGACCGCTTCTCGCCGGTACTGCATCTGGTACAGAAGGTTCGCGACGAAGCTCACCGCTTCGCTGTCACTTTCCACCGGAAGCGCCGCGACTCAGGACGTCTGAGCAGCGTTTTGCTCGAGATCCCCGGGGTGGGTGAGAAGACCGCGCGCAAGCTGCTCCGCTCGTTTGGCAGTCTGCGCAAGATTAGGGAAGGGAGTGTCGATCAGTTGAGCAAGGTCGTGAGCCGGACGCGCGCGGAGCGCATTCACGGCTTTTTCGGGAACGCGGAAGGCGCATAGATGTAGCAATTCAACCTCGTCGCCTTCAAAAGAAGACCTCACTCAGACGAGCACTGGCAGCGGGGTTAGACAATGTAAGGTTTCGTACAAAGAACTGCCTGAGACGGAAAAAGTGGGGCTGGTTACTTGTCACCGGTACCCGGAACACCGTACAATCGGCCCGATTGGGGTTGGTTGGGGGTCTTGAAGTCTGTCGGCCTTGAGCCGGGGAAACATTCGCTGTACAACAGGGGAGATGACCATGACTCGCATCCTTGCGGTGACGCTGTTCCTCGTGTCGGCACTGCCCGCCACGGCGGCTTCCGAGGCGTCCCGCCGCGCCGCCGAGCTAGAGCAGGCCGGGGATGTCGGGCAAGCTCGCGAAACGCTGGCACAGGCCGCGGGCAACTCGCAAGCCAATGCGGACGACCTCATTGCTTACGCCGAATTCCTCGATCGCTACGGTGACAGCGGGCGAGTTCCCGCTTACGAGAAAGCGTTGGGCGCATCGGCGGGCGACGCGCGCCAAGGCATCCTTCGGCGGCTTGTGCTGATCTCGCTTGTCGAAGGTAACAACGCCGATGCAGGCCGCTTCCTGAAAGACTACCGAGGCGCCGGTGGAGCCGGGATGCCGCGAGCCGATGAGATGCTGCGCGCTGTTCCCCCCGCGGAAGACCGAACCGGATGGGCGCGCATCCCCGGGCCGCTGTTCTCGTTCCGCAGAATGGCGGCGCTTTCGAGCGATCAGGGCCCCGAGGAATTGGTACCGGCGTTGGCGAGGAACGTCATGACCAGTGGCTACCGCAGCAGTTCCACCGCCGACTCGATGGTGCCAACCGAATACCTGAAACTCCTTCTGCAATATCTTTCGCAGGCCGGCGAGCTTCAGCAGCTAGCGGGCGACGAGAACACGATTCGCATTCCCAAGTGCGAATCGGCTGAAACAGCCACCATTCTGAAGCTCCTCGGATTCCGTCTGCGGAACGAATGCGGCCCTGAGGCGGTGCTCGAAACGGTCAACCCGTCTCGCGCCTTCCTATCGATCGATTCGGGTTTCCCGTTGGCTGACTTGGAGCTTGCGTTCCGCTCGGAACGGGGTTTCGAACTGCCATACGCGCCCACCTATTTCCCCGTCAAGTTTAGTCAGGAGTACTGGATGGGCATGGCGCCCCGCCAGGCGAAAGGAGGCTTCATCGAGACTCTTCTCAGGAGTCCGGTGATGGCGCGGCTTTATGTTGCTTTGGGCAAAATGCATCCTCCGGTCGCGTCGGCGCTAAAGGCGGAGATCGCGAGTGAACGCCTGCTCGACTTCGCTAATGTGCTCGACTTCTTCGGCGGGATGTTCGAGATGCGCGACGGCAAAGCCGTGCTGCCGGGCGGCGAGCGTAGCAAGGCTATTTGGCGCAAGTTAGTTGATGTTTCGCCCGATGAAGGAGCAAAATTCTTTCAGCGGCTTGTCGAGTTGGATGACGGCTGGATGGCCTCGTACTACGACTCGCTGGCGCGGCTGGATGGTCCGCTCGCCGCCTACCTTCAAGATCCGGTTCGCCTTGAGCGCTTCTATCTGGCTCTCCGTGGGAGGGTGACAAGTCCGGGTCCCGCGCGGCCGATCTTCCGAGCAAACTCCGACCTTTTGCTGCTCGCGACGCGTCTCGACATTGGGGCTGACGGCATGGCAGCGGTTCCAGGCGGCATCGAGCCTTGGAAAAGGCTGTTTACTGAGCACCCGCATGGAGAATATGACGACCGCTTGGCGAAAGCCGCACCCAACTGGTCGACCCAGGACGACGTTGTCGAAGCCATGTTCGGCATGTGCCGCAAGATGGTCGAGAACGAGCCGCTGCGGATGTTCATCGCGATCTCAAACATCGATCGCGGACGCGGCGAGAAGCGGCTCTCCCCAGCCGCCGTCGAAAGGTTGTTGCTGGCCTTTCCCACCTTCGGTCATCAATTCAGCTTGTTCGGCGACGCGCCCGGACTTTCTGATCAGACGATCGGCGCCTACTTTGACTCCCTCGAACCGTTGACCAAAGGCCGCAATTTGGTCCGTCGGGCGGACGCGATCGGCACCACGCAGGCACTCTTCGGTCTTTGGCGGATCTTCGTCCGGCAAGGGCAGATCCCGGCGTCCGACTCCGATCGTTCTTTCCAGGCGTTGCTGGCCGGGCTCCAAAACCTCGACAGAGAACAAGCTATTTTCGAGGCCGGCCGAGCGGGGATACGGGTCCTGCTGGCTGCCACGGGGGCCGACGAAGACGGGTCCCCGCAGGATCAATTGATCGACCGGCTCGCCGGCAACCCCGCGTCGCACGAGCGGGGTGTCCACGAAGAGATGGTCACGACGCTCAACAGCCGTTTCGCGTCGCAACGTCTCGTCTCGATCAAAGACATCTTCGACCTGGCCGATCACCTGGAACGAGTGTCGCGGGGAGAAAGCTTCAACGTGGCCATGGCCAACCGGCTCGCCGCCCGAATCTCCGAGGTTCGGTTGCCGCGCTCGAGCCTGTCCTCGGAAGAATCGAACGCTTACGCGCAGGGCAACTGGATCGAGAGACACATCCAGCGTCAGCGCTCGATAAACCTCAACCGCGACGTAGACCGCGCCAACGGACGTCCGGAGGAACTACTTGAGATTCGAGGCCACTTGGCGCCGATTCTGCGGGACTCGCTCGTCGGGCTCAACTACATCTACTATTCGCCGCCCGGGGCTGAGCTCATTCGTGCTAACCCGTTATTCGTTCGTAGCCACGACTTCATGGGTCCGCAACAAAGCCGAAGCTGGACGCGACCCCGTTTGGCGGGAACCGGGTGGCCGAACAGCGCGGGCGGACGCATGGTCGGCTCCCTGAACGGGCTGGCGTTCGGGCTCGCTGACGCCGAGCAGAACTTCCTCGTCCCCTCCGAGCGCCAAGCGCTCATCTGGCAAGACCTGGCGCCGCAGATCATGATCGGCGCCACCGTTCCGCGCTGGTGGGGAGTCACGCCGGAGGAGCAACACTTTGTGGCGCTGCACTTGCGGCTGGGCGACTTGCTATTGGCTTCCTCGGCCGTGGATGCCGGCATCGCCGCGAAAGTCGACCCGATCCTCAGTAGACAGGTTGAGCCGAACCGGCTCTTCCTGATGCGCCGGCATGCGACGGGCGGTCGCGTGCATCAGGGCAGCGGATCGCTGACCCCCGCCGAAAAGTATCGCCTCGCGACCGCATTCGGCAAGCAGCACGAGGCGGAGGCGGCGGATATCGGCGGCCCCGGTTGGGTGAAGATTGTCGATCTGTCGGAAAGCGATCCCGAAAAGTTCGAGCACTCGCGGCTGGCCGGAATCTTTGGGACGCCACACCCGGAGTTATCGCACTCGTACCGGCGAGAGCTACTCCATCTGCCGCTGTTCCCGACGATGATGAGATTCTCCAGTCGCATTCTCGCTGAAAGTTGGGAATCGACGAACCTTTATTGGGCGGCGCTGGCTGACGAGCTCCACATCCCGCCGTCGCGGCTCAATATTCTAGTTCCCGAGTGGACACAGCGGTCGATCGAGCGGATTTTCGCCACGCACCTGGACGATTGGCCCGCACTGCTGCACTCGATGCGGGTTGTAGCGGACCGTTATCGCACCCAGGCCCGGCTCCAGGCCGCGGAACCCATGCGGGCGAGCCAGGAGTAGGGTATGCGGAAAAGAAGTGACAGCCGGAAGTTGAGTTTCTTGACGAAGTCATTCTGTCGTTACGCGATCGCGCCCGCGCCGGCGACCGTCCTCTTTTTGACTTTGGGCATCCTGGTCGAGCCCCCGGCGCGAGGCCAGGACTCCGGGCAAGACCCGCTGTTCCGTGTCGAAGTCGACCTCGTGCTTCTCAACGTGGCGATCACAGACCGCCGGGGCCGCTATGTCGAGAACCTCAAGCCAGCGGACTTTCGAGTCTACGAAGACGGCATATTGCAAAACCTGGCGACTTTCGCCGAAGGAAACCAAGCGCCGCGGCGGATATCCGCTGAGGGCGATCTGGCGGCCGCGGCCATCGCGCCGGCGAATCCGGAGCCCGTCGTCGGGCGCGTCGAACCGGCGCCCCGGGACCCCGCCGGACTGGGCGACGAATCACTGGTCGGAACCAACGTCTTTGTCCTTTTCGATACCAGCAACTTCATGTACCGCAGCTTCGTTTACGCGGAAGATGCGATCGCCGATTTCATTCGAGGGCTCGACAGCGCCGACTCGGTGGCCGTATACGGCTATAGCCGCAACCTGACTCGCCACGCACCGCTCACCAGCAACCGTTGGGACGCGATCAAAGGCTTGCGGCTGTCCGTGGCGGGTGACGAAACAGCGCTTTACAACTCGCTGTTACTCACTCTGCGCGACGCCGCGCGGGTACCGGGACGTAAAGTCGTGATCGTCTTCTCGAATGGGCCTGATTCCGCCAGCGCCGTCGCTCCCGACGACGTTCGGGCCCTGGCCGAAGACGAAGGCATCCCGATCTACGTCATCAGCACCAAGGAAGTGAACAAAGATCCGATCTCGCGCAACGTTTTCCGGCGGCTGACCAGCAGCACCGGAGGCCGGGCCTTCTTCGCGCGGAGTTGGCAGAAGCAGGCTGAGGCCTTCACCGAAATTCGTGAGGAACTTGGCAGCTCGTACACTTTGACCTACTACCCAGAGCCGAATCCGAACCGCGGCTGGCGAAGCATCACCGTCGAACTGGCGGGCGACGCTCTCACCAAATATCGGATTCGAACCCGGGCAGGCTATCGGCCCAGGCTGTAGCCGGATTTACACTCCGGCCCCCAGTAGGTAGAATCGAGGTTACAACGTTCTTACCCCGGTAGAACCCTCCTCTCAATCCGCCGAGCCGGATCGCTCATCAACCGCTGTCCTCCGGAGACACTGCGTATAACTATGGCCAATGTCGTAATTCTCGGGACCCAATGGGGTGACGAAGGCAAGGGCAAAATCGTCGATCTCATCGCCGATCGCTTCGATGTCGTAGCCCGTGCCCAAGGTGGCCACAACGCCGGTCACACGGTCCACATCGGTGAGAAGAAGTTCATCCTCAAGCTCATCCCCAGCGGCATCTTGCGGCCCGGAAAGAAGGTCGTGATCGGTAACGGCGTTGTGATTGATCCCGCCGCCCTCCTCGCCGAAATCGAAGCCTTGGAGGAAGCCGGTGTCGAAATAGCGGGAAACGTTTTCATCAGCAATCGCGCCCACGTCATCTTTCCCTATCACCGCATGATGGAGAAGGCCACCGAGCAGACGCCCGGCAAAGTGCGCATCGGCACCACCTCGCGCGGCATCGGGCCCAGTTACGAAGACAAAGTCGCCCGCCGAGGAATCCGCCTCGCCGACATGCTGAATGGCGATACCTTCCGTGAGCAGTTTAAAGCCAACGCCATCGAAAAGAACCTCCTAGCCAAGGCCCTTCAGATCGAAGAAACCGGCGACCTCGACGGGATCTGTGACCAGTACAGGGATTACGCCGATCGCCTTCGCCCCTATGTCTGTGACACGGCGGTCTACGTGCGGAACGCGCTGCGCGGAGGCAAGAGAGTGCTCTTTGAAGGAGCACAGGGCACAATGCTCGATATCGACCACGGCACGTATCCCTTCGTGACCTCTTCGAACGCTACGGCGGGGGGCATCTGCACCGGCCTGGGCGTTTCACCTGTGCATGTGGACGCTGTATTCGGCATCGTCAAAGCCTACGTCACCCGCGTCGGGGGCGGCCCCTTTCAGACCGAGGCCGAAGGCGACGCTGCCCAGCGCCTGCGAGATCAGGGTGGTGAGTACGGGTCCGTGACCGGCCGGCCGCGGCGTTGCGGATGGTTCGATGTTCCCCTGCTGCGCTACTCGAACACGATCAACAGTTTCGCTTCGCTGATCGTGACGAAGCTGGACGTTCTCGACGGCTTGGAAACGATCCCCGTCTGCACCGGGTACCGCTATAAGGGCGAGGTGCTTACCCAGATGCCGGCACTCCATCACGTGCTCGAAGCCGTCGAGCCCGTCTATGATGAACGCCCCGGCTGGGAAGGCGCGACGGCCGGCGTCACTGACTACGACGCACTTCCCGAGGGAGCAAAAGACTACCTGCAGTTCCTCTCCGATCAAGTCGACGTCGAAATCGGCGCGATTTCCACGGGCCCGGAACGGGATGAGACGATCCTGATGCCTGATTCCACGCTGGCCAAGCTGTTGAAGTAGGCACACGGCGAAACCCAGCCGGAGCGGCGTCACCATAATAGGGAAATGCCCCTGCTGCCCCTCGACGAAGCCCGCGCCCTGATCGCGACCCGCATTGCGGAGGGCCGAGCGCCGCCTCCGAGCGAGACGCTCGCCCTCGACCAAGCCCTCGGACGCGTCCTCGCCGCCAACGCTGTTGCGGACCGCGACTATCCGCCCTTCAACCGCTCGGCTCGTGACGGCTACGCCGTACTGGCTGCCGATGTCGCCCGCACGCCCGCGAAGCTCCGAGTCATCGGCGAGACCCGCGCCGGCGAGCCCGCCCGTTTCAAAGTCGCATCCGGCCAAACCGTGCAGATCATGACGGGCGCACCGGGGCCCGAAGGCGCCGACGCCGTAGTCATGCAAGAGTACTCTCAACGCGATGGCGATCAAGTCACTCTCGAGCAAGGCGTGCCCGCCGGCAAGAACCTCATCTTTCGTGGCACTGAAGTTCGTGGCGGGAGTGTCGTCCTCGAGGCGGGCGAGACTCTCGGTTACGCCGAGATCGCCTTGCTCGGCTCGGTCGGCGTCTCCCAAGCCGAAGTCTACCGCCGCCCCGAAGTTGCAATCCTCTCCACTGGAGACGAGGTCATGCCTATCGACTCGACCCCGGAGCCCTACCAGATCCGTAACTCGAACGCCTACTCGCTGGCGGCCCAGGTCCGAAGGGCAGGCGGCGAGCCGCGCATCCTTCCCATCGCTCCCGATCAACCGGACCGCACCCGCGAGCTGATCGAAGAGGGCCTCAAATCCGACCTCCTGCTACTCTCGGGAGGCGCTTCCGTCGGGAAGTACGACTACGTCGCGACAGCCTTGCGCGATCTCGGAGCCGAATTCTTCATGACCAATGTCGCCATTCAGCCAGGCAAGCCGCTCGTCTTTGCCAAGGTCGGCGAAAAGCCCGTCTTTGGCCTCCCAGGCAACCCCATCTCGACGATGGTCACCTTTGAAGTCTTCGCCCGGGTCGCGCTTGACTACCTTTCCGGTAAAACGACTTCCCGGCTGCCGTTTCTCCATGCCAGGCTTGCGAAAGACTTCAAGCACAAGCCCGTGCTCACCCGTTTTTTGCCCGCCGTTCTGCGCGGCGACTACGGTGACGTAACAGTCGATCCGGTACAATGGCAGGGGTCCGGCGATCTGGTCGCATTGGCTCGGGCCGATTGCTTCCTCGTCGCCACACCCGACCGCGAGTCCTGGAAAGCCGGGGAGTGGATCTCGATCCTGCCGCGTTGACGAACGCTGCGAAAAAGCGGTGAAAAAGCTCTCTCACTTCGACGAGCGCGGCGCGGTCCGCATGGTGGACGTGAGTGACAAACCCGCCACGCGCCGCAGGGCCCGAGCCCATGGCTTCGTCAAGATGAGCGCCGAGGTTATCGAGCAACTCCCGCGCAACCCCAAGGGTGACCCGCTCGAGATCGCGCGCATCGCCGGCATCAGCGCCGCTAAACGCACCGGCGAGTTGATCCCGCTCTGCCACCCGCTGCCTATTTCCCACGCCGATGTAGAGATCCGTATCGTCGCCGGCGGCGCCGAGATCGAATCCGACGTAACAACAACAGGCCCCACGGGCGTCGAAATGGAAGCGCTCACCGCCGTTTCGGTAGCCGCGCTCACCGTCTATGACATGGTGAAAGCGCTCGACAAGTCGATTGAAATCGGTGACATCTATCTACTCGAGAAGCAAGGGGGCAAGAGCGGCCTCTATCAGCGCCGGACGGGATCGGGCCCAAACGAACCCGTCTCCGCTCCCGAAACGTAAAGCGAACGAGGATACTAAAGAAAGATTCCCATGAGATACCGCCTCGTCACTTGCCAAAGTCGACCGACGGATTTGCCCGCCGCGCTCGCACTCTCTTTGCTGGCGTTGCTGCTCGTTGCCCTGCCCGCCGCCGCCCAAGAGGAGGAAGGCGAGAGGGTCATCTCGGTCGGCGAAGATGTGAGCTTCGATACCGGTGTAACCGAGGTCACCGTCCCGGTCACCGTCACGGGGCGCAAGGGTAAGTACGTCAACGGCCTTGAAATGTACGATTTCAAGATCTTCGACAATGGGACGCCCCAAGAAATCGACAGCTTCGAGGTCGCCTTCCTGCCGATATCCCTCGTCGTCTGCATCCAATCAAGCAGTCGTGTCGAGGGTATCCTCCCCGACATTCAGAACACCGCGATACTTTTCACCGACATGGTGCTCGGGGAATTCGGTCAAGCGGCGGTCATCGCCTTCGATCAGCGCGTCCGCTTGCTGCAGGATTTCACCGCGGACCACAAAGAGATCGAGAAAGCGCTTAAGGGCCTCAAACTTGGTAGCGACGCTGTTCGGCTCAGCGATGCCGTTTACGAAGGCGTCCGTATGCTGAGGAAACGCCCCAACACGCACCGCAAGGTCATCATCGCGATCTCTGAATCACAAGAGACCGCCAGCGTCGTCGATCTCGGTGAGACGATGCGCACCATGCAGATTAATGAGATCATGTTCTACGGAATTCACCTTTCGTCTCTCAAGGGTTGGTTCAAGCGCGACGACAAGCCGATTCCCCCGACCACCCCGCCCGGCATCCAGGCGCGGGCATCGATACCCGGAACTGCGGATACGCCCACCGCGCAAATGCAGCACCGTGTTCGCGCCACCCCGAACGTGATTCCGATCGTCATCGACCTCGTACGCGGCGTAAAGAACTTGATCTTCAGCAACCCGATCGAACTCATGGTGGAAGGCACGGGTGGGAAGGGCTACAGCCCAAACAACGAAGACGGGGTGCAAAACGCTCTCATGGGCATCGGCGAAGACCTGCGCAGCCAATACCTCCTTAGCTACCGTCCAAGCAATCTCAACGACAGCGGCATCTTCCACCGCATTGAAGTCGAAGTGCCCTACGACGAGTTCAAGGTCCGGGCTCGTCCGGGATATTGGCAGGGTCCTGCGCCCGTCCCGACCGGCGAACCCGCCGAGCCTACACCCGAGCGGTAGGGGATTGCGCTCGCTCCGCCCGCGTCCGAACATCCGCTCCCCGTCTCTAGCCTGGAGCTGTGACTGACAACAACAGGAGATCTCCTCTTGGCTGAAACAGAACTTCTCGATCTTGCCCGCGACGGTCTCTCATCGCTCGATGTCGCCGAAGAGATCCGGGCCGCCGCCTTAGTCCACCTCGAAGACTGGCTCACCCACCACAAGTTCAAAGGGCTCGCTTCGGGGGAACGCGCGAACTACCAACCGTTGCTCAAGTGGATGATCGAGGCTGGCAAGTTCGATCTGCTCCTCGATAGTTTTTATCAAGTCATGCCGTTCGGCACCGGAGGTCGGCGTGGCCCGGTCGGCATCGGCCCGAACCGTATCAACCCGTTCACCATCGCGTCATCGGTGCAGGGCCATGTCGTCTACTTGCGGGAACGCCTGGGCGCGGACGCCGACCTGAAAGTCGTCGTTGCCTATGACGTGCGCCGGTACGCCGACCTGCGGCAGCTCTATCCGCCCGACGTGCCTAACCCCGTCATGGGAATGTCGTCGAAGGACTTCGCCCACATCGCCACGGCCGTCTACTGCGCCGGCGGGGTACAAGTCTACCTCCTGCCCGATGAGTTGAACGATTACATCTCAACGCCCGAGCTCTCGTTTCTGATTCGACGCTTCAATGCTCAGGGCGGGCTGAACACAAGCGCCTCACACAATCACCCCGACGACAACGGCGGCAAGTTCTACAACGACCGCGGCGGACAGGAGATCCCTCCCTACGACGAGCAAATGGTCAACATTGTCGAAGGCATCGAAACCGTCGACATCATGCCTTACGGCGAAGCGTTGCGTTCGGGGCTGGTCCAGCAGATAACGCCCGCCGACCGCCAAGCCTACCTGGACCTCAATCTCGCGCTCCGGCTCGGCTCCGCGACGGGCGGCGCGAAGATCGTCTACACGCCGCTCCACGGTACGGGCCGCAATACCGTCGGCGCCTGCCTCCAGGCGATGGGTTTCGCCGAAGGCAAGCAGTTTTTCACCGTCCCGTCGCAACAGGATTACCGAGGCGATTTCGCCAACGTAAAGTTCCGCACCCCCAACCCCGAGGTCCCCGAGTCCCTCGATGCCGCCATTGAAGTTGCTAAAGAGGTCGAAGCCGACCTCATCCTAGCGACCGATCCCGACGCCGATCGCATCGGCGGCGCCGTCCCGTGGAGGGGCGACTACGCCTTCTTGAACGGCAATGAATTCGCGGTCATCGTGACCCGCTATCGTATTGAATCCCTCAAACGGGCCGGTAAGATGCCCGCGCGTCCCGTCGTCCTCAAGACGCAGGTCACGACCGAACTCATGTCGCGCGTCGCCAAGTCCTTCGGTGCATCCGTCATCGGCGACCTTCTGGTGGGCTTCAAATACGTCGGCGACATCATCGACCACTTCGAACGCGAGGGCCGCTTCGGCACGGTCGAGGCGGGTCCCGAGGATTTCATCGCCGCCGCCGAGGAGAGCCACGGCCTACTCGTCACGCCCGAGGTGCGCGACAAAGACGCCGCCGGAGCCGCTGTCGTGCTCGCCGAGTTGGCCGCCGAACTCAAGGAATCAGGCGGCACGATCTACGGCTATCTAGTCGATACCTACAAACGCTATGGCTACTTCCGAAGCATGCTGCGGTCGACCATCATGCAGGGAGCAGCCGGCACGGCCGCCATGAAGCAGATCCAGCAGCACCTGCGCACAAATCCGCCCACCGAGGTAGCCGGCCTCAAGGTCGAGTCGGCCAACGACTACTGGGATACCTCGAAATGGGGCGACTTCAAGTCCGAAACCGATCGCAGCGCCCGCAACTTCATTACCTTCCACTTCGAAGGCGGACTCAAGGCAAGCGTCCGGCCTTCGGGCACCGAACCGAAGAACAAGGTGTACATCGAAAAAGGCGCCGAGCCGCTCGGAGCCGCTGTGCCCGACGATCAATTCGACGAAGTGCGCCGCGCCGTCGATGCCGAGGTCGAGGAGTTCTCGAACGCATTTATGAGAATGATGCTCGCGATCGTCGGCGTCGAGCTTCCCGGCTACGGCTACCTCATCTGCGACCTCGTGGCCCTCGAACGCAAGCAACATTTCGCCGGAGTCTTCTTGCCTGAACTCGAATCTCGTACGCAGGCGCTATCGGCCGGTGAAGGCGATAGAGGGCAGCTCAACAAATGGATCGATGCGGAACTGAGAACCTACGGGCCCGATGCCCGCCTTCTCGTCGCCAAAGCCTTCCGCGCCTATCTTGCCGAAGAACGCCGGTCGGATCCGGCCAAGACCGCCATGCTGGGCCTCGAAGAAGCGATTTTCTTTTCGTAGCCTGCGCCTGGGACGGTGGAGCCTTCTTCGCTTAGTACTGGTGCAGCCAGCGGGCTTTCTCAACGACCTTATCAACATCAGGGAGGAAGGCCTCTTCAAGCGGCGGGCTGAAAGGCACGGGAGTGTCGGGCGAGGCAATGCGGACGAGCGGCCCGTCGAGATACTCGAAGGCGTGCTCGCTGATGATGCCGGCGAGTTCACCGCCAAGTCCGCCGGTAAGCGTGTCCTCGTGGAGCAGGATGGCTTTGCTGGTTTTCTTGACAGAGGCGAGCACGGTTTCGCGATCGAGCGGCATCAGAGTGCGAAGGTCGACAACCTCGATATCGATGTCATCGGCGGCGAGTTTTTCGGCGGCCCGGAGCGCAACGTGGACCATCCAGCCGTAGGTGATGATGCTGAGGTCGGAACCCTCGCGGCTGATGGCGGCCCTGCTTAGCGGCACGACGTAATCGTGGCGAGGCAGCTCTTCTTTAACCGAGCGGTAGAGGTACTTGTGTTCGAGGAAGATGACGGGGTCGTTGTCCCGGACGGCAGCCTTGATGAGACCCTTGGCGTCGTGGGCGGTAGCCGGTTGAACGACCTTGAGGCCGGGGGTGTGGACGTAGGGGATCTCGGGGTTTTGCGAGTGGAACGGCCCTCCGTGGATACCGCCGCCGGAGGGAGCGCGGATGACCATCGGAACGGAAGCGCCCCAGCGATAGCGGCACTTGGCGGCGAAGTTCGTGATCTGGTCGAATCCGCAGGCCATGAAATCGGCGAACTGCATTTCGAGGACGGGACGCAAACCGTTAATAGCCGCGCCCGTGCCGGCCCCAACGATGGCCGATTCAGAGAGCGGGGTGTCGATCACGCGGCGCTCGCCGAATTCCTCAAGGAAGCCCTTGGTGGCCTTGAAGGCGCCGCCGTATACACCCACGTCCTCGCCCATGATGAAGACCGATTCGTCGCGCCGCATCTCTTCCAGCAATCCTTCACGGATTGCTTCTATGTAGGTAGTAAGGGCCATGCTTTCTTGTGCGGGTCCTAACGGTTGAGTTGGGGGGCGAATGAACTAGATGTTTTCGTAGACGTTGTCCTCGAGTGTGGCGGGGTCCGGATAGGGCTGTTCGAGGGCCCAATCGACCGCTTCGCTGATTTCGTCGAGAATCCCCTGACGGAGTTGCTTGAAGTCCTGCTCGGTCGCCCACTCGCGATCAACCATCTCTTTCTGCAGGCGCAGGATGGGGTCCTTCTTCGACCACTCCTCGCGCAGGTGATCAGGAACGTAGTCGGCGGCATCGTGCGCGGAGTGCCCGCCAATCCGAAAGGTCTTGCATTCGATCAGGTACGGGCCATCTCCGTTGCGGGCGTGCTCAACCGCGCGCCTCGTAGCCTCGTGAACGGCCAGCACATCGTTACCATCGACGATCTCGGCGGGCATATTGTAGGCCGGGGCGCGGTCAACCACGTTCTCGACGGCCATCTGCTTATCGAGGGGAGTCGAGTAGGCGAAGAAATTGTTATTACAAAGATAGACGATACGCAGCTTCTGGACGGTGGCGAAATTGATGCCTTCGTGCCAGTCGCCGCGGCTTGTCGCGCCGTCGCCCCAGTAGTTGAAAACAATGTTGGGCTCGCCGCGGTATTTCATCGAGAGCGCGATGCCGGTGGCGACCGGGATGCTGGCGCCGATGCTGGAGATGATCGGAAGAAGACGCCTCCGGGCACAGCCCATGTGCATGTTGCCGTCACGGCCGCCGGTGGGGCCTGCTGCGCGGCCGAGGTACTGGGCCAGCACTTCGCGGGGCGTCATGCCGCGGATCAGGTACGCAGCCATGTCGCGGTGCGACGGGCAGAGATAATCGTCGGGGCGGGAAAGAACGGCGCTACCGGTGGGGATGGCTTCTTGTCCGCGGCCTGTATAGCACCCGCCGACGATTTTTCCTTGCCGATAGAGTTTCAGTTCGATGCGGTCTTCCAACTCCCGCATCATGACCATGTAGTAGAGGAGCTTATTGGCTAGATCAGGTGTAACTTCCTGGCTGATAGATGCAGTCGCTGTAGCAGTCATACCATCCAAAGACATTATCGGAACCGCAAGTCGTTTGCAACCACCACCCTAGGGTGGCAGGCAGTCGGTGCGGAGCGATGGGCGACTCCTTTGTGTGCGGAACATCGCCTGCCGCTGACACCGAGAGCGCTAGCCGCGCGCGCCGAACCTGCTAGCATGGATCTCGAAAACAGTTTTGGATCGGAGTGTTCTGGGATGCGGGAAGAGCCGAATCAGGTTCCGCAGACGCCGGAAAAGGGTAGCGCCGGCAGCGATGTGGCAGTAGACGCCTGCCTCTACTGTCCGTGCTGTTCTCATCGGCTGACAGAGCGAAAATGCAAGCTGCTCTGTGAGACTTGTGGCTATTTCATGAGTTGCGCGGACTACTACTAAAACCCGCGCTTGTTGGAAAGTAGTTAGCTAACCGACGGGGCGGCAAGCGCGAGGCAGTCGTGGCGGTCTGAGCGCCTGCTGCTTGGCCAGTGAAGGTGGTGAAGAGCCCGACTACGCTGCGTGGGAGTCGTTACGTGCGTTGCCCGCAGTGAGAGCCTGCACGATGTTTCGTGGCAACCCGAAGGCTCGTGCGATCTTTTCGCGTACGCGTCCCGGGTCCCGATCGAGATGGTCACAGCAGGTGTCGAACGTGATGGCACCGGTGTCGCCGCGAAAGATCCACTCGGACGCCTCTCTTTGTTGGTGCGGAATACTGCCCCGGAGATCGGTGATGGCCTGGGTAAGGACAGCGCCGGCGAGTCGCCTTAGATCGCGGCCCCTTACCGGCTCCTCGTTTAACATCGCTGGCGTAACTGGGATCATGGCTCGACTCCTTGAGGGTCGTTCTAAAGATGGCATGATTGGGCGCCCGTTTGGCATGGCCCGTCGGTAACGATTTGTTGTCAGGCGCTACCCGTAGGGACCATAGTACTGATGGGCTAGGAGAAGAAAGTGTTGATTCAAAACGGGGCGCCTAAAGCCCTCATCGGCAGCAACCGGGCGGAGTCTTTCATGATGCGTAGAATAGAGCCATGAGCTTCCCAACAGTGCGTCCCCGCCGGTTGCGCGGGAGCGCGACGCTTCGCAGAGCGGTCCGGGAGACTTCGCTCACGCCCAGCGATTTCATCTATCCACTCTTCGTCTGTCCGGGTGAGGGCGTGCGCCGCGAGATCAGCGCCATGCCCGATAACTTCCAGTTGTCGATCGATCAGCTTGTCGCCGAGGCAAAGGAAGCAGAATCTTTGGGAATCGCGGGGATCATTCTGTTTGGGCTCCCCGAATCGAAAGATCCCGAGGGCTCCGGCGCCTACGCCGATGACGGGATCGTCCAACGCGCCATTCAAGCAGTCAAGGCTGAGGTGAAAGACCTGCTCGTCATAGCGGATACCTGTCTTTGCGAGTACACCAGCCACGGGCATTGCGGACATGTCGTCGACAACGATGTCGACAACGACTCGACGCTGGAACTCCTAGCCAAGGCAGCCGTGTCGCAGGCCCGCGCCGGAGCCGACATCATCGCGCCCTCTGACATGATGGACGGCCGGGTTGAGGCCATTCGCGAAGCGCTCGACGACAGCGGTTTCGAGAAAACGCCGATCCTTTCGTATGCCGCGAAGTACGCGTCGGTCTTCTACGGACCGTTTCGCGAGGCGGCGGAATCAGCGCCCCAGTTCGGAGACCGGCGCTCCTATCAGATGGACCCGGCGAATCAGCGAGAGGCGATGCGCGAGATCGAGTTGGACATAGAAGAGGGCGCGGACATCATCATGGTGAAACCCGCGATGCCGTATCTCGACGTGGTGTTTCGCGCCAAGCAGGAGTTTGATCTGCCGGTGGCGGCCTATCAGGTAAGCGGCGAGTATTCGATGATCGTCGCGGCGGCGCGCAATGGCTGGCTCGATCTCGATCGCGCTATGACGGAGTCGCTGACATCGATCAAGCGGGCCGGCGCGGACCTGATCTTGACCTATTTCGCGAAGACGATGGCCCGACGTCTATGAGGGTTGAGCGCGCGTCGGCCTGGGCACGCCACGTCCCCAAGATCGTTCTGACGGTCTGGCTGGCGGTCGCGCTACTGCTGCCGCTGGCGGCGGACGTGGCGCCGGCAACGCTGGCCGGGGCGATCGAGGAGATCCTTTCCACTCCGGCGGCACGGCGAGCTTTCTGGGGCATTCACGTTACGGACATCAGCACCGGACGCGTCGTCTATGCACTCGATTCGGAGAAGCTGTTCGTGCCGGCTTCCAATCAGAAGTTGTTGTCGACAGCCTTGGCCTTGAGCCGTCTCGGCTCCGAGCACCGCTATGAGACCTCGCTGATCAGCGAGGCAGCGTTGGACGAAGCGGGGGTGCTCAGCGGCGACTTGGTGTTGCTGGGCGGCGGCGACCCGAATCTATCGGCTCGCATTCTGCCATACAACCCAAACCGCGAGTTTCGACGGGACCTGCTGGCGCCGATGGCTGAGTTGGCGGACCAAGCCGTGCAGTCCGGGCTCAAACGGGTGGCCGGCGGGGTCGTCGGCGACGATACGCGCTACGTGCGGCAGCTCCACGCGGCCGGGTGGTCGATTGATGACTCGAAATGGGGTTACGGCGCACCGATCAGCGCGCTTTCATTCAACGACAACGTTGTGACGATGCGGATTACGCCGGCCGGCGTCGCGGGCCGGCCCGCGCGCGTGAAATTCGAGCCGGACGTTCCCTACTTTGATTTCTCAAATCTATCGAGGACGATGCCGACGCGGACGGTGGCCCAGCGGCTGGAGATCGACAAGCCGGGAATGGCTCGAAAACTGATGTTGTGGGGCCAGATTTCTGTTCGATCGCGTGGCCGGAGCGTTCAGGTGGCCGTCGATGACCCGGCGATGTTCGCGGCGACCGTGTTGCGGGATCGTCTGGAGGCCTTGGGTGTAGAGGTTACGGGCGAGACGCGGGCCCGCCACCGCTGGCCGCATGAGTTGCGCAGTCTCAAGTCAGGGACCCCCTCCTCGGTGGACGCAACGACTCGGCTTGCGATCATTCAATCCCTGCCAATCGCTGAGAATCTGCCCGTCATCAATAAGGTCAGCCAGAACCTGCATGCCGAGATGCTCTTGCGCGAAGTGGCGTATCAGCAGCGCGGGCTCGGGAGTTTCGACGCGGCTCTCGATGAAATGGAAGACTTCCTCGTGGAAGCAGGATTGAAGAAATGGCAGTTCCGATTGCGCGATGCTTCGGGACTTTCGCGGCAGAACTTGATCAGCCCGGCGGGTCTCGTGCGGTTGCTGACACATATGTGGGAATCGAAGCACCGTGACGTGTACAAAGCAAGTTTGGCTGTGGCGGGTGAAGATGGGACGCTCGACTGGCGATTCTCGCGGGGCCCGGCGCGGGGACGCATGTGGGCGAAGACCGGGACGCTGACCGGCGTCAGCGCCCTCTCCGGTTACGCGGCCACGCTGGATGGGCGAGATCTGGCGTTCTCTGTCGTCGTGAACAACTCGGTGGCGCCGAATTCGTATGTGCGGCGGCTGGTGGACCGCGTAGCAGAAGCGATTGTCACCACGCCGGTGAGCGTAGCCGCTGAAGCTCCCGCCGCTCCTATTGCTCATCGGTAGTCGTCAGCGAACCTGATACAAGACGTGGTGACTACAGCGGGCTCAGTCCATCAGACGGCGGTGGTATTTGAGGATGCAGCGGTTTTCCACTACGCCTATGCCGGCGGCTTCAGCGCGGCCCGCGCTTTCGGGATCATCGACGCCCTCTTGCATCCACACACAGCGAGCCCCGAGCCGAATGGCGGTGTCCACAATCGGTCCCACCTGGCTCGGCTGGCGAAAGATGTTCACAATATCGATCTTGTCGGGGATATCGTCAAGGCTCCCGTAGGCCTTCTCACCCAGCGATTCGGTGATGTTCGGGTTCACCGGGATGATGCGGTAGCCTTGCTTTTGCATGTAAGCGCTCACGCCGAAGCTGGGCCGCCAGGGTTTATCCGAGAGTCCCACGACGGCGATCGTTTTCGCGGACGAAAACAGTTCTCGGATCTGGTCGCTGTTCATCATGACTTCTTGGAGCGGGGTCTGCTGCGCGGGCGAGACGGAGCCGCTTCTTGAAGGCGCGCGACTTCCCGCTCCGTCAGAAGTCGATGTTTGCCGGCGGGTAGGCCGCCCAGACCGAGTCTGCCGACTTTCACCCTCTTAATCTTCTCGACCAGATATCCGAGGTTGCGGAACATCTTCCGAATCTGCTGGTTCCGGCCTTCGGTGAGGACGACTTCGAACCAGGGGTTCTCCCCGACGCGAACTCGCTTAATCTGAGTGGGCGCCGTGGGGCGGCCGTCGAGGGGAAGGCCGCGGCGAAATTTCTCGATCTCTTCGAGAGTCGGGTTTCCCTTGATCTTGACTCGGTAGGTCTTTGGGATTGTGCTCTTCGCCGAAAGCACGTGGTTCGCGAAGTCCCCGTCGTTGGTGAAGAGCAGAAGTCCTTCGCTGGCGTAATCGAGTCGTCCGACGGGGTACACCTTCGAGCGGTAGCGGCCGAGAAGAGACATCACAGTCCGGCGGCCCTCCGGATCGGAGGTCGAGCTGATGCAGCCGCGCGGCTTGTTGAGCATCAAGTAGACCCGAGGCCCGTTTACCGAACCGAGCACCTTGCCGTTGATCTTGATCGTGTCTGACTCAGGGTCGGCTTTAGCACCCAGCTCGGTGATGATCTCGCCGTTGACAACGACGCGGCCTTGGGTGATCAACTCCTCGGCTTTGCGGCGGGAGGTGATTCCGGCGTGCGCGATGATCTTTTGCAGACGTTGCTGCATGGCTTGTGGAGCGACCGATAGTGCGATTCCGAGACGCACGCTGATGGACTAGCTGCGCCAGCGCAGTGTGACCGGCCCGTCCATCGGATGCGCAATCGGAGTCCCGGTCTGCTTCGATTCGATGTAGCCCTTCTTCAATTGAAAGTACCACTTGGCCGGGCGGTCGGCGTCGTCGATGAGCATCAGCGAGGGATCGTGCTTGAGGCCTTCGGCCTGTTTTTCCATCGTGCGCTGGTCTTGCCCGATGAATCGATTGCCGAATGCGCGCAGCACCGGTGTCAAGAAGGGGACCCAGCGAAACAGGTTCCAGGCAGCGACGAAGTCGATGCGGCAGCGGCCGGGGGTTTCGGGCGTGACGGTCGTTTGGCTCGAGAACCAGTAGTCGCCACAGCGAATCTCTTCGCGGCGGATGTTCGGGAGTTCGAACTCGATGGTCGTCGTGATCGGTTTGCCGTAGAAACCAAGAAGCTTGTAAGGAGCGCTGTTGGCGGAAGGCGCATGGGCCTTCATGCGGAAGCCGTTCGGGATGGGCTCGAAGATTTTCTCCTTCTCCTGGATACTGCGGCGGCCTCGCCACCACCAGGCCTGATGGACGAAGGGCCCGTGGGCCGGGTCCATAAGGCCAATGATGCCGTGATCAATTCCGCAAGGCAGATGGGCTTCCAGTTGGATGCTCCGGTAACGCTCGCTGAACTTCGGGAGCTCCGGCGCGGGCGTCCGCGTCTCTCGCGAGCCCGGATGCGCCATATACACCCAGATGTAGCCGTCCTGTTCTTCCGAGGGAAAATTCCTGGCGCGGATCTTCTCAACATCAAGTTCCTGATCAGCCGTGAGGGAGGGGATCTCGCGGCAACGCCCGGTGTGCCCATCGAACTTCCAGCCGTGGTAAGAGCATTCAAGCAGCTCGCCGTCGAACCAACCCTCGGTGAAAGGCATACCCCGGTGGGGGCAACTGTCGCGAACCACGAACGCCCGGCCTTGATTGTCGCGCCCCACCGCGAGCGGCACTCCGAGCAGCATCGCCCCCTCAACCTTACCGCTCCGTACCTGGTTGCTTCTCAGAGCCGGGTACCAGAAATCAAGGCACCAATCAGTATCGTTAGACCTGGAGGTAGGCGCCTGAGGGACGGCGAGAGCGGGTCCATTCCGCCCTGCTCTCGTTTCCGGACCCATTTCAACCGGAATATACCATAGGGTTTGCGGAAGGTTGCGAAAATGGCAGTTAGGGATACGAGTCCGCCGCCTACGCCGGTCAGCGGGACATTCGAAGGAACCCGCCAAGGGAAGCCGGGTGATTATCGACCGTGGTGGGCGCAGAGACACCGCAAGGAAAGGTCCGCGATAATGGCAGAGAGCCTAGAAGGCCGTCAGGTAGTAAGCCACGCGCGGCCCCTAGGGAGGTAACTACAGATGACAATCGTGCTTGATCTACCGGAGGACATCGCCAGGGAACTTTCGGAGCGGGGGGGGGACCTCTCTCGGGCAGCCCTGGAATCACTTGCCTTGGAAGGATATCGCGCGGGACATCTCTCCGAGGAACAGGTGCGACGAATGTTGGGTTTCGACTCGCGCTTTCAGGTGCACCGGTTTCTTAAGCAGCATCAAACGCACCTCACTTACACAGAAGCCGATTTGGAACACGACTTGGCAGTGGCGAGGAGTTTGTAGAGCAGCGGCATGACCGCCGTAGCGGACAGCTCATCGCTCCACTACCTGGTCCTCATTGATACCAGCCACATCCTCCCGGATCTCTTTGGAGGAGTCTTGATACCGGAGGCTGTTTCCCGAGAGCTTCAAAGTTCCGGAACTCCCCAAAAGGTTCGAGAATGGATGTCTCATCGTCCAAGCTGGCTGGAAGTAACGAGACCCGCCTCGTCCCTGGACGGAAAAGGCCTGGAGAGCCTTGGCGCCGGGGAGCGTGAGGCCATTGCTCTTGCGGCGGAAGTCGGTCCTGAAACGTTGCTCCTCATGGATGAAACACGGGGGCGGCGCGAGGCTAAACGTCGTCAGATCCGCTGTATGGGCACTCTAGGCATTCTCGACGCGGCCGCTGCACGAGGCCTTCTTGACCTGCCGTCCGCGATAGAACGGTTGCTGGAAACAACTTTCTACGTGACGCCCGACCTTTGGAGGGTGCTGTTGGAGAACGACGCCCGGCGCCGAGGAGCTCTTCCCAAATGAACGTACAGCCACCGAACTACGTGCCGTAAACGGCTGCGGGCGCATGCCGCTGGATCAGGCGGCCTAAACGTCTTCGCCGGGACCGTTGTCCGGCGCTCCAGGCTGGTTCGGTGCTTCCGTTTCATCACCCGGTTGCTCTTCTGACAGATCGAGCTTTTGTTGCCGGCTGGCGGGATCGGTCGATTCAGAGTCTTCCGCCTCGGCGGGCTCTTCCGTCTCATCAAACTCGCCGAGGGCTGCGCGACCGAGATCCTCGAGTTCTTTCAGCGTGGGCAGCTCTGTAAGATCGCTCAAGCCGAATTGGATCAGAAACTCCTTTGTAGTCTTGTACTGCATCGGGCGGCCGATGACGGCTTTGCGGCCCGCCGTTGTAATGAGCTTGCGGTTGAGCAGAGTGCTGATGACGCCGGTGGAACTCACACCCCGAACAGCCTGGATTTCAGGGATCGTCGCGGGCTGCTTATAAGCGACCACCGCCAGGGTCTCCAGGGCCGGCAGCGACAGCTTGAGCTTGGGCCGCAGGGTCTTGACGAACTTACGGACACCCTCGTGATGCTCGGCTTTGGTGGACATCTTGTAGCCTTTGGCTACTTTGCGGATCTCGATGCCACGTTCGGCCTGAGCGTACTGCTCGATCAGGGCATCAAGATCAGCCTCCACGAGGTTAGGCTGCAGATCGAGCCCCTTCGCGATTTGGAGAAGGGTCAGCGGCTCCTCGGCCACGTAGACGATAGCCTCGATCAGAGCTCGCCGCCGACCCTCGTCCGGGTCGATGGTAGGGAGGTGGGGCTGCTCGTTCACTCGCCGTACTCCTGGGAAACCGAGTAGAAACTTTCTTCTTCGTTGAAAACAGTGTCAAACATCTTGTGCTTGCGAATCATGATCTCGCCAAACAGTTCCTTCTGGCGGAGGATGATGGCGCGCATACGGACCAGTTCGAGAACAGCCAGGAATGTAGACAGCAGCGCTCGGCGATTCGGCTGACGTTCGAAGACATCGAGAAGCGACACGGGGCCGTCCTCGGAAAGCAGCAGATTCTTGAGGTATTGGATGCGGCTGGCGACGGAGACATCCTCGCCGGCGACTTCGTAGGTAGGCCGGTTCTTCGCCCTTTCGAGTACGTTCTCGAAGGTCTGGACAAGGTCGAGAATCCCAACAGCGAGCTCGGGCTCATCTCCCTCTTCGAGGAAAGACTCGAGCGGTGGGCGGGTCCAGGTATTCTCTTCAACAATCCTCTTCTCGCGTAGCATCTGCGCCGCCTGAACGTACTTCTCATGTTCGAGAAGCTGCCGCACGAGGTCGGCGCGCGGGTCCTCTTGCTCCTCCTCGGGGACGAGCGGGTCGGAGGGCAGCAGCATCCGCGATTTAATGTGGATGAGGGTCGCCGCCATGAAGACGAACTCGCCTCCCAGATTGATGTTGAGCTCCTCGGCTTGCCGCACGTAATCGAGGTACTGCTGCGTGATGCTGGCGATCGGGATGTCGTAGATATTGATCTTCTGCCGCCGGATCAGGCTCAGCAAAAGGTCGAGCGGCCCTTCAAACTGGTCCAGCCGGACGTCGAAAACGGCGTCGGTTCGTGCCGGTCGCTCCGAGGCGTTTTCTGTGTCCGACGCCGGCGTCCCGATGTCCGGAGAAGAGGCTGTGGGGTCGTTCACGAAACGTTCACGGAAAGGTTAGGGAACCGGCCTTTTGGGGCCTTTTGGCGGGGGAGAAGGGCACCCGCCGGCCATTTGATAATGTAGCACGTCGCCCGCTCCCGACCCCCCGACTTTCGTGCGCGTAAGGTGCTTCCCCAGGCACTACCCAAGTTCGCGAACAAACCGGCGTTCGCTAAACTCGGGAACCAGGGCCCATGCCGACCGATAAGCAGCACGTGGACTTCACGCGCGAGGAGCAACGGCTTGAAGAGTCGCGCCTCCGCACCGTGCACTGGAAACGCTGGGGACCTTATCTCAGCGAACGCCAGTGGGGCACGGTGCGGGAAGACTATAGTCCCGACGGCGAGGCTTGGCGTCACTTCCCGCACGATCACGCGCGGTCCCGCGCCTACCGCTGGGGTGAAGACGGCATCGGCGGCCTCTGTGACCGCCATCAATACATCTGCTTCGCGACAGCCCTGTGGAACGGTCGCGACCGAATCCTCAAAGAGCGCCTGTTCGGGCTGGCGGGTCACGAAGGAAACCACGCCGAGGACGTCAAGGAGTACTACTTCTACGAGGACTCAACGCCGACGCACTCCTACATGAGGTTTCTCTACAAGTATCCGCAAGCGGCCTACCCATATCGCGAGCTGCTGGATGAGAACGCGCGACGTTCCCGCGACGACCCGGAGTTCGAGTTAATCGACACGGGCGTCTTCGATGAAGACCGCTACTTCGACGTTTTCATCGAGTACGCCAAGCTAACACACGAGGATATTCTCATCCGCATCAGGGCCCACAACCGCGGCCCCGAAGCGGCGGATCTGCACCTGCTCCCGACGATCTGGTTTCGCAATACGTGGTCCTGGGGGCACGACGATCAACGTCCGAAGCTATCGCGGCTGGAGGGCGAGCCGGAAGACGAGATCATCGAGCTGGAGCACGCCCACTACGGTCGTCGCTGGTTGCACTGTGAGGGCCGCCCGGAGCTCCTGTTTACCGAAAACGAGACGAATCGGCAGCTCTTGTGGAACACCGAGAACCGAATACCTTATGTCAAGGACGCCTTTCACCGCCACGTGATCGACGGCGCGAGGGACGCCGTAAATCCAAGCCGCGAAGGAACAAAAGCGGCTGCCGTATACAAGGCTCGCATCGAGCCCGGGGCCTTCACCGAGTGGCGCTTGCGGCTCACTGACCTGCCTCCGGACGAATGCAAGCTAAACGGGGATTTCGAAGCGGTATTCCACACCCGGCGGAAAGAAGCCGACGAATTCTTCGCCAAGCGCGTGCCCCCGGCGCTGTCCGACGACGGCCGTAGCGTGCAGCGCCAAGCCCTGGCCGGGATGCTCTGGAGCAAGCAGTTCTACCACTACGACGTGCGGACTTGGATCGCGGGCGACCCGCTCCAGCCGCTGGGACCCGAGGGCCGCCGGCATCCGCGCAACCGCGACTGGAGTCATCTCCACAACGAGGACATCATCTCGATGCCCGACAAATGGGAATACCCCTGGTACGCGGCATGGGACCTGGCGTTCCACTGTGTCCCACTGGCGCTCATCGACCCCGACTTCGCGAAAGAGCAGCTCATCCTCATGCTTCGCGAATGGTACATGCACCCGAACGGTCAGATTCCGGCGTATGAGTGGAAGTTTGATGATGTCAATCCGCCGGTACACGCCTGGGCGGCCTGGCGCGTCTTCAAGATCGAACGGCGCATTCGCGGCGTCGCCGACTACGACTTCCTCGAGCGCGTCTTCCACAAACTGCTGCTGAACTTCACCTGGTGGGTGAATCGCAAGGACGCCGACGGCAAGAACGTCTTCCAGGGAGGCTTCCTCGGACTCGACAATATCGGCGTCTTCGACCGCTCGCGTCCGCTGCCGACCGGCGGACGCCTCGAGCAATCCGACGCCACAAGCTGGATGGGAATGTTCTGCTTGAACATGCTGGCGATCGCCCTGGAGCTGGCCAAGCACGACAGAGCCTATTCGGACATCGCGAGCAAGTTCTTCGAGCACTTCGTCTACATCTCGCACGCGATGAATCATCTCGGTGGCAACGGAATCTCACTCTGGGATGAACTTGACGGCTTCTACTACGACGTTCTCAGTTTTCCTGACGGCTCACACGAGAAGCTCAAAATTCGCTCCATGGTCGGCTTGATCCCCCTCTTCGCCGTGGAGACGATCGAGCCCGAGATCATCGAGGCCCTCCCCGGGTTCCAGCGACGCATGCAATGGTTCATCGACAACCGCCCGGAGTTCCGGGGCCACGTTGCGACGAAGGTACGAGCCGACGGTAAGGAGCGGGTACTGCTTTCCATCGTCGGCCGTGAGCGATTGCCGCGTGTGCTCAAGCTCATGCTCGACGAAGACGAGTTCCTTTCGCCGCATGGGATTCGCTCGTTGTCGCGCTATCATCGCGACGTTCCGTACGTCGTGGAGGTCAACGGCCAAGAACACCGTGTGGACTATCAGCCGGCCGAGTCGAACTCTTGGATGTTCGGCGGCAATTCAAACTGGCGCGGGCCCATTTGGTTCCCCGTGAACTTCTTGTTGATCGAGTCGCTCCAGAAGTTCCACCACTATCTCGGCGATGATATGAAAGTGGAGTTTCCCACGGGGTCGGGAAGACGTCTTCATCTTTGGGATGTGTCAGCGGAGTTGTCCCGCCGCCTGAACCGCCTTTTCCTGCGCGACGCCCAGGGCCGCCGGCCGGTTCACGGTACTCGAGAGAAGTTTCACACCGACCCGCACTGGCGCGACCGTATTCCCTTCCACGAATACTTCCACGGCGATACAGGTGAAGGGCTCGGCGCCAGCCACCAAACCGGCTGGACCGGACTCGTAGCTAAGCTGCTGGAGCAGTCAGGCTGTTAGGCTTCAACTTGCACGCCGCGCCAAAACGCGACGTGGTCTTTGATCTCCTTCGCGGCGTCCTTCGGCTCGGCGTAGTACCAAGCGGCGGCGGGGTTCGTTTTGCCGCCAATTTCGATGTCGTAGTAGCCGGCTGTGCCCTTCCAGGGGCAACTGGTGGTCTCGCCGATCGGTTTGAAGAAATCGTGCTGAATGGAGTCCGGCGGAAAGTAATGATTCCCCTCGACTACAACCGTACTGTCACTCTCAGCAATGACCGTACCTTCCCACATTGCTCTCGCCATGTCTTCATTCTAGGCGAGGGCAAAGAGCGGATCCTTAGCGTCGGTGCGGGTTTTACGAACGAAAACGATAGGTGATCCGGCCGCGTTTGAGGTCATACGGTGAGAGCTCAACCGTCACGCGGTCTCCGGTGAGGATACGAATGCGGTGCTTGCGCAGTTTGCCGGCTATCTGCGCCAGCACGATGTGCTTGTCATCAAGCTGAACTTCAAACGTTCCGCCAGGGTGCTTTTCAACGATCGTTCCCTGGACCTCAATGCCTTCTTCTTTCGCCATTCCCCTCCTTTGGGTTCGTGCTCCTCATTGTAAACACAAAAACCCTTCCAACTTACGGCCTCGAATAGGCCCTGACAAGCGATATTCGTCGCCAAGTATGGCAAACAGGAGGCCAGACGGCAAGACGCGCGCACGGGCGTTGTACAATCACGGTTCACAGAGCGGCCCTGTGAAAACCCGGCCGAGCGGAAAGGAACGCATGAGACTTCTGTTGGCTACGGCCGTCATCGCATCCGCCTTGGCTCTCCCCGCGAAGGCCCAATTGATCGCGGCGAAGCACTCGCCCCTCGCGATGGGCCACCTGCACTTGAATGTCAGCGACATCGCTGAACACAAGCGCTTCTGGGTGGATGTCATCGGGGCCGAAGCCGTCAAGCTGGGCAACATCGAAGTCATCAAGTACCCCAACGCACTGATCTTCCTGCGTCAACGAAAGCCCACCAGCGGAACAAAGGGCAGCTCGGTAAACCACATTGGGATTCAATTCCCCGACGTGCCGGCCATGGCGTCCAAGGTACGAGCCGCCGGCATACCCGTCGTCACCACCACCGAGGTGAGCCGCAACCGCGCCAAGGGGGACATCTTTTTCAGCCCCAGCCAGCACCGTTACCTGGCCTTCATCATGGGCCCGGACGATTTGAAGATCGAGATGTTCGAGAACCGCGCCCTCGATACGCCGCTCGCGAATCACCACATCCACTTCGCGTCGCACGAAGTGAAGAAGATGCAAGCCTGGTACCACGAGATGTTCGGCGCGTCCCTGATGCAGCGGGGCCCGTTTGAGGCCGGCGACCTTCCCGGCGTGAACCTCACTTATTCCCCCAGTGACACGCCCACCGCTCCCACAAAAGGGCGCGTCCTCGATCACATTGGGTTCGAGGTCAAGGATCTGAAAGCCTTCTGCGATAAGCTCGAAGCGCAAGGCATCAAGTTCGATCGCCCCTATCAGGAAATCCCAAAGCTAAGAATCTCGATTGCCTTCTTAACCGATCCCTGGGGCACGTACATCGAGTTGACCGAGGGTCTCGACAAGATGTAGCGCTAGCCCATGCGCTAGCCCCAATACTCTTCACTTTAGAACATTTTTGTGGCATTCTGTTTTTAGAGCACAGGAGGCCACAGATGGCACGAACGAGAGCAGCGCTGCCGGCAGGCAGCCGTATTACCGACTACATCAGCCTGGGAGTGATCACGCGCTGGTTCCCGCGTCACAAGATCGATCGTGTGTTGCGGGACTGCGGGCGGGCCTCGCGGCGACAACGGGACTTGCCAGCGCATGTGATGGTCTACTACGTCATCGCTCTGGCGCTGTTCATGCAGTCGTCCTACCGCGAGGTGCTGCGTTGTCTGCTGGAAGGACTACAGTGGCTGCAGGACCCTGCGACGCCCCTCAAGGTGGCGGGCGATTCGGGGATCTCGCAAGCCCGTTCGCGATTGGGGGTGGAGCCGGTCGAGCGGCTGCATGATGAGTTGATACGACCGTTGGCGACGAAAAAGACGCGCGGATCGTTCTATCGGGAATGGCGCTTGGTTTCGCTCGACGGCTCGACGCTCGATGTGGCCGATCAGGCCGCCAACCGCACGGCGTTCGGCTATCCGGGTGCGTCGCGGGGAGCGAGCGCGTTTCCTCAGCTGCGCTTTGTCTCGTTGCTGGAAAACGGCACCCATGTACTGTTCGCCAGCCGCATGGGTCCCTGCGCGAGGGGTGAGATCACGCTCGCCAAACAGGTGTTGCCGGCACTCGAGAAGGATATGTTGTGCTTAGCCGACCGCAACTTCCTCGGCTACCAGCTGTGGCGGCAAGCACGCCAGACGGGCGCGCAACTGCTGTGGCGGGCTAAGAAGCATCTGCGCTTGGAAGTGCTCGAGCGCTTTGCGGACGGCTCCTACCGCAGCGCGATCTACGCTTCGGAAGGCGACTGGCGCAAGCGCCGCAACCCGCTGCCGGTGCGCGTGATCGAGTATCGTCTCGAAGGCGTCGAGCATGCCGAGCCCTTCTATCGACTGGTGACGACGATCCTCGATCCCTCCCAAGCGCCGGCTGTGGAACTGGCGGCGCTGTACTGCGAACGCTGGGAGATCGAAAGCGCGCTTGACGAGCTCAAGACGCATTTGCGCGGGGCGCGCATGGTGTTGCGCAGCAAGACGCCGGAGTTGGTGCGCCAGGAATTTTACGGCTTACTGATGGCGCATTTCGCGATCCGCGGGCTGCTGCACGAAGCCGCCTTGGAGGCCGACGAAGATCCGGATCGCCTCTCCTACCTGCACGCGGTGCGGGTGGTGCGACGCAAGATGGCCCAAGCGGTCGCGATTCCCCCCTCAGGACAAACGCAAGTTTCATAAGGGGGTTTTGGCGGAGCTGCTGCAGGAGCGCGTGCGGTCGAGCCGCGGCATGCAGCGTCCGCGCGGGGTTAAGCGCAAAATGAGTGGCTACAAGCTGCGACCACGCGGCGCGTTGCCGCGCCTCCGCATCGACTTTGCGGCCTGCGTGAGGGTTCTTAAGTGAAGAGTATTGGCGCTAGCCCGGACTTCTCACCACTTGGCGGCGGGCTAACGGTGTTTCTTCCACCAAATCTCAGGCCGCTTATCAGGCCCGAGATCCGGGTTGGGCTCGGTCATCGCACCGTACAATTCAGGCCGCCGCGCCCGAATGTACCCACGTCCAGGCGCAACAGTTAGCTTCGCCGGGTCGAGCGTTGCCACCACAACTTCATCGCCGAGCTTGCGGCATTCCGCGATCACTTCGCCGAACGGGTCGAGGATCATCGAGCCGCCGGGCTTGATCGTGTCGCCTTCGACGCCGATGGGGTTTGAATAGACGGCGTAGACCCCGTTTTCGTACGCCCGGGCAGGGAGCCACCTCATCAGCCAGCCCCGTCCCTTGGGTCCGTCGAATTCCTGACGACAGGTCACCGGATCCGTTTCACGGTTCCGCCAAACTTCAGGCGCAACCTTGCCGCGGCCGGGCATCGGACTCGGCAGGCATCCGGTCACGTGCGGCATCAAGATCACCTCCGCTCCCATCATCGGCGTCAGCCGGACGTTTTCCGGCAGGTTCACGTCGTAGCAGATCAATAAACCGAACTTCGCGCCCAGCAGCTCGAAAACCGTGTAGCTGTCACCGCACGAAATGTGCTCGCTAACGAAGGCGTGAATCTTACGGTGCTTGGCGACGAAACCTTCCGGCGAGACAACGACATACGTGTTGTAGATCTCCCCTCCGGCTCGCTCGACGAGCCCTGCGCCGAGCGCGATGTTCAACTCGCGCGATTGCTGAATGAGGCGCTCTGTTGACGGTCCGCCAGGGACAGGCTCGGCCAACGCTTCCGTGTCTTCACGAGATAGGTTTTCAAGGAACGTGTAGCCCGGAATCGAGCATTCGTGGAAACAAACGAGGTCAGCGCTGTCCGTGGCGGCCTGGCGGCTGAGGGCTTCGATGCGGCTGAAATTGTAGTCCTTGTCGCCGTCCCGCGCTTCGAATTGGGCGGCCCCGATGCGCAGTTGTTTCATAGCTGGCTTCTGATGATAATGCGACGGCGCAACCTACTCCTCGCAGGATGTCAGTCGCGGTGTTCGCCGGCCATCTCGTAGTGGTTCGAGCAGATTTCGCTGGAGTGTTCGCACTCGACATGTTCGAACTGAATCGTCGTGTGCTGAATCAAGAAGCGATCCGCCAACAAGTCGTTCATGCGGTGCAGAATAGCGTCGCTTGCGGATGGCGGGATGTCTTCGATGACGGCGTGGCAGCTCAGCGCGTGAGAGTTCGACGAGAGGCTCCAGATGTGCATGTCGTGAACATCAATGACGCCGTCAATGGAGCGCATCTCGCCACAGACCTCATCGAGCTTCATGCCACGCGGTAGGCCTTCCAGCAGGATATGGATCGACTCGCGAATGATGTCCCACCCGCTCCAAATAATCAACACTCCGATCAGTACCGACAGCAGCGGATCGATCCAAAGCGAGCCCGTCAGAGTGATGGCGATCGAGCCGACAATGATTCCCACCGACGACAGAGCGTCCCCCAACATATGCATGAACGCGCCACGAATATTGATGTCGTGACGGCTGTCGGCGTGCAGCGCCCACATAACGACGACGTTGACAACCAGCCCCGCGGCCGCCACGACGAGCATGATGTCCTGGTTCACAACGCGCGGGTTGAGAAACCGTTCGTAGCTTTCGTAGAAGATCCAGACGGCCAGCACCACCAAAGCAAGCGCGTTCACGAAGGCCGACAGCACCCCGGCGCGGTGATAACCAAACGTCTTGGTTTCGCTCGGAGGCTTGCATTGCAGATAGAAAGCAAACCACGCGAGTCCGAGCGCGAGAGCGTCGGTGAAGTTATGCCCGGCGTCGGAGAGCAGGGCCAGACTCTGCGCCTTGATGCCCGCGGCAAACTCGATCGCGATGAAAGCGATCGTCACCCAGAGCGAGATCTGGAGTTTGCGGCCGGTTGTGTTCGCGTGGCTATGCATCCGCGGCGTCCGCCGAGAGGCGCGCCTTTACTGTACGGCGGATGCCGAAACCCGGTCAACTTCGCCCAACAAACCCCCAGCAGCGCCACTCAGAGCCGCTGGCGTAAGCCTGCGTTGACCAACCACACGACACCGATCCACGTGACCAAACAAAACACTTCCAATCCCAAGCCCAATCAGGCCCCTTTAACGGGCCGTAGTTTCAGTTAGGCTAGGCGTTCTACATCTGGTGGCACGCCCAAGCTAAACCTTACCGGGTTGCATCATCGGTACTACCCCTTGCCGCGGAGCCTCGATCTCACAGCTCCATCGTCGCTGGGCTGTACTCCAACTCTCCACTGACACCAATCGTCACGGCCGGCGCCTTTCTCAGGGGAATGGCGAGGTGATAGCGCGCATGGCGGCGTTCGCCGGTCCGCGTTAGAGCGCCTCTGGCAACCAAGTCAGCGAGATCGCGCGTCGTGGTCGCGGGGGAAGCCCCTGTGATCGTCACATATTTGGCGGCGCTCAGTCCGCCCGTGAACCCTTCCGGTCCTTCACGCAACATCCGTAGCAGTGCCTTTTCTTGCCGCTGGTTGAGTTGGCCCCGTAGGCTATCGACGAGCTTGGTCTTATCGATCAGGAACTCAACACAAGCCGCCGTGCGACGCTGAGCCTCGATCGTGATTCCGGCGAACCATGCAAGCCAGGGCGTGATCTCGTTGCCTTTGTTGGCCGCCTCAAGGGCTGCGTAGTAGGCCTTGCGCCGTAGCAGCATCGTGGCCGCCAGGGCCGTGAGCGTCGGCTGCCCGAGGCATTGTGCCAAGGCCTTCTCTGAGATCGCTCGACCGATCCGGCCGTTGCCATCCTCGAACGGATGAATGGACTCAAAATACAAATGCGCGATGCCGGCCCGCGTCAGAGCGGGAAAAGGCTCAGCGTCATCGGGAGCGGTGCGGTTGAACCAGTCGACGAAGTGAGCCATCTGCTCGGACACTGCCGCGGCGGGCGGCGCCTCAAAATGAACCTTTGGCGAGTCGATGCGGCCGGAAACGACCTGCATGGCTTCATCGCTGGTGCGATAACGGCCAACGTCCTTGATATCCCGTCGACCCTTGCCCAACATCCGGTGCCAGCCGAACAGCATGTCATCCGCAATCGGTGCGGCGAACGAGCGGTACAGGTCTACCATCATTTCAGCGATGCCTTCTTCCGCCGGTCCTGAACGCCGCCGATCGACCGCTAAGCCGAGCTCCTCGCGGATCGAGGACTGAACACTGGCTCGATCTAAGATTTCGCCCTCAATCTCAGACGTGGTCAGGGCTTCAGCGCTGATCGCTTCAATCGTAAGTTGCTCCCGGTCATCTTCACCAAGATGTTTAACCGTGCCCGCGAACAGGCCGCTTCCGACGAGAAGAACCTCCTCCGCCTTCTTCAGGCGAGCTTCGTCCCAGGAAAACCGCGGCCAGTCCGGTTGTTGCCAGTTCCACATCATGAGCGATAGGAGATCTCTCTATCGATCATAACAGGATCGTTTTCGATCGAGTGAAGTCCCTTCTATCGATCCCGCCGTGGTCCAAAGACGCCCGTAGCGCGACCTCGGGCTTGAGGCCCGCGGCCTTTCCAACCATTGCCAGAGCACAGCACCACGCATTCACACTCCGAGCGGTGGGCGCGAGAGTGTGTTGACAAACCTCACCGACCCCGCCTCTTCTTGCCCTTGCCACCGCGCCCCTCGGATTTCTCTCTTTGCGTGGTCTCTCTGAAGCCCTCCCGTTCGAGAGCTAGCGACCGTTGCCACTCGCCGTAGACGACAACCGGCGTCATCAACGCCAGCGGTGCAATCTGGGCCAGGATGCGTCCCGCCGAAGTTCCCAGCCACCACTCGATCTCATTCCGGCCGGTGGCGTAGGCAAGCAGCGCTCCGGCGAACTGCCACAGGACGAGTCCCGGGAGTATCCAGAACAGGGGGCCCACACGGAGGAGGAGCGCCGCCACTACGCTCCCAATCAGCAGGTAGAACGTGAGGTTGTAGAACTGGGTATCGAAGCCCATCGAGAGCAAGCGTTGCAGTGCGGTTACAAAGAGACTCGGCTCGAAGTCGATCAGCGGCGTGAATCCGGCGGCTTCAATGCCGTGGCTACGCCGAACAAGCGTCCACGGGCCAAGGACGAGTGCCGGCACAGCCAACCAGGCCCAACTCCACAGCGGCGGTTTCGAGCGCAGCAACTTGACGGCCGCCAAGACCAGAATGGCGAGAAGGAAGAACTGGCCTTCGTTCTTGGTCCAGGCCGCGGCCGTTGCGGCCAGGCTGGCGCCCGCCAGATCGACGCTTCGGCCTTCCTTCCACCACTCGTACACGAACCCCGCCGCCGCGACGAGATAGAGCGAAAGCGCCGTACCCGCATAGCCGGCCAGCTCGAACCCGAGATGATCGACCATCGGGACGCACGCCAACATGGCTGTGAACACGAGCGCCGGCACCGGTGCGGCCCAGCGCCGCGCAAAGTGATGGAAGACGCCGAGCAAGGCCAGAAAGAAGCACGGCGAGAGGATCTTGGCCGCCGCATCCGCAACACCGCCGTTGAGCGTGTAGAGGAATGTCGCGTAGAGCGGAACGAGCAACGGATAACCGGGCTGGCCCACAAACTCCTGATGGCGTTCGAAGAAACCGCTCATGGTTCCGTCGAGATAGAAGGCCTTCGCCTTCAGCATCCAGATCGCCCAGGCATCCCACGAGATGAGTGGTGTGACCCGCTCGAAAGGCATCCAAATGAGGACCGGCAACAGGATCAGGAGTGGAAGCAGGATCGACAGCGGACCGGGCGACGGCAAACGCCGGGGCCGCACTGATTCGGGGGGGTGTTTGCGATCGCGATAGCTCAACCAGCCCCCGAACACGAACCACGGAATCGCGACGACGAACAGGTCCCAGCCGAGACCCGCCAGATCGAGCAAGAACATCTCGATCGAAATGGCGAAGGCTCCGGCCGCGAAGCCGAATGAGAGCTTCGCGGTCCAGCCCATTTCCCAACGGGCCGGCAGCATCCGCCAGCCGATGATGCAGGTCGCGAACAGCCCCAGATAGATCATTGGTTCTCGTCTTCAGCGATTCGGAAGACTTGTGCGATTGCGCCCCGCTGGACACGATCGAGAGATGCCAAGCGCTGATCCAGCTCCCCTTGGTTCCAGCGGCCGGCGAAAGGCGAGCTTCTCAGGTTCTGAGGGGTGTCCCGAAAGACGGCCAGGTATTCGCAATCGCCACCGCCCGCGATGCGGGACCGGGGAAAGAGCCGCACGCGTCGCGGATAGAGCAGGTAGGCGAGCCGTCCGCGATAGTAATCCGCCGCGTCCGGCCCGGCGTAGGCAAGCACCGTCACGCAGCCGGACGCCGGCACGCCCTGCGCGATGTCGCGTGCCACCTGCACGGCAACGGGGTCAGCCTTTAACTCACGCTCGTCGGCGGTCAGACCAGACAGCGTCGTCCAGGCGTCGAACGTACGGCCCCACTGGCTGCCGAGGATAGGCGCCGCCAGCGCCATCCACACAACGAAAACAACCGCCAGGGCGATCTCGGGAGCGCGCCGCAAGCGTCGATCATAACACTGCTTCGCTACGACAAAGCGTGGCCGCAAACACGGCACTCCGAGCGCCGTCTAGCGTTAAGACTGCCGCAGCCCAAGCACTTGTAATAGGCAAGCTTCACGTAGATCTGAGTGGCTATCACACCCGAACCGAGGACGAAAACAACCAGGGCGATGTTGAGTAGGATGTCCGTCACTCGTCAGGCAACTCCGACTGCTCTACGAACTCTACCGCAATCCGTGGGTCTTCATTGACGTACCGACAGGAGGTAGCTTACTCTTAATCTCTAGTAAATCGATAGAGATTCCATGGACATCTCCGTTAAGGGTGAATATGCGTTGCGGGCCGTTTTCGAGCTGTGCTCCCGAGGCAGTTCCGAGCCGGTGAAGATCGCCGATATTGCGACGCGGCAGGGGATTCCTCAGAAGTTCCTGGAGCTGATTCTGTCGCAACTCAAACAGGGCGGGTTCCTAAGCTCGCGCCGCGGCGCGAACGGCGGCTATTCGCTCGCCCAACCGCCGGAGGACATCACGGTCGGGGATGTGCTGCGACATATCGAGGGCTCGCTGTCAGCGGGCCGCCGCGGCAAGGACAGGTCACGCGACGCCGATTCGCCGTTCAACGACCTCTGGAAAGAGGTCGACGCGGCGCTGTCGAACGTGATCGACCGCACAACGTTCGCCGACCTGCTGGAACGCTGGAAAGATAAGCGGACTCGGCGGGCGGTCAGTTGGCAGATTTAGCCGAGCAAAGCAGAGAGAATGGCCGATGGGTCGCATATTTGAAGACAACTCGTTGAGCATCGGCCGCACGCCGCTGATCAAGCTAAGCCGCATCACCGACGGTGCTCGGGCTACCGTGCTCGCCAAGGTCGAAGGGCGCAACCCGGCCTATTCGGTGAAGTGCCGCATCGGCGCGTCGATGATTTGGGACGCCGAGCAGCGTGGCGTTCTCAAGCCCGGCAACGAGCTGGTCGAGCCCACCAGCGGTAACACCGGCATCGCGCTCGCTTTCGTCGCGGCCGCGCGGGGCTACTCGCTGACCCTGACGATGCCGGAGATCATGAGTCTCGAGCGGCAACAGGTCTTGCGAATGTTTGGGGCCAAGCTGGAACTGACTTCCGATGAGGTCGGCATGCAGGGCGCGATCGAGCGTGCCGAACAGATGGTCACGGCGGAACCCGATCGCTACGTGATGTTGCAGCAGTTCAACAATCCCGCCAACCCGTCGATCCATTTCAAAACGACCGGGCCTGAGATCTGGGAAGACACCGACGGGCAGGTCGAAGTGCTGGTCGCGGGCATCGGAACAGGCGGGACGATCACCGGCATCTCGCGCTACATCAAGCAGCATCTGAAGAAGCCGCTGATTTCCGTCGGGGTTGAGCCGGCTTCGAGTCCGGTGATCTCGCAGAAGCTGGCGGGCAAACCGATCGAGCCGGGCCATCACCGCATTCAGGGGATTGGAGCGGGCTTTATTCCTGGTGTGCTCGACCTGTCACTCGTCGATCGGATCGAGCAGGCGGAGAATGATGAAGCGGTCGAGTACGCGCGGCGTTTGGCTCGTGAAGAGGGCTTGCTGTCCGGGATTTCGTGCGGCGCCGCGGTTTCGGTTGCCTGCCGACTCGCGAAGCAGCCCGAGTTCGAAGGGAAGACGATTGTCGCCATCCTTCCGGACGCGGGCGAGCGGTATTTGAGCAGCACTCTTTTCGAGGGGATCTAGCGGCCCTAACGAAACTGACCCGCCCGCCCGCGATTGCCGCGGGATTATTTGGCGCAACGCCCCACAGCGATGGGGGTCGTGCCCCAAGTGCGGGGCGGAGCTTACCGGGCGCGGCGGATCTTGGCGCCGACGCTGGAAAGCTTCTCTTCGATAGCTTCGTAGCCTCGGTCGATGTGGTAGACGCGGTCGATGACCGTTTCTCCCTGGGCCGCGAGGGCGGCAATAACGAGACACGCGCTGGCGCGTAGGTCGGATGCCATAACCCGTGCACCGCTGAGATCCGTTTTGCCGCGAACGGTGGCGCGGTTCCCGTCGAGCGTGATGTCGGCGCCCATGCGGAGCAGTTCGGAGACGTGCATGAAGCGGTTCTCAAAGATCGTCTCGATGATTTGGGACTCGCCCCGCGCCTGCGTCATCATCGCCAGGAATTGAGCTTGCATGTCGGTGGCGAAACCGGGATATTCCTTGGTGGCCAAGTTAACGGCGCCGAGTTTGTTTTGGGCTCGGACTTCGATACGGTCATCAGCGGGGAAAGAAAACTCGACGCCGGCTTGTTGCATCTTGTCGGTGAGCGCGCTGAAGTGCGCGGGGTTGACGCCGGAGAGGGTGAGCGGATCGCCCGCCAGCGCTCCGGCGATGAGAAAGGTTCCGGCTTCGATGCGGTCGGGGACGATGGCGTGGGTGGCGCCATGAAGTTCGGGCACGCCCTGGATCGAGATCGTTGACGTGCCGGCGCCTTCGATGCGGGCGCCCATCTTGGTGAGTAACGCGGCCAAGTCAGTAACCTCGGGTTCCCGAGCAGCGTTCTCTATCGTGGTTTCCCCTTTGGCGAGCACAGCGGCCATCATGAGGTCCTCGGTGCCGGTAACACTAATGCGATCGAAGTGAATCACCGCGCCGGTGAGTCCGTGCGGCGCAAACGCGCGTATGTAGCCGTGCTCTTGGCTGATTGTCGCGCCGAGTTTTTCGAGCCCCGCCAAATGGAGGTTGATTGGCCGGGCGCCGATCGCGCAGCCCCCCGGCATCGATACGCGCGCCTCGCCGTAGCGGGCCACGAGAGGGCCGAGGACGAGGCTCGACGCACGCATCGTCTTCACGAGTTCGTAAGGGGCTTCGGGCGACGTGATTTCCGCCACGCGGATGCGATAACCGCCATTATTCGGCGCCACCTCGGCGCCGACGTTTTCCAGCAGGCTCGCCATCGTGCGGATGTCGCGGACTTTCGGGATGCGTTCGAGAGTGACCTCGTCGCGCGTCAGGAGGGTAGCCGCCAGCACGGGCAGCGCGGCATTCTTCGCTCCGCCGACGGGGATCACTCCCGAAAGAGTGTGACCGCCTTCGATGATGAACTTATCCATGGAGTTCTGGGGATTTCCAGGAAACAGATGTAAGACGTGGCCGCCGGCCCTTACGGTTTCAGGAGCCGTCTAAGCAACGGGCAGACCCCGCGTGTAAACCTGCTGGATGTTGAGATTGGAATCGAGGACGACGAGGTCCGCGTCAGCGCCTTCCTTGAGCTGTCCTTTTTGGTCGGCGATGCGCATCAAAGTCGCCGTGTTGAGGGTCGCCATGCGAATGGCTTCGGCGGGTGACGCCCCGACAAACTTCGTCATGTTGCGAACGGCGCGATCGAGCGTGACGACGCTTCCCGCCAAGTGGCCCTCGAAGCGGCAGGCGCCGTCTTTGACTTCGACGCGCAGGCCGACGACGTTGTATTCGCCATCGGGCATGCCAACGGCTGAGATGCCATCGGAAATGAGAATGATGCCATCGGCGCCCTTCGAACGGTATAGCAGTTCGATGGCTTTGGGGTCGACATGGACACCATCGGCGATAAGCTCAGCCTTGACGCTGGGGTCGGTGAGAACTTTTCCGATGACGCCGGGGTCGCGGTGGCCGAAAGGCCGCATGGCGTTGAACATGTGGGTCGCCTGGCGTACTCCGAGAGTCACCGCCCGGTCGGCTTCTTCGAAGGTGGCGTCTGTATGACCCATAGAGGGTTGCACATCCGTGTCGAGCATCTCTTTGATCAACTCGGGCGCGTGAGTCAACTCCGGTGCGATGGTCATGATGCGCAGCTTGCCCCGGGCAGCCTGTGCGAACCGGCGGTAGGCGTCAAGCGTGGGATCGACGAGCAGGTCAATCGGGTGAACACCGCGGCGCTTTGGGTTGAGGTACGGCCCCTCCATGTGAATGCCAAGCGGATGAGAAGCCGCGCTGGGAGATGAAGCCTGCTCGACCGCATCAGCAAGAAACTCGACCGCGCGGCGCATATCGGCCGTGGTGGACGTGCCGGTCGTGGGGTAGAAGGAAGTTGTGCCGAAGCGAGCGAGGGTGCGGCAGATCGTGTCGAAGGATTCGTTCGTGGCCTCCATCACATCGGCCCCGCCGGCGCCGTGGTTGTGAATATCGATGTAGCCGGGCGCGACGGATTGGCCTTCGAGCCGCACTTCACGCGCGCCTGCCGGGATCTCAACGCTCTCGCGAGAACCGACTTTGAGGATGCAGTCGTCTTCAACGAGGACGACGCCGTTCGGGATCGCATCGGGGGTGTAGATGGTGTCGGCGATGAAGGCTGTTGTCGGCATGCGGTTCGGTAAGAGAAGAGTCGGGCGGGCTTTAGGGGGCCGATTCCAAGGCCTTCCACAGATTGTCGCCCGCCGCAGCGAGGTGCTGCTCGGCTGCTTCGCGGCCAAGGCGGTGTTTCACGATGAGGATAGCGATACGGACGTCATTCGCCGCTGCCTGAAGGGCTTCGGCTGCCTCCTCGATGGCGCAACCGGTGACTTCGGAAACAATGCGGCGTCCCCGGTCGATGAGTTTCGCATTGTTGAGCTGAACCTTGACCATGAGGTTGCCGAGAACGTATCCCATGCGGATCATGACGGCGGTCGAGATCATGTTGAGGACGAGCTTTTGAGCGGTCCCGGCTTTCATGCGAGTTGAGCCGGCGATAATCTCGGGACCCGTGGCAGGGACGATGGCGATATCGGCAGCGCTCGTGAGCGCCGAGCCGGGATTCGAGGTAAGGCTAACGGTGAGAGCGCCAATCGATCGGGCGTAGTCAAGAGCGTCGAGGACGTATGGGGTTCGGCCGCTCGCGGAAATGCCGACAACCGTGTCAACCGGCCCGCAGTCGCGGCTGCGGAGGTCGCGGGCTCCCGCTTCGCGATCGTCTTCGGCGCCTTCGACCGCCTTGAACACGGCGTCATTCCCTCCGGCGAGAATGCCCTGCACGCGTCCGGGCGGGACGCCGAATGTCGGCGGGCATTCGACGGCATCGAGAACGCCCAACCGGCCGCTCGTGCCGCTGCCGATGTAGAACAATCTCCCGCCTCGCTGAAAGCGCTCGACAATCGCATCGACCGCCTTTGTGATCCCGGGAAGCGCCCCTGCAACAGCTCCGGGAACGGTCTGGTCTTGCCGGTTGATGAGTGCCAGTAGGTCCGCTGTAGGGAGCCTATCGATGTGTTCAGAATCCGGATTCCGCTGTTCGGTAATGGACTCGGACATTCAGAGGCCCGCAGTATATCAACAGGGGGTGCGGCCGCTCATGGGCAAGCTTAGAGCCGCGAGGAGTCCCAATCGAATGCCGGACCGCGGGGCCAGAGGCCGGCTTCGCAAAACCCTGTTGAATACCGCCGGCCCTCGCAGTATCCTTGGGAAGCGCCGCAAACCCAAGCGCAAACCTGAGGAGGAGTCGTGGGATTCACTCGTCGAACATTCATGCAAGGGGTCGCGGGGGCCCCGGCTTCCGCCACAACAGCGGCTGGGTCTTCGCGCCCGGCCGAGTCCGGAGCGTCCAATCGCAGGAAACGGACAATCTACTTCAACGACGCGCGTCACTACTATCTCTTCGTCTTTGAGCCTCCCATGACCATGCAAGACGCATGGCGGCCGGTGGACGAGGTCGCCGGGACGACGGTCGATACGTTCATCTACGGCGTCGAGCGGGGTGATGGTCTGTTCTATCCCTCGAAAGTCGGTATGCAATTTGGCGCGGATAAGCGGCCCTTCACGATGGCTGCGTACTGGCGCACGTGGGAGAACATGCAGAGCCTCGCCGCTCGTGGACTCGATCCGCTGCAGGTGTTGATCGACCGGGCTCACCAGAAGGGGATGGACTTTTTCGCCAGTGTACGCATGTCAAGCTACGGTCGCATGGATGCGAAGTTTCGCGTACCGGAAGGTCGAGGCTTGGCCCATCCGGAAGTGCGAGACCATCAGTTCGCGGTCCTCGAAGAGTTGGTGACCGACTACGACACCGAAGGTGTGGAACTGGATTTCGCCGCCGCGCCGGGCGGCATGCCGTTGTGTCTACGGCCTAACGACGTAGCGGAGTATACGCCGGTGTTGACCGACTACGTGCGAGAGATCTCAAAGATGGTCCGCGCGGTAGCGGGGAAGGACAAGCAGATCGGTGTGCGCGTCTATCCGACGAACAAGATGTGCCGCGAACGGGGTCTCGATATCTCTACTTGGATCGAGGAAGGGTTGGTGGACTACGTCGCCCCTCTGCTCTATCTCGATTTCACGCTCGACCCGGACATGCCTATCGATTGGCTCATCGATAAGGCTCACCAGCATGACATTCCGGTTTACGGAATGCTACAGCCGTACGTTCAGGACGAGGCGACGGGTTCACCGGTACGGATCTACGCTACCCCCGAAGTCGCTCGGGGCGTCGTAGCGAACCACTGGGCTCGGGGAGTCGACGGGATCTATGCCTGGTTCATGCGATGGCCTCTCGACGATAGCGAGCGCCGGATTCTGACGGAAGTGGGCGATCCCGATTTGATCCAAGAAGGAAGCAAACGATACATTCAACGGCACCGTTCGGAGCAGGCTTCCGAACTCGGCTACGACGCGACGCTTCCCATGGAGATCGCCGCGGCGGATCCAAGCAAGCGTTACTCGATTCCTTTCTCGATAGCGGACGACATCGACGCCACGCCGGAACGGGTGAGGCAAGTCATATTGGAGCTTGTGGTCACGAACCTGGTCAGCGCTGACCGCCTGGGTGTTTTTCTGAACGGGGAATCACTTGGCGCCGAAACCTGCTTGCGCGACTTTTCCTGGCACATCGCTCCTTATCAAGGGCAGAAGCTGGAGTTCCATCTTGTGGGAGTTCGGCCGGTGAGGGGACGAAACTTGCTCGAAGTCTCACTCGACGGACGGCCCGAAGGCCTCGCCGGTGGAATCACGATTGAGGGGCTCGAAGTCCGCGTGGAGTACGGTTCTTATCCGTCGTCGTTGGATGTTTCGTGACCTCAACCGTGCGTGACGTTGATGAAGCTTTGAAGAGAGCCTTAGCGCTGGTCGTGGCGGCTCTCGTGCTGTTGGTCGCTTCTTGCGAGCGGCCTTCCGAACAGAGTCATCGCCCCGAACTCCCTTCCAAACCCGAAACGGTAACAGTCTTCTCGGCGGGAGAAGGCGGCTACAACTGTTTCCGAATCCCGGCTCTGCTGACAGCGGCCGACGGCACGATCCTCGCGTTTTCGGAAGGACGCCGAGAGAGCTGTCGGGACGACGCCGACATCGACTTGGTTCTCAAGCGCAGCCGGGATGCGGGGCGGACCTGGGGTTCACTGGAAGTCCTTTTCGATGATGGTGATCTATCGGTCAATCAACCGGCGCCGGTGTTGGATCGCCAAACCGGAGATGTCGTCCTCGTCTTCTGCAAGAACAATCAGCGCGTGTTCGTCACTAAGAGCCGTGATAACGGCTCCACCTGGAGCGAACCTCGCGAAATCACCGACCAGGTTGTTGATCCGCGTTGGAGCTACATCGGGGCCGGTCCCGGGCATGGGATTCAACTGTCGTCGGGAAGGTTGCTGATTTCAAGCTGGGGTGATACATCGCCCGGAGCGGGAGAGTGGCGACCGGCAAGCTGGGGCAAGATCCAATTCTCCTACGCAATGTACAGCGACGACCACGGGGAAACCTGGCAACGAAGCAACCCACTCGACATCGACCTTTCTGATGAATCGATGTCCGTTGAAACCATTGACGGAAGAATCTACATGAACATGCGTAGCCGTCAGGAGAAGCGCGTGCGGGCCTACTCGTGGAGCGAAGATGGCGGGCAAACGTGGTCCCCTGTCGAGTTCGACGAGGGAATGCCGGAGCCGTCTGTGCAAGGTAGCGTCGTGCGGTTCACGAAGGCGGATCGTAACGGGAAGAACCGCGTCCTGCTGGCTCATCCGTCGAGCCGGACAAAGCGCGAGCAGCTTACGGTACGCCTAAGTTACGACGAATGCGAAACTTTCCCCGTCTCGAAAATACTTCACGCAGGTTCCGCGGCCTATTCAGACTTAGCGGTCGCCTCGGACATGACGATCCTGTGCCTGTACGAAGCGGACAGCTATTCGAGGATTGCGATCGGCCGCTTCAGCCTGGAGTGGCTGACGGATGGAAAAGATCGGCTGTAGTCCCCCCATGGATCCCAGCGGAAGAGAATCGAGGTACCAGAAGGTGTGAAAAAATCGGGACTGTCACAAGCGCGGCCCGAATCAGTCGCTGATATGCAAGGACTTACACGAAGCGCGGCTGACTGTCCCAGCATTTTTTCACACCTTCCCATCCCCGTTGTTTCTCGATCTGGATGCCGGGCGGCGGCATCCGAGGCGGCGTCACGCACGGCACGACGGACGACTACTCCTACAATGTCGCGGAGGATCGCGTCAGTGTCCACGACCTGCATGCGACGATGCTACATTTGCTGGGAGTCGATCACAAGCGGCTGACGTTTAAGTATCAGGGTCGGCATTTTCGATTGACCGATGTCCACGGCCAAGTCATAAACTCGTTGCTGGCCTGAGTTTCGCCTCGGCCCGGAGCCGAAAGGCGGGGGAATCTCCGAAGCTCTGGCCTTGAGCGCCGGCCGCGTCGATCTCGCAGACTGCGTTCTCGTCTTCGAGTCACTCAAGAAGCGCCGCAGAGGCATTTACCGCGCGGTTCCCGTGCCGCCTGGGTTTCTGGAGGGCCTCGACCGCGCCTATGGAATCACCGCCGCGAGACGGCTTCCCGATCAGGGCGCTCAGCACCTTCTGTGGTCCTGGTCCCGTACGACCGCCTGGCGGCGTGTTCGTGACGTGATGGTCGCCGCAGGCCTCAGCGGCTTGCCTGCTACGCCCAAGGGCTTACGGCACGGCTTCGGCATCAAGGCGGTAGCTTCCAACGTGCCGCTCAACATGGCACAGAAGTAGTTGGGGCACGCTCACATCTCAACAACCTCGATCTACACCGAGGCCGTCGGCGCGGAAGAAAAGCTCATCGCCGAGCGGATGTGGGCATCATCCTCGGGGTGAGTTTCCAGACGGTAATATTACTGTAGAGGCTGTGCCGACGGTGGAGCGCTCACACTCCGACACCGACGAGCTGCGTAAGCGGTTCTACTTCGACTACCAAAAACAGCTCTGGGCTGGGCGACAAGCCAGCTTCGCAGAGTTCGACCGGGCGTTGCTATCCCTATCGAGCGGAGCACTCGCTCTCTCGTTGACCTTCATAAAAGATGTGGTGCCCGTGTCTCAGGCTTTTGGGCTCCCGCTGCTGTTCGGTTCTTGGGTGCTCTTCTTGGCATCGATCGTCTGTACTCTCTATTCGTTCATCATGAGCCGGAAGGCCTACGACCTGCAGCTCGAACTGGCGCATGACTACTACCTCGAGAAAAACAATGCAGCCTTCGACAAGGAAAACTCTTACGGGCGTATGACTGACCGCCTGAACAAGTCTGCCGGGCTATTCTTCGTCCTTGCGCTATTGGCGACCCTGCTGTTTGTGGGGCCAAACCTGTGGATGGCTGCTAAAATTGATCCTGTGAGCAAATCAAACGACGGTCCGGAACTCAGCATCCGACAGGTGAATGAAGGCGCGGTTCCTCCGGCCATGGCGAGGGTGCCGTTAGAAAATAGAGGCAGCGTACCGGTGCAAATGCCGAAGGTCCCCCAGCAGGCGCCGACCCAACCCGCTCCGGCAGCTACACCGCCGGCTGACCCGGACAAGAAGTAGCGCTAGCCTTCACTGCGTGTCCGTTGCGCCCGTCGGGGCATGACCGCGCTTGACCCAGCTCTTGACCTGACTCAGTTCACACAGCCTTTCAGTGTCATCAGACGATAGCCGCCAAAACGATCAACACCTCGACGATAGCCAGCTTGCGCGACCGCGCGCTGATCGCCGTCAGCAGCTCGGAGCGCTCAGGCCTGCCGCGCACCTGCGATCTCTCGTGCAACGGAATTCCCCATAGTGTTGCAGGAGCCCGCTGCAGCTGACCACCCCGGTTGAATCCGGTTGCTGGTGAGAAAGGATGAGGAGCTAGATTTGTAGTCCCTTGGCCTCATGGCCTTCCCGTCAAGGGGCTCACGACCAGCACGCCTGTCTGTGGATCCTTGGCACGTTTTTCGAAGGCAACACGAAGGGCAACATTCTGTTGAAGCGCATCGAAGTACCTCTTCGCCGCGGTCACCAGCGCGGCATAAAAGTCTTCAGCGTTCAGCACGGTCTGACTGCCATCAATCGTCAGGTGAAGGTGGCTGTTGTGATGGGTCAACGTGTATGGCCCTGGGGAGAAACCATGAACCGCTGCGTTTCTCAGTTTCCAGAGGTCCTTCTCCTGGCCGCTGAGCGGCGCAGGGAAGTAGTCGTGCACGAATGATTTAAACCTGTGGCCGTTGCCGGCGCTCGGCTTAAGAAATCCGCCCAAGGCTTCCGTTGCCGTCAACGTGCAGATGAAGGAGAGGAATGCTCCACCGTTGTCATTCAGTAACGACGGAATTCCGCCGAGATAGATTCGGCTGAAGTTGGCGTGAACCATCCTGATGTTGTCGTCTGTGCTCATCGTCTACTCCGCCCGGGCCGTCGCTTGTAAGCACATAGCCAGCCATCTGTTCAGTCTACGCGAAGGTGAAGTCGTTCCCGACGAAAAGGGACGAAAAGGGGACGAAAAGGGGACGGAGCGGGACGGAGCCCTTTTAGGAGCACGGCTCGGTTTTGGGGCCGAGGGGGACAGTCAGAAAGCGCCGGGATAAACCGGCGGAGAGTCGGGGAGGAAGGAGCCCCACAACGAAGGAGCAGCGAACCACGTTGACCTCGAGTCATGCGCCGGCGGTGGCGACATCGCGGGTGAAGCGTTGACAGAGGCACTGGCGGGCCGGGCTATTGAGCCGTGAAATAACTCTTCTCGGGAGCCGACCTTGTTGACTGGAAGGGAAGGCCACATCGGTCGCTGCGCTCATCGCGAGCGGCGGCCGGCCCCGGCGCGGTCGAAGAACCATGGCACGTCAGGAAACTCTCTGCGCGAGAACCGGGAGACCTCCGCGCCGCCTGCGAAGCAGGCCGGTGGGTGAAGGCGAAGGCCGTACGACCCACGTGTACGGTGCGGAGGAGTCGGAGTGGGCCATAGTACCCGCGAAGGATTCGAACAAAGACGAGGAATCGTTGGCGGAGGATCTGGAGGGAAGGGCCTGCACCAAGGAGAACGTTCGTTTCGCCGCGCACCGACCGCACACAGAGGCGGGCAGCGGTGACACCGTGGCAGACGAGCGTGCGTCGGGAGGCTGCGTTGCGGCGTTTCGGTCGCCATCATCCGAGGTAGGAGCCGTATGAGTTGAAGCTCACGTACGGATCTGTGCGGGGGGCGTCGGGCAACCGACGTTCCTACCGCGACCCATAACCGCCACCCCACGCCCATGCCAACTCGACCCTAACTCGCTTGCTATGAACACATTGCGACAGAATAATTGGAACATGGGCCCTCAGATAGGCTCCGCGGGGCTTCTGTCAAGATTCAACAGTTTCAACGACTTACGCCCACCAACCACTACCTCGCGAGCCCAACCAGGGTGTCCCCTCTCGTGCATGTTCCCAGCCCACCAATTCGCCCGTCGGCCAAGCCGTTCAAAGGCCTTCCCCTAACCGGCTTGAGCCACCAGACCGGGCGCCCCATCACCCCAGTCACAACCCGAAAAAATTCTATCTCCCGCGCTCACAACAACAACCACCCCAACCACCCCGCCAAGCGCTCACCGCCGGTGTATAACGGAACTGAAGACCCACAGCCAAAACCAAGTGTCACTTACACCACAGAACCGCAAATCGAGCCACCGCCCAAACCGAACCGTGACCGTGAGGGAGCGGTCCCAACCAGCGCCCACCGAGCCCGAAACACCAGTGACCGGTTTTGGCCGCCGCAACGTCCAGAAGGCAGACCAACCACCACGCCCGCCTGCTCCCCTCACAGCAACGGCACAAGAGCAGGGTCCGACTGTGCCACTTTGTGCCAACATCCAACGCCCGGCCCCACCCGTTTTTAGGAAACGAACTCCCAGCACCGGCGCCCGCACCAAAAAACGGCACAAAAACCGCCTCAAACTGTTCCATTTTGTGCCAAAAGCGAACAAAACACGAACACCGACACCCGCTTTTTACCAAACGAACTCCGCCCGCCCAACCGGCCCAACAGCTCAACCGATCAGCGGCTCAACGAAACGAACCCCAGGTAATAGCTCCCGCCGGCGTGCGCTCCGGGGCACGGCATGGCGCGGTCGGACATTCTGAGGTCGCGGGTGGGGGATGCGGTGCGCTACGTTTGAGGTTGCTCCGACGGGGTAACCTAGAGGAGATTCATGATGCCGGAACAGCCAACCTCGCGCCGCCGATTCCTGAGGCGGTCCGCGCTTGCCGCATCGGCTGGCGTGATCGCGCGCGGTTTGCTGCCGGAGCGAAGCGCGGCACGTCCCGCTGACGTCGATCGATCGATCACGGTTAAGCGGCCGTCTACCGTGCGGCAGGTCGAGGTCCTCTTCGATTCGGCAACCTACACCGCGTTTCCCCACGTCGTGCGACTTGACCGAGACGAATTACTCATGGCGTTTCGGCAGGCGCCCCGTCAGGAGCGCGTCCGCCATACGCACCCCCGCAGCATCATCACGGTCATTCGGTCGCACGACCTCGGCGAGAGCTGGGATATCGAGAACGCGGGTCAACTCGCCGCGGGAGGCGGCCAGGAGTTTGCACCACTCTACCTGGGCGACGGAGTTGTCGGCGGGCTGTTGGCCATGCACGAAGTCATCCCGGTCGAGGAAAGTCAACGAACTTCGATTCCGCACACCCACAAGCGCGAGTACCCGTTCCGCAATGTCGGCGGATTCTGGTGCTGGAGCGGCAACTCCGGCCTGACTTGGCCGCTCCATCAACATGTCCTGTTCGCGCCGAAGCTGCAGACATGTTCGAGCGCGATCAAGCTCGCCAAGGGGACATTGCTGGCCCCCTGCTATGGCAATATCGACCAAGGAACTGCCGCGGCTGCCCTCGCAGCACGCTAACGCCTATCTGGCTCGCTTCGATGGGCGCTATTGGGCGATGTGGAGCGACGGTCCCGGGGCGCCGAAGCCCGGCGTCGGGCCGGAGGAGCATCGCAATGTCGTGCCGGGCCACGACCAGGCGGGGACGCGCGTCTCGTTCGCGACGAGCGAGGATGGCGTTCATTGGAGCCGCCCCAGGAATCTTTCCGGGGCTCCGCGCATTGAGGGGTTCGGATGGATTGCGCGCGGCTACTGGGTGCGGGCCGGCGAGTTGCTGGTGCTCGCCACCCACTTCCGTGCGCCGGGCTACCCAGGTCCCGGCCTGAGCCTCGAGGCGTTTCGCTGGGACAAGCAGGCCGCCAAATGGGTCGCCCACGGAACGGTTCTCGACGACTCGATGAACAACTTCCCGCCAAAGAAGCTCCCCAGCGGCTTATGGATGATGACCCGGCGCGATCATCAGCGGCAGGTTTCCGTCATGATCGGCGGGGTCGAAGGCTTCGACCAATGGGAGATCCACCCGATGGCCGCCTACGACGGAAGCGGGCGGCCGGAAGAGCCCTACTGGTACGTCCTGCCCGACGGCAGGAACCTGGTTGGCCTGATTCGCGACAACGGCGACTCGAAACGCCTGCTCCGCACCTTCTCGACCGACAACGGCACGAGTTGGAGCAAGATCGTCGCAACCAACTTCCCCGATGCGAGGAGCAAGTTCTTCGCTTTGCGGACCTCGCGCGGTTACTACGTCATGGTTTCGAATGCGAACCCGGCGCAGCGCGACCCTTTGGTGCTGTCCGTCAGCAGGGACGGTCTCGTGTATACGCGGATGTTCTACCTCGTGGGCGGCCGCCATGTCGACTACCCGCACATCATCGAACACGACGGCCATCTGTTGATCGCCTTCTCCGGGGCCAAGCAGACCATGGAAGTCCTCAAGGTGTCGCTGGCGGATTTGGACGCCCTGGCGGAGATAGGCCCCTGACGCGGGCCTCCTGGATACCGGGGCGGAGCAGGGATTCTACCAAGGAACGGTTAACTATTTCTAATCGACCAGCTATTCTTCGGCCCGCTGAAGGAAGACGTCGCTGGTAACGATCGTCTGGATCGCCGCGGAGAACCGGTATCCGTCGTCCTGCAGCGCGCGGCGCATCGAGATCAGAGTATAGAAATCGCCGGATTGCAGCTCGCGGGTCAGGGCGTACGTCAGCAGGCGCTTTGAAAAGTTATTGAGGAACTTCCGTCGCTGCGGACCCTGGAGAAGATAGCTCTTGAGATCATCGAGCCCGTGCAGCGCGGTGCCATCCGGTAAGGCGTACAGATCAACAGCCGGCACGCCGTCCGCTGACTCCCGCTTCGTCCGGCGCCCGATCCCGTCGAACTCTTCGAGTGCGAGGCCGAGGGGGTCCATGCGGCTATGGCACCCGGCGCAGCGAGTCTCTCGTCGGTGGCGTTCCATCGTCTCAGCCAAGGTCAGCGGGCGCCCATTGTCGGCTGAAACGTCCTCCAGCTTGCCCACCGTCACAGGCGGCGGCAGTGGCGGCGTGCCGAGAATTTCTCGCAGCACATAAGCGCCGCGCCCGACGGCACTGCGTCGGTCGGGATGCGAGGTCAGACTCAGAATCCCGGCCATGGCCAACAGGCCGCCGCGACCGCGGCGATCCGTCAGTTGCACCCTCACAAAACCCGCGCCGGTGACGTCTTCGATTCCGTAGTGCGCGGCCAGTTCGCGGTTCACGAACGTGAAGTCAGAATCGAGCAGATTCAAGATGCTCAGGTCACTGCGAATGATCTCCTCGATGAAATAGTGCACTTCGTCGTACATCGCCCTTTGCAGCGATTCCGAAAACTCCGGAAAGCGTTGTCGGTTGATGTCGAGATGGTCCCCAACTTTGTTGAACTTGAGCCAGTACCCGGCGAACTGCGTCGCGAGAGCCGAGGCCTTCGGGTCTGAAAGCATTCGCCTGACCTGGGCCTTCAGGACCTCCGGTTCGAGCAGCCGACCCTCAACAGCCAGCTTCGTCAATTCCCCATCCGGCGGAGCAGACCAGAGAAAATACGACAGCCGGGACGCCACCTCATGATCGGAAAGATCAACTGTAGCTTCGGATCTCTCCCTTTTCTTGTCGCTCCAATTGATCACCTTTCTGTCCCAGCGGTGCTCTTCGGCCAGGTAGACAAACTGCGGCGAGGCCAATATGCCCTGCAAGACCTGCCGGCAGGCACCGTCGAAATCTCCGCCGCTTTCGATCTGCCGGTCGTAAAGGGCCATCAGGCCGGCGGTCTCCTCTTCGTATAGAGGGCGGCGATAGGCCCGCGCGGCATAAGCGGAGAGGTGCCGGTACGCCGCGGCCCGCAAGTCATCCGCCGTTGTCGCATTGGAAGGGTCAACATGAGCCGCTTGTGATTCAGTGTGAAAACGGATGCCCTTCTCCGGATCGATCGAAGCGTGGGCGACGATCCGATCCGCGGCCAGTAGGTAGCGCGACAGTTTCGAAGGAGACAACTGCATCTCGAAGCCCTGATTCAGGAAGCCGCCGTCACTGGCCGGCCCACCCGGCTGCGTCAGGCTACTGAGGCCCAGGTCGAGTCCGGTCAACTCGCGCACCGTGTTGTCGTACTCGAACGGCGTCATCTGTCGCAGCCGTGCATTGCTGGCCCGGGACGAGTCGGGTGTGATGCGTGATTCCAGTTCCTTCTCGAACCACAAGCCGAACAGTTCCCGTTCCTCCTCGGTGGGTTGACGTTGCTGGCTCGGATGAGGCATCGCACCGGTGGTGATCGCACGCGCAATCTTCTCCCACTGCTGATTCCAACCGCGCAGATCCTCGCCTGGCCACTGCTCCGAAAAGTCCTCAATGGCAAGTCCGCCTTCACGGCTCTTCTTTCCGTGGCAGTCGTAGCAGTAATGCCGCAGGAAGGGATGGATCTTCTCTTTGAATGTCAACTCGTCGGCCGGCCCGGATAATTCCGAGTACGCAACAAGAGGTTCGGGAATCTCCTCTGCCACGGGGTGCGGTTCCGCTTTGCCCGTCGGCAACAACGCACCCCCGTCGATCCATTCGGCAAGGATTCGAATTTGTTCCTCGGTCGGGCCAGGATTACCCGGCGGGGGCATGGCGCCGGCGTCCGTGCGCGGCAACGACAGACGCTGTATGAGCAGACTTTGGGCAGACTGCTCAGCGATGATCACCGCACCGCCGGCACCGCCTCGAAGCGCCGATTCGCCACGGTCCAGCCGCAAACCGGCCATCTGGATTTCGGAGCCATGGCAACCGATGCAATGCTGCGCGAAGATCGGTCGAACCTGCGCATCCCATGCATGGGGCACATCCTTCTCCGCCGCCGGGGCAGGTAAATGGAGCATCCCGATGCCAAGGAAAAGGGCAAGACTGGGCGCGCGGATGACGGCTCGGGTCGGGGCAGACTTCATGGAGATCTTTCTACACCGCCAGCGCCGAACCAAGCGACTCAGTTGCCTCCTGGAATTGGTCGAGCGGGGCGCCCATGGTTTCCGCGATGGACAAAAAGAGCCGGGACATCGAACCGCCCTCGAAATCGATGGCTCGCCCGGTCTTGATCCGGCCGCCGCCACCGCCGGCCAGAAGCAAAGGATACTCGGTACAGGTATGGCGGTTCCCGTCCCACATGTCGGATCCGATCATGACCATCGAATTGTCGAGTAGCGTCCGATCCCCTTCTTTCACCTCATCCATCTTCTGAAGCAAATACGTGTATTGGGAGATGTGCCAGCGATTGATGAGCTGATATTGGCGCAGCGAACTCGGCGTTTCTTTGTGGTGGCTCAACGAATGCCACTGGCCGGTGACTCCGGGTAGGAAGCTGAAGTCCATATATTTCGGGCCGTAGCTGTCGAACATGAATGTCAGCACTCGCGTCTTGTCCATTCGTAGCGCCAGTACGATCAGATCAAGCATCAAGCGGGTGTGGTCGCGAAAGTTCTCCGGCTGATAAAGAGCGAAATCCGGCGTTTCGCCGGCGCCGCTCGGGTCGTTGGCGTGAAAACGCCGGGAGACGGAAGGCTCGCCTGCCTGCTGACGTTGCCAATCGGTCTTTTCCCGGTCGAGACGCGCGATCCGTAGCTCTAGTTCGCGAATGCCCTCGAAATACTCGGCGAGGGTCTGACTGTCCTGCGCGCTGATCCTCTTTTCCAGACCCTTTGCCTGATCGAGCACAAAATCAAGCACGCTCTCATCTCGCTTTAACCACGACTTGTCGGCAAACAAAGCCGCGAACGTCATGGCGGGATCGATCTCTTTGGCAAGAGGCCTTTCAGGGCCCCGCCAGGAGATACTGGAATCGTAGAATGCGCGGCCGTTTCTTGAGGGAGCAATGCCCAGAACCAGCGAGCGAAACTCGGTTTGGTCGCCGAGCCGACCGGCGATTTGCTGATCGAAAGAAATCCCCGAGGCGTTGTGGTCCCGTCCGCCAGGCTCGCCCGTCAGAAACGCAGCGACTTTGCCGGCATGTCCGCGCAAGTCCGTCAGATGCGGGTGGGACAAACCTTGAAGGACGTTGACCTTGTGCTTGATCACTTCCAAGGGCTCAAGCGTCGCCTGCAGCTCAAGATCTTCGCCCGAACCGCAGGCGCCCCATTTGTGCGTGTTGACGCCTAGCGGAAAAAAGGTTGTCACGAAGCGAATTGGCGCCCGCGGGCCCGTCTGTTTCGTCGGGGCTGCGGCGAGCGTGGAGACAGATTCCAGCCACGGAAGAGCGAGGCTCATCCCAGCGGCCTTCAGGAAGACGCGGCGATTTGCTTGATCAGATCTCATGGCTGATGCCCGTGGGGAAGACGTCAACTCATTTTCGGTAAGCGTGACGTCAATGCCGCGCGGAACAACTCCCCTTCGCGCACGCTCACGGCCACAGTATACACCCGCTGTGCTCTCTACTATGCGGGTACTGTCGAAGAGGGTGCCGGCCATGATGCACGCGACCAGTTTGTCGGCCTTACGGACGGCATCGCGGACTTGAGCGTTTCGGCGTCTAGAGGCCATCTCCTCGCTGCCTTCACTTGCAACTGATCCATCCGCGCTTTCGGCCCAAACGCTTGTCGATCCGGAACACAATCCAGCCCAACAGCGATGGGGGCTGCTTGAGAACCCAAAACAAGCCGTACAAAAGGTACGTTGCTCGACTGTTGGTCTTTCGACGATTCTTGCGCCCGATGGCGAGCGCGACTGCCGCGGACAACCCGATTGTGACGATCAGCGGGACCCACGAGTGCCAGAACACGATGCCGGCGGCGGAGAGCAGTAGCAGCAGGGAAAGCAGGGCCCCCCAGGTGCTGTTCACACCCACCCTGTCTCGGTCCCAAATCTGACTTCCCGGATATCGAGAGGATACTTCCGCGACGCCGTAGCCCATACGGAAAGCGCGGCGGCAGTATTGAGAAATCCGGCGCATTCCCAGATCGTGTTCGGCCATCGGGATGTCGACTCGAAGAATCACGAGGGCCTGTCTTCTGATGCGCACGCACAATTCAGGCTCCTCGCAGGCAATCAAGTCGGGATCGAAGCCATGCACCGCCTGCAGGACGGAATGTCTCATGATGGAGTTGCCGGCGCAAAATATGGCGGGTCCGGAACGTGGGTTCCATCGGTCGAACTGCATCATGCGGTCATACAGAAGGGTCTCTCGATGGCGTTCTCTTACGCGTCCAAACACCGCCGCGATACGGGCATCTCTGAACTCCGGCAGGGCCCTGACGGCAAACGATGGGTCCACGGTACAGTCCCCATCGAGAAAAAGAATAAAGGGAGCGGTCGCCATCCGCCAGCCTGCATTGCGGGCGGCGCCGGCGGTCGGACGCTCGGTGTCGAGAATCGCGACTCGGGCTCCCGCCTGTCGTGCGGCTTGGATACTGTCGTCGATTGATCCTGAATCTACGTAGATAAGTTCCAGGCCGCCCTCGGGTTTCGTCATCCGCCGAACGGAGGCGAAACAACGTTTCAGCCTGTCTCCTTCGTCCTTACCGATGACAACGACAGATAGCTCGGGCATGTGGCGTAGGTAGGGCTCGCTACGAGCGGCACCGGTCGGATCTGTGGGCTATCCGGCGGCTTGCGATCGCGGCAGCTTCATGCGCCGCAATCGGTCAAGTAGAGGGTGGTCGCCGTTCATTTCCGCCGGCTCAGATCGGCTGGGAGTGAACTTGCCGCGCGTAGGATCCCGCAGAGCGATCTTCTCCGGTTGAGCCGGGCACATGGCGCAGTAGGGTTCTTCTTCTCTCCTGAAGAAGTCGGCCAGTTCCGTTTCCGAACAATCCGGCCGCAACGGACGATAGCCGAGATAGGCGGACCAATTCTGGGAGAGTTCGTGCCGGCGGGCTTGGAGTTGCAAGTAAGCCAGGGGTGAACATTTCCAAACCTTGTGCTCAAAGAGTTGTCGGCATAGTTTCGCCGGACAGCTCTCCCAGCTTTTTCGAATATCGTTGTCATCGAAGGGCTCCATCGCCGAGCCGAATCCCTTGTACCGCCTTGTCCAGTTCGTGTACGAGAGATAAACCTCCACCTTAATCTCGTAGAGTTCGATCCATCGTTCCAGCAAGTCTACGTGAGACGTGATCGAATCGAGGTACCTTGCCGATCCATGATGGACAGACAAGTACAAGAGGGTGTTGCCATCCTCCGCCATTACTCGCGGCAGTTCGGGATGCCTGGCTAGGTAATAACCGTTTGTGACGATCCTGATGGCCGCGGCGGGCCAGTGCTCACGGGCAAGCAACACAAGTTGGGTCAGATTCCGGTTGAGTGTGGGTTCTCCACCCAGGATCGAGAATCTGTTCGGCCGCAACCGCCCCTTCCAAGGAGCCATCCAACTCGCCGCATCCTCTACGGATAGGATCCCCGGGTGATTGTGATTCGAGAAGTGCGAGCACGACTCGCATGTCAAGTTACATGCGTGTGCCGCATGTATTTCAAGATTCTCAAACACTTGAGGCATGAGTTTCGGGGAAGAAGGGCTTCAAGAAGCCTCGACATCCAAGCGCGCCCAGGTGGCGGGGTCCCAGGGTAGCGCCCGAAGATTTCGCCCGACGTCGCATGTGGCGCACGCGGACCATAGCTCTGAGACACGGGAATCGCAGTCGGAATCCAGAATGTTGAGCCGCGCCGTGGCGCCTTCGTGATCCGCGCAGCAGGTCGCGATATCACCGTTCCAGAGAACAACTCCAAGATTCTCCCGAATGAAGACGCACTTGCTCGCGTCCCACCCATCGTCGACGCCCTCCGTCCAGTTGTGGAAGAAATACTTTCCCTCAGAGAAGTTCCCCGCATCGGCGATTCGAATGTTCGTGCCTTCCGCGCGCTTCCTCCAGCTTTTCACGGCTTCGAAATAGTTCGACTCAGGCTCGGAGACCCACTGATGCACCGAGATTCGGACGTAGATTGTGGTCGGAATCGACAGGAGAACATCCCAGCAATCGTCGAGCAACAGCGCGTTGGTGCTCAGCATGATGGGCAGCCCGGCGTCCGCCACCTGCGCGAGTCGCACCCGCAGCTCCGGATGGAGAAGCGGCTCGCCAAAGTGATGCAGCACCAAGCAGTAAGAGCCTTGCCTTGCGACCCGCCGGATACAAGCTTCCAGGACTTCGCTGCTCATCACCCCTTGCTCCCGTTGCATCATGGGATGCGGACAGTAAGAACACCGCATGTTGCATTCAGCGGTGAGCTCAATCTGGTAGATGCGAAACGGCTGTTTGGGCAGGGAGGGAGGTTTGGCGCGATGGGCGTTCTCTAGAGCCGGGATCTCCGAATTTCGGTCTGCGATTGGAAGTGGCAATGTCTTGCTCATTCGCCGGCGGTGAGAACCCGCAGAGTCTACCATGAATCTAACCGCCCCCGCGTCACGTTGCAGGCGACGGGCGGCTGTGGGCAAGTCTTCGCATGCCAACAAGGCATTCAGCAGCCACGGCGGACGGGCAGACCGGCGGACAGCCCCTTGTCTCATGCGTGATGGCTACGGTTTCCGAGCGCCTGAACTTCCTGGGACAGGCCGTCAAGTATTTCCTTCGCCAAACACAGCGTGATAAAGAGTTGATCGTCGTCGGAGAGGGATCTGGCTCACTGGACGCATTCCTGCCCAGTGGGGCTCCCATTCGCCACTTGCCTACAAGCGGCGACACCAACCTCGGCGAGAAGCTCAACCTCGGAATCGAAGCGGCCCGCGGATCGGTCATTCAGAAGCTCGACGATGACGACTACTACCATCCTGAATTTCTGGCGACGATGGTCGCAGCCCTTAGTGGTCGAAGTCCGAATCACGTTCTGGCCGCTATCGACTGTTGTCCTGTGTTGATCACACAGACCGGCGACCTGAAGTGGACAGGGCACGGCCGTTTTGCCGGCGGTACGTTTTGCTTCCCGAAACAACTGTGGCGCCAGTGTCCTTTCCGGGATGTAGCAAGAGACGTTGATAGATGGTTTCTCGAAGACCACGAAGCCGAAAGGGTAAGAGTCTGCCGGCCAGGTCTCTACATCTACGTGCGCCACCGCGGTACACATCTCTGGACCCATCGGCGCGATGAAGATGTCGTGGAGTACTACCTGCGGCAGCCGAACTTCTGGAAGCCCCTCGACGAACTGATGGCCCCGGACGACGTCCGCTTCTACCGGGAACTGCGAGGACTCGAAGCGATCAAGAGCGGCATCGTCGGATCGTAGTTCAACTCCTGAGCATTCCGGCGTAAACTCCCGGATCCGAGCCCGAGATCGTCTCCGCGGCGATGACCGTTCGCGTCGCTGCCAAAGAATTCTCATTGACGCCGCCGAGAATTGCGTACCCGTAACCTTCAGCCGACATCGCTTGCAGCGCCACGATGGTGAGACCCTTGAAAATACCCTGCCGCCGATTCCCGCGGGCCACACCGCCCGGTCCCGCGAAGCCCTTGAGCGTCGCATCGTAGCAGTAGAAGCCCGCCAGCTCCCCTCTCGCTAGTGCAACAAAGCAAGATACCGGCGAGCGTGAGAATGCCACTTCGCACTCGCTCTTCCAGTTCGTTCGGCCGAACTCCGACTCAACCCAGTCGGCGACAATCTGCTTTTCGGGGGCGAGGGCGCGACGAATCTCGATGCCGAGTTCGATCAGCGGAGCCACAAAGGGCTCTACCTTCGGCAGATCGTAGAGTTTGACCAATGCGTCCTGCATTAGGACTTGATAGGCGACGCGACAGCTAAGCCGTCGTCCCGCCTGATTCTTTTCAATGCTTCGCGCACCGTTAGTATTTCGGCTCCCGAGTCTTTTGCCAGCCGCGCTACGTTCCGAAGCAACGAAGGCGAACAGCCGTAGTCAGTCGGGCGGTCGCTCACATCGTGCGTGTAGAATATCAGCCATCCCTTGATGCGAGTGTTCTGCTCGATTCGCTCAGCGAGATCGGAAAAGTTATCCAGCCGATCATACACCCGCACGGCACGCAAACGCAGCCGGTCGATCTCGCCGCTATTGATGCCCTCGACTGTTGTACGAGCCGACAGGTAATGCTGTCCCACACGCGCGACCGCGGGCTCGGTCATGTGGCCGTAGGGGTACGCGAAGTTTTCAAGTACTGTGTCGGGGACAAGCCGGCGCGCGGCTGCGCGGTTCTTTTCACATTCCCGTTCGAACACATCCGCCGGCACTGACAGGCTGCTGACATGCGTATGGGTGTGACAGCCGATCTCGTTTCCTTGTTCGAGAAGATGCGGAAGGTCTTCCTCCACTAGTTCGTCTTCATTTCTCATATGCCCAATAGCGGCGTAGTATGTTGCGCGTATTCCGTAATCTTTGAGAATCGCTCCTCCCGACAGATAGGCGGATCGCGGAAAATCGTCGAACGAAAAACTGATCACAGGCGTCTTCGAACACCACGAGGCGGCCCTCGGCGCTGCTGACTCGAAGGTCGATGGTTGCGGCGGGTCCATTGTGATCTATCTCCGATATGATACCCGTATCGTTCGAACGCTAAGGCCGCCTCGCTGGAACGATCGGCGCGAACGGATTGAAGCTAGCGCGTTGAGACCGCCAACAGCTTTTGCGCTCCGTATCGGCTTGCCCCTGCTTATTGCTCATGACCGTATTGCATTTCGTCACACACTCGGTCTACCCCACCCCGGGTGGCATGTACGAGTCGGTTCTCCGTATCGCCAGGGGGTTGGCGAGCAGCGAATCCGAGGCCGTTGTCTACACACTCGGGCAGCCCGCCGCTTATTGTGGGGCCTGCCGAGAACACGATGGCGTAGCGGTGGTCCACCTGGGTGAAGACGACGACTTTGTCCTGGAACCCTTCCTTGCCGGCGGCGAACCGGCGGCGGCGCTTGAAGGTGAGCGGTCGCGAGTCAAACTTCTCCGCCTAGGGAACGCCATCTCCCAAAGAGTTGAGAGTCGCCCGGGTGAACGTCACCTGATCATCTCGTTCTATGCGTCGGGCTCGGGCTTTTTCGCGCAGCATGTTGCAGCGGGCCTGGGACTGCCTCACATAGCGGCGGTCCGCGGTACCGATTTCGCCTGCGACCTGGTCAGTCTCCGGGGGCACGCAAGAGTACGGTTTGTCGTCGAGAAGGCGACCCAGGTGATCACCACGAACCGGCAGCAAGCCGATACCCTCTCAGCAATGTTTGATGTCCAGCGGCCTATACGGACGATCCACAATTCGATCCCTGAGATAGATGCCAAGCCTTACTGGAAGCCTTTCGAATCCGATGTCACACACTTCGTTTCCGATTGCGGATTCTCGGGCAGGAAGGGTACGCACCTGCTGCTGCGTGCCGTCGAGTCGCTGCTCGAAAAGCAATTGCCGGTGTCGTTGACCATCGTTGGCGGCGCTTACGCGTTGGACGATTCCGCGTATTGGGATGGGCTGCAACGGAGTTATCAGACCCGCTACCCGGGACGTTTCCACTTTCCGGGGCAACGCCCCCGGGAAGAGATTGACGACCACTTGCAGGCGGCTCATGTTTACTGCTCCGCGACCCTTGCCGAAGGCTGCTCATTGAGCCGCATTCGAGCCCTGACGATCGGCATTCCCATCGTGACGACGCGCTGCGGGGCGCTACCCGAGGTGGCTTCCGGCTGCAACCACGTTCGGCTGAGCCCTCCCGGCGACTGGCCGGCCCTCGCGCGACAGTTAGAGGCGGCTGTGACCGAAATCCGTGCCAACCACTCTTCACCAGACCGTGAGCGTATTGAAGCATGGCGGCGGCACTTCTCCGTGGATCGCGAACGTACGGAGTGGCTTGCGGCGATCGAAGCAGGGTTCAGATAACGACGGAAGGTAAGCATTGGAGCGACTACGCAAAGTCTGGAGGCGGTCAACCGGATTGATCCGCATGGCGTCGCAGATTCGAGGGTTCCTTTCGAAGCCGCTGACGCTCGACGAAGCCATGGAATTCGTCGACGCGAGCGTGCGGGAACGCGAAAAGCGATTCATCCACAAACTGCAGCGGAGCGTCTACGGGAATCCCAGCAGCCCGTATCGAATGCTACTCGATATCGCCGGTTGCGAACTCGGGGATGTCGAGAGTCTCGTCGTACGGGAGGGTATTGAGGGCTGTCTGATTTCGCTGGCAAGAGCAGGTGTCTTCGTGACATTCGACGAGTTCAAGTGCCGAACCCCGGTGATTCGCGGCAGCCGGACCTTTCAACCCAAACCTGAAGACTTCGACGACCCGAACATGCGCGCGGAATCCGAGGGTATGACCGGCGGAACCACCGGCAAACCCGTCCGCACTCGCTGGAGCTTCGCGCAGACAGCCCAGATGGCCCCCCATTGGTGTGTATTCTTCGCGGCCAACGACTGCCTCGGTGTGCCATTGCTGTTTTGGCGTCCGGGGCACACAGGCGTGTCCGGCGCTCATCTAGCCTGCGCGAAGTTCGGTCAGCGCACAGAGGGCTGGTTTGTGTCTCAGGAGATGACCAATCCCGCCGATCGCCTCTACTCACACTCCGTACGATGGGTTGGGCGCCGATTCGCCGGTTTTCCGCGGCCGACGAACGTCCCCTATCACGGCGCCGACCCCGTCGTTGATAAGGTCGCCGATTTGCTCAGCCGTTCGAAAAGGGTCTGTCTCAACACAGTCCCAAGCGCCGCTGTGCGGCTCAGTATGGCCGCGCGGAATCGTAACGCTGACCTGACCGGTTTGATCTGCATGCTCGGTGCCGAGCCCCTGACCGATGCTCGCCGCACTGCCATTGAGGCTTCTGGCGCCCGAGCCGTTCCGCTCTACGGTTCCAACGAAGCAACATGGGTCGGAGGGCAATGCAACAACCCCCGATACGCTGATGAAGTCCATGTCCTGCGAGGATCCTACGCCGTGGTCGCGGGACAGCCGGCCGATGACACGCCAGGTGATGGCGCCTCTCCGCTGCTGTTTACTTCGCTGGCGCCGATCACGCCGAAGATCCTGCTGAATACCGATATTGGCGATCGTGGAATCCTCGGCGAACGCCGTTGTCAATGCCTCTACGACCGGCTGGGTTGTCAGCAAACGATTCATCACATACGGAGCGCCGACAAGATTACGGGATTTGGCGTAACGTTCTGGGTTTCGGACGTGCATGATGTGCTGGAGACCGCGATCCCTCGTCGTCTAGGAGGGGGGCCTGGCGACTATCAGTTGGTGGAGTACGATTCGACGGAAGGGCTTCCTGTCTATTCGTTAGTTGTGCATCCACGACTGCCTGCGATCACAGAGGAAAGTCTTACCGATCTCTTTCTCGCCGAGCTTGCCCAACGCAAGCCCTACTACGGCTTCATGACGTCGATCTGGGCGCGTGAGAAAGTGTTGAACGTCCTCCGACGGGCGCCCCTCGCGACCGCGCGCGGCAAGGTCCTCCCTTTCCACCGTTTGAGTGACGCTCGAAAGCTGCTTGCGGCGGATTGACGGCCCGGGGCGGCAGCTTAACTCTTCACGGAGAACACCCGTCCTCTGATCTCGCCGGCTTTCCTGCCCGCCTCAAAGACCGTGCGGTACAACGCGATCCGCCAGGGCTTGAGGCGCCCCGCCGCACCGGGCGTCTCTAGGCGCGGAGAAAGATTCTGAACAGGATGTTTCTCACGGTACGACCTGATGAATTCGCCGTGAACCTTGAAAAACCTGGGGCGGAGATAGCCGTGCAGGAATCCTTCACGAGCGAGCGCGGGCAGGGTATCGCGGTTGTGATGGTAAACCACCGCTTCAGGCGCGTAGGTGAAGCGTCCTCCCGCGGCAAGCAGGCGGAAACTGAGGTCAACATCCTGTAATCTCATCCACCGTTCTTCGAAGCAACCGACCGACCGTAACAGCTCCAGTGATGCGGACATGTTCATCGTTATCAAGTACGGCGGGCGGCTTTGCGTGATGGCCTTCTCGTGGTCATGTATCAGCTCGCCGAAAAGCTCCACGGGATCCGCTCCCGGGCGCGCTCGAATCATTCCGCCGGCTGCGTCCGCCACCCCCTGCCGGACGGGCTCAACAATGTGGAGCAGCCAACCGGGGTCGACGATGCAATCCGCATCCGTGAAAGCAACAAGCGGTCCTGAGGCTGCCCGAAGGCCCGCATTCCTTGCCGCGGATGCCCCTGGTTTCGATTCCCGAACAATGGTTACGGATGCACGATAGTCTTCAAGGATTTCTGGTGTGCTATCGGTGGACGTGTTGTCAACGCAGATCACCTCCATCAATTCCCGGGGATAGCCGGAAGCCAGAATCGAGTCCAAACAGGAACGGATCCAGCGTTCACAATTGTAGGCCGGCACAATGACCGAGACGCCAGGTTGTCGGTTCTCCTGAGCGATCTCGACGGGAGACATGTGTTTCGACCAAGTCGCTGGAAGATCTGCTCCGGCAGCGAACGAAATGTGAGCACATCAACGCTAGGCGGCGCACATCGCTCTGCACTGTCTCGCGTAGTCGCCAATGATGCGTCGATCATAACCGACCCAACCACAGACGTCGGCCGACCCGCTGTGGTCAAGCAGTCTCTCGAACTGCGGAAGCGCGTCCCCACGGCGGTCCGCCGTCATCAACATGAGCCCCTGCAACCAGATGAGATGGAGATTGTCGGGAAACAGCGCCGCCGCTTCCCGCAGTAGGACGTCTACGTCCCGACGCAATTTGAGTTGATGCTCGATCAACCCAAGGTAGACGGCAACATCGACGGGATGCAACCGTGGCTTTGCCCGTAGAACGTCGACCGCCCTCCGGCCCGTTTCTTCAGCTCGCGAATCGTCACCGAGAGCCGCATAGATGCCGCTCGCATGTTGCCACAGGAAGGCCGCTTCCGGTGAATCGGGAGTGCTGTCCAATCTACGCAATAGTAGAGGTAGGTTTCGGGCATGCTTGGCGCTTAGGTCGCCTTCGTAGCCGAAATGATCGATCTCCAGCGGACATTCTCCCAAGCTCAATCGAGTAGCTTGGCGGATCATTCTCGGCTCCAGATTCTCGTGAATCACGCCCCTGTAGCGGAGTTCCGGATGACGGCGAAACAGTTTGATCTGCCAGTTTCGGGTCAGCATCCGCCGCCGCTGAAACCGCACATAGTATCCCCCGACCGATGAGTCCCGGAGCCATCCGCGGAGCTGATCGCGGTCAATCGACCGCACGACTTCGTCCGCGTCGATTTGGAACACCCATTCACCACGCACCCGCTCCAAGGCATGATTGCGCGCTGCCGAAAAATCATCGCACCATGGGAACTCGAACACGCGAGCGCCAAAATCCTGGGCGACCTCTATCGTGCGGTCGCGGGAGCCTGTATCCACTAGAACAATCTCGTCGACCAGGTCCCGAATACTCCCGAGACAATCTCGCAGACGATGTTCCTCGTTGCGAACGATCATCACGGCCGAGACAAAGGGACTGTCGAGGTTGCCTTCCGGGGGCGTGTCTAACGAGTCCCGCCGGATCGGTTCATCTTCCGGCTCGAGGTGATTTCGCCACACCCCAACGGATTCGGTCGGGAAAGATTCCAATGCGTGCCACCGGGTGGTGCCGGCGGTTCTTAACGGCCGTTCATAGTTGCGTCGCATCAAGCTTACCGCTTTTCTCCAGGGGTCTCGCAGCCCGATAGACTCGCTCAAACCCATCGAGCGCAGGACCCTCTAACGGCTGAGTCATCCGTAGCGCGGATGCTCGGCAGTGACATGGAATCACCACTCCACCGCCCCAGGTGTCTGTCCGAGCGATTTTTTCACGGCTCCCCAAATCCGCACCACCCACCGGGCAGAGTCCAATCAAGCCTCTCAGTCCGAGCGGACCAAGCGGCGCCACGTCTGAATCATTCCGGGGGACTGACTACTTCTTCTTTTTCTTATAGACCTTATGGCACGTGCGGCAGCCGCTGCCCAAAGTTCCCATTGCGGAACGGAACGCCTCGGCGTCTTTCGCATCGGCGGCGGCGGTGGCTTCTTGGGCGCCGGCGATCGCCTTGAGCGCCCCGGCTGTCCAGGGCTCATCTTTGACGCGGGTGCCCATCAGCAACAGTTGCGACGACTCGCCCAACACCGATACGCGTGCCTTGGCATGCTTCCAGTCATCGTCCGACTGCGGGCCGCCGGCCTTCATCATCTCCGAAACGTACTTCATACTGGGACCCTGCACGACTTCCATGATGTCATGCACGGAACCAACTTCCGAATACTGGTGATTCGTGCAGACTAACCCCGCGAGGGCAAGGGTGAGAACAAGTAGAAAGGCCGTTTTCTTCATGACGAGGTGAGGGCTCCGAAGTCCTCATTGGAAAGTACTGATTGAGTCTAGACATTATAGGCGGGCGAGCCGGTCAGCGTCTCCTCTCTGCTATCCTTTTGGGAGATCAAAAGGACGAAGACTGCGGGACGCGCGGGTGCATCCGCCGGGCCCGGAATTCAGACCTCCGGCGCCGCTGTCACCCGCCCTTCCCGATAGAAGGGCGGTTCCGTTTTCTTAGGGGAGTAACTATGTCCGGCCATTCCAAGTGGGCCACCATCAAACACAAGAAGGCCGCGCAAGACGCCAAGCGAGGCAAGGCTTTCACGCGCCTGATCCGGGAAGTCCAGATCGCGGCCCGTGAGGGCGGCGGAGACCCGGACGCCAACCCGCGACTGCGCACGGCCATTACCGCTGCCAAGGGGCAGAGTATGCCCCAGGACAACATCAAAAAGGCCATCCTGCGCGGTACCGGCCAACTCGAAGGAGCGTCGTACGAAGAGATCACATTCGAGGGCTATGGTCCTTCCGGTGTCGCCGTCATCGTCGAAATCGTCACGGATAACCGCAACCGCTCCGTCAGTGAGCTCCGTTACCTGTTTACAAAGAACGGCGGTAACCTCGGCGAGAACGGCTGCGTCGCATGGATGTTCAACAAGCAGAGTATGATCTCCGTTCCGAAGGATGCGGCCGGCGAAGAGCAACTGATGGAAATCGGCCTGGGCGCGGGCGCGGAAGACCTGCGGGACGAGGGTGATCACTGGATGATCGTTTCGCCCCCGGAAGCTCACAATGATGTTGTCAAAGCCCTCGAAGATGCGAGCGTCGCCGCCGACACCGCGGAGGTTTCGATGGTGCCGCAGAATACCGTGCAGCTCGAGGGCAAGAGCGCAACCACTGCCATGCGGCTCCTCGATCTGCTGGAAGATCACGACGATGTCCAGAACGTTTACTCGAACTTCGATATCGACGACATGGAACTCGAGGCTCTTTCAGCCTGACGACACCGCGACAACAGGGATACAGCCGCTTCCAAGTCGCACAGCGATGAAGATCCTAGGCATCGACTGTGGTTCGGAGAGAACCGGCTACGGGGTAATCGAGACCGATGGCCGCCGCAGCCATCAGTTGTTGCGATCCGGAGTTATCCGAACTTCAGCCAGGCAGCCCTTCGAAGTACGGTTGCGCATCATTCACGAAGGGCTGCGCGACATTCTGCGTGAGTACGAGCCGCATGCGGTGGCGGTCGAAGGTGTTTTCGCGGCTGTGAACCCAAGGTCGGCGCTTCGGTTGGCCCACGTGCGAGGCGTTGCGCTGTTAGCAGCGGCCGAGTCCGGCGTTCCTGTCGGTGAGTACTCGCCGCTCGAGGTCAAGGGGAGCGTTGTCGGCTATGGGAAGGCTTCAAAAGACCAGGTGCGAATGATGGTCTGCTCGCTTCTCGGGGCGACGAAGGTAAACGGGTCCCATGACGCGTCCGACGCTCTCGCGGTCGCGCTCTGTCACTCGATGAGAAACGGCGGCGCAAAAGGATGAAGGGGTCGGCCGGAAACAGGCTGTGGCGGCCAAACAGCGCGGCGGTGCTGGTCACGGTCATCGCGATCTGGGCCATGCCGGCCGCGGCGGCGGACGGGGCGCGGCTGTTCTTCTCTCGAGATTTCCCCGGCAGCCTGCCTGCCTATTTTGAAGTCGAGCTGACGGCGGAAGGGCATGGGACCTATCGCGAGGAGCCTGGAGAGGAAGAGCCCCTGACCTTCCAACTGGACTCTCGCGAAAGGACTATCATCTTTGAACTGGTGGGTAATCTGGATAGTCTCCGGCGACCGATCGCGAGCAATCGCAAGGTCGCTTTCACCGGTGACAAGGTTCTGCGCTACAACTCCGGCCACAGCAAAGCGACCGAAGTGAAGTACACCTACACGGAGGACACGGATGCGCGCGTTCTGGAAAAGTGGTTCCTACGAATGTCGGAGTCGGCGAGACACCTTTTCGAGCTGGAGCGTGTCACCCAGTTCGATCGCCTGGGCGTGAACAAAGCACTGCTCTCGTTCCAAACATCCTACGACAAGGAACGTGTAGTGGCGGCTCATCAGTTCTTGCCGGTCCTAAGGAAAATCGCCGGCGGCAAGCAATTCGTCCATATTGCCCAGGCTCGAGCCGCCGCACTGATGAGCCGTATCAAGGAACAGCCCGAATAGGGCACCGGAAGGCTCTACTCAGTCGTTAGTTCCTACGATTGTAGTATAAATGCGGTCCAGGTCGTCGTCCGAATAGTATTCAACCTCGATCTTGCCGCCCGAGCGACCCCGCTGCACAAGTCGAACCTTGGTGCCAAGCACTTCCTCAAGCTTCTCCAAAGCGGCCGCTACATTCGGATCAATGGGCCTTTCCTCGTTGTCACCTCGGCGGGGATCGTTGAGCTCCCGCACCGTCCGCTCAACCTGACGGACCGAGAGCCCTTGAGCCGCCGTCTTATCGGCCAAGGCCAGTTGTTGGTCAGCGTCGTTCAGCGCGAGGAGCGCTCGGGCATGCCCCATCGATAAGCGTCTCTCGGAGACGAGCTGCTGAATCTCGTCGGGCAGCCGTAGCAAACGTATCAAATTTGTAATGGTTGTGCGATCCTTGCCCGTTCTCCCTGCCAAGTCCTCGTGGCTGAGATTGCCCTCCTGGGCCATCTGGCGAAGCGCGGTCGCAACCTCTATCGGATTCAAATCTTCCCGCTGGATGTTCTCAACTAGGGCAACCTGTAGGAGCTGGCTATCCCCAATGTCGCTCACGATCACCGGGATATCATTCATTCCCGCAATCCGGGCGGCCCGCAAACGGCGTTCGCCCACGACCAGAAGATAGCCATCCTTCAACTGCTTGACAACGATCGGCTGAATGATGCCGTCCGTGCGAATCGACTGCGCTAGTTCCTCGATTGCCTTCGGATCGAAGGTCCGACGCGGTTGGGCTGGATTCGTTCGGATCCGGCTAAGCGGTACGGAGCGAATGCCGGCGTCCGATTCCGTCTTTTCTTCGAAGCTGGGAGATGCCGTCCCTCGTTCCGGAAGGAGCGAACTCAACCCACGTCCGAGAGCCTTGCGGGGCTTTGCTTTCGGAGGAGAACTCCGTACCATCACTTTCTCCTTCTTTGACGCTGCGCTCTTTACGTGACAGCGTGCTGAGACGCCCGCCGCCGGCTGCGGCGGTCCAAGACCTCACGGGCAAGGGCCAGGTAACCCTCCGCGCCGCGCGATCTCAAATCGTACTGAATGATTGAGCGGCCGTGACTCGGCGCCTCTGCGAGGCGGACGTTTCTCGGTATCACCGTTTCAAAGACCTGCTCACCAAAGAATTCTCTCAGGTCCGATGCAACTTGCCTGGTCAAGGTCGTCCGATCATCGATCATTGTAAGTAGGACGCCTTCTATCGCTAGCTCTCCGTTCCAGGATTCGCGAACTCGACCAATCGTGTCGAGCAGGGCTGAGATCCCCTCCAGCGCAAAGTATTCGCACTGAATCGGGATCAATACCGACTCCGCCGCGACAAGAGCATTCAGCGTCAAGAGATCGAGCGCGGGCGGGCAGTCGAGCAAAATGAAGTCATAAGTGTCGGGAACGTAAGCAAGCCTTTTCTGGAGCGTGCCATGCCGATCCGCCGACTGCACCAATTCGATATTCGCTCCAGCAAGGTTTCGGGAAGCAGGAAGCAAGTCGAGTCGCTCCACCTGGGTCTGTAGAATTACAGTATCCCAAGCGACGTCCTCCATTAATAGCTCGTATAGCGTCTGTTGGTCCTCGTTTCCTCCGAATCCAAGCCCACTTGTCGCATTGGCCTGCGGGTCGCAGTCGATGACCAAGACACGACAATCGGCCGCCGCCAATGCCGCGGACAGATTGATCGCGGTGGTCGTCTTTCCGACGCCGCCCTTCTGGTTTGCGATTGCGATTACGCTGGCCATGTTCCACGCTTACCGCGAGCGCCCACACAATGTAGCACACGGCTTGACCGCTGGTTGTTCGCCTTGTGGCTCGTCTTGACGTCGTCGGTTCGATTCGAACCGAGCCCCAACCGCGTTTCACGTGGAACGCGTGCCACGTGAAACAACCCGTCAGCTAGTGGATCGCTCCGATCAACAACACTCGCCGCTCATCCCAGGGCATTGGTTCGGGACTATCCCACGTGATTACCGTACTCGCTTCCCACTCCTCGGCCAGTTTCTCGCTTGTAATCGCCGCTACACGCCCCACCCTAGTCGCTAGTTCGTCCTCAATCCCCTCGAGCGCCACGCCGCGCCACGTTGCCCAGTCGAACTCCAAGCTTACTTCCTTCAATCGGCAGCCGCAGACTCGCACTGAACCGTGCTCACGGGCACACTCTCGTAGAAATGCTGCCTTCTTTCCGACGGACTCTACCAGCGTCACTTTCAGCCCTCGCCGGGCAACAGCCAGCGGGAGCCCGGGGAACCCGGCCCCTGATCCTACATCCACCACGCTGCCGACCTCGGGCATACGGGCCGCCAGGAACAACGACTCCCCGAAGTGTCGCTCCACAATCTCACGCGGCTTTCGCACACTCGTTAGGTTAATCCGGCGATTCCAGTGGAGCAGGAGTTCATAGTGCTCCCTAAGCGCTTCGACCTCCGACATACCAAGCTCAAGCCCGATGGGGGCAATCGTCGCAGACAGGAGATCCTCGAACTCGGCTCGTCTAGCCAAAAGACTTTCGCCCCCCCTGTAGGTGGAGGTTCAGAATCGACACTGCAGCCGGCGTCACGCCCGGAACCCGGGCAGCCTGGCCCAACGTGGCCGGCCGCACCCGCTCCATCCTCTCTACCATCTCGTTCGACAATCCTGCGATTCCCTGATACACAAACCCGACCGGTATTTTCCGTGCTTCCGCCTTTCTCAAGCGTTGAACCTGACGGTTCTGCTGCTTAAGATAGCCGTCGTACTTGATCTCTGTCTCGATCGCCTGCCATTCCGTATCCCGTAAAGTGACGCCCGTCGCTCTGCTGACTACTTCCCGGACATGCTCCATCTTCACCTCGGGCCGCTTCAACAGCTGCTTAAGCGCGGGAAGAGGTTCGCCAGTCTCGCCAACAGCAGCAAACATCTCCTCTAAGCCCGGATCCTCTCGGCGCGGGCGGTACTGGGCTAGAAACTCCTGAACACGTGTACGCTGCTCCCGCGCGCGCTCAAATTGCCCCCAGCGCGCTCCTTGGACCAAACCTGCCTGGTGTCCGATCGGCGTAAGCCTTTGGTCTGCGTTGTCAATCCGCAGATGCAACCGAAACTCCGCCCGCGAAGTAAACATCCGATACGGCTCATCGGTCCCCTTTGTGATAAGGTCATCGATCATGATCCCGATATAGGCATCAGTACGACCTAGCACCACAGCCGATTTCCCGTGAACCGCCCTGGCGGCGTTGATCCCGGCCATCAGACCTTGAGCGGCCGCCTCTTCGTATCCGGTCGTCCCGTTGATCTGTCCGGCCAAATACAACCCGGCAATCCTTTTCGTCTCCAGTGTATGCGCCAATTCCGTCGCATCCACCGCGTCGTACTCAATCGCGTAGCCGGGCCGAATCACCTCAGCCTTGTCCAAGCCAGGTATCGACGTCACCATCGCAGTCTGAACGTCGATGGGCATGCTTGTCGACATGCCGTTCACATAAACCTCATAGGTATCCAACCCCTCAGGCTCAAGGAAAATCTGGTGGCGCACCTTATCAGGGAACTTCACGACCTTGTCCTCGATTGACGGACAGTACCGCGGCCCAACACCCTCAATCTGACCGCTGTAAAGGGGCGACCTCTGGATGTTCTCCCTTAGAAGCCGTAGAGTATTGTCCGTTGTGTATGCGATGTGGCACTGGATCTGCTCGCGGTCGATTCTCTCCGTCTGGAACGAGAAAGGAGTCGGCTCTTTGTCGCCCGGCTGCGGCTCGAACTGCTCCCAATCGATCGTCCGCCCGTCCAAGCGTGGCGGTGTTCCGGTCTTGAGTCTGCTGCACCGAAACCCCAGCCGGCGCAATACCTCGCCCAGCATCACTGACGCGGGCTCACCGCTTCGGCCCGCTGGGAAGGTCCTCTCGCCGATGTGCACGACCCCATTGAGGAACGTGCCCGTAGTGACAATCACCGCCTCGGCCCCTATCACGCGGCCATCCGCCAGTTCGACGCCTCGGATCCGATGCTGACGCCCGCGTTGCTCAACGACCAAGTCGACGACTTCTGCCTGTTTGATCGTTAGATTCAGTTCGCTTTCCAGTACTCGCCGGGACTCGATCCGATACTGCTTCTTGTCACACTGAGCCCGGGGGGACCAAACCGCAGGCCCCCGGCTGGTATTTAGTAAGCGGAACTGGATCCCTACAGCATCGGTCACTAGGCCCATGATCCCGCCCAGCGCGTCAATCTCACGCACGAGATGGCCTTTCGCAATCCCGCCTACCGCCGGGTTGCAGGACATTTGAGCAATCAGATCTACGTTGAGGGTTACGAGAGCGGTCCGCAACCCCATCCGTGCAGCCGCCACGGCGGCCTCGTTACCGGCATGTCCGGCCCCAATCACCACCACCTCAAAGCTTTCGATGAATGATCGCCGCATTCTGAATCCGCTTACCCCACTCCCGCACCTTTTCCTGTTATTCTATGCCCTTGTCGGGCTTCCATCAATCCTGGGTCGCCCTCCCAGCATGAAGATTCTCGTTATCGGCGCTGGCGGCCGGGAGCACGCTCTCGTCTGGCGGCTCCGTCAATCGGACTCCGCCCCCCAAGTCTACTGTGCTCCCGGCAACGCCGGAATCGCAACCGAAGCATCATGTATCCCTGCTTCCCTCGACTCGCCGGATGAGCTCGTCGAACTCGCGCGAACTCTTGACGTAGCTCTGACTATTGTCGGCCCCGAAGCCCCTCTCGTCGCCGGTATAGCCGACGCTTTTCAAGCGGCGCGCCTGCCGATTGTTGCTCCCGACACCTTCGCCGCTCAACTTGAGGGAAGCAAAATCTTCGCCAAGCAATTTATGGCTGAGCGCGACATCCCGACCGCCGCTTTCGCCGTTGTCGAATCCGCGGCCGATCTTACCACCCACCTCGACCGCTTCGACTACCCAATCGCGGTGAAGGCGGATGGCCTCGCCGCCGGCAAGGGCGTCGTCATCGCCCAGACCCGCGCGGAAGCCGAAGAGACGGCCCAACAGATGCTTGCCGGAGACTTGGTCGCGGGCGCCGGGCACCACTTGATCCTCGAAGAGTTCCTACGCGGCGAAGAACTGAGCTTCATCCTGCTCTGCGACGGCGCCAATCACTTCGTATTTCCGCCGACTCAAGATCACAAGCCGGCCTTCGACAACGACGAAGGACCTAACACCGGCGGCATGGGCGCCTATTGCGACCCTCGCATCCTACCGGATGAACTGAACGCTACGATCCTCGATCGGATTGTCGAACCCACGCTTGCCGGCCTGCAAGACCTTGGCCATCCCTTCCGGGGCTTCCTTTATGTCGGCCTGATGATCACGGCCGACGGCGCCAAGGTGCTTGAGTTCAACGTTCGCATGGGAGACCCGGAGACCCAGCCCCTGATGCATCGCATTCGCGGTGACTTCGCCGGCTTCCTCGCATCGGCCGCCAACGGCGCGCTCGACCCTACTCTTGTGACCTGGGATCCCGGTCCCACCGCGTGCGTCGTCCTCGCTGCCGAGGGTTATCCGGGTTCTTACCCCAAAGGGCGCCCAATCACGGGCATCCCCGACGCCGACGCTACCGGTGCGAAAGTCTTCCACGCGGGCACCCTGTTCGGTAAAGGGCGCTTTTCCACGGCGGGCGGGCGTGTCCTGGGCGTCACCGCGGGCGGCGAGACGCTCGCCAAAGCGCTCGAAACAACCTACGCCGCAGTTGATAAGATCCACTTTGACGGCATGCATTACCGCTCGGACATCGGCCGGAGAGGCCTCGCGAGATACGTATAACTACTAATATAGTCTTTGAGGTCGCGGAGGTGGCACCCCCATGAAACTCGGTCTTATCGGAACCGGCGCTATCGCCCACAAACACGGCGATAGCTACAAGGAAATCAACTACGAAATCGTCGCTGTCTCCAATCGGTCTGAGCCGAAGGGACGCGAGTTCGCCGACAAGTACGGAGCTGAGTTCGTACCTGATTGGCGGGATCTTTGCGCCCGTCCCGACATTGATTTCATTGACGTTTGCGCCTTTCCCGACTCGCGCCTCGACATGACCAAGGCTGCTGTCGCCTGTGGCAAACACGTCCTACTCCAGAAGCCCATCGCGCTCACACTCGAGGCTGCCCAGCAGATGATTGACATCACTCGAGCGGCCAACTTGCGGCTCGGCGTCATGAGCCAGCACCGTTTCGACGACGCGACGCTCTTCCTGGCGAAAGCCCTTCAAGACGGCCGGCTGGGGAACATCTTGCAGGCCGACAGCTACACGAAGTGGCATCGCCCCCAGCCCTACTACGACCGTCCCGGCAAGGGAACCTGGGCCGTCGAAGGCGGTGGCGCCCTGATCAACCAAGCGATTCACGGGCTCGACCTGCTCCTTTACTTAGCCGGCCCCGTCACGGAAGCCTTCGGATACTGGCGGATCGCGGCCGCCCATCAGATGGAATCCGAAGATCTCGTCAATGCGGTCGTCAAGTACGCCAGCGGAGCTACAGGTGTAGTACAAGCGGCTACCGCTATCTTGCCCGGTTACCCTGAACGAATCGAGTTCCACGGGACCAAGGGCTCCGCCATCCTCACCGGCGACCGCCTCACCGCCTGGGATGTCGAGGGCGACCCCGGTGATGACGCCCCTCTCGTCACCAAGGACATGGACTCGGGCGCTTCCGATCCGATGGCCATTTCGCTAGAGCCCATCAAACGCCAGTTCCTGGACTTTGGCAAGGCAATCGAGACGGGCGGCAAGCCCCTGGTCGCTGGCGAAGAGGGCTACGCGGCGCTCCAGCTCGTGCTGGGCATCTACGAATCGGCTCGCAGCGGGGAAAAGACGACGTTCGCCCTAAAAACGCCACCCGTCGCCGCGAGTATGATCTAAAGTCCCGGCAAGGCTTCTGACGAGCAACACAAAGATGCTCGATCTGTCTCTACTTCCGTTATGAAGAACGTCCTCGTCACCGGCGGCGCCGGCTTCATAGGCTCCGCCCTCATTCGTGGCCTCCTCAAGGAACCCGGCGTCGAGAGAATAGTCGCCGTCGACAATCTTTTGACGGGACACCCACGCAACCTTGATGAGGTCAGAAATCACATTGAGTTTCACAACGCCGATGTCCGCGAACTCCGTGCCCTTGAGCAGCTCTTCGCCGGCGTCGATGTTATCTTCCACCAAGCTGCCATTCCGTCAGTACCGCGCTCGATCGAAGAACCCCAGCTCACACACCAAGTCAACATCAACGGCACGTTCAACGTCCTCCTTGCAGCCCACCGCCAAGGCGTCTCCCGCGTCGTCTACGCGGCGTCATCTTCCGCTTACGGTGACACCGAGCTTCTGCCGAAGAATGAAGCGATTCTTCCCCGTCCTAAATCACCCTACGCGGTCCAAAAGCTCGTCGGCGAATACTATGCGCGCACCTTCTTCGATTGCTACGGACTCGACACCGTCTGCCTGCGCTACTTCAACGTCTTCGGACCGCGCCAAGACCCCGCTTCACCCTACTCGGGTGTCATCTCTCTTTTTTGCACGGCCGCTCTGAGGAAACAGACGCCGACCATCTTCGGCGACGGCGAACAGACGCGCGACTTCACCTACGTCGATAACATCGTTCGCCTGAATCTGCTGGCCGCCCGGTCGCCCAAAGCCCCGGGCAACGTTTACAACGGGGGCGTAGGCGGCCGAATTACGCTCAATGAAGTCTGGTCGAAACTCCAAGGCATCGTAGGCATCGATCTCCCGCCCCACTACCAGCCCGAGCGCCCCGGCGACGTTCGCGACTCGCAGGCCGACCTCACCGCGGCTCGCCGCGACCTCAACTACGAGCCCCAGGTCGAGCTCGCCGAAGGCCTTCGACGGACCCTCGAGTGGTACCGCGGCTTCTCCTGACGCCGGCACGCCCCTCCTCCATACACACCCACCCGTGTCCCCACTCTGGCATTCAGCCCCCGTTAGGGCACTGCCGGCGGCAGCGCAAGCACTTAGATCGCCCGCAACTTTGGTACCGCTGCATGGTACGGCGGATTCATTGACCGCCCAAGAAGAAGGCGGCGATAATCATCCCGGAGCCCATGATAATCCCGGCGACAATTTCGCGAAGGCTATCGGTCACGTTGCCGGTCCTTTTAGCCGGCCTTGCGGCGACTCCGCATCCGCTTGGTGGTGTGGCCGCCCGCCACACTATCAGCCTTGTTCCGATTAGTACGACGAAAGGTGTTTCCCGGTGCCGACAGAAGAGTCTCTGACGCGCATGCTGCGTTCCTTGGGCGCCGAGCGACTGCGCCTCGATCGCGAGATTCGACGTCTGGAGAAGATCGTCGGCGAACCCGACGAGCTTTCTGTTTCGTACCCGCCTCCCAGCTACGAGCTTCTGAAACGGCTACAAATCAGGAGCGACAGCGTGCCGACCAGAGACAACAGGGATAACAACGACGATACTCCGGTAGCGAGCTGAGCACGCGACCAGGTTGTATAATGCCTACGTGCATTCGGAGTCTCTCCAGGCCAAGCAAGAAGACCTCTTCGCGATCTTGCGTTCGATGGATCGGGTCCTGGTCGCGTACTCGGGCGGCACCGACTCAGCCTATCTAGCTTGGGCGGCGGGGAAGGTCCTCGGCGACCACGCCCTCGCGATTACCGCCGACTCAGCCTCGATTCCAGAATCTCACAAGCGCGACGCCGAAGACTTTGTGAAGCGCTTCGACCTCCGACATCAGTACATCGATACGCGGGAGTTTGACAACCCCGACTACGTTAAGAACGACTCCAATCGCTGCTTCCACTGCAAGGACGAATTGTTCACGCGGCTCAGGGAATTCGGCGATAAGCTCGGCTACGACAATATCGTCTACGGCGTCAATCTCGATGACACTACCGACTTCCGTCCCGGTCATCGCGCCGCGAAGGACCATGGGGTTCGTGCTCCGCTGCTCGAAGCCCAGCTCACGAAGAAAGAGATTCGAGATCTCTCCAAAGCCGAAGGTCTGCCGACATGGGACCGCCCTGCCGCGGCCTGCCTCAGCTCCCGCATTCCTTACGGTACGGAGGTGACTCTTGAGAATGTCAAGCTCGTCGAAAGCGGCGAGGAAGCCCTGAAGCAGCTCGGCTTCAGTGTCTACCGGGTTCGCTATCACGGTGAACTGGTCCGCATCGAGATCGGCGGGGATGAACTCGCTCAAGCTCTCGATCCCGCCATGGCGGCGCGTTTCACCGAGGTCTTCCGCGCGCTTGGTTTTCGCTACGTGACTCTCGACCTCGAAGGCTACCGGCAAGGTGCGATGAATGAAGTTCTGTCTACGGAGCAGCTCAAACAAATCCTTCCGATCCTGTCGTAGGAGCGCCTCTTTTCACCGCTAGCCTGACGCACTCCCAGAGTGCTGGAAGTACTGTCTTTATTGGCTTTGACGCATTTTCTGTTGCATCGGAGCTTCTACCCGTACAGAGCGAATTCCTGTGCTACACTACTAGCTCTTTCGTCGCTGTTTGAGGCTTTTCATCGTCCATCCTCGACGTGAGACTGTCCTTCTAGACATCGTCGTCGAGAAGTTTGAACCCTCGTCTGAACGCTGTTTCCGGCGGGTCGTTCACGCATGAATCCATGGCAGCAAATCGTCCGCAATCTCCAACCGGAGATCAGTCCCGAGAGTTTTGAAAACTGGCTCGAGCCGATTCGCTTCAGTCATGTAGATGACGCTAGAGCGCTGCACTTGATTGCACCGAACTTGAGCGCCAAACGTTGGATCGAAGAGGAATTCGTTAGCAAGATCCTCGCGACAGGGCAGAAGCTGAAACTCGATATCGCATCGTTGACGTTCGATCTAGCCGAGCCCAACTCAGCGCCCCCGCTCCCCAGCGCCGCCGTTCAGACTACCTTCGACTTCTCGACCCCGGCCGGCTACTTCAACAGCAAATACACTTTCGAAACGTTCGTCGTCGGCTCGTGCAATCAGCTCGCCCACGCCGCCGCCCGCGCCGTGGCCACAAATCCCGCGCGCGCCTATAACCCGCTCTATATCTACGGCGGTGTCGGGATGGGGAAAACCCATCTCATGCACGCCATCGGCCACCAGCTTCACCAGCACTTCCGCGAGCTCCAAATCGTCTACGTCACCAGCGAAGAGTTCATGAACGAGATGATTAGTTCGCTGCGCTACGACAGGATGGGTTCCTTCCACAGACGGTTTCGTGCCGCCGACGTGCTCCTCGTGGACGATATCCAAACACTGGGATCCAAAGAGCGCACCCAGGAAGAGTTTTTCCATACTTTCAACACTCTGCACAACCTTCAGAAACAGATCGTCATCTCCAGCGATCGTGCTCCCAAACAGATTCCCGGCCTGGTCGACCGCCTACGATCGCGTTTCGAGTGGGGTCTGATGGCGGATATTCAGGCTCCTGACCTCGAAACGAAGATGGCCATCCTAGCGGGCAAAGCCGAAGAGCTCGAACTCGACCTGACTCACGAGATTCAGATCTTTCTCGCCACCAACCTGAAATCCAACATGCGGGAGCTGGAAGGAGCACTCACGCACCTCATGGCAATCTCCTCGCTCTCTGGATCCGAAATCACTATCTCGATGGCGAGGCAGACGTTGCATTCGATGGCCGCGTCCAAGGGTAAATCTCAGCTCACGATCGATCAAGTTCTCAAGGTCGTAGCTCAGCACTACGGCCTCGATCCCTCTCAACTCAAAGAGAAAACGAACGTCAAGTCGATTGCCTACCCGCGTCAGATCGCGATGTATCTGGCCAAGGATGTCCTGGGCATGTCGTTGCCCGCTATTGGTAAGGCTCTAGGCGGAAAGCATCACACCACCGTCCTGCACGCCGTCCGCAAGATCGATGCCCAACGCCAGGACAATCACGAAATCGACAACCTTCTCCACAGGCTAACTGATAGAATTGGTTAGATATAACGTGATGTGCCCGAAACCGTCCCTCATCCCTGGCTCACGCTTGTTGACAACTTCCGTGACGGTCGAGAAACGCACACCGGACGAGCACTTATCCACCACGGATTGAACAGAGTAAGTAATTGATAACGTTACACTTATCTATGTTATCCACAGATCCACAGTCACCTACTAATCTGATTGTAAGTATTAGTTTTCTTTAGGTAGATCAGTACTTCTTGTACCCCAGACCTGCTAGGTCGTCTCAGCAGCGGAAGTAGATCACATGGAACTCACGGTCAAAAAGACAGACTTGGTGAAGGAGTTGAGCCTTGGACAGGGTGTGGTCGAGAAGAAAACGACCATCCCGGTACTTTCGAACGTGCTGCTGGAAGCGGAAGGTGATTCGGTCAAATTCACGGTCACCGATCTGGAGCTAGGTATCAGAAGCTCATGTCCAGCAAACATCAAGAAAGGCGGCTCGACCACTCTTCCAGCACGCAAATTGCTCGACTATGTGCGTCTACTCCCGGACGCGGAGCTGTCGATCAAGGTTTCCGAGAACCATTCCGCGACAATCGTTTGCGGTCGCTCACGCACCCGCATTGCCGGCATGTCACGGGAGAACTTCCCGGATTTGCCCGCTATGCCGGCACCAGTCACGAAAATTCCGGCGGCCCTCCTAGCCAATGTCATCAGCAAGACCATCTTCTCTGTCGCCAACGAAGAGTCTCGCTACACTCTCACGGGCGGTCTGATGCTTCTGAAGGAAGATGCCCTTGTTATGGTCACGACCGACGGCCACCGCCTCGCGTACATTGAGGCCTCGCACGCTTTTGAGGGCATTAGCGGAGAATTGCGAGCTCTGATCCCTAAAAAGGGCATGGCCGAAGCGATGAAGATTGCCGCGGAAGCCGGCGACTCGCTCGTAATCGATTTTGCAACCGACGAGAACCATCTCTTCTTCCAGTGGGGTGGACGGCTTCTCATATCGCGGAAACTCACCGGCCAGTTTCCCGACTACGAACGAGTGCTTCCCAAGGAGCGCAGCGCCACGATTGTACTCGGACGTGATGAAACACAGGCTGCCATCCGCCGCGTATCCCAGTTCGCGGATGACCGCTCCCACGCCATTCGAATCGAAGTAGAGCCAGAGAACCTTAGGCTCGCCTCCAGCGGGTCGGAAATGGGCGAGAGCGAGGAATCTCTGCCGATCGAATACAGCGGCGAAAAAGTAAAGATAGGTTTCAACTCCCAGTACCTGCTGGACTTTCTCGGTGTTGCCCAATCGGAGACGGTCGAACTCGGGATTCAGGGCGAAGATAGCGCCGGCGAGTTTCAACTGCCAGGGCTTGATGGCTACGACTACCGCTATGTGGTCATGCCGATGCGCATCTAGAGAGGCTTCACACTAAACCAGTATGGCCGAACACCAACAGTCGCTCACCACGACGGAATACGACGCTGGCAGCATTCGAGTCCTAGAAGGTTTGGAGGCCGTCCGCTTGCGGCCCGCCATGTATATCGGTTCGACCGGCGAACTCGGTCTGCACCACCTCGTCTATGAAGTCGTCGACAACTCGGTGGATGAGCATCTCGCCGGCCATGGTTCCGAGATCAGCGTCACGATCCACGTCGACGACTCGATCACCGTTATTGACAACGGTCGTGGCATCCCGGTCGATGAGCACGCCGAGGAAGGCGTTTCCGCGGCTGAAGTCGTGATGACCAAGCTCCACTCCGGCGGCAAGTTCGACTCCAATAGCTACAAGGTATCCGGCGGCCTGCACGGCGTCGGCGTCAGTTGCGTCAACGCCCTCTCCGAATCGCTCACGCTTGAAATCTGGCGTAACCGTGCTACCTGGGAACAGGAGTACGCGTGCGGCGTCCCCAAGGACCGTCTCAAGGAAACCGGCAAAGCAGGCCGCAAGACCGGCACGAAGATCACATTCAAGCCCGACACGCAGATCTTTACCGTCACCGAATTCAACTACGATATCCTCGCCAAGCGCCTCCGCGAAATGGCGTTTCTCAACGGGGGCCTCAAGATCGAACTCGTCGACGAGCGCGAGGATGACCGCAAACCCCAGACATTTCACTTCGAAGGGGGCGTCTCCGAATTCGTCGGCTATCTAAATCGTGGCAAGCACGCTCTGCACGCCAAGCCCATCCGTATCTCTGACGACAAAAGCTTCGGCGATGGCACTCTCTCGATGGAAGTCGCTCTGCAGTACAACAACGGCTACGCCGAGAACGTCTACAGCTTTGCCAACACCATCAACACCGTTGACGGCGGCACACATCTCTCCGGCTTTCGCTCCGCTCTCACACGCACCATCAACGCCTACGGCCAGAGCGCCAAACTTTTCAAGAACGTGAAAGAGAACCTCAGCGGCGACGATGTTCGCGAAGGCCTCACGGCTGTTGTGAGCGTCAAGCTCCCTCAACCGCAGTTCGAAGGCCAGACCAAGGGCAAGCTCAACAGCGATATCCAGGGCACCATGGTTGCGTTCGTCAACGATAAGCTCGGCGCCTATTTTGAGATGAATCCGGCTATCGCGAAGAAGATCGTTCAGAAAGCGATCGACGCCGCCCGCGCCCGCGAAGCCGCGCGTAAAGCCCGCGACCTAACCCGCCGCAAAGGGGCTCTCGATTCCGCCGGTCTGCCCGGTAAGCTCGCCGATTGTCAAGAGCGCGATCCGGAACGGGCCGAAGTCTTCATCGTCGAGGGCGAGTCGGCGGGAGGCACGGCGAAGCAAGGACGCGATCGCCGCTTTCAAGCGATTCTTCCGCTCAAGGGTAAGATCCTGAACGTCGAGAAAGCGCGCTACGACAAGATGCTCGGCCACGACGAAATCCGGGCGATGATCACAGCCCTCGGCACCGGCATTGGGGTCGAGGACTTCGATGTCTCGAAGCTGCGCTACCACAAGATCATCCTCATGACCGACGCGGATGTCGACGGCTCGCACATCCGTACCCTGTTGCTCACGTTCTTCTTCCGTCAGATGCGCGAGCTCATCGACCGCGGTCACGTCTACATCGCGCAACCTCCGCTCTACCGCATCAAGCGAGGACGTTCGGAACGCTACATCAAGGACGAAGCCGAATTCGCCCGCGAGATCATCCGTTCGGCTACCGAAGACATCACGGTCGAATACGGAAGCAACGGCGAGGCGGGCCATTCCATCAACCATGACGAACTACGGGCTTTTCTGAAGCAGGTGGATGGTTACGCCCTCATGTTTCGTAAGCTCGCCCGCCGTCTGAGGAACTCGGCGGTCGTTCGCACACTCGCCGACCCCGAGCTGCTTCTCGACAAGGACGATTTCAGTACGAAGGCGAACGCCGACGCACTCGCGCAGTGTCTCAAGGAGCTGAAACTCGACGTCAAGGTTCTCGACGACGAGATGCACTCCGCCTACAAGGTCTCGTTCCGCGAAGGTACCGAAGGCGAGCGCATGATCGACAAAGAACTCGCCACGCAGCCCGAGTACCGCCGCCTGCGGTCGATCTCGAAGCAGATTGCCGATCTCAACAAACCGCCCTTCGTGGTCATCAACAAAGACGTTCGCGCGGAGATCGCCAACTGCGTTGACCTGCTTGAGCACATCAAGAGCGTTGGAACGAAAGGGGCCAATATCCAGCGCTACAAAGGGCTGGGTGAGATGAATGCCGGCCAACTCTGGGATACCACCATGGACCCCGCGACCCGCCGGCTTCTGAAAGTCCGCATCGACGACGCTTACGAGACCGACAAGATCTTCACCACTCTTATGGGGGAGAGCGTGGAGTCGCGACGTAACTTCATCAGCGAATACGCCTTGGATGTCAAGAACCTCGACATCTAAGGCGGGCGGAATGATTCCTTGGGCCGCCTTTCTATTGCTGCTCTGTTGCTTCCCCGCTGCCCAGGGGTCTGAAAACAGCCAGGGAACCCCGGACCCGGCCGAACAAAGCGAGGGCTCCACGGGCGCCCTCTCGGGGAGGCCACCGCCTTCGGACCCACCCGGCGACTCCGCGCAACCGGAGCCGTCCAGCCTCGAGGCCATTGAGGAAAGCCGCACCGAGCTGAACCTTCTGGGGCAGGTCGACATTTCCTCCGGAGAGAGCCGCCGCAACGAGAACGTCAAAATCAACCTCGTCGACAACAGCGTTCTCAAGGACCTCAATATCCGGGTAGGCGTCACTGCAACCGCGGTCGAGGAGTTCAAAGCCGAACATCGGTATTTCGGCGCCGAGTTTGGTGGAGCCCCATCTCAGCCGCTCCATGTCGCTCCCTCTGGCGCAACCGGTTTCCACGGAAGAGTCTACGAAGCGCACTCCAATAGCATCTTCACCGCCCGATCTTTCTTTCAAGCGGGCGACGTAAAGCCGGCCCGTGAAAACGACTACGGATTCGAGCTTGCTGTGCCTCTTTGGAAGGGCGGCACGTTGGGACTACAAGGCTCCCAGCAGAAATCACGAGGCAATGTGAACGGCAACGTGCTCGTGCCGCGAGCCGATGAGCGCACGCCTCTTGCCACCGACCCCGCCACGCGTGACTTCGTGGCGCTCATCCTCGAGGGCTATCCCGATGAACTGCCCAATCGGACCGATATCAACGAGCGAGCCCTTAATACCAACGCTCCTCAGGGGATCAACAATGACCTGGGCAAGATCCAACTCGATCAAACCTGGGGCGGCAACACTCTCGTGATGCGCTACGGGTATACGGGACAAGACGTGGACGCCTTCCAGCTCGTCGCAGGGCAGAACGCTAACACCATGACGAAGTCGCACGATGCCCGCATCACCTGGGTTCGCGCCTGGTCGCCCACCACGACCACGGACTTTTCCGTGGGCTTCGACCGGCTCGGTTCTCTGCTCACGCCCGACGAAACCAGTCTCGGTCCGAATCTCTTCATCCGCGGGCTTGAGGGCCTGGGGCCGGATTCCAGCATCCCCATCGACCGCGCCTGGAACAAGTTTCGCTACGCCGGCCGCCTGCAACAGGTTCGCGGACGTCACACCCTTTCCACGGGCTTCGAGATTGTTCGTCGGCAGATCAACGGTTTCGAATCGAGTAGCCATCGCGGCGGCTTTTCTTTCCGCAGCGATTTCGGCCGCGATGCCATCACGAACCTTCGCATGGGGACAGCGAGCGAGTTCTTCGGATCCACCGGCCACATTCACCGCGGTTTCCGGAATGCGGACATTGAGACGTTCATCGGTGATGAGTGGCGCGCCACAAACGATCTCACCCTCAATTTCGGCCTCCGATTCGCCCCTGCCCCCGCACCGTCCGAGGTCAACGGCCTGAGCGACATTCCTTACGGCTGCGACTGTAACAACCTCGCCCCACGCGTCGGTCTCGCCTATCGCCTGAGCGACCGCTGGGGAGTCGTTCGCGCCGCCTACGGCATCCATTATGGAGAGATCTTCCCCGTCACGTACGGACAAGCACGCTTGAATCCTCCGCTCAGCCGCCGGGTCGCGATTCCGGTGCCGGACCTCCTCGATCCACTGGGATCTCTTGGTTCCGGCGCTGCCGACCCTGACGCACGGAGCGATATCTTTCGAATCGCCTCCGATCTCGTCGTCCCTTACTCGCAGCAATTCAACTTCACCTGGGAAGTTCCCCTTCGAGGCAGTAGCGTGTTGCAGCTCGGCTATGTCGGTAGCCGATCCCAAAAACTGCTCGCGACATGGCATTCCAATCGCGCCAGGCCCGTGCCCGGCATTCCCCAAACGACCGCCACGATCAACGAGCGCCGGCCCGACCCGGATGTCTTCATGATTCGCGACACCCTGAATTCATCCCGCGGCTACTACGATGCCGCCAAGATCATCTTCCGAACAAGCGACTGGCGTGGACTCAGCGTCGATTCCTCCTACTGGTTCAGCAAAGCCCTCGACCTCGGCGCCGACTACACGAACACCTCCGCCGGCCGCGACAGCTTCTCCGCACGCGGTCAATCGGAGTTCGATATTCATGCCGACATGAAAGGTCTCAGCGACTTCGACCAGCCCCACTCGGCTCTGTGGAGCGTGAACTACGAAGTGCCGCAACTCAAGCGGCGACCGCGATGGCTCCGGAGCACCCTCGGTAGCTGGCGGTTTTCGACAATTGTTCTCGTGAAGACAGGAACGCCCTTCAACATCAGGACCGGCTCCGACGGCCCTGGCTTTGGAAATGTCGACGGTGCGAGCAGTGACCGTCCGAATGTGGTTGACCCCACGGTCCTCGGCCGTACAATCGGCCACCCCGATACCTCCACCCAGCTCTTGCCTCGCTCGGCGTTCTCGTTCATTCAGCCCACCGAACCCCGCGGCAATCTCGGCCGCAACACCTTCCGCAAGGACGGCATCAGCAACATCAACGCCGCCCTATCCCGCCAGTGGCCGCTAACGTCCGACATGGCGCTCAACTTCAGCGCCGAGTCCGTGAACTTCTTCAACACTCCTCAATTCGCCGAACCCGGCCGCGAACTCGCCGCTGCCAACTTCGCCGCCATCACCAACACCCTCAACGACGGCCGCACGTTCCGTTTTCTCTTGGGATTCAGCTTCTAACCACCCCCCGGGCGCGACCTTGGTCCCGAGGCCCGCGGATTCTCCGCTCCCAGGCAAGCTACAGCCGTACCCACCGCTTCGCCTTGGCCTCAAACCGAGGCAGCGTCCCCCGCTCGACGCAACTCACCAAGAACCGCAGTCCAAAGGTCCTGTAAAGCGAGTCCGCCACTCTCGCCGCCAACCCGGTGGCATCGTCTTCCCCGGCCGAGGGCTCGATTGAGAGACTTACCTCCGCCATGCCCCGAACCGTTCTGATCTCCACGCGGAATTCGCCCACGCCGCCATCCGCGCGCACTACCTCCTCCACCGCGCTTGGATAGAGATTCGTGCCGCGCACCACCACCATGTCATCGACACGGCTAAGGATGCCTCCTTCGAGCGCCAGTTCGTCGCTGCGGCACTCGCAAGTCGCGGCCTCGGCGCGCCGTACGATATCCCGCGTCCGATAACGAATCACCGGCGACCCCACCCGGTCGAGATTCGTCAGTACTAGCTCCCCTGTCTCTCCCGGAGCCACCGCCCGCAGCGTCTCCGGGTCGATAACCTCGGGGAGATAGGATTCCTCCATCACATGCAGCACGCCCGCTAGCCTCGGACACGCGTACGTCACCGGCCCCACCTCCGTCATCCCGTGGTGATCGTACACCCGTGCGCCCGGCCAAAACCTCTCTATCAGTGCCCGCGTCGCCGGCACGCTGCCGCCCGTCTCGCCCGCGACGATGATCGACCGCACTTTCCCGGCCGACAAGTCGATGTTCTCTTCGACCGCCGTCTCGCCCATCCGAATCGCATACGTCGGCGTTGCGCAAACGACCGTCACCTCGTTGTCCAGAATCAGGCGCAGTCGCCCCGGCGTCCGCACGCCGCCACCGGGAATCGCAAGCCGGCCCGCCCGTGCCGCCGCCTCGAATGCCGTCCAGAAACCCAGGAACGGTCCGAAGGAAAACGGGAAGAACAAGCGGTCTTTGTCTTCCACTCCCGCCGCCTCGAAGATGCGGTCCCAGCAGTCCAGCATCCGCGACCAGCTCTCCGGAGTATCCAGCCAACGAATCGGTGTCGACGCGCTGCCGCTCGTCTGGTGGAAGCGCGAGTAGCTCGTTAGCGGATACGTCAGGTTCGACCCATACGGTGGGTGGCGGCGCTGATCGTCGACAAACTCCTGTTTCAACGTGAACGGAACCCGATCCGTGAAATCTTCAAGCCGGTCCAACTCCGCACCCACGCCCGCTGCACGCAGCTTCGCCGAATAGAACCGGTTACTCACCAACGTGGTCTTGAGGAGGGCGCGAAGCTTTTCCAGTTGGAGCGGCCGAAGCGCCCTGCGATCGACAGAGCTCATCCTTTATGAAACGCTCACTTCAGGGCTCGCTACACGCTCGCCGCTCGCCCCAGCACCGGCGTTGATCAGCGGACCGCCGTGCGGCAACGGCTCAGGAACATCAGCAAACTCCGCCACCGCCCGAAACAGTGGCTCAAAGTCCCGAGACAGATTCCCAATCAAGCAATCCGTCAAGTCCGGCCCCAGATCCGGATGCTCTTTCAGCAGCTTCGCAAAACTGAAATCCTCGTCGTAGAACGCATAAACGAGCCGCCGCATCGCCTCGATCCCGCTTTGCATCTCTTCGCTATACGCCGCAAACCGCGACGCCGAAAAATCCCCCGCCGCCAGCGCCGTGTCCACTGCTTCCGCCGCCAACTCGCCGCTACGCAGCGCAAAGAACAGCCCCGAAGAAAACACCGGGTCCAAAAACGCAAACGCATCCCCAGCCAAAACCAAGCCATCCGCCGCGCAGTACCGTGAGCGATACGAAAACTCCCCTGTCACCCGAAACGGCTCGGTCCGCTCGCCGGGCGCCACATGCTCCTCGATCCAGGTGTTCTCGCCCAGCTCGCGAAGAAAAATCTCTTCTAGGTCGCGCGTCCCGCGATACAGATAGTCCTTCTCCGCCACAACCCCCACGCCCACCAAATCCTGCGGCAGCGGGATATACCAGAACCATCCCCGCTCCGGCACCGACGCAATCGTAGTTGCGCCTTCGTCCAACCCCGGGTCACGCAGCGCGCCCTTGTAGTACGTCCAGATCGCAATCTTGTTCAGCTTCGCATCGCGCACCCGCCAGCCGTTGCGCAGCATCGACAGCGAGTCGCGCCCCGTCGCGTCAATCGTCATCGGCGCGCGGAACTCCACGTTCCGCCCGTCTTTCGTCATTGCCTCGACACCCACCGTCGCCCCGCCGTCCTGAATCGTTCGCGTCACGGTGGTCTCTTCGAGAATTTCCGCGCCTTTCTCCCGCGCGTTCTCCATCAACATCTGGTCGAACTCGCTCCGAAGCACCTGCCACGTACATGCCGCCTCATGCTTCATGTGGTCCGCGAAATAGAAGGGTTGCGACCGCTGCCCGCTTCGCCCCACGAACTGCACGCTGTACTTGCTCGGGAAATGAGACTTCTTCAGCCGCTCGAGCACACCGATGCGCTCCAGCGGAAAGTACGTATACGGAATCAGCGACTCACCGACGTGGTAGCGCGGAAACTTCTCGCGCTCCAGCACCAGCGTTCGCCGGCCTTTCATTGCGAGCACCGCCGCCGCGGCAGACCCCGCTGGACCGGCGCCGATCACGATCGCGTCGTAGTGGGTACTCACAGCGTCCGATCGCCTAACAGCCCGTCGCAAGAGTACAAAGCCTCCCTTCGGTGACTGTCACCAGAGCTCATTGCTACCAAGGGCTGCTACGCAGCGTCGGCGACTCGATGTTCAGGAAGGAAAAAACGGTGCAGCAATTCATCCACGCGCAGCAGCCCATCGCGCGTCAGCCGCACGTTCTCGGCGTCTGTCGTCAGCAGCCCGCCGCCCGCCAACTCTTCGATCTGACTCGCAAAGCGCTCTTGCAACGCCACGCCATACTTCTTTTCGAAGTACCGCGTGTTCACCCGACCCTTCTTCATCTGCAGAATGAACTCACGAATCATCCGCTCTTCTTCCGTCGTCTTCAGAGCGCGGTAAATCGGCAGCTCGCCCTTCGCCAGCGCCGCCTCATACTCCTCAATGCGGCTCTGGTTTTGAAAATGAACGCCCTGCACATGAGAGAAAGACGCCACTCCCAGCGCCAATAGATCCGCGCCCGCCCACAGCAAGTCGCGGTACAGGAACGTCGCCCTCTTCGGGTCCTTCACGGCCGTGTAGCCGCTCGTCAACGTATACCCCGCCTTCTCGAACTCCGCGAACGCATACTTCGCCCAAGCCCGCTTCACCGGCCAATCCGCCACCGGCGCCGACTCCAACCCGTCCGCCCGCATCTCTTTCGAGATCACGGTATTCGGCGGCAACTCCATTTGATAGAGAGTCACACTGTCCGGGTCCAGCGCCATCGCCTTGCTCACGCACTCGCGCCAGTTCTCGTCCGTCTCGCCGACCATCCCCGCAATCAAATCGATATTGATCTGCGGAAACCCCACTTCACGCGCCAGCTTGTAAACCTTGTCGATATCCGCGGCGTTGTGGGCGCGTCCGTTCAGCTCCAGAATCGGGTCGGAGAAGTTCTCTACTCCCAGGCTGAGCCGCGTGATCCCGATCTCTTTCAGGATCTCCAGTTTCGCTTTCGACACCGTCCCCGGCTCGCACTCGAACGTGATCTCTTCCGCCTCGTCCCAAGGCAGCAGCGGACGAATGCCGTCAACCAGCCGCCGCAGTTGCTGCGTCGATATATACGAAGGCGTCCCGCCCCCAAAGTAAACGAATTTCGGCTTCCGCCCGGCAACGACCTCCTTACGGACGTAGAGTGTCAGCTCGGCGATCAGCCCGTCGATATAGCGGTTGATTTCGGTCGAATCCTTGTCTGTGTAGACCTTGAAATAGCAGAAGCGGCATCGCTTGCGGCAGAACGGGATATGAAGGTAGAGCCCCAGCGGACAGTTGTCCGTGGGCGGACGATCCAGCGCCTCGGCTGCCTGGCCTACCTGCTGTGGGGTCCAGAACGAGTACGGCGGGTAGTTAGAGACGAAGTAGGCGCCGACTTCCGTCTTCCCTTTCGACACCGTCGTTCCCTCGATCACCTTCAGCGTTCTCCTCTCAGCACGTGACCTCTATTCTAAACCCTCCCCATGCGGGCCCGATGCCTTGCGGGCGGTGAAAAGACGGGGACAGTCTGGAGTGCGGTCGTTTGGTGAGGCCAGGAAAGAAGGGACAGGTTGCTGTTCGCTGAGAAAAGCTTGCCTATGTGAGCGTATCGTCGCACGATGGCAGCAGCCGGGGAAGCGGAGGCGGGCTCTGCTGGAGAGCACCCCGCCGAGGAATACCCGGCTGCGGACTCATCGAAACGATGAGCGCGGGGTGCGGCCTCAGTGCCGCATCCCGTCTTCGCCAACACCGGATCGGATCGATAGATCCGCCCCTGCCTGGAAAACTCCGGCGGCGTTAAGCCGCCGTCCCGTCCGCCGCGAACGCTTCTTCGAACTCCACGGGCGGCACGTACCCTAACGCCGAGTGGAGCCGCTTGCGATTGTAAACCCGTTCGATGAAAGCGCCGATCTGGGCCTGCGCCTCGGCCAACGTGGCGTATTCGTTGCAATGAACTTCCTCGGTTTTGAGAGTCTTGATGAAGCTCTCGGCGAAGGCGTTGTCGTAGGGGTTTCCTTTGCGACTCATCGAGATCGTCACGTCGTTTTCGCGCAGCTTGTCGACGTATTTGTGCGACGCATACTGCGTACCCTGGTCGGAATGATGCAGCAAGCCTGGTTTCGGCCGGCGCTGCCGGAGAGCCTGCTCGAGAGCCGCAAGCGGCAGTTCGGTCTCCAAGCTGGGGCCCACCGCCCAACCCACGACACGTCGCGAGAACAAGTCCAAGATCAGCGCCGCGTAGACGAACTCGTGAACGAGTCGAATGTAGGTGATGTCGGCCGCCCACAACTGATTCGGACCCGTCGGTGTGAAATCGCGCGCCCGGTTCGGATAGACTCGCCAACCATGTGTGGAATCGGTCGTTTTCTTCGATCGCCGCTTGCGCAGGCGCAGTAGATTGTCTTCGCGCATCATCCGTCGAATCCGTGTTTCGCCGACCTGCCAGCCGCGTCGTTTCAGTTCCCCTGTCAAACTCCGATAGCCGTAGAACGGATTCTCCAACGCCGCTTCGTGCAGTGCGTCGCGCAGACTCATCTCCCACTCGCTCTCGCGCCCCGGCTTGCGATACAAGCTTGCTCGCGAGAGTCCGCTGAGCTTGCACATTTCGCGAACGCTCAGCTTGCCCTGCCACGCCGCGGATCGGATCAGTTCGCCGATCCGCCGCCGCCACTGACGAGTGTTTTGTGGCGTAGATCTTCGACACGTCGCAAGGCTTGCTGCAAAAAATCGATCTCGAGGGCTTGTTGGCCGATCTTGCGTTCCAGCGCCGCGACGCGGGCTTCGTCTTCGCGGCCGCGTGCGACGCGTGGTTCAGCACCGGGCCGCCGCCCCGAGCCGGGAAACGCCTCGCCGCCGTAGCGCTCCAGCTGTGCGGCCCAGTCGTAGAGCTTGGCGCGCTTGACATCCAGCTCCCGCGCCAGCGCCGACCCTGACTCGCCTCCCAGCAGCCGTTGCGCCGCTGCCACCTTGAACTCCTTCGTGAATCTCCTCTGGGACATCTCATCCTCCTCTCCATTCGATGGTACGCTGTCCCTCCTCTACTGGTCTCATTTTCCGTCCGCACTCCAGTACCAAGCGCCGCCCCCGTAACTGTTTTGCTGGTAGCGCTCATTAGCGGCGCGCCGTGGACTGTCCCCAGTTTTTTCACAGCCCCTTAGCGCCGGACTACGCCGGCCGAACGCCAAGCTCGCCGGGTCCAGACCGGCAACTGCGAGGCAGGTTTCCGCCCCCGATCTCAACCGGCGAGAACGTCACAAACGAACAAGCCACCCTCTCGTTTTGCAACGGGAGGGTGGCTGAAGAACTGATGGAGAGCTGAACTATTCGGCGGACTTGCCGTAATAGACCGCGTTTCGCTCGGTGAACTCGTTCCACTTTTCAGGAAGGTCTTCCAGCGCAAAGATAGCGGAGACTGGGCACACAGGCACACAGGCGCCACAATCGATGCACTCGTCGGGCTCGATGTAGAGCATTTCTTCCTTATCGAAATCTTCCTCGTCCGACTTAGGGTGTATGCAGTCCACCGGACATGCGTCAACGCATGCGGTGTCCTTCGTGCCGATGCAAGGTTCGGCTATGACGTATGCCATGGTAAACGGTCTCCTTCTATCAAGATCCTACAGGGCCGCGCCCTAAGAACTGGTCGGCTTCGCGCCCCTTTTCTCAGCGCTATTAAGCATCGCCGAAGTTTTAAGATAGCGGATTGTACCACACCGTGCCAACAGCGCAAACGGTTCGGTTTCGGGTCAGATCGACAACGTGGCCGGGGCTAACCACACACCGTCCCCGCCCCCAAGCATTTTCTCATCGAAGGATGAGCCTGGAGAAGCAGGGGAGCACTGAGTCGCTGGGCTCCTTTCTGGGATTGGTTAAGAAGGGGAGAGAATCGTCGTCGGGGCTGTGGGAATGTGGGAATCGCGGAGCGATTTCCAAGGGCGTTGGGAAACGAGGGAAACCGGTTTTTGGTTTTCCTCGTTTCCCATCGCCCGTCATTTCCGCAGCCCTTCTCCCGTCGCGCGGCGCGGCAGGTTCGCGGATGCGAAACTCGCAAACAGCTTGCTCTTGGCTTGTTGCATCCGCCGCGCCGCCGCAGTGTCGCTTTCGGCCTGAGCAATACGGTCGAGGGCCTTGATCGCCTGCCCGGGCTTGAGATAGTCGGCGGCCCGCGGCAACTTCTGGAAGGTTTCCCAAGGGGTCTGATAGTGGCGATACACGCGCTTCTGCTTGCCTTTGGCGTCGGTCAGCAGTTCGGGTTGTCCGCAGGGCCGGTGGAAGTTCAAATAGGGATTGAAGTGCTGTTGATAGAAGCGCTGGATGCGCGCCGCGTGCGGCGCCGCGATGTGCGTATGCCCCATGTGCTTGCGGATCACGGCGCCGTTTTTCGATTCCACCAAGCCGTTGTCGTTGGTGTGCCTCGGCCGCGACTTGGTCTGTTCGATCAGCAGCTTGTTCAGTAATTTTTCCACCGTGCCGTTGAGGAACTCGCTGCCGTTGTCGGAATGGAAGCCGCGCAGGCGAAAGGGGAACTGCTCCAGCATGGCCTTGAGCAACGGCTCCAGCCAGGCTTCGCTAATGGCCGCCGTGGCGCCGACCACTTGCCACTGGGTCACTTCATCCACCGCGTTGATGTGATAGACGCCCTTCACGCCGTCGCGATCTCCTTGATGTACCGTATCCACTCGCAGGTAGCCGGGTTGGCCCCGCGGGTTGGGCCGCCGCCGCTCGCCGATCGACACCGCGCTGGGCCGAGTCTTGGTGAAATGCAGCCGCCGCTGGCGGTACACCCTGTGCCGCCGCAGTCGATAGATGTGGGCCACCGAGATCTCCGCCAACCGCTCATATTCACTCTGCTGGTACTTGTGATATTCCCGCTGCAGGATCTTGCGCGTGGCCGGGCCGCTGAGGGTTTCGTGTGCTTCATCGACGGCCGCCAGCCGCTCGATATCGGCCGCCGTGTACTTGCCGGCAAAGCGATGCCGCCGATAGCGGGCAGGTACCAGCTCACCCCTCTGCCGATATTGGCGGATCAGTCGGGTGACCTGCGCCCGGCTCAGTCCCGTCATCTTGGCCAGATATTGCCGCAGCAGTCCTTTGGCGGCTCGGTCTTGCCCGCTGTAGCGCTGCCGGCACAGCGTTTGCGCCACCCAGGCGTAGATCTCGGCACGCCCTTTGCCCTTGAATCGTATTTCATCGCTGGCCTCCAGAAACTGCCGTATCTGCTCCAGGCTCAGCGTCTTGCCGTCTTGCATGTGGATGGTCAATCCCCAGCATGCTCACTCCCCCACCCTTCAGGCTCATCTTGTGTGAGAAACTAACTCCTCCTTCAGGCTCATCTTGCATGAGACAAGACTCCCCATGGACATCCGTCCGGCTTTTAGCTAGACTAAACCGCAGGGCCCGAGGCTCTCCCTCAGAGCCGACGGGGGAGTTTGTCCCGGAGGGCTTCTTCAGATTGCTGGTAGGCTGAAGGGGAACGAACGTTCTTAACAAATGCCGACTTACGTTCCACGCCCGACCGACATTCGCAACGACTGGTACCTTCTCGATTGCGAGGACCAAGTACTCGGGCGTCTGGCGACACGCGCCGCCGTTCTCTTGATGGGCAAGCACAAGCCCGACTACACGCCGTTCCTGAAGACGGGCGATCATGTCATCGTGGTCAACGCCCAGAAGATCAAGGTCACCGGCAAGAAGGAAGAGCAAAAAAAATACTATCGTCACTCCGGCTATCCCGGTGGCATCAAGGAAACGAATGTCAGGGAAGTTCGGGCGAAACACCCCGAACGGATTGTCGAATCCGCGATCCTCGGCATGCTGCCGAAGAACAAGGTCGGCAAGCAATTGGCCCGGCGTTTGAAGGTGTACGCCGGCGCGCAACATCCTCATGAGGCTCAACAGCCGAAAGAGATGGATCTCAATAAGTAAATCCTCCGCTCCGAGCGGAGCCCAAGGTTCTCAAACGTGGCCGATCAAGTTCAATATCTAGGCACAGGGCGGCGCAAACTGGCTGTTGCCCGCGTGTTTCTTCGCCCGGGGAGCGGTAAGATTCTTGTTAACCGGCGCGAGCTCGAAGACTACTTTCCCGCCGAGGTCCATCGGGCGGCTGTACGTCAGCCTTTGCTTGCGACGGAAACAGCCGGCAACTTCGACGTTTTGATAACCGCCCATGGCGGCGGACTGAGCGGCCAAGCCGGCGCCGCTCGTATGGGCATTGCCCGCGCACTCCAGAACTTCAATTTTGAGTTGCGCCCAACGCTGAAGAAAGCCGGCTTTTTGACACGCGATCCCCGCAAGCATGAGCGGAAGAAGTACGGCCGGCCGGGCGCGCGCAAACGCTTCCAGTATTCGAAGCGCTAGACGAGAAGTACTCCGGAAACGGCTGAGGATGCCGACCCAAATCCCGCTTGGAAAGGGTTCGGCGCTTCGGCTCGGTTGCTTCATCAGCCGCCGGAAAGAGGAGGACTAGTTGCCCCAAATCACAATGAAGGAATTGCTCGAATCAGGCGTTCATTTCGGGCACCAGACCAGGCGCTGGAATCCGAAGATGAAAGAGCACATCTTCGGCGAACGCAACGGCATTCACATCATCGATCTCCAGAAGACCCTCAAGATGTTCAAGGAGGCGGCCCGCTTTATTCAGGAAGCGGCGACTGAAAACAAGACGATCCTTTTCGTCGGAACCAAGCGTCAGGCCCAGGAAGCAATCGCGGAAGAGGCCAAGCGCTGTGAGATGTACTACATCAATAGCCGTTGGCTCGGCGGTCTGCTCACGAACTGGACGACTGTGCAGAAATCCATCGCGCGGCTCAAGGAACTGGAACGGCTGGCGAACGACGAGGGCTACGAGGGACGTTCCAAGAAGGAAGTTTCCCGGTTGGAGCGGGAGCGAAAGCATCTCGACCAGAATCTGGCGGGCATCAAGGACATTCCCGGTCCACCCGACGTGATGTTCGTGATCGACTCGAACAAAGAGTCGATTGCTGTCCACGAAGCGCGCAAGTTGCAGATTCCCGTCGTTGCGGTCGTCGACACGAACTGCGACCCCGACGCCGTCGACTACGTGATTCCGGGCAACGACGACGCGTTGCGCGCTATCCGGCTCTTCGCCAACAAGATGGCCGACGCTGTGATCGAAGGCCACGGCATCTCGACGGCGAATGAGCTCGAAGAGGAGGCGGACGCGGCCGACACGGCCGGCGACGTCGAAGCGGTCGCTTATGGAACCACAGCGGCGCCTCCGCCGGCCGGAGAACAAGTTGTGGCCTCGGAGCCGCCCGCCGTCACCTAGGCCGACCGCTCTGTCTCTACCTTTCGGAGAAACAACAGCAGGGAAACGTTATGGCGGACATTACCGCGAAGATGGTCAAGGAACTCCGGGAAAAGACCGGCGTCGGCTTCATGGACTGCAAGAAGGCGCTTCAGGAAGCGGATGGAGACTTGGCGAAAGCCGAGTTGAACCTGAGGAAACGCGGCGTCGATATCGCTCAGAAGAAGGCCGGCCGTGACGCTAAAGAGGGGATCATCGGGACCTATATCCATCCCGGCAGTAAGCTCGGCGTCATCGTCGAGGTGAATTGTGAATCTGATTTCGTCGCCCGCACCGACGACTTCCAACAGCTCGTCCACGACATCGCGATGCACATCGCGGCTACCGATCCGCGCTTCCTGCGCAAGGAAGACGTCAGCGAGCAGGAACTCGAAGACGAACGTGAAGTCCAGAAGGCCCGCGCTCTCAAGGAAGGCAAGCCGGAACAGATCGTCGATAAGATCGTCGACGGGCGCATGAAGAAGTTCTACGAAGAGGTCTGCCTCTACGAGCAGCCCTTCGTTAAGGACAACGCGGCTACCGTTGGAGAACTCATTACGGCCACGATCTCCAAGCTCGGTGAGAACATCCTGGTCAGCCGCATGGCTCGATTCAAAGTCGGCGAAGGCGACGCCTAGGCAGCGTCGACGACTAGTTCCCGCGCCCTACACGGGCAAGGCGCCCACGAATGGCGGTTTATCGTCGCATCCTACTGAAACTGAGCGGCGAGGCTATGGCCGGGACGGCCGGCTTCGGTCTGGATCCTGATTCCATCAGCCGTATCGCCCGCGACATCGCCGAAGCATCGAGATCGGGAACCGAGATCGGTGTCGTCGTCGGTGGCGGCAACTTCTTCCGCGGTGTTCAAGCCTCGGCAACGGGCCTCGGCCGGATCTCCGTCGACCAGATGGGGATGCTCGCCACGGGCCTGAACGCGATTGCTCTCCGTGATTTCCTGCGCGCCCAGGGGCAACCGGCGGTCGTGCAGAGCGCTATCCCCATGCCACCGGTTCTGGAAGGTTTCTCGCTTCCCCAAGCCCTACAGCACCTTGACCGGAAGGACATTGTGATCTTCGCCGCCGGCACAGGAAACCCTTTCTTCTCCACGGACTCGGCGGCGGCGCTGCGTGCGGCCGAGATCGGTGCGTCACTGCTGGCCAAAGGGACCAAAGTCGACGGCGTTTACGACAAGGACCCTGTTCAATTCCCCGACGCGATCCGATATGAGAAAATCTCGTATAACGACGTGTTGGCGGGTAACCTAGCCGTAATGGACGCCGCGGCCGTTTCTCTGTGCCGCGACAGCAACCTACCCATCGTCGTCTTTGATCTCACCGTGCCCGGCAATATCCAACGGCTAGTAAACGGCGATACGATCGGCACCAAGATCGATTGAGGTAAAGAGGAATGTCCACCTTCCAAGCTGAGACACTCGACGAGCTCAAATCTGAGACTGCAACTCGGATGAGTAAGACGATAGAGGACCTGCGGCATGAGCTCTCCAGCATCCGCACAGGGCGCGCTTCCGTTAGTATTCTCGACCCGGTCCGGGTCGACTACTACGGTACGTCCACTCCACTGAATCAAGTCGCGAGCATCAGTACTCCCGAGCCGGCGCTAATCCTCGTCCAGCCATGGGACACGTCGCAAATGGGGGCCATCGAAAAGGGCATCTTGGCCGCCAATCTCGGCCTGACGCCCGCCAACGACGGGAAGGTGATCCGTTTGCCCATCCCGCCCTTGACCGAAGAGCGGCGCAAAGAACTCGTTAAGCGACTCCACGGCGTCGTCGAGCAGCATCGCGTGGCGGCCCGCAACGTCCGCAGGGATGCAAACGATGCCGCCAAGAGTTTCCTCAGGGACAAGAAGATCTCCGAGGACGAGCAACACCACAATCACGACGAGATTCAGAAGTTGACTGACAATACCATTGCCGACATTGATGCCATCGGCGCCTCCAAGGAGAAAGAAGTTCTCGAGATAGGATAGGCGCCGTCCGCCACTCCCGGCCGTTGAAGGAGCCGATCGACGAGGTGATGAGGCGTTTTCACGAGTCTGCCGGCCGCCGCATCCCCTATGCGGGCTGAATACTCAACTCTGGCCTTGCCATTTCGGTTGGCCAAAGCCGCGGACCAGGATCACACAGGCGGCGATCGGGAATAGTATTAGGGTTGTCGATCGCGCCGCGATGAATTGCGTGTACAGCGTCGCCTCCACCGCAAACGCGCCCGCGTTTAGAATCGGGTCGGGCAACTGAAGTAGTGAGCACGCCTGGGCGATTGCGATGGCGGCTCCTACAGGCGCAACTAACAGGGTGCTGATCGTTGCGGCCGGTCTGAGTAAAAAAGCCCCACGCCAGCCGTGCGTTTTCCAGTTCCAGCCGCAGTAGCTCAACAGAACCGCCGCGGCCGTGAATCCAGCAAAGGCGATCGCGTTCCGCGACTCGAACGGCAGATCCCTGAACATGTCCGCAAGCAAGAAGCCCATATTGTTCCCCCAACCCGCGCCCATCACGGGAGCCACCGACCAAAGCAGAATATAGGCCGAAAGACCGAGGAGCGGAAGACCGTAAATCCAACGCAGCAGATAGGGACGGCTTTGAATCAGCGGCCGGGCGTGCGGCAACGCCAGCGTCAAGTGCAGAATGGTCGGCAGAAAGCATGCCAGTAGTGGAACGGCGAACTGCGGAGACCACTGCCCCAGCGCGAAGATCAGCCACGTGCCCGCACCCAAATAGGCGAGTCGGGCGACCGGAACCCACAGGGCTCGCAGGTTGGCATATCGAGGGCCGTCGGAAGGTTTTGCGAAGGGCGTGAACACTGTTCAGTACTATCGGTACTGAACATACTAAAACTATATCCTCTCGCCCACCATGGGGGGATTCGCCGAGTCGCTGGCCGGATTTCTGCTGAGTCCGCATTGCACCCGCATCTCGCTGGGGTAGCCCAAAGGGCCCTTTTGTTACAGGTAGTTACGGCGATCTCAGGCCGATGCATACTCCATCGTCATCGGATCGGGCAACGGAATACTGTGAATCTCTCCGTCTTTGGCCAGCTTTGAGAACTGGAAGTCCGGCTCGTCGGTATTCCCGGCCAGCATCTGCTCCGCGTTCCCAACTCCCAGAATCACCAGTTGGTCTGGGTGCAGGTACTTCTGCGCAACCCGCAGCACGTCGTCGCTGCTAACGGCGGCGATACGGTCACGGTACTTATCCCAATAGCCCTTTTCGCGGTGGGTATACTCATCGGCGGTAAACGTCCCGGCCACGGCCGAGGCTGTGGCGAAGAACCTGGGGAACACCTCAATGGAAAAGTTCTTCGCGACCGCCAGCTCCTCTTCGGAGACCTTCTCCTGGCGAATCCGGTCGAGTTCCTCCAGGATAATCGTCGTTGCCTGCGCACAGCGCGCGTTCATCGACTGGAAACCGGCCCGGAACAGGCCCGGATAGTAGGTGCCGGGACGGAAACTTGTGCCGGCGCTGTAGGCGAGGCCCTCATCCGAGCGCACTCGTGACATGATGCGCGCCGTGAATCCGCCGCCCCCGAGGATGTGGTTCATGATGCCGACGGCGATATGGTCGGGGTTGTCCCGCTGGATCCCGATGTGGCCCATGGCGATGCGGGATTGATTCACGTCCGGTTTGTTGACCATGTAGACGCCCGGCTTTGGCGTCTGAGTTGGGGCCGGAACTTCCGGGACGTCTGGTTTCGAGGATGCCGGCCAACCATCGCTGAGTTCGCCGCCGAGCCGATCGACGATCTCTTTTGTATCAACGTCTCCGGATATGGTGAAGATCATCGAGCCGGGGTGGTAATAACGCTGGTGGAACTCTGCCATGGCTTCGACCGTGATGGCTTCGACCGACGCTTTTGTCGTCTGCCAAGTCGAGAAGTGGTCGTCGCCGCGCAGAAGCCGGGCAAACTCGCGTCCCTCAATCCCGCCCGTGCGGTCGTTTCGACGCTGCATGCCCTGCAGGCGGCGGGCGACGGAAAGCTGGAACCGTTCAGGATCGAAGCCCGGGTTCTTCAGCATGTCGAAGAACAGCTTGAGCGTCGGCTCAAGGTTCTGCTTGATGCAGTTCAAGCCGGCCGAAGCCGACGTAGCACCCACACTGCTACTAATCTGGGACGCCAGAAATGCAGCCTGCTCGTCAAAGTCTCGCGCGGATATGGTTTTCGTTCCGCCGGCACGGATCTGAGAACCAGTGGAGGACGCCAGACCCAGCATTTCCTTGGGAGCCAGGTAACCGCCGGTGCGGATCGTAATCGAGATGTCGATCAGTGGAAGCTGGTGGTCCTCAACAACGTAGGCCACGGCGCCGCCCGGAAGCTCATGCCGGTGTTCTTCGGCCTGCGGCGGATTGTAGGTGAGCTTCGGAAACTTCAGCCGGCTCGGGTGCCGAGCAATTCCCTCCTCGGCGGCCCAAGCCGCGGGTGCAAATGCCGCGCCCCCGGCGATCCTCATCCAATCTCGGCGTCTCATCGTTGACCTCCGGGTCCTGCCGGGCCGCCGGGACGCGCGCCGCCCTCTTTGGTGTAGTAGACCGCCACGTTCCGGTTTTCGGGCTTGAAGTATTTCTTCGCGACCGCGCGCACGTCTTCGGGTGTTACGGCTTGGATGCGGTCGGAAAACCTATTGATGTTCTCCCAACTGCCGAGCGCTTCATAGATCAGTAGCTGAATCATCAGGCTGGTTTTCGAGCGCAGCCGGCGGAAGTCGCCCGCGAGCTGTTGGTTCTTCACCTTCTGAAGTTCTCGATCACCGACGAGTTGCTCTTGCAGGACTTCCATCTCCTTGTAAAGCGCCTGTTCGACCTCTTCCGGCGTATGGCCTTCCGCGGCCACGCCCGTCAACTCAAACAAACCGTCGTACTTCATACCGTTCACTCCCGCCCCGGCGGCTGTGGCCACTTTCTGCTCAAGCACGAGCGATTTGTAGAGCCGGCCTGTGTTTCCGTTCATCAGGCTCGCGAGAACGAGCAAAGCCGGCTCATCGCGATGAGCGTCAGCGACAGTGTGGTAGAGGGCCTTGACAGTGGGACGCGTATCGGCGTAACCGGTCATGCGCGTTTCGGCCTGCTGCTCGATCTCCGACGTGCGGACGGGCTGGGGCTTCGTCTTGCCTTTTTCGATTCGGCCGAAATATTTCTCGGCCCATTCGATGGCCTGATCGGGGTCGAAGTCGCCCACAAGCGAGACCGTAAGGTTATTCGGTGCGTAGTAGATGTCGAAAAACTCGAGGGCTTCCTCGCGCGTAAGGCCTTCAAGGTCGCTCGGCCAACCGATTACCGGCCAGTGATACGGCGATGACTGCCAGAAAAGTGTTGTGAACTGCTCGTTGAGCTTACCGGTGGGCGTGGAATCGACGCGCAACCGACGCTCTTCATGTACGACATCGCGCTCGCTGTAGAACTCGCGGAACACCGGGTTCGAAAGCCGGTCGGACTCCATCCAAAACCAAAGTTCCAGTTTGTTGGCGGGGACGTTGATCATGTAGAGCGTCAGGTCGTTCGACGTGAAGGCGTTGAGACCCGATGCGCCGTTCAGCGTGTAGATGCGGTCGAACTCGTCCTTGACGATGAGCTCGCGCTGTTGCTGCAGCAGCGCATCGAACTGCTTGAGCAAGCTGTTGTGGTTTTCGGTGCGCGCCTCGGGACTCTTCGGGTCGTCGATCAGCCCGCGGCGGTGCTTTTCGATGAGCGCCTCTTCCTCTTCGCGGATCCGGGCCTTGAGGGCGTCAAGCTGCTTGATGATGGCCAGGTCCTTTTCGATGTCCTTCGTGCCGAGCGTGTGCGTACCCTTGAACATCATGTGCTCGAACAAGTGCGCGACGCCGGTCACACCCGGACGCTCGTTCACCGAGCCCACCTTCGCGACCCAACCGCACGAGATGTTCGGGTCGCCTTCGCGCGGAACCAGCAGCAGCTTCATGCCGTTGTCGAGGACGTGAACCATCGCCTCGACCTTCTGGGCCTGGGCGCTTGTGGCGAATAAGTTCAGAAGAACCACGCTCGCGAGCCATAGGAGAACAGGATGCCGCCGGTTAGAGAAGGACATGTCTTCTGATTATGACGAATGAGGCGGGCAGGAGGTCACATCGAAGTGAGAAAGCCACTTCACAGCCCCTAACCCGCCGCGTCCTCCAACTCCGTGTCGCTTAACCGCCGCCGAGCCTCCACCAACCACTTCGGCGGACGCCCCGGCCGCTTCGCCCCGCCGTCTTCCAGCGCCTCCAGCGCGAGCCGCATCCTCTTTCCGTGCCGCGCGCGTGAGCAAGCGGTTACCCGTCGAGGAGCCCCCGTAGCGAGGACCTCGGTCGTGAGGTCCGCGGCCTTTCCCCCGACCCATCAATCCACCACGCAAGCCGTCCAACTCCAACCAGTCCCACAGCAGCACAGAGGCGCGGATGTCAATGCGCGCGCCCGTGGGCCCAGCCCGCGGAAACGCCCCTACCTTCTTGCCATATGGCAATATCGAAGGGGCGACAGAACATAGCCCGCGGCTTCAGCCGTGGGTACGCCACCCATCAGGCACAAGCCCTGGAAGGGCGATACAACCACGACATCGTAAGCCACCAGCACCCCCGCCAGCCCGACAACAGAAACACCCCAGCCCACCAAAACCTCAGCCGCCCCAACCAAAACTCAGAGCCGCTGGCGTAAGCCTGCGTTGACCAACCACACGACACCGATCCACGTCACCAAACGAAACGAGAAGCCCCGTAGCGAGGACCTCGGTCTTGAGGTCCGCGGCCTTTCCCCCGACCCATCAATCCACCACCCAAGCCGTGCAACTCCAACCAGCCCCACAGCAGACTTTGTCCTGCACAACGATTGCAGCGAGGCGAACGGGGGACTGGCTCACCGATACTCATTGGCGTGATATTCACACAGCCACAGATGATGCCCCTCCGGGGTCACCACCTTGTCCAGCCCGCCATAGTCCTCTTCCGGGTCTTTCTTGCTGAGGAGACTCTTCAGCGCTCGCAACTCAGCTCCATGGAGCCGCCCTTCCGAACCTTCCCCCTCCTCGCGAATCCTGCGCACAGAATCCCTATCTCCGAATTCCGGTATCGCGGCTACTAAGCTCTTCGTGAACTGGAACTGATACTTGAAGGCGTCCGGCACTACAGGAGCCACAACGCCCGCAACCGGCCCCGCCAACGGCGCGGCGACCCGGAACACCTTCATCATGCGTTCCAAGTAGGGCAGCATCGCCGACAGCCACGAATCCGGATCAGCAAGGTCGTAGCGCCCACCCTTCAGGGCCGGGTGCCATTGCCCCGGTGCCTGGCAGCACAACTGCACCTGCATCCGCGGACCCACGACCTGACTCCACAGCCTGCGCGTCCAGGAAGGTTCCGATGCCCCACCAAACAAAGTTCGGATCTCTGGATCGTCCACATGCGGTCCCAGCACAAACACGTTGGGAACCCGCGAGTCAATCTTTTCCTGCTCGGAGCGATAGAGCTGCAAGAACTGCCGTTGCACCAGCCCAGTTAGTTTCCCAACCGCTTCCGCATTCTGATCCAGCCTGTGATCCATCGCGGAAAGAAGTCCCAGTACCTGCTCCCAACGCACCGTCTCGCGGCCCTTGCGGACCGTCTCCTCTTGCGTCCCCCAGTGAATACCGAACAGGAGTTGTGAAACCTCGACCTCCTCCCACGTCCTCTGGCAGGCGACCTTCCGTATCGGCGGGGTGCGTCGCACGGCCCGCTCCATCGCGGCGAAATCGAACTCGTAAGGGCATTCAGGCAGGTCGACGTGACCGGGACAGGGCAGCGTCACTTTGATCTTGAGCCCCGGGAACCTCTCGAACGTTTTGTCGAGGCCGTCCTTTAGCAGAACGAAGAAGTTGTGAGGTGACGGGCCCCGCACCGTCAGGTAGATGATCTTGTCGTCCGGCAGAGCCCGCACCAACCCCAAATGTGTCCCATTCTCGTCGTCCTTCAGCAGCGCGCCGTACTTCCAGTGCGTGTACGTTGTGAAGCGATGCGAGCGGGCGATGAACCAGGTCGGAATGCCCGCCGGCATGGTCTGGTCCAGCTCGAACTTCATCTGGATCTGCTGGCAGCCGTCCGCTTGTTTGGCGTCCCATTGGGGCCGGTAGTCTGCTTCATCCAGGCTGAGCCGTTCGACCACAATGCTGATGTCGTCATGTTCCTTCGTCCGATACGACAGATCGAACTGCTCCATCAAACGTAGAAAGTGGTCCTGCAGGTTTGGATCCAAGTCGTGCCACACCTCTTCCATATGGGGCCGTGTAAAGATGCCGTGCTTGCCGAGCATCTGCAGTCCTTCGAGAACCGCGCGAGATTCCTCCGCTTCCTCGGGTATGTTCTCCGTGTCCTGAACCTGGCGGCTCTCCAGCACCTTGCTGAGGTATTCGGTCACCCACTGGGGTTTGAGAATCACCAGGTCGTCCAGATCGCGATTGTCCTTGAAATAGAGGATGTCGCCGAGTTGATGGAGCCACGTTTCGGGGATCCTACGCACTTCTGCCCGACGTTGTGTTTCTTAAATCGGCGGTGCAATTCGTTCGGCGATATGTGCTTCCTCCTCATGCGCCGCACGGCGTCGGCCGCGTCCTTCCAACTCGCCGGCCAGATCTCGCCCATGAGTGGCAGCTTTGCGGCTGCCGTCGCAATGGCTTGTCGTAGTGCCTCAATGCCGTCACGAGGGGGCTTGTTTGTGACCTCGAAGTGGTCGATCACCTGGGGGAACTTCCGCTTCAGCTCTTCGAAAGGCAGGCTCGCCGCACGCTCGTCGGTATGTGTCGCAACGATCAGCACGGGCGAGTCTGGTGCCCGTGCCGAGATCGTATCCAGCCAGTAAGGCAGCTTGCCGGCCTCGTAATCTTCCCGAGCGTTCCAGACGAGCAGGAAGAGCGACCGTGACGTCAGGAAGAACTGGTGGGTGGCGTGATAAATCTCCTGGCCCCCAAAGTCCCAGCTCGTGAGCGTCATGACTACACCTTCTTCGCCGGGGTGTTTCAGCTCGATCTTTCGAATCGCAATGCCGCGTGTAGTTCTTTCCTCGAAGTCGAAACCTTCGCCTTGGAGGGCGCGCAAGACCGATGTCTTGCCCACACCGCCCTGGCCGACTATGAGGAGTTTTGAAACCCACTGCCGTTCACCTTCTTCAAAGGTCCCCTGAAGGTATTCGAGGATAGCCTCGTCGCCCTGTTCGACGACTTCGGGCGGAAGCGGTGAAAGTGGATTCTCCCTGAAACTTGTTTCAGCGTGATAAGAGCCGCTAGCGAGCCTGAAGCTGCCGTGGATGATCGAGAGCTTCGGAAGCCCGCCTATACTTTGAGGCAAGGCTCTAAGCTGGTTGTTTCCGAGGCCCAGTATACGGAGGTTCTGGAGCTGTCCAATGGCCTCGGGCAAGGCGCTGAGTCGGTTTCGGCCGAGGGTCAGCGTCTGGAGGTTCCGGAGCTTGACGATGGCCTCGGGCAAGACACTGAGTTTGTTGCTGTAGAGTGCGAGCGTGTGGAGGTTCTGAAGCTGTCCGATGGCCTCGGGCAAGGCGCCGAGTCGGTTTGCATTGAGGCCTAGCGTCTTGAGGCTCTGGAGCTGTCCGACGGCGTCGGGCAAGGCGCTAAGTCCTGTGGCGACAAGGCCCAGCGTCTGGAGGTTCCGGAGCCGGCCGATGGCCTCAGGCACGGTCCCGAGTTCGTTATAGCTGAGGTTCAGCGTCTGGAGGTTGTCGAGCTGTCCGACCGCGTCGGGCAAGGCGCTGAGTTGGTTTTCGCTAAGGTCCAGCGACTGCAGGTTCTGGAGCTGGCCCAACTCGGGCGGGAGGGTCGTCAGCCCTAAGAGCGAAAGATTGAGCTCCGTGGCCTTTGTCCGCTTAGCCTCGGCGATCCGTTTCTTGGCTTCCGTTAGCCCTTTGGCCATGCTGCCTCGATCTAGAGTGTACACCGGAGATGTTCGGCCGCGCGTGTGAAAAGGCTGGGCAGATCGGGTGGGCAGATCGGGTGGGCAGATCGGGGACAAAGCCCTAATTCAGGTTTTTCTGTAGTAACAGAAATCACCTGACTCGCCAGCCCGTCTCACGAAGCCCTCACCGAACCCCGCCCTTCGCAAAAACCGAGTCACAAGCCCAAAAAATATTTATCTCCCACAATCCCAACAACTTAGCCAAAAGCCACCCCCGCTAACCCACCAACCCACGTGCATACTATTCACGGGAGGGCATATTCCAAACTCCTCCCCAACCACGGCCGAAGGTGCGTCCGCGCAAACAACGGAGCGGCCACATGTAAATGTGCCGGCCCGCGCCAAAGGCGCGGAAACCTTCGACCCTCTAAATCAAAGTCAGGAGAAATTACCATGTCCACAGCAGCACAGCAGAAAGCCAACAAACAAAACGCGCAACATTCCACCGGCCCGCGCACCGACGAAGGCAAACAGCGTACCTCACAAAACGCACTCAAACACGGCCTCTACGCCACCGACCCCCTGATCCGCGGCGAAGACCCCGACGACTTCTACCAACACGGCGCCGAGCTCGAATACCAACTCCGGCCGGCGAACGCCGTCGAGGAAGACCTTGTCGAGCAAATCATCGACATCACCTGGCGCCTGAAACGCTGCGCCCGCATCGAGTCCGCTGTGATCAACGAGCTTTACGACACCGTCGCCGAACAGCCGCAAAACCACGACAAAGACCCCGCTCAACTGCTCGGCAAGGCTCTCACTCACAACGACGCTCTCAGCCGCCACAGCCGTCGCGAGACGCAGCTCGCGCGCCGCTACCACGCCGCCATGAAAGAGCTACGCGAAGCCCGCAAGCGACGGGCCCAAAGCGCCTTCTTCAGCGGCCTCGATGCCGCGCTGCGGCCCAAACCACAGGCCGAATCGACAGCCGACAGCGATCCTGCCCCCGAGACCAACCGCGACGCCGAAATGACGGAACCGACCCAATCCGTCGCAACTCTATTAGAATCAATAGCCCCGATCAACCCGCCCGACCGCGACCCCGACCCGGTCGCCCCCGGCCTCAGCGACCTGCATCCGATCCAGCCGGAAACCCAAGGCGAAATCGCCAATCAGGAGGCCGCCAAGTAACCAAAACCCCAGATCCGAACCACGAACCACCCCGCCCCGAAACACCGTACACCCCACCTGCGCCTTCCAAAGCTTGGGGCCAACGCCGGAAATAGGTGGCGTCGCTAGGCGCGGCGTTTCGCGGTCCAGCGCGCCGGGCCGTATTCGCCCAGGCTAACCTCGCCGCTCATATGGTCGCCTTGGACATGGCCGGTGAACGTGTAGTGCAGCCCGGTTGCTTCGACCTTGCCGCCTCCGGTGAACTTAACCTCGTTCCCGCTCAACGTGCCTTTGACAGGCGCGTCGGTGATGCGAGCAAGATATTGGCCCGTCACTTTGTTGCCGTCGGCCTCAAAGAAGACCTTGTGCTTCGTCGATCCGACCGAGAACTGAATGTCGACGTCCCACGAGCCGTCTATTGTGACTGTCGGCGGTTTCAAAGAGGGCTTGGGCTGCTCGCCAGGTGCATTGCTGAAAATCTCGTGCAGCCGCGCGGCAACGAGCTTGTGCTCGCCGTCGTACATCGCGCAGGGGCGGAGCCGGAAGCTGTGTCCTTCGCCGCCGGCGTGCGTCTGAATCCGCGGCTCGCCGTCAAGCAGCATCTTGCCCAGTTCTCCCGACGTCAGACCGATCTTCTTTGGGTCCCACTCGACCATGAGCGTCGGATAGTTGGCCGCGCTGGCGGGCTGGTTGACGCTGGTCGTGACGCCGTCGACCTTCGTGATCTTTGCGTTGATCTCCTTGTACCAGGAGCGCCACAGGTCGTCCTCGGCCTTGCGGCTCCGTCCGTTCATCAAGCTGTGAACCGCGGTGTAGACGCCGACGACCTCTTCTTTGCTAACCTTCATGGCGCGCGCGAAGGCATGATGCGGGGCGCTGTTCGTGAAGGCGGCTGTGATGAGGTCCTTCCGGCCGAGCAAGATGCCGGCGGTCTGCGGCCCGCGAAGAATCTTGCCGCCGCTATAGGCCACGAGATCAACGCCCTTGGCGAGTAGCGGGTTCGGCACGAGCGGCAGGTCGGCGGCGGCATCCACCATTACCGGCACACCGTGCTTGCGCGCTTCGGCTGTGAACTGTTCGAGCGTGAAGGCGTTGCCGTCGCGCAGGATGTTTACTTGCGACGTACACATAACCGTCTTCGGCCCGAAGGCGTTCTTGAGGTCTTCAAGCGTCGTGACCTCGACCATCTTGATACCGGTCGTGCGCACCGCGTGGTCATAAGTGCTACGCGACCAACTCGGCACGATCACTTCGTTCTTGATGCCGCTCGTGTCGGGGAGCTGCTGCATCTTCTCAGGGTCGCCGCCCGCCACGCAGGCCAGCGTGCCACAGGTAACGGCACCCGCGGCGCCCGAGCTGACCATGGCTGCTTCCCCACCGAGAAGTTCGGCGATACGGGGACCGACGGCGGCCATCAGTTCGTCGAGGTTCACATGATAAAAAGCCGCCTCATGGACTGCCTCTATGACTTCCGGCAACTGGGCCGAGCCACCGTTGATCGTGAACGTTGACGTGCAATTGATAAACGGACGGCATCCGACTCGCTCATAGACATTCGGGCCGCCGCCACGGGAGGGTAGACGGGCGGCGGGAGCGGCGGAGGAACGCAGAGGCAAAGCGGCCAGTAGACTCGCGACGGATGCGGCAGTGCCGGCTCGGAAAACGTCGCGGCGGGTCACTTGGCTGGATTCTTGTTTCGAGGTGGGCTTCATGAGAGAACTCCTTAGGGCCGGGTCACGCGGATAAGCGGGCGGGCGGACCGGACACCCGCCATTCTAGCGCCTCGCGAGAGTCGATGGTAGCTCGATCGTCGCGGCGTCTAACCGCGCAGGTCCCTCGGCCGGGGCCGAAGCTTGTTGAAGTCGGCGCCCGAGATCACGTAATACCAATCGGCAAAGCGGTTTTGCAGCTCGTCGGCCAGCTCTTTGCCCTTCTCGTCGGGATCCTCGCCGTCGTTGTACTGCTTGGCCCGCGCCTCACTGTAGGTGACGGTGATGAAGAGATAGCGCTGCTCGTCTTCGCCTTCCTTGTTCGCGGCCTGTGAGCCGGCGGCGGCCTGAGCGCCCGCACCGCTGGAGGCGATTTCTCCGAAGCGCAACGTATACTGTATGCCGTTGGCCGCGTCGACAATGATTTCCCCCTCGTTCGACAGAAGCTGCCCTGTGCGGGTGATGAAGAACCCCTTTTGGCGCAGCGACAGCACCGATTCCTGCGACAGCGTTATACCTTTCCGCGTCTTTAGGTCTTGAGTGAGGTTTTCGGGTTTAGGCTGAACGTCTACGATCTTGAGTGAATCGAGAGCGCCCGTTAGCTCGTTCATTTTGTCTTCCTTAGGCGCTCCGCTGCCTCTCATGGCCCACTTGCCGTCTTTCTTCGTGAGAGTGAGGCTCTCCTGGTTTTCGAGGCGGCCCAGCATCTCGTTGATGGAGTAACTGTTGACGAGAACTTTCCGAATATCTCCGGAGGCCAGCTTCAGCAGATCCGTCTCGATCCAGTCTTCGAACTTCGCCGAGACGTTAGCAGAAGTTTCGACCTCGTAGACCCGCTTCTGGCTTGGAATCCGCATGTAGCTGCGATCCGTTTTGCCCTCAACCTTCTTGCCGATGATGAAGTCAGCCAGAACGCTATCGTTCTCATCCTTCAAGGTCACTCGTTTGCCGCGTCCTTCCAGAGACACTTCGTTCTCGGCGAGTGGGTCGATGACACCGTAGTCGCCGTGCTCTTCGACACGGTCGCTCACAATGGCGTCTTTGCGTAGCTCCATGAGTGCCGCGGCGGTATCCGCAAGGCGGTTTTCAGCGTCGGCGGGATAGTTGTAGTGCGACGGTATGCGCCATTTAGCCTCGGCGAACTCCACCTTCAGCGGACGTGCGGTCGCGGTTTCTTCGTCGTAGTCGACGACCTCGATTGCTTTCGGGGCCTGTGGATCGGTGAAGTCCGGATAAAGGACCTCGCCCTGGTCGCTGAAGATCTCGGGGGTTGCCGCTCCCGGATCGATAACGATCGCGGCTGCGGCAAGTACGGCGGCGGTCAAGCCGAAGATGATGGTGGTCTTGAGTTCATTCATGACGGAATCCCCGCTACGGTTCGCGTTTCTCCTTGACAAGCCGGTCGGGTGAGACGCCGATCTTCTCGCGCCGCAGCCGGCGAACGGACACAAACAGAAACAGCGCAAAAGCCGGGATCGGCGGCAGCGCGACGGCGAGTACCTTGATCGTGCTCTGAATGCCGCGGATCGACGACTCCATCTCGCCTTTGGCGCGGTCCATCTGGCGCTGCTTTTCGTCCTCGATATTCTTGCGCGCCACGGTGAGCCGCCTGTTCTCGGCTTTCTGCTGGTTCGCGATCATAATGCGCTTCGTTTGGATGTCGAGATCGGTTCGCGCCTCGAGCGCCGACACGGCCTGATTGAGACGCTCTTGGGCCTCTTCGAGCTTCTTCTCGGCGACGCCCTCGGCTTCCGCCGTATCCGTCATGCGCTCTTCCTCGTAGACACGGGTTTGCTCTTCCACAGCTTCAAGTGTGCGGTGCTTCGGCCGCCGTTTGCGCAAGGCGATGAAGGAGTCGTCTCCAGCGAGGGAGTCGACGGCATTCAGCAGAAAACTGACGTTATCGAAGTTGAGATTCTCGACACCCTGGCGGCGCAACTCGAAGAACTGCTCGCCCATCAGATCGAGATCCGCGACAACGATCGCACGGACGGGCTTGTCCCCCTCAGTGCCGTTGATCCGCGCCGCGAGTACATAGCTATCTTCGTCGGGCTGATGGGGCACGTTCGGGTTAAGCTGGATGCCGAACAGCGAGCGCTGTACGAGGCGCATCCACATGATTTGTCCGGAATCAATACCGGTCTGGAGCAGCGGGATAAATTCGATCTTGTCGGTTTCAGCGGGCTTCAAGACGCCGGAATGCATCAATACAACTTCCTGCAGGCCCGATGTGATGGGGTCTTCCTCGTTAAACGGACTCTCGGAGGCTTCGTTGTTCGCCCCGATGAATACGATCTCTTCCGGCAACGTTCCCATCTGCGGATGCGGGTTGTATTTGTCCCAGGCGATTTGATCCTTGGGCCATTGAACTCCGAGCGCATCAAGTAGCGGCTGTACGCTGGTCGGCGGATCCGGGGGCGGTGCGCCCTGCTGGAATGGGTTGCGCGGCGGGATCTGCGGTGAGAGCTCGATATTGAAAGCGGGGAGCGGGTCGAGTACGACAAGCGCCGGGCTCCCTTCTTTGACGTAGTTCGTCAAGCGCTCGAGTTCCTCATCGGTGATCGTGTGCGGCAGCACGGCCAGCAAGACGTCAAGATCGCCCGGGTAATCGGCATCGGCCGGGACTTGCACTACTTCGTACTGCTTGCGTAGTTCAGCAACGATCGACCAATCCGTTGACCGGCGTCGGCTCTGAAAGTCGAACCCACCGAACATATCCACCTTGCTCTTGAGGACACCGACCTTCTTCTTCTCAGCGTTAGAGACCACTCGCACGGAGCGCAAGATCTCGTATTCGGCCGGCAGACCGGGGTCGAAGAACGGGATCACGAATTCTTCCGCTCCTCGACTGAATGTGATCCCGAAAAAGATCTCATCCGGGCTGCCCGGAGTCTGCTCGAAGATCGGGATCGGCCGCGGTTGGATGCTGTAGCGCTCTTCGGCTTCGCGGGCTTCGGGCGTATACTTCTCGGTTTCTATGACCCGCGTATGAATAGCGCCCCCGCCGAGCGCGCTGAACTCCCGCAGCGCGTTCACGATGTTGTTGCGGGTTTGTAGATAGCGCCGGGGCACGTCACGGCTCAAGAACGCTTGGATGAAGACGGGGCGTTCGGCGTCGAGTTCGTCGATCAACCCGACAGTCTCGTCCGATAGCGAGTGCAGGCGCTCGGCCGTGAGATCGACGCGGCCCCCGAGCCGCCCGGTAAGGACTGTCAAGCTCGCAACGATCACGAGCATCGCCAGTCCGCGAGCTAGGTAGTGGCGTCCCAGTGGGACAGCACCCTTGCCTGTTTGCCAGTGCCGCCGCCCCAGCAGCGCGACGTTCAGATAGAGCATCGCCAGCGAGAACGTCACAAAGTACAGCAGCGACGAGAGAGAGAAGACCCCCGAGGCGAAATCCAGGAACTGGTCTCGGAAGGAAAGGCCTTCAATGAGCCGTTGTAACCCGCCCGTCAAGATGACCCCGACGTTATGGATGAATACAGGAATGGCGCACAGTACCGCGCCTAAAATAAACGCCACGGTCAGATTCGAGGCCAGCAGCGAAACCAGCATCCCCAGGGTCAGCAGCGCCGCGCCCATCAACCAGTAACCAACGTACGTCGACAACATCAGTCCAAGGTCGGGGCTGCCCAGCCACATCAACACAAACACGTGGCTCAGCGAGAAGATCAGCGCGACCGAGTAGATCGCCAGGGCCGCCAGATACTTGCCGATCACAATGTCACGATCGCCGGCGGGCAGCGTCAGAAGCAGCTCGTCGGTGCCGTTGCGCTTTTCTTCCGCCCACAAGCCCATCGTGATCGCCGGGATTAAAAAGACGAGCAGGTAGGGCATGAAGCGATTAAGCGGATCAAGGTTCGCCAGGTTGTTGGCGAAAAACGCCTCCTGCCAAAAGGCGGCGACGGCGCTCAAGAAGACGAAGAGCGTGATGAAGACGTAGCCGGTCGGGCTCGAGAAATAGCTCGTCAGTTCTCGTTTCAGAATGGCTTTTGGAAGTCGCCATTGGTCGTTCATGCGACACCTCCCTGGCCGGTCGTCGTGGATTCTTCGGTATCCGATTCCGAACCAACGGATGGACTTGCACCATCCGAAGACTCGTCGGATGGCGCGGCGTCTGACGGCGGTTCCCCTAGCGCTTCTTCGTCTTCGACGGAGGGAGGTACGTCCGGGGCGGCAACCGGTTCCTCCGCCACACCCGCCGGCCTACCCGTCAACCGGTAGAACGCGGCTTCGAGGCTTTCACCAGCCTCCATCTCGTTCACGGTCCCGTCGAAAACCACGCGCCCCTCATTGACGACGATGACGTGGTCGGCCATTGCTTCGACTTCCTGCAGAATGTGCGTCGAAATGAGAATCGTCTTCGTCACACCTAGTTCTCGGATCAACTCCCGGACATAGCGAATCTGATTGGGATCGAGGCCGCTGGTCGGCTCGTCCATAATGAGGATGTCGGGCTCGTGGAGCAGGACTTGCGCCATCCCGACACGCTGGCGGTAACCTTTCGATAGCTTGAAGATGCTTTTCTCGAGGACCGCTTCGAGGTGACACTGCGCGACCACGGCATCGATCCGCTGCTTGATGCGATCCGGGGGAAGTCCGCGCGCTTCCCCGAAAAAATCGAGCAATTCAAGCGGCGTCATTTCGGGATAGAGAGGGCCGTTCTCCGGCAGGTAACCGATCCGTGCGGCAGCTTCGATACGGTGCGTAGCGACATCCAGGCCGCCCAGCCGCGCTGTTCCCGCACTTGGCGCAAGGTAGCCGGTGAGGAGCTTCAAAGTCGTCGATTTGCCGGCGCCGTTCGGTCCCAGAAACGCTGCAACTTGGCCCTGCGAGACTGAGAACGATACGTCCCGGATGGCGGCAAATTCACCATAGAACTTGCTGAGGCTGCATGCCTCGATCGTCGCCATGCCATTACTATTTGACATAGTCGCCTTCCGCAAAGATTTGGTTCTTGTGAGCCGGGCCTATGCCTTCTCGCTTTGCTTCGAGAATGCCGGGTCGGCCCTGTAGGGGTTTCGGATTCCCGAACCTGCCCCGACAGCCCAACTCCATTTCAATGTACACAAAACACACGGTTCACCTCAAGTCGGTCGGTGTCGGTGTGGGCAGCCGAAATACGTTGTCTATCGCGATGCGATAATAGAGCTGAAACGCGGAGTCGGGGCGTAGCGCAGTCTGGTAGCGCACCTGCTTTGGGAGCAGGGGGTCCGGAGTTCAAATCTCCGCGCCCCGACCAATAGCTTCAATGACTTACGAACACCCCGTTTTGATGAAGCTTCAATTCGTGACGTAGATTGTGACGTAACCCCCTCCAGAACGGCCCTTTCAACTCGCTTTCCGGGCGACATCTTCCGCCACAAGCAGGGGCTTGCCCATCAGCCCGGAACTCAATTTTTCTACCGCGTCCCGCTTGGCTTCCATGCGTACGTGCGAGTAGTGCTCCAGCATCTCGCGTGTCAGATGGCCCGCTATGGCCATCAGCGCCGCGTCCGATGTTCCTGCCTCCGCCAACTCGGTGATCGCCGTGTGGCGCAGGTCGTGGAATCGGAAACCCTTCAACGCTGCTTCCTCCGTCAGCGACCGCCAGGCGCTGCGCCATGTCTTCTGGTGCCGCGTCGGATCGAACTGCTGCCGCTGGCAGGCCGGGAAGACGTAGTGCTCCTGATCAGTAAAGCCCAACACGTCGGCGCGTTCTCTCAATCGAGCAAAGGCTGCCATCGCATCATCGTTCAACGGGATCGATCGTTTTCCCGAGTCCTTCTTGCTGCGATCGATTCGCACCACTCGTTTGAACAGATCGACTTCCTTCCAGCGGATGCTCTTCAATTCCACTCCGCGGCAGGTGGTCGATGCCGCGAGGACGGCCGCGCAGAGGGCGACAAGCCATTCGGGCTTCTTCGCCGCCGTCTCAAAGAGCCGCTTCTTTTCTTCTGGCGTCAGGGCTCGGCCGATGTGCGATGTCTCGGGGAACATCGTGACGTCCTCGGCGAGCATCGCCCATCGCTTGGCCTTCTTCAGCATCCGGCGAAGCACAGAAACCTCCATGTTGGCCGTGCGACGCGATACACCTTCAGTAATCCGATCGTCCTGGTAGGCAGAGATATCCCCGGCAGTGATCCGTACGAGGGTCTTCTTGCCAAGGTGCCGCCGCAAGGGAACGAGTCGTTCCTTCTCGAACTGGATAGTCCGTTCTGCGACCCGCTTCTCTCGCTCCTTCAGATATTGGTCAGCCGCCACACCGAATGGCAGACGACCGAAAGCCTTCCCAGCCGATGCCGCCACCTTTCCGTCCTTGATCTGTGCGATCAACTCTTTCTCAAGGGCTTTGGCCTCGCGCTTGTCGGTTGTCTTCAGCGACTGCCGAAATCGTTCGCCATTGACGGCGACGTCGGCCCACCACGTGTTATCTCGTTTCCAGAGCGCCATGGGCGCACCTCCTTATTTGTTGGTTTTGGTTCGTTCACTGCGGTGCGAGTGCTTCTTGCCGCTGCCTTTCGGTCGGCCGCCCTTCTTGCCGTTCTCGCGGGCGATCTCCTGAATCCTCCCCAAGCCCAGTCGCTTGACGCGCGCCTTATAGGAGCGCTTGCCGAGCCAACTGGTGAACTTGCGGACTTCCGTTTGTGTCATATCTATATCCTAAACTGTTTTGGTTACTTTGTCCAGCTACCTTGCAACATCGAGCGTCACGGCTCGTCCCGCTCGGCTATATGCGTGTACGATTAGCTACGGTCGTGAGAACGATGGCTTTTCCGGATGAGCAACGCGAAAAACTCGTCGAGTGGCTCGATGTGATCAAGGAAGATGTGCAGGGTCTTGTCATCCACAACCACATGTTCTGGGAGGTCCAAGACATTATTCGGCAGAACGAACGATTGGCCCAGAGTCGCAATCATTTCTACGAGTGGTTGGGCCACATGTTCATAAACTCAACTGTCGTGGGAATGCGGCGACAAATAGATCGAGACACTGACAGTATCTCCCTCCTACGGCTTCTCACCCGCCTGAAGGACAATCCCAAGATCCTGCCGCGTTCGTACCATCTGGGTCTCTATCCAACCGATGAAGGCTCTCTCCGATTAGCGGACCGCACCTTTACGAAGTTCGCTGGCAAAGGGGACGTACTCGATTCGTCGATCGCACAGACCGATATCGACCGGCTCCTGGCCAAAACAGAGAAGCTCCATCTTTTCGCCAACCGCGAGATCACCCACCGGGATGCTCGCGGTTTCCCCGAAGGTGCGAGCGAGAGGCCCCGATTCATTGAGCTGACCGAGGCGATCCAGCTTTCGGAAGAACTGACCCGCAAGTACCTAATCCTGCTCCAGGGAGCCGCCCCTAACCCCTTCCTCCCCTACTTCCAGTACGATTGGAAGGAAATCTTCCGGTTTGCCTGGATCGAACCCGCTGACAGCGACAATCTCGATGGCCCGTAAACGGACCAAGAAACCTGACCAACCCACCGCCTCCAACGGCAACAACATCGCGCAGTTCACCAAGGAACTCTGGCAGGCGGCGGTCAACCTGCGCGGGTCGATCGAGCCGGCGGACTACAAGCGCTACGTCCTGCCGATCATCTTCCTGCGCTTCCTGTCGCTGCGGTACGAGAAGCGCCGCGAGGAGCTGGAGCGGCTGATCGCCGACCCGTCGAGCGACTACTTCACCGACGACCCGGACGTGGCCCGCGACACGCTCGAAGACCCGGACGAGTACCTCAGCGCCAACGTGTTCGTCGTGCCCGAGGAGGCGCGGTGGGAGAACATCGTCCGGCAAGCGCAGGCCGACGACATCAAGATCCGTCTCGACACGATCCTCGAAAACCTCGAAAAGGCCTATCCGGAAAAGCTCAAGGGCCTGTTGCCGCGTATCTACGCCGGGTTGTCAAGGGCGGAGAGAAATTAGACCACTTCGGCGGAGTAAAACTAGACCAGTTGGGGGAGTGGTAGCGGTTTTCGTGGGACGGCTGGAACGGAGCCTGAGGGCGCCCTTTAGGGCGACCCAGGCGTAGTGGAAGGCGGCCCACGAAAACCGGCGCGAGCGGCGGGCGGGTCAGTCGGAAGAGCGAGACCGTTTCTTTTGACTCTGTTTGAGGCGGAAGCTTTCGCCGTTCATCTCCAGGATGTGAACGTGGTGGGTGAGGCGATCGAGCAGAGCGCCGGTCATGCGCTCGGACCCGAGCACCTCTGTCCACTCGGTGAACGGCAAGTTTGAGGTCAGCATCGTGGAGCCTTGTTCATAGCGTTGCGAGAAGATCTCGAACAGCAGCTCAGCGCCGGTCTTCGACAGCGGCACATAGCCCAGTTCATCGACGATCAGCAGATCCTGCTTGGCAAGTTGTTTTTGGAAGCGCAGCAGCCGTCGCTCGTCGCGGGCTTCGAGCAGTTCATTGACCAGTGCCGCAGCCGTGGTGAAGCGTGTTCGATAACCGCTCTGACAAGCGGCCAGGCCTAGCGCCAGGGCGAGATGCGTCTTGCCGGTGCCGGAGTTGCCCAGAGCCAAGACGTTCTCGCGACGGTCGATGAACTCACAGCGCGCCAGCTCCAGCACGAGCTTCTTGTTTAACGAAGGCAACGCTAGGAAGTCGAATGTGTCGAGACTTTTCGTCACGGGAAACTTGGCTGCTTTGATGCGACGTTCAGTCGCCCGCTGATCTCGGTCGAGCAGTTCCAACTCGCAGAGTTGCTTCAGGAAGCTCCTACAGTCCAAGCCCTCGGCGGCGCATTGCCGCGCCACTTTGTCGTACTCGCGCAGGAAAGTCGGCAGCCGCAACGCTTTCAGATGGGCTTCCAGTAAGAGATTCGACTTCGCCATCAGCCCGCTCCTTGCCCCAAGAGCGCGAGATAGGACGCTGCCGAAGTCTGCTCGACTTGAGCCGTCGGCAGGTGAGGATACTTCGTTAAGTCCAGCCGTGGCGGACGTTGTTCGATCGCGCACAGCAACAGATGCTTGACGGCGTCGAAGCCGATCGTTCCCAGTTCGCAGGCTTGGCGCACCGCCGCCGCAACATGCTCCAGCCGAAAGTCCTCCAGCAGACGCAACACCTGCACGTACTCGCGCTTGCCCGCTTTGCCCAAGCGGACTTCGAGCAGGCGTCGTAATCGCGGAAACTCGGGCGGTAGATCCCAACCCACCAACGGCGCGGCTTGATCGAGCGCATTCGTCTTGCGCTCCAGCAACGCCAGATAATGGACGGGATCGAAGATCAACTCTTCGCGTTCGTAACTGCGCCGGTGGCGTGCGATCTCTTCGCTGCCGCAACAGATCACTACTTCGTCCACATAGGCTTTGAGCAACACCTGGCGATGGCCGTAGCGCGTCGGCACCGAGTAGTCGTTGGTCCGATAGCGCACCAGCGACAACGACGTCACCCGGGTCGTACGTTTGTCGCAGGCATCGTAGGGCGCGGACGGCAATGGCAGCAACGCTTTCGCGTCGCGCTCAAAGCGTTCTCCGATCGTTTCGGTGTGTCGCCGCAAGCGCCGCTCACGGTTCTTGCGGCACTTGGCTTCGAGGTGTTCGTTGAAGGCTTCCCAACTCGAGAACCGGGGGATCGGCACCATGAAGTTGCGCCGCCCATAGCCCACCAAGCCTTCCACCTTGCCTTTGTCGTTACCCTTGCCTGGCCGGCCGAAACGATCAGCGAACAAGTAGTGCGACTGCAACTCACTGAACGCTCGTGTGCGTTTGCGCGTACCGTCGCCGAGAATCCTTGCTACCGCCAACTTCGTGTTGTCGTAGACAATGCTGCGCGGCACACCGCCAAAGTAGCGAAACGCGGCGTTGTGTCCTTCGCAAAAGGCTTCCGTCGTCTCGGCGGGAAAGGCTTTTACAAAGGCGTCATCGCTGTGCGGTAGATCGACCACCAAGAAGTGGGCCTTACGCTGCACTCGGTCAATGACAACCAGTGCTTCACCGAAGTCAGCTTGCGCATCGCCAGGAGGATGTGCCAGCGGCACAAACATCTCTTGACCGCCCAGCTTCTTCTCGCGAACGTAGTCCTTGATGATTGTGTAACCGCCCGTGAAGTCGTACTCGTCGCGCAAGCGGTCGAAGATGCGCTGTGCCGTGTGACGCTGTTTCCTCGGCTGCTGCTGATCGTCAAGCAGTATCTGATCAATGATTCCTGTGAACGAATCCAGCTTCGGCCGCTTCACCGGTTGACGCCGCCGATAGCCCGGCGGCGCCTTGTAGCGCAGCATCTTGCGCACCGTCTCCCGCGCCAAACCGAACCGTTTGACGGCCTCGCGTTCACTCAGCCCCTCAACGATGACACTCCGCCGTACTTGAGCGTATAGCTCCACTTGATACATCCCTCCGGTGTTCCACAAAACACCTCGGGGATGCTACGCGGACCACCTGGGCGGTCTAATTTTGCGCCGCCCTCACGCGGCTTAGAATCGCCGCTCTGTGGTCTATTTTGGCTCCGCCGTTCTCATCTGCATGGAGCGGCGAAATTGCGTCCGGCTCTACGATGCACTGACCGCGTTACCGAGCTGCCCGGAAGTAAAGGTCGTGATGACCGGCGACCTCTCGAAGGACCCTCCCGAGTGGAGCGAAGCAGGTCACATCACGACCAAGCAGCAACGCGAGGCGATCAAGGAACGGATGAAGGACCTGGACGACCCGTTGCGACTGGTGATCGTCTGCGACATGTGGCTGACGGGCACGGACATCCCCTGCCTACACACGCTCTATGTGGACAAGCCGATGCGCGGACACAACATGATTCAGGCGATCTCGCGCGTGAACCGTGTGTTCGGCGGCAAGACTCACGGGCTGGTCGTGGACTACATCGGGATCGGCAACGAGCTGCGCGAAGCGACGGCCAAGTATCGGGCGGGCGACGGCAAGGGGGAGCCTGCCGAGGAACTCGAAACAGAAGGGCGGAAGCAGTTCCTGAGGGCGCGGGAGGAAATGATTGCCGCACTCCCTGAAGGGAAAGACTGCGGCGGCTGGAGGCGACTGAGCAAGATCGCTTTCGAGGACCTGCACAACTATGTCTACGGCTGGCTGGCCGAGGATGCCAAGCGCCGGGACGCTTTCCTCGCGGCCGAGAAGAAGCTATCGCTGGCGTTCCTGCTCGTGAAGCATCTGGACGACTGCCGCAAGTTTGCCGACGAGGTGATCTTCTGCCAGCGCGTCAGGAATGAGATTCGGAAGACAGCGCCTGGCACGAAGTTCCGACGCGCTGAGCTGGACCGAGTCGTGCGGGACCTGACCGACGACCATGTGGAGTCGTCGGGGGTGGTCGATATCTTCAAGATCGCCGGGATCGACAAGCCGGACATCTCGATTCTCGATGACGACTTCTTGCAAACCTTCAAAGATCGTCCGCAGAAGAACCTTCGGGCCGAACTGCTTCAGAAACTGATGTTTGACGAGATCCGGCTGCGTCAACACAAGAATCTTAAGAAGTACCGCTCGTTCCGCGAAATGCTCGAAGAGACGCTGAAGAAGTACCACGCCCGGCTGGTGGACGCGGCGAGCGTCGTGCAGGTACTCGTCCAGATCCGCAAGGACATCGACTCCGACGACCAGCGAGCGGCTGGCCTAGGGCTCTCGGAAGAGGAGTTGGCGTTCTACGACGCCGTAGCGGCGAACCTGGAGACGATCTACGAGAAGGATTTCATGCGGGAACTGATCCACGACGTGGTCGAGACCATCAAACGCAACCTCAAAGTGGATTGGACACAGCCTCACAGGGCCGACGTACAAGCGGCCGTTCAGGCGGCGGTCAAGCGGGTGCTACGCAAGCGCAAGGTGAGAAGGGAAGACCTAGACTGGTTCCTGGCGCAGGTGATGGAGCAGGCGGCGGCGCTCTACGCTGATTTGAGAACGGCGGAGCCAAAATAGACCACAGAGCGGCGATTCTAAGCCGCGTGAGGGCGGCGCAAAATTAGACCGCCCAGGTGGTCCGCGTAGCATCCCCGAGGTGTTTTGTGGAACACCGGAGGGATGTATCAAGTGGAGCTATACGCTCAAGTACGGCGGAGTGTCATCGTTGAGGGGCTGAGTGAACGCGAGGCCGTCAAACGGTTCGGTTTGGCGCGGGAGACGGTGCGCAAGATGCTGCGCTACAAGGCGCCGCCGGGCTATCGGCGGCGTCAACCGGTGAAGCGGCCGAAGCTGGATTCGTTCACAGGAATCATTGATCAGATACTGCTTGACGATCAGCAGCAGCCGAGGAAACAGCGTCACACGGCACAGCGCATCTTCGACCGCTTGCGCGACGAGTACGACTTCACGGGCGGTTACACAATCATCAAGGACTACGTTCGCGAGAAGAAGCTGGGCGGTCAAGAGATGTTTGTGCCGCTGGCACATCCTCCTGGCGATGCGCAAGCTGACTTCGGTGAAGCACTGGTTGTCATTGACGGAGTGCAGCGTAAGGCCCACTTCTTGGTGGTCGATCTACCGCACAGCGATGACGCCTTTGTAAAAGCCTTTCCCGCCGAGACGACGGAAGCCTTTTGCGAAGGACACAACGCCGCGTTTCGCTACTTTGGCGGTGTGCCGCGCAGCATTGTCTACGACAACACGAAGTTGGCGGTAGCAAGGATTCTCGGCGACGGTACGCGCAAACGCACACGAGCGTTCAGTGAGTTGCAGTCGCACTACTTGTTCGCTGATCGTTTCGGCCGGCCAGGCAAGGGTAACGACAAAGGCAAGGTGGAAGGCTTGGTGGGCTATGGGCGGCGCAACTTCATGGTGCCGATCCCCCGGTTCTCGAGTTGGGAAGCCTTCAACGAACACCTCGAAGCCAAGTGCCGCAAGAACCGTGAGCGGCGCTTGCGGCGACACACCGAAACGATCGGAGAACGCTTTGAGCGCGACGCGAAAGCGTTGCTGCCATTGCCGTCCGCGCCCTACGATGCCTGCGACAAACGTACGACCCGGGTGACGTCGTTGTCGCTGGTGCGCTATCGGACCAACGACTACTCGGTGCCGACGCGCTACGGCCATCGCCAGGTGTTGCTCAAAGCCTATGTGGACGAAGTAGTGATCTGTTGCGGCAGCGAAGAGATCGCACGCCACCGGCGCAGTTACGAACGCGAAGAGTTGATCTTCGATCCCGTCCATTATCTGGCGTTGCTGGAGCGCAAGACGAATGCGCTCGATCAAGCCGCGCCGTTGGTGGGTTGGGATCTACCGCCCGAGTTTCCGCGATTACGACGCCTGCTCGAAGTCCGCTTGGGCAAAGCGGGCAAGCGCGAGTACGTGCAGGTGTTGCGTCTGCTGGAGGACTTTCGGCTGGAGCATGTTGCGGCGGCGGTGCGCCAAGCCTGCGAACTGGGAACGATCGGCTTCGACGCCGTCAAGCATCTGTTGCTGTGCGCGATCGAACAACGTCCGCCACGGCTGGACTTAACGAAGTATCCTCACCTGCCGACGGCTCAAGTCGAGCAGACTTCGGCAGCGTCCTATCTCGCGCTCTTGGGGCAAGGAGCGGGCTGATGGCGAAGTCGAATCTCTTACTGGAAGCCCATCTGAAAGCGTTGCGGCTGCCGACTTTCCTGCGCGAGTACGACAAAGTGGCGCGGCAATGCGCCGCCGAGGGCTTGGACTGTAGGAGCTTCCTGAAGCAACTCTGCGAGTTGGAACTGCTCGACCGAGATCAGCGGGCGACTGAACGTCGCATCAAAGCAGCCAAGTTTCCCGTGACGAAAAGTCTCGACACATTCGACTTCCTAGCGTTGCCTTCGTTAAACAAGAAGCTCGTGCTGGAGCTGGCGCGCTGTGAGTTCATCGACCGTCGCGAGAACGTCTTGGCTCTGGGCAACTCCGGCACCGGCAAGACGCATCTCGCCCTGGCGCTAGGCCTGGCCGCTTGTCAGAGCGGTTATCGAACACGCTTCACCACGGCTGCGGCACTGGTCAATGAACTGCTCGAAGCCCGCGACGAGCGACGGCTGCTGCGCTTCCAAAAACAACTTGCCAAGCAGGATCTGCTGATCGTCGATGAACTGGGCTATGTGCCGCTGTCGAAGACCGGCGCTGAGCTGCTGTTCGAGATCTTCTCGCAACGCTATGAACAAGGCTCCACGATGCTGACCTCAAACTTGCCGTTCACCGAGTGGACAGAGGTGCTCGGGTCCGAGCGCATGACCGGCGCTCTGCTCGATCGCCTCACCCACCACGTTCACATCCTGGAGATGAACGGCGAAAGCTTCCGCCTCAAACAGAGTCAAAAGAAACGGTCTCGCTCTTCCGACTGACCCGCCCGCCGCTCGCGCCGGTTTTCGTGGGCCGCCTTCCACTACGCCTGGGTCGCCCTAAAGGGCGCCCTCAGGCTCCGTTCCAGCCGTCCCACGAAAACCGCTACCACTCCCCCAACTGGTCTAGTTTTACTCCGCCGAAGTGGTCTAATTTCTCTCCGCCCTTGACACTGATTGGCCGCTGGCAGCATAACTACGGCGGCCAGGAGTCGTGGGTCTATTGACCGCCGGCCACATTGACCTGCTTGGCGCCGACGTTGATTTGCAGACTTGGGAGACGCAACTTGCGTACTCGTGCCAGCGTCTCGCAGGCACGCAGGTAGCGTCTCTGCGCGGCGGACAGCTTCCTGTCCCAGTAGTCGCCGATTGAAAGCGGAGTGTCCCGACGTAGCATCGCTGTGTAACTAAACTCCACGTGGTTCAAGCGCAGCCAGCACAGAACGATCTGATCGATCAGAAGACGTTCTAAGGCCGAGGCTTCCTGGTAGCCCAGTTCTTCACGTAGTGCGAGTCTTCCCGCTTTCAGCGATTCGCGTAGCCCTACCTGATCACCAACCGTGGCATCAACCAACCGGCTGTATGCGAACTCGCTCAAGTCCCCAAGTACGCGCCAGACCTCGGGATGCTCGGTCAAGTACTTGCGCAGGGCCTGAACGTCCTCTGGCTTAGGGTCCGACTTCTCCGTCTTCTTTACAAGCTCGCCAAACTCCGTCAATTCCCGCGGGATCACGATTTCGACCGGCTTCGTATCACTCACGGAGTTTTCTCCATTGCCCTCGGTGGGTGTGATGACTGCTGCAAACCAAAACTGCGTCAGTCAGTGCCCTGATCGCGTCAGTCACAACACAGACGTTCTGGTCCTGGCGGCTGTCGAACTCGACTTGTTGCTGGCATCGACTGCGCTCTTCCCTCCGTTCCGCTCGCTCAGCCTCGTCAAGCTCGGCAGCAAGTTGGCCAAACATCCCGGCCCCGAGGTAGTCGGTGACAACCCGGCCAGCTTCCCGCCGCGACCTGTAGTAGTAGCCGTTTCGTTGGAACGCCATGTCCTACGTTTCTCCGCGACCCCCGCTTCGGCTGAACCTGCCGGGAAACGCCTGCTTGAACTGGTGGACTTCCCTCACAATCTCCGGGTCTCGGAGCGCGGCCAGGATCTCGACTTCGGCCAAGTCGTAGCACGGCGCAACCGGTTCCTGACTCTGAAGAACGTCTGCGTCCTCTTGGTCGGCGACAATCCAGATGCGCTCCCCCAAGAGATCCGACGCGAGGCAGACGGCTTTCCCTCTACGGACCAAGCTAAGCGCCGCCTCGGTGTCCGGCGCGCGCGCGGGTTCCGGCGTGGAAGCGGGTTTCGGCGGAGGATAAAGACCCTTCGCTCTCAGATCCCGCAGGGTTCGCCTCGCGATGTCTAGGTAGTCGGCCATTCGTTGAATCCCAGGTTGCGAAGAAAGCGAAAGAAGCGAACAAAGAGGAGTTAATTCGCTTCTTTCGCTTTATTCGCAGTTGGCGTACTGAGAAGAAACCGCTCGGACGGTCGGCCGCCGGTTTCCTCCTTCTCGCTGTGAACAAGGCCCCCCTCGATCAGTACTCGGAGAGCCCGATTGATCTCGCCCGTGGACTTGTGCCGCTGGAATACCGTGCGACTGATATCCGTACGTGTCAAGCCAGTCGGCATCTGGTGGAGTGCCTCGACTATCGCATCCGCCGCCGCATCGCCTAGCGTGTCGCCGAACACAAACCGTGCCGACGCTTCGCAGTACGACCATACCGCCAAGGCGGCGTTGACATGTTCGGCCCGAATGGTGTCGGAGCAATCCAGTAGTGCGTAGAGCAGTGACAGACGAACTGCTTGTGCTTCGGCGCGGCTGGTGACCGCACCGAGCAAGCCCAGCCGCTCTCGACTGAGTAACGCGTAGGTGTCGATCCAGATCGCCCGCGCTGCGTCGTCTCGCTTAACTTCTTCGGTATCCCTGGCGAAACTCACGGCTTCACACAGGCGATAGATCAGCGGTGCGAAGTCTACGTCACCGATCCGACCTCCTTCGGGCAAGAGCTTCGAGCGCCGCGCACAAACCCAGAGAAACCGGTTCGCGAAACCGTTGGCCGACTGTGTTGCGGTGAGTAGGCGTTGCAGTTCGGTGGTTGTGATGTGCCCAACAATAGAGATGTGTGCTCCCGTCGCTTTCGCGGGACTAGTCTTCGTAAGGGTCCGAAGATTCCCTGTATCCCATGCCTGCCGGATGGTCGCCGATAATGTATTCGTCGGTCGTTCACAGACTTGCAATACACGAGCGAACTCAGGCTCTACTACAAGAAGGCGCTTATGATCTACACCAGGATCGACTTGCACAGTCTGGTATCCGGTCACTCGTTTCTGTTCGCGAATGGCCTCCTGTTGTTCGATAGGATCACGCACGGCCCAGATGAGGCCCTCGCCGCTCGCCAGACCACTGAGTTTCCGATCCCGCGACCAGTCTTCATCGACACAGCTAAGGATGCGTTCGATATGGCTCTGCGAGGTACCTTTGCGTGCCTTTGAGGACGAACCGACAACCGTCACCGCAAGATTGCCATAGTGCCGATCAGCCTCGACCTGAAAGTACGCCCGCCGTCCGATGACGCTCCCAAACGCCGCGAGGAATTGAACGAGGAGCGCCGCAGGGTCTGCCTCAGTGTGTGGCTCGATCACCCGGACGAAATCGCCAGCTAGACCATGGAGCCCCTCCGGAGCCAGCGGTTGGGGCCAGTCTCGGACGCTCAGCGGGTTATCGGGGAAGAGATCGCCATCCTCCTTTCTGGTCTCCAAGAACTCATAGGTTGCCGCGCGTTCAAACTGAACCTGCTGCTGTGATGGCGTCATGCCGCCTCCGTCTCCAAACGTCGCCGCGTCGCGATTAGTTCAGCGGGCGAGAGTGCTTCGACTCGAAACACAGCGCGATCAACGTCATCGCCGCGCTGGTCGTCGAGGGCGTGTTTCCAAATGGCGTCCCAACGTGGGTCTTCGTTCTTGCCGTCGCGGAGCAGCTGCAACGCAAGCCGAGACGCCTCGCGCTCGCTGCGCCATAGCTGGTTGCGTTCCGCGCGAAGGTCGAATAGGGAGCCTTCCCGCCACTCGGTTAACTCGCGGGCTCTGGCTTTGGCCTTCCTGCGCCGCTCAGCGTAAGCTCGTCGTTCCGTCTCGGATAATGGATTGTCGTCGAGTAACGCACCAAGATGGTCCGCCAGCCATGACAGAGCACATCTCCTATCACAGGCAAGTGTGGTTTCAATCAAGGCGAGGATTCCCCCGCCCTTGCCTCGCGCATGGTCGAACCAGGCACCTTTGGATTCATCGAGAGCAATGTTGTATCCGTCGCCACTACGCCACCATGCCTGACCGCGCCCGCGCCGAAGTCGTGGGCCCCCAAGGGCGGCCCAGACCTCTGTGATGGACGCCGAATCGAGCAGTTCCCGAGGGGTCATCTCACTGAATCCCCGTGATCTCCTCTCGGCTTTGCGCTGGTCGGCACCACGCGCTGTCCCGCAAGGAACTCGTCAACATCAGCGCGCGAATATATTACCCGTCGCCCGATCCGGATGAACGCCGGTGGTAGGCCCAGCCTCCGCCGCTTTCGCAACGTCGCAACTGAGAGCGCGGTATATTGTGCCGTGCCCTTCTCGTCATCGTGGTATCGCACTGGAAACCTCCTGAACAGCAGTCTAGTCTAGATCCTATTATCGTGATAAACTAATGATTCGATGATAACCAAGCGACAGCAGCTTGAAGATGAACTCGGGACGCCGATACCCGACACAACGTGGGAGTGGGTTGTCGGAAAGGACTGGCCAAACGAGATCGAGGCCGGAAAAGCGACCCTTTCTCAGGTCGCTGCGAAGGTCCGGGAGGGCTTGGAGACATTCGGAGGCCTCGCTCCGAATCAGACTAGACGGTTACAGACCCTGGCCCCGCGGGAAAAGAGAGACCGGCATCCTCGCCATCTACGTGCCAGAACGGAAGCCGTGGCCGTCCTGTTGGCCAAGGAGGCCGAGCAAGAGGAGGCGCTTACTTTGTTTCGACGCAAAGTTCTACGGGGGCGCCTGGTGGAGTTCGAGCACATCAGGAAATGGATCAAGCACCAAGCCAGGAAGGATGGTCCAGCCACGGTCTGGCTTGAGGTCCCTCTGCCACATCCACCGCGATTTGAGGCTGGTCGTGTCAGCATTACTCCACCAGTCCGCATTGGCCGCGACTACAAGTTAGAGAGCGGACTGCGGCTACGTACGCTGAAATACGCCGAGCCCGACTGTGATACCGAACTACACGTCGCGGTTGCTCACGGAGGTGTGCTGGACGAGTTGAGGAGTGTTAGTGAATACCTCGCAAGCAAGTTTGGCTGGCAAGGGGGGTTAGCCACGGTGTTCATCCTCACGGATCGGATTCCTTTGCTGGTCCAGTTGGACGCCTCCGTACGCAGGCGGCTGCCAATCAGCGCGGCTTCACGTGTGATCTTGACTGTCGATCCGGGTTGCTCACCGAGACAAGTCGCCGACGCGTATCAGAAAGTACGCCGCAACCTGGTTGGACCCAGGCACCGTGAACTGAGCGAGAAGCACCTTGTGCTAGCGCAGTTCGGCGCTGAGCGTAAGAAGGGCGAGACGCTTGCTCATGCGATGAAGCAATGGAACAAGCGTTATCCGAAGTGGCAGTATAGGACCGTAACGAACTTCGGCCGTGATGTGACGAAAGCTCGGCAGCGGCTGCTTCAGCCGGGCCTATAGCCCGTAGCGGCTCGGTGGCACATGGGACGAGACAGGACAGTGGGTCACTTGGCAGCCTCGCGCATGCGGAAGTGCTATGACGTGATGAGTCGGACGCGGTACGGGGAGGGCGGGGTCAATCTCTACAGGGTCGAAACCGATGAAACCGCTCCAGGAGATTCTTTGCATGTGCAAAACCGATAAGCTGTGGCAGCATGAAGCCCAATGCCCTGAGTCGGTTACAAGGAAACTGCTCACAGAGCAGGCGCACACCTCCCAATGCCAGGGGCAGAGCGTCTAGGAGCCGGAGACGGGGCGGGCAGGGCCCTGAGGGGGGAGGGCAGGTCGAATCTCTGGCGCTGCCCCGCCGGAAACCGACGGCTAGCCAAACGCGCATTCGCCCCGTTCTGGACGAATCTCAGTTGAAAAAAACGAAAAGTTGCACCGGACCGGAAGCCCATGATCCTCGGACCTAAGCAGCACCGCGAGCACCTACGGAAGCTTAGACAGGACATTGAGATTGGCGACTGGGGCGTACCGACGCACTTGAGTGATGTCAGCAAGGCAGTGTGGCGCTCGGTGGTCCCCGAGCGAATCCGTTCTCCTGAAAAGCGGTTTGCCCTAGTCGTCGCCCTAGAGGCCCGTGACGAGTTATCCCGGATTCACAGCGAGCTGATCACGGCGGACTTGGTCAGTACGACCAAACGAAGCGGGGCCCTTCACATCAACCCGCTGATTCCGCACGCGGCACGGCTCCGCAAGGACTTTTTCAAGTCGTGGGCGGCGTTGGGGCTGAACCACAATGGCCCGATTGACAGCCCAAACATGCAGCTAATCAACAACCCTGACGAGGCATCTAGTTGCGCCGGCGTCCAGTACTGAAGACTCAACAACAATGGACCTTCCACGGAGTTTGCCCCTCGTCTGAGAGGGCCAGATGGGCCTACGACGGACATATCCTCATGCGAACGCGATATCGCGACACCTATTCGCCGAACAGACATTAACTCATTCTGTTTGAGGCACTTAGTCCTGCTCGCGGTCGCGGAACTCTTCGTACCAGTTTTGAACGATGTGGATGATAGGATTGCTTGTTGCTCCTACTCTCTGAGGCAAGATGAAAGCCTGGCCGTCTTCGTCAACGTCATAATGTGGTTCCGCTGGCCCCTTCGAGAAGCTCGGATGGTCGAACAAGCGCGTGACTGGGCCGAGCGAAAAACTCGTTCCAGTCGATACCGATGCAGCTATCGACGTGCTGCCTTCGTCATGCTGTTCGCAGCGCCCCACTTTGCATGGGGTTCATTCGTCAAAACCAGATTTCGGCGGCGCGAGGGGGACAGTCTCCACTACACTTAATTGTTTCGTGTGTTTTAGTATCCACTGTATCCGAGCTGCGAGCCTACGCGAGGCGCTGGCGGGCACCCCCAACGACTTGTGTCCGAGGCGGGGCGGCTCCTACAACAGACCCCTACTTCGTCCAATCGCCCATTCTTCCGCCCGCCCTCGTCTGTGATAAGTAGTACGGAATGACAAGACGCTCGGAATCACGGCGAGCATCGGCGAGCTACGGTCGCAGGTCGCATGGCTGACCTTGCCCCGGATCGACTGCGTTGGGAGCTGACTACCGTCGCATGCATGTACGGGGGCTACGCGGGACTGGTCCTCTGCCGAACCACGGTTTCGATCGCATCTCCGGAGATGATCAACGACGCTGCTCTCGGTTTGGATGAGAGCGGATTTGGCACCCTGCTGGGCTGGGGAGCTGCGGGCGCCCTTGCTGGAAAGTTGCTCAATGGGGCATTGGCGGACGTCCTCGGCGGCCGCCGGCTGTTTTTGCTCGCGATGTCCCTGATGGGCGCGGCAACCGTGATGTTGGGCGCGTCCTCAGCACACGTCCTGTTCATGCTGATGAACTTTCTGGCCCAACTGACGAAGGCAGCCGGTTGGCCTGCGATGGCCAAGATCATCGGCGCCTGGTTCGACGCTGCCAGGCATGGGCGGGTATGGGGTGTCATTTCGACCAGTTCGCGGGCCGGCAGCGTGGTCTCCAGCTTCTTCCTGGGCGGGCTGTTGGTGTATCTGCCCTGGCGCTGGCTATTCTACGCGGCCGGGGTGGTCACCGCGCTGATCGTGGGGCTCAACTTCATCTTGCTCAAAGACAGCCCGGCCCAAGTCGGTTTGGCGCCGTCTGATCCAGAACCCACGCAAGGCGGGGAGCCGTGGTTGGAGCTGTTGTCCTGGGAGAAGACCCTGGGGGCGGCATTGATCCACTTCGCGAAGAATCGACGCGTCCAGCTGATCTGCTTGGCCATGATGGCGATGACGATCCAAATGGAGTTTCTCAGCTTCCTGCCTCTGTATTTTCAGCAGAACTTCGCCATCGAATCGGGACCGGCAGGCATGGCTTCCGCGGCCTTCCCGGCCGGATCATTCATCTCGGTGCTGGCTGGAGGCCTGCTCTACGACAAGCTGACCACGGCCGGTCGGATACGTCTATTGGGTGGCCTGCTGGCGGTCGGGCTGGCATCCATTGCCTTGATTCGCTTCATGCCGGAACTGCGGTTGAGCTCGTCGGCCGGGTTGGGTGTCTCCGTGGGTGCGACCTTCATCTTCGGACTAGCGGTATCGCCTGCCTATTACATTCCCATGAGTGTGTTCTCAATTCAGTTTGGGCGCGCCCGATCGGGGGTGCTGATCGGTCTAATCGATGCGTTCGGCTATGGCGCCACCATGGTCTTTGCTCCCCTGGCCGGCACCGTGATCAGGGACCAGGGATGGCCGGCGTTCCTCACGATTCTCGTGGTCATCTCCGCTATTGCACTGTCGTTCGCCACGGCGTTTCTTATCGGGGAGCATCGCGTCAGCTCCCTTGCCCATTGAATTGGCACCTCTGTTTTCAACACTCAGTTCTTGAGCCACCCAACACTCAAGAAGTGACCCACGCCAACAGTTCTGCCTTTGTGCAAGCCAAGAGCGTTAACTTACCGGTCATCACAAGCTGCTGAATCTACGCGGCTACGGAGTTTTGGCGAAGGACAGGGGCCTTGCTCGAAAGAATAGCTGTCGCGAAGTGCGTCCAGCTAAGGCTGGCATGTTCAGTGGGAGATAGACCCACCGGGGTAAAAGTCAGAGCCCCGTAGCTAGAGTTGCATCGCTGGAGGAAACGAAGTCGATGAAGCCAACTGACAAAGCCATCCTTGGGATGGTGAGCAAGTCACCGGGCCGTAACGTGAGTGAACCCATAGGTGGCCTCCAAAAGTTAAAACCCCGGAGGCCGAGCCCACTTCGCGAGGGCGAAGGCAGCATGGCCTGGCGCAGACTGACTGAAGCGCTGGGTCACTCCGGCGGGGTGGTAGGGACAGCACGGTGACAAGGACATGCTAAGCAACTGGAGAAACCCTCCTCGTCCCGTCGCGAAATCGGCGGAGCATGAAAGCCGTATAACCGGCGACAACCGGGAAATCGGTGGAAGGCGAGAGGGTGGCGGCTAGGTCCGTACTAGCGATGAAGCGGGGTAACGCCTGTGTATAAACGGCGGAGCCAAAATAGACCACAGAGCGGCGATTCTAAGCCGCGTGAGGGCGGCGCAAAATTAGACCGCCCAGGTGGTCCGCGTAGCATCCCCGAGGTGTTTTGTGGAACACCGGAGGGATGTATCAAGTGGAGCTATACGCTCAAGTACGGCGCAGTGTCATCGTTGAGGGGCTGAGTGAACGCGAGGCCGTCAAACGGTTCGGTTTAGCGCGGGAGACGGTGCGCAAGATGCTGCGCTACAAAGCGCCGCCGGGCTATCGGCGGCGTCAACCGGTGAAGCGGCCGAAGCTGGATCCGTTCACGGGAATCATTGATCAGATACTGCTTGACGATCAGCAGCGGCCGAGGAAACAGCGTCACACGGCACAGCGCATCTTCGATCGCTTGCGCGACGAGTACGACTTCACGGGCGGCTACACAATCGTCAAGGACTACGTTCGAGAGAAGAAGCTGGGCGGTCAGGAGATGTTTGTGCCGCTGGCACATCCTCCTGGCGACGCGCAAGCTGACTTCGGCGAAGCACTGGTTGTCGTTGACGGAGTGCAGCGTAAGGCGCACTACTTGGTGGTCGATCTACCGCACAGCGATGACGCTTTCGTAAAAGCCTTTCCCGCCGAGACGACGGAAGCGTTTTGCGAGGGGCACAACGCGGCGTTTCGCTACTTCGGCGGTGTGCCGCGCAGCATCGTCTACGACAACACGAAGTTGGCGGTGGCAAGGATTCTCGGGGATGGCACTCGCAAACGCACGCGCGTGTTCAGCGAACTGCAGTCGCACTACTTGTTCGCTGATCGCTTCGGCCGGCCGGGCAAGGGTAACGACAAAGGCAAGGTGGAAGGCTTGGTGGGCTATGGGCGGGGTGCTTCCATCATCTAGTGTTGGCGACCCAACCGTAACTCGCGTAGCTGCTAGGATTTAAGGCTCAATTCCGGGGTGACCAGTCCTGGTGTCAACCGGTCTAGGAGCAATGAAGAGTCTCAGCTGTGCAAACACGGACTGCCCGCTGGCGGGAAAACCCGCCGCCACAAGAGTCGTCCGCCACGGCTTCTACCGGACGAAATGGGGAAGGCGTCGTCGATACCAATGCCGGGCTTGCGGTAAGACCTTCTGCACGAACACCGGGACTCCTTACCATGGGCTGCAGCATCGCCGCGCGACCTTCGACGAGGTCGCCGCCCTCAGCGTTGACGGCGTGAACAAGTCCGCCATTTCTCGCGTAAAACGAATTGCCTGGAACACGGTCGATCGCTGGCTCGAAAGGGCCGGTGAGTGTTGTGGTCGATTCAACGATCAAAAGATGACAGGACTGCGCGTCGAAGAGCTTCAGGCCGATGAGATTCGCAGCATCGTCGGCAGCAAACAACAGCCCATCTGGATCTTCGTTTCGATCGATGTCTGGTCTCGGCTCTGGCCTTCGACGGTGGTTGGGAGACGGAGTTACCGCAACACGCTCACCCTCTTTCGAAATGTAGCGAACCGTATGAATTTTGCACGTTTCCCCTTCCCGTTGATCGCCACGGACGGATTCGAGTTCTACGAAAGAGTTGTGCGGCGCGTCTTTGGGCCGGCCTGTCTGTACGGCCAGGTGATCAAGATGCGTAGGAATGATCGCGTGATCCGAGTGGAGCGAAGAACAAGGATCGGTGCTGCCTGGCGATGGGAGCAGGCGTTGGGTGAGTCCGAGGACTCTGAGAAACTCAACACTTCGTTCATCGAACGGCTGAATCTAACGATCCGACAGGGCTCGGCGTATCTTTTTCGCCGAACGATCTGCTACGCACGACGGAGAGAGCGACTGGCAGCTCACCTCGAGTTGTTGCGCTGCTATTACAACTTCGTGAGGCCTCACCGGGCGCTGAAATTCGGACGAGAGGTCAGGACACCGGCCATGCAAGCGGGTCTGACGAAGCGGCGACTGACGTTAAGGGAGATCTTCTCGTCGACGATCCTTTTGCTGGCATGGGAGAAGGTCAAGTCGGTGTTCGCCCGCTGTACGATCTGGGTCATTGTGGGCGATAGGCGACTGCAACTGGCGGCGTAGCAACACTGGATGACGGAAGCACCGTTCAAATAGGGATTGAAGTGCTGTTGATAGAAGCGCTGGATGCGCGCCGCGTGCGGCGCCGCGATGTGCGTATGCCCCATGTGCTTGCGGATCACGGCGCCGTTTTTCGATTCCACCAAGCCGTTGTCGTTGGTGTGCCTCGGCCGCGACTTGGTCTGTTCGATCAGCAGCTTGTTCAGTAATTTTTCCACCGTGCCGTTGAGGAACTCGCTGCCGTTGTCGGAATGGAAGCCGCGCAGGCGAAAGGGGAACTGCTCCAGCATGGCCTTGAGCAACGGCTCCAGCCAGGCTTCGCTAATGGCCGCCGTGGCGCCGACCACTTGCCACTGGGTCACTTCATCCACCGCGTTGATGTGATAGACGCCCTTCACGCCGTCGCGATCTCCTTGATGTACCGTATCCACTCGCAGGTAGCCGGGTTGGCCCCGCGGGTTGGGCCGCCGCCGCTCGCCGATCGACACCGCGCTGGGCCGAGTCTTGGTGAAATGCAGCCGCCGCTGGCGGTACACCCTGTGCCGCCGCAGTCGATAGATGTGGGCCACCGAGATCTCCGCCAACCGCTCATATTCACTCTGCTGGTACTTGTGATATTCCCGCTGCAGGATCTTGCGCGTGGCCGGGCCGCTGAGGGTTTCGTGTGCTTCATCGACGGCCGCCAGCCGCTCGATATCGGCCGCCGTGTACTTGCCGGCAAAGCGATGCCGCCGATAGCGGGCAGGTACCAGCTCACCCCTCTGCCGATATTGGCGGATCAGTCGGGTGACCTGCGCCCGGCTCAGTCCCGTCATCTTGGCCAGATATTGCCGCAGCAGTCCTTTGGCGGCTCGGTCTTGCCCGCTGTAGCGCTGCCGGCACAGCGTTTGCGCCACCCAGGCGTAGATCTCGGCACGCCCTTTGCCCTTGAATCGTATTTCATCGCTGGCCTCCAGAAACTGCCGTATCTGCTCCAGGCTCAGCGTCTTGCCGTCTTGCATGTGGATGGTCAATCCCCAGCATGCTCACTCCCCCACCCTTCAGGCTCATCTTGTGTGAGAAACTAACTCCTCCTTCAGGCTCATCTTGCATGAGACAAGACTTGCCCTTGATTAAGGGTGTCCACGGGGATACGATATCCAGATAACCTCTCAGGGTTGGGTTCACAACAAGGAGCCCATCGGCGTGACCACCTGACAGAATTCGTCCAGTTCCAGATTTCAGTCTCGACAGCGGAAGAAGAAGCTAACTATTCCGTAGGGTATGGAAGACCGCAAGCCTTTCTGAACCCACCCAGGCCATTGGAACCCGGTACCTATCGAGTGATCCATGGCCTTCCCCAACGAGTTGGCGCCACGGTTGCCGCGACTCAACCCGCCCCGCCCCCAAAGTCTCGCTAGTTGTGGCCGCCGTCACAGGTGGCAGGCACGGCAGCGCACGTGCAGGGTCTTGAACACCCATCTCCACGCCAAGACCCCACTACCATCCATCACACCCAGCGCCGTTGCGCTCGTGACGTCGGATACCCGGGGCCTAGAGTGCGTCAATCGCCAGATAGGCTTTGCTGCTCTCGCGGGCGGAGTAGGGAACCCGTAGTTCGTCCCATCTCACCAGCCGCACGCTTCCCGTAAGGGCTCTATCGCTTCGGGCAGACCCGCAAGCTCAAATCTCGTAGACACTGGTGAGCTGTTGTAGGGTGTGAATCCGAAAGTCATCCTCTCGGAGCTCAACATCTTTCGGATTTCCGACTTGGGTTTTCTGAAGAAAACTGCTTTGTTACTGTTTGATTCGTCAACGATCAAGCCCCGCGTTTTTCCCTCGTCGAAACGGACCCGTATCACGGCGGTATTGAGTTCTCTTGTCTGCCGGTAAGCGGACGCGGGTTGCATGCCAACGTTGATGTAAGCCTCGGTCCTTCCTTCCTTGCACCGAACTATCAGGCTTGGCGTGGCTTGCCGAAGCCAACCTTGAATTGGTTGGTCGGCTTCGAGTGCCAGCGCTACCGTCGGGCTATCGTCGAACTCGGACTCGCTGATTGAAACCTCCCATCCACCTGTCGACTCTTCAGAAGGTTGCGGGATGGCCGGTTCGGGAGTTTCTAGTGTATCGGGCGATGGCTCGGACTCACTCCTCCTGCCAAGTTCGCGCCTCCCCTTACCTTGGGGGCTTGCTTTTTCGGTCTTGAGTTGCTGGATGGGCGCTTTGTGACGAGACTCCGTGACCATGGTCAACTTGACCTCCTCCTCGCCGTTTCCGGCCCCTGACATCAACAGTGCGATGATCTTTTCTTCGGTTCTCCAATCACGCGCGAGTACATTGGCGGCAGAGCCAAGCATCATCGCGATTGCTACCTGTGCGTCGACTTCCCCAAACTTCTGTGTGTGCGCTTTTTTGCCGCTTGGTTGGACGTACAACTCATCACTGGGCTGTCCGTGCCTCTCGGTGATCCAAGCTGAAAGTCGATTGAAAGCGTCCGAATAGTGCCCCATCATCTGGAAGGGATGGAATCGATAATCTCCCCTGCGGAGCCAGTCGTCCGAGAAGAAATACTTCGCATCGGCGCTGAGGCCACCAACTTCAACATTCCGGTAGATCAGCTGTGTCTCAGTCTCGACATCTGGTTCGGCTTGCTCGGTCGTACCTTCCTCCTGTATTCGTCAGTAGGACATTTCCCTGTGCCGACGCGGCAAATAAGTCCATATCGCGATCAGAATCGTAATCGGCGACAGTCACATTGGTAACTCGACCATGATGTCGCCCAATCGCCCGGGCCTCAAATTGCCCGGCTTGATTGGCATAAAGCCAAAACCCGTCGCTATCCGACCAAAACAAGTCGCTGTCTCCATCGTCGTCGACATCCAGCCAGACGAAAGGTCCCTCTTCAGGAATATCGAGTCTCTTCTCGGCGGCGACGTTGACAAACTGCCGCGGCGCGTTTCAGTCTACGAACTGCCGGGCGCGGGTGACGAGTGACAGTTCGGGGTTTCCAGGCATACGGCAACGCCCCCGCGCTTGCGGCCGCCCGCCACTCTCCGCTAAGGTTCTTGCTTGCTCAACAAACGGCGGTTAGGGCGGACGGATATCGAGGTTTCCGAAATCTCGCTGGGCTGCGTCGAGATCGGAATCGACTATGGCATCCCCGTCGCGGGGCAGCCCCGGCGGCCCGCCGAAGCCGAGGCCGAGCGCCTGCTACATACAGCGCTCGATCTCGGCGTCAATCACCTCGATACGGCGCGCGCTTATGGCGACAGCGAAGCGATCATCGGACGCGTCCTTTCGGGCCGACGCGAGGAGTTCGTCCTCACGACGAAAATCCCCGTACACAAGCAGCAAGACTTGCCGAACGCCGATCTCAAACAGCATTGCCGGCAATCGCTGGACGCGAGCCTCAAGGCCTTACAGACCGAGCGCATCGACGTGCTGCTCTTGCACACCTACGGGCCCGAGATCCTGCGGCGTGAGGATCTGGCTGAGGTGTTGAGCGAAGCAGGCGCGGGCCGTGTGCGCGCCTTCGGCGCTAGCGTCTACGGACTCGAGAGCGCCCGATTGGCCCTCGCCTGTGAGTGGTGTGCATGCCTGCAAATCGCGTACAGTATTCTCGACCGCCGCGCTGAGGACGACGTGTTGGACATGGCGCGGGGACGGGGAGTGGGAGTCGTCGCCCGGTCGGTATTGCTGAAGGGCGCATTGACGTGGAGATACAAGAGCCTTTCCGACGATCTTGCGCCGCTGAGCCAAGCGGCCGAAGAGCTGGCCCATCTGGCGGGGGGCGTGGCCGCACTGCCCGAGCTGGCCTATCGCTACGTGCTGAATGATGCACGAGTTCAAACAGCTTTGGTCGGCGCTTCATCAGCCGAGGAGGTCGAGCAAGCCGTGAAGTTCGCCTCCCAGGGGCCGCTCGATCCGGACCGGATTGAACAGATTCGGAAGATCACAATCAAGGGCGAGAAGCTACTCAATCCGGCAAACTGGCCGAACGACTAAACGGAGCCGAGTTGCGAAAGATGAGATACCACCAGGCAATCCTTGCAAGCTGCGAAATCCCGTGGACCGAAAAAGAAGAGCTGATGGAGGACCTCTTCCGCGAGGAGGTGCGGCGAACACTGAAGTCAGGCTTCAACAATCTCTACATCTTCGGCACCGCCGGAGAGGGCTACGCGGTCGATACACCCCGCTTCCGCCGCATCGTCGACATCTTCCTCGAGGAGACCAACAAAGACGGCGTTTTCCCGCAGGTGGGCATCATCGGCCTATCGACAGCCAATATTCTAGAACGGCTTTCCTACGCCTATGAAGTCGGGTTTCGCACGTTTCAGATCTCGATGCCCTCGTGGGGCGCGCTGAACGACAACGAAGTTCTGAAGTTCTTCACCGACGTGTGCGGCGCTTATCCCGATTGCCGATTCCTGCACTACAATCTGCCTCGAACGAAACGTGTCCTGTCGGGCAACGACTATCGGCGTCTAGCCGACGCTATCCCAAACCTCGCAGCTACGAAGAACACCGGCACCAACCATGCCTCGACGATCGACCTGATCGAGAAGGCGCCCGAGATCCAGCACTTCCTTGGCGAAGCCATGTTGCCCTTCGGCTCTCTCTGTGGGGAATGCTCCTTGCTCAGCTCCTACGGCCCGGCATTCCCCTCAAAGACGAAGCAGCTTTTTGACTACGTCGTGACCGGCCAAACCGAGAAGCTCTTCCGCTTCCACAAGGAGTACCTCGCCGTGGTGCATGACATCGCGGCTCCCGCGCTCAAGCACGCGCGTATCGATGGCGCCTACGACAAGCTGTGGGTCCGGCTTGGCGGTCTCCCCATGCCGCTGCGTCTGCTGTCGCCCTACGAATCGTTACCTGAAGAAACCTACGAAGAGTGCCGCCGCATCCTTCACGAAAAATATCCGGATTGGGTCGAGGCTGATGCATAAGTCTTGCAGGGCCGAGTGCTGATGGCGGATAGCGCCCAACCCGTCCCTCGGGAAGGTCTCATCACCGAGGAGATGACGCGCCGCAACGGCGCCATCTTCCTGCTGAGCTACTTGCTGATCTACTTCGCGGCGCCCGCGATTTACATCGGTATCGTTCAGGCGGCGCTGATCGACCAACTCGGGGCGAGCGCCACAATGGCCAACCTGCCATTGTCCATGTACAAGTTCGGCTCCTTCGCCCCGTTGATCGTGTCGTGGCTCGTGCCTCACCGCCTCGAAAAGTACGTCATTGTCTGGGCCAACGTCATGACGGCGATCGTGCTGACGCTGGTGCTGCTGACGCTGGTTCTTCCCGTCTCAGCATCTGTTCGCATCGGAGCTTTGATTCTTCAGGGGCTGCTGCAGGGGCTGTCGAGTTCCACCTCAATGATCTTCCAGTTGCAATGCTTGACAAGAGGCACAACTCCGGAAGGGCGAATTCGCGTCCTGAAGAGGACGTTCACGGTAACGCCGATCGCCGCTGTGGTCGGATCGCTGGGAGCGCAATGGGTCCTCGGCCCGGGGTTCACTTTGCTCGACTTTCCCTACGATTTCGCGATGGTCTACCTCACCGCGATACCCTGCATCGCCGGAGTTGCCTACATCAGCAACCGGTATGACCTGGCCCCGCTGGCCGACGAACCGCGTAAGCCGTTCTTCGGCCACCTCGTCAGGACGGTCAAGGAATTCGCGGCGTCGCGCTCGCTGACGCTGGCGTGGTTCGCTTACTTGCTGTGGTACTGCACGCTGGCCATCATTCCGAACCTGTCGCTCTACTCGAAGGAAGCGATGGGGGCCGACCCGCAGGACTACTCCGGGGTCATGATGGCGCTACGGTTCGGTTGCAAGGCCCTCGGGGGTTACGGACTAGGCTGGATCGCGATGCGCTACGGCTTGCGCGCCAGTGCGATGTGGTCGGTCGCCCTGCTGGCGATTGGTATTCTTTGGGGTTGGGGTGTGCCGGACATGGCTTACTTGTTGGCCTTCGGATTTATCGGGGCGGGTGAGCTGGGCGGCACGTACTTCCCGAACTTCGTCGCCGTACTATCTTCGCCCGAAGCCGGCACACGCAACTTGGCTCTAGTTCAGCTCGCGACACCGTTCGCAAGCTTTGCGCCGGCGGCCCACGGCGGATTGGCGGACGCGTTTGGCTTTCCGGCGAGTTTCGTGTTCGGCCTGGTTGCGGCGGCGGTTTCGATGCTTCTCGTATCCCGTATTCGGGAGCGCGCCGGAGGGAGAGCCGAGTCGTCGTAGCTACGAGGACCCAAGGTTCAACGGATGGACAAACACGATAGCCTCCTCGACGACCGTGACTGGTCAACGCTCACCTTCGGCGAGCAGCTCCGGCAACTTGAACTGGAAGGCTATCTCGTCATTCCCGACTTGGTGCCACCCGCGCACATCACCCGCCTGAAAGCCGAAACCGCGCAACTCGAAACCCGCGCCGTGGATTACTCGCCGCACCAGAAAGGCTGTCCCAACGTGACGTTCCACGGCGGCGCGATCAGTGAGCTAATCGCGCATCCGCGCACCGTGGAATTCCTCGGCAAGGTGTTCGGTGACGAATTGGTGCTAATGAGTTACGATTACGCTCGGTCCGAACCCGGCCACCCCGGTGTCAGCTTCCACACCGACGGCCAGCCTTACGGCTCGGCGATTTTCGGAGCGAAACATACCTGTCCGGTGATGATTCGCGTGCTCTACTACCTCGACGACCTCACCCCGGAGGTTTCGCCCTTTCGTGTCATTCCGCGCTCGCACCTGTCGCTGCACGTGGAGGGGAATCCGTACAACCGCTACGACGGACACCCCGAGCAGGTCATGGTGACCGCGAAAGCAGGGTCGGCGGTATTTCTCAACTACAAGGCCTTTCACGGCAATTTCCCGAATCGTGGAGACCGCGCGAGAGAGATGCTCGCGCTAGCCTACCGCCCGGCTTGGGCTGGTCCGCTGGCGGAAGTCGAAGATTGGGACCGCGCCGAAGTTGCCAAACTCCCGCCGAGCGTACAGAAACTCATGGGCGACCGCAACCAACGCCGGGTTGACATTGATGTCGGCAACAAGCCCGCCAGTATGCGGACGGAGGCGCCGGCGCTCGATCCCGGCCGCTGGGACCGGCCGTAGCGGTTTAGCTCAACTCGTAAAGTCGAGCCGCGTTGCCCCAGAAGATGTCTTCGATCTGAGCGTCGCTCAACCGCATCGTTCGGCAGGCAGTCTTCAGCACTCGCAACGATTCGAGGCCCACAAGCGCCGGGCGCAAATCGGCATAGTTCACCTTGAAGTCCGTATTGGCCTCCGAAAGCCACAGGAACGAATCACCGATCGCTACGCAACGGCCGCGCTCATGAGAGACCGGGAAGTCGGCGCCGTAAAGCAGGCGGTCATGACCGAGCGTGTCGATGATGGCCTCGAAGGCGCCTCCGTCCGTAACGGCGCTTGTATCGCACCAGACGTTCCGCAGGCCGCGCAGCGAACCGATGCCTTCGATTGTGTGATGGGGGTTGAAGCCGCGCGCGGCATGGGCCAGGATGAAGCGCATATTCGGATACCGTTCCGCAAACGTTCTGATCGTCCGTTGGTTGAGCGGGTCGGCCATGGCGCGAGCACGCACCATGTGAAGAGTGATCGACAGACCCTCTTCGTGCGCCACGCGCACATGCTCCTCGGTCAAAAAGCTTTCGACCTTGGCCTGAAAGGTGGGCTTCTCGGTCGCCCAGACGTGATAGCATTTCAGCCCTGCAAACTTCTCCCGTCGCACGGTTTCCCGGACGTATTCCGCATCCATGTCGGGGCTGACCAACATTTGTCCGCGAGAGTGTTCGTCGGCCCGGACTTCAGCGGCGAGAAAGCGATTTGCCGCTTCCATGTCGAGCTCGGCACGAGGGAAACCGAAGAACAGTCCCGAGTAGTGCCGGCCCGGTGTGAGTTGGCTCATCGCCTGCCGGTAGTGCGAGAAGCCGACGAAATCCGGGCCTTCTTCAACGACGGGCGGCGCGCTACCTCGAAAGTGGTCCTTCGCGTAAAGGTGAGCGTGTGCGTCAAAGATGCGTTCCGGGAGAAACGCGTTCAGCTCGCGTTCGAAGAACTCACGATCGTGATCTTGTACGTTCCAGGTCGGCGGGGTCATCTCACTCCTTATTGCGGCATTCGTTTTTGCCGATCTGATTATCCGACAGACTCAGGCCGGGCGCGGCGGCAATGCAAGCGGTCTCCATGCCGGACCCGCTGATCACATTCCCCTCAATGACGTTATCGCGCGTATCAGCCGGGCGCTCGGCGCGTTTTCCAAGATAGATACCGCTGCGAAGCAGAGCCGGTTCATCGGGCCAATAGCTACACCGTGCGTCGGCCGAACCTTCTCGGCAGCCGACCCGGTTGAGATTCGAGAACTGGTTGTTGCGCACCTCATGTCCGCTGCCGATCAGAAAGAGTCCGCCGTAGACCGCACCGTCGATGACGTTGCCCGTGATCTTGATTTCGGTGGATTCCATGTCGGGGTTGGCGTTGTTCATGACGATGCCGAAGTGTCCCAGCGGGTAGTCTTCGAGCGGACCGTCGTTGACACAGCGATTATCACGGATCTCCCCATGGTGGAATCCATCGAGGTCAATGCACTTGCCGTTGAGATCTTCGAAAACGTTCTCGGCATAGACGGTTTCGTCGGTGTTACCGGAGGTGTCGATCGCCACGGGAAAGCCCTGGCCTTCGATGTCGACTTCCTCTTGTGGGTAGCCGATCTTCGAGCCGCGATTCCGCAAGACGCGAATGCGTGTGGCATGCCCGATCTGGATGGCGTCACGTGCCGTCATGCGGAACTCATTCCCTTCGATCAGACCGTCGGAGTTGCGTGGGGATTCGTAACGCGAGTGTGTCCATACACCATTGCCGCGTACATCCTCGAAGATCGAGTCGCGCACAACGAAATCCACCGTGCCGTTCTCGAGCAGGATGCCTCCGGAAGCATTGTTGCGGCCATTCTCGTTGAGCGACCCGGAGTCGCGAACCTCGACGTTCTCAATGACAACTCCCTTTCCCGCGTTGACGATGATCGGATAGTGCGCGATCTCGGCGAAGCTCACATCGCGAATCGTGAGATCTTGAACGTCTTCGAAAACGACACCGTTGTTCGAATAGAAATCAAAGAACGTGATGTTCGAGGGAGGAAGGCCCTTGCGTTCGTCGAGGGAGGCGCGGTGACCTTGGATCGAAAACCCCGACAGGGTGACGTTGCTCGCCGAACGGAAGACCAATACGGCGGGCCCCTCGAATTGGGGTGACACAACGAGTGTCGTGCCCGAGGGGTCACCAACGATTTCAAGGCTCCGAGCGCCCTTCGGCACTTCAATCGGCTCCGCGACCTCGATCTCGCCCGGCGCCAGCCGTACGATGCCCGTCCCTGCAGCCACGGCTTGGCGAAGTGCATCCGCGTCAGCGACGCGGTCAGCACCCGTGACACCGCAAGCACACGAGGCCAGCAGCGCTGCTGAGAGAACCCCGGCGAAGCTAGTCGTCCGCTTCACGGACCGTCCTCGGTTTGTTGTGATCGGGGCAGTCGCTCGAGTTGGCTCTCCACCATCCCTCGCATCCCTTGATGAATGCGTCCCGCGAGCTTCAGATTTACTTCGTCGAAGACATGGATGCCGTCCCAGTAGTAGTCCTGGGGCGGTTTCAGGTAGTCGCCCATATTCAAGAAGATCACGTCGGGATGCTCGGCGCGCATTTCTTCCATGCGGCGGCCCGCCTCGTCGTAGAGAGCGACAAAGGCGTCGACATAGTTGGCGGCCAATTCTTCGTTACCAAAAAACCCCCGATTGATCTGGTCGATTGAGAACTCCCGATTCGTGCCGCTCGTCGCTTGCAGTACGAACATCGGCTGGAAGCCGTACACCTTCGACAGATCGATCACGATTCGCCAGTTGGATAGATACGCGTCGACAAAGCTCTTAACGAATTCGGGATCGTACAGGATGTCTTCTCCGTCCATCGCGTAGGGGGCCCGGCCCATGGCCTTCGCAACCGTGTTGGTCGTCGTCGCCGTCTCGTCGTCGCCCCGCCACCGCTCCCGGATCGCGGCGTATAGATAGCTGCGGTTCAAGATCAGGCTGAACAGTGACTCGTCGTAGGAGGCGCGGTAAGCGTCCCACGCTTCTTGCATCGTCTGGAAGTTGTAGGGGAAGTTGGGCCGCGCCTCGTACATCAGGGGCAAGCCGAGGTCGTTGTGTCCGTCGTAGAAGATGACGATGTCGGGCTGATAGTTCACGACGGTGAATAGCAAGTGAACCACAGCCTGGCGCGCGATCGACGACTGGATGCCGGCATTGATCACTTCAATGTCGTAGCCGGGGTGTTCTCTCTGGAGTAGTGTCTTGAGCGACCCGGGCAGAGTCGACTCGAACTCGCTCGCGATTTCGACCGTCGAGCCACCCAGCATGATGAGTCGCAACTGCCCCGCCGGTTTCTGTTTCGGCAGTTCGTAGTCGGGGGAGCTGATACGCAGGCCGTCTTCGTTTGTGTAATGGAACACCGTCTTGGTGTGACGCGACATCTCGAACGTTTCAGCGCTTAGATAGCGCAGGTTCGCCGGCGGCCGAAACATCACGTACGGGTAGAGGGTGTTGTAGAACGGCAGATTCCACTTGGGACCGCCTGTCGAAGCGAGGTAGACTTCCGCGAGAATCACGGCCGCTACGACCGACCCCGCAATGATCGCCGTGTACCGCCGCCAAGCTCTGCTACCGCTACTCATTACGTGCCAGCCTTACCGTCGGGGAACAAGGAAGCCGTAAACTGCCGCGATCCTAAATTGCTTTGCCGAGGGGGCTCTGATAGCGTGACCGTTATGGCTCGAGTCGGCGCTAATGACCCCAGCACCCGCGGCCATTGGCGCGAATTAGCGAAGGACTTCTCTCAAGGCGGATGGTATCACAGCATCGAACTGCCGGACGGGCAGGTGCTGCAAGGCCTGCTGAGCATCGAGCAGCAGAAGCGGCGGCTCGAATACTTCCCCTTGCCGGAAGACCTCTCGGGCAAACGGGTGCTCGATATCGGCACATGGGACGGCTGGTATGCGTTCGAGATGGAGCGGCGCGGCGCCGAGGTGATGGCGATCGATAACGTCGAGCAGCCGGCCTTCCATTTGGCGCGGGACCGGATGGGCTCGAAGGTCGAGTACCGCGTGATGAGCGTTTACGACATCTCGCCTGATACCGTGGGCCGTTTCGACATCGTGTTGTTTTTCGGCGTGCTCTATCACCTCAAGCACCCGGTCCTCGGTCTTGAGAGAGTGTGCTCGGTGACGAAGGACATGGCGTTCATCGAGTCCTATGTGACCGACGACGCGGTCGGCGGCCCCACGGTGATGGAGTTCTACGAAACGGACGAACTCGCCACCCAGCTCGACAACTGGGTTGGGCCGACCGCGGAGTGTCTGCTTGCCCTTTGCCGCACGGCGGGCTTTGTCCGCGTTGGGATGAGCGAGATCGTCGAGCAGCGCGCTCATGTGGTAAGCCGCCGACAGTGGGAAACGCTCCCAGAGAAATTAACGGCGGTTGCGCCGAAACTTCATCGTGCCGTGGACGGACTGACACAATCGCGGACGACTTCGTCAAAGCGTGACAACTACCTAACAGCATGGTTCGACTCGGAAGAGGACAAGCTTGGGGTGGCCGACGTCTTCCCTGAGGTCGCCGGATACGGTGTGCGCCCGCTGCATGTGACCCAGGGGGCAGCCAATCAGGGAGCAGGGCCGACTTGGCAGGTGGACTTCATGGTGCCGAAAGGCATCGACGCCGGCAAACATGAGGTCCGGATTCGAACAACGAACAGCCCCTATAGCGAGCCGGTGGAGATTTACGTCGATCAGGAAGAGCCGGTTCCCAAGCCGGAATCGTTGGAGCTGGCGGGCATCGCGGACGCGAAGACGTTCGATGCCAACCGCACGGTGTTGTCGGAAGAGATGTGGGTTTCGCTTTGGGTGCGCGGGTTGCCTGACGGGGTCCGGCGCGAGCATTTGAAGGTGCTTTTGGGGAGCGCGCCGCTCCCGATTGATTTTCTTTCGAGCCGGGACGAGGAAGGGCTGCAACAGATCAATGTGCGGCTTCCGCCAAGCAGCATTCCCGGGATGTACAGGGTAGCGGTGCGATGCGGCGAAGTGGAATCGGGAAGGTCGGACCTGGAAGTCGTCGGAGCCTAGGCCGACCGCGAGCTCGGCATATAGGCCGCTACCGCGCTAGTGAGGCTTTCACCGCGGGCTGAATGTCCTCGTAGATGCGCTCGGCGAGCTTGCGATTGGTTTCGTCATAGACGTGGACTAGATCCCAGAAGTGGTCTTGCGAGGGCGTGAGGTAGCCCCTGAGGTTGAGGATCGTGCGGTCCGGTTGTGCTGATTTGAGCGCATCGATTTGCCTGTCGGCCTCTTCGTACAGGACGGCGAATGCGTCGATCCAGTCGTTCGCGACATCCTCTTCCAAACCGAAATCGCGCATCGTGAGAGGAAGGGCGTATCCCCTTTCGAGGCCGCCAGTAGGCTGGAGAATACAGACAGGAACGTAGTCGAAAGCCTCCGATAACTCGACGAACTGTCGCCAGTTCGAGAGATAAGCCGCGATGTGCTGCTCGGCGAACTCCGGGGTGTAGATCACGTAGTCGGAGGCAACGGCGTTAGGCGCTTTGTTAAGGCCGAGCACGACGGTGTTGGCGGTTGTCGCATCCTCGGTGTCACCGAATTCGGCCCTCACGGTGGCATAGACCCTGCTGCGGTTGAGGACGAGCTGCCAGAGCGGTTGTTCGTACTCCTGGCGGTAGGCGTCCCAGGCTTCGGCCATGGTTTGGAAGTTGTAGGGGAAGTTGGCGCGCGATTCGTAAGTGAGCGGGAGTCCGATGTCGTTGACGCCGTCGTAGAGGATGACGATGTCGGGCTGATAGGGCAGCACCGTGAATACCAAGTGCATGATTGACTGGCGCGATAGGCAGGATTGAATGCCTGCGTTGATGACCTCGATGTCGCGGCCGGGATAGCGCGCGCGTAGCAGCGTCCGTAGCGCGCCGGGAAGCGTGGTCTCATACGTGCTTCCGAGCTGTACGGCTGATGAGCCGAGAAAGGCAATCCGCAACTGACCGGCGGGTTTTTGCCTGGGGACCTCGTAGCCGGGTGCGGGGACTCGGAAACCGTCAGCATTGGTGTAGTGCAAGATGCGCTGAGTGTTGTGCGACATCACGTGCGTATCGGGGGTCTCGTAGGCATAGTTCGCGTGCGGGCGGAACATCACGTAGGGATAGAGCTCGTTGTAGAACGGCAGCGTGAGACGCGAGGACGCTTGGTAGGAGAGATAGGCCTCGGCAAGCAGCAGGGCCGTGAGGGCGGAGCCTAACAAGATCAGGGTGTACTGAAAGGTCGAAGCGCCCCTTGTGCGGTTTGGCGGCGGGCTGCTCATGCCGGGGAGCGGAGGCAAGGGAAGAGCACCGGAACGTAGTTTCCGGCGGGAGGCAAACCGCAGTATACAATGATGGGCCACGCGCCTCCGGTGATTCTGATGCCTGCCCGCCGGAGGCTGTCAAAGAACGGGGAACAGGAAATATGATCGTCGATTGCCATAGCCACATTTGGGAGTATCCGGGTCACGTCAGCGAGGCGTTTGTCGAGGAGGCCAACGCTCGCGCCAAGGGGAACAAGATGGATCTGCATGTGCCTCCGGAACGGCACATGGCCGCAATGGACGGCGTCGACAAAGTGATCGTGTTCGGCCTGCGTGCCGCGAGCTCGGGCCTGATGATTCCGAATGAGTACATCGCCGATTATCAGCGTCAATACCCCGACAAGGTGATCGGTTTCGCAGCGGTTGATCCTACGGTGGATAAGGTTCGCGACACCCTTGAGAACGGTTTGAAGCTTGGCTTGCAGGGCGTAAAGCTTGGGCCGATTTACCAGAACATTCATCCGACAGACAATCGGATGATGCCGGTGTATGAGTTTTGCGAGGCGCACAAGCTGCCGATCATGATTCACCAGGGCACGACGTTCCCGACGAAGGCGCCGCTCAAGTATTCATTGCCGATCCTGCTGGAAGACGTGGCGCTTCAGTTTCCCGATTTGAAGATGATCATCGCCCATCTCGGGCATCCCTGGATGGAAGACACGATCGTCATGATCCGGAAGCAGCCGAACTTCTTCTCGGATATATCGGCGCTCCATTATCGGCCGTGGCAGTTCTTCAACGGGTTGATGCTCGCGAAGGAGTACGGCGTTTGGGACAAGCTGCTGTATGGGACCGACTTTCCGTTTACCACGACCCCGGCAACCCTAGCCGCGCTGCGCAACATCAATCAGATGGTCGAGGGAACGGGGTTGCCTCGATTTACGGAAGAGGAGATCGAGAGCTTGATTCACAGCCCGACTCTGGAACTGCTGGGTCTGGAGTAGCGTGGGCGGAAGCTAGGATTTTGCGTCGAGTCGGGGCTTGAGCTCCTTTTCGTAAAGGTCGGCGAAGCGGGTTCCGATGTCGTCGCGGCATTTGCGGAAGACGGCAAGAATCTCCTCTTGGGTTCTGGTAGCGTTGGCGGGATCGGGGAAACCGACATGCATTCTCCGTCCGACGCGACCGCTGAACACGGGACAGTTCTCTTCCGCGTCGCCGCAGACGGTGATGACGTAGTCGATCGTTTGATCGAGGAAGGAATCGACATTCTTCGGAGAGCCGCCGGAGATGCCTATGGCGATCTCTTCCATGACGCGGACGGCGTTGGGATTGACTTCGGACGAGGGGTCAGTACCCGCGGAATGAACCTCCAGGCGGGAGTCGAGGGACTGAAGCAGACCCTCCGCCATTTGGCTGCGGCATGAATTTCCGGTGCAAAGGATCAGAATCTTCATTGGTGTTGGTGGATGGGGTACGTCATGGCGCGCCCGCTCGCTCGGTTTGCCGGACCCTACAGGCGAACTTCGACGATCGTAGCGCCTGAGCCGCCTTCGTGTTGCTCGGCCTGATAGTAGCGCTCGACATGCGGATGCGAGGCGAACATGCGCCAGAGAGTGTTTCGGAGCTTGAGCATGCCGTGGCCGTGAATGATACGCAGGCGTTGAACCTGGGCGAGGACGGCATCGTCGAGAAACTTATCGACGATGGAGCGCGCCTCGTCGGAATCCTTACCGATGACTTTGATCTCCGAGAGCGGCGCTGCATCCTTGAGAGCCGGCTTAAAAGTGATGCCGCTCGCTAGCGGCGGCGCCGAGGGGGGCGCTTCGCCGACGACTTCGCTGATGTCGTCGCGGCTCACTTTCAGCTTGAGTTGCCCGGCCTGGACTTCCCAGCGGTTGCCGGAGAGCTGCCGGGTCACTTTTCCGGTTGTACCCAAGGCAATCAGCCGGACGGCGCTGCCAACCGGAATGGCTTCATCGGGTTCGAGTTCACGGACGGGCTCGTGTTTCGGCGGACCCCCGGGAGCGTCCTCTTGCAGGCTTGTGCGTAGTTGACGGCGTTGCTTGGATAGTTGTCGCTGGAGATCGGACGCGGCTTTGCGGCTTTGTTTTGATTCATCGAGTTTCTGAATGGCCGCGCGCATCTCGGCCTCAAAGCTCTTGATCCGCTCTTCGGCCCGCCTTTGGATTTCAGTGCTGCCGGCTGCGTGCTCGCGTTCGAGTTGTTTTTGGAGGCGGCGGTTCTGGGTCTCGATGTCCTTCTGCTGCTGCAGCAGCACCTCGCGAGCGGCATCGAGTTCGGCGACCTTGTCGTGAAGTCGTCGCAGCATGGTGGCCGTTTCTTCGGCGCGCGAGCCCATGGCCTGGCGGGCGCGGGCGATGACTTCATCGGGTACGCCGAGTCGGGCGGCCATTTCGAGTCCGGCGGAAAGACCCGGCACGCCGACGGTCAAGGTGTAGGTGGGCGTGAGGGTCTCTTCGTCGAAGCCGACGGCGGCGTTTTCGACGCCCGGTTGGCCGGCGGCATAGGCCTTAAGTCCCGGCAAGTGAGTGGAGACGGCGGTAAACGAGTGCCGCTTCGCGAAATGATCCACGATAGCGATGCCGAATGCACCGCCTTCCTCGGGGTCGGTGGCGGCGCCGAGTTCGTCGATCAGAACGAGCGAGCGGTCATCGGCCTCGCGCATCATGTACTTCAATTGTTCGACATGCGCGGAGAAGGTGCTGAGGCTTTCGGTGATGGATTGCGAATCGCCGATATCGGCGAGGACATGACGGAACCAGGGGATCTCGGCTTGTTCGGCGGGCACGGGGATACCGGCCTGGCTCATCAATGACAGCAGGCCGATGGTTTTGAGTACGACGGTCTTGCCGCCCGCGTTGGGTCCGCTGACGAGCAGGACACGTCGGTCGTCATCGAGCGTAAGCGAGAAGGGCAGGACGTTGCGGCCCTCGCGCCGCAGGACGTCTTCGAGAAGCGGGTGCCGCGCATCGCTGAGCTTCAGGCACGGTTTGTCGTCCTTCTCGAAGACAGCGGTCGAGCAGCGGAAGTCGATTCCGAAACGCGCTTTGGCGAAGACGAGCTCAAGATCCGCCATGGCGAAGAGGGCCTCGGAGATTTCCGGGCGCTGAGACCGCAAGCGGGCGGTCATCTCGCGAAGGATGCGGAGGATCTCAATCTGTTCCTCTTCGAGCAAGCTGACGATGCGATTGTTGAGTTCGATGGACTCAATGGGCTCGATGAAAGCAGTCTGTCCGGTTGAGCTCGAACCGTGAATCACACCCTCGATGCGGCGCTTCCAGGAGGACTTCACCGGCACGACAAGGCGGCCGTTGCGGATTGTGACGTAGTCTTCCTGCAGGACCCCTTCCTCGTAGTGGTGCCGGACGAACTCTTCGAGTGTCTTTTGGATGAGGTTGCGTTGTTGCTCGATTTGGCGGCGAATGCGGGCGAGCTGCGGACTCGCTTTGTCGAGGAGTTCGCCGTTGGGGCGGAGCTTGCCCGAGAGCTCGGCGCGGAGTGCGGTGAAGTCGGCGAGCCGGGCGCAGTAGGCGGTGAGGTTCTTGTAGCGGTCCGGCTCGCGGCCAAGGCGCTCGCGGGCATCGTCGGCTCGATCGAGCAGTTCGAGCAGGTTGTAGATTTCCACACCTTCGAGAACAGCGCCCTCGGGACGAAGTCTGTCGATGGCCGTACGAAGGTCTCGCAGGCCTTGGAATCGTGGCGGCAAGGCTTGAGCTTCGTCGTCGTCCGCGCCCTCGGCCCGGGCCCGCATTTCCATAGCTTCGGCGGTCTCGGCGAGGGAACTTTCGGCCTCCTCGCGCGTGGCGAAGAGTGGTTTGTCGCGCCACCTGTTGAGACGCCACTCGCCCAGCGGACTGACAAAGTAGCCTCCGACAAGGTCGAGCAGGGCCGGTAGTTCAAGAGCCTGTGTGGCGGGCTTCGACATGGCGAGTTACACGGACTTGCTGTCTCTGATCCGAAAAGCCTTTTCGATCACAGCGGGCGTCCCCGGAGTCACTTCGAGAGCACCCAAATCAGATCGTGGGACCCAGCGAGCGTCAGCCGCGTCATCGGCTGCGACGAGCGTACCTCCCGCCGGCCGGCAGATGTAATCGACCAGCACGTAGTGGTAGCGGACCTCGCCCTGATCGTCCCGCGTGATTCTTTCGAAAATCTCCACGATCTCGCCGACTTCGATCTCTAAGCCGACTTCCTCGCGTACCTCGCGGCGGACAGCGCCGGTCAGGCTCTCGCCGAGTTCGAGCGCACCGCCGGGGATCGACCAGATACCCTTGAGCGGTTCGTTGCCGCGCCGAACGAGCAGAACGGCTGCGTTCTCGAGAATGACAGCGCCGACACCGATGATCGGTTGCGAGGGATACTCGCGAGACATAACCTCCTTCCGATTGCAACATAGGGCGGGGTGGGTGGCAAGGCGGGTGATTCGTGTTTCGTGAAAACCACGTGTTGCGCCGCGCAATGGTTGGCAAGAAGGTTCTTGGTGCGGTACAACTCGGGGAGTGAGCGGTTTGGCGATGAGACGCTGGTTTGCGGCGGCCACTGCCGCTTTGGCGGTGGTTTGTACCGCCACGGCAGCACCTAAAAAAAAGAAGGCGCCGGAGCCGCTGGCGCTGATTAGCGGCACGGTGTTTCATAGCAGCGGATTTTCATTGCCGGGCGCCAAGGTGGTGGCAACGAGTGAGCAGGAGCGTAGAATCAAGGTCGAAGGCCGAACAGGGCAGCGCGGCGAGTTTGCTTTGCGCGTTCCTGCGGCTAAAGGCCCTTACGTCGTTACGGCGCAGGCGAAGGGTTTCGAGCCGCAGCAAAGGACCGCGGAAGTCTACGAGTCTCAGAAAACGACGATTACGTTTCAGTTGAAGCGGAAGGACCCGTGAGACAGGCGGAACCGCATGAGCACGCGGAACGTCTGATTCAGTACAAAGGGGAGAAACAGAGCTGTTGCCGTGGGAGGATGGAGTGATGAAGACGCATCGTTCTTTGTTGATGGGGCTGGTGCTGGGGATTCTGCTCGTCAGTCTCTCCACCATGGCCTTTGGCCAGAAGAAGAAGAAAGGCTCGCCGACGCGATCTGTTAAGGGTTTAGTGACGACGGAAGCGGAAGCACCTCTCCAGGGCGCTGTCGTGCAGCTCAAGAACACGCGGACCTTGCAGGTCAAGTCGTTTATCGCCGACTCGCGTGGATCGTACTACTTCCACGGACTCGATCCGGCGACCGACTACGAACTCAAAGTCCGTTACGAAGAAGAGACGAGCAAGACCCGGACGGTCAGTTCTTTTGATGGGCGTGAAGAGGTCATCTTCAACTTCAAGCTCAAAGTCCAGAAATAGTGTTTCCGCGTCCAGCCTGCTCGGTACTTGCCGCCGTGGTGCTGCGGGCATGCTTGTCCTCTGCTCCCGAGATCAAGACCATCGAGCCCGCGGAATGGGCTGACGCGGTTGAAGAGTACCGCGGAGAGGCACTTGTCGTGAACGTTTGGGCAAACTGGTGCCGTTCCTGCCTGGAGTTTCTGCCGAGTTTCGCGGGGCTGCTGGAGCGTGATGAATACAGCGATGTCGAGTTCGTCTCGGTTGTCGTCGAGGACCCCGCGGACGGGCCGGCATTGGCTGAGGCGAAGCGGCTGGTGGTGCAACTGGATGCTAGGTTCCCGCACTTTGCTATCCAGACGGGGGTGGAGGAAACGCTCGATCTTTTGGGGGTTGATGATCTGCCGGCCGTTTTGATCTACGACGCGGAGGGGCGGCTGCGGCATCGAATCGGAGCGGACGCCTTCAAGGGCGAGATGCACCTAGAGGATGTCGAGGACGCTATCGATTCCGTGCCGGCGAAGTAGGGGGTAGCGGACTTCTACCGATCGGCTCGGTTCTCTGCGCGGGCGTAGAAAGTTTCCCAGTCTTCACCGGCGCGGCCGTTCAGGTCCCATTCGACGCTGCCGTCTTTGATGGTGAGCTCGGCCGTCAGAAGCTTGTCACCGTTGCGGGTCATCCTTTTGACATCAAGGAATCCGAAGTCGCCTTTGTCGAGGCGCAGCACGGTGACGTCGGCGATAGCGCCTTCGCTGAGATGACCGAGTTCGGTGCGCTTGACGACTTCCGCCGGCTTCCAGGTGGACATCCGGACAACGTCTTCGAGCGATGAGCCGAGGTTGAGGATCTTTGACATGACATTGGTCATGTCCTTCATGCCTCCATTCATGCTGCCGGTGTGAAGGTCCGTCGAGATGGTGTCGGGGGGGAAGCCTTCTTCGTAAGCCGGTACGGAGACGCGCCATGTGAAGCTGCCTCCGCCGTGACCGACATCGAAAATGATGCCGCGCTCGCGGCCCGCGAACATCGACGGATTGATCTTGCCTTCATCGGTCAACTCGACGCGAAGGCCGGAGTACATATGCGTATAGATGTCCCCGGGACGGAGCTTTTCAAGGAAGAGTTCGCCAATGGGACGTTCCTTGGGATGATTCCCGCCGAAGTCGACCATAACGGGGACATCGGCGAGATTGGCGGCTTCGACGGCACGCTCGACCGAAACCCACTCGGGCCCGGAATAGTGAGCGGTCTTGATGCCGACGATCGTATCCGGATGTTTCTTGATCATCGCCGCGATTTTCTCGGGCTCCATGTCGTCGGCGTTGTTTTCGCCATCGACGCCCATGCCGCCCCCGGCAACGTTCAGCAGAACGAGAACACGAGTCTTTGAACGGTCGATGACACGGTCTTTGAAGTCTTCGAAATTGCGATGCCCGGAGCTGCCGACGTCAACGAGGGTCGTACAGCCGGAGCGGAAGCTGAAGTGGTCGGGGTAGACGCTGCTGTCGCCAGTAAGTACGCCGGGGATCCCGGTGCCGGCATAGACATGGGCGTGCAGGTCGATCAGACCGGGCGTGACGTAGAGGCCGCTTACATCGACCACTTTGTCGGCGCGATCTTCGGGGAGATTTTCACGGACGGCGACGATCTTACCTCCGCTGATCGCAACATCACGCGGCGCACTGAGGTCGTTCTTGGGATCAATAACATGGCCGCCCTTGAGCAGCATTTCGTAGGACTCAGGCAGGGGCGCTTCGCCGCCTCCGCAGGCCGTAAGCAAGGCGAAAAGAACAAGAACGACTATCGATGTTTGTTTCATTGTTTTTGGGGTCGGCCCGGAAAAGGTCTGTGCGTTTTGCAAACTACATCAGTCCATATGCTTTGCGGTAATCCGTTGCGGTTCGGCCATTCAGATCCCAAGCAACCGCACCGTTGCGGATGGTCATTTCACAGACCAGCAACTTGGTCGCCATAAGGCGCGCCCGCTGCGCATCCACCAGCCCGAATTGGCCGGAGTCGAGACGCAGCACGGCGACATCGGCGACGGCGCCTTCGCTGAGGTGACCGAGTTCAGTACGTTTGATCTGCTGCGCCGGGTTCCAGGTGGACATTTTGACCACGTCGTAAAGCGGTACACCCTGGCTGAGAATTTTCGACATGACGTTGGTCATGTCCTTCATGCCGGCGTTCATGCTGCCAATGTGTAGGTCGGTCGAGATCGAGTCCGGCCAGAAACCTTGTCGAATGGCGGGAACGGCGTTCTTCCACGAAAAACTGCCGCCGCCGTGCCCGACATCGAACTTGATGCCCCGCTTGCGAGCCTGAGCCAGATACGGGAGCAGTTTGCCATCCTCGCCGATGTAGGGGACTTGACGTTTGTATCCGTGGGTATAGATATCGCCGGGCCTCAGATGGTCGAGCACTAATTCTTGAAAAGGCCTTTCATCGCGAAATGTCCCGAAGTCGATCATGACGGGCAGGTCTGCCAGTCTGCCGGCTTTGACGGCGTTGTCGACAGATGCCCACTCGGGCCCGGCGAAGTGCGCTGACTTGATGCCAACGACCGTGTCGGGATACTCCTTGGCGCGTTTCGCGGTCGCTTTGGGGTCCATGTCGGACGTATCCTGCTCGATCTTCTCGCGGCCCGCCATGCCTTTGCCGACGATGTTGAGCAGGGCCAAAATGCGGGTCTTCGAAATGTCGATTACTCGGCTCTTGAAATCGGGAAAGTTGGTCCAGCCGGAGCTGCCGGCGTCAACCACCGTCGTTACTCCACTGCGAAGTGTAAACCCGTCGGGATAGACGCTGCGGTCGCCGGTGTAGGAGTTCTTGTTCCCCGTGCCGGTGTAGACGTGGACGTGCATGTCTACCAGCCCGGGCGTAATGTAGAGCCCGGAAACATCGACCGTCTTCTTGGCTTCAGTTGGAGGGATGTTCTCGGCGACGCGCGCGATCTTGTCGCCCGAGATCGCAACATCCCTTGGCGCATTGATTCCGTTGCGGGGATCAAGTACACGGCCCCCCTTGAGCAGCAGGTCGTAGGTCTGGGCCGCCGACACTCCGGAAAGCAATAGAAGCCCTAAGAGCAGGATTGAGAGTCTCATAAACAATGCCTTTCGTTCGAATACCTATCGTGGGCGAGGCGGGACGCGCGCGGCTTGGCGACGAGCGCGTGCACGTCTGAATCTTTGGCTGCGATAGACGCTCATCCAATCTTGGCTCGCGCGCGCGTTGAGATCCCAGGCGATGCGGCCATTGTGGACGGTCATCTCGGCAACGATTTTCTGGGTCCCCTTGAATTGCCCGTTACGCACATCAAGGAAACCGAAGTCGCCCCGGTCGATACGCAACACCGCCACATCGGCGATGGCGCCGACGCTGAGGTGGCCGAATTCAGGCCGCTTGATCTGCTGCGCCGGATGCCACGTCGACATCTCTACGACGTCATAGATCGAGATCCCCTGGTTGAGGATCTTCGACATCACGTTGGTCATATCCTTCATGCCGCGGTTCATGCTCGTGATGTGCAGATCGGTTGAGATCGAGTCGGGAATCCAGCCTTGCTCGATTGCCGGGATGGCCTGCTTCCAAAGAAAGCTTCCGCCGCCGTGGCCGACATCGAATTTGACGCCCCGTTTGCGGGCCTCGTGAAGATAGGGCCGCAGCTTTCCGCTCGCGTCGAACATGGGAACCGAACCGAGGTACATGTGGGTGTACATGTCGCCGGGCCGCAGCCTTTTGGTGACAAGTTCTTCGAAGGGCCGCTCGCTAGTGAATGAGCCAAAGTCGACCATCACCGGGACATCGGCTATCGTAGCGGCTTCGACGGCGCGGTCGACCGCAATCCAGTTCGGAGCTTGATAGTGGGCCGTTTTCACGCCAACGATCGTGTCAGGGTGCTTCTTCGCCATGTCGGCGGTTGCCTTAGCGTCCATGTCGTCGGTGTTCTGTTCAATGGGGCGGCCGCCCATGCCATGGCCGACGATGTTGAGCATGGCGAGCACACGAGTGCGCTGGCGGTCGATGACGCGGTCTTTGAAGTCCTCGAAGTTGCGCCAACCGGAACTGCCGACGTCAACCACGGTGGTCACACCGCTCCGGAACGTGTGGTTGTCGGGGTAGACGCTGTTGTCGCCCGAGTACGCGCCGCGCATGCCGGTGCCGGCGTAGACGTGAACATGGATGTCAACGAGACCAGGTGTTACGTAAAAGCCGGAAACGTCAACGACTTGACGCGCCTCGATCGGGTCGATGTCAGGAGCGACACGGGCAATCTTGCCGCCGTTGATGGCGACGTCCATTACCGTGTTGAGGTTGTTCTTCGCATCGAGGACGTGACCGCCTTTGAGAAGAAGTTCGTAAGGGGCGTCGGCGCTGAGAGCCGTGGCCGCAACCAGTAGTGAGATGACGAGATGGATGATTTTCATGACGATGTCCCCGCTGGAGCTGTCTTCGTGCCGCTAGCGGCGCCCCGTTGCCCTCCCGCGCCTCTGACCTCGGCGGCGCTCCTGTGTATCTTTCCAGTGAACGCCGGCGCGGCCGTTCAGGTCCCATACGACGTCGCCCTCGCGCAAGGTCAGCTCACATTCGAGGAGCTTCGACGCTGTGAGGCGCGCTCCGCGTGAGTCCGCGAGCCCAAAGACGCCGCAGTCATCGCGGATGACAGCCACGTCGGCCACCGCCCCTTCGCTGAGATGCCCCAGATCGGTGCGCTTGATTTGGTTGGCCGGGTTGCTGGTCGACATCTTGATGACGTCGTAGAGGGAGACGTCGAGGTTGTAGATCTTTGAGACCGTTCGAATCATGGTCTGCATGCCTCGATTCATGCTGCCGACATGTAAGTCGGTGGAAATCGAGTCCGGCGGGAATCCCTGCTTGAGAGCAGCTATCGCGACATTCCAGCGAAAACTGCCGCCGCCGTGGCCTACGTCGAATTTGACACCGCGCTCGCGGCCGGCGAACATGCCGGGATTGATTTTGCCCGTCTCTTCGATAAGCTCATCACGGTTCCCGGAGAAGCAGTGTGTGTAGATGTCGCCAGGCCGGAGCTTCTTGGTGAGCAGGTCGGCGAGCGGGCGTGTATCCGGGTGGTTCGAACCGAAGTCGATCATGACGGGAATGTCAGCTAACGTACCGGCTTCGACAGCCCGCTCAACGGATGTCCAGTCAGGGTGGCGGTAGTGGGCGCTCTTGACGCCGACGATGACGCCTGGATACTTCTTCGCCATGTCGGCGGTGGCTTTGGCGTCAAACTCGTTGGTGTCGTGCTCTTCCGGGCCGCTGGTCATACCGTTGCCCGTGATATTGAGCATCGAGAGGACACGGGTTTGCGAGCGGTCGATGACGCGGTCTTTGAAATCCTCGAACTGCCGCCAGCCGGAGCTGCCGACGTCAACCACGGTGGTGACACCGGAGCGGAAAGTAAAGCCATCCGGATAGACACTGCTGTCGCCGTTGTAGCCGCGGCGCGCGCCGGTTCCGGCATAGACGTGAACGTGGAGATCAATCAGGCCCGGAGTGACATACAGCCCGGAGACATCGACAACCTTTTCGGCCTCGGATTCAGGTATCGTTGCCGCGACACGTGCGATCTTGCCGTCTTTGATCGCGACGTCGCGGCGTGCGTTGATCTCGTTGCGAGGGTCGATGACGTGACCGCCCTTGAGCAATGTGTCGTATTGAGTTTGAGCCGCGGCGGTTCCCGCCAGCAGCAAGCCCAATGTGATAGCAAAAGTCTTCATTTCGATCGGTCTCCAGGTGCCTTAGTGTACGCCTCATCAGGCGACCTTACTGAATATTCGGTTACAGGGGTGCCGTCATCTATTGTGCGCCGTCCGTGGCCTCGTCCCAAGGTGTACCGGCACGGCCGTTGAGGTCCCACATCACGTTGCCGTCCCGAAGGGTCACCTCGCAAGTCAATAGCTGGGTTCCTTTGTTGCGCGCACCGCGGACGTCGAGAAAACCGTAGTCACCCGTATCGAGCCGCAGCACCGCGACATCGGCGACAGCGCCCACGCTCAAGTGGCCCAGATCGGTGCGTTTGATCTGCTGGGCGGGTTCCCAGGTGGATTTTCGGACAACATCCTGCACGGAAACTCCCATGGCGAGGAATTTAGACATGACGTTCGCCATGGTCTTCATACCTGCGTTCATGCTGCCGATGTGGAGGTCGGTTGAGATAGAGTCGGCAATAAAGCCGTTCTTTACGGCCGGAGCGGCCTGCATCCACCAGAAGCTCCCGCCGCCGTGGCCAACGTCGAACTTCACTCCCCTCTTCTGCGCCTCGAAGAGATAAGGTCGAGGCTTGCCATCGTCGTCAAGCATCGGCACCCGGCCGAGATAGGTGTGCGTGTACATGTCGCCGGGCCGCAGTTTTTTGGTGACGAGCTCCTCGAACGGACGTTCCTCGCGGAAAATACCGAAGTCGACCATGATGGGGATATTCGCCTTTGTGCCGGCTTCGATCGCACGCTCGACCGGGTCCCACTCCGGTCCTTCGTAGTGGGCCGTCTTGATGCCTACGACTGTGTCGGCGTATTGCTTCGCCACTTTGGCCGTGGCCTCAGGGTCCATGTCATCCAAGTTCTGCTCGATGGCGCCGCCGCCCATACCCTTACCGACAATATTCAGCATTGCGAGGACGCGTGTCCGGGCGCGATCAATAACACGTTGCTTGAAATCGGGGAAGTTGCGCCAGCCGGAACTGCCGACGTCGACCATCGTCGTCACACCGGAGCGGAACGAGAAGCCGTCGGGGTAGACACTGTTGTCACCGGAGTAGGCGCCCTTCATGCCGGTGCCGGCGTAGACGTGGACATGGATATCGACGAGCCCTGGGGTGACGTACAGCCCGGCCACGTCAACCACCTTCTCGGCCTGGGACGGATCAATGCTTTCCGCGACGGCGGCGATACGACCGTCTTTCACAGCCACATCGCGGGGGCCATCAATGTCGTTGCGGGCGTCGATGACGTGACCTCCCTTGAGGAGAAGGTCATATTGCGCGGACAGCGAACCTGCGAGAACGACGGCCAAAAAGACAAGGCGTGCGAGATTCTTCCTCAATGGTTCACCTCATTACGGGACTCGTTGGAGTCCCCACAATCAAAACGATGCTGACATCAGAACACAAGCCGCACAAGAAGCCAACCCGGCCTCGACCGGTTTCGACGTGAAGGCAGGGCTTCTGAGTATAATAAGACGCGCGGCCGGAAGTGACTTCAGCATCCCGTCCGCCTGTTCCCAGGGGACGCTCGGCAGCCTCCAAACCCAGCCAAAACCGGCGCCCTCATGGACTTCAAGAAGACATTAATCCGCCGAGTCGGTAAGGCGATTCACGACTATAACATGATCGTGGAAGGCGACCGGCTCGCCGTCGGGGTGTCGGGCGGCAAAGATTCGTTGGCTCTTCTGGACGCTCTACTGTTGCTCCGGAAAAGATCGCCGGTTCGCTATAGCTTGCATGCTTTCACGGTCGAGCAGGGCAAGTTCGTCCGTCCCGTCGAACCGCTTGGGGAATACATGAAGGAGCGAGGCGTCGAGTGGACGTACTACCGCGACGAGCCTTCGTTCCGATTGATCGACGAGCAGCCCGACCATGGATGCGACCTTTGTAGCCGTTACCGGCGCCGGGCCGTTTACCAGATTGCCGGCGAACTCGGCGCGAATGTTGTCGCTCTCGGCCACACGCAAGATGACTTCTGCGAGGCGCTGTTGCGGAATACGCTCTATACCGGCCGGTTGAGCGCGCTGCCCGCGGTCACACAATCACGATCCGGAGATTTTCGCCTGATTCGCCCGTTGGTTTATACCTCGGAGGATGTAACGGGAGGCTACGCCGAGCACAAGGCGCTGCCGATTACGCCGTGCGTCTGTTCCTACCGCAGTGGCACGGTGCGAGAGCGCGTCCGTACGTTTATCGCTGAATCGAGACAGCAGAATCCGCACGTCCTCGAAAACATCCTCTCCGCCATGCAGCGAATCGACACCCCCCGATTGTTGGACCGCCGCTTTCTTGATAACGAAACAGCGCCTCCCTTTGTTGGCGCCGATCCGCTCCCTGTGCTGACCGAAGAGACGATATAGGCTTTTCCGAGGCGAGAACGAATGCACGGGCTTGTGAAGGTGGGTGGAGCGGTTTCCCTGGATCGAGGTCTCTCGCCGAGGCGGGGGAGCTTCGCCGCACCGGCATGACGAAGCCAGACTCAGCCGCGGGCACGAGCCACCTCCTGGTGCGGGTGCTGATCGTCGCATTCCTTCTATTTCTGTTTCTAACCGGCGTCAAGGGTCTGGGAGACGGCTTCAAGTTGCTCGGCCGGGACCTTCTCGAATCGTTCTTCTCCGCCACTGAAAACCCGTTCATCGGCCTCATGATCGGGATACTCGCAACGACGCTCGTGCAGAGCTCCTCGGTTTCGACATCAATGATCGTCGCGCTGGTCGCCGCGCCGGAGAACCCCTTGCCGATTGCCAACGCGGTACCCATGGTGATGGGTACCAACATCGGCACTACGGTAACCAACACTGCGGTTTCATTGGCCCACATGACGCAGCGGGATGAGTTTCGGCGCGCCTTCGCGGTGGCTACCTGCCATGACTTCTTTAACTTTATTGCCGTAGCGGTTCTGCTGCCGCTTGAACTGACGACAGGTTTCCTGCAGCGCTCGGCCGTAGAACTTGCCGGGGTTGTCTCGGGCCTGGGCGGAGTGAAATTCGACAGTCCTCTCAAGGCCGCCCTGAGCGCCGGGGCTTATCCATTCAAGTGGCTCGCCGAGTCACTTTTCGAGACGAAGCCCGGGCAGGGCACGTTCATCGCCGTGGGAAGCGCAGTGATGATCGTGGTGGCGCTGATCTTCCTCGTTCGGACGATGCGGGCCGCGATGGAGTCGCGTGTCGAAGTGTATGTGACCCGATTTCTAGGCGGGAACGCAATGGCTGCGATCCTCATTGGCGCTGTCGTGACGGTAATGGTGCAATCGAGTTCAATCACAACCTCGTTGCTCGTACCGTTGGCCGGCGCGGGTGTACTGACTCTGGAGCAGGCTTTCCCGATCACGCTCGGTGCGAACATCGGCACCACGGTTACCGCTCTGCTCGCGTCGATGGCGGTTTCGGGCGGTAATGCTCAGGCGGGCGTAGCCATCGCACTCGTCCATCTTCTTTTCAACCTTACCGGTACTGTGATGGTCTATCCGATCGCTGCCATCCGGCGGATTCCGCTCAGACTGGCGAATTGGTTTGCGGGAATCGCTGTTAAATCGCGGCTGTGGGCGGTGATCTATATTGCGATTCTGTTCTATGGATTACCGGCCGTGTTTGCCTTTCTGAATCAATAGCCCGAAGGCGGTGATAAAATTCTGTTGGGACCGGCATGAGCGTGGCTGTCAAACTTCTGACTTGGGAGGACATCAAGGATCTCCCTGAATCTCACGGCCGTACGGAGATCGTCGACGGGGAGTTCGTCGTGTCACCTACGCCAGGCAGTCGTCATCAAGTTATCTGCTCCCGCCTCGGTTTTCACCTCATTCGCTTTGTGGGCGAGAACCGGCTTGGCACAGTGTACGCAAGCCCGATTCACGTGATTTTGGCCGAGCATGTTCACTACGAGCCGGATCTGTGTTTCATTGCCCGTAGGAGCGGTTCGATCATCCAGGAGTCGTACATCGACGGCCCGCCTGATTTGGTGATCGAGGTGATTTCCGAATCCAATCGCACCCATGACACGGTCGTCAAGCACCGTGACTACGCGCTGTACGGAGTGTCTGAGTATTGGCTTGTCGATATGCGGGATGAAGTGATCAGCACTTGGCGGCTTCGAGATCAAGCATATGAACTTTTGGGTCGGGCGCGGCGTGGCGAGTCGGTTCTGACGAACGTACTCGAAGGTCTGAAGCTGGATCCAGCGGACGTTTTTGACGACCCCTTCGAGGCGTAGCCTCTAGACGCTCAACCCGAGCGTTTCTTCCAGGTACTTCTTGCTGATCGCGGAGCTGTCCTTGGCTGTGGTGGCGGTCATATCGAGCTCGACGGTCATCCATCCCTTCCAACCGTTCGCGTCGAGTTCCTTTTTGATGCCGGGGAAGTCGACACCGCCTTTGCCGAGCGGGAAGAAGATCAAGTCGTCCTTGTTGGTATTGACCGAGCCGCGCTCCATGTCAGGGCCCTTGTAGCCGCCGCGATTCTCGGGAGCACAGTCTTTCATGTGGAACTCGATGATGCGCGAGACGTAGTCCTTCGCGAGGCGGAGCGCGTCCATGCCGGCCATCGTGGTGTGGCCGGTGTCGAGGATGATGTGGACGTGGCGTGGGTCGGTCAGTTCCATGATGGCGTCGACATCCTCGCGCTTCTCGTACTGATTCCAGAGGTGATGGTGCACGCCGAACTTGATTCCCATGTCGCTGATGCGGCGTCCGAGCTCGTTGAAGGCGGCGGCCATGTTGCGGTAGATCTCGGGGGTATTCCCGCCGGGATTGGCGCGGCCGCAGTTGATCTTGAGGTGGTCGCAGCCGAGTTTCTTGATGAACCGCACGAGGCGCATATGGTCTTCGATGACCTGCTTGTGCTGTGTCGCGTCCTGAAAAAGAGTATTCATCTGACCGCCGTTAGAGACGGTTTCCATTTTGAGATTGAGCTTGGCGAGGATGTCGATCAGTTCCTCCGGGCGGTTCTCCCACTTGCTGACGTAAGGCCAGAAAGTTTCGATCCAGTGGTAGCCGACTTCGGAAGCTTCGCGAATGGACTTGAGGAAGTTCTCGCCACCGGCCCAGTCGGGGCGGGTGTTCGAGGTGATGCCGACCGTAATGTCGGCTCCCTTGCCGTGGAGCGGCGCGGCAAGAAGAGCAGCGCCGGCTGCAAGAAAGCCGCGGCGAGTGACATCACGCTGTTGAGAAGCCATCTTTATCCGTCCTCCGTTTGAGTCACACCGCTAGCTTGATTACTCCACAGGCAGCATATCCCAAGCATGTCGCCAACTCAAGAGGAACTGCTGGGCCATAATAGCGGGAATGACCAAGAGCCGTGTTCTCGCTAAACTTCGCTCCGATGACTTCGTGAAGGTAGCCGGCATCAGCCGGGTGATGCACCCCTGGCTGGCCGAGACAGTCGGCCGCATCGGATACGACTGCATCTGGCTCGATCTCGAGCACCGGCCCTGGGGCGACGACGTGATTGACCCCATTTCCCTCGCTTGCCGAGCCACCGGCATCGACTTGATGGCGCGCATCCACAAAGCGGACTACGGTGACCCGATGCGTGCCCTTGAATTTGGCGCCAACGGGCTGATGGTGCCTCACATCCGGAGCGCCCAGGAGGCACGTCAGTGGGTCGAGCACGCCCGCTTTCCGCCGCTCGGGAAACGAGGCATCGACGCCGCCGGCGCCGACGCTGATTACGCGCTCGCCGACCCCAGAGAGTATCTGGAACACGCCGCGAAAGAGGTCTTCCTTGCCTTCCAGATCGAGGACAAGGAAGCCGTCGAGTCGATTAATGAAATCGCGGACATCGAGGGTTTTGATCTCTTCTTTGTCGGCATGGGCGATCTGAGCCTCAGCTACGGTGTGCCCTTCGAGTTCGACCATCCAAGCCTGCAAGAGGCCCTCGGACGCGTGGCGGCCGCAGCGAAGAGAACAAACCGTTGGTGGGGCACACCGACTGGCACGCCCGAGCACGCGCAGAAAATCCTCGACCTAGGTGGGCGCATGATCACGGCCGGCGGCGACCATATGGCCCTGCTCAAAGGCTTCCAAAGCTCTTTTGAGAACTTCTCAAAAGTGAGTCTCCGATAACAACCGTCGCTCCGTCGGTACTACAAGAAGGAACGTAAGCGAGGACCACGATCAAACAGCTCGCCGACGGTGGCAAGCGGGGGCTGGATTGGGTTGGCGGGCGGTCAACTTCGTTCGCGCTTGGTCGCCTCCACGAGGTCGGGCACGGCAACACGATAGACCGCGGGCAGGCCTTCGCGGTCGCTTACAAAGTAGATCCACTGACTGTCGGGCGAGAAAACGGGCTCGGGTGCTGACGCCCAGGGGTCGGTTTGATCCGTGCCGGCGACGGGGTAGGGCTTGCCGCTGCTGGCGTGTTCGCAGATCGTGATTTCCCGCCGCAATCGCGCGAACAGAATATAGATATTCGGTCCGGCGAGGCTGCTGCTGGCCCCCACGACCGCTGAGTTGTCGTCATTGGCGGAGAGCCAGCCGAAGCGGCTGCAACGCGAGACGGTGCGTTCTTCGCCGCTGTTGACGTTGAGGCATCGCACGGTCGCGCCACGGCCCGTTGCGTCGGGGTAGTGGACGTAACAGACTTCTCCGCTCGTCCCGGACCAGTATTCGTGGCCCAGTCTCTCTTCGCCTTGGCGGGGGCGTAGGTTCTTCGGTCCGGACGCGCCGGCACGCATCAGCCAGAGGCGGTCGACCTTCTCCCAGGGGCCCTCATGGCAGTAGAGGACTTCGTTCGAGCCCGGACGAAATTGAGGATGTGCGAGCCACTGATTCTCGCCGACGAGAAGGCGGCCGTGGCCGGTGCGCAGGTCGACGAGTTGAATGCGGCATCGCGGCCTCTTGGCGAACTGTTCCTCGAAGTTGTCGACCCAGTCCTCCTCGCGCATTTCGACGACAGCGGCGTAGCGCGTGGAATCCGACACAGACAAATGGCCTGTCATGCGCCATCCGGATTCCGCGACATAGAGCCGGCGCGGCGAGCCGCCTTTCGACGGCACGCGCTTGAGTTCGTTCCCTTGCAGAAAGAATACCCTTTTGTCCTTGCGGTCGAGGGTGGCGGAGTAGGTATGCACACCGGGACCTTCGGTGAGCTGGGTCATCTCGGGGTCGGAAAGACTCAGGCGAAAGATCTGGCGCGAGCCGGTGCGTTCAGAGCCTACGAGAGCGAATGAGTTCTTGCGTGAGAGAAATCGATGATGATAGTGCGGCAGGTGGTGGAGAGAGTCGGCGGGAGTGAGGCGGTATGTCAGCCGCTCCGTCAGTGCATCGGGGGTAACGGAAGCTCGATTCGCAAAGCGGGTCCCCCTACCGGATGAACGCCTTTGAGCAGCGGCCACGGCAGGCGCACAGAGGGACAAAAACGCTCGTCGGCTCAGCGTTTTCATCTTCTCGTCATCGTATCATCGGACATGCTACGTGTCGGCGCCGAATCGGTGTTTTGGGATGAAGTGCCTCAATCGTGATGCTGCCGATGTGCGGCCGGCTAAGTGTTAGAATGATCCAACTTCGCTGTTGCCTCTCGCCGTGAAAAAAATCCAGGAATTGCTGCCGGATGTGTATCGCGACGTCGTGTCCGACCCGCTCGCGGACGAAGATCTGGTACTTACCTATTGGCCGTCGACTGTAGGGCCGATGATCGCTTACCGGACGCGTCCGGTGGGGGTTTTCGGCAGAAAACTGTTTGTCGAAGTAACGGATCCGGAGTGGCGAAACGAGCTTCAGGGATTGAGCCGCCGGATTGCTCGACAGTTGAATCAGGCGGTGGGGCGGAAAGTGCTCTGGGACATAAGTTTCCGGCTGGGAAGGGCGCGGGGTAAGCCTCCGGCCCGAGCCGCGGCTGCAAGCGTATCGCTGCCGCCTGAGAGCAGCGACGAGGCGGATGACATTCGTGACCCGAATCTGCGGCGGATTTTTTGTGAGCGGCGAAAGTCTGCCACGGGAAGGGCCTCCTGATGAAGATCACGGAAAAGGAAGTTCGCTACATCGCGCAGCTCGCGAATCTCCGGTTGAGCGAAGAGGCGGTTGTACGGTACAGCAAGGACATGGAAGAGATTCTCACCTACGTCGACAAGCTGAACGAACTCGATACGAGCGAAGTCGAACCGATGGCGCAGGTGATCTACGAAGGCAGTGAAACCCAGACCTTGCGAGACGACGTGCGGGCCCCGTCGTTCGACCAGGAAACGGCGCTGCGCGAGGCGTCTCTCAAGGGCGCGGGGCATTTCAAGGTGCCGAAGGTCATCGAACGCTAGGCGTATCCAGGAAGTAAGTAGGCGGCTGCCGCACGCCGCGGCCCGACCAGATGGACAACTATAAGACGCTTACGATCGACGCGATCCGGCAAGGTCTCAAGGACGGCAACTTCAGCGCTACGGAACTTGCGCGAGAAGCCGTGCGTGTCGCCGAGGCTGAGAACGACCAGTACGGTGCGTTCCTGCACTTCTGCCCAGAGCGCGCCCTTGCCGCGGCCGGTCGGGTAGATGTGGATCTGGCCGCGGGTAAGCCCGTTGGCCCCCTAGCGGGCGTTCCCGTGGCCGTGAAAGACATCATCATGACTGAAGGTGTGCGTACGACCTGCGGCTCCCGCCTCCTTGAGAACTACGTAGCGCACTATGACGCTACCGCCGTGACCCGTCTTGAGAAGGCCGGGGGGATTATTTTCGGCAAGGCGAGCTGCGACGAGTTCGCCATGGGCTCGTCGAACGAGAATTCGGCATTCGGCCCCGTGCGCAACCCGGCCGCTCCTGACCGCGTGCCGGGCGGCTCGAGTGGTGGTTCGGCGGCGGCCGTGGCCGGCGGCTTCGCGCCGGTGTCGTTGGGTACGGATACGGGCGGCTCGATTCGCCAACCAGCCTCGTTTTGCGGAGTCGTAGGAGTGAAGCCTACGTACGGCCGCGTCTCCCGCTACGGGTTGGTGGCCTTCGCGAGTTCGCTGGATGCCATGGGCCCGTTCGCACGAACCGTCAATGACGCCGCGACGCTGCTCGGTGTGATCTCGGGCCGGGATACCTTGGATTCGACGTCCGCCGACGTCGATGTACCTGATTTTTGCACCGAACTGACGGGTGACGTGAAGGGGCTGCGAGTCGGTGTTCCGAAAGAGTACTTTGCCGAGGGGCTCGACACCGAAGTTCGTAGCCAAATCGAGGCGGGACTCAAGGTGCTGGAAGATCTCGGCTGTGAGATCGCTGAGATCAGTCTTCCCCACACCGAGTACGCGGTCGCTACGTACTACTTGATCTGTACCGCCGAGGCGAGCGCCAACCTGGCCCGGTACGACGGTGTGCGCTATACGAGGCGAGTCGAAAACCCGGAGACGCTCGACGAGATGTATTCGAAGACGCGTGGCGAAGGCTTTGGCGCTGAGGTGACCCGCCGCATCATCCTCGGGACATACGTGCTGAGCGCGGGTTACTACGATGCCTACTACCGCAAGGCACAGAAGGCGCGCGCGCTAATCGCTTCCGACTTCAAGAAGGCTTTTGAAACCGTGGATGCGATCGTGACGCCGGTGTCGCCCTTCCCTGCCTTCAAGCTGGGCGAGAAGGTCTCCGACCCGTTGGATATGTATCTGTCGGACATCTACACACTCAACTGCAGCTTGGCGGGCAACACGGGCGTCAGCGTACCTTGCGGCAAGACCAGTGAGGGGCTGCCGGTTGGGATGCAGATCATCGCGGACCACTTCAACGAGGCGACGATGCTGAAGCTAGGCGACGCCTTCGAGCAGGCCGGCGGCTTCACAGTCTGAGGGCCCGCGCTGAACCCCGGGGTCGCCCATCAAGGCCGTGAACTGAACGGCATCTGGCAACCTCTGGCGGCTCAGCGCAGCAACAAGCGCGGAATTCCTCTGGAACGAAAGTGGATGTAGCAGCGGTAACTCGTTTTATATCACTAGATAGATAACAACGAGTCCAGCAACGAAAACCGTGTCAAAATGGTTGACGGATGAGCGGAGCCATTCGGTATGTGCTGCCAGAGGGTTGGATTGTCTATGATCGCATGGCGATCTTCGATGCGTTGGTAGAGGCAAAATCTTCGGTTGCCGCTCTCAAAATCACTCCTTATCAACGGGATTGGGTGGAGAAGCTTCAAGCGATTCAGTTGAAGATGGAAGTCGCTGGAACGTCTCGCATAGAAGGTGCCGACTTCACAGACAGAGAACTGGACGCCGCGATGCATGAAACCGGAGAAACTCTGCAAACGAGATCGCAGAGGCAGGCAAAGGCGGCGGCCGATACTTATCGCTGGATAGCAGACCTTCCGGATGACCGACCCCTTGATGAGAAGCTGATCTGCGATGTTCATCGCCGCATTGTCACGGGATGCGACGACGACCACTGTGAACCTGGGCGTATTCGAAGAAAAGACCACAATGTGACCTTCGGAGTTCCGCCGCATCGAGGATGCAATGGGGGAGCGGAATGCAGTCAGGCGTTCTCCTTGTTCGCGAACGCAATACAGCACGCCTACAAAGATCACGATCCGCTGATTCAGGCGATTGCAATTCACTATCACTTTGCCGCAATGCATCCGTTTGGAGATGGTAACGGGAGAACCGCAAGAGCACTTGAAGCCTTGGTGCTACAGCGTGCGGGTTTGCGAGACACCGCCTTCATTGCGATGTCGAACTACTACTACGAAGAGAAGCTCAGGTACATGTCGGCGCTTGCCGAGGTGCGCCAACGAAAACACGACCTCACACCCTTCGTAAGGTTTGCACTTGAGGGCGTCGCCGCGCAGTGTAAGCGTCTGTTGGGCGAGATCAAGGTTAACGTCCAGAAGGCGATGTTCCGCAACACCATGTTCGACCTTTTCGGCAAACTCAAGACTCCGAGGAAAAGAGTCATTGCGCAGAGGCAACTGGCCATCCTAAAGCTCCTTCTTGGTGTCGACAGCATAGATCTAGATGATCTGATCGTGCGCATAGAGCCCCGCTACGGCGCGTTGAAGGATTCTACGAGGGCGATCTTCCGGGATCTCAACGGACTGATCCATCTCGGCGCGGTTTCTGTTGAAGAGCAGGGCAAGAAGACTTGGTTCATCTCCGCGAATCTGGATTGGCCGGCCGAAATGAAAGAGGGCGAGTTCGTTGAACGGTTCAAAAACCTTCCGAGGGCCAAGACCAGCCATTTCATCTAAGTCTCCTCGCCGTGAGGAGACAACCGAATCACTACCGTCCGCTATCCTGAGAGTCTCTTCTACCGACGCGAGCCGAGCTCGCCCTCCTTGCTAGATGCACATTCGTAAGCTTCGTCTTTTGACGCCGGGGCCGACGCCCGTCTATCCGCCCGCGGTCCGCGCCATGGCCGGTGCGGACATTCACCACCGCACGGAAGACTTCCGGGAACTCTACTCACGCGTACTCGAAGACCTGCGGTACTTCATGGGCACCGCCAACGATGTCATGGTCTTCAGTTCGTCAGGTACGGGCGCGATGGAGAGCGCGGTCTCGAACCTGTTTTCAGCGGGTGAGAAGGTGCTGGTGGTGTCGGCGGGCAAGTTCGGTGAACGCTGGGTGGAGATCACGCGGGCGTTTGGACTCGACGTAGAGGTGCTCGAAGCGCCCTATGGCGATGCCGTGACGCCGCAGCGGGTTGCCGAGGCTTTGGAGGCTGACGCGAGCATTCGCGGCGTCTTTGTCCAGGCCACGGAAAGCTCAACCGGGGTGTCCCACGACGTAGAAGCCATGGCGCGGGCCGTCAAGGGAACGGACGCGCTGCTGGTCGTCGATGCCATTACCGGCCTCGGCACGAGTCACCTCGACATCGACGGCTGGGGTCTCGACGTGGTCGTCGGCGGTTCGCAGAAAGCGGCGATGATTCCACCGGGGCTGGCCTTCCTGTCGGTAAGCCCAAGGGCGTGGGAGCGGATCGAACCGCGGCGGCCAACCTACTACTATTTCGACCTGCTCAAGCACAAAAAAAGCGGCGAGAAGGGCGAATCCCCGTGGACGCCCGCGACTTCGCTGCTTCTCGGTTTGACCGAGACACTCCGCTACATTCGCGAGATAGGGCGGGACAACTTGATCGAAAACGCACAACTCCTTGCCCATGCGACGCGCGAAGCCGCCCACGCTCTCGATTTGGAGCTATTCGCCAAGGGCATCCCGGCCGGAGCGGTCACGTCGATTCGAGCGCCGAGCGGCATCAGCTCCAACGATATCGTCAAGCAGTTCAAGACCCGGTTCGGGTCGATCATCGCCAACGGCCAGGGGTCGATGAAGGGCGAGATCTTCCGCATCGCCCACCTGGGCTACTTCGACTTCCCGGACCTTTTCGGCGTGATTGCCGAACTCGAGATCATCTTGCACTCGCTCGGGAGGAAAGTGGAGTTCGGCCGCGGTGTCGGGCGGGTGCAGGAGGTATACGTCGAAGCCTCTCGTTCGCGGGGGACGCAAACCTAACAAATCCGGTGCGAGTAGGTTTAGGACTTTAGGGAGTTGCGGCCTATGCTGATCGGCCTATATTGATCGTGTCGGCGCAATTTAGAAAGTTCCCCTTATCTGAGAGAGAATCGCCGTTCGTTCAGACCGCCAATCGCTTTCAGTCGGCGATTCTGTGCGGGGGCGACGCAGGCCGTAAAGAGTTCGCAGAGCCGCGCCAAGCCGCGCTCTTGACCGCCCGGATCGCCCCTGCGGAAACACCAGGGTTCCATCTAGCAAGCGATTGGCTTCATCTGCGTCATCGTCCCAAGGGGAACGTTCTACTTTGCGGGAAAGGGGAACTTTCTAAATTGCGTTGACAGGCCTATATTGATCGTGTCAACGCAATTTAGAAAGATCCCCTGATTGAGCAAAGTAGAAAGATCCCCCTAGCGCTAGAATCATGGGCCGCTGCCCGCGACGGAAGGAGCCCGTAGGGCGACTGGAGTTGCGGGCAATGGCTCGCAGCGCTTGGCCGGATCGGCTAGGACGAAGCCGTCCATCCAACGCCCCTGGCGTTTCTTTGGTTGTTTGGTATGGGTTGGCGTCTTGCGGGCCGCCTTGGCGGTGGGCCGGGCTGGAGTGCCGTCGGCTTCCAGGCATTCTTGAAGCAGCAACGCTCCCTGTTGCCAACGCAGCCATAATTCCCCGTTAAGCCGTTGCTCGATCCGCACCGCCGTCTTCCTCATCCGAGGTTTGGCCTTCTCAGCCGGGATCTGATACAAACGTCCGTGCCACGAAATCGTGTAGTCGTTGCCGACCACGCGCCGATCGACGCGACTGACAATCGAGGCCAGATTCTGGTCGCGGCGCAAGCGCCGGTGGGCGTCGGCCTGTCCGGCTGGGTGACGCTTGAACCGTCCGTTCCACTGCGGCACAAACTCCTGCCGCAGATAACGGTTGGCGTCCTCAATGCTGCTCGCCGCGGCTCGCCGCAACCCCTTCACCATGCGGTCTTGCATCGTCTGGAAACTGCGCTCGATCCGTCCCTTCGCCTGCGGCGAGTGCGCCGGAATCTTTCCGATTCCCAACTCGGCCAGCGCCCTCTCGATCTGTGTCGGCGGTGGAGCCGCGTCCAAATGCTTGTTGTGGTGCAACGGCCGGTTGAGTTGAAACAGGCTGGCCTTGTCGGTGTAGACCTCCACGGGACGCCCGTGTAACTCCACATACCGCCACAACAACCGCATGTTCTCGGCCGTCGAGTCCGACACGGCAAAGTGCGCCGTCAGCTCGCTCGTGGCGTCGTCCATCATCGCCACCAGATACAACCGCGGGCCGCGCCCTTCCAACCAGTCGTGGTCGGACGTATCCCATTGCACCAGTTCGCCCCGGCAACGCCGTCGCCGCCGCCACACATGCACCTTCTTCAACTTGGCCCGGCGCGGCTTCCACAGCCCTTGGCCGCTCATCCACTGCCGCAGCGTCTCGCGGTTGACCACGATCTGATGCTCGCTCGCCAGCATCTCGCTCGCCAGCGTCGGCCCGTAATCGTCGTAGCGCTCGCGGATCAGAGCCAGCGCTCGCCGCCGCAGCTCGTTGTCGTACGCGCGGTTCGAGGGCCGGCCTCGCAGCCGATGCGCCAGCCCGCGATCGCCCTCTTTGCGGAGTCGCTTCACCAGCTTACGGACCCAACGGGCGCTCAGCTTCAACTGCTGTGCCGCCGTTGCCTGCGTCAGCTTCCCCTCCTTGACTTGCCTCAGAACAATCAACCGGTCCCGCTCCACTTTGCTCAATGCCACGATTTCGTTCACCCCCTAGCGTCTCTCGCCCGAAGGGGATCTTTCTACTTTGCTCTGTAGGGGATCTTTTCACATTGCGCCGACAGGCCTATATTGATCGTTGACCGTCCTCCGATGGGTCTGTTACGATCGTGGCTTCATCCCGTAGTCCCGTGGGCCGGGCGTGGCCACGAGTAGTTCAAGTCAATCCAAAGGTATGGAAAAGATTACCCGCCAGTGGGTTCTCCTGGTCCTGTGCAGCGTATATCTCGCTTGCGCCCCCGATGCGGGGAAGCTCAGCAAAGTAGATACGCCGCCGGCACCGCAGCCGGCGCCCTCCGAAGTTTCCGCGACGCCTGAGGCCGTGGAAACCGCGGCCGACCAGGATCAACCCCGACCGAACGACTCCCCCGAGTTCATTGCTTTTGGGGAAGAGTCTCCCGCGGCGGATGTCCCCCCGCAAGCAGTTTCACCAACAAACATCGCCCCGTCGCACGAGACTTATCCACCGGCGGGTGAACCCGTCTTTGATGCTCCGTCGAGCACGATTGTGCATTTAGCCGACGAGGCCCCAGAAATCGCTGTCGAAGCACCCGCCGCTGCGGAGGATGAACTGGCGCTGATCGACGAGTTGAACGACATCTCGATTCCCGAGGAGTTCGATCTTGAAGCGTTTCGTGAAGGGCGGCTCAAGAACACGGACTCCGAGCTGCCGTTGGTTATGAACTCGCAGGTTGCCGGGTTTGTTAAGTACTTCACGGGCCGGCGCGGCAGGATAACGGTGATCAAGACGCTCGAGCGTGCCGGAGCGTACCGGGATATGATCGAGGGTATTTTGGAGGAAGAGGGCGTCCCATCGGAGATGTTCCATCTAGCGCAGGCCGAATCGGGCTTCCGGCCGAAGGCGCGGTCACGGGCTCGCGCCACGGGAATGTGGCAGTTCATCAAGTTCCGTGGCCGCCAATACGGTCTCCGCCAGGACAAGTATATTGACGAGCGCTATGACCCGGAGAAAGCGACACGCGCCGCGGCCCGCCACCTTCTCGATCTCTACATCGAATTCGGTGATTGGTACCTGGCGATGGCGGCGTATAACGGAGGTCCGAACCGCGTGAAGCGGGCCGTTCAGCGCACCAAGTCGAAGGATTACTGGGAGCACTCCCGCCGCCGCTTCCTTCGCCGCGAGACGCGCAACTACGTGCCGATCATTTTGGCGATGACTTACGTCGGCAAGCATCTCGATATGTACGGGATCGAGATCAAGGACCCCGCGCCGCCGCTCGAATACGACACGATCGAGACGGATTCGGAAATCCACTTCGACCTCATCGCCGACATCTCGGGCACGACGGCGGAAACCATCAAGCAGTTGAACCCGGCGCTGCTTCGCTCGGCGACGCCTCCCTACTCCTATGATCTACGTCTACCGAAGGGGTCGGGCGAAACATTCCTGAGCAGGCTGGAAGCGATTCCCAGCGATAAGCGGCTGGCCTGGCGGCGTCACTACGTGCGGGAAGGTGAGTCGTTGGCGGCCGTCGCCACGCGCTACCGCCTGAAAGAATCACAGATCCTGGCCCACAACGATCTCGAGGCGGATGCGCCGGCAGCGGGCGCCTGGCTTGTCATCCCGGCCGCTCCGAAGAGGTTGAGTTACTACGGTTCGTCCGGGGGTGGCGCGGGCGGTTTCCTTGAGGCCGGCACGGGCCGCTACCGCATCGCCCGGGGCGATAACCTCGGTTCGATTTCACAACGTTTCGGCACTTCGATCGCCAACCTGTGGAGGTGGAACGGACTGTCCAGCAGCCGCATCATCGCCGGCCGCTACCTGATCGTTAAGCCCGAAGGCGTAGGCAAGCCGGCGGCGTCGGTCAGTTCGACACCGCCTGCCAACTCCCGGAGATACCGCGTTCGGCGGGGTGACACGCTGGGGACCATCGCCCGGCGCCATGGCGCGAGCGTCGCCCAGCTCAAAGCCTGGAACGGACTGCGCAGTAACCGGATTCGCGAAGGAGCTTCGCTGATTGTCGGCGGGGATTCAAGGGCCGCGAGCGGCTCTTCCAGCGGAACAGGCCGTTCGGCCCCGGTGTTGTCACCTGCCGGCGGTGGCACGGGCAAATACAGGATCCGCCGCGGCGACAACCTGGGTGCGATTGCCACGCGCTTCGGTGTTACGGTGACCGACCTCAAGAAGTGGAACGGCCTGCGTTCGAGCCGGATCGGTGCGGGCGACTATTTGGTGGTGCGGCCACCGTCACAAACAGTTGCTTCCTCGTCATCCCGGTCGACACCCGCCTCATCCTCAGCGCCTCCGGTCAACGGCACGGGACAAAAGTACCGGATTAGGCGAGGCGATAACCTGGCCGGGATAGCGCGGCGTTTCGGCGTGGGCGTAGACGACCTCAAGCAATGGAACGGCCTGCGGGGCACCCGGATCACGGCCGGCGACTCGCTGATCGTGGGCCCCGGAAAGCCGGCGGAGCGGAACGCCAAGACAGCGACTACCGCCCGCACCGAGAAACCCGCGCCGCGGCAGACCAGGTCGACCACACCGGCGGAGTATACGATTCGGAGTGGCGACAACCTGGGAGCGATTGCCGAGCGCTTCGGCGTCAGCGTTACAGACCTGAAGCGCTGGAACGGACTACGCGGCACGCGCATAACGGCCGGAAAGACGCTGAAGGTCAACCCGGGGTCAAGCGGGAGTTCGCGGCAGCCGACAATGGCTTCCAGCGGTACGAACCGCTACCAGATCCAACGGGGCGACACACTGGCGGTGATTGCGAAACGTTTCGGTGTAAGTGTGCGGGACTTGATGGCCTGGAACGGTTTGAGCAATAGCCGGATTCGCGAAGGCAGCTACCTGACTGTATCGGCCTCCAGCGGTGGCGACGGCGGATCCTAGGCAGCAGCGTAGCGCATCCTGGCCCGAAACGGTCGCTTCCGACATCGTCCGGATAGCGGAAGTAATACCTGCCCAAACGTTCTATCACCGCGTTGGGTAGTCCTCCTCGTCCCGAACAAAGGGTCTTTTCGGTGCGCTGCGCCTTTGCGAGAAGCCCGTCGCCTGCCTTCCAAGCTACAATCGTGGCCTATGGGCGTTGAATGGAAGTCGGATGAAGAACTGTTCGAGCTCGCCAAGCGCGAGCTGTTCACGGCCGTCGTCGGGGACGCGATGGACAAGATGGGGCTGGTCCATCAGTTCCTCCCGCCTCAGGTCCGGCCCTTGGAACCTTGGATGCGAACGATCGGGCGGGCGATGACGTTGCTGGGCGCGGATTGCGTCGAGACGCCTCCCGAGGTCGAGCGCAAGAACAAGCTTCACGAGCAGCCCTTCGGCCTGATGCTGCAAGCGCTGGATGACCTCAAGCCGAACGAGATCTATTTCCCGGCGGGCGGCTCGCCACGCTATGCGCTGTGGGGCGAATTGATGGCAACCCGCGCGATGAAGCTGGGCGCCGTCGGTGCCGTGATGAACGGGTATTCGCGCGACACGCCCGGCATCCTGGAGCTGAAGTTCCCAACTTTCTCGTGGGGGCCGTACGCGCAGGATTTCGCGGCGCGGGCAAAGGTGATTGACTTCCGGTGTCCGCTGGACGTGGAGGGCGTGCGGGTGAATCCGGGTGACATCGTGTTTGGCGATGTAGACGGTGTTTGCATCATTCCCCGCGAGGCCGAGGAAGAGGCGTTTACCCGGGCGCTCGAGAAGTCGCGCGGCGAGAAGCTTGTCGGCAAGGCAATCGAAGAGGGGATGTCGGCTTCGGAGGCGTTTGCGAAGTACGGGATTATGTGAGCGGCGTTTCGTGCGAGGGCTCCAAACTTTCCCGGAGGCATGTGATGCGACAGCTTGGATTTGTCTTGTTCGTTCTGTTGGCGGGTTGCTCGGGAGACACCGGCGGCGGGGAGGCGCCCAGAGACACGGGGTTCCAAAAGAGCCCTCAGCAACACGCAATGCCGAAGACGCTACTCGTCGCAAAGCGAACGCCGATTGAGAAGGCCCGCGTGCCTGTCATCGATTTCCACTTTCACGGCGGCGACCTCGAGACGGCTGGCGACTACAGCAAGCTTGTCGCCGTCATGGACGAAGTCGGCGTCGCCATGATCGCCAACATGGACGGCGGATCACGCGAGCGACTCGATCGCACCCTGGAGCTGAACTTGCAATTCCCGGATCGCTTCATCACTTTCGCTCGCGTCGATTGGGAAGGGATCAATGAGCCGGGCTGGCCGGAGAAGGCGACGGCGGAATTGGAGCGCTGCTTCCGTGCCGGGGCGCAGGGGCTGAAGATCAGCAAGCGCCTGGGACTCACGTTGCAGAACGCCGCCGGGTCGTACATTCAGTGCGACGATCCGCAGCTTGATTCGATCTGGGAACTCTGCGCGCGCATGGGCAAGCCGGTGATGATGCATCTGAGTGACGCCGTTGCGCGGTTCCATCCCATCGGCCCTGAGAACGAACGCTACGAAGCGGGCATGTGGCGGGACGACCCTGACGGCAACTACTACGGCACCGACATTCCGAACCACGAGACTATCTTCGAGCACCGCGCCAGGATGCTGGAGCGGCATCCGGAGACGACGTTCGTGATGGCTCATGTGGCGTCGATGGGCTGGGATTTGGGGCGGGTCGAGAAGCTGCTGGACGAGCGCCCGAATGTTCACGTCGAAATCTCGGCGCGGTTGCAGGAGCTGGGGCGCCAGCCGTACGCGGCGCGAAAGTTCATCCTGAAGTATCAGGATCGTGTTGTCTTCGGCTCGGATGGCGGACCGTCGCGCGAGGCCGACGAGTTCTGGCGTCCGCACTGGCGTTTTTTGGAAACGGATGACGAGTATTTTGACCACCCGGCTCAGATGCTGTCTCCGCTCGGCGCGCCGCTGCAGGGGCGTCGGAAAATTTATGGGATCTTCTTGCCGGAGGACGTTCTACGGAAGGTCTACTACGAGAACGCCTCGCGATTTCTGCCGGGGGCCCGCGATGCCATGAAGCGGCACCTCAGCGCGGCGGGGGGGTAGCGGCCGTCAGCGAATGAACGCAGGTTGGGTACACGGTGTTTGGGGGTGGGGTGGTTGGTGGTGTGGGAGTGGGGCTGGAGCTACTTTTGGGCCTCCGGATTGCCGATCCCGGCTGGGCCTTCTTCGTGGATTCGCTGAAAGTCGGCGGGGCTGAGGTCGCTTAGGTCGAGCTTGCCGGCCGGGGAGTTCATCGGAGCTATTGATTCTAATAGAGTTTCGATGGATTGGGTCGGTTCCGTCATTTCCGATTCGGCGCCGGTTTCGGGTGAGCGATCCGTGGCACCGCTCGATTCGGCCTGTGGTTTGGCCCGCGACTGGGAGTCGAGTCCGCTGAAAAAGCCGCTTCGGCCACGTTGCTTGCGGGCTTCGCGGAGCTCTTTCATGGCGCTGTGATAGCGGCGCGAGAGCTGTCCCTCGTAGCGGCTGAGGCGGCTGAGAGCGTCGAGCCGGTTGTGGTGGGCGAGGGCTTTGCCGATCAGGTCTTCGTCTTTGCCCTGGTTGGCGAGTTGTTCGGCGGTGGTGTCGTAGAACTCATTGATGACGCCGGATTCGATGCGCGCGAAGCGTTTCAGGCGCCAGGTGATGTCGATGATTTGCTCGACGAGATCTTCCTCCACGGGGTTTGCCGGCCGGAGTTGGAACTCGAGCTGAGCGCCGTGTCGGTAGAAGTCGTCGGGGTCTTCACCGCGGATGAGGGGATTCTTGGCGCAGAGGCCGTGTTTGAGAGCGTTCTGTGAGGAACGCTGTTTGCCTTCGTCGGTGCGAGGGCCGGTGGAACGTTGTGCGTTTTGTTTGTTGGCTTGTTGCTGGGCAGATGTGGACATAGTAATTTCTCCTGACTTTGATTTAGAGGGTCGAAGGTTTCCGCGCTTGCGGCGCGGTTCGCCCGATTTACATCGGGCGCTCCGTTGCTTGCGCGGGCGCACCTTCGGCCGGAATTGGGGAGGAGTTTGGAATACGTTCTCCCGGGAATAGTATGCACCCGAGGTGGTGGGCTAGCGGGGGTGGCGGGAGCTAAGTTGTTGAAACTAAAGGCTAGAAATATTTTTTGGGCTTGTGACTAGGTTTTTGGCTGAGGGGGTGCGATTGCCGTCAAGCCCCTCCAACCTCGACCTTGATAGGGGGACAGTCAGATCTGGCGCCCAAGTCCAGGATGCAGTTGGTTAAAGTACTGAAACCAAAGAGAGTTTCAGTGAGGGGCGCTACGGGCGGAATCGTCAATCGGCTGGGCAGACTTTCTGTATGGTGTTGGTATAAAACAAGTTGTACGCTAAATGCGGTTGGCGTACCGCCGAGTTTAGGTGCCTGTCCCTCGACGGTCCTCGACGGTCAGCCGTACGCGGCGCGAAAGTTCATCCTGAAGTATCAGGATCGCGTTCTCTTCGGCTCCGATGGCGGACCGTCGCGCAAGGCCGACGAGTTCTGGCGTCCCCACTGGCGATTCCTCGAAACCGATGACGAGTACTTCGACCACCCGGCTCAGATGCTGTCTCCGCTCGGCGCGCCGCTGCAAGGCCGCTGGAAGATTTATGGGATCTTCTTGCCGGAGGATGTGTTGCGGAAGGTTTACTACGAGAATGCCCTGCGATTTCTGCCGGCGGCTCGTGACGCGATGAAGCGGCACCTCAGCGCGGCGGGGGGGTAGCGGCCGTCAGCGAATGAACGCAGGTGGGGCGTACGGTGTTTTGGGGTGGGGTGGTTCGTGGTGGGGAGATGGGGTTGGGGTTACTTGGCGGCCTCCTGATTGGCGATTTCGCCTTGGGTTTCCGGCTGAATCGGATGCAGGTCGCTGATGCCGGGGGCGGTGGGGTCGGGCTGGCGGTCGGGCGGGTTGATCGGGGCTATTGATTCTAATAGGGTTGCGACGGATTGGGTCAGTTCCGTCATTTCGGCGTCGCCGTTGGTCTCGGGGGCGCGATCGGTGTCGGCTGTCGATTCGGCCTGTGGTTTGGGCCGTAGCGCGGCATCGAGGCCGCTGAAGAAGGCGCTTTGGGCCCGTCGCTTGCGGGCTTCGCGGAGCTCTTTCATGGCGGCGTGGTAGCGGCGGGCGAGTCGCGTCTCGCGGCGGCTGTGGCGGCTGAGAGCGTCGTTGTGAGTGAGGGCCTTGCCGAGCAGTTCATCGGGGTCTTTGTCGTGGTTTTGCGGCTGCGCGGCCACGGTGTCGTAGAGCTCGTTGATGACGGCGGACTCGATGCGCGCGCAGCGTTTCAGGCGCCAGGTGATGTCGATGATTTGCTCGACAAGGTCTTCCTCGACGGCGTTCGCGGGCCGGAGTTGGTACTCGAGCTCGGCGCCGTGTTGGTAGAAGTCGTCGGGGTCTTCGCCGCGGATTAGGGGGTCGGTGGCGTAGAGGCCGTGTTTGAGTGCGTTCAGGGAAGAACGCTGTTTGCCTTCGTCGGTGCGCGGACCGGTGGAATGTTGTGCGTTTTGTTTATTGGCTTGCTGCTGTGCGGATGTGGACATGGTAATTTTCTCCTGACTTTGATTTAGGGGGTCGAAGGTTTGCGCGCCTTTGGCGCGGGCCGGCACATTTACATGTGCCGCTCTGTTGATTGCGCCGCTGACGAGGCAGACCTTCGGCCGTGGTTGGGGAGGAGTTTGGAATGCGTCCGCCCGTGAATAGTATGCACGTGGGTTGGTGGGTTAGCGGGGGTAGGCTGAAGCTAAGTTGTTGAAACTACCGGCTAGAAATATTTTTTGGGCTTGTGACTAGGTTTTTGGCGGAGGGGTACGAATGCGGTCAAGCCCCTCCAACCTCGACCTTGATAGGGGGACAGTCAGATCTGGCGCCCAAGTCCAGGATGCAGTTGGTTAAAGTACTGAAACCAAAGAGAGTTTCTGTGAGGGGCGCTACGGGCGGAATCGTCAATCGGCCGGGCAGACTTTCTGTATGGTGTTGGTATAAAGCAAGTTGTACGCTAAATGCGGTTGGCGTACCGCCGAGTTTAGGTGCCTGTCCCTCCCCTGTCCGTCCCTCCCCTGTCCGTCGTCCCCTATCATGGATGTCCCCTTGCCCTCCCTTGCCCTCAGAAGACTTTGACTTCGATTGTCCATTGGTCTCGAGAGGTACAGTTGCCAAGTTGCTGGACAACCGACACTACATCCCCGCTCTCAAGAGCCCCCTCCAGTATCACTACAGGCTCAGAGCCGTCCCCGATTTCGTCTCCGTCGGCATCATAGACGCGAATTCGAGCCCCTGGAACCGAGCTCGTCACGAGTGCAAAGTCTTCGCCCGGGAACGGTACTCTAATGCGCGGCGCGCGCAAGTCCTGGCAGTCGCGCACGATCGTGGACGTCTGCCCCACCGGATCTCCACAGAACAACTGCTCGTGCTCGACCTTGTCACCAGCCCTGAGAGGTGAGAACGGCGGAGCCAAAATAGACCACAGAGCGGCGATTCTAAGCCGCGTGAGGGCGGCGCAAAATTAGACCGCCCAGGTGGTCCGCGTAGCATCCCCGAGGTGTTTTGTGGAACACCGGAGGGATGTATCAAGTGGAGCTATACGCTCAAGTACGGCGGAGTGTCATCGTTGAGGGGCTGAGTGAACGCGAGGCCGTCAAACGGTTCGGTTTGGCGCGGGAGACGGTGCGCAAGATGCTGCGCTACAAGGCGCCGCCGGGCTATCGGCGGCGTCAACCGGTGAAGCGGCCGAAGCTGGATTCGTTCACAGGAATCATTGATCAGATACTGCTTGACGATCAGCAGCAGCCGAGGAAACAGCGTCACACGGCACAGCGCATCTTCGACCGCTTGCGCGACGAGTACGACTTCACGGGCGGTTACACAATCATCAAGGACTACGTTCGCGAGAAGAAGCTGGGCGGTCAAGAGATGTTTGTGCCGCTGGCACATCCTCCTGGCGATGCGCAAGCTGACTTCGGTGAAGCACTGGTTGTCATTGACGGAGTGCAGCGTAAGGCCCACTTCTTGGTGGTCGATCTACCGCACAGCGATGACGCCTTTGTAAAAGCCTTTCCCGCCGAGACGACGGAAGCCTTTTGCGAAGGACACAACGCCGCGTTTCGCTACTTTGGCGGTGTGCCGCGCAGCATTGTCTACGACAACACGAAGTTGGCGGTAGCAAGGATTCTCGGCGACGGTACGCGCAAACGCACACGAGCGTTCAGTGAGTTGCAGTCGCACTACTTGTTCGCTGATCGTTTCGGCCGGCCAGGCAAGGGTAACGACAAAGGCAAGGTGGAAGGCTTGGTGGGCTATGGGCGGCGCAACTTCATGGTGCCGATCCCCCGGTTCTCGAGTTGGGAAGCCTTCAACGAACACCTCGAAGCCAAGTGCCGCAAGAACCGTGAGCGGCGCTTGCGGCGACACACCGAAACGATCGGAGAACGCTTTGAGCGCGACGCGAAAGCGTTGCTGCCATTGCCGTCCGCGCCCTACGATGCCTGCGACAAACGTACGACCCGGGTGACGTCGTTGTCGCTGGTGCGCTATCGGACCAACGACTACTCGGTGCCGACGCGCTACGGCCATCGCCAGGTGTTGCTCAAAGCCTATGTGGACGAAGTAGTGATCTGTTGCGGCAGCGAAGAGATCGCACGCCACCGGCGCAGTTACGAACGCGAAGAGTTGATCTTCGATCCCGTCCATTATCTGGCGTTGCTGGAGCGCAAGACGAATGCGCTCGATCAAGCCGCGCCGTTGGTGGGTTGGGATCTACCGCCCGAGTTTCCGCGATTACGACGCCTGCTCGAAGTCCGCTTGGGCAAAGCGGGCAAGCGCGAGTACGTGCAGGTGTTGCGTCTGCTGGAGGACTTTCGGCTGGAGCATGTTGCGGCGGCGGTGCGCCAAGCCTGCGAACTGGGAACGATCGGCTTCGACGCCGTCAAGCATCTGTTGCTGTGCGCGATCGAACAACGTCCGCCACGGCTGGACTTAACGAAGTATCCTCACCTGCCGACGGCTCAAGTCGAGCAGACTTCGGCAGCGTCCTATCTCGCGCTCTTGGGGCAAGGAGCGGGCTGATGGCGAAGTCGAATCTCTTACTGGAAGCCCATCTGAAAGCGTTGCGGCTGCCGACTTTCCTGCGCGAGTACGACAAAGTGGCGCGGCAATGCGCCGCCGAGGGCTTGGACTGTAGGAGCTTCCTGAAGCAACTCTGCGAGTTGGAACTGCTCGACCGAGATCAGCGGGCGACTGAACGTCGCATCAAAGCAGCCAAGTTTCCCGTGACGAAAAGTCTCGACACATTCGACTTCCTAGCGTTGCCTTCGTTAAACAAGAAGCTCGTGCTGGAGCTGGCGCGCTGTGAGTTCATCGACCGTCGCGAGAACGTCTTGGCTCTGGGCAACTCCGGCACCGGCAAGACGCATCTCGCCCTGGCGCTAGGCCTGGCCGCTTGTCAGAGCGGTTATCGAACACGCTTCACCACGGCTGCGGCACTGGTCAATGAACTGCTCGAAGCCCGCGACGAGCGACGGCTGCTGCGCTTCCAAAAACAACTTGCCAAGCAGGATCTGCTGATCGTCGATGAACTGGGCTATGTGCCGCTGTCGAAGACCGGCGCTGAGCTGCTGTTCGAGATCTTCTCGCAACGCTATGAACAAGGCTCCACGATGCTGACCTCAAACTTGCCGTTCACCGAGTGGACAGAGGTGCTCGGGTCCGAGCGCATGACCGGCGCTCTGCTCGATCGCCTCACCCACCACGTTCACATCCTGGAGATGAACGGCGAAAGCTTCCGCCTCAAACAGAGTCAAAAGAAACGGTCTCGCTCTTCCGACTGACCCGCCCGCCGCTCGCGCCGGTTTTCGTGGGCCGCCTTCCACTACGCCTGGGTCGCCCTAAAGGGCGCCCTCAGGCTCCGTTCCAGCCGTCCCACGAAAACCGCTACCACTCCCCCAACTGGTCTAGTTTTACTCCGCCGAAGTGGTCTAATTTCTCTCCGCCCTTGACACATCCCCCGCGGACCCGATTCGCGGCAAGATGACGACGACGAGCCGACGGCACAACCCGTCGCCCCGAAACCAGGCAGGCGCAGTCCGCCTGCATCGTCCAATTCAGCCGCGAATTTGATCCTCTCAACGCCACCCGTCGCTTCTGTTGGGGTGGTCCACTGAGGTCAAACGGCAGAAGCCGCTGGGGCGCCCCAGCATCCTTTGTTTGAACAGTTCTTTGACAACCGTAGCGATGACCTTGGGTTTGAGGTCAGCGGGGTTTCCCTTCCATCCCGCATATGCCGTTTGTAGCCGTTTCCGGGGTCATAGAAGGTAGGAAAATGGCACAAGAACGGTGTCTCAGTGTACCATTTTGTTCCATCGGCCCCTCAAGGCAGTCTTGTCTCATGCAAGATGAGCCTGAAGGAGGAGTTAGTTTCTCACACAAGATGAGCCTGAAGGGTGGGGGAGTGAGCATGCTGGGGATTGACCATCCACATGCAAGACGGCAAGACGCTGAGCCTGGAGCAGATACGGCAGTTTCTGGAGGCCAGCGATGAAATACGATTCAAGGGCAAAGGGCGTGCCGAGATCTACGCCTGGGTGGCGCAAACGCTGTGCCGGCAGCGCTACAGCGGGCAAGACCGAGCCGCCAAAGGACTGCTGCGGCAATATCTGGCCAAGATGACGGGACTGAGCCGGGCGCAGGTCACCCGACTGATCCGCCAATATCGGCAGAGGGGTGAGCTGGTACCTGCCCGCTATCGGCGGCATCGCTTTGCCGGCAAGTACACGGCGGCCGATATCGAGCGGCTGGCGGCCGTCGATGAAGCACACGAAACCCTCAGCGGCCCGGCCACGCGCAAGATCCTGCAGCGGGAATATCACAAGTACCAGCAGAGTGAATATGAGCGGTTGGCGGAGATCTCGGTGGCCCACATCTATCGACTGCGGCGGCACAGGGTGTACCGCCAGCGGCGGCTGCATTTCACCAAGACTCGGCCCAGCGCGGTGTCGATCGGCGAGCGGCGGCGGCCCAACCCGCGGGGCCAACCCGGCTACCTGCGAGTGGATACGGTACATCAAGGAGATCGCGACGGCGTGAAGGGCGTCTATCACATCAACGCGGTGGATGAAGTGACCCAGTGGCAAGTGGTCGGCGCCACGGCGGCCATTAGCGAAGCCTGGCTGGAGCCGTTGCTCAAGGCCATGCTGGAGCAGTTCCCCTTTCGCCTGCGCGGCTTCCATTCCGACAACGGCAGCGAGTTCCTCAACGGCACGGTGGAAAAATTACTGAACAAGCTGCTGATCGAACAGACCAAGTCGCGGCCGAGGCACACCAACGACAACGGCTTGGTGGAATCGAAAAACGGCGCCGTGATCCGCAAGCACATGGGGCATACGCACATCGCGGCGCCGCACGCGGCGCGCATCCAGCGCTTCTATCAACAGCACTTCAATCCCTATTTGAACTTCCACCGGCCCTGCGGACAACCCGAACTGCTGACCGACGCCAAAGGCAAGCAGAAGCGCGTGTATCGCCACTATCAGACCCCTTGGGAAACCTTCCAGAAGTTGCCGCGGGCCGCCGACTATCTCAAGCCCGGGCAGGCGATCAAGGCCCTCGACCGTATTGCTCAGGCCGAAAGCGACACTGCGGCGGCGCGGCGGATGCAACAAGCCAAGAGCAAGCTGTTTGCGAGTTTCGCATCCGCGAACCTGCCGCGCCGCGCGACGGGAGAAGGGCTGCGGAAATGACGGGCGATGGGAAACGAGGAAAACCAAAAACCGGTTTCCCTCGTTTCCCAACGCCCTTGGAAATCGCTCCGCGATTCCCACATTCCCACAGCCCCGACGACGATTCTCTCCCCTTCTTAACCAATCCCAGAAAGGAGCCCAGCGACTCAGTGCTCCCCTGCTTCTCCAGGCTCATCCTTCGATGAGAAAATGCTAAGGCCGCCGAAAATCACGATTGAGGGGTGTTGGTAGCCCCCTCCGCTCGCGGCCGGCCGCCCGGCGAGCCGTCAGCCCCAAAACCTCGGTCCCGCACAAAAGCGGCACAAAAACAGCGCCCGGGCGTTCCATTTTGTGCCAAAAGAGAACAAACCGGGAACATACCGCACCCGCCCAGGTCCAACTCTCTTCAACAAAACGAACACCCACGCGGCTCGCGCCGCACTAGGGGTGTGGAGGAATACTACCTTGTGTCGTTAATCGAAAAGAAAAACCCCGGGTGGGTGGCCGATTTCTTTAGGCCGCCCACCCGGGAAGAGGAGGAACGCATCCAACGACACCAACTAACTGCAGCCGGAGGTAGAGCCGCAGTTTTCGCATTTGTAGCAACTGCCGTTACTCGTCATGAGCGAGCCGCATTCGGCGCAGAAGGGCGCGTCCATGGGGGCAGCATTGAACTTGAGTTCCTGCTGCGGCTCGGGTTCGGTGGGCCGCAGGTTGGGTGTCTCGCCTGCTTCGGTTTGCTGGTAATCGGGCGAGATAAACCGCATCCCCAGCCAGCGGAAGATGTAATCCATGATCGACTTGGCGTAGGGAATATCTTTTGAGCCGGTCCAACCGCTGGGCTCGAAGCGCACGTGGGCAAACTTGTCGACGAGGGCCTTGAGCGGCAAGCCGTACTGCAACGCCATCGAAACGGCCGTCGCGAAGCTGTCCATCAAGCCGCTGATCGTCGAACCTTCCTTGGACATCTTGATGAAGATCTCGCCCGGCGTACCATCCTCGTATAGACCCACCGTGATGTAGCCTTCATGCCCACCGACCGCGAATTTGTGGGTTAGCGATTGGCGTTCATCCGGCAGTTTCGCCCGATGGGGTCTATAGACGATCTTCTCGGTGACGCGGCCGATCGCCATCTTGGTTCCTTGCTTGCCGTCGGCGCTGCTGGTGTTGAGCGGTTGGGTGCGCTTCGATCCGTCGCGGTAGATCGCGACGGCCTTGAGTCCCAAACGCCACGCCTTGATGTAAGCGTCCATGACGTCTTTGACGGTGGACTCCTCGGGCATATTGATCGTTTTCGAGATTGCGCCCGAGATGAAAGGCTGCACGGCGCCCATCATCCGGAGGTGGCCCAGGTAGTGGATCGAGCGTTCACCGTTCTGCGGCCGGAAGCTGCAATCGAAGACCGACAGGTGCTCTTCCTTGATGTGCTCGGCGCCTTCGATCGTTCCGGTTGAATCGATATGGCTGACCATCTCGCTCGCTTTCTCGGGCGAATAGCCGAGCTTGAGCAACGATTCCTCGACGGTGTGGTTGACGATCTTGATGACGCCGCCGCCGACGAGCTTCTTGTACTTGATGAGCGCCAACTCAGGCTCGACGCCGGTCGTATCGCAATCCATCATGAAACCGATAGTGCCGGTCGGCGCGATCACGGTCACTTGACCGTTGCGGTAGCCGTGAAGGCGGCCCATTTCATAGGCGTCGTCCCAGCAACTTTGCGCGGCCTGATGAAGAGGTTCTTCGATGAGCGTGCCGTTGATCTGCCGCGAGGCGTCGCGATGCATGCGGATGACTTCGAGGAAGGGCTCACGGTTTTTCTCGTAGCCGGGGAAGGCGCCAGTGACTTCGGAGACGCGGGCGCTGGTGAGATAAGCCTGTCCGCACATGACCGAAGCAATGGCGCCGGCCGTGGCGCGACCGTGGTCGCTGTCGTAGGCTACGCCCATCGACATCAGCAGGGCGCCGAGATTCGCGAAGCCCAGCCCCAGAGGACGGTAGTCATGCGAGTTCCGCCCGATATTTTCGGTGGGATAGCTGGCGTTGTCGACCAGGATCTCCTGCGCGACGATCAGCGTGTCGACCGCGTGCCGGAACGCTTCGACATCGAAGCCGCCTTTGCTCTTGCGGAACTTCATGACATTCAACGACGCGAGATTGCAGGCCGAGTCGTCGAGGAACATGTATTCCGAACAAGGGTTGGAGGCATTGATGCGGTCGGTGTTCTTGCAGGGGTGCCAGCGATTGACGGTCGTGTCAAACTGCATCCCCGGATCGCCGCACTGGTGCGTGGCCTCGGCAATCTGATTGAGCAGTTCATGCGCCTTGTGACGCTCTTTGGGCTGGCCGTTGAGGACGGAGCGCGTCCACCAGTCCTCATCCTTCATGGCGGCCAGCATGAATTCGTCGGAGGCGCGGACCGAATTGTTGGCGTTCTGGAAGAAGATCGAGCCGTACGCGTCGCCGTCGATCGCGGAGTCGTAGCCGGCATCGATCAGCGTCCATGCCTTGCGCTCTTCGCTTGCTTTGCACCAGATGAATTTCTTGATGTCAGGGTGGTCGGCGTTGAGGATGACCATCTTCGCGGCGCGGCGGGTCTTGCCGCCTGACTTGATGACGCCCGCGAAGGCGTCGAAACCCTTCATGAAAGAGACAGGCCCCGAGGCCTTGCCTCCGCCTCGCAAGAGGGCATCTTCCTCACGGATCTTGGAGAGGTTCGAACCGGTACCCGATCCCCATTTGAAAAGCATGCCCTCGGTCTTGGCGAGATCCATGATGGATTCCATGGTGTCGCCGGCTTTGATGATGAAGCAGGCCGAGCACTGCGGCCGATGCTCACCGGCCGTCAGCGCCTTGATCGAGTCGCTGCGAGGATCCCAGGCCCAGCCATAGCCGCGGCCTTCTTTGACGCCGACGTTGAACCATACGGGCGAATTGAAGCTCGCCTTCTGGTGGAGCATCAAGTGGGCGAGTTCACCGCGGAAGTTCTCGACATCTTCGGTGCCGGCGAAGTAACCGCCGGCCGCGCCCCAATCGGCAATGGTATCGACGACGCGGTGGACGAGCTGCGCCAGACTGCTCTCTCGCTGCGGGGTGCCTGCCTGACCGTGAAAGTATTTACTCGCGACGATGTTCGTGGCGGTCTGCGACCAGTCGCGCGGCATCTCCACGTCGCGCTGCTCGAAGATCGACTCGCCCTTCTCATTGGTAATGGAAGCGGTGCGTTTCTCCCATTCGATCAAGTCGTAGGGTGTTTTCCCCGACTCGATGTCCTTCGTAAAGTAGCGGGGGAAGGACAACCCCTGCCGACGTGCGATCTGCGATGACAACTCATCTACTTTGGCCGCCAGATCCACGCTGATTTCACCCATGCTACGCCCTCCGACCTCTAGTCTATTACGCCCGTAAAAGCGCGTCCGAACCCAAGTTTTATGGGGTCATCGGCGGCCTATGGGGCAACTGCGGGAAGGGGTTACCGGGGTTTAGGCCAACGACGACGTTCCCATAGTGTACATCATCTTGTGCCTATGTCAATAAATATTTCCACATCTAGTTAGGTGATGCCGCCTGATACTTACGTACTAGGTCAAAACACTCAGTATCCTAAGCAATTTGCTCACACCACTTAGTACTGGTGGCGCGAGGCGAAAGTTGAGCACGGCGCGCGGCAAGAAGAAGCGCCTATAATGGCCAGCGAGGCAGACGACATGATCTCCACAACGCGACGACGTATTCTTCAAGGGGCCGGGCTGGGTTCCGTGTCCGGATTGTGGCCTTTTTCCGCATCGGGCGCCCGCAAGACGGCCCGTGATGTTTATGGCGAACTCGGCATTCGCCCGGTCGTCAACTTTCAGGGTACGTACACGACGATTGGTGCGTCAAAGCAAGCCCCGGATCTGTTCGAGGCGCAGGCGGAAGCAGCACGCCACTACGTGGTGCTCGAGGAGCTTCAGGACGCGATCGGACGGCGCATTTCGGAGCTCATCGGCTGCGAGGACGCGATGGTGAGCACGGGCACAGCGGGGGCGATTGCGATCGGGACGTACGCCTGCGTCGCGGGCACGAACCCGAAGAACATCCAACAGCTTCCCGACATCACGGGAATGAAGTCGGAAGTCATCATCCAGAAGATCCACCGCAACGGATACGACCATGCTGTCCGCACAGCGGGCGTCAAGATCGTCGAAGTCGAAGGGGCGGAGCAACTCAAGAAGGCCATCAACCCCGAGACGGCGATGATCTACATGTTGGGCGGAACGACCGGTGATTGGGCCTGGAAGGACCGGGGGCATGTGGAAATCGCGGACGTGCTGGCCATCTCCAAGCCCGCCGGCGTCCCCGTGATGGTTGATGCGGCAAACATGTTGCCGCCTTGGAAGAACATTCAAGATCTCGGTGGGCTGGGCGTTGATTTGATCTGCGCCAGCGGCGGCAAGCACCTGAGCGGGCCGCAGTGCTCGGGTCTGCTAGCGGGACGCAAAGACTTGATTCAGGCGGCCTGGGCAAATTCCAACCCGCATTCGAACTCAAGCGGCCGGCCGATGAAAGTCGGACGGGAAGAAATGGTGGCGTTGTGGCTGGCGGTCGAGCGATACGCGAAGCTTGATTTTGATGCCATCGATAAGCAGTCGATGACCCAGGCAGACTCTCTCGAGCGAGAGCTGAAGAAGATCCGCGGGCTGCGGACCAGCCGAGTACCGTTTGAGCGGACCCGGCGGGTCCACCGCATCGCGGTTGAGTGGGATGAGGGCGAACTCGGCATCACAACAGGAGAGTTCAAAAAGCAACTCCTCGAAGGGGAACCGCGGGTCGTGGTGGCCGGGAATCCCAGGCAGGGCGTTCAGTTCACGGTCTTTATGAACGAGCCGGGAGATGAGAAGCTTGCGGCGCGGCGCGTAAAGGAAATCTTTCGAAGAGCGTAGGCGGACGTCGACGGGCTTTGTCGATGAGTGCGACGCTATCGCGGTCGGCTGCGAGGTTAGAAGGCATCGTCGCGGGGCCTGAGGTTCTTAATCGGGATCGTGACCACGTTACTGATGAAGAGGACCTGAGCGATGGTGAGCGGGGCCGCCGGGTTATCGCTTAGACCTTCATTGATCCGCATGTTGATCTGGTAGACCCCGACTTGGCCGGGCATCAGGCCAACAAACTGGATGACGGCCGAGCGCCTATCAACGAGCGACGACACGAAATCGAGGGCATTGAAGGGCGCCCTGAGTAATTGGCCCGTCGGGATCGGTTCACCGGAACTGACACCGAGACTTTGTGGCGTGGGCGCTGTTTGGCCCAGTCCCGTGGCGAAAAGTACGATCGACTCGCCGGGGACAGCGGGGTTCTCCGGTGTGATCAACGAGAAGGGTTCGTTGCCGCAGCACAAGGTCGACGCGCGGGTCGACGCGGTGATGACAGCCGTGTTGTCGCTCGCGGCGCTGAACTCGATTTCGTTTGCCTCGCGCCCCGAGATGCGGCCGGTCAAGAGTACGATCGGCGGCGCTTGCCCGCCTTCCAGGAAGCCATCCTCGGCGTTTGTGGTTGCCGTGATCAGGGCGCCTTCGTTTGCCATAACGCTGAACGCAATGTCATTGCCGTCAACGCCCAAAGAGCGGGCGACAACCTGCAGGATGGGCGCCGCGGGATCGAACCCAGCTAAGCGGCGGGCGGTTACTTCGGGGTCTCCCTGGCCGGAATTGATCTCTTCGACCAGCAGGTTTCGAATGCTCGTGACCGAATCAACTTCGCGCACCACGACCGGGTAGACCCGACCGTTGATGGTGATGGTAACCACGTCGCCAGCCTGGATTTCCCCACTAATCGTTACGTCCGCGCGAGCCGAGAAGAAACCTTCCTGACTCGCCGAAGCGACTACGTCCGGGTCTCCCTCGCCGGCGTTGATGGCGGCCACAAGCCCGTTGCGTACGGTGATCGCTGTGTCGCCTTGGACGGTCACGTAGTTGTAGTCTCGGCCCTGGACGGTGATCGTCAACGTGATGCCCGCATCAACGCCGTCGTTGTCAGGATTCAGCGTCTGGGTTTGAGTGATGGCGACGGAGCCTTGAGCGATGCCGGATCCATGCACCGCGATCGCCTGTCGCGGTTCCGGACCGGTGAACGCAAACAGTCCCGGAGACGCTCTCGCGACCCGCGAGGCCCGCGGCGCTGAAACGGTAACCGTGCCATCATCGTGAACGCGCCGCACATACACGCTCATCGTGGTCCCCATCGTCTCGAATGGGACCTGGAAATTGATCTGCTCCGGCATGACCGAATAAAGCGGAGCCAAGACACCGTTGACGTAGACTTGCACGCCTCCCAACTCGGTCGGCAAGCTCGGGATCGCCGACTGGGCGTCCCAGATCTGATCGGCAAAACCGGTTCCAAAGACGGTGGCGATCGTCCCGACGGGCAGTTCACGGGCATCGCTTCCACCGTTGAGTAGCTGACCCGAAACGCTGGGAGGACGGGCGACGGTCGGCAACGAAGTGGCGGTAGAGACAGAAATGTTATTACCGTCCCGACCTGGTTCCTTCGCGAAAACTCTAAAACCGAAAGCGCTAAACCCTCCATCGAGCCCTTCCTCGGACCCTAACTCGAATGTGATCAATGATCCAGGTTCAAGTGCTAGCGAATAGGGAATGCCGTTCGCTTGGGGGCCGGCCTCCCGGAAGACGAAGCGGAGGCGGTTCAGAACATCACCCGCCGGGTCTCGCAGGGGAAAGTAGGCCGAGTCTGGGTTAGCCCTGATGGTATTCACGAAACGGTCAACCATTACGAACGGTTCATCGCCCTCCTGAACCTCGACCTCGTAGGTTTCGTCGTCGATCGCAAGCGTGAGGCGTTCGCCTGGCCGAAGCTCGCCATCGAAGGTGATCGTGCCTGATGCATGCTCGCGGCCCGATAGAGCGGGCGAGGCCGTGACGACGGACTCAGGATCCTCGTTAATCTGATCGAGGATTGAGACCACCGCATCCTCGGCGTCCTCACCTTCGACGGCGATATGCTCATACTGGCGAGGGCCGATGGCAACGGCGGTTTCCTGACCGTCTTGGAGGTCACCCTGGAGGAAGACAAAGCCACTGGCCGGGATCTGGAACGCAGCGCCATTGACCAACCCGTCTTGCGCGATCTGATCCTCGGCGGGGGTGAACACGAGGACACGCCGCGTGAACGGATCGGCCACGTAGAGGTTCGTGCCGTCGGACGCGAGTGACGAGGGAGCGCGCAAACTCGCGGCACCGGTGGATTCCTCGGTCGTTTGGAAGTCGGGTTGCCCGAGGACTACGTCGGCCGCGGCGCCGTTTTCGAGCGGAATCTCGTTGAAGACCAGCACGCGGTCATTGCCGCCGTCGGCTATGAACAGCTTCTCGCCGTCCGAGAGGGCATACCGAGGGAAGCTGAGCGTTCCTTCGCAGCGGGCGGGAAAGGCAGGACCACAGTCTTCATCGAAGAAGAAGTCAATCGTGCCATCGCAGTCATTGTCGATGCGGTCCGAACAGGACAACTCGGTTTCCTGGGTTGCGACGCAGCAGTTTGGGTCGACCTGATCGACCAAGCCGTTACAGTCGTTGTCGGTACCGTCCATGCAAGACGTCTCGATCTGCTCGGACACCATACATCCGGCAGCGGGCTGGTCGGCGTCGATGTCGACATTGGACTCCGGCGGAGGCGGAAGAGGCTCGCACAGGACGGTTGAATTGTTCGCTAAAGCCGACTCAAAATCCTGCTGCCCGACCACCACGTCGGCGGGGAAAGTGTTCGATGTCGGCACCGTTAGGAAGATCATGACCCGATTGAAACCCAGGTCCGTGACGAACAGCCGGTTGTTGGACACAGTGACCGCCACGGGATCGAGCATCGAACTCGAGGTTACTTCCACGTTGGACTGCGTCAGATCCGGTTCGGGCCGGGTCTCGAAATCGGGTTGGCCGAGGACAGTCGTAGCGCCGGCGCCATTCGCCGTGGGAACGGGACTGAAGATCAGGACTCGGCCGTTTTGGGTATCGGCGACGAAAAGACGGTTACTATCGATCCAAACGCCCTGTGGACCACGCATACCATCGGCGGCCGTTCGAGGGAAGGCCGTCTCGAAATCGGGCTGGCCCACGACGACATCGGGCAGCGTCCCATTCGCCACGGGTATCGTCCGCCAGATGAGGACGCGGTTGTTGTCCGTATCCGCGACGGCCAGCATCGTGCCATCGGACGCGACCGAAGTCGGATTCTGGAAACCGTCGCTGCGCCCCGGGCCGATGTCGTCGAAGTCGGGCTGACCGAGGACTACATCGGGGAGTCCGACGCAAACAGGGCAGAACTCCTCCGGAGCCGCCCCTTTGGCCGGCTGCGAGAGAATATCCTCAAGATCAGGAATGAAACTTGATAGATCGTTGTAGAGCAGAACGCGGTTGTTCAGAGGAGTCGACCCTAGCTCGTTCCCGTCCGCGATGAAGAGGCGGTTGTTAACGACCGTGATGCCCCCGGCGCCGCCGATGGTTTCACGGCTCGATATCGGGGCCTGACGCGTGAAGCTCGGCTGGCCGATCACGAGGCGCGCCGCTTGGCCGTTCACAAACGTAGGCTGAGCCATTCCCTTCGGCGCCCAGACCACTGAACAGGCAAAGACGAGGGCGAGAAGAGGCGCGATCACAGGAAGGGCGATCGGACGCGCGAAGACGGGGCGGAGGTTCTTCATTCGAGATGCTGCTTCCGGGGAGAGTTTCGTGTCGGACCAGGGAGAGGTTACACAGGACGTACCAATATAGTCAACAAGAATCTGCCCCACTAGCTATTACGTTACGGCGCGGGCGAAGGGTTTCTCAAATAGGCATCGTCGCCACGGAGCCAGTCGTCCCGTACGGGCTGAAAAATATCCAGCGCCACTGAATCTTCGAGCGCTTCCACCCGATGGGGGCGCTGGGAAGGGATCTGCATCATTTCCCCGGCCGAGACCACTTCCTCACGATCACCGAAGTCGAAAAGCAGGCGGCCCTCAAGAACATAGCTGACCTGCTCGTGCTCGTGGTGGTGCGTCGGGACAACTCCCCCCTTTTTCACATAGATACGAGCGAGGGTCATGCGATCAACATGCACAGCGCGGCGAGCGATGTTCGGGGCCAGCTCTTCATGCTCGATCTGATCCCAACGATGGATTTTGATGTCCGACGCCACAGAGTTACCCTACCGCCTGGTTCCGCAAGGAACCTCCACATTATACAAACGGGGGCTTTTGGGGGTTGAGGGTGGGACGCAACCTTCGTCACAAACCCCACAACATCGACAGGACGGCGGTATCCTAACGCTGATGGAAACCATGCGCGTGGCTGTTGTTCAGGCAGGCTCGGCGGTCTTCCGGCGAGACGCGTGCCTTGCCAAGGTGGAGTCCCTCGCGGCGGAAGCCGCTGAGCAGGGGGCGCGGCTTGTCCTTTTCCCCGAGGCCTTCGTCGGCGGGTACCCGAAGGGGCTGGATTTCGGCGCGCGTGTGGGCTCTCGTACAGCGGAGGGGCGTGAAGACTTTCTGCGTTACTTCGAAGCCGCGGTGGAGGTGCCGGGGCCGGCGATCGACCGCTTATCCGCGCTGGCGGTGGATTTGAGCATCTACCTCGTCGTGGGCGTTATCGAACGCGACGGCGGCACGCTCTACTGCACGGTGCTCTTCTTTGGTCCCGATGGAGCGTATCTCGGCAAGCACCGCAAGCTGATGCCGACGGCGGCCGAACGTCTCGTCTGGGGTTTCGGCGATGGTTCGACACTGCCGGTGTTCGACACCCCCGCCGGCAAGATGGGCGCGGTGATCTGCTGGGAAAACTACATGCCGCTGCTGCGGACGTATATGTACTCGCAAGGAATCGCGATCTACTGCGCGCCGACCGCCGACGACCGCGATACGTGGTTGGCCACAATGCGGCACATCGCGCTGGAAGGGCGTTGCTTCGTCCTGACCGCTTGCCAGTATCTGACACGGGCCGATTGTCCGAATGACTACGACGCCGTACAGGGCAGCGATCCGGCTACTATTCTCATGCGCGGTGGCAGTGCGATCATCAACCCGCTCGGCAAAGTGCTGGCGCGGTCGAACACGGAGGGGGAAGTAATTCTGACCGCGGATCTCGACCCGGCGGAGATTGCTCGCGGCAAATACGACTTCGACGTGACAGGGAATTACTCGCGCCCCGATGTGTTCCAACTGCGGGTCAACAAGCGTCCACAATCGCCGGTGACCAGCGACGGAGGGGAATCCGCGTGATGCAACGAAGAAGCTTCCTGCGGACAACGGCAACGGCAGGCTTGGCGGGAATGAGCGCGGCTTCGGCGGACCGCGTAGCTGGGGCGAACCGGCGAGTGCGTTTGGCGCTGATCGGCTGTGGCGGGCGGGGACGGACCGTCGCCCGGAACATGCTCAAGGTCGATGACGTCGAGTACGTCGCCACGTGCGATGTTTACGGAACGAACGCTGAGCGTGCGCGAAGCGAGCTGAACCCCAAGGCGCGCATCTACCGCGACTTCCGCGAAGTACTTGACCAGAAGGACATTGACGCCGTCCACATCGCGACACCGGATCATTGGCACGCCATTCCAACGGTGCTTGCCTGCCAAGCGGGCAAGCATGTCTACGTTGAGAAGCCGCTGGCGCACAACATCCTCGAAGGCGAGGCAATGGTCGAGGCAGCGCGCAACGCGAATGTGGTCGTGCTGACCGGCACGCAGCAGCGCTCGGCGTCGCACTTCGCTGAGCTTGAGGAAATTGTCCGGAGTGGGCAACTCAAGGATGTGCATTTCGTGCGCGTCTGGAACTACGCCAACATGGCGCCCGACGGGATCGGGCGGGAGCCGGATAGCGATCCGCCGGCTGATCTCGATTGGGACTTCTTTCTGGGGCCGGCGCCGAAAGTGCCTTACAACCGAAAGCGGCACCTCGGCAGCTATCGCTTCTTCCGCGACTACGCCGGTGGACGCATCACCGATTACGGTACGCATCGCTTTGACACCGTTCACCAGATCATGGGCGCGGACCGGCCGATCACCGTCGCGGCAGCAGGCGGGCGGCGTGTTCTCAAAGATATGGGTGACCAGCCCGACCAGCAACAGGTGACGTACGAATACCCGGACTTCGTGCTCAGCTACGAAATGTGCGAGTTCAATAACCACGGCATGGGCGGCCGGGCCACGCCGGGGATGGAGTATTACAACGCCCAGGGGCTTGAGAACCGTCCGAACGGAATGGCCTTCTATGGTTCGAACGGAACGATCTTCGCGGACCGGATCGGGTATGAGATCATCCCCGAGGACAAGTTTTCCCGAGGACCGCGCGCGCTCAAGCGGCGTCATCTCAACGTGACGCGTTCGACCGGCCGGCACGCGGCGCATTTCATCCGGACGATTCGAGACGGTGAGAAGCCCAACACGGACTGCCTCACGGGACATCGCTCGACGATCATTCCGCTACTTGGGAACATCGCCATGGAAGTCGGGCGCAAGCTTCATTGGGATGCCGACAAAGAGGACTTCATCGGCGATGCCGAGGCCTCTCGTTTGCTCGGGCGTAGGGCCCGCAAGCCTTGGGACATGATCTCGATTTGAGGGTTGTGGTTGTTGAAGCCAAAACCCGGCGGTTGGCAACCATGCTGCTCGGCTCGCATTCTGTCGGCTTGGAAACTCAACGCTGAGCCTTGCTAGGCAGCGTGACAAACGCAAGGCACAAAGCCGGATCATGACCCGCTGAGTGAAGGTTCCGGCAGGGAATGCGTTCCTGTTCTCGATCGAGACCGCCCGGTTGCATCCAATGGTGGCGGATCGTCCGCGGGATCACTTCCGCGGACCGGACTTGTCGGAAGTTACTTCTCCGTGACTCCTGAACAGCGTCGGAAGCTAGTCGACCCGACGGAATAGGGGAAGCACTCCAAGACGGTCTGCCAGCTCCACCTCTTCGCCAAGGCTGCTTCGTGCGGGTCGCGGCGGATCCATCTGCTGGGTTAGCAGAGTCACAATCACCAGTGTGACGAGACAGGCAAGCAGTCCTAGGAGGTCGCCCGGAAGGCTCGGAGAATGAATCCCAGCTGTGATCCAGGTTATGAAGCCGGCAGCCATGCCCGCCAGTACGCCGATGCGATTGGCTTTCGCCCACCATACTCCGACGATGAAGGGCACAGTGATGCAGGCCAGCGCTACGGAGTTGGAGTCCATGATCAGGTCGTACACCGTCTGGACATAGAGAGCCACCACCACCGCGAATGTACCGAACACGGGAATGGCGATTTGGGTCGCAAGCAGGCGCACATGGTCCGAAGCCTGCGGCCTGAACAGAGGCAGGATATTCGTGCTCCAGATACTCGCAGCGGCTAGTAGGGCGCTATCCGTCGTGCTCATGATCGCCGCCAGCACAGCACCCATGAATACAGCGATCGCAACCGGGTGCAGATGCTGGATGGCGAGTGTCGGGATGACGTTTTCCGGTTGCGCCAACCCGGGGATAGTGACGCTCGCGATGATACCTAGCAAGACTGGAATCATGCCGAAAGAGAGATAAGCCAGGCTGGCCAGGTAAAACGAGTTTTGCGCTACCTGCTCGGTCTTCGCAGCCATGCCGCGCTGAATCATCGCCTGTGCGCCAACGTCGGCAAGACCAAAAATCAGCCAGGCCCGGAAATAGTTCAGCCAGCGTTCCGGTGTATGCTCCAGCGGGATCAACCGGAAGGTGTGTTCCGGCAGTTGCGCAGAGATGGCGCTCCACCCACCTACATCGAACAAGACGACCGTCAACAGAAGGACCAGGCCGATCGCGATGATCACCATTTGCACGAAATCCGTCAGTGCAACTGCCCACATGCCTCCTACCGCTGTATAGATGAAGACTACGACAGCGCCACCGATGATGCCCGTCTCGAGCGGGATACCGGTCACCGACTCGAACACTAGGCCAAAAGCGACTAGCATGGCACCAGTCCAGCCGATATTGGCGGCAATCGAGCTGACCGCGGCGACCGTAGCAGCCGTCGTTCCAAATCGAGCCTCGAACAGCTCAATGACAGTCAGTAGCCGCAATCTTCGGAGCAGGCGGACGAACAAGAATCCAACCAGGAATAGCACCAGCGCGCCGCCGAAGGGATCCGCGATCACTCCGAGAAGTCCACCCTCATAGGCGGCACCGGCGGCACCGACCATCGGTCCGGCCCCGAACCAAGTAGCGAGCAGGGTTGCCGAGCACAACCAGAACGGCATTCGTCGGCCGGAAACAATGAAATCGTCGGCGGAACCGGAGCTTCTGGAAGCGTAGAACCCTATCAAGATCATTGCGATCAGATAGATGCCGACGCCGGTACAGATGACGGTTTCAGTACTCATATGGGCGTTCGTGCTTCCGCCGGCCGGGATACTCCAGCAGCCAGTTGATTGTGTAGCTGAACACGCAAGAGGGATTGTACCGTCGCCGAGCGAGCGAATGCGAGCTTTCTATGGGGCAGGGGTCGGTCACTTCCGCGAAGGGGGAATCGCGGAGGTGCGCCACGGGAGTGACGCACGCGTCGCGTGGGCGGCTACATCGGCGAATCGAACCACCTCGGCGGAGATCTGACTCGGCCTCACGCGAGTTGTTGCCGCACCGACCGGCGTCAGTCTGCTTCGTTAAGCTAAGTGGGTTCCTTGATGCCGCTTACGCCTTTTGATCCTCTCATTCAACAATGGTTTGCCGGCATAGGCGAACCCACTGAGCCGCAGAAACTCGGCTGGCCGGAAATCCGTTCGGGCCGCGATGTGCTGATCTCCGCGCCGACGGGCTCAGGAAAAACACTGGCCGCCTTCCTGAGTTGTCTCGACGAGTTGGTCCGCCGTGCGCGGACGGATGACTTCCCTGATCAAACAACCGTGCTCTATGTCTCACCGCTGAAGGCCCTGAGTAACGATATCCAGAAGAACCTCGACCGGCCCCTGGCCGAGATTCGCGCACTTGCCGAGAGCCAGGGAATCGAGCTAGCGCCGATCCGAACGGCTTTGCGCACCGGCGACACCAAAGCTTCCGAACGCCAGCGGATGACCCGGACGCCGCCTCACATCCTGGTGACGACGCCGGAGTCGTTGTACATCCTGCTGACGGCGGAAAAGAGCCGTCAGATTCTCAAAACGGTGCGGACCGTGATCGTCGATGAGATCCACGCCGTGGCGGACGACAAACGCGGATCACATTTGGCGTTGTCGCTCGCACGGCTTGAGAGGCTTGTCACGCAAGAGGGTGGGGGCAGGCGCCCGCAGCGTATCGGGCTCTCGGCGACGGTGAATCCACTGGAGGAGGTGGCGGACTTTCTGAGCGGAGAGTTCCACGACGGCCGGGGCAAGGTTGTATCGGTCGGGCATCAACGCGCAATGGAATTGGCGGTTGAAGTCCCGAAGGACGAGTTGTCGGCCGTTGCCTCAACGGAAACCTGGGGCGAGATCTACGACCGACTCGCGGAGCTGATCAAGGCGCACCGCACCACGCTGGTCTTTGTGAACACTCGTCGGCTCTCCGAACGCATCGCGCATCAGCTCCAGCAACGTCTCGGCGAAGATGCCGTGTTGCCGCATCACGGAAGCTTGTCGCGGCAGTTGCGGCTGAACGCCGAGGAGCGGCTCAAGGGGGGCGAACTCAAGGCCGTGGTTGCGACGGCTTCGCTTGAGTTGGGGATCGATATTGGGACGGTCGATTTGGCGTGCCAGATCGGCTCGCCGCGTTCGATTGCGGTCGCATTGCAGCGGGTGGGCCGCTCGGGACACTGGGTCGGCGCGCTTCCCGAAGGCCGCTTCTTCCCAACGACGCGCGACGAACTGGTCGAGTGCGCGGCGCTGGTGCGGGCGATTCGAAAAGGCGAGCTCGACCGGCTGGAGATACCCGAAGCGCCACTCGATATCCTGGCGCAACAGCTTGTTGCCGAAGTGGCTTGCGACGAATATACCGAAGAGGAACTGCTCAAACTCGCGCGCGCCGCCTATCCTTACCGCAATTTGAAGCAGAAGGAATTCGACGAAGTTGTCGACATACTTGCCGAGGGGATCGCGACCTCGCGCGGACGTAGCGGCGCCTACCTACACCGCGACCGCGTGAATGGAAGAGTGCGGGCCCGAAGGGGTGCGCGGCTGGCTGCGATCACTTCAGGCGGAGCGATTCCTGACAACGCTCAATACGCCGTGATCGCCGAGCCCGAGGGCACTAAGGTCGGCATGCTCGACGAGGACTTTGCGATTGAGAGCTCGGTCGGCGACATTTTCCTGTTGGGGACGACTTCCTGGAGGATTCGCAGAGTGGAGTCCGGCCGCGTACGTGTTGAAAACGCCAAAGGCGCGGCACCCACGATTCCGTTCTGGCTTGGGGAAGCGCCGGGGCGTACCGTTGAACTTTCGCGCGAGGTTTCCGCGGTGCGCGAGGACGTGTTGAGGAGCGTTGTGGAGAGCCGCGCCTCCGCCGCGATCAGCGATGACTTCGCCGCCGCACGGGAGCTGCTGGCCGAACAGTGCGCCCTCGACCGGCGTGGCGCTGAGCAGTTGATCGAATACGTTCTAGCCGGGCGCAGTGCGCTGGGGGCCCTGCCGACCCAGAACCGGATCGTCGCCGAACGTTTCTTCGATGAAGCGGGCGGCATGCAACTCGTGATTCACTCTCCGTTCGGGGCGCGCATCAATCGCGCCTGGGGACTGTCGCTTCGCAAACGTTTCTGCCGCTCGTTCAACTTGGAGTTGCAGGCTGCCGCGACAGACAACGGGCTACTGATTTCGCTCACCGAGCAGCACGCGTTCCCGCTAGAGCTGGTTTTTGAGTTCGTGCGCGTCGCGACGCTCGACCACACGTTGACGCAGGCGCTGCTCGATTCGCCGATGTTCGCGTCACGTTGGCGCTGGAACGTGTCGCGAGCGCTGGCGGTCCCGCGATTCAGCGGGGGACGCAAGACGCCACCGCCGATCCAGCGTATGCGCTCGGACGATTTGCTGGCCGCTGTGTTTCCCGACCAGGCCGCCTGCGCCGAGAACCTGACGGGTGAGATCCGCATCCCCGACCACCCCTACGTGCGCGAGACGATCGACAACTGTCTCTACGAGGCGATGGACCTCGGCGGGCTGCGAAGCATCGTGACGCGGCTGGAGGCAGGCGAGCTCGAAACCGTCGCGATCGAGACGGCTGAGCCGTCGCCGTTTTCGCACGAGATCCTAAACTCGAACCCGTATAGCTATCTGGACGACGCTCCGCTTGAAGAGCGGCGCGCCCGTGCTGTGCAGATGCGCCGGACGCTGAGCCCGGAAATGCTGGATGGTCCGGCGGCGCTCGATTCCGAAGCGATTGCGATGGTCGCCGAGCAGGCCTGGCCCATCGTGCGCGACGCGGACGAGCTTCACGACGCACTGTTGACGCTGATTACGCTGCCGCCTGTTCCGGAGTGGGATGAATTCCACGAACAACTGTGCCGTGACCAACGGGCGACGACGTTTTGGGTGGATGACCAGCCGCTGTGGCGGATGTGTTGCGGGGCTGGCTCGATTCGATCGTGCCGGCGACGGCAGTGGAGATGTCCGAACGATTGGCGCTCCCGGTGGCGTTGGTCGAAGCCGCGTTGGCGCGGCTCGAGAGCGAAGGCCGCATCCTGCGGGGCAGCTTCTCATCTCGCAATGGTGACGTGGACGGGGAAGCCGACGGCGGGCGGGAAATCGAATGGGCGAACCGGCATCTACTGGCGCGTATTCATCGACTGACATTGGGCCGCTTGCGCCGTGAAATCGAGCCCGTCAGCTCGGCGGACTTCATGCGCTTCCTGCTGCGCTGGCAGCATACGATGCTCGCGAGCCGTTTGCACGGCGTGGACGGGGTGTTGCAGGTCGTCAAGCAGTTGCAGGGCTACGAAATATCGGCGGCGGCGTGGGAGGCGGAGATCCTGCCGCGCCGCATCGCGAACTACAAGCCCGAGCTGTTGGATCAGTTGTGTCTATCGGGCGAGATTACTTGGGGCCGGCTCTCGCCGCATCCGGCCTTTTCGGCTGAGGCGGTTGAGGGTGAGAACGGCGCTCGTTCCCGACGCGTGCGGCCGACGCGCGTCGCTCCCCTGACGGTGTTCCTGCGCGACGACGCGAGTTGGCTGCTACGCGGCGGTATCCACACCGATGCGAGTGCCGTCGCGGCCTTGTCGCACCCGGCGCGCGAGGTTTGGGAGGCGCTACGGAAGCGGGGAGCTTCGTTCTTCACCGATCTGATGCGTGCAACGGGGCGGTTAGCGAGCGAAGTTGAGGACGGGCTGTGGGAACTGGCCACCGCCGGCATCGTTACGGCTGACGGTTTTGAGAATCTGCGAGCCTTGATCGACCCGAAACGGCGGCGGGGTGAAGGACGCGGCCGCAACGCCCGTCCACGACACGCCGCCGGCCGCTGGGCGCTTCTCGAAGAGGCCGTGCGATCCACGGATCAAGCCACGGATACGGACCCGGCGGAAGAGTTCGCACATCAGCTTCTGCGGCGCTGGGGCGTTGTCTTTCGCGATATCGTACGCCGCGAAACACTGGCTCCGCCCTGGCGGGACTTGCTGGTCGTTTTGCGGCGTATGGAAGCGCGCGGCGAAGTGCGCGGCGGGCGTTTTGCAGCCGCGTTCGTCGGTGAGCAGTTCGCGCTGCCCGAGGCGGTTGATCTGCTCAGGAAGGTTCGCCGGACTGAAGCGAAGGACGAGGAAGTGATTTTGAGCGCGACCGATCCGCTGAATCTGGTTGGCGTGCTGCTACCGGGTCCGAGGGTCGGCGCCAATACAGGCGAGACGATTCGTATGCGCAACGGCGCGGTGGTTGTTGAAGACACGCCGGCGCGGACGTTTCGAAGCGAGGGCAGCCCGGCTCTCGGCTGACGGTGGCGCTAACGGTTTCCTTGAGCGTTGGCGGCGTCGGGCGCGATGTCCACCGTGCCCGCTAAGACATTGTCGCTGATTATGTTTTCACGACCGCTGGTGAGACGAATTGCGACGAAGTCCCCGGCATCTTCGTGGTCATTGCGGATGACCGTATCCGACACGCGCACGTGTTCGACGTTGTCGAGCAACAGGCCGACATTCGCTGAGTCGAGAATCATCGAATTCGTCACATTGAACCGTTTGCAGCGGCGCAACGTGAGGGCGGCTTCCGAGCCAAGGGCGTGGTTGATGTGCAAGCCCGTTAGGGTCGAGTCAACGGAGTCGGTGAACAGCAAGCTATTGCGGCTGTCAGCCGGGCGGTAGTCGGGGTTGCGGTCGAACAGGTTCGGGCCGACGACGATGTTCGAGCTGCCCTCGACGAGCAGGTTGTGCTCAAAGCCCTTCCAGAACGAGTTGCCGCTGATCGAGACCCCGCGCACGTACTTGAGATGGACGTTGACGGCGACGTCGCTCAACGCATTGTCGGAGATGGAGAAGTAGCCGATCTTGATGGGCTCGGCTTTGCGTCCGATGAACCGGATGTTCGCGGAGCCCGGCGCCTCGTGTGTGTGTTGCAGCGTGCAGCCGGTGATGGCGCCCTCGCGGACGCTTCCCTCGCGCGCGTCGATCAGAACGTTGGCGGTAGGCGGGCCGTCGGGGTCCATGTTGCCCTCGATGTCGCTTGTGCCGATCTGGAGGTTCCTTACCTCGCTGCGGCGCACGACCACACCACCGCCGCTGTTGTAGCTGATGTGCGAGTTCGAAATGTTGATCTGGTGCAGGTTGACGCGGTCGAGCAGGACGCCGACACCGCGGTTGTGGTAGATCTGGCACTCAGAAATGATCACGTTGCGGTTGCGGCCGGTGAGGACGATGCCGTCCGCGACACGCCGGATGAGCAGGCGTGAGAAGATCGCCTTCATCGTCCCTTCGGCCACGATGCCTCGGGCCTTGGGGTGCTCGCCTCGGATCTCAAAGCCGTCGATCAACGGCATGCGCTGGTTCGTCCAAACGTTATCTTTGACGGTGTGCGGAGCGGCGGTGCCGGCGTGGGTACCGATGAGGTGGAAGGCCGGCCCGTCGCCGGCCATGATGACGGTGGCGGTGCCGTCGCCGGTGATCGAGGCGTAGCCGGTCTCATCGAGCAGGACGCGGATGGGCTTGGTGATTCTGTACTTGCCCTTCGTGAGACGAATGCCGCCGGTCGAGGAAGCGACGGCTTTCTGAAAAGCAGCGGTGTCGTCGGTCCGGCCGTCCCCGACGGCGCCGAAGTCGCGGACGGTCTTGGGTGAGTCGTTCGCCGTTTGGGCGCGAGCGTCGACTCCGAACCGGCTCCAGATCAACGCCGCCGGCAAACCCGAGAGCAGGGAGCGGCGTGAATGGAGCGATTTCATCGATCTAGGCATCATCGTCAGGATACTATCGCTGGATATAATGGGCGACGCTATGAAGTTTGGCGTCAACACAATGATCTGGTCGGGGGCCTTCGACTCCTCAATCCCGCTGGCGAAGATCAGGGAGGCCGGGCTCGACGGCATTGAGATACCGGCATTCGATGCGGCGGATGTCGATGTTGGGGGTCTCAAGAAGGCGCTCGCCGACTACGAACTGGAATGCACTTTCTGTTCCGTCAATCCGCCGGGGAAGAACCCGATCAGCGACGATCCCTTGGTGCGAGCCGATACCGTCGAGCACTGGAGGCGGCTGATCGCAACCGCGGGCGATGTCGGAGTGAAGCTGATCGCGGGGCCGACCTACTCGCCGGTTGGGCATCTGCCGGGGCGGCGGCGTACGGATGACGAGTGGCAATGGGCCGTCGAGTTTCACCAGCGGCTTGACCCGGCTTTGCAGCAGGCCGATGTCGAGTTGGCGATCGAGCCGCTGAATCGCTTCGAGACGTACTTCCTGAACACGGCGGAAGACACCGTGCGGTTTGTGGACGAAATCGGCAGCCCGCGCATCGGCATCCTCTTTGACACATTTCACTCGAACATTGAAGAGAAGAGCATCCCGGAGGGTTATCGGCTGTGCGGCTCCCGGCTGAAGCACGTCCACACCTGTGAGAACGATCGCGGCGTGCCGGGAACGGGCCATGTGGACTGGCGGGGCGTCTTCGGCACGCTCAAGGCGATCGGCTATGACGGGTGGCTGACGATCGAGTCATTCAATGGGACGATTCCGCAACTGGCGGCGGCGACGGCCATCTGGCGGGATCTCGCCGGATCGATGGATGACATCGCGTTTGAGGGTGCGGCATTTCTTAGAAGCGAGTGGGCCAAGGAGAAAGACGTATGAAGCTCGAAGGCCGTGTGGCCATCGTCACGGGAGCGGGAACCGGCATGGGCCGCGCGATGGCCGAGTTGTTCGCCGCGGAAGGAGCGAAGGTGCTCGTGAACTATCGCGCTTCGCGCGCCGAGGCCGACGAGGTTGTCGCGGGGATTCAGAGCGCAGGTGGTGAGGCCGTCGCCCACCAAGCCGATGTCTCGCGGGACGCGGAAGCCCGCGCCATGATGCAGGCGGTTGACGATCGCTGGGGCCGACTTGACGTCCTCATCAATAACGCTGGATGGAGCAAGGTCACGCCGCACCACCAGCTCGAAGATCTTACCGATGAAATCTGGGACCGTACGTTGAACGCGAATTTGCGCGGGGCGTTCTATTGCGTTCGCGCCGCCGCGCCTCTGCTGCGCCGTCAGCCGGGCTCTTCGATCATCAACAACACTTCGGCCTCGGCATGGCACGCCGCCGGAAGCTCGATTGTTTATTCGGCCTCGAAGGCGGCGCTTGTCAATATGACGAAATCGCTGGCGCGCGTTTTGGCGCCCGACGTGCGGGTGAACGCGATCGCCCCCGGCCTCGTTCACACACGCTTTGCCGGCTGGCCCAAGTCCACGTTTGAGAAGGGGCCGAAGGTGACACCGCTGGGCCGCATTGCCACGGTCGAGGAAGTCGCGAAAGCCTGTCTTTTCCTGGCGGCCGATGCGACCGCGATGACGGCTGAAACCATTCTTATCGACGGCGGTAAGACGCAGCTCGGAAGCTAGTCCGTTTTGTCTCACCGCCTAACCGTCAAAGCACGCCATAGGCCCGCGATTGCGTCGCCGTGCTCACTGTACTGTTCAAGTACACCTGCGCGCGCCAAGCTGGGCGCGCCTCGCACTGACGGATTTCTCAGGCACTTCGTTTCGCCATGCGGTGAGCGATGCGGTGCCCGCGCCCGTGTAGGTTTTCGGCTTTCGGGTCGATAGAACTGCCTGGAAGCCGCGCCAATTGGGGTCAAGAGCGCCTCCGAGTCGCGAATCTGCTATCCTGCTCATTCCGCCCACGGACACGCTTTACCGCGCGAAAAACCGCTGGAGGGCACCTTTGGACGAACCAACACTGAGAATCACTGACAAGCGCACTTCCAAGGACTACGAGGTTCCTATCAAGGACGCGACGATCCGGGCCATGGATCTTCGCCAGATCAAGGAAGATCCCGAAGAATTCGGGATGATGACCTATGACCCGGGGTATACCAACACCGCGTCTTGCACAAGCCGCATCACCTACATCGACGGCGAGAAGGGCATCCTGCGGTACCGGGGCTATCCTATCGAACAACTTGCCGAGAATTGCACCTATACGGAGGTCGCTTATCTGCTCCTCCATGGCGAGCTGCCAACGGCTTCGGAGCAGCGCGGCTGGAACGAAGAGATCAACCATCACACGATGGTTCACGAAAACATCAAGAAGTTTGTGGACGGTTTCCTTTACGATGCCCATCCGATGGGAATGCTGGTGAGCTCAGTGGCCGCTCTGTCGACCTACTACCCGGACGCGAAGAACATCAGCAGCCCATCGAACCGGCGCTTGCAGCAGTTGCGTCTGATCGGCAAGATGCCCACGCTCGCGGCCTATGCCTATCGCCATAGCCTGGGGCTACCGTACGCCTACCCTGACAACGACCTCACTTACACCGAGAACTTCATGAACATGCTCTGGAAGCGGACGGAGCTGCGATACAAGTCAAGCCCGGTCTTGGCCAAGGCCCTTGACGTGCTGTTCATTCTGCACGCCGACCACGAGCAGAACTGCAGCACGAGTACGATGCGCACCGTGGGCAGCGCCAGCTCCGACCCCTATGTTTCGACGGCTGCTGCTGCCGGCGCTCTCTATGGCCCCCTCCACGGCGGCGCCAATGAGGCCGTGCTGCAGATGCTGGATGAGATCGGCTCGATGAAGAATATCCCCGAGTTCATGAACCGCGTGAAGACCGGCGAGGTGCGCCTGATGGGATTCGGGCACCGTGTCTATAAGAACTACGACCCGCGTGCTCGGATCATCAAGCGGATCGCCGACGAAGTCTTTGAGGTTACGGGAAGAAGTCCGAAGATCGATCTTGCCAAGGAGCTCGAGAGGATTGCGCTCGAGGACGACTACTTCGTCAAGCGCAAGCTCTATCCGAACGTGGACTTCTACTCAGGGATCATCTACGAGGCGATGGGTTTTCAGCCGGAGATGTTCACCGTGCTCTTCGCGATCCCACGGACTTCGGGCTGGCTGGCTCATTGGGAAGAACTCATGACCGATCCGGAGCGCCGCATCGCGCGGCCTCGGCAGGTTTACCTTGGGCCCGAGGAACGCGATCTGGTCCCGATCGACGAGCGCCTCGGCCGGGCTCAGAAGGCCCATACTTAGTTTTCCGAAGCTGCTCTAATCGGAAGACGGCCCTTCGATCAACCGGGGGAGGGGCCCTCGGCCCAGCTCGTTAGCCTTTTCTGCCTCATCCACGCCATCCGGGGTGATGTTCATCTTGGAGCTGTCACTCCGCTCGATGAATCCCTTACCCCTTAGGTACCAAACGCTGAACTCCAGATGCTCGCGAGGACAACCAAGCAAGTCCTCGAGTTCGCGCAGGTTCATTTCAGGCTTATCCGGCTGCCGCTGGCGGACCATGTAGAGGGCGGAGAGTATACCCTGCCGAATTCGCTTTTCTTCGCCGACGCCGATTGTCTCAGTTGGCTTCTGAAAAATCTGCCAGCGGACCTCATGCTCGCGCTTGTGTTTGGCGTCGTAGGCCGCCCGCTTTTCCGGATCGCATAACACTCGATAGGCGGCCAGCACGAGGCGGAAAGACTCCTCGCTGCCGCTATCGCTGTTGTCGGGGTGATAGCGCTGTGCCAGCAGGCGGTATACGCGCTGGATGGTTTCCGAGTCGGCGTGAGGGCTGATCTGGAGGGCTTCGTAATAGTCGACGAACGTTTGATCCCGAGAGGGCCGTTTTTAGTTCAAATCTTCAGCGCTCTCGAAGGCCTGATCGAACGCCAATCCACTTCTGTACGTGCCCTTCTCGATCAGACGGCAGTGCACAACCTGAGCGACTTCGTGTTTTGTCGGACCCTCAGCCGCGAAAAAGCTACTCGAGACGGTAACTCGAGCGCCGACCTGGAGCGGTCCTTCCGTCTGGACCCCAAAACCGTAGTCGCTTACGTCGACGAGTTGACCGAGAACGAATCGCTCGGAGCCATCCGCCTGTCGAACGCCCAACCGAGCCTCGCCGGATGCGCCGCGACGGCCCCGCGAGTCGGCTCGTTGTTCATCGAGCTCAGGTGTTTCCACTTTCGCTGTTTCTTCCATCGGGGTCTCAGTCGTCATTGCTTTCAGCGCCTCAACCCTATCTTCGGACCGCCGTGGCTCCTTTCAGCATCGTGCCTGGTTGGGGAGCGTCAATCGTTACGCAGTCCTACCAAAAACAGTAGTGATAGTAAGTCGGTTCCCGCGATTGGGCAATCGCCTTAGTCGCCTTCCACGGCGGTCCTAGCGGCGTCTGAACTCAGCATGATTGTGTCCTTGCGGAAGCGCAGGAAGGCCTCTACGACCAGCCAAATGCTTAGGACGAAGATCGAGAGGGCCACGAAGGTCAGCAGCATCTGGCCGCCGGTAATGTATTTCCGGAGATCAAGCACCATGGCGACAACCGTCACCGCCATCATGAAGACCATCGGCACAAACGTATACCAATAATTAGCGCCGCGCTGACGCAAGTAAATCGTGATCGTGAGCAGAGTAAGCGCCCCGAGAACCTGATTCGTGCTGCCGAATAAACTCCAAAGGGCGAGTCCGGCCGGTAGGCCATCGATCGTGTAGAAAGCGAAGAAGCCGATCAAGAGCACCGCGATCGACGAGGCGATGTAGCGGCCTCCCAGTTGCGGCACGCCGATCGAGTTGGCGATCTCGCTGATGTTGTAGCGCAGCAGGCGCGTCCCCGAATCGAGCGAAGTGAGCGCGAACGAAACGGCAACGAGCGCGATAAACGCCTGAGCGGCGGCCATCGGTAGGCCAAGCTCGGTGATGAATAGGGCGGAGCCGTCGATGAAGGCGCGCATCTTCTCGGCCAATCCGCTGGCCGCGCCCCAACTGGCGTAGTGATCGGCCCAGGCTTCGACCGATTGGAAGCCGGCCGTGCAAGCCAGCACAGCCAGTAGGCCCAATAGCGACTCACCGACCATACCGCCGTAGCCGATGAACACCGCGTCGGTTTCCTTGTCGATCTGTTTCGAGGTCGTTCCCGAGGAAACCAGCCCATGGAACCCCGACACCGCTCCGCAGGCGATCACGATGAACACGAAGGGGAAAATCGGTGGTGCGCCGGCCGGGTGGGCGGCAACGGCGGGGGCGGCGAAGCTTGGTTGGAGCAGGAAGAAACCCAGGTAAGCTGTTCCCAGGCCAAGGTAGAGGAGTAGCGAATTCAGGTAGTCCCTCGGCTGCAGCAACAGCCAAACGGGAAGAATCGATGCCGCGAGGGCGTAGCCCAGCAGGATGAGAATCCAGGAGTCAGCCGTTAGGTCCGGCTTGGCGATCTGGAGTCCGATCCAGATGGAGGCCATCATCAGAACGAATCCGATGGCCGTCGATTTCGAGATATCAGCCGAGCGTTTGTAGACCATCCAGCCGATCACCATCGCTACTCCCATCAGGAAAAACGTCGGGAAGACGGACTCGGGATAGAAAGCCGCGGTGAAAAGGCCGGCGATGGTGCGGACGAAAACACCCATCACCAAGCAAATCAGAAACAGGATGATGATCAGAAAGATGGATTTCGCGCGGTGACCGATCAGGTCTTCCGCCACTTTCCCGACGCTCAAACCCTTGTGCCGCATGGAGATGACCAGGGCTCCGAAGTCGTGAACCGCCCCGATGAAGAGCGTCCCCAACACCACCCAGAGCATACCTGGCAACCAGCCCCAGATAACGGCGATCGCCGGCCCGAGCATCGGCGCCAACCCTGCGATGGAGGCATAGTGATGCCCAAACAGGATCGACCGTCTACAGGGGACGTAGTCGACTCCGTCGTTCACGTCATGTGCCGGCGTCGACTTAGTGGGATCGAGTTGGAAGATGCGCGCTCCCAGGTATCGCGCATAGAAGCGGTACACCACGAAATAGAGGACGAAACATCCGAGGGCTGCGAAGACCGGCGCCATAGGCCATACCTCCCTGTATTCCCGGAACTGGATTCCCGGTACTTGGGGCGCTCCTATGATAACCGCTCACCACGACTCCCGTGGGAACGCCCGTCGCTCTGTGAATGAGGTGGTGTCGGACCCCTGGATGTACCAGACCGATGCGAGCAGATGGACTGTCTTGTCACCTACCCGCCCTTCTGGGAGAATGAGAACCCGCCGGTCCGAAGTTGATCAACGATGCCCGATCAGACATTTCTCGATGCCGTCAAAGAAGCAGCGAATGACGGCGCAAAGGTCTTGGACTTGACGCTCGGACACTTCCGCGTCGAGACCGGCACTCTGCACGAGCTCGGGTCCGATGGGCTGCTGCATCTTAAGGCCTGGGCGGGCGGAATCCCCGAACCGTTGTTGGACTTCATTCGGACCATTCCCGTGGGTAAGGGCATTGCCGGCTTGGCTGTCGAGCGCAAGGAGCCCGTCAACCTGTGCAACCTGCAAACCGATACCAGCGGCGACGTGAGGCCGCACGCACGCGAGACGGGAGCGCAGGGATCGATCTGCGTCCCGCTGATGGCCGGTGAAACGGCTATCGGCGCTCTGGGTATCGCCACACAACAGGAACGAGACTTCAGCGACGACGAGATCGAGTTGCTGATGGGAGTCGGCCGGGTTCTGGCCGCTCGGACGAGTTCGACCTAGAGAGCGAAAGCCGCTCAACGGTAAACCTATGAATGTAGTGACTATTGACAGCATGATTCGGCCGGAGAATCCGTTTGTTCGGCTGAATCCAAAAGACAATGTCGTCGTGGCGCGCGTATCGCTTTCGGCAGGGGCAACGGTTCAGTTCGAGGGACGGGAAATTGCTATACGGCAGGCGGTGGGAGCGGGGCACAAGGTCGCCGTTCAGCCCATCCCAGCCGATGGGATCGTCTACAAATACGGTGAGAACATCGGGCGGGCGGGGACGAACATCGAATCGGGGGACCTCGTTCACGTTCACAACTTGCTGTTCGATTTGGCCGGTCAGGAGTGTGAGTTTGCGACGACGCTGAACGATCTGGCTGAGATTCCGCGCCTTCAAGCGGACACTTTTATGGGCTATCCGCGCGCGGACGGGCGAGCCGGAACGCGGAACTTTGTTGCGATCGTAGGCGCAAGCAACTGCGCTGCCTACGCCACCGAGCAGGTGGAAGCCGCCTTTGCTAAAGAATCGTTCGAGGGGACGGGAATCGACGGAGTCATTGCGTTCCCGCATGTAGATGGTTGTGGGCAAGCTGAAGGCCCTGATATCCAACAGCTTCGCCGCACGCTAGAAGGTCTCGCCGACCACCCGAACGTGGCCGCGGCGATTGTCGTAGGCCTTGGCTGCGAGGTGAACCAGATCAGCTATTACACGCGCCCAGCCGGGAGCGGAAACGGCGCTGCTCCGAGGCGAGGGTTCACGCTCCAGGAAAGCGGTGGTACCACCCAAGTCGTTGCGGATAGCACGAAAGCGATTCGGGAGATGATCGAGCAGGTCGGCAGAACGGAGCGTGTACCGTGCCCGGCCTCCAAGTTGGTCGTAGCGCTTGAATGCGGCGGGTCCGATGCGTTTTCAGGGATCACCTCCAACCCCAGCGTCGGCTACTTCTCCGACCTGCTTGTGAAGCAAGGCGGGACGATTTGTCTGGCGGAAACGACCGAAGTCTGCGGCGCTGAGCACCTGCTGACGCGGCGGGCCGTGAGCCGCGAAGTCGGCGAGAAGTTGCTGGAGAAGATCGAATGGTACAAGCGCTACGTCGATGGTTTCGGGCTGGGAATCAGCTTCGACTCGAATCCATCGCCCGGCAACAAGGCCGGCGGACTGACGAACATCGCCGAGAAATCGCTGGGGGCGGTCGCCAAAGCCGGCACATCCAATCTGACAGCCGTCTATGACTTCGCCGAGAGAATCACGAGCTCGGGGTTCGTTTTCATGAACACTCCGGGCTACGATCCTACCTCGGTGACAGGCATGGCGGCCGGCGGATGTAACGTGTGCCTGTTCACTACGGGGAGGGGCAGCGCGTTTGGGTTCCCGACGATTCCGGTGGTCAAGATCGCATCGAACTCGAAAACCGGGCTTCATATGAAAGAGGACATGGACATCAACTGCGGCACTGTGGCGGACGGCGCGGAGGATATCCCCACGGCCGGAGAGCGGATTCACAGCTTCGTCCTTGAAACGGCGTCGGGCCGCAAGACCTTTTCCGAGGAGCTGGGACACCGCGAGTTCATTCCCTGGCGGATCGGGCCTGTGCTTTAGCTGAACGCCCAGCCCGGGACCAACGGATCGATCCCGGATACTACGGAAGGGGAGATCATGAGTAATAGAAATGCGATTTGGGTTATCGCGGGATGTGTTTTAGCACTCCTAATCGTTCACGTGACACCGGAGTTCGCGGTGGCGAATCCGGAGCGTCGAGGAAGACTTGCGGTAACGAACTCAGTGGCCAAGACGTCGGTGAAGATCACTTCGCCCGGCGAACTAAATCGATACTTGGCCAAGAGCCTCGTAGTGACCTATTCCGACGATACCAAGCAGGCCCTAAAATTATGGTCGGCAGCGTCGTCGTCGGGGCAGATGGCCGTCGCGTGAGCGAGTGCTTGTCGAGCGAAAAGTCGATCAAAGCAGGGGGCCCACTGCGACTCCCCGCCTCCTGCGGAACAGGCGGTTTTGTGACCTCTAAAAGCGGCGAGGCGATAGGTACAGCGACTCTGGGAACGGCAATTGTCATCAATCACGAAGAGCAATACTTCACCGATATGCGGCCGCTGAGTTTACTTGGCAAGACCGCCGCGGAGCAGGCACGGCGGTTAGGCTCTTTTGTGCTGGTAGTTGGGGCGTTTCCCAGTGATCGCGAACGCGCCAAGGGAATCGATATTAGAGGCCTCGGGTATCCCTGCGTGAAGTACTGACCGCCGGGTGGTGAGAAGAGCGGGCGGCCAAAACGCGCGCACCCACGCATAGATGGCACACTTCCTCGACGACGTTACCATTCTGCTCGATCCCCTTCGAGATAATCTCGCTTCCGAAGAGCGGACAGACGGCATTGAGGAGGTCGAACCCTCAGCAATCCCGGAGCCTTACCGCTCGCTGCTGGTTCACGAGCGCGACATGACCGGGACCCTGGGGGCTTTCTGGCATTCGAAGATCGAATTGCGGCCCCTTCGGGCCCATCAGGAGAACGAGGTTCTCTATCGGCAGGTTGTATTGATGGCGGTCGAGCTGGGGCTGCCCGTGGAAGCGGGTGCAATCCGGATCTTTCTCAATCGGTTTCCTTCGGAATTGCTACCGGTGATCACAGAGGGCCGGCGGCCGTTGGGGGCCATTCTCGCCGACTTCCAGATTGCCTACGTTTCATCGCCCGAGGGTTACTTCCGCATTCTCACGAACGATTTTCTACGGGAAGCGTTTGGGGACGTCGCTCAGGCTGTCCACTACGGACGCCGCAACCGACTGGCGGACCCCGCGGGGGAGGTGCTGGCCGAGGTGGTTGAGATCTTGCCGGTGATTGAAGACCGCTGACAGCCTTACCTGCTCCGACCCCGGCCGGCCCTTGGGTCGGCCAGTCGCACGCTATTTGTAGTATTGTGGATGGGCCTGGGGGTAGCATCTATTGACTAGCTCTTCGTTTCCGTTTTCCCGGCGCCGCTTCGGTGGTGTGTGTAGCGCCGCTGCGCTGGCAATACTGGCCGCCGGTTCGGCCGGCGCTCAGCAGTACGACCTGCTCATCAAGGGCGGTCACGTCATCGATCCCGGCAACGAGATCAACGCCGTGATGGATGTCGCCGTTAAGGGGGAAACCATTGCGGCGGTCGCGGCGGATATCCCTTCCGACCAAGCCAAGAAGACGATTGACGCTGCCGGACTCTACGTCACGCCGGGTCTGATCGACCTTCATGCCCACGTATTCGGATACTCCGGGTGGCTTTGGCCGGACGACACGCAACTCCTAACCGGCACGACGACGGTTGTGGACTGCGGCGGCTCGGGCTGGCGAACCTTCGAGACGTTCAAAGAGACGGTCGTCGATCGCTCGAAGACGCGCGTGCTGGCGTTCATCAATGTCGTAGGCGCCGGCATGGTCGGCACCGAGAGCGACATCGATGATATGGACCACGAGAAGCTGGCGGCCAAGATCAAGCAGTACCCGGAGATCATCGTCGGCATCAAATGCGCCCACTATGGCCGCAAGGACTACTACAACCTTGAGCAAGCGGTGAAGGCGGGCAACCTGGCGGGTGTGCCGATGATCGTTGACAACAGCATCCTGACGAACAACGATCGTGACACCGAAACGAAGCTGCTCAAGTATTTCCGGCCCGGGGACATCCACACACACATGTTCAACGACCGGCATCTGGAGCTTCACGACCGCTTCACGGGCAAGGTTCAGCCCTATATGTACGAGGCGCGGGAGAAGGGGCGGCTGCTCGATGTGGGTCACGGTAACGGCAGCTTCGTATGGCCGAATGCGCACAAGGTGATGGCGCAGAAGTTCTACCCGGACACGATCAGCACCGACCTGCACAACTCGAGCATCTTCACGACGAAAGCCGACATGCCGAACGTGATGTCGAAGATGATCGCGCTGGGCATGTCGCTTCAGGAGGCCGTCTTCCGCTCGACCGCCCGCCCGGCGCAGGCAATCAACAAGTATCCCGAGATCGGCACGCTAGGCAAGGGGAAGACCGCCGACATTGCCCTACTCGAAATGGAAGAGGGAATCTTCGGATTCGCGGACGCCTGGGCCAAGAAGAAGCTGGCTAAACAACGGCTCCGCGCGGTGCTGACGGTGCGTGCCGGTGAATTGGTGTTCGACGAAAAAGGACTGGGCTTTCCCGAATGGGATACGGCCGGAGAGTACGAGAAGATCCCATGAATCCACGGCGCCCAGCAGACTCGATAGGAAAGATAAGGTTCCCGATGCAGTTGCTCAAGATTTGCCTCAGTTTGTGCGTTGCGGCCATCACGGCCCTGCCGATCGCGGCGCAGGAAGTCGAATCGGCCGACACGGTCATCTACGACCTGCTTCTCAAGAACGGTCACGTCATCGACATCCAGAACAACCGCAATGGCCGGATGGACATCGCGATCATCGGCAAGACGATCCACGAGATCGGCGAAAACCTGCCGGCCTCACGTGCCAAGAAGGTCGTGGACTTGAGCGAGTTCTACGTCACGCCGGGGCTGATCGATATCCACGCGCACTTCGACCAAAAGGGCGCCTGGCTCAATCTCAACCCAGACCACAATACGTTGCGGTACGGAGTGACGACGGCCGTTGATGCCGGCAGTTCCGGCGCCAAGGGCTTCGAAAAGTTCAAGGAGGAAACGATCGACAAGGCCCGTGTGCGTTTGCTGGCGTTCCTCAACATCGTTGGCGCGGGCATGTACGGCCGCGAGGTCGAGAATGACGTCGCGCAGATGGATGTCGACGCCGCTGTCGCGATGGTCAAGAAATACCCCGATGACATCGTCGGCATCAAGACGGCCCACTACCAGCCGACGGATTGGGAAGCCGTTGACCGCGCCGTCAAGGCCGCAGAACTCAGCAACAGCGTTCTGATGGTGGACTTTCACCCCAAAGAAGGGCGCGGCTACGAGGAGTTGATCCTCAAACACATGAAGCCAGGCAACATCCACACGCACTTTTACGGGCGCCTGACGCCGCAGCTCGACGAAAACAAGAAAGTTCAGGACTACATGTGGAAGGCGCGTGAGCGTGGTGTTCTCTTCGATGTGGGTCACGGCTCGGGCAGCTTCTGGTTCCGCATCGCCGTGCCGGCGATTAAGCAGGGCTTTTTGCCCGATACCCTTTCCACCGACATTCACAAGAACAGCATCATGCTGCCGCGTGCTCACCTGAACAACGTGATGTCGAAGTTTCTAAACATCGGCCTGTCGCTGGAGCAGGTCATCGAGCGGACGACGGTGAACCCGGCGAAGGCAATCCGGCGCGCCGATCTGGGCCGGCTGGATGAAGGCGGAATCGCTGATATCGCGGTTCTGAAGGTCGAGGAGGGCAAGTTTGCTTTCTTGGATTCCGGCCACGGTAAGCTTACCGCCGACAAGAACATCCGCTGCATGATGACTTTGCGCGCGGGCCGCGTCATCTGGGACGCCGAGGGCATCAGCATGCCCGAGTGGAGCAGCGCCGGCCCCTACAGCAACTTCCGCTAGGAAAATCGAGGATGTCAGCTCGCCTTACTGCCTTGCTCGCAGGCGTACTGCTCGCCGTACCCGCGTTCGGTCAGACCTACGACATCCTCCTCAAGGGCGGACACGTCATTGACCCGGCGAACGAGATTGACGCCGTGATGGACGTCGCGATCACGGACGACAAGATCGCAGGCGTCGCCGAGAGTATTTCGAGCGAACGGGCCAAGAGAACGATCGACGTGACCGGCTACGTGGTCGCGCCGGGTTTCATCGATCTTCACGCTCATGTCTTCGGTTACCCTGGAGCGCTCTGGCCGGACGACACGCAGCTCACGACGGGGACCACGACGGCTGTTGATTGCGGCGGTTCCGGCTGGCGAACGTTTGACACCTTCAAGGAGACCGTCATCGACCGCACACGCACTCGTGTATTTTCGTTCATCAATATTGTGGGTAAAGGGATGGTGGGCGCTGACGCCGAGAACGACGTCAGCGACATGGACCCGGAAAAGACCGCTGCCAAGATGGCCGAGTATCCTGACTTGATCGTCGGCATCAAGACGGCTCACTTCGCGCGCAAAGGGTACACCGCTCTGGAACGAGCCGTCGAGGCCGGGCGCCTGTCCGACAAGCCGGTCATCATCGACATGCGGATCCTCACCGGATACGACCGCACGATAGAGCGGATCTTCGAAATCATGCGGCCCGGCGATCTGCGGACGCACTCGTATAGCGACCACCAGGTCGAGATTCTCAACCGCGCCACCCGCAAGGTGCAGCCCTTCACGCGGGAGGCCCGCAAGCGGGGTTTGTTGTTCGATGTCGGTCACGGCAACGGCAGCTTCGTCTTCCCCGTTGCCTCGGACGCCATGAAGGACGACTTCCCTCCTGACACTATCAGCACCGACCTGCACAACGGGAGCATCTTCACGACCAAAGCCGACATGCCGAACGTCATCTCGAAGTTCATGCACTTCGGTATGACTCTCCCTGACGCCATCGAGAAGTCCACTGTGCGCCCCGCCAAGGTGATCCGGAAGTTCCCCGATCTCGGCACCCTTGGCGAAGGGCGCGTCGCCGACATCGCTGTGCTGAAGCTGCGCAAAGGCGTCTTCGGGTTCGCGGACGCGCCACAACGTCGGTTGATGGCGACTAAGAAACTCGAAGCCGTCCTCACGATCCGTGCCGGGAAGCTCGTGTTCGATCAGGACGGCCTCGCTTTTCCCGAGTGGCAAACCGCCGGGGATTATCAGCGCATTCCGATCCCATGAGACGCCGGAAAACCGAAAACCGGGACAGCCTCGATTGCGGAGCAGACGGGGCGGATGATGTCCTCAAGCTATTGATACAAGTTACTTACGTGATTGCACCTGCTCGTGTGGCGATGGGCCGATCAGCGACTGTTTCCATGTAAGTTATTGTAACCATGCGGGTTGTAGTGACGGCCAGCTCGCTCTCACGGCTATAATTGAGGCTGTCCCGTTTTCCGTCGTTTTCCGTCCGCAGGAACTCAAAGGGCGAAAGTATGTCGAGAAGAGACCCTGCCATGCAGGATCCTGGCTCAAGAGGCGATTTGAGCAGCTGCTTGGGATAGATTTCGAAGTTGACTTTAGCCCTGAAATCGCAGCGTTCTTGACGAAGGCTAGACGGGAAAGTGGGGGACAGAGAAAGTGGCTACTACTTTTCGAGTCAAGTGAGCAGGACGAGTGATATGCGGACGGCGCAACAAAACAATGGTCCGACTCGCCCGCGTGGTAGCGGTGGGCGAACAGCACCACCTCAATCAGCGAGGCAACAACCGCCAATCAACCTTCCGCGACGATCACGACCTCACGGGCGACTGCCGGCTACGGCGGGAGCGCAGGTTCCGCTCAGGCCCGTCTATGGCCTTGGTTTCTGCCGGGCCAGGCGTTTTACGTCTCGTACGCCGCCCGTCCTGACCAAATCAGGCCCTTTCAAGGGCCTTCCCCCAACCGGCTTGAGCCGCCAAGACCCATCGCCCGGCGGTCCGCCCATCACCCCGTGCAACACCACATCCAACACAAAACAAAAGACTTACGCCCCCAGCAACGCAACCGCATTTTCCAGGCGACCATTTTCCGTCCTCCGGCCGCGCAGCGATCACAGCCCCAAGAGATTTCTATCTCCCGCCTTATCAACAACATCCCGAAACCCACCCCCACTGGCCGCGAAAACCTGTGTTACAAAAGCACTGGACCCAAGAACCGGAAAACCAGTCGGAAAAGATCCCGAATATGTTGCAGGATGATACAAAATGATGCAATCTCCGAATCGGTCACAACCGCAGGAAAGAGGGGGTCGGAAAGAGGGGAACAAAAGAGGGGTGCTGTCCAGAGCGGTGCTCGGTACAGTCCCCATTTTTTCTCTCGTTCTCCTCGCCCTGCTGTGTGCTTCCACCACGCTTGCCCAGCCGTACGACATCCTTCTCAAGGGCGGGCACGTTATCGACCCCGCGAACGACATTGATCGTGTGATGGACGTGGCTGTCTCGGGCGAGACGATCGCTCGTGTCGCCGAGAACATTCCGGCCGGGCAGGCAAGGAAGACGATCGATGTCTCCGGCTACTACGTGACACCGGGACTCGTCGATATTCACACACACGTCTTCGGCTATCAGGGCTGGATCTGGCCTGACGACACGCATCTGACCCAGGGCGTGACGACTGTCGCGGACTGCGGTGGCTCAGGCTGGCGGACGTTTGGTGAGTTCAAAGAGACCGTGATCGACCGCGCCAAGACGCGTGTCTTCGCGTTCATCAATATCGTCGGAAAGGGCATGGTTGGCGGGGCCGCTGAAAACGATGTTACGGACATGGATGCGGCTAAGACGGCTGAAAAGATCGAGCAGTACCCCGAGTTGATCGTCGGCATAAAGACCGCTCACTTCGCCCGCAAGGGATATCTGCCACTCGAACGCGCGGTCGAAGCAGGCGAGCGGACCGACACGCCGGTGATCGTGGATATGCAGGTCCTGACGCACCAGGAGCGGGACACGAAGACGAAGCTGCTCAAGATTCTGCGTCCCGGTGACATCCACACGCATATGAACAGCGACCGGCAGCTCGAGATGGTGAACCGGGCGACGCGCGAGGTTCAGCCCTGGATGTGGGAGGCGCGCGAGCGCGGCATCATCTTCGACGTCGGCCATGGCGCGGGTGCGTTCATCTTCCCCACCGCCAACGACTCAATGCGGCACGGCTTCCCGCCGGATACGCTGAGCAGCGACCTGCACAACACCAGCATTGTGAAGACCAAGCCCGCCATGCCGAACGTGATGTCGAAGTTCATGAACTTCGGGATGACGCTGCAAGAGGCGGTCGAGAAGTCCACTGTTCGCCCGGCGAAGGCAATCAAAAAGTTTCCCGAAGTCGGCACGCTCGCCGAAGGCAAGGTGGCGGATGTCGCCGTCCTCCAGCTTCGCCGCGGCGTCTTCGGGTTCAACGACGCTAATGAACGCCGCATGATGGGAACGAAGAAGGTGGAAGCTGTCCTCACCCTCCGCGCCGGAGAACTCGTCTTCGACGCCCACGGCCTGGCGTTCCCGGAGTGGGATGGGCAGGGGGAGTACAACGTGATTCCCTGACCGGGCACGAGCCGGGGCGTCGCAAGACAGATCACCACGGTTGCGAAGCGTTGGTTCCCTATCGGCAAGGGAACAGCGCACGACTGTATTTGTCAAGACACGTTGTCTTCGAGCCGCCTTTTCCACGTCTGATTGTTCCCGATTTCTCGCATCAGAGTTGGATCCGCCAGGATCTTGCCGAGGGCGCTGCTCAGGAGAAAAGCCGCACCCTGGCTCAGCACGTCTAGGTACTGGCAGGGCCTATCGCCCGTGCCGAGATCGAGCGCGTTGAAACCGTCTGCGGTGAGGAATCCTGTCTTTTGCCAAGTACTTCGAGGGTGTGATCTTGCCGTGGGCGATCTCGTTCCGAACGTAGAATATATCTGGTGCAAGCTCTTCGACTGCGTATTTCGGCTGATCGTTCGTGCGATGGCCAGGAAAAAAAACGAAGGTTTCCGGGCCCAGCAGTCTGGAGAGCCGCTCAACGAAGGGAGCCCGCTTCATGGCCATCAGTATCACGTCGAGCCCTGCCGTGAACAGAAGAAGTCGGATCAGCCGTTCGCTGCTTTGCAGTCCGTGCTCGAGTAAGCGAATTGGGTTTAGAATTCTGCCGGGACCGGATGTCAACGCCGAGCCCACACCTTTGAAAATGCTCGAAAGATCTGCGAGATCTGGGTGAGCAACCAAGCCGATCCTGGCCCATCTTGCTTCGTGGAGTTGATTTGACGAGAACACGCCGGATTCGTACCACCGGGATCGCATAGCAGTCGAACGTTCGGAGAGCCGTTGGGCATCAGGATCTGCGTGGTCAGCACGGCGCGATCCAGAGCGTTCGTAGCCTGTGTGCCGTATTTCAAGATCTAAATTTGGAGTCAAGAAACAGTCCCATGTGCGCAGATCGGGTACGTTCTCAAATGCGCGGATTCGAAGCCCTTCGCTGATTCTCTACGACTCCGCTTCCTCGCTTACGCCGACATCGCCAAACTGCGCGATCTCAACCGCCCCGCGATCCGGGAAGACAGCTCGAATCTCAAGCCGCCCGCCCATGGCGCTGATGACGTTGCGGAGGGTACTCACGTACATGTCGGTCCGCCGCTCCATCTTCGAAACCGCCGCCTGTTTGACGCCGAGGGTCTGCCCGAGCTGATCCTGGGTCATCGAGAGCGCGGATCGCAGCTCGTCGAGCGCCATGGCCTCGATCATGCGGTTCGCCTTCTCCCGGCTTCGCCTTTGCGACTCGGGCGACATCCGCGCGCGCAGTACCTTGAAGTTTTTCTTCACCGTGTCCTCCTATTCAGGAAGGTTGCCTTCCTTCCTCAATTGCTCAATGTGCCGGACGTAAAGCTCGTCCGCGATCGGAACGAAAACGTCATACCAGCGGTCGACGCCCGTCTTGTCGCCACCAATCAACAGGATCGCAGTCCGCGTCGGGTCGAAGGCATACAGCACTCGATACGGCCGGCCCGCATGCTGGACCCGCAACTCGCGCATATGGGCGTGACGCGAACTCACAACGCCTGACGAGTGCGGGAATCTCAGGTTAGGTCCAAGTCGCTCAAGTACCTCTACGGACGCGCTCACGTCCTCCTGTTCTTCCGGCGTCAGGCCGTTCCACCATTCCTCAAACTCGTCGGTGAACTCGACGTCCCACACCTTTCAAATATAACATCAAAGGAATAGTCCTTTGAAGGAATACATATTGCCGCGTCGCACCACCTCTGGCGTGTGGACCGACATGGCAGGGCCGGAACAGGAGAAGGGTCTGGCTAACGTCCCACGGCCAGCCGCTCTGCCAACGCCGGGGGTAGGCCGGCGTCGCGAATCTTCTTCTGAGCCGTGGCCAGGTCGTATTCACAGCGGCGGAACTCGACGATGCTGCTATCAGAATCGTAAAGCGCGTAGGCCGCGAGCCAGTTCGTGTCACGCGGCTGGCCGACTGACCCGGGATTGACCAGTTGGCCTCGCTCAGGCCGTAACCGCAGAGCGCTTCCGTCGGGTTGGAATGCGGCGGGTTGGGATGTCGCCGGCTTCGATTTCTCGCTCGCATGCCAGTAGAGAAAACCGCCCTGCACATGTGTGTGGCCAAAGAATACAGGCTTGCCGTTCGCGTTGACGAATTGAAGCACGGTGTCGCGCGGATCGAGCAGATACTCGTCTTCGTCGAGGACGGAGCCGTGGACCATCAGGAAGCCGTCCTCCTCGGCGGGCCCTTTCGCGAGACCGCGAAGAAAATCTCGGTTTTCCGGGGTGAGTTGCCCGAGTGTCCAGCGGGCGGCCTGCGCGGCGATAGGGTTAAACAGCACCGGGTCCTCAATTCCGCAGCAGACCTTGTCGTGATTGCCTCGGATCACTTTGGCGACGTTGTCCCTCACCCATTCGGCAACCCGGTTCGGATCCGCGCCATAACCGACCACGTCGCCCAGGCACACGATCGTTTCGTATGTTCCCTCGGTATTCTTCAGTACCGCTTGCAGCGCCTCCCAATTGCCGTGTATATCGCTGAGGACGAGGTATCTCATGGTTCGGGAACTATAGGACGATTTAGGCCCGACGCAGGCAAAGGAGTGTGATTTCGGGCATCGCGCCGATTCGCATCGGCAGGCTTACGGTTCCGATGCCCCTGCTGACGTACAACGCTGAGTCACCCCTGCGGTATTCCCCGGCGACGAACGGTGTAAAGAAACGCCCGGGATTGGCCCACTGATCGAGAATCTCGACCGTAATCTGACCCCCGTGTGTGTGCCCGGAGATCACAAGATCATAACCCAGATCCGCCGCGACGGGGAAAACATCCGGATTGTGCGAAAGCAGCACGTTCAGCGTATCGGGCTCCATCAGATCCTGAGCGCCTTCGAGGTAGGGCTTCTTTCTGCGTTGGTAATCGACACCGGCGAGATTGAGACGAGCGTCCCCGAAGCGGAGAGTCTCCGACGCTCCCCGTAAAAACTCGATGCCGTGGGCGCGGCCATAGGCCTGGGTGAATCTCTCGCACAAAGAGTATGTTTCGTGATTTCCCAAGCATCCCCAGATGCCGGCGTCGGCCCGCAATCCGGCTAACGCCTCGATACAGGGCGTGAGCGGATCCTTCGGCCCCGTAATCAGGTCGCCCGTCACGAGCGCCACGTGCGGCCGGGTCTCATTCGCCATAGCGACGGCTCTCTCGACGTCGCGCGGCGTAAGAAATCGGCTGCAATGAATATCAGTGATCTGCACCAGCCGCAGCCCATCGAGATCAGGAGCGAGGCCGGGCAGGGCGATGTCGATCTCCTCGACCTCGATCTTCTTTCGGCCCGCGAACGTCCCGTAGCCCGCGATGAAGAACGGCGCCACTCCCGCCGTCACGAAGGCGCGGCGCGATACAGGGCCACTCGGGGCGATGAGGCCAAATACCCCGTCCGCGGCGAATGAAACCGTGCGATTCCCGTTTCGGCGTTCCCGCCAGGTCCACAACTCATGCCCAAGGAAAACTGCGTAGGCGCCAAAGAGGCCAACCACCCAAACCGCGCTCGCGAGTTTCCACGGCACTGGCGCCGTCCAGCCCAGGAAGCGCTCATCCCATTCCATCAGTGCCGACGGAGCCGCTAGAAGGATACCCGCCAGGAGTCCTGCACCCACGGCCCAGCAGCTCCAGCGTGGCTGGGGGAAACGGCGGAAAACGAACACGGCCAGATGTGCGTGCGCCAGAATAACCACCAACTCAGCCGCCCTCAAGGTGATCTCGAAACTGACGGGGTGCGAATACATGACCAAGCCGCGCGGGGTGACGCGCTCTTCTTATCCTCGTCGACAGGCGTGCGGTCCGTCCATGGTGGAAGGTCTCAGATTTGCCTCCGGGAATGCCGCAGGGGCAACCGGGTCCTCACTGAGAACCGGCCACCAGCCGCAACGCGTAGCGCCAAACCGCGCAGCGATTTCGCTCTGGCCGAAAAGGAACAACTATGAATGCATATCGACCGGCGGACCGACTGTCGATTCCGAATCGGGGGCGCTCCAGGTCGGGCAGCTTAGACACTGAAGCGGAAGTGGTTGTAGTTCAGCACGCTTCGCCCCTACGCTTCGAGTCGAGCGCTTAACTCCCAGTCCGTAGTCAGCACACAGCACAGTTCTTTATTGATCTCGAGTATGGCTGCGTCCGTCAGGCCGATCGTCCTGAACTCGGGCCGTTTTGAGATTTGACGACCCGTATCCCAGTGCTCTTCGACTTGATAGGTAAACGCGGCTAGGGTGTCTCGAAACTCTGCCGGCCTGCCAATGAGATTGCTGACTTCGGTCAACATGTGGGGCGTTGTCAGCACACCCAGCCTCGCAGCGAAGTATTCAACTACTTGTGCAACGAGATCGAAGTCCGTTTCAGAAAACTCCTTGGTGCGCTTGAAAGTTCCTACGCGGTCACGGTCCGTGAAACCGTCGATCAAGAGCAGCAGGAGATTGGCATCAACGATAAGAACTTCGCGGGCGTGAAGCTCGACCTGAGAGGTGAGTGCATCGTTCATGTGGGAGCAAGGGTTCGAATACTCATCTCCTCGACTTCTCCATCAGTCCTTCGTACCTGAAAGAGCTTGTACTCCCGCTGATGCTTCGGATGCACGACGGCTTTGCCCGTGCCCGCGCCAAACATGGTTGACGGAAAGTCAACTACGAGTTCGTCGCCGAGGAAGCGCAAAGTTATGGTTTCACTACTGTCCGGTTAGAAGTCGAATAGAATCAGCTGGTTGGGGTGATCGAGTAAGTTTTCATGGGAGTCTGATGGCTGCAAGGCCTGTAAAATGGGCGTTTTCTCAAATAGGGTAACGCTGAGAATCTGTAGGATTTGGTAGAGACTCGCCTCCAGGCCCAACCTCTTCCGCACGATCGCCACCAGCACGTACACCGAGACGGCGATCCAAATCTGGGTCTTCACGGCGTTCTCGCTGGCGCCGTAGAACTTCTTGATCCGCAAGTGCTGCTTGACCCACTTGAAGAACAGCTCCACCTGCCAGCGCGAACGGTAGATCTCGGCGATGGTCAGTGCCGGGAGCGCGAAGTTGTTGGTCAGGAACTTCAGCCGCTTGTTCGTCGCGGCGTCGACGTAGCTGACGCGCCTCAACGGGTCCGGATAGACTTTGGCCGATTCGATGGCAGTCAGTATGACGGTCTGATCCGAGCGCACGCCCGTAGATTTGTCGACGGGATGCGAGTAGCGCCGTTGGAGCAAGATGTTCTTCTTGGTTCGCACGACGAAGAACGACGAGCAGAGGGTGAACACGAAGAGGCGTTCGAAATCCACGTAGGCCCGATCCATAACGTAGAAGGCGCCGGGCTCGGGTAGGAACTCGTCGAGGATGTTGACGTCGTGCGTTTTGCCGTCGGTAATGCGGATAAACGTGGGGATGTTACCGTGCAGGTCCAACAGCGTGTGCATCTTCACGGCGGCCTTGCGCCGGCGGAACTTGGCCCACGGGAACAGCGAGAGGCACAGGTCGATGGTGGTCGAGTCCAGAGCGTAGAGACTTTGATTGAGATCCACGCCGATCGGATCGCGGGCATACAAGGGCCGCGCGATGCGAATCAAGGCCTGAGCGAAATCGGCATAGATCCGCCAGTCGCGCGACTCGTTAGCGTCGGCCAGTGTCGAGCGCGCGACGTTGCCGCGGAATCCCATGTGGTAGAGCTTGCCGCCAAGCGAACGCAGGCACGCTTCGATATCGCGGAGGCTTTCGCGGTAGGTCAACTGGGCGAAGGACATCGAGAGGAACTGATCCCAGCAGGAGAAGCTGCGCGAGCCCCGGTCGCCATCGTAGCGGGCCACACAGCGCCGGAACTCGCGATCCGGAAGAAAGCTGATCAACTGCGCGAATACGGTGCGGCCCAGATTCATGAGCCATTGTCGGCTCAGGACGGATGACGCTCAAACGGCGCACCGCCGCTCAAATCGCGGCAAGAAAAAACAACACCTAACCCACTTTTATACAACCAGTTGCAGGCCGCCCACCGCTTATCAGCCGGACAGTAGTGTTATGGTTTAGTATTCGTCGTCATCGGAAAGCTTCACTTCTTCCACGCGAAGACCGTCTGGCCGGGTTCCAAACAGTTCGCTGAGGAAACTCGCTGTGATGTCGACAGCTTGCTTTGGATCGATCATAGGGGCTTCCTTCAGCAAGTTAGCACGGCAGTGTCAAGATACCGGCCCGGTCGCGTCTACTCTTCCGTGGGCACGAAGGCAATGGCGCGGGTGGGGCTGCCGCTTTGGTCGGCGACTTTGATGGGGAGAGCTAGATAGTAGGCGCCGCGGGGCGGGAGTTGGTCGAGGTTGATGAGCATTTCTTCCCAGCTCATGCCGTGTTGGAGACCGGCGATGTGGGTCGGCTGGCCGCCCTCGGCGTAGCCCATGCTGGGCCCGTCGGTGCCGAGATGCCAGACGCCTTTTCCGTGGAGATATGTGATGGTTTCGGGTTCGGGGGCGGGCCAGCCGGGCTTCGTTTTGGCGACGACGGGCTCGAACGTCATGCGCAGGCCTTCGGGCAGGGGTTTGTAGTAGGCGTTCGAGTAGCCGCTGTGGAAGATGACGACATCGCCGGCCTTGATCTCGCCGTGTTCGGCTTCAAAGGCTTTGACCATTTCGACGGTGATGCGGGCGCTTGTGCCTGGTTCGGCTTGATCGCGGATGGCGGTAACGTCGATGACGGCGGCGGGGCCCACCATACGGCTGAGGGGGTATTTATCTCCCGTAAGGTTGCCCATCGGACCGGCAAAGGGCAGGCCGCTATCGGGCGGCGGAACGAAGTGGGCAGGGAAGTCGCTTTGCGTTCCGGTGTGTTCATCAATGACGTAGCGTTGGGAATAGTAGGGGCCTTCGCTGGGCGTGTTGATCGAACCATAGCCGTTTGTTTTCGGTTCGAACCAGTTGTTTGTCCATCGCTGAAGGGGCGGGTTGGCGGCCCAGTGTGCGGGCAGCGTTTCGCTGACGAGGACGGTGAGGTCGACGATGCGGCTCTTACCAGCGATGGCCGAGAGGTCGGGTCCGGCGGCCTCGACAATAGGGAGCAGGTCTGGAGTGGATGACTGGTTGTCGGGCGAGGGGCATCCCAGTGCGAGGATGGCGGCAAGAGTAACGGATCGAGCGGCGAAACGATTTTTGAGCATGGTTGTCTCCCGGATCGCGCCGATTCTAGCATGGCCGGCGGCCTGCAGTGGTTGGTGATGGCGCCGGGGTGTGGCAGACTACACTGACAACGATGGCGGATTCGAATGATCGCCGGCGCTACGTTTTCAGGAACCGCCGAGCGGATCTGTTTGTGGCGGCGTGTGTGCTTGCGTTCCTGCTGGCGGGATCGTTCATCCTGCGGGTCTACTACCGGATTACGGTGTACGAGATTGAGGTTGTCGAGGTGGCGGCGGATGGCTCTGGGATGCGGTTAGCGACGCCGGAGTCGATTTCGCGGCTGCGCTTGTGGCATCTCTCGGCGGCGGAAGTGCTCGATACGCTTGAGTCGCAACTTGAGTTGCTGCACGAGCAGGAACCATGGCGGCAATCCATTTTGAATGGCTCGCGTTTCGAATGGACGGTTCGTTACTCATTCAACTCGCCGGATCTGGACCAACGCCACGTCTTTGCTTACCCGGGGGCTGCGGTTGAAGCCCGCTAGTTCATCGGACCTGCGCCGGCGGTTCGACCGGTTTCTCTTCGCGCCGGCGAATGCGGTGGCGGTGGGTGGCGTCCGAGTTGGGTTGGCGTTATTGCTGCTGAGAACCTTTCGGTCACACGCTGGCTGGGAGTTCAGCGGCCGGCTGGACTATCCGATCGTCCGGGAGCTTTACGCGAACGTTTTTCTTACGGATGCCTACTGGTGGTTCTACATGGGGCTGCTTGTGCTGTTTGGACTGGGTATCGGTTCGCGGCCCATCGGTTTTCTATTGTTGCCGGTACTGGCGCCGTTGGCTCTGCATTTGCCGAGCATTGCGGGACGTTACCTCTTACTTTGCGTGCTGCTGGGGTTTGTATGGCTGCGATCGGATAGTCGGGTGTCAGTTGCCGCATTGTGGCGCTCGGGCGCTGCTCCGCGGGCGGGGCCGATGTGGCCGATCCGTTTGATGCAGGTTCAGGTGTCGCTGATTTATGCGGTGAACGCGTTCGCCAAGTCGAGCCCTGACTACCTAAGCGGCGATGTACTGATGGCGCTGTCGATGAGCCTGCCGAACTTTCTTGTCGATGCATCGGACGGCTACGTTCGGGTTTGGGGGATGACGATGCCGGTGTGGTTGGCGGCGCCGGCTTCAACGGTCGCGGAGTGGGTTCTTGCGTTCGGGCTGTGGTTCCGGCGTTGGCGCTTGGCGGTTGCGGTATTCGGCGTGTTCTTTCACGTCCTGCTCAAGTTCATCGTTCAGATCGGCGGGCTGGACCACTTGAGCATATTGCTCTATTCGCTGTTCTTCATTCCGTTCGATCGGCCGGAAAAAGAGGTTCGAGAAGACTAGTCTTGGGCGGCGTCCGGCGGGTATTCGCCAAGGTTCTTGAGGACCCTTCCGGCGACGCGGTCGGGGTAGCCGAAGTCATCACCCAGCACGCCGCGGAGCGCCTCGACCACAGGGCGCGCGTCTTCGCCGCGTGCTTCCAGGGCGTGAGCGGCGTGGAGGCGAGCACCGCCGTTCGTGTCAGCAAGCGCTTCGGCCAATACCGGGAGGGCTTCTTCGGTCTTGCCAAGGCGGCAGAGCCCGTAGGCCGCCCAGATACGAACGTCGGTGATCTCGTCGGTCAGCCGGTCGCGCAGGTCGTCTTCGAAGTCCGCGGCCGTTTCTCCCAATGCGTTGACCGAGCGAACCGCCCAATGGCGCACGGCGCGGTCGTTATGTTTGAGGGCGGCGCGAAGGCTAGTTATCGCCGCGGAGTCGTCCCGGTGCTGCCGTGCTATCTCCCCGACGGCGCGGACGGCGGGCAAGCGGGCATGCCGGTCGGTACTGTCGAGCAGCCGGTTCCACTCTGATAGTGGCTTACCTACGAATTCCGGTTCGGCGGCCCGGCAGCCGTAGAGGAAGAGGGCCGTTGCGATGGTAATTCCGGCCCACAGGACGTTCACGCTTTGCACGATGATTTCTATAGGATAGTCGTTTCGACCATGAGTGAACACAAAGAACTGATGAGAATCTCGCTCGAGGAGTTGCGCGCGCGCGCCGGAACTCCCTTTCAACTGTTGCCGGATAAGGCCGCTCTATTCGACCACTTTGCGCGGTCGATCGCGGATGAGATCAAGTCGCGGAACGAGCGCGGCGAGCCGGCCCGGTTGATCCTACCGGTGGGGCCCACGAAACATTACCCGACGCTGGTTGAGATCACGAATCGCGAGCGGATCAGTTGGCGGAATGTTCATGTCTTCCAGATGGATGAATTCCTGGACTGGCAGGGCCGGTTGATCGGTGAGGATCACCCGTTGAGTTTTGTGGGCTTCATGCGGCGGGAGTTGTTTGGGAAGATCGACGCTGAGCTACGTCTGCCCGATGAGCAGTATCATTTCCCCCACCCGTTTCGACCGGACGAGATCAGCGCGCAGATCGAGGCGGTCGGCGGGATCGACTACTGTTACGGCGGAATCGGGTACCACGGACATGTCGCGTTCAATGAGCCACCATCGTCACGCTGGCATCGGGTATCGGTGGATGAGTTGCGGAACTCACTGACGCGGGTCGTTTCGCTCGGTGATGACTCAATCGTGGTGCAGAGTATTCATTGTGCGGGGGGCGATTCAGAGGCGATCCCCCCTATGGCGGTGACGCTGGGCATGCGGGATATCTTGGCGGCGCGGAAGATCCGTTTGTATCTGGCAGCGGGGGAGCGGCACCGCGCGATCTTTCGAATTTCGGTGGCCGGCGAGGTGACGACTGACTATCCCGCGACGTTGATTCAGGGACATCGGGATGCAGAGATCTTGACGGATGAGGCGACTGCTGAGCCGATTGCTTTGGGGCTGGGGTGAAAAGAACGGAAACGCGGCCCCTTGGTATCATGCGATCGATGTCGGAGGGCTCATGATAAACCGGCGGAATTTGATGGGCGGGGTGATCTTCGCGGCGGTTGCGGAGCGTTTATCAAAGTTGGCGGCGGCACCCGGCGCGGGCGTCAGGAAATCAATCTTGATTTCGATGCTGCCGGCGGAGCTGTCGTACCTGGACCGCTTCAAGCTGGCCGTGGACGTGGGCTTCAACCTAATGGAAGTCCGCTCGCTCGAAGACGAGGCCGAAGCCGGCAAGATCAAAGATGCCGCCGACAAGGCCGGCCTACAGATTCACTCCGTGATGAACGGAATCCATTGGCGGTATCCGCTGTCGAGCCCGGTTCCATCGGAAGTCGAGACGAGCATGGCGGGCATGCGGCGGTCGCTGCGCCAGGCGAAGCTCTACGGCGCGGGCGCGGTGCTGCTGGTACCGGCCGTGGTTCGCGATGACACGACCTACGAACAGGCCTGGGAGCGTTCGCGGAAGCAGATTCGATTGCTGATCCCGGAAGCGGAGAAACTGGGCGTCACGATCGCCGTGGAAGAGGTTTGGAATAAGTTCCTGCTCACGACGAAAGACTTCAACCAATTCATTGACGAGTTTGATAGCCCCGTGATTCGGGCTTACTTCGATGTGGGCAACATTGTTCACTACGGAGTTCCGCAACACTGGATTCGTCAACTGGGGAAGCGCATTGTCCGCGTGCATTTGAAGGACTATGTGGGGAAGACACGGCAGTTCGTCAATCTCGGTGAAGGTGATGTGAACTGGCCCGCGGTGCGGAGCTCGCTGGCGGAGATCGGGTATACGGGTCCGGCGACACTCGAGATCAAAGGCGGCGACCAATCTTACCTCCAGGACGTGAGTGAGCGAGTGGATCGATTGTTTGGCTGAATCGCGTGATGCGCCCCTTGTTACACATCTGTTGCGTCGGCTTGACCCTAGCCGGAGCCTTGACGGCCCAGCAATCGGCGGGCGGCGAAGAATTCTTCGAGAAGAAGATCCGCCCGGTGCTCGTTTCGCGTTGCTACATGTGCCATGGCGCACAAGCGCCACAGGTGCAAGGCGCACTGCTGCTTGACACCAAGCAAGGGATGCTGACCGGGGGCAACGCAGGGCCGGCGATCAAGCCGGGGGATCCGGACCGGAGTTTGCTGATCCAGGCGCTGCGCTACGACGGTGAGTTGAAGATGCCGCCGGGCACGGCTTTGCAGCCTGAAGTCGTCAGCGATTTCGAGCAGTGGGTCCGCATAGGTGCTCCCGACCCTCGCGATGGGCGGGAGAAAGTGGACCTACTCCCCGCCGGGGCTCGCGACCATTGGTCGCTCAGGCCTCCTCGAATGCCCCAACCGCCGGCGGTGCGGAATGAGGAGTGGGTACGGAATCCCATTGATCGATTTGTACTTGCCAAGCTGGAGGAGAAAAGGCTCGCTCCGGCAGCGGAAGCGGATAAGCGGACGCTCATCCGTCGCCTGAGCTACGACCTTACGGGCCTCCCGCCGACCTGGGAGCAGGTTCAGGCGTTCGTCAACGATGATGCGCCTGACGCCTATGAGAAGGTCGTCGAGCGGCTGTTGGCATCGGAGCAATACGGCGAGCACTGGGCGCGGCGTTGGATGGACGTGGCGCGCTACTCCGACACCTACGACGGCTCTCGGCGGTTCGCATTCGCCTACACCTACCGCGATTGGCTGATTCGGGCTCTCAACGAAGACATGCCGTACGACGATTTCGTTCACAAGCAGATTGCGGCGGATCTGGTGCCTGGTGGGGATACGCGGGATCTGGCGGCGATGGGTTTTGTGACGCTCGGCAGGAGCGTGCCCAAGGGCGAGCACGACATGATCGACGATCGTATCGATGCGATTACGCGCGGGTTCCTAGGCCTCTCGGTGACATGCGCGCGTTGCCATGACCACAAGTTCGATCCGATTCTGACGCGTGAATACTACGCGCTCTATGGCGTGATCAAAAACTCACCTGAGCCGACCGAGTATCCGCTCGTGGCGAAGGAGAACCCGGACGATCCGGTTGCGCGGCAGTATCGCGAAGGTATGGAGCGGCGCTTGAAGGCGATTGACGACTTCGTGACACGGCGGCACGCCGAGTTGGTTGCTGAGTTCCGGTCAGTGGATTGGCTGGCGCGCTACATCCTCGCGGCGGATGGGGCGTCGAAGTTTAGCAATACCGAGATCGAACGACTGTCGAGCGAGCGGGACTACAACCTATTCGTCTTGACGCGGTGGCGGGATTATTTGAACCGCTTACGGGAAAGCAACGATCCGGTGTTCGCGACTTGGCGGGCCTATGCGGCGCTTGATGAGGCGGAGTTCGCAAAACAGGCGGTCGGTGTGAAGCTGACGGGGAACAAGTTGGTCGTAGATCTCTTTGCCGGAAGCCCTCCGGCCTCCATGAAAGAGGTCGCTGAGCGGTACGGCGTACTCCTAGCTGAGTTCGACCGGCCGGAGCCATACCCGGAAGGCGAGCGGGAAGCTCTCCGGCTCGTCTTGCGTGCGGACGGCGCGCCGACGAACGTCAAGCAGGAGGACTTCGTTGAGATTCGCGGTCCGGGCGGGGATGCCAACATCATTCGCGCCCTTTCCCAGGCCGTGCGTAACTGGCAGGCCGAGTGTGCCTATCGCGGATTGACGCCAAGGGCGATGGCGATGGAAGATGCCGCCGAGCCCGAACCGGCCTACGTCTTCGTGCGCGGCAACCACAACAACCCCGGTGCGGAGGCGCCGCGTCTATTCCTCGCTGCGCTCTCGGAAGAGCCAAAGCCGTTTGATGCCGGTAGCGGCAGGTTGGCTGTGGCGGCGGCGATCTCCGATCCATCGAATCCACTGACGGCAAGGGTCTTTGTCAATCGAGTGTGGGCTTGGCGCTTCGGCAGGGGGATCGTCGAAACGACGAGCGATTTCGGGACGCGTGGTGAGCCGCCTACGCATCCGGAATTGCTCGACTACCTGGCGCGCCGCTTCATGGACGAAGGATGGTCGATCAAGAAGTTGCATCGTCTGATGATTCTGTCGACCACGTATCGGCAGTCGAGCGCCAATCGGCCGCAAGCCCGGGAAAAGGACCCAGAAAACAAGTTGTTGTGGCGGATGAACCGCCGCCGCCTCGACTTCGAAGGCCTGCGAGATTCGCTCGTTGCGGTGACAGGAAGACTCGATTCCAAAACGGGCGGTTTGCCGTTTTCGCTCACCGCGCGGCCGGCGGTTCCGCGGCGAACGATTTACGCCTATCTCGAACGGGGGAGACTGCCGGGGGAGATGTACACTTTTGATTTTGCGAAACCGGAAGCTCACCAGCCCGAGCGCGTCCGTACGATTGTTCCCCAACAGGCGCTTTACCTGATGAACAGTCCTTTCGTCGCCGAGCAGGCGTCTCACCTGGCGGGGCGGCGCGAGGTTGATGCGGAACAGGCGGCGCAGGCGCGGATTCGGTCGTTGTATCGCATTGCCTATCAACGGGAGCCAAGCGCGTCTGAACTCGAGTGGGGAGTGGAACAGGCTTCCGCTCATTTTTCCCACACGGGAGAGGCATCTGATCCGGACCCGTGGCGTTACGGGTCGGGCTCGTTCGACATAGCGGCCGGGCAAGTGAAACAATTCGAACCATTCCGCTATTTCGAAGGAGACCGTCGGCAGCCCGCTTCGCTGCGGCCCCAGCCTCGCTTCGGTCAACTTTCCCTCTCAGCAGTCGGGGGGGCGCCGGGCGACAACCCTCATCTGATGGCTGTACGCCGTTGGCAGGCCCCCCAAACCGGGCTCGTGACAGTTACCGGCGGATTCAAGCACTCGATTGACAAAGAGCGCCAATGGAGCGACGGCGTTCAGATCTGGATCGTACACAGCCGCCTGGGGGTTCTCGCCGAGGCCGTCGCGAACAACGAAACTTTCGAACTGCGGGCTGAGAATGTAGAAGTGCGGGAAGGCGATACGATCGACTTTGTGGTCGGCCCGGCCGGCGACTCTGAAAGTGACGATTTCGAGTGGGCCCCCGAGATTCGTATCGAGTCCGAGGAGTGGAAAGCCTCCGAGGATTTCCGCGAACCGCCGGCGCGGAAGCTCGGGCCGTGGGCGCGTCTGGCGCAGGTGCTGCTGGCTTCGCATGAGTTCGCGTTTGTAGACTAGGTACCAAGATGTTCGAATCGAGCCGCCGACTTTTTCTCAAACGCTGCGGGATGGGTTTTCCCGCGATGGCGGCCGGGGCTCTACTCGCCGAACACGCCCAGGCCGGCCCGCTCGCCCCGAAACAACCACACTTCGCGCCCAAAGCCAAACGGGTCATTCACCTGTTCATGAACGGCGGGCCGTCGCACGTCGATACGTTCGACCCGAAACCGGCCCTGGCGAAATACGCCGGCAAGGAGTTGCCGTTCAAGTTCAAGACCGAGCGGCGGACCGGAGCCGCCTTTCCCTCGCCGTTCGAGTTCAAGCAACACGGCGAAAGCGGCTTGCCGGTCAGCGAGATCTACCCGGAATTGAGTAAGCACGTGGACGAGATGTGCGTGATTCGGTCGATGCACAGTCCGCTGCCGAATCACGAACCCTCGCTGATGTTGATGAACTGCGGCGATGTGCGGCAGGTGCGCCCGAGTTTCGGATCGTGGCTCACGTACGGGCTGGGTTCTGAGAATCAGAATCTGCCGGGCTTCGTTGTGTTGTGTCCCGGGGGCTTCCCTGTTCAAGGAGCGCACAACTGGCGGTCCGCATTTCTGCCGGGGGCGTTTCAGGGAACACATATCGATACGAAACAGGAAGACATTGACGATCTCATCGCGCACATTCGCAATCCGTCGATTCCTTTGGATGAGCAGCGGCGGCAGCTTGATCTTCTGGCAAAGCTGAATCGCCGGTTTGCCGAGAAGCGCTCGGGCGATCAACGTTTGGAGTCGCGACTCGAAAGCTTTGAGCTGGCCTACCGCATGCAGATGGAGGCGGCCGATGTCTTCGACGTGACGAAGGAGCCAAAGCACGTCCGTGAAGCCTACGGCGATACGCTGCAGGGGCGGCAGATCCTCATGGCGCGGCGGCTGCTGGAGCGCGGCGTGCGCTTTGTTCAGGTATGGCACGGTGCCGGGCAGCCCTGGGATTCGCACAACGACATTGAGGAGAATCATCGCAAGCTTGCCGGCGAGAACGACAAGCCGATCGCGGCCCTGCTTACCGACTTGAGGGAGCGGGGCATGCTCGATGAAACGCTCGTTCTGTGGGGCGGCGAGTTCGGGCGGACGCCAACGGTCGAGCTTGCCGAGAAGGGCGCCAACGAGGGCAACGTCAATGGCCGCGATCACAACCCGCATGGTTTTACCGTTTGGGTCGCCGGCGGGGGTATCAAAGGTGGGACGGCTTATGGAGCCACGGACGAGTTCGGTTTCGCGGCTGCCGAGAACAAAGTTCCCGTTCACGATCTACACGCGACGCTTCTTCATCTGCTCGGTTTCGATCACGAAAAGTTCACCCACCGCTACGCCGGCCGCGATTTTCGGCTCACTGACGTCGAGGGAAGGGTGATCAGGGATGTCCTGGCCTAGTCTTCGGTGACGGCCGGCAGGCTCCTCGATTCCGAGACACTGGTTCTGAGACCGGGTTGCGGCTCCTACCGCCGGGATGATAGCTTTGGCGGTCACACAACTCCAGCGAAGGGTTATCAGGACGGACCAATGACAAAAGACAGCACGCTGCAAGAATTCACTCGGAACCTGTTGCGAATCATGGCGGGCTTTCTGATCGCACCACACGGGGCGCAGAAGTTGTTCGGCGTGCTCGGGAAAGAGCCGGTCGAAACGATCGTCTCGCGCGCGGGCTTGGCCGGTACGTTGGAGCTCTTTGGCGGGATCGCTTTGATCCTTGGGATTTTCACGCGGCAAGTGGCCTTCGTTCTGTCCGGGCTCATGGCGGCGGCCTACTGGATCGCGCACGGTACCGAAGGCTTCTGGCCGATTCTCAACCGAGGCGAACTAGCCGCACTCTACTGCTTTGTGTTCCTCTTCTTGTTCGCGCACGATGGGGGTGAGTTCTCGCTCGACGGCTGGCTGCGGAGCCGCCGGTAGATTCACGCCGGCTCGTAGAACGCCAGGCTGTTGTTCCCCTCATGGATGACTCGGTACCGCCGCAGGTTGCCGTAGTCTTCGGCAAGTTCGTGGGTTCGGGCGTGCTGGGCGATCACGAGCGTGGGAGGATACTCACCGAGCGTCGATAGCGTTTGTTCGTACTCCTCATGCGCCGCGTAGGGCGGGCCGAGAAAGAAGATGTCGGCGGTCAGTCCGGAAAGAACACGCCCGACCGGCTCTGCCAGGACCGTAGCGTTCTCGGCGATGCTTAGATTGAGCAGGTTTTCGCGGATGATGGCGGCGGTCGCCGGATTTGATTCGACCCAGAATACCTGGGACGCTCCGCGGCTGAGAGCCTCGATTCCCACCGCGCCGGTTCCGGCATAGAGATCCACGAAGACCGCTCCCTCGATATCGTTCTGCAAAACATTGAAAAGGGTTTCGCGTTGGCGGTCGAGCATGGGGCGGGTGGCGAGCCCGGGGAGTGACTTGAGGCGTCGACGCCGGTAGCGTCCGCCGATAACCCGCAAAGGCGGCGGCAAGGTGTCTGCTATTGGTTTTCGCTGGGGCAACTCAACCTACCTGGACGAGCCCGTAACGTCGCTGCCACTTGTCGCGGATATAGTCGACGAGCTGCACCAGCCGTTTCCGGTCGGGCGGGTTCTCGACGAATCCCGCGGCCTCGCCGCGAGCCAGTTCCAGCACTTCACGGTCGCGAATCAGGTCGGCGACCCGAAACGCCGGCAGACCGGATTGTTTCGTGCCGAAGAATTCGCCGGGCCCGCGTAGTTGCAGATCGACGTCGGCGATACGAAAGCCGTCTTGCGTATCGACCATTGTGCGGATGCGTTCCCGGGCTGTCTCGTTTACATCGCCGCACATGAGGACGCAGTAGCTGCGCTCGGCGCCGCGGCCGACGCGTCCTCGAAGCTGATGAAGTTGCGAGAGGCCGAACGTTTCAGCATGCATGATCAGCATAACGGTGGCATTCGGGACATCGACGCCGACTTCGACCACCGTGGTGGAAACGAGGATGCCAAGCTTGTTGTGCTTGAACGCCTCCATGATGCCTTCTTTGTCAGGCGTCGGGAGTCGGCCGTGCAACAGGCCTACTTTGAGATCCGGGAAGACTTTCTTGGCGAGACGCTCGTAGACATCTTGCGCGGCGGCGACCTGCTTTGTTTCCGATTCCTCGATCAGTGGGCAGACGACATAGACCTGACGTCCGGCTTGCACCTGCCTCCGGACAAACGCGAACACTTTTTCTTCATCCGCGAAGGGCGTCTCTCGCGTAACGATGGGCGTGCGGCCGGGCGGAAGCTCATCGATGATCGAGACGTCGAGTTCACCGTAAAACGTAAGGGCCAGTGTGCGCGGAATCGGGGTGGCCGTCATGACAAGGACGTCGGGGTGCTTGCCTTTTTGTAGCAGCCGCCAGCGCTGCATTACGCCGAAGCGGTGTTGCTCGTCGATGACGATGAAGCCGAGGCGCTGGAAAGCAACATCGTCGGAGATCACTGCGTGGGTGCCGATGACCACATGAGCAAGACCCTCGGAAATGGCACGCTTGAGTTTTTTCTTATCGGCGCCGCGCATCGAGCCCGTAAGCAGGACAACAACATAGCCCGCCGGCTCGAGCAGATGCTTGAAGTAGAGATAGTGCTGGGTCGCCAGGATTTCCGTCGGCGCCATGACGGCCACCTGGTAATCGTTCTCAAGGGCAATCACGGCCGCTTCCAGGGCGACAATCGTCTTACCGCTTCCCACATCGCCTTGCAACAAGCGGTTCATGGGCGCCGGTTGCGCCATGTCCTCGGCGATTTCCTTGAGAACCCTCTTCTGGGCGCCGGTAGGCTTGAAAGGAAGTATCTTCTTGATCTGATTGCGTGCCCGGTCGTTAAGTGAAAACGCGATTCCTTCCACGGCGCGCGCCTTCTGGCGCTTGAGGGCCAGACCGCACTCCAGGAAGAAGAACTCCTCGAAGATCAATCGCATCTGCGCGGGTGAGCGAAACGATTTGAGTGTCCGCAAGTCGGCGTCCTCGGAGGGGAAGTGCGTATCGCGGAGAGCATCGAGACGGTTCGGAAAGCCGAGGCGCCGGCGGACCGTATCCGGAAGAGGGTCTTCCAGTTCAGAAAAAGCCGCCAGGCAGCGATGCATCAGACTGCGCAGATGGCGCGTGGTCATCTTCCCCGGAGCTTCGTAAACCGGGACGATGCGCCCGACGTGCAGTTGGGAGTCGGTTCCGTCGTCGAGAATCTCGAACTCAGGGTGAAAGATACAGATCTCGCCTGAGAAAGTGTCGCGTTCGACCTTGCCATAGAAGGCGACCGTCTTACCTCGGCCAAGGATGTCTTTCAGGTAATCTCCCCGAAACCATTTGCCGACGAGTTCGGCGCCGGCTTCGTCTCGCAGGCGCGCTTCGAACAAACGCGTATGGGTGCGGCGCGACTGAAAAAGCTGGGCGGCCGTGATCTTGCCGATGACGGTAGCGGTTTCACCGAGGGAGATGCCGGAGAGCGGCTCGACCCTGGTGCGGTCTTCGTAACGGAAGGGCATGTAGTAGAGCAGATCCTCTACCGTGGTCACTCCTTTGCGCGCGAGCAGGCGGCCACGTTGGGTTCCCACGCCCTTGAGCGTCTCGATACGGGTTTCTAGTTCCATCCGGAAATGAAAACAGCGAGGGGGAGGTCCCGCAAGGCTGCCTCCGAAGTGTAGCGGAACGTACTTCGGTACTACCGATCGGGCGGAGGTTAGTACGAAACCCCCATCAAACCACCTCAGGGGCGATGGTATACTCCGTCTTTCCGGAGCGTGTAGAGACCGCCTCTCTCGCCCTTTTCCGCTATGAACCGTTGGGTCGACAAAGCGATTGTCAGTGCCGTCGGCTTGACGCTGATGTTCATGATGGGGATGTCCGGTAAAGACGTTATCCTTTCGGGGAAGAACGACTTCGCGCCCCTGTATAACGGGACGCAGTTGCTTGGCACACCCTACCTCTATAGCGCCGAGCACAACTACGCCCTGCGCGAAGAGCACGTCGGCGGGACCAACGATTCACTACGATACACCCGTCTTCCATACCACGCGGCCTTGTTCTGGCCGCTGGGGCAGTTGCCGTACTTGGCAGCCTACGCGATCTGGGCGGCGTTGGGATTGGGCGCCTTGGTGGGATTTGTCCTTCTGTGGACGATTCCCTCCCGGCCGGACGCCATGGCGTTCACGGCGCTCTCGTTGCCGGCGTTTCAATCCCTGATGAACGGCCAGGATACGCCCTTGCTGCTTCTCTGGATCGCGCTGGCCGTCCGGCTGTATCAGAAGGATCGTGAGTTCGCGGCGGGATGTGTTCTGGCGTTATGCGCGTCGAAGTATCACTTGTTCGCGCTCGTCCCGGTGCTGATGCTGGCGCAGCGGCGATGGGGGATGCTGCGAGGACTGGCGGCGGGAGGGACGGTTCTGATCCTAATCTCGTTCGCCGTATCGGGTTGGAGTTGGCCCATGGAATACATCGCGACGTTGGCGGACGGCAGAGTTCACCCCGAGCCGTCGAAGATGCCGAATCTTCACGGCCTGCTGCGGGAAGTCCCGATGAGCTTCGCGTTGCAGATGTTGCTCCCGGGCGCGATTGTTGTCTCGACATGGTATGCGGCGAGACGCGCGTCGTTCCTCCACGGGTTGGCGCTAGCTCTGAGCGGCGGACTGCTGATCAGCTACCACGCCTACCTATCGGACTGCGCTTTGCTTCTTCCCGCGGCAATGATCATTTACGCCCAGATCAAGAACCGTTGGATGCAGGTGTTCTCAGCGATCCTGCTTACACCGTTTCTCTACCTATTTATCCTGGCTCCTCCTCCGGCGTCCTATGCGGTCCAATTTACCGTGGCGGGTTTTTTCATCGGAGCTACTTACTGGGCGGTGCGGCCGACGCCGACACCTCAACAGACTCCTGCAACAACCTGAATATTGGGGGTACAGTCCTCTAGATGAGCGACGCTAGCCGGCAGGACCAACCAGCCCTTCTCCGCTCGCTGGGGTCCTGGGGAGCGGCCTCCATCGTAGTCGGGACGATCATCGGCAGCGGCATTTTTCTCGTCCCGAAGACAATGATCAACGCGGTGGGATCTCCGGTGCTCGTGTTGGCGGTCTTCGTGGTCGGCGGACTGCTCTCGCTGGCGGGAGCATTAACTTACGCCGAACTCGGCGCGGCGCTTCCTCACGCGGGCGGTGAATACGTGTACTTGCGTGAAGCCTACGGGCCATTCGCCGCTTTTCTTTACGGGTGGACGCAGTTCTTCGTGGCTAAGAGCGGTAGCATCGCTGCTCTGGGAACCGCTTTTTTTTACTACCTGTCGAACTTCTGGCCGGGACTGCAGGAACCGATGTTTGCCGTCCCACTCGTGGCGAGCCAGGAGGCATTCACTGTTTCCTACGGCCAAGTGCTCGCGATTGCCCTGATTTTTTTCCTTGGGTGGGTCAACTTCCTGGGAGTCAGAGTGGGTGGGGCCGTCCAAACCAGCGTGACGGTGCTCAAGATCGTCCTGATCTTGGCGATCGTGCTGCTGGCCGCGCTGCTGGGCGGAGGAAGTACTGAGAATCTCCGGTCGACCGTGCAGCACACCGGCGGCGTCGCCGGCTTCTTCGCGGCGTTGGTCGCCGCACTGTGGGCGTACGACGGATGGAACAACCTCACCATGGTGTCATCGGAAGTCCGCGAACCACAGAAGAACATTCCGCGCTCCTTGATCTACGGCGTGATGGGTGTAATGGCGATCTATGCGCTAACAAACGTCGCCTACTTCTACTGCCTGTCTGCCTCCGAGGTAGCTGTTAGCGATCGAGTCGCGAGCGAAGCGGCCCGCAGCTTTCTCGGAGAGAGCGGGGGGGACGCCGTAGCGATCGCCGCCATGATTTCCATCTTCGCGGCGCTCAATGGCGCCATCCTTTCCGGCGCCCGGGTCCCGTATGCCATGGCCCGCGACGGCTATTTCTTTGGAGCGGTGGGCAAGGTCCATCCTGACCACCGAACTCCGCACGTCGCGATTCTCGCCCTGAGCCTGTGGGGCGCGCTTCTCGTCCTGACCGGCTCGTTCGAAGAGCTTTTCAACTACGTGATTTTTGCCAGCTATATTCTTTACGCTCTTACGGCGGCTTCCGTCTTCGTGCTGCGACGGAAGCGCCCCGAGCTCGATCGACCGTACCGCATGTTCGGCTACCCTTGGGTTCCGGTGCTGTTCATTGTCTTGTCTTCCGCGCTCGTTCTCGTCACACTCGTCAACGCCCCGAGGGAATCCATGCGGGGGCTCGGCCTGATTTCGTTGGGCATCCCCTTCTACCTAGTGTGGAGAAAATCAGTGGTTGCAAAATAGCCCGGAGCGTGCATAATAGAAGATCAATACCGCACCCGAACGGGCCTTCATTCGCGACGGCTGATGAGTTCGGTCGCCTTCAGCGTTTCTCTGTACCCCCGCCGATCAAAACGCATCTGTTCTGAATTCAGAACAGTACGGTTGACGTCTCTCCTGGTTTTTGTTATAAAAAGCTCGAACTACAGGTTTGTCATCACTATTTGTTCCAGATTCAGAACAGATCTGTTGATCTCCGGCATTTTGGTCGAAAGATAGAACATGACTGACAATTGCTGGGATCAGTTCTCAATGGACAGCCCGAAAGGAATCAGTGGAGGTCATCTCAGATGGACGTTAACAAGATCTTAGGCGAACTACGAAACGAGAGAGAGCAAATCGAAGACGCCATTATTTCCTTGGAGCGACTCGCTCGAGGACGTGGTAAGCGTCGCGGCCGTCCCCCGACCTGGATGAAGGATGCCCAGGACCGCGGCAAGGCCCGGGCCGCCGCGAAGGGCAGTGCGGGAGACGACGACTAGGCTCCGATTGAGTTCCATCACCAGGTCTAAACCCACCGCCTTTCAGGCGGTCAGCTTCAAGCGGGTCTGGATGAGAATAGGGGGATGGGCGAATATCGGCGAGGGGCGCACGCAGTCTACGACATCAAGTATCACCTGGTCTGGATCACGAAATATCGCTACAAAGTCTTGCGGGGCAGGGTGGCGGAGCGGACACGGGATCTGATCCGACAGAGCTGCCAAGCGCGAGACGTCGTAGTGATTCGGGGTGCGGTGTCGCCGGATCATGTGCATGTCTTGGTATCGGCACCGCCGCAGTTGGCGCCGTCGAAGCTGGTGCAGTATGTGAAAGGTAGGTCGTCGCGACGGCTGCAAGATGAGTTTGGGGAATTGCGGAAGCGATACTGGGGGCAACACCTGTGGGCGCGCGGATATTTCTGCGCGACGGTGGACGAGGAAACGATCAAGAATTACATCGAGAGCCAGCAATGGGACGAGGATGAAGAGGGATTCAAGATCACAGCGCCCACCAAGCCTTGAGCCGGCTCTGAGCCGGGGCTTCTTCAGGCGGCTTCAGCCGCAAGCCGACTTTCAGTCGTAAATGAACCCACCGCCTTTCAGGTGGTGGTTGTTTAGTGAGAGGCGGCCGGCTTCGGCCGGCCGACCAATCACACTCGGCTCAGTACAGTAGATGTGGCCGACGGACGGCAAGGAACGTTTGCCGGTCGCGATCCCATCTTGAGCGAATGAGCTGAGTGGGGCGCTCCAATCTCAGCGATTCCTGGGTTTCCTTGTTCCCGAGCAATCTTTTCGTTTCCTCAAGCCGGACGTGGTGCGGGTAGAGGCGAATCAACGTCGCCGCGATCTCCAGTCCCATATAGGTCGCGCGAATCGTCTCCCGGTTCGTGACGGTAATCTGAACTCCCGCAATTGAATGCCCGGCGAACCGTGACGAGCGAGGCTCTCGTTCGACGGCGTAGAACCGTACTCCTTCCAGGTTCTTCCGGTTCAACTCAGCGGCCAGCTCTCGCCCATCGATCCAATCCGCTCCGATGAATTCGAACGGCGTGTCCGTGCCCCGGCCGACCGAATAGTTTTTCAACCCTTCCAGCATAGCGACGCCGGGATAGAGGAGCGCCTGTTGCAGTGTTCGGATATTCGGCGAGGGGTTCACCCAAGGCAGTCCGGTTTCGTCGAACCATTGGTCGCGGCTCCAGCCCTCCATGCGGATTACATGCAGATCGGCGCCGATCGACCGTTCTTTATTGAACATGCGCGCCATCTCGCCGGCCGTCATGCCGTGACGAATCGGCATGGGAAAGTAGCCGATGAACGACCGCAGTTCTTCGTCGAGCAGTGGCCCCTCCACGACCGAGCCGGTGATGGGGTTGGGTCTGTCGAGCACATAGAATGGCTTGCCGTGCTTGGCTGCTTCTTCCATCGCGTAGGCCATGGTCGTGATGTAAGTGTAGAAACGGGCGCCGATGTCCTGGATGTCGAAGACCAGCACATCAACGTTTTGAAGCATGTCGGCTGTCGGCCGGCGACGTCCCGGTTGGTACAGGCTGAAAACGGGAATCGAGCCCGAACCTTGGCCGTCGGCGATATTCTCTTGATTGAGCCGGCCTTCGAGTCCATGTTCGGGGCTGAAGATCGCGGCTAGCGTGACTCCCGGGGTCTGTGAAAACAGATCAACGTTCTTCCGTCCCTCACGATCAACGCCGGTGTGGTTTGTGATGAGCCCGACCCGCTTGCCGTGGAACGGTTTGAAGTGGTCGCGAACGAGAATGTCGAGTCCGGTGAGAACCTGTGACGTTGTCCTGCGTCCGCGCGCCTCTGCCGCCGCGGCTTTGCCGTACCGGGCAAAGGAGTCGTCCCGGATTCGGGCCGTGTCGACCTGCTCGATGCCACTCGCCACGATGTTCGCGACATGGCTGCGCAGGCTGACGACCGAAGTGTTCGCTTTCGGATGCACGCGATTCGTCATCAGAATGACAAAGGTCTCGGTCTCCGGATCGATCCACATCGATGCTCCCGTAAACCCGGTGTGGCCGTATGATCCGGCCGGAAGCAAGTCGCCACGCACCGACGCGTAGGGTGATTCGAGATCCCAACCGAGGCCTCGCAGTGCCGCCTTACCGAGCGGGCTCTGTGCCGATGTCATTTGTACGACCGCCAACGGGCTTAACACCTTCACAGCACCGAGACGGCCATCGTTCAGCATCATCTGGGCGAAGCGGGCGAGATCATCCGCTGTTGAGAAAACTCCCGCATGCCCCGAAACGCCGCCCATGTAGCGTGTCGTCGGATCATGGACGACACCGCGCAGTATCTCGCCGCTGGGCAATCGTTCGGTGGGCGCGATTCGGCTCACCGAGGATTCTTCCGGGTTGAAGCGTGTTGCAGCCATCTCAAGCGGCTCGAAAACATGCTTTGCGGCATACTGGTCGAGGCGCAATCCGCTCAGTTCGCGGATCACTTCAGCCAAAAGAAGATAGTTGATGTCGCTGTAGACGAAACGCGAACCCCGTTCCGCGATGGGCACTTCTTCATAAGCCTTGAGCACGCCGGTCTCGTAGCCGGACCATGCCGGCTTCAAGTCCAGATCAGGCCGCAGACCCGAGTAGTGCGTCAGCAGATCGCGGATACGAATCTCCGAGTTCCCTTCCGCGAACTTCGGCAGGTGCTTCGTCAGAGGGTCGTTGAGTCGAAGCTTGCCCTGCTCGACCAACTGCATCACCGAAGGAGCCGTAGCCACAACCTTGGTCAGCGACGCACAATCGAAAACGGTGTCCACCGTCATTGCTTCCTTCTGGGGTTGAAGGCTGCGAAAACCGTAGGCCTTGCGGTGGACGATGCGTCCGCGATGACCCACCACCAGAACGGCTCCCGGAATGGTCCCGTCTTCGATCGCCTCCTCGATCACTGTATCGACCGTGTCGGCGGTCGGCCACTGTTGGGCGTAGGTCGGCAACGCCCCCGCCCGGAACAACGTAACCACGCCGAGCGCCATCAACGCGGCGCGAGTTCGAGGAAAGACAAGATGCATTCGAACACTCATGGAGTCTGATCTTCTTAGAGCGGCCACTGACTCAATCGGCGCCCAACTCAGCTTCTTAAGCAGTCCCGGCGGCGAACCACCCAGCCGTCACCAGAAAGCCGCAACACATAGTCTGAACCGTCATCGCCGATGACACGAAAACACTCCGCCTCCGGCTCACGCCAACGCTGTGAGATTTGGCGGACTTTGACTGCTCGGCCCTTCCACACAAACCGTAGCGGGGACTCATCGGCTCGGTAACCGGAATAGGACTCGACCCTGTGCTCCGTCACTGGTCTCAATCCTATCGCAGACCAGCATAGCCGGCCGCGAAGCTCCCAGCGTCAGCAGATGGGGCCGCAGGCGCGGCATGCCGAGGTGAACGGTTCCTCAAGCGCCACTCGTAAGCGGAAAATATTGCCGGTACTTCTCGGGAAGCCGAATTGTCTTACCGCCATGGTCGCAAACCATATGGACCGTTTGCCCCGTCGCAAGAAGCTGGTCATCGTCGGCAAGCCGCATCTCGTAGGCAAACTCAATCGTCCGCGATCGTGACTCCGAAACCCAAGTCAGCACGTGGATCTGGTCATTGAAGCGGGCTGGCGCACGGTACTCGCACACCGCCTTCGTTACGGCCAGGAAGCAGCCGTCCTCCGCCTCCATATCACGGTACTCGAAACCCAACTCGCGACAATAATCAACCCGCCCCACTTCCATCCACACCAAATAGTTGGCGTAGTACGCAATCCCCATCTGATCGGACTCGGAATAGCGAACACGCAGTTTCGACTCCACACGACGCATCTACCGAGTATACGAACACAGGGCGCGGAAACCCGCGGACCTCACCGGCGCGCAACAGATCGTCGTATCCTATTCACTCAAGGAGGTCGAGAACCATGCCCCAAAACATGCTGGGCGCTTTCGGCGACTGGGCCGCGGGACTCGTCGGCGATCAGCCCGCCGAACTTTCGTTCCGCCGCGACGAGTTCAGGGACATCAACGCTTGGCGTGACCGTGCGCGCACCCGCTACCGCGACTTTCTCCTGCAGCCCGACAGCGGAGGCACGCCCAACGCCCAACTACAGCACCGCTTTGAATACGACGGCCTCGAAATCGAACACCTCAGTTGGCAACTCCCCTACGGCCCTCCCACCGAAGCCCTCTTTCTCAAACCCGCCGGCGCGACCGGCCCGCTGCCCGGCGTCGTCGGTCTCCATGACCACGGCGGCAATAAATCTTTCGGCAATCGCAAGATCACGCGCACCAGCAACAACATGCATCCGCTCATGCGCGAGCACCAGGACCGTTACTACGGAGGCGTCGCCTGGGCCAACGAACTCGCCAAACGCGGCTACGCGGTGCTGGTCCACGACACGTTCACCTTCGCTACCCGCCGCGTCCGAGCCGCCGACCTGCCGGCCGTCATCAAACGCGGACATGACATCGAAGAGGTCAATCCCGAATCCGCAGACGAAATCAAGCGCTACAACAGCTTCGCCGGAGGACACGAGCATCTTGTCTCGAAGAGCCTCCTATGCGCCGGAACCACCTGGCCCGGCGTTTTCACCGCCGAAGACCAGCGCGCCCTCGACTACCTGTGTTCACGCCCCGAAGTCGACGAAGAGCGGGTCGGATGTTGTGGCCTCTCCGGCGGCGGCCTCCGCACCGTCTATCTCAGTGGCGTCGACGAACGCATCCGCTGCTCGTGCGCCGTCGGCATGATGACCACTTGGCGCGACTACCTTCTCAACAAGTGCTACACCCACACCTGGATGATCTACATCCCCGGTCTACCGCGCTTTCTTGACTACCCCGAAATCCTTGGTCTTGCCGTCCCCAACCCGGTCCTGGTCCTCAACAACAACGAAGACCAGCTCTTCACCCTCCCCGAGATGCAGCGCGCCGACACCATCCTCAAAGAGGTCTATCAAAAAGCCGAAGCCCCCGACCGCTACCGCGCCGGCTTCTAGCCCGGCCCGCATAAATTCGATCGCGACATGCAGAAGGAAGCCTTCGAGTGGTTCGACCGCTGGCTTAAAGCCTAGCCGGAAGCTGAAACCCTGCCGCCTAAATCATCGACGACCCAGCCATCATCCACCAGCAGGGCCCGCAGCCCTCAACAGTTCCTCCTTCAACGATCCGGCCCAGCGGCGCGCCTAAGTTTATTTCCGGCATCGTGCGCTAGAAAGTCAAATTTACTTGTGGGCCTTGGGGTGACTCCACGCGGAAGTACTCGAATGCCAGGCGCGTGCCGACGCGTCCGCGTGGCGTGCGATCGAGAAAACCAAGCTGCATGAGATAGGGCTCGTAGACCTCTTCGATCGTACTGGCGTCTTCGCCGACCGACGCGGCTATGGTGTTGAGTCCGACGGGCCCGCCGGCATACTTGCCGAGGATGGTTCGCATGACCTTCTGATCGATCTCGTCGAGCCCGTGGGGGTCGACCTCAAGCAGATCGAGGGCGGTGCGCGCCGTTTCCTGGTCGATGGCTCCATGCGCTCGAACTTGCGAATAGTCGCGTACACGGCGTAGCAGTCGATTCGCGATGCGCGGTGTGCCTCGGCTGCGCTGAGCGATCTCTTTTGCACCGCTGTCGTCGATTTCGAGTTCGAGCATGCCTGCGGATCGAAAAACGATCCTCGTCAGGTCCGCGACGTCATACGGATTGAGCCGCAGGGTCAGGCCAAAGCGTCCCCGCAGCGGCGCCGAGAGTAGTCCGGCCCGGGTTGTGGCCCCGATGGCGGTAAACGGAGGAAGTGGGATGGAATGCGTGCGTGCTCCGGGGCCGGTACCGATCATCAGGTCGACGCGGAAATCTTCCAGCGCCGCGTAGAGCATTTCTTCAACGTCGGGAAGCAGACGGTGGATCTCGTCGACGAAAAACACTTGGCGCGCTTCCATGGCCGTCAGAGCGCCTGTAAGATCCAGCTTCTTCTGAAGCACCGGCCCGGACGTCAGATCGACCCGGACACTCAGTTCGTTGGCGATGATGTTGGCGAGTGTTGTTTTGCCTAACCCCGGCGGGCCGTAGAGCAGCACGTGGTCCAACGCTTCGCCGCGGCCGCGGGCGGCTTCGATCGCAATGGAGAGATTTTCCTTGAGTTTGGCTTGGCCGACGAAATCGGCCAGAGTCTTCGGGCGCAGGGTTATGTCGAATTGGCGGTCCTCGTCTTCCGGTTCCGGCGAGACGATGCGCTGATCCGACATGGCTCTTCAGCTTAGCGGCTCATCAACTCCATCGAGCGCCGGAAAAGAGGCTCGAACTCCGGTGCGACGCCTTCGGCAACCGCTTTCCGGACGGCCTTGTCGGCGGAGTCGTGATTGCAGCCCAGGTTGAGTAGGGCCGAGACAACGTCGTGTTGGATGGCCCCGGGAAGCGTAACTCCCTCGGGAGTTTCGTCCTCTCCGGGAGGCCCGATCTTCTCGCGCAGCTCCAACGCGATGCGTTCGCCGGTTTTGCGGCCTACCCCGGGGATGCGAGTCAAGCGTTTGGCGTCACCGGCCCGGATCGCATCGAGCAGTTCGTCCGTCGGCAGCCCGGATAGGATCGTGATGGCCAAGCGCGGACCGATGCCGCTGATCACGATGAGTTTCTCGAACAGGTCCTTCTCCCGCCCACTGAGGAAACCGAACAGCGAGAGCGCGTCCTCGCGGACGTGCGTGTGAATCAGCAGCCGGACTTCCTCGCCGGCCTCCCCGAGGTGCGAGAAAGTCGAGATGGGCACCATGACGGAGTAGCCAACGCCGCCGCAGTCAATTACGGCGCGATTCGGTCGCTTTTCAAGTAGCTTTCCGCGAAGGGAGGCGATCATGCGGGCAGGTGCGGCGGGGCCGAAGTAGCCTGATTATAGCTTGCGCTTCCGGCCGAGTGGAAAGGTGGGTCAAAATGGCCTCCCGTATCCGGTTATGATGACCAACAATGGCGTTGCGGCGGATCTTTGTTGAGGGCGTGGAAGCAGGAAAGGCCGAGGTCGAAGGCGCCGAGGCGCATCACTTGGCGCGCGTCGTGCGTCTCAAGACCGGCGAGGAAGTCGAGATCTCCGACGGACGGCGCTTGTTCCAGGCGACCGTAGCCGACGCCGGCCCAAAGCGGGTGCGGTTCGTTCTTGAACAGAAGCTGCCAGCTCCGGACCTTGGACCGGAGGTCGTGCTGCAGATCGCCCTCTTCCAGTTTCCGCGCTTTGAGTGGGCGCTTGAAAAAGCCACCGAATTGGGCGTAAGCCGGGTGGTTCCGGTGATCGCCGAGCATACTGAAAGCCGCTTAGTGAAGGCGGCGCCGAAGCGGCTGCATCGCTGGCGGCGTATCGCCGAGCAGGCCGCGCAGCAGTCCCGGCGCATGGCTGCTCCCGCTATCGATGACCCTATTGAATTCCACGCTTCGCTCGGTAGTGAAGTGACAGGCGCGCGGCTCGTGCTGCATCTGGGCGGAGATCCGCTCGGGGCTGTTCTGTCGCAGCCGAGCGGGCGTCCCATCCGATTACTGGTCGGCCCCGAGGGGGGATGGACCGATGCCGAGGTTGCCCGAGCGGAGGAGGCCGGCTACCGGCGGGCCGGACTGGGGGCGCTGATTCTGCGCTGTGAGACGGCCGCGATTGCCGCCTTATCGGTTATCGCCCAGGCTGCGCGAGACTGAAGCAAGTCCCAACGAAGTCGAGCCCAGCGGGCCAATACATCCAACAGCAAGCCCCACAGCTAGCTCACGAAAACCCCCTGCCGAATCCTGACCGCCTCTCACTTCCAAAGCCGCCAAGCTTCCCCCAACCCAATCCAAATATTCACCAATCCAATCCCCGAAATCCCGCCCCGCAGGTAATTGCTCAGCCACAAGTCATCCAACTGGGGCGTCAAACCGAAAAAGAAATTGTTGTCCCAGAAAGGCGTCCACGGCAAGATCACCAGCACAATCCCGATCTCGATACAAAACAACGTGAACAGGATATAGGTCACCCAACCCGCGCGTGACCGGCCGGGAACCGCCCCCTCGTCAGGCTCGCCCGTCTGCAACCCAAGAATCTCGCTCATGCCTAGGAAGGAAGCGCGTCCGTAGCTTCACCAGTAGAAGCAAACGGTAGTGTCATCTGCAAGTCAGTAATCGGTCCAAAGTGGCAGCATCCCGCCACCGGAGCAAACGTCATCCGGTGCAGCGGCGTCGGACCGTACTTGTCGAGGGCCGCCAAATGGTCCGGGGTTCCGTAGCCTTTGTTCGAAGCAAGCCCGTACTCGGGAAACACCAAGTCCCACTCCTTCATCCAGCGATCGCGTTCTACCTTGGCCACGATCGAAGCCGCCGCCACCGATGAACTCGTCGCATCCCCCCGGATGATCGAACGCTGCGGCACATCAACATCCAGCGAAAGCGCATCCACCACAATCGCCCCCGCCGCGGGGGCCAACCCCAGCACCGCCGCTTTCATCGCCCACCTTGACGCCTGATAGATGTTCACGCGGTCAATCTGGGCGCTATCCACCGCCGCCACCGAAACCGCGACCGCCCGCTCCCGAATGCGCTCGCTCAGCACCCGCCGGCGCTCCGCGTCAAGTTGTTTGCTGTCGTTGAGGCCGCGCACCGGCCGCCGCGGATCTAAGATCACCGCCGCCGCCGTCACCGGGCCGAACAGACACCCCCGGCCCACCTCATCCACGCCGGCTACAAGGCCGTAACCGCGATTCCGCAAACCCCGCTCGATCCTCGTATGAGGACGCCGCTTCGGCCGAGTGACCCCGGGCTTCAACGGAGCGCGCGCCGCCGCGGTCCGAGCCATTTACGCTTTCCGCGCCCGCTCGCGCAGCCGCGCCGCCTTGCCGCGCAGCTTCCGCAGGTAGTACAGCTTCGCCCGCCGCACGCGCGCCTGGCGCACTACCTCGATCTTACCCACCACCGGCGAATGCAGCGGAAACACACGCTCCACACCCACACCGAAACTGATCTTGCGAACCGTAATGGTCTCGCTCATCCCGGTGTTATTCCGGGCGATCAGTATTCCTTCAAACGCCTGCAGCCGTTCTTTGTCGCCTTCGCGAATTCGTACGTGGACGCGCACCGTGTCCCCGATCTCCAGCTTCGGAATCTCGTCCTTCTTATGATCGTCGTAGATCTTTTGCAGCACTTTGTTCATCATGATGGCTCTCCGTGGCGGGACTCGGTCAGTGCCGTGAGCCACGCTCGATCCTCTTCACTCAGCGCCGCCCCGTCCAAGAGTTCGGGACGGTTGCGCCATGTCTTCTTCAATGCGGCCTTGCGCCTCCACTGGCGGATCTGCTCATGGTTCCCGCTCAGCAGTACTTGCGGCGTTTCCCAGCCGCGAAACTCGGCCGGACGCGTATAGTGTGGGCAATCAAGAATCCCCAATTGCCCACCCTCGGAAGGACGAAACGACTCCTGCTCCGCCGAAGCCTCATTGCCCAAAGCGCCCGGCAGCAGCCGCGTCACCGCATCGACCACGATGCCACACGCCCACTCGCCGCCGCTGAGGACAAAGTCCCCAACCGACAGCTCCTCATCGGCTAAGTGCTCGACCACTCTCTCGTCCACTCCTTCATAACGTCCGCAGATCAAAGTGATTTCGTCATACGACGACAGCCGCGAGGCGGCCCTCTGATCAAACTTCCTGCCCTGGGCCGACAACAGCACGGTTCTCACTCGCTTCCCTTGCTGCTCGCCCCGCATCTTCTCCAACGCCAAAAACACCGGTTCGATCTTCAGCACCATCCCTTCGTCGCCGCCAAACGGTCGATCATCCACCGTGCGGTGGCGGTCGAAAGTGTGCTCGCGCAGATCGTGCAGCTCGATGCCGATCAGTCCGCTCGATTTCGCCCGGGAAACGATCCCGTGGTCGAACGGCCCGTCGAAGAATCGGGGGAAAATCGTGATGACATGGAACAACATCTCACGAATTCAACTCCTCAAGTCCCTCCGGCAACCGCACTCGAATCTCTCGCTTCTCCTCCGATACCTCCCGGCAAATCTCATCCACAAACGGAATCAGCACCTCGCCCCGTTCTCCGCGAACATCGAGCAACAACGAACCGCCCGGTTCGAGCACTTCTTCCACAATCCCGATTTCCCGGCCCGACTCGGCATCCAATACACGGCAACCGACCAACTCGGCGAGATAGTGTTCGCCTTCCGGCGGCGGGCCGAGTTCCTCTTCCGGAATCCGTACCTTCCAGCCGCGCAATTCCTCCGCCGCGCTGATCGAGTCCACTCCTTCGAACTTCAGCACCCAACGATCGCGCTGCTTCCAAACCTCCTCCAGCAGAGCCTCGCGGCGTTGCCCCCGCGGATCCTCCAACAAGAAACGGCTCGCGGGCGAAAAGCGGTCCTCACGGCCAATCAAATCCTCGGCGAGCACCTCACCGCGATTGCCGCGCGATCGGACGATCCGCGCGAGAGTCACATAACTCCCGCCTGCATCCTCTCTACTTGGATGTTCCGTATGCGTTACTCGATGATCTCCAGCGTGTACCGCTTCTTCACTTTCATCCCCGCCGCCCCGAGCAGCGCCCGGATCGACTTCGCCGTGCGGCCCTTCTTTCCAATCACCTTGCCCAGATCCGAAGGGTCGACCTGCAATTCCAGCACCCGTACTTGCTCCCCCTCAACAGCGCGCACCGCGACTTCTTCCGGCTTGTCGACGAGAGCCTTGGCGATCAATTCCACCAGCTCGACGATCGAATCATTGGTTGCTGCCAATTTCAGTCTCCCCCCTCAACGCTTTGAGAGGCAGGGCAATCCTACGATTGCCTTCCTGGGTCGGTTCGGGGAATCGAAACGGACCGGCGACTCGCGCTTCAAGCGGTCCTGCTCGATTATATCCCACTGCAACTAGCCGTCCGAGGTAGGTTTCTCCTCGGATTTCGTCGCCGGGGCTTCTTCCGCCGCTGCCGCTTCTCCCGCTGCCGGGGCTTCTTCGGGAGCTGCCACTTCAGCCGCTGGGGAGGCTTCTTCCGCTGCCGGGGCCGCTTCTGGAGCAACCACTTCCGCTGCCGGGGCCGCCTCTGGAGCAACCGCTTCCGCCGCCGGAGCCTGTTCCGCCGCAGTCGCTTCGGCCCCCGGGGCTTCTTCCGCCTCTTCAGCAGTTTCCGCCGCCTTAGCCGCTGCCTTCTCTGCCTCAGCCGCTGCTGCTGCTGCCGCTGCTGCTGCCTCGGCGGCCTTCGCCTCGCGAATCTTGGCCCTTTCAGCGCTCAAAGCCGCCGCCTTGGCTTCGGCCTCGGCCTTGGCCTTATCGACCTTGGCCTGCTCGATCTCGGCGCCGCCTTTATCCTTGTAGGTGATCAAGCGGCGAACCGTCACCGACGGCTGCGCGCCCTGGCCGATCCAATGATCGATCCGCTCGCTTTGGAGCAACAACTCGATCGGCTCCTTGGTTGGGTTGTAGTGCCCCACAATCTCGATATTCTTGCTGTCCCGCGCGCGCCGTTTGTCTATGACAACGACACGGTAAGACGGTTTCTTCTTGGCGCCAACGCGCGCCAAGCGGATTGCCAACATAGTTCTCTCCTGACGGGATAAGCTGACCGGGGCCGAATGCTACCGGAGCAGCGCCTCCAAATTCGTTTTGCCACCCAGGCCACCAAGCCTGCGTCTGCGTTTTTTGCTGCCGCCTCCGGCTCCGGTAAGCGACTTCATCATTTTGCGTGTCTGCCGGTATTGGCGCAGAAGCTGATTTACTTCCTGCACTGTCGTCCCGCTGCCCTTGGCAATGCGGCGCCGGCGGCTACCGTTAATGATCTCGTAGTTGCGCCGCTCCCGCGCGGTCATCGAGCAGATGATCGCTTCGACGCGGCTAATCTCTTTCGGGTCAATATCAACATCCTTGAGCTGCTGCAGCGGACCCACTTGCGGCAGCATCCCCAAGATCGAGTCCAGCGGCCCCAGCTTCTTAATCTGCCGCAACTGATCCCGAAAATCTTCCAGCGAAAACTCGTTCCGCAGCAACTTCTGCTGCATCTCGAGCGCGTCCTTCTGATCGATCGTCTCTTCCACCTTCTCGATCAGAGACAGCATGTCGCCCATCCCCAGGATGCGCGATACAACCCGTTCGGGATGGAACTGCTCAAACGCGTCCGGCTTCTCACCCGTGCCGATAAACTTCAGCGGACACCCGGTTACGTGCCGTATCGACAGCGCCGCGCCGCCGCGCGCATCGCCGTCCATCTTCGTCAGTACCACGCCGCTCAATCCCAGCCGCTCGTGGAACCGCGCCGCCGACTTCACCGCGTCCTGCCCTGTCATCGCGTCCGCGACGAAGAGCACTTCGGTAGGCTCCAGCTTTTCTTTGAGCTGCTCCAGCTCGATCATCAACTCGTCGTCAATATGCAAACGCCCGGCCGTATCGACGATCACCACGTCGCGGCCGGACTGTGTCGCCTCGACCCGTGCTGCCGTCGCTAACGCCAGCGGCTTGCCGTCGTCCGAACCTGCGTAAATCGGCTGCCCGATCTGCCCCGCCACCACCTTTAACTGCTCACGGGCCGCCGGCCGGTAGACGTCCACCGAAACCAGCAGCGGCCGATGCCCGTTCTTCGAGAGCCATTTCGCCAACTTCCCCGACGAAGTCGTCTTACCCGAACCCTGCAAGCCCACAATCATGAATACCGATGGCGGGCTGTTCGAATACTTCAGCTTCGCCTCCTCGGTGCCCAGTAGCGCTGTTAACTCATCGCGCAGGATCTTGATGACCTGCTCGGTCGGCGAAAGAGCCGTCAGTACTTCCTGCCCCAGCGCTTTCTGCTTGATCCCCTCAACTAACTGTTTGACAACCTTAAAGTTAACGTCCGCCTCGAGAAGCGCCATGCGAATCTCGCGCATCGCATCCTCGATATTCTTCTCCGTCAGCTTCCCCTCGCCGCGGAGGTTCTTGAAAACGCGCTGGAGCTTCTCCTGTAGGTTGTCGAACATTCGAGAATTCCCGCCTGAGCGGGCCTCGGGAGGGGCAGGCACAATACTCCTGTGCCCTTCCAGCTATTGTACGGCTTCGCCCGAAAACCCGTCAAACGTCTCGAGGCCCAAGTCCCGGTCCGCCCGCCGGACCCGCCACACAGACCGACCCCGGCCACTTTTCACGAACTTGACATCCTGATCGGGCATTTTCCGTTGCACTTTTTCCTAGCCTGGCGCGTCTGCTTAAATAGGGGACGTAGGAGGGCTGTATGCAGATCCGCAGGCGCCGAGGCTTTTCGCTTATCGAGTTGCTCATCGTCATCGCGATCATCCTGATCATCGCGGCGATCGCCATCCCGAAATTAACTACTGCCCGCATGGCCGCCTACGAGATGGCTTCGATCCGCGCCATGCACACCATCAACACCGCCCAGATCCAATACTTCTCCACCTACGGCCGCTACGCACAGTCCCTGATGGAACTTGGTCCGCCCGCCGGCAGCGCGAACTCATCTCCTAACGCCGCCAACCTTCTTTCCGGCGACCTCTCCACGGGCATCAAATCGGGCTACGTCTTTACCATGGTCGGAACCCCGGGCGGCTATACCGTCAACGGCGACCCTCAGACTTTTAACGTCACCGGTTCACGCACGTTCTACACCGACCACACCAATATCATCCGCAACCACTTCGGTAACGAACCCGCCAGCGAAAACGACTCCGAGATCCAATAGCAGCCCGTCGACGGCCCTTGTCGATTTGCGCAACGGAAATCGCTACTCAGCGACTCTCCTTGGATTCGCAAATGTCCGATACTGGTTCCAGTAGAGTGCGGAAGCTGGCGATGGCATCTCGACCGGCGAGTCTCGAGACCACTTTTGGCTAAGAGGTCAAATACGTATCTCCCGGCGGCGGATAGCGTCCGATCGATTGCGAAGGCGATCTACTACCCCCTGTATCGCTCGGGCGTCCGAATGAAGTGCTACGGGCACCGAATCACCGACGCGGCCACGGGGACCGAACATTCGCACCCGCTCCCGCCTCCCGAATTGCGTTTCCGGGTTGCCGGAGACCCCGCGGCGGAGAGGTTCGTTCGGGTTGGCGCGGAAACAGTGAACAATCTGAACACCTGTTTGGAGTCGGTGGCCCTTTCACTCGAATCCTTCGAGACCATCCTCGACTTTGGTGCCGGCTGCGGCCGCACTCTCATCCCTTTGTCGCGGCGTCTCCCAAACGCGGAGATCTACGCGGTCGATACAGACCCCGATGCAATCGAATGGTGCCAACGCAACCTCCCTACGGTCGAATCTCGGCGGAACGCTGCCCAACCGCCTCTGCCGTTTGATGACGGCTGCTTCGATCTCATCTACGCCGTCTCGGTATTCACTCATCTCGGGCCTGCCATGGAGCAGCCGTGGCTGGCCGAACTGCGGCGTGTACTCCGACCCGGCGGCATCGCGTTGTTGACCGTGTACGCGGCGGCGGCCATCGAGTCCTTCAGCCCGGAAACAATGCGCGAAGTCGCGAAGCACGGAATCGTTTTCAAGGAATCCCGCAAACTCGAGGGGTTCTTCCCTCAGTGGTACCAAACATGTCTCCGCAGCGAAGCGTATACCCGCCAAGTCTTCAGTCAGTTTCTTCCGATTCTCGGGTACATCCCGGGAGGTATGGGAGACATGGACGCTGTGATCTGTCGTAAATGATGCCCCGCGCACAACTGCTATCCTCTGATTTCGCTCCCCATCTGGACCACACAAAACAACCGGAGTCCCCGATGAACGCCAACCGACCCGCCACGCGCTGGGCAGCGTGGATCAGGCTGCCCGCCTTGCTCATCTTCTGTCTTGCCGCGGCGCTTTCCTTCCAACAAGGCGAATACGACCTGCTGCTGAAAGGCGGCTACGTCATCGACCCCAAGAACGGCATTTCCGGCCGCCGCGACGTCGCCATCTCCGACGGCATCATCGCCGCCGTATCCGAATCAATCGACGAATCGAAAGCCGACCGAACCTTCGACGTCAGCGACCTCTACATCACCCCCGGCCTGATCGATCTGCACGTCCACATGTTTTCGACAACGAACATCCCGGGCGCTTGGGCCGGCGACAACAGCGTTCAGCCCGACGCGAACACACTCCCCACCGGCATCACCACGGCCGTCGACGCCGGCAGTTCCGGTTGGCGCAACTTCGAGTTCTTCCGCCACACCGTCATCGACAAAGAGCGCCTGAAAACCCGCATGCTGGCGCACATCAACATCGCCGGCTTCGGCATGATTACCGACATCACCGAGCAGAAAGACTTCAACCCCGAGGAAGTCGCGCGCCTCGCCAAGAAGCACAAAGACGTCATCGTCGGTATCAAGAGCGCTCACTATCGCCAGCCCGATTGGAACTCCGTCGACGAGGCCGTCCGGGCGGGCGAGATGGCGAAGATCCCGGTCATGGTCGACTTCGGCTACTTCCTTCCCGAACGCCCCTTCTACGACCTCGTCCTCAAACACCTGCGGCCCGGCGACATGCCGACCCATATGTTCCGCGGCCCCGTGCCGTGGGTTGACGAGAACGGCAAGCTCTACGACTACCTCCTTCGGGCGCGCAAGCGCGGCATCAAGTTCGACGTCGGCCATGGCGGCGGCAGCTTCGTCTTCCGCAACGCCGTCCCCGCCATCGAGCAAGGCTTCTATCCGGACTCCATCTCGACCGACATCCACCAAGGTTCCGTCAACGGCGCCATGATGGACATGCAAACCACCATGTCGAAATTCCTAGCCATGGGCATGCCCCTCGACGAGGTCATCAAGGCATCCACCTGGAACCCGGCCCAACAGATCCAGCGGGAAGAGCTCGGACATCTGACACCCGGAGCCGCAGCCGACGTCGCCGGCTTCCGCATGCTGAACCGCGAATTCCGCTTCCGCGACGGCAGCAACGGCGCCATCGACGGCAACCAGCGCCTCTTCTGCGAACTCACCCTCCGGGAAGGCCAAGTCGTTTGGGACTGGAACTCCCTCAGCGGCATCGACTACCAAAAGCTAGGCCCCGAATACGGCTTCCGCAAAGGAGTGGATCAAATCATCCGCCCCCCGCACTAACCCGAATCTTCAATTCCCCAAGCCCAAATCCTCCCCACCCGGCCACTATCTTCCAGCCCGGCGGGCCGCAAGGCTCCCGTCTGGGCCGTGCGCCACATCAGATTGCAGGTTAGAGGCTTTTTAGGTAGGCAAGTAGGTCGGCCATACCTTGTACGCTGATGCTTTGCTCAACGTCCTCGGGCATGGGGGAGACGCTGAGCGAGCGCAGTTCGCGGATGTTGGCGCGGCTGATGACGTCCTGCTCGCCTTTGGCCCGGCGGAGTGTGATGGTCTCGGCTGTCTCGGCGGCGATGACACCCGTCACGGACCGGCCGTCGTTCGTTTCGAGAAGGTATTCCTCGTAGCCGGCCTCGATGCTTTCGTTCGGCATCAAGATGTCGGTCATGAGAACCTCTCTGTTGCGGATGACGACGCTGAGCAGATCCGGGCCGACCTGGGAGCCCATATCGTCGATCTGGTGGCACTCGGCGCAGGTAGCACGAAAGACTTCCTTGCCGTTTTCGGGGCTGCCGGCGAGATCAAGCGCGGGCCGATATTTCTCGTAGACAGGCTGGCGGGCGTTCGGAGCTGACTCACCGAAGAGCTTGTTGGCCCGCGCCTGAATCGCGGGGTCGGGGTGCCGGAGCAATTGCCGACGGCGGCCGCGGCTGAGCGACCAGGGCTGCACCTGCTCGCTCTCGACCCCGTCAAGCAAGGCTGTGATGCCTTCAGGGTGGGCTAAGAGCTCGCCAGCGACTTTGCTTCGGACAAGGCCCGTGTAGGTGCGCCAGTTCTTCATCAAGGCTGGGGTGGCGCTTGGACCTCTTATTGCGGAAAGAGATGCTGCGGCTGCTTCCTGCAAGCTTTCCGGATTTGCGGGTCCAAAGAGTTTTTCGAGGTGTGGAGCGGAGTCTTGCGAACGGTCAAGCCCGAGCGTGCGGACGGCGAAGACACGCTCATCAATGGGTCGCTCGGCCTCGTTTACGACGGAGGCCGCCTTTGTGACAACCGACTTCAATTGCGGGGTGGATGCAATGTCGAGCCGGAGCAACGCGTCGAGTGCCGTATCGCGTACCTCTTGCGACGCGTGGGTTAGAAGGCTTAGCAGGCTGCGCTGGCCGGCATCGACCCGGGGCCGCTCAGCCTCGCCTTGTCCGAAACCGGCGCCGAGGCCGGCGAGGACGGCTTCCTGCCACCAGACGTCCTTGGCTGAGGAACGGCGGCGCACGGCCTCGGTGAGCTCCGCTACTTCGGCGTCCTTCTGACGTGCCCCCACGATGGTTGCCAGATCGCTCATCAGGGCGCGTTTGCCGTCCGTCTGCTGGGCGAGAAAGCCTGGCTTCCGCGAAAGCCGTTCGAACCAGGCATCCGCGTCGCCGGCTGCCGCGCTGAGGGCCGCCGTCCGGAACCAGGGGCTTTCAACGTTCTCGACCAATAACTGCTCGACCGCCTGCCGGTCTCGCGGTCCGGAGAACCCACCCAGAATGCAGGCGGCTTGCAATCGCACTTTCCCGCTTTCGTCGGCTGCAAGCAGGTGAGCTTGTTTACGTAGCTCTTCGTCTGACAGATAGTCCTCGGCGAGACGCAAGGCGTGCTCGCGGATGTTCGGTACGGGATCTTGAAGAGCGTCTAGCACGAGAGACTCGTCGAGTGCACCGAGTCCGTCGAGCGTCCACAGCGCGTGCAGGCGGCCGAACGCGGAATCCATTTGCTGAGCGGTTGCCTTGAGCGCCGCCGCCACGGATACATCGCCGCGCGTCACCAGGAGGCGCTGGGCTGTTGTGCGCCACCAACCGTTTGGGTGCGTTAAGTGGCCGACCAGTTCGTTAGATGGGGTGTCCGCCAAACGCGGGCGCTCGTAGGACTCCGCCCCATCGTAGACAACGCGGTAGATGCGTCCGGCCTGCGCCGGCGGGTCGAACTGAATCTGATGGAGGATTTCTTTCGGCGCGTACTCGGGATGCTCCACCACCGGGCGATGGTAGTCGACGACGTAGAGCGAGCCGTCGGGGCCGGTCGTCGTGAACACCGGACGAAACCAGCTATCGGTCGACCCCAAGAATTCGCGGCCCTCGTGGGCTCGGCGCGCCGTGAACGTCGGTCCGTCGGGTACGAGGATGTCGCGGTGGACGATGTTGTGGACCGGGTCGCAGGTGAACGAGGTGTGCTCATAACCGGCCGGGTAAACTCCGCCCGTATAGACCGAAATTCCCGAGGCCGACGTGAAGCGGCCGTGTTGCGAATCGTGGATGTACTCGGGCTTGGTGGTGATTTGAAACAGCGCCGCGGCGTTCTCGTGATCGGAAACGGACTTCATGACGTCGGGATTCGCGAAGTGAGGATTGCGGGCGGCGTAGGTCTGCTGAACGACGACATGGCGCAAGTGGTCATTGTTCCAGACGGTGAAGCGGTCGCCCCAGGCATCGAAGGCGTTTCCGTATTGTGAATTGCCCGCCACGGCTTCGACCGCGCCCTGTTCCGGGCGGAAGCGAACGTCTTGGCCGCGGACCACGGCGGACTGCGCGTCCGGTCGATCCGGAAAACGGATGGGACCGCCACGATCCCCGAATTCCTTCGCGAAGCGGACCGGGTTGGGAACGCGCGTGTACGCCACGTAAACCCAGTTGTCGATTCCGTACAGGGGGCCGTTCGCGCGGAGCTGCGGGTTCGTGGCGGCGAAACCCGTGAGTACGACGGTTTTTTCGTCGGCCCGGCCGTCGCCGTCCGTGTCGGCGAGATAGAGAATATCAGGCGCGGCGGTGACGAGGATGCCATCCTTCCACGCCGTCACTCCGTTCGGGAGTGAAAGGCCTTCGGCGAAGACGGTGCTTGTCTCGAATCGTCCGTCGCCATCGGTGTCTTCCAACCGCTTGACGCGGCCCTTCGGCTCGGGACTGTAGGGGTAGTCACGCATCTCGACGACATAGAGGCGGCCCTGGGCGTCGAAACTCATTGCGACGGGATCGATCACGTCGGGCTCGGCGGCAACCAACTCGATGTGAAAACCTTCGGGAAGCTGAAACGTTTCAACGGCTTCGCCCGGTGAGTGGGGAGGGCCTTGGCTTCCGCAACCTACTGTGAGTAGGAACAGAGAGGCCCATGCCCATCGCGGTGTCGGCAGTCGTTTCATGGTTGTCGCTGAGATGGTATCCCATTATCACTACTGTCCGGTTAGAAGTCGAATAGAATCAGCTGGTTGGGGTGATCGAGTAAGTTTTCATGGGAGTCTGATGGCTGCAAGGCCTGTAAAATGGGCGTTTTCTCAAATAGGGTAACGCTGAGAATCTGTAGGATTTGGTAGAGACTCGCCTCCAGGCCCAACCTCTTCCGCACGATCGCCACCAGCACGTACACCGAGACGGCGATCCAAATCTGGGTCTTCACGGCGTTCTCGCTGGCGCCGTAGAACTTCTTGATCCGCAAGTGCTGCTTGACCCACTTGAAGAACAGCTCCACCTGCCAGCGCGAACGGTAGATCTCGGCGATGGTCAGTGCCGGGAGCGCGAAGTTGTTGGTCAGGAACTTCAGCCGCTTGTTCGTCGCGGCGTCGACGTAGCTGACGCGCCTCAACGGGTCCGGATAGACTTTGGCCGATTCGATGGCAGTCAGTATGACGGTCTGATCCGAGCGCACGCCCGTAGATTTGTCGACGGGATGCGAGTAGCGCCGTTGGAGCAAGATGTTCTTCTTGGTTCGCACGACGAAGAACGACGAGCAGAGGGTGAACACGAAGAGGCGTTCGAAATCCACGTAGGCCCGATCCATAACGTAGAAGGCGCCGGGCTCGGGTAGGAACTCGTCGAGGATGTTGACGTCGTGCGTTTTGCCGTCGGTAATGCGGATAAACGTGGGGATGTTACCGTGCAGGTCCAACAGCGTGTGCATCTTCACGGCGGCCTTGCGCCGGCGGAACTTGGCCCACGGGAACAGCGAGAGGCACAGGTCGATGGTGGTCGAGTCCAGAGCGTAGAGACTTTGATTGAGATCCACGCCGATCGGATCGCGGGCATACAACGGCCGCGCGATGCGAATCAAGGCCTGAGCGAAATCGGCATAGATCCGCCAGTCGCGCGACTCGTTAGCGTCGGCCAGTGTCGAGCGCGCGACGTTGCCGCGGAATCCCATGTGGTAGAGCTTGCCGCCAAGCGAACGCAGGCACGCTTCGATATCGCGGAGGCTTTCGCGGTAGGTCAACTGGGCGAAGGACATCGAGAGGAACTGATCCCAGCAGGAGAAGCTGCGCGAGCCCCGGTCGCCATCGTAGCGGGCCACACAGCGCCGGAACTCGCGATCCGGAAGAAAGCTGATCAACTGCGCGAATACGGTGCGGCCCAGATTCATGAGCCATTGTCGGCTCAGGACGGATGACGCTCAAACGGCGCACCGCCGCTCAAATCGCGGCAAGAAAAAACAACACCTAACCCACTTTTCTACAACCAGTTGCAGGCCGCCCACCGCTTATCAGCCGGACAGTAGTGTCCCATTATAGTTAGCGGTTCCCGCGCCGCGGCTCGATACTCATGCCCAACCAAGAGTTGACCTACCGGCGGCTCATCTCGCGCACGCGGGTTCTCAACCGTGCTTTCTTTGAGCGGCCGACCCTGGACGTTGCGCCGGACTTGCTCGGCAAGATCATCGTCCACAAGGCGGAGGGCCATGCCCTCGCGGGCAAGATCGTTGAAACGGAAGCGTACCTGGGAAAGGGTGACGGCGCGGCCCACAGCGCGCGGGGGCGGACGCGCTCGACGAAAGTGATCTTTGGTCCGCCGGGGCGCGCGTACGTCTATCTTTGCTACGGCATGTACGAGTGTTTGAATTTCGTCGCCGAACCCGCCGGCGAGGCGGGCTGCGTGCTGGTCCGGGCGGTTGAGCCGCTCGTCGGAATCGATGAAATCCGGCGGCGGCGGCCGAAGGCGAAGCGCTTGCGCGATGCGGCTTCGGGGCCGGGAAAGCTGACGCTGGCGTTGGGTGTGACGCGCGCTCGGAACGGCGCCGACGTAACAAGGGGAGATCTGACGGTCCGCGAGTTTCATGAGCCTGAACCGTTTGAGATCGTGCGAACGACCCGGATCGGAATTTCAGTGAGCCGGGACCTCCCACATCGCTTTTACATCAAGCACAATGAGTTCGTGAGCAAGCTCTGAGGGCTCCCGAGCACGATGCCGATCCGAACCATCTTCCATGTCGATATGGATGCATTCTTCGTATCGGTTGAGGAACTTTTCGATCCCAGCCTCAAAGGCAAGCCTGTTGTGGTCGGAGGCCGGGCCAATGAGAGAGGGGTCGTGTCGGCTGCTTCCTACGCGGCGAGGAAGTACGGTGTCCACTCGGCGATGCCGCTGCGACGGGCCTACCAGTTGTGCCCCAAAGCCGTCTTCCTGCCGGGCCACCCGAACCGCTACCGTGACTATTCGGGCAAGGTACACCAAGTCCTCAAGAAATTCTCGCCACGCGTCGAGATGGCTTCGATCGATGAAGCCTATTTGGAAATGACGGGGACCGAACGGCTGATGGGGCCTCCACTCATGGCCGGCCAACTGTTGCACGAAGCCATTGCCGCTGAAACGAAACTGCCCTGCTCGGTGGGCATCGGCACTTCACGACTTGTTGCGAAAATCTGCTCGGCCCTGGCCAAGCCGAACGGCATGTTGTGCGTAACGCCGGGCGCGGAGGCGGCCTTTCTCGCGCCGTTGGGTATCCGGAAGATTCCCGGTGTCGGCAAGGTGACGGAAAAGGGTTTTCGCGAGCGTGGCATTCACAAAATCGGGCAGCTCAGCGAGCTCGGCGAGGCCTACCTCGAGAAGACCTGGGGCAAGCTCGGGCTGGCGCTGGCCGGCAAAGCTCAAGGGCTGGACGCTGGCGCCTGGTTCCAGGGAGAGATCGGCGCATCGGAATATCCCAAGTCGATCAGTCACGAGACGACGTTCGGCCGGGACACCGCCGATGTGAAGCTGCTCGAATCGACGCTGGCCAAGTTATCTCAGTTGGTGGGACGCCGGCTGCGCGAGCATGCTCTTTACGGACGAACGATCCAGATCAAGTTCCGGTACTCGGACTTTTCGACCTATACAAGAGCGCATTCGCTGGAAGAAGCCACGCAGCTCGACACGGTGATTCTTGACACGGTCAAGACCCTGTTCAGGAAGAACTGGAAGCAGCCTCGGCCCATCCGGCTGCTGGGCGTTCACGTTGGGAATCTGGAGGAAAGCGAAGGGCAGTTGGATCTGATCGAGGAAGACCGCAAGAGAAAATGGGGCCGGGCCCTCGGGGCGGTTGATAACTTGCGCGATCGTTTTGGCGAAGGTAGCGTCGGGCTGGCGTCAGCGATAGGGCACGGCCGCCAGGAGCGCGTCCATGAGAACCCGGCGGGTTTACCGGGACGCGGCGGTGATGAAGACGAGTAAGGCGTGCGCCACAAGCGGGTGACTGGCGCGTCAGTTTAGGAAGTAGGTCCGGTACAACGTATCGCGTTGCTTCGGGATAAAGCCGGCGTCGCGGATCATCCGCCTCAAGTCCTCTTCGCTGGCCGCGTGTTGCGCCCCGGCTTGGCGAACGACATTCTCTTCCAGCATCACGCTTCCCACGTCGTTCCCCCCGAAGCGCAGGCCAAGCTGGCAGACCTTGAGCCCCTGCGTAACCCAAGACGTCTGGATGTTGACCACGTTATCGAGGTAGATGCGCGAGATAGCGAGAGTCTTGAGGAAGTCGACGGCCGTTGTTTCTTCTTTGACTCGTCGCCCGAGAGCGGTGTTGTCCGGCTGGAAGGGCCACGGGATGAATGCGGTGAAGCCGCCCGTTTCCTCTTGAAGCCGGCGGAGTGTTTCCAAGTGGTTGACACGGTGTTCAATGGTTTCGCCGCATCCGAACATCATGGTCGCCGTGGTCCGCATGCCGAGCTCGTGGGCGGTACGGTGGACATTGATCCAGTCGGCGGTCGTACATTTGAGACGCGCGATTTTGACGCGGACCTCATCGTCGAGAACTTCCGCGCCGGCGCCGGGTATCGAGTCGAGACCGGCGTCGCGCAGACGGATGATCGTCTCTCGGATGGACAGGTCGCTTACTTCGGCGATCGTAAGAATCTCGGGTGCCGAGAGGCAGTGCAGGTGGATTGCGAAGCGCTGCTTGATCGAGCGGAAGAGATCTTCGAAGTACTCGATCTTCAGATCGGGGTTAACCCCGCCTTGCATCAGGACGCCGCTGCCGCCCAGGTCGACCGTTTCCTGGATCTTCTTGAAGATCTCTTCTTTGGCAAGCACGTAGCCCTCGTCGCTTCCCATCGGTCGGTAGAAGGCACAGAAGCTACAGTACTCCGTACAGAAATTGGTGTGATTGATGTTGCGATCGATGATGTAGCTGGCCACGCCTTCCGGGTGGAACTTGCGGCGGACAGCGTCGGCTTCCATACCGATGCCGATCAGGTCGTCGCCGCGGAAGGCGTCGAGTGCCTCTTGTTTGGTCATCTAGTGACTACTCCGCCAAAGCGGCCGTTTCCAGGTAGTGCAGCTCGGGAGTCTTGTCGATGAGCCCCAGGTCGGCGGCGGAACGGAGGAAGAACTCCAGACTGGCTTGCTCGGCGGGGCCGAAATCGTACGAAATATGTTCGGTCAGATAGCGCCGCGCCAAGTCGGCCGGGAAACCTCGTTGGACTCCTTCTTTCTCGACAATCTCATCGATGTGCTCGTGGCCGAATTGGGCGGAAGCCTGGAAAACAGCCGGGTCGCCGGAGGCCGCGGCTAGGTTCTTGGCGGCCCAGACGGCGAAAACCATCGGCCGCCCCGTCAACTCGACCCACTCGGTCCCGAGGTCGTAGACGAACAACGGCTGCCCTCGCCATTCGGCTTGAGTCGGATCAAGGTGCAGCGCTGGGTCACCGATGATCAGGGCGGCGTCGGCGAGTTCGAGCATCTCGTCGAGCTTGGGTGGATAGGGGCGTACCGGTGGGCGCAGACCGAACTTGCGCGCCAGCCAGACCTGTGTCAGTACGACGGAGGTTCGGGAACTCGTGTCGGCGGCGAAGGACTCAATTTCTTCAATGGGCTTCCGCGAGAAAAAAAGAATACTGCGCACCGGTCCGCGACAGGCAACCGCACAGCCGGGCATGACCATCAGATCCGGCTGACGCGCGAGGGCGACGGAGGGTACGAGGCCGATATCGGCGCCTCCCGCACGCAACTCGTCGGCGCACTCGGAAGGTAGCGAGAAATGGATATCGAAGATGCCGCGCTGGGGACCGTGCAGGAGGCCCCAAACGAGGGGAGAGGTGTTGAGAAAACGAACTGCTGAAACCCGTCGCCGCGGCCGCATCACGAGACGCTCATTGTATCAACCGCACTCGTTTACCGGTATCGCGAGCTCTGCATCACGGCGGACCGTTTCGGTGGCCCGCTTGCACCAAGGGCCACGCTTCCGTTAGTGTTGGTCTCGAAGCACAAGTCATGGCAACCGCCGCGTCCGGCCGGCAAGCGCAGCTTTGCTGGTTGGCTCTTCACTTGGTTTCGGGGCTTGGAGCCCGAAACGCTCTTAAGCTGATTCGTACGTTCGGGAGCCCGGAGCGGGTGTTTCACGCGTCGTTGACGGAGTTGCGGGCGTGCGGGTTGCGTGAGGCGACTGCGGAAGCCGTTCACTCCGGCACGAGTTTTGAGGAAGCAGCGAGCGAGCAGGGCAAGGTAACCGCGGCCGGCGTCGAGGTCGTAACCATCCAAGATGCGAGGTATCCGCGGCGGCTGAAGGAAATTTATGATCCGCCGATTTTGCTCTATGCCAAAGGCCGAGCCGATTGCCTTGTGGGGGAAACCTTGGCTGTCGTCGGCTCGCGGCGTCCGACGCCTTACGGCATGGCGGTGGCACGAAAGTTGAGCCGAGAGTTGACGCAGGTGGGAATGACGATTGTTAGCGGAATGGCCAGAGGAGTGGACAGCTACGCGCACCAGGGAGCGCTGGAAGCCGGCGGGCCGACGGTCGCGGTCCTGGGCTGCGGAGTTGACGTTGTTTACCCCCGCGAAAACGCGAAAATGGCCGCGGAGATCGAGAAGAAAGGCGTCATCGTTTCGGAGTTTCCGATGGGTTCTACGGCGTTCCCCCAAAACTTCCCGATCCGGAATCGTGTTATTAGTGGGTTAAGTCTTGGGGCAATGGTTGTCGAGGGGGCCCAGTACAGCGGGTCGCTCATTACGGCACGGCTGGCGCTTGATCAGGGCCGGGAAGTATTCGCGGTACCGGGCAGCATCGTATCGAAGCCAAGTTGGGGACCGAACCTGCTGATCAAGCAGGGCGCGAAACTTGTGCAACAGGCATCCGATATCATCGAAGACCTTCCCCTAGACGTAAGGCGAACGTTGGCGAGCAGGCAAGAGGAACAAGATTCGAGAAAGAATGAAACCTCGGCTGGTGGTCAGACATCACTGTGGGAGGGGTCGACGACGCCTCTTGCGAAAAAGGTGCTGCCCTTGTTGCAGATCGATCAGTCGATACACATTGACGACATCATCCGCCGTTGCGAGAGAAATTCGCCGTCGGAGATCTTGTCAGCCCTCAGCGAACTGGAGTTGTTTGGGTTGGCGAAGCAACTACCGGGCAAGCACTTCGTTCGCGTGTGGGGATCTTGAAACGAAGACTAGGGTCGAAGAGTCTTCTCGACCCATTTGAGTGAGAATGGCCAAAAGTACAGAAGAGCGATCCCTCGTGATCGTCGAGTCGCCGACCAAGGCAAAAACGATTTCGCGGTTCCTTGGCAAGGGCTTTATCGTGATGGCCTCCAACGGCCACGTCCGCGACCTGCCGAATAACGCAGCCGAGGTTCCCGAGAAGCTGAAGAAGGAGTCTTGGGCCAAGCTCGGCGTCCACATTGAGAACGACTTCTCGCCGCTCTATGTCGTTCCTGACAGCAAGAAAAGGCAAGTCAAGGAACTGCGCCAGGCGATGAAAGATGTCCAGCGCATCTACCTCGCAACGGACGAAGACCGCGAAGGGGAGTCGATCAGTTGGCATCTACTGGAAGTTCTCAAGCCCAAGGTGCCGGTCAGTCGACTCGTTTTCCACGAGATCACCCAAACGGCGATTCAGCACGCTCTGGATTCAGCCAGAGATATCGACCAGGACCTCGTCAATGCGCAAGAGACGCGCCGCGTGGTTGACCGTCTGTTCGGCTACGAAGTCAGTCCGTTGCTGTGGAAGAAGATGGCGCCGCGTCTGAGCGCGGGCCGAGTACAGAGCGTAGCTGTGCGTCTGCTCGTCGAACGCGAGCGGGCGAGGATCCGCTTCCATTCGGCGAACTACTCCTCGCTCAAGGCCGTCTTCCGCAAGCCCAGCGCTGGAAGCCGGCCCTCGGAGTTTGAGGCTGAACTGGTGAGCGTGAACGGCAGCCGCGTTGCGATCGGGAAGGACTTCGATCCGGACACGGGGCAACTTAAGAAAGCCGACAGCGTCGTGGCGCTCGGCGAGCGCGACGCGCGCGAACTGCTTGCGAAGATCGAAAAGGAAACGCCGATTGTCGAGTCCGTCGAGGAAAAGCCCTACTTGACGTCGCCGGCGGCTCCCTTTGTAACGAGCACGTTGCAGCAAGAAGCGAACGGCAAGCTGCGGTTCTCGGCCGAGCGGACCATGTCGATGGCGCAACGGCTCTATGAGAACGGGTTTATCACCTACATGCGTACCGATTCGACGACGCTGTCGACCGAAGCGCTGACGGCCGCACGGTCATTGATCGCGAGGGATTTCGGCCAAGAGTTTTTGCCCGAAGGACCCCGGGTCTACAAGACAAAAGTCCGCAACGCGCAAGAAGCGCATGAGGCGATCCGCCCGGCCGGCGATTCGTTCACCCCGCGGGCTGAAGTCGAACGGCAACTCGGCATCGAGGCCGCTAAGCTCTACGAATTGATCTGGAGGCGCACCGTTGCCAGCCAAATGAAGGACGCACGCGGCACCAACATCGCGGTCCGAATTTCGCTTAGCGAAGCGCATTTCCGCGCATCCGGCAAGACGATTGAGTTTCCCGGATTCCTCCGAGCCTACGTCGATGGAGCGGGCGACCCCAGTGCTGAACTGGCCAACAAGGAAAAGCTCTTACCGAAGCTGGTCGAGAAGGAACAGCTCGAAACCAAATCGCTTGAGCCGGTCGACCGCACGACGCAGCCGCCCGCGCGCTACACCGAGGGCACCTTGATTAAAGAGTTGGAGCGGCTGGGAATCGGCCGGCCGAGCACATGGGCGACTATCGTCAGGCTCGTGCTTTCGCGCTCCTATGCTTTTAAGAAGGGCACCGCCCTGGTGCCGTCGTTTGTTGCGATGGCGGTCGTGGGTTTGCTCGAAAGATACTTCACAAACCTACTGGACTACGAGTTCACGGCGCGGCTTGAAGACGATCTCGATGCCATCTCGCGCGGCGAAGCGGCGCGGCTGGTTTATCTCAAGAAGTTTTACTTCGGCAACGGACACCATGGACTGCGGACCCTGGTCGAGAACGGCCAGTCGTCCATCGACCCTCGCGACGTTTGCTCCATACCCTTGGGGGAAACGAGCAGCGGTGAAAAGATCGAGGTTCGCATCGGCCGATACGGCCCGTTTCTTTCCGACGGCGAGAATCGCGCGAGTTTGCCGGACATGCTGGCTCCCGACGAGATGACCGTGGAGGCGGCCCAACTTCTACTGGAGGAGGCCAAGAAGGGCCCCGAGGCGCTGGGCGAAGATCCGGAAACGAAGCAGCCCGTCTTCCTCAAGAACGGCCGTTTCGGCCCTTACGTGCAGCTCGGCATTCCGGAGAAGGGCGGCGATAAGCCGAAGATGGCTTCGCTGCTGCCGAACATGCAGCCGGAGGAAGTCAGTCTCGAACTCGCGCTCAAGCTCCTGGGGCTGCCGCGAACGATTGGTGAGCATCCCGAGTCGAGCGAGCCGGTGCTGGCGGCGAATGGACGTTTTGGCCCTTACGTGAAATGCGGAGAAGAGATTCGGTCGATCCCGCCCGAGATGTCGCCGTTGAGCATTTCGCTGGCACAGGCGATTGACGTGCTCAAACAGCCCAAGGGGCAGCGGCGGACAGCGCAGCCGAAGGCGTTGCGCGAGATGGGCAAGCACCCTGTGTCAGAGAAAGACCTTGTCATCAAGTCGGGCCGCTTCGGACCCTACGTGACCGACGGTGAGTTGAACGCTTCGCTGCGGAGCGGGATGACTCCCGAAACGCTCACGATTGACGACGCGGTGAATCTGCTCGAAGCCCGCGCCGCCCGCTTGGCTGCCGACCCCTCGCCCCGCAAGAGGGCGACGAAAAAGGCTACGAAGAAATCAACGAAGAAGGCCACGAAGAAGCGAGCGGCCAAGAAGTCAACGAAGAGCCCCGCCTCTAAGGGGCTGTGAAAAAACGGGGACTGTACCAAGCGCTGCCTGCGTAACTGCTTTACTCGTAGCGCTTATTAGCGGCGCGCCGTGGACTGTCCCCAGTTTTTTCACAGCCCCCAAGGCGGCGGTCCCGCCGGCGGCAAAGATTTCCGGTGACTAATTTGCCCTTCTTTCTGCTTGTGCCCAGCCCGTCGTAGATCGAAGAGAAGCCGCCTTCCGCAGGACAGACCGCATGATGGTCGAGCGATGCGTCGAGTGGCGTCTTACGCTCGGCCCCGTTCCTCTTTCGCCATTTCGTACAGAGCCTTGATGTAACCGATGCTGAAGGCCCAGCCGGTCTTGCGGTCGCCTCCCATGGCCGGGACGTGGTCGGCGATGAGAATCCCCCGGAAGTCGACATCGACCAGCGTCCGCATGAGCTGCTTCATATCCGTGTAGCCGTCGTCAACGTAGGTTTCGACGATGTCGGCGCAATGTGAAAAGATCCCCTACAGAGCAAAGTAGAAAGATCCCCTTCGGGCGAGAGACGCTAGGGGGTGAACGAAATCGTGGCATTGAGCAAAGTGGAGCGGGACCGGTTGATTGTTCTGAGGCAAGTCAAGGAGGGGAAGCTGACGCAGGCAACGGCGGCACAGCAGTTGAAGCTGAGCGCCCGTTGGGTCCGTAAGCTGGTGAAGCGACTCCGCAAAGAGGGCGATCGCGGGCTGGCGCATCGGCTGCGAGGCCGGCCCTCGAACCGCGCGTACGACAACGAGCTGCGGCGGCGAGCGCTGGCTCTGATCCGCGAGCGCTACGACGATTACGGGCCGACGCTGGCGAGCGAGATGCTGGCGAGCGAGCATCAGATCGTGGTCAACCGCGAGACGCTGCGGCAGTGGATGAGCGGCCAAGGGCTGTGGAAGCCGCGCCGGGCCAAGTTGAAGAAGGTGCATGTGTGGCGGCGGCGACGGCGTTGCCGGGGCGAACTCGTGCAATGGGATACGTCCGACCACGACTGGTTGGAAGGGCGCGGCCCGCGGTTGTATCTGGTGGCGATGATGGACGACGCCACGAGCGAGCTGACGGCGCACTTTGCCGTGTCGGACTCGACGGCCGAGAACATGCGGTTGTTGTGGCGGTATGTGGAGTTACACGGGCGTCCCGTGGAGGTCTACACCGACAAGGCCAGCCTGTTTCAACTCAACCGGCCGTTGCACCACAACAAGCATTTGGACGCGGCTCCACCGCCGACACAGATCGAGAGGGCGCTGGCCGAGTTGGGAATCGGAAAGATTCCGGCGCACTCGCCGCAGGCGAAGGGACGGATCGAGCGCAGTTTCCAGACGATGCAAGACCGCATGGTGAAGGGGTTGCGGCGAGCCGCGGCGAGCAGCATTGAGGACGCCAACCGTTATCTGCAGCAGGAGTTTGTGCCGCAGTGGAACGGACGGTTCAAGCGTCACCCAGCCGGACAGGCCGACGCCCACCGGCGCTTGCGCCGCGACCAGAATCTGGCCTCGATTCTCAGTCGCGTCGATCGGCGTGTGGTCGGCAACGACTACACGATTTCGTGGCACGGACGTTTGTATCAGATCCCGGCTGAGAAGGCCAAACCTCGGATGAGGAAGACGGCGGTGCGGATCGAGCAACGGCTTAACGGGGAATTATGGCTGCGTTGGCAACAGGGAGCGTTGCTGCTTCAAGAATGCCTGGAAGCCGACGGCACTCCAGCCCGGCCCACCGCCAAGGCGGCCCGCAAGACGCCAACCCATACCAAACAACCAAAGAAACGCCAGGGGCGTTGGATGGACGGCTTCGTCCTAGCCGATCCGGCCAAGCGCTGCGAGCCATTGCCCGCAACTCCAGTCGCCCTACGGGCTCCTTCCGTCGCGGGCAGCGGCCCATGATTCTAGCGCTAGGGGGATCTTTCTACTTTGCTCAATCAGGGGATCTTTCTAAATTGCGTTGACACGTAGGTTTCGACGAAATCCGGAATCGGCCCGGTGACGTTACGGAAGTGGATCTTCCAGAGCTTATCCATCTTGGCGAATTCGCGAGCGGCGTCGAGGACGTTCTTGCCGGTGTGTGCGCCGCCTTCCATCCAAGTCCCGCAGCAGAGGCAGATGCCGACGTTGGGGCTGTTGGCGATCTCGAAGGCCTTCACGTAACCGTCGAACGTGCCGAACATGTGACGCGGCACGCCGCCGAGTTCCGGCACCGGAGGGTCATCGGGGTGGACGCCGATCCGTACGCCGGCCTCTTCGGCGACGGGAACGACCTGCTTGATGAAATATTCCCAGTTGTCCCAGAGCTCTTCTTTCGAGAACTTGCGACCGTGCGAGAGGGGCCCTTCGAATACTTCGCCGACCCAGTAGCCTTTGGCGGTTGATTGGTGGAAGGCCCGCGCGGGGCGCCGCCGCGCGTGGTCTCGCGCTCGGAGCTCCAGATGCCGTTGCCCATGTGGGCGTAGGTTGTGTAGTGAATCCCGGCTTTGCCCAGGTTGCGGATGTAGCGTTTGTATTCTTCGATCTTCGCGTCGCGTCCCTGCAACCCGAGTGTGACCTCGGGCATGTTGTGGACGCTGCTGTCGCCCATGTTCCCGATCTTCAGGCCGGCCGCCTCGACGCGGGCTTTGTGCCCGGCGAAGTATTCGTAGGAAGTATTGCGTCCGCCGATGGAGACGTACTCGACGCCCATCTGCTTGGCGAAGGTCAGATAGTCGCCGTCATAGCTGTTCGGGATTTGCAGGGAGATCTTGATGCCGGGCCCCCACGGAGGTAGGTCTTTGGCTTGGGTCTTACCGGTGGCGGCGAGAGTAGCGGCGCCGGCGGCGAGATGGAGGAGATCGCGGCGGGTCAGGGTGGTCATGAGCAGGTCCTTTCGGTGCTAAGTATAGACGGCGTGAGCAGCGAGATCTCAGTGCCACGAAGAGGAGGACTATTCGATTGGCGAGCGCGGCGGCAATGCTTCGTCGGCCGCTCGCGAGGCCCGATCACACATTCGAAACTTGTCGGCTTTCAACACCCGGCAGTCGCTGGGGGCGAATTTCAGATATCCAGGATGTCCAGAATCTCCTCCATCAGCTCATGTACCCGGGGCCACGCGCCCTGGTTAGGATCTCCGTCCTTAATAGCGGCGGCAACGCCTGGAAGAAACTCCTGGTAGCGGCGAATCTGCGTGCGTGTCAGCTTCAACTCAAAGTCGTCCCGGTCGACGAGGCTGCGGAGTTTCTGGGCAGCGAGCCTCGCGAGCGTGTCCTCGTCGAGCGAGTGGACCGAGAAGCGGTAGTCAGGGTCCTGCTGCCAAGCGCAGAGCTTCGTCATCAGATAGAGCTCGATGAGGTTGCCGTAGGCCCAAGCGCGCGCCTCCCTGTCATCCGAGCGAACGTCTTGCAGTGAGACGGACTCCGCCAAACGCCATAGCCTGAGATCGAATTGCCCACGTTCCAGGGGCGAGAAGTCGTCAGGACCCGTCTGGACCGATTTCGCCCCTTCGAGCACCGTCTTCAGAGCCAGGGCTTGGACGAGATACCAGACGCTCGAAGCATCGAGCTCGAACGCCTTTTCATAGTGACGCCGCGCCCGCCTGAGAGCGTCAATGGCGTACGCCATGTGATCCTGAAGGTCTGTACTTTGGGGCTGCATCCTCTTGCGGTGCGTCTCCCAATGGATCTCCGCGAGCCGCTTGTAGCTGCTACCCAGCTTTGCCTCGATCCGAGACCGCCTCTCTTTGTCCTGCTCAGGCCCGCTGACCTCATTTAGGGTCTGAATACTGTCGTGAACCTTTTCGAGCACTTCTTGGAACGGCTTCTTTTCGCTATCCTTTTTCTGAATGCTGTCTTGATCCCTTTCAGACACTTCTTGGGACCGCATGTCTTCGCTGTCTTTTTCGGACCAAACCAAGCCAAACGCGTGGTTTAGGGCTGCCTCCATTCGCCAATGTGCGCGAGACACACGCGAGTCCGCGACTTGTCGGTCGATGTCATCCGGGAGCGAGGCGTAAGCAAGAAGACTGGCCCAATCGTGAGTGCTCGGGACTGTCGTCCTGAGCCGCCTGCGGGTTCGGTCGATCAACCTCCGCGGATCTTCGCCTGCCATCAAGCCCTCGTAGAGTGTTTCCGTCATGACGACCGAACCCGCGAACGAAAGCGGGAACTGCGACGCGACTACCAGGGGAATGCCCGCCTCATGCAGAGCGTGAGCGACACTTGCGCCGGCGCCCACGACCGAGCCGACGTTGCCGCTGTCGCAGCTAGCCACGGTGACCACGCAGGGCCGAGCCAAGTCGCCGCCCTTGCTGGGAACCTGGGACCGCACCAGCGTCGCAAGGTTCTCAGAGGGGACGATGTCTTTTTTGATCGGGTCCTGGCGATGGTGAAGCGCTATCCCATACCGGCGATCATCGGCCTCCGTGAAGGGGACGCCATGCGCGAGGATGTGGATGTGCGTATAGCGGCCCGTCTGGCATTCGCGTTGAAGATCCGCAACCGATGCGCGAGGGAGGACTTTGAGTAGCTCGGCCCGCCGCCGTGTACGCTCCTCATCGGTGCGGTAATAGCGAACCCAGGGGTTGATAGCTCGCCGCAGGGCTTGCAGGTGGGCCTTCCAAGGAACGTCCCGGCGATGCGAACGCGAAAAGAATACGCGGCTTCGCCGGCCACTCGATCCGCTCAGGTCGGACACGCCGTACCTCTCTGGTGACACAAATCGGAAGCTCGGTTTGCAGGGCCAGCGGCTGGCCCGTCCCCGGCCAGCCGTTGGGTGAGGTGGCTAACTCGAACGGCAGCAGCGCCAGCTCTTGTGCGCCGAGCACGAGCCGCAGGTGGACGCTGTTCGCTCCGTCTGCTCGGGCGTCGGCCAGTTCGCGAACGAGTCCGCGCACCTGCCCTAAGATCTCCATCAACTCCCTGGCGGTCACGGCAAGCTGAGCTTCCCGAGTGGCGTTGCTGTCCTTGTAGCGCAGAGACCGCAAGCGGCCCAGGAACTCCGAGTGGAGGTAGGGAAGCTGGATCGACTCGGCGGCCTGGTCGCCGCACAGGCCCAGATAGCTCGTCAACGGCGACAGCAATTGGTTGTTGGGCGGGCCCTGGCGGAGAATCTCTAGGGTGACTGTGCGCATCACAAAACTACCTCGGGGGCTATCAACCGAACCCCGGTATCAGTACGTTCAACGCGTTTCAGGTTGGCGGCCGCGGCTCCGTTCTTGCTGACGATCTCGACCACGGCAGGTCTCTTCATCAATAGGCTGGCGTCATTGAACCGGTTCTGACCGTGCTCGAACTCTTCGACCGAGCGGCAAGCGGAGAAGATCTCATAGACCCGTTGGAACGTCTCCAAGGACTTCATCATCGGCTCGGTCAACTGGATCAGCGGCACCCATGTTCCGCTATTGAAATACTGCCGCCCGCCCCGCGAAATCGATTTCTCGAAGTGGGTGTGGCCTGTACAGACGATATCGAAGCCGCTGACATTCTCTGTTACGCGCCGGTATGTTTCGTCTTCATGGGCGGGCTGGAAGTCCTCGTTGTTTACACGCTTTTTCAGCGCTTCATAGAGGAGCTCCTCGGGGCCCCTGCCTCGCATCCAGTTCCAGACACCGCTGGCGACCCCAAGCTGCTCACTTCCGTCGTCGCCCTCGAGCATGTCGAGCGGGTCGGTCTCTAAGTCGTCTTCAAGCGCGTCGAGCAATGCGTCTCCGTCGTCCGCCTGGCCGCCACTAGCATTCCCGAAGGTTTCGCCGAGGAGTCGGTCGAGGGACTCCGAGCCGCCGACAGACTCTTTTTCGAGAAGTGGGCCCGCTTCTTCCTCATCGCCGGCCGATAGAAAACCCATCCGTTTTCGCATCTTGTCCCAACCGAGCCGCGACACGACCCCGAGGACGTTAGAAAGCTGCGGCTTCTTGTTCGGATCGAGCGCCACCAGCGTTGGAATCACCGCTTCGGTTTCCGGCTTGAGCAGGTCGACGAAGGCGTAGCTCGACTTGATATCGTTCATCGCGTCGACGACGAGCTTCGTTCCAGCGTTCGGAGTCCAGGGCTCGACCTGGCGGCCGCGGTGGAGATCCCGACCCTGCCGCCGCAGAGTCTCGTAGTCGCAAACGTTCCACTCATCGAACTCATTCCCATGCACGCAAATGACGGACTTGTCGGCCACCCGCGCGGTGTAACCCGTCCCGTCGAATGCGAGCGTAATGCGGCCCCGAGCGGCATCGTCGCCTTGAGAAAGCCGTTTTTTGAAATGTTCGCGCACCCAGGGCAGCGCCAACTCGAGGTCGTGGTTGCCTAACGTGATCACAAGATACCGGTTCTGCTTGGCGATGAACTCGCTGAGCGCGTTGAAGACGTCGGCGAAATTCTCGTCGTCCATGATCGCGTCGAGCTTGGCGATCGCGCCTTCCGGGTCGAAATATTTAGCGTTCCTGTCGGCGATGAAGTCCACGGTATCGCCGTTGATGACCAAGGCGACCCTGCGCTTGACCGCGCCCTTGGCCCTCGATCGAATAAAGGCGGCCAGGAGCTCGCCCTGGTTGAAGATTTGCTTCCACCCGGGCCCGCCGATGTGCAAGTCGGAAATCACATACATTTCGTCGAATTCGGAGGCGGGAATCATCTTTTTTATCCTCGCTCGTCAGTAGACTCAACTCAAAGCGCGTACGCCTTGAAGAAAACGTTGGAGTACAGGGGGCTTCCGAGGCGCACGTGTCAATTATGCCAGATCGATCCGCCCCTACGGCGGCGCAATGAACCAGTCCGCCTATCTCGCCGCCGAGTCTGCATCTCGGTGATGCGTCTACCGCACGCCCCTATATCTAGAACACAGCCAAGTCGGAACAACGCCTCCCAGCTCATGCTCCGTATAGCCCACCTGCGCCTACTCGCCTCAGCATTTTCCAATCCAAGAATGATCCTGAAATGAGGTTGGTCGAGGCTGGGACGAAATAGGGTGTGGAACCGTGTGGAACTCCTTTCCTTGGTGGTGGGAGGGGCAGGGTTGTGAAGCGCTGGCTCCTGGGAGTTGCTAACTCGAAGCTTCTCGTTCGTGCCGCGGGCTGCGCCGAGTCGGGCCGCAGGGAGCCCAGAGGGCGAGCGCAGGCCCGGCTCGGCGGCGCGACCCGCCGGCGGTGCGGCGTGACGATCGCTCGAACTCACCACCGCGAGCGGCACGCGGCCAGGAGCTTTCTCTTGGCGGCCTGCATGCGCAGGGCGCATTCGGTGTCGCTGAAGCGCCGCGTTTGCTGCTCGAGGGCGGCGGCGCTGATACCTTCCTTTAAGTGGGTCTCCCACTGGTCGAGTGAAAGCAGCTTTTCGTAAGGTGTGCGGTAGTCGTCGAGCCGATAGTGGCGCCGCCGGCGTCCGTTGTCGGCCTGCTCGATGGTGGCAAACCCGCAGGGGCGATGGTGGTTCAAATAAGGGTTGAAATAGGCCGTGTAGAAACGTTGCAACTCGGCGGCATGCTGGGCCCCGATCGGCTCGTGTCCGATGTGCTTGCGCACGACTGCGCCATTCTTGCCCTCGACCAGCGCGTTGTCGGTCGTACGGTACGCCCGCGATTTGGTGAACTCGGCAACCAGCAGCTTGTTGAGCAAGGCGGCGACGCGCTTGTTGAGAAACTCCGAGCCGTTGTCGGAATGGAAACCACGAATGCGAAAGGGAAACTGGTGCAGGATGGCTTCCAAGACCGGCAGCAAATGAGCTTCCGAGATCGTCTCGCAACAGCCCACGATCTGCCACTGCGTGAGAGTATCGACAGCATTGATGTGATAGAGCCCCTTGCGGGTCTGGGTGTCGCCCTGATGCACCGTGTCGACACGCAGGTAGCCAGGTCGGCCGCGCGGGTCCGGACGCCTTCGCTCGCCGATCGCAACCACGCGGCTGCGCGTCTTGGTGAGATGAACATGATGACGGCGGTAGGTCGCGGTCTGCCGCAGATTGTAGATATGCGAGGCCGAGATCGAGGCCAGCCGCGCGTACTGGCTGCGGCCGTAGACGTGGTACTCGCGCCACAGGATGCGGCGCATCGCCGGTCCCGACAGCCCCTCGTGGGCGGCATCGGCGGCCGCCAGCAGGGCGATGTCCTCGGCCGTGTAGCGGCGCGCGAAGCGATGCCGGCGCGACATGGTCGGCTGGATCTTCCCCCGCTGCCGGTAGCGTCGGATCAGACGCGTGATCTGCGGCAGACTCAGGCCGCTGACCTTGACCAGGTAGCGCCGCACGACCCCTTTGTCTTTCTTGGACAGCCCCAGATAGCGCTGCCGGCGCAGCACGCCCTCGACGAAGCCGTAGATCTCGGCCCGGCTCGCGCCCGCAAAGCTGAGCCCGTCGCTGGCGGCCACAAACCGCCGCATCTGCTCCAGCGTGAGACTTTGAGCATTCTGCATGGTGACTTGCATTCACCTGCAATGTCGCCTGCTCCGACCGATGCATCTTCAGGATCATCTTGTATTGGAAACACTCCCCCTTTTCAGGATCATCTTGCATTGGACAACTCTGCCTCTCCCACGCCGATCGCTCAGCCAAGTACCATAGGGTGACCTGAATCAGGGAGGCAGTGATGAAACGAAAGTCCATTTTGATTGGCGTAGCCGTGTGCCTGTTGACGCTGAGTGCGGGATGCAAGTCCTGTCAACGGCCGCCCGACCAAGGCCGGCTCCTCGGAATCACATCCTGCTGTCCGAATGAGTTCACGGAGATCGATCCCGCGGCCGGCACACTCAACAATCAGTTGGAAGTGGGTGGCATGGGCTTCGGATTCCCGGTCGGCGCGACGGCCGTTGATTCGGGTTCCGACATCTTCTACGTAATTCGTCACACCGCCGGCGTCCCGCATGTATTGTCGATCGAGACCAATAGCGCCACATTCGTTGAGAGCCCGCCCCTCAGCAGCAGCCTGCTCGCGCTTGGCTACGACGCAAACGCCGGGCAGTTGTTTGGCGTGACGTCGTGCTGTCCCAACGAGTTCGTCCACGTGGATACGACGACCGGCGCGCTGACTCCGCTGGCGTCCATCGGCGACATGGGCTTTAGTTTCGCCGCGGGCGCTTCCGCAGTTGACCCCACGACCAATCGCTTCTTCATGATTCGGCACACCGCCGGAGTGCCGCATCTCATCGCGATCGACACGAACACCGCTGCCCTCACCGAGACACCTGCTTTGAGCACGGGCATCATGAAGCTCGGGTTCGACGAGGATGACAACGTACTCGTCGCCGTCACCAGTTGCTGCCCCAATCAGTTCGGACACCTTGATACGACGACCGGTGCGTTCACCGCCATCGCCGATGTCGGCGATATGGGCTTCGGGTTTTCAGCGGGGGCGTCGGCCGTCGACTCGGGCGGGAACCGGCTGTTCCTGGCGCGGAGTCGGGCCGGCGTCCCGCACGTCATTTCGGTCGATACGCTAACCGGAGCAACTACGGAAAGCCCTGTCCTGGCCGAGAACCTACTGTCGCTGGGGTTCGACGGACCGTAGAGTCAACCGTTCTTCAAAACGAACTTCTGTAAGCACGGGCAGTCTTTCGGGACCAGGCCTTTGCGCCCCCCGGCCGACCAGGTAACTTCACCAACGTAAACATCGCCGAAACGGTCGACCCAGATGTCGTGTGGAGCGTAGAAGTCGCCCGGAGCACAGGGGTTCTCGCTTCCACCCCAGCGATCCAGAACGTTCCCTTCGCGGTCGAGAACGCTCACGTACGCTCCGCCGGGATCAACCGGCTCGACACCCGGAAACAGGCCCGCACGCCAGCCGATCTCGGCAACATAGATGCGGTCCTCAGGATCAATAAATACCTGCGCCGGGCGGCTTACCTGCGTCCACGCAGAAATGAAGGTCCCATCGGGCTGAAACAGTTGCAGGCGATCGTTTTCTCGATCGGCGACGTAGACAACGCCGTCACTATCGACCGCGATTCCGTGCGGCAGATTGAACTGGCCCGGGCCCGCACCGGGCTCTCCCCAGGAAAAGAGCAACTCGCCCTGGGGCGAAAACTTGTGGACCCGCGCGTTACCGTATCCATCGCTGACGTAGATCTCGCCGTCGGGCGTTAAGGCGACGTTCGTGGGCTGATTGAACGGTTCCGCGCCACGCTGAATCGTCCGATAGTCGTTGCCGTCCACGCCCGTGTCGGAAGCCTTGCCACTCTCACCCAGCGTCATCAAAAGCTCGCCGTCTACCGTGTATTTCTGGACCGTATGGTTGAAGTCGTCGGTCAGGTACAGGCTGTCATCCGGGCCGATGTGGATGCCGTGCTCGCGCCCAAAGCTGCCTTCGCCCCAGGACTTCACGAACGTGCCATCACGCTCAAAGACGATCACCGGATGCTCACCCCGGTTGAAGACATACACTCGGTCTCGCGAATCACTCGCGGTGCCCACGACTTCGACCAAGTCCCAGCCTTCCGGAAGAGCCGGCCAACTGGGATCGACTTCGTACTTGGTAGAGACCATCGCGCTTGTGGGTGTCATCGTTACTCCCTTGTTCTCTGAATAGAATCTACTCGCCGGCCTCACTCGCGTCCGGGCGATTCCGCAGCACGTGGACCTCGCCCGTCCTCGTTTCGAGCGGTAAGACCAACCGGCCGGACGAAACGGCGAACTTCGTCAGATAGTACAGCTCGGGCATACCAAAAGATCGATCGTCGAAAGTCGTAATCCGAACCGGCTCCTCTTTCTCCGCCGACCACATCCAGATGTTGTAGGCACCGCTGCGATTCGATGAGAAATACAGGCGCTCTCCAGTCGGCGACTACGCTGAAAACACGTCGTCAAACCCGCTTTCCACCAGCGGTTCAGGCGAACCGTCCGGGAACGCAACGCGCCAAATGTTCTTCACCCCGCCCTTGCTCGACATGAAACTCAGGAACCGCCCGTCCCGCGACCACGCCGGACATCGTTCGTCACTGCCTTCCCAGTCAATCAGCGGCTCCGGAGCCGCGCCCTTCCTGAGGTCGCTTTTCCAGATGCCCCAGTCGCCCGACCGTAGCGAATCGAACGCCAACATCTCGGCCGACAACATTGGATACCACGTTGCGAAGCCCGGGTCGTCTCGAGGCCGCTGCGCATCCGTGAGCCGGACTGGAATGGCGCGGGGCGCTTGCACGTGCCACAGGCGATAGGCGCCACCGGAGGTCGACGAATAAACGACTTGCTGTCCATCCGGCGCGAAACTCCCGCCGATTTCCCGGTTGACCCAGTCGGGCGTCACTTTTTCAGGTGTGGCCCCGCCTTGCAGCTTGAGCCGGTACAGCAGCCCGCGGCTGATATCTTGCTTGGTCCAGAGCAGCTCGCCACCGTCCGCCGACAGGCTTGGATAGTAGTTGCGCTGCCCCCCCGTCTGAATCCTCTTCGGCTCGCCGGCCGGGAGGCCGGTTCCGGCGTCAAGGCCGATGTCATACAGATCCCGCCGCGTCTCGAGAGCGGTGAACGACACGTCCTCGCCCGAGGCCGAGACGCGGACGTCTCGCAACTCATAGGGGTAAGACGTCAAGCGGTTCGGCTGGCTGACGGGCTCGCAGCTTTCGGGGTCGAGTTGTACGCTCCACAGGTCCTTATTGCCGCCGAACTCACCCTGGCTGAAGTAGAGCGTGCGCCCATTCGGCGAAAGCGCCAGCCCGGCAACTTCGTTGCCCGTCGGTATCAGCGCGAGGGGTCGAGAGGTCCTCTCCTCGAGTGAAAACGCATAGATATCAAACTTGTTGAAATTCCAATAGAGGATGTATTCTCCGTCGACCGCCCACGCGGCGTGTACGCTGGCGCCGATGTCCTCGAAAAGTTTTTCCGGTTCAGAACCCTGTGCCGGCGGGTAGGGGACTACGTACAGCGCGCCCTCGTTCTGGTATGCCAGCCGGTCGCCACGCGGCGAAAACAGCGGAAACGAACCTTTCGCGACATAGCGGGTCGGCGTTCCGCCTTGCGGGCTCATCAGGAAGATGCCGCCTTGGCCGCCATCGACCGAATAACCGATGACGTCTTCGCGCGGGTGCCAGACCGGGTACTCATCCTGCTCCGGGCCGGTTGTTATGCGTCTCGCTTCACCGCCCGGCAGGGTGATCGTCCAAATATCAAGGCTCCCTTCGCGGTCAGAGGAGAAAGCGATCGACTTGCCGTCGCCCGACCAGCTCGCCTGCTGCGAAATCCCTTCCCATTCGGTGAGTTGGATCAGTTCCGTATTCGTGGCGTCGTTAGCGGCTGAGCGGAATAAAACCTGCCGTCGGCCGGCGAAGAAGCCGAGGCAAATTCCGATAACGAGCCCTGCGATGACTCCCCCCGCCGCCCACGACCGACGAGGCCGCCTCGTCTCGACCGGTTGGCCGTGACGTGTTTGGGGCGAGCGCGGACCGGTCGAGCTGTCGGTGAGGTTGCGCCGCGCGCGGCGGAGCTCCGAGAGCATGTCATCCGCCGTTTGGTAGCGGTCGCTCGGATCCTTCTCGGCGGCGCGGCCGAAGATGCGCTCGAGCTCGATGGGGACGGCGGTGCGAAGGCTCGTCAGAGGCTCGGGCATCTCCCGCATAATCGAATAGATGATGGCCTGCTCGTAGTCGCCCCGAAAGGGTCTCTGGCCCGTGATCATCTCGTACAACACGATCCCAAGCGACCACAGATCGGTGCGCTGATCCGTGCCGGCGCCTTCGGGCTGTTCCGGCGACATATATGCCGCCGTGCCCATGGTTTCTGCGCCGCGGGTCAGTTTGGAACGGTCCGCCAATTGGGCAAGCCCGAAATCCATCACGGTGACCTGACCGTCGTCGCCCACAATCAAGTTGCCGGGTTTGATATCTCGATGGACGATCCCCTTGGCGTGCGCCGCAAGCAATCCTTTGGCGGCTTGAATGGCTACATCGAGGGCATCGGCCAGCTTCATGGGCCCGGCATCGATTTTCTTATCGAGGCTCTCCCCCTCAATGAAGGCCATCGCAATGAACGTCTTGCCCTCGACCTCATCGATCTCGTACACGTGGCAAACGTTCGGATGGTTCAGAGCCGCCGAGGCCTCGGCCTCGCGGCGGAACCGGGCTTTGATCTCGGGGTCGCCGAGCAGGTGGGCCGCCAGAAACTTCAGGGCAACAGGCCGCTTGAGATTGGTGTCCTCAGCCTTGTAAACCACACCCATGCCGCCCTCGCCCAACTTGTCGAGGATCTTGTAGTGAGATAGGGTGCGTCCCGTCATTGCCGAGCCATGGCGTCAGCGACGATTGTACTCTACGCCCCTACGTATCGCTCTTGGTGATGCGATAGAGGTGAGCATAGGTTCGGATGATGACGCTGGAGTCGGTCAGCGCCGGGGTCGCCATCGACATTTCGTTGAGCGAGTTCTTCCCGAGGATCTTGAAGTCCGGGCCGGCCTGGATGACGTAGGTGTCCCCGGATTCGTCGAGGCAAAAGAGCTTGCCGTTGTAAGCCCACGGCGAAGCGGTGAAGTTGTTGCCGCCGGTATCGATGCGGTGCTTGTCGTAGATCTCCTGGCCCGTGCGGGCATCGTGGCAGGTGAGAAAGCCGCGGTCAAAGAGTACGTAGAACAGCCCGTCATAGAGGACGGGAGTCGGGTGGTAGGGGCCGCCTTGGGGGATACTCCACGCCAAGTATTTGTTGCTGGTCGTTCCGGCGGCGGGCGTGATGTCGCCGGAAGCGCCGGGGCGGATGGCATAAACAGGCCGCTCGGGGGTGACGTGGAAGCCCGACGTAACGTACAGCAAACCGTCGACGGCAAAGGGGCTCGGCAACGAGAGTGCCGACATGCCGCTGATTTCCCACAACAACTTGCCGTCCAGATCGTAAGAGCGGACTTTGTTGCGTCCGGCCGTTACGATCTCCGTTCGGCGCTCGTTTTCCCAGACGTAGGGTGTTGACCAGGTAGTGGGCTCATCTCGGTTCGTGCGCCAGATTTCCTTGCCGCTGAGTTTATCGAGGGCGAGCAAATAGGACTGTTCCTGGCTGTCGTTGAGGATGTACAGGCGTCCTTCATGGACGACGGGGGAAGACGCCGTTCCGTAGCCGTAACGGGTTTCGACGGGCGGCCAAGGTTTGGACCAGAGGACCTTGCCGTTCATGTCGAGGCAGTAGGTGCCGAGGTCGCCGAAATGAGCATAGACACGTTCGCCGTCGGTCGCGGGCGTTTCCGAAGCGTACGTATTCTTACGGTGCCGAGGGGCTTTGGGGATGCCGCGGTGGACGTCAGTAGCCCAGCGAACCTTACCAGTATTGAAGTCCACGGAGTAAACCGTCCAGCGGTGTTCGTCAGTGGGGATGGGAAGCGCTTCGCCGCCGGAGTAGAAGCCGCCCGGAGGCGCTTCGTCACCCGCGGTACTGATGTTGGTGTTGAGGAAGATCTGATCGCCCCAGACGACCGGCGAGGACCAGCCTTTGCCCGGGACAGGAGTTTTCCAGGCGACATTCTCGGTAGGGCTCCACGTTTCGGGGAGCCGGGGGTTGTCGGCGATGGCGCCGGAGGACCCGCCTCGGAATTGCGACCAGTGGGCGGCCCGGGCGACGGGAATCGTGGCAAGCGCGGTCAGGAAGAGGCGGCGAGTGAAAGGCATCAGTAGTTAGTTTCCCGCAAAGACGGGTGCCTGCGCAAAGGGAGGTTTCTTGCCATACGGCGCGTGCGATAATCTCCCCTTGGTTTCCATAGGAGTTTGCGATGAGTGGACTAGTTTCTCTTTCTCGGCCCACCGATGTGCCCGGGGATGTGGCGGTTGTGACGGTTCAGAACCCACCGGTCAACGCTTTGAGTCCCGGGGTGCCGGAGGGGATTGCGGCCGCCGTGGATCGAGCAGCGGCGGATGATTCCGTGCGTGCGATTGTCTTGATCGGCGACGGTCGGACGTTCATCGCGGGAGCGGATATTCGGGAGTTCGCCAAAGTGCGCGCGGGCGAGAAGGAGCGCGGCGAGGGGATTCATCCTCTGCTGTTTACGCTGGAGGACTGCCCCAAACCGATCATCGCCGCGATTCACGGTACTGCATTCGGCGGCGGACTCGAAGTCGCGATGGCCTGCCACTACAGGGTGGGGATCGCATCCGCTCAGGTGGGCCAGCCCGAGGTGAAGCTCGGGATCATCCCCGGCGCGGGAGGCACGTTGCGGCTGCCGAGGTTGGCGGGCGTGGAGAAAGCGGCGGAGATGTGCGCGATCGGCGACCCGATCTCTGCCCAGGATGCCTTGGATCACAACGTGTTGGACAGGATCGTTAAAGGGGACAACCAGGAGGCGTTGCAACGCGGGGCGCTCGAATTCGCGGCGGAGGTCATTGCAAATGGGGCCGCCACGCCGAAGGTTCGCGAGAAGAACGATCTACTGGGGGACGAGACGACAAACCGTCCGATCTTTGAAAACGTGCGGGCGCTGGCCCACAGGAAGCGTCGCGGGCAGATGGCGCCCCAGACGGCGATTGATTCGATAGAAGCAGCGACCAAGATGCCGTTCGAGGAGGCCCGCGCCCTCACGGCGAAGCTCTTCATGGAGTGCCTAAAGTCGCCGCAGTCCGAGGCACTGATTTATGCCTTTTTCGGTGATCGCGAGGTGCGCAAGATTCCCGACCTCCCGCCGGATACGCCGATCCGCAAGGTGGCTAAGGCCGCGATTGTCGGTGCCGGGACGATGGGCGGCGGCATCGCGATGAACTATGCCAACGCCGGCATCCCTGTGCTTCTCAAGGAAGTGTCGGATGAGGCGCTCGAGAAAGGCATGGCACGGATTCGAGCGAACTACGACCGGTCGGTCAAGCGACGGCGATTCACGCCGGAGTTCGTGAATGAGCGGATGTATCTCATCCAGCCGACGACGAGTTACGACGGGTTCAAGGACGCCGACATTGCGGTCGAGGCCGTATTCGAAAGCATGGAGTTGAAGAAGGCGGTATTCCGCGAGCTGGATGCGGCCACGAAGCCCGAAGCGATTCTGGCGACGAATACTTCGACGCTCGACGTGGACGAGATAGCCGCGGTAGCAGCGGATCCATCGCGGGTGATCGGGACCCATTTCTTTTCGCCGGCCAACGTCATGCGACTGCTCGAGGTGGTGCGCGGCAAACACACCGCGAACGACGTGATTGCCACTGCAATGCAGCTCGCCAAGCGGCTGCGGAAAGTAGGAGTGCTCGTGGGAAACTGTCACGGCTTCGTCGGGAACCGCATGTTCGGGCCCTACGTTCGCGAGTCGCAGTTCCTGGTGGAGGAAGGAGCGAAGATCACTGACGTCGATAAAGCGCTCGAGGATTTTGGGATGGCGATGGGGCCGCTGGCGGTAGGCGATCTGGCTGGGATCGACATCGGCTGGCGCATTCGTCAGGAGGCTAAGCATTCACAGCCGCCGGGGGCGCGACAGCCATTGGCGGAAGACAAGCTCTATGAGATGGGGCGTTATGGGCAGAAGACGGGTGCAGGCTGGTATCGCTATGGGGAGAATCGGCGCCGCATCGAAGACCCGGAGATCCAGACAACCATCACGGCTTTGGCGAAAGATGCGGGGATCGCTCAGCGAAGCGTGGGCGCGGACGAGATCGTCGAGCGGACCATCTACGCGCTCGTCAATGAAGGGGCTCGCATTCTGGAAGAGGGCATCGCACTACGGCCCGTGGATATCGATATCGTTTACCTCAACGGTTATGGCTTCCCCAGCTACAAGGGGGGCCCGATGTGGTACGCCGACTGGATCGGCCTCGACAGGGTCTACTCCCGCATCCGCGAATTCGAGCAGGAACACGGCTATTGGTGGAAGCCGGCTCCGCTGCTGGCTGCACTGGCCGAGTCCGGGAAGACGTTCGCCCAGTGGCAAAGGGAACGCTCCTGATCGATCGCCGATGCGCGAAACCACGCTACTGAAGGATGGTCTCCCCGCCGTCTGCCGGTTGGGGCTGGCTACACGTGGGAATACGCATTTGCGGCCCGAGGATGTCGAACACGCCATTGATCGCGGCGTTAACTATCTGAACTGGTGCGGCAAGCCCGACGGTCTCTCGAAAACCATCGCGGGCCTCGGCTTGCGCCGCAAGGACGTGGTAGTGGCTGCTCAGTTCAAAGCGTCCGGCGCCGTCGAGGCCGCGAAGGAATTCGATTGGATTCTCAAACAGCTCAGATCCGACTATCTAGACATAGCAACGCTCTACTACGTGGAGTCAGAAAGTGAATGGGAAGACACTATCGCGCCGCAGGGAGCGTGGCAAACACTGGCTCGCCTCAAACAGGAAGGCGCGTTGCGCATGATTGGATTAACGAGTCATCAGCGGAAGCCGGCGGCGGGTTGGGCTCAAGCGGTGGACCCGCAAACAGGAGAAAACCGGCTCGATCTATTGATGATTCGTTACAACGCCGCTCATCGTGGGGCGGAGGATGACGTATTTCCAGTGACAGGCAAGTTGCGGATGCCGGTTGTTACCTTCACGGGGCTACGGTGGAAAGACTTGCTCGGGGCAACGGCGGATGACCCGCCCGGTTTCACGCCGCCGACAGCGCCCGATTGCTATCGGTTCTGCTTGGCGAATGAATCCGTGGCGGTGGCGCTGATGGCTCCTGGGAATCGGCCGGAATTGGAGCAGGATTTGGCCCTTCTCGATGATTGGGCGCCGCCGGATCGAGCGGCGACGGAGTCGATTCGGGCGCACGGAGACCGGGTCCGGAAGAATGCCCGGGAGTTCTGGTAAGTCCTTGATACACTGGGTTTAGCGTCCCGGTCACGGAAACCTTTTCCGTTCCTCATCGTCAGTTCTTTCTAACTCCAAGATCGCGGATCGACTAGTAGTAGACGGACGTCAAAGTATTTACATGGCTCAAGTACTTACAGCGGAAGCAGAGAATACCGGACAGCAACTCAAGGATCGGGGAATCGTCATCCGGACGTTCGACCTTTGGAAGACATACGTCATGGGTGACGAACAAATCCACGCGGTGTCGGCCGTGGATGTCGAAATCCGCAAGGGCGAGTACGTCGCCATCATGGGACCGTCCGGCTCGGGCAAATCGACGTTGATGAACCTGATCGGGTGTCTCGATTCACCCACAAAGGGTGACTACTACATAGCGGGGCGGCTCGTGAGTCGGCTCAACGATGATGATCTGGCAAGGATACGGAACAAGGAGATCGGGTTCGTGTTCCAGACATTCAACCTGCTGCCGCGGTTGACGGCTTTGCAAAACGTGGAACTGCCGTTGATCTATAGCGGCATTTCGCCGGACGCCCGACTCAAGGCATCTCAGAACGCATTGCGGATGGTGGACCTGGTCGATCGGATCTACCACAAGCCGAATGAACTTTCGGGCGGACAGAGGCAGCGCGTGGCGATCGCGCGGGCGCTGGTGAACACCCCTTCGATCTTGTTGGCCGATGAGCCGACAGGGAACTTGGATTCGGCCACAGGTACCGAGATCATGACGCTCTTTGACGAGTTGCATGCGCGGGGCAATACGATTATTGTTGTGACCCACGAACTGGAAATCGCTTTGCATGCGCACAGGGTGATTCACATGCGTGACGGCAAGGTGGAGAAGGACGAGAAGGTCAAGTAATTCCGCCTTTCCCCCGATACACTGAGATAGGCATGAGCGATCTGGTTCAGATCGGGGCCACGGCTCGGGCTAAACCGATGGTTCCCGGCTACGACGGTCCGCATCCGGGACCGGCCGGGCGGCGTCCAGACTGGCTGAGAGCACCGGCGCCGGTGGGCGAGAATTACCGTCGGCTCAAGCAGCTTGTCACGGATCTGAACCTGCACACGGTGTGCGAGAGCGCGGCGTGTCCTAATGTCGGGGATTGCTGGAATCGTCGGACGGCGACGTTCATGATCTTGGGCAATGTCTGCACGCGCCGCTGCGGGTTTTGCGCCGTCCAGAAAGGCGCCCCGCTCGATGTGGATTACGACGAGCCGCGACGCGTCGCCGATGCCGTTGCGGCGCTGGGGTTGCGCTATGCAGTGGTAACAAGCGTGAATCGCGACGATCGCAAAGATGGCGGGGCCGAGCTGTTCGCATTGACCATCAAAGCGATTCGAAACCAAGTTACGGGCTGCCGGGTGGAAGTCTTGGTGCCGGACTTCATGGGTTCGCACGAGGCGATGAAGACGGTCCTGGCAGCCCACCCGGATGTCCTCAACCATAACGTCGAAACCGTGCCGCGCCTCTACTTTGACGTACGCCGGGGCTCGGACTATCGGCGATCTCTCGACATGCTAAGTTTTGCCAAGCTGGTGGCCCCGGAGATTCGAACTAAGTCAGGCGTGATGCTGGGTTTGGGCGAGACAGCCGCCGAAGTGGCGGAGGTCATGCGCGACCTACACGCGCACGAAGTCGATATCTTTACGCTGGGGCAATACCTGCGGCCTTCCCGTGACCACCTGGCGATTCATCGTTACTACACACCGGAAGAGTTCGCGGAATTCAAGCGGATGGGCGAAAAGATCGGGTTCCGGCACGTCCAAGCAGGGCCGTTGGTACGGAGTTCCTATCACGCCGACGATTGCGCCTGACCGGAAACTTGACGATCGGCCCGTCGCCTACTCGGTGGCCTTTCGGATCGCACCCAGGGTTTTCTGAGCTTCACCCTGATACGGGTGGGTCTCGGCGGCGGAAGCGCCCATCCATTTCGTGGCCTGTGCGATGTTGTCGCCGTCGACGTCGAGTTTCACGTAGCAGATTCCCAGCATATACGCCAAGATGCCGTAGTGCTCTCCCCCCTGCTCCTTAATCGGGTCGACGGTGGCGAGAAGGGTCGTGCGGGCGTCACGGTAGGCCTGCTTGTTCTCACCCGCCTGGAGCACGGCGACCTTTCCAAGGATGTAGCTGCCGTAAGTGCTGAAGAGCGTCTTGTGCTTCACCCAGTCCTCTTCCGTCTGGTTGTCGGCCTTGGGTTTCTGCTCCATCGCTTGGATAAGTTGCTCGGCGTAGCTTTTAGCCTTGTCGTATTGGGCCTGCCGGGCCGCGCTTTCGGCGAGCGTGAAGATATAAAACTCGTTGGTCGGGTCCGACTGAACGACTCTCTCCATCGCCGCCAACATTTTCTCGCCATCGCCTTGTTGTTGATACGCCTGAACGTAGAAGTCATCGAGCGTGCCCGCGTACTGCCCCTCGGGGTAGTGCTCCCGAATGGCATCCATGTACTCGATTTTCTTGGTTGGATCGGTGATCTTCAGGGCCGACGTGTAGAGCGAGTATTCAATGTACTGAATCACGCCCTTTGAGTAGTCGATCCGGCCCTGCCACGCTTCGACCTCGTCCTCGTATTCCGGCTCGGGGAGCTGCGTCTCTTTCTCGGCGTGAGGTTTGGTCTCGATCAAATGCGGAAGCAGCGCTTCGAAGTTCTGAGCGCCCTCGTAGCCCTTGGTGAGATTCTGTCGGACTTCGACATCTTCGGGAACCATTGCCAGGAGTTTCTTCCCGTACTCGATCGTCTTGTCGAAGTCGCCCGCCGCGAGATGGAGCCCCTGAAGCTGAAGGTAGACGTAACCGATGGCGCCGTGCCCGCTGAACTTCTCCACAAAGGTTTCCATCAACTTGGTCCGAGTCCCATCGTCTTCGGTCTGCGCGGCCTGCGATATCAGCGCGCCCTCCTCGGTCTCGGTGTTGATCGCCGGGTCCCGGATATCCCCCTGGGCCGACGCCAGATTCGTAAGTAGAAGGCACATCAATAGCAGGGCCGGCAGTCGCGTCATCATTTTCTCCCGTGGGCTCAAGAGTTCCTCCACAGCATACTACGTGAATCAGAAACGGGAATCAACATCGTAACGCGCGGCTACCAGAACCAAAGACGAAGGAACCAGTTGTGTTCGTGGCCGATGACCCGGCCATCCGCGGAAAAGTAGACATAGTAGCCGGAGACTTCCTCCGCGTCAATTTCGAAGACCGCCTCGCGAAGATCCCGCCAGACTACCGTAGCTGAGCCATCCGGTCGTTCATGGACTTCCGCGAACGGGAAGTGCCGCTGTTTCTTGTAATCCTGGACCTCAACGATGGCGTTGGTGGCGGTTACTCTTGGGTCGTCGATCCGTGCCTTCTCAAGCAAAAGGCGGCACCCGCCCGAAAGCACCTGGGCAGCGCAGCGCGCCTCCGTGCGATCGGGAAAACGTGTGAGAACCAGCCAGAGGCAATCGAGCTGAGCGTTCGGGTACACACCCACGAAGCCGGAAGGGGCCATCGCTTCCGCCTGTCGTTCGATCGCCGCGCTCCATTGCAACTGAAGCAGCGCGTAGCCCGCGACAAACAACAAAGGGACTCCGAGCCCGAACCGGTAACGACCTCCCGCCATGAAGAGGGCGCCCACCACAAGTGAACCGAGGACGAAGAGGTCACCCTCGTGAACGAGATTGGCCCCAAGTGTTTCTTTGCTGAATGGCTGAAACAGACCAACCCCCCAGGGGTTCAGAAAGTCCCAGGCCACGTGCGTCACGAGCCCCGCAGACGCCGCCGCCAGAAGCGGCCTCGGAGCAAGAGTCTCCCCGAATACGAGTTTCCAGGCAACGCTCGCCGCGGCCGTCGCCACGATCGCCTGCACGGCGATGCCGATCAGCGAATGCGTCAGGCCGCGATGCCAGTCAGAAGCGGAAAAGCTGAAGAACCCTGGGACGACGTCAAGGTCAGGCAAAACGCTCGCCCCTATCGCCATGATGACGACGGGGTCAAGCCAATCACGTTTCGGTGCGGGCGCGTTTGTCGCGAGCCGGACCACCCTCCCGGCGAGATAGCCCGTCAGTAGATGGCTCGCCGGAATCATCGGTTCTTTCTAGCCTACCCGGTGGAGAGTCGCTGCGCGGATTGGGCCGGTCGTGCCAGATCGGCGGGGTCGGTGAATCCCGCGCGGGACCGGACAAGCCGATCCCGCGGGGGTGAGAGGCTAACGACGACAGCAGGCTGTGCCGTTGCAGCACGCCGCACCGTCACAGCACCCGGCCGCGTGGGCTACGCCGGCGGCGCCAACCAGCAATAAGGCGGAAAACACGAGAGACATCACGATTCGTTTCATTAGAATTCTCCTTGGATCCGTTGACAACTTTGAACAGGGAATCGGCGGGGCACCCGCTCTTTTGAGGCGCCCACCGACCTTCTACCCGCGGGAGCTGTCTCTAAACCAGAAGAACCATCAGCTTGTGGAAGTAAGCTTCGTCGATGACCGGCGGCATCAGCGGTGTAATCCGAGGGGCCGGCGACAGCGTGCTCAGCGGCGAATCCTTGCCGCTGAAGCAAGCAACCGATGCGCCCAATCCCGTCTCAAACCTGGGCTCGGCCGGACCCGTCTCGTGGATCTGATAGGGGCAATCCTCGCTGGTGGGCTGAGAATCATCGGAAGACCGGTGGCAAGCCTGCTTTGCCGCGTGGGTGCCGGTGTCGAAGCAGCCCGCCATGAGAGGGCACGCCGACCCGACCACGAGAAGCACGACCCACAAAGATGCAGACACCGTTCGCATACGATCAGACATCTTCATTGTAGATCGAGCTCGGCGGTGAAGCAATGGAACGGGTTTCAGTTAGTCGAGGTGCGAAGAAATCCGGGACTGACTCGCGCGGCTGCTCGGAAGTTCCCAAGGAATTAACAACCCCTCCGCTGCGGGTGTCTGTCCCAGCGATTTTTTCACACCTTCCGGGTTTCAGCTAGGCGGGGGCCAGTGATTCGAAGAAGTGCGCGACCGTATGGATGCCCTTCTGGAAGTTCTCCAGCAGGAACTTCTCATTAGGCCCATGCAGGCCGTCGTCGGGCAAACCGAATCCCATCAGAATCGTCGGTATGCCGAGGAATTCGCGGAACTCGCCTACGACCGGGATTGACCCCCCGCACCGCGTGAACACCGTTTTCACGCCGAATGTGTCGGTCATCGCCGCCGCGGCTTTCTGAATAAAAGGGTTGTCCGGCGACACCATGCTGGCCGGAGATGCATTGAGATCCCGAACCTTGATGTCGACGCCGGCAGGGGCATTCTCGGCAACAAACTTCCGGATGAGTGGTAGCAGTTTTTCAGGGTCCTGGCGAGGCACAAGGCGCATGCTGACCTTCGCGACGGCCTTGGCCGGGATCACCGTCTTCCCGCCGGGGCCGGTGAAGCCGCCGCCGATCCCGTGGACCTCGAAGGTCGGCCGCGCCCAAGTGCGTTCCATGACGCTGTAGCCGGGCTCACCGGTCAGTTGGGACGAGCCCACTTCTGTTCGGAGGTACTCAGCTTCATCGAAGGGGAGCCGCTCCCAGCTCTCCTTCTCGGCGGATGCGGGCGGCTCGACATCATCGTAGAATCCGGGAATTTGGCAAACCCCGGCGGCGTTCTTGCACTTCGCGAGCAACTCGACAAGGCCGAAAACAGCGTTTGGCGCCGCGCCGCCGTACATGCCGGAGTGAAGGTCCTGCGCAGGTCCGGTGGCCTCCCACTCCTGGTAGATCATCCCGCGCAGGCCGATGTCGAGCGAGGGCAGCCCCGGAGCATACATCGACGTATCCGAGACGAGTGCCACGTCAGCTTTGAGCTTGTCGCGGTTCGCCGGGAGATACGCCGAGATCGATTCGCCTCCGACTTCTTCCTCGCCTTCGATCAGGAACTTCACGTTGACCGGCAGCTTGCCATAGGCGGCATGGAGGGCCTCAACCGCTTTGATGTGGATATAAAGTTGTCCCTTGTCATCCGCCGCGCCGCGCGCGTAAACACTGCCGTTCCGAACTGTCGGCTCGAACGGCGGCGACTTCCATTCATCAATCGGATCGGCCGGCTGCACGTCGAAATGCCCGTAGCACAGCACCGTCGGCGCGCCGGGGGCTTTGAGTGATTCGCCGTAGACCAGCGGATGCTTCTCTGTCGAAATCACCTCGACGTTGTCCAAACCGGCGACCCGCAGCTTCGCCGCCACGAATTCAGCGGCCCGCCGAACATCACCCGCGTGCTCGGGAAGAGTACTCACGCTCGGTATCCGCAAAAACTCGAATAGTTCTTCTTGGAAAAGTGCGGCGTTGTCGTTGATAAAGCCTTCCGTCTTGCTCATTCGTTCCTACCTGTATGGACGATCTTGCAACTCGACCCAAGCGTCCCGTGTCTGTTCGAAAAAACGGGCCGTGAGACTGTCAAGTTCCTGCTCCAGGTCGCGGTGTTCGGGTTGGCCGATCAAGTTCCGCATCTGGAACGGATCGCTTTCATTGTCGTACAGCAGCCATGGACGATCCTCGTGGCGAGCGTAAGTGTAACGGTCGGTTCGAATGCCGCGCCACGGGGGAAATTCGTTCCGCTCGGTCGGGGTGTAGCTCTGCAAGTATACTGACTCGGGCGCGGCTTCCTTGTCAGAGCCGGTGAGCCGAGCGGAGTGGTCGCGTCCCTGCATGTTGGGCATCGCCGCTACACCTGCCAAGCCCAGCAAAGTCGGAACCATGTCGACATGTGAGAACGGGAAGCTGGCCGTCTGGCCGGCCTCCACCGCCACCGGATAGCGCAGAATACCGGGAACACGAATCGATTCCTCCCAGGGCTTGCGCTTCAACGACTTCCCTTGCGAACCGAGCATGTCCCCGTGGTCGGACGTCAATAGGACGATCGTCTCCTCGGCCCTTCCGCTCTGTTCGAGAGCGTTCAAGATTCGCCCCACCTCGTTGTCGATAAACGTGATCGCCGAGTAGTAGCCGGCGATATCGATGCGGCTGTCGAGCGACGACTCGGGACTCCAGTTTTGGCGCATCGTCAGCCCGTCCGGGTCGTAGAGATTCATATACTCGGGCGGCGCGACATACGGGTTGTGGGGCGGACCCCACTGCAGGTACAGGCAGAACGGCTGTTCGGAATCCTGCGCGATGAACTCGATCGCCTCGTCGGTGAACGTCTCGGCTGAGTAGCCCGGCATGTCGATCGGCGCCGGGTCGTCGCGAAAGAACTGCATGTTCCAGTAGTCGTGCGTACAGATGTTCGCGGCCCAGTAGTCGAAGCCCTGGCGGCGCGGACCCGGTGGCACGAATCCGGGCAGTCGCTTGCCGCCTTCCAGATGCCACTTCCCCACGAAACCGGTGCGGTAGCCCTGCTCCTTGAGAATTTCGGCGATCGTCACTTCGCCGTTGGGCAGCGGCGCATCGTTCACGGCCACACCGTGCGCATGGGCGTACCGGCCCGTGAGCAGTGTGCCCCGCGCCGGACAACACACCGGGCAATTCGCAAACGTGTTCTCCAGCAGCACGCCTTGCGACGCCAAGTCGTCCATGTTGGGCGTCTGAACATCAGGGTTGCCCATCACCCCCAGGTCCATCCCGCGGAACTGATCAGGCATCAGTACGACAATGTTGGGCTGCGGTTTCGCGGGTCCACACCCGGCTAGAGCCGCCCCAGCCAAACCCGTCAGAAACTCACGCCGCGCCAACATAGGCGCTCAGCATGTCATCGTGCCAAAGACAGTGTCAAGGAACCGCAATCAGTCACAAAGACGGGCAAAGTAGACCTTCTGAAAACCCGTTGCAGTCATTCACCGCATATCCGGGGCTCTACGAGCAAGGCCAAAAGCGGTTCTGTTGCATGTGGCATCACAACACAATTGAGAGAATATGTTTTATACCAGTGCCTGAAACAACTTGTTGTGACCTTTTTCCTCTGAATTCACTCAGCCTGATTCCACTTCTACTTGACAATCAGTTGCAAATCAAGATAGCCTGATCCTCTGTCCATGATATGCAAATGAATTGCATCTAGACCCGTCGATGAAACTCACGTCGTTCCTTCCCGGCCATACTTGGCGGATGAGCCTTCTCGGGGCGATAGCCGTGCTCGTGGCGACTTCGCTCCCTGCCCAGCGCATTCATGGGACAGCGGTTGACCCGGATGGCCTTCCCGTGACCGATGCGCAAATCGTAGTCATCGGCTCTGCGCAATCAAGCAGAGCGGACGCCCTGGGGCGGTTTACCCTCACCGCGGTTCCGGGCGGTCGACTGAAACTACGCGCCTTCTCCGACGACTTCGAGCCGGTGGAGGCCCCCGTTGATGTTCCCCAGTCCGGCATGGTCGAAGTTCAGATCCAGTTCGTCGAGGTGCGCCATAGCACGGCATTCATCGAGGTTGTGGGTGAGTCATCGGTAACGCTCCAAGAGATTCCCGGCTCGGTCTATCTCATCTCGAGAGATGAGTTGGACGTTTCGAAACCGGCCGACGCCAACGAAGCGTTGCGCAAAGTGCCGGGAGTGACTCTGCGTGAGGATTCAGGGCCGGCCGCCATGCGCCTCAACGTCGGCATCCGCGGCCTCAACCCCGATCGCAGCCGCAAGGTTCTGATGCTCGAAGACGGCATCCCTATCGCTCTGGCGCCCTATGGCGAACCCGAGATGTATTACTCGCCGCCGATCGACCGCATGGAACGCGTTGAAGTTCTCAAGGGCAGCGGACAGATTGCTCACGGCCCACAAACCGTCGGCGGCGTGATCAACTTCGTGACGCCCGATCCGCCGCCGAAGACGCATCTGGATCTCGACATCGAGGGCGGTCAAAGAGGCTTCTTCTCTGGACAGGCATCCTTGGGCGGCAGCAACAGCGACCAGTCAGCCGGCTGGTTCGTCAACTACCTCCGCAAACAAGGCGACGGCTGGCGGGATTTTTGGTTCGACATCGACGACGTCACCTCGAAGTTCACCTTCAAGCCAAACGACACTCACACCTTCGCCGCCAAGTTGGGTTTCTACGACGAGCGGTCGAATTCCACTTATCTGGGTTTGACACTGCCGATGTTCCTTCAGAATGCGAACCAGAACGCCGTGCCCGGCGACAACTTGAAGGTTCGGCGCTATTCGGGATCGTTGAGCCACACGGCCGCGATCAGCCCGAACGCCGTCTGGAACACGACCTTCTTCGCCTACAACACTCTCCGGAACTGGGGACGCCAGGATTGGCTCCGCGCCGACGAAGGGGATGACTATCTAGGAATCGTCGGCGACCCGAGCATACCTGGGGGCGCCGTCTTCCTGCTGGATTCAGCGGGCAATCGCAACCGGCAGTTCAGCGTTTTCGGCCTTCAGACGGGCGCGAAGGTCGAGCATGACCTCGGCGGCATCCATAGCAGTCTTGACTTCGGCCTGCGGTACATTTACGAAGACGCCCAAGACCAGCGCATCAACGGCGAGGGCTTTCGCGCACGCGCCGGTATTCTTCGCGACGACGAAGACCGCTTCGGCAAGGCCTTCTCGGCTCATCTGCAGAATCGCTTCCACCTCGGCGACCGGGTGATTTTCACCCCGGGTATCCGTTTCGAGCACTACACGCAGGAACGGAACATCCTGCGGCAGCGTGTGACGCAGCCCAATGGATCGAGAGTGCCCACGAACGTTGATATCCGCAACGAGCGCACGATCACAAAGGCTGTCCCGGGGCTGGGGCTTTCGGTTCGGGCGACGGACAACATCACCCTCTTCTCGGGAGTGCATCGTGGTTTCGCGCCGCCTCGCACCAAGATCGCCATCACAAACAGTGGCGATTCTCTCGATCTCGACGCCGAACTGAGTTGGAACTACGAAGCCGGCGCCCGGTTTCGCCTCAATCGCGCGGTGAACGGTGAGGTCGCCTTCTTCCGCCTGGACTTCGAGAACCAAGTGATCACCGCGGCCGAATCCGGCGGCGCCACAACGACGCTCGCCAACGGCGGCGAAACTCTCCACCAAGGCGTCGAGAGCAGTCTGCGGATCAACTGGGATCAAGTCGTGAGCAGTCCGTGGCTCGTCTATACGGATCTGCGGCACATGTATCTGGGCAAAGCGGAGTTTACGAACAACGCCCTCTTCCAAGGCAACCGCTTACCCTACGCGCCGCGCAACACGTTCACGTTCCTCATCGGTGTGCGCCGACCGGAGGGCTTCGGGTTTCAGATTGACATGAGCCACATCGCCGATCAGTTCGGCGACAACAACGGGACGATTGCCCCTTCGAATGACGGCACGGTCGGCTTACTGCCCTCTTACACTCTCATGAACGTCACGGCCGATTATTCGATCCACCGCGAACGCTTCGAATTCACGCCCTACTTCACCGTGAAGAACTTCACGAACGAGCTCTATATCTCATCCCGTGCTCCTCAGGGCATCCAGCCCGGGCTCTTCCGCCAAGCGAACGCCGGCATTCGATTCAGCTTCTAAACAGCCATGACGAACTACGTAATCGCCGAACCCTGCGCCAGCCGCAAAGACACCAATTGTCTCGACGTCTGCCCGGTAGACGCCATTCATCCGAATCGCAATTCCCCGGACTTCGCTACCGCCGACAAGCTCCACATCAACGCACAGACTTGTATCGGTTGCGGATCATGCTTCCGCGCATGTGCCGCCAAGGCCATCTTCGACCGGCAAGAACTCCCCGAGCCGTTCGCCGGGTACGCACTCCAGAACTCGCTGTACTTCCAGCCTGCCGGGCAAGTACCCGTTCAGACTCCGCGCTAACGCATCCGGGCAGGTCGAACTGCTTGCGGCGCCGCCACACTGAAGGGTGGCTACACTTCGGTTCCGCGACCCGGCCATGTCGGAAGTGGCTGCTCCGCGGGAGTGGCTGGGCGCTCGTTTTTGGGACCAACGGGCGTACGACTTGCAGCGCGATAAGGAAACGTCTTCAGCCCGACCCGAAGCCAACAGCCGCAGTGACACTGTGGCGCGTATCGTTTGAGCCCCCGAACGACGAAAGGCGGGCCCTAAGCCAAGGAAGGGCGTCTACCTCCGGTTCGACGAGGGTCTTTCGGCACGGTTCAAGTCCAAAGGCAAGGGCTTCCAAACCCGCGTCAACGCCATGCTGCGAGCCCTGATAGAAAGCGAACAGCCTGCGGGCTGAGCAGGGCCGGACCGTCGCTAGAATTGGCGAGGGATTGTAGCAGCGGCCAGAACCAGAGAGCGATTGATCCCCAGATTGCAGTCGACTGGGAGAAAGTCGTGAAGCACTTGCAGTCTTTGGGTCCGCGCCCGGGCCTGGCGTGGGCGACCCAGAACGCGCGCATCGTGCAGCAGTGCATGGAGACCGTAGCTCATCGAACGGAGCCCGCTGCGGCGATGGCGCTACGCGACAAGAGCATGGCGGCGAACGTGAAGTGGATTTTCGATCAGTCCAAGGACGCCAGGATCATTCTGTGGGCTCACAATTGGCACGTGATGACAGGCCCAGACGCCGGGATGGGAGCCGCGCTGCGGGAGATGTACGGAGACCAACTAAGAACATTCGGCTTTGCTTTCAACCAGGGCTCGTTTCGGGCCATGTCGAAGAACCGGATTGTGGAGAATTTCACGGTTGGACCGGCGCCGGCGGGGAGCTTGGATGCTACGCTGGCGGCCAGCAACATACCGCTGTTCGCGCTGGACTTGCGGGCCGCTCCGAAGACCGGCCCCGTTGCTGAGTGGCTTGGCACGAAGCACCCGACTCGCAACATTTTCCAAGGATTCTCGGAGGACGTGCCTGGCTCAAACATGTTCGAGCAAGTGGTGACAGAAAGGTACGACAGCCTGTTTTTTGTGAATAAGACAACGGGAACACGTCCGAATCCTTAGTGGGAGTGGACCATCGAGGTGAAGTGCCTGGGGACTGGGTTCTCTGTGGGGTAATGGGTTCCTTTTGCCCCACGAGCGGCTCGTGCTGCTTCCTGCTTCCGCGAAAGGGGGAATCGAGGAAGCAGACGTGCCTTCACCGCACGTTGTCTCCGCGCCCACCGACCTGTCGGAAGTAACCCGCGTTTGGCAATCGAGCGCCGAGATTCCGGAGCAGCCTCAGTCCGCCTGATCGAGTTGCTACTATGAAGCGCCTTAAATTCCCACCCGAAGATCGGACACCACAAAGGACCACCCATGACCAGCCAGCGTATTGCCTTAACCCTTCCCATCGTCGCGCTGACGCTCTGGGTGATGACCCACGCCACAGTTGCGGCGCAGCGGAAGCCACTACGGCTTCCCGGGCTTGAGGCACAAGTCGAGATCGTAACCGACCGTTGGGGCATCAATCACATCTACGCCGAGACAGAGGCGGACCTGTTTTTCGCGCAGGGCTACGCGGCGGCGCGCGACCGGCTGTTCCAGTTTGAGATCTGGCGGCGGCAGGCAACCGGGACCGTCGCCGAGATCCTCGGCCGGCGGGAGCTTGACCGCGACATCGGTGCGAGGTTGCATCGGTTCCGTGGCGACTTGACCACCGAGCTGAATCACTATCACGACCGGGGCGACGAAATCATTCCGGCTTTCGTGCGTGGCATCAACGCCTACATCGACCAAACCAACCAGAATCCCGATCTCTTACCGCTCGAGCTCAAGCTGCTCGGCATCACCCCTCAGCATTGGACTCCCGAGGTTGTCATCTCGCGTCATCAGGGCCTGGTGAGCAACGTTAGGTCTGAGATCGCCAACGCCCGCGCGGTAGAGCTATTGGGCGCCGACTCGGTCAAGGAGTTGAACTACTACTACGGAGACCCGGACTTGGAGATTGACCCCGCGATCGACGTCTCGCTATTAACCGACGACATCTTGAACCTCTACAGTGCGCATCGGCGTAGCGTGCGGTTTCAGCCCGAAGACATCATTGCTGCCCATCGTGGCGATCGACGCACGTTCGAGCGACTGGCGGCCGCGGTGCCGAGTGAGATCGACCTGTCACAGCAGGACTACGAGGCGATCGGGAGCAACAACTGGGTCGTGGCGGGTAGTCGTACGCTGACCGGGTTCCCGATGATGGCCAATGACCCGCACCGTGTTCAGGCGGCGCCGTCGCTACGCTACTGGGTGCATCTGGTCGGCCCCGGTTGGAACGTAATTGGCGGGGGCGAGCCGGCGCTGCCCGGTGTGTCCATCGGACACAACGAGCATGGAGCATGGGGATTGACGGTCTTCGGTCAGGACAATGAGGATCTCTACGTTTACGACACGAACCCCAAAAACTCGAATCAGTACCGGCATCTCGGCCGCTGGGAAACCATGACCGCCATCGAGGAAACGATCCCCGTCAAAGGCGAAGCGCCCGTCGAGGTCGAACTCAAATACACCCGCCATGGCCCGGTGCTGTACGAGGACACCGCCAATCACAAAGCGTACGCGTTGCGCGCCGCCTGGCTCGACTACGGCTCGGCCCCGTATTTAGCGAGCCTGCGGATGGACCAGGCTCAGAGCTGGGAAGAGTTCCGGGAGGCGTGCAGCTACAGCCGGATCCCCTCCGAGAACATGGTCTGGGCCGACCGCGACAAGAACATTGGCTACCAGGCAGTTGGAGTCTCACCGATCCGGCCGAACCACAGCGGGTTGGTACCCGTGCCGGGCGACGGACGTTACGAGTGGGACGGGTATCTACCGATCAAGGCGCTACCGAATGTCGTGAATCCGGAAAAGGGGTTCTACGGTACGGCGAACAACTATTTGGTGCCGGATGGGTACCCCTACTGGGAAGCGCTCCACTACACCTGGGGCGACCAGATGCGGGCGGCGCGGGTCGAAGAGTTCCTCGATTCGAAGCGGCACATGACGATGGTCGACATGATCGAGCTACAACAGGACGAGCTGACCGTGGCGGGACGGAACATCGTGCCCTTGCTGCGTGAGCTCGAGATCGCTGACGCCGACGTAGAGCAGCTCCGCGACCGATTGCTTGACTGGGACTTCGTGCTCGACAAGGACTCGGTGGAGGCGGCGATCTACGTAACGTTCGAACGGCGGCTGCGAACGAATGTCCGGGACACGGTGGTGCCTGAAGAGGCGCGTGAGTTAATCAGCCGAGTCAACACGAAGCGGATGATCGACTGGCTCATCGCTCCGGACGGGCGATTCGGTGACACGCCGGTTGCGGGCCGCGACGCGGTCCTGGCCGACAGTCTGACGCAGGCTCTTGCCGACTTGCGAGAGCGCCTTGGTCCGGATCCGTCAACCTGGAAATACGGCCACGAAAAGTTCAAGCACGCGCTGATTCATCACCCGATGACGGCGGCGGTCAGCCCCGACCTGCGACGCCGGTTCGATGTGGGGCCCGTGCCGCGCGGTGGATACGGGGGCACAGTCCACAACACCGGCGGCGGCGACAACCAAACCTCGGGTGGGTCTTTCATGATCATCGCCGACGCATCAGATTGGGACAACTCGGTCGGGATCAACGCCCCCGGTCAGTCTGGGGATCCGGATAGCCCGCACTACCGGGACCTGTTCAAGCTGTGGGCGCGCGGAAAATACTTCCCAATCTTCTATACCCGGGCAAAGGTGGATTCGGTCACAGAGAGCACAACCTTCCTTGCTCCAACGTCGTCGGCCTCGCAGGGCAAGAGCGCACAACAATAACGATTGTGATCGTAACGCCCCTAAGAAATCGAGAAAGCAGCAGCGGCTAAAGTACTGGCGGCTTCGGCGAACCGGACTCAGTGGAAGCCGACTCTGATTCCGCGCCTCGGCAATCGTCGCGACTCGAACAAGCAGAAGGGCTAGCTAGCAGGCTAAAAAACCTGTTAGAAACTCCTTTCCACCGCGACTACCTTGGATGTGGGAGGCAAATCGACCTTGATCGGAGAACCGGCCCAGGACGCCCTGTACACGGACGCGGCGGGCCAATACGGTTCTGCACTCGAACGGCTCGCCCGCGCGTACGAGATGGACCCTGAAAAGCGTCGCGACCTAAGCCAGGAGATCCATTTTCAGTTGTGGCGGAGTCTCCGAACGTTCGATGCCCGCTGTTCTCTGCGAACTTGGGTCTATCGGGTTGCCCACCACGTTGCCGCGTCACACGTTCTTCGCGAGCGCCGGAGACTCTCGACTCTCATCAGCCTGGAAGAACTGGAAAAACTTCCCGACAACGACCAGACAGATGTCGAGGCCGACGCGGACCGGCGTAGAAACATCGAGCGGCTGTCCGTGCTGATTCAGCAGCTAAAGCCGCTGGACCGCCAGGTCATCGTCTCCTATCTCGAAGACATGGATGCGGTGTCCATTGGAGAGATCACTGGGTTGTCGCCGGCAAGCGTGGCCATGAGGATCCACCGGATCAAGAACATCCTGGAGCGGAGATTTCACAAAGGAGGTAGCCATGGCGGATAACGTTCCCGAAAACGACCCGAAAAAAATCTGGCTCGAGCAGCCAACGGAGCCATCTGCGATGACATTGGGAAAACTTCTTCTTCGACAGAAGGCGCGAGAGCTTCATACCAGGACTCGCCGAGAGTTGTTCAAGAACATCGCCGTGGCGTTCTTTGTCATCGCGATGTCCGTTTTCGGAATCACTTGGGCCAACGATCCAGTGCCTCGGGTGGTATTCGCGTTGGCTGCAGCCTGGGCGTTGGCCGGGCAGTATTTCCTCAATCGCGGAATGTGGCTGGCACAGCTACCGGGGGACGCGGCGTTGATTACGGGTCTCGAGTTTTATCGGCAAGCGGTAGAGGGGCGACGTCGCCTTTTTCGTAACCTGCTGTGGTGGATTGTCGGGCCGGTGGTCCTGGCAATCGCTGCGTATGTTCTATCGATAGCAGACAAGGTTCGCTTGAACCTGAACATGGCGCCTTTTCTGGCGCTCCTCGCGGTGTGGATAATCGCTGCCATCGTCATGAGAGTTCGGGGACAGCGGGAACTCCAACGGGAGATTGATGAGCTAAACGATATCGAGCGAGAGAGCGGCATAGCGTAGAGGATGCGACAGAAGGGTCCCTTCCTCCCGCTTCTAAGGCCTGACAACTTCCCCAAAACTTAGATAGCCGCCGCGGTGTCTGTAGTCTGTAGCCTATAAGCAGCCGTGGAGCGGCGTACGCGGCCGAGCTGGATGCGAGGGAGCGAATCATTCTCAGTCGAGCGGCGTCTGTTGGCGTTAGCACTGTTGGCCTCGTGTGCCGACGCGCAGTCGATCACGGGCCATGTCTTTGAGCAAATCGACGACCGGCTCGTCCCGCTGCGCAAGGCTCTCGTCTCCGCAAGCTCGCCCGACGGCCAACAGATCTTTGGCGTCACTCGCACCGACGGCGAAGGCCGCTACTCGCTTTTCGGCGACCTTGCGGGCCGCGTTCGTTTGAGTGCCGAAAAGTTCGGCTATCTTACCGTTTCGGCCGGTGGCAAGAAGCAGCCGGATCTCCATGTCAACTGTCTCGAAAATCCATGTGGTCCGTTCGACTTCGAGCTGGTTAAAGGCGGTATCGTGGCGGGCACGGCACTTGACGACCTGAACGAACCGGTGAGTATGGCCCACGTTTGGCTGCTCACTCCAGGGGCCGAGGCGACGGACGCCGCCCAATCGCAAGGGGAGGGACGAACCGACGACCGCGGCCGCTTCCGCATCATTGGTCTCGCCGAGGGCGCGTACGAACTCCATAGCGCCGCCGGCGGGCGGGGCGGAGGCGATACAACGATCCGGGCCGGGCCCATCCCGATTGATGTCGCGGCGGGCGAGGAGATCACCGGCCTTGCCCTAACTCTCGGGGAGGCGACCGGTGCGGCCGTTACCGTGGCCGGGCGCGTCGCCGGCGTGGACCTCGCCTCGCGGGGTGACCATCTTCTGTGGATGCGCCCTCTGCGAAGGCGTCTTGAGGCAGGCCCTCGATACGGCTCGCACATGTACCGGTTGATGCGCGACGGCTCTTTCACGATCGAGCAGGTCCCGCCCGGTGACTACGTCTTTTCCTACACTCACAACCCTCGCTCCGGCATCCAGAAACGGTTCGCTCTGGGCATCGTCAAGGTCGCGGGCGAAATGCGAGGACTAACCTTGCAACCACTCGAACGCACCGGTTTTCGCGGGCGGGTGGAAAGCGACGGAAACGAGTTGCCAAATCAAATTTCCCTCGTCTTCGTTCGCGCCGACGGCTTGGGCGGCTCGGCCCGGGCCGATGCCGCGTTTCCTGACTTCACCTTCCGAGAAACTGACCTCCTGCCGGGGACCTACAACCTGTCCGCGCGTGGCCGCAATTTGTACATCAGGGCTGCACGTATCAGCGACAAGACAATGGAGCCGCGAGGTATCACAGTGAAGTCGGGGGAGATCCTCGATGTCACGCTGATCGTTTCGTCTGATTTCGCGATCGTAAGAGGGCGCGCGAAGCCGGCCCGCGGGCACCGCACTGACGAGCCGACCGCCGCGCACTACCGCGTGGGCCTCGAAGGCCCCAACGGCATCGTTTCGGCACAGACCGATCAGAGCGGCACATTCGCATTTGAAAAGCTAACCCCAGGCTCATATCGAATCTGCGCCTGGAGCGACCGCACACACGCCGAGGTTCGCAACCCGAAACTGTGGGAGTCCGCGGGAGATGCCGCTCGCGGCTTTCCCGTCGAACCCGGCAGCGAAATCGAGATCGAATTGACAGCCGTGGAATGACAAACCGACATCGACATCAAGGGCTTTCCCGGCCAAACCCATCGCCCGCCTGTGTACGTTGGCTGCTTGTCTACTTTGTGCTTGCCGGCGCCGGCCGAGCGCAGACCGGAGACATCCGGGGATTCCTCGCTTCGGCCCACGGCAACGAGCCGCTGCGCAGCGTCCAAGTGGGTCTCGCTTCCAGCAAGATTTCGGGCAAGGGACCGGCCGTCAGTCGCCACGCACGCAGCGGTCTCGACGGACGCTTCCGCTTCCCCGATCTCCCCTTAGGCAGCTACTCGCTGAGCTTCCGCAAGGATGGCCACGAGGCGGGATCCAGCATTTCCGCGAACGTCGAATTGAGCGAGGCCGAGCCGCTCGCCAACTTCCGCGTCGAGATGAGGCGCTCGGCGGCGATCTCCGGCCGCGTCTTGGACGCCGATGGCGACCCGGTCCCGCTTGCGACCGTTCAGATCTACGAGAAGTTGACCGCCCAGGGCCTCTCGCGGCTGCAGTTCAAGCGCTCGCACCTAACCAATGATCTCGGCGAGTACCGTCTGTCGGGGCTCGATCCCGGACGTTATTTCGCGGCGGTGCTACCGTTGAGCCTTCGAAGTCCGCGCGGTGTCCGCGCCTTTGAGTTCCCTAACGTGTACCACCCAAACACGGGATCCATCGAGCAAAGCGAGCCGATCGCGGTGAGTTGGGGAGTCGAACGCGAAGGGATCGATTTCCATCTTCCCCGCGCAATGCGAACGTCAGTCGAGGGAGCCGTTTTCCATGACGAAAGTGGGCAACCCTGCCCCGCCTGCAACATAACCGTTTACGGCCCCGGCAACATCACCGTCGCCTCCGTCTCGCCCGACGAGCAGGGCCTCTTCGCCGTGCGCGGCCTGCACCCAGGCGAATATCGCCTGCTGACACAGACGGGCGACGGCGGGTTTCACGCGGAAGAGTCGGTGCTGCTGGTCTCCCGCAAAACTGTTGAAGTGGATCTCGCCGCCTCCGCTACGCAGGACGTCGTCGGCCAAATCGTTGCGGACAGCGCCCCTCCCGAAAACGACCCCGAAGCCCTTACTCGGGCGATGAGAGTCCGTCTTGTTTCGGAGGTGGGCGCCACCACCGGGCGTCTTGTCCGCCAGCCGACCCTCGCGGAAGGGGGAGGATTCCGCTTCCGCAACGTCACGCCCGGCTCCCATCACGTGTTTGTCGAAGCTCTGCCGAAGACAGCCTACGTGCGCCGAATGCTCGTCGACGGCCGGCCGTTGAAGAGCCGGCGGGTGTCCGTTCCGCGAGGCGCACCGCTTGAAGGACTTGAGATCCGCATCTCTTTTGATGGCGGCGTCGTCAAGGGAACCGTCACTGAGGCGGGCTTGTCCGCTTCCGGAGCCGGACGGGGCTTCGTGGTTCTCCTTCCCGATCGCTACGGAGAAGGTTGGCACTTCGAACGCCTTGGGGCCTACCGCCCCGAAGACGGGGCCTATGCAATTCCGGGCGTCCCGCCGGGCTCCTACACCGTGTTCGCGATACGCCGTGATAACCACTTCGACCTCGGCATCGCCGACGATCTACGCTACCTGCGCGAGCGCGGCCGCCGTGTCCGAGTCGCGGCCGAAGAAACCGTCACGGCGGAAGCCCCCTTCATCCCAGACCGCGAGTAGTGAGCCTCTGGCGGGCCCGACCCATTTGTGTCACGATGAGTCCTGTCCCAAACCCTAGGAGGCCCACCCACATGCCGTCCCTACCTCGCAGAACCTTCCTCGCCGCCGGCGCTGCTTCATCTCTGATGCCCGCAAGCGCCGCATCGGCGAGCGCCGCCAAAGCCTATCTCGACCCGAGCGGCGACCGTCATGTCTACTTCACGGGCGACGGCGTGCCGCTCAAGCCTCGGGAATGGGCGTCCGTATTGCAGCGGGTCACCGAAGAGAACGAGATCAGCCTCGATAGTTACTCGGTCGGCGGTCCAATCGACGAACTCGAAGCCAAGTTCGCCCGGAAGCTCGGTAAGGAAGCAGCAATCTTTTTCGGTAGCGGGACGCTCGCGAACCAAATTGCCGTGCGGCACATCACCGCCCCCGACACGAAAGCCATCGTTCCGCGCGAAAGCCACTACTACGCCGACTCGGTGAACTGCGGCCCCATCCTCAGCCAACTTGAGCTGATCCCCATGGGCGCGGGACGTGCAACTTTCACGGTAGACGAGGTGAAAGACGAGGTGGAGTGGAACGCCGGCCTCCGCGGCAACAAACCAGTCGGCGCAATCATGATCGAGTCCCCGGTCCGCCGCAGGACAGGCGAAATCTTCGACTTTGGCGAGATGAAGAAAATCTGCGCCTACGCCCGCGAAAAAGGCATCCGAACCCACCTCGACGGAGCCCGCTTGTTCCTCGCGGCGGACTACTCGGGCGTTTCAGTGCGGGAGTACGCCGACCAGTTCGACACCCTCTACATCTCTCTCCACAAGTACTTCAACAGCGGCTGCGGCGCGATCGTCGCCGGACCGAAAGAATACATCGAGCCGATGGTCGACACAAGGCGCATGTTCGGTGGCGCGCTGCCCAAGGCATGGATGTACGGCGCGGTCGTGCTGCACTACATGGACGGTTTCGAAGAGCGATACCGCTCAGCCGTCGCCATTACGGAAAAACTCTGGAAGAAGCTCGATGCGCATCCCCGCTTCCGCGTCGAGCGCATCCCGCACGGCTCGAACATTGTAGCGCTGCACGTCAAGGGCGACCCCAAACAGCTCGGCGCCTTCCTCAAAACGCGCGGTGCAACGATTTCCACAGGAGGCGAGCAAAGCAGCGACGGCTGGACCCGGCTTCTGCTACGGGTGAATGAAACCGCGAACCGGCGAACCGCTGATGAGTTGGCAGCCCTCTTCACCCAAGCCGTCAGCGCCTAGCCGGCAGCTCCGGTCTGCACTCATTCGCCGCGATTGAGGCGCCAGCGGACCACCTGGGCGTACCATTTGCCATCAGCAGACCTGCCCTTCTCGTTCAAGGGCGTATTCCCAAGAGCGGTCACAATCGTGTCATCAGGAAGGACTACGCTCGCCGCGTAGCCGTGACCAGTGCTCAGGCGATAGACCTCCGGGGCCCAGGTTTGCCCTCCGTCGCGGCTCACTCGCGCCCGGACGTCGCCCGCCTCATACGGGTACCGTCTCTCGTGCGCGAGCACCACGGTTCCGTCGGAAAGCTGCACTAAGTGTCCGTGGGCCTCGCCGAACGCGATGTCCATTGCCCCCGTCCGATGAATCCGCCAGAAACACACGCTTGCCAACAGTGCCTCGTCTTTGCGGGTCGGTCGTGGCCAAGCCTTTAGGCTCGTTAGGCGCCGCCGGGGCATGCACATAACGCTGATAGCGGATCGCGGCCAGCAATTGGCCCGACGCAAGCTCGAGTAGGTTCGTCTCCGTACCCCACTCCTGCAGCAGACTCTTCTCCTTCCACGACCGCCCTCCGTCCGCCGAGCGATAGACGTAGGTCGTCCAGTGAGCGGGGCCGCGCCAAGGCTCTTCGGCCGGAGAGTTCTCTTCAAGCTCGTTCCGTGTCGGCCCCAAGCGGGTAGGCCATAGGATGGTCCCGTCCGCCAACTCCGTCATGCAATTCTGATTGCCGCCGGCCGCGCCAAAGGGAGAACGGTCCACGATCTGACTCCACGGTTGCCAAGTCTCCCCGCCGTCCGCGCTGCGGACGACGAAATCCGTCTCGTGCTCGGGCGAATGGTACGCCCACAGCAACGTTCCGTCTCGAAGGACAACGAACGAGTCGTAGTTCGCCCGCTCCGATGTAGGTGGATCGAAAGACTCAAGATCAATCCGCCGGTCCTCCCACGTGTGTCCGCCGTCTTTGGAAACGAAGAGCTTGGAGTAGAGGGCGATGTAGATCGTCCCATCCGCGCTCATGCCGATGCCGGGGTCGCCGCGCCATGGCATGCCACCGTAGTCGAGAGGAACGTACTCAGCCGGAAGGCCGGTGACCTGCTTTTCATCCCGAAGGACCGCGATCTCACCGTTCGGCGCGATCGCTGCGAGCTGCGCCGACAACTCGGAGTCGCCTACGTCCCCGAAAGACTCAGCACCGTCACAGCCTCCCAGCAATACGAGCCCGATGCAGACGAAGGAGACGCGATGCAATGCTTTCATAACGGCCCCGACCGGCGCGATCGCCTTCATGAACAAGGTATCCTCGGCGACGCGGCTATTTCAACACATCCGGCTGGACCCTGGGGATCTCACGTGGGATCGTGATCTCTGTCAACCGCAACGCGGCTAGCGCCCACTGTGCTCACGGCGATCGGGGAACCAACTTAGAGCCTGGGCCTGGCGCTTGCAGGCTCGATCTCCCGGATGTGGGCGAAGTGTGCGCCGAGTAGGAGACGGACTACGTAAGTCTAGGAGTGTGTCCGAGAAATCATTTCGGACCTGGAGGCGGCGTTGTGTCAGGCGCTCGGCCGCCGAGCCGAATGAACCGGCCGAATCGTGGTGAGTTGCTGCGCCTGCCTCGGGCACTGCCCGCTTCAATACGCCGTCAACAAACGAGCAGCAACACTTCCGACTTGGGGGAGTGGAGGGAATAGGATGCCGCCGCCCAACACACGGGTGGCAAAGACTGTGGGAGCGGACAGATCAGCGATGCCGTGTCGACCGGCGAGCGCCATGCTTCAGTTAAAGGGCGAATTCACGGGCTGCGCTCACGACGAGCATGAGCAGCGCCCCTCGGAGGCGAACGCCATGTTGTCGTCATCGGAAACGATGCCACCTGAAGGACGGCAAAGTATCAGAGGATATTGATCTCAACTACATTGGCCACAATACCATCGACAGTAACGACAACTTGCACGAGGCCGCTTCCAATGAGACTACGCTCAAGGAGTACGTTGAGCTGGTCCAAGCCCTCAAACTGACTTGACGCAGCCGGTCCGAAGATGGTTGTCATCGGTACGCCGTTGATGGTGACTTCGACTGTACCGCTGTTTCGGATGCCGCTTGCAAACAGCGAGAGAAACACCTGATGGTTTTCCGGTCCCAGGTCAATGGGCGTTGCCTGAAAAGGAAACGCACTTGTGTCGTAGACAAGGGATGTGTCGGTCAGTTGTCCATCGACGAACAGCAGTGCATTGGCGGCCGGCACGCCTGAGCCCGAGGAATTTGCGGTAAAGATGCCGGGCGACACCGCGACGACATTGATGGCAATCGAAAAGCTTCCGCCGCTGGCGCGCCGCACAGTCAGCGTAGCCGGCCCGGTTGCTGTTCCGGCGGCGATGATGAAGTTCAACTGGGCCGAGCGTACCTCCGTCTCAACCCGTGCCGCCAGCATCAAGCAATGGCGAGTTACGCCCTGACTGTCTGTTACGTCGACGCTGGCGCCCCCTAGTTGCGTGTCGAGGGGCAGCACGGCATCCGCATCGAAATCAGCCAAGAGTAAGCCGAAGAGCGTGACGATTTCCTGTTCGGCTACGTCACCTGCTTCGAATCGCGCCGCATGGACGAGACCGGCGGCAGTGAACGGAGGCGGATCCCCGCTGAAGATATAGGCCGCCCCTGCGGTAAAAATACTATTGTCCGACTGGTTGCCGTTAATTCCCGTGGCGTTGCTGCCCTCGGTCCGCGCCCCCACTACTACGGTCGTACCAGAGACTCCCACTGAATATCCAAATACACTACTGTCCGGCTGATAAGCGGTGGGCGGCCTGCAACTGGTTGTAGAAAAGTGGGTTAGGTGTTGTTTTTTCTTGCCGCGATTTGAGCGGCGGTGCGCCGTTTGAGCGTCATCCGTCCTGAGCCGACAATGGCTCATGAATCTGGGCCGCACCGTATTCGCGCAGTTGATCAGCTTTCTTCCGGATCGCGAGTTCCGGCGCTGTGTGGCCCGCTACGATGGCGACCGGGGCTCGCGCAGCTTCTCCTGCTGGGATCAGTTCCTCTCGATGTCCTTCGCCCAGTTGACCTACCGCGAAAGCCTCCGCGATATCGAAGCGTGCCTGCGTTCGCTTGGCGGCAAGCTCTACCACATGGGATTCCGCGGCAACGTCGCGCGCTCGACACTGGCCGACGCTAACGAGTCGCGCGACTGGCGGATCTATGCCGATTTCGCTCAGGCCTTGATTCGCATCGCGCGGCCCTTGTATGCCCGCGATCCGATCGGCGTGGATCTCAATCAAAGTCTCTACGCTCTGGACTCGACCACCATCGACCTGTGCCTCTCGCTGTTCCCGTGGGCCAAGTTCCGCCGGCGCAAGGCCGCCGTGAAGATGCACACGCTGTTGGACCTGCACGGTAACATCCCCACGTTTATCCGCATTACCGACGGCAAAACGCACGACGTCAACATCCTCGACGAGTTCCTACCCGAGCCCGGCGCCTTCTACGTTATGGATCGGGCCTACGTGGATTTCGAACGCCTCTTCGTGTTCACCCTCTGCTCGTCGTTCTTCGTCGTGCGAACCAAGAAGAACATCTTGCTCCAACGGCGCTACTCGCATCCCGTCGACAAATCTACGGGCGTGCGCTCGGATCAGACCGTCATACTGACTGCCATCGAATCGGCCAAAGTCTATCCGGACCCGTTGAGGCGCGTCAGCTACGTCGACGCCGCGACGAACAAGCGGCTGAAGTTCCTGACCAACAACTTCGCGCTCCCGGCACTGACCATCGCCGAGATCTACCGTTCGCGCTGGCAGGTGGAGCTGTTCTTCAAGTGGGTCAAGCAGCACTTGCGGATCAAGAAGTTCTACGGCGCCAGCGAGAACGCCGTGAAGACCCAGATTTGGATCGCCGTCTCGGTGTACGTGCTGGTGGCGATCGTGCGGAAGAGGTTGGGCCTGGAGGCGAGTCTCTACCAAATCCTACAGATTCTCAGCGTTACCCTATTTGAGAAAACGCCCATTTTACAGGCCTTGCAGCCATCAGACTCCCATGAAAACTTACTCGATCACCCCAACCAGCTGATTCTATTCGACTTCTAACCGGACAGTAGTGATCCAAATATGTCGCCTGCGTCAGTGTTCGAGGCCTTGAGATAATCCTGCTGACTCCACACTCCGCCATTGCGCCCAAATGTATATGCCGCCCCGGCATTTTCTGCGCTGTTGTCGCTCTGGTCCCCGTTGACGCCGGTGGCGTTGCTGCTCTCGGGCCAAGCCCCCGCCACCACGGTATCGTCTGTTATCGACACTGATAGTCCGAACTGATCGCTCGCGTCGGGATTCGAGGCTTTCAAATACCCTTGCTGGCTCCAGACGCCGCTGTCACGTATGAACACGTAGGCGGCTCCGGAATCCATCACGCTGTTGTCGTCCTGGTTGCCCTTAGCCGCGCCGCCTCCGCCATCCTCCCGATGAGCTCCCAACACCACGGTCTCCCCTGACATTGCCGCTGAGACGCCCAATCGATCGCCGGCCTCAGTATTAGAAGCTTTCAGATAAGCCTGCTGACTCCAGACCACGCCGTCGCGGACAAAGACGTAGGCTGCCCCGGCGTTTTCCGCGCTGTTGTCACTCTGGTTACCGTTGATACCGACGGCGTTACTATCCTCGGATGACGATCCAACGATTATCGAATCGCCTGAGATCGCAACCGCGCCGCCGAAGAAATCGCTAACATCCGGGTTCGAGGCTTTCAGGTAAGCCTGCTGGCTCCATAGCCCGCCGTTGCGCACAAATACGTAGGCGGCTCCGGATTCCATTGTGCTGTTATCGTTCTGGTTGCCGTTGACGCCGGTGGCGTTGCTACTTTCGGACACCGCCCCAATCACCACCGTATCGTTCGATACCGCCACCGACCATCCGAATAGATCACCCGCGGCGGTGTTCGAGGCTTTCAGGTAAGCCTGCTGGCTCCATGCCTCGCCGTTGCGTACAAAGACATAAGCCGCCCCGGACTCCATCGTATTGTTGTCTCCCTGGTTGCCGTTGACGCCGGTGGCGTTGCTGTCCTCTCGCGCTGCCCCCACGACAATGGTGTCGCCGGATATTGCCACTGCGTTACCAAAACGATCGAGTGTGTCGGTATTAGAGGCTTTCAGATAGGCCTGCTGGCTCCACAGCCCGCCTTCGCGGACGATTACATACGCCGCCCCGGAGGCGATTGCGTCCTCACCCTCCTGATCGCCGTTGACGCCGGTGGCGCTGCCGTCCTGGGCCCACGCTCCCACGACAATGGTGTCGCCGGATATGGCCACCGAATAGCCAAACGCATCGCCGTGGCTGGTGTTAGAGCCTTTCAGATAAGCCTGCTGGATGATCGGATCGACCGTCAGCGGGTAGCGGGCGCCGGCGGTGTTCAACTCCAGCCGCAGACCTGCGCCGGTGGCCTCTAGACGCGCATCGACGACCTTGCCATCGGCGTCCCACGCCTTCAGTCCGGCATAAGTGACCGCAGGCCAGCCTTCGGCGTCGACGAAGGCAACGGCGCGCCCGCTATCACGCACGCGCGGTTCGAGACCGCCCCGCACCGCCATATTCATTTCCAGGGTATCGCCGTGGCCCGCCGGCTGCTGGTGCAGGGTGAAACCGTGTTCCACTCCGCGTCCGTCATTGACAAACCATTCGCTGAGGTTCTCGTCCCAGTTGTAGCTGACGCGTTCGGTCTCGGTGGTCACACGGGGCTGGTCCGTCAGCGCGTGCGCGTGTCCGGCCCAGCCGTAGCTTTGGAGTTGCAATCCCCACGTCCAACCGCCGCTGTTGGGGGTAATCAGAAATCCGCGCCCATCGAAATCGCTAACCCACTGCTGGCCGAAGTTACGCGCGCGATGTCCGCCCGCGATGGGAACCGCTGCATGGCGATGACGCTCGTGTTCGGCACGGATGCTGTTCCAATCGGATGCGCCGAGGCCGTCGGGAACTTTCCCCGCAGCAGCCTGTGCGCCGGCCGGTCCAATGAGTCCAATTAGTACAAGTAGTAACAACATCCTCATTCTTATTAACCTCCTCACAGTTTTCGAGCCTTGGCCCAGAATTTCCATTTTGACCCTGGTACGGCGACAGTATACACCCGCCTGCCCGAATACCACGTCTTTCCGTGCTGAACCCTGCACATCACCTCCGGCGGCAGGCCTGCCTGCCACGGTGCGCGCAATCTCCGTGTCTTCGGCTCCACCGTTCGTGGCGAAGACAAGCCCGGCAGCGACATCGATATCCTCATCGATCTGGCCCATGGGCGCAGCTTGTTGGACATCATCGCCCTGAAGCAGGATCTCGAAGACTTGCTCGGCCGGCACGTCGATGTAGTAACGAACGAGGCAATCAGTCCCTATCTGCGAGAGACAGTCCTGAGCGAAGCCGTCGAGCTGTGAAGAGTGACAGTATCTATCTCCGGCACATCCTCGAGGCGATCGAGAAAATAGAACGCTACGTCGCGGTTGGCCACGAAGAATTCTTGGGGGCCTCTCACTTTAGCGGCCGTGTGGAGCATCACAGAGAAGGACCTACCCCCCGTTGAAGACAGCCATCCTTCAACTCCTCGACGAGAATCAGTAGTTCCGGGTGACTATCGACGCCGGCTAAAAGCCCGGCCCTTATCCGCAATCGCCTTGCTGTTAGCCGCGCCGATCCGCACCCCTTCGCGAATCCGGTCTTCCACATTGTGCTCTTTCACAACGTCCAGAAAGGCGATCCCGCCGGCCCTGCAAGCCGCGAACACCCGCGCCCGCGCCTTTTGCATGACTTCGGGGTAGGGCGGATCATGCAACTCGGGCAATCCAAACGATAGGCCCATGTCTCCCGGCCCCCACTCCGCGTAGCCGATCCCGGGCGTCTTCGCCGTCAGTTCCGAAACATCGAGCGCGTACTTATCCTCGATCTTCAGTCCCAGCAGCAACTCTCCCTCCGGGTCCAGCGGCCACGGCTCCGCCTTGCGGATGTATTCGCCCGCCGTAACACCCCAAATCCGCGACGCATTCAGTTGCCCGCCGTTGCCGCGCATGCCTTCGCCAATCGGCTCCGGCCCTTTGCGGTGAGCGAATCGAGCCGCTTCCACGAAAGCCCTCACCGCCCCCGGCGAACGCGCGTGGTTCATCGTGACCCCGTGGACACCCGCCGCCAGCACTTGCTGAACAATCCAGTGGTTGGCGCGTACCGTCGCCTCGTCGTAGCCGCCAAACGGCAGCACCACTTGGACCGCGGGCGTCCGATGTCCGGTCGGCGTAGGCCCCGCGGCCACCAGCCCCGCCATAAACTCCCGCAATGTCGTCACATCATACGCACCGAACTCCATCTCGTAGATGATCATTTCGGCCCAAGTCTTCGCGAGCGCCAATCCTTCTTTGTATCCGCCTTGACTGCCGCCGCGGCCCTCGGTGAAGTAGTAGATCGTCTGATCCTGCTCCAGCATCTCGATCGCGCGATTGATGCGCTTCGGCTTCGTCTGAGCATCGCCGGACCGCAACACCCACGCCGACAACAACACAATCACGGGCAGCACATACAACACCTTCTTCATCGAAACCTCCACAACGGAATTCATCAGCCTATCGCAACAACGGCCGGTGATGAGGGTCCAGTCCAACGGCCTAGGGCTTTCGCGCCAAAGCCGCCCTGGGAATCTTGCAGCCGATCGTACCGGCAATCGCCGCGACAT
>CBDBKC010000032.1:0-349223 GCA_965206655.1 Bryobacterales bacterium | reverse complement strand
TGGCGCCGTCGCGCTGCTGAGCGTCGAACTCGGCGTGGCCCGGCGGCGTCGGCGGTGCGCGTGTGTGAGACCGTGGCGTTTGAGGATGTCGCCGATGGCGGACGCCGAGGGCCAAGCCTGTTCGGGCCAATTCACGTTCAGGTACTTACGTAATTTGCGCTCGCCCCAGTTGGAGTGTTGCGACCGCAGTTTGAGGATGGCCTCCTCGTCGGCCGCGCTGACGGCGTTGGGATGGCCGTGCGGCGCGCGCGAGCGATCGGCCAGTCCGGCCACGCCCTCGGCTTGATGGCGTTCGAGCCACTTATAGCCGGTCTTGCGGCTGACCCCGTACGCCCGGCAGATCTCAGCCATCGATTCCTCCTCGGCTTCGATCTCCATTACGAATTTCATTCTTTCGTCCTGCACACGAGTCTCCTTCCATCCCAAAACAGACCTCCTTGTGTTGTCTGTTTCAGATTCTCGGAAATCTGTTACCCATGTGCTCGGGTCAAAGTGTTACCTATGTCCCTACGACGTACCTTTCGTGTATCCGCCCGTTCCAGGGCGGACGTTCAAAAGGTCGTTCGAACCCAACGCTGAAGCGTTGGGCTTCCATCTCTGGGCCCCTTCCGGGGCCGGGGGCACGGCATGCCGTACCCGTACGTTTCCGGGTGAGGTGGTTACGCGGTGACTAGACTGGCAAGCCGTTTTCTTATCGACGGATTTGGGACCTGGTGAGTCGCCGTCGGCAACGCGTATTCCGTTGTAAACTTCTAGCACGCGTGCCCGAGCTGCCCGACATTACTGTGTACATTGAGGCGCTGGAAGAGCGCGTCGTGGGCCGTCCGCTGGAGAGAATTCGGCTGGCGACGCCGTTCTTGCTGCAGACTGTCGATCCGCCTTTAGAAGCCGTCGACGGCCGCGCGGTTCAGGAGATTCGGCGTCTGGGCAAGAGAATCGCGCTGGGATTGGAGGGCGATCACTGGGTCATCCTGCATCTGATGATTGCCGGCCGGTTGCACTGGAAGCCGCCACGATCGAAAGTTCCCGGTGGCCGGCGGGGGCTCGCGGCTTTCGACTTTCCCAACGGGACGCTGATCCTGACCGAAGCCGGGTCGAAGAAACGAGCGGCGCTTTACCTGGCCTTCGGCGAATCCGACCTGCAAAACCATGATCCCGGTGGGCTGGAAGTTCTCGAAAGTGAGTTTGAGGCTTTCGCCGCCGCCCTTGTTGCCGGCAACCACACTTTGAAGCGTGCGCTGACCGACCCGCGTCTGCTCAGCGGCATAGGCAATGCCTACTCGGACGAAATCCTCCACCGGGCGCGGCTATCTCCGGTCACTTTGACTCGGAGGCTTTCCGGAGAGGAAGTGCAGCGGCTTTTCGAGGCAACCCGAGACACGCTGCTCGACTGGATTGGGCGACTGCGGGATGCACGTGGGTCCGGGTTCCCCGAGAAAGTTACTGCCTTTCGGCCAGGGATGGCGGTGCATGGCCGTTATGGGGAGCCCTGCCCGGCTTGTGGCGCCAAAGTGCAGCGTATCCGGTACGCGTCGAACGAAACGAACTATTGCGCGCCGTGCCAAACCGGTGGCAAGCTTCTCGCGGATCGCGCGCTCTCCCGGCTGCTCAAGAAAGACTGGCCGCGAACGATCGAACAACTGGAATCTCTGGGTCGTACCCCATCTGCGCCGGCCTAGCGTTTGGATAAGTCTTCCCCCCCCTTTCATCCCCCTGGATGCAGTGCGTTCCCGCCTTTCTTCGACCGTTCAGGTTTCACTGCGGTGCGCCGATACGAGTCATGGGGGAGGAGATCGCGAACGGTCTATGGACATCGCAACGGTTATCGGAATTGTGCTCTCGATCGCGCTTGTTGTTGGTTCGATCGATGGGGGGCTCGCCGATCATGTTCGTGAATATCCCGTCGGCGCTGGTTGTGATCGGCGGCACGATCGGGGCGACGCTGATGCGGAATCCGCTGGACGAAGTGATCGGAACGGCCGGTGTGGTAGGGAAGGCGTTTACAACGAAGGTTCCGGATGCGACGGGGCTGATTCACGAGATTATCGAACTGGCGAGGAATGCTCGCAAGAACGGCATGCTCGCTCTCGAGAACGCGGAACTGGAGTATGTGTTTCTGAAGAAAGCCGTGTCGCTGGGTGTTGACGGCATAGAACTGGATCGTATCCGCTCGATTTTGGAAACCGAGATCAGCGCCATGTCGATGCGCCATAAACAGGGTCAGCTCATCTTGGAAGGGATGGGTTCGGCGGCGCCGGCGTTTGGGATGATCGGAACCCTGATCGGGCTCGTTCAGATGCTGGCGTCGCTGGAGGACCCTTCTTCGATCGGTCCGGCGATGGCCGTCGCCCTGCTGACGACTCTTTACGGAGCGTTGCTCGCGAACGTGGTTTGTTTGCCGCTCGCGGATAAGCTGAAATTCCGCTCGAAGGAAGAGACCCTCCGGATGAGCATCTGCCTCGAAGGCGTCGTCGGCATGGTGCAGGGGGACAATCCGAACTCGATCGATCAAAGGCTCAAGGCCTTTATCGCGCCTAAACTGCGCGTGGATGCGCCAAAGCCCGGGGCGGCCCCGGCCGAGGCGGAATCAGATGCTTGAGGAACCGGAAGAGAGTGGCGGGGAGGGCGCACCGGCATGGATGGTCACATTCGCGGATTTAATGTCGCTGCTGCTGACCTTCTTTGTGCTGTTGCTGTCGTTCGCCAACATGGAAGTCATCAAGTTCCAGACGGCCATGGGTTCGATCCAAAATGCGCTGGGCCTCAGGTCGGAATTCGAATTGTCTGATGTGCCGGCTGGTCAGGAACTTCTCCCGGAAATGAGTCAGCGGGAAGGCGAGGGAGAAGCGGAAGAGAAGATCGTCAGCGAACTCGAAAAGATACTCGAGGATGCCGGCCTCGAGGACCGAGGCACGGCCAAGATCGACAAGCGCGGCGTCGTCCTTCAGCTCGAAGGGGATGTGCTGTTTCAATCCGGGCAGGCTGCTATTACGAAAAGCGCGCTTCCCGTGTTGGACGCCCTTGCCGGCTACACGGCCCATCAATCACGGTTCGTCGATGTGATCGGCCACACGGACGATGTTCCGATTGCCACCGCGATCTACCCCAGTAACTGGGAGCTTTCCGCCGCGCGCGCGGGACAAGCCGTGCGTTATCTAGCGGAGAGAGGTGTCGAGGCCCACAGCATGCGAGCTATCGGGCAGGCGCATACCGTGTCCGTCGCCGATAACAACGATGCCGAAGGCCGGGCCTCCAACCGCCGTGTCGAATTTGTTTTCGTGACCGAAGTCGAAGCGCCCGAGTCGGCTGGGCTGGAGAATCTGCCCCAGTCCGCCGATTCTCCCGATGGAGTGACAAGCAATGAATAAGATGGTGATTATCGGTATCGCCGCGGTCGTCCTCATCGGCGGCGGTGTGGGCGCCTACTTTTTCTTCTTTGCCGGGGGGGAGGAAGAGGCGCAAGCCGCGGAGAAGGTCGAGGAGCCGGCGGGCGTTCTCGAACTCGAGACATTCCTGACGAACTTGAATGACCCGTCGGGCAGCCGGCACGCGAGACTTCAGGTGAAGCTGGGCATCTCGCCCGACACCGTGATCGCCGAACTCGAAGCCGACCCGATGCTGGTCGCGCGTCTTCGGGATCAGGTGCTCACGCTGGTGAATTCCAAGACGCCGGCGGAGATGGGAACGCCGGAGGGGAAAGAGGCTTTTCGCCGGGAGATCCATGCCCGCCTCAAGCCGCTCATCGTGAACGGCGAACTGAAGGAAGTGTTCTTCTCGGACTTCGTGGTGAAGTAGGCCGCGGGTGAAATCGCTGGTAGAGTCGGTCTTGTCCCCCTTTTCGAGCGAGCGAATTTCGGTCCGGGGGTCTTCGACAGGGATTCCGAGTGGGAACCCGATTTCGCGACATGTATCCGCCGGACGGGCGCTATGTAGTTCGTTTCAGGTGACTTAGTTCTTCTCGTGGTCCTTAAACTCTGCGAACCAGTTCTGCACGACTCGAACGTTGGAGGTTGTGAGGGACTTAGTTGGATCTAGCGGCGGAGCGTTTCCGGAGGCTTAGTCCACGGGTGCCGACAGCAGCTTAGATCGATCGATCTTGACGACCTTCGCCTCCGGCAACACGAGCCGCCAGAAGCGACGGTCGCTGAAGTAGGTTGCAAGGCGGCGGTTCGATGTGGAGTCCATCTCGCTCGCCCAGACGATTGCGGCTTGATCGATGTCCGCACGATTGTAGACCCACTCCTCGTGACTGCTGTGGCCCGGCGGGTAGCGAACCAAAACCAGATGCTTGCCGCCCTCTTGCTCCAGTTGCTCGACGATCTTCGTGCGAGGGGCGGCGCTGCGACCGGGTCCGATCAGTGTCAGGCTCAGCGGCACGAGGAAGTACATCAGGGAAACGGCCACGATTGACCCGGTGATCACGGCGCCAACCGGGCGGCCCTTGGGCTTCCACAAGCGGAGGATCCTCAACCCTTGCATGCCCAACAGGATCATGGCTCCTGCCACAGGAGCGACGTAGTGGGTGTGCAGGTTGTTCGCCTGGGTGAGGGCCAAAAGAACTGCGACCACGGCGGCCCCGGGAAAAGCCATCCCCGATCCCCGCCCCCATCGCAACATGAGCAGGATGGGGATCAGAAGCGCCGGTCCTATATAGAAGCGAGAGAACTTGTAGATCTTCGTTACCAAGCTGGCGTTGAAGCCGAGGAACTCGCGTCTGCGGAGATACCGCGGGCGCTCCCACGACACCCAGAAGTCGCGGATGATCTGGGAGCGATACTCTGGGATCGGGTCCACGTCCGGCTGCCAGAAGAATAGTGGGGTGGCGGCATAGGTCGCATCGTGCAGCTGATAGGGCGTGAGCAACGGGTCGCCGGTGACTCGTTGGTTGTAGTAGCCTATCCACGCTGCAGCCGGCAACAGCACGACCAGCGCAGGAGCGACGATCCGCACGAGCGCAGGCTTCCAGGCGGGCAGCGAGGATACGAGAACTACCGCGCAGACGACGGCGGTCACGAGCCCCTCGTACGGCCGAGTGTTCGCCAGGATGACCGCGCCTGCGGCGGCGAGTATCGCGTATCTGGGGCGCGAGGATCCGGTCGAGCGGCGGACCCCGCCCATCATCAGGGCACCGCCACACGCCGCCAGGGCGCCGCCGGTGTACATCTGGCCCCAACTCGCGCAGAAACGACAGGCCGCGATCACGGCGCCGAGTAGCGCCCAGTGGGGCGGCAGCCAGCCGCGCAACATCCACGCGATCGCGGCGGCAGCTAGTCCCATGGAGAGCCACGCGCCGACGATCGGCTCACCGAAGAGCGCCTGTCCCAGAGCCAGCATGAGACCGTTGCCGGGCGGATACTTCGACATGTAGGTCGGCTGCTGGATGATGTGCATGCCTTCGAAGTGCTGCCACAGTGCATGCGGGGGGTTCGTCAGCCGACCGCTCACGAACGTATCGGAAGCGAGCAAATTGCTGAAATCGTCGTGAATCACCGGCTGCGGCAAATGGCCGCGCGAGCACAGAAGCGCCGAGGCAAGCAACCCGAAGACGAACATCCCCAGTACGACCCATAGACCGCTGCGGGCTAGCTTGCGGCAGGCCGCGAGGCAGAATCGTAGGAAGCGCAACGAGACATTTGCCGGAGCAAGAGCGGCAGCGGCGAGTACGCCGGCCATCCATAGGGCTTCACTGAGCGTGTCCATCAGCGTTCGCCACCCTCTGCGCCCCACGAGGTGCCCTCGGCTGCTGGACCCAGCCCGCCGGATCCAGAGCAACGGCGAAAGGTTGATCTGGCTTTACCGGCCGGGTATTCCCCGTCGCTCCATGCAGGTTCTGAATGATTTCTGAATAGCCCTCGCGAACTGCGGCCCGCGTGGAGGTCGTCGTCGCCGATCATACCGGTCCGATTCTACCTCGTTGCGGATTGTTGTCGCGAACAACCGATGTCATGAACGATGACATTCTTTCGCGCTCAGGTGGTTGAGACGGCTCCGCTTCCACTCGCTGGGACCACGGGGCCAGCCGTCTGGCGTGGCGATTGTTGGCGAGAAACGAGTTTCTCGGTATCTGGGCACGACTTCTGTTGGACGACCGAGCACTGCTGAGAACGCCGCCCCCGCCGGCACCCAACTGGCGCCAGCCCAGGCCCCCACGTCAGTTTGGGGCCCACAGGGCGCAAGGGGATGTTTGTTTCATGCTCTGCGCACTCCGATCAGCCCTGCGGCTCAACCCGTTCGATCGGCAGCTTTTCCGGGTTGTGGAGGTAGACGGGGCCCTCGGTGCAATAGAACGATTCGTCGGGGCTCTGGTACTGCACATCCAGCATCGGCGTCGCCAGACGTTTGTGGCCCCGCAAGCGCGATTCCAGAGCAAGATCCACAATGCCGCTGGTGAGCATCGTCCTTTCGGCAGGGTAGATTGCCTTGCCCGTCTCGAACATTCTCTCAACGTTCTTCAACTGACAAACAAAGTGGTAACCGGCAAAGGCAGTCTGCTCCAAATGCATCAGCGTCGAGATCGGTTCCGCCCGCCCTTCGACATCGACGGCCACCGTGAAATCGCGCAGGTAGTTGGTCAGCAGGAAGCCCGCCGTCTGAAGGCCGTCGTTGTACTCAACGAGGAAGACCGCGGGGTCGTTGACGACGCTGCGAGGTCGCTTGGGGTCATAGGTTTCGACGGCATGGGGGACGGCACGATCAAACAGACGTTTGGCCCAGGGCGTCTGGTCGAGAAAGTTCCAGACCGCGTCGTGTTCGAGGCACTGAACCGATTTCACACCGGTCTCACCACCCTTGCGGCGTTCGACCATGCACTGGATGGACTCCTGCAGGTGTAGACCGTAGGAGTCGAGACCGCCGAACGCGACCCCCACGGCGTGCTTGACGGTCGCTCCGTAGGGAACATCCACGGCGGGAATGCGCCAAGTGACCGGCAGGGATGATCCCGCCATGAGCGGGAAGTCCAATTCCTTCGAGATCTCGACCATGCGCTGAGCCTTGCGCCAATCGTAGGAAAGATGCTTGTCGCTAAAGACCGGCACGGCACGGCCCGTCTGCCGAAACACGTCGGTGATTTCCAGGAACGCTTCAAAGCGGGGATAGAGTTTCTGACCCTTCTCGTTCTCCGGAAAGTCTCCATGTTCGCCGATGAGTAAGACGCCATCGACGGCCGGCTTATCCCCACCCAGCGTGAGAGCCTCATAGATCGATCGATAAATAGGGATGCCGTACTTGCTTGAAACTTGGCGACTGAGGTCATCTTCCGGACGCTGCGCAACGTACAAAGAAGCGATCTCCGAGCGCGGCCGGGTCGGCTGGTAAGGAGGAGGAAGCTGCTGTTGCGAGAACGGGGCGTCGACGCCGTCTTGGTCGCCCCCCCTTTTCCTCGACAAAGGAGTGAGGCCTTTGCGAAATGACTCATAGCCGTCCAGATACTTGGCGAAGATGACATGCGCGTGGGAGATCGGCGTGTAGGCGAAGCAGATTCCGGCGAGCTTTCGCCGAGAGTTTGAGCGCTGTGCAAGAGCCGCCGTCGGCATTGAGGTGGACGCAGTGGCCAGAGCAAGTAGGGATCTTCGGCTAATCGCAGGATTCATTCGTGGTGTCATAGCGATGGGCATGGAACTCGGCGGGGTCTGCTCGCGAGATCCCCGCGGGCCTCGGTCAAGCACAACGGCCGTCACATAATGAAAGACGTGGGCTAAGGCTCCGTCATGACTTTGCGCCGCAATGCACGGGCGTCCCGAAACCTTTGCTCGACCTTGTCGCCCGCGAGGTCCGCGCGGAGCGTCTGAAGCTCTTCGATGTAGCGATCGAGAGCTTGTTCGACCGCGCCCGTGTTCGTGGCGAGGATATCTTTCCACATCTCGTAGGGGCTCTCGGCGAGGCGCGTCATGTCACGAAGCCCCGGCCCGGCGACTCGCAATAGATCCTTCCCGACAACCTGCTCTTCGACTGAGGCTGCCAAAGCGGTCGACAGTAACTGTGGAAGATGCGATGTCCACGCAACGACCTTGTCATGCTCCTCGGCCCGCAGTAGAACAACGTGCGCTCCGATCTTGCCGATCCACGATACGAACTCGCTGACGGTGGGTGCGTCCGGTAAATCCGACCCGAGCGGGCTGAGAACATAAGTGGCGCCGGCGAAGAGGTGCGCTTCCGCGAGCTCCACGCCCCGCCGCTCCTTGCCTGCCATGGGATGTCCGCCGACGAAAATCGAGCCCTCTGTAAAGCAGCTTCGCGCGCGCTCGACGATCTCTCGCTTCGTGCTGCCGGCATCGGTCACCAGGGCCCCGGCCCGGCCAAGCCGGCTCACACGCGGAAGCACATCGAGTATTCGGGAAATCGGCTGCGCGAGATAAACCAGATCGGACTCGGGGACGGCTTCTTCCAGTGGCCTGCCTTCGTCGATCGCGCCACGCTCCAAGGCAGCCGCGATCGTTCTCTCCGAGCTGACGCCGATAATACGGCCCGTGAACCCGGCCGCGCGCAAGGCAAGACCGAACGAGCCGCCGATCAAACCGACGCCGACGATGCTAACGGTTTCCATGGCTATTCGCGCCGGGACAGTCGCGCCCTCAGTAAAATAGAGGACAGACCTAGTCGGTGGGGGACGGAACCGCATCCTTCGCGCGCTCGCGTTCCTGGACGGCGCGCATCTCTTCCATGATCAGCTCAAAGACTCGCCGCACCGCCTCATCGTCCAGCGGCCCTGCATTGCGTTCCTGAAGTTTGCCGATGACTTCTCGCTCCCGTTCGGGCGAGTACACGGGAATCGCGGCGCGACGCTTGAGCGGCGATAGTTCCAGAACACAACTGACGCGCTCGTTCAGCAATTCGAGCAGACGCCGATCGATCTCATCGATTCGCGCCCGCCAGTCGGAGACATCCATCAGCTAAATCCTAGCTTATTCCGAAACCGTTAGGCCCGCCTTCAGGGCGGCGGCCAAGTCTCTCATCTTGTCCGCCAAGTCGGACGCCTGCAGGTTTTCTTCGACGACACGCATGAATGCGCTTCCTACGACCGCCGCATCGGCACGTGGCGCCAGCGCGCGCATGTGCTCGGGCTTCGACAGTCCGAACCCCACCGCCAACGGCAGATCCGTAACGCGGCGCGTCTTCTCAATCAATCGAACCGCCTGGTCGGAAACGCTGGCCCGCTCACCGGTGACGCCTGCCCTCGAAACAAGATAGACGAAACCCGCGCTTGCTTGCGACAATTCCCGCAAGCGATCCTCCGGCGTCGTCTGAGAAACAAGGAAGACCGGATGGAGACTATGTTTGCGCATCTCCTCGATATAGGGTCCGGCTTCTTCGACGTTGAGATCGGTCAGCAGGGCACCGTCAGCACCAGCTTCGGCCGCGTCTATTGCAAACCGCTCGAAGCCGTAGCGCAAAATCGGGTTCAGGTAGCTGAAGACGATGAGCGGGATTTCGGACTGCCGCCGAAGCTCGCGAATCATGCCGAGAATCTTGGCGACAGTCGTGCCCGCGCGCAGCGCCCGTTCACCCGCTTTCTGAATCACCGGCCCATCCGCAATCGGGTCCGAGAACGGGACACCCAGCTCAATCAAGTCCGTGCCGCCGGCCTCGAGGGCGAGGATCAACTCAACAGTCCGCTCCGGCGCGGGATCTCCGGCCGTGATGTAAACGATCAGCCCGCGCGTCTTGTCCCGCTTCAGGCGCGCGAACATGGAATCAATTCGGTTCATGAATAAGCCTAGGGGTGTGATGCGGCCGGCTTGCCGTGCCCGTGCCGCTCTCTCAACCCAAATCCGGCATGTTTTCCCGAAAGATTCCGATATCCTTGTCGCCGCGTCCGGACAGGTTGACTAGGAACTTTTGGCCCTTGGCCGCAGGCGCTCGCCGCACCGCTTCCGCCACCGCGTGCGCGGATTCGAGGGCCGGGATGATGCCCTCCATCTGCGAGAGCAACTTGACCGCCTCGATCGCATCTTCGTCCGAGCAGGAGACGTACTCAGCGCGTCCCTGATCGTGCAGCCAGGAATGTTCCGGGCCGACCGTGGCATAGTCGAGTCCCGCCGAAACCGAATGGGTGAGGGCGATTTGTCCATCGTCGTCCTGCAATAGATAGCTGTACGTTCCGTGTAGTACGCCGGGGCTGCCGCCGGAGAATCGTGCCGCGTGGTCGCCGAGACCTTGTCCGCGCCCGCCCGCCTCGACACCCACCATCTTGACGTCATCGTCGAGAAAGCGATGGAAGAGTCCGATCGAGTTGCTGCCGCCGCCGACGCAGGCGAGCAGTACATCGGGCAGCCCGCCGGCCAACTCCTGGAACTGCTCGCGCGCTTCCCGACCGATCACGGAGTGAAAATCGCGCACCATCTTCGGATAGGGATGCGGCCCCAAGGCCGAACCCAGCAGGTAGTGCGTTGTCTCGAAGTTGGCCACCCAATCGCGCATCGCTTCGCTGATGGCATCCTTTAAGGTGCGGCTGCCGGCGTCCACGCCGACCACTTTCGCACCCATCAGGCGCATGCGGAAGACGTTCGGACTCTGTCGGCGCATGTCCTCTTCGCCCATGTAGACGATGCACTCGAACCCGAAAAGCGCACAGGCCGCCGCGGTGGCAACGCCGTGCTGGCCCGCTCCGGTTTCGGCGATGATTCGCTTCTTCCCCATGCGGCTCACCAGCAGCGCCTGACCGAGGCAGTTATTGATCTTGTGCGCGCCGGTGTGGAGCAGGTCTTCGCGCTTCAGGTAAATATCCGCGCCGTCAAGGTGTGCGCTCAGGCGCTTGGCGTGATAGAGCGGCGTCGGGCGTCCGGCGAAACGCCGTGAAAGATCGCTCAACTCCGCCTGGAATGCCGGATCGGCTTGCGCCTCGTTGTAGGCCGCTTCCAACTGGTCTAAAGGGGCGACCAGAATTTCGGGCACGTAGCGTCCGCCGTAAGGGCCGAAATGGCCCAGGGCATCGGGCAGCGCCGCTGTTGTCGTAGCCATATCTACTCCTCCTCGGATCGAGCCGCTTCCAGATACGCCTTCACTTTGTCGTGGTCCTTCAGCCCTGGTTTGCGTTCGAGCTTCGAACTCGCATCCACGCCGTAAGGGGCCACGTGCCTAATCGCCTCGCCGACATTTTCCGCATCGAGACCACCCGCCATAATCACAGGTCCGAACCGCTTGGCTTCGACGGCCAGCGGCCAGGGAAACGTCCTCCCGCTCCCGCCGTAGACGCTGTCAGACGCCGTATCGAGAAAATAGGCATCGCACTTGTACTTCGAGAGCCGCTCGACGCTGAACTCCTCGCCGACACGAAATACTTTCCAGACCTTCAAGTCCGCGAACTGTTCGCAAACACCCGGCGATTCATTGCCGTGAAGCTGGACGATGTTCAAACCCGCCAGCGAAGCCACCATACGTATCTTCGCAGGCTCTTCATCGACGAACACACCCACGCGCAACACTTCGTGGGGAAGCGTTGCCGTAATCATGGCTGCGGTTTGCGGCGCAACGCACCGGGGACTGCCTTCGTAGAAGATGAATCCCAGCGCCGTTGCGCCTTCGTCCGCGGCGAACCGTGCGTCGCCTATGTTTGTCAGGCCGCAAACCTTGATGATCTCAGGAGTCACCGTGTCGCACTCCCTCAATCAGACCCGCCAAGGCCAAGCCCGGCTTGTTGTGCTTCATTAGACTTTCGCCGATCAGAAACCCACCGTAACCTGCCCCCATCAGCCGCCGGATGTCTTCCGCTGTCCGGATGCCGCTTTCGCTGATCGATAGCACGTCGTCGGGGATCTGGCGGGCCAATGTGAACGAGGTTTCGAGAGAAACCTCCAGCGTCTTGAGGTTGCGGTTGTTCACACCGATCAGGTCCGCGCCGGCCGCCAACGCCCGATCGAGTTCGGCCTCGTCGTGAACCTCAACGAGAGGATCCAGTTCGAGCTCGCGCGCTTGCCGCAACAGGTCGACGACCTCGTAATCCGTCAGAGCCGCCACGATCAACAGGATCGCGTCCGCGCCCGCCGCCGACGCCTGCATGATGTGATAGCGGTCCAGCGTGAAATCCTTGCGCAAGACGGGCAATTGGGTGGAGTTCCGGGCCGCATCCAGGTCATCGAGCGAGCCTTGAAAGAACTGCTGGTCGGTCAAGACGGAAAGGGCCGCCGCGCCGTTTGCCTCATAGCCCATGGCAATGGCCGCCGGATCGAATGCCTCGGCAATGACGCCCGCCGACGGAGAGGCCTTCTTGATCTCCGCGATGATGGCCGGGCGTGCCATTTCGAGTGCTTCTCGAAACGAGCGCCGCGCGGGCTGCGGCAGATCCTCCAATTCCTCGAGCGGCGCGTTCGCCTGCTCCATCAGTAGTTCGGCGCGCTTGCGTACTACGATTTGGTCAAGAATCGTCAGTTCGGCTGCACGCATGAACCCGCCTCAAAGGAAAAACAAGCCAACGGAAGGGGAGTTCTCATCGTATCGGCCCGTTACGAACCCGTCAAACCCGGACGCGGAGACGTACTTCGGACCGGCCGGGGCAAGGAACGCGGACCAAAATCGCTTGCGTGTGCCGGATCATTCGCGTGTGCCGGTATCACTCGCGTGTGCCGAATCATTCGCGTGTGATAGTGACGATGCTAACGTCGTCGTCATACGAATCGCCGCCCTGAAAAGCACGGGCCCGGTTCATCAGGTGTTCGATCAGTTCTTCGCCGCCGGCGCCTTCGATCTCGGTGAGCGCCTTTTTGAATTCTCCGTCCTGAAAGAAGCGCTGATCCTTTCCGCGAATCTCGCCCAAGCCATCGGTCGCGATCAGCAGCAGATCCCCGGGTTCCATGTTCAAGCTGCGCGAATCGTAGCTGTTGGGCGGCGCCTCGGGGAAGAGGCCGAGCGGCATACCGCTGAGGGGCAACTCATCCGGCCTTTCGGTTGCTTTGCGCAGCAGCCATGGGAAAGGAAGTCCGGCGTTGGTCAGGCGTAGATCCGAATCCCTCGCCATCCACGCGATGGCCGTACAGGCGAACATACTCGACGGAAGGAACTGGTGCAGCCGCTGATTCATCTCACTGAGCAGGCCCTCGGCGTCGTCGGCGTGTATTGCCTGCTCTTGGAAGATGGCTTTCAGCAGCATCGAAGTGAGCGCCGCCTGCACGCCGTGGCCGCTGATGTCCGACACGAGGATGATGTCGGCGTCGGGCCGCCGGACGCAGTCATAGTAGTCGCCGCCCACCGCGGTACTCGGATGATAGAAACCCGCGCACCGGAAGCCGTTCGATGCGGGCAGCTTGTCCGGCAGCAGGCTTCGTTGAATCTTCGCGGCCATAGCCAGTTCCTGCTCGATGGAACGGTGGCGGTCCGAGAGATCGCGGTGATCCCGGATCAGACTGTCGAGTTCATCGACCTTGTCTCTGAGTTGCCGACGCAGGCCGTGTTCCGCCAACGCATTGCGAACAGCCAGCAGCAGACTTTCGTTGTCCCAGGGTTTTTCGATGTATTGGTAAAGACCGACTTCGTTGATAGCCCGGATGGCGCTCTCTTTGTCGGCAAACCCGGTGAGAAGAATGCGTGTTGCCTCGGGTTGCAACTCTTTCAATTGCGCGAGGAATTGCACGCCGTTCATGCCCGGCATGAGAAAGTCGGAAATGACAAGCTGCAGCGGCCGCCCTTGGGCCTCGGCGAGCGCCGCCGCGGGATCGGAATGAGTTACGACTTCATAGTCTGTTTCGAGAAGGAATAGGCTCCTGAGCGTAGAGAGGATCATCTCGTCGTCATCGACAACGAGAATGGTCGCGGGCTTTGCGGACTCTGTAGGCATCAGACTCTGTTGTGCCACTCAATTCGAGCGGGGAGTTCCCGATTATAGCTACCTTTCCGGGTTCCTACTCAGCGCGCCGGGGTGCAGTAGAATGGAACCCATTCCCCGCGTGAAACTTCTCGTGAAAAAGCGGCTTACACTTGGTTTACTCAGCCTTTTGGGTGTCATCACGCTGTGGGGTAGTCGTCCGTCGGCGGCGCCTGACGAGACGAACCCCGCCCGACGGCCACAAGAGTACCGCCCCGGCGCCCGTTCCACGGCGGGGCGTGTATAGGGCCGGAAATCTCACGGCTGAAGCCGTGCGCTGATTTCCTGGGCCCTCCGGGGCCGGGATGCACGATGTCGTACTGCTACTTGGGGCCAGCGGGAGTTGGTGTTTCCGGCACGGGTTTTCGTTACGCGTTCCAGATTAGCAGGTGTGGTTCCCCTTTTTGGAAGATCGCAAGCCGTGGCGGTTTCCGCGCCTGGCAGCGCGGGTAGCCCTGGGCTACCCGAAAGCGGCGACACTGAGAGCATGCCTCAAACCTTGACCAGCATTCTCGTCCACGTTATCTTCTCGACCAAGGAGCGCAGGGCCTCGCTGAAGGCGGAAATTCGACCCAAAGTATTTGCCTACCTCGGAGGGATCGTAGCGCGTAAGGGCGGGAGAGCCCACATTGTTGGGGGTGTCGATGATCACGTCCATCTGCTTGTGAAACTACCGTCTTCGCTGAGCCTCGCTGATCTTGTTCGGACGATCAAGGCAAACTCGTCGCGATGGATGCGCCGAGAGATGGGTGTGGAATTGTTTGCATGGCAGGCGGGATACGGAGCGTTTAGCGTGAGTCGTTCACAGTTGCGTGGGGTGCATCGATATATCGAGGGCCAGGAAGAGCATCATCGGACGCGGGGCTTCAAAGAAGAGCTGTTAGCTTTCTTGCGGAAGAACGAGGTTGAGTTTGACGAAAGGTATCTTTGGGATTGAGGCAGGTTGTGGTGTCGCCCTTTCAGGGCTCAGTGTGTGTTCGAATACCGTTCCCAGGGCTTACGCCCTGCGCTCTTGTTCTGTCGCTCCTTTGGAGCTTTCTGTTCTGCTATCCCCTGGTTGATCTCAATTGCGTGGCCGGGATGAGGATCTAGCCGCCCATCAACTGCGTCCACTTCTGGTGGAAGGCGATCGAGGAGATTCCCATGAAGAAAAAGAACGCTAGTACGAGGCCGACTTGCAGATACCAAGGGAGGCGCAACTCGCGGGGGAGCAGCGTGCGGTTGACGTAGAGCGAGTGAAGCGACGTGATCCCTAGGCCGATGTTGCGCAGCGTCCCGGTGACGATCGCCAGCACCAGCGGATTGGGCGTCAGCCTCAACGCGATCAGTCCCCAGAGGACGTAGCACAGCAGAATCGTGTAGTAGATGTTTCGGACCTGGTGGCCTTCGAGCTTTTGCGCGCGGCGACTGCCGGTCCAGATTACGTCCGTCCAGCGGCGGACGACGCCGTCGATGTCAGACATCTGGCCCGGGGCGAGCACGATGAAGCCGCACAGTAGCGTGAGGTACCAGAAGATTTCGCCCGAGCGGTCGGCGACCCCGCGCGCGGTCATCGCGGCGGCGGCGTGCCCGTCAACCTCCACGCCGGGGATGAACTCGAGCGACAGCAGAGACGGCAGCGCCATCCCCAATATGCAGCCCACCGACCAGATCGCTACCTGATCGCGAGCGATGTGCAGAAGCCAGCCCTTCCAGCGCTTCAGATTTCCTTCGCTCAGCGGGAAGACTTTGCCGACGTGCGACAAACGGATGCTGCGGCCGCCGACCATGCTCGGAATCGCGCCCACCAGCGATCCCATGCCCCAGCCCTTCTCGCGTGTGTAGTTCGAAAAATTCATGTTCGACAGCCCGCCCGCCCCGGCGATGGCGGCGAACGCGGCGAGCGTGGCCCAGTCGATTTCGCCTTCCGGTATCGAGCCGAACTTGAGGAAGCCGCTGAAGATGTCGAGCCATGTCTCTCGGCTGACCATGAACAGACCGATGAACCCCAGGTAGCCGAGTACGAGCACCAGCTTCCCGACCATGATGCGTTCGATGGCGTTGTAGATCTTGCCCCCGAAGATGAGGGGTATTAGCACGCTAAGAAAGATGACGTAGCTCAAGGTGCGGACGAACGAATGGTCCTCCGGCCCGGGCAGGTGTCCGAGGATCACAGCCGCCAGCGGCACCGCGGCGTTCGATGCAAGGTACGGCCAGATGCCTCCGAGGTCGAGCAGCAAGTAAACCACTGCCCAGAACTTGGGGCCGGGCTTGGTACGGAAGAAGCCGACGAAGATGGGCTCACCCGTATACAGGGTGTAGCGCATGATCGAAAGGTTGTAGAAGACCTGCAAGAGGATGCTCAGCGTGGCGATCCACATCAACTGGCCGCCGTAGCGAGCCGTTACGATGGGGCCGAAAAGCCATTCGCCGCCGCCGATATTGCTGCCCACCATCAGGACGCCGGGGCCGATCAGCGCGGTCCAACTGCGAAGTGTGATGGCGGGGGCTTGCGGTAGGTCTGCCTGGTCCCAGCGAGGGAAAAAGCGAGACGCTTTGGCGCGAACATCTTCGCCTGAGTCCGTAGGCATCTGGAAGATGTTACCAGACGGACAGCGGCGGCACCGCGAAGAAAAGTCCGGTTAGCGTTTGCGCAGGTCGGGCAGGCCGGCGAGACGTTCGAGTTCCAGCGGGTCGGCGAGGAACTCGTGCTCAGGCATTCTCATGCAGCCCAGATCGCAGCGATGTCCTCGGAACATCCGACCGAACAGATCGCGCAACCAGCGCTCGGCGCGGTAGGCCGACGTGAAGGCTTTTGCGATGCAGACACCGCCGCCTTCGATCATCGCTCGAAACTCATCTGATTCGTCCGCTTGGTCGCAGATGAGACAAACCATTTGCGAACCGACCCCATGAACTTCCCTAAAGCACCCAGGCATGCACTCAATTCTGAGGGGCCGGCGGCTGGGAAGCAAGGCCGAGAGGGGTTCATTTTTGAAATAGGACTGAAGTACCATTACCCTCGGAAAACGGCGGCCGTGAGTCGGAGAAAAAAGGGTCCAGCCACCGGTTTTCGCGACGGAGGCTCATTGGGAACAAAGCACTTAGGCAAGCGAAAACCGGATGGCAGTCCCCCTTTTTTCACCACGCCCACTTCCGCCACGGACTGCTAGAGGGTGCTTACGCGCTCGAGATGGCCGGCTTCGTAGTCGGCGATAGCGGGGGCCTGTTGGCGGAGATAGCCGAGTTGATCGATGCCCTCGGTGAGACATTTCTTCGAGAAGGCGTCGATCGGGAAGGTTGCCGTGCGTCCGTCGGGCAGGCGGACGAGTTGATTGGGGAGGTCGACTTCGAGTTCGAAGGGTTCGTCGCCGCCGGCTGATTCGAGGAGTTCCGTGTGAAGTGACTCATCGACTTCGATCGGCAACAGCCCGTTCTTGTAGCAATTGCCCTTGAAGATATCGGCGAACGAAGTGCTGATCACGGCCTGGAAGCCGAATCCCATCAGCGCCCACGGGGCGTGTTCGCGGGAGCTGCCGCAGCCGAAGTTTTCGCCGGCGACAAGGACTGTCGCTCCTTCGGCTCGCGGCTGGTTGAGAAGGAACTCGGGCTTGGGGCTACCGTCTTCGAGGTAACGCCAGTCGTTGAAGAGGTTCTTACCGAGGCCCTGCTTGTCGATCGTCTTGAGGAATCGGGCCGGGATGATCTGATCGGTGTCAATGTCTTTGACGGGCAGCGCGATGGCTTTGCCTTTGAATGTGTTGATGGGTTCCATGAAGAATGTCCGGATCTTGATGCTAGGTCAGCATCGTGCGCACGTCGGTGATCGCGCCGTTCAAGGCCGAGGCGGCCGCTGTGAGGGGGCTGGCGAGGAAGGTGCGTCCGCCCTTGCCCTGGCGGCCTTCAAAGTTTCGGTTACTGGTGCTAACGCAGTACTGGCCGGGAGCGAGTTGATCGCCATTCATCGCAATGCACATGCTGCAACCGGCCTCGCGCCACTCAGCGCCCGCGGCGCGGAAGACTTCAGGCAGTCCCTCAGCCTCGGCCTGTTTCTTGATCTTCTCCGAGCCCGGCACGACGAGGACTCGTACCTTCGGGTCGACCTTGCGGCCTTTCATGACCTGCGCGGCCTCACGCAAGTCGGACATGCGCGAGTTCGTACAACTGCCGATGAAGACGACGTCGACCGGGTGGCCGAGCAGGGGCTTACCTGCTTCGAGCGCCATGTAGTCGAGAGCCTTGCGAATGGATTCACCGTTGACGCCGGCAGTGGCCGGATCAGGTACCGGTTGGGTGATCGCGACGCCCATGCCGGGGTTCGTGCCCCAGGTGATCATCGGCTCGAGCTTCGAGACGTCGATCGAAACCTGTTTGTCGTAGCTTGCGCCTTCGTCGCTGGGCAGTTTGCGCCAGCGGCCGACGGCATCGTCCCAGGCATTGCCATAGGGGGCTTTGGGACGACCGGCCAGATATTCGAACGTGATGTCGTCGGGCGCGATCATGCCGGCCCGCGCACCGCCTTCGATCGACATGTTGCAAACCGTCATGCGGCCTTCCATCGAGAGTGAGCGGATCGCTTCGCCGGTGTATTCGAGGACGTGACCCGTGCCTCCGCCGATGCCGATGCGGGCGATCAGCGCCAGGATCAGGTCTTTTGCGCCGACTCCACGTGGAAGGGCGCCCTCGAAGCGAACCTCGCAGGTCTTCGGCCTGTTCTGAAGCAGGCACTGCGTGGCGAGGACGTGCTCGACTTCGGTCGTGCCGATGCCGAACGCCAGCGCACCGAACGCGCCATGGGTCGATGTGTGGCTGTCTCCACACACGACGGTCATGCCGGGTTGCGTCAGACCCATCTCGGGTCCGATGACGTGAACGATGCCTTGGTTGTCGTCACCGAGGTCGGCAAGGGGGACGCCGAACTCGTGGCAGTTGGTGCGGAGCTGATCGACTTGCTTGGCGGCGATGGGGTCGAGGATGGGCAGGGTTCTATCGGTCGTGGGAATACTGTGGTCCATCGTCGCTTGCGTGTGATCGGGGCGGCGAACTTTCAGCCCTCTCTCGCGAAGGCCTTCGAATGCTTGCGGCGAGGTGACCTCGTGGACGAGGTGGAGGTCGATATAAAGGACGGCCGGACTGTCGGGCTCGTGAGCGACAACGTGCTTGTCCCAGATTTTTGCGAAGAGGGTTCTTGGTTGGGTCACAGGATCTTAGTTTATCGGAACAAGTCGCGTAAAGACCGACTTAATAGAATAGGCCCACACGGAGGTTGTTCATGTACCTAATGATTGGCTTGGCGACTCTAGTGTTACTTCCCTTTGCCGTGGGGAGGGATTCCTTTCAATGGAGGGTTTGATTTTGGTTCACAGCTCGCCGGTGGCTCGCTGTGAACTCCCTCCCCATGCTCTCTCCATTTCGGGGATGAGGTCGCGGGGAGCAGTCTGAGTCGGCGGACGGATTTGGGCCAGGCAGGGCGTATAGTTTTGCATTCTCCCTGGGGAGAGGAGTGATACGCTACGGACGAGGTACTGGTCATGAAACGACGATTCGCCCTGTTGGCGCTGCTCTTTTCGATGCTGGTGGCGGCGGCCGACCTTGCGCCCAACCAGCTCACCAACACCGTGCGCAAGATGGCCTGGGCGCACGAAAACGACCAAGCAGTCGTGCTCATCGAAAACAGCCGCAAGACCCATGACACGGCGTCAGCGGAGTGGTTGGCAGCCGTATCGTGGCTCGCGCGCGGATCGAGTTTCGTTAAGAACTGGGATCGGGCCGAGCAGTACGCCACCGAAGCCTACGACGGCAGCGTCGCGGCTCTCAAGAAACGCAAGCTAGACGCTGACAAACAGCTACCGACCGCGCTGGGGGCGGCCATTGAAGTACTCTCGCATACCTACGATGCTCAAGGACGCCGTTCCGAAGCCGTCGCCTTCCTGAGCGAGCAGAGCGAGACGTATGCGGGGACATCGATTCGGACGCGCATCCAGAAAAATCTCAACTTGCTGAGTCTCGAAGGCAAGCGCATGCCCAGCCTCGCGGCAGACGATTTCATTGGGGCCGAGCGGCTCGACGCGGCGGGGCTCAAGGGAAAGGTCGGGTTGTTCTTCTTCTGGGCGCACTGGTGCGGTGACTGCAAGGAGCAGAAGCCTGTCCTTGAGCAGCTCCATCGCAAGTATGCGGATCGCGGTCTGGTGATCGTAGGGCCGACGCGCCTTTATGGGTATGTCGAGCGGGGCCGCGAGGCGGACGCAGCGGAGGAGCTGAGCTATATCCGAGGCCGCTACGCACAGAAATACCCTCTTCCTTCCGGGATGGCGGCACCCGTCAATAGAGAGAATTTCGTCAAGTTTGGGGTGAGCACAACGCCGACTTTGGTGCTGGTTGACCGCGCCGGAATCGTGCGGAAATATCATCCGGGGCAGTTGCCTTATGAAGATCTCGTGGCGATCATTGAAGAGCTGTTAGGTTAGTGACCGGCGAGCCGGACCGCTCGTTGTCTCTCGCGGGTCGGCTGGTGGATGGTTGTTGGTTGGGAGAAGATTTAGGCTTGGTGGTTCAGGTTAGGCGAGGCGAGCTGATCCCTTCTGGCGGAAGGGTCGGACCGCTCGTTTTCTCTCGCGGCTCGGCTCGTGGATGGTTGCTGGTTGGGAGAAGATTTAGGCTCGGTGGTTCAGGCTAGGCGAGCCGAGTTGATCGCTTCTGGGCGAAGGGTCGGACCGCTCGTTTTCTCTCCCGGCTCGGCTCGTGGATGGTTGTTGGTTGGGAGAAGATTTAGGCTCGGTGGTTCAGGTTAGGCGAGTCGAGCTGATCACTTCTGGGCGAAGGGTCGGACCGCTCGTTTTCTCTCCCGGCTCGGCTCGTGGATGGTTGCTGGTTGGGAGAAGATTTAGGCTTGGTGGTTCAGGTTAGGCGAGCCGAGCTGATCACTTCTGGGCGCAGGGTCGGACCGCTCGTTGTCTCTCGCGGCTCGGCTCGTGGATGGTTGCTGGTTGGGAGAAGATTTAGGCTTGGTGGTTCAGGCTAGGCGAGCCGAGTTGATCGCTTCTGGGGGAAGGGTCGGACCGCTCGTTGTCTCTCGCGGCTCGGCTGGTGGATGGTTGTTGGTTGGGAGAAGATTTAGGCTTGGTGGTTCAGGTTGGGCGAACCGAGTTGATCGCTTCTGGGCGAAGGGTCGGACCGCTCGTTGTCTCTCGCGGGTCGGCCGGTGGATGGTTGCTGGTTGGGAGAGGATTTAGGCTTGGTGGTTCAGGCTAGGCGAGCCGAGTTGATCGCTTCTGGGGGAAGGGCCGGACCGCTCGTTGTCTCTCGCGGCTCGGCTCGTGGATGGTTGCTGGTTGGGAGAAGATTTAGGCTCGGTGGTTCAGGTTAGGCGAGGCGAGCTGATCCCTTCTGGCGGAAGACAACCAGCACTTCACGCCGCCAGTCGGCGCCGACGCCGACACGTTCGACCTCGACGTCGGGCGCGAAGTACTTCAGAATCGTCTCCGTCGACGGATGAAAGTCCATCGCGGGGGCGACAAGAACGAGCCGGGGCGGACGTGTCGCCAATTCGACGTTCGGAAAATAGCCGCTGGCGGTGAACTCGCCACGGTCGAGATGCCACTTGACGCGCATCCAGTAATCGAGAGCCTGGAGCGGCAGATGGATGTCCTCGGAGGCTTTGAGTTCGAGGACCGCGAGTCGCCCTTGACGGTCGCATCCGAGTAGATCGATAATGCCGCGGTCAGGACCCGCGACGGTTGGGACTTGGCCGTAGAGCGGCCTCTCGCGCAGCGGGCCGTCGATCAGATCGATGTTGCGCCGGACTTGGGATTCGAGCCACGTCTCGGGATGGTTACGGTAGAGCTGATTGCGGGTATCTGCCGGGTTGGCTGAGCGGAATCGGGCGAGCTCGCGCGCCAGCCGGCGGACAGATTCGACACCTTGGGGACCTACCGGCGTTTGGCTTCCGAGTCCATAGGTCATCACGCCGCGTCCGGCGGTCGCGAACGCAGTACCACGAACGCGCAGGCCCAATAGGCCATCGGGGCGACCGACGGCGTCGACTCCTTCGAACGAGAGTAGTTCCCGCACCCATCCCGCGACGGGCTCTTCGGGAACGGTTTCGGGCAAGCAAGGCCTGAGCTCAGTCGCGAGGTTGCCGTAGTCCTGTTGATCAAAACGCTCAACGTTGCCGGCATCCCCGAACTCAACTAATTCGGCCCGTAAGACGCGAGGGTTGAGCCAAGCCAAGCGGTTCGCGGTGGTGCGGGCTCGACCCCGGGGGACGAAGATCCTGAGTCCGGATAGGACATAGTTGTCCGCGCGGGCGCGCAGGTAATCAAACCAGATGAGCCCGAAACTGAGGATTTGGTCATTGGCCGTGACGGAGGCGCCGGGCGGCGCCGCGATCACGACCCACGCCTGGTGTCCGCGGCGCAGAACTCCGCGTACGTAACTGGGCGAGAGGGAGTGTTCGAGGTCCGGGGCGGAGGTGAGTTGAACGAGGGTCCAGTCACGGTAATCGCGGAAGAGAATGCGGCGGAGAAACTCGCGGAATCGTGCTTGCCCGGCTTGGCGGTGGACCCGGCCCGGGCGCTGGGCCTCGTCCAGCAAGGCGATTCGGATGTCGCGCTTCCCGAAGGCGGTGGCTCGCAAATCCAGGCGGCCCTTTTCCACGCTACCCGCGCGAACAATCCGCCGGACCAAGTTCCCTTCCTCACCCCAGGCATGGAGGAGGCAGCCGACGCCCCGTGGCTCCAGGCTGTAGCGGCCTTCGACGAGCGGGATGGGTTTCTCGCCATCCTCGACAAGAACCGGGCGGCGGCAAGAGGCGAGAAATCGCCGGACGATGTCGACGACGTCGACCTGCCGTACTTCACGCTTGAGTTGCGCCTTTGTCGCCACGAGAAATGTGGTTCCGTAAACCGAACCATCAGGAAATTCAAGCGGCGCGAGCGGGCCTTGGGGAGGATGGTGAGGAGCGGCGTCCTCAACCTGTGGCCACATTGTACAGCAGCGCGGCGAAGGCGAAAAAAAAGTCCCGGTGACCCCCACCGGGACTTTAAGGAGATCTCCGTCGGGCCGAGGCAACCCCACCAAAGCGGATGACCTCAAACGACCGACCGACGCCACCTCGAGGGTGACGTCATGCTGTACCTTTCTTTAAGCAAGATGAATGCCAACAGAGCTCGATAGCCGAAGTTATTGAAATCAAAGGAAAACCGGTGTAGGCGGCCACCGTCGCTCCTTCCAAATCTGGAAAAAGGGGAGACTGAAACTACCAATTGCCGGAGACCGGATCGGCGGCTGACCCAGCGGCCTCGGGGCGTTGCCAGGCGCCCCAACCCGCCGCGAATTGCGATATGCAGGCTAGAATGCACGTAATGAGCGGTTTCCCAACAGCGGACCCAAGTCCGATGGTCCGCCACATGCCGGAGCCGGCCCGGGTGGTCTTTTCCACGGCAAGCTTCTTTTTGCTCGGATCGCTCACCGCGCTGCTCGGCGCACTGCTGCCTTTGTGGTTCCTAAGCCTGTCCATTGATACGGGGGTTGCGGGGCAGTGCTTTTTGGCATTCAATCTGGGGATCCTCGTAGGAACCGTTGGTTGGACGCGGTTACTGATCCATCGCGGCGGAGGCGTCCGAAGCTTCGTGGTGGCTTCCGGATTATTGGCAACCAGCGCTCTGATCGGCCTGGCGGCGGTGGGGAATCCGATGTGGTTGCCGCCGCCACTGTTCGCTCTCGGTACGGCGGTGGGAGGCTTAGCGACGGGGACTTCGTGGCTGATTTCCGGAGCGCTTCTGCAAGGTCGCGCCCCCGAAGTGCTGAACCTGGCCGGGGTGGCGTTCGGGGCCGGAACCGTGAGTGTGTGCCTGCTGGCTTGGGCCTTGCAGGGCCGTTTCCACTGGGGTGTGACGCTTCGCGTCTTGGCCGCCGCACCGTTCGTGCTGGCGTGCCTGGCGTTTCGTGGGCGCATTTTCCGCTACATGACGCTGGCGGCCCCCACAACCCGGCTCACCTGGCGCGAGACAGCGAGTCCGACGGCGATTCTATTGGCACTAGCGCTGCTACTTCAATCGGCGAACCAATGGGCCGTCGGAGGCTGGCTGGCGCTGTACTTGCCTCGTAAGTTTGGAATGGCGGCATCAAGCTCGATCCTGATCCTGGCATTATTCTGGTTGGGGCTGACGTGCGGACGGGTCTGGGCGACGCGCCTGCCCCCATTGCAAGAGCGCATGCGCAACCTCGTGTGGGCCACGCTCGCCGCGATTGTCGGGTGCGTTTTTTTGCTAAAGACGGTCGAGCCATCGGGTACGATCGCGGGCGCCCTGCTGCTGGGAACCTCTATCGGGCTGATACATCCTTTGACGTTGGGATTGATTGGGAGCCGCTATCCCTATTACCATCCGGGGGTCCTGAATGGTTTCTTCTCTCTGTCGTTGATGGGCGGATTGCTGGCGCCGTGGCTTATCGCACACCTGGCGGAACCCCTGGGAATCGAGGTCATCATCTGGCTGCCATTGGTGAGCTCGGTTCTGGTGTCGATGCTGCTAGCGGCGGTGTTCGTGGAATCGAAACTGACAGCGCATTCGCACAATCCCGCGTAGCCGAACTCGAATGGAAAGCCGCAGCCCCGCCTACATCGCAGTCCTTGCCCTGATCGCGGGCTCGATTCTCATGGTCGGCTCGCTGATGAAACCCAAGCCCGACGATCCTGAGCCACAGAATCCCTTGCTTCCCTCGGCGGATATGATCTCTCCGCTCACACGGCTCTCTCAGAGGGGATCTCTCGAAGACATGGCGGCATACTTTTCTCGTTTGGCATCGGATGCATCGCCACACTTGGTATTCGTGGAGGAACCGGTTCAGACGGGAGTTGTTTGGGACGCAGAGGGTACGATCATCACATCCAACCTGGCGCAAGGCCTACCGAAACAGGTCGAGGCCACGGCCAGTGACGGTACTGAGGTGGCGTTCGAGACGTCCCAACCACCTCCCGAAGCACCGGTGGCGGCACTGAGTCCCACCTCGGAATTCACTCCCCATCCGGCGCTCCATTTCCGCGCTCCCTTTCTGGAGCACGGCGAATGGTTGGTGATTGCCTGGCTCACCAGCCCGCTCGAGAGGTCGTTCGCTCCCGGACTCTACCTAGGTTCGCGGCCCGTCGAGTGCGGTCGGCGGCCGGCTCGGGAGGTTTCGCTGAGCGTGACGCCAACCGCCGAGATGGCCGGTGGCGGTGTCTTCGATTTCGACGGTAGCTTGATCGGTTTGGTAGCGAATTGCGACGGCCGTTATCTCGCCCTCGTTCCCGAATCGGTGAACGAGACCCTCGATTGGAGCCGGAGCTTCGAGGGGCGCATGCTGGCGCAATACGGCCTCCGGATAGCCCTGCTCACCGCGGATGAGCGGGAACACTTTGGCGGCAAGGAAACGGTCGTGATCCGTGAAGTGTGGAAGGGGCGGCTCGCCGAGCAGGCCGGCTTGCGACCCGGAGATTTGATTGCCACTTTTGACGGCCGCCCCGTCAGGACGGCCGACGACCTACAACCCCTCGTCCTCTCCATAGCGGCTCGCGAGCTTTTGGAGTTGAGGGTGCGGCGGGGACGGCGGATGGCGACGGCGACTCTGCCGGCCACGACGAATGTAGAAGTCGCCACCGATGCGGATACCTCGACGGGATTGGTCCTCGCAAGCGAGCCCGCCGGCTTCCTTGTCGAGTCCGTCATCGCTGACAGCGCCGCGGCTCGAGCCGGAATCCGGTCAGGCGATAGCCTCGTCACAGTAGATGGATCGAGCGTCAGCGGCGCAGCGCGGGTTCGCCGAATACTAGAAGGCCGGGACGGCAAAGGCCACTTCGTGGTTGTCGAGCGGGGATCCAGGCGCTGGGGAGCGCTGCTGAGCCCATGAATGAGCTGTCCTCGCTGGGGCTGATCCTGTTACTGGCGCTGCTCGCCGGCCACTTGGTGCAGTTCTTGCGGGTTCCAGAAGTTACGGGGTATCTACTGGCCGGCATCGCGCTCGGCCCTTCGGTTCTGGGTTGGGTGAGCCACGAGAATCTCCAAGCCCTAAACGTTTTGAGTGAAGTCGCCCTGGGGTTGATTCTCTTCTCGGTGGGCTCGGTGTTTCATCACGCACGCTTTCTGCGTTATGGGCGGCGGATCTTCTATCTCACGGTTATCGAGTCGTCAGGAGCAGCCCTGCTGGTGTCGATCGGCGCCTTCTTTATCGGTCAACCGTGGCAGGTCGCCGGACTGCTCGGTGCGGTCGCCATCGCCACGGCGCCGGCGTCGACGCTAATGGTATTGCGCGAGTGCAATAGCCGCGGCCCCCTTAGCGATACGTTGCTTGGGATCATCGCCGTCAACAACATTCTGTGCATCGCCACGTACAGCCTGGTGGCGGCTCTGATCGACCTGGGAGCCGGATGGGGCGGTTCCGCAACGCTGTTGGAGACTCTCTACGGAGCTGTCTACCCGCTGGTTTGGCAACTGCTCGGGTCGGTGGCTTTGGGGTTCCTGGTGGGATTGATGCTCGCCGCCTGGGCCACGAAAGTCAACGACCAGGGGGAAATGCTGATGTTGCTGGCGGGCAGCGTGCTGCTTTGCGTCGGCGTGGCGCGGATTATAGATCTTTCCCCCCTCGTCGCGTCGCTGGCGGTCGGGGGTACGATGGTCAACCTGTCGGCCCGCAGCCGGCGGCTGTTCCACACTCTAGCGGGCACGGACCCGCCTTTCTACGCCATCTTCTTTGTGATCGCGGGCGCCGATCTGGATGTCTCTCTGGTGTCTTCAATGGGTATACTAGGCGCGTACTACGTGCTGGCTCGCGCTGTCGGCAAGTTCTGGGGGGCTCGGTTCGGCGCCCGCTGGCTGGGCCTGGAGGACGTCGTCCAAAGGCTTCTCGGTTTTGGGCTGATGGCGCAGGCCGGTTTGGCCGTCGGCTTGGTGCTCGTGATCAACACACGCTTTCCTGAATACGCCCGTATGGTCGGGACGGTTGTTCTATCGTCGGTGGTGATCTACGAAATGTTCGGGCCCATCAGCACTCGTTTCGCGATCATTCGCAGCGGCGAGGCACGGCCCGATCAGCCCGAACCGGCCGGACTGATCGATTAGCCCGCTGTCCCACTCCATCCATAGAGTATTTCGCCTCTTTCGTGGGCGAGCCATCAAAAGTTTTTATGGGACGGATTTTGCGTCCGAGCCGCGTATTTCCTGTGATAGGATTGCCCTGAATTGAGTCATTGCGGGGTTCGGCCGACATCGCATCGCACCGCCCTGGCGGAACCTATCAGTAACCGGCCATGAAGGGGATTGAGGCCATCCTACAGGTTTTCAAACTCGATGAAGTCCGAGCGGCTCTCGGTTCGATCGGCATCGACGGGATGACGGTCTATGACGTGAGAGGACATGGCCGGCAACAGGGACACAAAGAGGTATACCGTGGACACGAGTACGAAGTGGATCTCCTCCCCAAGATCAAGCTCGAAACGGTCGTGCCCGACGAAAGGGTTGAGGAAGTGATCGAAATGATCGTCACAGCCGGCCGCACCGGCAAGATCGGAGACGGCAAGATTTTCGTCTATCCGATCCACCAAGTGATTCGCATTCGAAACGGCGAGATGGGAGAAAACGCTCTTTGACTTTCGAAAACATCCTGCAAGTCCTCCGCGGGGTCCACTCGCTCCCTCCCCACCGTCCATGAAAGAACTCATACCGCTCGAACTGCGCGAATGGGAAATGACAAAGGAGCAGTTCTTTTGCGACGGCGATGGCTTGGCGGCTGTGGCGAGGCGCAGCCGTGAGGTGGATCAGACCGTTTCGAAGAGCTTTGAAGCGTACTTCCCTTTCGTCGCAGGGGTCGCGGCCGTGGCGGTCGGCGGCTATGGCAGGGAACAACTCTTCCCGTACTCGGATGTCGACCTGTTGCTGCTGGTCGATCAGGCGAAGCGTGTGGATGAAGAGAAGGACGCTTTGTCGAAGCTGTTGGCCGACCTGTGGGACGCCAAATTGCGGTTATCCCACTCGGTTCGAACTCCGGTGGAGTGTACCACGCTGACTCCGGAAAACTCCGAGCTCCACATCAGCCTGCTCGACACACGCTTCCTGGGCGGCGACCGCAATCTCTATCAGCAGCTCCGGGAACAGCAGTTGCCGCACTTCTACCAACGCGAACAAGCCGCGCTGCTCCACGACCTGATCGAATTGACCCACGCCCGCCACCGCAAGCACGGCAAGACGATTTACCATCTTGAGCCGAACATTAAAGAGTGCCCGGGTGGCTTGCGCGATTTTCAACTGACCTGCTGGATCTCGCAACTGCTCTGCGTTACAGACACTCTCGTGCCGGCGAGTGAACAAGGACTCCCGGATCGGGACCGGGAAAGATCCGCCGAGGCGAAACGATTCCTCTTCGCCCTGCGCTGCTATCTCCACTACTTCGCCGGGCGGGACAACAACAAACTTACCTTCGAGTTGCAGGACCGCATCGCTCAAGCAGGGTCAGGGAAGGCCTTTCCAAGAGCGGATCGAACCGAGGACTGGATGAGAGACTACTTCCGCCACGTCCGCATCTTCTCGCGTCTGGCGACTCGGATGATGGAGCGTGCGGGAGACACGCGGCGGTCGCTGCTGAGCCGGATTCGCAAGAGTTCGTCCCGCATCTCGCATGGCGACTTCTCGGTCGCGCGGGGACGTGTCTTTCTCATGAATAGCCAGGCGCTTAAGACGCGTCCGGAATTGGCGCTCGATCTTTTTCGCTGGATATCCCGCCAAGGTTTGCCCCTAGCCGAAGAAACCGAGCGGCGGGTAGAGGAAGCGCGGCCGGACATCGAGACCTATGCCCGTTCCGGAGTTACGCTTTGGCCCGCGTTCGCTGAGGTTCTCAAGCTCCCATACGCCTATCGCGCTCTGACGGCAATGCATGAAACAGGCGCTCTGTTCGCCCTCTTTCCCGAGTTCGAGTTGATTGACGGTCTCGTCATTCGCGACTTCTACCACCGTTACACAGTGGACGAGCACATGTTTCGGGCCATCCGGCATGTACACGAACTGGCCGCTCAAAAGGACGACGAACCGCGCGGCTATGCGAGTCTGTTGGACGAATTGGAGCGCCCTGAGTACCTCTATTTCGCGATTCTTTTCCATGACGTCGGCAAGGGGATCCCGGGACCGGATCACTCGCAGCGAAGCATCGAGCTGACCGACCGCGCCATGGAACGCCTCGGAATGGACAGCGCAGGGCGGTCTACCGTACGGTTTCTCATTCGTCATCACCTCACGATGTCGACCTTCATGCGCGGGCGAGACGTGAGCGAACCGGATACGATTCGGGAACTGGCGGACATCGTCGAAACCATGGAGCGGTTGAAGGAATTGACGCTCATGACATTCGCTGACATTCGGGCCGTGAACCCCGCGGCGATGACCCCCTGGCGGAGAAACCTGCTTTGGCAGCTCTATGTCGCGACCTACAATCGCCTCACGGGTGATGTCGAGGATAACCGCATCGGATCGGTCGCCGGTGAAGCTTTTCTCGATGCCGCGGGGTCGAGCGATGAGCGCGCCGAAATCGAGTCGTTCATCAAGGGTTTTCCCAAGCGTTATCTCCGTACCCGCTCCGCGGAAGCCGTGCGGGAGCACTTCAAGCTCAGCCGGAATCTGGCGGATCAGGATTCGGCGGTCAGCGTTACATCCGACGGGGCTCATCACGAAGTCGTGGTGATCACGAACGATCGTCCCAAACTATTCGCCTCGCTGTGTGGCGCCCTGGCGGCTTTCGGAGTCAATATCGAAAAGGCCGAAGCGTTTTCGAATCAACGCGGACTCGTGCTCGACACATTCGAGATTGCCGACCCGGACCATCACCTGGAGGCAAGTCCAAACGAACACCTCCAACTCGGCCGCATGCTGCGCAAGGTGGCGGAAGAGCGCATGAACGTCGACAACTTGTTACAGGCCCGAGAGCCTGTCTTTCGGGCCCCGGTCCGAAACTGGCTGAAACCGCGAGTGAGCGTCGACAACCAGACATCTGAACGCGCCACGGTGTTGCATGTAACGGCGCAAGACCGCATCGGCCTTCTGTATGATTTGGCCCGAACTCTCTCGGTGCGGAGCTGTGATATCGAAGTTGTGCTGATCGAAACCCAGGGACGCAAGGCGAGCGACGTATTCTACGTGACGGGTCCCGAAGGCAAGCTGGATGCGGCGGAGGGAGAGCGATTGCGTGACGCGTTGCTCGACGCGTGTGCGGGTAGCTTCGTTGGGAAAGCCAGCTAGCCCTCGTTGAATGGCTACTCCAAGACGCGGCGGAAGTCCTCGAACTGCCGTTCGATCTCCGTGAGACGTTCCTTGAGGTCATTCATTTCCTGTTCAAGCGCGGTCACCCGCTCGTCTTCCAACTCAGGCTGCCGGGAGAGCGGTGCGGGTGCCGCCGCCGACGCGCTTGGGCCTCGCGGGGGCGCCTCGTCCACCGGAATATCGCCGCCGAGTTGATGCGCGTAGCGAGAGTCTTTCGTACCCGGAACGCGGGGTAACTTGGCGACCAGAGGACGCGCTTCCTCTGAGGCAAGCAGCGCCAGCGATTCCTCCACTTCCGCCAGTGAGCCGAACTCAAACAGACGCTCGGTGCGGCCGCGAATCTCGCCCACGGTCTGGGGCCCTCTCAGCATCAGTACGCAAAGCACGGCGGCTTCGCGGCGGTTGAGTTGGAACCGTTCCAGAAACAGATGCCGATACCGCGCCACTCTGCCGGCCTCGTGGCTCGTGATCTCAGTCGCCAGACCCTTCTCTCGAAGCGTGCCTAACGCGGCGCCCACCTGGTCATTGGTGTAGGAAACAACGGGATTCCGGCTCGATTTCTGGTTGCAGGCGCTGGTAAGCGCATTCAGAGTCAAAGGGTAGTATTCGGGCGTCGTCGTCTCCTTCTCGACGAGGCTGCCGAGCAGGCGCATCTCGACCTCGTCGAGCACAAGGTCACTTGCCGGCCCGCTCGGCTCAGCACGCGACTCGGCCGAAAACTGGGCGGGACGGATGGTTCGGTACTCCATGGATGATCTCGCTCCTGGTTCTCTCAAGGATAGGACACCAGGCGCGTTCGTCGGGTTTCGGGCGGTGGATCAACCCAAGTTGCCATAATGTCGGGTCGACGCGGCCGTGAACCGGAAGTGGCGGGCTCGCGATGAAGGTGGCGTGGTGAATCGAGGGAAACCGATCGGTAGAGCGGGCTTGTCCACAGCCTGGGAGCGGGGCGTTACTCGCACGGCTACCGTGGTGGCTGGACTGGCGCTGATCGTGTCGGGCGGCTTCGCGGCGGCCATGATGGGCGAGGACACGTCACCGTGGGTTTGGATACCGGCTTCCGCGTTGATTGCGTTCCTCGTGTACGCCGGCATGACCCGCAAACTCCGCCGCCGGCGCCGGATTCTGGCGGAGCCCTTCCCCACCGAGTGGGAGGCAGTGTTACAGCGGGAGGTGCTGTTTTTTCGCACGCTCGATCCCGATGAGCAAATGCGGTTTCGCCGTGAGCTGCAGGTCTTCATCGGAGAGAAACTGATCACCGGCATCAAGCTGGAGATGGACACCACGACCCTCGTACTCACCGCGGCCAGCGCCATCATCCCCATCTTCGGCTTTCCGGAGTGGGAATGGGATCAGATCAGCGAGGTGCTCGTCTACCCGGACCGGTTCGACAGCGATTACGCCTTTGAGGGGGGCTCTCAGCAGCACACCTTGGGCATGGTCGGCACGGGCGCCATGAATGGGCTGATGATCCTCTCGAAGCCCGACCTGGTGGCGGGCTTCCGCAACCCCGGAGACAAACGCAACGTGGGTCTACACGAGTTCGCCCACTTGGTCGATAAGTCCGACGGCACGATCGACGGCCTACCCGGCGTGGGCCTCAATCAGGCGGCGATCGGACCGTGGATCGAACTGGTGCGCCGCAAGATGGATGAGATGCGTAGCGGCGACTCCGACATCAACCCCTATGGCTTGACCAATGAGGCCGAATTCTTCGCCGTCGCCAGCGAGTACTTCTTCGAGCGGCCTGGTGTAATGGAGCGCAAGCACCCCGAGTTGTACGCGATGCTCTCGCACGTTTTCAATCAGAAGCTCGGCGAGCGGGCCGTGGCGCTTGCGCGAGAGAGAAAGCGTGGCCGGCCGCGCTTTGGGCGGAATTCACCTTGCCCTTGTGGGAGTGGCTTGAAGTATAAAAAGTGCTGCCTTAGAAACTCGTGGCGTGGGTCCTGAAGCCGCGGAAGCCTCTCCGATCTCCACGAGTTGCTCCGTGAGCGACCCCTGCTTTGGCCGTCAAGCGGGCAGGTACGCAGGTTAGAATGGCAACATGAGCCGGAGCACACAAGAACTTCTTCGGGAGGCTCTCGCCTTGCCGCCCGAGGAACGTGCTGATGTAGCCTCCGAATTGTTCGCGAGCCTCGACGAAGCCCCCGCGGAAGATCCCGTCGCCGTGCAGGCGACATGGGCGAACGAGATTGAGAATCGCGCCCGTCGCGTGCTGGCCGGCGAATCCGCCGGTGAGCCCTGGGAGGACGTCCGCAGCCGCGTCGCACGTCGCCTATCACAACGGTGACGCGTCAGTTTCGCGCTGAACCCGAAGCCTAGTTCATCCAACGATTTCGAATGACTCTCAGGCGGTGCGGACTAGTAGATACACCCGCCATCCGGCCCGCAGGTTACGCCGGCCACTCCGCCGCTGGGAGTTCGGAAGATCGCCCCGGTTGTCGTGCCGTCGCCAAGTACGCTGCCGAAGCGGCCTCGAAAACTCCCGCCGGCACGCTGTCGGGCCGCGGCACAGAGCAGAGCCAGGTTCCATTGCATTGGACCCCCCTCCACACCGCCGTTTGCACGGGCGTCCAGCCAGTAGCGGCCGGGTATGACCGGCGTACATTGCTGCAAATAGGCGACGTCGGTGCGGTGGAGTTGACGTCCGTTCACCCATACGCCCGTATCGCCCTTGGATGCATCCGGCCGCAGCTTTCCGCCCAATGCCAAGCCCGGGTAGATCTGGCCGAAAGCCCCGTACCCCTCGGCGCCGTAAAGACCAGAAAGGGGGTCATACCAGTAGCGCCCGGGTACGGCCTTGGCGCCAAACTGCTGTTCGAGCTTGTCGATGACCTTCATCTCCTCGGCGTCGAGGACTTTCCCGTTGATGGCGAGTTGATCGTCGTCGCTCTGAGCAAACCCGGAGAACGTAACGAATATGAACAGAATAGCGATGCCCAACACTCTCATGGCGTCTCCCATATAGGCGATTGATAAGCAGGCGCAGTGCCGGTGCGGCCCGTCGGGGACCTGAGGGAATTGTACCGCCGCTGAGGGGGCCGTGGAGCTGCCGAGTCGGCTATCACGAGTTGTGAGGCTACGCATCGCTGAGATCAATCGTCCCGCGGGATCGGGTGATTGAACCACCCGGTTCAGGGCGAAGCGAAAGGTATACTTAGAGCCAAAGCGGTGTAACGAACGGTAAACACTAGCAATGACGTCGAACCTGCGAGCGGGGCTGGTGGTCGTGTCCGTGGCCGGGGTGTGTTCGTTCGCGGCGGGCCGCTGGGGATCGCACCTTGGGAGCGCGGCCCGGGTTGTCGAGAGAGAAGCTGTCCAGCAAGATGTTCAGCAACTGCTGAGCACGCTCGAAGTCGTCGAGCGTAACATCGCCGATCCCGTGAATGTGGAAGACGCGATCTACAAGGGCTCGATCCCCGCGATGCTGCAGCGGCTCGATCCGCATTCGATGTTCTACGACCCGGAGGCCTATGAGCACCTGCGGGAAGACCAAAGGGGCAGGTACGCCGGCGTTGGCATGTCCATCCGGCCGTGGGGCGACGACGTCATTGTCGACTATCCCTTCCCGGACAGTCCGGCTTTCCGCGCGGGAGTTCGGCCGGGCGACGCGATCGTGCAAATCGGCGGCGAACCCACCGTGGGCCTCTCCGTGGAAGACGTGGCGCGACGCGTCAGGGGCCCGGAGGGAACGGCTGTTGTTCTTGATCTGCGGCGGACTTCCGTCGAGGAGTTGATCTCGGTCCAATTGGTGCGTGCCAGCATTCCGCGATCGAGCGTGCCGTTGGCCTTTTCTCTGCGGGATGACGTCGGGTACATCCGCGTTTCCACCTTCAACGAGAACACTCCCGATGAGTTCGACCGTGAGTTGGACGAGCTCGAAGAAGAAGGTATTCGCGGCCTGATTCTCGATTTGCGACACAACCAAGGGGGATTGCTTTCCGCCGGAATTCATGTTGCGGACCGTTTCCTGAACCGCGGGCAGACGATCGTCTCCCACTGGGGTCGTGCCTCGGACCGGCGAACCTATGACTCGCGCTCGGGGGCGGGCGGACGCAACTATCCGGTTTCGGTGCTCGTAAATTGCGGTTCCGCATCGGCATCGGAGATTGTGGCCGGCGCGCTGCAAGATCATGACCGGGCGCTGATCGTTGGCGCGAACACCTTCGGGAAGGGGCTGATCCAGGCCGTGTACAACCTCTCCGACACGACCGGCCTCGTGCTGACAACGGCCCGCTACTACACACCGAGCGGACGGCTCATCCAACGTTCTTACGACAACATCTCGCCGCGGAAGTACTACACCGATCCTTGCGCGGAGTCTTATCGTCCGCCGCGCGCCGAGCCCCACGTCACCGACCTCGGGCGGCGGGTATTCAGCGGGGGAGGAATCGCACCGGATGTTCACGTCGACGATGCGGCTCCTGGCGCCTTCCAAAAGCGGATGGTTGAGCGGCGGGCGTTCGAGGGCTTCGCCCAGCAATTCTGTCTCGATCGCGACTCTCTGCCGGACGGATGGAGCCCCGGTAAGGATGTCCTTGGACGCTTCAACGCTCATCTCACCGATAGCTTGATCCCATTCGATGCCACCGATTTCAACGAGGAAAGGCCGTACATCGTTCGGAAGCTCACGCGACATGTCTACACGGCCTGTGTCAACGTGGACGAGGGTTTGCGCGCCGATGTGGAACTCGACCCGGCCGTTCATGAAGCCGTCGCCTTGTTGCCCGAAGCACGCAAGCTTCTTGACCGAGTGACCGAGGCCCTGGCTCAGCGGTAGCCTTGCCCGATCGAGTAGGCCGGTCGAACGTCTCGCTCGGCGCTCCAGGATCGAAACCGAGCTAGCTGTACCCGCCGCGGATTCGCCCGCGTCTGAAGTTAGAAGTGAGACCCGTGAGGGCGATGACTTCGAAACCCAGAATCGCCCGTGCAAGCCAAGGGAGAGCGGCAGGCGCCTGATATACTGGGTTTGCCGTTCGCGGCACCGTCCCAAGAGGAGATTCCGCATGCAAATTGAGAAGCGCAGGCTTCTATTGGCCGTTCCCGCGACCGTGTTGTTGTGCGCGCTGCTGGGGGGTGTTTTCGGTTCGCGCATCGTGGTGGCCTCAGCGGCGTCCGAAGGAGATGTCGCCGACTCGATCCGGCGCTTCACCGATGTTCTGGCTGTGGTCGAACAGAACTACGCGGACAAGGTCGACGCCGAAGAGGCGATCTACAGCGGCGTCGTCCCAAATCTTCTCCATACTCTCGACCCCCACTCTCAATTCTTCGATCCGGAGCATTTCCAGCAACTGCGCGATGAACAGAAGGGCGAGTATGCCGGCGTGGGCATGCAGATCGGCCCGCGGAACGGAAATACCGTCGTGATCGCACCCTTCCCGAAGACTCCCGCCTACCAGGCAGGCTTGCGGCCGGGAGATGTTATCGCCGAAGTCGACGGTGAAGCGATGGAGGATATGAGCGTCGGTGACGTTGCCAAGCGGCTGCGCGGTCCGGTCGGGACCCAGGTCAAGATCGGTATCATGCGCCGGGGCGTCGACGCCATGTTGAACTTCGAGGTAACGCGCGGATCGATCGTCTATCCCAGCATCTCTTCGTCGTTCTTTATTGAGCCCGACATCGGATTCATCAAACTCGACCGTTTCAACGAGACAACCGGCAAGGAGCTCGATCGGGCGCTCGAGGAGTTCAACAAAACGGGTATCAAAGGCTTAGTCCTCGATTTACGCAAGAACCGCGGCGGTTTGCTGAGCGAGGGAGTCTACGTCTCGGACACGTTTCTTGAGCGCGGCAAGACGATCGTATCTCACTACGGCAGATCGTCCCCGGAGCGCAAATACGAAGCGAAACGCGGCAATGGCGGCGACATGTTCCCGATGGTCGTTATGGTGGACTGCGACTCGGCTTCGGCTTCAGAGATCGTAGCGGGCGCCCTGCAGGACCACGACCGGGCTTTGATCGTAGGGACGCCTACGTTCGGCAAAGGCCTCGTTCAGACCGTGTTCCCGATCGGCAGGACAGCCGGACTCGCGCTCACGACCGCGCGGTACTACACCCCCAGCGGCAGGCTCATCCAACGCAGCTATGACGATGTTTCGCTGTGGAAGTATTATTCCGACCCCTGCAAGGAGGAATATAAACCGAATACGGATGACGTACGGCTCACCGACCAGGGACGCCGCGTTTACGGTGGCGGCGGCATCACACCAGACGTGCGGATCGCACAGAGCAAGCTCAGCGACTTCCAGGTTACGCTGTGGCGAACTTCCTCCCTGCAAACGTTTGCTCAGGACTACACCCTTAAGCACCCTGACTTGGAGCCCGGCTGGGAAGCAACCGAGCAGATTGTAGAGGAGTTCCGCCAGTTCCTCTACATTGAGAAGGTCGAGTTCAAGGAAGCGGACTTTTCGGAGAACACTGACTACATCTCGCGGATGCTCAAGCGCGAAGTCTATGTATCGGCCTACGATCTTGCCGAAGGGGAACGCGTGAAGCACACGCTGGACCCCGACGTCCAGGAAGCCATCAAGCTGCTACCCGAGGCCAAGGACCTGTTGAAGTCATCCGGCCGTTTGATCGCGCGGAACTAGCGTTTTACCGGCCGATCCACGACCGCGCGCCGATGCGCGTGGCAGCTCCAGCCGGCACTATCTTTCCACGTAAAGTTCCGCTGAGGTCATATCAACGAGCCTGACCTGTTGGATGACCGCGGAATACTTGAGCAGAGCGGCGTCCTGCTCGATCCTCCGGGCCAACTCGACCGGAATTTTGACGGAATACACGTCGGCTTTGTCCGCGTAAGAGTACCGTTCGTAGCCGATCAGAAACCCGGCAAGGGCGGCCAGCAACCGCTCCCAAAAACTATCCTTCTTGAAGAGACGTTTCGTCTTCGCGAAATCGGCGCGGATCTCAACGCTGGTCCGCCTACCGCGCAGAAAGACTGTGTGACACTTCGCCGCCTCGAAGGGCCGTTCGGGTTGCTCGTCGGGAAGTCTTACCAGCAGCGCCTCGACTTCCTCCACGTCCGCGGCAATCCTCTCCCAGCGGTACCGCGCGGATCCGCTCACGAAAGAGCCTCTCTGGAGGATCTCCGCAATACGGTCGGCCCTCTTGCCTGTGACCGCCACGATGCGCTCGATCAAGTCGGCACAGGGGAGATCCTGCCGGCTCACCGGCGTGAGGCTCACGTAGCCGGCTGCTTCGGAACTGATCTTGATCGGGATGGTTTCCGGTAGCGGCACTGCTAGTCTACTGTTCTCGCCACCAGACGTGCGAAGCGCGCGACGGGGTCGGATTCGGCTGGAAGGTCGGACCTCTCCTTGCCAGTCGCGGTTCGGCTAGAGGATGGTGGCCCGGTGTCAAAGGATCTCGGCATTGGAATTTTCGGGCTCGATAAACGCCCGCGCCTGTGAGATGGGTCGGACCGCTCCTTGCCAGTCGCGGTTCGGCTAGAAGATGGTTGCCCGGTGTCAAAGGATCTCGGCATTGGAATTTTCGGGCTCGACAAACGCCCGTGCCTGTGAGATGGGTCGGACCGCTCCTTGCCAGTCGCGGCTCGGCTAGAAGATGGTCGCCCGGTGTCACAGGATCTAGGCATTGGAGTTTCCGGCTCGATAAACGCCCGTGCCTATGAGAAGGGTCGGACCGCTCCTTGCCAGTCGCGGCTCGGCTAGAAGATGGTGGCCCGGTGTCGAAGGATCTACTTGACAAAACCGAGTTCGCGCAATTTCTCTCCCAGGTCGGGTTCTTCGAAGAACGGGAAGCGTTCTTTCACCTGTCCGTCCTCAAGCGCCACGGCGTAGGGCGGATCTTGGAACGGGAACGCCTCCCGGAGCAGTTCCAGATCCGGCGTCAGCTTGACGTCCTGGAGGCCGCTGTCGCCGATGAAACCCAAAGCGAGGTCTTCTTCCTCCGTCGAGACGCCGACGAACGCCGCTTGCCACTTGTGCTTTGACATGTTGACCCCCGCGTCGAGGCAGTGCGGACACATGGGATTAAAGAAGAAAAGAAAGACCTTGCCTTGATGCAGAGAAAGTTGCTCGTCGCCGGCCGTGATCGCCGCGGGAACATCGGCATCGGGCTGAGGGCCGAGTTTGTCGACCGCCAGGGCCCCCGCAGCCACCACAGCGATACCCACAACCGCCAGCGCCGCTCCGCGTACGTTCTTCAGCGACGGCGCGAACCACGCGGCGACGACCGAGAGAAGAAGCATCGCACCGTCAGCCCAGAAAAACACCGGACCGACAGTCCGTTCGATCCAGGGGAAGCAACTGCAATCCGCGCCGCGCAACGTCTCGTAGTTGATCGCGAAGTAGCCCATGAAGATGATGAGCATTACGGATGAGAAGATCCCGCCGAGCCGACGCCACGAGGGGCGTAACAGCAAAACACCCGCCGTCAAATCGCCCATGATGACCGCCATCGTACCGATTAAACTGAGCGAAACCGGCACCAGAAGCTGCGTCAGCATGAGCTGCCATTGGCTGATGGCCGTGAGCTTGTAGATGCCCGCGGCCAGCCACAAAATCGCCATGATAATCGCGGCCGCGGCGCTGACATGGTTCTTCCAGGCCGCGGGCCCGTCGGACGGGACGCTTTCGGAAAAATGCGCGGCGGTTTGTTCTGAATCAAGCCCCATGTCGGATCAGACGGCTGACGCGATCATTCGTAAGCCAGAGTTCCAGTATACGAGAAGCAGCCTCCAAAAGAGGCTACGACCGAGATCCACACTCCCGCAGCAGCACGGACGGGAAACTTGCCCACCTGTTCCGTAGAATACATGTGTGAGGGAGCTGCTCCGCATCGTCGAAGAGCCCCGTAAGTGCCCCTACCTGCCAGGGGAACGAGCGTCACTCGAATACCGGATCGTTACGAGTCTCGATAGCGCGACGTATGCCGACATGCTGGCGCGCGGCTATCGCCGCTTTGGGCATCAACTTTACCGGCCGGCGTGCCGCTCTTGTCAATCCTGCATAAGCCTGCGCATTCTGGCCCAAGAGTTTTCGGCGAGCCGCAACCAACGCCGCATCCTCCGTGAAAACGGAGATATCCGTGTCGAGCGGCGGCGTCCCAGCGTCACCGATCGGCACATCGATCTATTCAATCGTTACCACCGCTTCATGGCGGACCACCGCGGCTGGGGAACAGATAGCACGACGCTTGAGGCTTACGTCGATTCGTTCGTCATCGGAGGGGAAGATTTCGCCTGGGAATGGCTTTTCTATAATGGCTCCGAGCTGGTCGGCGTCACATTGATGGACCAGGTGAGCGACGCGATCTCGCTGGTCTATCACTTTCACGATCCCGCCTGGCGACCGCGTAGCCCTGGTGTTTTCTCGATTCTGACACAGCTCGAACACGCGAAAAGTGAAGGGCACAGCCATGCCTATCCCGGATACTGGGTATCGGAGAATGCTTCGATGAGCTATAAGGCTCGCTACCGGCCTCACGAGAAACTAATGGCTTATCCCGCCGACTCAGAGGAGCCGCGCTGGGTTCGGGTTTGAGCAGCCCCGTAGACGGGTTGACAATGGAGAAGTGGCAAGACTGCCACATCGTCGCGATCAGTGCCCTGAAACCTGGGCTACAGCATCCCATTCCAAGCGAGGGTGGAGCCGAGCCCTTGGGGGGACTGGCGGGGCCATTCGGCCAGAATTAATCGGCAAGCCGGGCTAGCAAGCGCTCGATTTCACCACGCATTGCTCCGGCCGAATCCGCTCGATACCGGCGGCCATGCCCGGGCAGTATCCACTCGAACTGGTAGTCGAGTAGCCGCCGAACAGATTCAACTTGCCGCTCCCAGTTCCACCAGCAGTAGGCTTGCGAGGCGTTCAGCCCGCCTGTCGTCGGCGACCACCAAAGATGATCGCCGGTGAAAAGAAACTTCTCGCGATAAAGGAACGCGGTGCTGCCCCGGGTGTGGCCGGGAACAGGAATTGCGAGCCAGTCGGCCCCGAGCTCGATCGGATCGTCCCCTTCGAGTTGCAGCTCGACGGAGCGAAGATCGCCGCGCGCCTCCAGGCTGTGGATCACCCGCTCGCAGTGGAAGCGCGATCGAAACCGGGCGTGGTCGGCGACGTCATCGCTGTGGGTCAGTAGCATCCGCTCGACGCCCCCCAGGTTTTCGAGGTTGCGGATCAAGGGGCCGGCGACACGGGGTGAATCCACAAGCACATTCCCGTGCTCACTGACGACGAAATAACTCGAAGCGCCGAATGATTTCTCGGATGCGTAGCCACAGTAGTAGACGCTGTCTTCTACGAGTTCCGGGAGATGGTCGCGGGCTTCTCGGACGGCCTCCGCTGAAGCGCCGCCGATCGAACTGGTCGGGCAGGCGATCAGCGCCATAGCGGCCCTCGACCCCTCGGCCGAAGAATCGGGTTGCCCGCTTACGTACGACTTCCCCGCCCCGGCGGAACGCGAGAAGATAGACGGCGCGACCGAGCGGCAAGTGTCGCAATCGATGCAAGTGCTATCGACGTAGAGCGGACCCGAAGCGTTTTCGTGGAGGCGGAGTTCGAGCTGTGCCATGGGCTGCCCCGATTTCTCTCCTGACTCTATCGCACGGGCTGCTACGGCCCTATCCGGCCGGGGCTTCGTGGAGGGCTACGCGGTTCCCTTCGCTATCTTCAAAATGAGCGATAAACCCGTGCTGCCCGATGCTTATCCGCAGCAGAAGTGTCTTGCCACCAGCCTCGCCGATTCTCTCGAGCGCAACGTCGATCTTCGGCACGTGGATGTACACCAGCGACCCCTCGTGAGATGGCGTGTAGCCTTCCGCCTGAATGAGGGTGCCGGCCGCTCCGGCCGCTCCCATTTCCATCGGGAACCAGGCCATCTTGCTCGGGCCCATTTCGTTCTCGGCAAGCTCCACGCCGAACACGGACTCGTAGAACTTCTTTGCGCGAGCAAGGTCGCTCGCGGGGATCTCAAACCAGTTCACGGGGTTTGGTTGGATTGGCATTTCAGTTTCTCCTTGACTTTGTGTTTGTGGCTTCCGCCGAGTTCATGAGTTCGCTTGCAGGCGATCTTTTCTTTTGTAGTAGAGGGTCTTGAGGTCCGTCAGTCCCACTGTGGTCAAGATGGACCCTATTTGCCCGGTGTGATAGCAGTCCTGCCATACCCAAAACGAAACAGCACCTCGAACCGTCTGCTCTTGTTCGCCTGGAACATTGTCCGCGCTTGCCATGAGATCTTCCTCTGAAAGGTTTTCCGTTTTTCGTTCCAGAAAATCGCCCACCTCTTTGTAGGCGGCAGCGAGCTCGGACAGTTTGGGGTAGTCAGAGCCGTCCGATTGCGACCGGCCACCGCCAAATTTATCAGCCCAGGGGAAGGTCTGAGGTTCGTTAAGACTGTTTGACATCATACAGCGAACCCAGATGATATGGCCGAGCAGAAACTTAAACGAATTCCTACTTCCACCAAGAACACGTTCGTTCGCAGTATCTTCGTCAAACTGGTCAATCGCCTCGAGTATGAGGATCGAGTTGAGGCGGATGAGGTCGTACAGTGGCTGTATACATGTATGGGGCATCTGAGCCTACTTCATCCTATGATCGGCTACTCGGGGAACTTCGGGTTCGCCAAGACTTCGTCAATCTGCTTGTTGTGGCGTTGGTTGTGGAGCGCCGCGAAGCGGATCCAATGCGCGGCACTGAGAGGCCCGAATGGCGTGCCGCTATCTTCGATATGCGCCTGGTAAGCCTTCGCGCCGTCTCGGGCGCGCTCAATCATCCTCGACCGTGCCGACGAATATGCCTTGACGATCTCAGGCCGGCTCATCTTGCCCTTGGGGGTCGCTTCCGGCGGCGCCGGGAAACGGTTCGTGCGGTCAGGAAGAACCTGCGTGAGTGCCTGGACTTTGCCTTCCGAGAGCTTCGCCCAATCGGGGTTGGGTTTGGCTTTCATCAGGCCGTCCACTCGCAGGTGGAGCCCTGTCTCGGTCAAGTAGAGATGCTCGGCGACTTCGCCCGCCGACCAGCGGTCCGGACCGGCCTTGAACTTCCACTGCTCGTTGCTCAGGGCGGCAAGCTTGGTCAAAGTGTCGCTCTGGGAGCGATACAGTAAGTCAGCGATCTCCGCCGTGTCGTCCGTGGTCAGGCGACCGTCGCCGTGACCGGGAGCGGCGAGCAAGGCGGCCGGCGACGCGAGCGCGAGCAGGAACGTTGAGCGGGTCATGCGCCTGGCGGGATGTGCGTTCGGTTTCATGTGATTCCTCCTGGATGAGTGTGATGATCGGATCTGATTTTACATTACTATAAAGTCACGTTACAATAGACTAACGTCTTGGCCATCCCATGTCAAGGACCGATTGAGACAGCGGAGGAAGCAACATGAATTTGGAAGATCTAACGCTCGATTTCGAGCAGAACATTGAGATCGAGGCGCCGCCCGAGAAGGTTTTCGAGGCGCTTCTGCGGCGCTTTGGTAGCGACAACGAGCAACCCGATGGAACGCCCATGCCGATGGTCCTAGAGCCCAAGGCCGGCGGGCGGTGGTACCGTGACCGGGGCAGCGGCATCGAGCATCTGTGGGGATTCGCGCAGGTCATCAAGCCTCCGACTCTGCTCGAGCTGAGCGGCCCGCTGTTCATGTCGTACCCCGCGACGAACCACGTGGAAATCAAAGTCGCCGAGACCGCCGCCGGGGCAAAGGTCACGCTGCGACACAGGGCCATTGGAATGATCAACCCGGAACACCGAAACGGCCTGGGTTCAGGCTGGGCGCACTCCCTCGAAGAGCTCAAGAAGGACTGCGAATAGTGGATGAGCTGGACCCGGTCTGGAAGGCGTTGGCGGATCCGACGCGGCGGGGCATTCTCGATCTGCTACGGACCCGTCCGAGAACGACGACCGAGATCGTCAACTCCTTTCCGAAGCTGTCGCGTTTCGGGGTGATGAAGCACATTGACGTCCTCCGGGAAGCCCAGCTTGTCCAAACACGAGAGTCCGGCAGGTACCGCGTGAATTCGCTCAACGCGGTGCCGATCCGCCGGATTTACGAACGTTGGGTCAGCCGGTTCGAGGACGTGTGGGCAAATCACTTGCTGCGTCTCAAAGAGGCGGCCGAGCGGGAGGAGGAGGACTAAGCCCGGATTCCCACTTTAGTTTCGATTCTGCTAACCATCGGGTGGCCTCGGACGCCTTTATTTATGCGGGTTGGAAAGCACTCAAGGCGCTGAGGAGATCAACACCCAATGGGTGAAAAAGAAAACAAACCGTTCCAGCTAAGCTTCAACGGCTTATTGAAAGTCGATTTCCAAGGATCGCGTGTCACTTCCGACGGCGGGCTGATCCTGGTCCGCGAGCTGGACGAGCGACTCGGACTCGGGAAGCTGATCGACGAACACCTCAGTGACCCACGGCAAGGCTTGAACAAGAAGTTCCCGCTGGCCGATCTGCTGCGGCAGTCAGTCTACTCTCGGCTGGCAGGCTACGAGGACCTCAATGACGCCGTCCGAGTGTCGGCTGACCCGACGTTTCGCTTGATCGGCTCGAAGAGGAACTGGGATCGCGGCGGGGCACTGACCTCGCGACTGCAGAGCTTCGAGACGGAGATGCTGGCGAGCGAGGAGAACTTGCTGGGGCTGATGGCTGTGAACCGCGAGCTGGTGGCGCAAGCCGAGACGCAAGACGACTCCGAGCGCGTCGTGCTCGACATGGATTCGACCGAAAGCCCTGTCCACGGCCAGCAAGAGGGCAGCGCCTACAACGGCCATTTCGAGTCGGTCTGCTACCACCCGCTGTTGTTGTTCAACCAGCATGGGGATTGCCTGGCGGCGAAGCTGCGTCCAGGCAACGTGCACAGCGCTGAGGACTGGAAGGAGTTGCTGCTGCCCGAGATCAAGCGCCAACAGGCTGTGGGCAAACAGGTCACCTTCCGGGGCGATGCGGCCTTTGCCAAGCCGGAGATTTATGAGTTTTCGGAGGAACGCGGAGTGCAGTACGCCATTCGCATTCCGGCCAACAAGAGCTTGGAATTGGCGATCGAAGACATCTTGTTTCGCCCGCCGGGCAGGCCGGGTCGCAAGCCCTTGGTGCGCTACAAGAGCTTCCGCTATCAGGCGGAGAGTTGGTCCAAGCCGCGACGCATCGTGGCCAAGGTCGAGCATCATCTCGGTGAGCTGTTCCCGCGGGTCGGATTTATCGTGACCAACATGAGCTTGCCAAGCCGGTCGGTGGTGCGCTTCTACAACAAGCGCGGCACGGCCGAGCAATGGATTAAAGAAGGCAAACAGGCCACGCACTGGACGCGGCTTTCGTGCCATCGCTTTCGGGCCAACGAAGTGCGACTGCAACTCAGCGTGCTGGCCTACAACCTGGGCAACTTGTGGCGGCGGCTCGGACTGCCGAACAGGATCAAGAGTTGGTCGCTCACGAGCTTGCAGCAGCGGCTGATGAAGACCGGCGGCCGGCTGGTCAAGCACGCGCGCTACTACTGGTTGCTGCTGGCCGAGGGGCATCTGAACCGGCGGCTGTTCGGTGACATGCTGCACAGGATCTGGGCGCTGCCGCTGCCGAGCGGGTAGCGTTACCTGGACGAGGATCAACAGTTTTTAGCTCCGAAAAGGCTTCGCAGGGAGCAGTGTCGGCCGGTGTGCCGTTCAGCCCGCTCCATCAACGTCTGTGAGCGGACGGACGGGCTTTGGGGCCTGCCGCCGGAGGTGATGTGCAGGGTTCAGCGCGGAAAGACGTGGTCTTCGGGGCAGCGCGGGTGTATACTTTCACCGTGCCAGGGCCAAAATGGAAATCCTGGCTAAGCGGTCTTTCCAACCGCGGACCCCAGAAATCTGGGCGACATCCCCTCACGCCGCCGGTCGCGGCTCCGCGGGCACACTGCCGCGCCTCGCGATTTGCTGTATGGTCTTGCCGAGCTGAAGGCGCGCCAGGTCAAGCTCATAGGCGCTCTGAAGGTTCATCCAGAAGTCGGCCGACATACCGAAATACTGGCCGAGGCGCAGGGCCGTATCCGCCGTCATGCTACGCTTTCCCGCCAGAAGCTGATAGAGGCGGTTCGGTGGCACTCCGATAACGTCGGCCAACGCTTTCGCGGAAAGGCTGCTCTCCTCCAGCTCGTCGCCGAGAATTTCTCCGGGGTGAATGGGTGTGCGTGCCATGGTGGTCTTCCTTTCGTTAGTGGTAGTCAACAATCTCGGCATTCGATGCGCCGGGCGCATCTTTCGGCCACTCAAAGCAGATGCGCCAGCGGTCATTGATGCGAATCGAATGCTGTCCCTTGCGGTCGCCCTTCAAGGCTTCCAGGCGGTTAGAATTGAGTGCGGCGAGGTCCCCCAGCGACATAGCGGCATCGAGAATCCGCAGACGCTTCTCGGCCTGCCGCCGAAACGGCTCCCACTGACGAACCTTCTCGCCTGCCGCGAAACGTTCCGTCGCCTTGTCACGGCAGCTCTTTAACATCCAGTCCTATACATTGTAGTAGACGAGTGACGTCATACGTACACCTTTTTTACCCTCCTATTCTCGCCCCAACGGACACGACTTAGCACAGGCTTTATACACCCCTCCTTACTGAGTCCCGCATAATATAGAGTAACCTTTTGTAATGGAGCGACGTCTTTTGGATATGGGTTTTCCAAAAGGCGTGAAGCGAGACTTTGCGGCGCTGGAGAAGCGGCGCATTGAGGCGGTGCGGCTGGTCGTGAAAGAAGGACTGAGCCAAGCCGAGGCGGCGCGTAGAGTCCAAGCCGCCCAACAAAGCGTCAGCGGCTGGGTACAGCGTTACCGCGAAGACGGCCGCGCCGGGTTGGCCAAAGCCGGCCGCGCCGGCCGCAAGCCGTTGCTGAGGACCGCGCAGCTCGCCGAGCTGGAAGGGCTGCTGCTCGAAGGACCCGAAGCGCACGGCTTCCCGACGCCGCTGTGGAGCTGTCCGCGGGTGGCGCGGTTGATCCGCGACCGTTTCGGGGTGCGCTACCACGAAGGCCACGTCTGGAAGCTGCTGCGGGCACTCCACTGGAGCCCGCAACGGCCGGTCGGCAAGGCCCGCGAGCGCAACGAGGAAGCGATCCGCGCCTGGAAGAAACAGACCTGGCCCGCCATTAAAAAAAAGCGCAAAAGCAGGGCCGCACGATCGTCTTCATCGACGAAAGCGGACTGAGCCAGAAGCCACATCGCTGCCGTACTTGGGCGCCGCGCGGGCAGACGCCCGTACTGCAGTTCAACTTCAACTGGAAGAAGCTCTCGGCGGCGGCCGGAATCACTTTCCACAACTTCTATTTCCGTCTCTATCCCGACGCCATCCGCGGTCCCGAGGTGATCGATTTCCTCAAGGCGCTGCTGCGCCACATACAACGTCCGTTGCTGATCGTGTGGGATCGCTTGCCGGCGCATCGCAGCGCGTTGGTGCGCGAGTTCATCGCGTTGTCGCAGGGCCACATCGAGACCGAGTACTTGCCGGGCTACGCCCCGGAGCTGAATCCGGTGGAATACATCTGGGCCTACTGGAAGCAGCACGAGTTGCTCAACGTCTGCCCCAACGACTACTGGGAGCTCGACGAGCGGGCGCGCACGACTTTGCGCCGCATGCGCCGCAAACGGCGCTTGATCGCCGCCTTTTGGAAGCAATCTTCTTTGTCGTTCGATTAACTGAATATTATGCGGGACTCAGTAGTTGGAGCCTACTTCAAGGCTGAGGTCCATCTGCCGATGAGGTGTTGTTGGAGGCGGAAGCCCCGGCGCCAGTGGAGGGTAACCAACACAATACGGTTCTCGTTGTTGACGATGACGCCTCGATCCGCGATTACCTGGCGGACGTCCTTCGTCACAAAGGCTATCAGTGCCGTTGTTTCGCCGATAGTATGGCGGCGCTTTCTTATCTCAGCGGCCGGAACGCGGGAGCTGACCTGCTGCTGGCCGATATCAGCATGCCGGAGATGGACGGCATCGACCTGTTGCGCGAAGTCAAGGGAATGAATCCGGACCTACCGGTCATTCTCATCTCGGGCCTCTACGAATTGGGTTTGGCGATCGACGCGCTGGAAGCGGGTGCGGACGACTATCTGAAGAAGCCCGTCAGGCCGAATGACGTTCTGGCCTTGGTGCGTCGCTACCTGGAACCGAACGAAGACGAGAAGAAGAGCGAAATACAGAAGGCGCTTCTCGAATTCCTCGCGACCCAGCGCAGCGGCTCAGCATCGTCCGAGGTACTGCGGACACTGTTCAGCCGCCTTGGCTTCAAGCGCTACGAGACTTTTCAACACTCGGCCCGCGTCGCGGCCACCTGTCGATTGTTCGCCGAGCGCTACTCGCTGCCGGCCGAACAACTTGACCAGCTCGAAATCGGCGCACTGCTGCACGACATCGGTAAAATCGGCATCCCGCGCAACGTCCTGCTCAAGCCCGGCCCTCTCAATGACGAAGAATGGCGCGTGATGCGGGAGCATCCGATGATCGGGTACCGAATTCTGTCGGAGTTTCCCGAACTGGAGAAGGAGGCCCAAATCGTCTACTCACACCACGAACGCTGGGATGGGGGCGGCTATCCGCGCGGGCTGAACAGGGATGACATCCCGATCGGCGCACGTATGTTTTCGATTGTCGACACGTTCGACGCCATAACATCCGACCGTCCATACCGCCGCGCCCAATCCGCCGAGAAAGCGCGCCACGAGATCAGCAAGATGAGCGGCACGCAGTTCGATCCGGAGCTGGTCGATGTTTTTCTTCTGATTCCCGACCAGGAGCTCCTGAGCATTCGCGAAAGCTATCCGGATGCCCTGAAGCAAACGGCGTAGCCCGTCCCCGACTGGAATCCTCGTCGTTCGATCCAGGGCACGGTCCGTCCAGACGGCTGCTGGGTACGTTTTGGCGTAGACTCGAAGGGGAATCCCCATGCGTACCCGTCCCCTTCGAAGGCTCTACCTGACCGCTTTCCTTCTACTGGCGCTTCTCTGGCCGGCGACCGCCTCGGCCGCGGGGCCGCGGGTGTATATCGTTCACGACGAAGTGGAACCGATGGAGGTGCTCGCGACCACGCTCGAGACGGCGGGCTACACGGCTTCCGTTGAAGAGCAGGCGCCGTTCGTCGATCGCCTCAGGAAGGTCGTGCCAGAAGCGGTCTTTATGTACGTGCATGGTGACACGTCCTCCGGGGTTGAGATCGATCTCATCAACTACACGGCGAAGGGCGGGCGGCTGATTATTCTGCATCATGGCATCGCATCGGCCAAAGTCCGCAGCGAGCGCTGGCTGCCGTTTCTCGGCATTGCGATCCTTCCTCGGGACCACGCGACCCACCCGTGGCGGGTCCTGCGCGGTGACGTCCAGGTCGTGAATCTACAGCCTGGCCACTACGTGACGACGCACAATGTCGAATACCCGGATCGGGTCTCGTATCGGCCTAGTGACGAGCCGTCGACCGAGCAGGACCTCGAGAGTTTCACATTGCCCGACACAGAGATGTTTCTCAACCAACGCTTCACCGACGGTCGGCGGAAGACGGTTCTGCTTGGGTCGCAAGTCGTGGTCGAGGGTAAAACCTACGCACAGGACCGGGCAGGGTGGATGATGCCCAGGGGGAGCGGCCACGTTTTCTACTTCCAGCAGGGCCACCGAGCCGAGGATTTCCAAAATCCGACCTTCGTGCAGATTCTGCTGAATGCGGTTTCGTGGAAGCCGTAGCGGTCAGGCCCCGGTCGGTCGTCTACGGAATCACCGGTAAAACGATGTGTGACGGCTGCCGGCTCGAGTGATGAATCGTCTGGAGTGCGCGCTTGACGGTCGTACTCGTCGCGAACGGCTCGCCGGTATTCGGGTTGCGATCAAACTGCGGGTAGTGGCTGCTGGTTACGTCCACCCGGATGCGGTGCCCTTTCTGAAAAGCGACGCTCGTGCCGACGAGGTCGATCTCCAGCTTGTAGACTTTGCCGGGTTCGAGCAGTTTGGGCTTGTCCAGGCCCTCTCGATAACGAGCCCTCAACATACCCTCCGCCATGTTGTAAGCCTTGCCGTCGGGATGGACATCGACGAGCTTCGCTACAAAGTCGGTATCGAGGGCGTCGGATGAGGCATAGAGCACGACCTTGACGGGTCCTGTCACCTCGATTTCCTCCTCGATGAAATCAGAGGTGTAGACCAGAACGTCATTGCGGCTCTCAGGTTCCTTTTGGTCCCGGGGGCCGGCCGGGGTCGGCGTGCCGCAGCAGTTGTTTCCGCCAACGCTGGGGACCGGCGTATCGGGATCGTAGACGTAGCGATCGGGCTGCGCACCGGCCGAGGGCTTGTCCCATGAAAGGCGGCCGTCGCCGCGGCGGCTGTTGGCGCTGCCGGCGCTGTGGAGGTAGAGGTTCTTGTATTGGGTGCGCGCTAGAGGATACTCATCCTCATAGCGCCATTCATTGCGCCCCATGACGAACAAGCGAACCGGCGGCTCGCTGTCGATACCGTTGTCGACGCCGCGCAGCCAGTGGTCGTACCAGTGGAGTTGCAGATCGTCCCGGCTGGCGTAGCCATTCTCGCCGAAATTAAGGTCACCTACCTTGCGGGACGGGCTATGTCCCCAGGCGCCGATCGTCAAGTGGCTCTTGCGGCGGGCGAGCTCCGTCTTGCCGTGATGACTTACCCCGACAAATCCCCGTAGCGTGCCCTGGCTGAAAATATCGAACCAGCCGCCTAGGGTATGGACGGGGATCGCGATCTGGTCGAACATTTCCTCCACGTTGATCTTCTTCCAGTAGTCGTCGTAGTCGGGGTGGGCCAACCAGTCTTTGTAGAACTGCGCGTTGCGTCCGACGAGTGTCTGCATCTTGTTCAGCGGGAGGGTGGGGAGGACGGTGTCATAGTTGATCGCGTCGGGGCCGTCCGCCATTGTGTGGGGGCCGACGTTCTGCATGATGCGCGATTCCTGGCGCACTGCGCCCCAACCGAAGTTGAACGAAAGCCGCCAAGCGCCGTTGAGAGTGATCCAGTCGTGGTAGAGACTAGTCGAGGCGACGAGAGGAAACATCGTTACGAGGTGTGGGGGCGAAGCCATGGCGGCGCGCCACTGCACATGGCCGCCGTAGGAGTGCCCCTGCATGGCGACCTTGCCGTTTGACCAAGGCTGCTTGGCGGCCCACTCGACGGTGTCGTAGCCGTCGTCGATGTCATCGCGAAAGGGCTCCCAGTTCCCTTCGGATTCGTGACGCCCACGAACATCCTGAAAGACATAGACGTACCCTCGGCGAGCGTAAAACAGCGCTTCCACGTAGGACCTCGGGTAGCGCTCCGTGCTGTAGGGGGTCCGCGAAACCAGGACCGGATACTTGCCGTCGCCCACCGGACGGAAGACGTCGGCGTAGAGGGTCACACCGTCCCGCATCGGGACAGCGACCCGATTGTCGATCTCGACGTCGTTGCGTGGCGGCAGGGCCTCGCGGAACTTGACCGTGGCGCTCGAAGCCACGGGAAGAAGCGGCCAGACGGTGAGTGAGACGAACAGGGAGAGTAGCAGAATCGAATTCAGTCGCAATGGAGGATACTCGCTTCGCTTGGCATTACCAGAGGAGAGTTTAGTTCCATCACCAGGTCTAAACCCACCGCCTTTCAGGCGGTCAGCTTCGAGCGGGTCTGGATGACAATAGGGAGATGGGCGAATATCGGCGAGGGGCGCATGCAGTCTACGACATCAAGTATCACTTGGTCTGGATCACGAAATATCGCTACAAAGTCTTGCGGGGCAGGGTGGCGGAGCGGACACGGGATCTGATCCGGCAGAGCTGTCAAGCGCGAGAAGTGGTGGTGATTCGGGGCGCTGTGTCGCCGGATCATGTGCATGTATTGGTATCGGCACCGCCACAGTTGGCGCCGTCGAAGCTGGTGCAGTATGTGAAAGGCAGGTCGTCGCGACGGCTGCAAGATGAGTTTGGGGAATTGCGGAAGCGATATTGGGGGCAGCACCTGTGGGCGCGGGGATATTTCTGCGCGACGGTGGGCGCAGTGGACGAGGAAACGATTAAGAATTACATTGAGAGGCAGCAATGGGACGAAGACGACCAGGGCTTCAAGATCACAACGCCCACCAAGCCTTGAGCCGGCTCTGAGCCGGGGCTTCTTCAGGCGGCTTCAGCCGCAAGCCGACTTTCAGTCGTAAATGAACCCACCGCCTTTCAGGCGGTGGTTGTTTAGCAGTGCTTGAGGAGTCGAACAGGATGGACCGCGTAAGTACGAGCTATATTACTAGCTGCTCGATAGGGATGAGTACTGCCCAGTCCGGTATTCGAGAGGGAAACGATGGAAAGACTTGCCGCTACGCTTGGTGTTCTTGTGGGACTGCTCGCTTTCGCTGCGGGCCCGATGGCAAAAGGCCAGACATCGACCTGGAGACCGGTCTATCTCGGCACGGACGGTATGTTGGCAACTGCCCACTACGGCTCCGCCATGGCCGGGCACAAGATGCTGGAGCAAGACGGGAACGCGATTGACGCCGCCGTGGCAGCCGGGTTCGCGAGTACCGTTGTCGAGCCGAGCAGAGCAGGCATCGGCGCGGACGCGTTCATTCCTCATCTACCTGGCCGAAACGAAAGAAGTCGTTTTCATCAACGGCGGCGGCTGGGGCTCCGCGCAAGGCGACGGCGGAGTTCTTTCGGCAGCAGGGCGGGATCAAAAAGGACGGGCCGTTGGCGCCGGTTGTTCCCGGAGCGACGGCCGGTTTGCTACGGGCCTCGGAGAGATACGGCCACCTTCGTCGAAGCAAGCTACTGGTCCCCGCGATCGAACTCGCCGAGCGCGGCTTCGTCGTGAGCGAGAATCTGGAGGGCGTCTTCCGTCGGAACCTCGCCCGGCTGCTTCCCTTCCCCTCAACAACAAACGCGTGGGTTCGCGACGGCGATCCCGTGAGTATGGGCGAGCGCATCATCCAGAAGGACCTGGGCCAAACGTTCCGGCGAATTGCCTCGGGAGGGCATGACGGCTTCTACAAAGGGACAACCGCCGAACGTATCGTCGAGTTCCTCGGCAAAGACGGCGGCATCATGGAGCCGGCCGACCTGGGTGAGTTCGAGGCGGAACAGACCAAGCCGATCCACGTGAATTACAAGGGATACGACGTCTACAGCGTGCCGCCTCCGACACAGGGCCATGTGATGCTGCAAGCCCTCAAAATCCTGGAAAGCTACGACCTGCAAGCGATGGGACACAATTCCGCCGACTATATTCATCACATCGCCGAAGCGCTGAAGCTGGCATTCGCGGACCGCGAAGCCTTTATCGGTGACCCGCGCTTCATCAAAGATATCCCGATCAACGAGTTGCTCTCCGACGAGTATGCAGCGCGGCGGCGTGCTTTGATCAAGCTTCGCCGCGCTTTTGACGGCGCTCCACCCGCGGGCGATCCTCGTTCTCTCAAGGCCGCGAATCGGCTGCCGCTCTACGCAAACCACAAGGGCTCTCACCAGGTACTGAAAGGCGCCGCGGCCTTCCCTGGCTGGGTGGAGAACTTGACGACGTACATTGGTGCGGTCGATAAAGACCGCAACATGGTGTCCATCACCGCTTCGATCGCCGCCGACTTCGGAAACGGAATGTATATCGACGGCGACGGCGGCGGCTTCTTTATCAATGACGTTGTAGGCCGTTTCCACCTCGAAGAGGGGCATCCGAACGAGGTCGCGCCGCGCAAACGTCCCCGCCAGACGCTCAACCCGGTGTTGGTAACAAGAGACGGCGAGCCGCTGATGGTCTTCGGGACCCCGGGTGGCGATACACAGGGGCAGTCACAGTTGCAATTCTTCTTGAACTACGTCGAGTTCGGCATGAACGTGCAGCAGGCACTGGAACAGCCTTATTTCGTGACGACCTCCTACTACAACTCCATGGTTCCCCACGGGTTCGGCGGGAAACTCTCCGTTTCGGAGCGCATCAGCGAGGCTGTGCGGGAGGATCTCGCCAACCGCGGGCATGATGTTGTGACAAACTCCGCCAAGGGAATGGCCGGTGTGAACGCCATTGTCGTGGATACGGAAGAAGGCGTACTGATGGGAGGAGCCGCACCGGCGACGGACGGCTACGTCATTGGATGGTGATGAGCGAATCTGTGCACAACCGGCGGCGATTCCTAAACAACCACCGCCTGAAAGGCGGTGGGTTCATTTACGACTGAAAGTCGGCTTGCGGCTGAAGCCGCCTGAAGAAGCCCCGGCTCAGAGCCGGCTCAAGGCTTGGTGGGCGCTGTGATCTTGAATCCCTCCTCCTCATCCTCGTCCCATTGCTGGCTCTCGATGTACTTCTTGATCGTTTCCTCGTCCACCGCGCCCACCGTCGCGCAGAAATATCCGCGCGCCCACAGGTGTTGCCCCCAGTATCGCTTCCGCAATTCCCCAAACTCATCTTGCAGCCGTCGTGACGACCTGCCTTTTACATACTGCACCAGCTTCGACGGTGCAAGCTGCGGCGGTGCCGATACCAAGACATGCACATGATCCGGCGACACCGCACCCCGAATCACCACGACGTCTCGCGCTTGGCAGCTCTGTCGGATCAGGTCCCGTGTCCGCTCCGCCACCCTGCCCCGCAACACCTTGTAGCGATATTTCGTGATCCAGACCAGGTGATATTTGATGTCGTAGACCGCGTGCGCCCCTCGCCGATATTCGCCCATCCTCCTATTGTCATCCAGACCCGCTTGAAGCTGACCGCCTGAAAGGCGGTGGGTTTAGACCTGGTGATGGAACTAAATGCGGTTGGCGTACCGCCGAGTTTAGGTGCCTGTCCCTCGATGGTCCTCGATGGTCACGAGCGCGTCGGACCTATCGAGATCGATTTTCTGCGCCTCCCGTCGGAACCCAAGGCACGGCTGTAGGAAACCCCGCGGACCTCAAAACCGAGGTCCGCGCTAGTGTGCCCAGCATGGGCTGAATCTAGTTGGCTGAAAGGAGCCGACCGGGAACTGATGGAGGTAACTGTAGGGAACCGCAAGGCGTAGCCGCGAGGTGAAGCTGAAGGAAGCGGGGAACAAACCTTTGACCGTAGGAACACGAATCGGCAGAGAGGCCGTGTACGGGCGGTAAGCGTGCTAGCCAACGTGAAGCCCGAAGTCCATCCGAAGACGTGCGCGGTAGAGCCGGGCGGTGTGAAGGGAAAGATTCAGCACCTTACCTGGGGAGATCTCCTCGGTGAGAGCGGAGGAGAAGTCAGCAGAGGCCGTAGTAGCGAGGAAGGCGGGTAATAGCGCCGGAGCGAAGGGCCGAAGAACCAAGGAGCAAAGCGAGAGGAGCGACTCGAACCGAGCCGAAAGAAGTCCGGAGTCCCGGACCGAAAGGTCCTTCCCCATCGGGGGAACGCAAGGGGAGCAGGGGCAGGCAGGAACGGTGGAACCGGGATGGGCCTCCCTCCGGCGGCGACGAGGCGAAGTTCGGCGAGACTCATCGAAGAAAGCAATGCACGAAGAACTGATGGAACAGGTGGTCGGAGAGGAGAACCTCGAACGGGCTCTGCGGGCGGTGAAACGCAAGCGGGGCGCGGCGGGGATCGACAAGATGACGACCGAAGAACTCGAACCTCACTTTCGCCGTCACGGCACGGAGATTCGAGCGAAACTCGTGTCCGGGCGTTGGACGCCGAGTCCCGTAAGGCGGGTAGAGATACCGAAGCCGAGCGGGGGGAAGCGACAGCTTGGGATACCGACGGTAATAGATCGGCTGGTGCAGCAAGCGTTGCTGCAAGTTCTGCAGCCGATCTTCGATCCGCGGTTCAGCGAGTCGAGCTACGGGTTCCGGCCGGGACGGAGTGCGCATGACGCAGTGCGAGTGGCGCAAAGATACGTTCGCGAGGGCAAGGACTGGGTGGTGGATATTGACATCGCGCGGTTCTTCGACGTGGTCAATCACGACATTTTGATGCGGCGGGTGGCGGAAGTCATTCGCGACAAGCGAGTGCTGGGGTTGATCGGCCGGTATCTACGGGCCGGAGTGCTGACGGAGGGGGTGGTGGTGCGCAGCGCGGAGGGCACGCCGCAAGGCGGGCCGTTGTCACCGTTGCTGGCGAACATCTACCTTGATGCGCTTGATCGGGAGCTGGAGAGACGTGGGCTACGGTTCTGCCGGTACGCGGATGACTGCAACATCTATGTGGGCAGTGAAGCGGCGGCGAAGCGTGTGCTGGCGGGGATCACGGCTTGGATCGAAAAGCATCTGCGACTGAAAGTGAACGAGGCCAAGAGCGGGGCGGGGAGGCCGTGGGAGCGGAAGTTCCTGGGGTTTCGTCTGAACCGCCAGGGGCAGGTGGAAGCAGCGCCGGAAAGTGTCGAGCGATTCAAACGGAAGGTGCGGGAGATCTGGTGCGGCAACCGCTCGGTCACGAGTCGGCAGTTACGCGACGAGTGGCGGCGGTACGTTCGCGGCTGGTGGGGATACTACCGGTTGGCGGAGCGACGGCGTGCGATTTTCCTACTGGAAGGATGGGTGCGGCGGCACATACGGAAATGTTTCTGGCTGCGCTGGCATGGCGCAACGGGACGCCGGCGGGCTTTACGTCGGTTGGGCATTGGGGAACGCTTGTTGAAACTGGTTCCGGCACGTCGCGGCGCTTGGCGCATAGCGGCGAACGGACTGTTGCAGACAGCGTTATCGAATGCAACGTTGCGGCGCTACGGGTTTGTGATGCCATCGGATCTTGCGGCGCGAACGTAAGGCCGCTGGGTTCAACCGCCGGATACGGAAAACCGTATGTCCGGTGGTGTGGGAGGGTGGCGGGGCCTCAATCCCCGTCACCCGACCCGATCGGGTCTTCAAAGCCGCCGCTGCCCTGAACCACCCGAACGTCTGCACCGTCCATGAAATCGCAGAAATTTTGGGCGGGTTTGCGATGTCTCCTACAACGTTCTGAGCACCTCAGTCAACGGTTAGGTCGCAGCTTGGTCCCGATCAGAAGTGGTATTGACTTCGCCCCCCCGGTGGGCTAGGGTGTAGACCTGAGTTTTTAATGCGGATAACCCAGGATTTCCAAGGGGTCTGATAGTGGCGATACACGCGCTTCTGCTTGCCTTTGGCGTCGGTCAGCAGTTCTGGCACGGTGAAAGTATACACCCGCGCTGCCCCGAAGACCACGTCTTTCCGCGCTGAACCCTGCACATCACCTCCGGCGGCAGGCCCCAAAGCCCGTCCGTCCGCTCACAGACGTTGATCTCCTTGATGTACCGTATCCACTCGCAGGTAGCCGGGTTGGCCCCGCGGGTTGGGCCGCCGCCGCTCGCCGATCGACACCGCGCTGGGCCGAGTGAACGGCACACCGGCCGACACTGCTCCGCCAACCGCTCATATTCACTCTGCTGGTACTTGTGATATTCCCGCTGCAGGATCTTGCGCGTGGCCGGGCCGCTGAGCGTTTCGTGTGCTTCATCGACGGCCGCCAGCCGCTCGATATCGGCCGCCGTGTACTTGCCGGCAAAGCGATGCCGCCGATAGCGGGCAGGTACCAGCTCACCCCTCTGCCGATATTGGCGGATCAGTCGGGTGACCTGCGCCCGGCTCAGTCCCGTCATCTTGGCCAGATATTGCCGCAGCAGTCCTTTGGCGGCTCGGTCTTGCCCGCTGTAGCGCTGCCGGCACAGCGTTTGCGCCACCCAGGCGTAGATCTCGGCACGCCCTTTGCCCTTGAATCGTATTTCATCGCTGGCCTCCAGAAACTGCCGTATCTGCTCCAGGCTCAGCGTCTTGCCGTCTTGCATGTGGATGGTCAATCCCCAGCATGCTCACTCCCCCACCCTTCAGGCTCATCTTGTGTGAGAAACTAACTCCTCCTTCAGGCTCATCTTGCATGAGACAAGACTTGGTATTGACTTCGCCCCCCCGGTGGGCTAGGGTGTAGACCTGAGTTTTTAATGCGGATAACCCAGGATTTCCATTTTGGCCCTGGCACGGTGAAAGTATACACCCGCGCTGCCCCGAAGACCACGTCTTTCCGCGCTGAACCCTGCACATCACCTCCGGCGGCAGGCCCCAAAGCCCGTCCGTCCGCTCACAGACGTTGATGGAGCGGGCTGAACGGCACACCGGCCGACACTGCTCCCTGCGAAGCCTTTTCGGAGCTAAAAACTGTTGACCCTCGTCCAGGTAACGCTACCCGCTCGGCAGCGGCAGCGCCCAGATCCTGTGCAGCATGTCACCGAACAGCCGCCGGTTCAGATGCCCCTCGGCCAGCAGCAACCAGTAGTAGCGCGCGTGCTTGACCAGCCGGCCGCCGGTCTTCATCAGCCGCTGCTGCAAGCTCGTGAGCGACCAACTCTTGATCCTGTTCGGCAGTCCGAGCCGCCGCCACAAGTTGCCCAGGTTGTAGGCCAGCACGCTGAGTTGCGGTCGCACTTCGTTGGCCCGAAAGCGATGGCACGAAAGCCGCGTCCAGTGCGTGGCCTGTTTGCCTTCTTTAATCCATTGCTCGGCCGTGCCGCGCTTGTTGTAGAAGCGCACCACCGACCGGCTTGGCAAGCTCATGTTGGTCACGATAAATCCGACCCGCGGGAACAGCTCACCGAGATGATGCTCGACCTTGGCCACGATGCGTCGCGGCTTGGACCAACTCTCCGCCTGATAGCGGAAGCTCTTGTAGCGCACCAAGGGCTTGCGACCCGGCCTGCCCGGCGGGCGAAACAAGATGTCTTCGATCGCCAATTCCAAGCTCTTGTTGGCCGGAATGCGAATGGCGTACTGCACTCCGCGTTCCTCCGAAAACTCATAAATCTCCGGCTTGGCAAAGGCCGCATCGCCCCGGAAGGTGACCTGTTTGCCCACAGCCTGTTGGCGCTTGATCTCGGGCAGCAGCAACTCCTTCCAGTCCTCAGCGCTGTGCACGTTGCCTGGACGCAGCTTCGCCGCCAGGCAATCCCCATGCTGGTTGAACAACAACAGCGGGTGGTAGCAGACCGACTCGAAATGGCCGTTGTAGGCGCTGCCCTCTTGCTGGCCGTGGACAGGGCTTTCGGTCGAATCCATGTCGAGCACGACGCGCTCGGAGTCGTCTTGCGTCTCGGCTTGCGCCACCAGCTCGCGGTTCACAGCCATCAGCCCCAGCAAGTTCTCCTCGCTCGCCAGCATCTCCGTCTCGAAGCTCTGCAGTCGCGAGGTCAGTGCCCCGCCGCGATCCCAGTTCCTCTTCGAGCCGATCAAGCGAAACGTCGGGTCAGCCGACACTCGGACGGCGTCATTGAGGTCCTCGTAGCCTGCCAGCCGAGAGTAGACTGACTGCCGCAGCAGATCGGCCAGCGGGAACTTCTTGTTCAAGCCTTGCCGTGGGTCACTGAGGTGTTCGTCGATCAGCTTCCCGAGTCCGAGTCGCTCGTCCAGCTCGCGGACCAGGATCAGCCCGCCGTCGGAAGTGACACGCGATCCTTGGAAATCGACTTTCAATAAGCCGTTGAAGCTTAGCTGGAACGGTTTGTTTTCTTTTTCACCCATTGGGTGTTGATCTCCTCAGCGCCTTGAGTGCTTTCCAACCCGCATAAATAAAGGCGTCCGAGGCCACCCGATGGTTAGCAGAATCGAAACTAAAGTGGGAATCCGGGTTGAGACCATTATCAAGACGAGTGAAACTGTTCATCGCGTCCGGCCTATGTCAACGTATGGGGACGTTAGGCTCACCGTCTTCGCGTGGATGCCTCCTGTCGTCAAGCGTGACGATGTATACGCCTTAGATTACACTCGAGCCGCAATGCTGCTCGCAGCTGAGTCAGACCGTCTTCTAGTGAAGGCGACTTACGGGAGCAAGGGTCAACTCATCGACTTACTGAGTCCCGCATAATATAGAGTAACCTTTTGTAATGGAGCGACGTCTTTTGGATATGGGTTTTCCAAAAGGCGTGAAGCGAGACTTTGCGGCGCTGGAGAAGCGGCGCATTGAGGCGGTGCGGCTGGTCGTGAAAGAAGGACTGAGCCAAGCCGGGGCGGCGCGTAGAGTCCAAGCCGCCCAACAAAGCGTCAGCGGCTGGGTACAGCGTTACCGCGAAGACGGCCGCGCCGGGTTGGCCAAAGCCGGCCGCGCCGGCCGCAAGCCGTTGCTGAGCACCGCGCAGCTCGCCGAGCTGGAAGGGCTGCTGCTCGAAGGACCCGAAGCGCACGGCTTCCCGACGCCGCTCTGGAGCTGTCCGCGGGTGGCGCGGTTGATCCGCGACCGTTTCGGGGTGCGCTACCACGAAGGCCACGTCTGGAAGCTGCTGCGGGCACTCCACTGGAGCCCGCAACGGCCGGTCGGCAAGGCCCGCGAGCGCAACGAGGAAGCGATCCGCGCCTGGAAGAAACAGACCTGGCCCGCCATTAAAAAAAAGCCCAAAAACAGGGCCGCACGATCGTCTTCATCGACGAAAGCGGACTGAGCCAGAAGCCACATCGCTGCCGTACTTGGGCACCGCGCGGGCAGACGCCCGTACTGCAGTTCAACTTCAACTGGAAGAAGCTCTCGGCGGCGGCCGGAATCACTTTCCACAACTTCTATTTCCGTCTCTATCCCGACGCCATCCGCGGTCCCGAGGTGATCGATTTCCTCAAGGCGCTGCTGCGCCACATACAACGTCCGTTGCTGATCGTGTGGGATCGCTTGCCGGCGCATCGCAGCGCGTTGGTGCGCGAGTTCATCGCGTTGTCGCAGGGCCACATCGAGACCGAGTACTTGCCGGGCTACGCCCCGGAGCTGAATCCGGTGGAATACATCTGGGCCTACTGGAAGCAGCACGAGTTGCCCAACGTCTGCCCCAACGACTACTGGGAGCTCGACGAGCGGGCACGCACGACCTTGCGCCGCATGCGCCGCAAACGGCGCTTGATCGCCGCCTTTTGGAAGCAATCTTCTTTGTCGTTCGATTAACTGAATATTATGCGGGACTCAGTAGACTGGCAGTCAGTGGGACTTGCAACGCTGTCGCCTCAAGAGATGAACAGGCTCAAAGTGATGGCCGAGCAGATTAGGAAAAGCCGTATCGCAAAGGCAAACAGAGAGTCTGGGCAAGTTCGGCGCAACGATCCATGTCCGTGCGGGAGTGGAAAGAAGTACAAGAGATGTTGCATGCGAAGTTAAGGACTTCTCATCTTTGAAACCCGGGCCGCCAAGTCATCCTCGAGAAAGCTTGCAAGTCGCCCGCGTGATCTCGACCGTTTTCTTCGAGTTCCACCGTCACCCGCACTTGACGTCGACTCGGGCCACGCTGTAACGTGCTACCGACATGAGTCATCGAAACCCGCACCGCTCCATTCCCTCTCTCTGGCCGCTAGCGCTCCTCTCCCTCGCACTCCTACTCTCGTGCGGAAGCGACGGCGGCGTCCAAACCGACGCCGGCCTCACCCAAACCCCCCTCTGGACCGCCGGCCAAGACGGCTACCACACCTACCGCATCCCCGCCCTCGTCACCACAAACGACGGCAACCTCCTAGCCTTCTGCGAAGGACGCAAAGACAATCGCCGCGACCACGGCAACATCGACCTGCTCGTCAAACGCAGTACCGACGGCGGTGAGACGTGGTCACCGCATCAAGTTGTCTACGAAGAAGGCGGCGACTCCGAACTCACCATCGGCAACCCCGCTCCCGTCGTCGACCAAGATACCGGCACGATCTGGATGCCGTTCTGCCGCAACAACAAAGAAATCCTCCTCACCAAGAGCGAAGATGACGGCGTTACGTGGTCAGAGCCCATCAATATCACCGGTAGCATCACCCGCGGCCACTGGGTCTGGGTCGCCACCGGCCCCGGCGTGAGCATCCAACTCCAGCAAGGCCCACACAAAGGCCGCCTCGTCGTCCCCACCGACCACGGCGTCATGGTCGGCGAACAACGAATCATGCACTCGCACGTCTTCTACAGCGACGACCACGGCGAGACATGGCAACTCGGCGGCCTGCTCCCCGAGCACACCGATGAATCCCAAGTCGTCGAGCTTACCGACGGACGTCTGCTGATCAACATCCGCAGCTATTGGGGAAAGGTGGCCAAGCAAGCCGACCGTCTCGGCAAACGCGCCCTCGCCTGGAGCGAAGACGCGGGCATAACCTGGAGCGACCTCACTTTCGACGAAACCCTCATCGAGCCCGTCTGCCAGGCAAGCTTCCTGCGCTACACTCTCGCCGCCAACCGCGGCAAGGACCGCGTCATCTATTCCGGTCCGGCCAGCACGACCGATCGCGTCAACATGACCGTCCGCCTCAGCTACGACGAGGGCGAGTCGTGGCCCGTCGCCAAGGCCCTCCACGCCGGACCCTCGGCATACTCATCCCTGGCCGTGCTTCCCGATGGAACCATGGCCTGCCTTTACGAGCGCGGCGATGACGACGCCTACGAAACCCTCACGGTGGCCCGCTTCACCCTCGACTGGTTGACGGACGGCCAAGACACCTTGCCCGCCGCCGTACAATAGCTTCATGAAGCGCCGCCAATTTCTTCTGCTTTCCGGGACCCTCGCTGCCGGCCTTCCCCGCCCCGCGCCGGCCAGCTCGCACGGCCCCAACGAAGAGTTCAAGGCCCTGGAATCTTCTTTCAGGGATCCGAAACAAGGGTGGGAATCTCTCTTCAACGGCAAAGACATCAGCCAGTGGAAAGCCCTCAAAGACCCCAACCGCGACCCGAAGCCTTTCGATTGGGACGTACCCAGTCTCGTCTGGCTTAACCCCGACAACCCGAAAGAACTCGTGCGAAAGCCGTTCAAACCCGCCGCCGGAACCGTCCCCGCCTTCGTCAATAATCAACGAGGAAGGTCCGACAATCCCATCACGAAGAAGAATTACGCCGACCTCGAACTCTATCTAGAATCCATGGTCGCCAAGGGATCTAACTCCGGTATCTGCTTGATGGGGTTATACGAAATCCAGATCTACGACAGCTACGGACGCACCAAGCTCAAATACGGTGACAACGGCGGAATCTACGCCCGCGCCATCAACGAAAAGCGTGTCGGGGGCCAACCGCCCAGCGTCAACGCGAGCCGGCCCGCCGGCGAATGGGAAAGCTTCCACATCTGGTTCCGCGCCCCACGCTTCGAAGCGGGCCGCAAGGTCGAGAATGCTCGCTTCCTACGCGTCGATCACAACGGGAAACAGATCCACGGCGAATATGAGCTTATCGGCTCTACACGCGGCGCTTCCCCTTGGGAGGAGAAACCCGAAGCACCACTGCTGCTACAGGGTGATCACGGGCCCGTCGCGTTCCGCAACTTATACCTTCGGAGTCTTCGTTCCGGTTAAACCCGCTGGATGAGGATAGCCGAACAGGTCACAAGAACCAAACCAGCTCGCACACAGCCACCCTTCAGGCGGGGGGCAGACCCGCCGACAGACTGCTGCTACCCGATGACCGGACAAACCGGTTGCTGTCCCCGGCCGGCCGCTAGTTGGTCATGAGGTAACCCGCGATCAAAAGTGCTACCAAGGCAACACCACCACCGATGACGCCCCAGGGCGCACCGCCGTCTTTCTTCTCGGCTGCGTCAAACATTGTTCGCTCCTTCCGGAATGAACCACAATTAAGATGCCCGACATATGTAGCGTTGTTGCATGGATCGGGGCGGAGATGGAATTCGCCCTTTCCCAAGCGGTAGCGTCAGGCGATGCGTTCGAACACAGGCCGTCCGAGTGCGGTCATTGTGTTCAGAACTTTCTGGCCGACCGTGATTTCCGTGATCTGCCTGGAGAAGCTGCGGGATTTGAGCTTGGGGCCGATCACGCTCTTCCAACGGCCGATCTGCGTTTCTATCCGGCTGCGCTGGTTGTACCCTGTGGCCGCCTGCCAGGCCATACGGCCATTGCTGCGGATCTGGGCAATATGGCGATCCCGAACGGTTGGACCCCGCGCCGATTGCGGACGGATCACTGCGTTCTTTGGCGGCGGTATAACCACATCCAGGGTCTCCCCATACCGTTCCCTCAGCAGATCCCGTGTAGACGCCCCATCATAGGCGCCGTCAGCCAGAAAGCCCGTGACCGGGGCATCCAGTTGATCCAGAAGCCCGGGCAAGGCGGTGCTGTCTCCAGCGTCATCGTCAGTCAGATCGGCGCAAACAATCGCACCGCTGGCCAGGTCCAGTCCGAGGTGGAGTTTGCGCCAGCGGCGGCGTATTACCTTGATTTTATGCTTCTGTGCGAGCCATTCCCCCTCGCCGAAGATCTTGAGGCCGGTACTGTCCACCACCAGATGGATAGGCACAGATCCTGCTTGCCTCATCACCTGAGCGATGCTCACCCCGTTTGCGCGACGCGACAGCGTGGAGTAATCCGGTACCCGTATATCCAGCCCCATGAGCGTGCCGATGGATCCCATAAGTCCCTGCGTCTGCCGCAACGCAAGCCGATACGTCGTGCGCAGCGTCAGGCATGTCTCGATCGCCAAATCCGAGTATCTGCGCTGACCACCCCGTGACGTGCGGCGCGGCGCGCTCCACACACTTTGAGCCTCCTCACTGACCCAAATCGTCAGGTCACCCCGTTGGCGCAAGCTCTCGTTATATTCCGCCCAGTTGATCACCCGGTACTGCACCTTATCAAACTTGTGCCGGCGCGCTGCGTTGAACTTATGTGGCATTTAGACTACCCCCAGCGTTGAAAAAACCAATGATAAGACATCCTTCGGGATGATCCATGCAACAAGGTCCTGCTGCGCCACATACAACGTCCGTTGCTGATCGTGTGGGATCGCTTGCCGGCGCATCGCAGCGCGTTGGTGCGCGAGTTCATCGCGTTGTCGCAGGGCCACATCGAGACCGAGTACTTGCCGGGCTACGCCCCGGAGCTGAATCCGGTGGAATACATCTGGGCCTACTGGAAGCAGCACGAGTTGCTCAACGTCTGCCCCAACGACTACTGGGAGCTCGACGAGCGGGCGCGCACGACTTTGCGCCGCATGCGCCGCAAACGGCGCTTGATCGCCGCCTTTTGGAAGCAATCTTCTTTGTCGTTCGATTAACTGAATATTATGCGGGACTCAGTAAGCGAGCACCTTCTCGACCAGTTCGCCATGGACATCAGTGAGCCGGAAGTGGCGGCCCTGGTACTTGAAGGTGAGCTTCTTGTGGTCGATGCCCATTAGGTGGAGGATGGTTGCTTGGAGGTTGTGGACGTGGACGGGGTCTTCGACGATGTTGTAGCAGTAGTCGTCGGTTTGGCCGATCGAAATTCCTGGTTTGACGCCGGCGCCGGCCATCCAGATGGTGAAGCAGCGCGGATGATGATCGCGTCCGTAGTTGGTTTCGGTGAGCTCGCCCTGGCAGTAAACCGTGCGACCGAACTCGCCTCCCCAAACGACGAGCGTGTCGTCGAGCATGCCGCGCTGTTTGAGGTCCTGAACGAGCGCGGCGGAGGGCTGGTCGGTGGACTTCGACTGAAGCTTGATGTCGCGCGGCAGGTCGTTGTGCTGATCCCAGCCGCGATGGAACAGTTGCACAAAGCGGACGTCGCGTTCGGCCAGACGGCGGGCAAGCAGGCAGTTAGCGGCGAAGGTGCCGGGCTTGCGGGCGTCGGGCCCGTAGAGATCGAAGATGTGGTCGGGCTCATCGGAGAGGTCCATCAGGTCGGGTACGGAACTCTGCATCCTATAGGCCATCTCGTATTGCGCGATGCGCGTATCGATCTCGGGATCCCCGAAGGCCTCGGAGCGCATCTGATTGAGCTCGGCCAAACTGTCGAGCATTCGACGCCGGGCCTGCTTGCTGACGCCGGGCGGATCGGACAGGTAGAGGACCGGGTCGCCGCTGGAGCGGAAGCGCACACCCTGGTAGCGCGAAGGCAGAAAGCCGGGTCCCCACAGGCGTGAGAAGAGCGGCTGAGCGTTATTTAACGAATTCTTCTGCGAAACGAGGACGACGAAGCCCGGCAGGTTCTGGTTCTCACTGCCCAGTCCGTAGCTCATCCAAGCACCCATGCTGGGGCGGCCGGGCTGCTGCGAACCGCTCTGGATGAAGGTGATGGCGGGGTCGTGATTGATGGCGTCGGTATGAAGCGTCTTGATGTACGCGACGTCATCGACGATCTTGCCCTGATGCGGAAGCAGCTCGCTGAGCCACGTGCCGGTCTGGCCGTGCTGCTTGAACTTGAAGATGGACGATGCCACCGGAAGGGAGTCTTGCCCGGAGGTCATGCCCGTGATGCGTTGGCCTTTACGAATCGAGTCAGGCAGTTCCTGGCCGTGGAACTTGCGCAGCATGGGTTTATGGTCGTAGAGGTCGATCTGCGAAGGCGCCCCGGATTGGAACAGGTAGATGACGCGCTTGGCTTTGGGTGCGAAGTGCGGCAGATCGGCGAGTCCGCCGGTTTGTGGATTGACGGGGCGATCGTTGGGGCCGGTGGCACCTGCAAGCAAGTCGCGGCCGAGAAGGGAACCGAGAGCGGCGATTCCGATGCCGCTGCTGGTACGGCCGAAGAGCTGCCGCCGCGTCATGAGGAGAGCGTGCTCTTCAGGGCTGGGCATGGCTCTAGTTTACCGTTCCCGTAAGACCACTACCAAGTGATTGGTTCGAATTGGAATGGGCATCATTCAGCGAGTTTGTCGGGTTGGTGAGAGAGTTCAGCAGGACAGACACAAACAGGACAGACACGAGTGTCCGTCGCTACTGCGATTTGTTAGGATAGCCCCTTCACGGTTGCCCTACGGGGGCGGGACGAGGAGAGGTTGATGAGACATGTGAAGCGGTTTCTCGCGGCATCGTTTGTCGGAGTGCTGTGCCCTGGCGGGTGTTGGATCGAGTGCGGAGCTGGTCTCGAAGAAGGCCCTGACGCTGGAAGTGACAAAAGGCATCGCCGCAGCCGCGGAGGCGCATGCGAAGAAGAACGGCTGGAATGTCGTGATCGCTGTTCTGGACGACGGCGGTAACCTGCTTTACCTGCAGCGCATGGATGGCGTTCAGATAGGCAGCATCGAGGTTGCGATTCGCAAGGCCAAGAGCGCCGTGAACTTCAAGCGCCCGACAAAGGTATTTGGAGACGCGGTCGTCAATCGGACGGCGCTGGTAGCGTTGCCGGGCGCGATGCCGTTCGAAGGCGGACTACCGATTATTTGGCAAGACGAGTTCCTCGGGGCCATTGGCGTGAGCGGCGTGACCGCGCGGCAGGACGGCATGATCGCCAAGTCGGGAATCGACGCGTTACCGAATATCCTTAACTAAGAGATCGCGTCTGGATTGAAAGAGACTTGGCACGGCGTCGCGGCGGTTCGGCGACGATCGCCGTTTCTTTCCCCCGCCGCCCTGGAGTGTTTTCTGCCTTCCTCAAATCAAAATTCCTCGCTGATTGATTTCCGCAACGTCAGCGTCATGCGGGGGCGGAGAACCGTTCTTGATGCAATCACTCTGTCGATCTCGCTGGGCGAGCAGGTGGCGATCGTGGGGCCGAACGGCTCGGGGAAGTCGTCGCTGATCAAGACGATCATGCGCGAGCTGCATCCACTGCAAACGGTCGACGACTGGTCGCTCAAGATTCTCGGCAAAGACCGCTGGAACATTTTTCATCTGCGTCCCCAGTTGGGCATCGTCTCACCCGATTGGGTGGAGACTTGTACGAGGCCGATCACGGCCGCGGAAGCCGTGATGTCGGGCTTTTTCAGTAGCGCCGAGATCTGGCCCCACAATGAGGTAACCGACGCGATGCGCGAGAAAGTTGCGCAGGTGATGGCCGAGCTTGAGATCGATTATCTCGCGGACCACGACATGTTGGAGATGTCCTCGGGCGAATCGCGGCGCGTTGTGATCGCTCGGGCGTTGGTTCACGGCCCGAAGGCGCTCATCCTTGATGAGCCGAGTGCGAGCCTCGATCTGCGCGCGGTCGATGAGCTACGCGAGGCGCTACGCAAGATCGCCCACTCGGGAGTCAGCGTCATACTCGTGACTCATCACCTGCCCGACATCATCCCAGAGATTGGCCGCATCGTTCTGATGAAAGACGGCCGCATCTTTCGCGACGGACCGAAGGATGAGGTGCTTTCGTCAGAAGGCTTGTCGAGTCTGTTTGATATGGATCTCGAAGTGATCGAGCGCAACGGCTACTTTCACCTTCTTTAGGAAGATCTCTGACTACGACCTCTCGCCGCGCGGACGGTACGTTGCGCCATCGAGGCTGCAGCCGGTGATCTGAGACAATCGACTCTGATGCAGGCTGATCCGGTGAGTGAACTGTCGCGCCGGCGTTCGAATCGTTTGATACGGATGCTGCAGCCCCCCTTGCCGGTCTGGTACAGCGCGGCGAGCCGGGAACAGATCATCCCACTCGGCCTGCGCAATCTGTATATCGGTGGGGCGGGAAACGACGTACACGGATACATCAACGTCGATCTGATTGCCCTGCCCGGTGTGGATGTTGTTTGCGATGCGGAGAACCTCCCCCTTCCCGGGACGAGTTCTTCGATCGCGTTGACTGTGACGCGGTGATCGAACACACGCCCGACCCGGTGCAACTCCTTGCTGAGATCCGCCGATGTCTCAAAGGTGGAGGTGGTTGCCGCATTGTCGCGCCTTTCTGCCACCCCTTTCACGAGTATCCACGCGACTACTGGCGGTTTAGTCTCGACGGACTTCGGCGCTTGGTCGCTCCGATGCGGGTCGTCGGCGAGGGGTGGCTTACCGGACCGACCGCGACGCTGCTGATTGTCGTGATCGAGTACGCCAAGCTGTGGATGCCGTTCCGCTGGATTGAAACGAGGGACATGGTTCGTACTGGGGTGGTTACTGTTTCCCTTGCGGTACCTCGACGCGCTGCTTCTGCGGAGTCCGCACGCGCGGCAACTCGGCAATCACGCCTATGTGTGGGTAAAAAAGTAAGCGGTTCCGGCTAAAAACTCTCGGATAGGCGAGCGGCAATGCGAGAGGCGATTCGCTCTGCCCCGTCGTCACCGAAGTGGCATTCGTCCGCGAATATCAGGGTGGGTTGGGTTCCGAGCGAGTCCTCGAGCTGTATGGACGGGAATCCCGCGTCTTGGACGGCTTGCGCCATCGCGCGATGGGCCTCGATGACGCGCTCTCGATAGCGGGGCACCTGGATTTCCTTGACGCCAACGATGCGCTGTTCGTCTTCCGTCAAGGGCTTGGCCCGGATTCCCACTTTAGTTTCGATTCTGCTAACCATCGGGTGGCCTCGGACGCCTTTATTTATGCGGGTTGGAAAGCACTCAAGGCGCTGAGGAGATCAACACCCAATGGGTGAAAAAGAAAACAAACCGTTCCAGCTAAGCTTCAACGGCTTATTGAAAGTCGATTTCCAAGGATCGCGTGTCACTTCCGACGGCGGGCTGATCCTGGTCCGCGAGCTGGACGAGCGACTCGGACTCGGGAAGCTGATCGACGAACACCTCAGTGACCCACGGCAAGGCTTGAACAAGAAGTTCCCGCTGGCCGATCTGCTGCGGCAGTCAGTCTACTCTCGGCTGGCAGGCTACGAGGACCTCAATGACGCCGTCCGAGTGTCGGCTGACCCGACGTTTCGCTTGATCGGCTCGAAGAGGAACTGGGATCGCGGCGGGGCACTGACCTCGCGACTGCAGAGCTTCGAGACGGAGATGCTGGCGAGCGAGGAGAACTTGCTGGGGCTGATGGCTGTGAACCGCGAGCTGGTGGCGCAAGCCGAGACGCAAGACGACTCCGAGCGCGTCGTGCTCGACATGGATTCGACCGAAAGCCCTGTCCACGGCCAGCAAGAGGGCAGCGCCTACAACGGCCATTTCGAGTCGGTCTGCTACCACCCGCTGTTGTTGTTCAACCAGCATGGGGATTGCCTGGCGGCGAAGCTGCGTCCAGGCAACGTGCACAGCGCTGAGGACTGGAAGGAGTTGCTGCTGCCCGAGATCAAGCGCCAACAGGCTGTGGGCAAACAGGTCACCTTCCGGGGCGATGCGGCCTTTGCCAAGCCGGAGATTTATGAGTTTTCGGAGGAACGCGGAGTGCAGTACGCCATTCGCATTCCGGCCAACAAGAGCTTGGAATTGGCGATCGAAGACATCTTGTTTCGCCCGCCGGGCAGGCCGGGTCGCAAGCCCTTGGTGCGCTACAAGAGCTTCCGCTATCAGGCGGAGAGTTGGTCCAAGCCGCGACGCATCGTGGCCAAGGTCGAGCATCATCTCGGTGAGCTGTTCCCGCGGGTCGGATTTATCGTGACCAACATGAGCTTGCCAAGCCGGTCGGTGGTGCGCTTCTACAACAAGCGCGGCACGGCCGAGCAATGGATTAAAGAAGGCAAACAGGCCACGCACTGGACGCGGCTTTCGTGCCATCGCTTTCGGGCCAACGAAGTGCGACTGCAACTCAGCGTGCTGGCCTACAACCTGGGCAACTTGTGGCGGCGGCTCGGACTGCCGAACAGGATCAAGAGTTGGTCGCTCACGAGCTTGCAGCAGCGGCTGATGAAGACCGGCGGCCGGCTGGTCAAGCACGCGCGCTACTACTGGTTGCTGCTGGCCGAGGGGCATCTGAACCGGCGGCTGTTCGGTGACATGCTGCACAGGATCTGGGCGCTGCCGCTGCCGAGCGGGTAGCGTTACCTGGACGAGGATCAACAGTTTTTAGCTCCGAAAAGGCTTCGCAGGGAGCAGTGTCGGCCGGTGTGCCGTTCAGCCCGCTCCATCAACGTCTGTGAGCGGACGGACGGGCTTTGGGGCCTGCCGCCGGAGGTGATGTGCAGGGTTCAGCGCGGAAAGACGTGGTCTTCGGGGCAGCGCGGGTGTATACTTTCACCGTGCCAGGGCCAAAATGGAAATCCTGGCTTGGTGGTTGCTATGAGGCTGGGCTGTAGCGCGACCCACACCGGAGCCGGCGCGGCGATACGGGCGATAGCGGTGACGTTGGCAATATAGGTTCGAGCGGTGTCCCCCGCCGAAATCTCCCCCAGCGGCGAAGGTGATCGTGATGCACCGGGCCAGGCCTCCGAGATGACCGCCAGGAAACGGCTACGGCGCAGCAGTGCATCGAGGTTGTAGCGGGCCGGCAACACTTTCCAAGAAGCCTCATAGCGGGACCTCAACAGCGCGGCGTTCTGGGGCCAGCCGGGCTCAATGTTCATGAAATCGGCATTGATGTCGTTGTATCCGTCGAGGAGCACAACGAGGTCCGGCTGCATCGGGGAGATCACTCGCTGGAAATAGATCAACTCCTGGGTCGAGACGTAACCGATCTGCGCGGCGTTCAGGACCTCAATGTCCCGTCCGGGGTACGTTTCAGCGAGGATTGTTTCGAGTTGGCCGGGAACGGTTTTGGCGTCGCTCGAAGCACCTAAGCCCCAGGCGGTGGAGCCTCCGAGCACTGCGATGCGAAAGCGGCCCGCTGGTTTCTCGATGGTCGTTTCCTTGCCGCGCAAACCGAGCGAGTTCGTACGAAAGAAGCGACCTCGTAGGTTCGGCCGCATCACCCAATGCTCATAGGGGGTCCAATCGAGAGTTTCGGGTGTTACCTCCGAGAAGATGTCGCCCGCGTTTTCGATGCCGGGATACAGTTCGAGAATGGGGCGTTGGAGGAGAACGCCCGCGCTCTTCGGTTCGACGATGAGCCGCGTGCCAATCTCGAGCATCGCGAGCATGCCCAGGGCTAGGAGGAAACTGAAGATGAACTTTCTCACGCGCACATACCGGTGGTCGAAAGCATCGACATTATAGCGACGAGCTGGGTCTGGAAACCGCCCTTCGTGATTCAGCCAACGCTGCGCGAGTGGCTACGCGTTCTACAATTGCAAGAACGTGCGTCGTGGCTACTTGGCTGGGTTTGTGTTGGGCTGCATGCTGCTATCCGGGGTGTGTTCGGAGCGGCATGACTCGGAACTATTGAAGCTCACTATCCCCGGGCAAACGGTTCACAACAGCCACTACCTTGCTGCCTCGTTCCTCTACCAACTCCAGACGCTCTTCGGTGCGACGGCGAGTTCACCCAGCGTAATGGACGGGAGCGTCGTGATTCAAGACGGCCTCTCGCTCAGCATCGACTTGGCGCGCATCGACCCTCAACACCGTGAGTTGCTTTGGGAACTCGCGACGCGAGACGAACCCGCGAATGAGTTGAGCCTGGCGGAGCTTGAAGAATACTTCGAAGGAAAGTACTACGAGTTGACGAAGCCGTATCCCGATCTACAGGCGTTGCTGGATGAGCACCCGTATCGTGACAATCCTGATTGGCTGCACATTCCTGTTGATAGCGCCACGTTCCATCGGCGGAGAATCCTTCACATCGACAAAGATAGGATCGCCGATGCACTGGTCAACTATTTCGACAATCGCAACGTGTTGATCTTCCCAATGGGGACGCTCATCGTGGCTGAGTCTTTCGACAAGCAGAGTGACTTTCCTGAGGCCGAAGTGCTGCGCAAGCGCGAGGACACGTTTTGGAACTTCGCGGTGTATGACAAGGACGGCGCCTTGACGGGACACGCCGTGCGGTCTGACGACGAAGGGAACCTGCTTCCCGAGTCGGAGGGCCTGCGGGCGCCTCAGTCTTGCGCGGTGTGTCATCGCATTGATCGGCTGGACTTTTCGGGTGATCCCGATTCGCCCGTTCGCGCGCCGATACGAGGGTTCTTTCATCGGCTCCCGGCCCGAGTCCCGCAGATTCATCTGGGCCCGGAATACTACGACCACATGGCATTCACGGAACTAACGGAGACCAATGCGCGAGTGAAGGATGGAGTCTTCGGCGTCTACGGAAGCTTGCTGCTCTCCGAGCTCAGGGGCCGCGCCCGATTAGAAGCCCTCAGCGACCACGACCGCGCACGCTACCAGCGTCTTGAGAGCCATTACCCCGAATTCTTGAAACCGCTCGATCGCACGGAGTCTTTCGTTAACTCGGTGAAGATGAAATTTATGCGGATCCCAGCGGCGCCCGAAGGCGTATTGATCGGCTCCTTCGACGATGATCCCGACCATCAACCGGACGAAAAGCGACATTCGATAACCCTAAACGCAGATTTCTTTCTGCAGAGCACTCCGGTAACAAATGAACAATTCGCAAGATTCCGCCGAAACCACAGATCGGGGGACTACCGAGGCGTGAATCTCAACGGGGCGGACCACCCCGTAGTCAACGTTGACTTAGCCGATGCGCTCGCGTTCATCGATTGGTTGAACAAGCTCCCAGGCGAGACGGCTTCGGGCCGCCGGTATCGGCTACCGACGGAGCACGAGTGGGAGTATGCGGCACGAGGCGGAGACGGCCGACTCTTTTCTTGGGGTGATGCTTGGCCGCCTCCCGAGGGCGTCGGAAACTTGGGAGATGCTGCATCGGGGCGTCACTTCCGGTGGGAGGCGCTGAGAGACTACAAAGACCCGTACATCGGTACGGCGCCCGTGCGCAGGTTTCACGCCAGCCCGTTCTTCCTTTACGACATGGCGGGCAATGTCTACGAATGGACTTCAAGCGAGTATAAGCGCTATCCGGGCGGTGGAGAGGGGAAGCAGCGGTATGATGCCGGATTCATGGTCGTCCGCGGAAGCAGTTGGGCTGACGAACTCAGGAAGGTCTTCCGGTGCGCATTCCGCCAGCCCCGGCCGGCGGAGACAAAGATCCCTTTCCTGGGATTTAGGGTCGCCGTCGAACTGCGGGAGCCCATCGAAGAGCCGGTCCGGCCCTAGCCAATGGTTAGTCCAGAAACCGGATTCGCCGAAGCCGAAACTTCACTTTCACCTTGTCGTCGGCCTCGATTTGGAGCCAGTTGCGTTTAACTGTGTCCACTCGGCCGCTAACGAGTTTTGCCTTGTAGAAGCGCCCCGGTTCGACTCGTAGTTCGGTTTCATCGGCCGCCAGCCGTCCTCGATGTGGGTGTTGTGCATGGGCAGTAGCACGGCGATCGTGCGTTTCCGCACATCGACCGCGAGCACCTTGACACTGAGTGCGGGCGCACTTGCGACAAACAGCATCATCAGAATCGAGACGCTGCCAATCGTTTTCCTCAATGCGATTTATGCGGGCTTGCGGGTCTGCTCTTCGCTCAACCCAGAAAGAGACTCCGACGCAACCCCTCCTTCAACGGCAGAGCGTAGCCGATCAGAGAAAACTGATCGAACGCCCATAAGACAACAGATTCCAAAGCCTCGGCCTGGGCGAGTCGGCGTTCCCAGTTCCAAGGCTCGCTAGCCCCGAAGACGCCAATCAGATGCGACGCCCGGTTGCGAGGGAAGCCCTTGGTGAGGGGATAGCGAATCGACTCCTGCGATCTATCGAGCCGCCGATTTCCCGTGTAGGTGAAATTCTCAGTTTTGAGAACATCGAGATTGACGGGGGTCCAATCACTATCAGGAAAGTTGACCACCCGGGTCAAAGCAAAGTCGTTCACGTCGTGGGGATAAAGGACTTCGAACTTTGTGGTTGAGTAGGTCGTCTTCACGAAAGAGCGTATCGAACTAGTGAAGCTGCCGATGAGGCCGGGCAAGAAAGCGGCTTCCTCCGGAAAGGAACCGAGAGAATCGATATTGCTCGTGAAGACATGAAGCGGGCGGCTGTACTGGTTTTGAAACTCGGTCTTGGTGTAGTCGTCGTAGAACGTCATGCCGGACATGTTTGAGAAGTACCACCACTGGACTTCACCGAATTGCAAGTAGGGGATGACGCCGGCTTCATCTTGTAGCTGCGCCAACTCAAGGTAGGGCCTGTTTCCAGAAATCCAAACTGGCGGGCGAGAAGTTCGTTTGCAACGAGGGTGTATTCAGTAACACCGGCGCGCTGTCTGGGTAACGCTGAGCAATACCGGCCGTGAGCGTGGGGTCGCCGTGAGAGAGTTCCATGCTGAGCGCGGCCGTAGCCTCAATGCCGAGGGCGTCGAGCGCGCCGAAATACGCTCGGTGCCAGTCACGCGCGGCACGGTTCAGGCGCGGCAGCGCCGCGGTATCGGTGAACCACTCGCCATCGACGCCGCCTGTCAACGTCGTCCCGCTTGCGACGGCCTGGAAGGCGCCGGATGTCGGCGTAGCGGAAAGGGTGATGGCGTTTCCGGTTGTCCCGAGTTGCCTGGAATAGATCGTGAGTACCGCGCCCGAGCTTGAAGCGCGGACGCCCGTGGATCCGTCGTTGATGAGAAACTCGAACGCCTTCGCGATGCTTTCGTTCGTGTCGGTACTCAGAGTGAGGCGGCTGAAGACGGTCCCGTCAATGATGACCTGGACAGTCTGGCTGAAGACCGGTGTGCCCTGGAACGTGATCGTCCCTTGCGCGTAAACATTTCCCGGGTTCTCGAGTTCGTAAAAGAGAATGGCGCCGACGTAGTGATTGGCACGTCCACGAAAGCCAAGCATATCGAGATTCCACGCAACTCGCTCCGGGGCGAGAGCGAGGGAGTGGTCGGTGTCCCAGTCGGTGGCGAGCGTTTCGTTGGGACGCGCCGGTTGATTGTCGACCGTGATCGTATCGAATGATTCCTCGAAGAAATCGACGTACAGAGAGTTGCCGGAAGAAGACGGGTTGGCGCCGGTGAGCGTGGCTTCGACAGTATGCTGTCCCGATGGGAGTGCGCCGAGGTCGATGCGTGCCAGTACGTCTTCGTCGGAGACGAAGAGGTCGAAGATCTGAGAGGGTGCACTGTCTACCGACACCGAAACGATTCCGGCGTTGAACGTTCGGCGGGTTCCGAGTAGCAGTCGGTGACTCACCTGCGACGTGTAGGTCAGTGAGGCACTTGCGTCAAGCTCGTTTGTGAGATGAATCGTACCGCCGGAGAAGTTGCCCGCGCTCTGTGTCCACGTACCGCTGAAGGTGATGGGGCCGTCATCCTCGAAGCGTCGGCTGTTGGGTGCGGCGACGCTGTAAGTTCGGTTAGGACCGGTCACGGTCCAATTAGTGATCTCCACCTCGAACTCGCTACGGCTGTAGGCATTCGCTTGGAGAGCGGCCGCATAGGTCCATCGCATCTTACGAACTTTGTCTGTGGGGATGCCGCCACCGCCGACGTCGTTGAGAGCGCCGAAATCGAGGTCAACCTTCCACCGAATAGGTGAGACACCACCTGACAAAGTTTGATGCGCCGGCGACCAGCTCTCAGTTTGAAAGCCGCTTACGTTCGCGATGACACCGAGTTGGTTTCCTTCCTCGCCCGCGGTCAGGTTCGTCAGGGTGATCGTGCCTCCCGTTGCATCGTGCGATGCCGAGACCGTGATTGAGAACGCACCGATGTTCAATTCCAGGTCAGCAAGCACGGTTGCGATGGTGTCAGAACCTGTAATCGTGTGGTGATAGTGCTCGTCGAGCCAAGCAAGCTCGACGACGTCCCCGGCGGTAAGGGTGCCCGAAAGCGTGAAGGTCGCCTGCGCCGCCGCGGCCGCGCCTTCAGTGACGGTCGCATGATCGAACAGTCGGACGCGGTAGATCTGCTCGTCGCCGTTCGAATCCGCGGCCCAAATCCGAAGATAGGGCCAATCAACCGTGGGGAACAATTTGGAGTCCATGAGGATGCAGTTGGACCGCCGTTCCTCATAGCTCAGCGAAAGCCCGCTGAGATCTCCGTCGGGAAGGTTGCGGAGGAGCGGGTGCTCGTAGATATTGTCACGATTCCACTCAATGACGGCCCAGTCGAATTGCTGCCGCCACGTGCCGCTGACATCGAAACCGGTGGCCGTTGCGTTGCTCATGGCCGCGATCGCGGAGCGCCGGAAGAAGAAGCATTGCAGGTCGCGGTGCGGACTCAGCTTTTCGATCGTCTCAGACACGGATCGTCACCGTGAGGTCGCTGCCCGGGAAGGTTGTCCCGACGGCGACAATGTCCAATGTCAAGTTTGCGAGCGACTGGAGCACCGGCAGTTCGACGCCGTTGACGACATTGCTGTTGGTTTGTCCCGCGCTGACGGTCAGAGCCGTCAGGGGGGAGCCGTCTTGGTTGATCTGAAGCTGAACGTCGGCGCCGACGGGAGCCTGCTTCACGACGGCATAGACATCGCGGATTGAGAGGGTTTCCTGGACCGACACAGTCGGGACCGCGTTGGCCAGCACCGCCAGACCGCCCTCGACCTGGAAGTTGAACTGCCCGCCGCCGAAAGTGCGTAGGCCGCCATCGGGCAGCATCGAATAGTTATTCGTGGCAACCGGACTGGGGCCGAAGGTGTTGGTCACCCATAGTTCGGCGCACGCCAAGCGAATGTTGGGGATTGGCTCGATGCGGCTCCACGCGCCGCTGACGGTCGTTCCGAAGAAGGCCTTCTCAAAGGGCACGATGACGGTTCGGTCCTGTAGCAAATAGACCGGTGCGTTGACGGCGTGAGCTTGTGGCGTGCTTTCACAGTGCCCCCGCTCCACGTCGTATTGAAGGCCCCCACCGGATACCTGTGTGACCTTGAGGATTTCCCCTTCCACCTGAATCAGGTCGTCTGCTATGCCAGATCCTGGGGAGGTCAGCGTCAGGCTGGTGTCGATGCTGGATATCGCCGTAGCGAGCAGAATCGTGCTGGGTCCGGACAGTTCATCGCGATGGTAAAGCTGAAAGGTTCCGGTCGTGATGCCTTGTGTGTTCTCAAGAACCGGAAACGCGAGAGCGCTAAACTGCAACGTGCCATCGCCTCGGGCGGTGACGGCGAATGCGGGTTCCGGTGGAACGTCCGAGTCAGCAACGCCGAGACCGCCGCCGCCGATGCGGTGTCGGGTGATGAGCGCTAATCCTTCGAGAGACTCAATATTCTGTGCATTCGCGGCGCGGCCGGTGATCTGAATAACCTGACCGCCCCGATTGGGGACGAGGAACCGAGCGGGGCTGCTGCGCGCTCGTCCGCCGAAATGCCAGGTGTTCTCAGATACTACGAAGATCGTGCTTTGGTCCGGCTCGACGACCCACGGCGATGTGACGAAGACCGTCGTCGCGGTGTTATTGGCGATGATTCTCTCTTGACCCGCACCCTTGCCACGCAACAGCCGCACCGAATGTCCGATCAAGGCGTCGACCGTCATGTTCAGCAGACTGCTTCCAACGGAATCCGGCCCGAACGTGGAAGCAACGAACTCGTCCGTGTCCTCCAACCGCCAGTAGAAGTTCGCGTGGTCGTAGCGGGGGTCAGGCGCGCCGGTCAGCTCTGCCGTCAGGCCCGTATCGGTAAATGAGCTGGTGACCGCTTGCCCCGAAGCGATTCGGAACAGACGGGTCGGCAATGGTCCTCGATAGACACTGAAGCTGGCGGTTCCCGGCGTGAAACTCAGGCCCGTCAGTTCGACACGAAAGCTCGATCCGCCCGGTGGAATCGTGGCTCGCACAACAAAGGAAGGGTTGCTTGCCTTGCCGTCAGAGTCACTAGCGGTTACAGCGTAGTACAACGTCTGGCCACCTTCGATGGAACCACCCGATGACTGGACGTTCGGTTGCAAGCTAAGAAGAGGGATGCCCGCCACGAACGACTGTCCGACGTCGGGCGGCTTGAATCCAACCTCCACCTCGGTCAGGATCGAGCCGTCGGAGCTGGTGATTTGAAACTCAGTGACGCTGAAGTGCTCCTCACCAAACTCGTCAAACTCATCACCGTAAAGCGGGTCGGGAACGCCCGGTTCCGATTCCGGCTGCCGGCGAGTGGGAGGGAGCAAAGTCAACTGGCCGTTTGTGTCTTGGTACCAGGCATCGTTGTGGATCTGAGCCGTAATCCGGACTCGCCGATAGTTTGTGGAAGGTTGGATCTTCAGGATGCGGCACGGCTGACCGATTAGTCCTTCCTTGACGTAAGTGACCGTAATGATATCGCCGACTTTCTGGCCGAGGGCTTTAACACCCGTTTCAAATTCGATGTAGGTGGGGTATCCACTTGACTCAGGTGACCCCAACATCTTGTGTTTGGGGTTCAGAACGGCTCGGCGTCCCAGTGGGCGATGATCGAGCGATACGGCGTCGGCTCCACAGCGACCGCTTGCTGAACCAGCCTGTAGAACAGCTTGCCCCGGCTACGTGAGCTGCGCCGGTTGAACCGGAAGACGAATTCGTCCAGATAGTAGTCCAAATGCTCGTGGCTGACCGCCCCTTGATGCGTACCCAGCAACCAGCGCTTGAGCAGCGAGATCGCTTTGTGCACCAGCGGAAGCAATTCCGACGCCTGCTCGCGGCGACCCTTGAGGAAGACGATGTGGTGCCGATAGCCCTTCTTCTCGAGTGGCTCGTAGCCCAGCCAGCCATCGGTGCGAACCACGCTGCCTGGCTCGATCGACTCCTCCACGAAGGGCATCAAGCTGGCCGCCGAGGCGTTGCGCAGGCGCTGCATACGGATCCGCCCCAGCCCGCTGCCTCTCTCCTCCGCGGCTACTGCAATCAATCCTTTACGCTCGATCTGGCGGCCGCGAACGCCCTCCTCCTCCGCGCCCCAGTAGGTCTCATCCACCTCGACGACGCCCGTCAAACGCTCGCGCCCCGGCCGCACCATCGCCCGCCGCAGCTTGTGCATCCAAGCCCAGGCGGTTTGGTAGCTGCCCAGTCCCAGAACGCGTTGCAAACCCAAGGCGCTGACTCCGTTCTTCTGCGAGACGACGTGCCACATTGCTCGGAACCAAAGCCGCAACGGCTTGCGTGTGTCCTGAAAGATCGTACCGGCCGTGACGGACGTTTGGCGACCGCAGGCAGCACATTCGAACCATACTTTGCGCACCGGCCAAGCTCGCTCAAGCCCACAGTTGGGGCAACGGAACCCGTCCCGCCAGCGCAGCGCGACCAGATAGTCGCGACAGGCCTCTTCGGTGGCGAAGCGCGCCTCGAACTCGAGCAGATCGCGCGGGTAATCCTCCACGAGGCCGCATACTACATCTTGGGGTCACCTGAGTCAAGTGGATACCCCACCAAGCACCAAAATGATGTACACTTGAGAACTCGACAAAGGAAGGACACGATCATGGCTCAGGCGAACGTGGCCAAGAGCGAGCGGGTAAATCTACGGCTCAACGAAACGGCGAAGCGGCGGATCGAACAAGCGGCTTCGTTTGAAGGGAAAACCGTCAGCGGCTTCATTGTGTCCAGCGCCCTGGAAAATGCTGAGAAGGCCATCCAGAAGCACGAAACGATGACTCTCGACCGGCGTGATGCCAAGCGCTTCTTTGATGTCATCGTCAATCCGCCGACTCCGAACGACAAGCTCCGCACGGCCATGGATGAGCATGGAAGACGCGTTGCCTCGCGATGACAGACCTGGACGCGCTCGTTATAGAGCCGCTCGGGAAGAGACATGACCGAGCGGCTTTTTCTTGTGGGCTTCCAGAATTGGACCGCTACCTTGCGCGGCAGGCTGGCCAGGATGTTCGACGCCGTATCGCCAGGGTGTTTGTCTGCACTGCCGAGGCTTCCGATACCGTCCTTGGCTTCTACACGCTGAGCGCCCTGGCGATAGACCTGAGTTCTCTACCCGAAGAGCTGTCTCGAAACCTACCCCGGCACCCGGTTCCCTGCGCCCTTATCGGCCGACTTGCTGTCGACCAGTCAGTACGGAGGCACGGTTTGGGTCGCATGCTTCTCGTCGATGCAATCAAGCGAACCATGTGTGCCAGTGACATTATGGCAATCCACGCCCAGTGACTGGAATCATCTGAGCATGCCTAAGATCCTCACAGAACAACAGATTTCCGACTACGACAAGGACGGCTATCTCTCTCCGATCCCCGTACTCTCGATGGAGGAGGTCCGCTACTTTCGAGATGCTTATGAAGATCTGGAAGCGGCCTTAGGGGGCCGTCCCAAGGCAACGGACTTCTCGCTCACGCACATGCATTTCCCGTGGTCTTGGGACCTGATCCAGCATCCGAAAGTACTCGACGCTGTGGAAGACGTCCTAGGGGTGAACATCATTTGCTGGGCTTCGTCCATCTTTCCGAAGCAGCCACACGATCCCGGCTTTATTTCCTTCCATCAGGACGGTACTTACTGGGGGCTGAGTTCAATGGACGTCACGACGGCCTGGGTCGCGCTGACCGAGAGCACCCCCGAGAATGGCTGCATGCGAGTGGCGCCGGGTACCCACAAAGAGCCTGTTCATCCGCACAAAGACACCTGGGCCGACGACAACCTTCTGAGCCGGGGCCAGGAAATTCAAGTTGAGGTAAATGAAGAGGATGTAGTCGATATCATATTGAAACCGGGTGAGATGTCACTTCATCATGTGAATATCATTCATGGTTCCAACGCCAATCAGTCCGCCGCCAAGCGGATCGGTTTCGCCCCGCGCTACATCCGGCCCGAGGTCGCTCAGGTGCAGATTCATGATCCGCAGCCGGCGGTTCTGGTCCGTGGCCGCGACGATTTCGGCCACTACAGACTGATCCAATCGCGGCCACCCAACCTACCGCTTGAAGTCGCGGTCGAACAGCATCTGCTGGCGGCGCATCAACATTTGAAGGAACTCACGGCCACCAAGGGCGCCACAGGCCGGGTCCCTGGGTAGCCTTTCAAGGCATCGAACTCCGCCCGAATCCCGCACTCTAGAATCTATCCGATGATAGCAATCGACTGGCTCATCGTGGTTCTGGTCAATGGGGCCATCGTCGGCTACGGGCTGGTGATCTCGCGCGGTACAAAGAAAGCCTCCGACTGGTTTCTGGCCGCCCGCGGATTGCCCTGGTGGATGGTGGGTCTTTCGATGTTCGCCACCGCCGTTGACAGCGGCGACTATGTGGCGGTCGTGGGCGGGGCCTACACGTTCGGACTTTCGAACCTCACGACCTGGTGGCTCGGCATGCCGATCGGCTGGTTCATCGTCTCGTACGGGGTCTTTCTGCCGCTCTACCGCAGCGGCATGTATACGAATGCCGAGTATCTGGAGCATCGCTTCGGCCCCTCGGTCCGCGTCATGAGCGCGCTGATCCAGGTGCAGAACCGTACGAACGTTCTCGGGAACATCGCATTCTCGCTCTACCTGACATTTTCGATTCTGACCGGCTGGGGTTCCGAAACCTGGTGGCTCGTCGTTGTGATTGCGGCCGCGGCCGCCGCCTATACGGCGAGTGGTGGTCTGAAGTCGGTGGCGGTGACGGATGCTCTTCAATCGGTGCTGATGTTCATCGCCGCTCTCGTCCTGTGGCTAACGGTCTGGAACGTTGTTGGCGGCTGGAGCGGATTGGAGGATCGCTTTGCCGCCATCGATCCAGCGTTGTCCGAAACGATGATGCACGTTGGCGGAGAGCGTGAACCCGGCGTCCCCGCGGTTCTTGTTATCTTTGGATGGATCATCACCCTCACCGCCTACTGCGTCGTGAATCATTCGCAGGCGATGCGGATGCTCGCCTCGCGGTCGGAATGGGACATGAAGATGGCCGCGGTCGTCGCCAGCGTTGTAACCGCGGCCGTCATGTGGTTCAACATCACGCTGGGCGTGATGGGCCGGGCAATCTATCCTGAGATCGCATCGGTCGACCGTGTTTTCCCCCTGTTGGTGCAGGAATACCTCGCGCCCGGCCTGATCGGTGTTGTGGTCGGCGGCGTGCTGGCGGGCGGCATCTCAACCTACGATTCCATCGGTTCTTCCGTCGCCGCCGTCTTTACGAGGGACATCTACGCGCGCTTCTTTTTTCGTGCGGGCGACGACGCCCACTATTTACGTGTTTCCAGGCTGGCCACACCCGTAGTCATCGCTCTGTCTTTCGGCTACGTACCGTTTATACAGTCCGGCATGATCGAGTTTTATTTACGGTTGGCGGCCATCGCGGTGATACCGCTTTTTACTGTGACCCTCATGGGTGTGCTGACGCGAGTTCATCGCGGTTCGGGCGTTATGGGTCTGGCAGCCGGCATGGCCTACGGCCTCAGTTCATTTCTGGGGGCGACATTTGATTGGCCGCTGCCGGTCTGGTGGACCAATACATGGTGGGCTTATCTTTGGGGCGTCATCCTCACTTCCGGAACCATGTGGCTCTACACCGTAGTGAGAGGTTGGGCGACCGACACCGAAATCAGTGGCTTGGTACTTGCGAGTGAAGATGGTCAAGGAGCCAGACAATCGGTCCCACAGCTCGCAGCCACGAAAGGTACCTGGCTCGAGACCACACGCGAGGAGCTTGCCGACATGCCGCGCTATCCCTTCGCGGCCGGTCCCGGTTTGGCATGGTACAAGCGACCCTCACTTTGGGCGCCCGCCTTTCTCCTGATCGCGAGCCTCGCTTGCTTCCGAGTTCTGTGGTAGATCCACACCGGGATCGGGTCATTGTCATCGAATAGGGCGCTGTTGCATGATTCAACTGCGGCGCGAGTGGGGGCGCTTTTCCAACTTCTCGTTCAGGACACCACAGCGCAGGATTTCGGCCTACCCAGCTCGGCCATCCGGTTGAGGATGTGACACCCGATCGCAACTTCTCTCCTTTGTGCCTTGCCGTGCCTCGCCTTCAATCCGCCTCCGAGCACGGACTTGTATCGGAAGAAGCTGTTTTCAACGCGCGCCTGCTGTCGGTAGCCCGACTCCTTCTGCCACTCTCGTCGCCCGACCTGGCGAATCCTCTCAAGAGCCGTGTCACGCTGCGCCCATGGGCCGTCCGTTGGCCCCCGCCGACACTGCGGAGCGACGAGGGGGAATCACAATCACGACGTTCTCTGTACCGGCCGCGCTGAGTTGATCGTAGACTGACCTGTGGTCGTAGGCTCCGTCTGCGGTGAAACGCCGGATGGGAACCTCGATTGTGTCGAGAAGAGCAGGGAGTGTGGAGGCGTCGTCCCGGCTGCTCGCTGTGAGTTCGGCCGCCACAATGAACCCCTCGGCATCCACCCCGATGTGCAGCTTCCGCCAATCCCGGCGTTTCTTTGATGCCTTGTGCTTGTGCGCGTTCCATTCGCCGCAACCCAGAATCTTGAGCCCTGTGGAATCGACGATCAAGTCGATCGGGCCGTCGTAGGATCGGGTCAGGGGCGGCACCGCAACGATTTGGTTCCGGCGCGAGAGTGTGGTGTGGTCCGGGGCCTTGAGGTTGAGGCCCATCAAGCGGAGCAGCGAGTCCAGAAACCCCTCCGTTTGGCGAAGCGGTAGGCCGAAGACGACCCGCAGCGTCAACGCAGTCCGGATCGCGAGGTTCGAGTACCGCCGCTGGCCTCCGCGAAGACCGTTCTTCGGTGGTACCCACGCGGCAATTGCATCCTCGCTCAGCCAGATCGTGATGTCGCCGCGGCTCCTGAGGCCACGCTCGTACTCCCTCCAGTTCCGGATTCTGTACTTCTTCTTGTACTGGCGGTTGACTCGGCTCGACTTCGCTGCGACCACGACGTTACCCCCCCGATCTCTATGATGGACTGGACCCCACCCCCGCCGCTAGCGTGCTCGCTTACACCGATTCATGCACCAACGCCACGGATCGGGGCAAAGAAGGTGGCGGACGAGATCGAACAACGAGCGAGGCGCACAGCGGCTCGTGTTTCTGTTGAGAAGGCCCAAACGCACCATGAGGCTTCTGAGCGAGGTCGTCGCCGGTCGGTTTCGCCAGTTCAATCCACTGATTTCGTGCCGGCCAGTGTCGTCACCAGGGCGTCTCAAGAAAGGAGTGTTTGACGAGACGCTTTCCAGGGAGCCGGTTTCGGGGCCGAAACCCCAACCGAACCGTCCTGTCTTGCTGTCTCACAAAACTGTGTATCATACCCCCATCTATGGCAGTCAAAAAGAAGACGGTTCGACGCAGCCTGGACCTAGCTGGCAAGGCGGAAGGAACCATGACCAAGTATTGGGCGTTTGCACGGGGCGGCGCATGGCGCAACCCGAAACCGACCGGCGGCCCCTACGTCTGCGAGCAATGCCGCCTGGACGCCTGCGGCGGAAACGACGCAACCCTCATCATGCAGGCCGTCACAACAAGCGAGCTGGCCCCTGCGGACGTGTGCGCCGACTGCGGGGCGCGGTTGTTGGAGGAACTGGAGGTCCATCCCCGCGTGTGCGCGGGGAAAACGTAAACAGCGCGTCCCCTCGATCGGCCCGGAGCCGTCCAGGGCGAGAAGCGGCGGAGCGGACCCTTGACGGCGCGGACCGATTTGGAATCATCCGTAACGAGGGGAAGGGGGATAACAGCAAAGGCTCACAGACAGGGGGGGGCGCAGCCCCCTCTCATATAGAACGATAACATACTTTATCGTTCTATATAAAGCAGCCGGATTCAGCCCATGGAAACCGCCATGATGCCGGATCACTAATCCTGTCCGTCGCGCTCCATCTCTAGAAGTCCTGCCGTTTATCTAGCATTGGCCCCTGCTGGCGACCACGGCCTTGGGCCGTAACTACTAATAGTTTTTATGTGACTATATATGGTCTAATAGGGACATGAACCAGACAGCGAAGGTGTCGGAACTGAAGGCGAAGCTGAGTGGGTACTTGGCGCAGGTGCGCCGGGGGGACACCGTCACGGTGTGTGACCGCCAGACGCCGATCGCGCTGCTTGTGCCGATCGCGGGTGCTGCCGCCGGGCTCGAGGTACGAGAGCCGACCGATGCGAACGCCCTGCCGATGGCACCGCGCATTACGCTCCAGGAAGGGATCGACGTCGTTGAACTCCTGCGGGTGGATCGGGACGACCGGTGACGATTTATCTTGACACGAGCGCGGTGCTGCGCGGGCTGCTTGGCACTGGAAAACCGCTACCAGAATGGGGTACGTGGAACCGCGCGTATTCGAGCGAAATCATGGGCGTCGAGGCGAGGCGGGCGCTCGACCGTCTCCGCCTGTCGCGCTCTCTCGATGATGACGGATTGGCCGACGCGCACGAGGCGATCGCCGCGACGGAGCGCGCGATTGGGTCGATCCGGCTGACCTCCGCGGTCTTGCGACGAGCCAGTCAACCAATGCCAACCGTCGTCAAAACGCTCGATGCGATCCATCTAGCAAGCGCCCTGCTCTTCGAGGAGCGTCACGAGGTCGGTCTCGTGTTTGGCACGCACGACCGCAGCCAAGCGACAGCGGCACGTGCCCTCGGCTTCGATGTAGTAGGCATACCTATGCGACCGTAGAAGAGCCGGGAAGCGAGGCAAAGATTTAAGCAAGAGTTTAGCCAGAAACGCCGATTCCCGATCGACCAATTCATCGAGTCCCGGATCTCGTCGCGCCAGAGTCCGCTCGAGCGCCGCATCGACGCAATGTTGGGGACGCTGCAGCCAGGCGACCGTCTGCTGGTCAGCGAGTTGTCGCGGCTCGGCCGCAGCCTCTCTCAGGTGATCCAGATCGTGGAGACCCTGGTCCGGCGCAAGATCCGCTTCATCGCCATCAAGGAGGCGATCGAGTTCGACGGCAAGCAGGACCTGCGGACCAAGGTGATGCTCGCGCTGTTCGGATTGTTTGCCGAGGTCGAGCGGGACCTGATCTCAGAACGGACCAAGGAAGGACTCGCCGCTGCCAAAGCCAAGGGGAAACGGCTCGGCCGGCCCAAGGGGGCCTTGGGAACATCCAGGCTCGACGGCAAGCAGCAAGACATCCGGGCGCTGTTGGGCAAGGATGTCTCCAAGGCCTCGATCGCCAAGATACTGGACGTCTCCCGCTCCGCCCTCTACCACTTCATCCAGACCCGCAAGATCGCTCCGGGCTGACCCCAAGGCTCGGACCGCCCTTATGTTGTATTTCAACACCAATGTGGGCGCTACCCTCGTGCGGCGATGGAGCGCGTCAACAACGGAGGCCGCGCCCAAGAACATGACGCGAGAACCGCAGCGGCGTGGGCAAGCGACGGTCACGCTCCATTGGTCGCGCCGGTCGCCCGGTAGCGGGTGCAGGCGGTAGCCGGGAATGTCCATGTCCCCAGGTAACAGCGCGGCGTCCGCCGCGACACCTCCGTGTCCGCGCTCTGCCGCGAACTCGGGATCACCCCCGTGACGCTCTACCGGTACGTCGGGCCGCAGAGCCAGTTGCGCGAGCAAGGCGAGAAGGTCCTCGCCCCTTGAATCGGAGCGCTCCGGACCGTGATGCCGGCGGACACGGGCAGGATGCGTGTTTCTTCCTGCCCTTCCCGAGGCGAGCGTGAGGAACTCCTGGCGAAGCTAGCAGTGGTAGGGCTGCCGGTCTCCTCGGCAGTTCCGTGCCAGACGATGTGCGCAACCTAAGTTTCGCTCACCATCGTTGAGGAGTACACCTGAAGCCCTCAGATAATGCCAGACGCGCTGCGCTTCCCCGTACTCATCGTCGCCGGGTTCGGCGCCTCGCCGGTCTGGAACGCCCCCGGCCAGCCGCCGTGCTTCCCAATGACCTCGTCGATCTCGGTCATTAGGCGGCGAGTGTCGGTAAGGGCGGCAACGATCTTTCGGTAGTGGTCGATGTCATCCTCGGAAAGCGTGCGGCCCTTGCGGTCCTTGAGCCACTTCTCAGCCGGGCGGTAGCCGCCGATGGTGGACGCCCAGCTTTCCGGCTCGACACTCTCGAAATACTGTTCGCGATTGATCCAGACGCACCCAGGCAAATCGCTGCTCGGAGGCGCGTAACGCACCTGGTCCACCTGGTTGCTACCGGTACGAGGGAACGCCGGGGCTATGCGCCTGTCATCGGCCTCCATAAGATGCAAGCTGACCAAGCGATCGCCGGGGATGATGAGAGCGGAGAACACCGCACGGTGGGCTGGCAGCGGAATGCGTGGGAAGTCGGACTTCAGGAAGTCAGCGTAGCGGCGGCGGTATCCCGGGCTGTGGAGCACGGCGTAGAGGTAGTGAAAGATGTCCTCCGGACCGAAGGTGCTGGTGCGGTCACCAGCACCTTCCGGAATGAAGTCGAGACCGACGGCGGATGCAAACGATCGAGTGAACTTGGCGTCGAGGTTTGGGTTCCGAGGGTGGACAGCGCTCGTAAGCGTCTCCGGCGGATAAGTGTACAGCGGGAAGATGTAGTTGATTTCTTTCGTCTTATTCGAGATCGCACCGGATTCAATAATTGATCTTGTCACGCCGCACAAGCCCCATTCAATGCTGGCTTGAGATTGCTGGCGACAAGAGATGAGCCCCAGATTCTCCCCGGCCAGCATGTGGCGCATGACGCGTTCACGCCGATGGACCGCCACATTGCGGTCGAACACGGTTACACGGAGATCGAAAGGGCGGTAGAGGACAGTCTCGATTCGCTCGTGCCAGGAGTCGCCGGCAAGCTCACGCTTGGCGCGGTTGTATTGCCACTGGTCCTGCGAACACAAGCGCCAAATCTCACGAGCTTCTTCCTCAGATGTCGTGGCGAGAAGCCGCTCAACCTTTGACTCCGCTTCCTTGCGCGTCCATGAAATAGCGAACTGGTCATGCGTAGTGACGATACCCGGCGCGGGATCGCCGCTCGGAGAAAAGATCTTTGGGATCGGCCAAGCTACCTCGTATTCATCGATCAATGCCTCGTCACGAGGCGCGAACAAGTGGAGAGGTGATCTTGGCGAAAGCGCCTCCCAGCCCGTGCTCTCGACATCCCTGGCGGCGAGCCAATCATATTTTGCGTCCGCCGGAGTGTCGCGTTTGCCCCATAAATCAGCGTGGGTTACCGTGCCAAACTCCTCCTTCTTAATGGCACGCCGTACAAACAAGCTAATAGCCACACCCTGTTGAATATCAAAGACATTCTCGTCCTTCCCGCCATTCGGCGCTTTTTCTTTCTTCTTTGAGTTGCCATGCAGATCCAGGAGAAAGATTTTTGTGAAGTCCTGCTGGAGACTCTGACGCATGCCACGAAATGTGGGATTGTCCAGAAAGCTGTGATTGGAGATGAACCCGACCGTCCCTGTGCCTGTGCGCTCAACCAATGATTGAGCGAAGCGGATGAACTTCACATAGTCATCACTGAGCCACTTCGCCTGCGCCGGCTTTCTCAGTTCAGGGAAGCCTTCCTTGTAATCGTCGATCAGGTTAGCGATCCACTCACCCTTGTTGGTTGAGTGACCAGAGTACGGCGGATTGCCGATGACGACCGTGAACTGCCCGGCGCGCTTGACCTCGTTCACCGCTTGGGCTTCGTTGGCCAGCGCCGGGATGGCGAAGTCGAAAGCACCTTGTGAAAATTCTTGCGCCGATTCCAGGGTGTTGGTGAGATACACTCGCGCCCGTTCGTCGCTGCCGAAGCGGTAGCCGGTCTCGTAGAGCTTGAGCCCGATCTTGAGGTGGGCGATGGCATAGGGCGCCATCAAGAGTTCGTAGCCGTGCAGGCGCGGCAGTAGGTGTTCGGGCACGTACTCGTTCCAGAGCGCGGCGATCTTCGTCTCGCCGTGCTCCTGTTCCTGCCACTTGGCGACGAGCGTCTTGTGGATGAGGTCGATGACCTCCACGAGGAACGTGCCAGTGCCGGTGGCGGGATCGAGGATCTGCACAAAACTCTGATCCGGCGAAATGGCGTTAGGGATGCGCAGGCCCTCGTGGCGCTCGGCCATCTCCTCCCACGTCGCGGTGTCCGCGAGGCCATCCTTTAGCCCGAACTCGCTCTGCAGTAAGGCATGCACAGAGCGGACGATGTAGGAGACCACCGGGCGCGGGGTGTAGAACACGCCGCGCTGCATTCGTTTCTCCGCGTCGTACTCCTTCAGGAACAGCTCGTAGAAGTGGATAACCGGGTCTTCTCGTGGGTTTCGGTCGCCGAAGTCGCGGACCACAGCGTCCATCTTGGCGTTGTCGAGTAGTTCGACGACCTCAGCAACGCCGAGCTCGTCGAAGTCGATCCCCTCAGCGCCAGGCTTGGTGTGGCGCCCGCCAACCTTGAGGAACGTCTCCATCAAGTCACGGAGTAATGGGTTCGTGCGCATGTGACTCGCGAAATCGTCGACCGTCTTCTTATGTGGGTCGGCGATGCGCGCGGAGAGCAGGCCGTACGCGATCGTCTGGGCGTACATGTCGGCAAAGCCGTCCGCGTCCAGGTCGTGCACGAGCGCTGCCTGGAACGCCTTCATGAGCGTGTTCAGCGGGCCGCGTTTGGTCTCGATGGCGAGGGCGGTCGTGATCCGGTCGCGGATGGTGCGCGCGAGCTCGGCCAGACGAACCGAAAGCTCGCGGGACGTGGTGATGACCTCACGGTGGCGAAGCGTGAAGGCGGCGCGCCACTGCTCGCGCCACGCGCTGGCGTCACTGTCGTTCTTGGGCCAGACAAGGTGCTCGGTGAGCTCCGTGGCAACGGTGTCGAGGTGCAACGCGGTGTCGCGGTTGTCCCAGCCGAGCACCTTGAGGGTCGGCAGGTCGTGGCCGTTCGTGGGCGTCGAGAAGTGGGCGAAGCTGATCTGCCGCTCGTCACCCACACCGTAGTTGGAAACGAAGAGTAGATCATCCTTGGCCCAGGCGGTCCGCTCGGCGCTGTTGGCCGAGGCGCGCTTCTTGAGCGCCACCTGGCTAAGAATGCGTCGTAGCGCCACGACGGGGAGTTTCTTCGGCTCGAACTTGACGAAGAAGATGCCCCACGGCTGGTTCGGCACGAGCGGCCGCAGACGCTTGATCTCCTGAATCTTGGCAGCGTTCTTCGTGTCGATCCCCAACTCTTCTGGGGTGTACTCGAAGGTCAGCTCCTCGAAGTCATCGCCGTCGATCGGCCAGCCCATTTCGCTGCGCAGGTAGGCAATGAGCTGGTCGAAGCGCTTGATGCTCGCGAGTGCGCTGCGGTGGTCGGTCGGCATCGGCTCAGCCCTCGTTGAGTTCCATCCAGCACTTGAGCGACGGCTTCACGCCCACTGGGGCGTCGACACGCTTGAGATAGCTGTTCTTGATGTGTTTCTCGATCTTGGTCCGAATCTCGACCAGGGTCTTCTCCTCGGTGGTGCACTGGCGCGGCGTCTCGGGTGTGGACCGGATGCTGCCAGCGATCTCGCCCGGATCTTCGAGAATCGCGCCGCGGTCGAGGTCATAGAGGTACCAGCGGGTCGTGCCCGCCTCCTCGGTGAACTCGCCGGCCTCCTTGTCGAGGGCGGGAAGCGCGTAGCAGAAGAACACGCCGCGCGCCCCGTGGGCCGCGTGCTTGCGGCCGCTGACGGTGGCGCCGGGGAGGCGCTTGAGGCGTGCCTCCAGTTTGGGGTCGGCCTGAAGCAGCGCCTGGTAATCGAGGTGCATGTCCTCGACCGCGGTCTTGGTGCCCTCGTAGGTGTGATTGAACTCCTTGAGCGCGGCGAAGTTGTCCTGGGGAGTCAAGAGCTTCTTTCCCTCGATCCCGAGCGTCTTCGAGATCAGCAGCGTCTTCTGCGTGACCTTGGTGTAGAGCGTGAGGATCGCGTTCAGCTCGTCGGGCGGCAGGAAGTTCCAGAAGCTCACCGTCCCGCGGGAGCCGGCGACCTCCACGTGGTCAGCGACCAGCCGCTTCTCGATCTCCGGATTCATGCGCCGGTCCACGCGGCCGATGCGCTGCATCAGACGCACCGGGTTCCAGTGGATGTCGTAGTTGATCATCCGCGATGCGTCCTGGAGGTTCAGGCCCTCGGAGAGGACGTCTGTGGAAATGAGGACGCGGATCTCCGTGCGGCCCTTCTCCGCAAGCGCCGCCGAGGAGCTTCCGTTGTAGTAGGGCGAGAAGCGCTGGATGACGTCGGCGCGGTTGCCCGGGGAGGCGCTGTCGACCTGGGCGACGCCGTCGATGCCGGCCTGGTCGAGTTGGCGCTTCAGATAGCGGGCGGTGTCGGCGAACTCGGTGAAGATGAGGACCTTCTGGTCGGCAAGTTCTTTCGTCTTGAGCAGCCGGCTGAGCTTCTGGAGCTTGTCGTCGTGCGTGGGCTCGAACTTCCTGGCCTCGGCCGTGAAGTGCGCCAGCTGGTTGAGATCACGGAAGGTTTCCGGGATCATGGCCGGGACATCGTACTGCTCTCGGTCTAACGGTGTAACCGCGTCGAGCATCTCCGGGGGCACGATGTCTTCGTCCTCCGATTCGTCTCCGTCTTGACCCCAGAACTCGAGTTTCCGACTGCGTGCGTAGCCAAGGATCTCGGCGTTGTCGGACTTCCAGTGCTCAAGCTTCTTCTTCTCCGAAGCGGTCTCGCTGTGAACCTCGAGAAAGGCCAGCAGCTTCCGGAGCAGCCGGTCGCAGGAGAGTTCGAACGCGACCACGGAGCTTTCGAAGCGCTTCAGGAAGTTCGTACGGATCAGGCCAACAACTTGCTTCTGCCGGTTCTGTTCGAATTCGAATGGATCGATGCGTGTGTCCGGTCCCTTGTACCAGGCGAGTGGGTAATACATGGGGAGCGTGAAGAGCGGGTTCTGCTGCGTGAACGCGTTCTCGAACATGTCGAGCAGCCGCCCGTAGATCTTGCGAATGGAGTACGCGGCCACCTGCGGCGGCTTGCGCGCCGGGAAGGCGGCCGCCAGCCCCGTCTCTCGGATCTGGCTCTCGCGCGCGTAGGCGCGGCTACGCTGCACGACGAGGTGGCGGAAGATATCGTCGGAGAAGAGGATTTCATGCGTCTCGGTCAACTGTTCGGAGACATCGGTCAGGTCGTGGCCGACCCGATTGCGTAGGGCCTTCTCCATCTGGTTGAAGTGCGCACGCAGGTTGTTGACGCCCAACGTGCGGGCGAAGTACGTCTCGTCCCGGCGCGTGAACAGCTCGGCCATGTGCCGAAAGTCGCTCAGCCGGTTGTTGATCGGCGTGGCGGTGAGCAGGAAGAGGGTCTTCGCCCGCTTCGCGTTGTCGAGCAGGTCGTAGAGGCGATAGTAGCGCGACGGTTCTGTGTCCTTCTCGTCGTCGCCGCGTGTCCCGGGGTTGCGGAAGTGGTGCGCTTCGTCGATCACCACGATGTCCGCAAGCTCGGCGATGCGCCGGAATCGCTCCGGGAAGTCGCCCTTGCGGCCAAGGTCCGTGTGGCTGAAGACCGCGAGGTTGCTGAAGTCCGCGTGCCCACCGACGCCGCCGATGTGCGGCAACCACTCGCGCAGGTGCGGTTCCCAGACGCCCTCCTTCGTCGCCTTGGGAGCGAAGAGCACCACGCGCTTCCCTTCGTGCAGCACCAACCGCTCGATCAGCATCAGGCCGACGAAGGTCTTGCCGAGGCCCACGCCGTCGCACAGGAACGCGCCGCCATGCTGGCGGGCAATCTTCATGAGCGCCCGGTAGGCCTCTTGCTGATAGCGATCGATCCGGGGAAACATCTTCGAGCGGGTTTCATCCCACTCGGTCGCCGTCAACTCGTGGCCGCGGAAGTACTCTTGCAGCGCCTTGGCGTACACATCGAACGGCGTGTAGCGGTGCGTGTGGCGCGAGATGGTCTCGATGACCGCGTCGGTGACCTCCGTCGCGTCATTCCAGTGCGTCTCGAACCACTCCTGAAGCTGAGCGACCTCGCGACCACTCTGAACCTGGATGTTGAGCTCGATGTTCTTCGTGAGACCAGGGGCCGTGAAGTTGCTCGACCCGACCAGCGCCTGCGAGCCGACCACCTCGAGCTTCGCGTGTGTGATGTACGCCTTCGCGTGGAACTTGTCCTTGTCGTAGACACGGCACTCGATCTGACCGGAGCGCAGCGCGTCGAGAATCGCCGGGACGCCGTGCAAGAACGGGTTGGTGTCCTTGTTCGTCTCAAGGCTCCCGTCGAGGATCTGCACCGCGCGCGCCCGCACGGCATCGAGCAGCGCCGTGCGCGTGCGATGCGTCGTCTCGGCGCCCATCAGAATCCGGATTTTGTCGAGCGACTGCCACTGGCCATCAAGGGCGAGCAAGGCGCCGATTTCGAAGTACCCCGTCGCAATATCGAACGCCTTGGCAATGCCGGACCACTCTTCGAGATAGCGGAGCCCCGTCCAGCCAGAAACGCTGTTGTCGACGATGAAGAGGTCTCGGCCTTTGGAGTCAGCGGTCATCGGGATCCTTTACCTCTCTCAGCCTGGCGCGCCGCCTGGCGAGTGGCTCGTCATGCTGCTAGAGGGTCACGAGACCTACGCTAATGCGAAGAGCCTGGTTGACCTCCTCCATCTTCGCTGAGGACAGCCTGCCGAGTTGCTTAGCCAGCCTCCTCTTGTCGACCGTCCGAATCTGATTGAGAAGCACGACCGAATCAACAGCGAGGCCTGTCCGTGCCTTGGCGGATAGCAAGACCTCCGTGGGATACAGAGTGTCCTCGAACTGGGAACTGATGGCTGCCACGATGGTGACCGGGCTGAACTTGTTGGCGACATCGTTTTGCAAAATTAACGCCGGTCGCGTTTTCCGAATCTCTGCGCCCAGCGTCGGGTCGAAGTTGACCAGATAGATGTCTCCCCTCTTGGGTCGAATCATGGGGGTTAGTCAGGAAGGACAAACCATTCCTCAGCCATCTCTCGGTCACGCTCGGATCGAGCTGCCGCACCAAGCGCGAGCTGCTTTCGAAGGTTCGCTCTCCCCTGTTCTCTGACGAAGCGTCTCACGGCTTCGTCAATCAACCGCGAGCGCTGGCCTCGAGGCACAGCACGATCAAGCATCCTGACCGTCTGTTCCGGCAGGGTGATGTTGAGCCGTCGGTTCATTGGGACCTCACGTTATCTTTATATCTTGATGATACACACTATTTATATGTATGTAAATGCGGCCGAGTCAGGCGGCGCCTCGGCACTGAGGACTAGCGGCTCAGGTCATCGCCGCGGCTGCGGAATCTGTCTTGGATACGGCTCTCGATTAAGCTCTCAACGCGGTCCCACTGGTCCCCTGCCTTGCGCTTCTGCTCGGCTGCGGCATGGATCAACGACAGAGTTCGCTCAGATCGTGGCGCTGTTGCATGATTCAACTGCGGCGCGAGTGGGGGCGCTTTTCCAACTTCTCGTTCAGGACACCACAGCGCAGGATTTCGGCCTACCCAGCTCGGCCATCCGGTTGAGGATGTGACACCCGATCGCAACTTCTCTCCTTTGTGCCTCGCCGTGCCTCGCCTTCAATCCGCCTCCGAGCACGGACTTGTATCGGAAGAAGCTGTTTTCAACGCGCCCCTGCTGTCGGTAGCCCGACTCCTTCTGCCACTCTCGTCGCCCGACCTGGCGAATCCTCTCAAGAGCCGTGTCACGCTGCGCCCATGGGCCGTCCGTTGGCCCCGCCGACACCGCGGAGCGACGAGGGGGAATCACAATCACGACGTTCTCTGTACCGGCCGCGCTGAGTTGATCGTAGACCGATCTGTGGTCGTAGGCCCCGTCCGCCGTGAAACGCCGGATGGGAACCTCGATTGTGTCGAGAAGAGCAGGGAGTGTGGAGGCGTCGTCCCGGCTGCTCGCTGTGAGTTCGGCCGCCACAATGAACCCCTCGGCATCCACCCCGATGTGCAGCTTCCGCCAATCCCGGCGTTTCTTTGATGCCTTGTGCTTGTGCGCGTTCCATTCGCCGCAACCCAGAATCTTCAGCCCTGTGGAATCGACGATCAAGTCGATCGGGCCATCGTGGGATCGGGTCAGGGGCGGCACCGCAACGATTTGGTTCCGGCGCGAGAGTGTGGTGTGGTCCGGGGCCTTGAGGTTGAGGCCCATCAAGCGGAGCAGCGAGTCCAGGAACCCCTCGGTCTGGCGGAGCGGCAGGCTGAAGACGACCCGCAGCGTCAACGCGGTCCGGACCGCGAGGTTCGAGTACCGCCGCTGGCCTCCGCGAAGACCGTTCTTCGGTGGTATCCACGCGGCAATTGCATCCTCGCTCAGCCAGATCGTGACGTCGCCGCGGCTCCTGAGGCCACGCTCGTACTCCCTCCAGTTCCGGATTCTGTACTTCTTCTTGTACTGGCGGTTGACTCGGCTCGACTTCGCTGCGACCACGACGTTACCCCCCCGATCTCTATGATGGACTGGACCCCACCCCCGCCGCTAGCGTGCTCGCTTACACCGATTCATGCACCAACGCCCCGACGCGAAGTTCACTCTCTTAGAGAAGAGCACTTCAATGCGTGGGAGCCCCCCAAATTGTGTTTGCTTCATTCCGGTTATCTCGATTGAACCGCTGAACCGCTCCAAACTCTATCTAGAGACGACCTTCCGCTGCGCCGACCGCATCGCCTCCGTCGCCACCGACTTCGTCCTGCGCAACTCCGCGCAAATCCCCAAGACGGTCCGATCGGCGCGCCGGGCGGACGGACCGTGTGTCCATATCGGCCTTCCTGGTGAGCAACGGTTTTCCCTGTTGAAGGAGGTGCTCGACAGGATCGCCGAGGATGCTGCCAGATTTGAAGGAAAGTCGAGTGTGCTGCTGCTGGGCCGATACAACCACAAGCGGCCGCAGAACATGGCAAATCTGGCAAAGCAATATCCCGGCCTGAATATCTCCTACAAGACCGTTCACCGGTCGAAGGGACAAGAGGCTGACTACGTCGCGGTGCTCGGCCTGTGTTCCGGGAAGCATGGTTTTCCCACTGAGATCGTCGATGATCCGCAGCTCGACTTGGTCCTCGCAGTGCCCGAAGCGCATACCAACGCCGAGGAGCGCCGTCTTCTTTATGTCGCCATCACCCGTGCCAAGCGCGGGGTTTTTCTGCTGGCCGACGGCGGTCCGCTGTCTTCGTTCGCGACGGAACTTATCGGGGACGGTTACGATGTCACCGTCTTCGGCAGGCCGTTGGATGACGACGTCGCCTGCCCGGAATGCGTCGAGGGACGGCTCAAGCGACGCGAGAACAAACAGAACGGCGGGACCTTCTACGGCTGCTCGAACTGGCCCTATTGCGGGCACATGCAGCGACCGTGCCCGTTTTGCGGAAAGGGATTGCCGCTCAAGGCAGACGGCGCCTTCCGCTGCCGCGACTGCGGCCTGTCCATTGAGGCCTGCCCCGACTGCGACGGCTGGCTGCAGACAAAGGTCAGTCAATACGGCAGCTTCCTGGGATGCTCGAATTATCCCGCATCACTACTGTCCGGCTGATAAGCGGTGGGCGGCCTGCAACTGGTTGTAGAAAAGTGGGTTAGGTGTTGTTTTTTCTTGCCGCGATTTGAGCGGCGGTGCGCCGTTTGAGCGTCATCCGTCCTGAGCCGACAATGGCTCATGAATCTGGGCCGCACCGTATTCGCGCAGTTGATCAGCTTTCTTCCGGATCGCGAGTTCCGGCGCTGTGTGGCCCGCTACGATGGCGACCGGGGCTCGCGCAGCTTCTCCTGCTGGGATCAGTTCCTCTCGATGTCCTTCGCCCAGTTGACCTACCGCGAAAGCCTCCGCGATATCGAAGCGTGCCTGCGTTCGCTTGGCGGCAAGCTCTACCACATGGGATTCCGCGGCAACGTCGCGCGCTCGACACTGGCCGACGCTAACGAGTCGCGCGACTGGCGGATCTATGCCGATTTCGCTCAGGCCTTGATTCGCATCGCGCGGCCCTTGTATGCCCGCGATCCGATCGGCGTGGATCTCAATCAAAGTCTCTACGCTCTGGACTCGACCACCATCGACCTGTGCCTCTCGCTGTTCCCGTGGGCCAAGTTCCGCCGGCGCAAGGCCGCCGTGAAGATGCACACGCTGTTGGACCTGCACGGTAACATCCCCACGTTTATCCGCATTACCGACGGCAAAACGCACGACGTCAACATCCTCGACGAGTTCCTACCCGAGCCCGGCGCCTTCTACGTTATGGATCGGGCCTACGTGGATTTCGAACGCCTCTTCGTGTTCACCCTCTGCTCGTCGTTCTTCGTCGTGCGAACCAAGAAGAACATCTTGCTCCAACGGCGCTACTCGCATCCCGTCGACAAATCTACGGGCGTGCGCTCGGATCAGACCGTCATACTGACTGCCATCGAATCGGCCAAAGTCTATCCGGACCCGTTGAGGCGCGTCAGCTACGTCGACGCCGCGACGAACAAGCGGCTGAAGTTCCTGACCAACAACTTCGCGCTCCCGGCACTGACCATCGCCGAGATCTACCGTTCGCGCTGGCAGGTGGAGCTGTTCTTCAAGTGGGTCAAGCAGCACTTGCGGATCAAGAAGTTCTACGCCGCCAGCGAGAACGCCGTGAAGACCCAGATTTGGATCGCCGTCTCGGTGTACGTGCTGGTGGCGATCGTGCGGAAGAGGTTGGGCCTGGAGGCGAGTCTCTACCAAATCCTACAGATTCTCAGCGTTACCCTATTTGAGAAAACGCCCATTTTACAGGCCTTGCAGCCATCAGACTCCCATGAAAACTTACTCGATCACCCCAACCAGCTGATTCTATTCGACTTCTAACCGGACAGTAGTGATCCCGCATGTAAATACATCCGCAACAATACGCAAGAACAGCCACACGGCAGGACGTCGGCTCAGGTGGCCGATTTCGGGCAGCGAACGAGAAGGTAGAGTCCCGGGCGCCGCCAATCGTCAGCTAGGCTCTCGATGCCTCCTACAGCGTGTTGGCAGGCACAACCATGATGGACCACGCGCAAACATTCGTCCACCTGAAGCGGTCGAAGGTGGCTAAACGACTTGGAGGTTGCCATGGATGAGGACGAATTCAAGAGGATCCTGGGCGCGCCGACTGACGAGGATCTGGCCGCCGGCTTGACGCTAATACCTCAACGCATCAGGCAGGAGGTAGTCCCAACCGTAACCGTCGAGGCACTCTACGCTCCAACAGTCCGCTTAGACGCTGCCTCCCTTGCCGCGTCACAGGGGTCATCGTCTTACTCGAACGCCCATTCTCTCCATCCCTGGATCAGAGGAAAATACAAACCCAGACGGATCGGCCGCGGGTCGAGAGACCGCATGGCGCGCGCGTAGCCCTCCATCTGCTCGCGGTACCGTGTCTGCTCGTTGTCGAGAAACGCATCGCGGCCGCTGCCCTCATGCGTGCTGGTCTTGTAGTCGATGATCCAGCGCACGCCGTCATCCACGAAGGTTCGGTCCAGGACGAAACGTCGGACCTTCTGTTCAACGACGGTCGACAAGGCATATTCGCGCTGGTCGTCTTCATGCCCGGAAAGAATCCAGCGTGCCTGCTCGTCGGCCGTAGCGTTTCCAAGCGCAACGATGGCGCGGGAGAGAGCTTCGTCCAGCTTCTCGCCGTCCAGGCCTTCCGACCGGAGGGCGGCACGGAGAGTGTCTTCGCGCACGGCCAACCCGTCCCGCGCGTGCATCTGCTGCAACATGCGATGCACCACAATGCCGACCCGCCGCTGGAGTTCGCCGGCCCATTCGAAGACGGGCCGGTGGACTCCAACCTCCTCGGAATCCGCGCGGCTAGCGGCGTTCCAGGCGATATCTTCGGGTGGGGCGGGCGCCGTCCAGTCGAGGCTCAGCCTCCTCAAGGGAATGCCCGCAAGCTCCGCATCCTTTTGAAGCTGCGTGTCTTGCCCGCCTGACCCCCGGAGCGTCTCGACAAAATCCACCTTCACCACGTCCCAAATTTTACTCAACAGCACCCGTGGATCCGGCGCCTTGAACGCCCTCCCGTCTTGATCGAGCCGGGTGTGCCCCAGAAGATGCAGCCGCCGCCGGGCCCGCGTCGCGGCCACATACAGGAGGCGCGTGCTCTCCTGGTCGCTCTTGGTGGCATGGACCTTGCGCAGGTAGTCGTAGACGGGATCCTTGTCGCCCCCCACCTTATGGATCGGCGCAAGTAGAAGCCGCGGCTCCCCACTACTCATGTACTCCAGCCACATCAGCAGGCGCTGGTCGTCCGTTCGGGTCCGGCGACCGAGTCCGGGGAGGATCACCGTGTCGAACTCCAGGCCCTTGGCCTTGTGAACCGTCAGCAACTGCAACCCGTCCCCGGCTTCCACATCGGACGGAGCGAACAGACGCGCGATGTCGTCGGCAAACTTCTGTTCATCGCGGATGTCGAGACCGACCATGGATTGTTCGAGCAGATCGAGATAAGCAGCGGCGGCTTCCAGGTCGGTCCGGGTTTCCAGGCACGCCGGTCCCGCCATCGCGATCCACACGCCTTCCACCCACCGCCGCACTGCGAGTGTGCCCCGCCGGTCAATCGCGTCAGAGAGAACGGGAATCAAACGTTCGAGCCGTCCGATGCCATCGGGCGACAAACGGGTCCGCCACTCCCCGGACTTCAAAATATCCCAGACCGCCCGGTTGAAATCGCCGTCGACGAGCGCGTGGAGATCCGTCAGTATCAGGCCGCACCACGGCGCTCTCAGGAGCGAGAGCCAGGCGATCCGGTCCGCCGGATGCAACAGGGCCCGGGTGAGCGCGACGAGATCCCCGACGACGGGGCGCTCGACGAGCGTGTCGATCTCGACGGCGCTAAACCGCTCCCCGGCTCTCCGCAGGGCCGACACAATTCCGAAGAGGTGGGAACGGGATCGGACCAACACGGCAATCGTGCCGTCCGGATGCTGGGTCCGGGTCTCCCCGATGATCTTCAGAACCCGCTCCGCTTCTAGATCCAGATCGCTCGAAAGGAACGCATGCACGTGCACGGCGTACTCATCGGACTCCGTCCTGAACGGGACGGACGGCTCGTAGGTCACCGCGCCTGTGAACCGGTCCTCGACCGATGGAAACGCTGTGCCGAGCGTGCGGTTGACCCAGTCCACGACCCCCGCAGTGGAACGGAAGTTAACCGAAAGCGTGAGCGGGGTCAGCGCGACCGGACCGACGCCTTCGGTCCGGGCCCGCAGAAAGAGACCCACGTCCGCCTCACGAAAACCGTAAATCGACTGCATCGGATCGCCGACGAGAAACAGCGTCCGCCCATCATCGGGTTGCCAATCCCCTACGAGCCGGGTCAGAAGCTCGTACTGGCTCTGGGATGTGTCTTGAAACTCATCGACGAGCAAGTGCTGGATCCGGCAGTCGATGGCGAACGCCAAGTCCGTGGGCTCCGCATCTGTGCCCAGCGAGGTCCGTGCGCCGATCGCGATCTCGGTGAAGTCCACACGGCCCTCCTGCTGAAAGACCGACCGGAGCTGATAGACCGCGACGGGAAGAAGCACCAGCAGCGCGCCCATCATGTCCCACTGCGCGGCTTCGAACCGGGGGAGCGGGAGCGAGCGCACCGCGTGCAACCGCTCTACGACCGTGTCGTCGAGCTCGATGGCATTGAGACGCTCTTTAGCGTTCCGGCCTCTGTCGCCGGCCGGAAACCCTTCGTTCTTGGTCAGACGCTGTCGCCGCGTGCCCTGCCCCGTCAGAAACAGTCCGGCCAATCCCCGCCATTGCTCGAGCGAATCCACCGACGCCGCGGGAAACCCCTGCAGGCCCACGCATGCCAGGACGTCACCGGACTTGCCATCGCGGGAGAGGTTCCCGGCGGCAAACTGCGCCAGTTCGACCGTTTCGGTCTTGAAGCGTGCGGGGAAGATGGCTGCCAGCTCTCCGAGCGCGGCTTCGACGACTTCCCGAAGCGAATCCTCGAGCTCGTCGCGCAGACGTTCAACCTCGGGGTTCCCCACGACGTGGCGCAACCACTGGTCGCGGCTGGCCAGCATCGTCGCGAGGAGCTTTTCGCCGGTCCCGAAGTTGTTGTCCAGATGCGACAGGAGTTTTGAGAGCGCCTCGGCAACCACATCCGGCGTCCGGGGAGAGTCCAGCATCTGGAGCGTTCCGGTCGCCGCCTGACGGTACAGATGGGCGGCATTGTCTTCGGGATGCGGGGGCGCACCCAGGCGCGAGACCCAGGGCATCTGCCGGACGAAGGTGGCGCACAATGAATCGATCGTCTGGATGCGAAGGCGACCCGGGTTCTCGATCAGGCGCCAATTGAACGTGTCGTTCCGCGCCAGCGCGGCCCGCGCCAGCTTCCAGGTGAAATGCTCGTGCGCGGTTTCGGGCGCAGGCTCGGAAGCGTTCTGAAGGGCGCCAATCACCCGCTGGCGCATCTGGGCTGCCGCCTTCCGCGTGAACGTGATCGCCACAATCGACTCGGGTTGATCAGATAGACTCAGCAACGTGAGGAAACGCTGGATCAGGAGCTCGGTCTTTCCCGAACCCGCCGGCGCCTGCACGATAAACGACTGTGAATGATCGAGCGCCCGCCTCCGTTGCTCCTGATCCTGAATGCGGTCAGGCATCCGTGTACTCCCCGCCAGCATCCCAGGCACGCTGAGCCTCGTTGATCCGGCAAAGCGTCGGCAGCGCGCAGTACTGGCAGCTCTTGCGACGGTCCTTCGGGTCCACTGCGGCCCGACCTTCCCGGAAATCCTCCCCCAACTGATCGAGCACGTCCTGCCAGCCGTCAATCTTCTGGTCGATGGAAACCGCGTCCCGGGAAGGTTTGACGCCCGGAACCAAGCCTTCAGAATCCATCATCCCGCGGAATGCCACCTTCCCGGTCTTGAGCTGTCCGTAGAACACGCCGGCGACGGGAGCTTCGGCCGTGACGGCATAGATGGGAAGCTGAGGATCATTGGGCCGGGATCCGAACCAGTCCGAAGCACTGCATTCGCCGGTCTTGTAGTCAAGAACGACAAAGTCCCCGTTTTCGAGACGGTCCATACGATCGGCCCGGATGCTGAGATCAATCCCGCCCACCGTTACCCGCCGGCGGGCTTCCTGCTGGATCACGGTAAACGGCTGACGCTCCCGCTCAAGCTGCAACCACTCCGCAATTACGCGCTCGACCCGCTTCTGTTCGATCTCCGTGAACCGCTCCCGCCGTAGCGCCCGCCGACGCCGGCCAAAAGCATACAGCTCGGCAGCCACCGTCCTCCGCACGATATCGGCCAGTTGCTCGTCGCCCGTCGAAAGCAGACCGGCATGCGAACCCAGCACATCCCAGATCCTCTGAAGCACCCGGTGAATCAGAAGCCCGCGGTCCAGCGCGCTCAATCCGGTTTCGGCCTCATCCAACTCCGTCGCCCCCAGGCGCAGTTCGGCAAACGCTTTGAACGGGCACATCGCCTGAAGCTTGAACAGCGACGTCCCGCCGCCGGCAGACGCCTCCGCCAACCCGGGCCCGTTGTGATCCTCCACAACCTCACACCGGCGAGACTCCCGGAGAGCATGGACGTAACGATCGGAACCCAGGAGCCCCAGCTCTTCCGCCTCCACCTCCGGCAGCGTCTGGAAGAGCGGACTGACTCTCAGATCGGAATCATCTGCACGTTGGGGATAGCTGACAACGACACTAGGTGCGCTGGCCACGAGCCGCGCGGTCAGCGTGTGTGCAAATTCCAGTTCCCTCTCCGGCGAAGACCGCGGCAGATCGAACTTGCGCTGCAGCCGAAACGGCAGGAATGCATCGGGGCTGGGCGGCGGCGGCCACGCCGCATCGTGCATCCCCATGATCCAGAGGCGGTCAAAAACCAGACCGGAAGTCTCGAACAGGCCGAGGATTTGAACCGGTGCCGGGTCGGACTCGGGCTGAAACTGCCCGGTTGAGGTCAGGCGATACAACCTCCCGACGGCCGCCTCCAGCCCTATGCTGCCGAGGACACTGTCCAGTCCGGCAAAGTCCGAAAGGAATTCATGCCACTTTTTGATCGTCTGGAACTGAACACTGTCGAGGGGCCCGGCACCCGGCCATCCCATGGCTTCGAGAAGACCTGAGAACGATGCCGCCCAGTCGCTGGGCATCTGGTGAGGCGTTAACTCCTGCCGGAATTTGCGCCAGGCAATCAGTTGCGACTGAAGCTCCGGACAGTGGTACGGGACGTCGGCTCGCCCGGCCAAAGCAAGTACGTCCTGCAGTGAAACTTCCGGCTCTCTCAACGAACGCAGCGCGGCGTCCAGGAGAGTGCGGCTGGTCCACTCAGACGCCGCACCCCGAAGGAACGGAGATCGGAGAAGCCGGCCCAGCGTTTCCACCGGAATGCCATGAGGCCGGCTTGCGAGGACCAAAAATGCCGCGGCGATGATCGGGTACTCACCGAGCGGCAGCCCCAGGGAAATATTGAACAGGCGGTGAGTATCCCGATCCGGCCGAAGATGGCTTGTGGGATGAAATACTTCAGAAAAGATACGCTCCACGCGGCCTCGGCACTGTTCGAGATTGGCTACCGCAATCCCTATTCGAAACTCCGGCGAGCTTGCCTCCGTGTCGGTCTCCAGAATCCGCCGCGCCCATTCGGCCGCGGCACGGATTTCCCGGTCAGTGTCGACCAGACCGATGCGGACAGCATTCCCCGGAGCCTGCGAGACCACCCGTTGTTTGATTTCTGTTCCCCGAGAGGTCAGCGTATCGAACAGTCGCTTCTGGACCGGCGTCAGTTCCAGGAACCCGACGATCTCAACCTGCTCGAGAACCGGAATCGCCCCCTCTCCAATACGGTCCGCGATAAAGACCGGCAACTCCGCGTTCGACAACCACCCGTTCTCCCTCGACCGCCGCCGGAACTCCCGCGCCCACCGGTAAAACACCTTCGAGTCGGTGGAGTCGTTCCATTCCGGTGCATCCCATGGAAGGCCCCATTCGCAGAGCAGCCCCCACGCTCTCAGTGCGGCTGCGGCCGTTGCCGGAACTTCCAGTAAGGGGCTCTCCCCATCGGCACGGATGATGTCCTCCCAGATCGCCCGCTCTTCAGACGGCCGAAGCAACCGTAGGGTCCCGCCAACTTCCCCGGAATACACTGACGTATCCCAGAGTTCGGCAAGCCACGCCTGAAACGGAAGGATGTGCGCTGTCGGCCACGTCGAAAGACCGGCCGCCACCTGCTCCCGGGCGTATTCGCGCTGGAGCTCGCGGGACAGGCGCGTGGTTGCTGTGATGAGGGTCATATAGGGGAAGCTCAAGTCTCCAACGTGATTACACCAAAGGAGGTTCTTCTTTAGGAAAGACTCCTCTTGGGGGCAGGCTTGCCCCCTCTCAGCAGCAAGCGAAGCAGCCCGACTGGTAGTGCGCCACGATCAGTCCATCGCGGTTGATGGTCTTTGCGCGTCTAGCAACGCCCCCGCGCAAAAAGACGTTCGTAGCCTTGGTCTGCAAGAAATCCCGCGAGATCGGCTGTTCAAATAGCACAGACACTCACGGATGCGCCGGCGCTTCTTCAGCGGTCAGGTGCGGGTGAATGTCGATCTGCACGTCTACATGCTGGCCGAGCTTGTTGAGCACGGTCATCAGTCGGTCAATGGTGAAGCGGTCAAGCTGCACGTTGCGAATGCGGGTAAAGTCCGCATGGCTGACACCGGTGCGACCCTCGGCCTTGCGCGTCGAAAGCCCTTCATCGTCAAGAATGCCGATGATGCGGGCGGCTAGAAGCGCCTTGGTCTGCTGCACGTCGGCGTCAGCGCGCCCGAAGTCACGGAAGACATTGCCGCTGCCGTGCACCAGCTTAAAATCGTCGTCTGTCTTGCTCATTGCTGTAACTCCTTCTTCAATTGTTTAAGACGCTCGCGGATCAGATCGATATCCTTCTTCGGGGTCTTGATGCACTGCTTCGCCTTCTTCTGGAAGGCGTGCAAAACCCAAAGCCGCTCCCCGAACTGCAGAGTGTAGACCGTCCGACACGCATCAGTGCGGTACTTGAGCGCCACCTCGAATACGCCGGAATCGGCCGGGTATCTCTGCTTCTCATATAGCATGGTGTCAAATATAACACCGAGCGTCAAGAGGAGCGCATTCCTAGGCTTGGGCGCTGACCGAGAAGAACTTTCGCAAGATCATCGGTTACCAAGATCTGTGGACTTTGGCCGGAATCCTCGGCCGCACGAGTATAGCTACCGCCTCTCAGAAGGAGAAAGTGGCGTAAGATGAACTCAACCCGTCGCCCCAACCTTCAACGGAGTTTGGGACACCCTCCAGGGGGCATCAGCTCTTCCCTTTGTGGCCGGGCTTGTTTCTCTGTGATTCTTGTCAGAGGCGACGTGGGAGAATGAGCCGACTGATTGAAGGAAAGCATGAGCGTTGAGCTAATCAGTGTCTTGAATTGCGGCAACGGTGGGAGCTGCAATAGGGTGACATGGTCACCTTCACCGATGCCACCGCCGAGCAAGCCGCACTCGCTTAGCTTGAATGCTTCGGTAGGCGTGTCACCCACGGTCTTGCTGGCTACAGACCGGGAGCGCTTAGGCGAGGCGTACCGGAAAGGAATCGGACCGGCGCAAGGGGTTCGGGTTCGGCCTACTGCTCGAAACCCTTGTCAAGCAACAGGAATAACTGACCCCGACCATCCGCGCGATTGTCTTGCTTCCGACACCGCGACTCGCCAAGCCGCGAATCACTGGCACCGGATCGCCTTCGGTCACTGATACGTCCGCCACAGGATAGACTCCATGCCCAACGAACAGACAACCGGGACGTCTGCCGCGAAGCTAACTGAATTGCTCACATTATGTCTGGAAGAATGGGGCATCAAATCGCTCACTGATATTCAAAAACTCGCAATCGTAGCAGGTGTACCGTTGGGTTCAAGTGCGATCGTCTGCGCCCCGACGTCATCCGGCAAGACATTGATCGGCGAACTCGCTTTGGCGAACGCGCTAAGCGATGAATTCGACGCGCTGTACCTCGTCTCGCACAAAGCACTTGCCGAGCAGAAATTCTCCGACTTTGCCGATCGCTTCTCGAAACCAAGATGGAAGTCAGCTGTGACTGTCGGCATCAGCACAGGAGATCGTGAAGAGGGAGATGTCAGCTGCCGGGTCCTTATTTCGACATACGAAAAGGCGCTGGGGCTAATTCTCGCCGGGCGTATCAAAGTGGAGAAGTCGGTCATCATTGCCGACGAGCTACAACTACTCGGCGAAGAAGGGCGTGGCGCATCGGTCGAAACTCTCTGTGCGCTTCTCCGTCAGCGGCAACCGCACCAGTTCGTCGGGTTGACGGCAACAGTCGAGAATGCCGAGGATCTCGCCGCATGGATGAATTGTCAATCGGTTCGAAGTGCCAAGCGCGATGTCGAGCTCATCCAGACCATCCGCTATGACGGCCTGCAATACACGGTTCGGTTCGGCCAGACTGATGGCAAGACCACGGCGGATACACTCGGACATACCGATGTCTGCGGAGCCGTTCGAAAAGTCATCAACGATGGTTTTGGCCCCGTTCTTGTTTTTACAGAGACGCGACGAGAGGCGTCGAAACTGGCACGTGAGTACAGTGGACAGTGCGAACGAGGATCCGCTGGGCTCGCCATCTCGAAACAGCTCGAACTCTACTCGGAGCCAACAGAGTCGTCACAGGATCTCATGTCGTACGCCGAACGACGGGTCACCTTCCACACTGCCGACCTCACACTGGATGAAAGATCTGTCATCGAATCAGGTTTCATGAAATCGACGTTTGATGTCTGTTTCGCCACATCGACGCTCGCAGCTGGTGTGAATTTCCCGTTTCGAACGGTGATCATCCCGAAGTTGACATACGAATTCGGCAACCGAGAAGGGCGTCTGTTTGTCAGGTCTGATTACCGCAATATGTCTGGACGGGCGGGACGACTCAACTACCATGAGGACGGCCGTGTGATTCTCCTGCCAAGGAACCACGCAGAGTTTCAGCACGCGAACCAGCTCGTGTCACCCGAGAATGACTGCGTGGTTTCGCAACTCGTAACTTTGAGTATGCGTCGGACAGTCCTCGCGCTCGTGGCTGCGGGCGCTGTATTGTCGAAAGACGAACTCGACGCATTCTTCAAGAACACGTTTTACTGGCATCAGGTGCCTGAGAGCAAACCCAAGCTCCTCGAGGAGATCGTTGCCAAAGCAATCACCTCTGTTGACTGGCTCCTGAAGCATCAGTTCGTCGAAGAGAGCCACGCGACCATTCAGGCGACGCCGCTTGGTAAATCCACCTCACTGTCTGGCCTCATGCCGGAAACTGCTAAGAAGTGTGTTGATCTTCTCGCCGAACATTCCAATCAGATACAGGATAATTTCGCCGTCCATGAGGTGGGGCTGATCCATTGGGCATTGACGTGTCCGGAGTTTACAGATGACCCGTCTAGCAGGTTCCTGCCTTACGCAGCGGGTCGAATGAAGCCAGAATCGTCTGTGTTTATGCAAGAGGGAGCTCACCTGACGGCGTGGGATAGGACCAATGACCAAGTGACGCGGTGCGTTCATGCGATGGGATTGTTCATCCAAGGCGAAGCCGAACGGAAAATACGATTCTTCACGGGAGTATCTGCCGGTCAGCTGCATCGTCTTTCGATCGATCTCAGCTGGATTTTCGATGGCCTACGCCGTGTGTCAGGCACTTCTGACCTTGGTCACGCGCAAGTGCTGACAAACCACATCGGCATGCTCGCCCGACGGGTTCGCTGGGGCGCTCCTGTGGAAGCGCTCGATGTACTCCGAATTGCGAATCGACGAGGAGTCCCTGGCTTCGGGCGGCAGCGCGCGATGGCTTTGATTGTGAACGGGCTGGCAACGGTCATGGACGTGATAGGCGCCGGAAAAGAACGACTTGTGAAGCTGCTGGGCTCGGCCCAAAGGGCCGCTGGGCTCGTGGCTGCCTTGTCCGATAGCTTTGATGGTGCTTCCATAAGCTTCGAGCGCCTGCACCTTCGGCTTGGACGGGAAATCGGTATTGAAGAGAAGATCGCCAGGTGCAACAACAGCCTCGGGACCGACTACGAGGACGCGATCATTGATCTCCTCCACGAAGAATTGAATTGGACAGTCAGCAAGCTGGACGATAGGAAGCAACAGAATGTACCTGATATCTTGCTCGAAATTGGTGGTACGGCTCTGTTGATTGAATGCAAGACTGTGACGAAGAAGCCGCCGCTGATTACGAAGGGCGAAGCATTTGACGTGTTGCAGAAGGCAGCGGACTTTGAGATAAGAATGAAACGAGTGACGCTTGGCAAACCGGATTTCGACGAGCATTCAAAGAAGAAGGCGGCTGCGTCACGGTCAATTACTCTCGCTCGACACAGCGTATTCATGGAGGGACTGATGCGAGTGCTGACCGGGCGGCTCGTAGCGAGTGATTTCGTTGGATGGTTGGCGGACCCTGGTGTTGCTGATCTCAGCCGATTGCCTGGCCGGCCAACTTATGTCGAGCCAGAGGTGTCTAGCAGCCCCGACGCCCCCCGGTTTTGAGTAGCGGTTCGGTTTAGATCAAGGCCATCACTCTCAAGTCGGCGAAGGGCCTCGGGCCTCCGTGTGTCGCGATTGCCGGATTCGGCGCAGCGTATCCCCACCTGCGCGCCTCGGCTGGCTCCTCGCCTGTCGTATCGAACTAATCGGCCAAACCGAGATCCGCGACAGGCTGCTCGCGTAGACGGAGCATCTCCTTGCCGCGGCGCATGCCGCGGCCTTGGGGCTCGCCGAGGAAGTGGCTTGGATCGAGCGGGCCATCATTGCGACACGGCCCGTGCTTGATCTCACGACACTTCGTGCGCGAGAGGACGCGCTGGGAGAGCTTCAGCGCTGCGGCGACCTTACCCGCCGTCCTGCCTGATCGAGAGCCGCCGGCCGCCGAGGGTTTCGAATGTGCGGCTTCGGCAGGTGAAGATGATCACCTGCTGGTTTCCCCCGGCTCGGGTCAGCGCATTGAACATCTGCTCGATGCGCGTGTCGTCGGAAAAGACCAGGGCGTCATCGAGAATGATTGGTGCTTCCTGGCCGCGGTCACAAAGCATCGCGCCCATGGCGAGCCGGACGAGCACGGCGACCTGCTCTTTCGTCCCGTCCGAGAGTTGTTCGAAGTTTTCAGGGTCCGGACCGTCTCGCTTGAGGCCTTCCACCGCGAAACCGTCCCCAAGCTTCAACTCCGCTAAAGGGAATACGTCGTGCAGAAAAGGCCGAAGATGCCGTAACAAGGGAGTATGCAGCCGCTCCCGCTGCCCCTTATAGCAATCCTCAATCGTCGCTGCCAGAAGCTCCAGCGTCGCAATGCGCTGCTTGTGGCGCTTGACCTCGCGACTTACCAGGCCGTGCTGCTCGCGAAGCGTTTGTTCTTTCTCGCCGAGCCCGTCCCCGCCCGCGTTCTCAATGCCGCCTTCGAGCTTGGCGATGGCCTTTTCGAGCTCTTCAACCTGCTTATGCCGGTTCGTCAGAGCTTGCTTAAGCCGTCCGATTTGGAGGCGACGCCTCTCCACTTCTTCGTCCTTGGGGGCTTGGCGTTGGCGTTCTTCCAGCGCTGCGGCCTTTCCCCCATACTCTTGACTCGCTTTCTCAAAGGCTCCCTGCACCCTGGAGGTCAGCCGTTCGCGGTCCGCATCCGGGAGCGCGGCGAGCTCGCCTCCGAGGCGTCGTTGAATCGTCCACTGCTTCCCTCGAGCGGCGCCGAGCTTTTTGACGGTCTCGCTCAGTTTTTCATTGTGGGCCGCGACCGTCCCTTCGAGGGCCTTCCGCTTCCGCGAAGCCTCGCCCTGACTCTCGCTTACGGACTGTTGCTCGGAATTGATCTCCTCTAGTGCTGGCAGGGCGCCAAGAGAGTAGTCATCGAGAATTTTGTGGACGGAGCGGTCGACCTGCTGCAATTTCTCACGGATCGCTTCCGCCTCTGCGGCAAGCTCCCCCTCAACGACACCAAGGGCCTCCATTCGGGCTTCAATACCCTGTCGGTCACGCTCAAAGTCTTGGCGGTGAACGCGTGTGAGGCGGACATCCGCGGAGGTCACGGCCCCGAGATCGGCGAGCAACCGTTCCAGCGCGCCCTGCAAACGCTTTTGATTTTTCTGGTCGTTTTCGTCGGTGCCCGGCGGAGGTGACACTGTGATGGTCGCCAACTCTCCGACCCGGATTTCGAGTGGTTTCATCGCGCGCAACGACGTGTTTTCGGCCAGTTTCTCCTGCCCGATCCACACCTGTCCAGTCGCAGAGGATCCCAGCGCGATCTCGACCTGAGGCGCTGCCGCTTCCATTCTGTCTGTCAAGCGATTGAGGTCGCGCTCGAGCCAATCCATTTTCTCGACAACTTCCGCCGTGGCCCGGTTTTCGCTGAGATCCAGCCGGTTCCGCATAAGCTCCTCCTGGAGATTGCGGAGTTCTCCGGCGCGCTTCTGCAACTGGGGTTTTTGTTCAGCGTTCTGGACGGCCGAGGCGATGTGTTTCAATTCTCTCAGGCGTTGCTGACGCTTTACTTCCTCCGCGTCAATCTCGGCAACGGCTTGTTCGGCGTTTTTGATCTTTTCGCGTGCTTCTCTCTCCTGCTCCGCCAGAGGACGCAATTCCTCCTCGATCTCATGCATCTCTTTGCGGTCGCTGTCGATCCGCTCGGCGCGTTCTTGTAAATTGTTAAGGTTGGTCTCAACTTCCTTGCGCTTGGCGGCAGCAAGCTTCTCATCCGTTGCGGCCTCTTGCAGGAGTTTCAGAGCGTTCTCGTCGTGCTGCAGGGCCTGTAGACCCGATTCCAACTCGCCGTTGATCCGCTCGGCTTCGCGGGGATCGACGAGTCTCTTGTGATCGCTACGCTTGGACGCAAGCTCTGCGATCTGGCCATCAAGATTCGTCAATCGACGTTCTGCATCGTGGAGTTCGTCGTCTAACTCGTCAAGCCAGCTTTGGGCGTCGTGATACGGGCCGCCCGTCTTCGGACGACCTCCTTTTGTGACGAGGTTGTCCAGATCAGATTGCAAAGACTGAAGAACGGTGCGGGCCCGTTCCCCACCGACCAACTCGCCAACCTCCCGCTGGATCGCCTCGTTGAGAGCCGTGGTCGCCGCCTCCGTGGGTTGCGGCACCGCTAATGACTTGCCTTGTGCTACCCAAAGCAGTCCGAACGCCGCTTCATCGACAGAGCGCCCGCTCCCAGGAGCGATACCGAGCAAGCGCCATGTCTGATCGTCGGCCTCTCGGTCACGAGCGATGGTTTCGCCCTCTCGTCGCAGTTCCGCCTTGGGACTCTTGAGAAAGGACTTCGTCAGTTCGTACCGCGCATCGTCATGCTCGAAGTCCAGGGAGACGGTAACAGGCAAGGACCGGCCCGCGGTTGCGAGCGCAAGGATGTCCCGGGTTTTCGTGCTGTGTCGCTCGAACAGACAGGCCCGGATAGCCTTGAATATCGTCGACTTGCCGGCCTCGTTTTCGGCCGAGAGGATGTTGACCCCCGGCCCCAATCCTTCAATTCGTGTCGGGGCGGCGAACATCCCGACCCCCTCGATCTCTATCCCCCGGATTTTCATGCCGCCGCTCCGTGCGGTCTTCCGTCCGCGGTAACCCGGAGATACAATTCGACCAACGCGTCTTCCGCACGGTGGCGCTCGGCAGCACCCTTCGAGGCGTCCGCAGCTAGTGCTCGGAGCCGCTCGGCGGCTTGCCGCAGCACGCCGCTGAAGTCGATCATCTCTAGGTCGGCTTCGGTGGGACGGGACGCCAACTCGTTGTCATCCACCTCCAGATGTAAGAGCGCTGCCTCCAACCCCTCGCATCTTTGGCGCAAATCGGCGAGTGCGCTCAGTGGAAGCGCTCCTTTCAGAATCAGGCGCAACACCGTGGCGGAGAGATCCGGCAAGGCGCGCAAGCGCGTTTCGAAATCTTCGAGATGGGTCGTGTGCTCTAGGTGCTCTTCGCGGGTGAGCCAACGGTAGGAGCCCACCGTGTGCGGCGTGACGCACGGAGGCGCTCCGGATCCTTTCAACTCAATCAGCAGGACCTGTCCTGTCTCTTGGCTGCCGGCGCGGTCGGGCTCTGGCGTGCCGGCATACCAGATCAACGGTCCGACCTCGACGGTCCGGTGCCAGTCTCCAAGGGCCAAATAGCTGAGTCGCGCTCTTTGGGGACGGGTCGGGGCAATGGGGTTCAGCGCCTCGCCGTCGGTCCCAAACCCGGTTACGGAACCGTGGGCGAGCCCAATCCGGATCGAGGCGTGCGGCGTCGTGGCCTCGTCCATCCATTCGGTTAGGTCGCGTCCTTCACTCTTGCGCGTCAGCGGCGCGGGAAGAAGGACCGCGTTTGACTCGAGATCAAACGGTTGCGGCGTCAGGTGAAGATGCACGTTCAGCGGTGGCGGCACATCGCGAACCCGGTCCCAGACACCTTTGGGGCGGTGCGGATCATGATTGCCCGGCAGTAGATGCCAACGCACCTTCGGGAAGCCGCGCATGCGCTCAAACGGCTCGCGGAGAGTTTTTGGTGAAGGGGTGTCGTTGTCGTAGATGTCGCCGGCGACAAGCACATGCTCGACGCCCTCGGACTCGGCCAGCTTGCCAATTGATTTGATCGCCGCGAGGCGTGCCGTTCGAAAAAGCTCTTCTTGTTCACCAAATCGCCGAAACGACTTGCCGATCTGCCAATCCGCAGTATGGATGATGCGCATTCGATTCAACTAAAGGAGAACTCGATTGTAGCGTGGCATGATGGAACTGCTTCTATGCCGAGGTGAAAGTACAGGTTCGGAGCATTTGGCATGGGCGCTCCATTACCTGGCTTCCACCTGACAAAAAAACGGGCGGTTGCTGCCGAATGGGTAGTGTCGCCAGTGCTGGAGCAGGCGCACTGTTTCAGGGCTGACCTGCCACTGGGCGGGGTTGGGCCAGGCCCGCCACATATTCACGTTCTGGCGCACTTCATTGATGATGGAGGTCGGATCGTATTGCTGTTCCTTGGTGGAGAGGCTCTTCCCCTCGTCGAACACCATCTCGGCCTGCTGCCAAGCCTGTTTCTTCTTCCGCTTCTTCGGCTTTGGAATCGGCGTGATGAACTCGGCCCGCCGCCGTCGGTCCAAGACCTGCTGAGTCGGCTGCCCCTGGGAGTCCAGCTCCCAGTGCCGCTGTGGGTACTCGTAGGGCGAGTTCAGGATGGGGTGGTCGAAGAATGGGTTAGACAAGTTGATACACCCCCTGAACAAGACTCATGCCGACCAGTCCTCGAATGTCAAACTTTCGGTACTTATCCAATCCGCTACGGTCACTCACCGGCTGCTTCGGGATGACGGCGATACTCCACAAGCGCCGACCGACCCAAAACCTCGACGATGCGCACTCGCATTTTCCGTCCGTCCGCATCCGTGAGACGCACATCCTCGCCGGGGACGAAATGAACCGGCTGTTGCCTACCCTCGTTAATGGCAATGTTGGAAGCGTAGAGGTAGGTCCGGTCCAGGGTATCGCGAATGGGATTCAGTCTCCCGGTCAACCCTGGCACATGACCGGTTCCCTCGGGGAAAATAACCGAGCCCCCTTCCGGTAGAAGTTTGGGTTCTACCACAAGCGCTCGCTGGCTTGGCGTCCACTCCCGTTCTAGGTGTGCGGTGTATCCGGCGGCGGCGGTGAACACCGTCATGGGAAGATGGGTTGAGTGCAAATCGATGGCAGCCTCACCGTGTTCGTCCGTGGTCACAAGCTTCCAGGTCTTGTTCGGAAATAGTGCAAGGACGCTGGTGCCGGCAATTGGCCGACCGGCGGCGAAGACGGATATGATGTGGTCGGAGTCCGGCAAACTGGCCGCTCGCAGCATGCGCCAGGGTATCAGCCGCCCGTCCGCACGCTGTTGAAATTGATCGCCGCCGTAGGCGACTGCAACGTCACAGGGACGGGGCAGCTCACTAAAATGCCGCCGAACACGCTTTGCGCCATCGAAAAAGCTCGACGATGCGGTCGCGGCGGACTTCGCTTCGACCAGCGTGATGCGCGCCGGTTGCTCGATGACGAGGTCGATTTCGGCACCGTTGCTATCACGATAGAATGACAGACCGCCCGTCTCGCCCCGGTTGGTTCGGTGTTTCACGATCTCCGAGACGACCCAGGTTTCAAAGATCGAGCCGCGAAGTGGATGCGATCGAAGCTGCTCCGGCGTACGGATACCCAGAAGCCAACAGACCAGGCCGGTGTCGTAAAAGAACAGTTTCGGCATCTTCACGAGCCGCTTGCGCAGGTTTGCGTGAAACGCCGGCAGGCGGAAGACGATAAAGCTGGCCTCCAGAATGCTCATCCAGGCCTTTGCGCTCGGCTGTGAAATGGCGCAGTCGTTGGCCAGTGACGAGTAGTTAAGCAACTGCGCGGTACGGCCGGCGCAAAACTCGACGAACCGTTGGAATATCGTGAGGTCGCCGACATTGCTGATCGTTCGCACATCCCGCTCGAGATAGGTGGCAACATATGAGCGGAGCCAATCCACCGGATCGAGGTTGCGATCGAAGATGCGGGGGTACCCGCCGGCGAAAAGAGTCTCTTCGAGGTTCTTGGGATGTCGGGCGAAGCGAGTGACCTCGCCATGGGTCAGCGGAAGCAAGTGATGCATCGCTGTCCGTCCGGCTAACGATTGGCTGACCGACTCCAACAAGGACAAGTTTTGCGAGCCGGTCAGAACCCAGCGCCCGGGCGACGGGTCGTCGTCGATGATGCCTTGCAGATACGAGAGCAGGTCGGGAACGCGTTGCACCTCGTCGATGACGGCACCTTTGGGGAATTGAGCCAGGAATGCCCGCGGATCTTCCGTCGCGAACGCGCGTACATCTGGAGCCTCAAGCGCCACGTATGGATGCCGCGGAAACACGGCTCGGCATAACGTGGTCTTGCCGCTTTGCCGAGGCCCGGTGAGCGTAAGGGCCGGTGATTGGGACGCCGCCCTCAACAGGTTCGGCGTGAGATCACGATCGATCATTACAAGTCAGAGTCTAACAGGGATGCTATGCTATTTCAAATACCTAATTTAGGTTATCATGTAATGACAGCCCATCGTCGGTTGGGCCTGAGAAATCGCTGGCGGCCAAGCGGACCTCGAACCAAAAGGGCTTTAAGGTCTTGCCAAAGCGTTGGCTAAATGTAAAACGGGGCCGCAGCCGTGCGAGGATTTCGTCAAGTCGATGAAACCAGGCGGGTTGGGCGGGCACGGGGGGAGCTCCTGCTCTACTACACGTTAGGGAGCGATCCGGCATTATGGCCTGCCGGGGAGCGGCGGGAGGGGGAGTTGATCGCGCATGATAAAGGATATTATCATTCATGTATCAGCAGGTCCTCATGCCCAACTACCCGACACTGATTCCCAAGACCTCAACCCCCACGCCGGAAACTCCCCCGGGCGGCGGTATCCAGCTCCCCCGCCCTGTTCTCTCCCGACTCGGCCACCGCCCAGCGCGTCCTCGAGTTCTTCACGGGGTCACCTCACGAAACGGAAAGAATCGTACGCTAAGGCCCGTTGAGAGGTGGTAGGGGCCAGAAGCTGCCCTGATCGACTCGCTTGTTCTTGGGCCAGATGTAATCGCCAGTCAGGTTGATATGCTCCCAGCCCAGCAGGTTGAAGCCGCTGGCGCGGTAGCGTCGGTTCTCGAAGCTGCTCACCCGGACGTAGCAGATGGACCGTGCAAGGTGTCCTCCTGCATCCAATCTGTCAGGAAGAAATCTATAACCCTTGACGGAATGTGTCAATCAATTCCAAGGAGGACTCTATTCTGACGCCACTGCGCTGCCTTCCCTGACGACAGGCTAGGGTTTACTCCAACCCGACGCTTCCCAAGGCGGCGAGAGTCGCTTAGCGTACGATTATTTTCGTTTCGTGAGGTGACCCCTTCACCGCCAACATCAGGAACCCTCACACCCGCAAGGCCTACGCCACCGCCGTCCGCGGCGCTGGCCCACGAGTTGATCGAGGCGCGTGACGACAAACGTCTCCGACGCTTACAAAAACAACTCACCAAGAACCTTGTTGAACGTATCGGACGATTTTGCAGTCGCTGCTGCACGTAACCCACTTCCTCATGAGCCCACTTCCCTTCCGTTCGCTTTTCCGCTATTCTTAGCGAAAAGGCGAATTAGCGAATGTTCGCGTATCTTAGCCCAGAGGGAGGCCAATGAAAACAATCGTGATCGCTTCCCAGAAGGGGGGTAGCGGCAAGACGACAGTCGTCGCGCACCTCGCCGTCGCTGTAGAGCAGGCTGGCCACGGCCCCGCCGTTGTGATCGACACCGACCCCCAGCAAACCCTCGCCACATGGTGGAAGGCGCGGGAGGCGGAAGCCCCCAAGCTCGCGCCCGTCAGCTTGCGCGAGCTGCCCGACAAGCTCGAAGCCCTCGCGCAAATGGGCTTCGCCTACTGCTTCATCGACACGCCTCCGGCCCTGACCGAACAAAACCGGAAGATCCTGAAGCTCGCCGACCTAGTTCTAATACCGGCTCGCCCGAGTCCCAATGACCTCTGGTCGCTGGGCGCGACGCTTGACCTCGTCAAGCAAGCCGGTATACCTTTCGTTTTTGTCCTGACCCAGGCCAAGGGCAATGCCAGGATCACCGTGCAGACCATCGCCGCGCTTTCCGAACACGGTCAGATTTTCCGGTCCGTCATTCATGACCGCGTCGATTACGCGGCTTCGATGACGGACGGCCGCACAGCCCTTGAGATCAGCCCCAGCGGTCCCGCCGCTACGGAAGCCGCCGCGCTTTGGGGACTTACCAGGGGCCGCCTGGGCGAATTAGCGAATATTAGCGAAATAGCGAATAACGATAGGAAAGTGAAAGTCCATGCCTAAAAAGACACTAGCCATCGACGCCAGCACCATTCTTGCTACCAAGGATAAAGCTCCTGCTGCCGTTTCGGGGTCGCTCCAGCGTGGGCAGACTGCCACCAAGGCGCTCGTCGATCTGAACTTCAAGGTGCCCGCCGAATTTCGGCTGCGCTTCAAGCGGCTCGCGCTCGACGCGCAACTCAAGAACATCCAGCTCCTCAACCGTGCAGTAGAAGCCTATGAGCGGGAGCAGGGCAGGGAACAAAACCGCTAATTCGCTAATGTTAGCGAATTAGCGTAACAGGGGAGGGTTCATGGCGAAGGATGAGAAAGGCCTACAGCCGATAGTCGAGATCCTTTCGGCCATCATCAAGCCCGAACACAAGCCTTTCACGCCAATCCAGGAGCATCGAGAAACCGGGAAACCGCCCCTGAGAACCTCTCGACGCCGTCCCCAGGGGTGCCTCATCGGCTACCGCCTTCACGTTGTTAACTTGATAATGCCAACCGGATACTAAGTAAGAGGCGTGCTATGGCCGAGCGCATATACACCAGAGCGGAACGGGGAAGGCTTGAGCCGCTGGAGGAAAAGCCATTCTCGACCGAGGACGAACTCCAGGCACTGATTGCCGAGCACCCGGAGTTGCTGGACGGCGAGCAGATCCGACCGGGCGACCCGCGGCGCTGGATCCTCATCAGCCGCGAGAAGGGAATCGCCGAAACTTCTGACGCGGCCGCTCGTTGGGCGATTGACCATCTGATTATTGACCAGGACGCGGTGCCGACGCTGACTGAAGTAAAGCGAGGCTCGAACCCCGAGATCCGCCGCACCATTGTTGGGCAGATGTTGGAGTATGCGGCGCACGCCGCCCAGACCTGGACGGCGGACGAGCTACGCCGGACGTTCGAGAAGTCAACCAACGAAAGGGGACTCGATCCCAGCCACGAGCTGGCAACCCTGCTACAGGCAGACGGAGAAGCGGATGCGGATCGCTTCTGGCGGGACGTGTCCACGAACCTTGCCGCGAGGCGTCTCCGTCTGCTGTTTGTAGCGGACGATATACCTGATCCTCTGGAGCGGGTTGTGGAGTTCCTCAACGGGCAGATGCCCGGTATCGAGGTTCTCGCGGTGGAGATTAAGCAGTTCTGTAGCGAGTTGACCCAGATATTTGTACCGCGTGTCGTCGGAAGGCCCGCTTCCCGCCTGGTCGTTCTGCACCCGCCCCTTACGCGTGTGTCAAGGGCGGAGAGAAATTAGACCACTTCGGCGGAGTAAAACTAGACCAGTTGGGGGAGTGGTAGCGGTTTTCGTGGGACGGCTGGAACGGAGCCTGAGGGCGCCCTTTAGGGCGACCCAGGCGTAGTGGAAGGCGGCCCACGAAAACCGGCGCGAGCGGCGGGCGGGTCAGTCGGAAGAGCGAGACCGTTTCTTTTGACTCTGTTTGAGGCGGAAGCTTTCGCCGTTCATCTCCAGGATGTGAACGTGGTGGGTGAGGCGATCGAGCAGAGCGCCGGTCATGCGCTCGGACCCGAGCACCTCTGTCCACTCGGTGAACGGCAAGTTTGAGGTCAGCATCGTGGAGCCTTGTTCATAGCGTTGCGAGAAGATCTCGAACAGCAGCTCAGCGCCGGTCTTCGACAGCGGCACATAGCCCAGTTCATCGACGATCAGCAGATCCTGCTTGGCAAGTTGTTTTTGGAAGCGCAGCAGCCGTCGCTCGTCGCGGGCTTCGAGCAGTTCATTGACCAGTGCCGCAGCCGTGGTGAAGCGTGTTCGATAACCGCTCTGACAAGCGGCCAGGCCTAGCGCCAGGGCGAGATGCGTCTTGCCGGTGCCGGAGTTGCCCAGAGCCAAGACGTTCTCGCGACGGTCGATGAACTCACAGCGCGCCAGCTCCAGCACGAGCTTCTTGTTTAACGAAGGCAACGCTAGGAAGTCGAATGTGTCGAGACTTTTCGTCACGGGAAACTTGGCTGCTTTGATGCGACGTTCAGTCGCCCGCTGATCTCGGTCGAGCAGTTCCAACTCGCAGAGTTGCTTCAGGAAGCTCCTACAGTCCAAGCCCTCGGCGGCGCATTGCCGCGCCACTTTGTCGTACTCGCGCAGGAAAGTCGGCAGCCGCAACGCTTTCAGATGGGCTTCCAGTAAGAGATTCGACTTCGCCATCAGCCCGCTCCTTGCCCCAAGAGCGCGAGATAGGACGCTGCCGAAGTCTGCTCGACTTGAGCCGTCGGCAGGTGAGGATACTTCGTTAAGTCCAGCCGTGGCGGACGTTGTTCGATCGCGCACAGCAACAGATGCTTGACGGCGTCGAAGCCGATCGTTCCCAGTTCGCAGGCTTGGCGCACCGCCGCCGCAACATGCTCCAGCCGAAAGTCCTCCAGCAGACGCAACACCTGCACGTACTCGCGCTTGCCCGCTTTGCCCAAGCGGACTTCGAGCAGGCGTCGTAATCGCGGAAACTCGGGCGGTAGATCCCAACCCACCAACGGCGCGGCTTGATCGAGCGCATTCGTCTTGCGCTCCAGCAACGCCAGATAATGGACGGGATCGAAGATCAACTCTTCGCGTTCGTAACTGCGCCGGTGGCGTGCGATCTCTTCGCTGCCGCAACAGATCACTACTTCGTCCACATAGGCTTTGAGCAACACCTGGCGATGGCCGTAGCGCGTCGGCACCGAGTAGTCGTTGGTCCGATAGCGCACCAGCGACAACGACGTCACCCGGGTCGTACGTTTGTCGCAGGCATCGTAGGGCGCGGACGGCAATGGCAGCAACGCTTTCGCGTCGCGCTCAAAGCGTTCTCCGATCGTTTCGGTGTGTCGCCGCAAGCGCCGCTCACGGTTCTTGCGGCACTTGGCTTCGAGGTGTTCGTTGAAGGCTTCCCAACTTGAGAACCGGGGGATCGGCACCATGAAGTTGCGCCGCCCATAGCCCACCAAGCCTTCCACCTTGCCTTTGTCGTTACCCTTGCCTGGCCGGCCGAAACGATCAGCGAACAAGTAGTGCGACTGCAACTCACTGAACGCTCGTGTGCGTTTGCGCGTACCGTCGCCGAGAATCCTTGCTACCGCCAACTTCGTGTTGTCGTAGACAATGCTGCGCGGCACACCGCCAAAGTAGCGAAACGCGGCGTTGTGTCCTTCGCAAAAGGCTTCCGTCGTCTCGGCGGGAAAGGCTTTTACAAAGGCGTCATCGCTGTGCGGTAGATCGACCACCAAGAAGTGGGCCTTACGCTGCACTCCGTCAATGACAACCAGTGCTTCACCGAAGTCAGCTTGCGCATCGCCAGGAGGATGTGCCAGCGGCACAAACATCTCTTGACCGCCCAGCTTCTTCTCGCGAACGTAGTCCTTGATGATTGTGTAACCGCCCGTGAAGTCGTACTCGTCGCGCAAGCGGTCGAAGATGCGCTGTGCCGTGTGACGCTGTTTCCTCGGCTGCTGCTGATCGTCAAGCAGTATCTGATCAATGATTCCTGTGAACGAATCCAGCTTCGGCCGCTTCACCGGTTGACGCCGCCGATAGCCCGGCGGCGCCTTGTAGCGCAGCATCTTGCGCACCGTCTCCCGCGCCAAACCGAACCGTTTGACGGCCTCGCGTTCACTCAGCCCCTCAACGATGACACTCCGCCGTACTTGAGCGTATAGCTCCACTTGATACATCCCTCCGGTGTTCCACAAAACACCTCGGGGATGCTACGCGGACCACCTGGGCGGTCTAATTTTGCGCCGCCCTCACGCGGCTTAGAATCGCCGCTCTGTGGTCTATTTTGGCTCCGCCGTTCTCATTATGGATCGGGCCTACGTGGATTTCGAACGCCTCTTCGTGTTCACCCTCTGCTCGTCGTTCTTCGTCGTGCGAACCAAGAAGAACATCTTGCTCCAACGGCGCTACTCGCATCCCGTCGACAAATCTACGGGCGTGCGCTCGGATCAGACCGTCATACTGACTGCCATCGAATCGGCCAAAGTCTATCCGGACCCGTTGAGGCGCGTCAGCTACGTCGACGCCGCGACGAACAAGCGGCTGAAGTTCCTGACCAACAACTTCGCGCTCCCGGCACTGACCATCGCCGAGATCTACCGTTCGCGCTGGCAGGTGGAGCTGTTCTTCAAGTGGGTCAAGCAGCACTTGCGGATCAAGAAGTTCTACGGCGCCAGCGAGAATGCCGTGAAGACCCAGATTTGGATCGCCGTCTCGGTGTACGTGCTGGTGGCGATCGTGCGGAAGAGGTTGGGCCTGGAGGCGAGTCTCTACCAAATCCTACAGATTCTCAGCGTTACCCTATTTGAGAAAACGCCCATTTTACAGGCCTTGCAGCCATCAGACTCCCATGAAAACTTACTCGATCACCCCAACCAGCTGATTCTATTCGACTTCTAACCGGACAGTAGTGAACCAATGATAAGACATCCTTCGGGATGATCCATGCAACAAGGTCGTGGGGACAGGGCTTTGATACTTCGCCACAACTGAATACTCGCCAGGTCGTCGGAACAAATTCTCTACTGTGTCCTCCCGCCTGACACCGAGAAAATGGCCTGGGTACAGAATGACATAGGCAGATGGTTTCCCAAGTAAGGAGGGGACTAGTATATCGTGATCGAGTTGTTTGGAAGACACCGTCTCGCCATTTCCGTTTATCACATGGAGCGTAAGACCACCCGCATGCCCCCAAAGGAGCTGACCGAAGATGGACAAGTTTTGAGCGCTGTTGTTTATCAACTTCACGTCAAGCACTACCGGCTCAGGTGGGGTATCCACTTGACTCAGGTGACCCCAAGATGTAGTATGCGGCCTCGTGGAGGATTACCCGCGCGATCTGCTCGAGTTCGAGGCGCGCTTCGCCACCGAAGAGGCCTGTCGCGGACTATCTGGTCGCGCTGCGCTGGCGGGACGGGTTCCGTTGCCCCAACTGTGGGCTTGAGCGAGCTTGGCCGGTGCGCAAAGTATGGTTCGAATGTGCTGCCTGCGGTCGCCAAACGTCCGTCACGGCCGGTACGATCTTTCAGGACACACGCAAGCCGTTGCGGCTTTGGTTCCGAGCAATGTGGCACGTCGTCTCGCAGAAGAACGGAGTCAGCGCCTTGGGTTTGCAACGCGTTCTGGGACTGGGCAGCTACCAAACCGCCTGGGCTTGGATGCACAAGCTGCGGCGGGCGATGGTGCGGCCGGGGCGCGAGCGTTTGACGGGCGTCGTCGAGGTGGATGAGACCTACTGGGGCGCGGAGGAGGAGGGCGTTCGCGGCCGCCAGATCGAGCGTAAAGGATTGATTGCAGTAGCCGCGGAGGAGAGAGGCAGCGGGCTGGGGCGGATCCGTATGCAGCGCCTGCGCAACGCCTCGGCGGCCAGCTTGATGCCCTTCGTGGAGGAGTCGATCGAGCCAGGCAGCGTGGTTCGCACCGATGGCTGGCTGGGCTACGAGCCACTCGAGAAGAAGGGCTATCGGCACCACATCGTCTTCCTCAAGGGTCGCCGCGAGCAGGCGTCGGAATTGCTTCCGCTGGTGCACAAAGCGATCTCGCTGCTCAAGCGCTGGTTGCTGGGTACGCATCAAGGGGCGGTCAGCCACGAGCATTTGGACTACTATCTGGACGAATTCGTCTTCCGGTTCAACCGGCGCAGCTCACGTAGCCGGGGCAAGCTGTTCTACAGGCTGGTTCAGCAAGCGGTCGCTGTGGAGCCGACGCCGTATCGCTCGATCATCGCCCACTGGGACGCCGAGCCGTTCTGAACCCCAAACACAAGATGTTGGGGTCACCTGAGTCAAGTGGATACCCCACCCCGGCTCATTTTCGGTGAACGAGGTTTTGGTACACGACACCGACAACTGCAGCGTAGCTTCGTCTCGTCTGTGTCCATCTGTACTTCCCTGGGCTAGCGCGCAGACACTAAATAAGACCCATAGAGCCCATGGAATTAGTCTAGCTGCTCGCTCTGTTCCTCGTTGACTCATGACTTGCTCCAGTCGAATCTATTCTATCGGTGACTCGTAGTACTCCTTCAGCTTTTCGGGGTCTTTAAGTAACTCCTGTAGGTAATCAGCTTCGTACGGGGCTAGGCCGATCTTAAGGCCAAAATCAAGTTGAAACTGAAATGATTTCTTCTCGGCATCAACACCACGGCTCTTTGCAGTCCCGCCCTCCTTGAAAAAGTTCTACGTGGAATGCGTCGTGTCCTATAGCGGAACCCAGATATTCATCGCTCGATTGATCCACAAAATCCGGCGTTAGAGTGAATCCTCCTGTTTCTTCGATCACATAGGCCCGCTTCGCAGATGCATCTACATCGATGCTGTTCAGGTTACCCAGAACCTTGTTCTCCTGGTTGCTCAACTTGCCCTGGTTGTTATTAATATTCGTGATCGATGCGTCCAGGCGACCTTTAAGTTGGCTCTGTCTTTGTTGTGACAAATTGTCGTCAACGTGAACATTAATCGCACGTCCGAGAAGTTTAGTCTCATATTCTAACAGGCCAAGCGGATCGATATACCGTAGCGGGTTGTTCAGCACGTAGGCGTAGCGATTCCAATGCTGAGCATCGGAGATGTAAGTGTCGAACTCCTGCCGGTCCCCACCCGCAATGTCAACCACGTTGAAGGAATCCACACTAGTGAACCTACACAGCGGCCCCGAGTAGTAGCGCGCCAGGAAATAGTCGAACTCGCTCTCGCCATCCCGCTCTTGGCCGGTGAACTGCTGGCGGTAGCCGCTGGGCTGGTTGTAGCCGGCGACTTGGTCGCGCTCGAAGGTGGAGCTACCGGGGATCTCTTCGCCGAACGGGAAGAAGTCGCGGCGCGAGATGACGCCCTGGGTCGCATTGGTGACGAGACGGGTCGAGCCTAGATGGTCGGTGGTGCGGTATTGCGTGCCGGTGGGTCCCGAGGGGGCGGCGCTGGCGTACTCGGCGGCGAGCTTGCCGAAGGCGTTGTAGACGTAGACGGTGGTTGCGGCGGGTGTGATCTTGCGGACACGGTTGGCGGCGCCGTCGTAGGTGTACGTGGTGACGGCGGAGGTGACGGGGTCGGTGAAGGTGGTTTGGTGGTTGTCGGCGTCGTAGGCCATATCGCCGAGAAACGTCTCGCTGAGCAGGTTGCCGGCGTTGTCAAAGGTGGCGGCGTTTTTGAGCAGGCGGTTTGTGGCGGCGGCAAAGTCGGTGGAGGCGGTAGGGGTGGACGAGTGCAAGGCGTGTCCGGTGGTGCCGCTGATCCAGCGATTGCCGTAGCGGTCGAAGCCGAAGTTGCGCGACCAGGATCCCTCGGTGATCGACCCAAGACGGTTGAGGGCGTCGTAGGTGTAGGTCTGGGTGAGAAAGCCGCCGGGCAGGCCGGTGGCGGTGATCTTCTGTTCGTGGATGTTGCCGTTGTTCTTTTGCGACTGGCCGGCGGGGTTGTATTGAAAGTCGAGCGTGAGGAGGCTGCCGGCCTGGATCTGCGTGGGCTGGAGCCGGTTGTTGAAGTTGGTGGATTCGAGGAGTCCGTTGCCGAGGGTGAGTTGGGAGAGGGCGCCGTGGGGAGCGTAGGTGAAGCCTGTTGCGTAGTTCGTGGGCGCGGTTTGGTAGGTGCCGTCGGCACTGCTTACACGGGCGGCTTTGTCGTAGCTAAAGCTGAGCAGGCGACCGGAGGGGTTGGTCTGCGTCTTGAGGCTGCCGTCGGGGTTGTAGGTGTACTGGATGCCGTAGGCCTTGGCGGTCCAAGGGGAGTCGTCGACGATCGTGGTTTGGCGGTCCTCGAGGATGCGGCCTTGGGCATCGAAGTCAATGACGTCGCGTTGGCTGCGCAGTGAGCTGGTGGAGGTGAGACGTCCGATGGGGTTGGCGACGGCGGTTGCGGGCGTTTCGCAGACCGATGTCGAGGAATTCCAATGCTTGCCGTCGTAGCAAAGGTTCACCTCGGAGGAGCCGGCGGAATAAGCTTTGCGGCCGGCGCGGTTGAGAGCGTCGTAGGAGGACCCGCCGAGCGCGCCGCCGGCGGAGCATGTTCCGGAGGCGAAGCAGGTGGCGACGCCACGCGGGTCGACCTTGCGGAGCAAGTTGCCGTTGTCGTCGTACTCGAAGGTGGTGGCTCCGACTTGCTCGGGATTGATGGCGGTGAGGGGGCGGCTGAGCGAGTTGTAGGTGAAGGTGCGCGTTTGGACACCCTGGTTGACCTCGGTTAGGTTGCCTAAGGGGTCGTATTCGTAGCTGGTGAGGTGGTTGGCGGTGTCGGGATCTTCGAAGACCTGAATGAGCTGTCCGAGGGCGTCGGTGACGGTTTTGCGTTTCTTGCCGGCTTCGTCGGTGACAGTGGTGGAGTTGGCGCTGTAAAGGGAAGAGACGCTTGAGCCGTCGCTTGCCTTACCAATAGCTTTCTCAATCGCGGTAGAATCGGACCGGATTGATCGGCGAAACCATTTCGCGTTACCGCATCACCGCGAAGCCCTCGGCGAGGGCGGGATAGGTGTGGTGGTCCGCAAGGCCGAGGACACCAAACTCGAACGCACTCCACTCTGTCCCTCTCAGACGCTCAGACCTCTCAGACCCACACCAACTTGTGAACTAAATCCCCCTAAGAATCAACAACTTCCATCTTTACCACTCCGCCGGCGTGTCACTCGTGGGTTATAACAGAACCGAGAACCCTGATCGGCTTTCGCGGCAAGAAAAGGTCCCGTAAACGTTGCAAATCGTTGCAAAAGGTTGCACACATGCAGCTCGGAGCCATGACCGCGAGGGGCTGTGAAAAAACGGGGACTGTACCAAGCGCCGCCCGCGCAAATCCTTTGCTCGCAGCGCTCACAAGCGGCGCGCCGTGGACTGTCCCCAGTTTTTTGACAGCCCCTAACGGAACGGTCCAAACCCGTCCCAACCACCCCGCGCCAAAAGCCGCCTTCGGCCGTGGGGTTGGTCATCGCAGGCTGACGCCCGCGGCTCTGAGTTTGGTTGTGGGACTTGGCGGCTTGGGGGGGGATTCCTTTTTGGGATGGGAGCCTGCACCGCTTCCTTTGGTCGCGGCTCGGTTTGTGGTTGAGTGGACGGGTCGACGGGGTTTAGGTCGCTGACTGAGTTGTCGGTTTGTGGCTCGAGCCGACGTTTAGGTAAGGCCCCTGAAGGGGCCTGATTCATTTGTGGGGCCTTGTACCAGGCGTAGAACGCCTGGCCTAGCTGAAACCAAGGCCCGTTGAACCGGCCCAGCTGCTATGGAATGGCTGCGGTGTTGGGTGGGGTGGATGGCGTTCCTATAGGGTTGGTCAACGCAGCCTCACGGCTGCGGCTCTGAGTTTGGTTGTGGGACTTTGGCGGCTTTGGGGCGGGATTCCTTTGTGAGGTGGGAGCTTGCACCGCTTGCTGTCGCGCGCGGCTCGGCTTGTGGAGGGGTGGCTCGCTAGGCGGAAGATCGGTTCCAGCACGAGACGATTGACCGATTGACTTCGGCTGGGGCCTCCATCTGTACCATGTGGCCTTTACCCTGCACGATCTGTACCTCGACATTTTCCGGAAGATCTTGGGCATGGGAGACGGGGAGAATGCTGTCGTCGTCGCCCCACAGGATCGTCGTGGGAATAGAGAGCTCAGCCAGGCGGTCGCGCAACTCCACAGCCTGACCGCCTTGAGGGAAGAGGGCGTCAGCGATGGTCCGTAGGGCCGAGGGGACGCCGTCGATACGCTTGTACTTGAGGATGTCGTCGATAAGTTGCCGGCTGACCGCCGATGGATCGGCGAACAGCTTCTCGATGTGCGGCTTTATATCCTTGCGCCGGTTTGCGGTGATGAAACCTTCGATGTAGCCGTTGTCGATCTCCGGCCCTAGTCCGGCCGGCGCCAATAGGACGAGTGACAGAGCCCGGTGAGGATGGGTAAGGGCCAGGTCCAGGGCGACGGCGCCACCCATCGAGTGGCCCACCAGGTGTGCCTTCGGCGCACGGATCGCGTCCATGAATGCGACAAGCGTCTCGGTGAACTCGGCGAGCTGCCCGCTCTCGATGGCCTTCGAGGAAGCTCCGTGTCCGGGCAGGTCGATCGCATAGACGCTACGGTTGGCAGCCAATGCCTCGTGATTGAATAGCCAGTTATTGAGGTCGCCGCCAAAGCCGTGGATCAGAATGGCGGGCTCGCCGCCTTCGCCGCGCCGCAGGTATCGTAACGTCTTGCCGTTTGCTTCGAGTGTCTCGGGCGCGGGACCGCCGGCTTCCTCTTCAACCGCTTCGGGAACGAAGGTTTCCTGGAACGCCGCAACAAACACATCCACTTCGGAGCGAGGAACCGAGGCTTCCGCGATCACTCCAACGAGGCCCGCGACGGGGACCGACTGCCCTACCGCGGCTGCCCGCCACAACACCCCCGATTGCGGGGCCTCTAGGGCACTTGATACTTTCTCCGTCTCGATCTCGACTACTTCGGCGCCCGCATCGACCTCTGTCCCTTCGTCAGCGAGCCACGCGACGACCTTGCCCTCTGTCATCGAGAGGCCCCACTTCGGCATGGTGAGCTTGTGGATGCCGGCGCTCATGCCTTGTATGTCATCACGTCGCGGACCGCGGCCGCCACTTTGCCCGCGTCGGGAATATACAGGTCTTCCAAGACGGAACTGAAGGGCACCGGCGTGTGAGGGGGGCAGACCATCTTGATGGGCGCCTTGAGCGAGCCGAAGGCGTTCTGGGCGACGATGGCGGAAATATCGGTGGCTATATTGCAGCGCGGCGAGGCCTCATCCACGATGACGAGCCGCCCGGTTTTCTCTACGCTTTCGAGGACGGTTTCCTCATCGAGTGGAGAGGTCGTTCTCAGATCGATGATTTCGCACCCGATCCCGTCGTTGGTCAACTCATCCGCCGCTTCCGTGCTCTTGTGAACCATGCGTCCGAGGGTGACGATCGTGACGTCGTCTCCCTCTCGCACGTAATTGGCTTCGCCAAACGGCAGCGTGTAGGACTCTTCGGGGACCTCTCCCTCGAGCGAGTAGAGGAGCTTGTGCTCGAAGAACATGACGGGATCGTCGTCGCGGATCGCTTCGATCAACAGCCCCTTGGCGTCGTAAGGAGTTGAAGGGACGACGCATTTGAGCCCCGGAATGTGGGTGAAGACCGGATAGAGGCACTGCGAATGCTGTGCGGCGGCACGAAGTCCCGCGCCGATCATGCTGCGAATCACAACCGGTGTGGCCGCCCGGCCGCCGAACATGTAACGGAACTTCGCGGCCTGATTGAAGATCTGGTCGAAGCAGACGCCCATGAAATCAACGAACATCAGCTCCGTCACCGGACGTAGCCCGGCGGTCGCCGCGCCGATGGCGGCTCCGATGAACGCCGATTCGCTAATCGGGGTATCGAGGACACGGTCGGGAAACCGGGCCCACAGTCCTTTGGTGACACCGAGTACACCACCCCAGGCGTCCATTTCTCCATCGGCTCCACAGCCGCCGGCGACGTCTTCGCCCATCACAATGACTGACTCGTCGCGCTCCATCTCCTGGCCAAGAGCCTCGCCGATCGCTTGCTGGTAAGTGATTGTTCTCGCCATAGCTGCCTCTCTTGATCAGTACGCCGCGTAGACGTCGGTCAGCAGGTCCGCCGCATCCGGATCCGCCGCTTGCCTCGCTTTAGAGACTGCATCATCGATTAAGACCTTGACTTCGTCGTCGATCTTCACCAAGTCGTCGGCCGTGATGAGCGACGAAGAGGTCAGCGAACGGGCAAAGTTGGCGATGCAGTCTCGCGTTTCCCGAAGATTCTTAACCTCGTCGGGTCCCCGATACGTCTGGGCATCGCCTTCGAAGTGGCCGTAGTAGCGGTTGACCTTGCATTCGATTAGCGTGGGACCTCCTCCGTCGCGAGCGCGGTTGACCGCTTCTTCCGCTGCGTCGTAGACAGCGCAGAAGTTGTGTCCATCGACGGTTACGCCAGGCATGTTGAAGCCCTTGGCTCTTGCAGCCACATCCGCGCCCGCGACGGAGTATTTGCTTGATGTGGCCTCGGCGTAGCCATTGTTCTCGATGACGAAGATACAGGGGAGTTGCCAGATCGATGCCAGGTTGAGGCTCTCGAGGGTGGTACCTTGGTTCGATCCTCCGTCACCGACGAAGACGGCGGCAACGCCTCTTGTGCCCTTCTGCTTGGCCGCCAATGCGGCACCGCAAGCAAGGGGTGGGCCGCCGCCAACGATGCCATTGGCGCCCATCATGCCCAGCTCCAGATCGGCGATGTGCATCGAGCCGCCCTTGCCTCCACAGAGCCCGTCTTTCTTGCCGAAGATCTCGGCCATCATGCCGCGCACGTCGCACCCTTTCGCGATGCAATGTCCATGACCTCGATGTGTGCTGGCGATCTTGTCGTCCTCGTTGAGGTGCATACAGACACCCACGGCGACGGCCTCCTCGCCTGCATAAAGGTGAACAAACCCCGGAATGTCACCGGTCGCAAACTCCACATGGAGACGCTCCTCGAACTCCCGGATCGTCTTCATGTCGCGGTAGGCCTTCAGTAGTTGGTCTTTCGAGATTTCCATGCCTGATCCTTGTCTGGTCTGTTTTAAGTTCTCTCTCTACGCGATTTTTCACATCAGCTTTCGTGCTCGGTCAGCGGCACAGTGCCGGCGCCCGACGAGGCGTGAGGGTATGCTATCACGATGGTCACGTTTCCATCCCTACCTGGTGGGGAACTCCCCATGATGAAAATAAACGTTCTTCTCCTTGCGTGCATGCTTATCGCCGGTTGCTCGTATGACGAGGGATCGGTAGACCTTCGATCGGATCTTGCGCGCTTCAATGGTGCGTGGGTGCTCGATGCAATAGAAGGACAGCATGGGCCGATGGCGCTCCATGTGGGCGGGGCGGGCACGGCTGAACTTTACGGTTCCTTGATTGGGGCTGCCGGCGGGCGCACCCAGCCGTTCATCGAGTCGGAGATCGTTGATGGTGAGCTGCGATTCATCGTGGAGCGCGCGTTCGACGGTGGGCGCAAGGCTCGGGCGGAGACGACGGCCCGTATCGTCGGCGACGGGTTGCACGGGTCAACAACCCGTGACGGCGCCACGTGGGACTGGATCGGGCGCCGCCCTGAGGTCATCGAAGATCGCGATGACGGAAGCCGGCGCGAGGGCGAGCCGGTCGTCTTGTTTGCGAGTGACGAGGACCTTTCCCTTTGGCATGAGCTGAACGAAGAGAAGGACGGGAGTTGGGGTGCGAAAGACGGCGTTCTTCACAACGTCGGATCCGCCAATACGCTTTCGTCCCGCGAAATGTTCTGGAACTTCCGGTTGCACATCGAGTATCGTCTGCAAGAAGACGGGAACAGCGGCATCGGGCTGCGCGGGCGTTACGAGATCCAGCTCTATGACGACCACGGAGAACCAGCCGGCATTCACGGCAACGGTGCGCTTTACAGCCGCATCAAGCCGACTCTCAACGCGACGAAAGCACCCGGCGAATGGCAGGCATTTGATATAACGCTGATCGGCCGCGATCTGACTGTAGTGCTGAACGGCAAGACCCTGATCGACAAGGGCCGCGTCGACGGGCTGACAGCGATGGCGATTGATTCGCGCGAGAGCGAGCCGGGGCCGATTTTACTGCAAGGCGACCACGGCCCGGTGGAGTTTCGCAACATCGTGGTCACTCCACTTCAGCAACGATGAGCTCTCTTCGACCGCTTAACCTTGGCCGGTGGTGTTCGAACGCGGTTGCGAGCCTATGCGCCGGCTGAGAGTTCCGGTTCGGATTCCTTCGCCGCCTGCTCCTTCAGCATCTTCATGAATTCGGGCATGTAGAGATGCTGATCGAACCAGCCGCGGCCAGTAACCATGTTGCCGTCACGGACGCAACCCTCGTCGACGAAGGTGGCGCCTCGGAGCTCGACATCCAGCTTGCATTTGGGAATCGTCGCCATGCGTCTACCACGGATGACGTCAGCCGCCGCAAGGATTTCCGCGCCGTGGCAAACCGAGCAGACCGGCTTGCCGGCATCGAAGAAGTGATGGACGATACGCAGGAGATCCTCGTCGTAGCGCAAGTATTCAGGGGCACGACCGCCGGTCAAGAAGATGCCGGTGTATTCCTCCGGGTTGACGTCGCGGAACGCGATGGTGGCTTCCAGATGGTAGCTTGGGCCTTCCCGGGTAATGTCCCAGCCCGGAGGAATCTCGTGCATAACGAGCGGGTAGACGCGTGCGTCCGGCCCAGCGACAACGGCTTTGAAACCATCTTCTTGTACGCGGTAGACAGGGTAGAGAGTGTCCATTGCTTCGGCGGCGTCGCCGATGGTGATCAAGACCTTTGACATTGTTCCTCCTGGCGTGCTGAGGCCTTCTTCGAGGCAATTGAAAACCGGCGCCGGCCTCCTGAAGCTGATGGCACTAACATCGCGACCCTCCGAATGTCATGTCAGGCGCTTGAGCCGGATGTCTTTGAACTGGACGATCATCCCCTCGTCGTGGAGCTGGAGACCGATAAAACCGTTTTCGAGGTGTCCGTTGTTGATGCCGTCGGTAAACTCGGAAGACAGCCTGCCGTTGATGAAGAACTTGAAACGGTTCCCTCGAGCGATGATGTGACATTCGTTCCAATCGCGTTTCTTGATGTCGTCGGGTGTCACATGGTTTTCAATGGTGTGGCGACTCGCGTTGCCAGTCTTATCGATGACAAGCCGTGTTCCCCGTTCGCAGGCAAACTCCTTGCGGACGGCGAAGTGGAAATCCCATGCTCCCAAAATCTGGGGCCCGATTCCTACATGTCCGAGATCGGCATGGTACCCCTCGAACGGTCGCTTGCCTGTGTTGTCGACGCGAGCCCGCAACTCGATACCGGTATTCCCTTCGGTCCGCATGCGGTAGCTAAGCTTGAGTTCGAAGTCTGTCAGCTTTTCGTCGCCGGAATAGATCAGATAGGCGAGACGATCCTCGTTGCCTTCCCCTTGGATTAGGCCGTCCTTCACTGACCACTCCGCGATAGTGTCCTCTGGAGCGGCGCGCCAGCCTTGGAGCGTCTTGCCGTCAAAGATTGGCACAAAGCCGGCGTCATCCTGGGCCGTCGCGCAGAAACAAGTGAACAGAAGACTCAGGCAAAACAAGCGAGGGGAAAATCGGGGATTGTTGGTCAACATGTTCATGACTCTTCTTCTCCAGGACGGAGCCCGGTGATCAGGGGTGCGCCGCACGGGTCCCGGTGACGATCTCCCCAGACGCTCTCCGAGCTGGCCTGTCCCCCTTCGTCTCCATCAAACATCGAGTCCCGCCTTACGGAGACCCTCCAACTTGCGCTCCACGTTCTCGTCGGCGTAGAACCACTTCGACAACTCGGCGCGAAAATTCCGCGCATAGTCCGGCGCGAGATCGAGGAACGTTTTCAGATGTTTCTGCGCCTCCTCGGTTCGTCCCAGTTGGGCCTTGATGGCCGCTAGGTCGGCATGCAGCACAAAATGCCCGGGCATGTTGACCTTCTCGGCAGCTTCGAGCGCCTGTTCGTACTCCCTTTTACGGTAGTGATCGTCGACGAAAACGAAGTTCAACCAACCGGCGTGGTGCGGGTTGAGTTGCATGACCTTCCGAACCACCGCGCATCCTCGTTCCCATTCGCCTGCATAGGCGATCAGGTTGCCGATCATGCCCACATTGCTCGTATCTCGTGGATTGAGCGCCAATACTCGATCGGCGGCCAAAAGGAAGGCACCGCGCTCCTTGCGGAAAAAATGAGCTTCCGCCAGTGAAAGATAGGCGAGCTGGCTCGTTGCGTCCAACTCAACGGCTTTCTGCGCCGATTGCAGAGCTCGAATTAGCGCGTCGGGCAGCACATTGAAATCGAACCGAAATTCGTCGAGGTAAACCCTGGAAAGACAGGCCCACGCCTCGGCGTGGTTGGGCTCCCGCTCGAGCGCTTGTTCGAGGGCCGCTCGCACTTCGGCGTGTTCATCTGGAACCACTCGCTGCCAGTAGGAGAACGTCCACAGGACGCACTCGTGGGCCGTCAGCTCGCCGGCCGGATTCCCCTTCACCAGGGCGCCGAGCGACCGCGTCAGCACACCGAAGGGATCAGCAATCGTGGCCACGATGCTGTCGGTCAGCTCGTCTTGGGCTTCGAATATGTCGCTTGTATCGAAGTCCCGGTCGAACCGTTCCGCCCAAAGGTGCGCGCCGTTTGCGGCGTCGACCAGTTGCACGCTGACACGGATTTTCGACCCGGTTTTTCGGACGCTCCCTACGACAACGAATCGCGCGCCCAGTCCCTTGCTGACTTCTCGCACATCAGCCTGTCCTTGGAGACCCGCCGCAGCGCTCGCGGATACGACAACCAGGTGACGGAACTGCGACAGACCGCTCGTGATCTCTTCGGTCAGGCCTTCCGCGAAGGACTCGATTTCGGCGTCGCCGGCGCGCATCCGAAGAGGGAGGACGGCGACGCGCGGAATCTCGGAGGATACTGCTGGGGTCTGTTCGTGGGCTTCTGTCGGCGATGACGCCGGCGTTTCTCCATCGACGTCGAGCCCCGCCTTGCGCAATCCGTCGACGAAATCCTCCACGAGTTCCCTGGAGTGCCATTTCGAAATCTCCGAACGTACGTTCTTTGCGACATCTGGAGCGAGCTCGACAAACGTCTTCAGGTGTTTCCGCGCCGCCTCGGTCCCCCCAAGCTGAGCATGAATCGCGGCTAGGTGGGCGCTCACCCACGGATGACCGGGCATGTTGATCTTCTCGGCGGCTTCGAGCGCTTGTTTGTACTCCCCCTTCCGGTAGTGATCCATCACGAAGAAGAAGTACAGCCAACCCGCGTGGTGCGGGTTCAGTCGCATGATCTTCTCGACGACCGAGCGTCCGGTAGTCCAATCGCCGGCAAAGGCGATCAGAATGCCGATCGTGCCGACATTGCTTGTGTCTCGCGGATTGAGCGACAACGCTCGATCGGCGGCCGGACGGAACGCGCTCAGGTCCCTGCGGTAGTAGTGGGCTTCCGCCAACGCCCGGTAGGCGAGTTGGCTCGTCGCGTCCAGCTCGACCGCTTGATGCGCCGTGTGCAGCGCTCGATCGAGCGCGTCGGGTCGCGCATTGAAGTCATGCCGAAACTCGTCGAGGTACAGCATGGAAAGACACGCCAACGCGGCGGTGTGGTTGGGTTCGCGCTTCACAGCGTGTTCAAGGCCCGCCCGCACCTCAGCGTGTTCATCCGGGCGCACCTGCTGCCAGTAACCAAACGTTCGGAGTACGCATTCGTGGGCCGTCAGCTTGTCGATTGGCTTGGCCTTCATAAGAGCAGCCAAGGATCGCGTCAAGACGCCGAAGGGGTCGGCGATCGTGGCCACGATGCGGTCCGTTAGCTCGTCCTGCGCCTCGAAGATGTCACTAGTGTCGAGATTGCGGTCAAAGCGCTCGGCCCACAAGTGGGCGCCGGTCGCGGCATCGAGCAACTGCATGTTTACCCGGATGCTCGATCCGGCCTTTCGGATGCTTCCATCAAGAACGAATCGCGCGCCCAGCTCCTCGCTGACTTCTCGCACGTCGCCCTGTCCTTGGAAACCGGCTGCAGCGCTCGCCGATACGACAACCAGGTGGCAGAACTGCGACAGACCGGCGGTGATCTCTTCCGTCAGCCCCTCTGCGAAGGACTCTATCTCAGCGTCCCCGGCGCGTGTCTTGAGCGGCAACACCGCCAAGCGGGGAACCTCAGACGGCGCTGCCGGCACCGCCACGGTTGGGGTGACCTGTACCTCCGGCGTCTGGCCATCGACGTCGAGCCCCGCCTTCCGCAACCCGTCGACGACATGCTCCACGAGATCCTCGCAGACCAACCATTTCGAGAACTCCGCCCGCGTGTTGCGCGCAACGTCCGGGGCGAGATCCATAAACGTTTTTAGATGTTGCCGCGCCACCTCGAACCGCCCAAGCTGAGTATTGATCGAGGCTAAGGCGGCGCTCTCCAAAGGATGGCCCGGCATGTTGACCTTCTCGGCGGCTTCAAGCGCTTGTTGGTACTCCTGCTTCCGATAGTGATCCCACACGAAGACGAAGTGCAGCCAACCGGCGTGGTGCGGATTCAGTTGCATGACCTTCTGAACCACCGCGCATCCGCTAGACCAATCGCCGCCGAAGGCGATCAGATGGCCGATGATGGCGACGTTGCTCGTGTCTCGCGGATTGAGCGACAAGACTCGATCGGCCGCCGGACGGAACGCACCGAACTCTCGCCGGAAGTAGTGGGCTTCCGCCAGCGACCGGTAGGCGAGCTGGCTTGTCGCGTCGAGCTTGACCGCTCGCTGCGCCGCACTAAGGGCTCGGTCCAGCGAATCGGGACGCGCATTGAAATCGAACCGAAACTCGTCAAGATACAGCCTGGAAAGACACGCCAACGCCTCGGCGTGGTCGGGTTCCCGCTGTAGTGCTTGCTCGATGGCCGTTCGCACTTCGGCGTGCTCATCCGGACGCTCCTGCTGCCAATAGGCGAACGTCCGCAGAACACAATCGTGGGCCGTGAGGGTGTCGATCGGCTTCGCCTTCGCCAGTGCGCACAAGGATCGCGTCAGCACGCCGAAGGAGTCGGCGACCGTGGCCACGATGCGGTCGGTCAGCTCGTCCTGCGCGGCGAAGATATCGGTGACGCCGAGGTCGCGGTCAAAGCGCTCAGCCCACAGGTGGGCACCGGTCGCCGCATCGAGCAACTGCACGCTTACCCGGATGCTCGATCCGGCTTTTCGAATGCTTCCTTCGAGCACGAATCGCGCGCCCAGCCCCTTGCTGACTTCTCGCACGTCAGCCTGTCGTTGGAAGTCGGCGGCGGCGGCGGCCGAGACGACTACCAGGTGGCGGAACTGAGACAGACCACCGGTGATCTCTTCCGTCAGCCCCTCTGCGAAGGACTCGATCTCGGCATCGCCGGCGCGGGTCTTGAGCGGCAACACTGCCACTCGCGGGACCTCAGAGGGCGTTGCCGGCCCCCGCTTGGCGCGGCTGGATTCGACTTTCCCGCGCAGCGCACGAAGGTCGACGAGCAGCTCATCGATGTGCTGGTACCGTTCTTCCCGGCTCTTGGCCAGAGCCTTGCTCACCACCCGGTCCAACTCGACCGGCACACCGCTCCGAAGTGCAGTAGGTGGCTCGGCTTCTTCGTTGACGATTGCGTACGCAACTGCCGCCTCGACTTCACCTTTGAAGGGGAGCTGCCCCGTGACCATCTCGTACAACACGACTCCAAACGACCAGATATCGCTGCGATGGTCCACCTTTTCGCCGAGTGCCTGCTCCGGAGACATGTACGCCGGTGTGCCTAGGCTGGAGCCGGTCTTGGTGAGCTTGGTGCGGCCGGCCAATTGGGCTAAGCCGAAGTCCATGATCTTGACCACGCCGTCCCCGGTCAGCATCAAGTTGGCGGGCTTGATATCGCGATGAACGATGCCCTTCTTGTGTGCTGCTTCAAGGCCCCGAGCTGTTTGAGTCGCCAAGTCCAGCGCTCCGTCCAGCTTCAGCGGACGTGCCTCGATTTTCTCCTTGAGGCTTTGGCCCTCCACGAAGGCCATCGCGAGGAAGGTCTGTCCACCCGCTTCGTCTATCTCATGAACCGTGCAGATGTTGGGGTGGTCGAGGGCCGCTGCCGCTTTCGCTTCCCGCAGAAAACGCTCATGGCCTTCTTCATCCTGGAGCAGGTGCGAAGCAAGGAACTTTAAGGCCACGCTCCGTTCGAGCTTGATGTCCTCAGCCTTATAGACGACACCCATCCCGCCTTCCCCGAGCTTCTCGGTGATGCGGTAATGAGAGATGGTTTGGCCGATCACGTCGGTTCAATTCTACCTCTCGACGCATAGATAGTGAGAACAGCCAAACGCGCTAATCGTCCGCCGGGTGTCGCGCGAAGCCCCTCAGCCGGGTGGGTTGGCGGTTCGTGTTCGAGCCTCGACGGGGGACCTTCGGTTGAGTTGCGAACCAGAAGGCCTTGGCGCGTCTAGGGTGCGAACCGTGGCAGGAGTGAACCTGATTGTCCATTGGTAGCACAAGAGTATGCGGTGTACGCTGGCATTACTTTGACGATGCGGGCAGAAATGGGAGCTTGGACCGGTCGCCATAACCCGTCGCACCGGGAAAACGTGGCGCCGATCGGGGAGGCGACAGTTTGCCTTCCCCAGTCCCTGGTTTCTCAGTACGTAACCGCGCTACAGGGAGCTAGAGCCGGTAACCACATCGCGGGAGGCGGTATGTCGAGGGGTGTTCTGTTACGCCTGGCTCCGCTGGTTGGGTCGAGGTGGAGAGAGAGATGACTGTTGCGACTGGAGAGCGTCGGCGGGTCGCTCGAGAACTCGTCAGCGGGATCGGTATGGTGCACTGGGCCGGCAAGTCGATGAGCGTGACGATCCGTAATGTGACGGGCGAAGGACTTCAGTTTGAAGCCGCCACGGCAGTACCGGATGCGACGGTCGTGCGCTTGTCGGGCAGGAATATTGAATGCCAGGGGATCACCCGCTACTCCAGGCAGGTCAACGATCGCTATCTGGTCGGAGTCGAGCTCTTGCGCGCGCCGTACAGTAGAAACGACCGCGACTACAAAGAGGATTGAATCGCCAAGAGACCGCTCGAGTTTCCAAGCGAATTTGTCACCTCCCCTGGTGTTGGAGTTCGGCTTTCTGAACACATCGAGAGCAGCGGCTCATAGACCAATCACGCGCCGTGGCACCGCGTTTCTATGGAGGTCCCCGCGGGGGGCTACTGTTTAGCCGAGTTGCAGCGTCAGACCGAGGTCCGTGTCTTCGGACTTAGCATAGTGGGCCTCGAAGGCTACAACCTTCCGAGTTCATGTTCCACGACCTGGGCTACAATGGGCCTTCCCGTTGACGCGTATGAAGCCGGGACGCCCATGAAGCCGGACTTATTCGAGCGGCGTCCGCTGCTGTTGCTCGTTGCACTCGTTCTCCTCTTTTTCTGGAAGCTGGTCTTTAGTTCCATCACCAGGTCTAAACCCACCGCCTTTCAGGCGGTCAGCTTCGAGCGGGTCTGGATGACAATAGGGAGATGGGCGAATATCGGCGAGGGGCGCATGCAGTCTACGACATCAAGTATCACTTGGTCTGGATCACGAAATATCGCTACAAAGTCTTGCGGGGCAGGGTGGCGGAGCGGACACGGGATCTGATCCGGCAGAGCTGTCAAGCGCGAGAAGTGGTGGTGATTCGGGGCGCTGTGTCGCCGGATCATGTGCATGTATTGGTATCGGCACCGCCACAGTTGGCGCCGTCGAAGCTGGTGCAGTATGTGAAAGGCAGGTCGTCGCGACGGCTGCAAGATGAGTTTGGGGAATTGCGGAAGCGATACTGGGGGCAATACCTGTGGGCGCGGGGATATTTCTGCGCGACGGTGGGCGCAGTGGACGAGGAAACGATTAAGAATTACATTGAGAGGCAGCAATGGGACGAAGACGACCAGGGCTTCAAGATCACAACGCCCACCAAGCCTTGAGCCGGCTCTGAGCCGGGGCTTCTTCAGGCGGCTTCAGCCGCAAGCCGACTTTCAGTCGTAAATGAACCCACCGCCTTTCAGGCGGTGGTTGTTTAGCAGCCAGTTTACTTTCCTGGACTCCCCTGATCTCGCGTTCCAGGTGCTGCCCTGGTATCAAGTGCAGGCCGCGGCCTGGAACGCCGGCGAGTTTCCGCTTTGGGACCCCTATCAATGGACGGGGCAGTCTCTTCTGGGGCAGATGCAACCCGGCGCGGCGTTCCCGCTCAACTGGCCACTCTTCCTCGCTCCTCTCGACGAAGGTTACATCGACCTCGATTGGGTGCATCTGCACTTCGTGTTGATGCATCTGCTGGCGGCGCTCTTCATGTACGCTCTGGCGCGGCAACTCGGGCGCAGCCGCTATGCTTCGCTGCTCGTCGGCGTCGCGTTCGGCTGCTCGGGGTACGTCGGCAGCACCGGCTGGCCGCAGATGATTCACGGCGCGATATGGATTCCGCTGATCTTCCTGTTTTTCCACCGCCTGGTCGATACGAGATCGGCCCTCGCGGGTCTCGCCTATGCCGTGATGTGTGGCGGGGCCGTTGGGCTCTCGCTGCTGAGCGGGCACCATCAAACCCCGATGTACACGCTGATGGCGCTTACGGGTTTCTTCTTTGTATCGTTCTCGTCGCAGTGGACGGAATCGAAGCCGTCCGCGGGCCGTCTCGCCGCGCTCTATGCGGTCATCGGCGTTGCGGCGTTTTTGATAGCAGCGCTCCAGCTTATACCGGCATTTGAATATGGAAGCGAGGCATACCGCTGGGTGAATACTCCCGATCCCGTGACCATGGGCGAGGACGTCCCCTTCTACGCTCACGCGAGTCTGCGCCTGGTGGCGATCTCGTTGCTTGGCCTGTTTGTTCCCCACGCCTACCTCACGGTGAGCACCTTTGTCGGGTTTCTATGTCTTTCGATGTTTGTCTACGCCGTAGCGACCTGCTGGCGTCAGACGGCGGTCCGGGGATATTTCGCGCTCGCTGTCGCCGCGCTCGCCTACAGCGTGGGCCCGTTTTCACTCCTGCACGGCTGGACGTACACGTTTGTTCCGTTTGCCGATAAGGCCCGATCGCCTTCGCACGCCGTCTTCGTTTTCCAGTTCGCGCTATTGGTTGTTGCGGCCTTTGGACTCGACCGTCTTTTTGAATCGGGTGAGGGAGAGGACCCTTGGACGCGGAGGGTCAGCAAGACCCTCACGGGCTTCGCCGCTGCTGCCTGGCTGCTACTGCTGAATCAGCACCTCAGTGGCACGCTCAGTGACAATCCCGGTGACCGCGTCATGTTGGCGTCCCTCATCGCCTTGGCGCTCGCCGGCCTGCTTACGGCACACCGCCGCGGCGCTATCCCGCGAACCGCGATACGTGGACTCGTTGTCCTTTTGATGGTCTTCGAGATGGGCGTCGCCCATGCCATTGTGCTGATGCATCGGACGGACCCGGCCCGTCCCGGCTTCCTCGACAAACTGACCGAACTGCGAGGCGTCAGCGATTTCCTCAAGCAACAACCCCGGCCCTTCCGCTTCGAGATTCAAACCGACGGAAACAAGGCCAACCTAGGCAGTTGGGAAGGCCTGGAGATGGTCGATGGTTTTCTCGCCTCTGTCAACCGCGGCATGTTCGATTTCGTCAGCGAGGATTGGCGCTCACGCCGCTTGATGCTCAATATGGTCTACACGGTTGCGAAGGAGAAAACTCAGGACGCGCAGACAGAGATCTATCACGATCCCAGCGGCTGGAAGGTATTCCGGAACCACGGGGCGGGGCCGCGCGCTTGGCGGCTCAGAGACTTGTCTGTTCTCGACGACCCGGAGAATCCTGGCGCGACCCTGCCGGAGTCGGTGGATTGTGATGGCGAAACGGAGATCGAGTCTTACGCCCTGCTGAGAGAATCCGTTGAGGCCCGTGTCTCCGGCCCCTGCTCCGGTTACGTGGTCTTCGCGGACCCCTACTTCGCGGGTTGGGAAGCGGAGATTGATGGGCAGGGGGTCCCCCTTTACCGTGCCTACGGGGCCCTTCGGGCCGTTCAGGTTCCCGCGGGCGAACATGACGTTCGCTTCGCCTACCGGCCGGCCTCGGTTTACTGGGGAGCTTGGCTGAGCGGCTTCGGCTTCGTGCTGTGTCTCGTGGCAGCCGCGTACTTGTGGGTTCAGCGCAGGTCCGGCGCCGCTAGCCTTCGCCCACCCGATGCACTTTGATGAGATCCGTCTTGCCCTTCACGCGCAACGGCGTGCCTGCCACGAAACAGATCAGGTCGCCGGGTTCCGCCCAGCCCATCTCGATCAGCATCGGGTCAACCGCAGGCACCAAATCGTCGACATGTTCATAGGGCTCGACCGAGCGTTTCTCGACACCCCAGTAGAGAGCCATGCGACGCGCAGTCTCGGGCCTGACCGATAGGGCCATTATCGCGCGGCGTGGGCGGTGTTTCGAAAGTAAGCGGGCCGAGAATCCGCTCTCGGAATAGATGACGAGGCAGCGGGCGTTGACTCGCTCGGTGATCTCGACGGCGCTGTTGGCGACGGCATCCGACAGGAGCAGGTCGGCATCTCTAGCGACAGGAGCCGGCAGGTCGGTGTGAGCGAGTGACGACTCCGCCGCCTCGATGATGTTGCTCATCATGCGCACGGCTTCCACCGGATACTTGCCGACGGCCGTCTCGCCGGACAGCATGACGGCGTCCGAGCCGTCGATCACCGCGTTCGCGACATCGCTCGCCTCCGCCCGTGTCGGCCGAGGGCTGTGCATCATCGATTCCAGCATCTGAGTCGCTGTAATCACTGGTTTGCGCATGGACGCTGCTTCCCGAATAATACGCTTCTGCTCCATGGGAACAATCCAGGGTGAAAGTTCAACACCGAGGTCGCCGCGGGCCACCATCACTCCATCGGCCGCCGCGAGGATCTTGCTCAGTTGATCGAGGGCTTGCGGCTTCTCGATCTTGGCGATGAGCTTGACGTCGGATCCGGCCTCCCTGATGCGCCGCTTGGCTTCGTGAACGTCTTCCGGTTTTCGGACGAACGATAGGGCGATATAGTCGACTCCCTGATTCAGCGCGAATGCGAGATCCACTTCGTCCTTCTCCGTCATCGACGGGAGCTTGATCTCAGCACCCGGTAAATTGACACCCTTTCGCTCACCGAGTGTGCCTCCGGAAACGACCTCGCACACGACGTCTTGTTCCTCGGCGTGCTTGACTTGGAGTTCGATCGCGCCGTCAGCCAGTAGGATCTTGTCTCCCGGATTCACCTCATCCGGCAGGCCTTCGTAGTCGACCGAGACACCACTCGCATCCCCTTTCATGTCCCTTGTCGTCAGGCGAAACTCTGTCCCGCCTTCTACATTGACGGGTGATCCCCCCGCGAGCCGGCCTGTTCGGATCTTCGGGCCCTGGAGATCGGCGATGATCGCGATGTTCAAGTCTCGTTCGGCCGCTGCGGTTCGAACGCGCCGCATACTCTCGGCGTGATCGTGATGGGCGCCGTGGGAGAAGTTCATCCGAACGACGTTCACACCGGCGTCTAGTAGATGTCCGATCGTTTCCGGCTCGTTGGATGCGGGGCCGAGGGTGGCTACGATCTTCGTCTTTCTCATGGACGACCCAACGCGTTCACCGGGGCTAAGACAGCAGTTTCCTGGCGATGGCTTCGAGCTTGGTCGCGAGATCGATGTCGTTGGAGGTGATGCCGCCCGCGTCGTGCGTGGTTAGATCGATCTTCACGGTGTGATACACGTTGAACCACTCGGGATGATGTCCGATCGCCTCGATCGCGACGGCGGCGGTCGCCATGAATCCGAACGCGTGGATAAAATCCGTGAATCGGTATTCCCGGTGTAGCTTTCCGCCGGTGACGCTCCAGCCGGGCAGGTCGGCAAGGGCTGCTTCTATCTCGCTATCGGTAAGTTTCGTCATTTGGGCCATGGACCTATCTTAGCCCGGATGTTTCATTTGGCCTTCGTGCGCCTCAGGGTCAGAAGGCTGTCCGGTTGTGACGCTAAACTGGCTGTGTGAGCCTCGTTGCATCTTCACTTCAGCCGGACGCCCTTGCACCTGATTTCTCGTTACCCGACTCGCAGGGCCGCGTCCACTCGCTTGGCGAGCTCAATCCCGGCGGTCTCGTCTGGCTCACCTTCTTCAAGATCTCTTGCCCCACCTGCCAGTCGAGCTTGCACTTCATCGATCGGTTGAATCGGAGGCTGGCCGCCACGAACGCGCGGGTCTGGACGATTTCTCAAGACCTGCCCGATCACACTCGAATGTTCAACGAGGAGTTTGACATCGAGCTTCCTCAGCTCTTTGACTCAGAGGATGCGGGGTTTCCCGTCTCCGACGCCTACGGCCTTGTGTACGTGCCCACCACATTCCTCATCGACTCCGGCAACCGCATCGCTCAAGTCTCCGTTGGCTGGGATCGGGCGGAGTTCGAGAACATGGCGCGGACGTTCGCCGCCGCCGCCGGAGTTTCCAACGTCACGCTTTTCGACAAGAGCGAGCATGTCGACGAGAACAGGCTCGGTTGCGCGTCCAAGAACTAGACTGCAACCCTCGCAAGCCGTGTCACCCTCGAATCGATGCTTCCGGAACCAATAACGACCCAGCCCGAGAGGAGCCCGCCCCTTCGCCGGTTCGTGTCCGGTGTCGGACAGGCTACCGCATTCGGAGTTTTGACGGTGGTCCTATGGTGGCTCTGCGCGTGGTTGATCCACGATCAGCCCTGGGCCGAGAACGAGCTCATCGTCTCGGTTCTTTCGCTCACACCGGCCGTCTTGATCGCCACGGCGTTCTTCTTGTTCGTCGGCCGGCGGTATTCCTGGGAGGATCTCGGCCTGTCCGCAACCCTCGAGGGGTTGCGGGAGTTGGCTGTGGGCGCCCTCGGGGGCGCGGCTATCGCTTTGAGCGTGGTTGGAACGCTGTGGCTGTTCGGCTGGATTACGGTCGCTGAGCCGGTGACGAGCTTCGGCGGCTCAGCTTTGCGCGGGACTTGGGAACCTCCGTGGAGCTACGCGATTCTCATCCTGTTTCTTGGGGCCGCGGCGGAGGAACTTCTTTTTCGAGGCTACGGATTGCAGCAACTCATACACGCCACGAACCCCTGGATCGCCATCGTCGGAACCTCTGCTCTTTTTGGGCTGCTGCATGCGGGAAATCCCGGCGCGTCGAATGTCGGACTGGTGAATACCGCCCTCTTCGGGTGCCTCTTCGGGTTTTTGCTGGTAGGGACGCGCTCCCTGGCGATAGCGATTGGTGTCCATTTTGGATGGAATTTCACGCTTGTCGCTTCCGGGGTCAACGTCAGTGGCATTAGAATCAAGCTAGTTGATACAACGCTCGCTTCTTCCGGGCCCGCTCTGTGGAGTGGAGGCGCTTACGGACCTGAGGCGAGCCTGATTACGAGCTTGGCGGTTCCGGTGGTGATTGGCATGGTTCTCTACTGTTCCCCCAAACTCGATTCGGGGCCAAGATTATGGGACTGATGTGCAAGGGACAAGAACGGACGTTTGCCGAGCGCGCGATTCTGCTTTCCGCCTTGGCGGCATTGTTTGCGGCGCTGCCCTCGAATGGTCTTGCCAAGATCGATGAGACCGAGCGCGCCCTTCTCATTCGTGAAATGATGGCCGAGCATGGCACCGCCAGGATCGTGATTCCACGCTCCAAGAAACCTCTTGCCTTTCGACCGAATGGCGTACACGACGAAGACCAGTGGGACGACGCCCTTGACAAATTTGGCCCCGCTGCCCGCGTCGGCGACATGGTGGAAATCACAAAGGTTGAGTTCAAGGGCTCCAAGCTCATCATTGAACTGAACCATGGGTTGAAGGGCGGACGAAAGTGGTGGCACCGCATCCAGGTCGCGGGTACGAGCAACCGGGGAACGACGCTAGGGCGCACGGCCGAGGTCCATGCTCCCGGAGGCACGAAGATCGCTCTCGTGTACGATAAAGAGGTCCCCTCCTTGGAGGCGGACGAGCTACGAGAATTGCTTAAGCCCGTTCTCGATTTCGAGCAGCGGTCGGCGACCGAGTTGTACATCGAGAAACTCCCCGAAGAGTTTCAAATCGCGATTAAAGACAAGACGGTTCTCGAGGGCATGGACCGCGACATGGTCCTGCTCTCCAAGGGGAGGCCCGACAACAAGGTGCGCGACTTTAAGGACGGGGTTGTGACGGAGGACTGGATTTACGGTGTCCCGCCAGGGGAAGTAATCTTCGTGACGTTCGAGGACGGCGAGGTGATTCGCATCAAGGAGTCGTACGCCAACGTCGGCGGGCAAGTGAAGCAGAACGAGGAACCGAGCCAGCCCCAATAAGGATCGAGGCAAGAATGTCTTTATGGCTGTAAAAGTCGGCATCAATGGTTTTGGAAGAATTGGCCGGAATGTATTTCGCGCCGCGCTCAGGCAGTCCGACGTTGCGATCGTCGCGGTGAACGACATCACCGACAATAATACGCTCGCGCATCTGCTTAAGCATGACTCCGTTTTGGGGACGCTTCCCGAAGACGTCAAGGCCACCGAAGCCGGCATCCAAGTCGGCGACCGTTTTTTGAAAGTCTTCTCGGAAAGAGACCCCGCGCAAATTCCCTGGGGATCGGTGGGCGCCGAGGTGGTGGTTGAGTCGACCGGCCTTTTTACGAACCGCGAAGACGCCGCCAAGCATCTGCGGGATGGTGTGCGGAAGGTCGTGATTTCCGCTCCCGCCAATGGCGAAGACATGACGCTTGTTCTCGGTGTGAACGACGACAGGTACGACGCCACCCAGCACCACGTCATTTCGAACGCGTCCTGCACAACCAACTGTCTGGCGCCGGTTGCCAAGGTTCTGCATGAGAACTTCGGCATCAGCAAGGCGACCATGACCACCATTCACAGCTACACAAACGACCAGCGCACGCTCGACCTGCCGCACTCAGATCTGCGCCGCGCCCGTGCCGCCGCGATCAACATGATTCCGACCAACACCGGCGCGGCGGCCGCCATTGGTCTCGTCATGCCCGATTTGAAGGGCCGCTGTGACGGATTTGCGATTCGGGTTCCCACGCCGAACGTGTCGGTGGTTGACCTTGTCGCCGTGACGGACAAGGCTACGACTAAAGACGAAGTAAACACAAGGTTCAAGGAAGCGGCCGACGGCGAGCTGAAAGGCATTCTCGGGTATACCGAAGAGCCGCTGGTCTCCAGCGACTTCAAGCAGGACCCGCGTTCCTCGATTGTCGACGCCGCCATGACGCGCGTGGTCGACGGAAACCTCGTCAAAGTCCTCGCCTGGTACGACAACGAGTGGGGCTACTCCAGTCGCGTTGTCGACCTAGTCCGCAAGCTCGGCAGCTAGCCGCGGGCATGGCGTACCGAACCATCCGCGATCTCGATCTCGCGGGCAAGCGCGTCTTCCTGCGCGTCGATTTCAATGTCCCCCTGGATTCGGAAGGGGAAGAGATCACAAGCGATACTCGCATTCGGGCGGCGTTGCCGACGGTTCGTCACATCCTCGACAATGGCGCGTCGTTGATCCTGGCGTCCCATCTCGGCCGACCTAAAGGCAAGCCGAATCCCAAGATGAGCCTCAAACCAGTAGCCAGGCGGTTGTCGGAACTGCTCGGCCGGCCGGTTCGAATGCTGCCCTCGGGCGCGGGTGACGAAGTGATCTCGGGTCAGACAGTGCTTGTGTCGGGAGATGTCGCACTGCTCGAAAATCTACGCTTCCATCCGGGCGAGGAGGCGAACGATCCCGCATTTGCACGGGCTTTGGCGTCGCTCTGCGACGTGTATGTGAACGATGCTTTCGGTGCAGCTCACCGGGCGCATGCCTCGACTGTGGGGATCGTTGAGCATGTCGCCGAATCCGCCGCCGGCTTGCTGATGGAGAAGGAGTTGAAGTACCTGTCGATGGCGGTTAGCGAGCCCGCTCACCCTTATATCGCGATCATCGGCGGTGCGAAGATCTCAGGGAAGATCGACGTGATTCGCAATCTGCTTGAGATTGCCGACCGGGTACTGATCGGCGGGGCGATGACCTACACGTTCCTCAAATCGCGGGGCGTAGGAGTGGGCGATTCATTGGTTGAGGACGAGAAGCTGGATGTCGCGTCCGAGTTGCTCGCGGTGGCGGATTCGGGGCTGGTGTTGCCTGTCGATCATGTGATTGCGCGGGAACTCGCGGTGGATGCGGAGACTAGGATTGTTGACGGATCGGAGGAGGGGATTCCCCAGGGCTGGAAAGCGTTGGACGTTGGGCCGGCGACGATCGCTGCTTATCAGGGCGAGATCTCAAAGGCGAAAATGATTGTCTGGAACGGGCCGATGGGTGTTTTTGAGGTGGAACCGTTTGCACAGGGAACGGTTGAGGTCGCGAAGGCGGTTGCTGGGTCGGATGCGATGTCGATCGTGGGGGGCGGGGACTCGGAGAAGGCGATCCAGATTGCGGGGATGGCCGAGGGTATCACCCATATTTCAACGGGCGGCGGGGCGTCGTTGGAGTTTCTGGCGGGTGAGCGATTGCCGGGTGTCGAGGCGCTGGGCGGACTCGAGTCCGCATTTCTGACCACCTACGGTCGAAGCACGCCATAGGCCCGGCATTGCTTCGTTGCGCTTGCTCGCCGTGCTCCAGGCTGCGGGAAGCAGATGGGCAGGGCGGTCCGAGTAGAGCCCTGAGGGGCGAGAGCGTCGACCCGTCCATACAGGTCGCATCCAAAGTGGCCAATAAACCGGACATAATAGCGGTCAGTATACAGGGTTGACTTGTTGTAAATTACTGATATAAATGTATGTATGGATGTTACTCGACCGGCCATGGAACCGGCCAGTAGGATACAGGATCGACATGAGCCTGTCTCGCTCTTGGAGCCTCTGCTGATGGGGGAGGGATCCCGCCATCGTGGCGGACTGACCGATCTCGCCCTCGATCTCGCACAGAAGGCGGCCGGTTTCCGCCGCAGCCTGCCGCCCAGCCTGCTTTCGTCACTAGCGGGGCTCGTACGGTCGATGAACTGCTACTACTCCAACCTGATCGAGGGCCATGATACTCACCCCGTCGATATTGAGCGGGCGCTCAGGAACGACTACAGCCAGGACGCTCGGAAGCGCGACCTGCAGATCGAAGCTAAGGCCCACATCGCCGTCCAAGAATGGATTGATAAAGGTGGACTTTTGGGCCGCTTGGTGAGCGCGGGAAACGTATGCGAGATTCATAGGCGTTTCGGAGAGCTTTTGCCCGAAGACCTGCTTTTCCTGGAAGACCCACACACAGGGGAGCGCGTGGGCATCACACCCGGCGAGCTACGCCGGCGCGATGTCGAGGTGGGACGGCACCTCGCGGTCAGCCCTGGCGCTGTACCGCGGTTTCTGGCGCGTTTGGAGGAAGTGTACGGCAATCTCGGCAAGACGGACGCTATCCTGTCGGCTGCCGCCTCCCATCACCGGCTGCTCTGGATTCACCCGTTTTCGGATGGCAACGGACGCGTCGCGCGTCTGATGTCACACTCCCTACTTCTCGAGCTGCTTGATACCGGCGCGGTCTGGTCGGTCACGCGGGGCCTCGCGCGCAATGTCGAGGAATACAAACAGCATCTGGCCAACTGTGACCAGACGGGCCGCAATGATCTCGACGGGCGGGGGCATCTCAGCGAGGAAGCCCTCGCTGGATTCACTCAATTCTTCCTGAAGACTTGCATTGATCAGGTAGATTTCATGGAAGGTCTGATGCAGCCCGAACGCCTTCGCACACGCATCCAGCTTTGGGTGGAAGAAGAAATTCGGCTCGGCAACCTGCTTTCGAAATCGGGCTCCATCCTCGAAGCGGTCCTTTACCGCGGTGAGTTGCCGCGCGGCGACGCGGCCGCAATCACAGGCGGTAGCGAACGGAGCGCAAGGCGCGTTGTTTCAGCGCTCGTTGACGCAGGTGTGCTCACCTCCGAAAGCTCCCGAGCCCCGTTGCGTCTTACCTTCCCGGCGGCTCTTGCCTCTCGGTGGATGCCGGGGCTGTTTCCCGAAGGTTGAGGAGATTTACAGTGACGCGTGTACACGAAACGCTCGTGTGTTCAGCCTTGCCGATGAGGGACTGAAGGTTGTGTCCCGGGGCTTGGCAGGTTCAGGACAGCAACTGGTAGGCCCCAAATGCACAGACATAGCCCATTGCCGTCATGTAGACGAACTGGATGATGGCCCACTTCCAGCCGCCGGTCTCACGGCGGACGACGGCGACCGTCGACATGCACTGCATCGCGAAGGTGAAGTAGATGAGTAGGGCCACGGCCCCGGCCAGCGTCAGGTCGGACTGCAAGGCGCTCTGGAGCTGGACAGAACCTTCGTCGGCCTCCATGCCATAGATTGTCCCTAGGGTACCGACGATAACTTCGCGTGCCGCGAGCGACGTCAGCAGGCCGATCCCGATCCGCCAGTTGAAGCCCAGCGGCTCAATGACCGGCTCGATCGTACGTCCGATGGTTCCTGCGATGCTATCGGCGATGGCGGGTGGCTCGCCGTTCTCCATGGGAAGGCTGGCCAGAAACCACAGGACGATGGTGGTGAGCAGGATTACTGTCCCTGCTCGCCGCAGGAAGATCTTGGCGCGGTCGAGCAGGCGGAGTCCGATGGAGCGGACGGTCGGCATGCGGTAGGGCGGCATCTCGAGCATGAAGGGTGTCCGGGCACTCTTGAGGACCGAGGATTTCAGGACGCGCGCCGTCGCGACCGCCGCCAGAAAGCCCAGTGCGTAAAGGCCGATCATCATCGCAGCCTGTGTGCCGAGCAGTGGACCCAGCAGTTCCTGCTCGGGGATGAAGGCGGCAATCAGCAGCGTATAGACCGGCAGGCGCGCCGAACAGGTCATAAACGGTGCGATCAAGATGGTTGCCATGCGGTCTCGTTTGTTCTCGATGGTGCGAGTCGAGAGGATGGCGGGGATCGCGCACGCGTAGGCGGAAATGAGGGGGATGAAGGACTTGCCTTGCAAGCCCGCTTTGGCCATGGTGCGGTCGGCGATGAGGGCGGCCCGCGCCATGTAGCCGGAGTCCTCAAGGATTCCGATGAAGACGAACAACAAAAGAATCTGCGGCAGAAAGATGATGACCGAGCCGACGCCGCCCCAAACTCCCTCGATCAGCAGCGAGCGAAACCAGGAATCCGGCAGGAAGGCTTCGACCCAGCCGCCCGTGGTCGCGATCAGGATTTCGACTCCATTCATCAGGGGTACCGCGGCCTTGAAGATGGTTTGAAACACGGCCACGACGACCAGCAGAAAGATCAGCGGCCCCCACAGGGGATGGAGGAAGATGCCGTCAAGACGCCGCGTCCATTGAGAGGGCAGGGGAGCGCGGTAGCCGGCCCGCTTACCCAATTCGGCCGACCATTCGCGGCACTGAGGGATGTTGGAAATGATTGGGAGTTGGACGGGGCGTGGCACGCCGAGCGCGCCTTCGAGAAACTCTTCGACGGCCGCCAAGCCGTCGCCGGTTCGGGCGCTCATCAGCGCGACAGGGGCGCCGATTTGCTCGGCGAGCGTATCGGTATTCACAGTTCCGCCCCGGCTCTTCAGATCGTCGGCCATGTTGAGAGCGATGAGTGTGGGTAGCCCGAGGCTGAGGATCGGCGCGGCGAGCGTGAGTTGGCGCCCGAGGTTGGTGACGTCGACGATGAGAATCACAGCGTCGGGTTTTGGGACGTCGGCCATTTGGCCCTTGAGAACGTCGTGGGTGACCTGTTCATCCTCGGTGCGCGGGTGCAGGCTGTAGACGCCGGGGAGGTCGACAAGCAGCACGTCTTGGTTGCGGAGTTTGGCGCGGCCGAGGCGCTTCTCGACCGTAACCCCTGGGTAGTTGGCGACCTTCTGGCGCAGGCCGGTCAGGCGATTGAAGAGCGTGGATTTGCCCGAGTTGGGCGGGCCTACAAGGGCAACTGTGCGTCCTGGGCGGGGAAGGGGCGCGGACGCGAGAGCCGATGTGCCGGCGGCGGAGGCGCTCATTCCTGGCGGTTCTCCCGCGCCGGCCGGACGAACATCCTGGCGGCCGTTTCGCGGCGTAGCGCCACCTCGGAGCCATCGACTTGATATACGCGTGGGTCACCAAAAGGCGCCGAGCGGGCCGGTTTGATGAGGGTCCCGGGCAGAAAGCCGAGTTCCATCAAGCGGCGCGCGTCGGGTTCAGGTAGATCGATGCGGTCGAGGCGGCATTCTTCTCCCTCCGCGAGGTCGACCAGCGTAGCGTGTTGTCTCTGAGGCACAGGTACAGCCGGTATTCAGCGGCGCGCCCCCGTAAAGAGGCATTTCATAACCGCGGGTGCTCCGCGCATTGGAATACAGGTTTGCGATGAGTGCGGCACGACTTTCATGCTGAACTGCGATCGCTGAAACTATTTCACTAGTTGAAACTCAGTTGCAAATAGAACCCCAGTATGCTGTCCGCCTGGAGCGCTTGTCAAGCGGGGTTTCCAGGCACGCGGAAGTAAGGATTGGGACGAACATACCCGAGGCCCCGCCGGGGGGAGGCAGGCGAAGAAGCGGGGGTGAGCGGATGGCTCACCCCCGTTGGTCTTCAGCAGAACAAGGCGAAGAAATCGAAACCTCAGGGGCCGATAGGGATCTTGATGATCTTTTTCTGGATGGCGTATTGCACCAACTGAGCCTTGTTGTGGATGTCGAGCTTGCGCATCAAGTTAAACTTGTGCGCTTCGACCGTCTTCACGCTCAGGTTGAGGTGCTGGGCGATTTCCTTTACGGACTGCCCCTCGGCCAAGAACTTCAAAATCTCTTTCTCGCGCGGCGTAAGAGTCGCGAAACGTGGCTGCCGGTGCGTGGACTTGATCCGCGTGCGGAAGTCGTCCACGAGTTGTGACAGCATTTTCGGACTCAGGTAGCTGCCGCCGCGATAGACATCACGGATGGCAAGCAGCAGTTGCGGCGCCGGACTATCCTTCAGCACGTAGCCGCTCCCGCCCACCTCCATGCACTCGACGAGATAGTCTTCGTCGTCGTACATGGTCAAGAAAAGCACTTTCGTTTCCGGCCGTGCTTTCTTGATCTGGCGGGTTGCCTCGAAGCTCGACAGGCCCGGCATGCCGATGTCCATCAGAACAACATCGGGACGCAAGGACGAGATTTTATCGACGGACTCGGAGCCGTCTTTCGCCTCTCCCACAACCTCGATGTCCGTTTCCGCGGACAACAAAGTGCGAATTCCCTGCCGGAACAGGGTATGGTCGTCAGTTAACAGGACGCGTATCTTTGACATTTCACTTAACCTCACTCATTACTCATTCGTTGCCGGCTCCGGTGCGATCACACCCGCCGGTATGGCAATTTCCACTCTGGTACCCTTACCAATGGCTGACTCGATCTCGATATCGCCGCCGAGCAGCGCGACGCGCTCTCGCATGCCGGGCAAGCCGAAAGAACCGCGCTTCCGCGACGCTTCGCTCAGGTCGAATCCGACGCCGTCGTCTTGCACCTTCACTTGGATGTGGCCGTTCTTGCGGCTCACACGCAGACCGACATCGTTGGCCTGCGAGTGCTTGATGATGTTGCTGAAGCATTCCTGCACCAGCCGGTAGATCATGATCTGGGTGCTCTTCGGCAAGTGGTCGAGCCCGGACATCTGTAGGCTCACTTGTCCGGAGAAGGTACGTCGGAAGTTGGCGACAAACTGCCGGATGCTGGCGGGCAGTCCGAGGTCCTCAAGTACATTCGGACTGAGTGCCGCGATCAAACGCCGCATTTCCTCGATCGTTTGCTCGGTCAGGCTCTGGGTCTCGGTCAGCCGTGCGGCGATGTCGTGAGCCTCTGCGGGCAAGCTGCCCCGGATCATTTCCAGATAAAGCCGGATGACCTGCATGGACTGCCCGACCTCGTCGTGGAGTTCGCGGCTAATACGGCGCCGCTCTTCCTCCTCGACGTTGAGCATGTGTTCGCCGAGCTTCCGGATCTGTTCCTCGCGATCGTGCAACTCTTCGAGCAGGCGCGCTTTATCAATGGCCATGGCGCAACGTTCGGCGACGGCCTCGAGCAGCGTCATCTCGCGCGGCAGGCAGTGGTACTCCTGAGAAAACCCCAGTTGGAGAACACCGCGGACCTCACCTCGCACTACAAGAGGCACGCCCCAGAGGCTACGGAAGGCCTTACGGATCGCGGCATTTCGAATCAGTGGCTCGTTCTCGATGTCGACGACCGCGAGAGGTTTCCCGATCTTCGCAATTCGCCCAGCCCAACCCCTTCCAACGGAGGTGTTGAAGCATGCGGCGAGAGTTGCGTCCAGACCTTTCCATGACTGTGCTACGAGCTTTCTGGACCGGCCCTCGCGTAGGAGAATCACCCCGGCCTGAGCGCGAAACGTTCGCATTAACGTCTCCAGCACTCGCCCCATGAGTTCCTGTACGCTGAGCGACTCAAGTTGATCCTGGAAAACGTCGTAGAAGGCCTGTGCTTCCAGGTCACGGACTCGGTAATAAGCGCTGTTCAAGGTAAGCTTGATGCAGAAATAGAGGTGATCTAGAGAGGAGAGCTGGGACCGGTAGTCCTTAGGGAAGAGCTTCTTAAGGTCAGGTGCGAGGGCTTCCTCGTACTCCTTGAGCGAAGCGACCACGCTGTTGGGTGGAACATCGAGCTTGGCCAGACGTCGGCTGTGATAGTCGACTTGCTCCAGGACGGCGTTCAAGCGACCCTCGGCCACTAAACAACCACCGCCTGAAAGGCGGTGGGTTCATTTACGACTGAAAGTCGGCTTGCGGCTGAAGCCGCCTGAAGAAGCCCCGGCTCAGAGCCGGCTCAAGGCTTGGTGGGCGCTGTGATCTTGAATCCCTCCTCATCCTCGTCCCATTGCTGGCTCTCGATGTACTTCTTGATCGTTTCCTCGTCCACCGCGCCCACCGTCGCGCAGAAATATCCGCGCGCCCACAGGTGTTGCCCCCAGTATCGCTTCCGCAATTCCCCAAACTCATCTTGCAGCCGTCGTGACGACCTGCCTTTTACATACTGCACCAGCTTCGACGGTGCAAGCTGCGGCGGTGCCGATACCAAGACATGCACATGATCCGGCGACACCGCACCCCGAATCACCACGACGTCTCGCGCTTGGCAGCTCTGTCGGATCAGGTCCCGTGTCCGCTCCGCCACCCTGCCCCGCAACACCTTGTAGCGATATTTCGTGATCCAGACCAGGTGATATTTGATGTCGTAGACCGCGTGCGCCCCTCGCCGATATTCGCCCATCCTCCTATTGTCATCCAGACCCGCTTGAAGCTGACCGCCTGAAAGGCGGTGGGTTTAGACCTGGTGATGGAAGTAAACTGAACCAGCTCCCGGGATTGATGGAGGCTAAGGCCCTCAGAGTCGGGGTGTCGAGATCCGCATCGAAGACGGACTTGAGCTTGCGACGCCAACGCTTTTCGATCGCAACCGCCCGAGGCCCTAGCTTAGCGCCAAGTCGCTCCAGGTCGCGCTGGACCTTCTTACTTATTACTACCTCGTCCCGCGAGAGGACCGGCGTGAGTTCTAAATCTCGCATCCGCAATATCCGAGTATACCTGCCTAATGCTAGTTCACCAAGGTTCACCTTAGAAATCAGTGGTTTACCTTAGGTGAGCGGTCTCGATTACCCACATCGGCGCTAGCGACGAAAACCTTAGGAATGGGGTAGAGTCGGCCGTGCAGACGGGGAACCTTAGTGGTAGGTGCAATGTCTCCCTGGTTGTCAACGCAATTTAGAAAGATCCCCTGATTGAGCAAAGTAGAAAGATCCCCCTAGCGCTAGAATCATGGGCCGCTGCCCGCGACGGAAGGAGCCCGTAGGGCGACTGGAGTTGCGGGCAATGGCTCGCAGCGCTTGGCCGGATCGGCTAGGACGAAGCCGTCCATCCAACGCCCCTGGCGTTTCTTTGGTTGTTTGGTATGGGTTGGCGTCTTGCGGGCCGCCTTGGCGGTGGGCCGGGCTGGAGTGCCGTCGGCTTCCAGGCATTCTTGAAGCAGCAACGCTCCCTGTTGCCAACGCAGCCATAATTCCCCGTTAAGCCGTTGCTCGATCCGCACCGCCGTCTTCCTCATCCGAGGTTTGGCCTTCTCAGCCGGGATCTGATACAAACGTCCGTGCCACGAAATCGTGTAGTCGTTGCCGACCACACGCCGATCGACGCGACTGAGAATCGAGGCCAGATTCTGGTCGCGGCGCAAGCGCCGGTGGGCGTCGGCCTGTCCGGCTGGGTGACGCTTGAACCGTCCGTTCCACTGCGGCACAAACTCCTGCTGCAGATAACGGTTGGCGTCCTCAATGCTGCTCGCCGCGGCTCGCCGCAACCCCTTCACCATGCGGTCTTGCATCGTCTGGAAACTGCGCTCGATCCGTCCCTTCGCCTGCGGCGAGTGCGCCGGAATCTTTCCGATTCCCAACTCGGCCAGCGCCCTCTCGATCTGTGTCGGCGGTGGAGCCGCGTCCAAATGCTTGTTGTGGTGCAACGGCCGGTTGAGTTGAAACAGGCTGGCCTTGTCGGTGTAGACCTCCACGGGACGCCCGTGTAACTCCACATACCGCCACAACAACCGCATGTTCTCGGCCGTCGAGTCCGACACGGCAAAGTGCGCCGTCAGCTCGCTCGTGGCGTCGTCCATCATCGCCACCAGATACAACCGCGGGCCGCGCCCTTCCAACCAGTCGTGGTCGGACGTATCCCATTGCACGAGTTCGCCCCGGCAACGCCGTCGCCGCCGCCACACATGCACCTTCTTCAACTTGGCCCGGCGCGGCTTCCACAGCCCTTGGCCGCTCATCCACTGCCGCAGCGTCTCGCGGTTGACCACGATCTGATGCTCGCTCGCCAGCATCTCGCTCGCCAGCGTCGGCCCGTAATCGTCGTAGCGCTCGCGGATCAGAGCCAGCGCTCGCCGCCGCAGCTCGTTGTCGTACGCGCGGTTCGAGGGCCGGCCTCGCAGCCGATGCGCCAGCCCGCGATCGCCCTCTTTGCGGAGTCGCTTCACCAGCTTACGGACCCAACGGGCGCTCAGCTTCAACTGCTGTGCCGCCGTTGCCTGCGTCAGCTTCCCCTCCTTGACTTGCCTCAGAACAATCAACCGGTCCCGCTCCACTTTGCTCAATCCCACGATTTCGTTCACCCCCTAGCGTCTCTCGCCCGAAGGGGATCTTTCTACTTTGCTCTGTAGGGGATCTTTTCACATTGCGCCGACACAATGTCTCCCTGGTTTGACAGCGGTTTCGCCGCGTTGCTAGCATCAGCTACAGAGTCCGTGGTGTTTCGGTTCACGTCCGAGGCGCCTGGTTAACCTAAACGTCTCTCTTTTTCTTCGCGGACGGATCTCGTCCTCCGGTGAATTGAATCTTGGCTAAACTGACCCGGAAGCAACTCAGAAAAGACCGTTTCGTCGAGGAGGTCGGCGAAGCAGTTGGATTTTTCACCACGCATCGCAACTCTCTCATTGGGGCCACTGTGGCGATCCTGGCGGCCATTTTGGGCGGAATTGGCTTCTATCACTACCGGCAGGAACAGGGTAAACAGGCGCGGTTGGCCCTCCAGGAAGCTATAGGTAACTACTACGGCGAGGTGTCGCTGAACGAAGTGCCCGGCCGAATCACCTTCGCAACCTCGATCGAGAAGGAGATGAAGATCGAGGAATCGCTGAACAAGGTCGTGGAGGGGTACGCTGGTCGTTTCGAGGGCGAGGTGGCCCACCTTCATTTGGCCCTTTACGAATTGCGGGATGGCGATCCGGAAGAGGGCAAGAGAATGCTCGAGGTTTTGATCGACGACACCAGTGATGAAGCCAGTGGGATGGCTCGCAAAGCCTTGGCGGACCAGCTTCAGCGTGAAGGTAAGAATGAAGAGGCGATTAAGTACTACCAGTACCTGATCGACAACCCTAGTGACATGCTGCCCAGAGAGCGTGTCGAACTCTTCGGGATGTACGATGCGCTGGCTGCGACGGACGAGCAGAAGGCCCTTGAGCTCGTCAAGGAAGTGGAAGAGCGTGGGGGCGCCGGTCGAGAGTTGGCCATGCGTCTTCGCATGAGCCTCGAAGCACGCCTTGGGATCACCACGCCGCCGAGTCCTCCGCCCCCGTCCCCGTCCTAGCGGACGTCTAGGCATGCTCGCCCGCTTGCGCTTCCGAGACGAACGCAGTCGCGGACGGCGCTGTCCGCAGCCGCCCCATCCGTACCGCGGCGAGTATCAGCGGGACCGCGACCGCATCATCCATTCCCGAGCCTTCCGGCGTTTGGAACATAAGACGCAAGTTTTTACGGTTCCCGACTCAGACCATCTTCGCAACCGCCTGACGCACACGATCGAGGTTTCTCAGATTGCTCGTACCGTCGCCAAGGCTCTTGGCTTGAATGAGGAACTCGTGGAGGCCCTGGCGCTTTCTCATGATGTCGGACACCCTCCCTTCGGGCATGCGGGCGAGGACGCTCTTGATACCGAGATGCGGAAGTATGGCAGCCGCTTCGATCACAATCTGCACGCTCTCCGGATCGTCGAGCACTTCGAGCACCGCTATCCCGCGTTCGAGGGCTTGAACCTTACTTTCGAGGTTCGGGAGGGGATCGTGAAGCACTCTCGCGACTACCGGGCCGACGAGTTTCCCCAACTGAGCGAGTACTTGCTCGGCGAGTATCCGCCGCTTGAAGCTCAGCTCATCGACCTGGCCGACGAGGTGACCTACAACTGCGCTGACCTTGATGACGCGGTAGAAGCCGGCCTGCTTGACGCGGCCCGGGTGCGGAACGAAGTAGGGCTGTTCGACCGGTTCTTGTCACGAGCGGAGGCGGAGTTCCCCGATGCGTCTCCGAAGCTCAAGTTCAACGAGGCGCTAAGAGAGTTGTTGGGCGCGTTCGTTTCCGGGCTGATCGAAGGAACACGCGATGCGGCCGAGCAGGCCGGTGTGATATCAATGGACGCCGTGCGTGCTCATTCCGAACGTCTGGCGCGTCTCCGGCCCGAGCCGGCGGCCGCGTCGCGCGAGTTGAGGGCGCTGCTGTCGCGGGAGGTCTATAATTCACCCCGCCTCGCCGCCGAGCGCCACAGAACGGGAACGAAGCTGACCGCGCTATTTCGTTTCTTCATGGAACGCCCGCAGGATCTTCCTGCGGGTTACGGCGAGCAAGCCCAAGTGGTCCCGGTCCATCAGATTGTGTGTGACTACCTCGCCGGTATGACGGACAAGTTTCTGCTGCGGCGTCACGGGGAGCTGATCGGGTGAAGTCGTCTACCAGAAACACAACCGGTTTATCTTGAGATGATGATTCGCGGATTGGTTCTCGTCGGCATCCTGCTGGCAGGCGCCTATATTGTGGCCGGTGTCCCACCGGTCGTGAGTTGCCCGTGTGATCACGCGACGCCGGATGGTCTCACCGGCCGTATTTGCAGCCTTTGCCGGACCGCCGAAGACCTGGAAGGCGAGTTTTACGTCCTCAAGGACATCAATCCCCGGAAGCCGAATCGTCATCTGATCCTTCCCCGAGAGCACAGCCGCGATCTACAAGGGCCGTCTTCGCTCACGGCAGGGAAGCGCGCCCGATACTGGCGTGCGGCGATCGAGAAAGCTCGCGAATTGCATGGCGAGGGGTGGGGGCTGGCGGCCAATGGGCACTTCTTTCGGACGCAGTGCCACGCCCACCTTCACATCGGTCCGTTGAGCCCACTGTTGGAGCACGGGGATGGCGAACTTTTTGACGACCCGAGTGAGTTTCCCAATGTGGGGGTGGAGCGCGGAATGTGGGTTCACCCGTTGGAAGGCCGGCTCTGCGTGCATCGCGACCGCGACTTGGCGGAGGTTGTGCTGGTCCGCTGAACAACGGTTCCTGGTTGGGAAACGAATCTCCGTAGTGAATCGTGATTCGTGAATTTCTGAAGAAGCCTGAGGAATCAACGACTCCGCCGCTGCCGGCTGTCCCCGCTGATGTTTGGCGGAGGGGGGCTGAAAGCTAGTGTTCGAGGCCCTGCTTCCACGAGCGCCCCACGGCGTCAGCGGCAAGAATCGCATCGGCGACCATGTCGGGCCGCACCTCGAACGGCTCGTTGTGGATGGTTTCCCCTTCGGCAGTTGTACGCTTCGCGACCTGATCGAGTAGGGCGGGCTCCGGTTCGACGATACCGATCTCGGCGAGCGTAATCGGTAGGCCGACGTTCACACAGAAGCGCAATACCTCGTGCATCGTCGAACTCGGCTTGCCTTCGAGCACAAGTTGAACCAACGTGCCGAACGCGACCTTCTCGCCGTGAAAGTAGGCATGCGTCGCGTGAGCGCTGGTCAGGCCGTTATGCACGGCGTGAGCCGCGGCGAGTCCCGACGACTCAAACCCCAAGCCCGACAACAGCGTATTCGCTTCAACCAAACGCTCGAGCGCGGGCGTCACCACACGCTTCTCGACCGCCCGGAGTGCGTCGACGCCGTCGCCGATCAAGGTGCGATAGCACAACTCCGCCAGGGCCAGCGCGCTTTCGGTGGAGGCGCCGCCCCGCATGTTTCGGACACGCCCCGCGACACAGGTTTGTGCTTCAAACATCGTTGCGAGCGCGTCCCCCATGCCCGCTGACAGAAGACGCGGGGGACCTTGGGCGATGACCTGCGTGTCAACTAAAACGAGGTCGGGGTTCTTGCGATAGAAGCGGTATTCCTGGAACTCACCTTCGTCGGTGTAGATCACCGAAAGAGCGCTGCACGGGGCGTCGCTGGAGGCCACCGTCGGGCAATTGACCACCGGCAGACTCAGATCCCCAGCCACCGCGCGCGCGGCATCGAGCACCTTGCCGCCACCCGCGCCGATGATGACCTGAGCGTGGGTCTCGCGAGCCGCCGCCTTGCCACGCTCGATCTCGGTCAGAGAGCACTCTCCGCCGAAGGGGAGCACGTCAAACTTGAGGTCCGCCTCGGCGAATGTTCGCTTCCAGGTTTCAGCCAGCAAGCGGGCCGCCGAGCTTCCGGCCAAGATGAGCGCCGGCCCGTCGAGTCCGAGATTGCGCATTTCGCTTCCCAGCGACTCGGTCGCGTTCTTGCCCTGGGTGTAGCGGCTGGGCGAGGAGAAGACGGCTAGCATGAGTATTCTCTTTTTGCGCTTCGGATGATTTCAGGGAATCGTTCACGACCGCCCGAAGCAGTATAGCGGTCGCCTTTCCCTTCTTTTACTTCGGGTTCCAGGTTACGGTCGCCGGATCGAAGCGGTAGTCCGCGGCGAACGGGCTGTCCGGCGCTTCCGGCTCGGGAATCCAGCGCGCCAAATCGTTCTTGATGCTTCGAAGGTCGGGTTCACCGGCCCGGTTCACCCATTCGTACGGGTCGCGGCGGCGGTCGTACAGTTCCTCCGACCCGTCGTGGTACCGAATGTAGCTCCAGGCCTCGCTTCGGAGGGCGTGGTTGCCCCGACCGTAGGTGGTCAAGGCGGGTCGCTCGCGGGAAGCGTGCGGGTCGTTGAGCAGCGGCGTGAGGCTTTCCCCGTCCAGCCTGTCGGGCCGGGGCAGACCCGCGAGTTCAACCAACGTCGGATAGACATCGACGAGGCCGACGGGGCGCTCGCAACGTCCGCCGGGTTCGGTGACGCCTCGTCCGGCGATCATGAGCGGTACGTGCGTGGCGCGATGCCAGAGAGCTTGCTTGTGCCAGTGCCATTTCTCGCCCAGGTGATAGCCGTGATCGGACCATAGCGCGACGATGGTGTTGTCTCGGTGCGGACCGGAATCGAGTGCGTCAAGGATGCGGCCCACCATAGCATCGGCAAAAGTGATGCAAGCGAGATATGACTGCACGGCTTTCTTCCAGTTGCCGGTGGACACCATCAGGTCGTGCCGCGACGGATCATTCAATGCGATCTGCCGCGCGATCGGCGGTAGGTCGGCCAGGTCGTCCTCTTTAACGGGCGGCACGATGACATCGTCGAGGGGATACATGTCGAAGTATTTGCGCGGGACGAACCAGGGAATGTGAGGGCGGAAGATGCCGGCGGCAAGGAAGAAGGGTTTGTCGTGGCGGGTTTGCAGGAAATCGCCGGCCCAGCCGGAAACTTTGTAGTCGGGCATCTCTTCGTCGGCGACATCGATCGGCGCCCAGTCGAAGTTTCGCCACGAAACAGATGGCATCGGAGTGACCGGACGCTCGGGCTCCGGATCGGGTGGAAAGCTAAAGCCGTCAAACCAACCGTTCTCGCGGGCGGAGGGGTTCCAATGGAAATAGTCGTCCCAGGAACGCGGGTCGTTGTAGCCTTGGCCGTGATGGTAGAGCTTGCCGCCGCCGGCCGCGTAGTAGCCATGAGTCCGAAAGTACTGTGGCAGCGTAACGACATCCGGCATCGCGAGACGCCAAGGCTGGGTGTTTCCGTAGACCCCGCTTGTCGTGGGCCGTCGGCCGGTCATGAGCGCGGCGCGCGAAGGATTGCAGATCGGCGCGGCGCAGTGGGCGTCGTCGAACAGCATGCCGCGCTTGGCAAGACGGTCCATGTTGGGTGTTCGGACCTGCGGATGGCCGCCCATCACGCCGACCCAGTCGTTCCAATCGTCGACCGAGATCATCAAGACGTTGGGCCGGTTCGACTGCCCGGAGAGAATCGCGGGCGCGGCCAGCGTAGTTTCGAGGAAAGAACGGCGGCTAAGCATGTAGAGATCTTAGGCAAGCCCTGTGATCCGGCGCAAGGGATAGTCCTCTAGACGGAACGTTTGAGGACCTGACTGTCGCCGGTTCGCAACCCGTTATCCGCCTGACTGCAAATCAGGTCTAACCAAGAGTGAACCGGGCCGCGTTTCGGCCGCTTATCCCCGCAGTTTGAAGGTTGCCGGTAGTGCTGCCTCAGCCCTTTGCTTCCGTTGGGACTGTTGGTCCGCACCGCCTCCTTCGCCTGACATACCCGCCCGGGCATGATCGCGAGAAACCGATGCAGCAACGGAGGAAGCGCTGCCGCGTCCGAAGGACTCATTTCGGAACGGACTACGGCGCTGCTCGGACGGCGATGGTGGCGTCTTCGCGGCTGCGGAACTTGGTGCCGTCGGGGCATTCCACCTCGATGACAATTGGCACGGCGTCGCCCGGCGTAACGTCGTTGGGAATGATGATGTTGATTTGATTGAGTCCGACGCTCGACGACTGCAGAACCGCGCCGAGGACTTGCGCCTCAATACCGCCGACGAATACGCGGATGATCTTGTCCGTGACCGGAGCTGTGCCGGGCGGCTGCGGGAGGTCACCGGTTGCCGGGACCGGGCTGACCGGCCCTAGGCCGTTGGCCCAAATTGTTGCTACGCCGCCGATCGCCGCGGGTTGGCTCACCACGCCGGGGATCGAATCCGACGGCTGCGCCCAGGAGCCCGAAATGACGTCGTCCCCGGCTTGCTTGAAATTGGTGACGATCGCCTGCGTCGTGCCGGGCGGGTGCATGTAGATCCCGGGGGAAGCCAAAGCGGCATCGGCTTCGAAGGGTTCGCTCCAGACTTCGCTGGTGTCGTCTTTCCAGTGGACCTTGACCTCGACCTTGCCGCTGCTGACGTCGACATCCCAGGGCACCTGGACATTGGATTGGTCGAAGGGGCCGTCGAAGACACCGAACAGGGCTCCGGGAATGCCGTTGAAGGTCACCGAAAAGCCGTTGAGGTCGGTCCCTAGCGGAACAGAAGTTGCGGTCGCGGTGATGTGTACGAAGTCGCCGAAAACGGAGACGATCGAGCCCGGAGAGATCAGTGCCTGACCACCGGCCGCGTCGAGCACGCCCGTGATCAGATGGTCGCCGGCGGCGACAACCGGCAAGTCGACTCGCGGACTCGTGAATACGTCTTCGCCATCCTCAATGACCAACTCGAAACCGTAGACAAAATCCGGGTCGATCGGCAACGGCAGGTCGTGGGGAACTCTGAACGCGACGATGTAGTTACCGGCACGCCCGGACGCTATGGCGTTCAGCACCTCGGCCTCCCTGACCGCTTTGGCTGCCCCGTGGATCAGAGCCTTCACCTGGGCTACGACGGGCTCTCCTGCTCCGCTGAATCCAGTCGGAACAGGGGGGTCGGTCAGTCCCAAGCCGGTTGAGAATGCTGTGAGCGTCTCGCCAGGCACGGCGCGGTTCTCGGCATTAACGTTAAGGCCACCATCCTTTCGAAGACTGCTAATAGCAGGGGCAAACCGCTGCAGGTTCACCATCACCGGCCCGGAGCGCGCGCCGGCAACTTCGACGACGATCTCGACAGACGAAGAACTGGTCCCCTTGACGGCCAACGCTTCGAAGGGGATCTAAAAACTGATGTCCGTATTCGCGCTAAAAATGAGCGGAGCCGGTACGTCGTTGACCAACACCATCGCGTTGCATGGTGGAATGACGGTCGGCTGCGGGTCCCCGCTGGCATTGCAATTCTGGCTCTGATCTGGTGATGCGGAGAGGTTCTGCCCACCAGCGTTGTTGCATGGATCGGGGCGGAGATGGAATTCGCCCTTTCCCAAGCGGTAGCGTCAGGCGATGCGTTCGAACACAGGCCGTCCGAGTGCGGTCATTGTGTTCAGAACTTTCTGGCCGACCGTGATTTCCGTGATCTGCCTGGAGAAGCTGCGGGATTTGAGCTTGGGGCCGATCACGCTCTTCCAACGGCCGATCTGCGTTTCTATCCGGCTGCGCTGGTTGTACCCTGTGGCCGCCTGCCAGGCCATACGGCCATTGCTGCGGATCTGGGCAATATGGCGATCCCGAACGGTTGGACCCCGCGCCGATTGCGGACGGATCACTGCGTTCTTTGGCGGCGGTATAACCACATCCAGGGTCTCCCCATACCGTTCCCTCAGCAGATCCCGTGTAGACGCCCCATCATAGGCGCCGTCAGCCAGAAAGCCCGTGACCGGGGCATCCAGTTGATCCAGAAGCCCGGGCAAGGCGGTGCTGTCTCCAGCGTCATCGTCAGTCAGATCGGCGCAAACAATCGCACCGCTGGCCAGGTCCAGTCCGAGGTGGAGTTTGCGCCAGCGGCGGCGTATTACCTTGATTTTATGCTTCTGTGCGAGCCATTCCCCCTCGCCGAAGATCTTGAGGCCGGTACTGTCCACCACCAGATGGATAGGCACAGATCCTGCTTGCCTCATCACCTGAGCGATGCTCACCCCGTTTGCGCGACGCGACAGCGTGGAGTAATCCGGTACCCGTATATCCAGCCCCATGAGCGTGCCGATGGATCCCATAAGTCCCTGCGTCTGCCGCAACGCAAGCCGATACGTCGTGCGCAGCGTCAGGCATGTCTCGATCGCCAAATCCGAGTATCTGCGCTGACCACCCCGTGACGTGCGGCGCGGCGCGCTCCACACACTTTGAGCCTCCTCACTGACCCAAATCGTCAGGTCACCCCGTTGGCGCAAGCTCTCGTTATATTCCGCCCAGTTGATCACCCGGTACTGCACCTTATCAAACTTGTGCCGGCGCGCTGCGTTGAACTTATGTGGCATTTAGACTACCCCCAGCGTTGAAAAAACCAATGATAAGACATCCTTCGGGATGATCCATGCAACAAGGTCCTTCGCCGAGAGCTTCATCAAGACTCTCAAAACCGAGGAAGTTCATTGCAACGAATACGCCACGTTGGCCGAGGCGCAGGCCCAGATCGGCGCTTTCATCGAACGGGTTTACAATCGCAAGCGGCTCCACTCGGCGTTAGGGTACGTGCCGCCCGTGGAGTTCGAAGAAGCGTTCGCGGCGGACGGGACGGCGGCTTAACGCCGCCGGAGTTTTCCAGGCAGGGGCGGATCTATCGATCCGATCCGGTGTTGGCGAAGACGGGATGCGGCACTGAGGCCGCACCCCGCGCTCATCGTTTCGATGAGTCCGCAGCCGGGTATTCCTCGGCGGGGTGCTCTCCAGCAGAGCCCGCCTCCGCTTCCCCGGCTGCTGCCATCGTGCGACGATACGCTCACATAGGCAAGCTTTTCTCAGCGAACAGCAACCTGTCCCTTCTTTCCTGGCCTCACCAAACGACCGCACTCCAGTCAGGGAGCGGTCCCAACCAAAAACGGGGACTGTACCAAGCACCGCCCGCATAACTGCTTTGTTCGCAGCGCTCACAAGCGGCGCGCCGTGGACTGTCCCCAGTTTTTCACAGCCCCTCACGGAGCGGTCCCAACCAGCGCCCACCGGGCCGGGAACGCCAGCGACCGGTTTGGCCGCCGCAACATCCCCGAAGGCAAACCAACCACCCCGCCCGCCGGCTCTCCTCACAGCAACGGCACAAGAACAGCGTCCGACTGTGCCACTTTGTGCCACGAGCAAACACCCGGCCCCAGCCTTTTTTTACGAAACGAACTGCCGGCGCCGCCGCCCGCACCAAAAAACGGCACAAAAACCGCCTCCAACTGTTCCATTCTGTGCCAAAAGCGAACAAAACACGAACACCGACACCCGCTTTTTACCAAACGAACTCCGCCCGCCCAACCGGCCCAACAGCTCAACCGATCAGCGGCTCAACGAAACGAACGCGAGGCAGCTCAGCACCGGGTACGATAGCACGCCGCCTGGTCCGCCAAGGCGAAGTGGCTGAGGAAAGGGGAGGAAGCTTGGTAGCGCTAACGGGATTCGAACCCGTATTTGAGCCTTGAGAGGGCTCCGTCCTAACCCTTAGACGATAGCGCCGTTCGCTCTGATTTTAGGTAAACCGTACCAGCCGGTCAAGGAGCACATGCCTTGGGGGTACACGCCTTGGCGAAGTCACTCTGCCGACGCCCTCCCGCCGATGGGTCGTGGCGCTTGCGAGGTCGCCCGTGTTCAGAAAAAGCTCACTGGGTCACCCACCACGACCCGGCGGGACATGGCCGCGCAACTCGTCGCGACAAAAAAGAAGGCTAGGACTTTGATAGAGCGCGCAAGGGTGTGAAGCTTCTCGGGCTGGGAGGGTTCGTGGGCCGCACGGCCTGTTCTTCCGGCTCACAGGCCAACCTTAAGCCGTGCAGCGCGAGTTCGAAACGGTCACGGATGCCGGTCTTTTCGAAGATATGCATCAGGTGAATCTTTACCGTTCCGGTGGCGATACTCAGCGCTTCGGCGATCTCTCGGTTCTTCATCCCCTTGGAAACGAGTTCGGCCACTTGCTGCTCGCGCGGCGTGAGAGGGCGCGAGCGTGGTCTTCCCAAGGGCGACTCAGTATCCGCGACTAGAGTATCCGTCCAGATCTGCTTCTTGACGACGGCTTGAAAACAATCAATCAAGGCATGAATCTCGGATGTCTTTCGAACAACACCGCGCGCGCCGGCCTGTAACAGGCGGAACGACTCGACATCAGAGATGTGTGCCGCCCATATCACGACTTCCGTGGCCGGCGAGAGCCGACGCACGTCGTTGATTCTTTCTACAAGTGCGTGCATCCCGAAAGAGCGATCCAGTATTAGAATCCCCGGCCGCAAGGCGTCGAGCTGCCCCAAGGCTTCATCAAGAGTCGACGTCGAATCAGCGAATGCAAACTGCTCCGAACCACCTAAGACGCTCGCCAAGCCGTGACGAACAACGGGCTGCGGATCACAAACACAAACGGGAATCATCCGGCTAACCTCGGCACACCGGCGCTGGATTTGAGCACAACTGACTCATGCGCCTCTGTTGCTCTCATCGGCCTCCCGTGCCCATTCCTACAGTTGCAACGCCCAAGCCTGTCGCCGTCCCGCGGGGCGGCGCCGGTGCGGTGCGGCCAAAAAAAGTCAAACTTCTCCGGCTCCGGCCGATAAAGACGGGTAACGGCGAATCGAAGGCATCGCCCGCCCCCCGCCCGTTCAGCGGTCGAGGTCCGGAAAGCTTCGATGTACACCGCCGGAACTCGTACTGTCGAACCTTATATCCAACTCAGGAGAGCTAATGACTGACAAAATCAACATGTTGTTGCTACGACTTCGCGGTTTGGTCGACGAGACCGAAGGCCAAGACATGGTGGAGTATGCCTTGCTGGCGGGCTTCGTTGCGATAGCGGCCGGGGCGCTGCTGCCCGGAATCAGCACCAGTATCAGCACGATCTTCTCGCGCATGGGAAGTGTATTGACCGTGGCCGCCACATAGGTCGCGGCTTGGCATTTCGGCACGACCGGGGTCCCACGCTTGCCGTGGTGGGACCTCGGACCAGTTTGAAGATCTTCGAGGAGGCCGCGGATGAAAATGCTGGAACGGTTTGGATGGACTTTGGCCCTATGGTCCGATGAAACAGGTCAGGACATGGTGGAGTACGCTCTGCTCGCGGGGCTGGTGGCTGTAGTAGGCGGGCTGTTCGCGCCTGACATGACGGAGGGCATGAACACCATCTATTCGCGTTTGGCGTCAAAGCTCGATCAGGCGGTCGGTTGAGAGATCATTCCGACGACCGGCTCGACTGCCGGATGACGTGCGAAGTCGCCGAGTCGGCCTGCGCGACAACCTAGCGGCCGTTCTTCGCGGAGCGTGTTTCGGAGCACCCTCACGTTCCCGGCGTGCGTAGCCGATCGAGTAGAAGGACGGATCAGGGCGGACGATCGCCCCGTGCTCGTCTCCACGCACAAGGGAGGAAAAAGCGATGAATCCACGAGTGATGCTTGCTTTGGCTGTTTCGGCCGGAATGGCCCTTATTGTTTCGGCGATCTTCTATCAAATCGCCGTGCGAGATAGCGGGGATCGCGTCGAAGAGGTTTCGCTCCAGGAAGTGATCGTTGCAGCGAAGGAGCTAAACATTGGAGCCACAATCGCCGCCACCGATATGCGCGCCGAAATGTGGCCTTCGTCAAAAATTCCCGACGACGCCTTCCGCGAAATGGACGAGGTCGTGGGCAGGGTTCCCATCAATAAGATCCTCGCCGACGAACCCGTGGTTGGCCGACGGCTCGCTGACCGAGGCTCCGGTTTCGGCCTGGCCCCCAAGGTGCCGACGGGCATGCGGGCGATGTCGGTGAGAGTCAACGATGTCATTGGCGTTTCGGGGTTCGTCCTGCCGGAAGCCCGGGTCGACGTACTCGTGACCGGCCTGCCGAGAGGACAGGAGTCCGATGGGCAGATGACCAAAACAATCCTCGGCAACGTGCGCGTAATTTCGGCGGGCGAGAACCTTGAACCCGATGCATCGGGCAAACCGCAGCGTGTAACGGTCGTAACCCTGCTTGTAACGCCGCATCAGGCGGAGCTGCTGACCCTGGCGGGTTCTCAGGGACGCCTGCAGCTCGTGCTCCGGAATTCGAGAGACAACGAAGTAGAGGATACGGACGGTGTCCGCGAACCGGAGATCTTTCGATCCAAAACCGAGATGCCCGAGCCCCCCGTGAAGCGGCGCCCGAGACCGCGTACGATTGCGCGAGTCGCGCCGCCGCCTCCGCCGCCTGTGCAGCTCGAGATCATTCGTGGAAATCAACGGTCGATGCAAGCCTTCGACCCCGCTACAGCCAACTGAATACGACAGGATGCTGCCCATGTGGTCCTCGCACGCGGCATCGGTCTGATGGGAACAGCGTATGACGGGAGGCAGCGCGGAAGAGCGGTCGTTGAGGGCGCTGTTCATCTGTCCTGACACCGTCCTCGCGGCTCAGTTCACACGCTCCACCGGCGCCGTAGCGGAACTCGACGTTCAGGGCCACCTCGACCGGTATCCGCCTGGCCCCCAACTTGACGAATCTCTCCGCCAGATAGCGCCCGAAGTAGTATTGCTCGACGTCGCCACTGATCTGGGGGCAGCGCTCCAGCTCACGACCATGCTCCTCGAAAGTGCTCCGGAGACGGCCGTTGTCGCGCTTCATACAAAAAATGATCCCGACGCCATTCTGCGGAGTCTGCGCGCCGGTTGCTCGGAATTCCTGAGCAGCCCGTTTCCGACAGGCGACGTGACACAGGCGATGCAGCGAGTGCTGCGGCGGCGTCCCGCCGCAACCCCGGTCGAGCCCGCTCGCCGTGGCCGCTTGATCGTATTCGCGCCCGTCAAAGGTGGGTCGGGAGCCAGTACTCTCGCCGCCAATGTGGCATACGAAGTGAACCAACAGATCGATGGCAAAGTCCTGTTGGCCGATTTTGACGTCATGCAGGGGGTGCTGTCGTTCACCCTTCGTGTCAACCACCAGTACGCGGTTACCGACGCCCTTCGTCACGCAGGCGAGATGGATCGTAAGTTATGGGGATCGCTGGTCGTCGAGAAGAAGGGAGTTGATCTACTACTCGCTCCGGAGCGGCCCGAACCCCCGCTGATCGAACCTTATCCGGTCCAGGCCGTCCTCGAACACGCCCGCAACATCTATGACGTCGTCGTTGTCGACTTGGGCGGTGTGTGTGAATCGATGTCGATGGCCACGCTGTCGGCGGCGCAGGACATCTATCTCGTCTGCAGCGCCGGCTTGGCATCGCTCTACATGATGCGCCGGACAATTCCCTTGGTGGAAGAGCTGGGGTACAGCCGCGACCACATCCATGTCGTAGTGAATCAGCTCCCTCGACGCCCGGAACTATCGCTCACCGATATGGAAAAGATCTTTCGCGCCCGCGTGCACGCCACCTTCCCCGAAGACGCCGCCGCCGTCTCGGCTGCCTTGCGCGAGGGAGAGACCCTCGCCGATAGCTCCGAGCTGAGCCGCGCCGTTCGTAAGTTTGTCAAGGATTTCGTTGGCAGTGCGCCGCGGCAGGAGCACCGCGGGTTCGGCGGGTTCGGCGTCCGGGCGCTGAAGGAACTCTTGAGTGGGACCTAAACAGTCTCCCGAGCCACACTCCATGGATAGAAACCGGTCCGTTGACCGATAAGTGAATTGGCACGCGCCCCAGACCAAGCCATGTCCCAGACAACCTTGCCCCCTCCCACAGCGCTCACCGGATGGGAAGACCAGACAAAGTCGCCGCTTGCCGGCCTGAACGGTCCGAGACGAGCCCTGAGTCCCGAATACCAGGACCTTAAATTCGTGCTTCATCGGAAGCTGCTCGACAAGATCAACCTGGAGGCACTCGCTTCCATCGAGACGCAGCTTCTTCGAAACGAAGTCCGTACAGCCCTGACCGGCTTGGTGGATGGTGAGCAGACGCTCCTGAGCGCCGTCGAGCGCAACCAAGTCATCGGCGAAGTGCTCGACGAAGTCTTCGGGCTGGGCCCCTTGGAGCCGTTACTCCAGGATTCAACGATCAGCGACATCTTGGTCAACACGCACAGCCAAGTCTATATTGAGCGAAAGGGGCAGTTGGAACTCACCAGCGTCACCTTCAAAGACGACTCCCATCTACTGCGCATCATCGACAAAATTGTTTCGCAGGTGGGACGCAGGATCGATGAATCGTCCCCGATGGTCGACGCTCGCTTGCCGGACGGGTCACGTGTCAACGCCATCATCGGGCCGCTGGCCGTCGACGGCCCGCTGCTTTCGATCCGCCGTTTTGACACGGATAAGCTCTTACCCCCGGATCTGGTCGATAAGCAGGCGATGACCGCCGGGATGATGGAGCTGCTCGCGGCAGCCGTCAAGAGCCGTCTCAACATCGTCGTCGCCGGCGGAACAGGCTCGGGCAAAACAACCTTGCTCAACGCCCTGTCGGCCTTCATTGCGCCCAAGGAGCGTGTCATCACGATTGAGGACGCCGCCGAACTCCAGCTCAAACAGCCGCACCTGGCGCGGCTCGAGACCCGCCCGCCGAACATGGAGGGCACGGGGGCCATCCGCCAACGAGATCTCCTGATCAACTCGCTCCGCATGAGGCCCGACCGGATCGTGATCGGCGAGTGCCGCGCCGAGGAAGCGCTGGACATGCTGCAGGCCATGAACACCGGCCATGACGGCTCGATGACCACCGTTCACGCCAACTCGCCCCGCGACGTCATGTCGCGGCTCGAAGTCATGGTCACCATGGCGAATTCAAACCTCAGCCTGGTCTCCATCCGGCAACAGATCTCCTCGGCCGTTGACCTCGTCGTCCAAACAGCCCGGCTCAGCGACGGTTCCCGGAGGCTGCTCTGCATTACCGAGGTCGGGAGCATGGAGGGCGAGGTCATCACCTTACAGGACCTTTTCGTATTCGAGAAACGTGGACTTTCGCCGGAAGGCCGCGTGCAGGGGCGCTTTGCGTCTACGGGAATCCGCCCAAAGTTTCACGAAAAGATGCTGGCTGCGGGCATTCGTTTACCGGCGGACTTGTTTGATTCGATCGTGGACATCAATACCGAGGACTCGTAGGGCGGACCGAGCGCAAACCATGCTTTTCATCCTTCTGTTCATTGTTACGATGGCCATCTCGACGGGAGCGTATCTTTTCGTTTACCGCACCCTCGAGGGCCGTGATAGCGCGAAATCGCGGGATCGTCTTGTGAACCGGGGGACATCTCCCGAAGCTAGCGCGGTCACGAGCACGCCGCTCTTCGGTCCAGACGGAACGAAAAAAAAAGATATCCTCAGCCGCTTCCTCCACAAGTTCAGTTTCGACCGGCACCTGCAGGAGCTCGTCGAACAGGCCGGCGTCCCCTTGGGCGCCGGGCCAAATTGTGGCGGCCGGCCTGCTGATCGGGCTCGTGACTTTCAATGTGATCTGGTATTGGGTTCCTTGGCTCAGGGGCCTGGCGTTCGTCGCGGCGCCGGCGGCCGCCCTCTTTCCCTACTCACTCCTGAAGCGACTCAGAGCACGGCGGATACATGCGTTCGAAGAACAGTTCCCGGAGGCGCTGCAATTCATCGCACGGGCCATGCGGGCCGGACACGCCTTCTCGGTTTCGCTCGAGATGCTGCACCAGGAGTTCAGTGAACCCCTTGGCGGCGAATTCCGTCGCACCTTCGAGGAACAGAACCTCGGACTGCCGGTAGACCTCACGCTGGAGAAGCTCGCCGGCCGCGTTCCGCTCATGGATGTTCAGTTCTTTGTCGCGGCCGTCATCCTACAGAAAAGAACGGGTGGAAATCTTGCTGAAATCCTCGAGAAGCTCGCGGCGCTGATTCGAGAGAGGTTCAAGCTTCGAGGGCAGATCCGCACCATCAGCGCCCACGGACGCCTGTCGAGCCTTGTACTCACTGCGATACCGTCCGTAGTCGCTGTGCTGATGTATTTCGTGAATCGCGACCACATGCAGTTCTTTGTCGAGGAGTACGCCGGGCAATGGATGGCGGGCCTCGCACTCGCCTTTCAGGGATTGGGCTATTTCATCATGCGGCAGATCGTGAAGATTGAGGTCTAAATAGAAAGCCGATGGTACTCACGTTCTCTATTCTGGTCTTCGTCATGGTGACCGGGGTGCTCTACTTCCTGGGTATGAAGTTCTGGGTGACGCCTCGGACCGCCGTCGACCGCATTGTCGAGGGTGGGATTGACATCAGCCGGGAAGCGGCTCATCCAAGTCTGGCCATCCACGATCTTCTTGAGAAGCTGGGTAATATCGTACCCGCCTCACCCGGGGACACGACGGCCGCGCGGCAACGGCTCTTTGCGGCGGGCTTCCGTTCGAGCACCGCGCTCAAAGTCTTCTTGGGCATCAAAGCTGTGAGCTTGGTCGCACTGCCCTTGCTGACCTGGCTGCTGCTGACTCGCACCGAGGTTGGCGGCGACAACGGCCTCTTTCTGATCGTAGGAATGGCCGGCCTTGGATTTCTGGGGCCGAATGAGGTCCTCAAACTCTTGATCAAGAAGCGGAAAAAACGGATTACTCGCGCGCTCCCCAACGGTTTGGACTTGATGATCGTGTGTGTCGAGTCAGGTTTGGGCTTGGACCAGGCGATCGTGCAGGTAAGCCGCGAGATGCTGAAAGCCTACCCGGAGATGAGTAGCGAATTCGCGATCACAAACCTCGAGATGCGACACGGCAAGCGGCGCGCCGAGGCCCTCAAAAACCTAGGGGACCGTACGGATGTCGACGACATGCGGAAACTGTGCAGCACGCTCATCCAGGCCGATCGATTCGGAACGAGTATCGCTCAGTCATTGAGAACACACGCCGACTTCATGCGGCTCACAGCGCGGCAGCGGGCCGAAGAGAAAGCCGCCAAGCTGGCAATCAAGCTGGTATTCCCGATCTTCTTCTGCATTCTCCCATCTCTTTTTGTCGTCAGTGTCGGACCGGTCGTCTACCGCATCTTCAATGTCCTGATTCCCATGATGAAGGGCGGCTGATCGACGGGCTCGAATCACTTTCCTCGGAGGAATCATCCATGGATCCAAGTAGTGTTCGAATACTTTGCGGCCTGCTGGCCGTCCTTCTTCTGGCGTTGATCGTCATGCGGCGTCGCGGAAATGCCTCTCGCTAGATAGAGGCACGGTGGCCGGGGCGCGGTCGATAATGGGCTCATGAAGCTCACAGTTCCGACACGCGGTTTTACCGACATCATCGACATCACCGGCCAAGTCCAGCAAGCTTGTGCTGAAAGCAGCGTCGACAATGGCGTCGCGCACTTGTTCGTCGTGGGCTCCACCGCGGCTCTCTCGACCATCGAGTACGAGCCGGGCGCCGTCGCCGATCTCAAGGATGCTCTCGAACGCATCGCGCCGATGGAAGGCCGTTACAAGCACAACGAGGCCTGGCACGACGGCAACGGCTACGCTCACCTGCGAGCGGCCCTCATGAAGCCCTCGTTGTCAATCCCCTTGGTGGCGGGCCGGCTGCTGCTGGGCACCTGGCAGCAAGTGATTCTGCTGGATTTCGACAACCGCCCGCGCACGCGCGAGATCCACCTGCAGGTGTCCGAAGCCGTCTGAGCAATTCGCTGACGCCGTGCGAGTCAAGCAAGCTGCTCGAAACAATCGACTAGGCGGCGAGCCCGCTCACGATCCGCCGCCGGCCGCTCCACTTCGCACGAAGGCATCGATCTCCGACGCTATCTTTGCCACGCTCGACCCGGCGGCCTCGCTCATTTTGCTAACGATCGCACTTACGTTTCCCACATCGACCTTCCGCGTTTCCTCTTGGGAGCCGTGCCAAAGAGGTTGACGGGTGTCCACGTCAACAAGCTCGACGGAAATCCGGAGCGCAATGCTGACACCGTCCGACGCATCCACCTCTTCCAGCCGCTCTATATGGCCGCGAATCATGTAGTCCGCTTGCGTCCTGCTATCGAACAGCACAGCGCGTCGGAAAGTCTTCCTTTGCCGCAAGTGATCGAGCAAAGCTTGGGCGAGTGTCGTTCGCGGGTCCTCGGCCCAGCGGTGATACTCGTAGAATCCTACTTCCTGGCGGCTCGGGCGGTAGATGATCTTGTCTTGCGTCAACATCTTGGAGCCCCGAAACGGCGCCACGATAGCCGTTGCCGCCCCTTCCGCCCGCGAGCTCGCCGGCGCCGGCGGCAAGTCGAGCTTGTAGTAGTGAGTCACCGGAATTTTGCCGCCACAACCATTGCTGAAACCAATCAACAGAGTTGCAAGGGCGGTAAGACCGGCGAACCGGGACAAAGCGGAATGGAATAAGACGTTGAATCTGGGCATCAAATCGGAGTACTCTTGCACGTATTATGAACAGTGTAGCGCTGAACTGCCAACATTGCGGGTTCCAGCTCAAGCTGCCCGCCGGTATGAAGATCCAGCGTCGCGACTCCTGTGAGTCTTGCGAATCGGATCTTCACTGCTGCCGCAACTGCCGCTTCTTCGATCCCGGCAAAAGCAAGCAGTGCGCCGAACCGCAGGCGGAGCTGGTTTCCGATAAAGAGAAATCGAACTTCTGTGACTACTTCGAGCCCCGCACCACTGTCGACCTCGTCAACCGCGCGCAGGCCGGGCCGGACGATTTCCGGAAGCAGTTCGACTCCCTGTTTAAGAAGTAACCTCCAAGCCGTCTAACGGCAGAACCGCCTCAAAACGTTGGCCGTCACATTCGAGACACCTTTGTCGACAATGATCGACAGCGTCCAACAGAGCGACCCCGCCGCGAAAACCGCGCCCCCGCTCGGCGTCTCGAACGTCACCATATCCGCGCCTGTTTCCTCGGGATTCGTGCCCTTCGCTAGATGCTGCAGATTCGACGGCGACTCAGGCGCAATCTTATCCAGTTCATGCCCCGACGCTCCGCCCGGGCAGCGCTCATGCAGGCTGGCATACCCAAAGCAATCCCCCGCCCCTAGGCCGGTCCCCTCGAAGACCCAGTGCGAACCATCAAGCACCTTGTAGGGCGCCCCCGTCTGATAGCCCGAGTGAGAATACGCCACACCCAGCAACTTCGCTTCCGACTCCTGCCGTAAATCGCGGCGATCCTCCTGGCGGCAAAGCATCGTCGACTCGTCCGCGAACTCGACCTCGGCCAACATCCCGCATCCGCCCAGGTAGGCCAACCGTCCGCCGTCTTCATAGACCCAGCGCTTCACACGCTCATACATCTGCTTCGACCAATACTCGGGATGCGTATTCAGCACCAGCACCTTGTAGCTTTGCAGCGGCACCCGATCGAAATGCAGCGAGGTTTCCGAGTAGAGATCGTAGTCAAACTCCTCCCGCTCCAGCCAACCCAACAGACGCCATTCGGCCGGAGCCATCGCCGATCCAAGACGGCCCTCGATCGGATCCGTGATCCGGGCGTTCTCCGGGACAGAGTTGAACAACTCCGGCCGGTCAAACGAGATGGGGGCGGAAGTTTCCTCGTAGGGCCAAGTCCCCGGATGCGTATATCTCTGCAAATCCTGACGGGCGTGCAGCGTGGGCCGTTCCCGCAAACCATCCTGATTGAAATAGTTGCTGCGTCCCCCGAACGGGTTGTAGGCATTCCAGGTAATGTTCGAAGTCAAGACCGCGATCGGCGCCGACGGCTTGGCCGGCTCCACGATCCACGGGAACGAGAAGAACGCACCGTCACCCGTCTTCGCGTGAAAGTAGTACAGCCCCGACTTCTCCGGCGCCGTAACCCGCTGCTGGTGCCAGCGGCTACCGAATCCCTCTCGATTCCACTCGACGCCCGCCCCCACGAAATCTCCAGCAGGAAGCAACTGCGTCGTCGCCCGCGGACCATGATCGTCAAACCAACCCAGGTTGCGGATGAAGTCCTTCGACGCACCGTAGCGCCACAGCCCAAGCTTGTAGGCTTCGGGTGAGTGAACCCGGAACTCCGAACTCTCACCCGCCCGCGACCATTTCGGCCACGCATACCCCAGCAAACAGTCAGACAGCAATCGAAACCGCCGCGGCACATCTTCCGGGATCCGCAGCCGCACTCTCTTGCCGCCAAACCCGCGATGCGCCAGGGAGAGCTCATACTCACCGGGCTCCATGTCCGCGTGAACTGCCCCCGAAGCACGGGACAACGTTTCGAAGCTCCCACCGGAACCGTCGAATTCTAACCGAACGCCCGCCAGCGCCGAGTCGTTTTCGTCACTAACGTATCCGACGAGCATGCCGTTTGAAACTCACCGTGGCGGAAGCACAAGGCCTCCCTTCGGTGACTGTCACCTTTTTTCGCGTGCCACCTGCATCAACAATTCACCGCTCCCCTGCGGAGCGAAAAAGGGCTGACTGTCACCAGAGCACACATTCGGTCCAAACCACTAGCTCAACCCAATCTCTTCGTAGAATCGCTTAACATCCGGCATCTGCGCGTCCGTAAAACTCGTCTCCGGCGGACGCAACCAGCGCTGTGCAATCCCGAAATGTTCCAGCGTCGCCCGCCAGAAGGCATGCGACCACTTCAGGAAGAACGGCACATCATACTCCATCACCACCTGCTGCGCCGCCTTCAGATCGCCGCGCTCAGCCGCGCCAAAGAACCGCATCGCAATCCGTGGAGCAAACGTCGAGAACGTACTGTAGTAAGCCTGCATCCCAAACGGCTGATACATCAAGAACCGCGACTTCTGTCCGCCCGCGAAGATATTCAACCGCTTGCCGTACAGATGAAACACTTCCATCGAATACTTCTGCGAGTATTCCTCCTTGTAGGCCGACACCTGATCAATCGTCACGAGTTGCTTGAGAACCGGCAACGGAACCTGCCCGTGCAGCCCGATCGCCGCCGTCCCGGCGGCCTTGGCTATCCGCCGATGATGCTCGAACAACGCATCCGGTCCGCCCCGCATATTCAGTTGCACTTGTATGCAATCCGCTCCAAGTGACGACGCGTAGCGGGCATAGTCCTCGCCCTGCCCCGTCCACCAAGGCCCCGTAGCGGCGATCGTCACTCCCCGCCCGGCAACAGTTTCAACGAGTACTTTCGTGAGAGCACGCACTTCCGCATACGTAAGCCGGTCGTACTGATTGTTCCCCGACGTCAACGCAAAGACCTTTACGCCCGCCTTCGCCGCCAACTCGATCTGATTCTTGACGCCCTGATGATCAACCTTGAAGTCCTTCGTGTAGACCGTCGGCACGGAAAGAATCGGCCCGCGTAGCCGTTTGCGAAACTCCTCCGGACTCAACGCCGCGCCCGGCCGCGCCGAACGCAACGGTGGAGCCGCCAACAAGGCCGCCCCCGCCACCGTAAGAAACCGCCGCCGACTCGAAACTCGTCCCTGATTCATCGCATGCCCCTCAAGCCTGCAATCCTACCAAGCCAAATGTACCTGGTGGGACGGCTGACCACCCACTGGAACCGGCTCCCGCCCGCCGAAACGCGGCACTTCGACATAATGAAGCCCAACCTTCCGAACGATAACCGAGGTAACCCCACGATGCCTGTTCGAAGACAAGACGCGCTGGACTACCACGCCTTGCCCATCCCCGGCAAGATCTCGATTCGCCCGACCAAACCCTTCCGCACTCAACTCGACCTCAGCCTCGCCTATACGCCGGGCGTGGCGGAGGCCTGCCTTGAGATCGCGCGCGACCCGGAAGCGGTTTGGAAATATACGTCCCGCTCCAACCTCGTTGCTGTCGTCAGCAACGGCTCAGCGGTGCTTGGTCTGGGAAACATAGGAGCCGCCGCCGGTAAACCTGTAATGGAAGGCAAGGCAGTCCTCTTCAAGCGTTTCGCCGACATTGATGTGTTCGACATCGAAGTCAACACTCAGGATCCCGACGAGATCATCCAACTCGTGAAGATGATCGAGCCTACCTTCGGCGGCATTAACCTGGAGGACATTAAAGCGCCCGAGTGTTTCTACATCGAAGAGACCCTGCGCGACGCCGTCGATATCCCCGTCTTCCACGACGATCAGCACGGCACCGCCATCATCAGCGGTGCCGCGTTGATCAACGCCCTACAGGTCGCCGGTAAGAAAGTTGAAGACGTCAAAGTCGTCTTCAACGGCGCCGGGGCCGCCAGCACGGCGTGCGCCAATCTCTATCTGCGCCTCGGCGTCCGCGCCGAGCATCTCATGATGTGTGATTCCAAGGGCGTGATTTACCAAGGGCGCACCGCGGGCATGAATCCCTATAAGGAGCGATTCGCCCGAGAAACCAACCGCCGCACTCTCGCCGAAGCCCTCGAAGGAGCGGACATTTTCGTTGGTGTCTCTGTCGCCAATGTTGTCACCGGAGATATGCTCAAGCGCATGGCCGCGCGGCCTATCGTCTTCGCGCTCTCCAATCCGGATCCCGAGATCGCTTACGAAGAGGCGATCGCCGCGCGGGAGGACGTCATCATGGCCACCGGCCGCTCGGACTATCCCAACCAGGTCAACAACGTTCTCGGCTTCCCCTTCATTTTCCGGGGAGCACTCGATGTCCACGCCACCACCATCAACGAGGAAATGAAACTCGCCGCCGCGCACGCCTTGGCCGACCTTGCGCGGCGCGACGTTCCCGATGCGGTGCGGCGAATCTATCGCGGTGAAGACCTGGAATTCGGACCTCGCTATATCATTCCCAAGCCGTTCGATCCAAGGGTCCTCGCAACGGTCGCCACGGCTGTCGCCAAAGCCGCCATCGACAGCGGAGTGGCCCGCAAGCAGATCGACGTCGACGAGTATTTCGACTCTGTCGCTCTACGGCTCGATTCCTCGCAACAGGTCTTTCAAGCGATCGTCCACCGCGCCCAGTCCGACCCGCGGCGTATTGTCTTGCCCGAAGGCGACCACGAAAAGATCGTTCACGCGGCGCAGATCCTGCAAGAGGAAGGAATCGCCTATCCGGTCTTACTAGGCAAACAACAGGATATTGCCGCGACGGCGAAGCGGATTCAGGTGCCGCTCGATGGTATCGAGATTGTAGATCCAGAGACCCACCCCCGTCGGGAGGAATACCGCCAGGCCCTCTATGAATCTCGACAGCGTAAGGGCGTCACGCTCGACGAGGCCGCCGAGATGCTTCGCAGCGCGACTGCCTTCGGCGCCATGATGGTGCGGTTCGGTGATGTCGATGGGATGGTATCAGGCGTCCGGCAACATTACCCGGAGACCATTCGCCCGGCGCTGCAGGTGGTGGGCGTACGGCCCGGAGTGCGGCGCGTCTCCGGGCTCTACATGCTCATCCTGAATCGTCGGATGTACTTCCTCGCCGACGCGACGGTCAATATCGACCCCACAGCCGAAGATCTCGCTGAAATTACACTGCTAGCCGCCGAACGCATACGGCACTTCGACCTGGAGCCACGCGCGGCATTGCTCAGCTTCTCCAACTTTGGCTCGGCGCCTCATCCCTCGGCCGACAAGGTAAGGCGGGCGGTGGAACTCGTCCAGCAGGCCGATACTGACCTGATCGTTGATGGAGAGATGCAGGCCGATACAGCTCTCAATCCGGATCTGATCGAGCAGTACTTTCCCTTCTCCAAACTCCGCAAGCAGGCGAATCTACTCGTCTTCCCAAACCTCGAAGCGGCCAACATCAGCTACAAACTGCTTGCGGGACTCGCCGGCGCTCAGGCCATCGGGCCGATCCTTCTCGGCATGGGCGGGCCCGTAGGCGTTGTCCAAAAGGGTATCGGCATTCAGGACGTTATCAACATGGCGGCGATCACGGTGCTCGACGCTCAAGAGCTCACCCAGACAATGCAGCACGACGGGTCGTAAAGCGAAGCCCCAATACCAGTACTACCAATACCCCATGTGCTACTAGAAGGGTATATAATGCTGACGTAGAATATTTTGCTGAGTCGTGGGGCCGGTCAGCCGGTCAGCGGCTCACCTCCCGGGAAGAGCGTGAAATGCCACTTCTCCTCAGACTTAAATCGTCAGCGGTACGCCAGGCGACGAAGGTAATCGGCCGCTTGGCTCTGATGCTTGCATTGATCTTCATGTCACTGGAGATGATGAGGGTACAGGGCTGGGGCCTCGATTTGGTCGAGCATCTTGCCTCGGCACTGTCGCTCTCCGTGACGGAATTCTGGACGACGATCGCCGGCATGAGTGTCGCCACGGCGTTCGGGCTCCTCATACTGGGGCTCAGCGCAAGCGCCCTGAGTCGCTCAACCCTGCTTGATACCGAAGAAAAACCGGAAGAGGAAATCGATGTGCAGGCGATCACCCAGCGCATCCGCAGCTACGAGTTGCACGAGTCCGGCCGGAGTGCGGCGCAAAGCACGAGTGCTTAGGGCGCTGAGCCGACGGTCCTAACGTCGAAAAGCAGCTTGCTCGCCGTGGACTACGCCAACTTCGGCAGACGGGTCGAACCGTCCGTCAATGACGCTTCGAGTTGCTCGGCCGTCAATCCGCGGCAAGTCTCGAGGCGCGCCCCATCAAGAATCGTGCCCACTAAGTTGGCCCCCTTCAAGTCACATTCGACAAGGCGAGCCCTGCTCAGATCCGCCCCGGATAGATCCGCATAGCTGAGGTCACAGCGTGTCAGTTTTGCTTCAATCAAGGTCGCTCGGCTGAGCTCGCCGTGCGCGAAGATCGTCCTGGTCGCTGTCACTCCGCTGAGATCTGATTTGTAAAGCGCCGCCTCGGAGAAGTTCGATCGCGACAAGTCCATGTCCCTCAGATCCACGGCGGTATAGTCCCCTCGTGAAATTCGGAGACCGGCAAGCCGAGGGGTGAGGTCTGAGTACTTCTTGCGCCAGATATTCCAAACCGCAACGCCTGCTTTGAGCAACTCGACCGGATCACGCTCCGCTTCCGCCCCGGGCCCATCCCGGGCCCATCGCTCATCCCGACGCTCGGAGGTTCGGCGGCCCGAGCTCGGGGGTCGGCGACCCGACTTTTGATCCTTGAGCGCCTCGAAGGCCGCATTCACTTCTTTGAGCTTTTCCTGCGCCTTCTTTTGCAACCTTTCGTTTGCAACGAAACGGTCCGGGTGCCAGACCTGAGCCAGGTCGCGCCAAGCCTGCTTGATCTCTTCGGAAGAGCAGCCCGGCGCCAGTCCAAGAATCTCGTAGTACCGGCCAAGATCAGACAAGTCTCAGTGTAAGAAGCGCCGAGTAAGAATGCGAACCGGGCGAAAACACTCCAGTCTCGCGGATTTCAGACAAGCTACTATGTTGGGGTTCAACTTCCTAAGGAGACACACTGACGCGCCCACTTCAAATGCTCGATGAGCGGATCGAAACCTGTGCGGACGGCCTCCGAGAGACGTTTGTCAACGCTCAGCCCTTCCGGCACGTCGTCATGGAGCCGTTTTTGCGAGTCCCGGCCCTCGAAGATCTCGCCCGCGAGTTTCCGCCGTTCGAGGCCCGTTACGCGACAAATGAGTTCGGGGAGGTAGGCCGCAAGGCCGGCCGGCACGATCTGCCCGGCCTCGGACCCGCGTATCGGCGTCTCGACGCCCTCCTTCGCTCCCGCGAATTCCTGTCGTTGATCACCGGTATCACTGACATTCCCAATTTGCTCTACGACCCTCACTACATCGGCGGCGGCACGCACGAAAATCTCTCTGGCAATCAGCTCGACCCCCATGTCGATTTCAACTACCATCCGACCTCCGGCTGGCACCGCCGGTTGAACCTCATCCTCTTCGTCCATCCTGAATGGGACTCATCGTGGGGCGGATGTCTCGACTTTCATAGCAACCCCTGGTCGCAAGACGACCAATGCACATCGATCGTGCCCTACCCGAATCACTGCATATTGTTTGAAACAAGCGAGTACTCATGGCACGGTTTCCGAACGATTGATCCCCCACCGGCGCTGGATTCAGTGTCTCGAAAATCGATCGCCGTCTATTTCTACAGCAAGCAACGCCCTCCAGATGAGACAGCACCCTCACATGCCACGGTCTACGCTCAACGCAAGCGCCCCGAACACATCAAGCCCGGGTACGAGATGCAGGCCGCCGACGTGCAGGCGATTGACGATTTGTTCGAGCGCCGGGACCAGCAGATCCGATACCTCTACGGCCGGGAAAAAGAGTTCGCCCGAACCTACCTTAAGACTCTCGGCTCGTCCACGTTCCGGCTGGCCCAGGCATTGGCTTGGCCCGCCAAAAAATTGAGGAACCTATTGAGAGGTGAATAAGCCGATCGCTCCAAAGACTCATTCAGGCGAACCGCGCCTTCAGTACCACTCCCGCATTCGGACTTCAATTCCCTGCCCTTCCAGACCCGCCGCGAATACATTCAGATCGGAACCCCGATAGTGGTATGGATAGACCACCCGCGGCTTGAAAGCTTTGACAGCCTCCGCCGCCTCGTCCGGAGGCATCGTGTAAGGCAGGTTCATGCAGACAAATGCAATGTCAATATCTTGCAAAGCCCGCATCTCCGCTACGCCTTCCGTATCGCCTGAGCCAGGATTTCCATTTTGGCCCTGGCACGGTGAAAGTATACACCCGCGCTGCCCCGAAGACCACGTCTTTCCGCGCTGAACCCTGCACATCACCTCCGGCGGCAGGCCCCAAAGCCCGTCCGTCCGCTCACAGACGTTGATGGAGCGGGCTGAACGGCACACCGGCCGACACTGCTCCCTGCGAAGCCTTTTCGGAGCTAAAAACTGTTGATCCTCGTCCAGGTAACGCTACCCGCTCGGCAGCGGCAGCGCCCAGATCCTGTGCAGCATGTCACCGAACAGCCGCCGGTTCAGATGCCCCTCGGCCAGCAGCAACCAGTAGTAGCGCGCGTGCTTGACCAGCCGGCCGCCGGTCTTCATCAGCCGCTGCTGCAAGCTCGTGAGCGACCAACTCTTGATCCTGTTCGGCAGTCCGAGCCGCCGCCACAAGTTGCCCAGGTTGTAGGCCAGCACGCTGAGTTGCAGTCGCACTTCGTTGGCCCGAAAGCGATGGCACGAAAGCCGCGTCCAGTGCGTGGCCTGTTTGCCTTCTTTAATCCATTGCTCGGCCGTGCCGCGCTTGTTGTAGAAGCGCACCACCGACCGGCTTGGCAAGCTCATGTTGGTCACGATAAATCCGACCCGCGGGAACAGCTCACCGAGATGATGCTCGACCTTGGCCACGATGCGTCGCGGCTTGGACCAACTCTCCGCCTGATAGCGGAAGCTCTTGTAGCGCACCAAGGGCTTGCGACCCGGCCTGCCCGGCGGGCGAAACAAGATGTCTTCGATCGCCAATTCCAAGCTCTTGTTGGCCGGAATGCGAATGGCGTACTGCACTCCGCGTTCCTCCGAAAACTCATAAATCTCCGGCTTGGCAAAGGCCGCATCGCCCCGGAAGGTGACCTGTTTGCCCACAGCCTGTTGGCGCTTGATCTCGGGCAGCAGCAACTCCTTCCAGTCCTCAGCGCTGTGCACGTTGCCTGGACGCAGCTTCGCCGCCAGGCAATCCCCATGCTGGTTGAACAACAACAGCGGGTGGTAGCAGACCGACTCGAAATGGCCGTTGTAGGCGCTGCCCTCTTGCTGGCCGTGGACAGGGCTTTCGGTCGAATCCATGTCGAGCACGACGCGCTCGGAGTCGTCTTGCGTCTCGGCTTGCGCCACCAGCTCGCGGTTCACAGCCATCAGCCCCAGCAAGTTCTCCTCGCTCGCCAGCATCTCCGTCTCGAAGCTCTGCAGTCGCGAGGTCAGTGCCCCGCCGCGATCCCAGTTCCTCTTCGAGCCGATCAAGCGAAACGTCGGGTCAGCCGACACTCGGACGGCGTCATTGAGGTCCTCGTAGCCTGCCAGCCGAGAGTAGACTGACTGCCGCAGCAGATCGGCCAGCGGGAACTTCTTGTTCAAGCCTTGCCGTGGGTCACTGAGGTGTTCGTCGATCAGCTTCCCGAGTCCGAGTCGCTCGTCCAGCTCGCGGACCAGGATCAGCCCGCCGTCGGAAGTGACACGCGATCCTTGGAAATCGACTTTCAATAAGCCGTTGAAGCTTAGCTGGAACGGTTTGTTTTCTTTTTCACCCATTGGGTGTTGATCTCCTCAGCGCCTTGAGTGCTTTCCAACCCGCATAAACAAAGGCGTCCGAGGCCACCCGATGGTTAGCAGAATCGAAACTAAAGTGGGAATCCGGGCTGAGAAGTAGATCCTCTTCCCACCCATCGTCAAGACGTAACCATTGCCGCGTCCCTTGTCATGAAACAGCTTGCCGGGTTCGGGTCCACGCTTCAAGTTGTACATCGGGATCGCCTCAATCGACACCCCATCCAGCAGTGTTGTCTCGCCGTTCGCCAAGACTTTCGCCCCGCTAACGGTCTTCGCGACAGCGGCCGGCGCCACAATCCGGGTGTCATCCTTTCGAATCGCCGCAATCGCCTTCGGATCCATGTGGTCGCCATGAATGTCGGTAATAAGAATCACATCGGCTTTGGGCAGAGCAGACAAATCCGCCTGACTCCACGGGTCGACGTACCATGCCTTGCCGGCGAACTCAAGAAGAACCGTTCCGTGGCGGACAGGTGTAACCACCAACTCGCCCGCCATCGTGGGTATGCTGTCGGCCGCCTCACCAAGCAGAAACGACCCACTCAACAGAAGAAAACACAGCGTTCGCATGACGAAACCTCCCGAGCGCCAGTCTATCACTCACCGGCCCTGTCTTGAATAAATTCCAGCGCTTCCGACGCAACCCGGGACGCCGTCACGCGTTCCATGCAGCGGTGGTCGATCGGACACATCTTGAGTAAGCAAGGGCTGCAATCCACCGGCTCTCGAACCACCCGCGCCGACGAACTCGCCGGCCCGGTGGCCACTTCGTCGGTCGGCCCGAAAACGACAATAGTAGGCACTCCTAGCGCCCCGGCTACATGCATGCCACCTGAATCATTTGTCAGAAACACATCACAGCACGCCGTCAGATCGATGAATTCACGCAACGTTGTTTGACCGGCCAAGTTGTGAGATGGAACCGAGACTCGTTCCACGATCGAGCGGGCCAATTTCACCTCGCCACCGGACCCGAAAACGACAATCTTGGCACCCAGTTCCCGCGCGACCTGCGTAGCGGCGTCCGCGAACCGCTCCGGCGCCCATTGCTTTGCCCGGCTATTGGCCGCCCCGGGGCTGACCCCAACCCAGCGTGTACCGTGCTCGCCCTTCCCCGACCAATACTCCCTTCCCGCCTCCGCTGCTTGCTCCGAACACCTCAACCGAATCTCCGGACACTCGGCAATCTCTTCCACCAGGCCCGCTCGCCGCAGCATCTCCAGATAGTAGTAGCGCTGGTGAGCCGGGATTGCCCCGTTTTCAGGCGCCGCGGGAGCGGTCGTCAGCAGAAAGCCACGCCGATCTCGCGCGTATCCGATTCGCTCAGGAATACCTGCCAACCAAGGCACCAGCGCGGAATCGAGCGAATTGGGCAACATGATGGCGCGGTCAAAACCCTCCGGTCGCAACTCCCGCGAAAGCCTCCATCGCCCCAACGCCCCGGCATGGCGGCCGGTGTTTTCATAGGGGATCGTCCGATCACAGATCCCCTCGCGGCCATAAAGATCCTCGACCCAAGGGCGCGCCAGCAACACGATCTCCCATCCCGCGTGGACACGCCGAATCTCCCGCAACGCCGGCAACGACATCACCGCGTCACCCAACCAATTCGTAGCGCGAACAAGCAATTTCATAGATCGAAGAAGAACAGATGGTACGCGACCCTACCGAGCGTGCCGAACCGGGTTGGCGTTGATCTCGCCGACAGCAACTGAGTCCCGCCCGGTCTCCACCCGTTTCGGAAGAGCATCGGCGATGAACTTCAGCAGATCCGAATCCACCTTTTGCTCGATTCGCAACCAGAACAGCCGCAGCGGTGCGAACAGATCGGCTACGCTTGCCGAATCGCCCGCCGGCTGCCTCAAGTTCATAAGATCCTTTTCCGTCGTCAAGATCGCTTGAGCGCCGGCCCGGCGAGCCGCTTCGCTTATGCGGCGGACGTCCCGTGCGGAGTACGGGTGATGGTCGGCAAACTCGATCTTATCTCGCACGCTTATACCTGCCCCGTCCAGCGAGCGCCAAAACGAATCTGGGCTTCCCAATCCGCAAAATCCAATGCACGATTCCTCGGTCAACGGACCCGCCTCCAGCTCTTCGCCATCGGCCGCGTCCACGAAACTCACGACCTTCGTTCGAGCCCGATGGATCGGAGCGACCGGATTCCAGCGGCGCAACTCCTTCTGAATTCCGTCGTAGCTCAATCCTTGCTGCGTCTTAGTGAGAAGAACCGCCCCCGCGCGCGACGCGCCCGAGACCGGCTCCCGCAGCAAACCGAGCGGAAGAAGCCGTCCGCCCCCGAGAGGCCGGCTCGCGTCGACAATCAACAGATCGAAATCCCGCTCCAGAGCAAAATGCTGATATCCATCGTCCAGCACGATCACATCGACCGGAAACCGGGCCTCCAACTCAGTGCCCGCCTGATGGCGATCCGCGCCGACCCCAATCGGGACCCGCATCCCCCGATCGCGAAACCGCCGCCACAGCAGATACGCTTCATCACCGACCTCCGCCACGGCGGGCTCAACGCCGGGTTCAACGATCATCGACCGTGATCCCGCGTCCCGCTGATACCCACGGGTCAGCACCGCGGGCCGATACCCTCGCGCCCAGAGCTGCTCCACGAGCCACGCCACTGTCGGCGTCTTGCCCTCTCCGCCGGCCGTGAGATTGCCCACGCACAGCGTGAACGTCTTCAGGCGCCGTCCGGAGCCGGCGCCGTCCGCCCGTCGTCGCGCCACAGCGCCCCAAATCAGTGCCGGACCGCCCAGCAGTACACGCCGCCCCCAACTAGGAACCGTCACCGGAAGCGCATCGCCGTAAAGCCGAACAGCCGCCGTCATCGCACGCTGTGTCGCACCGCGATGCTTCTCGGCTACGTTACGACCTCTTTCCCCCAAGACAGCCGCTTGATCCTTATCTCGCAGCAAGTCCACGAGGGCTGATCCCAACTCGTTCGTGCCGGCGACCTGAATCATCCCCTGTTCGGCCAATAAAGTCGATGCAATCTCGGCGAAGTTCTGCATCGTCGGACCAACAACCACCGGACGCCCCGACAAGGCCGGCTCCAGCACATTGTGCCCCCCCCAGCCGTTCAGCGAGCCCCCGACAAACACGACATCGGCGTGAGAATAAAGGCCCGACAACTCTCCTAATGAGTCCAGCAGCAAGATCCCCGGACCATCGATCCGCGAGTCCGCCCGTACAGCCGAACGCCGCACGACGGGAAACCCCGAGCCCGCGAGTTCCCCCGCCACCTCATCAAACCTTTGCGGATGTCTCGGCGCCACGACCAACAAAGCATTCCCGAACACATCCGTTACCTCGCGGAACGCCTGCACGACGAGCGCTTCCTCACCCTCTCGCGTACTGCCCGCAATCACAACCGGCCGGGCGGGCGGCCCGGACACGAAACTTCGTAGGTCCTCTGGTAAAGCGGCGGCGCCGGGTTCAAAGTCATATTTGAGATTTCCTCCAACCGCTACCTTCGCGGCGACCGCCCCCATCGCAACCAAGCGCTCCCGATCCTGGTCCGACTGCGCTAATAGCAGGTCCACGTGCCGCAGCACGCTCCGAAATGCAAATCCAAACCGCCGATAACTGGGAAAAGCACGGTCCGAAATCCGGCCGTTCACGACAAGAAGGCCCGCACCGGCCTGCTTCACCTGCCGATACAAATTGGGCCAGATCTCCGTCTCCGCCACAATCACCAATCGTGGCCGAATCGTATCCAACACCCTCCGCACCGCGAACGGCAGGTCCAGCGGGGCGTAGAACACGCCGGCCGCCACGTCACCCAGCTTCTCGCGAGCGAGAGCCTGCCCGGTGGCCGTCCCCGTCGATACGAAGAAGGGTATGGCGGGGAAACGCCGCTTCCACTCCCGAACCAGCCGTTCGCACGAAACGATCTCCCCGACTGACACCGCATGTAACCAGACGGCGTCAGAGGAAGTCTGTTGAAATAGGTGAGGAAGGAAACCGAGCCGCTCAGGCAGGCTGCTCCACGGCCTTCCGCGCCTGAGACCGCGTATCAAATCGTAGGGAACGGCAACAATCGCCGCTAGAGCCGCCAGCAGATTGTAGGCCAAATATGTCAACCGAGACTCATCCCATTATGGCAAGAACCCCTTTGCGTCGCGTTCCACCCATCGCCCTGACAGCGCTCCTTTGCATCGCGCCCTTGACGGCCCTGGACGTCTTCAAGATCAAGTCGGCTGACAAGTACGCGGCTCGCCAAAAACAAGGCGACGTCACGGTTGCCGTAAAACCATTCCAGACCGACAACGAGGCCAAAGCAGCTTTTGGGAAGGCCAAACCCCTCAAATACGGATTTCTCCCGGTGCTCGTCGTGATCGATAACGACAGCGATCATTCGCTCAGTTTGGAGCAATTGAAGGTTCGTTTCATCACCTCCGATCGGGAAGGCGTCGAACCCACGTCGGGGGAGGATCTTGCCTTCTACCAACCGAGTACTCGACCCAAAGAGCGTCCTCGCTATATCCCTTCGATCCCCGGACTCGGGCGGCCCAAGCTCAAGAAGGGCCCCTTGGCGAAACCTGAAATCACCGGCCGCGAGTTCAAGGCGCCCGTCATCGCACCGCGTAGCTCCGCCAGCGGTTTCTTCTACTACGAAATGGGAAAGAACTCCGATCCGGTGCCGGGAGCCAATATCTACGTCTCGGGAATCCGCAATCTCAATACCGGTAAAGAACTTTTCTACTTCGAGATTCCGCTCACACCCTACGCCAGATAGCCCGCCGGGCTATTTCGAAAGTAGCTCGCTATGAATGCGGGCCACTTCCCACATGTAGTGCGGCTGGGGGTATTCCTTCACCGCGGCCGTGATGTACTTTCGAGTAGTGGCCTTGTCGCCCGTCGCCTCATAGTAGAGGCCGACATACAGGTGCGCGTTGAAAAGCTGATTGCTCTTCGTCTCCTTCCCAGGGTCCGCCTCGCGGGCCACGCGCATCACGTCTTCAACGCTGCCCTGCCCGCGAAAAAGCTCATAGACTTCTTTCATCGGGACCCGCGAATCGCCCGAGATGTTGAGCATCGACGCTCGTGCCGCCTCCACCCCACCGACCCGTGCGACGCAAAGAAAGTGCCAAACGCCGTTCTCGATGTCACTCGAATTGAACTCCTGATGGGCTTCAAACTGTTTCCGGCCGTCTTCATAGCGGCCCGCGTAGTACTGCGCGATTCCGCGCTGCCAGTGTTGCGGCAGAACCGACGGCTCCATCTCAATCACTTTGTCGAAATCAGCGATCGATTCCTTGAAGTTCCCCAGCTTGAAATGAATCATGCCGCGCTGCTGATAGGCTTCGTAAACGTCGGGGCTGATCGTGAGCGTCTCGTTCAGATCCGCGAGCGCCTTCTCAAACTCCCGCTTCAACTCGTAGATTGTTCCCCGCACGTAGAAGATGGTTGAATTGCCCGGCGCCTTCTTGGCCGCGAGATCCAGCAGACTTATCCCTTCGTCGTAGCGGCCCTCTCGACGCGCCGTAAGCGCATCGAAAAGGAGGTCGTTCGCCTCTTGAGCCCGCGCGGAACTTCCCGTGACGCCGGCGAGAACACAGATCGCCACTAGAACCGCGACCTTGCCGCTGATCTCTCGGACCAAATTCCGTTCCCGCATCGAAATCATAATCATTGCTCTCGTTCGGCCCCTTCGAGTGTGGTGCGGAGCAGATCCCGATGAACGCGCGCCACGTCCCACATGTAATGAGGAATTTCAAAGTTCGACACCGCGCGATCAACCCGGCGCAGCGCTGACTCCTTGTCGCCCGCCACCTCCTCGTAGGCCGCAACGTAGAACAGCGCGTAGAAGAGGCGGTCTTTAAGCTCGGCCGCGTTCGGATATCCTCGCTCCGTCGCGCGCATCACATCCTCGGCGGTGCCAATGCCTCGGTAAAGGTTGTATACATCCTTCATCGGTATGCGCTCGTCGCCGGCGATGTTCAACACGGACCCCGCGCCCTCTCGACTCCGTCGATCCGTGCCCGGCACAGAAAGTGCCAAATACCGTTCTCGTAGTCTTTCGGGTTCACGGTTTTGAACGACAGCTCGAATTGGTCAGCGCCCTCCTGATAGCGCCCGGCATAGTAGTAGGAAAGCCCTCGCTGCCAGTGGTTCTTCGCTTTCGTCGGGTCCAACCTTATCTCTGTGTCGAAGTCCGCGATCGAATCCTCGATCCGTCCCATCTTGAAATACAAGCCGCCGCGCCGACTGTAAACCAGTGGCAAGTTCGGGCTCGTCTTTGCGACGTGGTCGTAGTCAGCCTTCGCCGACTCATACTGCTGTCTGGATTCGAATACCGTGCCGCGCACAAAGTACCCCGTCGGATCCCTTGGCTCCTTCTTGATCGCCTTGTTGGCGAGATCAAAGGCCTCGTCGACCTCCCCCTTACGGTAGAGCTCGATCGCCCGGCTCAGCATCGCTTCAGCCGAATCCTGAGCCGCTGCCGCGAAGAATCCCGTGATCAGCAGCAGTAAGACGAAAGATCGAACCGCCGACACCACTCCATGATAACCAAGCGAAACAACTTCCTTGGGTATCGCCGGTGTGTAGTCCCACACTTCCACTTCAACGGCGCACTATTCCGTTGCGATCGTGATCACAAACATCTGGCGGGTTCCATCCTCCGCCAGCCCCGGGACCGCAATCTGATTGCTATCCCGGTTCCAAGTCGGCGCCGAGTCGATTCTCAGCTTTCCGCTCGTGTAGGGTCCACGTTGAAACTCATCGCTGTGAACCCATGCTCCGTCACGACGCCGGAAGATCGTGTAGCGCGTCACTCCCTCGCCACTCCAGCCATTGACAATCCATTTACCATCCGGCGAGAGTGCCGTGTCTCCACCGGCATCGGGAAACACGTCACGGGATCCGATCGTCTCGACAACCTCCTGACGCTCGGTGTCATAGATCACCAGGTCATCCCCGACCTCGCCGATCATCCTCGCACCGAATTCCCACTCCGGATGCCCTCCGATGAAAACTCTTTGCTCGGTCAACCCGCTGCCGTCGCCTCGGATCGTCATCGGCACATTGATCCGGTCGTCACGATTACCGAAAGTCCCGCGCACAAAGAAGAACAATCGATCGCCGTCCCGATTCCACAGCGTGTGGTTGATGAACAAGGGCTTGTCCACGATCGTCGGATGCCGTTCTTTCAGAACGTCGCGCATCTCAGCGAACGAAACCAACAGTCGCCGCTCTCCCGTGTCGACATCAACGCGAAAGACGCCGTCGTCCTCCGGGTGCTTCTCCCCAACCGTCCAATCCCAAGCCTCGGGGTATCCCGTCACCGGACGTAGCCGCGCCATGCGCGCATAGTTGATCGCCGCGAACGCGCCGCCCGCCTGAGAGACGCCGCCGTTACCCACCGGCGTATCCTCGAACCGATACTCCCGCAGCCGCCGCCGTTCCTCAATGTCATACAACGCCGCGAAAACCTTCCCCGTCTGCTGGTCGCGATCATTGAAGAAGAACTGCGTCTCCGGCGCTTCCGGGTTCCAATACAACATCGTGCCCTGTTGCGGATTCCAGGCGCGGGTCTCCTCGATCTTCCGCACCTCGCGCGTGGCGGGATCGATCAACACGATGTCGGCCACGTCCTCGGCGGTCGGCATGCGTTCCTGAAAACCGACTCGCAACGCCACCATGAGACTTCCATCGCCGTTCCAAGGCGTGTTCTGGACATGCCCGATGTATCCAAAGAAGTGATGCCGCGGCCCCTCGGTGAGGTGGCGCACCTCGAAGCGAATCTCCGGCTCGGTGGTCGTCGAGCAAGCCGGCAAGAGGCTCAGAGCAGCACAGAGAATGATGGCTGGTCGCAAAGCGCTCCTATTATGCAACTTCTGGCCCATCGGGTAGTCGTTCAGTTTGGCCATGGGGAGCAAGAGCCGACAGCGGGTGTTTCCGGCTTCGCCGCGTTGCAGCTACTGGGACCAGGGGAAGCCACATCTCCGAGATGCCGACTATACGCCGGTGTGTGCCACCAACATTTTCAGGCGATTGGGCGCAGGTGGGGTACACAGTGTTTTGGGGTGGGGTGGTTCGTGGTGGGGAGATGGGGTTGGGGTTACTTGGCGGCCTCCTGATTGGCGATTTCGCCTTGGGTTTCCGGCTGGATTCGACGCGGGTCGCCTGTGCCGGGGGCGGTTGGGTCGGGCTCGCGGTCCGGGGGGTTGATCGGGGCTATTGATTCTAATAGGGTTGCGACGGTTTGGGTCAGTTCCGTCATTTCAGCGTCGCCGTTGGTGTCGGGGGCGGGATCGGTGTCGGCTGTCGATTCGGCTTGTGGTTTGGGCCGCAGCGCGTCATCGAGGCCTCTGAAAAAGGCGTTCCGCGCACGTTGCTTGCGGAGTTCGCGGAGCTCTTTCATGGCGGCGTGGTAGCGGCGTGCGAGCTGCGTCTCGCGACGGCTGTGGCGGCTGAGAGCGTCGTTGTGAGCGAGGGCCTTGCCGAGCAGTTGATCGGGGTCTTTATCGTGGTTTTGCGGCTGCGCGGCCACGGTGTCGTAGAGCTCGTTGATGACGGCGGACTCGATGCGCGCGCAGCGTTTCAGGCGCCAAGTGATGTCGATGATTTGCTCGACAAGGTCTTCCTCGACAGCGTTCGCCGGCCGGAGTTGGTACTCGAGCTCGGCGCCGTGTTGGTAGAAGTCGTCGGGGTCTTCCCCGCGGATGAGAGGGTCCGTGGCGTAGAGGCCATGTTTGAGTGCGTTTTGTGAGGTACGCTGTTTGCCTTCGTCGGTACGCGGGCCGGTGGAATGTTGTGCGTTTTCTTTATTGGCTTGCTGCTGTGCTGCTGTGGACATGGTAATTTCTCCTGACTTTTGATTTAGAGGGTCGAAGGTTTCCGCGCCTTTGGCGCCGGCCGCCGGGTTTACACCCGCCGCTCCGTTGCTTGGGCGCACCTTCGGCCGTGGTTGGGGAGGATTTTGGAGTACGGCCTCCCGTGAATAGTATGCGCCTGGGTTGGTGGGTTAGCGGGGGTGGCTTTTGGCTAAGTTGTTGGGATTGTGGGAGATAAATATTTCTTAGGCTTGTGACTCGGTTTCGGGGAAGGGCGGGGTTCGGTGAGGGCTTGGTGAGACGGGGCTGGCGAGTCAGGTGATTTCTGTTACTACAGAAAAACCTGAATTAGGGCTCTGTCCCCGATCTACCCCCCCGATCTACCCCCGATCTACCCCCCGATCTACCCCGATCTACCCCGATCTACCCCGATCTACCCCCGATCTACCCCGATCTACCCCGATCTACCCCCCGAAGCAGTTGCCCGGCCGCCGCTGTGCCCTCAGCCGGATCTGGCCGCACTTGCGCTCGGCCTCGGTGTTCAGAGCCTGTTTGGCGTAGGTTTCCGGGGCCTTTGCCTTTGCCCGGATCTCCTTGACTTCATCGAACATACTTGTCTGAGAAACATATTTCTCACCATCCATCGCCCATCTCCGAGGCGCTGGCCAGCGGTCCAGGCGGCCCAAGCCGGGTCGTCTCAAGCACCCGAGCGCGAAAAGATGTCATAGTTCATGACATCGGTTGTTACCGCCAGCTATCTGGTAACGCTACAATTTGACCGTCATGGTCGGCTCCACTATCAGCCACTACAAGGTCACCGCCGAACTCGGCCGGGGCGGCATGGGTGTCGTCTACAAGGCCGAGGACACCAAGCTCCAGCGTCCGGTCGCCCTCAAGTTCCTGCCGTCAAACTCGCTGGGGGACGAGGAAGCCAAGGCGCGGTTTCTTCGCGAGGCGCGGGCGGCGGCTGCACTGCAGCACCCGAACATCTGCACGATCCACGAAATCGACGAGGCCGACGGCCACACGTTCATCGTGATGGCCTACCTGGAAGGCGAGGAACTTCGAAAACATATCGAAAAAGGGCCGCTAAGCCTCGACCGCCTGCTCGACATCGCTATCCAGGTAGCTCGGGGCTTGCAGGAGGCGCACAGCAAGGGCGTCGTCCACCGCGACATCAAGCCGGCCAATATCATGGACACCACGACCGGTCAGGCGGTGCTGATGGATTTCGGGTTGGCGCAAATCGCCTCGGCAGCATCGAAGCTCACGCGCGAGGGAACGACCCTCGGCACCTCGGCCTACATGTCGCCGGAGCAGACGAGCGGCGAGAAAACTGATCATCGCACGGACATCTGGGCCTTGGGCGTGGTGCTGTATGAAATGGCCACCGGGCAAGCGCCGTTCCAAGGTCATTACGAGCAGGCAATCGTGTACTCGATTCTCCAAGAGGCGCCGGAACCGATCACGGCCCTGCGGACGGGCATCCCGCCCGAATTGGAGCGCATTGCCAACAAGTGCTTGGCCAAACGGGCTGACGAGCGTTATCAAACCGTCAGCGACCTGCTTGCCGATCTGGGTGCATTGAAGCGAAGCCGGGAATCGAGTGAGGGAAAGCGGCAGTCGTCGGGGACAAGGGACGCGCGTCCCTCGATTGCGGTCCTGCCGTTTGAGAACCGCAGCCGGGACGAGGACGACGAATACTTCAGCGACGGCGTCACCGAAGACATCATCAGCGCTTTGGGGAAGATCGAGGGTTTGCGGGTCACGCCACGCGCTTCGGCTTTTCGCTTCAAAGGGGAGAGCACGGCAGTAAGGCAGGTCGCCGAGAAACTGAATGTCGGCTGTGTGCTGACCGGCACTATCCGTCGCGCCGGCAGCCGGCTGCGCATTACGGTCGAGCTGATCGATGCCGCCGAAGACACCCAGATGTGGTCCGAGCGCTATGACCGGGTGCTCGAAGACATCTTCGACATTCAGGACGAGATCTCGCAGGCGATCGTCAAGCAGCTCAAGAGGAAGCTGACCGGCGCCGTCGCTTCTCCGAGGGCGACCCGTCGAACTGCCGACTTCGAGGCTTATCGCCTTTACTTACAGGGCCGGCACAACGTTGTTAAGCTCTCCGAGTCCGGCATACGCCAAGGTCTTTCGTGTTTTGAACGGGCACTGGCGACTGATTCGAACTACCCAGAGCCGCACGCGGGCATGGCCGACGCATACGCTCTATTGGGCATACTCGGCTTCGCGCGGCCCGCTGATGTGATGGTGAAAGCCAAGGCGGAGGCCGTTAGAGCCCTCGGGATGGACGAGACCACGGCCGAAGCTCACGCTTCCCAGGGCTTCGTCCGCCATTTGTACGACTGGGATTTCGCCGGAGCCGAGCAGTCTTACCGGCGCGCCGTCGAACTGAACCCGGCCGACCCGATTCCGCGAGTCTATTTGGCGTATTGCTCGCGGAGACCGGCCGGCCGGCCGAAGGCGTTGCGGAGTTGCGGACCGCCGTCCAATTGGACCCGTTGTCTCCATTCGTCAATCGCTCTCTTTGCTTCCTCCTGGTTCATGCGCGTGACTTCGAAGCCGCCCTCGAGCAGGGACGCAAGACTCTGGACATCGACCCGGCCTATTTCCCAGCACGGCTGGACATGTCAACCGCATGGCACTTCCTGGGCCGTCCGGACGAAGCACTCCGAACGATGGAAGCTGCCGTGCCGCTCGCCCCGAAAGACCCCGTCACGCTGGGATTCCTCGGAATGTGCCAGGCTGTCGCGGGGCGCCAGGAGGAGGCGCTGCGGACGATCGACAAGCTCAAGGACTTGCGAGCGGAAAGGTACTGCGCCGCCTCACCCATCGCCTGGGTTTATGCGCACCTGGGTGACTTCAATCAAGCGTTCCAGTGGCTGGATACAGCCTTCGAGGAGCGCGACGGTCTGCTCTCGATCCTCAAGCAGCACCCGTGGGCAAACGAGTCCTTCAGGCAAGACCCGCGCTACCAAGAGCTGCTGCGGCGCATCGGCTTCCCGGAGTGAGGCAGACCATCTCCCACTACCTCATTCTCGAAGTCCTGGAAGAAGCTGAACCGCGTCTTGCCCGCATGGAGTTCCAAACCGAACTTGGACAAACGTTCCTGAAGCTCTGCCCAGAAACGCTCAGCTACATGTGAGGTGCATACTTACGATTAACTCGGGCGTCTACGTATGTACCTCACGGTGCCCTCCGGCGTGGCTGGGCCCATTACCCCGCCTCGGTCGTCGCTTAAGAGGAATGGAGGGCGGGGCCCAAGTCCTGCGACGCAGACGCTTCCGCCCGAGGCAATCATCATGCAGATGGTGTTATTCCTCTTCGGGACAACTTCGGCACGAGCATCGTGGAGGGCGTGAAGCGTTCCTGATCGTTAGTCGGGTCCAAAGGGAAGGGGATGCGCCGCCGCAAATCATCCACATCACCCAAAAATGGTTCGCCGAGTTCCGCGACCGCGAGCAGGACTAAGTCTCACGAAACAAGAAACATATGGGCTCAGTGGTCGAAAGGTGTCGTGAAATCCGGTTCCGTCCACCTTTCCGTCGGCTGAAGCCCGTCTGGGCCTCTCGGCGGACTAGATCCGCCCTTGTCGGCAAGGATAAAGTCAAGGGCCAACAGAAGGGCGTATAGCTCCCCGTGGAGAACTGGCACATTACTTCCCGATTCCGGGCGGTTGTTCGGCCAGCCGGAAGCGATCCGGGGATGAGCCTCCCAAACTGACCCACTGCCGCCCATCGAGAGCGCAACTCCAAGGTGCTACGATGACGTACGAATAGGCGTCCCGAACCAAGCGGATGCATTCTTCAAGCTCATCTCCCTATCAGACATGAGCCCCTTTCTGTTCCTCAGCAGACTTTCAACGATCGCCTTCGCTGGGTTGACGATCGCGACCGCAACGGCCGAGCCTGCCGCCCAGGGTCCCGAGTTCTTCGCCAACGAACTGCTCCCTATCCTCGAGAAGGCCCAATGCCGGCAGTGCCATAACGACAACGGCATTGCCTCTCGCACGCGCCTCCAGTTCCCCGACGCCGATGCTCCCGCCGATCGCATCGAGGCTTTTGGACTCTCGTTGCGCGCATTCATCGAACCTGACCAACCCAGCGAATCCCTCCTGCTCCGCAAGCCGACCCAGCGCATCGAGCACACCGGGGGCCAACGGATCGTTCCTGGCAGCCCCGAGGAAGAGGTCCTCTTAGCCTGGATCAGCTATCTGGCCCGTCAGCCCGCCGAAGAAGCAATCGATGGCGGGAATGAGGCGCCACGTCCCGAAGGCAAGGTCCGCCGCCTGACGCACAGTCAGTACAACAACACCGTCCACGACCTGCTGGGCGACCAGACGCGTCCCGCGAGCCAGTTCCCTCAGGAAGACTTCATCCACGGCTACCGCAATCAAATCGATGGACAGGGCATCTCGCCCCTTCTTGCGGAAGCCTACAACCGCGCCGCCGAGCGGCTGGCGCGCAATGCCTTCCGGGGCAGTGACCACCAGGGGCTCATCCCCTGTGAACCAGCTTCCGCGGATGACGCCGAGTGCCGTGACGCCTTCATAGAAAGCTTCGGACGCAAGGCCTTCCGGCACCCGCTTGCACAAGGGGAATCGGAAACCTACGCCGCACTTTTCGCTCTCGCCGCCGACCGTCAGGGCGCATTCCTCGACGGAGCGCGCATTGTCGTGGAGACCATATTACAATCGGCAAGCTTCCTCTTCTACGCCGAACCGAATCCACCGCCTGCGCTACGCCCGTATCAGACCGCTTCCCTGCTCTCCTACCTTCTGTGGGACACGCTCCCCGACGAAACCCTCCTCCAAGCCGCCGCCTCCGGAGGTCTCGACAGCAGGGACGACATCGATATGCAGGTCCGGCGGATGCTCGAGGATCCTCGCGCCCGGCAAGCCTTCGACCAGTTCCTGGCGCAGTGGTTGCGTTTTGACCGCGTCGAGACGGCCGTACGCGACCGGCGGCTGTACCCGGAATTCAGTGCTGAACTTGTCGACTCAATGCTCGAAGAAACGCGCCGTCTCTTCAACAATCTGCTGTGGGAAGGCTACGACTTCACGGAATTTTTCAGTGCCGACTACGGTTTCCTCAACACATCGCTGGCCCGGCTGTACGACGTCTCACCGCCCGCATCCGAGTTCCAGAAGGTCTCGTTCGGACCGGATTCCGGGCGCGCCGGAATCCTCGGACAAGCGACCTTCCTGACCGTCACAAGCAAGCCCGCCGACACCTCCCCCACCGAGCGGGGTCTCTTCGTGAGGGAGCACTTTCTCTGCCAGACCGTTCTTCCCCCTCCTCCGGGTGTCGATGCCACTCTGCCCGCTCTCAGTGACGACAAACCGATGACCGTGCGCCAGCGGCTAGCCGTTCATCTATCGAACCCCGCCTGCGCCGGCTGCCATCGACTGGTGGACAACATCGGTTTCGGCCTGGAGCGGTACGACGCCGTGGGCCGATTCCGCAACGAAGAGATCGTGAAGATCTTTCCGACGCAAGACGAGTTACGCCGCAAAGTCAAGACCAAGCCGAGCGAACACGCTCTTCCCATCGATCCATCCGCCTCGGTCTACGGCTTGGCCGGTTCAGAGTTTTCGTCACCCGCGGAACTCGGCCGCTACCTTGCAAAGGACGAAGGGTGCCGTAAATGCATCGTCAAGCAACTCTTCCGCTATGCACTCGGCCGGCGTGAGAACGATTGGGATCAACAGTCGATCGCGTCGGCCTTCGAACGATTCCGAGACTCGCGCTTTCAGTTCCAAGAGCTTATAATCGCCATAGCAACATCAGAATCGTTTCTGGGGGTGCCCGAGTCGTGACAGCACTATCGAGACGTTCGTTCTTGCGTGGAATCGGCTTGACCGGCGCTGCGGTGCGTGTCGGGCTCCCGGCCCTTGACGCGATGTTTAACACGAGCGGCACTGCCTATGCCGCCGGGCGTTTGGCGGGCCGCAAGATCGAGTCACGATTCGTCTTTTGGTTCAACGGCAACGGCATCCCTGAGAAATACTGGATCCCACAGGAAACCGGCGCTGACTTCGCATTCACGCCCTGTCTCCAGCCTCTCGCGGCCCTGCGCGACGACATCCACATCATTACCGGCCTCGACAGCCCGGCCGCTCGCCTCCCAGGGCCTGGTAACAGCCACTATCCGTCGATGAGCGCCTTGCTCTCCGGGCAAGTCTTCACGGGCCGCGGCGCAGGTGGGCCCTCCATCGATCAGGTGATAGCCCGGCAGGTCGGCAATGACACCCGATTTCGGTCGCTCCAGATCGGCGTCTCGCAGGAATCCTTCGGAGAAAGTATCCAACGCAACATGAGTTGGGCCGATCGCGATCGGCCGTTGCCGCCGGAGATGATTCCCCATCGCCTCTTCGACCGCATCTTCGGCTCGAAGGAAGAGCACTGGGTCCAGCGCCAGAAGAGCATCCTTGATGCGGTTCGCGATGACGCGCGCCATTTGAAGAATCGACTCGGCAGCGGTGACAAATCCCGCCTCGACGAATATCTGGCATCCGTCAGAGATCTCGAAAAATCGATCGCCGGCCTGCCGCCGGAATACCAACGTGCCGTGGAGCGTCCACCCGAGGGCGGCGACATGCGCGATTGGCCCCGGATCGCGAAGCTCCAGAGCGATCTGCTTGTCCACGCGCTGGCCTCCGGCCAGACTCGCGTGGCCTCCTATATGCTCACGAAGTGTCAAGGGCTATCACGCTTCCCGTGGCTCGGGCATACCGCCCAGCGGCACCACGAATACACTCACGGGCAGGTGGAAACACCGCGTGGAATGAGAATCCTCAGAGACATTTGCCGCTGGCACATCAAGGAGTTCGCGTATCTTGTCGCCAAACTCAAAGCGACTCCGGAAGGCGACGGCAATCTGCTCGATAACACGTTAATACTGCTCGTCCATGAACACGCCGAGGCGAACGCCCACAAGAACAACGGCTTGGCCACCATACTTGCCGGCCATGCCGGCGAAGTGAAAACCGGCCTCCACACCCGAACGACCGGCACTGTCGGCGACCTCTACCTCACCGTCGCCGAAGAGGCTTTGGAGGCTCCGATCCAATCCTTCCCCACCGCCAATCAAAAGCTTACCTGGGTCATTTAGGATCGATCCGAAACAACGCGGCTGGCTTTCGCGACCGCTCACGCCGCGCAAGAGCCATAAGCTAAACAACCCATGGAGCGTAGGGTGATTTTGCCCGCCCATAGGGCTTTAACAGGAGTTACCCCTCTCCAACTCTTCCTCTAGCATGGAACTGGCGTCTCAGCGTCTGCTCTCTCCCCCAGGTTGTAAGAAGGGCGCGAGTCTGTCAGTTAGACAGTCTTCATGCGACAGAAAGACAGCAAGAACACGAGCCGCCCCGAGCACCGCCGGCCCAAACCGTTCGCCGACCAACGCAAAGCAAGCCTCGCCGCGTGGGCCGTGCTCGGCGTCTCTCTCCTGACCACGGTAACGGCTTGGTGGATCGCCCGCACCCACTTCCAAGCCCACGTTCGGGACCGTCTCGCGCTCGCGGAGGGGAACGCGCGTGACGCCATGACTGATCGGCTCGGACAAACGGCTGAGCTGCTCGATTCTGCTCGCTCAGCGGCTGCCGAGGACCCAGGCGCTCCCGTACGGCTATCTCCTTCCTACTCCGCCTCCGATCACCCCGAACTGCTGCGAGTCTCGATTCTAGAGCAGACCGCTGCTGCCGGAGGCCTTCACGAACGGCTGCTTTTCCCCTACTCGGAAGATACCGACGGGACGACTCTGGATCAGGTTCGGTCACACTGGAGCCGGGCGCTGCTGGAAACTGCTTCCGGTGTCCAACGCGACGTTTTCCTAGCTGCTCCCCTGCGGTGGAAAACGGATCAAGGCAGCTCATCGGTGGCCGTAATGTTGCGTCCGCTCGTCAAAGCGACGGATCCGGCGGCCCCAGGCGTCACAGGTCATCCAACGAGTTGGATTGCCGCCCTCATCGACCTTGACCTGCTCGCGCGGGAGGCCGCGTCGGGCGCGCTACCTGGGTCGGAGGCGATCCTCTATGACTCCTCACAGGCCGGCGAAATCGTCCCGTTGACGACATCGGGCGCCTCTGCGCCACAGCAACTTGCCGAGCTCGGCGCGAGACCAACTCGACCATTCGAGATCGGCGGGCGTACTTGGTCCGTCGCACTGGTGTACAACGGCACCGAGCCGCCGATCACTGATGATTACGCGCTTCAGTTTCTGCTCGGCGGGCTCGCCGTGAGCATTTTTCTCTTCGACATCGCCCTGATGGTCGATTCGCGCCGCGCCGACGCGGCAGCCGTCTCCGAACTCATGACGCGCCGCCTTCGCGAGAGTGAAGCGCGCATTCGCGCCGTCGTTGACCATGCCCCCGACGGTATTATCACTTTCGATACCGATGGCAACATCTCCACCATCAATCCGGGCGCGGAGCGCCTTTTTGGTTACCCGGCCGGTGAGGTCCGGGGCCGACACATCGGAACCCTCCTGCCTAGCTGGTGGCCTGAGACGACTCCAGGCGAGAGCCCGTTTCCCGGCGTTCCCGATACCAGCGAATTGAGCGGCAGTAAAGAAGTCGAAGGCCGCCGCAAAGATGGCTCCATCGTGCCCACTGAACTCACAGTCAGCCGCATGGAAACAGCGAAGACACCCACCTTCACCGCGATCGTTCGAGACGTCTCCGAGCGCAAGCAGGCCGAAGAGAAGCTGCGACGTAGCGAAGAACGATACTCCCTCGCGGCCTGGGCCTCCAATGACGGTCTGTGGGATTGGGATCTCCGCACCGACGAGGTGTACTATTCACCCCGCTGGAAGTCCATGCTCGGCTTCCAGGAATCCGAGATCCAGGGCCGGCCCCCGGAATGGATCCAGCGCCTCCACGACGACGACCGCCAACACTTCGAGAAGATTCTGCGGGCGCACCTGGGGGGCGACACACCACACTTCGAGGTCGAGTACCGTATCCGACATCGGGACGAAGCCTACCGCTGGATGCTATGCAAGGGCGTCGCCGTCCGCAATGAGGACCGAACCCCAGTTCGACTCGCCGGCTCGCAAACCGACATCACTGCGCGCAAGAAGGTTGAACTTCAGCTCATGCGCGATGCCCTCTATGACTCTTTGACCGGTCTTCCCAATCGGAGCCACTTCCTGCGGGTGCTGCGCCACGTGGTCGAAGACAGTCGCCAGTCACCGGACGAGTTGTTTGCCTTGCTCTTTCTCGACCTCGACCGTTTCAAACACGTCAACGACAGCTTGGGGCATCATGCCGGCGACCAACTGCTCGTCGCCATCTCCGACCGCCTCAAGAAGATCCTGCGGCCGCAGGAAACACTCGCTCGTCTGGGCGGCGACGAGTTCGCCATTCTCGTGGAGGGTCTGCAAGACGGCGCCCAGGCGGCCCGCATCGCCGGACGTATTCAGAAAGAGCTGGCGAATCCCTTCTTCCTCGGTGAACACGAAGTCTTCGTCAGTGTCAGCATCGGAATCGCTATCCGGCCCGAAAACGAGGAATCTCCCGAAGGGCTCATCCGCGACGCCGATACGGCCATGTACCGCGCCAAGGCTGCCGGCAAGGGCCGTCACGCGCTCTTCGATCAATCGATGCATACCCAGGAGGTCGAACGGCTTGCCCTCGAGACGAGCCTGCGCCACGCTGTCCAGCGAAAAGAGTTCGTTCTGCACTATCAGCCGCTCGTCTCCCTCCAGTCCGGCCGCATCACCGGCTGCGAGGCCCTCGTCCGCTGGAACCACCCCCAACGCGGCTTGGTCGCACCAAGGGAATTCATTCCCGTCACCGAGGAAATGGGTCTGATCAATCCCCTCGGCGCCTGGATTCTCGAAGAGGCCTGCGGCCAGATGAAGCGGTGGCAGGACGCCGGATTGCCCGAGATCCGCCTCGCCGTCAACCTCTCTCCGCGTCAATGCCGCCATAGCGACCTCGTCGAAACCGTGCATCGCGCCCTCGGGCGTAGCGGACTGCGCAGCGACCGGCTGCAACTCGAAATCACGGAAAGCGCCCTGATGGAGAACGCCGACGAGATCATCGACCCCTTGGTCGAACTCTACGAAAGCGGCATCCGGTTCTCGCTCGACGACTTCGGCGCCGGCTATTCCTCGCTGATGTATCTGCAACGGTTCCCGATTCAGACGCTTAAGATCGACGGCTCGTTCGTCCGGAAAGCCACCGGAGACCCGGAAAGCGCCGCGCTCGTCTCCGGCCTCATGGCGCTCGGACACACCCTCGGACTGGAGGTCGTTTGCGAAGGTGTCGAGACCCAACAGCAGTTCGAATTCCTCGCAAACTCCGGCCAGTGTGACGAGGTGCAGGGCTACTTCCTCAGCCGGCCCCTAACCGCTGAGGCCTTCGCTCAACTTCTCTTATCCGAGCAGAGCGACTCGACCTTTGGCCGTGCCCTCTCGCGGGCGCTGACAGCTCGTTCACGGGCAGCATCCGCGGGCGGCCAGTCAGCCACCTAGCCGCCGACAACCAAGCCCCTGATCCGTTGACATTCCCCGGACCCTGCTCTAGCATCAGATATAACCTCCATGACGCACCCTTTCGAGTGCTGTTGTAATGAGCCGGCCTGAGCGTCGGCTCTCCCGCAAGGCGGCTTCCGCTCCGCGCGGACCGCTCCCTGACAAGTAACCGACGCGGCGATCCGGTCGTCGTTTCTGAACCCGAAGTAGCAACCGTGCCACGGGGAGGCGGTATGTTTCAGACAATCCGAGATCAGTTCGACGCCGTTTTTCGCCAAGACCCGGCCGCCCGCAACCGTCTGGAGGTCTTGCTATGCTACCCCGGCGTCCATGCCATGCTGCTGCACCGCCTCGCACACTGGCTCTATGAGCACCGGCTCTACGTCATCGCGCGGCTTGTCTCGCATTTCTCCCGGGCGATCAGCGGCATCGAGATCCATCCTGGGGCTCAAATCGGCCGCCGCTTCTTCATCGACCACGGGATGGGAGTGGTCATCGGCGAAACCTCCGTCATCGGCAACGACGTCCTGCTCTATCAGGGCGTCACGCTCGGCGGCACCGGACACGCGAAAGCGAAACGGCATCCCACCCTCGGCAATCACGTAGTCATAGGCTCGGGGGCGAAGGTGCTAGGGGACATCACGATCGGCGAGTGGGTCCGCGTGGGGGCGGGTTCAGTCGTAGTCAAGTCCGTCGAGCCGCACTCGACGGTTGTCGGCATCCCCGGGCGGGTCGTTGCGGTGCGAGGCATCGCCGTTCAGAAAGAGCACGAAGAACTCCTCGAACATGGCCACATGCCCGACCCCGTCGGCAATATGATTACCGCTCTCACGGAACGCGTGGCCCAGCTCGAAGCCGAGTTACACGAAACCAGGGACCGGCCTGCCGACCCCCTGGCGCGGCTCTCCAGCGGCTAGTCAGTTCGGCCGACCAACGCTCCGGAACCGGGATGGCCCGGTGGGCTATAACACCGCTGCCGGCCGGTTTCCTGGTCCGTTTTTCTCACCACGTGGCGAGGCGAAGTGCGTGAGAGGCCCGTTAGTGCGAGGCGCGCAGGTTGGCGCGCGGAGGTGTAGGCTGCGCTGTGCCTGCACTTCGCGTACTACAACTTCTGCCGCGTGCACAAGACGCTCCGCATGACTCCGGCGATGGAATCGAAGCTGACGGATCACGTCTGGACGATTGAGGAGCTACTGGAAGCGTGGTACAGCCTAAGTGACTGATCCTAAAAACTTTAGAATGTTACCCGTAGTACCTTGACACGGTTCGGCTCAATTGCACAGAATACACTGCCTGATACGCTGATTCTAGAGAGGCCAACACCATGGCACTACTTGAGCGAGAGATCGAGACGTACAAGAACAAACTTCCGGAACTAGCAAATGACGAGGGTAAGTATGTTCTGATCCACGACGACGAAGTTGTAGACGTTTTCGGAACCTACGAGGACGCCATCAAGGAAGGATACGGCCGATTCAAGCTCTCGCCGTTTCTAGTCAGGCAGATCCACTCAATCGAGCAGGTTCAGTTCGTATCCCGGCTAGTTCCGTGCCATACTTCACACGGCAAGTAGCCCCTCACGGCGGTTTGATTCTGAGTGCCGTCATCGGAGTCAGTACGCCAAGACGTGAGGCCCTTATCGCCACTGGTCAACCGGTCCCGCAAGGTGTAAGTGTTGACGCGATGGTTGATACTGGAGCAAGCGGTACCTGTGTTGATCCCTCGGTCCTGAGTCAACTGAATCTCTCACCCACCGGTCAGACCCAGATCAATACTCCATCGACTGGGGCGCAGGCGACCGCTGCATATCAGTACGACGTGAGTCTTCTGATCATGACGACGCAGGACCAAGCGCCTTTCTTTCGGCCTGCGATGCCGGTTATAGGATCTGAGCTGGTCGTCCAGGGGTTCCATGTACCAATCGGGCGTGACATACTCCGTCACTGCCTGCTGACCTACGACGGACAATCCGGTTTGTTCTCGTTGGCATACTGATCCGTTCTCAGCAGCAACGCAGGATTAGGACACTACCACGACCACCGACTGGAAAGAAAAGCGTTGGGTTGATGTACGACTGAAAGTCGGCTTGCGGCTCAGGCCGCCCAAAGGGCTCCCGGCTCACGGCCCGCACCCGGCCCTACGAGTCTGATTCCCTCACCATTTGCTCCAGCGCCACACGCGGGCAGATGTTCTGGTGGATGTAGTCCGTCAAGTTCCGGCCAAGACCACGCAGCCGTTTTTCCGTTGAGGGGTCGAGGCAGTGCCCGGCGTCGTCGAAAACTTTGTGGACTCCCGCCACCGAAACGGGACCCGGCAGAACAACCCCGCCTACGTGTGAACAGACGCTCCTGAGGTGCTCCAGCGACTTGATCGCGCCGATCGCACCCGCCGCGACGCCCAGCAACGCGATCGGCTTTCCGGCCAGCATCGACGGATAGCCCAGATGCTCGATCAGCATTTTGATCACGCTTGAATAACTCCCGTGGTACTCCGGCGTTGAGAGAATCACACCCGTGGCAGCCGTGACCTTCTGCTGCAGATCTTTAAGGACGTCTGGATTCTGAAATCCGGGCCCCCTTAGGTCCAGCCCCGCGGGATCAACCACATCGACCGCCACGTCGCCGTCCTTACGAAGCTCACCCACCGTGACCGCCAATGCTTTACCGGTGGCGTTGCCGGGCCGGCTGCTCCCAATCATCGCTACAACTCTAATGTTGGCCATCGGTTTCTCCTCCGGGCCTTCCGTTCGATCGGGCGCTTTCCGCAAGCACAAGCCTTACCAACTCTGTACCAGCCGGCTTAACTCACTCAACCGCTTCAACGTCCCAGCCAGCAATTCCAGCCGCAGAGCGTTCGCCCCGTCGGACTTCGCATTTTCAGGATCGTCATGCACTTCGAAGAACAGCGCGTCCACACCCGCCGCAACGCCCGCCCGAGCTAGCGTCTCGATGAACTCAGGCTGCCCACCGCTCGATCCCTGTTGGGCGCCTGGCAGTTGCAGCGCATGCGTCACGTCCAACACCACCGGGTAGCCAAGCTCACGCATCAGCGGTAGCGACCGAAAATCCACGACCAGATTCTGATACCCGAAGCTGGTCCCGCGCTCCGTCAGCAAGATCCGGTTGTTGCCCGTGGACGCGATCTTCTCAGCCACGTACCGCATATCCCAAGGCGCCAGGAACTGCCCCTTCTTCACATTCACGACACGTCCTGACCGCCCGGCTTCCAACAGAAGATCGGTTTGGCGGCATAGGAACGCGGGAATCTGTAAGACGTCGCAAACCTCGGCCGCCGCCTCTACCTGGCCCACCTCGTGGACATCAGTCAGAACCGGCAGGCCGGTTTCCCCTCCGACAGCTTTGAGGACAGCGAGCCCCTCCTTCAAACCCGGCCCACGATACGAACTCGCACTCGTCCGGTTCGCCTTGTCGAAGGAAGCCTTGAAGATGGCCGGCAACCCCGCCTCGCCGGCAGCCCTTTGAACCGCACGGGCCATCGCCAGCGCGTGTTCGGGCGATTCAATCACGCAGGGTCCGGCGATCACCGCCGGCGGCGCCGAGTCTCCGATTGAGAAGCCGCCGATATTGACAGAAGGCATCTCTTGTGGCTTGCCCCTCGGAACAGGCCTACGAAACCCTCACGCGTAGAAACTGTTCGGCCTCGGCGACCTCTTCAGCACGCGCGCGTCTCTGATGGTGGCTGTAGGCCGCTCCAACGAACGAAGCGAATAGAGGTTGCGGCTCGAGAGGCTTGGATTTGAATTCCGGGTGGAACTGGCACCCGAGGAACCAGGGGTGGTCAGGAAGCTCGCAAATCTCAACATACATCCCGTCCGGGGTTTCGCCGGACACCACCAATCCTTTCGATGTAATATCTGTCTCGTAATCGCGGTTGAATTCATAGCGGTGGCGGTGCCGCTCATGTACCTCCACCGAGCCGTAGGCCTGAGCCGCCAAGCTGCCCGGTTTCAGTTTGCACAACCAACTCCCTAGCCGCATTGTCCCGCCCAGATCCTCGACGCCCTTCAGTTCGCGCAACTTGAAGAACAGCCGGTGGGACGTCCCCGGATCGAACTCGGTCGAATGCGCGTCCTTGAGCCCGCAAACGTTGCGGCCATATTCGATCACCATGGTTTGCATGCCAAGGCAAATCCCGAAGTAGGGGACTTTCTCTTCGCGGGCGTAGCGAATCGCCTCGATCATCCCCTCAATGCCGCGCGTGCCAAATCCGCCCGGAACCAGGATTCCGTCAAGCTCTCCCAACTGCTGATGAGCGGTCCCTCTTGTGATGCCCTCCGCTTCCACCCACCGCAGGCTCACCTGAACCTTATGAGACAACCCGCCATGCAGCAACGCTTCCTTCAAGCTCTTGTACGAGTCCTCGTAGTCGACATACTTTCCGATCACTCCGATCGTCACCTCGTCCTCGGGGTGCCTCATCCGGTCGAGCATCTCTTCCCAGGCGGTCAAGTCGCGCTTCGGCAGGTTTTCCATGCCGAAGTAGCGCAGGATGATGTCATCGACGCCTTGCTGGGCAAAGTGGATCGGCACACGGTACACCGAGTCGACGTCGCGTGCCGCGATCACGGCGTCCTTATCCACATCGCAGAAGAGAGCAATTTTTTCACGCAGCTCGCGCGACAGGTCCGTCTCGGTACGGCACAACAACACGTCCGGCTGGATACCGATCGCCCGTAGTTCCTTCACGCTGTGCTGGGTCGGCTTCGTCTTCAACTCGCCCGCCGCCGCAATCCAAGGCACAAGCGTCACGTGAACGAACACACAGTTCGAGCGGCCCAACTCGTGCCGCATCTGGCGGATCGCCTCCAGGAACGGCAGCGATTCAATATCTCCAACGGTTCCGCCGATCTCCACAATGATGACGTCGAGATCATCGCTCGCGATCTTGCGGACCGCATCTTTGATCTCGTTCGTCACGTGAGGGATCACCTGCACCGTCTTGCCGAGATAGTCGCCCCGCCGCTCCTTGGCGAGAATGCGTTCGTAGATGCGACCGCTCGTGACGTTGTTCGCCTGCGTCAACCGCGCGTGCGTGAAACGTTCGTAGTGCCCAAGGTCCAGGTCGGTTTCGGCTCCGTCGTCGGTCACGAACACCTCGCCGTGCTGGAACGGACTCATCGTGCCTGGGTCGATGTTCAGGTACGGATCAAGTTTCTGTAACGTGACGCGCAGCCCGCGACTCTCCAAAAGGCAACCGAGCGACGCAGCCGCGATACCCTTGCCGAGCGACGAGACCACACCGCCCGTGACAAAGATATACTTCTTAACCGAGCCCATAGACTTCTCCAACAGAAACGAAAACGTAACGAACCCGTCCGGCGCCGCGAACCCCTAAGCAATGGCCGAATTCGAAAAGAGAGAAACCCGCCTTACAGGAGGGGTGGGGAGGGCGGAGTGTTTTTGAATGGGCCGTACCGCGCCAGGAACCCACCATGCGGGAAGAGAAATCGGGCGTCGCCGGAAGTGCCGAACGTTCCAGGCGCTTCCTTGGGGCGAACACCAAAAGTAAAGTCTAGCACGGCCTAGGGGCCTGTGATAAAATCTAGTCGCCGGGCGCTGGGAGCTTCAGATTCGGTCGCGAAGAATCCTTATGAACAAGGTTGCGGCAATTTTCCCTCTCCGAAGATGCTTGCTGTCCGCCGCTTTACCCCTCTGCCTCATCACCGCCCTGCTCTGCTCTGCTCCGGCCTTCACGGCGGACGCCAAGGTAGGCGCCAAGCCCGCGCCCGCCGACCCAAACATCGAAACCCTACCGCCTGGTTCAAACATAAAGGTCGATGTTCAATTGGTGCTGATCAATGTGACGGTCACCGATCCGATGAACCGTCTTGTGACCGGTCTCGGCAAAGAACACTTCAAGGTCGACGAGGACAAGACCGCACAAGAAATCACGCAGTTCGGAGCCGAGGACGCTCCTCTCTCCCTCGGCATCGTCTTTGATGCCAGCAGCAGCATGGGCCATAAGATGGGCAAGGCCCGCGAGGCCGTGGCGCAGTTCTTCAAGACCTCGAACCCCGTGGATGAGTTCTTTCTCGTTCAGTTCAACAACCGCCCCGAACTTGTCGCCGACTTCACACACAGAATAGAAGACATCCAGAACAGGCTCACTTTCACACAGTCCAAAGGCAAAACCGCCTTGCTCGACGCCGTATATCTCGCGATCAGCAAAATGAAGGAAGCCCGCCACACCAAGAAGGCCCTTCTCGTCATCTCCGACGGCGGCGACAACAGCAGCCGCTACACCGAGCGCGAAATCAAACGTGTCGTTCGGGAAGCCGACGTACAGATCTACGCGATCGGGATCTTCGAACCGGTCTCATCGCGAGGGCGGACGCCGGAAGAACTCGGAGGCCCCAGTCTTTTGAGTGAAATCGCCGAGCAGACCGGCGGCCGGCAATTCCCCGTCGAGAATCTCAACGAACTTCCCGACGTCGCCGCCAAGATCGGCGTCGAGCTCCGCAACCAGTACGTACTGGGCTACGTACCTACTAATCGGGAGAAGGATGGCAGGTGGAGACGTGTCAAGGTCGACATCAAGAAAATCCGAGGCATGCCCCGGCTGCGCTCTCACTACCGATTGGGCTATTACGCCCCAACGCGGTGAACGACCTGACCGGTAGACGCAATCCAGCCACCCCCCCCGATCGAAAAAAGGGTTCAAGGACCAATATGAGTTCCCCATGGAGGGTTGCGTGTACGCTTGCCGCTGTCGCAACCTATCTGGCTGCTGGAGTGCTGTGGGCGCAGAGTGACTCGAAACCGGTTCGTCAGGAGGGCGAGAAAGACCTCGTCATCCGCACCGAGACTCGACTCGTCGTCCTCCACACAACCGTTCTCGATAAGAGCAACCGGCTGGTCACTGATCTCCAGGAAGACAGTTTTCGCGTATTCGAGAACGAGCAACCGCAGTCGCTGAAGCTTTTCCGGCGCGAAGACGTGCCCGTATCCATCGGTATCCTCGTCGACAATAGCGGGAGCATGATAGAAAAAAGGCACAAGGTGAACGCCGCCGCGCTGGACTTCGTGAAGGCTTCCAACCCGGAAGACGAAGTCTTTATCGTCAACTTCAACGACGAGGCCTTTCTTGATACGCCCTTCACCTCCGATGTACCAAGACTCCAGGACGGGCTGCAAAGGATCGACGCACGGGGCGGAACAGCTCTCTACGATGCGGTCGGCATGTCGCTCGACCACCTTGATGAGGAGGCCGAGCAGGACAAACGCGTCCTGCTCATCATCACCGACGGCGAAGACAACGCCAGCCGCACCACGCTCGAACGCCTCGTCCGGCGTCTCCAGGAGACCGACACCGTCATCTACGCGGTCGGTCTGCTCAGCGAGGAGGACCGCCGCTCAGCCAAGCGGGCGAGCCGCGCGATCCGCGCTATCGTTCGCGCCACCGGCGGCGCCGCTTTTTTTCCCGACAGTGTTGACGAGGTCCACGCCATCACACAGCAGGTCGCACGCGATATTCGAAACCAGTACATCCTGGCCTACTCACCCGCTGAATCAGCCGCCCCCGGATTCCGCCGGGTTCAAGTTGAATTGACGGGCAAGGCCAAGCGCTACAAAGTACGCCATCGTCCCGGATACTACGCTCAGTAGTTCGCGTTCGTTCACGGACCAAGGCCGCTCCTACCTTGCGCCTAGCAGAAGCCAAGGGAATCATCCGATTCCTCCGGACAGCTACACGTGGCTACCGTCTGCGTCCTTGGGCGAGCCCCTTTCTGCGCTGGCGAATTGAGACCTACTGGGGTTGGCCGGCCGAAGCGATCGGCTTCCGGCGGTTCTGGTCGTTCACTTGGCAACGTCGAACGGACTTGGCGACTTTCTTGCTCTGGGCCGTCCGGATGGATGCGAAGACTCGAGAGCACCCGGGGCTCAAGCCTCCGTCGCAAACCCGTGCTGCCGCCGGTGATGAGGCCCGTCGAAATGCTTGCTCGACTTGAACAACTCATGCCGGCCGTCGCCCCCTTCCGCGGCCGCCATCTGAACGAGCTGACCTTTGGCGCTATCGGACAGCGCTTTGAACCCGCGCGCAATCTTGAGATCCTGCTCTAGATCCTCCATCGATCGGATGCCGACGCAAAGGCTGGAAATAGGCAGACTCAGCGCGTAGCGAATGCACTGTTCGGCGGAAATGCCGGTCTCACTCGGAATGCGGCCCTTGGGATAGGCTGGCGAGCCGCCAAGGCTTTTCATCCCGATCACGCCGACATTCTTGTTCAGGCAGACCGGCACGACTTCCTTCTGGAAGCTGCGGTAGTGCGCGTCCATCACGTTGATCGGCATCTGCGCCGTGTCCCAGTCGAACGGCTTGGCCAGCATCTTGAGGTGAATCAGCGGATCTTTGTGACCCGTGAACCCGATGTAGCGCACCTTGCCTTCCTTCTTCGCTTCGAGCGCCGCCTTCAACCCGCCTTTGTCAAACACCCAGTCAGGATCGTTGTCGTACACCATCTCATGGAACTGCCACAAGTCGAGGTGGTCGGTCTTCAATCGCCGCAAGCTGTCTTCGAGACAGCGCTTGCTGCCCTCGTAGTCTCGCTCGCAGTTCTTCGTCATCAGGAAGACCTTTTCCCGGCGTCCGTCGGACGCCAGCGCTTCTCCCATCACTTCCTCTGACCCGCCGTCGTGATAGTCCCAAGCGTTATCAAAGAAGTTAATCCCTTCATCAATGGCCCGATGCATGATGCGGTGGGCTTCCTTCTTATCCTCGACAGCGCCGATGTGCCAACCGCCGAGACAAAGAATCGAGACCTGCTCATTCGTACGGCCGAGCCTCGCCGTCGGTATGCCGTCACCACTTGATCGTTGCGCCAGAGCGCTTTGCGCCAACGACGCCGCTACCGCGCTCCCGAAGAAGCCTCGAAAGAAATCCCGCCGGGACCCGCTATCCGTCATGTCCATCACCTCACAAACTCACAAAGAAGTTGCCCCCATTCTACATGAGAGTTGCTGCTCGGCATGAGGCAGCGACTCGGGTAGAACTTGCCGCCGGCGCGCATAATTTACCCGCTCCGCGTGATCCAACGCACACTGGCCAGAAACCACGTCGAAATCCTTCGCCGTATCGAAACATCTAACAAACAGGGATGTTTCGAACAGAAACACCGAAGATGCCACGCCCGCCTGGCCGTGGACCAGGCGTTTGGCCCGGCACTTGCACTGAGCGGAACCGGTCGGCGCCCCACCAGACGCCGATCGCCGTGAGGAGGCGAACGATGCGCGCTACAGAAGGACGATCTAGAAGGTCGAGGACGCTAGCTGGAACGGCGTTCGTGCTTTGTTCACTAATGACCCTGGGTGCGGCACAGGCTGCGTCGATTGTCTCCGGCGGCGAAGTCGAAGCGCCCGTCCGGCTGCGTCTGCGGCAGGTGTCCGACGATCCTGAACAGTTCCACTGTCAATTCACCGCGGATCAAATCGCCCTACTCGAGAAGCTCAACCGCGCCGATGCGGGAAAGCTACCCGGTATGGGCATCATCGTCGTCCCCGATCGTTGGGACTTCCGTGAACTCGATTACACTCCGATGCCCCCGGAATCCGCCTGGGCGCGCCCGCATCGCAAAGCCGTCATCGTCCACCAGCAAGGCCAGGTTTTCGGTGCCTACGAAGACGGCAAGCTCGTCCGCTGGGGACCCGTCAGCACCGGCGGCGAGCGCCGCCCAACGCCCTCCGGCTACTTCCACTTGAACTGGAAGTCCAAAGGCCGCCGCAGCACCGTCAACCGCGCTTGGTTCCTGCCGTGGGCTTTCAATTTCATCAACAAAGAGGGTATCTCGTTTCACAAATTTGAACTACCCGGCTATCCGGCAAGCCACGGCTGTGTGCGCCTGCTTGGCTGCGATGCGAAGTGGCTCTACGGCTGGGGCGAGCAGTGGCGGCTCGGGCCCCGAGGCTGGAAGATCGAAACGCCCGGCACGGCCGTCTGGGTCGTCGGCGACTACGACTATAACGGGGACCGCCCCTGGTTCGAACAAAACTACCTCGCCTACGGTGGCCACATCTCACTAGGACATGAGATCAACGCCGAGCCCGCTGCCACACCCTCGCCCATCCCCGATGAAACCCACGTTGCGGCGACCGAAGACCCGGCGGAGCCGAGCGACCCCGCCGACAGCATTTAGCCTCGACGTAGCACAGGGCTCCCGTCTTGCCCGATCGCGGGTCCTCGCGATCCCGGCGATCGTCCGGCCGGTACAATACCGGAAAGATGCGCTTCCCCCTTCTCGTAGCGCTAACCCTCCTTCCCGGCCTCCTCTTCGCCCAGGTCGAGTACAAGGTCTACACCAAGCATCCACGCATCTGGCTCGAAGGCCGCCGCTTAGGCCGCCTCCAAAAGGACGTGGAACGCCAGTCCGAGCGCTGGCGCAACCTCCAACGGCTCATCAAGGCGGACGTCGAATTTCCCGAGGAACCTCTGCTGCGGGCGCTCCTTTTCCAGGCGGCGCGCGACGCCGAGTCTGGCAAAAGGGCCGTCGACTGGGCGCTCGCGGAAGCAGCCGGCGACGCCTTCAAGACGCCCGAAACACTTCGCGTCGGAGCCCTCGTATTCGACTGGTGCTACGACCTTCTCGACAACGACCAGAAGCGCACCCTGGCCCAAGCTCTCTTCAGCGCCGCGGAATCGCTGTCTCAGGACAACACAGTCGGCCTCCGAGATCTGCGCGCCGCGGTCCTGGCGCTGGTCGCCGTCGGCGATCACGCCGAGAATTACGCTGCCGCACTTGAGACTCTCATGAAGCAACACTGGGAGGCTCGCTTGTTGCTCGAACTCCGCGATGGCCGGCTCCTCACCGGCGGCGAAGAACTCGTCGCGCTGGGCGAGTTGTCACATGTCGCCCGGCACAACTTCGAGATTGAAATCTGGCAGCAGGCCTCCGACGTCTTCCGGGCCCTGCCGATGCGCATGATGTTGGGCGTGGCGCCGCAACCCGTTCGCACCGGAGAAGGTATCTTTCGAGTCCCTGTGAACACCGCCCCTGAGAATGTTGTCCGCCAAGGCAGCATGATTCGGATCGCCGGTATGATCTTCGTCGCCTACGAGAACACCATGGCCGACTACCAGTTTCTTCAGGGCTGGTTACGCCACGACGCAGTCACGCTCTACACGCCGATGGGCGCGGTGTATGAGTTCTTGTGGCTGAACCCCTACCTGCCGGGCTTGAGCTACTTTTCCGCTCCACACGTCTTTCACGACGAGTTCGAGGGTCGCCTCTACGCCCGCGCCGGCTGGCAGGACGAAGATCTCTGGGCGGCCTACATCGACGGCCGCCTGTACATCGTCTCCGGCGGCGAAACCCACGAGATCCGCATCGACGACAAGCAAGCCCCCCTCATCTTCCCCGGAGCAGCCCTCGTCTTCGGCCGCGCCCCGCTCGATTTTCAGGTGAAGATCCCCGAAGGCCAGGCCGTCTACGTCGTCGGACTCGAAGAGGGCCGCCAACACCCCGTCCGCGTCAATCGCTCCCGCAACGCCGAACAAACAGTCCTCAAGGGCGGCATCCTGGTCATCGAAAACCGAATCAACTCCGGCCTCCCCGAAATCGACTTCGAGGAGCGCCTTCGCGTCCGCGTCCGCGAAGCAAAGTAGCTCACGGACTCCTCACTACGGGTTTGTCGCTTCTCGGCCGGCTGTTGCGCCATCTGGCCGCTCTCGGCCTTAACGACCTTGGCGACGAAGGGTGAGGTCATGGCGCGTAGCAGCGCGCAGTAGTTGAGTTGGAACGTAATCTCCGCGCCAACAGAGAGAGGGCATCTGCCGGAGTCCACGATGAGGTGGTCGCTGCTTGCCCCGAGGATCTCAATTCCAGTTGGTGCGCGGAGGCCGTACGGATCGGTGTCCTGCCGCCCGATGGCGAGGATGGTCTGCGAGATGGGGCCTCTATCCGTGGTGGGTGGCTGCTCCCCAAACGCGGTTTGTGCGATCTCGCCCCATGGCTGCGACGGCTTGATCTTTGACTCGATCACCTCGGCCACGAGTGTGATGGCGTCGGTGTGCAGCCCCTCGATAGGCCGCCGATGCAGAGTCTCTCGACCGAGCAGAATCGATTCACCCAAGCGGAGATCGTTGATCCGTCCCGTATCTGAGCCGCTGAAGGCCCAATCGAGGTTGGCGGAATTCCCGCCGGATACGATGTCGAGGGTAATATCGAATTTCGCCTCAATCGAGCTCGCGATCGCGGATAGCTCAGACATGTTCCTGGCGTCGGGCGATACCCCGCTGCGGCAGGCGAGGTTGGCGCCGATGCCTCTGAGAGCGATGTTCGGGAAGCGAAGTGTCTCGCGCGCGGCACCCTCGATATCGCCGGGCATGATGCCTTCGCGGAGATCTCCCAGCTCAACTATGAGCACGATCCCGTGCGTCCGGCCTGCCTCTCGCGCGGCGGACGAGAGCTTGCTGATGACGTCGAGTTCTGTGTTGAAACTGATGTCGGCGTACTCTACGACCCGCTTCACCTGGCTGAGCATCGGTGAGCGCATGAGGGTCATCGACGCAGGTACTCGCGCACGGCGCATCGTTTCGATGTTCTCGATACGAGAGTCACCCAGCGCGCTCACGCCCGCGCTGAGCAAGGCGCCGGCTATCTGAGGTGAACCGAGGGTCGCCTTGCTGACACCCGTGACCGAGATGCCACGATGCGCTAACAGCTCGACGAGTGTACGGGCGTTGTGGTGAATCTTGTCGAGGTCGATCGCCAATCGCGGCGCGCTCATCCAGCGGTGACGGTGAGCTTCTCCGCAACCTCCGGGAACGCCGAAAGGACCATCTCAACCAATCGCTCGGGTGACCGCGTCAGTGCATCCGTGACGGGGATGCCGAGCTCGCACTCATACAGTGTGATGGCCGCGCCGACTTCGGCTTCGGTCATGTTCTCGTGGTTGATCGTCAGGCCGATGACCTTTGTGTCCGCGAAGGTTTGGATGAGATTGATCTCGGTAGCCGGCGTCGGCATCTCCATCCGCGGGAAGTCGCAGCGATGTGCGCGTCCCGGTGCGTGCTGCAGCACGACCCCGTCGGGGCGGCTGCCTCGAATGATCAGGCTCGATGTCGAGAAGGCAGGGTGACTCAGCGCGCCTTGCCCTTCAATGATGATCACGTCGGGGTTCTCGCCTTCGAATGCTTCGATGATTGTCGCTTCCATCTCGCCCGAGCAAAACTGTGATGGGACGGCATCAAGCGCGACGCCGTAGCGGGCTCCCTGGATCAGGCCTGTCTGGCCGGTGCCAACCAATACCGCTTTCACGCCGCGATCGTTCAGGGCGCGGGTCAGGATGGTGGCGGTGGTGCGTTTGCCGATCGCGCAGTCGGTCCCGAGCACGGCGATACGAGGGCAGATGACCTCTGTGATCCGATCGCTGAACATCCGCAGGTCCTTCTTAGCGCGAGGCCGTCGGATGTCGAGGATCCGCACGTTCCTCGCTGCGCTTGCCGCCGCGAACTCCGGGTCGTCGTTCAAGAACTCATGCAAACCGTTCACGACGTTCATCCCGAAAGCCATGGCCTCGAGCACGAGGGCTCGCTCGTTCGTTGACAACATGCCACTCGCCGGCGCCATTCCGAAGATGAAGTAATCGGGCACACGCCCGGCATGCGCCAGTGCGTCTGCAAGGTTGCGGCAGATCGGGATAGCCTTCGGCTCCTCGCCGAGTGCCACACCCGCATCGAGACCTGCCTTCTCGCTGTCGATGATCGAGAGGATCTTGTATAGCTCGGAGTGCCGAACGAGTCCGTTGGCGGTCTTGCCGTCAATCGCTCCGAAATTGGCTTCGCAATAGACAATTGCGGTGGCCGCTCGTTCCTTGTGACCATTGGATCGTGGTTCTACGACAAGGGCAGCGGCCAATCCGCGGGGCCCGTTCTCGGCCCGGTTGGCCCAATCGCTGTTGATTATGTTCAAGATTTCCCTTCACACTGGATTCTCCACACTCGATACTGAATGTGGCCCGCCGCGCGCACATCCGGGCTAGGGACGCTATGAGACTTAACTAGTATAAGTTATGTATACCTACATGTCAAGGTCAAAACATGCGACCATAGGCGCTTTGATTTACCTTAAATAGTTAACTACGAACCCCTCGGTAGCCATGCGTAAGACGTTCCTCTCTTGATCAGGCGGCGTTTGAACAAGTTGGGCCTTGATCAGATGCTGGTCGGTTTTTCGTCCAACTTGCCGCCCGACTGGCCTACGAGTCAGGGGCCGTTCCGATCGCGCTTGGGCTTACGCTGCCGGGGCTCGCCAACGCGGCGGACCACCTTCTTGTCCCTTGGCGGAATCGTCTTGATCCCGCGATTCGCCTGAGATGCGGTCTTTGGTTCGCTTGGCGACGCCTCGAAATGAAGAGGATCCCTGAGGCTCTGCATTTCTCGGTAGTAGTAGAGGGCCGTAGGCTGCCGACCCACGAACTTCAGGCTCTTCAGAAACGCGATCTCATCCTCAGTGACATCGCCGGCGAAAGAGGGTTCCCTCAGAAACTCTTCCAGTCCCGCCTCTACGCTGACAGGGGGCTCAGGAGTGATCTCAGTGAACTCAAACCGCTTGCGACTGTCGAGGGTCAATCCGGGGTTGAGGGTCACATCCAAAGCAAACGATTCAAGGTCGATGTCCCAAGACTCAATGAGCGGCTCCAGGAACCAGACACAGTTTTCCACCGACACATGGAAGACGTCTGTATCCAGAAACTCGAGGACCATCACCCGCGTCTCTTCGTGGCTCTTGCCATGGAGCTCAGCCACGCTGCGAAGCCAATCTTGGTTGTCCAACTGTTTTTTGGCGACACCTTTGGCTACGTCTAGGAGTTTCTGCGTAACCAGGCGTTCCAGTTCGCCGAACGCCTCTTTCCCAAAGGCCCTGAGCACCTCCTTCTGCTTTCCTGATTTGCACTTACGCAAGATCAGATTGCGGAAGTCAGCGAACAACGGCACCGGCGGATCCGCCACTCTCGTCTTCAGCTCTTCCTTTCGCTGAAGCTCGGCGAGCCGGGCGAGTTCGCCGCCGGCCAATCCCAGGAAACTCCCCATCGAGTCGTAGACATCTGTCCGGCGGGGCGATGGAGGGGACTTCTTCCGGGCGAGCAACTGTGAAATGTACGACTCCGTGACGCCTGCCGCCATAGCCAGGTCTCGCTGCTCAAAGCCCAACTCTTTCAGGCGGCGTCGAATCACGAGAGCAACATCCACAGGTAGTCCTCCTTAACAAAGAGATTAACTAATTACGATTAACTGGATTGCAAATCCATGACGCACTCGCCATTGACAAGTAAAGTATCACTACTGTCCGGCTGATAAGCGGTGGGCGGCCTGCAACTGGTTGTAGAAAAGTGGGTTAGGTGTTGTTTTTTCTTGCCGCGATTTGAGCGGCGGTGCGCCGTTTGAGCGTCATCCGTCCTGAGCCGACAATGGCTCATGAATCTGGGCCGCACCGTATTCGCGCAGTTGATCAGCTTTCTTCCGGATCGCGAGTTCCGGCGCTGTGTGGCCCGCTACGATGGCGACCGGGGCTCGCGCAGCTTCTCCTGCTGGGATCAGTTCCTCTCGATGTCCTTCGCCCAGTTGACCTACCGCGAAAGCCTCCGCGATATCGAAGCGTGCCTGCGTTCGCTTGGCGGCAAGCTCTACCACATGGGATTCCGCGGCAACGTCGCGCGCTCGACACTGGCCGACGCTAACGAGTCGCGCGACTGGCGGATCTATGCCGATTTCGCTCAGGCCTTGATTCGCATCGCGCGGCCCTTGTATGCCCGCGATCCGATCGGCGTGGATCTCAATCAAAGTCTCTACGCTCTGGACTCGACCACCATCGACCTGTGCCTCTCGCTGTTCCCGTGGGCCAAGTTCCGCCGGCGCAAGGCCGCCGTGAAGATGCACACGCTGTTGGACCTGCACGGTAACATCCCCACGTTTATCCGCATTACCGACGGCAAAACGCACGACGTCAACATCCTCGACGAGTTCCTACCCGAGCCCGGCGCCTTCTACGTTATGGATCGGGCCTACGTGGATTTCGAACGCCTCTTCGTGTTCACCCTCTGCTCGTCGTTCTTCGTCGTGCGAACCAAGAAGAACATCTTGCTCCAACGGCGCTACTCGCATCCCGTCGACAAATCTACGGGCGTGCGCTCGGATCAGACCGTCATACTGACTGCCATCGAATCGGCCAAAGTCTATCCGGACCCGTTGAGGCGCGTCAGCTACGTCGACGCCGCGACGAACAAGCGGCTGAAGTTCCTGACCAACAACTTCGCGCTCCCGGCACTGACCATCGCCGAGATCTACCGTTCGCGCTGGCAGGTGGAGCTGTTCTTCAAGTGGGTCAAGCAGCACTTGCGGATCAAGAAGTTCTACGGCGCCAGCGAGAACGCCGTGAAGACCCAGATTTGGATCGCCGTCTCGGTGTACGTGCTGGTGGCGATCGTGCGGAAGAGGTTGGGCCTGGAGGCGAGTCTCTACCAAATCCTACAGATTCTCAGCGTTACCCTATTTGAGAAAACGCCCATTTTACAGGCCTTGCAGCCATCAGACTCCCATGAAAACTTACTCGATCACCCCAACCAGCTGATTCTATTCGACTTCTAACCGGACAGTAGTGGTAAAGTATCTTAACCGAAAATGGTTAACAGAAGGGCGTGCCCGCCCGTTCGCGGGCCATCTGAGCTAAGTCAGGTGGTGCGTGTTCCTAGCTTAGCAACCGGGCATGGCTTTCACCTGCTTGCGTGGACTACTCACATCTGGTTAGGACCCGGCCCTCGGTCTTGCACACAAAGCTACTTTCGAGACGTCATATCAGCCTGGCCTTCGCTCTCATCAGCGGCCGCGTTCCAGAGCAGCGCGGCGAAAACCGCGGCCGCAAACGCCCATCCCGCCCAGATATAGATGGCCACCTGCCACCCACCGTGCTCGGGCATCTTGTAGTGCCCCGTGACCACATCGCCGGCCGCGGCGCCCATGTAGCCCAGAAAATTGACGAACCCCGCCGCGGCGGCTGAGGTACCCCGCTTCGCCAGGTCAGCAGGGGCCGTTCCTACCAGTAGCACCTGCGGACCGTAAATGCAGAATCCGATCACGCCCAGCAACAAGACCGTTGCGGCAACACTCGTTTGCGCCACCGACTCGTAGGCAATCGTAAGCGCTCCCAGCAGAAACAGCAACATGCAAATCACCGGTCCTCGGCGGCTTCCGAAGAAGCGATCCGTCGCCCAACCGGCAAGATAGGAGCCGGCAATCGCGCCCATCGGCAAAACAAAGTACTTCAGACCCGCGGTACCGACCCCCGATTCCTGCACTTCGGTGAGATGAGTCAGCCCCCAATCCAGAAAACCGTAGCGGCAGGCATTCAGCAGCCCCAGGGAGATGCCCAACAGCCACAAAGCACGATTCGAGAGCGTCAGGATGATGTTCTCCCGAAATGACGCGGCGGGGCGGGTCAATGCGCCGCCGGGCGCATCTAACGAGCGCTTGGCTCCCTCGCTGCTATCTCCGGTGTCCCGGTCGCCCGGCGACTCCCTGAGGCCGATCAACATTACAACGCCGGCCACGGCTAAAATCAATGACGGGACATACAAAGCGCCGCGCCAGCCCAGGTAATCCGCTGCCTGCCCCGCCACGACGTAGGTAAGACCCAGGGTCAACTGATAGCCGGTTCCGATCAGTCCAATCGCGTTTCCCCGTCTGTAGGGCGGGATCCAGTTGCCTACAACCCGTACACAAGGCGTCCAGCCGAGCGACTGGCCATAGCCGTTCATCGCCCATACGAAAAGAAGAAAGTAAAATCCGCTGCTGAGACCGAACACAACATTTAGCGCCGCCGACCCAAACATGCCGATCGTCAGCAGCAAGCGCGGAGACACGCGCTCCGACAGTTGGCCGTTCAAAAGTTGCCCCAGACCGTAGGTGATCTTCAGCGAAGCAAGGATCAGCCCGACCTGCTCGCCGTTGAACCCCATGCCACCCTCGCCGGCCGGCCCCTGTAGCCCGGGTACGGCGGCCGAAATGTTAGTGCGGCAAAAGTAGAATGCACCATAGGTCAGCCAGATGACCCAGATGAGTTGCTGCTCCCCGGCGAGAGGGGAGAGCGAGCGTCTGCTCACGGATCTGTTGTCGTTGGACAAAAGAAACTCGATCGAAACTTCACGAACAGCTACGGCTCTCTATCGGCGGAGGCCGGTCGCCCGTGTGGGGGGCATTCTAGCAGTCTTGATTTCACAGGTAGTTACAAAAACGCTTGTGGGTTGATCCCAACAATGATGGGTGAATGCGCGGACGTGGATCGCGAGGACTACCCCGGCATTTACTTTCTCGATAGCGGCATGCAGATCAGTTCCTCGACACGGCTGAGGAGTGTCGGCACCAACGGCCTGCCGGGCGGGCCGGGTGAAGGCGTCATGTTCTACAACATGACGACGTCCGACCCGACCTCAACCCATAGTTGGAATGAGATCGACGTCACCGCCAGCGCCGACTTGATTCTGAATCCGATGACAACCGGCCCTTACAAGGGCATCTTGTTCTTCGAGGGTCGCAACTCTCCCAAGCTGAATCCGGGACATCGTATCGCCGGCAACCTGACTGCCACGATCAACGGCATCCTCTATTTCAGCAAGGGACATTTGGACTACGCGGGAAGCACCGCGACGGGGGGCTGGACCGGCATCATCGCCGACACGATCCACGTCACCGGCAACGCGACGTTAAGCAATAACTTCCTAGTCGATTCAGATGGTGAGACACCCTTCCGCACCGCGTTGCTCGTCGAGTAGAGTCCGGGCTTAACTAATGCCCAAAAATAATCTTCTCGCGCCGGAACAAACGCGTCGTCACCAGCAAGCAAAGCCAAGCCGCTACGGCTACCGATGCGCCGGCCGCCAGGTAGGCTGCCGGCGACGCCGGCTCACCCTTCAACGCCTCTGTAAGAAGCACATGCTGCCCCAACAGCGGGATCGGCGCCATCCACGGCTGCGGATCGATCCCCGAAAACATCACCGCAAACGCCGGCGCCATCGGCACGAACATCAGAAATGAAACATACGTCTGCGCTTCCTTGTACGACCGCGCAAAGCTCGCTACCAGGATTTGCACTCCCGACGCCAACAATGCCAGTGGCAGCACAGCCGCGAGAGCCGCGCCAATCTCGGGGGCCCCTAGTTCAAAACGCAATCCCAAAGCCTCAAGCGGAACTCGCTCCAGCGCCCGCAGCAACAGAAAGAACGTCAGCCCCACGCTCACACACGCAAACACCACCGACGCCAACCACTTACCCGCCACGATGGCGAGCCGCGGCGCCGGGTTCACGAGCAAAGGCTCCAAAGAACCCCTCTCGCGCTCTCCGGCCGTCGTATCGATTGCGATCTGCATCCCACCCACGAACGCCGCCAACACCAGGAACATCGGCAAAAACGCCATCACCATCGCCGCACGCTCCTGCGCGCTCGAAACCTCGATCTCGTCGATCCGGATCGGCGAGGCGACCGCTGGACTGACTCCCCGCGCCACCAGACGCAACATGCCGATCTGCTGGCCGTACGCCTGAATCAAGCGCCGCGCCCGCCTCACAAACGGAGTCGCGTCGTTATCCGAACCATCCAGCACCAGTTCCACTTCAACCGGTTTCGCCTGTGCAAAGAGTTTGTTGTAGTCCTCCGGAATCACCACGACGAACTTCTCATCACCCTCCCGCACCGCCGTGTAAGGATCCTCCGGACCCTCGACAACCTCCACGCCCCGCTGCTGTTTCAGCCAATCCACAAAGGGCTCGGCATAGTCGGCGCCGACAATCGGGATCCTGATCTCGTCAGCCTTGCGTCGCTTCTCGGCCGCGAAGTTCAACATCAGCCAGATCATCAACGGCCACATCAGCGGCGGGATAAGCGCCGACATCACGGAACGGCGGTCGCGGATGCCGTCCACCAGCTCCTTGCGAAACACCACCAACATCGCCTTCCGAAGGCTCATGCGCGCACCTCGTCGATGCCCGTCAAGGCCACAAAGACATCCTCCAAATTCTGATGACCCGTCTGGGACCGCAGTTCATCCGGCGTCCCCTGCGCCGCCACACGTCCCGCGGACAAGATCACAATCGTGTCGCAAAGCGCCGACACCTCCTGCATGATGTGGCTCGAAAACAGAACGCACTTTCCTTCCTCGCGCAGCCGCCGGATCAGGCTACGCATGCCACGTGTGCTCATCACATCAAGCCCGTTCGTCGGCTCGTCCAAAAGAACGTTTTGCGGCCCGTGTACAAGCGCCCGCGCCAACGAAACCTTCGTGCGTTCGCCATGTGAAAACCCGCTGACCCGCCGGTCGGCGATCGCAGCCATATCAAGAGTTCCGATCAACCCGTTGATCCGGTTTTCCAAATCCGTTCCGTCTAACCCATGCAACCGCCCGGCATAGCGCGCATGCTCCCGCGCCGTCAGCCGCGGGTATAAACCATGCGTATCCGGCAGAACTCCAATTCGCGCCTGTGCCGCCAAAGGGTCGCGTAGTACGTCGACTTCATCAATGCGCAACTCCCCAGCATCCGCCTCGATCAGCCCATAGATCATTCGCAGCGTCGTCGTCTTACCCGCGCCGTTGGGTCCCAGCAACCCCGTCACTGCTCCGTTCTCCGCGCGAAAAGAAACATCGGCAACCGCCGCCACGTCGCCGAAGCTCTTGCGAAGACCGCTTACTTCGATCATTCGTCGACCTCGGCCGCCGGGCCGGCATTCGTGAGAAAGAAAGGAGGCCGCTTGTGCTTCTCCACACACGAGCCATCGATCTCGTCCGCTGATCCCTTTTCTATGAACTCCCCAATTAACTTCGGCACGCAGCCGATGCCGGTCGCGCCGTGACCTATGCCCGGTACAACGATGTGCTTTGAGTTCGGCAGCGTTTTGGCGGCGTCATCTCCCCAACTCGGCGGAGTGACAGGATCGAACTCTCCCGAAAAAATAAGCACGGGCACGTCCGACGCCACGGGGTCGTGATAGTCCGGTGCGATCTCACCGCGAGGCCAGATTTCGCAGGCTTCCCGCCAGACTTTGTAGACGGTTGTACCCATGAAGGTCCCCACGGCTTCCTCTTCCGCTTCCTGCGCCGTGACCGCCGGCAGATCCTCGGCGCAGACCACCGAGAAAAACATCCCCCTGCTCATCAATTCCTGAGCCGCTTCGTTCGAACCGCCCATGCCCAAAAAACCCTGGAAGTCACCACGATCAGCGCGCTCGATCAACAGTGGCAGCAAAGCACTGATCTCGGGCGAATAAAGCGCGCCCATCATCACTGAGGCAACCACCTCTCGCCTCACCGTTACTTCAGCTTCCGCGCCCGTTCGCGGGTGTTGAAGCTTGACTCGCGGCGGACTCTTCTCCAGCCGTTCGAGCAGACCCGTCAAGCGTCCGCGGATGTCGGGGAAACGTCCATCACACACAGTGTCCGCCTCGCACGCCTGTAGCATCAGATCCAAAGCACGCTGCACATCGTTCGGAAGCGCCACGGGCAGCCGCATCGTCAGCGGCGCCACCCCGTCCAGCACAACGCTCCGCACTCTTTCGCCGTGCCTCCGCATGTAGACCAGCGCCGCACGTGTTCCATAGGAGCCGCCCCACAGATTGATCTTCTCGTAGCCGAGTGTCTCCCGAACCTCGTCCAGGTCGTCCATTGCAATCGGCGTCGTATAGTACCTCGGGTCCGCTTTGTAGCTTTCCAGGCACTCCCTGAGTTTTTCCGCGGGAAACTCAATACGCGATAGGCCCTCTAACGTGTCTTCGCCCAGATCACACTCCAGGCCGTTTGACTTCCCCGTACCGCGCTGATCGACGAAGACAACATCCCGATCCTCCTGAACCTGCTCAAACACTCTCATCAACCGCTCGGAGGACTTCGCTGCTGCTCCCCCCGGTCCCCCGACAAGCACAAACAACGGATCGGGCTCCGGATTCCTGTTGAATGCCGGGAAAACCACGACATTCAAGTCAATCCTTCGACCCGCCGCCGCCGCCCGATTCTCAAAAACCTCGACCGTCGTACACAGCGCATCCATCGGACCCTGATTCGGAGCGCATTCCTCAAGCTCCGGCCGCACCTCGGATACGGTCAACCCGTTCCCGCACCCTGACGCAACGGCCAGAAGCAAAGAAACAAACACCGTAAGTACTCGCGCTTTCATGAGCAACTTTGTCCGTTCACCACCAAAGTCGGCATAGGGAGGAACCTGCCAACCGTTCGCGCCATCTAACCGACATGATACGCGCCCCGCGCCTCCGCGCTCTTGTTCAGCGTAACGGGCCGATGTGCGAGACTGCTCACTATTGCCTACCATCCGCACCATTGACGCCGTCTGGCTGATCTTTCTCGGCGCTCTCGCCGCTGTCGGACTGACCCGCGAACCCCACACCTTCTACGAATGGATCATCCTGCTTGCTCTCGGCGTCCTGCAAATCGCCGAAACCCGCCTCGCCGCCGGCACTGACCGCGGCACCGCGGCGCTCGTCGTCGGAGTCAAGATGGCCCTCTGCTACTGGCTGGTCGCCGAAACAGGAGGCATCGAAAGCAGTTACTATCTCATCTTTTTTCTGCCGATCGTCTCCGCCGCATCCTTGTTTGAACTCGGCGGTGTCTTGCTCATCACCGTCCTGGCAGTGGCGCTTTACTTGTCCTTCTTGCTCTTCGTGGACTTCGAAACGTACTATCTGCTCCCAGAAGGGAAACGCGAACTCGCCCTCAGAGTTCCCTTCTTCTTCCTCATCGCCGTCGTCGTTAATCGCCTCGCGACAGAGAACCGCCGCAAAACCGAGCACCTCGCCGCTGCCAATCGTGAGCTGATCGAGGCCCAGGCGGAAGTGCGCCGTTCTGAAAGACTAGCCGCGCTTGGTCAGCTCTCAGCCGGCCTCGCTCATGAGATTCGCAACCCGCTTGGCGTCATATCAGCGTCCGCCGAGGTACTCGAGAAGAACGTGGAGCCGGAAAACGAAGTCGCCAAGGAGATGGCTCGCTACATTCGAAGCGAGGTCAACCGTAGCAACTCCCTCGTCACGCGTTTTCTCGATTTCGCCCGGCCCACCCAACTCCAATCCGCCCACCACGACCTCAACGAGGTTGTCCGCGCGAGTATTCGGCAGTTCACTGAAAGTCTCAGGGACGGTACGCAATCGAACCAAGTCAAACAGGACCTTGCCGACCTGCCCCACTTTTCCTTCGACGACACCCTGATCGGCAGCGCTGTCGTCAACCTCCTCGTCAACGGCAACGACGCCATGCCGCAAGGCGGCGTCCTTAATATCAGAACCAGGCGCGACGGCCAAAATGCCATCATCGAAGTCACAGACACGGGTGAGGGCATCCCTGATGAACAGTTAGAAAACATCTTCAATCCGTTCTTTACCACCAAGCCGCACGGCGTCGGACTTGGACTCGCGATCGTATCCAAATCGATCGACAGCCACGGTGGGAAGATCTCTGTCACAAGCCAACAAGGCAAAGGCTCCACTTTTCGCATCGAGTTACCCATGGACAAGCCATCGTGAAAAAGAAAACGATTCTCGTTATAGAAGACGAAGAGAAGATGCAGCGCGTCCTGGAAATCCATCTCCAAAGCGCCGGCTACGACGTTGTGCAAGCCACAACCGCCGAGCAGGCCATCGAGTTGCTTAGGTCGGCCGGCGACGCAACCCCGCCCTTCGCGCTTGCACTCACTGATCTCCGCCTGCCCGGGATGGACGGCCTCGAACTTCTCAAGCGCATGGGCATGGAAACGCCCGCTCTTCCCGTCATTGTCATGACCGCGTTCGGCAGCATCGAAACCGCGGTCGAGGCCATGAAAGCCGGGGCAAGCGACTACGTTCTCAAACCTTTCTCGCTGGAAGATCTCATGATCACCATCGAGAAGGTACTCGAACTCCACGCGCTGCGCCACGAGAACAAGCGACTCAAGGCCGAACTCGGCCGCCGCTACGACTTCAACGAGATCATCGGCCGCGGCTCCGCCATGCAAGACGTCTTCGATGCCGCCCAGAAAGTGGCGCCGACCCGCTCAACCGTATTACTCGGCGGAGAAAGCGGTACCGGCAAAGGACTACTCGCCCGCGCCGTCCACCATCACTCGCCGCGCAGCGCCGGGCCGTTCGTGAAGATCAACTGTTCCGCGCTCCCGGAAAACCTCATGGAATCGGAACTGTTCGGCTACGAGAAAGGCGCCTTCACGGGGGCGAGCCAATCCCACGCCGGAAAGTTTGAACAAGCCGACGGCGGCACTGTCTTCCTCGACGAAATCGGCGACGTGCCGCTCCCCGTCCAGGTGAAACTCTTGCGCGTTCTCCAGGAAAGAGAATTCGAAAGGCTCGGCGGCAAGAAGACCATTCACATTGATGTCCGCATCGTCGCCGCCACCAACCAGGACCTTCGCGCCGCCCTCGAACAGGGCACATTCCGAGAAGACCTCTACTACCGCCTCAATGTCGTTCCCATCAACCTGCCGCCGCTACGGGAACGCAAGGAAGATATCCCTTACCTCGTAGAGCACTTTCTAAACAAGTTCGCCGCCGACACCGGCGGCGACCCTCGCTCTCTCTCCGCCAAGGCTCTCGAGAAAATTCGTTCGTACCATTGGCCGGGCAATGTCCGCGAACTCGAAAACATCATCGAACGCAGCATGGTGCTTTCTTCCAACGACGTCATTCAACCCGACGACATTCAACTCGATACCGACGCTCGCCCCGCCCACGAAGGAGAAGTCCCCTTCCTTCCCGACGGCATGACGCTCGATGCATACGAACAGGCTCTCATCCGCGAGGCCCTTCGCCGCGCCGACGACAACAAGAGCCACGCTGCCCGCCTGCTCGGCCTCACACGCAACGCGCTCCGCTACCGCCTCTCGCAAATGGGCGTCGACTCGCCCCAATAAAACCGACGCGCAACGCAACTCCGCGCACGAAAAGTAGGGGCACGGCATGCCGTGCCCGCAGCCCGGTGCAGCCGCGAAGCATCGTTCCCGCTCCTCCATCGTGGACCTCCCCGATCCCCTGTCGTTCCCCGCCACTACAATGGCAACGGGTCCGACCTTCCGTGCACCGACGCCACTGGATCATCCTCTTCCTCACCCAAACTCTCTGGGCCGGAAGCTACGTAGCGATGAAGCTCGCCGGCCAGGAAATACCCGTCGGACTCATCATCTTTCTTCGCTACGGACTCGCGAGCCTTCTCCTGCTATCCGCCGCGCCCTGGAACGGACTCCCCCGCCTTCATCGACGCGACTGGCTGCTCGTCGCCTGCCTCGGCGCTCTCAACTTCACCCTGGCGCCCGCTCTCCAAATCACCAGTCTCAAATACACCCAAGCCATCGACGTCTCCATCCTCATCGCTCTCGAACCGACCCTCACCGTTCTACTCGCAACCTTAGCCCTTCGCGAGAGACCGTCGGGAAGCACCATCTCCGCTCTCGCCATGGGCACGTTTGGGATGCTCGTTCTCTCCGGCGTAGGCTTCCGTCACCTACTCCCTACCGCCCCCGACCGCCTCTTCGGAAACGCCCTCTTCACCGCTTCCCTACTGTGCGAAGCCTCCGTCACCGTCGCGGGTGGCAGACTCGCCGGACGCTATCCACCCAGCCATTCCGTCCTAGCCATGAAGGCCGCCGGGTTTCTCACGGCCGCCATTGTCTTCGCCCCCGTCATTCTCAACTCCGACCTCAGCACCATTTCCTGGATCGGCTGGACCTCCGTCGCATTCCTAGCCGTCTTCCCCTCCGTTGTCTGCTACACCCTCTGGTATCGAGTCATCAAGGTCGTGCCCGTTAGTCATGTCGCGCTGAGCCTGTTCGTTCAACCCATCGTCGGCAGCGCAATCGGCTACACTCTACTCGGTGAAACAATCGGCCGCGAAACGCTGATGGGCGCTCTTTTAGTCTGCGCCGGCTTGGCGTGGTGGCAGGCCAGGACCCTAGGAACCTCCGGCTCCGTCACACCCCTCCCATAGGAAACAAACCATGCAACCCACTCGACGCGAATTCCTGAACACCGCCGCCGGAGCCGCAGCCACGGGCCTCGCCGCATTCAGCGGCCCCGAAGGCCTCTTAGCCGCCGCGCAACAAAAAGCCAAGCCGCTAAACCTCAAGATCACCGACCTCAAGACCTACGTCATCAGCCGCAGCGGCCAAGAAAATGCCTCCAACTACGTCTTCGTTCGCATCTTCACCAACCAGGGCATCATCGGTACCGGCGAAGGCTCCGTCACCAGCAAAGCCCAAACCATGGCCGCCGCCATCGGAGAGCACAAGCGTCTCCTCGTCGGCCGCGACCCCACCGACATCGAGATGCACTGGCAAGCCATGTTCCGCTGGGCGCGCTGGCGCGGGGGTCCGATCCTGAACTCCGCCGTCAGCGCCGTCGAGATCGCCCTCTGGGACATCCTCGGCCAGGCCCTCAATCAGCCCATCTACATCCTGCTGGGCGGCAAAGGCCGCGAGCGCGTCCAGATGTACGTCCACGCCGGCGGAAGCAACCCGCAAGAATACGCCCGCAACTGGAAAGAGGTCCAAGACGAGGGTTGGACTGCCTGCAAAGGCGGCTTCGTCACAACCCAAGGCAATCAGATCGAACGTGTCCGCTCCGTCCGCGACGGTATCGCCAACCTCAAAGCCGTTCGCGAAGCCGTCGGCCCTGACTTCCGCATCTGCATCGACGTCCACGGCAAAGCCACCCCCACCATGGCCGTCGACTTCTGCCGCCGCGCTGAAGAGTACGCACCCTACTTCGTCGAGGAAGCCACCCAGATCGAAGATATCGACGAGCTCGCCCACCTGCGCAGCAAAACGACGATTCCCCTAGCCACCGGAGAGCGCCTCTTCACCAAGTGGGGCTTCAGCGAGATCTGCCGGCGTCACCTTGTGGACTTCGTCCAGCCCGACGTCGTCCACTGCGGCGGTATTTCCGAGATGAAGAAAATCGGCATCATCGCCGAAGCCCACCGCGTCGAACTCGCCCCGCACAACCCGCAAAGCAACGTCAGCACCATGGCATCGCTGCACGTCGATTTCTCGACTCCCAGCTTCGCCATCCAGGAGATCAGCCACCGCGGCAAAGACCCCTTCTGGACCGACCTTTTCCAAGGCGGCGAACCCACCTACGAATCCGGCTTCGCCCTGCCCCCCGACAAACCCGGCCTAGGCGTAGGCTTCGACGAAGCCGTCGCCAAAAAGCGCCCCTACACCCCCCACATCCGCCAACAACTCCGCTTCCCCGACGGAGGCATAGCCGACCACTAACCCCTACCAAGCAACAGAGCGCCCGATGTAAATCGAGCGGCCCGCGCCGCCAGGCGCGGAAAAGTGGTGGCCGCCACTCCCGCCGGTCCAAACCAGCCCTATCAGAGCGGCGATCTCAGGCCCTCGCCAATCTGAGCTTGGCGGCTTCCCGCGCCACAACGAGCTCTTCGTTGGTGGTCACAACGAGAATCATCCCCCGGGAATCCTTCGTTGAGATGACACTTTCCTTGCCCTCGGCAAGTTTGTTTCTTTCCTCGTCCAGCATCAGGCCCAGGAACTCCAGGCCGTCGCATACCCGCTCCCGCGTCTGCACGCTGTTCTCCCCAATTCCCCCCGTGAACGCCAAAACATCCACTCCGCCGAGTGCCGCGGCGTAGGCGCCCACCGCCTTCTTGACTTCATAGACGAACACTCCTAGCGCCCGCTGAGCGCCGGAGTGCCCTTGCCGGGCGGCCGTCTCAAGATCGCGCACATCGCCGCTGAGACCCGAGATGCCCAACAGCCCCCCGTCTCGCACGACCTCTTCTTGAAGACGGCTCAGCGTAGTGTCCATATGTTGCGCCAGATGGACAAAGACGAACACATCCAGGTCCCCGCAGCGTGTTGCGTTCTCGATTCCCGACTGCGGAGAAAACCCCATCGTCGTATCGACCGACTTTCCATCCCGCAGCGCGCAAATAGAAGAACTTCCGCCCAGGTGGCACGAGATCACACGCTGACTCTTTCCCTCTCCTTCCAACAGCTCCGGCACACGGTTCGCTACATAGCGGTGTGAAGCCCCGTGAAACCCATACTTGCGGATACCATGTTCTTCCACCCATCTGTAAGGGACTCCGTACAGATGAGCTTCCTCCGGCATAGTCTGGTGGAAACCGGTCTCGAACGAAGCGATCAGAGGAACCTCCGGCAGTAGCTCTTGGAACAGGCGGATCGCCTCGATATAGATGGGATTGTGCAGGGGAGCTGCTGGAACAAATCGTTCCATGGCCTGCAGCACTTCTCTCGTAATCACGAATGTGCCGCAAAACTCCGGGCCTGCGTGGACTGCCTTGAAGGCAACTATGTCCGGCCGCTCTTCCCGAGCAGCTTCCGTCTGAAAGAGATTCTCGACGAGGAGTTGAATGGCGGCGCGATGGTTGGGGATATGCAGGGTTCTCTCCAGGCGATCAAGCCCCGCATGCTGATGCTGGAAGTGCGCCTCCTGGCTCCCAATCCTCTCGATTTTGCCGCGTGCGAGCACCTGCTCGTCACGCATGTCCAGCAGTTGGTATTTCAGGGAAGTCGATCCCAGATTCGGTACGAGGATCTTCATCTCAGCTCGCTGGGACCAGGTCTAGGCATCTCCCTTCTGTTGGTGGTCGAGGATGATCCGCCCAAGCGCGATCGAGTGCAGTTTCGTCTCCGGAGGTTCCGCGCGGGAGAGCACAAGCAATGGAACTTTGGCGCCGATGATGAGTCCACCGGATGTACCCCGCGCGAAGTACACGATAGCGCGATAGAGGATGTTGCCTGCCTCGATGCTGGGTGCGATGAAAATGTCAGCGTTCTCCACCACCGGACTGGTTATGCCTTTTCGATCGGCGGCGAATTTGCTGAGAGGGACGTCGAGAGCCAAGGGACCTTCCAGGTGGGCGCCGGTGATCTGCCCCCGGCGGTTCATCTGGACCAGCGCCGCGGCATCTAGGGTCGCCGGCATGGCGGGGTTCACGAACTCCAGGGCGGTCAGCAACACGACATTCGGCTCGTCGATTCCAAGGCCGTGTGCCACCGCGATCGTGTTACGGCAAATGTCGGCTTTCTGGGCGAGCGCGGGGGCAATGTTGATCGCGGCGTCGCTCATCAGCATGAGACGATCGTGGCCGGGAACATGAAAGACAATCACTTGGCATAGACCCCCGCCCCCGCGCAGCCCATGCTCTTTGTCGAGCACGGCCCGCATCAGGCTGGCCGTCGTCACCTTGCCCTTCATCAGCAGGTCAGCCTTGCCTGTGCGGACGAGGTTGATGCCTTCCCGGAGGGTCGCCTGCTCACCCTCCGCCTCGACAATTTTGCCTTCAGCCGCGAAGCCCGCCTTCTGAGCCGCCGCGACAATCTTGACAGGGTCACCCACAAGCACGGGCTGGGCGAGCCCCATCTTTTCCGCCTCGACCAGCGCGAGGAGGGTGTCGAGATCGTGCCCGCCGACGACAGCTATGCGTGCGGGGCCGAGATCCTTGGCCCGGTTAATAAGTTCGGTGAAATCTTTCAACCGTCCCATGCCGCGATGCCGCTAGTCGCCGGCCGCCAAGGTAGCTTGCAGCACGGTATCGACAATCGTCTTGAACTCCTCGGTGTTCAGGAGATCTTTCTTCTCGAACGATTTCTCTTTTACGAGCTGCACCATCTCGAGCATCTGCTCTTCCGACGCGGTGATCTCCAGCTTTTCGCACCACTCCTGAATCGAGGGCAGGCCGCTGTTCTTTCCGAGGACGATCGTCACCGGGTCTTGCCCCACCAGCTCGGACGCAAAGGGCACGAACTCCAGCGGGTGTTCGTCCCGTGCGTTGCGCACGAAGCCCGCTACGATCCCTGATTCCACGTGGTGGAGCATGGAACCCACGATCGGGCGGTTCCCGGGGATCTGCACCCCCGCTCGGTCCAGCACAAAGCGCGAGACCTCACAAAACTTCTCGGTTTTGAGTCCCAGGTCGACGCCATACTGGCACAGCAGCGACATCGCTACATCCTCCACCGGAACGTTGCCGGCGCGCTCTCCGAGGCCTGTTATCGTCGTTTGCGCGACGCTGGCTCCCGCCGCCAAGGCATAGATCGTGTTCGCGACTCCGAGCCCAAAGTCCTGGTGGCAGTGGATCTCCACCGGCTTGTTGAGCCGGGCGATGGCCTTCTTCACCACATGATAGATCGCCTCGGGTGTGCATCCGCCGAAGCTGTCCGCCAGCGTAAAGGCGTCCATGTGGCCTTCTGTCGCCACCTTTTCGACCAGATCGAGCAGCTTCTCCACCTCGGTTCGAGTCGAGTCGATGGTGAAGAAAACCGTGTAAAGGCCTTCTTCCTTGGCGGCCAGGGTAGCGTCAATCGAGGATTTGACCGCTCGATCGACATCCCAACCGTAAGCGTTCTCGATGATGTGATCGCTCGAGGGGATCTCCACAATCACGCCGCTGACGCCGCATTCCTTGGCCGCCTTGATGTCGTCCACGATGCAGCGGGCGAAGGAAAAGATCTCCGGGCCCAAATCTAGGGCCGCGATGTCGCTTATCGCCGCCCTGTCCTGTTCTGAAACCGCCGGCATCCCGGCCTCAATGCGGTGGACGCCCAACGCGGCCAATTGTTTGGCAATCTCCACCTTCTCTTCGCGGCGAAAGATCACGCCGGTCTGCTGCTCGCCGTCGCGCAGGGTGACGTCGTGAATCTTGATGTTGGCGGGGAAGTCAAACCCTTTTCGGACTTCGGGAAGATAACACCAGGGACTGACAAACCATTTATCTGTTTTGTAACCGTTACTCATCGCAGACCTCTACCTCGAACTTTCTTACTTTCATGCCCGCATCTCGACCTCGGAGGACAATCTTGACGTATTCGTTCACACCCGAGCGAGTGCGTGAAGCTCCGTGGCGCTCCGTAAGCTGCTTTGGAGTCACCTCGGCAGCGAAATCGATTGTAACCCATGTCGCCGCCCAGCGCCATGCGATGACCTCCGATGGGGCCTAGCAAAACTTGACCCCCAAGCTATCCTAAGACCAGACCGACGAAAACAGCGGGGACACCTGCCGCACCAAGGACCCAGCCGAACCCCGAACGCAAGTGAGGGGCCAGGCCGCCCCCAGCGGCAGGAGTCCCCGTTTTTACGTTTATCGGTCGGGCAGAACGCCCATAGCGCGACCTCGGTTTTGAGGTCCGCGGCCTTTCGTCAAGCAAAGGAGGCGCGGGTGTCAACCTGCGCGTCCGCGCCGCAAGACGCGGAAACCCACAAGGCGGCAACGCAAGCCACTGGGTGACTGTCACCCTTTTTCGCCGTCAACATCCGTCCGCCCGACGACAAACCCTAACCGGCGAAAAACGGGCTGACTGTCACCCGACGCACCCAAACAGCGGTACAATCCCCTCAGGTCACCTGCGGGCTATGATCGGCCAAACCATCTCCCACTACCGCATCACCGAAAAACTCGGTGAAGGCGGCATGGGCGTAGTCTACAAAGCCGAGGACACATCCTTAGACCGTCCCGTCGCCCTCAAGTTCCTAGCCGCACACCTCGTTTCCGACGACGACATCCGCAAGCGCTTCGAGCGCGAAGCCAAAGCCGCCGCCGCCCTCAACCACCCCAACATCTGCACCGTCTACGAGATTGGTAAGGCCGACGGCCGCACCTTCATCGCCATGGCCTTCCTGGAGGGCGACGGCCTCGACAAGAAAATCGAATCCGGCCCCCTGAACTTCGAGGACGCACTCGACCTCGCGATCCAAACCGCCAAGGGCCTGCAAGCAGCGCACCGCAAGGGCATCGTCCACCGCGACATCAAGCCCGCCAACCTCATGGTCGGCCCCGACGGCCATCTCACCATCATGGACTTCGGTCTGGCCCAACTCGCCGACCGCTCCAAGCTCACTCGCATGGATGAAACAATGGGGACCGTCACCTACATGTCCCCCGAGCAAACCTACGGGGCCGAAACAGACCATCGATCCGATGTCTGGTCGCTCGGTGTCGTCATCTACGAAATCGTCATCGGACAGCAACCCTTCAAGGGCCACTACGACAAGGCCGTAATGTATTCCATCACCGACGAAGAGCCCGAACCCATGACGGCCCTCCGCACGGGCGTCCCAATGGCGTTGGAAATCCTCGTGAACAAGTGTCTCGCCAAGCAAGCCGACAGGCGCTACCAAAGTACCGCCGACATGGTAGTCGATCTGGAGACATTGAGCGACAAGCTGAAGTCGGGAAGGTCGACCATTCTGCGTGTTCCGCCCGAGGGCTCCGTAGGGGCACGGCATGCCGTGCCCGGCGCGGTAGTGACCGGCGCTCCCGCGGGTCTAAAACAAGGACAGGCTGAGAGCCCGTCACTACCCGGCCCCCTGGCAAAATACCGCATCATCGAAGACGCGCAGGCAAGCGGCGACACCATCCGTTACGTCGCCGAAGACACCGAACTCCGCCGCTCCGTCGCCATCCGCGTCCTACCGCAGTCGTCCGAGCAACAGATCGAGCGCGCCCAACGGCGCAAGCAAACCCTGCTCCTTGGGGTTGCGGCCTTGGGCGTGCTTCTCGCCCTCGTCTTCGCGTTCTTCCCAGGGTTCTCGGCAGTCCCTATCGCCGAGACCCCGCTGCGCCGATTTGCCCTTGTACCGCCCGAGCCAGTGAGGCCGACTGCTTGGCGTCCCAATGTCGCTGTCTCGCCGGACGGGAAGCATATTGCCTTTGTGGCAGGGGCCGACGGGCCAAAGCTCTGGGTCCAGGATCTCGATCAGCAACAACCCCGGGTCATTGAGGACACCGCGGGAGCCCACACCCCTTTTTGGTCACCCGACAGCAGCTTCATCGGCTTCGCCGCGGGGGGAGAACTCAAGAAGGTCTCGGCGCAGGGTGGCTTGGCTATCCGGCTCTGTGAGTTACCCAGCGACACCATGTCCGGAGGATCCTGGAGTCCGGACGGTGAGCTGATCGTTTTCTCTTCGGGCGGCCCCCGGGTGCTCTACGGGGTGCCCACACGCGGAGGCGCCCCCCAGATAATGATTTCGCCGGACGAATCCGAGGTGCCGTCGGGAGGTCTACACGGCTTCGTGATCGATCCTCATTTCCTGCCGGCTCAGTTCGGCGCTCGTGTTTTGGTTTTCTCGTTCGATCCGTTAGGCACAGCGACGCTTGCCGTCCAAGATCTCGAGACGGGCCGTCGAGAGATCCTGGGGCCCGGTTCACGACCCGCCTATTCACCCAGCGGCCATATCGTGTATCAGTCGGCTGCCCTCGAGCATGATCTGTGGGCATTGCCCTTTTCCTTAGACAGCTTACAGGCTACAGGTGAAGCCTTCCCCGTATCGCAATCCGGCCGAGGCCCTACGGTTGCGGCCGACGGGACACTCGTGTACCTCGACGGCCCCGCCACGGGGCAACACCAACTCGTTTGGCGCGACCGGGGCGGCCGGAAGACCTCGGATATGAGCCTGCGGCAAGACACGATGCGCTATCCGACCCTGTCCCCGGATGAGCGGATGGTGGCTTTTTCATCCAGAGAGGGCTCGAACACGGATGTGTGGGTGTATGATATCGGCCGGGGTACGAAGACTCGCTTGAATTCCGCGGCACGGCTGGCATCCTTCGCGCCCCTCGCCTGGTCGCCAACGGGCGAGGAAGTCGCGTTTTCCTTCAGTCCGGCGGGTAACACGGATATCTTTTTGAGGCGGGCCGATGGCAGCGGCGAGGAGGCGGCACTGGCGTCCACGCCCCAGGCGGAGTATTTATCCGACTGGTCGCGCGATGGAAGGTACATCCTCTATCACTTGGCAGATCCGGAAAGCCGGGGTGACCTCTGGTATCTGGAGCGCAGCGAAGATGGCGGCTGGGAGCCTCATGTATTCCTGCAAGGATCGTCCCGAGAGCGTGGGCCCAAGCTCTCGCCCAACGGCCGCTTCGTCGCCTACCAATCGAATGAATCGGGTCAAGCCGAAATCTATGTACTGCCCTTTCCTGAAGGCGGCAGCAAAACGACCGTGTCGAACAACGGGGGCCGGCAGGCGCGATGGAGCCGGGACGGCAAGGAGCTGTTCTATGTCGAAGGGGGCACGCTCATGGCTGTCTCCGTTGAAAGCGGTCCCGATTTTTCCGTGGGCGCACCAACCGCGTTGTTTGACCACCCGAGCTTGGCGGCAGGGCTATCTTTAGCCCAGTACGACGTCTCGGCCGACGGCAAGCGCTTTCTCCTAGCCGAGCCGGTCAACGCGGAGACGCAGCAGCCCGCCATCCGCATCGTCCAAAACTGGCACGAAGAGTTCAAAGACCGCCAACAACACTAAATCCTCAACCGAACCCCGAACGCAAGTGAGGGGCCCTGAACCCGACCCAGACCCTCCGAACCGCTAACCCCGTGCTCCAGCCACGGCATCCGGCTCCCGAAAGGAGACACCGAGAACAAAAAACACGAAACGAACCCTACCAACCCCCAACCCGCAAAACACCGCGCGCCCCACCTGTGCCTATCCACCCGATCATTCAGACATCTGGGCGAATACGCCCTCTAAGGGGCTGTGAAAAAACTGGGGACAGTCCACGGCGCGCCGCTCATGAGCGCTACGAGCAAAGCAGTTACGCGGGCGGCGCTTGGTACAGTCCCCGTTTTTTCACAGCCCCTAGTCGCGCGGATGCTCCCGCAGATACTCCAAAAAAGCCGAGGCCGTAGGCGAAAACGTCTTTCCCCGCCGGTACACGATCCCCACCGGACGCACAAGTTCCGGGGCATTGATCGTGCGCGTCACCAGCCGTCCCTCGGTTACCTCCTGCCGCACCGTCCGTTCCGGCAGCAGGCTCACGCCGGACCCGATCGTGAGCGCCTCTTTGATCATTTGTATGTTGTCGAACTCCAGAACGACCCTACGATGCAGTCCCCGCTCGCGGAAGAATCGGTCCATCGCCTTGCGAATCGACAGACCGGGATCGAAGCTCACGAAATCCAGCCCACCCAGATCAGCAACTTCCACCGCCCTCTTGCGGGCCAAAGAGTGAGAAGGATGGCAGACGAGCACCATCCTCTCGACGCGCCAATCAACCACCTTCAGCTTCTTCGTCGCCCCCGGATAGCTGATCAACCCCAGGTCCGCCTGATCGCCCGAGACCGCCTCGTAAACCTTCTCCGGGCGCATGTACTCAAGGTGAACCTGAGCCTGCGGATGCTTCTCTTCGAACTCCTCACGGATGCGCCGCATTTCGTAAAGCCCGATCGAGTAGATGCAAGCGACGCGCACCGACCCGACCAGTTCGCCCTTGAGCGCATCGATCTGCGCCCGCATCTCTTCGCGCCGCCGCACGATGTCTCTACTAGCCTCGAAGTAGATCCGGCCGGCCGGTGTGAGCTTAAAGGGACGCGTGCTGCGGTCGAAAAGCTCGATTCCCAGATCCGCTTCCAAGTGCCTCAGCAATTGGCTGGCGGCCGACTGCGAGACCCCATTCATCTCAGCGCCGCGGCTGACACTGTGCTGCTGAGCGATATCGCGGAAGATTTTGAACTGTGCTACGTTCATGGCGGCAGGCATTAGCTTACCTAATCCCGAGGCCGCCATGGCATCGTTGGCCGTAATACTATGCGCAAAGGCGCGCCGTTCAAAAATGGGGGGGTGATTGGGAAACGATTCGCGGGAGTGCGGTTGCCTACTCTTCTTTCGCGTCGCTGTGTTTTCGGAGTGTCTCCGCCAGTTGGCCGATCAGTGACTCAATCCGGTCTCGCACCTCGGCGTAGACTTCCATCGACTGTCCGATCGGATCGGTGACCTCCCAGACCAAGTTCCCACCCTGGAAGTCGGGCAACAGCGCCGGCAGCGGTGAGCCGCTCATGTTGACAAGCAAATCGACCTGTCGGGCATCGATCGAGCGAATGCTCTCCGGCGTCTGACCCTCCAGGGAAACGGATTTCTCCGCCATCGATGCAATCGTTTCCGGCTGTACGATGGCCGCGGGATAAGTTCCCGCGCTCAGAGGCTCCATCACGTCGCTATGGCGATGCCGCGCAAAGCCCTCGGCCATTTGACTCCGACATGAATTCCCAATGCAGACAAACAGGACACGTGCCGGTAGTTTCATGGCGGCGGTGATTCCGGATGGCGCAGTTTAGATAGGAACAACTCGTGGACGCGTGTGTCGTCGGTCAGCTCCGGATGGAACGTCGCCGCCAGATGCCGCCCTTGCTCGACCAGAATCGGCCGCGAATCAAATTCAACCAGCACACGCGCATCGCCGCGGACCTCATGAATGATCGGCGCGCGGATGAAGACGGTCTCGATCTCACCGGGTGAGGTCCGCTCTTCGAACTCTTTCTCCGGCTGGACCCTTTGGATCGAGCTGTCCACTTGCCGTCCGTAACCGTTGCGCTCAACGGTGATATCCATCGCGTTCAGTGAGCGCTGAACGGGCGACGTTACCTCCGAGGCGAGCAAGATCGTACCCGCGCAGGTACCGAGAATCGGTTTCTGCCTGGCAAACTCGACCAGCGGCTCAAACAGATTCTCTTCGTCGAGCAGTTTGAGAATGGTACTACTCTCGCCGCCGGGCAGAATCAGGGCATCTACATCCTCAAGTTGCACCGCCTTGTTCACATATACGGTCTGCGCGCCGAGCTTGCGCAACACGTGATCATGCCGCTCATAGTCGCCTTGCAGCGCGAACAGACCAATCTTCATGAGTCGTGAGAAACCTTCTGGTTTTATGAAGAGACGAAGACCAGTCGCGGGAGCTGATACCTCATCTCCGCGCTTGGACCGGAGACGCCGGCACTACCAGCCGCGCGTCTGAAGCTTCTCTGATTCTTCCATCGTCGCGACGTTGATGCCGCGCATGGCTTCACCCAGATCCCCGCAAGCTTCGAGCAGTTTCTCGGGATCGTTGTAATACGTGGCGGCTTTGACCATGGCCTTGGCGCGCTGAGCTGGGTCCTCTGACTTGAAGATGCCGGAACCGACGAACACCGATTCGGCGCCCAGTTGCATCACAAGCGCCGCGTCAGCCGGCGTCGCGATGCCGCCCGCCGAAAAATTGGGAACCGGGAGTTTGCCATACTCGGCGACGTACTCGACGAGTTCCAGCGGCGCCTGCAGATTCTTCGCGGCGGTCGGCAACTCACTCTTGTCCGTCACGGTGAGCTGCTTCATCTCTCTCTGGATGGTCCGCATGTGACGCACGGCCTCGACGATGTCGCCCGACCCGGCTTCGCCTTTGGTGCGAATCATGGCGGCGCCTTCGCCAATGCGGCGCAAGGCTTCTCCAAGATTCCGGGCGCCGCAGACAAACGGCACGCGAAATGGGCGCTTGTCGATGTGGTTCGCTTCGTCGGCCGGAGTGAGCACTTCGCTCTCGTCGATGTAGTCGACCTTCAGCGCCTGCAGCACCTTCGCTTCCATGAAGTGCCCGATGCGCGCCTTCGCCATCACGGGGATGCTAACCGTCTCCATGATCTCGCGCATTTTCGAAATGCTCGCCATGCGAGCTACGCCGCCCTCTTTGCGTATGTCAGATGGGACGCGCTCGAGCGCCATCACTGACGTCGCACCGGCATCCTCGGCAATCTTGGCCTGCTCGGCGTTCGTGACGTCCATGATGACGCCGCCCTTGAGCATTTCAGCCAAACCGACCTTCAAGCGAAAATCTTCATCTAGATACATTGCATGCTCCTTCGGACCGACACAGTACGCTCGCGCTGCCTTCCGAAACCCCGTCACGACTCCTAACGGTAACCCGCCCGGCGCGAGAGAACGCCACGAGTACCATCTATCTTAGCGCCGCGTTGGGTCGCCAGCAAGACGGAATCGCCTGTTTCACGAGATAGACTGCGATGGCGGCGAACAGCCTATGAGCGGATTGGGCGAGAATAGGCGAAGAGGATGCGCTCCAGCCCATGAAACGAAACCGTCTTGTTCTTGTTGCCCTTTGTCTCGCCGTGCTCGCGCTCGCCTCGATTGCCTGCCGTCAACAGAACGCCAGAAAGAGAATCGGCGTTGTCCCCAAAGCCGTCGCCCATGTCTTTTGGCAGACGGTTCACGCCGGCGCCGTGGCGGCGGGCCGCGAGGCGGATATTGAGATCGAATGGATCGGCCCCCCCCAGGAGACCGACTTTTCGCGCCAGATCGAAATCGTCGATTCCATGATTAACGGCCGCATGGACGGCATCGTACTCGCTCCGACGGAAGCGACCGCGCTGGTCCGTTCCGTCGAACGCGCGGCCCAGCAAGGTATTCCGCTGACGATCTTTGATTCCGGCGTCAATACCGAAGACTACGTTTCCTATGTCTCGACGAACAACTACCAGGCCGGCGTCCTCGGTGCGCGTAAGCTGGCTGAGTTGATCGGCAACAAGGGAAAGATTGTGATGGTCAAAATGGTCCCGGGCAGCTCTTCGACCATGGAACGCGAGAAGGGCTTCGAGGACACTTTAGCGAAAGAGTTCCCTGAGATCGAAATCGCCGACGCCCGCTACTGCATGTCGGACCGGGCCAAGGCCCTCGAAGTCTCCGAAAACATGCTCACAGCCCACAGCGACCTCGATGCCATGTTTGCCTCCGCCGAACCCGCCACCGTCGGCGCCGCCAAAGCTGTCCGCGGCAGACAGCTCGGCGACAAAGTTCTGCTCGTGGGCTTTGACTTTAGCGACACGATCGAGCAAGACCTAAAGGACGGCGTAACCGACGCTCTCGTCGTGCAAGATCCGTTCCAGATCGGTTATACGGCGGTGAAGACCATCACTCAAGCCCTCAACGGCGAAACACCTGAGAAGCGCATCGAGACACCCATTCACGTTCTCACCGCCGACGACTTGGCCCGTCCTGAAATCGACGAATTACTCCATCCGGACCTTGACAAGTACCTGAACTAGCTCCGGGCAACATGATGAAAACACCCTGGATTCTGAATGCTCTTCTCATCCTCGCTCCCGGCGTGGCGCAACAACCGGGTCATGTCGACCCCTGGCCCGTCCTCAGGGCAGCCGCCAAGGCCATGGGAACCGACGACTTGAAATGTATTACGTTCTCGGGCGAGGGCTACTCGGGCAAGGTTGGACAAAACGTCACCCAGGACACCGACTGGCCCGACGGCGAGCCGCTCGCTAACTACACCCGCACCATCAACTATGAAGCCCGCTCTTCCGTCGAGACGTTTGAGCGCAAGCCCGGGCTGAATCCACGTTCATGGAAGTACGGTGCCGGCTGGCTCGGGGGAACACCCTCGCAGCAAAACGAGAAGCAAACTTTCGCGGTCAATGGCAATCACGCTTGGCACATCGACGGCGCAGGCGGGAGCCCCATTCCCGCCTCGACGCAGGCCGAACTCTGGCAGCTCGATATCTGGCTGAACCCGCCCGGTTTTATTAAAGCCGCGATGGCTCCCGGTGCGAATCCCACCGCGATTTGGCGATGGGAGATGGCCGAGAGTGGCCGTGACGGCGCCACGACGAGCGGCATCGAGAAGATCGTTGTCGTCTCCGCCACCGTCCTCGGCAAGTACCGTGTCAACGCCACTGTCAACAGCCAAAACTTAATTCAGCGGATTCAGACCTGGGTACCTGATCCCGTCCTCGGCGACATGAACTACGAGCACGAATACACGCAGTGGCAGGAGATCGACGGCATCAAGTTTCCCGCCGGTTGGCATCACCACGACGGCTGGGATGACGAGCGGCAGTTCCCTGTGATCAGTGGCGGCCACAACAGCTTCGGCGGCGCCTTTGCCCACATCACACCGAACGCCTGCGGCGAGCCGCTTACCGTCCCCAACGCCGTCCGCCAATACAGAGTGCCGGCCCCGCGAGTGGAGACCAACAAACTCGCTGCGGGTGTGTGGCTCCTCGGCGGTTCAACTCACAACAGCGTCGCCGTCGAGTTCGACGAGTTCGTGGCGGTGGTGGAGGCGCCACTCGACGAAGAGCGCTCGCTTGTGGTGATCGAGCAGATCGTCAAGCTTGTCCCCGACAAGCCGATTCGCTTCATCGTCAACACGCACGCCCACTACGACCACCTCGGCGGCCTTCGAACCTACCTCCACATCGGGGCGACGGTTATCACGCACCAGCGCAACCGACTTTTCTACGAAACCGAACTGCTGAACTACGTGCCACGGACCCTAAAGCCCGACATGATGTCGCTCTATCCGCCGACAGAGATTTCGGAGGGCTACACGATGGAGGACGTGGATGAGAAGTATGTCCTCACCGACGGAAAGCGATCACTCGAGATGTACTACGTGCAAGGTCTCGCTTCACACGTTGAAGGCATGCTGATGGCGTACTTACCGACGGAGAAGATCCTGATTGAGGCGGACCTCTACGACCCGCCGACTTCCCTAGCCACAGAGACGACCGAAACCTTTCTCAACAATGTGCGGCAGATCGGCCTCAATGTTAAGACGATTGCGCCGATCCACGGCCAACCTGTAGCGTGGGGAGAATTTCTTAGTGTTGTAGGCGGGAGGTGAGAATGAGAAATGTTGGAACCGCACCAATCGTCGTCGCAGCGTGCGTGACCCTGCTTACTTTATCCCTAGCCGCGTCGCCCGCCCCGCCGCAGACTGACTACGTGCCTGTTGTGGAATACGACCCGGTACGGAATGCAACCGCGGACGTTCAACAAGCCTGCATGGAAGCTAAGAGGACAGCGCGCAATGTCTTACTGGAAGTGGGCGGCAAGTGGTGCATCTGGTGCCGCTTCATGGATGAGTTCTTCGAGGCCAACGCAGCGGTCCTGAAGTTACGGGAAGACAATTACGTAACCGTCAAGGTGAACTTCAGTCCTGAAAACAAGAACGAAGATCTGCTATCTCGGTATTCGAAGATTCCGGGCTATCCGCACTTGTTCGTGCTGGATGCGCAGGGGGAGTTGCTACAGTCACAGTCGACGGCGGATCTTGAGGCCGGAAAGTCATACAACAAGAAGAGATTCGCGCGCTTCCTGAAACGCTGGGCGCCAGAGGAAGCAGCAAGGTAAGCGTGTTACATCACTGGCTGATTTTTGCGGAAGGCCCGCTGACCATCGCCGTCGCCGCAATCTTCACCACCTTGCCGAGATCATAAATCGTCGATGAATAATGTCCGCACTCATGCGTACAGAAGCATCCATGAGCCGCTTTGTCAGCTACCTCCCGCGCCTCCTCGGTAAACCACAGCTTCCGAAAATCATAATCAACATCCCGCAAGTTCCCTAGCTTCGAGTTGTTGATCTCGCACTCGACAACATCGCCATTGCTATAAATCACGCCCGCCAGTCGCCCTGAGACGCACGAGAACTGCGCCTTCTGCTCGGTAACCGTCCGCTCCACCGTTCGGCGAACTTCCCGGTCGAGCACATGACTCGCGGCGTCATACTCGCTTGGCCCGGCGTTCGAGATACGGCCTGCGCGAAGGTCATCTTCCATGCGAAGCATCAGGCGTTTGTAGATCAGCGGGTCCACATCCGTCTGCTCCGGGTCCAGCGGATGCCCGCGGCAGTAATTGAACGATGCCCCATCGGGCTCGAAGCGCCGCTGCAGCTCTTCGTAGATCTCGATGATGCGGTCCTGGTTCTCTTTCATCACCGTCGTCAGCGTGTGAACAATCAAGTTCGGAAAACGACGGCGCAGCGGTGTGATCGCGTCCAGCGTTTCGAGCATCCGCTGGTAAGCACGCTCCTTGCCGCGAATGCGGTCGTGCAGCTCTTCGTCAACATGATCGACGCTGAGATTCAGATGGAACCGCATCGCCGGGGCTTCCGTTAGCGTTCGCTCAAGAATCTCGACGGTACGCGTCGTATGCTGGCCGTTCGTAGGCACGTACACGTTGGCTACATCGTTCCGCCGGTGCGCGGCGAGCAGAATGTCCGCCAAGTCCGCGCGCAAGAACGGCTCTCCGCCTCCGATGAACAGGTTGTAGATTTCGCCCATTGACGCCAGGGTGCGGTCAAATTCGTCCAGCGTGAAATCCCGGTTCGGTTTCGGGTTCAACTCATCCCAGTAAAAACAGTGGATGCACTTCTCGTCGCAACGCGTCGTCACGTACAGCGTCACGAAGGGTGGAGTCACCCGCCGCCCTCCGAGCGTCCGCAGACGCGTCCGCAGCAGGTGAGATACGTAAGAGCGAACCTTGGCCTGAGGCATGGGAATCGCTACCGCAATCCTTCCCAATCTTCAGGCCGGTTTATGTTGGCAAACAAGCGTCCCTCCGTATCGAGCGGCGCCCACTCCTCGGGATCCAATCGCACAATCCTCAGGCCATCGAGCGCAAGCATCACTTTGTGAACACCCGCGTCGACGGCGCGCCGCACGGCTCCTCGCACCGTCGACCGGTAGACAGCGCAAAGCGGCTCCGGCCGCCCCCGCTCATCGCAAGGTAGGACCACGTCGGCCTCGCAATCGGCCGTCTTCCCCACCAGATAGGAAAGGAACTCTGTCGTCAGACCCGGCATATCGCAGGCCACCAACAGATTCCACTCGCTCGCGGAATCCTCGAGGGCCGCCAGGATTCCACCGAGCGGTCCGAAGTCCGTGACCGCGTCCGGAATGACACGCGGCCCCATGTCCCCGTACTTCTCGGGCGGCCCCACGAACGTCACTCCGTCCACCACCGGGCGCATCCGGCCGGCAATCCGCGGGGCCAAAGGCTCCCCATCTATTTCAAGCAAAGCCTTGTCCCGGCCAAAACGAGAACTCTTCCCGCCCACCAACACATAACCCGCTACAGACAATGCACGGATCGTAGCACGGCTACCCCTCGCTCTTGACGCGACCCGGGCCGCGCGTTATCCTCGCAACTTCGAACAGCACATTCCCCGGGAACCCAACAACCATGCGTAAAGCCGCCGTCCTCCTCATCCTCGCCGCGCTCCTCACAACCGCCTGCACCGAGCCGCCGCCCGCCGATGAGCCTCCAACGGTTCCCTCCCCCAGCGGCGTCCTCGAACCAGGTGCGGAACTCAGCTCGGCGCTCGCCATCGTCTTCACAGAGGGCCCCGCCGCCGACGCCGAGGGCAACGTCTACTACACGGAGATCACCGGTAACCGCATCATCAAATACACCCCCGGCGGCGAATGGAGCGAGTTCCGCCGTCCCAGCCGCCGCGCCAACGGACTTGCCTTCGACGCCCAGGGACGCCTGCTCGCCTGCGAGGGAGGTGCCGAGGGTGGCGGGCGCCAAGTCACCCGCACCGACATGTCAAGCGGCGAAGTCGAAGTCCTCGCCGACAACTACGAGGGTAAGAAACTCAACAGTCCGAACGACATTGTCGTCTCGCGCGACGGCCGCGTCTACTTCACGGACCCGCGCTACGGCTCGCAGGACGGCCTCGAACTCCAGAGCGAAGACGTCTACATGATCGACACGGACGGCAGCCTCAGGCGCGTCCTCACAAAACCAGACATCAACAAGCCCAACGGGATCGGCATCTCACCGGATGGCAAGACACTGTACGTCGCCGACACCGTCGCCGACCCGCGCGAGGCCCGCGTTATGGCGTTTGAGCTGGCGGACGATGGCACGCCGTCGAACGGTCGTAAGCACTACAGCTTCGGCGCCGGACGAGGCATTGACGGTATGACGATGGACACCGCGGGCAACATCTACGGCGCGGCCGGCAACAATAACAATCCGCCCGAGAATCTTGCCGGCGTCTACGTCATCAGCCCGCAAGGTGAACTGCTTGGCCGAATCCCAATCCCCGAGGACTCGGTGACAAACTGCACCTTTGGGGGCAAAGACCTCCGCACACTTTACGTTACCGCCGGCAAGCACCTCTACCAGATCCGCACCAAGAACCCCGGCAGCCTGACCTATCCGCCTTTGTAACAAAGAAGTTGCGCAGGCGGCGCATGGCACAGCTCCATTTTTCACAGCCCCTTCTTTGGCGACGGCCCCATCACAACCATCACCACCAACCGGCCCGGCCCGGGATTCCTCAAGGCATGTTCCTCGCCGGACTGCGCAAGCACCAAGTCACCGACGCCGATCCGCGACCGCTCCTCGCCCACCGTTACATCCCCTTCGCCTTCGAGAACGTAGTACAGCTTGTCCTGCCCGGCGTGTGTGTGAAGCTGGTGCTCTTGCCCCGGCTCGAACGCGTTCAACCCCGCGAAGAGATGCTCGCTCGCTGCTAGGTCCGCCTTGCCCATCTTCTCCGCGCGGAAGATTGCCCGACTCGCTGCATTCCGAATCACCATGCCCGACATTCTCCCAAACGAGGGACTGGGTGCGGACTATAAGCGCCTGGCTGTTTGCCGGGCGTTGACGATCGACCACCGCGCGGGCGCACACGGCGAAAGTGTTGTCGTAAGCCCATCCGACTCACCCCAAGAAAACGAAAAAAATGGTACTCTGTGTGCTTAGTAACCTTTCCAAGGCCGGTGTCGGGTGCATCGGAGACGTTCCGAGCCACATCCGCCCTCCCGGCTGTTTGACGTTCCTTCAGGACAATGCCGGCAAGAAGTCCCTTTTTAGGTAGGGGAAGAGCGCGGTTTTGAAGCCGCCGCGGACGCGACGGTTGCGTCCGCAGCGAGAACCCGAGCTTCCTGAGGGGCTCGGTGCAGGAAAACGATTGTGGCCAAGATACTCAACATCGGACATCGCGGTGCAGCCGAGATCGCCGAGAATACGGTTCCGAGTTTTCGCAAGGCTTTGGAGCAGGGGGCGAACGGCATCGAACTCGACGTCCGCAAGACGGCTGACGACAAACTGGTAGTGGTTCACCCTTCGGTCGTGGAGCACCGCTCGGTTCAGACCAGCACCTACGAGGAGATTCGCCGGCTCCCTGACGACCTGGAAGTCCCCCTCCTGAAGGACGTCCTAAAGAAATTCGGCAAGAAGATCTTCCTCGACATCGAATTCAAGACGCCCGGTTTCGAGAAAGAGGCCGTCGAGTTGATCCAGAAGTATGGCAACCCGGCGAATACGATGATCTCAGCGTTCGACACCGATACCTTGAACAAGGTCTACGAGTTGTCACCGGACCTCCAGCTCGGGTACATCTACAATCGCACGCAAGACGAAGAGTCGCGTCACAACGCACCGATCGATTACGTTATCCCGCAGTTCAAGCTGGCTTCGCGCGAAATCATCTCCGAGGTCCACGACGAAGAATTGAAGGTCATGGCCTGGACGGTCAACGACGAACCTGAGATGAAGCGCCTACTCACACTGGGTGTCGACGGGATCATCACCGACTACCCCGCGATTCTCGCCAAGGTGCTCAAGGGTAGCGGTTAATCTTCTTCACCCCAATCCAGCGGGGCATCCTCTTCATTGAGGCCACCGGCCGCGATGCCACGGAAGTCGAGCGACTGTACGAAGTCGGCGCGGTCGCGCCAACGCGGCTGGACCTTCACAAAGAGCTCCAAATAAACCTGCTTCCCGAAACGGTCTTCGAGTTGTTTGCGCGCCCTCGTGCCGATCTCCTTCATCCTGACGCCTTTCTTGCCGATCAGAATCGCCTTTTGACCGTCACGCTCGGTATAGACGGTCGCGGCCAAACGCAATAGATTGTCGGCTTCGTCCCACTCATCGATCACCACAGCCGTTGCGTGGGGCACTTCCTGCTGTGTCTGGAAGATGATCTGCTCGCGGATCAACTCCGAGGCGAGAAACCGCTCCGGCTGATCGGTGATATAGTCGTCCGGGTAGTAGGCAGGCTGCTCAGGCAGGGAGCGGAAGACTTCTTTGATCAATTCGTCAACGTTTTGGCCGGTCTCCGCCGACACCGGGACGTATTCGTCGAACTCGTATCGCTCCTGATACTTTTCGATCTGAGGGAGAAGCTGTTCCTTTGACTTGAGAAGGTCGACTTTATTCAACACGAGGAAGACCTTGGTCTTGAGTTCTTTGACCATATCGATGACGACACGGTCGCCGGTCTGATCGGGCTTGTTCGCGTCGACAACGAGCAGCACGAGATGACATCCCGAAGTCGCCCGCCGTACCTCGCTCATCATCCGGCGGCCCAGTTCAAGACTTGGCTCGTGGATGCCGGGGCTGTCGACGAATACGATCTGACCCTCGGGACGCGTAAGAACGCCCTGAATCGCGTCGCGGGTTGTCTGCGGCTTCGGCGTCACGATCGCCAGCTTCGAACCCACCAGCCGGTTGAGCAACGTAGACTTGCCTACATTGGGCCGCCCCAGTATTACCACGAACCCTGATTTCTTAATGTTTTCTTCGGCTTCCATAACAGCTTCAGTAGCCTAAGCGGCCGCCCGTCCGCTCAATCAACGTACGCGGTAAGCCATACTTGCGGCGCCAGCGGCCTTCCACGCGGCGCATCCGTCCCCCATCGGACTCATGATCGTAACCCAAAAGGTGAAGGAGGCCGTGCAGGGCCAATATCTTCAGTTCATCCTCCACGGGATGGCCGAACTCCTGCGCCTGTTTCGCGGCGCGCGCCGCCGAAATCAGGATGTCCCCCAGACGGCCTTCCTCGCCGTCAGGAAACGACAGGACATCGGTTGAACCTCGCTTGCCTCGATACAGGCGGTTCGCGCGCCGCACCGCTTCATCCGAGCCGACCACGAGGGCAAAAGGTTTTCCACGAGCTACCTCCCGGCCCAGCCGAGCAACAAAAGCATCAAACTCTTGTCGGTCAAATCTGATTTTCCGCTGGCGGTTCGTCCACCAAGCGGTCTCATCAGCGGCGGGCATCGGGTTAAGAATCGGCTCGATGCAGGGGCGGGCGACTACTCAACTTGGCCCTCGAGCTCGACGCGCTCATAGCTATCGTAGGCCCGCACGATGCGTTGCACCAGGTCGTGGCGGACGACGTCTTTCTCGTTGAAATAGGCGAACGAGATACCCTCGACACCCTGCAAAACGTCGACGGCCTCCAGCAGTCCACTGCGCCGGCCCGCCGGCAGATCGATCTGTGTCACGTCGCCCGTGATGACGGCCTTGGAACCGTATCCCAGCCGCGTAATAAACATCTTCATCTGCTCGGCTGTGGCGTTCTGTCCTTCATCCAAAATGATGAAGCTGTCGTTGAGCGAGCGGCCGCGCATGAACGCCAAGGGCGCGATCTCGATCGTTCCCTTCTCGATGAGCTTCTCGACACGTTCGGCGTCCAGCATGTCATACAGTGCGTCGTAGAGCGGGCGCAAATACGGGTCTACCTTCTGTTGAAGCGTACCCGGCAGGAAGCCCAAACTCTCGCCCGCTTCGACAGCCGGCCGCGCCAACACGATGCGAGTCACCTTCTTGGCCATCAGATCGGACACCGCCATCGCGACCGCCAGGTACGTTTTCCCTGTACCGGCCGGACCAATCCCGAAAACCATGTCGCAACGGTCCATCGCCTCGAAGTAGAGCATCTGATTCACGCTGCGCGGCGCGAGCGACTTGCGCCCAAACATCCGCTGCCGACTCGTTTCCACCAGGCGTCGCAGACTGACCGCGGGGTCCTGCTCAATGACTCGCAGGAAATCTTTCACGTCCCCATTGCTAAAGCGGTGCCCCTCGTCGAGCAGCGCCTCATACTCGCCGAGCAAGGTTTCGGCCTGACGCACGTTCTCGGCCTCACCCTCAATCTCGATGCTGTTATCGAGTAGTTGCGTGGCGACCGAGAGGGCGCTCTCGAAGACGCGGATGTTCTCGTCGCGGGTTCCGAAAAGGGTTTCGATGCCCTTCGTGATGGGGACTTGCCTCTTAATCAAAATAGGGACTGCCGACTCCCGGCACGCAGCCCGTCGAGAGGCTTTCCCAGTCGCTTTCGCGACAGATGACACCTTGATTTCAAGCTCTCGATCGACTGTGTTTCGACTATAACCGACCCCCTGAAACAAGTCAATTTTCTGCTTCAGGACACGGCGGTCTTGGAATTCTCACACCTCGGTTCGCGGCAATGCTCTACACGCTCGGCTGATTCCGGGCCGCCGGATCCATCAGCAGCTTCGCGAGCGCATAGACGGTTCGAATATTCGGTACATCCACGTCCACCTTCTCGGCCAATTCAATCACGGCCCCAACGATCGGCTCCAACTCGGGACGCCGTCCTGCTTCGAGATCCTGCAACATCGACGTCTTGTGCGCGCCCACCTTCCGCGCCCCCTCAATGCGTCGCTCGGACGTAATTCCAATCTTGATGCCGTATCCGGCGGCGACCGCGCGCACTTCATCCATGATCGCCCGCACGAGATCACGAGTCGGCTCGTAGCTGAGGAACTCTCCCAACGTCGCCCGGGTCAAGGCACTAATCGGATTGAAAGGCACGTTGCCGAGCAGCTTGACCCATATCTCGTGCCGAATCTCGGTTCGCAGCGCCGCCTTGAGACCGGCTCTTGTGAAACTCTCCGCCAGCGCCTGAATGCGGTCCGTCCTCTCTCCGCTCGGTTCACCCAAGGGAAAGCGGTTGCTGTCGCCATGAACGACGACGCCGGGTTCCTCGATATGCGCGGAGCAATACGCAATCCCCGCGATCACTCTTCGCACGTCGATGTTTCCGCTAATCGCTCCCGCCGGATCGACCGACTCGACATGTTGGCCTTCCCACTTGTCGTCCAAACCGTGGAAGTACCACCAAGGCACCCCGTTCTGAAAAGGTACGATGAACGTATTCGGGCCCGTCAGAAGCTTGATCTTCGGCGCGATGGAAGGAACTCCGTGCGCCTTCACCGTGATCAGGACGGCATCAACCGGCCCAATATCACCCGGATCATCCGACGCCTCGGGGCGCACCAGCATCTCCCCGAAAGGCCGGCTCTTCACGAGCAGACCATTTTTCTGGATCGCCTCAAGATGAGCGCCGCGGGCGATCACCGCGACTTCCTCACCGGACTCCATCAAGCGCGCCGCAAGCACGGACCCAATCGCCCCCGCGCCGTAAATCGCATACTTCATTGGTAATCGTGGCGCGGGTCGACTCCGGGCCCGCTCGCTCTATTCACTCTGGCTGTTCGCCTGCGAGCTGACGTATTTCTGGTAGAGCCCGGCCACATCCGCCGACTTCACATCGCCCGGATGAATGACAACTCTGTACTGGAAACGTAGCGATTGACCTGACTTCAGAGTGATGCTGCCGTCGCGCTTGGCATCGCTATAGAAATGGTGCTCGCCGAAAATGTTTGCCGCGAAGAGTCCGTAGCTGCGAACGTGCCAATAGGTCGGGTGCTTCGGGTTCGATGGGTGATCAAAGATCGCGACCCCTAGTTTCTCTCCCTCGATCGATCCGCTGTAGTCAAGCCAGGGTGAGCGTTTGCCCCAGAGGTTTTTCTCACCTGTCTTACCGTTGGCGGCTGTGATTTTACCGGTGCGCGGAACGCCTTGGGCGCGGGCATGCTGTTCCTCGAGCGGCGTGGCCAAGCGGATCGCAAACGTACCTTCCTTGGTATCGCCAAAGTGAACCTCTTCCGCCAGAGCGGTGAACTTCACGTCGAAATCGACCAAGCGATTCGGAGACCCGGCGTGGAAGCGCATGGTCCGTTCTTCGCGCAGGATAGGTAGCCCGCCGGGAGTCTTCCACAGGAAAGTGCCGCTAATCAGTCCGCCCGGTCCGGTGTGTACATTCACGGTATCGACCAGACCGCCGCGCGGCCGCCCCGCGGATTGTTCGTTCGCCCAGAAGTCAAGTCCGTTGACCTCGCCGTGCGTAAACCAAAGGCCGCGATGATGCGGGTGGTCACGCTGCTCCCCGCGAATGTCCTCCATCGGGTAGCTGCGGGTAACGATCGTGCCACTCGCCGCGCGCAACGGATGCAGATACGGCTTGGGGGAACCCTCTCCGTGGTACAGAGTCGTGAACGGCTTACCGTCGATCTCGACTTCAACCCTCCCCGGACTCTCTTTGAAATGAACTTGCGCCCAAGACACCGAAGAGAGCAAGAAACCACAGGCCAGGATGATACGCCACGTTCGCATGATTAACAGTGGAGCACAAATGCCGGGGATTTGGAAACAGCGGGGGTGCGCGACACAGAAGTGAAGCGGGAAGGGGGAGGGAATGCGGGCGGCCTTATCTGAGGGTATAATATACTCTCAGAGACCAGGAGGGTCGCATGTCGCTATCATTGCCTGCCTTGGAGCATCGTCGCGCTGGGCTCACTCGCCAACTGGCTGAGCTGGGCGATTTCCGACGAGGCTCTCTGAGCGCTTCGTTCCGACGTTGCGGCAAAGCCGCTTGCGTGTGTATGTCACGGGATCATCCAGGGCATGGTCCTCAGTTGCGTTTGTCCTACAAGGTCAACGGAAAGACGCTTAACGAGACCATCGTCAGTCCGGCTGCTCGCCGTAAGGCGGAGCGCGAGATCGCCGCCTTTCGGCAGTTTCAGCGGCTGAGTCGAGAGCTGCTCGAAGTCAATGAGCAGATCTGCCGGCTGCGTCCCGTGGAAGAAGACGCCGCCTTGAGCCCGCAGGAAAAAAAACGGCTGAAGCGATCGAGCAAGAGGTCGCCGAAGAAGTAAGGCGACTGCTGCAGGTCGTCTTCGCCGATCGGCGCAGGAGCGGCAAGCTCGATCTGGAAGCCGTCGAACAAGCGACCCGCGATGCGTTGCACCAAGCGGGTGCGAGGCTGATCGAGACGCTATTGAACGAGGAGCGAGCGAGCGAATTGCAACCGCTGTGCGCTTGCGGCAAAGCGGCGCGCTCCGCCGGCAAGCGCTCGAAGAAACTCGTCACGATGCTGGGCGCGGTCGTCGTCGAGCGGGAGTACTATCACTGCAAACGTTGCCGCGTCGGCTTTGCGCCGCGCGACCAAGAGTTGGACGTTGACGAGACTCAGTATTCGCCCGGTGTGCGCCGCATGACCGCGTTGGTCGGCTCCGAGACCTCGTTCGATCGCGGCCGCGCGTTGCTCGAAGAGTTGGCCGGCGTGCAGCTGACCGCGAAGGCGGTGGAGCGCGAAGCGGAAGCGATCGGCGCGGACATCGCGACCCGCGAGCAAGCCGAGATCGCACGTGCTGTGCAGCTTGATCTAGCTGAGATCCGCGGGCCGGCAACTCCGCTTCTCTACATCGAGATGGACGGTACGGGAGTGCCGGTCACGGACGCTGACACGGCGGGCCGCAGGGGGAAAACGAGCCCGCAAGCGCGTACCCGCGAGGTCAAGCTGGGCTGTGTCTTCACGCAAACCAGCTGTGACGAGCAAAGCCGCCCTGTCCGCGACGAAGACTCGACCAGCTACAGCGGCGCAATCGAGGACGCCGCCTCTTTCGGCCGGCGCATCTACAGCGAGGCTTGCCGACGGGGCTGGAGCCGGGCGCGCCAGAAGGTCGTCATCGCAGATGGCGCGCCCTGGATCTGGAATATCTCGCACGAATACTTCCCCGGCGCGATCGAGATCGTCGACCTCTATCACGCCCGCGAACACCTGTGGGAGTTGGCGGCGAAGCTGTTTCCGCAGGACGAAAAGCGTCGCCGCAGTTGGGCGCGGCGGCTCAACAAGAAGCTCGACTCAGGGCGCATTGAGCAACTGGTCGCCGCACTCCGCAGGATCGAGGTCGAGGATGCGGAGTTGACGCATCAGTTGGCTTTGGAGGCGGAATACTTCGAGCGCAATGCCAAGCGGATGCGCTACCGCGCGTTTCGGCGCCAAGGATTGTTTGTCGGCTCGGGAGTGATCGAGGCAGGTTGCCGAACCGTAATCGCGTCGAGACTGAAACGCTCGGGCATGTTCTGGAGCGTGCGCGGCGCCAACGCCATCACCGCCCTGCGTTGCGCCCGGCTCTCCAACCGCTTCGACGACTACTGGGAGAATCGCGCCAAAGCCGCCTGAGCGTCACATATTTGTCGCGCACCCAAACAGCGGGGCTCCGCAAATAGGGAGCGGTGGGTTCTTGCCTGAGAATGGCGGCGAGGACGGCGCAGCGTTACGGCTTCTTCTCTTGCACTCTCGTCGAGAGCTTGCCGCTCAACTCGGAGATCTTACTCTCCAACTTCGCGATCTCCTTGGGATCCCGATCCGCGGCCGGACCGTTCTTCCACTCTTCGATGGAAAGCTCCCAGTGCTTGCGGGCCTGCTCCACTTTGCCCTGCTTGAAGTAGACGTCTCCCAGGTGCGAATGCACCACCGGATCGCCCTTGACCTTCTCGAGCGAACGAACAAGATATCGCTCAGCCAACTCGAACTTCTGCTGCCGATAGTACAGCCATCCCAATGAATCAAGGTAAGCGCCGTTGTCGGGGTCGAGGTCAAGCGCCTTCTGAATCATGTCGTGCGCTTCGTCAAGACCCTTCCCGATGTCCGCCAGCATATACCCGAGGTAGTTCAAAGCGGACGAGTCGTCAGGGTGTTTCGCGATCAGCTCCCGGAACTTTTTTTCGGCCTCGTCGTAACGCTTGGCGCGCTCCAGCACCGAGCCTTGCGTGAATAGCACCGAGCGCTTCTGCGCATCCGTGGTAGCGAGGTCAGCGGCTTTCTCGACGGTCTTCACGGCATCGTCATAACGCCGCCCTCTTTCGTAAACGTGGGCCAACGCCAAGATCACGTGGCGGTTGTCGGGCTCCTGCTCCAGCACCGCCTTCAGCAACTCGCTTCCCTGCTCCCAACTCCCGTTGTCCGCAAGCAGGCTGGCGCGCTGCATCAGGAGCAGCCGGTTGTCGGGAAAATCCTCGGCTCCTTCGTTCGATACCTTCAAAGCCCGCTCGTAATCTTTGGCGGAGCGAAAGGTGTCAACCAAGTGCGACACGACGCTCGGCTTCGCTTCCGGGTCTAACTCGGCCAAGCCTTCGAACACTTCCACGGCCCGAGCAATGTTGCCCTGGTCGCGATAGAGGATCCCGAGCCGCTCAATGAACAGAGACCGATTGCGCTTCTCGCGCTGCGTGTAGCCATCTTTAGCGGTTTCGGAAAGCAGTTTTTCCAGCTCCTCGATCGCCGCCTCGCTTCGGCCTTCCGCTTCGTAAAGCAAAATACCGTTGTACCTGATTTCCATCGAATCGGGCGCCAGGTCGGTGGCCTTCTCGATATGGTTCCGGGCCTCTTTGAAACGCCGCTTCTGTCGATAGATCTGAGAGAGCCGCAGATGATAGTCGGGATTATTAGGCTCCTCTTGGCTCAGCTTCTGATACGCCCGCAGCGCCTTGTCGTACTGACCGGATGCCGCCCAATTGCGAGCCAAGGATGCACGGAGCGAAGAGTTGTCTCCCCCCATCTCCCGTACTTTCTCGAGTAGCGCGGCGGCATCGTCGTTGCGGCCCGTATGCTCGTACAGCTCCGCGAGCATAGCGAGTTGCCGCGGTCCGGACTGCCCGGAGTCGCACACCTTCTCCAGGGCTCCGATCGCGTCCGCGGTCCTGCCCTGCGCCCTGTAAAGCTGCGCCAGATTCGAAAGGGCTTCGACCGACGTAGGCTCGATCGCAAGCAGCCTATCGAGTACCCCCTCGGCCTTCCCCGGCTGTTCCAGCGCTTGATAGAAGCCCGACAACTTCATGAGCGCGTCCGTGTCATTCGGATCCACTTCGAGGATCTTCTCGTGCTGCTCAACCGCGCGAGCGAGCAAGTCCTGATCGACACCGCCGCCGCGGCTCGATGTCGCGTAGGCGGCTAGGAAACGGCCCAGCGTGCGGCGAACTTCGATGTTCTTGGGATTCTCCGCCAGCATCGCCTCAGCTTGCTTAACGGCGTCATCAAGACGATCGGTGCGGCCGTAGAACCGAACCAATTCAAGTTTGAGGAATTCTGAGTCCGGGTCCGCCGCGATGGCTGCCTGATACTCCTTCAGGGCGTTGTCCCAATACTCACGCCGGCCGTATTGACCGGCTCGCTCCATTTGCAGATGGGCCAACGCGTAGTGGTAGTATGCCTCGGCGCGGGACGATCTTGGCGGCGACGTCGCGTCCTGGGGAGGAGCGGCCGTCATCCCCGCCGGCAGCAGGGAAAAAGCCGGCAGAGTTACGAATACACCCCTCGCGAAAGCAGTGGGCAATGTGATCACGAGAACTCCTCTAAGCACGTCTTTGTAATGGTAGGCGGACGCTCGGTTCCAGTATAGCGCGACGGCATTTTGACGCATCGAGCTTGATCTGGGTTCCTGATTGTTCTCGTCTTCATAAGAAACGTTTAGTTGGGGTCGTAGCGGTGTTGTGTGAGGACCTGTTCCCGACGCGAACTGCAAGACTTGAGCGCCCCGGGCGAACGTAATTGCTAGGCTTGTCAGAGAGTCTTTATTGGAGGCGTAATGAAGCGTAGAACGTTCCTGGCCGGCGCCGGCTCGGTGCTGGCGGCATCGCTCCGATCGAAGGCCGCGGAGAGCAAGCCATGGGAGTGGCGGGAGTATGCGAGTGATGCCGACTCGAGCCGCTACTCGCCACTTGAACAGATCACCACAAAGAACGTCGAGCACCTTGAGCCCGTGTGGGAGTTGGAGACGCTGCCGCCGCGGGTTCGCGCTCAGGGGACGATTCAGTGTACGCCGATCGTAGTGGACGGCATCATGTACATCTCGGCTCATGGGCTGCATTCGCACGCGATTGAGGCTGACACGGGCAAGCTGATTTGGTCCAACCCGGGTTTCGACGACGGCAAGCGGCGTAGGCAGGCCGCGGGGACGTCGCGGGGCGTTACGTATTGGAAGGACGGCGCGGAGGAGCGGATTTTCGCGCCCGTTCGCGAGCACATATTCGGGATCAACGCCAAGACGGGGAAGTTGATCGACACCTTCGGCACGGGCGGAGCGATCGAGTTGGAGAAGGATCTGGACCGCGACTTGAGCGACATCGAGTCGGTCGTTTCGCGGACGCCTCCGGCGGTGTATCAGGACCTGTTGATCGTGATGTCGGTGCCGGGCGAGGGACCGGAAAAATCGGCGCCGGGGCACATTCGGGCGTACGACTGCAAGACCGGCAAACGGCGCTGGATCTTCCACACGATTCCGCACCCGGGCGAGTTCGGCTACGAGACGTGGTCGAAGAATTCCTGGAAAACGTCGGGCGGCGCGAACTGCTGGGGCGGGGTCAGTATTGACCATGAACGCGGGTTGATTTTTCTGGGTACGGGCTCACCCGCGTTCGACTTCTGGGGTGGTGATCGCATTGGCGAGAACCTCTTCGGAAACTGCGTCCTGTGTTTGAAGGCCGAAACCGGCGAACGGGTGTGGCACTACCAGACGGTGCATCATGACCTGTTTGACTACGACATCCCTTGTGCGCCGAATCTGGTTACGGTGCAGCACGAGGGCAAAGCCGTTGATGCCGTGGCGCAGGTGACGAAACTGGGTTGGGTGTTTCTGCTGAACCGCGATACGGGCGAGCCGCTGTATCCGATTGAAGAGCGGCCGGTGGCCAAGTCGACGGTACCCGGCGAGAAAGCATGGCCGACACAACCGTTCGTGACGAAGCCGCCGGCGTTCAGCAGACAGTCGATGACGCGGGATGACTTGGCGCACCTATCAGAGGAATCGCACCGGTATCTCGTCAAGGAACGGATGAAGGACGTTGTGTTCGCGCCCATGTTCACCCCGCCGGCGGTGAACAAAGAGGTGCTTGTGTTCCCGGGCTACCACGGCGGGGGCCTGTGGGGCGGCGGCAGTTGGGTGGCGGAGAAGGGTGTTCTGTTTGTGAACCACAACGATATCCCCTGGAGTTTGCGCCTGATGAAGGCCGGTGATGCGTCGTACCGGCCGTACGAGCATACGGGCTATCTTCGTCCGCTGGATGAAGAGGGCTTCCCGGCCATTACGCCGCCGTGGGGACAGTTGTCGGCGATCGATCTGAATACGTGCAAGATTCTGTGGCAAGTCCCATTGGGCGAATACGACGAACTGACGGCACGGGGAATCCCGCCGACGGGGACGTATAACCGCAGCGGAAACATTGCCACCAAGGGTGGACTACTGTTCGCGGCGGCGTCGGAAGAGGGCCGGCTGCGGGCCTTCGATCAGGAAGACGGCAAGATCCTGTGGCAGCATCAGCTTGGCGGGATCGGATTGGCGACTCCGTCGACGTATGAGGTGAACGGACGGCAATTCGTTGTGGCCGCGGCGAGCCCTAACTCGCGAGCGAAAGGTGATGGACCCAAGGCAGGATTCACAGCCTTTGCTTTGCCGAAGTCATGAACCTGAGGACGGGACTGGGTGTTCTGGCGGCGCTCGTCTGGGGCGTGGCGTTGTGGGGACAGGTGGCGCAAAGGCCTCCTAAACCGCCGCCGGAGTTCAAAGTAGGTAAGCCGATCGAGCAGCCGCTACCGTATAGCCACAAGAAGCACGTGGCACTCGGGCTGAAGTGCCTGGACTGCCATACGATTGAGGATCCGGGAGATTTCGCAGGGTTCCCTTCCGAGGCCAAGTGCATGGCTTGCCATGCGGCGATCAAGACGGAGAGTCCGCATATCCGAAAGCTCGCGGAAGCGGAGAAAACGAACACGCCGATTGAGTGGAAGCGCGTCTACCGGATGAAGGAGTTCGTGTACTTCTCACACGAAATCCATCACAAGGAGGCGGGCGTGGATTGTGGGGTCTGCCATGGCGAGGTGGCGTCGCGGGACGTTCTGTTTCAAGAGCGGTCGGTGGGGATGTATGCCTGCATGAAATGCCATGAGCAGTACGAGGCTCCTAACGACTGCGAAGTTTGTCACGACACGCATTAGTGACCCAACGCCGCTCCTCGACGCCCTTGCTCGACCGCGATCGGTGAATGCGTGGACCTGGATCGCGAAGACTCGCGACCCGGCAAGGGTGGAGCCTTGCGCTACTTCGAGTTTGAGGCTCGAACATCGAGGGCAATTACAGAAGGCTCTCCATTCCGCCGATCGACCTGAGGCAGTCTCTCCACCGGTCGGCATGCCTGAGTTAGCGGACATCAAGGGTTTTTACGAGGCTCATCCGTATCCACCTTTTCAGGAGGACATGGACCTGCATGCGTCGGGGGCACGGCGTGTTGTGGGGAGTCCTTCGGACTGGTTTCATTTGTACTTTCCGCAGCGGGCTTTCACGGAAAACCTCGACATTCTGATTGCCGGTTGCGGGATGTTGCAGGTGGGCTTGCTGGGGCTGTCGGCGCGACGGGCTCGGTTCACAGCGATCGATGTGAGCCGTGTCGCCATCGAGGCAGCGCGGCGGACGTGCCGGAAGTACTCGATGGACCACGTGGACGTGCGTGAGATGCCGATTGAAGAGGTAGGGAAGCTGGGCAAGAAGTTCGACCTGATCTTCTGCACAGGGGTGTTGCACCATCTGGAGAGTCCGCTGGTGGGGTTGAAGGCCCTGCGTTCGGTGTTGCGGCCGGAAGGCGCGATGAACGTGATGGTGTATGGCCACTATGGGCGGTTCGGTCTGGAAATGATGCAGGAAATGTTGCGGCGCGCCGGGGTCAAGGCGTCCGACGAGGGGATTGACAAGACGCGGCGGTGGCTCGACATCCTACCGGACGGACACCCGGCTCGCGATGCCGTGGCGGGGTTTCGAGATCTATCGGACAGCGCGGGAATCGCGGATTTGCTTTTGAATCCCAGAGAGCGGTCGTACACGGTCCCTGAGGTCTACGATTGGCTCGACCGAGCCGATCTTCGATTACAGCGGTTCTTCTACCGCTCGCGGTATTTGCCGAGCCGCACGAGGCTGCGTGACACCAGTTTGCCCGCAAGGGCGGAATGGTTGCCGGCGGAGCAGCAGCATGCGGTGGCTGAGATGATCCGCTGTTCTCTGAGAAAGCATCACTTTGTCGCGTGCTGCGGGGACCGGCCGCGTGAGTCGACCCGGATTGATTTTAGTGGGGATCAGTGTCTGGACTACGTACCGATTGTGAACCCCGGGGTGCGAACCAACGACCATCCGCCGGACGGAGTGGCGGCGGAGTTGTACTGGCCGACGTATGAAGCGCAGGACATGAGGTTGCGGTTGGACGCCGCTTCCTACCGGCTGTATCAGGCAGTGGATGGCAGGCGGACGGTGCGCACCATTATCGAAACGGCGGGTTTCGATGAGGGGTGCGAGAAAAGCGTTCGGAGAACAAAGGGTTTGTTTTCAGCGCTATGGGACTCGGACTTCATCCTGTTTCAGACGCTGAAGGCCTACCCCGAAGGAAAAAACAGCTACAAATGATAGTACAGCAGGAAAGCTTAACCAGAGCGCCGGTGGCTGAGGAGTCGGCCGAGTCGGCGACGACGGTGGGAAGCCCGAGAGAGTGGTTCCACTTGTACTTTCCTGCACGCGAGCGCACGGCGCTGGACGTACTACTTGCCGGCGATGCCTGCCACCGGGCCCGAGCCCTGGCCGCGGGCAACCCGGAATGCCGGTTTGTAGCGGTTCATGGCGATCCCGAAGTCGTGGAAGCGCTGCGGAGCATGAAGGTGCGTGAGGCGAGGGAGAACCTGCGGGTGTTGTCAGGTGGGCCGGGGGAAATCGGGGAACTGGGGTCTGAGTTTGATTTGATTTTTCTTGATTGCTCGTTTGGGCGGTCGGGTGATCTCGATGTGTGGTTGCGGTCGCTACGCGAGGTTCTCGGGCGCGAGGGATCGCTGCATTTGAAGGTGCCGGGGAGGTACGGCAGACAGGGGTTGAACGTGCTGCGACAACTGTCAGCCACTCTAGGGATTCCGCCGGGAGACGCGGGCCGGGAAGCCGCCCAAGAGCTGATTCGAGCGGTGACGGAGAGTAACCGGGGCGAGTCAGGGGATGTGGAAGCGGCCGCTGTGGTATCGGCCCGGAGGCTGCTCGATCAAATGACGCAGCCGGTCGAGGCGGCGTTCCCGGTCGAAGAGGGCATCGCGGCGCTTAAGCGGAATGCCTATTTCTTCCAGCGATTCCTGTATCAAGCGCACTATCTGCCGGAGGCAAGCCGGTTGGCATCGAGTCCAGAACTACTGGCGGACGTTCGGGCCCTGGATCCAGCGCGGCAGTGGGCGCTGATGGAGCTGTATCGAGGGACGATGGCCTGGCATGAGCTGATCTGCTGCCGTACGGACCGGCCGATCGAGTCGGCAGCGGTTGATCTGGAGAGCCGCGAGTGGCTGGAGTATGTTCCGGAGCTGTCTCCGTTGGCGGAGGGAGAGTTTGTTGACTTGCCGCCCGGTGCGGTGATGAGGGTGCGCTGCCGAGGACATGTGTTTCGGGAGATTTCGGTACTGCTTGACGAGACGCAGACGGCCCTCTGCGGCGCCATCGACGGCCGGAGAACGGGGCGCGAGTTGGTGAGTTTGCTGGACGCCGAGATGGGGGAGGAGGCGATTGAGTACGTCGGGAATCTTCTGCGGTCGCTTTGGAAGTTCGATTACTGCTGGTTTCGGACTTGAGGAGGAGGATTCTCTTCGATGACTTGGCCGGCCTGGACCCGGAGAATGCGGTCGCAACGTTGGGAAAAGGCGGGGTTGTGTGTGGCGATAACGACACTGAGCTGATGGGAGGCGGGCAGCGACAGGACTCTGTCCATGATGCCGTTGGCGGTTGGGAGATCGAGGTTGCCGGTCGGTTCGTCGGCTAAGAGTAGGCGCGGCGATGCAACGAGGGATCGCGCCAAGGCCACCCGCTGCTGTTCGCCGCCGGAGAGCTCGCCTGCTTGATGGCCGGCGCGATCGGCGAGGCCGACGTCAGCCAACCATTGACGGGCGGCGGTTTCGGCGCCCTTGCGATCACTGTTGGCGATCAGCAGCGGCATCATGACGTTCTCGAGGGCCGAGAACTCGGGCAGCAGGTGGTAGTTCTGCCACACATAGCCGATGGAGGTGTTGCGGAAGTCGGCGAGTTGCTTCTCGGAACGTTTGGAGAGCGGTTTCGAATCGAAATAGATTTCGCCGGACGTGGGCTCATCGAGCGCGCCGAGCATGTAGAGCAAGGTCGTTTTCCCGGCGCCGGATTCGCCGACGAGAGCGACGCTTTCCCCGGCGCGGAGTTCGAAGTCGGCGCTGTTGAGAACAACAATCTCGGTGGTGCCCGAAGGGAAGACCTTGCGGAGATTCTCGACGCGAACAAGGGGAAATGCCATTTGGTTTAGGACCGGCCGCGGGGTGTCGCGGTTGCGGCAAACTTAGAGCAGCGAAAGATCGCGGATCGACCGAACGACCGGCTCGGGACCCTCGCCCTGGTCGACGATTGTGAAGTCGGCTTGCGCATAGGCGTCCTCTCGTTTCTTGTAAAGGTCATCGAAACTTTCACGGTCTTGGGCGAGAGGCCGATCGGTGTTTTCGGATACGCGTTTCCATAATTGGTCGACCGGGACTTTCAGCCAGAGGGAGACGCCGGCCGCCTCGATGATTTGGCGGTTGGCTTCCTGGGCGAATGCGCCTCCGCCGAGCGCAATGACGCGGGGCATGCCCATGCGCGCCTTATTGATCTGCTGGGTGAGAGCCTTTCTCTCCATGACGCGGAACGCGGGTTCGCCGACCTTCTCGAAGATGTCGACGATCTTGAGTTCCGCCTCGCGCTCGATCTCGTCGTCGAGGTCGACGAAGTCCCATGAAATGCTTTCGGCGAGAAGTCGTCCGACTATCGACTTACCGCAACCCATGAATCCAACCAGGTAGAAGGCAGGAGAGCCCTTGAGCTTGACGTTCACCTATGCTTGGCTCCGCACAGCTTCATTATTGCGTCGTTTGACGCGGTCCGCCATGCGTTGGAATACGAAGTTGGGAAACAGGCGCGCGAAAGCGATGAGAATCCAGCCGATGCGCGGGACCACCACGGTGCGCTTGCTGCGGCGCAGGCCGTCGAGTGTGGCACGGGCGCATTCGTCCGCGCTGATCGTGAACCGTTTCTGACCGGGGACGTTGCCGACGGGTTTGCCGAGCAATAGATTTTCGCCGAACGAGGTCTTGACATACCCCGGACAGACGCTCATGACGTGGATGCCGCGGTGTCGGAGTTCGATCCAAAGACCGTCGGAGAAGGCATTGAGAGCGTACTTCGAGGCGCAGTAGATGTTGAGATCCGGGAGCGGGAGTTTTCCCGCAATCGAGCTGACGTTAATGACGGCGCTACCGCGGGGCATGAAGGGAACGAGTTGGCGGGTGAGCTCGACCGGAGCAAAGAAGTTCAGTTCGAAGAGTTGCCGAGCGAGGTCCGGCGGCGTATCGATGGCGGGCGCGTGTAGACCGACGCCGGCGTTGTTGACGAGCAGGTCAACCCGACCGAAACGCAGTTTGATTGTGGCTGTGAGTCGTCCCAAGGCTTCCCGGTCGCGGAGGTCGGCGGCGATGGGAACGGCCTCGGCGGGCGTGATCTCGCGGGCTACTTCTTCGAGCACGGATTGACGTCTTGAGGTTAGGATGAGGCGCGCGCCGGCGGCGGCGAGTTGCCGCGAAATGGCCCGGCCGATGCCGGAAGACGCCCCGGTCACGACGGCGATTTTTCCGGTGAAAGTGTTCATTGGATCTATCGAGGTGTTTTTGGGGCAGCCATAATGTAGCATGGCGTCCGACAAATTGCTCCCATTGTTCCCTTTGGAACTCGTGCTGTTCCCGAGGGCGGAATCGCCGCTGCATATCTTTGAGCCGCGCTACCGGGAGATGGTCGGCGAAGCGATTGAGCAAGAGTCGGAGTTTGGGGTCATATTGGCGGAGGGCGGAAAGCTATGTTCGGTCGGATGCACGGCGGCCGTGGAAGAGGTGACGAAGCGTTTCGACGACGGGCGGTTCAATGTAGCGGCGCGCGGACAGCGGCGCTTCCGCGCGCTTGAGTTGGACAAGGAGAAGGAGTACTTGCGGGCCGAGGTCGAGTTCATTCAGGACCTGGATGATGAGCCGGCGCCCGAGTCTCTCCTTATGAAGGCCCAGGAGCTTGTGTCGGAATTGGTGATGCAATTGGACATTGAACTATTCATGGATGTGGCCGGCAATGAGCGGCAAGCGAGCTTCGCGATTGCCGCGCCGCTTCCGTTGGATCGGGCGTTCAAACAGCAGCTTCTCGAGCAACTGAGTGAGAGCGAGCGAATGACCACGCTGGTGGAGCACCTTGGCTCGTTTCTGAAACGGAGCCGGGTGACGGAACGCATGCAGAAGTTGGCGGGCACGAACGGGCATGGCCGGCGGAATGTTGACTAGCCTGCTTATCTCACCACGTGGCGAGACAAAGTGCGTGAGCGGCCCGTCAGGACGAGGCGCGAGCCGCTTGGCGCGCGCAGGCGTACTTGACAGTACGTTGAGCACGGCAAGCAAGCGCAACGAAGTCATGGCGGGCCTATCGCGTGCTTTGGCCGTCAGGCGGTGAGATAAGCAGGCTAAGGCTCCCGGATGTGAAGTCCGCGGTTGCACCTGCCGATTCCGGGTAGACGTGGGGTGAATTCGCGATCGGTAGCGTGGTAGCATAAAGGGCAAAGTCACGTCTCATTGTTAGTGGGAACGGTGGGAATTGCTATGGGTAAGATGTCTCTTGTCGGTGAGTTTGTTGTTTTCCTCAAGGAGAACAAGAAGCTTTGGTTGCTGCCGATCGTGTTGACGCTTCTCATCCTCGGGGCGCTGCTGGTTTACGTCCAAGGTTCGGCTCTGGCGCCTTTTATCTACACTGTCTTCTAGTGCTGCAGCTCGCTCATCACTCGAAATCGGGTGCGGTTGAGTTAGTCGAAGTTCCGGACCCGGTTCTGGGACCAGGCTGTGTCTTAGTGCGCACGCTAGCTTCCGTGGTGAGTGGGGGCACGGAGCGCAACACGGTGCAAGTCAGCCGTGCCAACGTGATCCAGACGGCGGTTCGGCGGCCGGACCTGATGCGCCGCGTGATCAGCAAGTTCCGCAAGGACGGTCTGGTTGCGACCGTGCGCATTGTAAAGGATCGCATTGAGCGGACGACCCCGCTTGGGTACAGTTCGGCCGGTGTTGTGATGGAAGCCGGTGGTGAGGTGGCCGACGTTCAGGCGGGAGATGTTGTGGCGTGTACGGGGCAAGGGTTTGCCTCGCACGCGCAGGTCGTGGCGGTCCCGCGGCGCTTAGTGGCGCGGGTTCCCGAGAACGTCGAGCCGGATGAGGCGGCGTTCGGGACTTTGGGCGCGATTGCGCTACAGGGCGTGCGACTCGGGCGGGTGGAATTGGGCGCGAACGTCGCGGTGATCGGGTTGGGTTTGGTTGGCCAGATTACCGTGCAGTTGCTGGCGGCCGCGGGCTGCCGAATTCTAGCGACGGACCTGTTAGAGGAACGGGTCAAGCTGGCTGCGGCGCACGGCGCTGAGAGGGCTGTGACAACCGGCGAAGTCGAGGGCGGAAACGGCGACCGCGACTTCACTCGCCATCGCGGTTTTGATTGCGTCTTTGTGACGGCGGATTCATCGTCGAGCGGTCCGCTGGAGTTGGCGGCTCGGCTGGCTCGTGACAAAGGCCGTGTGGTTCTTGTGGGGCTTGTTAAGACCGAGTTTCCGCGCGAGGAGTTTTATCGCAAGGAACTCGAGTTGGTCGTTTCCCGGTCAACCGGGCCGGGCCGATACGATCCCGAGTTCGAGGAGGAGGGGGTCGATTACCCGTACGCGTATGTTCGCTGGACCGAGACGCGGAATCTGGAAGCATTTCTTGATTTGCTGGCGGCGGGCAAGATCGCGGTTTCGCATCTGATCAGCCACCGCTTTCCGTTCGAGCAGGCCCCCGAGGCTTATCGGCTCTTGGTGGGTGGTGAGTCGAAGATGGGGATCGTGTTTGACTATCCCCGCGAGCCAATTCCGGCTAGGAGCGTCGAGGTTCCGAGGAAGAAGCCGGCTATCGCGTCCGCCAAGTCCGAAAGTGTCGGGTGGATCGGCTGCGGAGCGTTTGCGCGGAGTGTATTGATTCCGGCGGCGAAGGATGCGGGGTTGCGTCTTGTCGCCGTAGCGTCGGAGCACGGACTCTCGGCGCGGGCCGCCGCGGAAAAGTTTGGATTCGACACGGTGTGTTCGTCGGCGGATGATGTGTTTGGGCGGGACGATGTGGGGGCGGTCTTCATTACGAGTCCCCATGCGACACACGCGGATTTGGTGTGTCGCGCCTTGCGGGCGGGCAAGCACGTGTTTGTGGAGAAGCCGCTTGCGATTCGGCGTGACGAGATCGAGGAGATCTCGCGGGCGCTGGACGAATCAGACGCCATGGTGATGGTCGGATTCAACCGCCGGTTCTCGCCGTTCGCTGTGGAAGCGCGGCGGGTTCTTGCCGGAGCCGGACCGTTTTCGTTTCACTATCGAGTGAATGCGGGGCGGGCGCCGACGGACCACTGGGTGCGAGACCCGGCCGAGGGCGGGCGGGTCATTGGCGAGGTTTGCCACTTTGTCGACCTCGTGTCATCGCTGGCGGGTGGTCCTCTGGAAGAGGTGTCTGCCGCCTCCCCGAGGTTCGACCCGGCGGGGGGCGTGGAAGACATTCAGTTGACGTTGCGGTTTTCCGACGGGACGGCGGGGGCGATCAGCTATTTAACGTCGAATGACGCGCCGGTCTCGAAGGAGCATCTTCAAATCTGGGCTCCGAATCAGGTGATCGACCTTGACGACTTTGAGAAAGCTTGGTTCTACAACGATGGGACGGAGCGCAATCTTCGGTGGCGGCAAAGGGCCAAGGGGCACGCCGAAGAAGTGGAGGCATTTCACAAGACGACGCGGCGCGGCGGGGCGCCTCCCATTGCGTTCGATGACTTGGCGCGGACGACGATCGCGACGATCGAAGCACTGAAGTGTTTAGAGACAGGTGAGCCCTTCCGTTTCGAGGATGACGGCCCGTGGGCGGCCGGCTAGATCCCCGGCGACACGTTCGAGGCGAGCATAGCGTCAGGCTCGTTTTCAGCGTAGGGGCGCAAGCGCCCAGACCTGGAAGCCAGTGCGCGGCAAGCCGGACCTCTCGGGCGGCGGACGATGAAGGTTCTTTACGTTAGCCAGTATTTCCCTCCCGAGATCGGGGCTCCCGCCGTTCGCGTATTTGAGATGACGTCGCGCTGGCGTGCGGCGGGTGCAGATGCGCGGGTGCTAACGGGGTTTCCGAATCACCCGGACGGGATCGTTCCGGCTGCGTACCGTTCCCGATTTCGCAGCGGCGCCGTGCTGGAGGATCACAAGGGAATTCCCGTTTATCGGACATGGCTGTATCCCGCGGCGAATCGCGGAAAGTATCGGCGCAGCGCAAACTACCTGAGCTTCATGCTGTCGGCGGCCTTGCGGGGCATGATGTTGCGGTTTCGGCCGGATGTGGTGATCGGCACATCGCCGCAGTTGCTTTGCGCGGTGGCGGCTTCCTGGGTGGCGCGGCGGCATGGGGCGCGGTTCGTGATGGAAGTGCGCGACCTTTGGCCGGAGTCGCTGGAGGCGGTCGGTGTGTGTTCGAAGGAGTCGCGGCTTTACCGGATGCTGGATCACACGGCGGCGAGTTTGTACCGCAGGAGTTGGAAAATTGTCGGTGTGACGGAATCGTTTCGCGAAGAGTTGCGGAAGCGCGGAGTCCCGGAAGAGAAGCTCGCGGTAGTTTTGAACGGTGTGGACACGGAGTTCTTTCGGCCCGACGTTCCCCCGGCGGCTGAGAAGGAGTCATTGAACGAGTTGAGGGGCAAGTTCATCGTGTCGTACATCGGAACGCATGGGATGGCGCATGCGTTGGAAACGTTTCTGGAGGCGGCGCGGCTGTTGGCGGATGAGACGCGGATTCAATTTGTGACCGTTGGCGGAGGGGCGCGGCTGGCCGAGTTGCAAGAGCGGAGCCGGCAGATGGGGTTGCGAAATGTGACCTTTCTGGGGGCGCGGCCCTGGGATGAGATACCGGGTTTCCTGCGGGCGTCGGACGCATCGGTGATTCATCTATCAGATAGCCCGCTGTTCAGGACGGTGATTCCTTCGAAAATGTTCGAAGTGATGGCGGCCGGGCGTCCCATTGTGATGGGAGTGAGGGGCGAGGCGGCGGCAATCTTGGAAGAGGCGGGTGCGGGTTTGGCGATTGCGCCGGAATCGCCGGAAGAGATGCGGGACGCCGTGCTACGGTTGTATCGAGACGAGGAGATGCGGCGAAGGTTCGGCGAGAGCGGGCGGGTGTACGCTTGCGAAAGGGCTTCCTATGCGGCTCGAGCTGAGGATTATCTGCGAGTGCTGGGCGGAGATTAACCTTGCTTCGTCGAGCCGGTGAAAGCCGGCGGGAATCTTTGCATGGCTGGGGCCATCACACCTCCATTGCGGCGTTGACGTCGGGCGGCAGATGTTTTTCGTTTTCGGCGGAAGAGAGCAATGAGACGCCGATAAATACCACAAGAGACGCCAACAGCGAGAAACACCCGACGTTCATTCCGTAGGGAAGCTGGTAGAGCCCGTGCTTCGCCGAGAGCTCCAAAGCAAAGTTCAGGACAATGCTGATTGCGATCGACGCCACGCAAGCTGCTCCGGTGGCCCGCTTCCAGTTCAACCCGATGGCGATACTGGGGAAGATGGCCGCGGCGAAGGTGCCCCAACCGAATGTGCCGAGCAGCGCGATGAGGTTTTCCATATAGAGTGCGAAAACGGCTGAGGCGAGCAGTATGACGCCCGTCGCGATGCGCGACCAGAAGAGTTCCCGTTCGAGCGGCCTACCCAGCAGGGCCGTCGGAATGTCACGCACGACCGAGGCGGCGCCCAAGTTCAAGAAACTATCCGCCGTGGACATGATGGCGGCGAGCAGGCCCGCGAAGACGACGCCCGCCAGCAACTCGGGCACGTAGTTCAAGAGAAAGACGGGCGCGGCCAAGTCGGGTGATTCGAGCGGCGCTTGGACGCCTTTCTCGACGAGCGTCCGCATTGAGAGGCCGATGCTAACCCAGAGCAAGCTGAGCAGCGCATAGCAGGGCCCTGTCAACAGCCCTGCCCATTTCAGGTTGCCGATATTCTTGAGCATCATGAACTTCGTGATCGCGTGAGGCTGCCCGACGCCGCCAATCACAAACAGCACAAACCAACTCAGCGACATCAGCGGGCCACGGGTGCCCCACGGGCCGAGAAAACTCGTATCCATTCGCCAGAGAGTGGTTCCGATCTCTTCCACGCCGCCGGCGGCGTGAATGGCAAACGAGAAGACCGCGATGGAAGCGACAATCATCAACGCCCCCTGGAACAAGTCGGTGTAGACCCCGGCCATGATGCCTCCGGCGATGCTGTAGAAAGCGAGGACGCCGAGACCGATCAGCAGGGCGACCGGAAGATCCACGCCCAGGACCGCCACAAGCACGATGCCGATTGCCATGACCTGGGTCCCGAGATATCCCATGACGCCGAGCAGGATCGCCACCGCCATCGCCGCCCGCGGCCAGCGTCCGCCGTAGCGGGCTGCCACGGCGTCGGGAAGGGTCAGGATCTCCCTCGTTTCGGCCATCAGCCGCAATCGTTTACCGACCATGATCGCGCCAAGCGGCATCGAGAAAGTGGCGGCGAACGTGATCCAAAAAGAGCTGGCCCCGGATTCGAAAACGAGGCCCGGCCCACCGACGAAGCCGAAGCCGCTCATGATGCTCGACATTGTGGCGAGCACGACAACGGTCGGCCCGAGGCTCTTGCCGGCGAGAAAGAAATCAGAGCTCGAATGGGTGCGCCGCATCGCCCAAATGCCGATGGCGAAGCACAGGGCGAGATAGGCGACGACACAGAAGATGATCGTCGGGGAATTGGCGATGGGCATCAGTCGGGTCCCCGACGCGAGTCACGCTGTCCGAACTCAGAAAGAAAAGCGTCGAGCTTGCGGCGCGGCAGTACATAGCGGTCGAAGACCCTGAAGTACAACACACCGAGGAAAATGCCGAGAGGCCAGATGCCGTAGATCAGAAAGGCTGTTGCGACAGGTACGCCGAGCACCAGGCTGGGATCGCCCTCGCTCTGTTCGGTTAGAAGGACCGCGCCGAGCAACAGAACTCCAGCCGAGACCATGACCACAAGCGCCGGCCAGATCGCCTTGCGGCGCGCTTCGTCTCCGAGCCCAATGGCCGCGCAAAGGTAAATCAGGGGCCAGGTGAGAAAACCAAACCAGGCCCACGATCCGAGCAAGCCCAAGGCAAGCAAGAGTCCGCACAGAAGACCCAGAAGTGGGACGAGACTGTTGCCTGCGTTACGCACGACGAAAAGGAGTTCTCAGAACGATTCCCACACGAAGGCCGAGAAGCGCCTGTGCGTTCGAAATCCGGCGCTTTCGTAGAGTCGGATGGCGCCACGGTTCGAGGCTGTCACGGTCAGGCTCACGGCCTCGCAGCCCTGTGTCCGGTAGGCGTCGAGCGACTGCGAGAGGATTTGGGCCCCGAGTCCGAGACGGCGGAAGCCGGGATCCACACAAAGCTGCGTGATGTGGCCAACTGTCGGCTGTACCAAGCTGCCCAGGCAGACGCCGGCGATAGCCCCGGTAAGCCGGTGGTCAGCGGCGCGCGCGGCCTTTCGGAAGAACAGACCACACCCGGGATGCTGCGTGCTATTGAACAAGAAGCGTCGTGCCCCGATTACGCTGCGGTACTGGTCGTTGATGGATGCGTCCACGTGGCCTTGATAGGCCCGGCAGATTAACTCGGCGGTTGGTTCCAGGTCACAGTCCGTCCAGGGCCGATAGCCAAGCGCCGTGGAACAAGCAGCCGAATCGGCCGGTTCAAGTTGCTCGGCGATCATGAAGTTGCGGGGGAAGATTTGGACCTTCCGGCCATAGACCGAGGTATCCGGCAGTTCACCGGAAAGGGCCAGTAGCTGCCCTTCGATTCGTCGAACGCCGGGGAAAACAGCGGCCGCGCGCAAGGTATGCTTCAGCAGGATCTGTTCAGCGTCGAGTTTCCGATGTGCCGCGAGGACGAATAAATCGCCGAGCAGCGCTTTGTGACTTTCGTGGATGAAATAGCTGTAACCGATGGGAACGCTGTCTTTCAGAAGGACGAAGCCGTATAGGTTACGCAGGCTGATGAAACGCAGGAGGATGTCTTTGGAAGCGCTGAAATCCCAGCGCAATTCCTCGTCCCAAAACGCGGCCTGTTCCGCGAGAAGCGTCTCGAGGACATCGGGCGGAAATTCTCTTAGATCGCCGACCGCAAGTTCGCTGGTATGAACGGGCGACGCGGCCATGCTGGAGATTATACCCGGTCAGCCTCGATAGGGCCTGGCCCGGCGGACAGCGCGTCGAGGTTGGAGGTAAGTTGGAGGTAAGCTGTTCGGCGGGCGAATCAAGCGTGCGCGGCGGAGGCGGTGCCAGCGGTCTCGATCCCCATCGTGACCGATGAACCGTCCGTGGAGTTTCCGTTTGACTGAAGCACATAGCCCTGGCGGACGACCGAGTAGATCCCTATGTTCTTTCTGTTGCGCAGTTTCTTCCGCAAGCGGCTGACGTGTACGTCGACTGTCCGCGTTTTCGTCTTGTCGGCGTATCCCCATACCTTTTTTAGTAGATACGGGCGTGAAAAACACTTGCCGGGATTGCTCTCCAACAGATGAAGTAGCTCCTTCTCCTTCTGCGTGAGACGGATTTCGCGGCGACCTATTCCGTTGTGATCAACCATACGTTTTGACCCTTCAGCGCTCAGTGGCGCTCCCTTAACAGATGTTTCGGGCGAGGGTCGGAAAAGGTTACGGGATCTGTTTCAGGGCGGGTTAGCGATGTGTAAGGTTTGGCACAATCCGGGGCGGATCTAACTCGACCCGGAAAGGTCGCGGAGTGACGCCGCACTCCGGTAGGTTTTCGCGGCTATAGTACCGCAAGCCGTAGCGCACCTGGCGCCGAACATCGCCGATACAGATCTCGTGCTGCCGCGGCTCGATCCGGAGCCACAACGGGCGGGCGCCGGCCGCTTGGTCGAGTGCGGGAAACACCACCGATTTGAGCAGGATAAAGCTAACGGCCGCGAATGCCGCGAGCGACGCCACCGCCGCCGACTTCGATTTTCTGCTTGCCATGGCCGCCACGGCACACGCAGCCACCAAGGCGCCGCCGACCCAGATCCAGGAAACGTTCTGTGGAGGCCAGGCCCGCCCCAAGCCATGAGAGAGGCCTACCGGCAACAGAGTGGCCCCAACCGGAATCAGGAGCAAAAGTAACGCCGAGGCCGTTAGCGTAACGACCGGTCGCGCGACCCGAGCAACCGCGATCCCCATCAGGGCCGCTACGGGAGGCAAGGCCGGAAGGATGTACCCCGGCAGTTTGTTCGTCGAGACAGAGAAGAGGATGAAAGTCGTCCCGGCCCAGAGAACGAGAAAGCGCAGGCGTCTGTCGCTCCGAAAGTCAAGGCGGTGAATCAACGCCAGCAGCGGTGTCCAAGGAAGCAGGCCTGCCAGCATCACCGGCACGAAAAACCAGAACGGTTGAACATGCTGGAGGGAACTGCTCACGAATCGTTCGAAATGGTGCTTCCAAATGAACTCATTGAGGAAGACCGGCCCGTTCGCGAAATAACACAACGCATACCAAGGCAAACTTGTGAGCGCAAAGGCGGCCGCGGCCGGCAGACGGATCAGCCCCAGCGCCCGGGAGCGGAATTTCGCGTCCGCCAACAGCGGCGCCAAGGCCAGCACCGCCAAGACAGGCCCCACCAACCCCTTGGCGAGCACGGACAGCCCGAGGAAGATGCCGAAGACGGCCTGACGGGGAGGGGCATCTCCTTCAGGACGCTCGATCCACGGTAGCAATGCGAGGAGAGCGGTACCAAGCGTCACCGATAGCGGAAGGTCAAAACTACCCGTCTGACTCAACGCCACCCAACCGGCGGAAGTTGCCAGGATCATCGACGAATAGGCCGCCGCCGCGGCGCCGAACGCATCCGACAGCACGCGATAGAAGTACAGAAGAAAGAGAGCGCTGAAGAGAGCCACGGGCCAACGGGTCGCGCGGTCACCGGCAAGGCCGAGGCCCTCGGCCGTCGCTCCCATCCAGTAGAGTAGGGCGGGTTTCTCAAACCACGGTTGACCGTCGAGCCGAGGAGTGACCCAGTCGCCGGAAGCCGCCATTTCGTGGGCGACCGAGGCATAGCGTGGCTCGTCCGCGCTAACAAGCCCACGCTCCGCCATAGCCCAGAAGTAGAGCGCGTACACGGCAATCAGGGCGACGAGCCAGCCGCCAATAGTCTTGAAATACATCCGCGGGATCTTCACAAGTGTACAATCGGGCGCGGCACGAGGGGCGGCTTCACTCCTCCGGCGCTATCTTGGTAGGGATGAGCCGACGGAGCCCCGTTCGAAACTGGGTCGAGTATGCCGTGGCATGGCCCGTGCTTAAAGCGCTAGAATGGCTGCCCCTGCCTGCGGCCCGGCTCCTCGCGCGCTTTCTCGGTGCGGCGGCCCACACTCTCACGCCTAAGTGGCGGCGGACCGCTGACCGCAACCTGAGGCTGGCGTTTCCCGACATGAACGAAAGCCGACGGTCGGAGATTGTCGGCGGCGTTTATCGGCATCTGGGCCGTGTGTTGCTCTCTTTCGCGCGCCTCCCGCGAATACGGGAAGACAATATCAAGCAGTGGCTCGAGTACCAGGGATACGAGCACTACGCCGACGCGCACAAGAAGGGCCTCGGAGTAATGTTCCTGACAGCGCACCTGGGTGATTGGGAGATCAGCGCCCATGGACACTGTCTTTACGGGCACCCGATGCATGTTGTCGGACGGCCTCTCGATAACCCTTACTTGGACCGCTACGTCGAGGGCCGGCGTATTGTCTCAGGGAACCGGCTGATACCCAAGCAGGAGTTTGGCCGCCGCGCGTTGCGTGCTCTCAGGGCCAACGAAGCGGTCGGCGTCCTCGTCGACCAAAACGCGGCTGGTGAGGATGGTGTCTTCGTCGACTTCTTCGGTCACAAGGCGAGAGCCACGAGCGGTCAGGTAAGGATCGCGATGCGGACCGGGACACCCATTGTCCCCGGGTTCGCTTTTTGGAACGAGGGGCGTGGCATTCACATACTTCGCTTCTCCGCTCCCGTGCAGATGGCTAACAGCGGGGAGCAAGCGGCAGACCTAGCTGAAAACACGCAGCGATGCCAGAGAGTAATCGAGCAGGCGATACGTGAGTACCCCGATCAGTGGCTGTGGATCCATCGCCGCTGGAAAACGCGCCCCCCTGGGGAACCGGATCTGTACTGATTCATCCGCGATTGGACAACGCGTCGTTTGCGGTGGACATCAACATCTGTTTTGGGCCGGGCCGGCGATGGGGCTCCGCGAGCCGGTCGGCCCGCCGTTCCCGACGAGGCGTTCGGGTCAATATCAAACCTTTCTTACAGCCGACCCCACAAAGTCCAACTGCTGCTCCCGGAGCAAGCCGTAGTTGTAGAAATTGCAGCCCCCCGCCCCCGACTGCTTGGCGATGCGAACCTCTTCCTCTAGCGGAGCGGCAGCGGTAAAGCGAGCAGGCTGGGTAGAGACCATCACCACTCCTTCTTCATTGATGGCGCTTTCGATCTCGTTCACTCGCCTTCTGCCTTCGTCGACGGACTTGAACGGACCAACAGTCACACGGTCCAAATGGCGATTCGTCGACGGGCTGATGTCGCTTCCCTGCTCCGACTTGTTCGTCGCGAACACGGACTGAATTGTCGCTCCGCCGCCGTGGATGATCTTGGCGACGCGGGTCCAGAGGGCGGTCGTTCGCTCACTTTGGATGCCAAGCCACTGCGTCAGGCGTCCATTGAAGGCCTCCGCGATCCACGCAGCATCGACCCGGCTGCGATCGTCGTCGGTCGGCAAGCGCGCGAGACGCGGGCGGAGCCAGTCAGCTACGTCCTTCTGGAACTTTGCTCCGTCGAAGTTCTTGCCATGTGCATACCTGACGGCAGCCGGATTGAAATCGAGGCCCAGCAGGTATTGGTCGCGATCGGCAATCTCCGACAACACCTTCGGATTGCGAAATCCATAGTTCCAGCGTAGGCGGGAGAGCGATTCAACGTGAACCGAGACCGGCTTGTACACCTGAACGACGTTTTCCGTCAGCGCCACGATGTATTCCTGAGCGTCCGGCGGAGCCGTGCTGAGCTGGCCCAGATACGGATTTCCGAAGGCATCGTGCTTCGCGAACTCAGGGTACGTGCGGGCGAGGTAGTGGTTGTAGCAGTAGACGATCCAAGCACCGAACTTGAGACCACGCTTGTTGATGGCTTCGACGATGCGCTCAAAGTAGCCTTCCTCGTCGACCGCGTCGCTGACGTGTGGCCGAATCCGCGTCCCTCGAAAACGCCGGTAGTCAGGATGGAAGTAGACAGCGCCATCTTCGCCGTAGTAAAGCGGTCGCTTTGGATTGTGGGGTAGGAAGTACGTCGACACGTGATACGAAGGTGTCAGCATCACCTCGCCGCATTGCGCCGTGTCGGCGATGCGGTTCAGCGAGCGGTCCAGCCCCTCATCAGTCAGGTCCCAGGGGTAGGTGTAAATGGAAGCAATAAAGTCAGGCATGGAATCTCCGTCGCTGTGGCACAATGAATTTTACCCTCTCGGGCAGCGTTTTGAAGCGTTTTCTTATCCCCGTATAGATTCGAGTCCTGTGTTCCTTGTTCTCGCTCATCGTGTGCGCGACGCTGTCGCGGCGCACATTCAACAACGCTATGAGACGGACGTTTCCGTCGTCATCGAGCAGCCGCGCCAGTCGAATTTCGGCGAGTTGGCCTTACCGGTTTGCTTCTCGCTGGCGAAAACACTGAAGCGTGCGCCGCGGCAGATTGCCGAGGAGATGGTCGCCGAGCTGCTCCCCATCGAGGGCATTGCCTCGTTCGAAGTTGCCGGCGGCGGGTTCATCAACGTACGTTTCGAACGCGGCGCCTACGGAGACGCCCTCCTCAGGCAGCCCAAGTTCTCCCCGGAATCCAGCCAGCAGAAAATCATCGTCGAGCACACCAATATCAATCCCAATAAGGCCGCCCACATCGGCCATCTGCGCAATGCCGTCATGGGCGACACTCTCGTGCGCATGCTGCGCCGCCTCGGTAATACGGTCGAGGTGCAAAACTACATCGACAACACCGGTGTCCAAGTGGCCGACGTCGTGGCGGGATTCCACTTTCTCGAGAAGAAAACGTCCGCCGAGGTGCAGGCCCTCGTCGACGATCCCGCGGTGCGCTTTGACTACTACTGCTGGAACCTTTACGCACGTACCTCGCAGCACTACGCGATCGAACCGGACTCCAAGCACTGGCGGGCCGAAACACTACATGCGATCGAAGCGGACCAAGGTGATCTGGCGGAAACCGGCCGCATCGTCTCCGAGGCCGTTGTCGGCAAACACCTCGATACGATGCTGCGCCTCGGCGTGGAGTATGACCTGCTGCCACGCGAGAGCGAGATCCTGCATCTGCGCTTCTGGGACTCCGCCTTCGAATTACTCAAAGAGCGTGGGGCGGTCGTTCTCGAAACAGAAGGCAAGAACAAGGGTTGCTGGATCATGCCCGCCCATCTGTTTCAAGAGCCAGGAAAGAAGGCCAGGAAGCTGCGGAAAGAGGATACCACCGAGGCAGAAGTCGATAACGCCGCCGACCAGGACAAAGTCATCGTCCGCTCAAACGGGACTGTCACGTACGTCGGGAAGGACATTGCGTACCAGCTTTGGAAGTTCGGCCTGATCGATAAGGACTTTCACTACGTCCCTGCTCGTAAGTACGCGGATGGCAGAGTCTTGTGGGCGTCGGCGGCGAGCGGCGGGGATTCCACCGCGCCGGCGTTTGGGCACGGCTCGAAAGTCTACAACGTCATCGATGTCCGCCAATCCTACCTCCAAGATGTCGTCCGCGCCGGGCTTCAATCACTCGGATTCGAGCGGCAAGCGCGAGACTCGATTCATTTCTCATACGAAATGGTTGCCCTCACACCGCGTTGCTGCGCGGACCTCGGCATCGAGCTCTCCGAAGAAGACAAGAAGCGTTCGTTCGTCGAGGTTTCGGGCCGCAAGGGTCTCGGCGTCAAGGCCGACGACCTGATCGATATGTTGGTCGCCAAAGCGCTGGATGAGGTCCGCGGCCGGCATGAGAAAACGCCCGAAGACGAGCAGCGCAAGATCGCAACGCAAATCGCGATCGGCGCCCTGCGCTACTTCATGCTGCGCTTCACGCGGACGACGGTGATCGCGTTCGATCTGCAGGAAGCACTGAGCTTCGAGGGCGAAACCGGGCCCTATGTCCAATACGCCGCCGTCCGGGCTCAGAATATCTTGCGGACGCTGGAACAGCGCGGTGAGACACTACCTGATTTCGACAACGAACTCGACCGGGCCGCTTTCGAGGCACAACTGGCCCAGGAAGACTTCTGGCAATTGCTGCTCGAAGCCTCGCGGGGTGAGTGGGCCATCGACCGGGCCGTTGCCGCGGAGGAGCCCGCTCAACTGGCGCGCTACGCCTTCCAGCTTGCCCAGGCTTTCAACACCTTCTATCACCAGCACCACATCCTCAACGAGCCCGACGCCCGAAAAAAAACTTTCCTGCTTTGGATGGCGCGGTTCTTCGTCAGGGAGTTGAAACGAGTGCTCGAAACGATGGGGATTCCAGCTCCCGAAGTCATGTAATACTGAATGTGGCAGGGCGGTGCGCCCTTCGCGATGTGAACCCTGGGAGACAGGCTGGGGATTAGTAGTTATGCCCCACTCAGAAACCCGGGGGGAACCCTATATCGCATTCCGTAGCCGCAAGCATTACGTTCGCACCCGGCCCCTCGGGGCTACGGTAGGACGGAGCTTTCAGGCCAACGGTACCGAGCCTGGGGGAAGAGTTCTCCGACAACCTTAACCGGGCGTCGGGCTCAAGAACGGCTTTCTCACCTAGGGTTCACATCGCGGGGGACGCGCCGGCCCGATCCGTGCTTCACAAACCCGCCGCGAAGCCCCAAACATGACTACAGTCACCGCCGCCGTCATAGAGCGCGAAGGGCGAATCCTCATCTGCCGCCGCAGGTCTGATCAGGACCATGCCGGCAAGTGGGAGTTCCCCGGTGGAAAACTCGAAGCCGGCGAGGAACCGGCAGCCGCGCTGCTGCGAGAGTTACGCGAGGAGTTGTCGATCGAGGCGCGTGTCGATTCTGAGATCGAGCGCTACCGCTATGAATACCCGGGGCGCCAACCGATCGAGCTAATCTTCTTTCGTGTGACGGAGTTCGACGGTACGCCTGAGTATGACCAGTTCGCCGAAGTGCGCTGGGCCGAACGGCGCGATCTGCCGGACTTCGATTTCCTGGACGGCGATGTGGATTTCGTACGGCGCCTCGCGGTCCAGGTGTGAGTGCTCCACCGACTACGGTCTCTTGACGGTCACTGCCCCTTGACAGGGTCCAAACTGCTCGGCACAGTTAGACATGGCTAAGGGAAGGTCCCAGAGCATCATCCCGGTCGAGCGCATCGCCGGCCGCATCTACCTGATTCGCAACCAGAAGGCAATGCTTGATTCGGACTTGGCCGAGATCTACGGCGTCATGACCGGCAACCTGAACAAGGCTGTGAAGCGCACCATGAGGCGGTTCCCCGAGGATTTCATATTCCAGTTGACTGCCGACGAGTACAAGGCCTTGATATTCCAAACTGGAATATCAAGTAAGGGGCACGGCGGTCGCCGAAAGCTCCCTTGGGTCTTCACCGAGCAGGGAGTGGCTATGCTCTCAAGCGTGCTGCGAAGTGATCGTGCCGCGGACGTGAACGTGGCGATCATGCGAGCCTTCGTGCGGCTTCGTCAGGTGCTCGCTGACATTGAAGAGTTCTCCCGGCGGCTAGAGTTGATCGACCGCAAAGTAATGGTTCTGTGGCGGAAGTTTGACGCATTCATCAGTCCGCCGGAGCCAAAGAAGAAGCGGCGCGTCGGTTTCGTCCATCCCAACGATTGATACGCTGCTCAACCTATCCCCGTACTGACCCGTGCTGCCGCTGACACCGTCCGCCTAAGAGCGCGACAATGAGCGATTCTCGATGACCCGCAAGCTGTCACCAACTCAGTCCATCCAGGGCCGCATCTCGCTTCCGGGCGACAAGTCCATCTCACACCGCTACGGAATGCTGGCAGGGCTGGCCGAGGGCCGAAGCACAATCCGTAACTATTCGACCGGAGAGGATTGCACATCCACTCTCGCCTGCATGCATGCGTTGGGCGTCAGGATCAAACGGGAAGGCCGTACGGTCGAGGTAGCCGGAGTTGGACGGACAGGGCTGCGAATGGCCAACTCGCCACTTGATGCGGGCAATTCAGGTTCGACGATCCGCATGCTTTCCGGAATTCTGGCGGGGCAATCTTTCCTATCAGAAATCGGCGGGGACGAGTCGCTCTCGAAGCGCCCCATGAAGCGGATCATCACACCGCTGGAGCAAATGGGCGCGAGCATCGAAGCACGCGAACGCAACTTCCCTCCCCTGAAGATTCAGGGCGGCGACCTCAGCGCCATTCAATACGACCTGCCCGTCGCAAGCGCGCAAGTCAAGACGACGGTACTCTTCGCAGGCTTGTTCGCGTCGGGTTGGACGACGGTTCGCGAGCCGCTCCCAACCCGCGATCACACCGAGATCGCACTCGGCGAGTTCGGCGCTTACGTCGAAGTCGAAGGGAACGAAATCCGCGTTGAGGGACGCCCTACGCTGACCGCGCAGGAACTCACCGTACCGGGCGACATCTCTTCGGCGGCATTTTTCATTGCCGCCGCCCTGCTCCTGCCCGGTTCGGAACTGACCATCGAGGGCCTCGGCCTCAACCCCACACGAGCTTCCCTTCTCGATCTCCTACGCGGGATGGGGGCCGACATCGAGATCTTGGACCGCCGGGAGGACCACGGCGAGGCCGTCGGTGACATCCTCATCCAGGGCCCTGATTCGGCTGACGTGCCCAGCCTGAACGGCGGCATCATCGAAGGAGCCATGTCGGCGGCGGTCATCGACGAGATCCCCATACTCGCCGTGCTGGGAGCCGCCAGCGCCGACGGACTCATCATCCGGGATGCCGCCGAGCTGCGCGTTAAGGAAACGGACCGCATCGCGACCGTCGCCGACAACTTGAACCGCATGGGCGTCGCAGTCGCAGTCGAGCCGGACGGCCTGCGCGTCCCCGGCCGCCAGCAGTTCCGTGCCGCGCAGCTCGATTCCTTCGGCGACCACCGTATCGCGATGGCATTCGCGGTCGCGGCGTTGCGGGCGAACGGCGAATCGGAATTGCGCAATGCCGAAGCGGCCTCCGTTTCGTTCCCGGAGTTCTACGATTCGCTTGACGAGGTAAGCCATTTATGAAGATCACCGATGTTGAAGCCATTTACTTGAGGTTGCCGGACGTCAAAGCGCAAACCGACAGCGGCCAGGACGCCCTGATTGTGCGCGTCAGCACCGACGCCGGCATCACCGGCATCGGCGAAGTCGACTCGGCCCCGCTGGCCGTCAAGGGAGTCATCGACGGCCCCTTCTCCCACAACATCGCGTGCGGCTTGCGAGAGCTGGTGCTCGGCGAAGACCCCTTCGAGACGGAATACCTCTGGTACAAGATGTACAACCGGAACATTTACGGCGGGCGCCAGGGCATCGGAATTCATGCGATGAGTGGCATCGACATCGCGCTGTGGGACATCAAAGGCAAGGCACTTGGACAGCCGATTTGGAAGCTGCTCGGCGGCGGATTCCACAAGAAGATTCGACCCTATGCGAGTACGCTTTTCGGCGCAACACCGGACGAAACGCGTGAGCGCGCACAACGTTTTCGTGATCGCGGCTTCACGGCGGTGAAGTTCGGCTGGGAACCAATGGGACAGGACGAGAAGACGGATATTGCCCTCGTGCGGGAAGCGCGGCGCGGACTCGGCGATGACGTTGATCTATTGATCGATGCCGGACTCGTTTGGGACGCCAAGACGGCCATCCAGCGCGCCCGGGCCTTCGCCGACTACAACATCTTCTGGCTGGAAGAGCCTCTCGCGCCCGACGACTATACCGGCTATCGGAAGCTCTCGGAGTCAACGCATCTTCGGATCGCGGCCGGCGAGGAAGAGAGCAGCCGCCGTTCGTACATCGACCTGATGGACCGCGGCAAGATTGACGTCGTGCAGATCGATCTAACGCGTGTGGGCGGTTTTACCGAAGCGATGAAGATCGCAAGTCTGGCGGTCGATCGCGGCCTACCGGTGGCGAATCACGGCTTCACGACGTACATCAACGTAGCAGCGGCCCTGCACTTCCTCAACGCCGTGCCGAACTCCTTCATTTGCGAGTTCGCGGCCGAGGAAGAAACGACCCTTCGCGAACACATTACCAAGCAGCGGATCGCCGCCAAAGATGGCTACCTCGATATCCCGACCGAGCCCGGGCTGGGCTTGGACCTGAATGAGGAAGCGATTGAAGAATATCGGGTTGCGTGAAGGACCGTAATGTGTAATCATGCAGTTAAGTGAATAACTATTCGTTCTGGATTCCATGACGACGACAACACACATTCCCGGAATCGCGGCCTCACACCTACTGGCGGACACCGACTTGTCGACCGATGAGTTGCAAAGTCTCATCAGCCTCTCATCTGACGTCAAGAAGTCCCCGGCCGAGTATGCGACGGCCCTCGCGGGCAAATCGATCGCCCTGCTCTTCGAGAAACCATCCCTACGAACACGCATGACCTTCGAGCTGGCGATCCAGCAATTGGGCGGGTATTCCATCTTTCAAGACCATCGTGACGGACGCATCGGCGAGCGCGAGCCGGCGAAGGATATGGCTCGCAATCTTGACCGCTGGGTCGACGCCATTGTCGCGCGCACGTTCACGCAAGACATTCTGGAGCGGCTCGCGCAGTGGTCTTCGGTGCCGGTCATCAATGCGCTGAGCGGGAAATACCATCCCTGCCAAGCGATGGCTGACTTCCAGACCCTGGCGGAACGTTTCGGCAAACTCAAGGGTCTCAAGATGGCGTTCATTGGCGACGGCAACAACGTTTGCCACTCGCTGATGCTGTGCGCCGCCCGTTTGGGCGTGTCGCTGACCGTCGCAACACCTCCGGAGTACGAGCCGGACGCCGAAGTCGTCGCGCGGGCCCGCGAGATCGCCCCGTCAACCGGTGCGGCGATCGAGCTGTCTTTCGAGCCACGGGAGGCCGTGGCCGGCGCGTCGGGCGTCTATACCGATATTTGGACGAGCATGGGCTGGGAATCCGAAACCCAGCAACGGCGCGTCGCATTCGCGGGCTTTCAAGTCAATGAAGAGTTGATGGCTCAGGCCGCCTCGGACGCCGTCTTCATGCATTGCCTCCCAGCGGCGCGCGGCGACGAAGTGACCGATTCGGTCATGGAGTCGCCGGCCTCGGTCGTTTTTGATCAGGCGGAGAACCGCTTACACGCCCAAAAGGCGTTGCTGCTGATGTTCCTCGCCTCAAAGTCCCAGCCATAGTCTCTGAACGACACGCCCAAATATTCACATGAGTACAAAACCAAAGAAGGTCGCCCTGGCTTACTCGGGCGGCCTCGACACCTCCATCATCATTCCCTGGCTGCGCGATAAGTACGATTGCGAAGTCGTCGCCGTGTGCGGCGACATCGGGCAGGGCGGCGACGAACTCACCGGCATCGAAAAGAAGGCCCGTGATAGTGGCGCGTCCGAGATATTTGTTGCCGACATGCGCGAGGAGTTCGTCCGGGACTATGTTTGGCCCATGGTGCGGGCGGGAGCGGTTTACGAAGGCAAGTATCTGCTCGGCACCTCCATCGCCCGGCCGCTGCTCGCCAAGCGCCAAGTCGAGGTTGCGCTCGAAACCGGCTGTGACGCGCTTTGTCACGGCTGCACCGGCAAGGGCAACGATCAAGTGCGTTTCGAGCTGACTTACAAGGCGCTCGCCCCGCACCTTCCGGTGATCGCGCCGTGGCGCATGTGGGACATCCAGTCCCGCGAGGACGCGATCGACTACGCGCACGCCCACAACGTCCCGATCGATGCGACGAAGGCGAAGATCTATAGCCGTGACCGCAACCTTTGGCACTTGTCTCATGAAGGTGCTGAATTGGAGGATCCGGCCAATTCGCCATCCGATGCAGTTTGGACGTGGACCGTTGATCCCAACCAAGCACCGGCCACGCCCACCGATATCACCATTGCGTTCGAGCAGGGCATCCCCGTGTCGGTCGACGGTGAGCAACTTTCGGCGGCCGATCTACTTGCCAAGCTGAACGATCTCGGCGCGAAGAATGGTGTCGGTCGCGTCGACCTCGTCGAAAACCGCTTCGTCGGGATGAAGTCGCGGGGCTGCTACGAAACACCCGGCGGCGCGCAGATCATGGTCGCCCACCGTGAACTCGAGACACTGACGCTCGACCGCGCTACGGCGCATTTCAAGCAGAAGCTCGCGCTCGACTACGCCGACCTCGTCTATAACGGCCAGTGGTTCACGCCGCTGCGCGAAGCTCTTGACGCTTTCGTCGCGAAGACTCAGGAGACGGTGACGGGCGAGGTGACGCTGCGCCTACACAAGGGCCACATTGACGTCATGAGCCGCAAATCCCCCTACTCGCTCTACTCCCTCGACATCGCCAGCTTCAAGATGGGCGCTGAATACGAACCAAAGGATGCCCGTGGCTTTATCAATCTAGTCGGCCTACCGATTCAAGTTCGCGCCGGCATTATGCGCGGCGTCAATAAATCATGAAACTCTGGGGCGGCAGGTTCGAGCAAGGCCCGGCGGAACTATTTGAGGACTTCTCGGGCTCGCTGGCATTCGACCGCAAACTGCTCGAAGCGGATATCGTCGGCTCAAAGGCCTTCGCGTCGGCGCTTGAGAAGGTTGGCATCTTCACGCTTGATGAGAAGGAGCAAGTCCACCGAGCATTCGACGCGATTCTCAGTGACTCTCAAACGCCCGACTTCTTCGACGGTGCGGACGACGAAGACATCCACACATTTGTCATCCGCAAACTGGGCGAGAAGGCGGGTGGACTCGCCGACAAGATCCACACCGGCCGCAGCCGCAACGAGCAGGTCGCTACGGATTTCCGCCTCTGGGTCAAGACGGAAATCAGAACCATCGAAGACCTTCTCGCGGGATTGATGGGTTCGCTCGTCGAATTCGCAAAACGCGAACCCGCGGCGCTCCTCCCCGGCTACACACACCTTCGACGCGCCCAGCCGGTTTTATGGGCACACTACTTGCTGGCCTACTTCGAGATGTTTTCGCGCGACCGCGAGCGTTTCGCGGATGCATACCGCCGCACGGACGTCCTGCCGCTGGGCAGTGGCGCGCTGGCGGGCAGTGGCTTCCCGTTCGACCGCCAGGCAATGGCCGCCGAGCTCGGATTTAGCCGGCTATCGGCCAATAGCCTCGACTCGGTTTCAGATCGCGATTTCGCGTTGGACTTTCTCTATGCATCGTCTGTCACGATGTTGCACCTAAGCCGATTGGCCGAAGATTGGATTCTCTATTCGAGCGAGGAGTTCGGATTCCTGGATATGGGGGACGAAGTTACAAGCGGTTCGAGCCTCATGCCTCAGAAGAAGAACCCCGATGCTTGCGAATTAATCCGAGGCAAGTCCGGGAGAGTCAGCGGGCACTTGCTATCGCTGATGATGACCATCAAGGGACTGCCGCTCGCCTACAACCGGGACCTGCAAGAGGACAAGGAACCCGTCTTCGATGCGGCGGCCCAATTGGAGGGCTGCTTGGCGGTGATGAAGCTGACAGTCGAGACCGCGAAGGTTCACGCCGACAAAATGGAGGCCGCCGCGGACGAAAGCTGGGTCTCGGCAACGGCTCTGGCCGAAGCACTCTCGCGCAAGGGTGTCCCGTTTCACCGGGCGCACCAGATCGTTGGCTCGCTCGTGCTCGAAAGCGTCCGCGCCGGCAAGAAGCCTCAGGATTGGACCACCGAAGACCTGCAGCGCCTCGCCCCGGAGTTCGACGACGACACTCGCGAGTTGCTGACAGCGCGCCGTGCTCTCGGCAACCACACCGTGCCAGGTGGCACGGCAACGGAGAGCGTGCGGCAGGCTCTAGCAGACGCGCTAAAACGCCTCGACCAAATGCGGCGAGAGGAATGACGAAGGCTTACCGGCAGGCGCAGATTCAAAAACTCTTGCGGTCCGTGTCGATTTCCACGCAAGAGGCTTTGGCCCGCCGTCTGAAGTCAGCCGGTGTTGATGTGAGCCAGGTTACGTTGTCGCGGGACCTGCGCGAGTTGGGCGTGATCAAGACACCCGACGGCTATCGTGTCCGGGATTCGTTCGCTTCGCAGGACGTCAGTCCGGGAAACTTGTCGCGCGTCCTCGGCGAGTTCGTGCGAGATATCCAGGTAGCCGATAGCATGGTCGTTGTAAAGACGACCCCCGGCAGCGCGGCCGCCGTCGCCGATACTCTCGACGCGGAAGCAACCCGCGGCATCGTCGGCACCGTCGCGGGGGACAACACAATCTTCGCCGCGACGCAGAGCCCGTCTCAGGCCAAACGGCTCTGCAGGGATTTGCGGCGGGTCTGGGCGGCCGGCGGACAATGATCGGGCGGCGGGGTTAGCCAACGCAGGCTCAACCCCCCGGTTCTGAGTTTAGGTGCGGGATGCAGGCCAACCAAGGGACTCCCGCTAAACGTTCTGGGCAGCCCCCAGCAAATACCCATTGAACTTGGGGTGCGAGAGAACGTACACTTGGTAGGCGTCAACGTACTACTCATGTTTGAGATCTTCGACATCAACAGGTACCTGGCCATCGGCATCGATGCCTCGGTTTATCTGTTTCTTGCCGTTGCCGCCACCGCTCTCTTTGTCATCCGCCTGGGTATCCAGTTCTTCTTCGGCGATGTCGATGTGGACCTCGACGCAGACGCACACATCGGTGCCCATATGGATAGCACCGGGGCGTTCGAGTTGTTCTCGTTGCTCTCGATCCTTGCGTTCTTCATGGGTGTCGGCTGGATGGGCTTGGCGTGCCGCGTAAGCTGGGGCGTCGGCTCGGCACTTTCAGCCGTCGCAGCGACGGCTTTCGGCCTTTCACTGATGGGCCTGTCGTCGGGGCTGATGTACGCCGTCCGCCAAATGGCCGAAGAAGGCCGCTACGACGTTGGCACGGCGGTCGGAAAGATCGGCAAGGTTTACCTGACCATCCCGGCGAAGGGCGAAGGTCAGGGGCAGGTCGAAGTCACTGTATCGGGCCGCCGCAAAATCTTGCCCGCCATCTCCAACGGCGATTCAGTCCCTGCCTTCAAGCGCGTAAAGATTGTCGAGGTTGCGGGTGAAGAAACGTTCGTAGTGGAACCTTTGAGCTGATTTTCCGTATTAAACCGTACACAATTAAAGGATGGAAACCATATGACACCTCTATTCGATTTCGGCATCATTCTACCGGTCATCGTCGTCGCGATCTTCATGGGCGTGCTGATGTTCGTCGTGAATCAGTACAAGCGCTGCCCATCGAATCGAATCCTGGTGGTCTACGGAAAAGTCGGCGGAGAGCAGGCCGCCAAGTGCGTCCATGGCGGCGGCACATTCGTCATGCCGCTGTTCCAAGATTTTCAGTACCTCTCCCTGGAACCGCTCACGATTGACATCGAACTCACCGCCGCGTTGTCGAAAAAGAATATCCGTGTCAACGTGCCATCGACCTTCACTATCGGCGTCTCGACGAATCCCACCATCATGAACAACGCCGCCGAGCGTTTGCTGGGACTCGGGGAGAAGGAGATCTCCGCGCAGGCGCGCGACATCATCCTGGGCCAGATGCGCTTGGTCATCGCAACCCTCTCGATCGAGGACATCAATCAGGACCGTGAGAAATTCCTCGATCTCGTGAATAAATTCTGTGGCGGAGAGCTGCTCCGTGTCGGTCTCGAAGTCATCAACGTCAACATTCGCGACATCACCGACGAATCGGGCTACATCGATGCCATCGGCCAGAAAGCGGCCGCCGAGGCTATCCAGAAAGCGAAAGTCGAGGTTGCCGAGCAGGTTAAGGACGGCGCCATCGGCGAAGCCACCGCCAACCGCGCCAAGGAAGTCGAAGTCGCCAATCAAGAAGCAGCGGCCAACATCGGCCGCAAGGAAGCGGAACGCGGGCAGCGGGTTCGCGTCGCCAAACTCGAGGCGGAAGGCGTTTCGGGCGAAGCCGAGGGCATGCGCGAGCAAGAGATCGTCAGCGCCCAGCAGCAAGCTCTTTCCATGGAAGGCAGCAAGCAGGCCGAGGCAACGCAACGCATCCGTGTTGCCACCCTTGAAGCCGAGGCTGTAGAGGGCGAGAACGAGTCGCAGGCCAGCATCGCCTCCTACAACGCCACTCTGGCCGAACGCCGCGCCGACGCCCGCCGGCGCGGCGAAGTGGCGTCAGCCGAAGCGGCGCGCGACGTCTTGACGGCCGAGAAGGAACAAGAACTCGCCCGCCTGCAAAAAGAGCAGATCGTTCAACAGCAAATTGAACGTCAAAAAATCGAGATCGAGGCCGAAGCCGACGCCGAACGTATCCGCCGCATCGCCCAGGGTGAAGCCGACGCCATCCTCGCCAAATACAACGCCGAGGCCGAAGGCACCCAGCGCGTCCTCGAAGCCAAGGCGAAGGGTTACGAGAACCTGCTACGGAGTTGCGCGCAGCATCCTGACCTCGCCCCGACGTTACTCATCATCGAGAAGCTCCCCGACCTCGTTGCCGAACAGGTCAAGGCCGTACAGAACCTCAAGATCGATAAGGTAACGGTCTGGGATTCCGGCGGCGGAGGGAACGGCGAGGGTGGGTCGAACGGAGCCACCGCCGGTTTCCTGAGCGGACTGATCGGTTCACTGCCGCCGGTCCATGAACTCGCCAAGCAAGCCGGCATTGACCTACCCAGCGTATTGGGAAGCATGAAGAACGCTGAGGATGATTCCACAGCCAAGGCCGACGAAAAGAAACCCGAGCCCCCCACGAGCGAACCCCTCCGGCCGAAATACTAGCCGGCTCGCCCCACAAACAACAGAGCGGCGGGTGTAAACCCGGCGGCCCGCGCCGCCAGGCGCGCAAACCATCTCAACCAGGCAAAACTTGACCCCCAAGCTATCCTAAGACCAGACCAACGAAAACAGCGGGGACACCCGCCGCATCAAGGACGACCCAGCCGAACCCCGAACGCAAGTGAGGGGCCAGGCCGTCCTCAGCGGCAGGAGTCCCCGCTTTTGCGTTCAGCCGTTGGATGGAAGACCCGATCGGGTCGGGTGACGGGGATTGAGGCCCCGCCACCCTCCCACACCACCGGACATACGGTTTTCCGTATCCGGCGGTTGAACCCAGCGGCCTTACGTTCGCGCCGCAAGATCCGATGACATCACAAACCCGTAGCGCCGCAACGTTGCATTCGATAACGCTGTCTGCAACAGTCCGTTCGCCGCTATGCGCCAAGCGCCGCGACGTGCCGGAACCAGTTTCAACAACCGTTCCCCAATGCCCAACCGACGTAAAGCCCGCCGGCGTCCCGTTGCGCCATGCCAGCGCAGCCAGAAACATTTCCGTATGTGCCGCCGCACCCATCCTTCCAGTAGGAAAATCGCACGCCGTCGCTCCGCCAACCGGTAGTATCCCCAGCAGCCGCGAACGTACCGCCGCCACTCGTCGCGTAACTGCCGACTCGTGACCGAGCGGTTGCCGCACCAGATCTCCCGCACCTTCCGTTTGAATCGCTCGACACTTTCCGGCGCTGCTTCCACCTGCCCCTGGCGGTTCAGACGAAACCCCAGGAACTTCCGCTCCCACGGCCTCCCCGCCCCGCTCTTGGCCTCGTTCACTTTCAGTCGCAGATGCTTTTCGATCCAAGCCGTGATCCCCGCCAGCACACGCTTCGCCGCCGCTTCACTGCCCACATAGATGTTGCAGTCATCCGCGTACCGGCAGAACCGTAGCCCACGTCTCTCCAGCTCCCGATCAAGCGCATCAAGGTAGATGTTCGCCAGCAACGGTGACAACGGCCCGCCTTGCGGCGTGCCCTCCGCGCTGCGCACCACCACCCCCTCCGTCAGCACTCCGGCCCGTAGATACCGGCCGATCAACCCCAGCACTCGCTTGTCGCGAATGACTTCCGCCACCCGCCGCATCAAAATGTCGTGATTGACCACGTCGAAGAACCGCGCGATGTCAATATCCACCACCCAGTCCTTGCCCTCGCGAACGTATCCTTGCGCCGCTCGTACCGCATCGTGCGCACTCCGCCCCGGCCGGAATCCCCAGCTCGACTCGCTAAACCGCGGATCGAAGATCGGCTGCAGAACTTGCAGCAACGCTTGCTGCACCAGCCGATCTATTACCGTCGGTATCCCAAGCTGTCGCTTCCCCCCGCTCGGCTTCGGTATCTCTACCCGCCTTACGGGACTCGGCGTCCAACGCCCGGACACGAGTTTCGCTCGAATCTCCGTGCCGTGACGGCGAAAGTGAGGTTCGAGTTCTTCGGTCGTCATCTTGTCGATCCCCGCCGCGCCCCGCTTGCGTTTCACCGCCCGCAGAGCCCGTTCGAGGTTCTCCTCTCCGACCACCTGTTCCATCAGTTCTTCGTGCATTGCTTTCTTCGATGAGTCTCGCCGAACTTCGCCTCGTCGCCGCCGGAGGGAGGCCCATCCCGGTTCCACCGTTCCTGCCTGCCCCTGCTCCCCTTGCGTTCCCCCGATGGGGAAGGACCTTTCGGTCCGGGACTCCGGACTTCTTTCGGCTCGGTTCGAGTCGCTCCTCTCGCTTTGCTCCTTGGTTCTTCGGCCCTTCGCTCCGGCGCTATTACCCGCCTTCCTCGCTACTACGGCCTCTGCTGACTTCTCCTCCGCTCTCACCGAGGAGATCTCCCCAGGTAAGGTGCTGAATCTTTCCCTTCACACCGCCCGGCTCTACCGCGCACGTCTTCGGATGGACTTCGGGCTTCACGTTGGCTAGCACGCTTACCGCCCGTACACGGCCTCTCTGCCGATTCGTGTTCCTACGGTCAAAGGTTTGTTCCCCGCTTCCTTCAGCTTCACCTCGCGGCTACGCCTTGCGGTTCCCTACAGTTACCTCCATCAGTTCCCGGTCGGCTCCTTTCAGCCAACTAGATTCAGCCCATGCTGGGCACACTAGCGAGGACCTCGGTTTTTGAGGTCCGCGGCCTTTCCTCTCGGCCGGCAGACCCGTAGCGAGGACCTCGGTTTTGAGGTCCGCGCTACAGGGCTCCCCCCCGAACTAGAAATCGACTGGGAAGAGGACAACCCCCGCCAACCCAAAACCAACTAACGTCCAACCCTCCCAATGTCTCCGTGTCTGCACAGAACAGCCGCGTAGTCGAGCATCCGCGCAGCCGAGTAGCCGAGCCGTGGTCACACGGCTTTGGCCGACCGGCGAAACCGCCAAATGACCAACAGCCAAAAACCTAGTCACAACGCAAAAAAACTTTTCCACGCTCATTCCAAATCACTTAGCCAACCTCCACCCCGCCAGCTCACCAACCGAGGCGCATACTAGACCCGGGAGCAATTTCCAAAAAACCTCCCCACCGAGCCGAACGTGCGCTAACGCCACAACAGAGGCGCGGAACAAGGCCACAAGCGACACCACCGCCTCGGGTCATTCAAGGATTACGGAGGAATCAAATCATGCTGACAGAAAAGCAAATCGAAGCAAACCGCAGGAACGCAAAACAATCCACCGGTCCACGCACCGACGAAGGCAAACAACGCGTCTCACAAAACGCACTCAAACACGGGCTCTTCTCCAAGCGCACCGTCATCCCCGGCGAAGACCCTGACGACTTCGACTCTCTCTTGACCGAATACGAACGAGTCTTCCAACCCACCAACGTCGCCGAAGACGCCTTGGTCCGCCAAATCGCCGACGCCGACTGGCGACTCCGCCGCATATCCACTCTCGAGGACACCTTCCTCGAATCCGAAGTCGAACAGCGCCGCGCATATCGCAAATCCTGCAACCCCAACGAGTCTCCCAGGACCGACAACCAAATGCTCGGTGAAATCATGCGGTTTCACAATAAAGACCTCGACCACTTCGTCCGCTACCACGCCCACTTCAGCCGCCGCCATTTCCAGGCCATCAAGCAACTCGAACAGCTCCGCGAAATGGAACGCCGCTACATCCAGCTCCGCTTCGAAGAAGAGGGCATCGAAGACAGAGTGCCCCGCCCGGCCGCCACAGCCAACGAAAGCAACTGGCCCGGCCAATCCGCGAGACAAAGCCAAGATCGTATAACCCCAACCACCACAACAACATCCACGCCCGAGCCCAACGGCCACGGGCGAGAAAGCCCGTAGCGAGGACCCCGATCTTGGGGTCCCGCGGCCTTTCCCGACAAGGGCGAGGCACAAAAACAAGGCAGCCGGCCGGAGAAGAGGAAATAGCCAAGGAAAATAACTATTGATCTAACGGCCCATCAGCAATCACACCCCAACACGCCCACCCGACCTGCGCCCAAACCTGTGAAAAACGGGGACTGTACCAAGCGCCGCCCACATAACCTCTCCGCAGACAGCACTCACAAGCGGCGCGCCGTGGACTGTACCCAGTTCTTTCACAGCCCCTCGGGTCCACGAAAAACCGGCGCGGACCAATGTTAGAATGGTCCCTAAGAACGGAGGACGTATGTCAGTGGATCGAAGGATGTTTTTGGGCGCTGCTGCCGCCTCTCTCGCGGCGCCCCGGGGCGCCAATGCAGCCGAGGACGTGACCGAGGCCACCCAGCCGCAGCTCATCATCGCCGCTCTGGCTGCCCTGAATCGCCGCCGGCAGATCGATGAGGCCATGGCTCGCGACTACCTCCAGTATCTGGCGCAAAGCGGCATCCAATCAGTCCTCGTAAACGGTTCCACCGGAGAGTTCGCCTCGTTCTCGGCCCTCGAACGCAAATGGATGCTCGACGCCTATCTCAAGCACAAAGGCGGGCTGCGAGCTCTGGCGCACGTCGGCGCGTCGAACGTCAAGGACAGTTTGGACCTGGTTCGCCACGCTCAGGGCGTTGGTGTCGATGCGCTGCTCGTCATCCCGCCTTTCTATTACAATCAGCCAACCGTTGACGGTCTGCTGGGGTATTACGAGCCGATTCTTAACACCGCCGAAATCCCCGTCCTGCTCTACAACATTCCTCAGGTAAGCGGCGTGTCGATCGCTCCCGAGCTGGTGCAACGCCTGGCGTCATATCCCATGCTGTGGGGTATCAAAGATTCGTGGGGCAAGGCGGACTGGACGGCTGCTTATATCAAGGCGTTCCCAAATCTGGCGATCTTCACAGGCGCATCGGCGTTGATCGAGGGAGTGCTGAAGCAGGGCGGCGCGGGCGCTCTCACCGGCAACGGCAATATCTTTCCGCGGGAAACTCTCGCCGTCATCGAAGCCCACAATCAAGGCGCCGATACCGCCCCGGCGCAGCAGATCCTCGATGAGCGGGTGGCGCTGCTCAAAGGCTTCCCCATCATGCCCGTTATGAAACATGTTCTCTCGCGGATGGGCGTCGTTGACATGTACCTGCGCCCGCCCCTGGTCGAGCTCGGTGTGACGGCGAAGGCCGAACTCACCAGCCGTCTCAAGGATGCGGGAGTCATCTCCTGACCGCTCCATTCTTCGCTTAGCTACAGCCTCGGAGCAGCCCCCGGAAACCTGGCACATATGTCGTTCGCGCGGGCACTGTTTTCTGAGACCTCACTGCCGCAGCTCCTGCGAGCCGTGCTCGGCGGCACGCTGATGGGGCTGGCCAACCTCGTTCCGGGCATCTCGGGCGGAACGATGCTGCTGGCGGCCGGCGTCTATCCGCGCTTCATCAGCGGCGTCGCGGAAATCACAACCTTCCGCTTTCGGGCCCCCACGATCATTCTTCTCGGCGCCATCGCCGCATCCGCCGGGCTGGGTATCATCACGTTGGCCGGCGTGGTCAAGGGCCTCGTGATCGACCACCGCTGGGTGATGTACAGCCTATTTATCGGACTGACGCTAGGTGGTGTGCCCGTAGTCTGGCGGTTGCTGAGCCGGTTCACCGTGCCAGCGGGCGTCGGTACGCTCGGTGGTATCGCCGTGATGGCGCTCATGGTGATGATGCGCCCAGGCCAGGGCGGTGACGGATCGGTCGGGATTCTGATGCTGCTGCTGGCGGGCATTGCCGGCGCTTCAGCGATGATCCTGCCTGGGATTTCCGGAAGCTACTTGTGGCTCATCCTCGGCGTGTATCTGACCGTTCTGACCGCGATCGAGCAACTGAAAACGGGACTTCTCGGCGCATTGAAACAGGGCGCCGGTTGGGAACCCGTCATCGAGCCTCTCACGCTCCTCGTTCCGCTTGGTGTGGGGGTCGTGCTCGGCATCGCGGTAATCAGCAACTTGATGCGGATGCTGCTGGCCCGTTTCGAGAAGGCCACGCTGGGTGTGCTGCTCGGACTCTTACTCGGAGCGGTGCTCGGTTTGTGGCCGTTTCAGCAAGGTGTTGCGCCGCTGCCAGGCGACCTGATCAAGGGCCGCCCGATGACGGCCGAAACCATTGCGGCCCTCGATCCGAAAGATTTCCCCCTGGAACATTTCGATCCCTCGGGCGGGCAAATCGCCGGATCGCTCGCCCTTGCGCTCGTCGGGTTCGGTATCACACAGGCCGTCGCATGGGTCGGACGCGACCAGGAAGAGGAGCCCGCTTAATTCCACACTTCAGAGTTTTCCGCCGCCGGCCGACTAAGATCATAGCCGCCCGCCGCACGTTACACTATTTGAACTCGCGACCATGGAAGAAGCCCTTGAGCATTTTATAGTCGGCCTGCCGTCCGTCCTGATTTTTGTCGTCATCGCGGTCACGCTCGGTGTCTTAGGCAAGTCGGCTGACTGGTTGGTGGACGAAGCGGTCGTCCTGTCGAAGCGCTCGGGCATTCCGACGACCATCATCGGGGCAACGATCGTCAGTCTGGGAACGACGGCCCCCGAAGCAGCCGTATCCGTATTCGCCGCGATTGAGGGCGAGCCCGCTCTCGCGCTAGGGAACGCTGTCGGGTCGATCATCTGCGATACGGGGTTGATCCTGGGTCTGGCGTGCATCATCTCACCGCTGCGGCTCGACCGGCGCATCGTCAACCGCCAGGGCTGGATTCAACTCGGCGCGGCCGTCTCGCTCGTACTGCTGAGTTTCCCTTGGAGTTCACCCGGCGTCGCCTTCAGTCAGGGTGGCAACCTGCCGCAATGGGCCGGCTTCCTATTCCTTGGCGCTTTGGGGATCTACATCTGGCAGTCGATTCGCTGGGCCGGTGAAGGCAAAGCGCTTGCCGGGGAAGTCGAGGAACATTCATCCGCGGCATCAACCACGATGGTCGTCCTGCGGCTGATCGGATCGATCGCGCTCGTCGTCGTTTCCGCACGGGTGTTGATCCCCGCGGTGATAGAGATCGCAACACGAATGCAGGTCCCCGAGAGCATTATCGCGGCGACCCTGGTGGCCTTTGGGACGTCTTTACCGGAACTTGTCACGGCGGTGACGGCGGCTCGCCGCGGTCATGGTGAGCTGGCGGTCGGCAATGTCGTCGGCGCGGATATCCTCAATGTCTTCTTCGTGGCTGGAGCGGCGGCTAGCGTCACCCCGGGCGGCCTGCTCGCGGGTGGTCACTTCTTCCTCGTAATGTTCCCGAGCATGCTGCTGATTCTATTGGTATTCAGGTCGGGCATCTTCCTCTCCGGCGAGTACATGAAGCGGTCCTTCGGCTACGTCCTGCTCGCCGCCTATGTCGCCTACACGACCGTCATCCTCCTCATCCCAGCGGCGTAGCCCGCAATCGTGTGACCCCGTCCCAGTTGCGCCCGCCGGCGAATTTTTGACCGGCGCAAACCGGTGGCGTCCGCGCCTCACGCAGCCTTGCCAAGTAAGGCCGCCTCCGCCTGCTCCTCCGCCGGGGGAACCAGCGGCTTGGTGGGATCAATCACCAGCCAGACGAACGCCGAGACGAAGAAGAGCAATCCAATCCCTGATGGCGCCTTGAGTCTCACCGTCGGCGTTTACAATATTGAGCGGCGAACCCCTTGAGCGCCACACCACCATGAACTTCGAACTCACAAACTACAGTCCGGCCATCCAGGCCATTCTTGAGCCCGCCGAAGCCGGCCGGCGTCTCATGCCGCTGGCGCCCGAGCGGCCGTTCTCCAGCGACGGTCTGGAACGGCTTCGGCAAACGTCGACGCAAGCGCTGTTCGAGAAGGCCCCCACCTGCGATGTATTTGCGCAGTGTGTGGAAAGCGCCCTCTATCTCTACTTTTCAGATCTCGATCGCTCGCACCGCATCTCGCAGAACATCGGCTCCACAACCGGCAGCTTCCTGCACGGCATCATGCATCGGCAGGAGCCCGACTTCAGCAACGCGAAGTATTGGTTTCGGAGAGTCCCCTCGCACCCGGTCTACGCCGCCCTACGTGACGCCGCCCTGAGTGAATTGCCACCCGACGCGGGTCTGCGAAACTCTATCGGTAGCCGCCCCGAATGGGATCCCTACTGGATGGTCGACCAGTGTGAAGCCGCCCGCCGGAACAGCGATCGAGAGTTAGAGAAGGAATTGCTGATCGTTCAAAACCTGGAGTGGCAGTTGCTCTTTGACTACTGTTACGCCCAAGCTACCGGCCGGGAATGATAAGGAGCGTGGACTACTTCTCCAGGAGAAAATTTCCTACCAGCATCGTATCAATGCCCGAAGAGTAGAAGCTCCGCACGGCCGCTCGGGGGTCACACACAAGCCGTTCCCCAAACAGATTGAATGAAGTGTTGTAGAGCACCGGGAGACCGCTGGCGCGGCCGGCCGCGTGGAGTAGCTCCCAACACAGCGGGTTGTCTTCGCGGCGCACGGTGTGAACGCGGATTTGGTCGCCTCCGAGTACCGCGCCCTCAAAGGTTTTGTGATGCTTTTCGCGCACACGGCTGATCGAAGCCAGAAAACGCGCGCTATCGCTGCACTCGAAGTATTCGGAAGCAAGTTCCTCGGGGACTGACGCCGCAAACTTGCGAAACGGCTCACGCCGCTTGATGTAAGCATTCAGATTTTCGGTGGAGTATGGATTGAGCGGTGAAGCAAAGATACTGCGGTTACCCAAAGCGCGCGAACCAAATTCCATCCGCCCCTGATACCAAGCGACGATCTGATGGTCGCTTAAGCGCCGCACGGCCGTTTCGATCACTTCCTCGTCGGTCGTAACGTAGCGGAACCGCAGCTTGCAGTTTTCGATCACCTCCTTGATCTGTTCGCGGTCGTATTCCGGACCCAGGAAAAGATTGTCGAGAGGGTGGCGCTCGGTCCTCCGGAAGGTTTGGTGCCACGCATAAAACGCGCAGCCGATGCTTGTGCCTGCATTCCCGGCCGCCGGTTGCACCCACACTTGCTTGTACCGTCCGGAGCGTTCGATCGCCGAAACAAGTGGAGCATTCAGCATCAAGCCTCCGGCCAAGCAGAGGTTCTCGCCCTCGCCCGCGAATCGTAGGACAGTCTCTTCGACCGCGGACTGAACGCTCGCCGCGACGTCCCGGCGATCTTGCTCGGAGAGTTCCGCCCCGTATTCGAAGCCCAGCATCGAGTAAAAGCGGTCGCTGAAGCCGCCCGCCGTGGGCCGCGACGTGTCGAAATAACTTTGCTCGAGCCGCAGCCGACTCCCATTCCCCGCCGCGAGAATTTCGAGAAACAGATCGCGAAAACGCGGGTTCCCGCCCGCCCCCATCCATTGCACCTTGTGCTCTTCCGCTCCGGCTCGATAGCCCAGCAGGTGTGTGATGCGGCTGTAGAACGATGCCGGAGAATCCGGCGCGTAAAGCTCCTCGAGCGCCTCAAGGCGCGTCCCATCGACCTCCCACAACGCACCGCAGCGCATGTCTCCGAGACGGTCGAGAGTAACGACGCGCGCCTTCTCGAAAGGTGATGGGTAGAAAGCGCTGGCGGCGTGCGCCACGTGGTGATCGACAATTACAAGCCGGCTGTTCGGGAACAGCGACTTCAAGTGGAGGTGTTGCGAAGGGTCCGTGCCCGACGCCATCGGCCTCGCGATGGCGACGCAATCGACATCCTCGCGCTTCGCTGAGACGACCTGCAAGCATCCGTCCACAGCTCGCTCGGGTAACCCACCGGCGTGGGCCTGGCGGCGTAGCTTGTCCTCTTCCATGGCGGCGACGAGCCGTCCGTCCTGCAAAAGCGCCGCCGCTCCGTCGTGCAGCCAACCCCCGATACCAAGTATCAACATCCGTGTGTCAATGCCTCTGCCGCGGTGAAGTCACGGTAAGCGGCGTCTTTGGCGAACAGCCGCTTGAAAACATCGGTAGAGCCCCGCCAATATGCAGGAAACCTGTCAGGGAGGGCGCGAAACTAACACGTGTCATCAGACGAGGGGAGAAGCAGGTGCTGCCGCTTGTGCGTTGGGGATGGCGATCCCCCAACCGTCCTATGGGGTTGACGGCTCAGTATACCAACCGATGAATGGGGCACTGTATCTTGCGCGTCTTTCGCGAGTCCGCACCCCCCGACGGCACGAGTGAATCGACTGACTTGCACAGCCCGTGCCCGAGACAGGCCGGCATGATGTCATAGAATACCTTCACCATGCGCGTCGCTGCCTTGCTTTTCCTCGCCGCCTGTACCGTTCAGGCCCAGAACTCAACCCGTCCCGGCCGTTTCCATATAGAACACCCGACACTGTTGAACCTCGGCTTTGATTGGGCCATTGAAGGGGACGCCAACCGCAACGCGACCGTCGAGGTCCGCTTCCGTAAGGAGGGCACGACTGCCTGGCGCGAGGCGCTCCCGCTGCTGCGTATCGGCGGGGAACGCGTTTTCCGCGACAACTACAAGCTGAACTACTTCGTACCCCACGGCTTTGCGGGGAGCATCCTCAATCTCGAGCCCGCCACCCGTTATGAATGCGAATTTACGCTCAGCGACCCGGACGGCGTCAACGGCCAAGCGAAACAAAGCGTCACCGTGGCTACACGGACTGAGCCGAAATCCTATGAAGGCGGCCGGGTGCTCCACGTGTATCCCGCCGACCATGAAGGTCCACGCGAGGAGCCGAACTATATCGGTGTCAAGCACGCCTACTATGGCGCCGGCCGCGGCGACTGGACTTCGGTCCGTGAAGACAATGCCCAGCCCGGCGACACCCTGCTGGTCCACGCAGGTCTTTACCGCCCGGATCGCCTGAACTACGTCGACCCATTGAGTGCCCCATTTCACGGTTACTGGTCCCTCTCCTTAAAGGGAACGGCTGAGAAGCCCATCACGATCAAGGCGGCCGGCGACGGCGAAGTGATCTTCGACGGCGGCGGCAATCACAAGCTGTTCGATGTGATGGCCACGGAACACCACATCTTTGAGGGGATCACCTTCCGCAACACCGAGATTGCCCTGTTCGCGGGTGAGAAGGGCGTGATGGGCGCGAAGAACCTGACCGTCCGCAACTGCCGTTTCGAGGACGTGGGCGTGGGCATCTGGAACGAGAGCGCCGATTCGAGCGACTTCTTGATCATGGATAACCTGTTCCTCGGCCGCGAAGACCGGATGAGGGTGATCGGTTGGAACCAGGCCGGCCGCCGCAGCGCTGGGATCTATCCCTCTCATGAGTTGCGCAGCTTTTTTGCCATTAAGGTCTACGGCCCGGGGCACATCATCGCGCACAATGCCATCGCCTACTTTCACGACGGCATCTGTGTGACTACGTATGGAACGCCCGAGGATGACCCCGAGCGGCGCGCCTCGTCTATCGACATCTACAACAACGATATTCATCTATCGAATGACGACTTCATTGAATCCGACGGCGGCACGCACAATATTCGTGTCTTTCAAAATCGCGGCGTGAACACGGCTCACAACGGCTATAGCGCGCAGCCCATGTTCGGCGGTCCGGTCTACTTCTACCGCAACCTGCTGTATCACATTTCCGGCAGTGCCTTCAAACTCGGCGCCGTACCCGCCGGCATCATCGCCTACCACAACACGATGATCCATGAGCAGACCGCTGGAGGCCCCTACTCAAACGCTCACTTTCGCAACAACTTGTTTCTCGGCCGCAATACGAACCGAGGCATCATGACTTGGGGCAACGCTACGTCGAACTACAGCAGCGACTACAACGGCTTCCGGCCCAATCCCGGTGTTGAGCGCCAGTACACCTGGTCCGCGCCCGCCGCCGGCGAGACAGCATATGGCCGCCGTGAAGGAAACCGGCGGAGCTTTGCCACTCTGGCCGAGTTGCGAGAAGCGACGGGGCAGGAGATCCATGGCATCGAGGTCGACTACGACATCTTTGAAAACCTCATGCCGCCGGACCCGGCCAAGCGTCACCACGTGTACCACTCGATGGATCTCAATTTCCAGCTCAAGGCGGGGTCCAAGGCCGTTGACGCCGGTGCGGTCCTGCCGACGATCAACGACGACTTCACTGGGGAGGCGCCCGACCTGGGGGCGCTCGAACGCGGCAAGAAAGGACCACATTACGGTCCGAGATGGATCACCTGGGAGCCGTTCTACCGGTAAGGGCGCGAGCGGCTCGGTCCCACGGCGGCTTTGAACGTGCAGACCCTAACGGATAATGACCTTCGGTGCGACGCCGACCGTCGCGGGGTCAGAAGCGATCCGGAACCGGCCTCTCGAACTTGTCTACCAGAACGCGGGTAGTGTCCTAAATCTGCGTTGCTGTACAATGTGGTCGGAGGTGAGTATGTCCGAAAAAATATTTGCCCCACGCCAAACACCCCAAACGCGGGGATAACCACAGACCGGGCGAGCTGGGTACCAGCACGGTGACTAGTTCTGTGACCGCCTGAAGAGTTTACAAACAAACATGTTTGGGTGGAAATGTTTTGGGGCATACTTGAGGCATGGGGTCGCCCCGCTCTGCGTGTGAAGGTTTCCAAGAGGGATCAAACGGCGTTGAAGAAACTTCTTACTGGCGGAGTCGAACAGGTTCGCGTGACGCTACGAGCAGTGGCGTTGCAAAGGCTCGGAGAAGGAATGAGCGCGCCACTGATTGCCGCTGTGCTGCCACTGACGCGGCAATCGGTTCGTAATCTCGCGCGGCGCTATCAGCAAGGCGGCCTCGAGCGCGCACTCTACGACAAGCAGCGGCCGGGCGCGGCCAGTTTGCTTTCGGCACAACAACGTCAGCGCATCATCGCAATGGTTTGCAGCGACCCGCCCAAGGGCCGCGCCCGCTGGACGGTGCGACTGGTCGCCGAAGAAGCTGTCAAGCGACGACTGGTCCCGCGGGCGGGCCGAGAAACGATTCGTGTTTTGCTCCTCAGCCACGACCTCAAGCCGTGGCGGGAAAAAAATGTGGTGCGTGGCGGAGCTCAATGAAGCCTACATCGCCTGCATGGAAGACGTGCTCGAAACTTACGAACGGCCCTACGATCCGACGCAGCCGATGATTTGTTTCGACGAGAAGCCGGTCACGCTGCATGCCGACGTTCGTGCGCCGACGCCGGCCGAGCCGGGCCGCGAGTCTCGTCGGGACAGCGAGTATGAACGCCGCGGGACGGCGAATGTCTTTTGCGCGGTCGAGCCCAAAGCCGGTCGCCATTTCACGTTCGTGACGCCGGACCGTTCGGGCGTTGAGTTCGCCAAGGCGCTGTTTGAGGTGGCGCTCGCCTATCCCGAGGCCGAGACGATTCACTTGGTGATGGACAATCTCTCGACGCACAGCCGCAAGTCGCTGACCGATCTCTGCGGCGAGGAGTTCGGCGGTGAGATTTGGGACTGCTTCACGCCGCACTACACGCCGAAGCACGGCAGTTGGCTGAACCAGGCGGAGATCGAGATTGGTCTGTTCTCGAGGCAATGTTTGGGCAAGCGACGCATCCCGGACCTGGCAACACTGCGACGCGAGGCGGCTGCCTGGAACCGCCGAGTCAACCGTGAGCGGGTGAAGATCGACTGGCGCTTCGACCGCAAAACCGCACGCCGCAAGTTCGGCTATGAAAGACCAAGTATCACGCGGTCAGAGAACTAGCTGTGGAGTGTCAACAGGTTGTTCATAGGAAGCATGAGTCTGGAGAAGGGCGGACGGTAGCGGAGAGCGGCGTGAGGGCGATGCCAGTTGTAGTCGTGCAGCCAGGGTAACAGATGGGCAGCGCGCTGCTGGGATGAGCAGTAGGAGCGAGCGTAAGCCCATTCTCTCAGAGCGGTCTGGATGAAGCGTTCGCTTTGCCGTTGGTGCGCGGCGTGTAAGGCCGTGTGAAGCGATGACGGATACCGAGACGACGGCAAGCATCGCGGAACAGCCGGGAGCGGTAACAAGAGCCGTTGTCGGTGAGCAGGCGGCGGATGCGGACGCCGAGCGAGCGATAGTAGCCGACGGCAGCATTGAGGAAAGCTACGGCGGAGTCGCTCCGCTCATCGGAGAGGATCTGGGAGAAAGCCACACGGGAGTGGTCGTCGATGGCGACGTGCACGAATTCCCAGCCGGCGCTGCGGCAGCGGTGGGATTTGTCGGAGGTGACGCGATGACCGGCGCGCTGGAAGCGGCCGAGCTTCTTGATATCGAGATGTAGCAGATCGCCGGGTGCGGGGTGTTCGTAGCGGCGCACGGGCGGGGCGGGTTCGAGATCGCGGATGCGGTTGAGGCCGGCGCGGCGCAAAATGCGGCTGACGGTGGCCTGAGAGACTCCGACACGAGTGGCAATGCGGTGGCCGGCCCAACGTTGTCGGCGCAGAGCAACGACACGGGCCGCGCTGGGCGCAGCAGTGCGGCGCGGGCTGCGAAGGGGGCGTGAGGAGCGGTCGACGAGACCGGCCTGACCCTCAGCCCGAAACCGCGCGAGCCATTTGCGTACGGTTCGCTCTGAGACGCCACAGGCCGCCGCGGCGGCCTGTGCGTTCTCCCCACCGAGGACGCGGCGAACCAACAGGGCTCGACCTTTCGGTGTCAATCGTGCATTCTGATGGATGTTCATTCGGTCTCTCCAAGGTTGCTGTTGTGGGATAACTCCAGCTTCCTTGGTCCGGGACCGAATGAACAACCTATTGAAAGATCACAACTAGCCCACCGTAAACGGTCGAAGAAGATGTGGGTGGCGCGACAAGACAAAACATCGAAGCGAGCCGACTGGCTAGGTCGGCTCGCTTTACTCTACGCCGAACAGTTCCTTGATCGTCCAGACGTGATCCGTCAACCCTGACTCCATAGCGGGCGTCACGCGCAACGTCTGGTGAACTCGGCAAAAATTGTAGTAGCCGAAGTGCAGGCAGAGCGCCGCCCAAAGGTTCTCCCACTTCTTGCTGAAGGCATTCGTCAACCGCGTGAGCCGTCGAATCTGCATTCTCATCGTGAGGTTCTGTCTCTCGACATGTGACGTGCTGATCCTTTTCGGGTCGGGGTTGCCGATAACCTCTTTGCGCTTGCATCCGGTGCATTCAGCCGGGCTGTAGCGCTTCTCTGACGCGCCGGTGTCCGCATAGGACTTGACAAGCATGCCGTAGTCAACGCGGTCGCTCAGCGTCCAATCGATTGCTGAGATGTAGGGAACGAAGCCGTCCGTACTGATCTGGAATTGCTGCGGCGATGTCGCATCCCTCAAGCCTTCGATGAAGGCGTTGGTGGTCGCCTGATCCCTGCGACCGAGAGCGAAGTTGAGAACCAGTTTCGTGTTTCGTTCGATCGCAACGAACGTGTAGGCGTCGCCGATCGTGGCGTCCATCTCGGATTCCTCGGTGGTCTTGTGTCCTTCCTTCTTGCCGATGTATCCCCAAATTTCATCACACTGCACGTCCTTGACGGGGACGTTGCGAATGATCCGCCCCATCACCTTCTCGCAACGCTCGCCAGCGAGAACCAACAGCCGCATGATCGTGTCGCGGTGCAGTCCGGTGATCCGCTCGGCACTTCTGATGCTCGTGCCTTCGATGAGAAGCTGAAGCGCCAAGACAGCTTTCTCTGTCGGGACCGTCATGGACCCGAGGGGCCGCTTATGTTCTTCCGTGTAAGTCTTACGGCAGGGCTTACAGCGGAACCGCTGTAAGCCGTTCCGGTGACGACCGAAACGCTTACCGGGGAGATGACAACTCGGGCAATCCATGATCGTCGCCTTCGCTTCCGTCTTGACCATGACTTCATTCTACAGCAAGCGCTTGCTGTTTGTCAAGGATGCGGTCCTGGACTCCCTTGCAAGCCGGGCTTAGTGCTAATTACGGTAGACTATGTTACCATTATTTACAACAGGTAGCGGCACTAGGCCTGCCGGTCTGCCGGAGAAAAGCGGTGAGCAGCGCTACATGGAGCCGGGAATATGGCACTATCCAAGGAAGTGAGACTCCTAGAAAGCCGGTGGAAGAGCGGTCAAGGCTGGCCCAAGCGGCTCGAATGGGTCGAGATAGTTGGCATTCGCGGGTTCGTTGGACAGAGGGTTGAGTTCCCCTTCCCCATTACAGCCATAGTTGGGGAGAATGGCGTCGGTAAGAGCACCGTTCTTCAGGCTGTAGCGGCGTCCTATGCAGGAACTTACTACGCGTCTGACTTCTTCCCCGATACGCCGTGGGACCAGGTGTCGGAGGCAGAGATTAGGGCTTCTGTTCGGGAGGGCCCAACGTCTGGCTCAATTCAAACCAGCGTTCGCAAACCGACGTCGAGGTGGCGCGGCAACGAGGGTCGCAGGGAACGCCACGTGGAGTACATCGACCTGCGCCGTATCCAGCCGATCGCCGCCAGAACGGGCTACGCGAGAATGGCCAAGCGCGAGGTTCGCGAAGAGTCCTTCACCGAATTTGACGAGGAGACTGTGCAACGCCTGTCTGGAATTTTGGGCCGGAATTACGATCTCGCGAAACTTTCAATTACGGATGTGGATGACAGACGACAGGTTCCGGTTGTGTCCAGAGACGGGCGGTGGTATTCGGGCTTCCACGGGGGCGCTGGGGAAACAGCGATGGCTGAGCTTTTGCCCCGGAAGGTCAAGAAATACTCCATTCTATTGATCGACGAAGTGGAGACCTCTCTGCACCCAAGAACGCAGCGCAGACTCATCCGAGATATAGCTAACGTCTGCCGCAACTTGGAGTTGCAGTGCATCCTTACGACGCACTCTCCCTATGTGCTCGATGAGTTGCCACCTGAGGGACGAATTTACTTATTGGAGTCCGGTGACCTCAAGCGAACGATCGTTGGAGTGAGCCCGGCCTTCGCCATGAGCAAGATGGATGATGAAGCTTATCCAGAGGCGGACGTCTACACGGAAGATGAGCGGTCTGCCACGTTGCTCAATGAGCTGGTGGCCCGTTCTAGTCAAAGCGATTTGATCCTTAGGTATCAGACAATCCCATTCGGTGCGGCAAGCGTTGGTCAAGCACTCGGCAGCATGGCGAAAGATAGGCGATTTCCCCGACCTTCGGTTGTGTTTCTGGACGGCGATCAAATGCCGTCTGAAGGCTGTGCCATGCTCCCAGGGGGGGATGCGCCAGAAAGAGCGGTTTTTGAAGGACTAATTGAGAAGGGGCTCGACGGCGTGGCTCACCGAATCGGGCGGTCGCCGTCCGAAGTTTCAGAGTCATGCGCGGCGGCCCTCTTGGTAGCTGACCATCACGAATGGGTCAGGTTTGCCGCTGACCGACTGAAAGTACGAGGCGATGTCTTGTGGCAAAGCATGTGCGCTGAGTGGAGCCTTGAATGTCTTACCGCTCTAGAGGTTAATGCTGTAGGCGAGATAATTCTAGAGATGATCGTCCAGTATGGCGGGTCTAGCTGTGATCTTTCAATAGGTTGTTCATTCGGTCCCGGACCAAGGAAGCTGGAGTTATCCCACAACAGCAACCTTGGAGAGACCGAATGAACATCCATCAGAATGCACGATTGACACCGAAAGGTCGAGCCCTGTTGGTTCGCCGCGTCCTCGGTGGGGAGAACGCACAGGCCGCCGCGGCGGCCTGTGGCGTCTCAGAGCGAACCGTACGCAAATGGCTCGCGCGGTTTCGGGCTGAGGGTCAGGCCGGTCTCGTCGACCGCTCCTCACGCCCCCTTCGCAGCCCGCGCCGCACTGCTGCGCCCAGCGCGGCCCGTGTCGTTGCTCTGCGCCGACAACGTTGGGCCGGCTACCGCATTGCCACTCGTGTCGGAGTCTCTCAGGCCACCGTCAGCCGCATTTTGCGCCGCGCCGGCCTCAACCGCATCCGCGATCTCGAACCCGCCCCGCCCGTGCGCCGCTACGAACACCCCGCACCCGGCGATCTGTTACATCTCGATATCAAGAAGCTCGGCCGCTTCCAGCGCGCCGGTCATCGCGTCACCTCCGACAAATCCCACCGCTGCCGCGGCGCCGGCTGGGAATTCGTGCACGTCGCCATCGACGACCACTCCCGTGTGGCTTTCTCCCAGATCCTCTCCGATGAGCGGAGCGACTCCGCCGTAGCTTTCCTCAATGCTGCCGTCGGTTACTATCGCTCGCTCGGCGTCCGCATCCGCCGCCTGCTCACTGACAACGGCTCTTGTTACCGCTCCCGGCTCTTCCGCGATGCTTGCCGTCGTCTCGGTATTCGTCATCGCTTCACACGGCCTTACACGCCGCGCACCAACGGCAAAGCCGAACGCTTCATCCAGACCGCTCTGAGAGAATGGGCTTACGCTCGCTCCTACTGCTCATCCCAGCAGCGCGCTGCTCATCTGTTACCCTGGCTGCACGACTACAACTGGCATCGCCCTCACGCCGCTCTCCGCTACCGTCCGCCCTTCTCCAGACTCATGCTTCCTATGAACAACCTGTTGACACTCCACAGGTGCCAGTCCAGCCACCATTGTTCGGGCGTTAGTTGGAGTGTTCTCTCTTGCTTGGCCTTCCGCCAGCCCTCGTCTTCCGCATTCCTGCAATCTTGCGGAAGTACTCCGGCCCACGTTCGGCAGTCTTCTTGCCGCCCTTGGCTCCCAGCCTCGCCGCAGGGGATTCCTTGAGCAGTTCATCTGCCAGGGCGACCGATGCGGTCAGCAACTCCCGTGCTCGTTCGGCACGGCCTTCAGGTAGGTCTGTGGTGGAGAGGATTGTGTCGGCTTCCAATATCATGTTCCGCAGGGCGCGGAGATCGGTTTTGTTGGATGGCATGTCACCATCCTAGCAAGCGCTTGCTGACAGGTCGAGAAGTCAGCAACGCATGATTAGGACACTACCAGAACGCGGACCGCGTGTATGCAACGTGATAAAGTGGTATACGTCTCATCGGTTCCTTTCAGCCCCGCCCCATGGATCGTCTTGGCCGCTACGAAATTATCTCGGAACTCGGGCGTGGCGCGATGGGTATCGTCTACCGTGCGCACGATCCCCGCATCGGCCGTGACGTAGCCATCAAGACGATCAAACTGGCCGATCAGGCCGAGCCTGACGAGACGCAGGCGTTGCGCGACCGCCTGTTCCGTGAGGCTCAATCCGCTGGCCGCCTCTCGCATCCGGGCATCGTCACAATCTACGACATCGCCGAAGAGAGTGGCGTTGCCTACATCACGATGGAATTCGTGGAAGGGCGCACCCTCGAAAGCATGATGAACGCGGGCGAGGTGAAGGACCTCGTCACCGTGGATCGCCTCATTGAGCAGATGTCCTCGGCGCTCGACTACGCGCACGCTCGAGAGATTGTTCACCGCGACATCAAGCCGGCTAACATCCTCGTCACCCCCGAAGGCGACATCAAGATCACCGACTTCGGAATCGCGCGCATCGCGTCGTCGAAAATGACCCAGACCGGCACGGTCATGGGCACGCCCAGTTACATGTCGCCCGAGCAAGTGCGGGGTGAGACGATTGACGGTCGGTCCGATCAGTTTTCGTTGACGGTGATCGCCTACGAACTCGTAACGGGGCGAAAGCCCTTTACCGGGGACAGCCTCACCGCAGTCATTTTCAAGATTGTCTCCGAGCAGCCTACCCGTCCCCGCGAGATCAATTCTGAGTTGCCCGAAGCCGTCGACGACGTAATCGTCAAGGGCCTCGCCAAGACCGCTGACGAGCGATTCGACAGTTGCAAAGCACTCTCCGAACGGCTTAGCGCGTGTCTCACCGGGGTTGAAAAACAACCCGCCGTCAATGCGACCCCTCTCAGGACCTCCCGTCAACCTCCGCCGCCCACGATGATGGCGGAACTTCAGGAAACGGCATCGGTCGAGCCCGAAGCGGAGGTCAGCACCGCGGACCAGGAAACGGTGTTTTCCGGACCATCAATCGACGCGGAGGAGGAGGCTGAGAAATCAACAGAGTCGGTAGGGCAACAAACGTTGCCTCCGCTCGCGACTAAAACCGCCGGGGTGGAGGCACTGGAAGTCGACGCGTCCGGCCCCAAGAAAAAGAAACGCGCCCGCGCCTGGGTTGAATACGCCTTTGCTGCGGTGATCGGGGTGGCAATAACCTTGGTGGCGCTGAACCCTTCCGTCGTCAGGAAGACGATGGATCTGCTCGGGCTGTTTCAAACTGAAGATGGATTGGATGGGCTGGCTCCTCCGAAGGAAGCGTTCGATACCTCTTCGCCGAGGACGCCTCCCGTTACGAGCCGCGCCCCCGATGTCACTCCGCCGGCCGGCGTCCCGCCTGCTGAGCGTACAGCTTCAGAGACCGGAGTTTCCAAGACCACGCCGCCGCCCCGACATAGTTTCGACTGCCCCACCGCCGGTCAAACCCGTGGCACCCGTGCCGGCGCCGCCGGTCCTGGCCTCCGTATCGTTCTCAACTGAACCACGCGGAACAAAGATCGTAGTCGACGGTAAGCCGGAGTGGACCTGTACAGCGCCTTGCGAGTTGGAATTGCCGGCCGGCGACCATACCGCCGTGGCCTCAATGGCGGGACATTACCCGGCCCGTAAGTCTTTCAGTTCGGCGCGGGACACCATGAGCGTCAGCCTGAAACCCGACGCCATTGTCGGCACTGTCATGGTTTCGAGCACTCCAAGCGGAGCGGATATTTTCGTTGACGGTCAGAAGCAGGCACGCAAGACGAATGCCATCCTCAAGCTCAAACCCGGTACTCATGTCGTCCGGGTGCAGGGCCCGGGCCTCTCTTCCGAAAGATCCGTCGAGGTGCTGGCGAACGAAACAGCAAGCCTCCAGTTCGCTGCCGGAACACAGTAGTTCCCTGAAACCTGACCCGCGCAAACGACGCCTAATAATTGTCGCCTGTGCGATAATATCTGAGACTGAAGTGGCTCGCACGGAGTTGCTCGACTGTTTCCGGCGAAATCGAACGACGCGCCTCCGCGCCCGGAATTCGGCGGCAAGCGATGGGGCAGTCCGGTGCGAGCACCCAGCAGCGATCAGCAATTAGGAGTTTTTGAAGTGAGAGAGCAAGGCACAGTAAAGTGGTTCAACGATGCGAAAGGTTTCGGATTCATCCAGCGCGCAAGCGGCGAGGATGTCTTCGTGCATTTTTCAGCGATTCAAGGTGACGGATATCGCAGCCTCCAAGAAGGCTCACAAGTCGAGTTCGACGTGCAGCAGGGCCCCAAGGGCCTCCAAGCCGTCAACGTGTTGCCCAGCGGCGGCGGCGAGTAGGGACGAATCGGTCAGATTTCCTCCTTATTTCGAGTAGAACCTTCTCGATCACCAGACGCAAACCATTCGGTGGACGTGACGCTGAGAAGTCCGTCAATCCGATGGATCTACCACGCGACGAAGAGTCGTAGGTCACGGATATTCGTGCCGGTCCGTCCGGTTGTAATATCGTCCTTCAGGTGTTGAAAAAAATGATACGAGTCGGACCGGTGCGTGAAATCGTCCGGACTCAGGTGAAGTTCGTCTGCCCGCTTGAGCGTTAGGCCGTCCGCAACGGCCCCCGCGGCCGGTGAGTTCCCATCAATGCCGTCAGTTCCGGCGCTGACGACTGCTATGTTCTCGCCGGCGATCTTTGGAACGCAGTCGAGAACAAACGCCTGATTTCGACCACCGTTTCCGTCACCGATCACGGGGCAACTCAGCTCACCTCCCGTGAGAAGCGCCACGGTGCGTTCAGGATGCTTATCGCGCATCGCTCGCAGCTTCGCGAGTAAATGGTCGACGGCCTCTTCCAATGGCCGGTCATCGACGGAAACATCTGTCTCGACGATCCATCCTTGGGCCCTGGCTCTCTGCTCGAGGCCCGCCAATCCATCGCGGTTGTCTAAAAGACAGAACCATGAATTGTTGAGAAAGGCTTCGTGATCGGGTTTGGGAGTCTCGGGAAGCCGCCGGTCGTGGAAGAAACTCCGTACCGACGCCGGAAGCTGATCCAAGATACCGAGCCGCTCGACGATCTCGCAGGCGTCGTCCACGGTCGATTCATCCGGCATCGTAGGTCCCGATGCGACCGTCGACGGCTTGTCGGGAGGTACGTCGGACACGTAGAGTGTCACCTGCTTCGCGGGAAATGCTCTTCGCGCGAGCCGCCCCCCTTTGATCGCCGAGAAGTGTTTCCGCAGCACGTTCATCTGCACGATGTCCGCGCCACAGGTGACAAGGACGCGGTAGAACTCCCGCAGGTCTTCGAGCGAGATCTCGTCGGAGATCGGCTTTTCGCAAATCGCCGAGCCTCCCCCCGACAGCAAATAGACAACGAGGTGATGGGGTTTAAGGTCGCTCACGGCTTCGAGCGCAACCTCAGCCGCCCGGACGCTCTCAATATCGGGGTAAGGATGTCCGCCCTGGTAGCTCACGAAGTACGGCAAACTCGGGGGGGGCTCCGAACTAACGGCAAGTCCCGAAACAAGCCTTGGTCGGACGATCCCTGAGAAGCTTCGCGCCATCGGAACCGCCGCTTTGCCGATCGCAATGCCGATGATCTTCTTGTAGCGGCCGAGTTCGATCTCCTCCGCTCCAAAGCGCAGCACACCACCCTCGCAGATCACCTTCCGCGGCATGACCTGATCGAGCGATAGGTCATTCAGCGTGGCCAGAAAGAGTTGACGCAGGGTCTCCTTCATAAGATGAGTCTTCTCGTCATGGCGGGAGCGGACGCACGAGTATCCTCGACTTCATGGGAGCCACATTGTCTCACAGCCATCTGAAAGCTTACAATTGGGAACTTCGCAATAGGCTACGGCCCACTTTCAGGAGCACATTCAATGGCAAAACTCGGATTCCTCGGACTCGGACTGATGGGCGGCCCGATGGCCGTCAACCTTCTCAAGGCAGGACACGACGTGGCTGTCTGGAGCCACACCTCGGCCAAAGCCAAGAAGCTTGCCGCCAAATACAAGAACGCCCGCTACTGCGCGTCGCCGAAAACCGTCGGCAAATTCGCTGACTGCGTGTTTCTCTGCGTCGGCGATTCCGCGATGTCTGAGTCGGTGCTGACCGGGAAGAACGGTGTCGTCGAGGGCATCAAGCCCGGCGCCGTGGTCGCCGATTGCAGCACGATCGCTCCCACCGTGGCGCGGCGCATCGCGAAAGTGTTCCAGAAGGCCCAGGCGAAGTATCTCGACGCACCGTGTACCGGTTCGACACCGGGTGCGATCGGCGGAACGTTGACGTTCATGATCGGCGGGCAGAAGAAGGTCTTTGAAAGCGTGCGCGAGTATTTTCTGCCGATGGGGCAGACGCTCTTCTATTGCGGCCCGCAGGGCATGGGGCTGCACGCGAAGCTCTCTCAGAACCTCGTCCTCGCGAATATGATGCAGGGCTTTATTGAGGGCATGGTGCTCGCCACAAAGGCGGGCGTGAAACCCGAGCTGATGCTAGAGGTCCTGAATGCCAGCGCCGCCAAAGCGGGCCTGATCAGCTTCAAAGCGCCCTACATCTTCGGCCGCGATTTCAAGGCCGCCTTCCCGCTCAAGTGGATGCACAAAGACGTTGGCCTGATGCTCGACTCCGGCAACGAGATGAACGTGCCGTTGCCCGCCACGTCGCTCGTTCATGAGCTGTTCGGCGCGAGCATCGCCAATGGCCACGGGGACGAGGACTTCTGCGCGGCGGTCAAGCTGATCGAGGAGTGGGCTGGGGTCGAGGTCAAGAAGTAGCGGTCAGCGTCTGTTTGGTAAGAGTGTGCCGCCGGAAGCGTATCTGTGACATTGTAGCTTCGATCCGGCATTAGATACCCTTTGTATTTGTGTGTTGTTCGTATTTCGTTCGCTATTGGAACAAGGTGGGGTATCCACTTGACTCAGGTGACCCCAACATCTTGTGTTTGGGGTTCAGAACGGCTCGGCGTCCCAGTGGGCGATGATCGAGCGATACGGCGTCGGCTCCACAGCGACCGCTTGCTGAACCAGCCTGTAGAACAGCTTGCCCCGGCTACGTGAGCTGCGCCGGTTGAACCGGAAGACGAATTCGTCCAGATAGTAGTCCAAATGCTCGTGGCTGACCGCCCCTTGATGCGTACCCAGCAACCAGCGCTTGAGCAGCGAGATCGCTTTGTGCACCAGCGGAAGCAATTCCGACGCCTGCTCGCGGCGACCCTTGAGGAAGACGATGTGGTGCCGATAGCCCTTCTTCTCGAGTGGCTCGTAGCCCAGCCAGCCATCGGTGCGAACCACGCTGCCTGGCTCGATCGACTCCTCCACGAAGGGCATCAAGCTGGCCGCCGAGGCGTTGCGCAGGCGCTGCATACGGATCCGCCCCAGCCCGCTGCCTCTCTCCTCCGCGGCTACTGCAATCAATCCTTTACGCTCGATCTGGCGGCCGCGAACGCCCTCCTCCTCCGCGCCCCAGTAGGTCTCATCCACCTCGACGACGCCCGTCAAACGCTCGCGCCCCGGCCGCACCATCGCCCGCCGCAGCTTGTGCATCCAAGCCCAGGCGGTTTGGTAGCTGCCCAGTCCCAGAACGCGTTGCAAACCCAAGGCGCTGACTCCGTTCTTCTGCGAGACGACGTGCCACATTGCTCGGAACCAAAGCCGCAACGGCTTGCGTGTGTCCTGAAAGATCGTACCGGCCGTGACGGACGTTTGGCGACCGCAGGCAGCACATTCGAACCATACTTTGCGCACCGGCCAAGCTCGCTCAAGCCCACAGTTGGGGCAACGGAACCCGTCCCGCCAGCGCAGCGCGACCAGATAGTCCGCGACAGGCCTCTTCGGTGGCGAAGCGCGCCTCGAACTCGAGCAGATCGCGCGGGTAATCCTCCACGAGGCCGCATACTACATCTTGGGGTCACCTGAGTCAAGTGGATACCCCACCTGGAACAAAATGGCACACTAGAAGCCCATTTTTGTGCCACTTGGCCCTGGGAGCGCGTCCTGATGGTGGGCCAACTAGATCGCCGCCGGGCGGCGTGCGTCATTTGCGTCATGTCGAGTCTTGTCCGTTGGCCAGGTGGCCTTCACTACTCTTATAACCTACGTATGGTGAGCGAGAGATTGCGGGAGTATGGATGTTGTTGATTACGCAGTAGATAAAAATGTTTTTGGCGTGTGATGATAAGAACGGTTGAGGAGGCGGCGGGCGCGTTGTTGTCGGGGTGGTCGGCGAAAGTCCCGGGAGTCGTAGTCCGTTGGTGTACACCTTTCCGAAACCGAGTGGTGTCATTCGACGTAGGGCCGAATCATTACTCGGAACTAATCTCTACTTATTGACGCCGACTCGCGGCGGTGGCAGGCTTGAGTTAGATGAGCGACGACTCGAAAGAATGCCGGATCTGCGGGGCGATGCGGGATGAGCTGGGCGACAGGACGTTCCAGTATGTGGTCGCGGGCGCTCGGTTGCAGGCCTCCGTGGACGAGGATCAGTTCGCCCGCCTTCAGAGCGAGATTGAAAGAACACAAGCTGAGTATTCCGACGCGCGGGAAGACCTGATCCGGCATTATCAAGAGCGCCACCCCGCCGTGTAGAGATCCGCCCCAGCAGCGGCGTCAGGTACGAAGACCCTGGAGCCCCCATGGATCATAAAAAGATTCTCGCCGAACTCCAAGAACAACGCCAGCGAATCGACGACGCCATCGCCGCGCTCCAAAACCTGGCGGCCTCGGGGCAGCACAAACGCGGACGGCCTCCCAAATGGCTCGCTGACGCCCGCAAGAACATAGAGAAGAGTCGGCTGAAGAAGTCAAAACGCAGCGCCGACAAGTAGCGGCTTGATTTAGCAGGTCGAAGGTTTCCGCGCCTCGCGGCGCGGGCCGCCGGGTTTACACCCGCCGCTCTGTTGTTTGGACCAACCAGATTGACATCCGGCGTTTTGTTGGTTGGGCTGAGCGGATTTGTGTCTGCTATGCTTTTGGCGATTGGGTGTGGATGTTTTGCCTGAGCGGCCGGTTGCGCTTGCTTGGGCCTATTTGATTACGTTTTCCTGTTACGGAACCGAACTGCATGGGCGGACGGCGTCGGCAGGGACCTTTGCAACTAAGGGGATGGATCGAAACAGCAGGGGTTTTCCGCGCCTTGCGGCGCGGGCCGCCGGGTTTACACCCGCCGCTCCGTTGCTGGTATGCGCCTGACAGGCGTAAAATAGTGGGCGCAGGGGCGGTCGATCCGAATTGGCGGAAAAAACTGGAAAAGTGACGGAGTTGCTCGAAAGAGCACGGCTGGGCGAGGCGGGGGCAGCGGCCCAATTGGCGGAAGCGGTGCATGGCGAGTTGCGCCGTCTGGCCCGGCGCTACATGAGGCAGGAGCGGCTTGACCATACTCTGCAGCCGACAGCCCTCGTCCATGAGGCCTACCTGCGGCTCTTCCCTGGGCAGCAGGTCGAATGGAAGGACCATGCGGACTTTCTGCGCTGTGCGGCACGGGCGATGCGGCAGATTCTCGTCGATCATGCCCGCCGGCGCAATCGGGCCAAGCGAGGCGGTGAGCTGAACCGGGTTCCGCTCGATTCGGGAGTGGCGTTCGCCTCCGACGAGCAGCCCGGCATCCTACTGGCTCTCGACGAAGCACTGACCCGGCTCACGAAGCTCGATCCGCGCCAAGGCGAAGTGGTGGAACTGCTATATTTCACGGGGATGACCCAGGAGGAAGCGGCCAAGGCACTAGACGTCTCTCCACGAACGGTGAACCGCGAATGGAGGGTCGCGCGCGCCTGGCTGCACGAGGAAGTCGGCAACGCACACCCGGCATGACGCCCGAACGCTGGCAGAGAGTCAAAGAGATTGCTGTCGAGGCGATGGACCTCGCCCCGGACGAGCGCGAAGCTTATCTCCAGACACAGTGCGGCGGCGACGAGGAGTTGCGCCAGAGCGTCGAGAAGCTGCTGAAATCCGACGCAGAGTCCGGCGACACTTTCGAGCAGGCGATCGCGGGCGCGGCGCAAGAAGTCCACCGGCCGGCCGCTGCTGAACTGGGCGAGTCCCTCTTGAACGAAACCATCTCGCACTACCGCATCACCGAGAAGCTCGGTGCGGGTGGCATGGGTGTCGTTTACAAGGCGGAGGATACGAAGCTCGAACGGGCCGTGGCTCTCAAGTTCCTGGCGCCTCATCTCGTCTCCGACGAAGACGTGCGCAGGCGGTTCCACCGCGAGGCGAAGGCGGCCGCCTCGTTGACTCATCCCAACATCGCGGTCATTCATGAGATCGACGAGGCGGACGGCCACTCGTTTATCGCGATGGAGTTCGTCGAAGGGCTGACGCTGACGGATAAGATCGCCGAGCGGCCGCTGAAGCTCAGCGAGGCCCTCGATATCGCGCAACAAGCCGCTCAAGGTCTGCAAGCCGCCCACGACCGCGGCATTGTGCATCGCGATATCAAGAGCGCCAACTTGATGCTGACGCCGCGTGGCCAGGTCAAGATCATGGACTTCGGGCTGGCCCAGCTCGCTGAGCGCTCGAAGCTCACCGAGACAACGGCCATCCTGGGCACGCCGTCGTATATGTCGCCGGAGCAGGCGCTGGGAGAAAAGACCGATCGGCGCACCGATTTGTGGTCGCTGGGAGTGGTGCTGTACGAGATGGTCGCCGGCCGACAGCCATTCGAGGGAGAACGCCAAGAGGCGGTTTTGTACGGGATCACCAACGAAGAACATGAACCCGTCACCGCTCAGCGAGCCGGGCTGCCGATGGAACTAGAGTGGCTCATCACCAAAACGCTGGCGAAGAATCGCGAAGAGCGGTATCAGAACGCCGAAGATCTACTGGTCGATCTGCAAACGCTGCGGAGGAAAGTCGACTCAGGCACATCGAAAATGGGCGCGTCTCGGCAGATGACCGAGGCAGCCGCGGCTCATAGCGAACAGCAGCGGCGGCGGAGCCGAATCGTTCTCGCCGTCACGGCGGTGGCCGGGTTGCTGCTGGGGGCGGCGGCGACTCAGTTGATGTATGGCCCCGGCGACACGTACGACGCTCGGGTGCGCAGATCTTCGTTCACACCCTCTGAGCCGTCGGGGTTTTCCTACTATGGGATCTCACCCAACGGCGAGCACATCGTGTGGTCGACCGGTAGCCCGACCGGTAGCCCGACGCCAAGCCTCTGGATTCAGGATCTCGATCAAGAGGTTCCACGTAGGATCAACGGAGCCGAAGGGGCGCGGGGTCCGTTTTGGTCGCCCGACAGCCAGTTTATCGGTTTTTGGGCAGACGAAGAACTGAGGAAGATCGCCCCCCAAGGAGGTTCCCCCACCACGCTCTGCAAGCTTCCGGGCGCTTTCTATGGCGGCACCTGGAGTCCGGACGGCAGCTCGATTGTCTTCTCCGACGGCAGGTTGAACAAAGTCGCGGCGCGGGGAGGCGCCCCGGAAGTCCTCTTCGAACAAGAGCCGGATCAGGAATCCCTCAAGGTCTTCAGCCCCCATTTCCTTAGCTCACGCCGCTTGGTTTTCTCTCGGGGCACCATGACGAGTAGCAAGATCGTGATGAGGGATCTTGAAACGAACGAGGAACAGTTGTTGGTCACGGGTGTAGGGCCGGTGTATTCGAACGGGCATATCCTTTACAAGACCGATATGAGAAAGTCCCGTCTCTGGGCTCTTCCTTTCTCGTTGGAAACGTTGCAGGCCGGAGAGGCGTTCCCGATCGCACAGGACGCCGGAGCTGCGAGCGTCGCGGCGGACGGCACCTTGATCTACGGTGATTTTTTCTCCGGGGAGCAACTGGTTTGGCTGGACCGCGAAGGGAAAAAGCTGGATACGATCGGTGAACGGCAAGATGACATCAAGCAACCAGCCCTTTCTCCGGACGGGCGCCAGGTGGCCGTCACGGGAGAAGACGCCGGCAACACAGACATCTGGATTCATGAAGTGGATCGGCCTGTAATGACGCGCTTGACTTCGAGAGGCAACACCGACCTCTTGCCCAACTGGTTCCCCCCGGGCAAGAAGATCACTTTTTCATCCGGGCCAAAGCCAACGCCAGAGAAACCTGCACACGAGAGAGCTCTCTACAGTCAACAGGCTGACGGAAGCGCCGCCGCGGAGCCATTGTTGGCAGCCGCCACCGATGAGGGATTTATCAGCGACTGGTCGTCTGACGGTAGGTTCGCTCTCTCCACACGGGTGCGGCGTGACAAGGTTGGCAAGAGAATTGACGACCTTTGGTATCTCACTCGGAAGGATGACGATGGCGGCTATGAAGCAGTCCCGTTCCTGGAAACTGAGTTCCGGGAAGGGGGTGGGCAGTTCTCTCCGGATGAGCGCTGGTTCGCGTACGTTTCTAACGAATCCGGACAAGCTGAAGTCTATGTTCGTTCGTTTCCTGAAGGGACAGGCAGACAAAAGGTATCGTTGAACCGCGGCGGGCAACCGCGGTGGAGCCAAGACGGGCAAACGATCTTTTATGCCGACTGGGCGTCTTTGATGGCCGTGTCCGTTACCACCGAGCCTGGATTTTCGATCATCAGTGCACCCCGGAAACTGTTTGAGTGGAGCGGCCTTCTAGCAGTCGACAGCCTTCTCAACTACGATGTCTCAGCGGACGGGCAGAGCTTCGTCGTGATTGAGGCCGAGGGACCGAAACAAACGGACCTCAAGGTGCGGGTGGTCGAGAATTGGTTCGCGGATTTCAAAGACCGCTAGACCTCGCTGTGCCCGTAGGCGCGTCGCTACTGACCCGAGGTTGTCGGACGGGTTGGATGATTCAGCATGCATGGGACCGCTTGCTAACGCGCGCGGCACGGAAAGACGAGGTCGCGCTGGGGGTTGGCCGAAACCGGACAACACAGCGCGGCAGTTGCGAGCGTCGCGGAGGACGGCACCTTGATCTACGGTGATTTGTTCTCCCCTAGGAAGCAACTGGTTTGGCGGGACAGCGCCAGCAAGAAATTGGCTCAGATCGGTGAACCGCAAGATGACATGAGGCAACCAGCCCTTTCTCCAGAAGAGCGCCGGGTGGCCGTCGGGGGAGAAGAGGACGGCGACATAGACATCTGGATTCATGAAGTGGATCGGCCGGACAATATCCGCCTGAATTCGACCGACAACGACGACCTCTTGCCACACTGGTTGCCCTTGGGCGAGCAGATCACTTTTGCGTCCAGGCCAAAGCCAACGCCAGAGGGTACACTCGTGACATCTACCTACATTCAACCGGCTGACGCAAGCGGCACCGCGGAGCCATTACTGGCGGACGCCACCTTTGGGGGATCTGTCATCGACTGGTCGTCTGACGGGAGGCTTGCTCTCTCCGTGCGCGCCGGCAAGGGCCTCTTTGACCTTTGGTATCTCGAGTGGAACGATGACGCCGGCCGCTATGAAGCACTCCCGTACCTGTACAGTGAGTTCTTGGAAAAGGGTGGGCACTTCTCGCCGGATGCCCGCTGGGTCGTGCACGTCTCTGACGCTTCCGGACGACAGGAAGTCTTTGTTCGTTCATTTCCTGAAGGGACCGGCACAACGAGGGTCTCGTCGAACGGAGGGGACCAACCGAACTGGAGCCAAGACGGACAAACGATCTTCTATGTGGCGGGGGCGTGGTTGATGGCCGTGTCCGTTACCACCGAGCCTGAGTTTTCGATCATCGGTAAGCCCCGAAGACTGTTTGAAGCGAGCGGCCTCCCGTTCAGGTCAACTAGCCCTCAAAACTACGATGTCTCAGCAGATGGGCAGCGCTTCGTGGTGATTGAGGCCGTGGAAACGAAGGAAACGGAAATGAAAGTGCGAGTGGTCGAGAATTGGTCCGCTGATTTCAAGGACCAGTGAACCTCGCGGTGATCGTAGGCGCGTCGGTACTGAGCCGGGGGATGGGACCGCTTGCTAACGCGCGCGGCACGGAAAGACGAGGTCGCGCTGGGGGTTGGCTGAAACCCGAGAACAGAGCGCGGCTGGGTGTGTGGCTCAAGCCGTTTTGGGTAAGGCCCCTCGAAGGGGCCTGACTGCGTTCGTCATGTGGAGATGGTTTTTGTTCCCCGACACGGATGAAGGTACTGTGGTTGGTCATCGCAAGCTTACGGTTGCGGGGCTGCGTTTGGGTTTTGGTTGTGATGGCTTTTGGTTTGGTGCGTCGTGGGGTGGGAGTGCGCACCGCTCCTTGTCAGTCGCGGCTCGGCTAGAGGATGGTTGCTGGTTGGCGGGGGATTTGGGTTGAGTGGGCCGGGACCTGACGCGGGCAAGCTGACGCTTGCGGGGCTGCGTTTGGGTTTTGGTTGTGATGGCTCTTGGTGAGGTGCGTCGTGAGGTGGGAGTGCGCACCGCTCCTTGTCAGTCGCGGCTCGGCTGGAGGATGGTTGCTGGTTGGCGGGGGATTTGGGTTGAGTAGGTCGGGACCTGGTTCGTGCCGAGGCGCTTGAACGGGGCTTTGATGGCGCAGGCAAGCTTACGCTTGCGGGGCTGCGTTTGGGTTTTGGTTGTGATGGCTTTTGGTTTGGTGCGTCGTGGGGTGGGAGTGCGCACCGCTCCTTGTCAGTCGCGGCTCGGCTGGAGGATGGTTGCTGATTGGCGGGGGATTCGGGTTGAGTAGGTCGGGACCTGGCGCGGGCAAGCTTACGCTTGCGGGGCTGCGTTTGGGTTTTGGTTGTGATGGCTCTTGGTTTGGTGCGTCTTGAGGTGGGAGTGCGCACCGCTCCTTGTCAGTCGCGGCTCGGCTGGAGGATGGTTGCTGGTTGGCTTGGGATTCGGGTTGAATAGGTCGGGACCGGGTGGCGCTTTCAGGCTGTCCTGGTTTTCCGGTTTGAATCCGCGCTCTCCGGTGCCGTATGATTCTCACTAGCCTACTCGCCGCAGGGAGAACCACATCATGAATCGCCGCCAATTCTTAACAACCGCCGGACTCGGACTCGCCGGGTCCTCGCTCGCCGCGCAGCAAGTCGGCGACACCATCAGCTTCAATCACCCGCAGCTCGAAGGTAAAGCGCACCGCGTCGTCTGGGGGCGCAACGGCGCGGTTGCGACCGCCGATCAGCACGGCTCGCTCGCTGGACTCCGCATGCTGATGAATGGCGGCAATGCGATTGACGCCATCGTTGCCGCGGCTGCCGCCTTGAATGTCGCTGAGCCGTATATGTCCGGGATGGGCGGTTTCGGCGGATTCATGTTGATCTACTTGGCTGCTGAGAACAAGGTCGTCGGACTCGACATGATGGGTAAGAGCCCTTCCGCCGCGCGGCTCGACATGTTCACGGAAAAGGCTTGCGACCAGGGCTACCTCGCCCCGATTGTTCCCGGCGCGTTGAAGGGCTGGGCTGCGGCGCTCGACCGCTATGGGACGAAGAGTCTCGGCGATTGCTTTGAGCCCGCTATCGAGCTCGCCGAACGCGGATTCGTCATTTCGAAGTACGACGAGCTGTCGCTGCGCGGCATGGCCGGCAAGCTCTCGGCGTTTCCCACCTCGGCTCGTGTCTTTCTTCCGCACGGACGTGCGCCGCGCATGGGAGAGGTCATCAAGCAAAAGAACCTTGCACGCAGCTTCCGGCGCGTCGCCCTACATGGTGCCGATACCTTCTACAAGGGAGAACTCGGAACCGAGATCGTCGACTTCTTCCAACGCAACGGCGGGATCTTGTTGAAGAGCGACTTCGAGAATTTCGACGTCCGTTGGCGCGAGCCGATCACGACCAACTTCCAGGGGCACACGCTCTACGCCATGCCGCCGGGCTCCTGTGGTTTGTCGATGTTCCAGATCCTGAACATCATGGACGGCTTCGGCCTCGACAACGTCGATCTTTACTCGACCAGGTTCGCCCACCGCTGGCTCGAAGCGGCCAAGCTGGCTCTCGCCGACGACGATCGCTACAACACCGGCAAGGAAGACGCCGACATTCCCGTCGAGCGGCTCATCTCGAAAGCGTACGCAGATCAACAACGTAAAAAGATCGACGCCAAGAAAGTTGCGGCCTTCCACGGACCGTTACTCTCGACCGTTGGTACGACCAGCCTCGCCGCAGCCGACCGTTGGGGCAATGCCGTCGCGTTCACTCAATCGCTCGTCAGCGGCTTCGGCAGCGGCGTCATCGCCGGTGACACAGGTATCTTCCTCAACAACGGACACCGCTATGGATTTGTTCTCAGTCCGTCAGACCATGTCAACCTGCTCGAACCCGGCAAGCACGCCAAGGGAGTCATGACGCCGGCGCTGGTTATGAAGGACGACAAGCTGCTGATGGCCGTCGGCGCGGCAGGCGGTTATACGATCCCGCAGACAGTCGGGCAGGTTATTACAAAGGTGCTGGGCTACGGCATGGATATCCAGCACGCCATCGCATCGCCGCGCATGATGGTCAACCGCAGCGGGGGCCGCGCCCCAACCAAAACCGATTCAAAGACCTATCTCGAACTCGGCTTTCCGGCGAAAGTCTTTGAGGAACTTCGCGCCATGGGGCATAACCTTGTCCCGCCGGGTAACGCGGGCGGCGTGCAAGGAGTCTATGTTGATCCAGAAAGCGGAGCCCTTGCCGCCGGCGCCGACCCTCGGCGCGATGGGCATGCCCTCACTTGGTGAACCGAGTCTCGCCCAGATCGTCTCTTTCATTCCCCGGGGCACGCGCAGCCGACGCAGGTTCCGTGTTTGTTCATTGTTATGATCGTACGATAGGCAGGGGCGCAGGCTAAAGATACTCCCACCTCTCCGGCCCGATTCGCGGGGCGGCCTAGCGATACTTCCCGCTATCGTTGATGACAGATACTGTCGCGCGCACTCGTGCCGAAGGGCTTCTGGGCCGGACGCGCCTCGTCGCTTTCTTCTACATCCTGTTGGCCGTCGCCATGACGTGGCCGCTTGTGCGGGACTTCGCCGGTTCGGTTCCCGCCGGCGCCGGAGATCTGTGGCAGAACTACTGGAATTTCTGGTGGTGGAAGACGGCTCTGCTGGAGATGGGGCAGCACCCGTACTACAGCCCTGTGATCTTCCACCCGACCGGCGCAAAGCTGATCCTGCACACACATTCGCCGTTCAATATGCTGATCGCGTTGCCGATCACGGCGACTCTCGGTCCGGCGGCGGCCTACAACTTTTGCGTCCTGCTTGCTCTTTGGCTATCAGGTTTCGGGACCTACCTACTTGCGCGCGAATTGACAGGGGGAACCCGTGGTGCGTTCCTGGCCGGGTTGGTCTTCGCATTCTTTCCCCAAACGATGGAGCAGATTTTCGAACATCTGAATCTCATCACGCTCCAATTCATACCGCTCACGATCTACTTCTTCGTCCGCCTGACGCGCGGCGGCGGCACGGGGAATCTCGCGGGCACCGGAATTTGCTTCGCTCTTACCGCTCTTTGTAGCTGGCATCTCGGCTTGAAGCTGGCGCTGCTGCTTGCCCCGCTTGCGATCCTGCACCTTGTGCGCGCGGCCCGCGGACGTTGGGTGCTGTTGCGAGGTTGGATGCTTGCCGGTCTGCTGGCGCTTCTGCTGATGCTGCCCCTACTGGCGCCGGTCGTCGTCGAGATGGCGACCGCCGAGGACGAGTATTACCGCAAGCCGCCACAGAACCTCGGCATTGCAGCGCCGTTCCTTTTCGTTCCGCATTACGGTCATCCGTTGTGGGGCGAGGCGGTGTCGGAGGCCTATGTCGATCGGCCCTACGGAGCGCCCGGTTACGTTTGCTACCTGGGGTTCGCGCCGCTTGGGCTCGGGTTGTGGGCGCTGGTCCGGCGCAGGCCCGGGGCGGTCTACTGGTCGCTCTTCGTCCTGGGCGCGACGGTGGTCGCTTTGGGACGCCATCCTTTTTGGGGCGGCGAGGTGGTGGAAAGCATCACCTTGCCCTTCTACATTCTTGAGCAGATCCCGATCTTCGACTTGATACGCGTAGCAAACCGTTTCATGATCCTGGCGGCGGTGGGACTCGCTGTTCTGACGGCGCTGGGATGGTCCGCGATTCGCAAAAAGGCGGACTGGAAGTTCGCCGTACTGGCGCTTGCGATTCTTTTCGAATACTCCTGGTGGCCCTATCCGACTCGGCCTGTTGAAACGTCGCCTATCTACGAGCAATTGATCGGAAGCGCCGAGGATGGCGCCGTCTTTAATATTCCGTCGAATCAGCGCAGCCGGTCAGCTCACAATCTTGTGGCGCAGACGATTCACGGGCGTCCCATCAATGCGGGCTATGTGTCGACGATTGCGCCACGCGCACAAGCTTTCATCGACGGTAACCTTGTGCTCGCCGACCTGACCCGAATCCCAAAGCTCGAACGCCCGGTGGACACGGCAACGCTTAGCCGGCTCGGATTCGAGTTCGTAGTGATCCACAAGCACCGGGTGAACAGCTTTCGGGATCGCGTTTTGACGACAGCCAACCCAAAGGACGTTCTGGGTATGAGAGCTGTGCGAAGGCTTGGAGGTATCCCCGACGAGGTCTACAAAAGGCTACGGGAGGAGTTGACAGCGAGCTGTGGCGAGCCCGAGTTCGAGGACGATGCGATCGTCGTCTTCTCGCTGAACGGTTGTTCGAGCGAATGAAGGTTGGTTTTGTGAAGCAGAGACGATCACGCCGGCGAGTCGGCGCTGCGTTTCGATATTACGTAGATCCAGGCCATCACCGCCGCGAGCGCGGCGACGGAGAGCGCGTCGCTGTCGAACAAGGGAACAGGCAGGTTCACCCCAAGGGTTCGAGGCACGGCAATCAGAATGCCCGCGATGGCTTCCCCGGCGATGAAACCGGAGCTAATAAGAATGGCGGTGTGTTGCGCTGCATCGACTGCCTTCGAGCCGCGGCTGGCGAGGGACCGAGCGAGGCCCCAACTAAGCAAGCCTCCAGCGAAGATGGGCGTCGAAAGAGAAAGCGGCAGATAGATTCCCACCGCGACGGGCATGACATGAGCCCGGAAGCGGCTGCCGCTCTTGCGCAACATCTCGTCGGTCACGATGAGAGCGACCCCGATGCCCATCCCGATCATCACCATCGCCCAGGGCATTACGCCGCCTCCGAAAAGCGCCTGGGCAATGCTCGCGAATAGGGTCGCTTGCGGCGCCCGCAGCGAACCTTCCGCTCCTGTCCCGATACCGTAACCGTGATGAAGCAATGTCAGGATGGGTGCGATAATCAGCGACGGAAACAAGACGCCGATGAACTGAGCGACCTGCTGTCTCCAGGGCGTCGCTTTCACGAGAAAGCCGGTCTTAAGGTCTTGTGATGTGTCACCGGCGGTCGCGGCCGCACAGCAAACAACCCCGGCCACGCCAAGCGCACCCAGGATTCCTGTCGTGCCGGTCATGCCCAGCAGGAGGAGCACGATCGAGGAGAAGAGCAGGGCGCAGATCGTCATCCCCGAGATAGGGTTATTGGAACTGCCGACCAAGCCGACGATATAGCTCGACACCGCGACGAAGAAGAAAGACGCGATCACCATAACAACACCCGCGACAAGGGCGACGGTCATCGAGCCGGTCAAAACACGGTATAGGCCAACCGTCGCGAATCCGGCGAGCAGCAGGATAACCGCGGTCCGCGAGGTCGGTAGATCCTCGTCCGTTCTGTCGCGCGGATCTGACTGTTGGGAGCGGAAACCACTGAACGCTTCACGTACGCCCTTGACGATTCCGCTACGGATTCGGATCATCGACCACAATCCGCCGACAATCATCGCTCCTACGCCCATGTAGCGGATCTGCCCGCTCCAGGCGGCCCAGGCTGCATCGAGTACTTCGCCTTCCGGTAGCGGGTTCGCGGCGTAGTAAAGCGGAATGGATACGACCCAGCCGATGACGCCGCCCGCGAAGACGAGCGCCGCCACTTCAAGCCCCACAATCACACCTACTCCGAGTAAGGCCACCGAGACATCCGTCCCGAAGTAGAGCACGGTGCTGCCAACACGGACGGCGCCTTCCACCACTCCGCGGATCACGGCCACCACGCCGATCGCTGACTTGAATAGGGCCCCCACAATCACCGCGATCAGGATCTGGATCAGCGAACGGCCGCCCTCCTGGCCGGCTTCGAGCACTTGGGCACAGGCGACACCTTCGGGGTAGATGAGGTCTTTGTCGTCTTCGTCGGCGATGAGCGTGCGGCGCAGAGGAATCATGAAAAGGACGCCCAGGACGCCGCCGAGCAGGCCGATCATGGTGACTTCCCAGTAAGGGAAATGGGTCCAGACGCCGGCAATGACCAAGGCCGGAACCGTGAAGATGATTCCCGCAGCCACGGATTCCCCGGCTGAGGCCATTGTCTGCACGATGTTGTTCTCGAGAATCGTTCCGCGCCGCAGCAGACCGCGCAGAATGCCCATGGAAACGATGGCCGCCGGGATGCTGGCCGACACGGTCATTCCGGCGTAGAGGCCCAAGTAAGTGTTTGCCGCGGTCATGACCGTACCGATCAGGAGGCCGAGGACGATGGCCCGCCCTGTGAGTTCAGACAGTTGTTGATCGGAGGACGGGATCGGGATTATAGGCAAAAAGGGGCCCTTCCGTGAAGATCACATTGTAGGAGACGCGGCCTTCCGTCATCTCGCTGAAACCTGTACCGGATACACGCGTCGAACCCGGAGACGATTCACCGACGGTAACTCGCCTTGAGGGGTCCCGTAATGACGGGAAGACGGCGGTATACTTGAACGGGCGGGAATCGGGAGGGAAACAGCTCGGATGCAATGGCGATCATTTTGGATACCGGTAGTTGGTTGTCTCGCGTTACTTGTCGTTAGTACGACTCGCGGTGCCGAGGACGCGGAGGGCGCCGCCGCCCAACTCAGTGACGACCAGAAGGAACAGTTCCTGTTAAACGCTGAGATTCTTGAAGACAAGCATCTCAGCGTCGGCACGACGGGTACCCGCAGGGCGAAGCTCTCGGACGGCCGTCTTACTCACGACGCGCATATCCAAAACATCGATATCTACAAACCCATTTACGACACGGGCAGCCGAGTCGAAGTCAATTTCCGCGACAGCTACAAGTTCAATATTGCGGCCTACCACGTCGATCGTCTGATCGGCCTGGGGATGGTTCCGGTGTCGGTCGAGCGCAAGGTTGGCGGTAAATACGCCTCGGTGACGTGGTGGGTCGACAACGTCCAAATGATGGAGAAGGATCGTTTCAAGAAGAAGATCCAGCCTCCGAATCGTGCCGAGTGGAACGACCTGATGCGCAACGCGCGGGTCTTCAACGAGTTGGTTTACAATACCGACCCGAATCTTGGCAACCTACTCATCACCGACGATTGGCAGGTCCGGCTCATTGACTTCTCACGGGGCTTCAGAATCGCCAAGGATCTCCGCAAGCCGGAGAACCTGACGCGGGTCGACCGCCGCGTTTACACCGGCCTCAAGTCGCTTTCAGCCCCAGCGCTGAAGCGAGAAGTGGGTTCCGTGCTCCGTGATAGCGAGATCGACGCCGTTGTGGCGCGCCGGGACAAAATGATCGCGCTCTTCGATCGAGCCATCGCCGAGAAGGGTGAAGCGGCCGTCATCTGCGGCATCAAAGGTCACTAGCCCAGGGCCATGCCTCAAGCCCAAAGAGTTGGGTCCCGAGCCCTTCGACATGGCCCGGGGACGGCGAGAGCTAGATATCAGACAACTTTATTTGCGGCGCGTGTCGGCCTTGCCTTTGGAGAGAACGAGAGTTTCGCCCGTGGCGATTGTGATCTTGCCTTCCCGACCAGCGGATCCGTTAACCGGTACGAGCTTCATGGTGTATTCGCCGGGATCCAGAAGCAGCGAGTACGAGGGATTGTCAAGCTCGTTTGCGTTCGCGTAGTACGCGCCGTTCAGATAGATGGCCGAGTTCCCCCAGTTCTCGGTCTCCAACTCACCGAGATTCTTGCGCGGGGGTAGGTTCAAGGATTTCATCCGTTGCCGAATCGTCGTTTCCTGGCCCGCGGATACACCCACTTCGAGCGTCATGTCCTCGTGCCTCGGGTCCACGAGCTTGACTGTGTAGTTGCCTTCTTCCAGTTTGATCGCCGCTTGATGGTGGCTGAACATGGCGGCGGTGCCATGGTACTTGCCGTTGATGAAAACACCGGCGACTCTCGGGTCAACACGTGTGCGAAGCGTACCCTGGGCCGCCACGGCAGAAACGGTCAATAGAGTCAAACAGAGAACCAAGCTTGTCAGCAGAATCGTTTTTCTTTTCGTCATGTTGAAGTATCCTCCTTGTTGAAACTGAAATGGTCTTTCGCGGGGTGCGGATGGCGTGTAAGGCGTATGACCTACTAGATTTACGATAGCGGAGATGCGGGATGCTGTTACAAGTTTTTCGATCGCGTCGTGCCCGAAACCCGGCGGCTGCGGGGAACCTGTTGGATCAGATGAAGGCCCTGAGGATGCGCTCGCGGACTTTCCCCAGGTCGTCGCGGATCTGCGCGGCTTCGCCCCGCGCGTTGACGAGCGACTCGTTCGCGCCACCGAAGCATTCAAGGAGCGACTGGCAGATGCGGTTGCTTTCCTCCCGAATGTGATCGATGTCGGCCAGCAGGGCAGTATGACGGACGGCGACGCGCAGTAGGCAAACCTGGTCGGCGAGGGGTGTGTCCCGCGAGAAGCAAGCGAGTGCGCCGGCCGCCAGAGCCTCCTCGCGCCAAGCCTCGTCAGCGGTATCACCGAAGCACAGGATGACGGCTTCTTCGTCTTCGGCAAGTTGCTGTTCGATCCGCGAAACCGCAGCGGCATCTTGCTCGTGGTCAATGAGGAGGATAGTTTTCGCCTTCTGCCCGGAGCTGTCCGGAGAAGCCCCCTCGAACAACTCGGGCAGTGCCTGGATCATGGCGATGTTGGCCTTCGAGCGCTCCGGATCCGGAGAGAGGAGCACGGCTCGGAACGAGTGCAACCACTTTGGAGTCTTCATACGTAAGCAACCCGACTGACCAGTGTACTCGACCCCGGCTCGGGTGTGTGGCAAAAAAAACTTTACCCCGGCGCGGGTCAGTGTTACTCCGACGGTCGCGCGAAGCAGTACAGTGCGTTGCGGGTTCGAATGTAGAGTCGGTTGTCGACGATGGCCGGGGTCGCGTAGACTTCTTCCCCGAAGTCGTGGGAGGCCAGGACTTCCCACTGGGCGCCGGCTTTAAGAACGGTAGCCTTTCCGGACTGGCTGATCATGTAGACCTTGCCATCAGCGGCGACGGGGGAAGAGTAGTACTTGTCGAGGGCCTCCCGCAGCCGGCCTTGTTTGAGAATATTTCCGGTCTGGGGGTCGAGAGCCGTTAGAATGCCGCCATCTTTGATGAGATAGAGCACGTCCTGATAGATGAGCGGCGAGGGAACGTTGGGAAGGAACTTTTCGAGTTGCCAAACAACGCTGTCGGTGCCCGTGAGGTCGCCCCGTCCGCCGTGGCGGACCGCGACGATGTTGCTGCTCGAGGTGCTCCGAATCCGGTGGAAATCCCAATCGCGCCGGTCGAGGAGTTTGTCGTGGTTGAGGTCGAACAGATAGAAGCGCCGCTTCGGTTCGATGACCTTCAGTTCTTCCTCGTTGATCACTCCGTCGGTGTTGCGGTCAGCCTTTTCGAGGACCTTATCGAACGTCGGGATCTGATCGGCTGGTCGCGCGGCGCCGCCCTCCCAGGAGTTGGAGTAGATCATGTCGCCGTGGATGATGGGCGTCGATTTGGGTTGCCAACCGCCTCCGTTGACCCACCACAGCTTCTCGCCGGTCTCGGCCGAGTAGGAGGCGAGGAAGTAATCGCTCGGCACGATCAGTTCGAGCGGGCCTTGGTCGGGTTGATAGAGGGCGGGCGTACCGTATGACCGCGTTGTCTCGGGCCGGTCGGTCTTCCAGGCGATCTTGCCCGTGTCCTTGAAGACGGCCAGCAGATAAGGGTCGGTATCTGAATCGCAAATGAGGACGACTTTGTCGCCGGCGACGATGGGTGAGGAGCCATGTCCGTTAACGTTGTTGAAGGGACCGATGGGAAAGCGCCATCGCTCGTCGCCTTCAGTCGTGTAGGAGATGAGTCCGAAGTCCCCGAAAAAGACGTAGACGTTTTCGCCGTCGCTGACAGGGCTGGGCGAGGCCGGCGAATTGGTCGGCTCATAGCGCTCCAGGCGGGGGCGGGGCGCCTGCTTTTTCCAGAGGATTTCGCCGTTCTTTCGATCAATGGCGATGGTGTAGAGTTTGCCGTCTTTGTCGATGACCTTGGAGCGGCCGGCGTCGGACCGCTCTTCTCCCTCGGCAGCGGTTAGGAAGATGCGGTTGCCGGTGATGATCGGCGAGGAATGCCCCCAGGGCAAGGCGGCCTTCCAAACGACGTTGTCACTTGCGCCGAGATCGACCGGTAGACCTTCCGCCTCGGCGACCCCTCCACCGTTTGGCCCGCGAAAACGCGGCCAGTCGGCGGCCTGAACCGAGGCCGACAGCACGGCCGCGGCGGCGGTCAGGCGGAGGGCGCAGAGGAGGACACGTGCGGGGGGTCGGGTTGAGGAGTTCATCGTCTGCGAGTTTAAGACACAGTCGGTTTTCCCGCAACGTTTTCTTTCACCCTTGGTGCGGCCCCCCCCTGAGGGTGGCCCGCATCACGGCTGAACCTCCCTCTCCATGGTCAATGTAACGCAAGATGGAATAACGACGAAATTCTTTGACGCCGTGAGTTCCTATAACTCCCTTATAACCCGGAGTAGGGTGACCCGCAGGGCGTGAAAATGGGAAGTTGTTGATTATTAAAGAGAAATAAACAGTCTTGCGCCGTGACAGCCAGGGCGGCGGACGGCGGGTTAAGGCAAGTTGGTTCGTTTCGCAACGGGGGGTATTGCAGAGTTTTTCACGGCGGTGGGGTCGCTTTGGGGCTCCCTTCGCGCCACCAACTTCAGAAGCTGAGCCGAAACCGAGGATCCATCTCGATCTCAATTCGTTTTGCGGAACTCGACACACACAACTGTCGCCGATCTTCGACGGCGCTTGAGGGGTAGTGGGTCAGTTTCAGAATCTCGCCGTTGTGGAAGTGCGGATCGGCAATCGAAAATAGCTCAAGCCGGCAAGGATAAGGACGCTAAAGCGCCCTGATCGGAGGTGGCACGGGTTGAACCAGGCGTAGAACGCCTGGCCTAATCTGAAACCAAGGCCCGTCAACGGGCCTACAAGCGCTTCGCGCCTAACCCGCCCTGCGCGACCCTTTCTCCAGCGACGACCCGTGGTCGTTGAAGCCCCCAAGCGTAGCGGACGCCAAATTGACCCACTACCGCTTGAGGCGCGAACTCCCCAGATGGTACAAAGACGGGGACCCTGTTCGGTGTGATCTCGTTCGCCGTGGGTCGGTTAACCATCTAGGAAGGTAACGTTCCACCATGTCACGACTTCGTATGAATCGCCGCTCCTGGCTTCGAGGATTGATTGGCTCCGGCTCGCTGCTGGGCATGGACGCCCTGTTCACCGCCAAGCGAACGGACGCGGCCGCGGTCGGCCCCAACGACGCGATCAAAGTAACGAAAATCGAGTCGTTCGTCCTGAAGAATTCCTGGGTCTTCGTCAAGATCTCGACCGACGCCGGCATCGTCGGCTGGGGAGAGATGCTCAAGGACGACGCTAAGGCCTGTGCGGCGGGCGCGCTCGAGGTCGGCGACTATCTGATCGGCCAAGACCCCTGCCGCGTCGTTCATCACTGGCAAGCCATTCATCGCGGTGCGTTCTACCGTGGCGGGCCGATCAAGACTGCTATAACCAGCGGCATCGATCAGGCTCTGTGGGACATCAAAGGCAAGGTCTACGGAGTACCCGTCTACAAACTGCTGGGCGGTCCCACCCGTGACCGCGTCCGCGTGTATGGGCGTATTGACAAGAGCAACGGCGTCAACGCCATGAAGACCGGGCCACGCGCCAACGGAAGGCAGGCCATCAAGTACGTCGAAGGGCAGAAGTACGTGGATGCGGTCGTGGAGTGGTTCAAGGCCCTGCGTGAAGAGCAAGGGCCGGACGTCGACATCGGCCTCGACTTTCACGGCGCGGTGCAACCGCCGACAGCATCAATTCTCATCAAGGCCCTGGAGCCTTACAACCCGTGGTTCTACGAAGAAATCGTCCAGGCCCTCAACGTAGACGTCATGGCGGAACTGGCCAGGAAGACCCACATCCCGATTGCGACGGGCGAGCGCATCTTCACGAAATGGGGTTTTAAGGAGATCCTTGAAAAACGCGCGGCCACAATTCTGCAGCCCGACGTCTGCTATGCGGGCGGGATTACGGAGCTAAAGATCATCGCGGGCATGGCCGAGGCCTACTATTCACCGCTCGCGCCACATAATCCCCAAGGTCCCTGTTCGCTGGCGGCAAGCTTTCAGATTGCGGCGAGCATTCCCAACTTCCTGATTCAGGAACGCGGTGACAACGAATACGCGGACCTGCTCGCGAAGCCGATGCCACCGATTCGCAATGGCCATCGACCGTTGCTGACCGATCCGGGACTGGGGATTACGATCGATGAAGACAAGTTGATGGCGCAAGTGGGCGAGCCTAAGCCTTATCTGCCTCGCTTTGATGCCGATGATGGGTCGGTGGTCGACTGGTAGTCGCAGCGCGACCTTCTTTTACCCGGCAAAAAAAAGGCGGGCCGCTGGGGGAGCGGCCCGCTCATAAGGGGTGTCAGGGTGTTGCTGAGGAAAGACTGTTAGGAGAGTTAGCGGCGTCCCCCACGGCCGCGGGCACCGGAGCTTCTGCCGGCTCCCGATGAGCGCGATCCGGCGGATGAACGGCCGACGGAACCACGGCTCACCGAGCCTGAGCTTCTTGAAGGACTGGCGCTACGCGGACTCGAGCTTCTGCCGCGCCCGTACGATCCACCCGACGGCCTCGACATGCGCGGCGCACGGGAAACCGAAGGCGCTGAGCGCCCTACCGAGGGGCGTCCCATTGAGGGGCGGCTGGGTCTTGGTGACGAGCGCGGCGCCGTCACCCGGCCGCGACTGCCGCTGGTAGATCGAGACGCTGAGCTTCGGCTACGGTATCCCGAAGGGGCGCGTGACGAAGTACGAGGTGTGAAACCGCCTGAACTCCGCGAGGACGATCTCGGCGCCGTGACGCGAGAGGCGCCGCTATTCGACCGGTTCGCTTGTGGCGTGCCTCGGGGCGTTGCGGCACGCGAGCGAGTCCGGGGCGTGAAAGTTCGCGGATTGCGCGAGGCGCCCGCCTGATTTGGAGTCGCACTCGAACGCCTCGTACCGCTGGTCGGAGTGTTCGCCCGTGAATTGGCACGGGGCGCGGCGGTGGAGCGGCCCGAAGATCTGCCGTTCAGGACAGGATCGCCGAGTTTGAAAGACCGGCTGCGGGTCGCGGTTCGGCTCGGCGAACGGCTCTCCGATCTACCGGAACGAACGGTGGCCCCGCTGGAGCCCGAGGAGCCACGCGGAGAGAAGGACCGCCAACGAGAACCGCCGGTGGATACCCTCGAGCGGCCGCCGGAACCGGTTGTTCCACCGGAGTTCGATCGTGCGGTAGCCGCACCGCCGGATCTCGAACCGGAAGTCGTAGCTGTGCTCGATCTCGTCGAGGGCCCGAGGGCGCGTCCTCTGCCGCTGCGCACAGTCGCCCCGCTCGACCCACCGGAAGTCGTCCCTCCAAACCGGCCCCATGAAGAGCCCGAGGCGCGGTCGGCCGGGGAGCGCGTCGAAGTCCCGGGAGCTGCGCCGGCTCCGGAACGTGCGGCTGAAGAACGGCTAGGCCCGGTTGTCGTGGAACCTTGCACCGCACCTGGAGTTGTCGACAACCCCGTGCTCCCCGCGCGGGATCGTGCTGTCGCGCTCGGGAATCCGGCAGCCCCACGTCGCGTTGATGCCGCCCAGGCGCCGCGTGTCGGAGAAGTTACCGTAGCCCGAGATCGAGGCTGCGACACGATGGCCGCCCTGGTGCCGCCGGCACCGCGCCCGCGATCGGCGCCTGACTGGCCCAACGTACCCGGGGTCGCGCCGGAGCGGCGACCGGAAGCGGCCCGTGTTGCCTCAGGATTCGCGTCGGCAAAGGCGCGAACAGACTGTGTCACACCCTCTCGCTGCCGCCCGAAGCTGGTGCGTTGCACCCTTTGACGCGAACGATTGGTTGTAAAGAACTTCCGCGAATCCGACCCACTCGCGGCCCTCGCCGAAGCCCGGCGGACAACATTGCCGCGGCTTTCCGATTCGGGGATCACAGGGACCTGGCCCCGCATCACCGATGCTCTGCGCATTTCGCCGCTCGCCAAAGACCGGTGCCCGCCTCCCTGCCCTCGCGCGAAGCGTTCCGAGGGAATTACCGTCGTGCCGTTGTTGATCCGGGCGTTCCGATAGTTGTTGTAAATGTTGACGTTGTTGTTCACGACGACGGAGTTGCGACCGCCCCCGCGGCCGCCGCGGCCTCCTCCGCCGTAGCCGTGGCCCCGGCGGTACCAAGGGTGATAACGCTCGCCCGGCGCGAGGGGCACCCAGCCGACGTGTCCGTACGGGTAGTGGTGGCCACCGCCGCCGAATCCAAAGCCGAAGTTGAAGCCGCTGTAGCTGTTGTAGCCGAAGAAGGCGACAAGGGCCGGTCGCCAGGAGTGGCGAGCGTAGTAAGGGCCGGGATACCATCCCCATCCGAAGCTGGCGTGGTTAAACCAGCGGCCGTAGTGATACGGAGCCCAACCCCAGGATTCAGAGCTCACCCAGGTCCAGCCGTAGTAGTCGATGTAGCGCCAGTTTCCGTAGCGGTAGGGCGCCCAGCCATAGTCCACACGGGGGAACCAGCAGTTGCCGTAGCCGGACACGTAGCTCCAGCGGCCATTGTCATCAAGATCCTCCGCGCCGTAGATGCTACTGCTGACGTTGCGGTAACTCTCCGACTTGTTGAGCTGCTTATCTCGGCGCTCGTTGAACGCGTCCCAGTCGTCTTTCGGGGCTGCCTTCGCGATCAGAAACTCGGGGTCTTCTCCAGGCTCCCCGCGCACAGTCATGCGTCGGCCCTTTTCCAAGGTCTCAACCCCTTCGGGCGATGCGATCCGAGCTTCGCCTTTGCGGACCGTAACCCAGACTTCACGCTCGTTGTGAACTTCGACGCGATAGCGACCCTCCTTGCCGGGTCGGACGGCGACGAGCGGGGTTTCGATGTCGACGTCAGCGTCGCCGCCGCGCAACTCGCTATAGGTCACCAAGCCCCGCGCCACCTGCACTCGGAATTGTCGGTTGGCGAGATTAGCGATGTTGACTTCGCTGTTGGGACCGAGCCGCAGCAGGTTCGAGTGGTCCAGTTGAACTTCGGCGCGCGAACCGGGGCCGGTGGCAACGGTGTCTCCCTCGACGAGGGGTGAGTTCACGGTCGCCTGCACCCAGTCGCCCTCGTCGCCATGGCGCATCGTGACATCACCGTTCGTCAGACTGACGCGGGCGACTCCGAGCGCCGGACCGTCTTCCTCAGGTCCTTGATCCTGAGCCCAACCGGGAAAAGGCAAGGCCAGCAGTGCAACCGCGATTCCCAATGCGACCCGCTTTGTGCGTCTCATGGCTTTACCTCCACCCCTATCCTGGCAAGCGGGGGGCCAAACCACAAGTTATTGATGTAACGGCACTTACAAAAACACTCCACATGCCCCGATGCGGTGGAGAACCACCGCAATGGCCGAAAGCAACCGGCCGGCACAGCGGCAGCGATTCGGGTGGCTCTTTTGACGCTCAAAATACGCATCACTCAATAGAGGGCCGTTTCGAGCCCCAAGGCAGGAGAGGGATTAATGACAGACTCGTCCGCTGTAGCTGCTCGTTCGATGATCGTACTTTCGATGCCGTTGCTGATGGGGTGCCCGGTTCCGGCTGGAGCGGAGGTCCGAACGAGGTGGGCGCGCCGGAACTGGCGCAGGGCTCGGACGGTTGAACAAGCTGAGACGGCCGACGGCCCGAATGCGTCCGCTCCCCGCGAACGCTTACATTGGGCAAAGGCGCGGGCCTAGCCTTCACTCACGTCCGCGGCGGCCGGTAGCTGGGGATCCCCCCGCTTGCGCCTCAAGCACTCTTTTTCTTACCAACAAAGACATTCACCCGGGGGTCAATAGGGTTGCCCGCGGCTCTGCGGTGGCTGACCACCTGACCCAAGTGATAGAGCGCATCGGCCAGCGTGCCGTTGATCGCGTTCCAGAACGGAAAGTCGAGGTCTTTGTCACCCATCTTGAATCGGATCGGCATCTCGTCGAACGTCTCGTCCGACGTGGCTTTGAGTTGTTCGCTCAGGCGCCGTATCTCCATCAACGTGGCCTGCCTGAGTTCGTCGAAGGACTTCGTTTCCGGAGGCTCAGGCAGAGAGTACCGCTCGCCACCGAGTCCGGTGGTCGTCATGACGACCAGATTGTGGATATGACTGAGTGTCTCGATGACGCTCCTGGATGACTCGTCCGACCTGTGTTCGAGATCACGTTCGGTGAGCCCGTCGGTCGCCCATCGATAGCGAAAACCGAGCGCGTCAACCAACCGTCCCAGCACTGTCCCGGCTGTGTAGACCCGCGGGTATTCAGGGATCTTCGTGTAGAGCTGTTCATTCATGGCGCCTCCACTCTCTTCCGTCATGCAAACGGACCCAGCCTGGACCCCGAGGCCAAATGCCCCGAAATGTGTCACGCGGGTTTCGGCGGTTTGTGACCGACGGGCCGGTCTGCGATGAGGACGGAACGGTCTCGCATGGGCTGCGGCGTCCCTACCGCAAAGTCGTTTCTCGCCGGCTATCCGGGCCAGCGCGCTCAGGGGTTCGTTTCAAGGGACCTTGGCTTCATCTAGCAAGCGCAACCAGTTCTCTCCGAGAATCCTCTTGATACGCCGTTCGCTATAGCCTTTCTCAACCAAGGCCTTTGTAAGGCGGGGGTAACCCGTGGCATCGAAATTGAGAAGATTCGGGCCGCTCATCAAATCAAGACCGATGCCGATGTGATCGTCCCCAACCATCTCGACCACGTACTCGACCTGGTCGGCCCAGTCGCTCTCCGTCGGCAGGGGGGCGCCGCCATCGACCGCCCGGCGGTGCCTCTCGCGCCAGGGAATGCCATAGCCGGTGCCACCGCGGTCCGGCCGATCGCGGACCCAACGATCCGCCATTTCGTCATCGAGTGATCGGATGTACTTACCGAAATCGCCGTAGGCCGGTCGCGAGAACGTGTAGCCCTCGATCTCATGAGCCACCATAGGGCCTCTGGAGGGCGATTGCGCCCGGCTCCACTCGACGTATTCCTTGCTCAGGAAGCTCGGACTCGAGTGCATCCCCATCAACCCGCCTTTGGCCGCCACCGCGCGCAGGACTTCGTCTGAAAACGTGCGGGGGTGTTCGACGTAGTGCCGCAGCCCATGGTGGCTCCCGACAACCGGGGCCTTGCTCGCCTTGATGATCTGCAACTGGCCTTCGTCGGTAACGTGAGAAATGTCAATGATGATGCCGAGACGATTCATCTCAGCGATAACTTTGTGCCCGTGTTCGGTGAGCCCACCATGTTTTCTCTCGCCCAACCCGGCGTCAACAAAGGCGTTCGTCGTGTTGTGGCTGAGCGGTTGGATCATCCGTACGCCGAGCCGGTGGAACAACCGCAGCACATTGAGATCACCCTCGGTGTCGAAGCCCCCCTCGAGCGCCAAGATAGCGGCCATCTTGCCGCCGGCGACAATGCGGCGTACGTCGGCGGAGGTGAGAGCGAGTTCCATCTTGTCGGCGTTCGCGTCGAGCACCTGATAGAACGTCTCAATCAACCGCACAGCTTGCTTCACGGCATAGTTGTAGTTGTTGTAAGGATCTTCGATGTAGACCGTGTGAATGACGACGTCGAGACCGCCCTGTTTGGCGCGGGCATAGTCCCACAGGCCGGTTTCCTGAACCTTCCAGGGATCGATCCCCTGATGAAAAACAGGCGTGATGATATGGACATGGCCATCCACGACGATCGCTTCGTCGTGAAGCTTGGCGGCGTCGATCGCCTGGCCGGACGCGCAAACAGGCATCGCGACAAGGCCAAGAGCAAGAAGAACGAGAGCGGGTGCGAGAAAGCTACGGCGATGGGTCATCGGGAGTCTCCAGCGGAACGGTGTCCGGCGATTCATTATCTATCTCTTGCCGCGATGTTTCAAACGGCTCCGGCGAGAGCGGGACGGACAGGCTCATGTGTTGGTCTTTTCGGAGACCGGAAGCTGTGAAAAAATCACGGGGACAGACATCCGCGGCGGAAGAGTTATTGATTCCATGGGGCTTCCGAGCACTATACAATTCGTTTTCGCTAGCCGGTCACCACCAGGTGCGTCCTTCGCACCAGCCGCCGACCGGCTAGTCGGCGCTTGAAATGATAAAGGCTCCTGAGTTCGCTTCCACCGAGCCCCAAGAACGAGAAACCTTGCTCGGCAAAGAACCGCCGTAGGTAACGGAGGAATTCTCGGCTGAGCAGCGGCGGTTCGCCTGCGGCCAGGCACACCCAGACATCGACCTGCCGATCTGAGATTCGGGAGGCATAGGCAAACCCCGCGGGCTCGCCCAGGTGGAGGCAGACGAAACGGAAGTCGGCCCGGTAAAGCGCCTGCTTGCGAAGGGCGTGATTGTAATACGACTGCAGATCGACCCTGGGAAACTCTTGCCGACGCAAGAGGTACCAATCCATCCAGCGATCCGCTGCTCGGCGACCAAGCCGAAGCGCATCAGCCGGAGAACACTCATGGAATTCCGTGTTTGGCAGCACGACCGATCGGGCGCCGCGCCGGTTCAGATCGAGGATCACCTCGGGAAAACTCTGCTCATCCCAGCGAGCCACCGGTGACCACCCCTCGTTCGAGCGGTAGGACCGAACTCCCGGCGCCTCAACAGCCTCTTTCGCTTCTTGCTCGGCGACACTTTTTACTATGAGCGCGACGTCCGTCGCGCGCGCCACGCACCGCAGACTTCTCCAGAACTCCCGCGGATGTACGATTTCCGGCCGAAGTATACAAGCGCAGGCGCCGTGAGCATCAGTAACCGTGTAGGACGGAACAGGCATCACGGCGAACGCGGCACTGACGTTGTGGAGAGCGACCGACTTCCCTCTGCCGGCAAGATCCTGATACAGCGGATGAAAGCCGTAGGCGAGAGGCTGATCGCTGTCAGGCGGCGGTGGTCCAAACCCCTTCTGAAACGCTTCATGCAAGAATGCTTCAACTACTTGCCCGACCGCGCCGCCGCCCGTCACACCCTGCTCATCCCTCTCGGTTCCTTTTGGATTTGTCAAAAGCCTATAATCGCTGGACATGTCATGGTGGAGTGCCGCGGGTCCACTCTTTCTTTACAGCCGGTCGTGCTCACGGGAACGGCTGCTAGCCTACCAGACCAGGCAGCTTGAAAAATTGCTGGCCTGGTCGACCGCCCGTGTGGGTGTCTATCGTCGTCTATACGGGACCACACCTGCCTCGGCGAGAAACCTCAGCTCTCTGCCCATCCTGCGGAGATCGACTCTCCAATCCGTCCCCCTTGAGGAGCGTCTCGCCCACACCCGGCCCATCAGGAGTTTGATCCGCCATCGTTCAAGCGGCTGCACGGGCGAACCGCTGACGGCCATGCGAACTGTCCACGAGGACCGTGTGCTCAGCGCCTTCCGGTTGCGTGCCTACTTTGCTGATTGGGGAGCACGTTTGACGGACCGTCGTGTGCGGGTCGTGTTCTGCGGCGACGTTGATGGTTGGACCGAGACGCGTAGACCTTTCGCGCCGTATATGCGCGTGGGGATATTGCCCCAAACCGGGATCCATTGCCTGCTCTCCCCCGATCGCATCTTAAGCGACCTACGTCGGGCGCGGCCCCGGATCGTCAGTGGTTACCCATCGATCCTCGCGGACGTCGCGGCGCTGGCCCTCGATCGCGGTGACAAATCGGTCCGTCCGCGTTTCGTACAGAGTGGAGGGGAGCCCTTGCAGGACGGCATCCGCCGGACGATCGCCGCTGCTTTTGACGCACCAGTCTTCGACGCCTATAGCTCGACCGAGTGTAATCTGATCGCTTGGGAGTGTCCCAAGACCGGTCTACTTCACCTCTCCGAAGACAGTGTCATCGTCGAAGTCCTTGATCCGGAAGGCGGCCCGGCCGCGGAGGGCGAGGTGGTTGTCACTGTCCTACATAGCTTCGAGATGCCGTTCATTCGCTTCGCCATCGGCGACCGGGCGATACGCGGCCCTTCGCCGTGCCCTTGCGGCGCTCCGTTTGCGACTCTACGCAGCGTCACCGGGCGCACGATGGAGCTTTTCGAGCTCAGCGACGGACGCCGCATCCACCCCTACGCCGCGCTCGAGCAGATGTTCATAGGGGTTGATTGGATGCGACGCTTCCGCCTGTCTCAGCCGACACCGGAGCGGCTGCGGATCGAGATCATTCCCAATCGGGAGATCATGGCCGAAGAGATCGACCAATTGAGCCGCCGCGCGACGAAAGGGTTGGGGCTCAGAGTTGAGGCGGACCTGGTCACCGAGATTCCCCCTCAAAGAAACGGTAAGTTGGGACCGTTTGTGCCCAATCGCAAGAAGGATTCGGCGGATGATGCCCGCGTGGATACCAGCGGCTCCAAGAAGGGTTCAAAGCCGAGCTCAGAACCACCGATCCACTGACCGGCCACGCGACAATTGGGGCCGGCGCCTTTTCACTTCGCGGCGACGGCTCATTGTCAGGCGCGACCATCGGCCCCTTGTTGCAGGATGTGTTATCCATACTAGATATCGCTGTCGGATATGAGTGCTCCAGACACGGCCGACCGGACCGAACCGGATGAGAATGTTGACCGAAATGTTTGCCTCGTGTTCCACGCCGGCGGTGATGGTTTTTAGCCTGCGCGAATGCCGAGCCACAAGCCCCAATTCGATTTCGTGGAGTTGCGCATCTTGCACCACGCCCGCGCGATTTCCCTGTACGGTCCGTGGATGATCGAAGAGCCGGCTGGGCACGGCTATAAGCTCAACGCCAGTCAACTCCATCCGCGATTTCGTCGTCCGCAAGAATGCGGGCGGAAGCGTGAGGAGGCCAAGCTGCTTTCAAGCTGATCCAGAGCGCCGCGGCGGAAAAACTCAACATGTCCAGACACATCTTTCAACTTGTGTGCCTTGCCGCCATAGGCACTTCGATTGCGTTTAGCCAGGGCAGCACTCCCAAACGGCCCGCGGGACCATTGACGATCCAAGCGGCAATCGATCTCGCCGGCCGCAACTATCCGGCGATTCGCGCGTCTCTCGCCGAAGTGGCGGCGGCGGAGGGCGGCATAGATCTTGCCAAGACCGCCTATCTGCCGCAAGCGGATCTGCGACTCGGCGTGAACCGTGCGACTCGCAACAACGTCTTCGGGCTGATCTTGCCGAATGCCGTTATCCCCGGCATTTCAGGTCCCGTGCAAAACGAGTCGACCCTCGCAAGCACCTTTGGCAGCTCAGCAGGACTTCTGTTCTCGTACGAACCATTTGACTTCGGATTGCGCCGCGCGAATGTTCAGGTCGCGGAAGCGCTGAAGGCACGGGCGGAGGCGGGCCGCGTGGTCACGGAATACGAAGTCTCTCTGGCGACGGTGGACGCCTATCTGCGGGCGGCCGCCAATCAGCGCGCCGTCGTCGCGGCGGAAGCAACGGTCGAGCGGATGCAGGTCTTTCAAGATGTGGTCGACGTGCTGGTCGAGAATCAGTTGCGGCCGGGAGCGGACAGTTCGCGAGCCCGCGCGGAACGCGCGCGCGCGCGCTCCGATTTAATTCGAGCCGAAGAAGAAGCGGCGAAGTCGTTGGCGACCCTCGCCGAGTGGCTCGGCGTAGCGGGTGAAACCGTGGCGATTCAGGCTGCCGCGCTGGCGGGCGATCCACCCCCGGATTCGCAAGAGTCGGCTGCGGCTGACGCCCACCCGCTGACGGCGGTGCAACAAGCAGAAATCGCCGTCACGGAAGCCCGCGGGGCGGCCCTTGCAAAAGAGTGGCGGCCCATGTTTCAAGTCCAGTCCGCTGTGTATGGGCGCGGCACCGGCGCCCGCATCGACGGTACGTTCCAGGGCGCGGCACACGGGTTGGCTCCGTCAGAAGGCAATTGGGCGGTGGGCTTCAACATGAAGCTCGACCTGCTTGACTACAAGCGAACCCGCGTCAGGCGAAGCATTGAATCGCATAACCTGGAGCGCGAGCAAGCACGCAAAGAAGTGGTGATTCAGGGACTGCGCGGCGAGGTCGCGCGAGCACGGATCGCGGTCGATGCGGCACGCAAGATCGCCGTGAACACCCTGATCGAAATCGAGGCCGCTCGCACACTCGAAACCCAGGCCCAAGCACGTTATAAGGCGCAACTCGGGACTGTGATCGAGGTCGCCGACGCGCAACAGCTCTTGAAACAATCCGAAGTCGACGACGCCTTGGCGCGCCTTGGTGTCTGGCGGGCGCTGTTCGGGTTGGCGGCGGCGCAAGGCGAAATGGACGAACTACTGACGGCGGCGAGCCGCTAGGCGGAGAAGAGACCGGACAATGTGGCTCATTCACGCCGCTATGCGGCGGCCCATCACGATTCTCATGGTCATCCTGGGGGTGACCCTCGCCTCGATCCTCGCGCTCACACGGATGAAGGCCGACATCTTCCCCGATCTCGGCACGCCCGTGATCTACGTCGCGCAGCCCTACGGCGGCATGGACCCAGCGCAGATGGAGGGGTACCTCGTGAACTACTACGAGTATCACTTCCTCTACATCCGCGGCATCGATCATGTCGAGTCGCGCTCGGTTCAAGGTGCGGCGTTGATGAAACTGCACTTCCACGAGGACACGGATATGGCTACGGCCATGGCCGAGACAGTCGCGCAGGTGAACCGGTCACGGTCGTTCATGCCGCCGGGAACCGTGCCGCCGTTCATCATGCGCTTCGATGCCGGCGGCGTGCCGGTTGGCTATCTGGTTTTTTCGAGTGAAACGCGGTCGGTCGAAGAGATTTCCGATCTCGCATTGTTTCGGGTTCGCCCGATGTTTTCCCGCTTGCCTGGCGTCTCCGCGCCGCCACCGTTCGGCGGAAGCGCGCGCAGCCTTGTCGTGCGAGTGAACCCTGACAGGTTGCGTGCATACGGGCTGTCCGCGGACGACGTAGTCCAGGCCATCGCCAAGACGAACACGATCTCGCCCTCGGGCAGCGTGCGAATCGGAGACATGAATTACCTGGCGCCCGTGAATTCGACCGTCAAGCAGGCGATCGAGCTCAACGATGTGCCAATCCAAAGCGGGACCGGCCCCACGGTATACCTTCGGGACGTCGGCTACGCCGAGGACGCCGCCGACATTCTCACCAGCTACGCCCTCGTCGACGGCGCCCGCGCGGTCTACATCGCGGCGACGAAGCGCGCCGATGCCTCGACACTCGAAGTCGTACAGAGAGTAAAGGATTCGCTGCCGACGTTCCGCGCGGCCATTCCCGAAGACATCAAGATCACCTTCGAGTTCGACCAGTCGTTCTACGTGCTGAATGCGATCGAAGCGCTGACCATCGAGGGCATTCTGGGCGCGTTGCTGACGGGTCTGATCATTCTGTTGACGCTCGGCAGCTTCCGTAGCGCCGTTGTGGTCGTCCTCACAATCCCAATCGCGCTGCTCTCGGCGACGGTCGCGCTGTGGGCCGCCGGCCAGTCGATCAACCTGATAACGCTGGGTGGACTCACCCTCGCGATCGGCATCCTGGTCGACGAATCGATCATCGCCATCGAAAACATTCATACGCATTTGAGCCGCGGCAAGCCGGTTGCCAAGGCCGTACTTGAAGCCAGCCGCGAGGTCGTTGTCCCGCGCCTGCTGGCGATGCTGTGCGTGGTATCCGTCTTCGCGCCGTCGTTCTTTATGGCCGGCGTGGCGCGCGCGCTGTTCGTGCCACTTGCTCTGGCGGTCGCCTTCGCGATGATCGCGTCCTATTTCCTGGCGAGCACGTTTGTGCCCATCATGGAGACGTGGCTCAACCGCAAGGCGAAGCACCTGGCGGGCGCCCAGTCACGCACTTGGTTCTCGCCCATTCAAGATGCCTTCGGCGGCGTCTCACGCGGACTCATCGCCCTACGCTGGCCGATCTTCGGCCTTTACCTGTTGGGAACCGGCGCGATCCTCTATTTTGTCGGCGGCGCATTGGGAACGGATATCTTTCCGCGCATCGATACCAACTCGCTGCAAATACGTATGCGCGCCCCTTCGGGAACGCGGGTCGAGCGCACGGAGCGAATCACACAGCAGGTGCTCGAGGCGGTCGACGAGATCGTCGGCCCCGAGAACGTCGAAACGTCGATTGCTTTCGTTGGGACACAGCAGGCGAGTTGGCCCGTGAACCTGATCTTCCTTTGGACCGGCGGGTCCCACGAAGCCGTCATTCGCGTCGCACTCAACCCGTATTCGGGAATCGCTACGACTCAGGTCGAAGAAGAGTTGCGCAAACGGGTTCCAGAGTTGGCTCCGGGAACCCAGGTCGCTTTCGAAGCCCCTGACCTGATCAGCCAGGTGATGAGCTTTGGAGCACCGACGCCGATAGAAATCGCGGTTTCCGGTCCGAGTCTGCCCGAGAGCAAAGCCTATGCTCAGGAAGTCGTCGCCGCGCTGGGTACGATCGACTATTTGCGCGATGCGCAGGTGAGCGAACTGCTCGAATACCCCTCGGTAGAGATCAATGTCGATCGCAAGCGGGCGGCGCAGCTCGACGTGACGGTCGAGGACGTCGGCAAAGCGCTCGCTCCGGCGACATGGTCAAGCCGCTTTACGACTCCGGTCTACTGGGCGGACCCGAAGTCCGGCATCGCCTACCAGGTGCAAGTCGAGATTCCGCAGTCGATGATTCAGTCGCTCGAGGACGTCTCGCGCGTGCCGGTCAAAAACGGAACCGCTGTCGGCGAGGTCGCGGATGTAACCTTCGGCGAGGCGGTGGGTGAGTACCATCGTTACAACATGCAGCGTATGGTCACGGTCACGGCGAATATCGTCGGTCAAGATCTGGGGCAGGCAGCCGCCGACGTGCGCTCGGCCTTGGCCAACTTGCCCGAGCCGCCACGCGGGGTATCCGTTAACGTCCGCGGTCAGGTCGATCCGATGGAGTTGATGACGGGGAGCCTGGAACTCGGTCTGATGTTGTCGGTAATTGCCGTCTTTTTGTTGCTCGCCGCGTACTTCCAGTCAATCCGAGTCGCGTTCGTTGTCATCATGGCGATTCCGGCTGTACTGGCGGGAGTCTCAGTCGCCCTCATGCTAGCCGGCGTGACGCTCAACATCCAGTCGTTCATGGGCGCGATCATGGCCATCGGGGTTTCCGTCGCGGATTCGATTCTGCTATGTACCTTCGCCGAGAAGTACCGCCGCGGGGGCATGACGTCCGCTGACGCGGCCGTTGAAGCAGCGCGGTCGCGCATGCGTCCCATTCTGATGACTAGCGTTGTCATGATCGCCGGCATGACGCCGCTTGCGCTCGGCGCCGAACAGACCGCTCCCCTGGGGATTGCGGTGATCGGCGGTCTCGTCGCCTCCACCTTGACGGCGCTCGTGGTGATTCCGTCCGTTTTCGCGGTCGTCCAGCGGAAAGCCTCGACCCTTTCGTCTTCCATCGATCCGGAAGACCCCGACAGCCCCTACTACGCGGGCGCGCAAGCACCCGGCTCCTCGGCAGCCTGAAAACGAGAAACTGACATGCGCAATACCTTCTTGCTTCTCTTCTCCATGGCCGCGGCGGCCGCGCCGGTGCTCGCCGATGACTCCGCTGCAGTTCAAACGGAGTTGACCGAAGTCGTCGCCAAGACGCTTGAAAAAACGACGGTGATCCCGGGCGAGCTCGCGCCGTACCAGCGGGTCGAGATCCACGCCAAGGTCACCGGTTTCGTCGAAGCGATTCATGTCGATCGAGGCTCCTTCGTCAAACAAGGGCAGGCGCTCGCTGAATTGAGCGCGCCCGAGCTGGCCGCTCAGCGCGCGGAAGCTCAGGCGAAGATTCCCGCCGTCGGCGCTCAACGCATTGAGGCGGAAGCCAAGCTGGCCGCCGCGGAAAGCACCTATCAACGTCTGGCCGAAGCGGCCAAAACGCCTGGTGTTGTGGCGGGGAACGATGTTGTCCTGGCCGAGAAGGCGGTCGAGGCCGAGCGCGCCCGCATCGATTCGCTGGACAAAACGATCGCGGCCTACCAATCATCGGTTCGCGCAATCGAAGAGATCGAGAAGTACCTAAAAGTCACCGCGCCATTCGCGGGCGTCATCACCGAGCGCTTCGCCCACCCCGGCGCTCTCGTCGGCCCTCGGGGCGAATCCCGCATGGCGCTATTCAGGTTGGAGCAGATCGGTCGGCTACGGTTGGTGGCCGCCGTTCCCGAGGCCTACAAAGAGAGCATTTCTCGCGGCCGGCGGGTCCCATTCACGGTTCCGGCGTTCCCTTCTGAAACGTTTAACGGCGTCGTTGCGCGTCCGGCCCACTCTGTCGACTCGACAACCCGAACGATGCCGGTCGAGCTTGATGTGATGAACCCGGGCCATAAGCTCACGCCGGGCATGTATGCCGACGTGCAATGGCCGATCCGGCGTGGTTACGAGACATTCTTTGTCCCACCGTCGGCCATTAAGGCGACGACGGAGCGGATCTTCATCATCCGTGTGGCCGGCGGCAAAGCCGAGTGGGTCAACGTTCGGAGGGGCATGACGGAAGGCAATCTCGTTGAGGTGTTCGGCAACCTACAGGCGGGAGACCAAATCGTGTTACGAGCCACCGATGAGATTCGGCCTGGCGCTCAGGTTATGGCGAGAGAGTAAGCCGGCCTTGGGCGACTTTGTTCTGACGAAGGGAAACGATGCTTGTGAAAACCTCCATGGCCCAGCCCTCACGGCGTGACATTCTTCAATCGATCCCGGCTGTCCTGATCCCGTTTGCCCAGGCGTGTCAGGTGGCGACGCACCGTCCACGAATCGCCGCTGTCGTCACCGAGTACCGCCGCCACTCTCACGCGCAGCACATCCTCGACCGTTACCTGATCGGGTATGGCTGGGACAACCAACACCATCTCCCGCCGATCGATCTCGTCTCGCTGTACGTCGATCAACAGCCTGAGAACGACCTGAGCCGCGCACGGGCGCGTGAGTTTCCCCAGATGAAGATTTACCCCTCCATCGAGGAAGCCCTCACGCTGGGCGGCGACGATCTCGCGGTGGACGGCGTGCTGCTGATCGCTGAACACGGAAAATATCCTAAGAACGACAGAGGCCAGACACTCTATCCCCGCTACGAGTTCTTTCGCCGGATTGTCGATGTTTTCGAGCGCAGCGGCCGGACTGTGCCCGTCTTCAACGACAAGCATCTCTCGTGGAAGTGGGAGTGGGCGAAAGAGATGGTGGAGACGTCGCGGAGCATGGGATTCGCCTTAATGGCAGGATCATCACTGCCGGTCACGACGCGCTTACCGCCGGTCGAGCTGCCCGAGGGGGCCGAAGTTGAGGAGGCGCTCTCCGTTGGGGTCGGGGGGCCGGATGGCTATGACATCCACTCTTTGGAAGCCGTGCAGGGGATTGTCGAACGCCGCAAGGGGGGCGAGACCGGGGTTGTTGCGATCCAGGCGATTCGCGGCGAAGCTTTCTGGGACGCCATGCGGGCACGATCCTGGGAACAGGGCGGTTGGGACCCGGAACTCTTTCAAGCCTGCCTCTGCCGCAGCTTACGATTGACGCCGGCACGAGAAGGCTTCAATCACCATTTACCTACGATGGACGAGTTGCCAAGCCTGGTCGAGGATCCGATCGCCTATCGCTATGAGTACGCCGATGGACTCAAGGCCACGATCATGCTCGTTGAGGGAATCGTCCATGACATTACCGTCGCGGCGAGACTCAAGAACGAAAGCAAACCTTTGTCGACGCTGATGTACCTGCACCCCCGCGAGGTCGTCAATTTTTTCAGCCCCCTTACCCATCACACCGAGACGCTTTTCCTGACGGGCGAATCGCCCTACCCGGTTGAACGCACTCTCCTCACAACAGGCCTCACGGCGGCCGGCGTTGAATCCTTGCACCTCGATCAGAAGCGTATCGAAACCCCGCATCTCAACATTCGTTACCAGCCGGCGAGAGAGTCCACCTTCTGGACAAGCCCGAATCCGACTCCCATTGCCACGGGCAACTCCGCAACACAAACTGCCGCCGCCGCAAAGCCCGCTCGCAAACGCATTGCGGTCATCACAACGATCTGGACGTATCTTTCCCACTCGCAACACATCACGGACCGTTTCCTCGTGGGCTACCCGATGAACGGCGAGTGGCACAATCCGGCGATGGACGTGGTGTCACTCTGGGTGGATCAAAACCCGGAAGGCGACCAAAGCGAAGAGCGCGGTGAACAATTCGGCTTCAAGGTGTATCCCACGATCGCGGACGCTTTACGTCTCGGCGGAGACAAACTGGCGGTCGATGCTGTGCTGCTGATCGCCGAGCACGGCGACTACCCTTCGAACGAAAAAGGACAGAAACTCTATCCGCGTTACGAATGGTTTCAGGAGATTGTAAGAGTCTTCGAGCAGGATGGCCGGGCGGTTCCTGTCTACAACGACAAGCATCTCTCCTATGACTTTGAGAAGGCGCGCAAGATGGTGGAAGATTCGAAGCGCCTTACATTCCCGATGCTGGCCGGATCGTCGATTCCGGTGACCTGGCGGTTGCCGGAGCTCGAGCTACCGCTCGATTGCGAGATCGAAGAGGTGGTCATGGCCGGGGCGGGAGGCTCTGACGCTCACGACTTCCACGCGCTCGAAGGGCTCCAGGCGATGGTCGAGCGCCGCAAGGGAGGCGAATCGGGTGTCAAAGCCGTTCAGATGCTGCAAGGAGACGAGGTCTGGAAGGCGGGCGAAGATGGGCGCTGGTCGAAGCAGATCCTCGAAGCTGCTTTGTCTTGCAGCGACGAATTGAAGGGTATCACTCTAGAGGACGCTCGCCCTCAGGACTTGCTGGGAAGCGGTGTGTTACCCCATCTCGTTAAAGAACCACGTGCCTACCTGATCGACCGAAACGACGGACTGAGAACCACCTTGCTGTGGCTCAACGGCGCGGTCGGAGACTTCCTGTTCGCGGCAAAGTTGAAGGGACCGGAGGGAATCGTCGCGACGCAGCTCCTGCGCAGCCCGGGCCCCAACGTTCATTACTCGGCTTGCCTGGCGTCAAATATCGAAAAGATGTTCGCCACAGGGCATGCGCCGTATCCCGTGGAGAGGACGCTGCTCGTCAGCGGCGTCCTGAACTCGTGCCTTGAATCCATGGTGCGTGGAAACGAACGCCTCGAAACGCCGGAACTCAACGTTAGCTACCGGGTGGGGCCCGAATCTCATCACGCGTGGGCCTAACGAGCTAGAAACCGCTCGGGTGGATCGAGTAACTTTCGACCCACTCGTCGCCGGGAGCAATGGACTGTAGATCGTCGTATCGGGAGCGGTGCGCGAGGTTGAACGCGTTCGTGATTCCACTCATGGGCTCGAAGCAGATGAAGTCTCGGCCTTCGCCTGGGGGTGCGTAGACCACGGCGGCGCGATATTTCGGCCCATAACGAACTTCGATCTTTTCCTTCTTGCCCTGGACGGAGAAACGGGCAGTGCCGTCGCTCTCACGGAGTAAGCCGCCGAAGACGTGATCCAAGAAGCTATCCAACAACGAGATCTTGTCAGGCTGGGGGAAGAAGTCTCCAACGGGAGCGGTGTCGCCCGTGGGGACGAGTTGGCGATTCAGCGTCCAGACATGTTTGACCGGTAGCCTTACGGTCCACTGGTCTCGTGGAGCGTCGTGAATCTGGCAGTACGGATGGTAGCCGACCGAAACCGGCATTGGGCGGGATGCCTGGTTGGCAATGCGGGTAACGACGTCCAAAGACCCATCGCGCAACCGATATGTCATCTCGATGACGTGCGCGAAGGGAAACTGCCCGAGAAGCTCAGGGTGCTGAGCGAAATCCAGCCGGCTTGTCACGCTTGCCTCATGGGCATCAGCTTCCAGCGCTACGACCTCCCACTTCGGCCAGTAGAGCAGCAAGCCGTGAATGGGGAGTCCATTCCCATCGCGCCGCAGGTTGCCCAAGTCCTCGTTCAGTCGATAGTGGACGCGCTCAAAGTAGAAGCCGTCCTCATCCAAACGGTTCGCCCAGGGAGCCAGGAAGGGGTTGCCGCAGAGCTTGGGCTCGCGCGCGAACTCCCCCACCGATTCATAGGGAAACCAGAACACGTTCTTGCCACCGACCTGCATTTCGTATGCGTTGTTGCCGACCGTGGGGGCAATCGAAACCACAATCTCTCGCCGGCTATCCACGAGTTGAACAATCGGGACGCCGTCCGCCGTCGTTTTCTTGACTGTGTACGGCTGGGCTAGCAGCGACATCGCAAAGAGTAGGAGCAAGGCCGCCCGCGGAACAGAGCGTATCCTCATGGGCGCATTCTCATTGCTGTTCGACAGGAAGTTCCTGGAGTTCCGTCTCTTCCTGACAACACATGCATTCACCGGCGTGATGACTTCGAATGTTGCAGATCACGCAGAAATACGTGACACGAAACGTCTTGGCGTCTTTGATGGTGAACAAGCGCAACACCTCGAAAACGCCGTCCGGCTGGCGGGCGCCCCGCAACTCCCAATGACGTCCTTTGAGGCGCGGGTCGCCGAGCTGGCTCGTTGAATACTCGTCCCCTGCCAGCGTGAATCGTTGACCGTCATCGGTAATGAAGAGCAGCGGCGGATCCGAGCTTTGAAGCTGCTCGGGCGAGGCCTCAAGGCGTCCTCGAATCACATCGTCAGCGGCAAACAGGCCCGGCGTCCACGCGAAAACCAGGAACGCAATCAGGTAGAAGCTAGCGGCGCGTTTCAATTTCGATCTTCCTAAAGATGCTTTACGATACGGCGCTCAAGTTGCTGACCGAGTTGCCCCGTCCAGTGAGGCGCTCTACGATTTGCTGGACAGCCTCCCGGCCCCGTTCGAACGCGTACGCATAGTGCCGGCGCTTCTCTTCGCGGGTGAGATGTCGGCCAAAACGCAGAACGCGATCGAGTCCCATGCCGACCACGTAGGTTCCGGCGAACGAGATTAGGCCCTTCGAAACCAATCCACCGCCGGCGGGAATTTTCGAAACCATTTCGCGCGCGATGGCGCGCCAGCCGAAGGCGGCCGCGACGATGGACCCAATCTGCGCCCGCTGCCGGTTGTAGCCGATATCGCTGTCGCTGGCCGCGGCTATCAAGAACGCCATCCGCACCTGGTTCATTGTCAGGAAGGCCGTGTCGGAAGCGAACTCACCGACAGCCCAGGGGACGGAGATGATGCTCGGCACCACGTTCGGCAGTGCCGTAGCGACTGTAAAGTAAGCATTCTCCTTGCTGATCTTCCAGATGATCCGCTGGATTGCAGGTTCGCGAAAGCGCATAAAACGCCGAGCGAGCGGCACCCAAAGGTCTTCGTGATCATCGAGTATCAGCTTGATCGTGGCGGAGGGCAACCGTTCGTCAAACGCGTAAAAGTGCGCCGGATGCAGTAAGCCCGCTTCGGTCAGACCAAGATCGCAGTGGCCAAAGTCCGATTCCTCGGCCACCCGCAGCAGCGAACGAAATGCTTGCTGGGCCTTCGCTTCCGATGTTTCCGGTGGAATCAGGAAGGAGAGAATGCGCGAGTAGGCAGCATCCTCCGCGGCCAGAACACCGACCGCGAGAGGCCGCTCCGACATGCGGCGCACCTCCTCGGGGTCGAGATTGCGCAGGGCCGCTCCAATCTCGCGAATGATCGGCAACGACAAATTTCATTGTACCGTCAACCCCGGCGAGGTCTTCTTTCCCGGCATACGGCTCGACTTTTTGAGATGCAATCGAGTCGCCGGAACCGATCGATTCAAGGGCATTCCCATTGCAGTTTCCCGCTACAGTTTCGTTGCCATGCCCGCATTGTTCCTCTACAATGACTGACATTGACCGGGGGCGGCTCTGCTCTTTTTTTCGTCCCCGGATTCTCATTGGCAAACAGCTCATGCTTGAATTGCCTAAGACAGTGGATGGCCCCCTATGTCCAGTCAAAACCTACAAGACGGCTTCCTCAATAGTGCCCGCAAAGAGAGAATGCCGGTCACGATTTACCTCACCAGCGGGGTGAAACTTTCCGGGCGAGTTAAAGGGTTCGACAAGTACTGCGTCGTCTTCGAGACGAACCACCAGGAACAGTTGATCTT
>CBDBKC010000031.1:0-236323 GCA_965206655.1 Bryobacterales bacterium | reverse complement strand
TCTCTTCGATGACGCCGACCATCGTTGCCCGCGACGGCAAGCTATCTTTCGTTGTCGGCTCCCCGGGCGGCCCCACCATCATTTCCACCGTCCTCGAAGTCATCACCAACGTCATCGACTTCAACATGGATATTCAACAGGCCGTCGACTTCCCACGCTTCCACCACCAGTGGATGCCCGATGAGCTGCGCATCGAGCGTCACGGCCATTCTCAGGACACGATCGAGCGGCTTTTGCAGCGTGGGCACTCGCTGAAGTTCGTCGAGAAGCAAGGCCGCGTCATGGCCATCCAAGCCGAGGGCGACTGGCTGCTCGGCGCGCCGGATGGCCGCTCCGAAGGCAGCGCCCGCGGCTTCTAACCGAGGTGCCGAGCCCTCCTCTACGGACGGCAGCGGCTGTTCCCTACGCGGCCGACGGGTACCGCAAGTTGCTCGCGAGCTTGCTGCGGAACCGGTGATCTTCGCAACTTACATCATTCTTACAATCTCCTTACCAGCTACTGACCACCTGGAAGCCGGCCGGGCGTACTGTGGAATCAGAAACAGCGCCGGCGGTGCTGAACAGATCCGTAACCGGCCGACACACACAAGGAGATTGCGATGAGAATATTCTCGACCATCAAAAAGAGGGCTCGACCGGCGCTTCTGGCCGCGCTGGCCATTTCGGCATTTCCTGCCGCCGGCGCTCCATCGGTCGGGCTCGACGTACAGATGTCCACTCCGAACGTACTGGCGGGCGGGAGTCAGAAGGCCTACGTGAGAATCGCCTTGACGGGTCTTGAGCCCCGTACGAGCCGTCGGGCGACCGTCAACGTGGCCATCGTACTCGACAAGTCGGGTTCGATGTCAGGCCCCAAGATTGAGGAGGCGAAGCGTGCCGCACTCGTGGCGATTGGTCAGCTCAGGGACGATGACATTGTCTCGATCGTCACTTACGAAAGCACGGTCGACGTCCTCGTCCCGGCGACGAAGCTCTACGACCGCGAGGCGATCCGCGATGCCATTCGCGGTATCCGTGCGGGGGGAAAGACGGCTCTGTTCGCGGGTGTCAGCAAAGGGGGCCGCGAGCTGCGGAAGTTCCTGGACCGCAACCGCGTCAATACGCTTCTTCTCCTTTCCGACGGGCTCGCCAACATCGGCCCAAACTCGCCCGGCGAGCTGGCCCAGCTCGGCACTTCACTCGGACGCCAGGGTATCACCGTGACCACGATCGGTCTTGGTCTGGAATACAACGAGGACCTGATGACCCGGTTGGCGATGGCAAGTGACGGCAACCACTTCTTCGTTGAAGATGAGAAGGATCTCGAGGCCGCCTTCGCCACGGAGTTCGGCGATGCGCTGTCAACGGTGGCCCAGGGCGTAACCATCCACATCCATTGCCCCAGCGGCGTCCGGCCGATCCGCGTGGTCGGGCGCGAAGCGCAGATCACCGGACAAGAGGTGCATTCCTCTCTGAACCAGCTCTACCAGGACCAGACTCGCTACCTGCTGCTTGAAGTCGAGGTATCCCCGGCCGCGGCCGGGCGAGCTCGGCAGGTCGCCGACGTCACGGTCGGCTATCACGACCTGGCGACAGGCTCGGCGGCTACTCTCCGCGGCAGTACATCCGTGACGTTTACCAACTCCGCGGCCGTGGTCGAGCGAACGGCCAACCGTGATGTCTCCGTCGCGGTCGTGAGCCAGATCGCTAACGAGCGCAACGAATTGGCGACAGCCTTACGGGACCAAGGTAAGGTCGAGGACGCCCGTGACATGTTCCAATCCAACTCGGCGTACCTCGAGGACAACGCACGAAAGTTGGGCGATTCCGGTCTGAAGCGAGACGCGGCAGCCAACTATGAGGCCAGCCAGAACCTTGACGACGAGAAGTGGAATCGCGAACGTAAGAAGCAGCGGGAACTGCAGTACAAGAACACCACCCAACGTGCTGTTATCGCGGAGCCCAAGTAAAGATTGAAGCCGAAGCTCACCATTATCCTGGTGCTGATCGTGATCGCGCCCCTGGCCATCATCGGATGGCTGGGGGTGAGGATCGTCCAGGATGAGCAAGTCGTTGTCGAGCACCGCTTCCGCGAGCTCATGCTCGGCCAGTTGCGTGCCGTGGACGGAGCTGTGACGCGGTCACTGGCAGATTATGAGCAATCGGTGCTCGACGAGATGAGCCCCTTTGTCATTGATCGCGCCGAGTTGCGGAAGCGTACGCGACAGTCTCCCTATGTGATTCAGTACTACGTGCTCAGCCCGGACGGGCGTTTGCTCTTTCCCCCTGTCGGGACACCGGCCCTCCTCACTTCAGCCGAGCGCGAAGCGCTCCGGCGCACCCGCGAGCTGTGGGACAAAGGCGTCCTCGTGGACCCCGACGCATCGGCGTCGCCGGAGGCCGCGCACCCGGGCTCGCAACGGACACCCTTGCCGAAGGGTTGGCATACCTGGTACTGGGGTGACGGATTGCAGCTAATGCTGTGGGTGCGGGATGGTGAGAAAACCCAAGTCGCCGAGATGAACCGTACGCGCCTGCTTGCCGATCTCATCGCCTCGCTGCCCGAGACGGATGTGCTCGCTCCCGAGCTTACCGAGGGGCGGATTCGGCTCGTCGACTCCGGGGGTCGAGCGCTTTACCAATGGGGTGCGTTTCAGGCGGAGGACAGCTCGCGGCCCGTCGCCTCGCTGAGTCTGGGAGCGCCGCTTGGCGCCTGGAGCCTCGAATATCACGCGTCGAGTGCGGTCTTTGGATCGGCGGTGACGAGTGGCTTGCTGATCAATCTGGCGGCGGGGCTGGGGCTGCTGGCCGCGGCCCTGATCGGCCTGACGTACTACTTCTACCGCGAACAATCCCGCGAGATGCGCGAAGCCGGTCAGCGAGTGAGCTTCGTGAACCAGGTATCCCACGAGTTGAAGACTCCGCTCACCAACATCCGCATGTATGCCGAGCTACTGGAGAAGGACGCCGCTGAAAAGGACCAGCACTTGCAGCGGCATATCGACGTGATCGTCTCGGAAAGCCGGCGGTTAAGCCGCCTGATCGGCAATGTCCTAACCTTCAGCCGCAAGCAACGCCACAGCCTCGAAATACGCGCGAAGTTGGGGGTCGTGGACGATGTTCTGCAAAGTGTCCTCGATCATTTCCAACCCGCCCTGGACGCCGCGGGAATCCAGGTCGAGTTCAATCGGGGCGTCGGAGAGCCTATTTCTTTCGATGCCGACGCGCTGGAGCAGATCGTGGGGAACATGATCAGCAACGTCGAAAAGTACGGAGCCGCCGGAAAGTACATGCAACTAGCCAGCCGACGGGGCGGTGACGTTATCGAGATTACGGTGACGGATCACGGCCCCGGCCTTCCTCCTCACGAAAGGCGGCGGATCTTTGAGCCTTTCTACCGCGTCAGCAGCGCCCTTACGGACGGTGTCGCCGGAACGGGGATCGGCCTCGCGATCGCCCGCGAACTGGCGCGGCTTCACGGGGGCGATCTGGTACTGGATCCGACCGAGCTGGGCGCGCGCTTTCGTGTGACGCTCCACAGTCAGCCCACGGCGGCCGGTAGGTCGAAGCCATGAAAGTGCTGATTGCTGAAGACGACAGGAATATTCGGGCCGGACTGGAGGAAATCCTCCAAGACGAGGGTTATGAAACCGTCGTCGCCGAAGACGGAACCCAGGCGCTCACACTCTTCCGTCAGGAGTTGCCGGACTTCATCTGCCTCGACATCATGATGCCGGGGGTCGACGGCTACGAGGTCTGCCGGGAGATCCGCCGCACGAACCCTGACGTTCCGATCATCTTCATTAGCGCAAAATCCGAGGAGGTCGACAAGGTTGTCGGCCTTGAGCTGGGGGCTGACGATTTCATCCTCAAACCGTTCGGCGTGCGTGAAGTCCTGGCGCGTATCCGGGCGGTCACAAGGCGCTGCATAGCGCGCGGCCCCGACAACACCCCTCCCGATCCGTTCACTATGGGCGACCTCACCATCTTTCCGGGCGAGCTACGAGCACGCCGCGGGGAGCAGGTCATCGATCTCAGCCTGCGCGATATGAATATCCTGCGGCTTCTGAATCGAATGCGCGGGCAGGTCGTCGACCGCACGAAGCTTTTCAACGAATGCTGGGGGCTATCGCACGTTGCGAATAGCCGTACGTTGGACCAACACATCTCGCAGCTCCGCAAGCGCATTGAGCGTAACCCCCAAAGTCCCCGCATCATCCGTACAGTCCACGGCGTCGGCTACCGGTACGAGGAGGAACTGTCGTCTGATTGAGCCAACTACCCAGGAAATTACGAAAAGGCTCGATGTCGAATGCATCAACGAACGGCCCTAGGGCCGGGACCGGGGACCGGCTGCGCTGCTAAAATCGTCAACTGTCATGCCGGAAACGAAAATAGCCCCAGCCGCCATCTCACGTCAAACCTCCGCCGACCTGCTTGAGCGAGCCAAGAAGTCGATTGCCGGAGGCGTTAGCAGCGCCTTTCGCGCCAAGTCCGTACCCCACCCGCTCTACTTCACGCACGGCGAAGGCCCCAGCATCACCGACGTCGACGGCAACACCTACCTCGACTACACGCTTGCCTGGGGGCCGTTGATTTTGGGTCATTCGCACCCCGCTATCGCCTCGGCCGTTGAGCAAACCCTGCGAGACGGCTGGGACTACGGCGCGCAACACGAAGGCGAGATCCGTGTCGCCGAGCGGCTCGTCGATCTCGTGCCGTGCGCCGATCGTGTCGTCTTCAGCAACACGGGAACCGAGGCTGACCAGATCGCGTTTCGCCTCTCCCGCGCCTTCACCGGACGTAAACGTATCCTCCGTTTCCAGAACCACTACCACGGCTGGCTCGATGCGCCGCCTGACACGCTGTTCCTGCCCTGGAATGATCTGGGTGTCGTAGAACAAGCCGTCGCGGAACACGCCGGAGAGATTGCGTGCGTCATCCTCGAGCCCATTCTCTGCAACGGCGGCTGCATCCTCCCGGCCGAGGGGTACCTCGCCGGACTGCGCGAGATCACCGCCAAGCACGGCATCGTTCTCATCTTCGACGAAGTCATTACCGGCTTCCGCGTTCACCTCAACGGCGCCCAGGGGCTCTACGGCATCACGCCCGACCTTGCTACGTTCGGCAAGGCCGTCGCCGGCGGGTTTCCGCTCAGCGTCATCGCCGGACGCTACGAAATCATGAAGCTCATCGAAGACGCCACCGTGCTCCATGGCGGCAGCTTCAACGGCAATCCCACGGTACTCGCGGCCGCGGAGGCAACCCTCGAAGAGTTGGCGCGTGACGACGGCGCCGCGCTCAAAGGCGCTGGTCGCAGCGGCGAGAAACTCATTGAGGGCATTCGCGCCGCCGCGGAAGAAGCAGGCGTACCCGTCACGGTCCGCGGCGTTGGCACCGTATTCAAGGTCGTCTTCGCCGATGAGGGCGCCGTCACGGACTCACGGGGCCTGACGGCTCCGCCATCCGGTCGGCTGGGCGCTTGGCTCGAAGGCATGCTCGACAACGGCGTCTACCTACTGCCTGATGGGCGCTGGTATGTTTCGACGGTGCATGGCGACGACGAAGTGGAAATGACCCTGGAGGCCGCGCGATTCGCGTTGACCTCCGTCGCCGAGAAATTCCCCGCCGGTTAGACAACAAAACCCGTTGGAAAAACGGGGACTGTACCAAGCGCCGCCCGCGTGACGTCTCCGGCTAGCGCGCTCCCAGGCAGCGCGCCGCGGACTGTCCCCGGTTTTTCCAACCTACTCGGCACCCTCAGACCACAAACTCCGGCTTCACAAACTCATACACCTGTCGGATCGCCTTCATAGCGTCTTCATCGAGCGGTTTCGCGTCAGGCCGGCGGATGCTCCAGTTCGTAAAGACCCCGCGCAGATGCAGGGCGTAGTTCAACAGCGGGAATCCGTATACGCCCGCCTGTGTCACGAACAGCATCGCCTTCGAGAAGACGTCGAGCGCTTCGTTGGTCTTGCCCGCCTTCCAGAAATCCCAAGCCTTTACATAGAGCTCGACCCAGCCCGCCGCAGGCATGTTTCCCGCGAGCCCAAGTGCCATCTCGTCCGGCAGGTTGCGGCCATGCGCTCCCGTGAAGACCGTTACGCGCTCTTCACCGCTCGCCTTGAACTCCTTGATCCGGTCAATCGAGTTCCCTGCTTCGTCCTTCACAAACAACAGCGTCGGAATCGCTTTGGCCATCTTTACGACAAACTCGACGCTCATGTTGCCGGTTGTCTGAACGAACATCGGCAGTCCACAGGCCTTGCCGATCGCCCGGTAGTACTCAAACGCCTCGTCGAGATCGAACTCGCCCTGGTCTCGGGTCGGCAGCGCGACGATGGCGTCCGGTTGCAGCTTCTCGGCATGCTTCGCGTACTTGACGGCTGTTTCCGTATCAGGTCCTTGGACGCCGATTACCACCGTCGGGCGCAGTCCCTTGTTCGTCTTAACGATCAACTCCGCTCCTTCGATCCGCTCGTCAAATGTAAGGAACTGATATTCGCTGGCTCGCTGCGGCCACACGATGCCGTGAACGCCCGTCTTGTCGAGGAACTTCACCTCCTTCTCGAGCTCGTCGAACGCGATCTTGTTGTCGTCGGTGTAAGGTGTTTGGACAATCGGGAAGATCCCTTCAAACTTCTTGAGATCGACGGCCGGCGCCGCTGAGCATCCCGTTTGGCCCCAAAGCGACCAGGAGAGCCCCGCCGCTCCCATCACTCGCAGGAAGTCACGCCGATTCGAAGTCGTCAATTGGTTCAACATAGTGCTCTCCTTCCGACTGAGTTTCGCGCAAAGAGCCAGCCGGCGCAAAGTCCGCTCCGGCGCCTCGGCAACCTAAACTTTCATCGTCTCGCGAATATGTTTGCGGCAGCGATCCACAAGGTCATGGCTCGATATGTCATCGCGCCGATTCACCTCGACGATCAGCCACCCCCGCCAGCCCGTCTCCCGCAAGACATCGCCCAGCGCCGCGAAATCGAAATCGCCCGTCCCGAACATCACCTCGTCGCCGGCCTGCGTATCCCGCAGATGAAAGCCCGCGATGCGCGAGCCGTACTCACGTACAAGCCGAGTGACCGGCCACTCCGCCGGAAAGGGATGCCCCACATCCAGCAGAAGCGAAACAAGCCGCGGGTCCGTCTCGCTCAGCACGTATCGAATCTCTTCCGCGTCGTGCGCCAGCTCGTGCCGGTGATTGTGAAAGCTCAATCGCACCCCGAAACGCCGGCAGGTCTCACCGGCCGCATTCAGTTCCCGGGCCTTGGACTGCAAAGCGCCCGCCGTAGCACGCCCGTCAGCGCCTATCGGCAAGGCCCGTCCGCTGACGACGATGTGCCCTCCGCCGAACTCGCCGACCGCGGCGGCGATCCGGTGGACCAGCTTGTGCTCATCGAGAATCTTGGTCCGATCGAAGAAGCCCGCGCCCACGTGCAGCCCCATCATCTCCATGCCGCGTGATTCGAGCTCGCGGCGCATCGGCCCGGGCCGCATGAAACTGTGTTCGAGGCTGCGGTAGTTCGTCTCAAACCCTTCGTAGCCTAACTTGCCCAGATCAGAAAGCGCGGCCAGAAACTTGTCACGATCCGGAATGGGGGAGCCATAGGCTCTCGTCTGGCAACCAACCCGGATCTGATTCGGCGCCGCCCGGAGCAAAGGGGCGAGCGCCGTAGCGAGGAACTGTCGGCGAACGAGCGTCATTGAGCTTCAGTGTCTCTCAAAGCCGCGGAGTCCCGCAAAGAGCCGTCGCCTCATCGAGTCCTCCCACGCTCGGCGGTGCTAGAATCCATCCGAGGTTCACCATGCCGATCTTGCGTCCAGCTCGTTATTACCGCGTGTATCTGCTGACCTTGTTTGCGCTGTTGCTGGGGTATTCCCAGGTACGCGATTCCCTCTTGCGGCCGGATTTTTCGGCTGAGCTGACCATCGTAACGCGGCGGGCGGACACGGGCGAGGTGGTTCCATCACGCGTCTACTTGTTCAAGGGAAATCGGCCGTATCGATTGAGTCCGGCGGACGCGATGCTGCCGTTGCGAATCGATTCCTTCTATCGAGAGCGCGTGTGGCGGCAGGACGGCGACTCGAAGGTCCTGGAAGTCACGGCGCGGGATAGTTCGCACTTCATCCTGCTCGAGGGGCGCGCCTCGTTCCACCTGCCGCGGTCGCGAACGGACCAGGACGAGAAGTACCGTCTGGAAGTTTATCGTGGGATGTTCTTCGAGCCCGCCGAGATAGAGTTCACCTTGGAGGCCGAAGAATCGAAGACCGTCACGATTGACCTGAAGCCGATCGCGCCCGGGCGGCAGGAGCAGTGGCTCGCGGCCGACGACCACATCCACTTGATGCGGGCGAAAGAGGATGACGAGCTGTTCTTGAAGTGGTTGCAAGCCGAGGATCTGGCCGTCGGCAATTTTCTGGAGCTGCAACGTCAACAACACGCGGCGCTGCAATACGCGTTCGGGCCAACCGGGGAGGCTCAGGCCAAGGGATACTCGATTCGCTCGGGTCATGAAACGCGCAGCCGGTTCTATGGGCACACGATCGTGCTCGGTCCCGAGCAGATGGTCCGGCCGTTGAGCATTGGCCACATTTATGCGAACTCGCCGGCCGCGTACCCATTTCCAACGGTGTTCTTCCAACAGGGGCGCGACTTGGGCGGTCTGGCGGGCTTCGCTCATTTCTATGGCAGTCAACCGAACTCCAGCTTGATCATGAATCTGGCGCGCGAGACGATCGACTTTGTTGAGTTGTTCCAGTTCGGTGTGCTTCACACACAGCCTTGGTATGAGCTGCTCAACGCCGGGTTCCGGGTTGTGGGGCTGGCGGGGAGCGACTTTCCGGCCAATCTGCGGCCGGAGGCATGGCCTCGGATCTTCCCGCTTTTGGGTCCCGAACGAGCCCTTGTCAAGGCAGCGCCGGGCAAGTCCGCATATGACGCCTGGGAGGAAGGCGTGGCGAAGGGCGCGGTGTTGGTTTCGAACGGTCCTCTGCTTGAATTCGTTGTGAACGGAAAGTCGTCCGGGGCGACGGAATCCTGGTCGGGCGGCTCGAAAACGCTGCGGGGCGAGGCGAGCGTCGTGTTTCATCGGCCGATCGAGAAACTGGAGATTCTCGTAAACGGACGCGCCGTAGCCACGCAAGGGGGCGACGCAAAGCAGACAGAGTTGAAGTTGCCGTTCGAGGTCTCGATCGACGAGAGTTCATGGATCGCGGCGCGGGCGAGCGCACTCCATCGCGAAGGCGAGTTCGAGATTTGGGCTCACGCGAATCCGGCTTACTTTCTCAAAGACGGCAAGCCGGTTTATGTCGAGGCGGATCGGAAAGCGGTTCGCGAACGCTGGGAGAAAGAAGCGGAGTATTACCGCAACCCCGCTCTCGTATTTGAGAAAGAAGAGCAAAGGCAGCATCTGCTCCGTATTGTTGAAGAGACCCGTGAGATCCTTACCGCGAAATAGCTAAGGATTGCAAAAGGCCACGCGCGATCGCCGACAGCGCGGAGTTGACACAGCCGTTCCTTCCGTAGCAACAGAAACCGCCCGACTCGCCGGCCTCGAATAGATTCGCCCCTCCGCACGTCTCATCCCCCCCACTTTCCCGGCCCCCCGTAGCGAGGACCTCGGTTTTGAGGTCCGCGGCTTTTTCCATCGGTCCACTCAATCCACCGCGCAGACTCCCCAAAATCATCGCTACAATCCGAACAGCATGTCGCGCTTACGGCGGCGGGAAATCCATTCTCGATTCTTTTTCGTGACAGCAAACCTGCTCCGACGTCAGCCGCCATTCAACGCCCGCGAATACAGCGTCTTGGCGATCGGGCTCAACCGCACGCGCGAACGCCTCCCCTTCGCCTTATGCGGCTACTGCTTTATGCCGGATCACATTTACGCGATCATCTTCCCCCGAGGAGACGACGACCATCTCGGACGTGATCAGGAGTTTCAAACTCACAACCCTTCAGTTGCTCAAGCGGTCCGGTGATCGCGATACGGGTTTTTGGCAGAGCCGGTTCTATGACCACGTTTTGAGGACACGCAAGGAGTATGACGACGCCGAGCCGGGGCGACCCGATGCGCGCACATGGGTGTCTGGCCACCTGACTCGTTGACCCTGGGACTCGATTCGCACAAACATTCGTTGCGACGCTCAGTCACTGTTGAAGACAACCACCCTGCTAACGGGAGGCTTAGGATGCCTGCATCCATCCTTGACTTTTACCTATCATGGATGTCACCGAACTCCGTTGGGTGATGTGATGTGATGCGGTGCGCCGACCGCCGCCGACCGCGCTTAGCGGGCATGGTAGCATTTTCTCATCGAAGGATGAGCCTGAAGAAGCAGCGGTGGCGGTGAGTCGCTGGGCTCCTTTCTGGGATTTGTCAAGAAGGGGAGAGAATCGTCGTCGGGGCTGTGGGAATGTGGGAATCGCGGAGCGATTTCCAAGGGCGTTGGGAAACGAGGGAAACCTGTTTTTGGTTTTCCTCGTTTTCCATCGCCCGTCATTTCCATAGCTCTTCTGCCGTCGCGCGGCGCGGCAGGTTCGCGGACGCGAAACTCGCAAACAGCTTGCTCTTGGCTTGTTGCATCCGGCGGGCCGCCGCGGTGTCGCTTTCCACCTGGGCGATGCGGTCGAGGGCCTCGATCGTCTGCCCTGGCTTGAGATGGTCGGCGGCCTGGGGCAACTTCTGGAAGGTTTCCCAAGGGGTCTGGTAGTGGCGGTACACGCGCTTCTGTTTGCCTTTGGCGTCGGTCAGTAGCTCGGGTTGTCCGCAGGGTCGGTGGAAATTCAAATAGGGATTGAAGTGTTGTTGATAGAAGCGCTGGATGCCCGCCGCGTGCGGCGCCGCGATGTGCGTATGCCCCATGTGCTTGCGGATCACGGCGCCGGTTTTCGATTCCACTAGGCCGTTGTCGTTGGAGCGCCGCGGCCGCGACTTGGTCTGTTCGATCAGCAGCTTGTTCAATAACTTTTCCACCGTGCCGTTGAGGAACTCGCTGCCGTTGTCGGAATGGAAGCCGCGGATGCGAAAGGGAAACTGCTCGATCATGGCCTTGAGCAGCGGCTCCAGCCAGGCTTCGCTAATGGCCGCCGTGGCGCCGACCACTTGCCACTGGGTCACTTCATCGACGGCGTTAATGTGATAGACGCCCTTCACGCCGTCGCGATCCCCTTGATGCACCGTATCGACGCGCAGATAGCCGGGTTGCCCTTGCGGGTTGGGCCGCCGCCGCTCGCCGATCGACACCGCGGTAGGCCGAGTTTTGGTGAAATGCAGCCGTCTCTGGCGGTAGACCCTGTGCCGCCGCAGTCGATAGATGTGGGCCACCGAGATCTCCGCCAACCGCTCGTATTCGCTCTGCTGGTACTTGTGATATTCCCGCTGCAGGATCTTGCGCGTGGCTGGGCCGCTGAGGGTTTCGTGAGCTTCATCGACGGCCGCGAGCCGCTCGATATCGGCCAGCGTGTACTTGCTGGCAAAGCGATGCCGCCGATAGCGGGCGGGTACGAGCTCTCCGCCCTGCTGATATTGGCGGATCAGTCGCGTGACCTGCGCCCGGCTCAGGCCGCTCATCTTGGCCAGATACCGCCGTAGCAGTCCCTTGGCGGCTCGGCCTTGCTGGCTGTAGCGCTGCTGGCGCAGCGTTCGCGCCACCCAGGCGTAGATCTCGGCACGCCCTTTGCCCTTGAATCGCATCTCATCGCTCGCCTCCAGAAACTGCCGTATCCGCTCTAGGCTCAGCGTCTTGGGGTCTTGCATGTGGATGGTCAATCCCCAGCATGCCCACTCCCCCACCCTTTAGGCTCATCTTGTGTGAGAAACCAACTCCTCCTTCAGGCTCATCTTGCATGAGACAAGACTATGGTTGGGCTTCGGATCGCGAGCGCGGTAGACTATAGCAACTGTTCTAGATTTCTCGGGGGTTGCCAGAAGGTGCCTAGCACAGCACTCACGTTTCCAGACTCCTCAAGGGTGATCTATGGGAAGAATCCCCTGGTCAGTGTCATCTGTCAGCTTCGCTTCGCCCCGATACTGAAGATCGACGCATCTCCTCCTGCCGAGTTTCAGGAGCACATTCGCGAAACTTTCCCTTTACTCAAGGAAAAAGCGGTTGAAACAGATGTTCCAGCTGATCTTCCCGAACCCCTCAGGAACTTGTTGCGGGATTCGCTTCAGAAGACGAACCGCCGGGCCTACGACTTCATTTCTGAGGACGAGACCTGGACAGTCAGCTTAACGCGAGAGTTTCTGGCACTCTCTACGTCACAGTACGCCCGCTGGGAGGACTTTCGCAGCAAGCTAGATCAGCCGTTTGCTGCTTTGCTGGCGGTTTACCGACCTGCTTTCTTCACGCGCATCGGGCTTCGGTACCAGAACCTGATTCAGCGATCAAACGTCGACCTGGAGGGCGTGGCGTGGTCAGAGTTACTAAAACCACAAATCTCCGGAATTCTCTCGGCTAATAATATGGGCGGAACCGTTGCTGAATCTCATGCGCAGATCTTGATTCAACTCGCGGACGATTCGGGTAGCGTTCGAATCCGACATGGAATCGGCCAGAACAGTGATAATGAAACTGATGAAGAGTGCTATGTGATCGACAGCGATTTTTTCACGGACGAGAAGACCAGGACCGACGATGCCGCAAACATACTTGACAACTTCAATCGACAATCGGGACGTCTCTTCCGCTGGTGTATCGAAGAACGCCTCCATGATGCGATGGACCCATCTGTTGTCGAAACCGCAGCCTGAGACACACAATCTGGAGCCCTTGACGTTCCAATGGAAGCACGTTGCGGGAGGTACTGTTTTTACGGCCCACCCACCTAGTTCGGAGGCCCAAGCTGAAAGCCTCAGGGCCCGGCTATTCTCTCACTACATCGTTGATCTCATGCCTGAGGCGGCTATGATGGACCTGTTGGAAGAGGTTGTACGCGTCTGGGACGACCACCAGGCCGCGTTGCGTATGTCTCTGTCAGCCCCCGCCAAGCAACGGCGTGTACTCAAGGGGCGTGTCAGAACACGGTACGAACGCCCAACATTTGCTGTAGTGGAGGAGTAGCTCCAGTGGCGGAGGTGTACTCCCCTGCCCCTGCCAGCGGTCCGGTCCGCCAAGGAGAGATCCTTTCAGAGGTTGTCGAGTTGAGGGTGGATCTCCCGACACTTGATACTCAAACCGGAGAAGTCGACGTATCCGAGAGAGTCCACCCGATGGCACTGGTCCTGACACAGGACTGTGACCTGGATTGGGATTTCCACTTTCGCTTGATACCGAGAGACCAGGAGGGACAGCGTCAGAAACTCGCCCACAAGGAGTTGCCAAACATCTTGCTTTGCGAGCTATGGAACGCTCAGGAACTCAAGGGCCATCATGATCTAAACAGCACACTGTGGCGCCCGATCGTTCAGAACAAGGATGAGCGATACCACTTTCTACCAAAACCCAAAACTCACCAAGATGCCCTCGGCACCGGCTTCGAAGACGACCTTGCGATTGACTTTAAGAGGGTATTCACAGTCGGTGCTCAAGAACTCTACTTCCGACTTGAGCACGAGGTCAAGAGACGCTGCTGCGTGGAAGGTCCGTTCATGCAGCACTTGAGCAATCGATTCGGGTACTACCAGTTGCGAGTCGCTCTTCCAGAAACGGTTGCCGAGGTTTCGGGGTAAGCCGGAAGCCAACTAAGCATGGCAACCAAACCACGTCGCATCGCCGGCCCCCAGCAATCAAACGCAACGAATGCTCCCAGCCTCCACCAACCCGCACGCCCCAAAAACCGCTTCACCCGCTGTCGGTGGGTGCTGTTTCGCGGTCGCCCTGGCCTTTGGGACCCAGCCCGAGCCGCAACAAAACCCCATCACAAGCTCAAAAAATATTTCTCGCCCTTAGTTTCAACCACTTACTGAGTCCCGCATAATATAGGGTAACCTTTTGTAATGGAGCGACGTCTTTTGGATATGGGTTTTCCAAAAGGCGTGAAGCGAGACTTTGCGGCGCTGGAGAAGCGGCGCATTGAGGCGGTGCGGCTGGTCGTGAAAGAAGGACTGAGCCAAGCCGAGGCGGCGCGTAGAGTCCAAGCCGCCCAACAAAGCGTCAGCGGCTGGGTACAGCGTTACCGCGAAGACGGCCGTGCCGGGTTGGCCAAAGCCGGCCGCGCCGGCCGCAAGCCGTTGCTGAGCACCGCGCAGCTCGCCGAGCTGGAAGGGCTGCTGCTCGAAGGACCCGAAGCGCACGGCTTCCCGACGCCGCTGTGGAGCTGTCCGCGGGTGGCGCGGTTGATCCGCGACCGTTTCGGGGTGCGCTACCACGAAGGCCACGTCTGGAAGCTGCTGCGGGCACTCCACTGGAGCCCGCAACGGCCGGTCGGCAAGGCCCGCGAGCGCAACGAGGAAGCGATCCGCGCCTGGAAGAAACAGACCTGGCCCGCCATTAAAAAAAAGCCCAAAAGCAGGGCCGCACGATCGTCTTCATCGACGAAAGCGGACTGAGCCAGAAGCCACATCGCTGCCGTACTTGGGCACCGCGCGGGCAGACGCCCGTACTGCAGTTCAACTTCAACTGGAAGAAGCTCTCGGCGGCGGCCGGAATCACTTTCCACAACTTCTATTTCCGTCTCTATCCCGACGCCATCCGCGGTCCCGAGGTGATCGATTTCCTCAAGGCGCTGCTGCGCCACATACAACGTCCGTTGCTGATCGTGTGGGATCGCTTGCCGGCGCATCGCAGCGCGTTGGTGCGCGAGTTCATCGCGTTGTCGCAGGGCCACATCGAGACCGAGTACTTGCCGGGCTACGCCCCGGAGCTGAATCCGGTGGAATACATCTGGGCCTACTGGAAGCAGCACGAGTTGCCCAACGTCTGCCCCAACGACTACTGGGAGCTCGACGAGCGGGCACGCACGACCTTGCGCCGCATGCGCCGCAAACGGCGCTTGATCGCCGCCTTTTGGAAGCAATCTTCTTTGTCGTTCGATTAACTGAATATTATGCGGGACTCAGTAGCTCCAACCCACCCCCGCTAACCCACCACCCCAGGTGCATACTATTCACGGGAGGACGTACTCCAAACTCCTCCCCAACCACGGCCGAAGGTGCGTCCGCGCAAGCAACGGAGCACTGGATGTCAATCCGGTGAGCCGCGCCGCAAGCGCGGAAACCTTCGATCCTCTAAACAACCACCGCCTGAAAGGCGGTGGGTTCATTTACGACTGAAAGTCGGCTTGCGGCTGAAGCCGCCTGAAGAAGCCCCGGCTCAGAGCCGGCTCAAGGCTTGGTGGGCGCTGTGATCTTGAATCCCTCCTCATCCTCGTCCCATTGCTGGCTCTCGATGTACTTCTTGATCGTTTCCTCGTCCACCGCGCCCACCGTCGCGCAGAAATATCCGCGCGCCCACAGGTGTTGCCCCCAGTATCGCTTCCGCAATTCCCCAAACTCATCTTGCAGCCGTCGTGACGACCTGCCTTTTACATACTGCACCAGCTTCGACGGTGCAAGCTGCGGCGGTGCCGATACCAAGACATGCACATGATCCGGCGACACCGCACCCCGAATCACCACGACGTCTCGCGCTTGGCAGCTCTGTCGGATCAGGTCCCGTGTCCGCTCCGCCACCCTGCCCCGCAACACCTTGTAGCGATATTTCGTGATCCAGACCAGGTGATATTTGATGTCGTAGACCGCGTGCGCCCCTCGCCGATATTCGCCCATCCTCCTATTGTCATCCAGACCCGCTTGAAGCTGACCGCCTGAAAGGCGGTGGGTTTAGACCTGGTGATGGAACTAAATCAAAGTCAGGAGAAATTACCATGTCCACAGCAGCACAGCAAAAAGCCAACAAAGAAAACGCGCAACACTCCACCGGTCCGCGCACCGAAGAAGGCAAACAGCGTACCTCACAAAACGCACTCAAACACGGCCTCTACGCCACCGACCCCCTGATCCGCGGCGAAGACCCCGACGACTTCTACCAACACGGCGCCGAGCTCGAATACCAACTCCGGCCGGCGAACGCCGTAGAGGAAGACCTTGTCGAGCAAATCATCGACATCACCTGGCGCCTGAAACGCTGCGCGCGCATCGAGTCCGCTGTCATCAACGAGCTCTACGACACCGTGGCCGAACAGCCGCAAAACCAAGGCAAAGACCCCGATGAACTGCTCGGCAAGGCCCTCACTCACAACGACGCTCTCAGCCGCCACAGCCGTCGCGAGACGCGACTCGCCCGCCGCTACCACGCCGCCATGAAAGAGCTACGCGAAGCCCGCAAGCGACGGGCCCAAAGCGCCTTTTTCAGCGGCCTCGATGACGCCCTGCGGGCCAAGCCACAGCCCGAATCGAGCGCCGACACCGATCCCGCCCCCGAGACCAACGGCGATGCTGAAATGACGGAACCGACCCAATCCGTCGCAACCCTATTAGAATCAATAGCCCCGATCAACTCCCCGGCACCCGAGCCCGACCCCACCGCCCCCGGCATCAGCGACCCGCATCCGATCCAGCCGGAAACCCAAGGCGAAATCGCCAATCAGGAGGCCGCCAAGTAACCAAAACCCCATCTCCCCACCACGAACCACCCCACCCCAAAACACCGTACACCCAACGTCCGCCCCGCCGACCCCAAGCAAAGGAGGCGCGGATGTCAATCCGCGCGTGGGCTGACCCGTCTCTCCCAAGCAACAGAGGCGCGGATGTAAAATCCGCGCGCCCGCGCTCGCGGGCCTGTTGGCGGCTTAATCGATGGTGGCTGCGCGGGTTTGGTGAGTATGACTTCGGTGCGGTTGGTGCCACGGCGGGGGGTGTTGCCATGCTTGACTGTTCGGCGGCCTAACCCGTCACTTGCGTTCTGGGCTCTGAAGGCGGTGTTTTGCGGGGTTTTAGCCTTTGGCGCGTGGTTTGCGGGTCTTGGGAGGCTTGGGGGTGGTGGCGGCTTTTGCTTTTGTGGGGAGTGGCCGCGCGGTGGGGATGAGTGAGTTCGCGAAGCTCGGCGGCGGCGGCTTGGGGAGGCTACCGAGATGCTCGGTGACATAAGCAACGAACTCCTGCATCTGCTGCTGCATCCCTTCCATTTTTTCGCGCATGTTGAGGATGATCTCGACACCCGCCAGATTGACGCCCAGATCGCGGGTAAACGAAAGAACGACCTCTAGCCGTTCCATATCGGCGTCAGTGTACAGGCGTGTATTTCCGTCTGTGCGAGAAGGCGTCAACAGGCCTTCGCGCTCGTACAAACGCAATGTCTGCGGATGGATGTCGAAGCGGTCGGCAACGACCGAAATCGTGTATGCGCCGAGAGTTTTTTTTCTACGTGCCATGCGAATTGATTAAGAAAAGAGGGCGGCGCGGGGATCTTCGGCGTTTAGGTTAGCAAACTCTTTCATCATGGCCTTCGAAGCCTCGTCCGGCACCTCGGGGACGACGATCTTGACCTCGACGAACTGATCGCCCCGGTGGTTCGTACGCCGGTTGAGCACACCTTTCTCGCGCAGACGGAAGCGCTTTCCGGAACTGGTGGCGGGCGGAATCTTCAGCCGTGCCTTGCCGTCGATGGTCGGGACTTCGATGGCCGCCCCGAGAATCGCTTCGGGCACTGTGATGGGAATCTGCATGTGGATGTCGTCGCCCTTGCGCTCAAAGACCGGGTGCGTTCCGACCCGCGTCACGATATAGAGATCACCCGCCGGACCGCCTCTTTGACCGGCATTCCCCTTACGCGCGACACGCAGCCGCGATCCGCTCCGCGCACCAGACGGGATGCGGACTTCAACCGTCTCATTACGATAGATGCGGCCTTCCCCGCCGCACGGGCCACAGCCTTCCCGGAGTTGCCCCGACCCCTGGCAACGTGGGCACGTAAGATTGAAACGCATGGCGCCCACGGTCTGCGAAACCTGGCCGGATCCGTTGCATTCCGAGCAGGCAACGCTGCCTTTGCCGATGTTGCCGACGCCCCGGCACTGAGCGCAAGGCTCATGCCGCGCCACGTTCAGCCGCAGGGTTGTGCCCTTGATGGCGTCCCAGAAATCGATGTCGACGCTGTACTCGAGATCCTCGCCGGGTTGTGCTTGGCCGGGTGCTGCTTGCTGGTCCTGGCGGAAGAATTGGGAGAACAAGTCGGAGAAACCGCCGCCCTGCTCTGCTTGCCTTCCCGTGGTCCCGGCTCGTCCGCCTTGGCTTACGTCGGAAAAATCGAAGCCGGAAAAATCGAAGCCTCCCGGCCCGCGTCCCGCGCCGCCGCCTCCGCCCGGATAGGCTCCGGTCTCGGAGTAGAAGCCCAACTGGTCGTACATGTCACGCTTCTTCTTATCCTTCAGGATGTCGTAGGCTTCCTGTATCGATTTGAATTTGTCTTCGGATCTCTTATCGCCGGGATTGACGTCGGGGTGGTGCTTGCGCGCAAGACGGCGATAGGCTTTGCGGATGTCATCCGGCGAAGCGTTCTTCTTGACGCCGAGGGTTTTGTAGTAGTCCTTTTGGTCGGTTCCTGTCACGCTACCCCCGGAGTGATCCACCTTGCGCTTCGGCGGCGATCGACGCCGCGGCTACGAGTCCTTAGGCTTATCCTCCACATCCACGAATTCGGCGTCCACCACATCTTCCTTCTTGTCTTCATCAGCGGCCTCACCGGGAGCACCGTTTGATGACGCGTCCGCGGCGGCAGCCCCCTCGGCCGGATCGCCGGCGGACTTATACATCGCTTCGGCAAGTTTGTGGCTGGCTTGGGTGAGATTTTCAACCGTACGATTGATCTCAGCCGCATCGCCCTCCTGCACCGCCTTCTTCGTTTCCTCGATCGCTTCTTCGATCTTCTTTGCGTCGTCGTCGCCGATCTTGGCGCGGTGCTCCTTGAGCGTGTTCTCGGTGCTGTAGATCATGGCGTCCGCCCTGTTGCGGGCCTCGACCTGGTCGCGTCGTTGCTGATCGTCGGCCGCGTGGGACTCGGCGTCGCCGGCCATCTTATCGATCTCGTCCTTGGAGAGACCCGAGGAGCTGGTAATCGTGATCTTCTGCTCCTTGCCGGTTGCCTTGTCTTTCGCCGAAACGTTGAGAATGCCGTTGGCGTCGATGTCGAAGGTGACCTCGACTTGCGGCACGCCTCGCGGAGCAGGTGGGATTCCGACGAGTTGGAAGACACCGAGTAGACGGTTGTCGGCGGCCATCGAACGCTCGCCCTGGTAGACCTTGATCTCCACCGACGTCTGGCTGTCGGCCGCTGTCGAGAAGACCTCGCTCTTGCGGGTGGGAATGGTTGTGTTGCGGTCGATCAGCTTCGTGAAGACGCCGCCGAGGGTTTCGATGCCCAGCGACAAGGGCGTTACGTCGAGCAGCAGTACGTCCTTGACTTCGCCGCCCAATACGCCGCCCTGCACGGCCGCGCCGATGGCGACGACTTCGTCGGCGTTCACGCCCTTGTGGGCCTCTTTGCCGAACAGTTCCTTAACGAGCTCCTGCACCTTCGGGATACGCGTCGAACCGCCGACGAGGACGACTTCATCAATCTGGTTCGGCGTAATCGCCGCATCAGCGAGTGCTTTCTTGCAGGGATCAAGAGTGCGCTTCAGAAGCGGCTCCATCATTTGCTCAAGGTGCGCGCGCGTAAGCTTCAACTGCAGATGCTTGGGACCGCCGGCGTCGGCCGTAACGAAGGGCAGATTGATCTCGGTCTCAAGTAGCGTGGAGAGATCCATCTTCGCCTTCTCGGAGGCTTCCTTGAGACGCTGCAAGGCCATCTTGTCGGACGAAAGATCAATGCCTTGCTCTTTCTTGAATTCTCCAATAATCCACTCGATCAGCAACTGGTCGATGTTGTCGCCGCCCAGATGTGTGTCGCCGTTCGTGGCCTTCACTTCGACCACACCTTCACCTACTTCGAGGATCGAGATGTCAAACGTGCCACCGCCAAAGTCATAAACGGCGATCGTCTCGTTCGTTTTCTTGTCGAGACCGTAGGCGAGAGCGGCCGCGGTCGGCTCGTTGATGATGCGTTGAACGTCAAGTCCGGCGATCTTGCCGGCGTCCTTGGTCGCCTGCCGCTGGGAGTCGTTGAAGTAGGCAGGAACGGTGATCACAGCCTGCGTGACTTTCTCACCGAGATACGCTTCTGCCGCCTCTTTGAGCTTGGTGAGCGTCATCGCCGAGATCTCCGGCGGCGAGTACTCCTTGCCGGCGGCTTTGATCTTGACCATGTCGCTGCCGGGCGCTAGTTCGTAGGGCACGAGGCGGGTTTCTTCCGTGACCTCGCTTAACCGCCGGCCCATAAAGCGCTTGATTGAGAAGATTGTGTTCTCCGGATTGGTGACCGCTTGGCGCTTCGCGGCCTGTCCGACGAGCCGCTCGCCGGTTTTGGTGAACGCTACCACCGACGGCGTCGTTCGGCCCCCTTCCTGGTTCGGTACAACGTTGGGTTGGCCCGCCTGCATGACGGCCACGACCGAGTTGGTCGTCCCTAAATCGATTCCTATGATTTTGCCCATGATGGTGCTCCTCCTCGGCGCGGGATCAGCCCGTACCTCTCAACGGTTACAGATCGTCTGCTTTTTGATGATTCCTTAGCTGTTAGTTATTATTAAATATTAGTGGTTCATTGTCAAGATAGGACTTTTCCGGAAGCGTTTGTACACGTATAAGTATCTATGTATCAATTAGTTGAACGTATTTTTGTGGTTGTGTCGACTTCCGTTCGCAAGATCGGCCCTCGCCAGGTGCTTTTGAGGGCGTCGATGCTGAACGATGGATCCGGCTCCTCCGGCGGTGGATAGCACAGTCGAACGTCGTGGGCCCGATCAAGCAAACGACGCTATAATTTGGACCGTTACGATGCTGAGCGATTTCTCGACGATCGATTGGTTTCCGCTCTGGCTGAGCCTGCGTGTGGCTTGCCTAGCGACGGCGATATCATTGGTCGCCGGGCTGGGCATCGCGTACATCCTGGCGAACCGCGCTTTTCGAGGAAGGAATCTGGTTGAGGCCGCCGTGACGCTTCCTATCGTGCTGCCGCCTACGGTTCTGGGTTACTACCTGCTCATCGTCCTGGGCCGCAACAGTCCGCTCGGCGACGCGTATGAATCGCTCTTTGGCGCGCCGCTCGTTTTCACCTGGCAGGCGGCCGTGGTGGCGGCTTGTCTGCATTCCATACCGCTACTCATCCGCGCGGCCCGCGCAGCTTTCGAATCAGTGGATCACACCTTTGAGAACGCGGCTCGCAGCCTTGGAGCCACGGAGTGGCGGGTCTTCTGGAAGATTAGTTTGCCACTGGCGCGCCGCTCGATCCTCGCCGCGGGAGTTTTCGCCTTTGCTCGGGCGCTAGGAGATTTCGGCGTCACAATGATGATTGCGGGAAACATTCCGGGCAGCACTCAGACAATGGCGGTCGCGATCTATGACGCCGTGCAGTCGGGCCAAACGCAGGTGGCCAACGCACTCGTGATCGTGATGTCAGCGCTGGCGCTTACGATCTTGTGGGTCATGAATCAAGCCGGAGAGAGGCAGGCGCATTGATGGCGAGGCTGCTGGTCGAGATTCGCAAAAGCTATCCCGCGGCTCTTGACTCGGCCGCCTTCGATCTCGATGTCCGGTTCGAAGCGGGTGATGACGTCACGGTGCTCTTCGGGCCGAGTGGCGCCGGTAAGACGTTGACGCTCGAATCCATCGCGGGCTTTGTCCGCCCTGATGAGGGCCGCATCGAACTTGGCGGAGAGGTGATGTTTAACTCGGGAAACGGGGTCTACCGCGCGGCCCGTACGCGTGGTTGCGGCTACGTCTTTCAGAAAGACGCGCTGTTCCCGCACATGAGCCTGCGGCGGAACCTGGAATTCGCCGCGGCGGCGCTTCCGGCCAACGAGCGCGGAAGGCGGGTCCAGGAGGTGCTCGAACAGTTTCGCCTGCAAGGTCTGGCGGCCCGCCGTCCCCACGAGGTCTCGGGCGGAGAGCGTCAACGTGGGACAATCGCTCGGGCCCTCATCGGCCGCCCGCGTTTGCTGCTGCTCGACGAACCGGCAAGAGGGTTAGACGTCGGGTTACGACGTGAACTTTACGCAACGCTGCGGCAAGTCCGAGCCGCATACGGCCTGGGCATGGTGCTCGTGACCCACGACCGGGAGGAGGCTTTCGAACTCGGCGATCGGATGTTGGTTTGTCAGCAAGGCCGCATCGTTCAAAGTGGACCGCCGCGGGAAATCTACCGGCATCCCGGCTCGCCTGAAGTGGCCCGTTTACTCGGACGAACCAATGTCTTTGAAGGGAAAGTCGTTTACTCGGACGCATCGAGGGATGTGACTCGCCTTTCGGCCGGCGGACTTGAGATCGCGACCGGATACCTGCCGGACGCTCCCGGCGGCGCGGGCATCGCCTTTGCGGTGGACGCCGAGCGGGTTCTCGCTCAGCCCTGTGACCCTTCAACGTGGAACGGGTCATCGGATAGCGCTTTGCGGTTGATTCGGGCCGTCCCGCTTCACGATCAAGTGCGCCTGGACTTTGCGGGTCCGCTGAGCGTCATGATCGCTGAAGAGCTATTTAAACGAAGCGCGGGTGTGGACCAATGGACCGTCGAGTTTCCTGCTGAGTCCATTTGGGTGTTTCCCCGTGCCGCTCACACGATTGGGGCCGCCGACTAGACTCGCGACCGCCGACTTGCTTTGATCCTCTACTACATCACCGACCGCAAGCAACACACCGGCGACCTCGCCGACGTGATCGAGGGCGCGGCTGCCGCGGGGGTGGATTGGATTCAGATTCGCGAAAAGGATCTTCCGGACCGCGAACTTTGCGCCCTGGTCCGCGCCGCTGTGACGCGGACGCGAAAGACCGGCGCCCGAATCTTAGTCAATGGACGAACGGACGTGGCGCTTGCGGCCGGTGCTCATGGTGTTCATCTGCCGTCGGATAGCGTTGCAGCCCGTGCGATCCGAAGGATCGTACCAGCCGGCTTTCTGGTCGGTGTTTCATGCCATCGGGTCGCTGAAATCGAACAGGCCGAGCGGGAGGGCGCGGACTTTGTGGTTTTCGGTCCGGTTTTTGATACGGTGTCGAAGCATCAGTATGGGTCGCCGGCCGGGATCGCTGAACTGGGGCGTGCGACCGGCGCGGCGCGCATTCCCGTCCTGGCGCTCGGCGGGGTCACCGTTGCGAACGCAGAGGAGTGCTTGCGCGCCGGCGCGGCGGGAATCGCGGGGATCTCGATCTTTCAAAATGTGGAATCGCCGAGCCAACGCGCGACCGAACTGCGGCGCTTGTCCCGCCATTCAACTGCCGGCAAGTAGCTTACGGGAAATCAGTAGCTGTGGGAAAATAGTCGCCCTATGCGAGAGTTTTCGATTGCAGTGATTCCCGGTGACGGTGTGGGGTTGGAAGTCATGCCCGAGGCACGGAAGGTGCTTGGCCTGATTGCCGATCGGTACGACGTCAGCTTCAACTACACCGAGTTCGAGTGGGGCACGGACTATTACTTCAAGCACGGCGAGATGATGCCCGACGGAGCGATCGAGCAACTTCGCCCGGTCGACGCGATTCTGCTCGGAGCGGTCGGGCACCCCGACGTACCGGACAACGTCACCTTGAACGGCCTGCTGCTTCCGATTCGACGAGCGTTTGACCAATACGCCTGCGAGCGGCCGGCGAAGCTCTACCCCGGGGTGTCATCGCCGCTTGCCAACCCAGGTGCGATCGACATGGTGATTGTACGCGAGAACACTGAGGGGGAATACTCCCAGGCCGGCGGCTTCGTGTACGAGGGTCACCCTGCTGAGGTCGCGATCCAGACCTCTGTTTTCACCCGCCATGGAGTTGAGCGCATCATCCGATATGCTTTTGAGTTGGCTCGGCGGCGTAATCGCCAGAAGCGCGTAACGTCGATTACGAAGTCGAATGCCCAGGGCTATAGCATGGTGTTGTGGGACCGCGTCTTCGCCGAGGTGGCGGCCGACTATCCGAACATCGAAACCGAGTCACTGCTTGTGGACGCGGCGGCGATGAATTTCGTGCGCCGGCCGGCGAGTTTCGATGTCGTCGTGGGCTCGAATCTTTTCGGAGACATCCTGAGTGATCTCTCGGCGATCCTGACGGGCAGCATGGGACTGGCGCCCAGCTCGAATCTCAATCCATCGCGTGAATATCCCTCGATGTTTGAGCCGGTTCACGGCTCGGCTCCCGATATTGCGGGTCAAGGGATCGTGAACCCGATCGCGATGATCCTGAGCGCGGCGATGATGCTGGACTTTCTCAGCATGGCGGACGCTGCACGTGTTGTGGAAAACGCCGTGTCAGCGGTCCTGGCGGAGGGTAGAAGGCTGCCCCGGGACTTGGGGGGGAGCGCTTCGACGAGCCAAGTCACGTCCGCGATTCTCGATAAGCTAAGGCAGTAGAAGAGGGACTTTGTCCGGTTGCGTCAAACCGCCTCGGCAACGAGCCGTTGCAGGCTCTTTGAGCAAATCGAACTGCCCTTGAACTTGTCCCCCCCAGGGCCGCCCCAGTGGGTTTCGAGGCTGACCATACCGCTGTAACCGTCGCGAACCATCGCCGACAACTGGCCGGTCCAGTCGACGTCACCTGCCCCGAGATCGCCCCAGATCATGCGGTCGCTTCCCGGGGGCAGCACGCCGTCTTTCGCATGAACGTGCAGAATGCGACTCGCGGGTAGCCGGTTGTAGCCGTCGGGATAAGGCACTTCGCCGGCGATGTAGCAGTTCGCCGGATCCCATACGAGCCCGAAGTTCGGATGATCGAGAGCTTTAAGAATCGTCGTTGACTCCGAGGCAGTTGCTACGTTGCAGGCGTGCTCATTCTCCAGCCCGATTTTCACGCCGGCCGCCGCGGCCTGCTCGGTGGCTCCTTGGAGCGCTTCAACGATACGTGAGGTGATCTTGGCGGGCTCGACCGTCCGCCAGAAGCTGAACACGCGTACGATGGGAGCTTCGAAGATGTTGGCGAGCTCCAGCGAGCGCGCCAGGATGCGCGGTTGGTCCTCGTAAGTATGGGCCGAGTGAAAAGCGTCCTGCTCGAAACGGTGGTCGATATCGCCTCCATCCGGGAGCGTACACTTGAAAACGGGCGAGGCGATCGAGACGACCTTGAGTTTGAACTCGCTTGCTAGTTGGTCGATTTGCCGGATCTCCTCGTCATTCATATCGACGATGTTCTTGTCCCACGCCGTCCGCAATTCCAGGGCAGGGATACCCATGTCGACCGCGGTTCGACAGATCAGTTCAATATCTTGAGTGAATTCATCGGTGATAATAGCCACGGGGAAGTTCGCCATAGGGGATTAGTTTACCCCAACGACTTGCCGTTCTTCCGCACGCGGCCCGGGAGCAGGAACTCGTTTTGGGATCTCGACAATTGCCGGTGAAAGAACGCATCGCCACGATCGCCGTCCTTACGCTGTTGGGCCTGCTGGCGGCGGTCCGCATCGTCGACACCTACGACGAGTTCAACGCGACCTTCGACGAAGGCTATCACGTCGCGGCCGGGTTGCAGGCGTATCAGGAGGGCCGGTTCGATACCGGCGCTGAACAGCCGCCCTTGGTGCGTTGGGCGCTCGGCTTGCTCCCCGGCTGGGCGGGCGTGGAGTACCGGGCCGTGGGGCACCGGGCGGCGACTGCTCCAGACATGATCCCGGAGCTGGCGCGCGGTGTTCTCGAAGAACAGGGCGAGTATTGGGAAACGCTGAGGCTGGCACGGGTGGGCAACCTGCTTTTTCTGCCCCTGCTGTTGTTCTACACATTTCGTTGGTCGGCTGATCTATTCGGGCGCCGCGCCGGCTGGGCGGCTTGCGCGATCGTAACTTTGTCGCCGAACATTCTGGCCCACGCGTCGCTCGCCACAGTGGATTTCGGGTTCAACGCGTGCATGGTGGCGGCGAGCTACCATTTGTGGCGTTGGCTACGGGAACCGAGCCTGGGCCAGGCGTTGGTTTTAGGATGTACTGCCGGGTTAGCGGTCGCGGCGAAATACTCGGCCCTTGTGTTCCTGCCCGCTGTTCTGCTCGGTTTCCTGATTTCTCAACATGGCCGGACGCTCTTTCACCCCGGCCAATGGCAACGCGTTACCTTTCGCCAGGCTGCGGGGACGCTCATTCCAGCGGCTTGCCTCGCGGTCTTGGTGGTCTGGGCCGCCTACCTTTTCGAGACGCGTCCGCTGCGAGACCCCGGACGAAGACCCTACGACACGCTCGAGCGATGGCTGCCCGAGGCCTCGAGCCTGAAGACGGCTGCCTATTGGGCGGCGGAGTCGCTTCCGCTGCCACTGCAAGACTTCGCGGAGGGTGTCCGGCTCGTCGGTAGTCACGCCGACGAGGGACACAGTGCATTCTTGCTCGGCCAAGTCGGCTTCGGCGGCTTCTGGTACTTCTTCCCCGTGGTGCTCGGCGTCAAGACTACACTGCCTTTCATTGCTCTGATTGGGCTGGCAGGCTTCGTCTCGGTACGGCAAAGGCTCTTCGATTCCGACGCCCTAGGACCAGCGGCGTCGGCACTGGGGATCCTGCTTGTGGCCATGGCCGCCCCGCTCAACATCGGCCTTCGTCATATTCTGCCCGTATACGTGCTGTTGGCTATATGGGCTTCCGGGTGTTTCGGGGAACGCGCGTGGAACAAGTCGCGGAAACTGACAACGATCGGTTTGGTGCTGCTGTGCTGGCACGGAGTGGAATCGGTGCGGGCGCACCCGGATTACCTGCCCTATTTCAACCAGATTGGCCGTGGCCGCGAGCATGACATCCTCGGCGACAGCAATTTGGATTGGGGCCAGGATCTGCATCGGCTCGCGCGGTACGTTGAAGAAAACGGGATCGAGAATCTTTCGCTCAGCTACTTCGGTACAACCTCTCCGCAGGCGGTCGGACTTCGAGACTTTCGGAGATTCGGCCCGGAGGATCGCCCCAAAGGCTGGGTGGCGGTAAGTGTGACGAACTTCCAAGGGATATACGAACCTCGGCCCGCCTGGCTCGACCGCTACCGGCCGCATGCTCGTGTCGGCAAGTCGATTTGGCTGTATTTCATCGAATGACAGCCTTTCGGTGGACGCGAGCCGGCCATCTGACGCCGCTCCCCATCTCTGTCCCGATGTTCTGTCCCGATGTTCAGCATTTTCTCATCGAAGGATGAGCCTGGAGAAGCAGGGGAGCACTGAGTCGCTGGGCTCCTTTCTGGGATTGGTTAAGAAGGGGAGAGAATCGTCGTCGGGGCTGTGGGAATGTGGGAATCGCGGAGCGATTTCCAAGGGCGTTGGGAAACGAGGGAAACCGGTTTTTGGTTTTCCTCGTTTCCCATCGCCCGTCATTTCCGCAGCCCTTCTCCCGTCGCGCGGCGCGGCAGGTTCGCGGATGCGAAACTCGCAAACAGCTTGCTCTTGGCTTGTTGCATCCGCCGCGCCGCCGCAGTGTCGCTTTCGGCCTGAGCAATACGGTCGAGGGCCTTGATCGCCTGCCCGGGCTTGAGATAGTCGGCGGCCCGCGGCAACTTCTGGAAGGTTTCCCAAGGGGTCTGATAGTGGCGATACACGCGCTTCTGCTTGCCTTTGGCGTCGGTCAGCAGTTCGGGTTGTCCGCAGGGCCGGTGGAAGTTCAAATAGGGATTGAAGTGCTGTTGATAGAAGCGCTGGATGCGCGCCGCGTGCGGCGCCGCGATGTGCGTATGCCCCATGTGCTTGCGGATCACGGCGCCGTTTTTCGATTCCACCAAGCCGTTGTCGTTGGTGTGCCTCGGCCGCGACTTGGTCTGTTCGATCAGCAGCTTGTTCAGTAATTTTTCCACCGTGCCGTTGAGGAACTCGCTGCCGTTGTCGGAATGGAAGCCGCGCAGGCGAAAGGGGAACTGCTCCAGCATGGCCTTGAGCAACGGCTCCAGCCAGGCTTCGCTAATGGCCGCCGTGGCGCCGACCACTTGCCACTGGGTCACTTCATCCACCGCGTTGATGTGATAGACGCCCTTCACGCCGTCGCGATCTCCTTGATGTACCGTATCCACTCGCAGGTAGCCGGGTTGGCCCCGCGGGTTGGGCCGCCGCCGCTCGCCGATCGACACCGCGCTGGGCCGAGTCTTGGTGAAATGCAGCCGCCGCTGGCGGTACACCCTGTGCCGCCGCAGTCGATAGATGTGGGCCACCGAGATCTCCGCCAACCGCTCATATTCACTCTGCTGGTACTTGTGATATTCCCGCTGCAGGATCTTGCGCGTGGCCGGGCCGCTGAGGGTTTCGTGTGCTTCATCGACGGCCGCCAGCCGCTCGATATCGGCCGCCGTGTACTTGCCGGCAAAGCGATGCCGCCGATAGCGGGCAGGTACCAGCTCACCCCTCTGCCGATATTGGCGGATCAGTCGGGTGACCTGCGCCCGGCTCAGTCCCGTCATCTTGGCCAGATATTGCCGCAGCAGTCCTTTGGCGGCTCGGTCTTGCCCGCTGTAGCGCTGCCGGCACAGCGTTTGCGCCACCCAGGCGTAGATCTCGGCACGCCCTTTGCCCTTGAATCGTATTTCATCGCTGGCCTCCAGAAACTGCCGTATCTGCTCCAGGCTCAGCGTCTTGCCGTCTTGCATGTGGATGGTCAATCCCCAGCATGCTCACTCCCCCACCCTTCAGGCTCATCTTGTGTGAGAAACTAACTCCTCCTTCAGGCTCATCTTGCATGAGACAAGACTTGTTCTTGCGGATTCCTCTGCCAGCCTGATACGCTCGGGACGCTATGACTGACGCTCTGAAGCTCCTGACCTATCCTTGGATCGGGGTCCTTGATGCGGACTCGGGGACCAAGAAGTTCGTGCCTCCGGGAGGCCACGTAGCCGGCATCTACGCCCGCACGGATACCAAGCGCCGCGTCTTCAAAGCCCTCTACCTCCCCGTGGAGCATCTTGCGGAGCTATCGCGAAGAGTTCAGGGTGCCGTGCGGCCTGGGTGGCGGTAGGGCGTCGACCGACTCGAGGCTCAATAGGCCTGCTGAGTCTTCGCGGTGACAGTAACCTTTTCCGGCGGAGTAACACCCGCGGCCATCATGACTTCGCGAATTGCGGCCTCGGCCTCGGGCTGAGGCCGGAAACTTCGGGGCCGTCTGTATCCCACAGCGATTGCTAGGGGCGTAGATCCGTACTTGTTTTCACGATTCCAGACTTCAATGCCGGCACCTTTGTCGGCGAGGAGCTTGATCGGCTCGGGCCGATTCTTGTAGGCGGCGGAATGCATCGCGGTTTCGCCGTTATTGTTGACGGCATCGATATCGACGCCGAGATCCAACGCAAGCCGCATCGCCTCCAACACTTCTTCCGCGGTCCCGGTCCTGCTGCCCGCCAGCATCAAAGCGGTGCTGTTGTTTCCACTCCTGAGCAGCGGGTCGGCGCCCAGATCGGCAAGCGTCTTCATGAGCTCGACGTCCGCGGTCTGGGCAGCCATTAGGAACGGGGTTGTCCCGGGCGTCGCGCGACCCGAATTGAGCCGGCTCGCCCTTTTCATTCTGGCGTTAAGGTTTGCGCCATGAGCTGCGAGCTCGCGGACGAATGCAAGACTGGTCATGTTTCCGGAGGGCTCGGGAGGTGGATCGTCATCGCCTGGAGGAACCCTGCGCGCCCCTGGAATCGCGTGCAGCGCTGTATAACCGGTCGGGTCGGCGGCGCTGGGATCCGCACCGAGCTGTAGCAGATAAGCTGCCAGTTCGAAATGGCCGTTCTCCACCGCCACGTGCAGAGGACGGGCCCCAGGCCGTAGGAGCGCGCCGTAGCCGGGATGCCGCCAGGCCGGTTGAGGGTCGATGCTTTGGTTCACGTCAACGCCCGCTTTCACAAGGGCCCTCACGACTTCAATGTGGCCCCCCCTGGCCGCAAAGAGCAGAGGTGTGAAGCCCGAGTCTAGAGTGATCTGGAACTCGGCGCCGGCCTTGATGAGTTCCGCGACGACCTCGGCGTGACCTTCCGCCGCAGCCCACACCAGCGCGGTCTGTTGAGCGGTCTTCTCGAAATCAAAGATATTGGGGTCATCCAGGCGGGCAATGAAGGCGGTCGCGCCGGCTCCTTCGCGCCGTCCCATCCCCTCAACCGCCGCGTGAACGTCAGCTCCGCGGGCCAACAGCGCTTTTACGGGACCGAGCCTACCCGTTCGGGCGGCGATCATCAAAGCAGTCTCGCCTCCGGGCAGGGTGGTGTTGGGGTCTGCTCCCGCCTCCAAGAGCAGCTCGACCAGCGCGGGATTTCCGTTCGTACAGGCCAATGTGAGCGGCGTCACCCCATATCGGTTCGGGGTGTTCGCGTCGGCTCCGGCTTCGATCAGCAGCCTTGCCATCTCCAGATCATCGTGCCGGGCGGCCCAATGGAGAGCCGTCATCCCGTCAACCTGGGATGCGTTCACATCCGCGAGCTCTTGGAGTAGGGCGCGCAGACCCCCTCGATCCATGATCTCCGCCGCATCGGCCAGCGGGGCGTCTGCAGCACCCAGCAGGCCGGCCGCGGACAACAGCCAGACCGTCCCCAACATGCCTATCTGTTTGACCGACATGGTAATCGTGTCCTCGCTTCCCCCCAACCGGGTATCAGATAGACAGCAGTTCCTCGACCTTACCCCGACTGTCGGCGAAGGAATCCATGCGGACACCCGCCTTCTCCAGCAGCGTCAAGTGCAAATTGGCCAGCGGCGTCGGTTCGGCATAGCGGATGTGGCGGCCGCCCTTCAACCCGCCGGCGGCGCCTCCAGCCACCAGAATGGGTAGATTGCTGTGGTCGTGTGCGTTCGGATCTCCCATGCCGCTGCCATACAGGTAGATGGAGTGGTCTAACAGGGAGCCATCTCCGTCCGGGGTGGTTTTCAGCCTTTCGAGAAGATCGGCGAACAGGGACACGTGAAACTCGTTGATCTTGGCCATCTTGGCGATCTTCTCCGCATCGTTCCCGTGGTGGGTCAATGGGTGGTGCGGCTCCGAAACCCCGATCTCAGGGTAGCTTCGCGTGCTTGCCTCCCTAGCGAGCTGGAACGTAATCACTCTGGTGATGTCGGCCTGGAGAGCCAGCACCTGCAGGTCGAACATCAACCGGACGTGATCCGCGTACGCAGGCGGTACGCCAACCGGCCGATCGAAATCCGGCGCCGGATTCTCAGCAGCTCCTGCCTCAGCGATCTGAATGCGTCGCTCAGCTTCCCGCACGCTGTCAAGATATTGAGTCACCTTCGTGCGATCGCCGGCGCCCAGCTCACGCTGAAGGTCGGAAATATCGCTTCTCACCTGATCCAGCAGACTGGCCTTCTTTCTTAGGGTCTTGCTTCGTTCCGCCGCGCTCCCGCCCTCGCCGAACAAACGCTCAAAAACGTTCCGGGGATGAGCCTCATACGGAAGGGGCGTGGTGGGTGAGGACCAGGAGAGATTGTTCTGGTAAACGCACGCGTAGCCGTCGTCGCATTGCCCCACGACGTCCAGCAGGTCCATCCCGAGCTCGAGCGAAGGCAGCGGCGTTTCCTGACCGATTTCCTTTGCGGCAATCTGATCGACCGTGGCGCCCAGATGGTAATCCGTGCTTTCGGTCAACTTTGCCTTGGCGCAGCTCAGGAAGCCGGAGTTGGAGGTCGCGTGAGTGCCCGGATAGGCGTTCTTCACCTCGAGGTTCGTTATCGCCGTGACGTAGTCCTTCGTCGGCTGAATCGGCTGGAGAATCGGCGAAAGCTCCGTCAACGATGTCTCGCCTGGAGGAGTCCATCGAGAAATATCCGATCCCATCGGGACGAAAATGTAACCCAGACGGCGCACCGGACTCGCCGGTGTAGCGGCCAGGGCGGTCATCGCGGGCACCATCGCGTCCAGCAGCGGAAGGGCCACCGTAGTACCGATTCCACGCAGGAGCGTCCGCCGCGCGAGAGCTTTCTTGGTGATGATCATAGTGATCTCCTCATCTGAAACGGTTTGCTTTCAGTGATCCCAAAAATAAGGGAAGAGAAACGAAAACCTTCGGAGCGCGAATCTCGTACGATCTTGCGAACCGCCGGCGCATCGTAGTGCTCGACGACCCTACCCAGAGAATACGTCAGAAGCTTTTCAACCAGGGTTCCAACAAACAATTCGGGCCGGTCCGAGAGGGCCTTCTCGAGGCCTGCTACCCCTTCAAACGGCGCGCCGCCGGGAAAGCTTCCAGAAGCGTCAATCGCCTGGCCATATTCGGATTCTCGCCAGCGGCCCACGGCGTCGTAATTCTCCAGCGGAAAGCCCACCGGATCCATCAGACTGTGACAGCCCGAGCAGGCGGGATTAGAACGATGCTCCATCAGCCGCTCCCGAACGGACAGGCTGCCATCAATGGTCTTCTCCTCCAGCGGCGGGACGATGGCCGGCGGCGGTGGCGGCGGCACCCCCAACAGGTTCTCCAGCACCCAATGCCCTCGTATGACGGGAGAGGTCCGCGTGTTATAAGACGTCACGGTCAAAATGCTTCCCTGGCGAAGCAGCCCGCCCCGTTTACTTTCGTCGTCAAGCTTCACCCGACGGAACCAGCTCCCGTACACATGCGGTATCCCGTAGTGCTTGGCAAGGCGTTCATTCAGGAAGGTGTAGTCGGCGGCAAGGAGGTCAAGAACGCCGCGATCCTCCTTGATGACGCTTTCCAGAAACAATTCTGTCTCGCGGCGCATTGCGCGCCGAAGATTGTCGTCAAAACTCGGGAAGAGGCGCATGTCGGGCGTAACCGACTCCAGATTGCGCAAGTGCAGCCATTGGGAGGCAAAGTTCGTCAGCAAGGTACGGGAACGCCGGTCCGCCAGCATTCGCCTCACTTGCATTTTGAATACTTCCGGTTTTCCCAAGTCTCCTCGAATCGCGATATCGAGAAGCTCGTCATCCGGAATACTGCTCCAAAGGAAGAATGAAAGGCGGGACGCCAGCTCCAGGTCACCGATCCGGTAGGTCGTCCTAGGCAAAATCCCGGCAGGCTCTCGCTCCACACGGAAAAGAAACTTCGGACTCGCGAGGATCGAGGACAAGGCCATCTCAATGCCCGCTTCAAAGCCGTCCGTCGATCGGCCGTGCCGATAGAAGTCCAACGGGCTTTCCAAATCCCGCTCCGTGACCGGCCGCCGGTACGCTCGGCGCATGAGCGTCGTCAGAATACTTCTCACGCAGCCTTCTTCGTCTGCGGCGACTGTCGGCCGGCATGTGAAGATCCGGTTGCGGCTGGGCGTATCCCCGGGACCCTTCGCGTCATAAGGACCGGTAATTGAGACTTCATAGACTCCCGGCTGAACGCGGGGATGCCGATACGCATTGAAATGAGCCTGATACGGCTTGCGGTCCGTTTCGAGCACTCCCCAGGGCTTCTTCAGAAAAGTCACGCCAAGCTGGTGGGGACCAGCCTTGACAAGAATACGGGCTTTGAGGTGCTTATCGACAGCGGAATGATCTCCGACATGCCGAGGCGGCACGACGTCAAACAAACCGACGCGCTCCCTGTCCAAGAGTAGCTCCAACTGATGGGTTTCTCGCAAACCCGCAACCTGTTCGTCCCGATCTCGCGTCAGCCGGACCACGACCTCGTACTCGCCGTCCACCGGAAATGTGTGAGGAAACAACGTGCCGCCCCGGGTGCCCACCGGAAGCTCCTCAAACGGCCACTCCTGCGTGAGATCCGGCCTCATCTTGACCGTCTCGACAGCAAGAGAGGAAACGGGCCGACCAACCGCCAAGCGACTGATCTTGTCCGCCGCTGATACATAGCTTTCCAGCAATGTCGGGGAAAGATCCGTAACTGTGATGTTGTCAAAGCCCTGACTGGACTCATCTCGCGGCAGCAGAGTGGAGACGTTCACCTCAAGGGCAAGAAGGTCGCGGATCGCGTTCTGGTACTCAGTCCGTGTAAGTCGCCGTAACGTATCCGTTCGGCCGGGGTTGGGCTGGAGCGCGGCCGCGCTGTCCAGAGAGGCTTCCAGTGAAGCGATCGATTCCCGATAGGTGGTCTCAGCCGGTCGCGGAAGCCCGACGGGAGGCATCTGGCGTGCGCGAAGTTTACGCACAACTTTCTCCCAGATTTCCGGATTCTCCTCCACCGGTTGAGCGCTCACCACATCGAGTGCGAGCGCGGCCGTTTTCAGGCTGTCGTTATGACAGGAGATGCAGTATTGATCGACGAGGAGCCGGTGTGGGGCCTTAGGCGGCGACGGTTGCTGCCCCCCCAATATGCACAGAAACCCACTGGAGGCAAGCAAACCCGCCAGCCAAGGTTGGACCCGCGGTGTCCGATCCAGGATTTCCATTCCAGCCTCTCAGCACTGTCAGAATAGCGGAACCACGGCCGCGGCGCGACCACCGGGTAGTGGGGTCTTAGCGTGGCGATTGCCGGAACACAACTGTCCTACCCTTGAGGTCGGCAGAGTCAACCTCCCAGCCAGCATCAAGCCAAGCCCGACACGGGCGCGAATCAGCACCACTTTCGTTTCCCCACCATGGGCGATAGGTCGATGCAGAGTTGGGAAGCGTGTTCCCGATGATGTTCTCGATCTGGTCGAACGTAAGGGTGATCTTCTGACTTCGAAGCCATGCTGTTAAGCCGTCGTACTTCGCCATTCTGCCACCTATCCGGCAATCAACTCCGCCAAGTCCCAGACGTGGTCCGTGATTCCGCTTTCCATCGCGGGCGTCACCCTGAGCGATCCGTGGACCCTGCACAGATTGTAGTACGCGAAGTGAAGCGCCAACGCCGCGCGAAGGTTCTCCCGGTTCTTGCTGAAGCTGTAGGTTAACCGCGTCATGCGCTTGCACCACTGGCGAAGCGTGCCGTTCTTGCGTTCGATGTGGCTCGTGCAGGCCCGCGCCTTGCTCGGGTGGCCCATTATCGGAGCCTGAATCGTGCCCCGTATCTTCGCGGGCCGGTAGGACTCCCGCCCGGTAGGAAGCGTCCCGTAGAGCTTTAATTAACTGAGCGTAGGACACGCGGTCGTGGAGCCCTGATTGGATGGCTCCACGGTACGCGGGGAAGGCGTCAGACGTGACCTGGAAGTGAACCGGGGCGGTCGCGTCCCGTAGCTTGGTGATGAAGCTCCAGGTTGGCTCGTTGGTTCGGCGACCCAGTCCCCAGCAGAGAACCAGCTTCGACGTGCGTTCGAGCGCGATGAACACGAACTGATCGCCGATGTCGTTCCGGTATCGGTCGTCGCCAGTCTTGCGGCGTTCTTTTTTCAGAACAAAAGTCCGCGCTTCATCGACCTCGACATCGGCAACCGGAACGTTCGTGATCTTCCGCCGCAGGAGGGATTCACAATTCTCGCCCGCCAGCTTGAGGATTCGGAGAACCGTCCGCTTCTCGACTCCGGCGAGCCGCGCGGTACCGCGAATCGAGTTGCCCTCTACCAAGAGATGGAGAATCAGGCGGACCGTCTCATCAGGGAGCCGCACGTCACCAAGAGGCTTGTCCTGCGGCTCGCTGTAGCGCTCGCCGCAGCGCTAACACAGGTACCGCTGTACGCGCTTCTTGCCGTACGTTCCAGCCTTCACGCAGTCGATTGAACACGAGTGACAGGTCATCTTCGCTCTTGCCTTTCGTGGCCTTCTGAGCGAAAATGACAGTGGATCTAGACAATCCTGTCCTTAGGCTCCGGCCTTGGGATGAGCCCTTTGGGTAGCTACAACTACCCGTGGGGCTGAACAGACTGTGCGGAGGGCGGCGGAATCGAACCGCAATCCTGGGCAAGGACCTGCCGGGTATAAACCGGCTCCCGCAACCATGCGGACGCCCTCCACAGATGAGGCCAGCCGAAACAGACGGCTGGCCTTTTTATTTCAACAATATAACTACATTATACACCACTTTTGGTGTAGATGTCAACGTGTTTTCTCTTGCCGTGACACCAAAAACGGTGTAGACTAGAGCATGTGGACGTTCATGGCATGCCCAGCCCCCGGCGGCGGGAAGCCTGTGGACGAGTTCCGCGACAAATTAGAGGAAGAGGCGTATCAGAACTTCTATGCCGTGTTGGACGGTCTCGCCAAGATCGAGAGGAACTTTTGGCGGCGACCGCAGTTCGACGTTCTTCACGGTTACCCAAACATGGGGGAAATCCTCTTCAGTGGGGACAAGAAGACATACAGGGTTTTTGGTTACTTTGGCCCCCGTCGGAAGCATTTCACGATGCTGGCAGGGCACGAGAAGAAACGTGCCCTCGACGAGAAGATGAAGCTAGCGGACAAGCGCCGGAAGTTTGCGGAAAGGAACGAGGACTTGCTGTATGAGTTTACTTTCGAAGAAGAGTCTAGCTAAGAAACTACTGAAGGCGAAGAGGTTTAGGGATGGCTTTGTCTCGGCCCGCATCGCTCAGACGCTCGCGTTGCAGGCACGTGTGATGCGGGAGGAGGGCGGCCTATCGCAGACTCAACTGGCGAAGGAACTTGATACGAGTCAGAACGCGATCTACAGACTGGAGAACCCATCCTTCGCGAAGAGCATCTCCACGCTTATCAAGGTAGCGTCTTTCTTCGATGTGGGGCTCGTTGTGCGCTTTGAGCGGTTCAGCGGCATCGTGGACTGGGTATCGGATATGGACTCCGAATCGATCCTCATCCCATCTGCCGAGAGTGATGTCCGCCTGCAACAGATCGCGAGCGGATGGAAGGCTGCTGACCCCACTGAAGCGTACGGCGATGCTGGACTGTATCACAGGACAGATAGCTCGGTGCGGCAGAGCATGCTACGAACACTGCGGCGCGAAGAATTGATTGGAAGAGTAATCGAAATGCCGGTGTCACAAAGTGGCACCAACCTGACATCAGGGGACCGACACGCCGCAACCGCGTAGGAGACTAAGATTATGCCCGAGATCGACGACAGCAGAGAAACCCGACAACTCGCCATCAATTTCAGGACACCTGAAGGCGCGCACTACGTGTACTCCGACTATGTGAATGCCAATCTTGGCTTCTTTGGGTTCAAGCTGTCGTTCGGAACCGTGGACGCCATCCAGCCCAACCCGGATGTGCGAGATATCACTATGCATGTCCAGATTGGTCTTTCCGCCGAGCATGCGAAGGCACTGCATGATCTCCTAGGGAGGCAGATAGAGGAATATCAGGAGAAGTTCGGCGCCCTTCGTGAGCTACCGAAGGACGAGGGCAACGCACAGGAGGAATAAGTCTAGGCTGCCCTGGGCCACCGAACCGCCCCATCTCCACGCTAAGACCCCACTACCGACCACCGCGTGGCTCGCAGTCGCCGAGCGAGCCCTCTAGGCTTCTTCTACGACGGAGAGTATCTCGCGCACTTCGTCCTCGTCCCAGGGTTTGCTAAATCGCGCCGCCGGCGAGCGACCGGGACCGATTTCAACGTCGTACTTCACGCGCATTCCTACGCGCAGGAACCCCATAGGCGAACCGCTACGGAGAATCTTGTCGAGCGCTGTTTGAAACACGGCCATAAAGTCCCTTCCGCGCTGAAAGTCGCCGGCGATGAAGGCTTGCCGGACCTCGCGGCACTTGGGTCCCCAGAGATTGTAGAAAGAGCCGATCGCGCCGACGGCCCCAGAAACCGCGGCGTGACAAAGGAGCTCGTCCGCCCCGCTGAAAAGTTGCAGCCGACCCTGGGTGCGTTGTTGGATCAATCCGAACAGATAAAGATCACGCACGGTGATCTTCATGCCCGCAATGTTGGGAATCTCCGTCAGCCGATCGGTGTAGCCGGGGTCGGCGATGGCGGCGTCGCCGAACATCGTGTGATGGTAGGGGAAAAAAGGCAGGGACGTAGCGCTCCCGATAGCGTCGTAGTGGGCAAACAGCCGGTCGGCATCGACTGGAAAGTAGATCGGTGGCACGGCAGAGATGCCGTCGGCGCCCACCGATTGGGCGTGCACGGCAAGATCGACGGAATCCTGCGTCGCGGCGGTTCCAACGTGGATGATCACTGGGACTCGTCCCTCCGCGGCGTTCACCGCGCGCTCGGCGACAAGCCGGCGCTGCTCGAAGCGGAAAGCCGGACCCTGCCCAGTCGAACCGAGGACGTACAGCCCATCGACGCCGTCGTCGATCAGCACGTTGACGATGCGCTCAATCATTTCGGGATTGGGCTCACCGTCAGCAGTGACCGGGGTCAACATCGCCGGCCAAACACCACCTTGAATCGAGGGCATAGATCTCTCGCAGTTGGGAACGGGGTAAGGGACGCAGAAGGTTCAGCTATGCTACCAGATCATCACTGCCGAACCTGGCCGTCTGTTCGGCAGTCCGGGCAAGCAGCTTTCCTTCTCCAAGGCGGCCTCGAATTCCAGCACGTGTCGTTAGCGCCGTATCTGGGCCGGCTCGGGGCAGGAAGGTTGGAAGGAAGGCGATGAGGCCGGTCGTTGTCGCCCAGGAGCGGCCTTACTGGTACGGCCGGGCATCTACCCCTTGACAAAGGTGCGCCGGGGCGAGGCCCTATGCTCGGATAGCTTCGATTCGCCGCATCTCGCGGTCCGCCGGGCCCAGGCGATCGGAGGCGCCCATCGTTTCCAACATTGTGTTGTAGACGTCCAGGCCTTCGGCGCCGATGTCGAGAATCTCACCCGTCTTGAAGCGGCCGCCCGCGCTCGAAATGGCGTGGAAAACACCCGACAATTCGCGCTTCGGATCGGCGTGCCGTCCGTCACCGGACTCAGTAGAGACGGCAACCATCGAGTTCTCAAGAACGCTCTTGCCGTTCGCATCCTGGATGGCGTCGAGCCGCTCGATGAAGTACGCCACTTCGCGCAGATGCATGTGGACGTGCGCCCGCAACTGCTCGTTGCGCAATTCCGGCTTGAAGTCGTGCCACCACTCGTGACTGCACGCCTTCGCACCGGTGGAGTTGCGCTGGCCCGCGTCGTCGAAGGCGAACATTTTGCGCCCGCCGTATAGATAGTCACCCTTTATGCGCAGCCGCTCGCCCGCCGCAAGAAACGTCAGCGAACCGAACCGAACCCGATCAAGCTCAACCGCCAGCGCATAGAGGTCCGCCATGAGTCGCCACTCGCTGGTCAGCTCGTCGAGCGGCATGTCGATGCCCTCGCCCCCCGGGTCAGCATATCCGCCATGAGCGACCCGCGAACGAGGCGGCAGTTGCGGCTCGTTGGGGTCCTTCTCCTTCGCGGCGAACGCCCGTTGCTCCAATTCGCGGATGCGGTCTAAGTGGTCCGCCAGGCGCGCCCTCGATTGAGCGCCGAGCGGTGAGTTCATGCCCGCGAAGTGCTGATACTGACCAACCACCGAATCGAGCACGCTGCGGCGCAGTTGCTCGCGCCGCTCGTCCGGCTCGGCGTCTGAAAACGTGATCTTCCCGAAGACCCGGTCAAATAGGGCGCGTGGCGTCTCCTGGATCGCCGCGGCGACCGTGCCGTCATAGTTGTAGCTGTGGACGTAGCGGCCCAGGCGGCTGCGTCGAAAGTAAGTGCCGCCGATCAGTGTGGGCGACACCCCAGCCGGCTGTCCGTGGGGATAGTGTGTCTTACGCACAACCTGGTCGATCGATGGTCCCCCCGCACGTGCTTCTCCGTTCGGCGGCTCTGCCGTGAACGCCCCGCTCGCCCCGTCGAAGTGCGCATTGATCCCTGATTCATCGCAGCGAATCTGGTCAACGTCTCGCAGGATCAGCAGCTTGTCCGCAAGTGGCTTGAAGGGTTCAAGGACGCCGTCGTACCCTTCCGTCTGAAGCGGCGCCGGAACTCCGAGGCCGAAGAAAACGTTGAACGCCCGCATAGGCACTTCGCTCGATGCGCTCGAAGCCATCATCTCTTCGAGAAGCGGTAGGCCGACTGCCACGCCACCCGCACCGCGCAAAACTGTCCGCCGGCTGATCTTGGGAACTGTCATCGATTGTGGTGAATTATATACCGTCTTTTGGATTTCCCGCCCTCTATCTCAAAACTCAGTCCGTGTGGTTCGCACCAAGTCACTCCTCACAATCGCCGAAATAAGATCTTGATAGGTCCCGCCGCTCTCTTGCGCGGCGCGATCAATCCATTCCACATCGGACTCATCGCCGGCGACCAGCGGACGCCCGATCGCAAACTGCGTCAGCTTGCGTGTAATCGTGCGCCGAACGCGGTCGTTCCCCGCCAACAGATCCATCATTTCCGCCGACGTGCCGTAGGAAACAGGCTCGGCCATGCCTGGGAAGAGCATTTCCCCGTCTTCGCGCAGCTTGTTGCCGTGCTCGTCGATCTCGTGATAGCCGCCCAAACCGTCAAACTTTTCCAGACCGTAGGAGAGCGGCTCGAACTTCCCATGGCAACCGCCGCAGGCGCTGCTCTCCACGCGCTCCATCGCGATCGCGCGGTGGGACCGGCCGGGCGCGGTGGGAACCGGACTGGTGTCGAGTCCCGGCGGAGGGCTGCCCACCTCGCCGAACAGCAGATCTTGTAACACGAACAGCCCGCGCGTCACCATCGACGCATCATCGCCACCCACGGTCAGCACGCTGCCCTGGGTCAATAGACCTCCGCGGCTCGGGATCCGCGCCAGATCATAGCGCTGCAACCCCGGCCCCGCCGGCTCGACCCCGTAGTGCTCGGCCAGACGTGGCGTCAGGTAGCTGAACTGCGCATTCAAGAGGTCTGCCAGCGGACGTTCTTGTTTCCACACTAAATCCTCGAAGAACGCTAGCGTTTCCCAGCGCATGTCGCCGGCCAGCTTAGGATCCCAGGCGGGGTACTTCTCCCGGTTCGGGCTCAAGTTCGCGAGCCGATCCAAGTCCAGCCATTGGTCGATGAAAACAGACGACCTTGCGACCGCGCGCGGATCAGCCAGCATCCGCTGCACCTGCCGCCCGACTTCCGCGCCGCTATATAGCGCCCCGGAGTCGGCCGCACGCATCAATTCCCTGTCCGGCGGTGCTCCCCACAAGATGTAACTCAACCGCGACGCCAACTCATGTGCGTCCGTCGGCCAGGCCGTGCCGTCTCCGCGCTGCTGCTCGACCCGGTACAGGAATCGAGGCGACTGCAGCATGGCCTCGATCACGTATCCGGCCGCTTCTTCGAAGGTTCCTCCGGATGCCACGACCGTCTTCGCAAGCTCCGAATGAAAACCGAGCTCATGCTCGGTGATCGGCGCGCGCAGGATGCGTTCACCAATCCCGGCAATCTGCTCGTCGGTTAGTTCCTGTAGTTCGGGCCCGCCGGCGGCGATCTTAGCGACGTCCATCCGCCCGACCACCGTCTCGGCGAGCCGCGCATACGCAGCCACATGCCCCAGATCGACATTCAGGTTGTACGCGGTGTTCTTGAAACCGTCGGCCCGCAGGTCCGGAGGAAGAACCTCGCGGGCTTCCTTCGATACGTCGACGCCCAACGTGCTCCGCACCGTCTCGATATACTCTTCAACCGTAAGCCGCCGCACCCAATTCCCGATCGCGCGATCGCCGTGCCTGTAAATCATTGGATCGAGGCTCTCGTACGACCAAACTGCTCCAGCGTCGATCCACTTGCGCAGCAGTTGTTTCTCATCGGCTGAAAGCGGCGCCCGCCCTTTGGGCATCGCATCGCCCACCGTCATGAGCCACAGCAGGCTTTTGTCCGCCTCCCCGGGCTTGATCACCGGACCGTTGGCACCGCCCGCGAAGGCCGCTTCCTTCTTCGACAAGTCCAACCCACCCTGCTTCGTTGCCGAGTCATGGCACCCAACGCAACGCACGGCCAGCAGCGGTGCCACTTTCGATTCGAACTGATGCCTCTTTCCCACCACCGCCGAAAGCTGGGTCGGAGCAGGCGCCGGTCCCGCGTGGAAGTTCCGCGCTACCTCGGCCGGCGACAGATCCCTGCCGTAGACGGCGACCAAGTAATACGTACCCAGCCAAGGGTTGCCGACTTTCGACTCTGTACCAAACGTGAAGTTCGTTTTCTCCCAATCGAAAACGCTGCCCGAGGCCGTTTACTCGAGGGCCTGCTGGCCGTTCAGGAAAAGACGTACACGCCCCGCGCGGTCTCGCGTGAAGACAAGATGGGTTGGCTCGGCGCGGACACTGCCCGGCGTCGTTTCAAATCCCGGCGCGCCATCCATACCGGTCTTCGAAGTCCGAAATCGCGCTTCAAAGCGGTTCTCTTCTTGACGGAGCAAGAAGTTGCGCTGATCGACGCCGTTCGACATCGCAAGGATCGTCGCCGGCCCGCTCTGATCCGTTAGGGACGGCTTGATCCACGCTTCGACCGTGAGTTCCGCGCTGATCCGGACCATGTCCGAAATCTTCGCCGGACGATCGAGCGAGCGGACATTCGCCGGGCTGATCAATTCCAGGGAGCCTTTCGACCGCCGCACCGATTCCAACTCCTCACGAATCTTTAGGTCGGCCGCCTCACCCAGCCTCGACCGGTCGCTTACAATATCGTCCTCAGCGGATTGGAAATCGTAGAGCGCCAACAGTCCGTTACGGACGCGGGCTTTGCCTTCCGGGTCCGGGAAGTCCGCCGCCGCACAAATCGCCACGCACGCGATCACGCTCGCGAGAAGCAAAGAAGAGAAAGGTCTCATCGTTGAATACAATAATTCCAGTTTAGCCAGGATTTCCTTTTGGGCCACTGTGGCACCGGCAGGATAGCCGATCCACGGTCGCCATGCAACGGTTTTTCCACTGCGGCTTTTCAATGCTGTGACGCGGGCAATGGCTCGCGGCGCTTGGCCGGATCGCCGAGGAGGAAGAAGGCCATCTTCGTCGCCCCCGCCACGAAAGCGTGTAGTCGTTACCGACCACGCGGCGCTCTCGGTCACGCTCGGTTTTGCTCAATACCACGATTTCGTTCACGCCCTAGCGTCTCTCGCCCGGCGGGAATCGTTCTACTTTGCTCCGTAGCTGATCTTTTCACATTGCGCCCACAGCCGCTCCCCATCTCTTGCGTTTAGGGAACGGCGAGCCCTACAATGAATACGTTTGGGTTTACGAGACTGCTCTCGTCGGTACTTGGTACGGCGAACCGCATAAGAGGGTGAGGGTAGGCTAGGGGCGCGTTTCCGAGGTGGGCATTTGCCCACTTTTTTATTGCGCAATTGAAAATGGCGGATCGATGGGTTGGGCACGAGAGCGGGTTCAACAACAGGTTCGTGAAATCGCTGAGCGAGTGGCTTTATCGGAAGGACTAGAGGTGGTCGAAGTAGAGCTGCGTGGCGGCGCCCGCAACGGCGTCGTCCGAATTTTTATTGACCGCCCCGAGGGGGTCACTCACGGCGATTGCGAGATGCTGTCTCGACAGATGGGTCCGATGCTCGACGTGGAGGACCTGATGCCGGGACCGTACCGGCTGGAGGTATCTTCGCCTGGTTTGGACCGAAAACTTGTGAAACCATCCGACTATGAGCGATTCGAGGGTAAGAAGGCGCTCATTCAGCTCCGGCGCCCACTGCAGGGACGGAAGCGGTTCACCGGCAGGCTGCAGGGTTGTGGTGCGGGTGCAGTGGTGATCGACAGCGACGGCACCGTGATGCAGTTCCGTCTGGAAGACATAGAAGTGGCGCGTTTGGTCGCGGACTTCGGAGACCGAAAACACTGAGGGCAAAATGGAGAACCTTTTTGGTCAGATCGAGGACTTGAGCCGAACCAAGGGGATTGATCCCCAGGTTGTCATTGATGCTCTCAAGGACGCGATTGTCGTGGCCGCCCGCAAGTACTACAAGACAGGTGAAGAGATGGTTGGCAGCTACAACTCCGACACAGGCCAGGTAGAAGTATTTGCCGTCAAGATCGTTTCCGACCTGGTTGCGAACCCGGCCCGTGAAATCAGCATCGCGGAGGCCCAGCGCATCCAGCCGGAGGTCCAGATCGGAGAGGAAATCCGCTTCCAGAAGAATACGGAAGGATTGGGGCGCATCTCCGCCCAGCTCGCTAAACAAGTCATCTTTCAGAAAATTCGCGAGGCCGAGAGGGAAACCATTTTCAACGAGTACTCCGACCGCATCGGGGAGATCGTCCCGTGCACGGTCAAGCGAATTGAGGGTCCCGACCTGATCGTCGACATCGGCCGAACCGAAGCGCGCCTGCCGCGCCGTGAGCAGTCGCGGCTGGAGAGTTTTTCGCCGGGTGACCGGGTGCGCGTGGTAATCAAGAACATTGAGAAGGCGGGCCGCGGACCGGCGGTCATCGTCTCCCGTGCCTCGGAGGAATTGGTCAAGACGCTGTTTGAACAGGAAGTCCCGGAAATCTACGACGGAACGGTCAAGATCATGGCTTCCGGGCGCGAAGCGGGCGAAAGAACCAAAATCGCGGTGCGATCGAGTGACCGTGACGTGGACGCGGTCGGCGCCTGCGTCGGCATGAAGGGCATGAGGGTGCAGTCGATCATCCGCGAACTGCGCGGTGAAAAGATCGACATTATCGAGTACTCCGAGGACTCTGTCGACATGGCGACTCGAGCCCTGAGCCCCGCTAAGATCAGCCGCGTCACGATCATCGATCCCTTGGCGAGACACCTTGAAGTGATCGTCGAGGAAACGCAGCTTTCTCTTGCGATCGGCAAGAAGGGCCAGAACGTCCGGCTCGCCGCGAAGCTCATGGGCTGGCGCATCGACATCAAGAGCGAAGATGAAAAACGCCAGGAAGTCGAGACAGCCATGGCTGCGATGGGAGGAGCGGGAACTCCTGTCAGCGTGCTGATCGAGCATGGCTTGAGTGAGAACCTCGTGGACAAGCTACTCGAGGCGGGCTCATCCACCATCGAACGGTTGGCCGACATGACTCCCGAGCAGCTTGAGGAGATCCCCGGCATCGGCCCGAAAATGGTCGAGAAGATCACCATGGCTGTCGGCGGCTACTACGCGCAATTCGAATCCAATGGAACGGACGCCGAGAGCGTCGAGCCGATTGAACCGAATGGGGAAGCCCCGGCCGAACCGGAAGCGGAGGAGGGCGCCGGCGCAATCGCCGCGAAAGCCCCTTCAGTTATGCCCGGGTTGCCGGTGGAGGGCGAAGAGGTCGACGACGAGTTCGATGAAGAGGACGTCGACTTTGATACCATGGGCGAGGGTACTTCTTCTTCTTTGGACGACGATGACGAAGAAGCGTTTGTCGACCCGGACGCCGCGAGCACAGAAGGACACCAACCCGCTCCCGTCGTCGATTCACCAACACCAGCCGAGGATGACGTTCATGACAACCTGACGGCGAAGGAGTCCGAGCAGTCTTGAGTAAGCCGAAGAAACTCCGGATCAACGAGCTCGCGAGAGAACTCGAGGTCAAGGCGCAAGCGATTCTCGAGGCCCTGCCTAAGGTAGGGATCACGGGGAAGAAGACGCATTCCAGTTCTCTCGATGACGGAGAGTCCGACAAGCTTCGTGAACTTTTCAGGCGGCAGGATGATGAAGATGTCCCGAAGCCGGAAAGAGCGGCACGGGAGTCTGAACCGGAGGCTATCCAAAAGCCACTGCCGGAATCTGTTTCTAGCGTCGCTGTTCCGAGGCGAGCGACTCTGCGGCGAACCGCGACTCCCGTGACGCCATCCATCCCGATAGCCGGCCCGGCTGTTCCCTTGCGCCCGCCTGTGCAAGCCCTGCGGCCACCGCTGAAGACTGCTAAGCCTCCCGCTCCCGAGGCTGCACCGCCAGAACGGGAGAAGACGATTTCAGCGGTACCGCCTCCGGCGACCGCGCCTGCCGCCCCAACGGGTGCTCCATCCGCGGCCCCGACCCCCATCGTTACGCCGGCCTCGCCGAGTGCCCCTCGACAGGCAGACGCCGGCGAGACACGGCCGGTTAGACCCATTCCTACGCAGCCGGCCGCGGGCGCCGCACAAGGTCCGCGGGCGCCGCTGCAGGCCCAACCGAGAAAGAGCGCCTTGCCTGGCGTCCCGATTCGCCCTCCGGTGGCAGGCGCTGCTCCCAGCGCGCCCCGCGCGCGAGTGGTCCCCGGACAACAAAGGATACAGCCGACAGCCCGTACGCGAGTCAGGCCTCCCCCGGGACCGGCCGCACCCCCGAAACCCGTTCCCGGCAAGCCGATTTATGAGCGCGCCCGAAGACCGCCCGCGCCTGGGATGCCGTCGGCGCCACCGAATCCACGATTCGCCGGTCCCCGAACAGCTCACCCTGCCGGCCGTGGAGCGCCGCCCCCGCCCGGCCGTCCCAATAGTCGGAGGCCAGGGCGTCCGTTTCAGCCGCGGACGGTCCGCGACCGCGAGGCCGAGCGCGAGGCGAAGGTGCTGCGCCGTCAGGCCGGCCCCCGCACACCGGTAGCTCCCATAAAAGCTGTCAACACAGAGGTTACGGTCAGCCCGGGCACTACGCTCAAAGAACTGGCTGAAAAATTAGGCATCAAGGCGAACTTAATCATCAAAACGTTGGTCGATCGCGGACTGTTCGCCACCATCAACCAGACCCTCGACATCGAGATGATTCAGGACCTCTGCAAGCACTTCGGCGCCACGGCTACCGAGCTGAGCTACGAAGAGGAGACGATGCTCGAGATGGAGGAGTCACAGGAGGCCGCGGACCTTGAAGAGCGCGCTCCGGTTGTCACCGTCATGGGCCACGTCGACCACGGTAAGACTTCTCTTCTCGACGCAATCCGTGAGACCAATGTCGCCGAGCGGGAGGCGGGAGGCATCACCCAGGCTATCGGTGCTTACCACGTTGAACATCAAGGCCGGCGGGTTGTTTTCGTCGACACACCGGGCCATGAGGCGTTCACCCGCATGCGGGCGCGGGGCGCACAGAGCACGGATGTCGTCATTCTGGTTGTGAGCGCCGACGACGGCGTCATGCCACAGACGATCGAGGCCATTGACCACGCCAAGGCCGCCAAGGTTCCGATCGTGGTGGCCATCAACAAGATCGATATTCCCGACTCCAATCCCGACAAGGTCAAGCAGCAGCTTTCCGATCGCGGCTTGCTGTCGGAAGACTGGGGCGGCGATGTCGTCATGGTCCCCGTTTCGGCGACGAAAAAACAAAACCTTGACCAGCTTCTCGAAATGGTTCTGTTGGTCGCCGATCTCAGGGAGCTGAAAGCCAATCCCAATCAGCCCGCCGTGGGGACGGTTCTTGAAGCCAAGCTCGACCGCGGCCAGGGTCCGGTCGCGACCGTACTTATTCAGAACGGAACGCTGCGTGGCGGCGACTACTTCCTGGTGGGCTCGGTCTTCGGTAAAGTCCGCGCGATGATCGACGACCGCGGCAAAAAGGTCAAAGAAGCGCCGCCGTCTTCGGCCGTTGTAGTGCTTGGGCTGGAAGGGCTTCCCAATCCCGGCGATACGTTGCAGGTCGCGACGGATACCGATCGGGCGAAGAAAATCGCCGAGTACCGAGAGGACAAAGTCCGTGAACAAGCCCTCGCAAAGTCGTCCCGCTTGTCGCTTGAGCAGTTCCAGGAACAGTTGCGCGCCGGCGACGTAAAGGAACTGCCGCTCGTTCTCAAATCCGACGTTCAAGGCTCCATGGAAGTCTTAACGGATGCACTCAACAAGCTTTCCAACGAGAAAGTGAAGGTGCAGTTCATTCATACGGGCGTCGGAGCGATCTCTGAATCCGATGTGCTGCTCGCCACGGCGGCAAACGCCATTATCATCGGATTCAGCGTGCGCCCCGAGAAGACCGCGGCAGCTCTGGCCGAACGCGAAGGCGTCGACATCCGCCTGCACACGATCATCTATGAGTTGATCGACGAGATCAAGGCGGCCATGACCGGCCTCCTCGATCCGATCACAAAAGAAACCTTCCTTGGCCGGGCCGACGTGCTTGAACCCTTCCGAGTCTCGAAGGTCGGCATCGTGGCCGGCTGCAAGGTGGAAGACGGGCGGATCACCAACAAAGCCGAGCTTCGCCTGCTTCGGGATAATGTCGTCGTTTACACCGGCCAGGTCAGTTCCCTGCGCCGGTTCAAGGATGAAGTCGCCGAGGTCCGGGCCGGACAAGAGTGCGGCGTGGGCATCCAGAACTTCAATGACATCAAGAAGGGCGACGTAATCGAAGCCTTTACGAGCGAAAAGGTGGCCCAACAAGTCTTCGACTAATGCTCTCCATCGGGTTGCTCACGCTTCAACTGCGAATCGAAGCGGCCCATTCTCTCAAAGAAAAACGTCACGTTCTGCGCGGCCTCAAAGATCGCCTGAGGAAGCGGTTCAACGTATCAGTGGCCGAGGTCGACGGGCAGGAAACCTGGCAACGCTCCGTCGTTGCCGTTGTGACTGTGTCGGGCGACCGCCACCGTGTCGAGGAGCAACTCGGCAAGATTGAAGCCGACGCCGCCCGTTTGCTCGGCGGCGATCTGGTGTCGAGCGAAGTGGAATTCCTGTGACCAGGCGGTTGGCTGTTCTGTTCTGTCTTGCCGCCGGCGGCGCATCGCTCCTGAGCGCCGACGACGAGAAGGTCGCCACACCGGAGCGCTACGAAGCAAGCGCCTCCATCATGGGCTCGACCTACACGATCGCCGCCTTCGGCGACCGTCGTGGCAAACTAGCTTCGGCGGTACGCGCCGCGTTCGACGAAGCTCGCCGCATCGACTCCTTCCTCAGCAATTACAAGGATGAGAGCGAACTCAGCCGCGTCAACCAAGAGGCCGCGGACGGCCCGGTCTCCGTGTCCCACGAACTGGCCGACCTGCTGGGCCGTTGCATCGAATACAGCAGAACAAGCGACGGCGGATTCGACATCACGGTCGGCGCGTTAATGAAGGTGTGGGGTTTTTACAAAGGTTCCGGTGAACTGCCCTACGCTTGGCAACTGGCGGGCGCCCGGCGCAAAGTGGGGTACCAGCATATTGACCTCAACCTTTATGATTCGACGGTCCGCTTCGAGCGCGACGGGCTTGAACTCGATCCGGGCGGTATCGGCAAGGGCTATGCAGTCGACCGGATGGCGGACGTTCTGCGCGGCGCGGGAATCACGTCGGCCTTCATCAGCGCAGCCGGCAGCAGCCTTTACGGAATCGGCGCGCCGCCCGATGAGCCCGCCGGCTGGCCTGTCCGGATTCGAGATCCTCGGAATGCCCGCGAAACAGCGGCTCGAGTGCACCTCAAGAACGAGTCGCTTTCCACGTCCGGCAGCTACGAGAAGTTCTTCGAAGCCGACGGCAAGACATACAGCCACATTATGGACCCCCGAACCGGCATGCCCGCCCAAGGTGTCGTCTCCGTTTCCGTGCTGGCTCGTTTGACCCTCGACAGCGAAGCCTGGACGAAAGCGTTCTTCGTCAACGGCCGGGACTGGTCGGTGGAGAACAAACCTGAGGGGTTTCGGGTGTTCCTATGCCAAGCGGATGGCGCCTGCGAGTGGGTGGGCGAGTAGAATTACTCCTGGGCGAGTTCCCCTACGATGCGTTGCAACTTCTGAATCAACTCCGCCGCATCACGGCTCGCTAAACCCTCTGTCGGTATCGGTTCGCCGATGCGCAACTTCGCGCGGCCGGGATGCAGGTGCGCCGAACTCGGCGGCAGAATCTTACGGGTCCCGATGATCGCCATCGGAACAATCGGACAGCCGGCCTCAATCGCAATTCGTGCCGCCCCCGATTTGAAGCGCCGCATCGTGGTCTGACGTGTCCTTCCTCCTTCGGGAAAAATCAGCAACGAGAAACCTTCGTGGATCTTCCCCGCCGCCTGCACCAGACTGCGAGCCGCCGACGACGGGCTTTCGCGCTCAACGGGCACATGTCCCGAGCGCTTGAGGTGCCAACCAAGGAAGGGAATCCGCCACAGATTGTGCCGCGCCAGGATACGAAATTCCCATGGCATCGATCCGAACATCAACGGCGTATCGACCAGGCTAAAGTGGTTCGACACAAAAACGTAGACTTGGCCGGGGGAGAGCTTCTCAGCGCCAACCACATCCACGCGGACCATGCAGATGCGTAGGAGCATTCGAGCCCACGCCACGGCCACCTTGTGCTGTCGCCGTGTGGTCGGGTCGAAAAATGACACGCACAACGAAACCGTGCCCATGACCACCGTCGCCACACCTAACAGCGGGCACATCCAAAGCACCGAGCGGAGATAGCTGAACATGAACGTCTACGGATGCCCTATTGACCCACCGGCACGGCCGTTCGTTGGGTCAGGACGCCCGTCGCTTCGCCGACCAGAAAAATTGACCCCGCCACGACAACCAAGTCACGCGGCCCAGCTTCGAGTTCGATGCGCTCGAGAGCCGCTTCCATCGAAGGCGCCTGCGCCACGTCGGGGTGCAGGTGACCAACCCGCCGCAGCAACTCCTCGGGCCGGACAGAGCGGGTCACTCTTGATGCGGTCGCTATGATCCGCCGCGCGCAAGGAAATAGTACTCCGGCAATCTCCTCGACGGGCTTGTCGGCTGACGAACCATAGATCAGGTGAATCGTGCGGTCCGCGCAATGCTGCCGTAGAAATTGTGCGAGTGTTCGCGCCGCGGCCGGATTGTGAGCCGCATCGAGCAAGAATTCCGGCCGGCCCGCAATGCGCTCCAGCCGCCCCGGCCAATTCACGGCGGCCAGCCCTTGCTGAATCGCTCCCGTTTCCAAGCTAAGGCGGTCGAGCGCTGCTATCGCCGTCAGTGCGTTTGCCACCTGATGCTCGCCGGCTAACCCTAGCGTCACGGGAAACGACTCGCGGGCCGCCGCAATACGGCCCTCCGGCACAGCCAGAAACCGGTAGTAGCCCGCCGTATGCGTCTTTTCCGTGGCTTTCCATGCGGCCGGAATCTCGGTCATGGGAACATCCAACCGGGCGGCCCGCCCGCGGATTTCCTCCATCGCTTCCGGGCGCTGCTGTGAAACCACCACCGGACATCCGGCCTTGAGAATCCCCGCCTTCTCGCGGGCGATCGAGCGCTCTCCCACTCCCAGAAAGCGCTCGTGATCGCGGCCGATGGGCGTGATTACAGTCAGCTCAGGACGCACCACATTCGTTGCATCCAGCCGGCCTCCCAGTCCGACCTCGACGACTCCCCACTCCACTTCAGCCCGCCGGAACGCGCAAAACGCCACGGCCGTGATCGACTCGAAAAAAGTCGGCTTCATCGATTGCCCGTCACTATTCACAATGGACTCCGCAGCGGTTCTCACCTCCCCCACGGCGGTTGCGAAATCTCCATCACCGATCTGAGCACCGCCAATGCTTACTCGTTCGTTGAAGCGAACCAGATGCGGCGATGTGTAGAGCCCGGTTCGCCGACCCTCCGCGTCAAGCGCCGCCGCGATCATGGCGGCTGTCGAGCCCTTGCCGTTCGTACCCGCGATGTGGATGGGGCGAAAGGCACGGTCCGGGCGTCCGAGCTGCTCCATCAGCCGCTCCATGCGGTGAAGGCCGAAGTTTGAGCGCTGGATGTTTCCGATCAGCGAGAGGAGGTACTCGACGGATTCGGCGTAGGTCATTCCACCGGATCGCAGAAGAATTCGAGCGCTCGACTGACGAACAATTTCATCTCATTGCGGGCGACGACCGCGTCGAGCATGCCGTGCTCGAGCAAGAACTCCGAACGCTGAAAACCTTTGGGCAGCTTCTGCCGGATCGTCTGCTCGATTACCCGCGGTCCCGCGAAACCGATCAGCGCGCGCGGCTCGCCGATATTCAGGTCTCCGAGCATCGCGAAGCTCGCCGTGACACCGCCGGTAGTCGGATCGGTAAGGATGCTTATATAGGGAAGCTTCGCCGCGCTCAGCTTCGTCAGAGCCGCCGAGATTTTCGCCATCTGCATCAGACTCAGCGCTCCCTCCATCATGCGAGCGCCGCCCGAGGCCGAGACGATGATTACCGGTGTCTTCTCTTCGATCGCACGTTCAATGGAGCGTGTAATTTTTTCGCCGACGACCACGCCCATGCTGCCGCCGATGAAGCGGTATTCCATCACGCAGGCCATCACGTGCCGGCCGTTCAGTTTCATGCTGCCGCAGATGACGGCGTCTTTCAGACCGGTAACCTTCTCCGCCTTCTCGAGCCGTTCCTGATACGACCGCTCGTCGACGAATCGCAGGGCGTCGGTCGAATGCAGTCCCGTGTCGAAGGTTTCCCACTGGCCTTCATCGGCCAGCATCGCCATCCGGGCCGCTGCGTCAACTTTGAAGTGGAAGCGGCAGTCCGGGCAAACCATCAGGTTCGCTTCGAGGTCCTTTTTCCAGATCGTGGTCCGGCAGGAATCGCACTTGATCCAGAGACCCTCGGTGCGGACCCGTTTGGGTTCGGTCGATTCCACGGGCTTTTTGGGATCGCTGAGCCAAGCCATCAACATCGCTGTACCTGTTGCTCGATCATAACAAAGGCTTGCGATTCAGACGCGCCAAGCGGCCGATCCGGTCATGTCCGGACGTCGGTCCGTCATAATGAAACGATGCTCGTGAACTGGATTCGATTCTTCTTGTTCATGGCAATATTGGCGGTGCTCGCCGTGGCAGCCCTGCTCTCGTGGGACCGCACGGACAAAGACATCGTGGAAGCGCTCCAACAGGGCGCCGAACACGCCCGCCGCGACGCGCTTGCCCTGGGACGCGAGACAAGCGCGACCCTAGCCCAGACCGGCGAAAAAATCAACGAGCAAAGCCGAAAGATCCGTGCCGAAACCGCGCAGGCGCGGCAGCAGATCAGCGAAGCGGGCCGTGAACAACAACAGGAACTGGCCGAGCAGCGGGATGCCGTTCAGGAACAGGCTCAGCAACTCAAGCAGGACGCGCTCTCATGGAAGGACAAACTGCTTGCCGGAATACAGCGGGCGGCGATCCAACTCCGTGCCTGGTGGGACGAGTAGGTACATTGTTTCAGGAGTTCGCTCCAGTATTGCCGAGCGCATCCGGGAGACGGAAGGACGTCTGCCTGAGCCCCCGGCGATTGTCGCGCTAGGTTTTCGAGAAGGGCGTTTTACGTCCTTCCGATGGCGTTTGGCTTTATCCTTGGCGACAAGGGCGGATCTCGTCCGCCGAGAGGCCCGGGTGGGCTTCACCGGCGGAAAGGTAGACGGTACGAGATTTCACACCATCTTTCCTGCGAACGAGCACTAACCCATTTATTTCTAAAGACTTTAGTCCTGCTCGCGGTCGCGGAACTCTTCGTACCAGTTCTGCACAATCCGCATGGCGGGCCTCGGCGGCTCCCCCACCGGCTCGGCGAAGACGAACCGCTTGCCGTCAGCCGAAACATCCCATCCCTTCACCCGCGCCGGTACTCGGAAAAGCCGCTGCGGCGTGCCGACGGAAAGTCTAGGCGCTGTGGAGATGGGAACGGCAACTATCCATCTGTCTCCCCTATCGTTTTCCTCATAAAAGAGTTCCCCGCTCTTGCGGCTCCAGCCGAACCGTGCGGAACCCTTCGTTGAGACCTGCTCTCTCCTGCCTCCATCTGGAAAGGCCTTGACATACAATCCGTTCCGGCCAGATTCGTCGGACAGGTATGCGACGTACCGACCGTCGGGCGAAAACCGCCCCCCGTTCTCGTTCGCCGGTGTTCGCAGAAATGGCCTCGGATTCCAAGTGGTTTCACCATCGCTACGCTCGGCGATCCAGATATCAGTTCTCGTTTCCAGGTCACTGGTGCGGTACATGATATACCTCTCATCCGGCGACCAATCGTGGGGTACTTGGCGAGCGGCGCTCTCAGCCATCGGCCTTGGCTCTCCGCTCCCATCAGCCCTGTGGATGTAGACATTGATCTCTCCCTTTGCGTTTGAGGCGTATGCGACCTCATCTCCCGAAGGGGACCAAACGGCGTTGAACTCGTTGGCTGGGGACTCAGATTTAGTCAAGGCCGCCCTTGCCGTGGAGCGGATTGCATCATAAACCCAGATGTCGAAATTGGTATGGGCCCATATCTCCTGGGTCGGGTCTCCTTTCGCGCCAAAAGCAACTCGGCGCCCGTCGGGCGAGATACTGGGGAACCCTAGTCCTGCGTGGGGTTCGCCGATGACATCCAATCGCTTGCCGTCACGGTCGAACCAAACCAACTGTCTCATCTGTACCAGGTCCTCGGCATAGACCAATGTTCCGTCGCCGGCTACGCTGGGGCCCAGCGCGTTCTGAGCGACACGGAAAGGAATCCCACTGGCTTGCAGCGTATCCAGAGAAAACGGCACTGCCCAAAGATCGTCACCTCCGTGATAGACGATATGACCGCTGCGTGCATAGACTGGTTTGCCGCCGCGCCCAAGGAACTCGCGCTGACCTGTCTCCATATCCAGGACCGTCATCGTCTGGAGACCACCGAAACCCAACTCAAAAAGCAGCACGCGATCGCCAGCCGCCGCCGGCAGGAACTCGGGAGCGCCCATGAGGGGCCGAAACTTCCCCGAGTGTTGCAGGACTTCGCCCGCCTGCTCAGCAACCTGCACCAACTCTTCGTCAGAAAAGATCCGCCGTGGTTGGCCACCGCGGGCGTACACCTGGTGGAGAACACGGTTCCGACCGACGGCAAAGACGATCACCTCCTCGTCGGGACTCCAAGTGCCTCCCCGGAACACGTCGGACGGCATTCGACAGACAGGAATCGGACCGCCGCCATCAACCCCAATCTTCTTCAAGTCAGCTCCCACCGCAAAACCGACGAAATCACTCTCCGGCGACCAGAACGGCGCTTCGGCGTCTTTTGTGTTGTCCAGGAGCAGAGGTCGAAACTGATCAAGGTTCTGGATCCACAGCCCCTCCGAGGTCGCATACGCAATCTGTCTCCCATCGGGTGAGATGGCCAGCGATGTCGAATACCCAAGGCCACGTGGTTTCACGTTGAACGTAAACCTGCGTAGCGGCGCTTCGGGCGACGTCTCGAAAACATGGACGAAGGCGACGACCGACAGTGCGACTGTGGCTGCAGCAAGAAGGGCAATGACAAGACGCAGCTTCGACGATTTTCCTGGTGTCTCCGGTGGAACCCAAGAAGCGCCGCGGTCCACCGGGCTGGAAGTTGCCCGTTCCGCGACTTCGGTCAGAACATCCGTGCGCTCTGTTGCAACGTGAGTGCCCGAGAAGGGCGATCTACCCGGCGTCAAGTCCTTCTTGAGACTCCGTAGGTCCACCAGGGCCTCTTCTACATGCTGGTATCTTTCGTCGGGGTCCTTGGCCAGCGCCTTACCAACAATCCGATCCAGATCGATCGGTACATCCACGCGCAGCGCGGTCATCGGCTTGTGTTTCTCGTGGATGACGCCGTAGAGCACGGCCTGCTGGTAGTCACCCTCGAAGGGAAGCCGCCCAGTTACCATTTCGTACAGCACGACACCTAGTGCCCAGATGTCGGTGCGCCGGTCAACCGTTTCTCCTATTGCTTGTTCGGGCGACATATAGGCTGGCGTGCCTGGTGCCTGGTTCTGCTGGGTGCGCCGGCTCCAGTCAGCCACAAGAGCGAGCCCGAAATCGGCAACCTTCACGTGACCCTGCTTGGTCACCATTAAGTTCGCGCTCTTGATGTCACGGTGGACGATCCCTTTTTCGTGAGCGGCCTGCAGGCCGAGTCCGGCCTGGATAGCGATATCGAGCGCGGTTTCGAGATCGAGAGGCCCCTTGTCCGTCTTCCGCTTTACGTCCTCGCCATCAATAAACTCCATGGCCAGGAACGGCTGTTCTTCATCGACGTGGATGCCGTAGACCGTGCAGATGTTGGGATGATTGAGTGCGGCCGCAGCTCTGGCCTCGCGAAGAAAGCGCTCCCGGTGCTGCTCGTCACCAAGCGCTTCCCGCACCAAGAACTTCAGCGCTGCGTCTCGGCCGAGATTCAGGTCTTCGGCCTTGTAGACGACACCCATCCCACCTTCACCGAGCTTCTCGGTGATCTTGTAGTGGGAGATCGTTTGGCCGATCACGACGGTCCGATTCTACCTCAAAAAGATAGATAACGATAACAACCGTTGTCAGTCGCTCTCGGCCCCGGGTCTTGGTAGACCTCTGATGGGACTCGATTTGAGTCCGCTCAGCGACTGGGTTCCGGTGGTTCCGACGGCGCATTTCTCAACGCGAAATCGATTCTCGGTACCTATCCGACGGTGACTGTTTTGCCCCACATTCTAGCGTGGGCGGGCGGTACGAGGCCCTCCCCGTTCAGCCACCGGCTCCCAAATCCACGCTGACGGCGAAGGGTTGAATCAGCCCGTCCACATAACCGAAAAGTCGGCATGTCGGAGATGTCGTTTCTCCCGTCCTATTGGGCTGCAACGCGGCGAAGCAGGCAGTTCGGGGTCCCCGAACTGCCCAATGCCCTAGGTCAGTCCTTTCCGTGACAACCGAAACCGCCCGAGTCGTCAGCCCTCTTCTCCCCGGGGCCATCGAGGCAATAACCGCCCCTTGGCCAAAATCGAGTCACAAGCCTCAAAAATATTTCTCGGCCCTAGTTTCAACAACTTGACTCCAACCCACCCCCGCTAACCCACCACCCCAGGTGCATACTATTCACGGGCGGACGCATTCCAAAATCCTCCCCAACCAAGGCCGAAGGTATGTCCGCGCAAACAACGGAGCGGCACATGTAAATGTGCCCCCCCCCCCCCCCCCCCCCCCCCCCCCCCCGCCAAAGGCGCGGAAACCGTCGACCCGATAAATCGATCAATCAAAGTCAGGAGAAAATTACCATGTCCACAGCAGCACAGCAGCAAGCCAACAAACAAAACGCGCAGCATTCCACCGGTCCACGCACCGAAGAAGGCAAACAGCGTACCTCACAAAACGCACTCAAACACGGCCTCTACGCCACCGACCCCCTAATCCGCGGCGAAGACCCCGACGACTTCTACCAACACGGCGCCGAGCTCGAGTACCAACTCCGGCCCGCGAACGCTGTCGAGGAAGACCTTGTCGAGCAAATCATCGACATCACCTGGCGCCTGAAACGCTGCGCGCGCATCGAGTCCGCCGTCATCAACGAGCTCTATGACACCGTGGCCGCACAGCCGCAAAACCAAGGCAAAGACCCCGATCAACTGCTTGGCAAGGCCCTCACCCACAACGACGCTCTCAGCCGCCACAGCCGTCGCGAGACGCGACTCGCCCGCCGCTACCACGCCGCCATGAAAGAGCTACGCGAAGCCCGCAAGCGACGGGCCCAAAGCGCCTTTTTCAGCGGCCTCGATGCCGCGCTGCGGGCCAAACCACAGGCCGAATTGACAGCCGACACCGATCCCGCCCCCGAGACCAACGGCGACGCCGAAATGACGGAACTGACCCAAACCGTCGCAACCCTATTAGAATCAATAGCCCCGATCAACTCCCCGGACCGCGAGCCCGACCCAACCGCCCCCGGCATCAGAGACCCGCATCCGATCCAGCCGGAAACCCAAGGCGAAATCGCCAATCAGGAGGCCGCCAAGTAACCCCAACCCCATCTCCCCACCACGAACCACCCCACCCCAAAACACCGTACACCCCACCTGTGCCCAAAGCACCCACCGAACCCGGAACGCAAGTGACGGGCCCGCCCGCTGACCGCCACCGATCTACCGAACTGTCCCACCAAGCAAAAGAGGCGCGGATGTAAAATCCGCGCGTCCGCGCCCCCAGGCGCGGAAACGTCGAGGAATACGTTGGCGAGCTTCTGAAACGATGTACTAGGCTACCGGCAACGAATGGCTTTTCGCGCTTATACCGAATCCGTCCCGAGTTGGCCCCGGGCGAGCAGCTCACTCGGCAGGAGCGCGGCGTAGATGGCCGACTGCACCGGCGTCGGTGTAGCTGCTTCCCGGCCGTAGCGAACAACCGTGCCGACTTGGAACTCGAATTCCGACGGCCGGCCCGCGGCGATATCCCGATGCATCGACGCCGTCGCGCCGGCAGGCAGCGCGTCCACGTGCCGGAGAGCTCTCTCAGGCAGGTCCGGATCGAGCCGTACACCCCGTTTCAGCCCGACAGCCACCACCTCTTCCATGGCGGACTGCAACATGCGCCGTGTTTCGGGAACGGCTCGTAACACGCCGGCGGGCTGGCGCGCGACCGCGCCCACCGCGCCCAGCGGCTCAACATGCATGAGTTTCCGCCACAGCGCCGCCTCAATGTCATCCGGCACAACCGTCGACATGCCGGCGGCGGTTGCGAATGCCTGCCGAACTTGCTCGACTCGCTCCGTTTTCTTCCCGCTCAGCTCACCGAACTCGATTGCCGGTTCCAGACCGATGTGTTCGATGGTTGCCGGGCCGGTTTTGGAAGCGAAGATCTTGCACAGCCCGCCCAGCACCACCGCCGCCCCGAGCACCTCACCGAGCAGGCGGGGCGCTTCCAGGCCGTTCTGTAGGGGGATGACTACCGTCTCCGGCCCGATGAGCGGCGCAATCGAAGGGGCGATTTCGCTCACCTGCCAGGCTTTCACGGCCGGCAGGACCACGTCCACGGGACCGACTTCGGCCGGATCGGCCGCTACGTTGGGCCGCGGGATCTCGAAATCGCCGGCGATGCTTTTGACCCGTAACCCCTCCGTTCGCAGAGCGTCCAGGGTTGCACCGCGGGCGACGAACGTGACATCGTGGCCGGCCTGCGCCAAGCGTCCCCCAAAGTAGCCTCCGACGGCCCCGACTCCAATCACCGCGATACGCATAAGATCCAGAGTCTAGGTGATGATTTCATTCACCACGCGGGCCGGGAACTGGTCCGTCAGGCGCTCCTTCAGACCGTGGCGCTCGAAGACCAAGTCACGGAAGTTCATCCCCAGCAAGTGAAGAATCGTAGCGTGGAAATCGTGGACGCTAGTGCGGTTCTCGACGGCAGCGTGACCGAACTCATCAGTCGCCCCGTAGATGGTTCCGCCTTTCGCGCCGCCTCCGGCCAGCCAGACGCTGAACCCCGGTGGTCCGTGATCGCGGCCGGCGGCGCCGTTGGCCGCGGCCTGCGACAGCGGCAGACGTCCAAACTCCCCGCCCCAGATTACGAGCGTGGAATCCAGCAGACCGCGTTGCTTCAGATCGGTGAGAAGAGCGGCGACAGGCTTATCCGTCTTCCCGCAAGCATACTGGTGACCCTTCTCGAGATTGGTGTGCGAGTCCCATATTTGACCCTCGATATAAAGCTGCACGAAGCGTACGCCGCGTTCCACGAGCCGCCGGGCCATCAAACAACGCTTTCCGTACGACTCGGTCAGAGGGTCATTGAGCCCGTAGGCTTCGCGTGTCGTCGCATCCTCTTTATTGACGTCGAGAGCATCACCGGCTTCGAGTTGCATACGGGCGGCGAGCTCGTAGCTGGAAATGCGGCCATCCAGGTCCGGCTGATAAGGGCGCTTTTCGCGGTGGGCATCGTCGAGCTTGCGCAAGAGACGGCGCTCGGCGTCGGCGAGTTGCTCCGGCCAGTCGGGTCGCGAGTCGAGGTTCAGTACCGGCGGACCCTCGGTGCGAAACCGCGTGCCCTGGTAGATGGGCGGAAGCCAAGCGGACTGCCAATTTGAAATCCCGTTCACCGGAAGGCTCTTGGGATCGTCGAGCACCACGTAAGCCGGAAGATTCTGGTTCTCCGTGCCGAGCCCGTAGGCCACCCACGAGCCGATCGACGGACGCGTTGCCACGGTGCGGCCGGTGTGCATCAGAAACAGCGCCGGTTCATGGTTGAAATGGTCGCCATACATCGACCGGATCAGCGCGACGTCGTCGACGTGCTTCGTGAAGTGCGGCATCAACTCGGAAACATCCATGCCGCACTGACCGTACTTCTGGAACTTGAACGGCGAAGGCAACAGTCCGCCTGACTGCTGGGGCGAAGTGATGTCGGTCGTCATCTCGCGAACCGGGACTTGCCCGGCGTACTTCTCAAGTGCCGGCTTCGGATCCAGCAGGTCCACCTGACTCGGTCCGCCGTTCATGAAGAGATGAATGACAGCCTTGGCCGTCGGCTCGAAGTGAGGTTTTTGAGGGCTCAGGTCGAAGACGGTGCGCTGCTGGGTCGAAGCGGCAGTGGCTGGATTGGAACCGAACAGATCCGCCCCGAGCAATGACGCCAAAGCCGCGCCATGTAGCCCGTCTCCGAGCCGCGAGAAGAAGTCGCGACGGGTCGGTTGCCGCGTGTTCCTCGGAGAACCGGCTCCGGACCTGGATTCGGATGATTGCTTCATATCTTTCTCAGTCAACAAAAATAAACTCGGCCGAGTTCAACATCGTGTGGCAGAAACTGGCTAAGGCCAGCCAACGAGACTTGAATTCCAGCGGGGCTGGGTCGCGATCCTTTTCGAGCCGTGTGGGCCAGATCGTAGCGAACTCGTCGAGGGCCGCCAAGCTGTCGCTCATCTCGCGCTCACTCGGCCGTCGCGATAGCGCCCTAAGAAAAACGGCTTCGACCTGTTCGCGCGGGTCAGGCCCGATCTCGTCAATGAGTCGTCCAGCCATGTAGCGCGCATTCTCCCAGACATCGGAGCCATTCATCATCTGCAGCGCTTGGGTGGAGACTTGCGATTGTCGACGTTCGACGCAATTCGGTGTCATGCGGGGAAGGTCGAAGGCGTCGAGCAAGGTGAGCGGCGTCTGCATCTTCTGCGTAACGTAGACGCTACGCCGATATCCGTTGCCGGAAGGTTTCGCGACGACTTCCTTGTTGTCCTTGACTTCAAGTTTCGAAGGCGCACCGTACATCTCATCATCAAGGCGCCCGGTCACACGCAGGATGGAGTCGTAGAGCGCTTCCGCGTCCATGCGCCGCAGCGGCATGCGTGTGAGTAGAGAGTTGTCGGGGTCGGCCGCCCGTAGCGCCTCACTGCTCTGCGAAGTTTGCCGGTAGGCCGCCGAAGTCATCATCAGCCGGTGCATGTGCTTGACGCTCCAGCCACTCCCTACGAACTCCGTCGCCAGCCAGTCCAGCAGTTCGGGGTGCGAAGGCGGCGTACCCGAGCGCCCGAAGTTCGACGGACTCGCCACGATGCCCCGGCCGAAATGCCGCAGCCAGATGTGATTGACCATGACCCGCGCCGTTAAAGGATGGTTGGGTTGCGTGAGCCAGCGCGCCAGCGCTAGACGCCGACCACTGGATTCCGCGCCCGGGTAGGGCTGTTTAATTTCATAGGGATCGAGCCCCACCTTCAATACCGATGGCACACCCGCTTCGACGGACTGCACTGGACTGACCGGATCGCCGCGCTGCATTAGGTACGAACCCGACGGCGTCCCACCCGTGTCCATCAGAACCCGAACGTGCGGGTCGGGAAGCAGCTTGCGCTTGGTCGCCTGTAAATCCTTTTGGATCGGATCGACGCGGCCGGCGATTTCCGGGAATTCCTTCTTGACCTCGGCGCTTGTGATCTTGAAGGTCTCGGCGAACTTCTTGGCGAGGTAGGTTTGAACTTCCGTCCGCTTGTCTTCGGGAATGGTGCTGAGACTTCGCAGATCATCGCGCACTCCCTCGGGCAGTTTCGCTATCCGGGCTTCGAGGAGCTTTTCGCGGTACGGCTTCTCCTCGCGGGCTAGAGCCTTCTCGAATCGGTCGATCTTGTCGTTGAGTGGGGCGTTGTGCTCTTCCACCTCCCGCTTCTCGCTCGCGAGCGCCAAGTCGAGTTGCCGCTTCGCCGGCGGCAACCAGTCGTAGGGATCGTAGGCCGTTTGGAGAATGGCGCTCAGACGATAGTAGTCGCGCTGAGGAATCGGGTCGTACTTGTGATCGTGGCAGCGGGCGCAGCCGACGGTAATACCCATCACCGACGACGTGAGCACCTGAATCTCGTCGGCGATGATGTTCATGCGCTCGGGGATGAAGCCGCGCTCAGGTGCATCGGTCGGGTCGGCCGCTGTTCGCAGGAAGCCGGTTGCGGCGAAGCGGTCAATCAGTTCCTGCGTGACTTCCTCGCCGCGATAGTCGCCCAGTTCGTCGCCCGCGATCTGCTCGACGAGAAAGCGGTCGTAGGGCTTGTCACTATTGAAAGCACGGATGACGTAGTCGCGGTAGCGCCACGCATAAACGCGTGGACGGTCGTGGTTTCCGAATCCTTCCGAATCGGTGTGGCCGGCCAGGTCCAACCAGTGGCGTCCCCAGCGCTCCCCGTAGCGCGGCGAATCCAGCAGGCGATCGATGAGCCGCTCGTAGGCACGAGGCTTGCTATCGGCAAGATACTGCTCAACTTCGGCGGGAGTAGGCGGCATCCCAATCAGGTCCAAATACGCTCGCCGCAACAGTTGCGCGGGTTCGGCTTCGTCCGAATATGTGAGGCGCTTGGCTTCCAACTTGCGGGTCAGAAAGGCGTCGATCGGGTTTCCCCCTGCAATCCTCGAGTCGACCTTCGGAACCGCAGGGCGGGTGGGCGGCTGGAACGACCAGAACCGCCGATCTTCGTCGCCGACAAGCGGATCGTTGTCGAGATCCGCGGCAAGGGTTTCGCGCGGCGGACCCTGCGGGGCGCCGGCGGTGATCCAGCGCCTCACCTTCTGGAGTTCCACCTCGGTGAGCGGACGGACGGAGTTTTGGAGCTGTAGGTCGGGCGGCGGCATCTCGCCGGATTCGATTCGCTTGATCAGCAGGCTTCCATCCGGGTCACCCGGAATGAGGGCCGGTCCCGACTTGCCACCCTTAAGGCGGCCGGCGACCGTGCGCAGGTCGAGCCCTCCCTCCTGCTTGCGCTTACCATGGCAAGCTACGCAGCGGAGCTGGAAGATCGGGAGGATCTGGTGCTCGGTCAGCTCTTCATCAGAAGGACCTTCTGCGCTTGCGATTTCAGCCGCATTGGCGGGTGCGCCCTTGTCAATCCAGAGGCGAAGAATGTCAATCTGATCGGACTCCACCCTACCGTCACCCGGGGGCATCGCGCCCGAAATGACCTTGTCCATCAGCAGACTGGTCGCTGACGACCCGACAACAACGGCGGGGCCGGACTTGCCACCCCTAACAAGTGAAGCCTTGGATGTGAGATTGAGTTCGGCCTGCGGTTCCGTAGCACCGTGGCAGGCGACACAGTTCTTGGCGAAGATCGCCTTGATATCGCTGTCGAAGGTAGGCGTGCTCTCCGCCGCCGCCAAACCGGCGAAGGAAATGCCGGCCAGCGCAATCGCTGACAGTGCGAATGAGAGGCGTTTCACAGAGTATGGACTTTGCATCGCCTTTGAACTCGTCTCGGTGCGTGAAGAACGCACTCCTACAGGATTACACCATTGTTTGGCCTGAACTTCAATGCTCCTTCAGGAATCACGGCCTAGGGTCTCGCGCCGTCTAGCCGAGTATTTTGGTGGGTCCGGGCCGCTATTAGGCGCGGTTTGAGCCTCATCGGACGCCCCGAAGGTGCGTGTTATTCTGAATCAACGCGTTGGCCGGTCGTCCAAGGGTAGGACACGGGCCTTTGGAGCCTGGAATGGAGGTTCGAATCCTCCCCGGCCAGCCAATCGTTAGAGTTCATGGTTAGCGCTCAATTGCGAGGCACCGCAACCCGCTAGAGCGTATAACAGAGGACTTCTTAACTTGCATGCGCGGCAGTTTCAGGTCGAGTGGGACGAGGCCAAGGCAGCTTCGAACTTCCGTAAGCACGGTGTTTCCTTTGAGCTTGCATCGAGCATATTTAGCGACCCACGGCTACTCTCAGTTGCTGATCTGGAACACGGTGAAATCGAGGAGCGCTGGTTCTCGATTGGCTGCGCGAGTAGCGGTGTGATGATTTCTGTCGTCCTATCTCTGGTCGGAGTCTAATCCTGCTACCGCGGAAATCCGCATCATCTCGGCGCGCGCAGCGACCAAGACCGAAATTCGCCAGTACGCGGAGGTCTAATGAACGATCAACCGATCGATGATAGCGAGATGCCGGCGGAGATCGACTTCCGTAAGGGCGCTCGTGGCCTCCACCACATCCCTGCAGGCGCTAAGGTCTTCTTACCCGTTTCGATTGAGCGAAGTGTGTGGGAATATTTCTCCGGCAAAGCAGAGCAGAGAGGCGTCGACCTGTCAGATCTCGTGACCGACGTTCTGAAACGCGATATCGAGATCAACGAGGCGTTGAAGTAGCTTCTTCTTCCCTCCCCATTCAAGTTTCTGATTTCCTCCCTATTCCAACTCGCGGTCTTCGCCCGCGAGCTTTCCCGTCTTTGCGAAGACCAGGAACGCATGCATGAAGGGATCGAGATCCCCGTCGAGGACGCGGTCAACGTTGCCTTGCTCCAGCTTCGTGCGAACGTCTTTGACGAGCCGATAAGGCGCAAGAACATAGTTGCGGATCTGGCTGCCGAAGTTGATATCGGACTTTGACGCTTCGAGCTTGTCAGTCTCTACCTGCTTCTTCTGCATCTCGAAGTCGTAGAGACGCGACTTAAGCATCTTCAACGCGGTCGCCTTATTCTTATGCTGCGACCGCTCGTTTTGGCACTGCACGACGATCCCCGTGGGCCCGTGTGTGATGCGGACGGCGGAATCGGTCATGTTGACGTGCTGTCCGCCCGCGCCGCCCGCGCGGTAGGTGTCGATGCGGAGATCGTCGGGACGGATGTCCACTATGATCTGGTCGTCGATCTCCGGATACACGAAGACGGAGGCGAAGCTAGTGTGACGACGCGCGGCCGAGTCGAAAGGGGAAATCCTAACCAGCCGGTGGACACCGATTTCCGCACGCATCAATCCGTAGGCATTCTCGCCGGCGATCGTGAACGTGGCCGACTTGAGACCCGCTTCCTCTCCAGGGAGTGAATCCGTCAGATCCGCCTTGAAGCCCTTGCGTTCGGCCCAGCGGAGGTACATCCGCAGCAGCATCTCGGTCCAATCTTGTGACTCGGTGCCACCCGCCCCTGAATGGAGCACGACAATCGCGTTACAGTGATCGTTCTCGCCGGAGAGCAGCGCCGCTGTTTCGATCTCGTCCGCGCGCTCCTGGAGAGATTTCATCTCGGACTCGATCTCTCCTTCGACGCTCTCGCCTTCATGGGCAAGTTCGAAGAACGCCTCGAGATCAGCGACCCGCTGCGAGAGATCTCCTTCCGCGTCGATCGCTTCGACCAGGCGTTTCCGCTCGCGCATGATCGGCCGGCTTTTCGACGAGTCGTTCCAGAAATCGGGAGCGACGAACTGCTGCTCTATCTTTTCGAGTTGGGATTTCTTGGTGGCCGCGTCAAAGATACCCCCGGATACCCTTGATGCGGGGACGGAGGCTGCTAAAACTGCGATCGAGTTCGTCTAACGTCATCAGTTTTCTCTCTTCTCACGATAGCCCAGGCGGCGGCGCGACACCAAGATTCCCATAAGCGACCCGCCCGCGCACAACGTCAGGAACCACTGGCCAAAACGTGTGAACCAAGTCAGTTCGCCGCGGTACGCGAAGCGGGCACTAAGCACGTTCTGCTCGAACGACGGCAGCGAGGCGCTCACGCGCCCGGCGGGATCGATGACGGACGTGATGCCATCGTTGGTCGCGCGAAGAAGCCAGCGGCCATTTTCGAGCGCCCTCATGCGGGCGATCAGCAAATGTTGATGACGTGCGGCGCTGCGGCCGTACCAACTGTCATTCGAGATATTGACGAGGACTTCGGCGCCGCGATAAACGAACTCGCGGACACCCCGCAGAAAGACGGATTCATAGCATATGAAGGTGCCGATACGGTATCCGCCGGCTTCGGTGACAACGACATCCGCACCGGGGAAGAAACTGCCTGCTTCGAGAGTGATCTTGTCGATGAAAAGAGAGAACGGCCAAGGCACGAATTCGCCGAATGGCACAAGAAACATCTTCGAGTAGTGCGAGAGCAGTTCGCCTTGTTCGTTGACAATCAGCGCGCTGTTGAGGGGTTGGCGGCCGTCGGGGCCACCTCGCTCGATGGAGTTGAAGATAACGGGCGCGCCGACCCGCGCCGCGAGTTCGCTCATGTAATCGCGGAAGCCCTCATCAGCGGAATAGTAAGCGGGTACGGGGTACTCGGGCCAGATTACGAGCGACGGCGGTGCCGGGTCGATCTGCTCAACCGCCCCGCTGGAAAGCTCGGCCATCCGTGCAAGGTGCTCAGCCTGTCGGCTATAGTCCCAGCCACCTTCACGGATCTCATCGGGATGGATGTTCGGTTGTACAAGGCGGGCGGTCTCCGTGGCCGGGAATTCACGGGGAAGCGCAGGCAGGAAGAACAACAGCGCGAGCGGCGACAGCCACGCCAGTTCTCGGAAACCGCGTCTCACGACGAGCACGGCGATCGCCACGTTGAGGATCGCGAGGGCGAAGGAAGGTCCATAGATGCCAGTAACCGGGGCGAGCCGCAGTAGCAAAGGCATGTCGATGCCGGCGTTTCCGAGCTGCAGCCAGGTGAAGGCGAGGTACTGATGCAGGCCCTCGAGCGAGACCCAAGTGGCGGCCACGGCGGGGATCGCCCAGGCTTGCCTCATCAGGGGACCGGCAAAGACCGAGAACACAGCAAGATAGAGGCCCTTGGTAAGAAAGAAGCCCACGAAGATAGCGCCCGCGCCCGCGGCGGAGAGTCCCGCGTAGCTGTGCATGACGTCGTAGATCCAGTAGCAGACCCCGCCCCAATAGACCGCTCCCGCGAGCCAGCCGACAAGGAAGCGCGATCGCCAGGATTCCTCGCGGGCACTAGCGACCAGCAGAGGGGCAACCGCGACCAGCGCTAGCGGCGTGATGCTGAAGCGCGGGAAGATCAGGATCTGTAGTAATCCGCTTAGGGCAGCTAGCGCCAACGACGTGAATTCAGGACGACGGACCGCCACACTCTTCCCGCTTCGGGCGGCAGACGTCACCCGACTTCGCCGGCTTTTGCTCCGACCTGCTCGGCCATGTAGGAGCTGCGAACAAGGGGCCCGCTGAACACGGCGCGGAACCCGATTGACTCGCCGTAGTCCCGGTATGTTTCGAACACCTCGGGGCGTATGAATTCCTGGACCGCGAGCCGGCGGCGGGTTGGCTGAAGGTACTGACCGATCGTAGCGACGTCGGTGTCGTGGTCACGGAGGTCCCGTAAGAGTCGCCGCACCTCCGATTGCGTTTCACCAAGTCCAACCATGAGTCCGGACTTCGTCAATACGTCAGGGCGATGAAGTTTCGCGAACCGCAGAACATCCAGCGAGCGCTGGTAGATTGCCTGTGGTCTCACACGGCGGTAGAGACGCGCGACGGTTTCCATGTTGTGGTTGAAGACGTCGGGGCCGGCGTCAAGGACGCGCGCCACGGCATCGGTATCTCCCAGGAAGTCCGGCGTGAGCACTTCGATTCGGGCTTTCGGCAGTAGCCGGCGAACCTCGGTGACAGTTCGGGCGAAGTGGCGGCTCCCGCCGTCTGGCAACTCGTCGCGATTGACGCTCGTAATGACCACGTACCTCAATCCCATGCGCTGGGCCATCTCGGCGACATTGCGGGGCTCGTCGGCGTGAAGGGCTTCGGGGGTCCCTTGCGGGACGGAGCAAAAACCGCAGCGCCGCGTACAGATGTTCCCAAGGATCATGAACGTCGCGGCCTTGCGCGAGAAGCATTCGTGAATGTTCGGGCAGCGCGCGGACTCGCAGACCGTGTGGAGGTTGCGGCTTCGCAGCTCGACTTTCAAGTCGTGTAACGCGTGGTAATCCGTCGTTCCGCTGCGCAGCCACGCCGGCAAGCGCGGCCCGGGCCGACCTTGAGGGTTAGTGATTCGGATGAGATCCACAGGCTGTCGCGGCCTTACAGACCTCTATTCTGCCATTTGCGTCGCAGGGCCGGCGCGGATTGCCGTTAAGGCTGCCGGAGGATGGTCTTGAGACCATCGGACTGAAGCTTCTTCTGAGACGCCTTGGCGGCGTCCACGCCGGCGAAGGGTCCAACGATGACGCGATTCCAGCCATCGCCACCCTGGGTGTAAAGCGCTACCGGATACTTCTTGGCCTTCAGCTTGCTCACGAGCAACTGCGCGTCGGACTTCACTCGCAGCGCGGCCACCTGGATATGGATGCCGCGGGCGATCTGATCTCCCTGAGGAGCCGCCCGAGCGGGCGCAGCCGCTTTCGTTTCGGAGGCTTTCGGAGGGGCGGGAGTTTGCTTCTTGGGCGGAGGCGAGGGCGCAGGTTGTGGTTCGGGTGGTTCCACCTTGGCCTCCGCCAGCCGCGGCTGCGGTGCCAGGTTAGCAGCGGGCTTGGGCGCCTCCTTGAGCAAAGCGTCCGGTATGCGCACCTCCGTGGTCGCCGGATCAGGCTGTCCGCTGCTAGCGATGGCTACCACCCGGGCCTGTTGGCCTTGCGTGAATCCGGCGGAGTAGCCGAATGTGAAGAAAACCGCGAACAGGGCGACGACCACGAAGAACAAGCTCAGCAACTGCTTGTTTCCGAGAACAAGTTCATACTCTTCATCTTGCCGTGAGGGCATAACAGAAACTATTCTACCCTAAAACAATCACGGTCCGAAATGTTCTATGTGTTCTTCTACGGTGATCGTAGACGTGTCGAGACAGGGGCGCCTCACTCTTTGCTCTGCTCCTCGGTGCTGCCAACCCAGTTGGCCAAACCTCTGAACAGATCGATCGGGAGTGGGAAAACCACTGTAGTATTCTTCTCGGTGCCAATCTCGGTGAGCGTCTGTAGGTAGCGCAGGGTAACGGATACGGGCTGCGTTGCCAGGGCCCGCCCCGCTTCGGTCAGCTTTTGGGCGGCTTGCATTTCGCCTTCGGCGTGAATGACCTTGGCGCGGCGCTCTCGCTCGGCTTCGGCTTGGCGCGCAATGGCGCGAATCATTTGCTCGGGCAGATCGACATTCTTCACTTCGACGGCCTGCACCTTGATCCCCCAAGGTCCGGTGTGCTCGTCCAGCGTCGCCTGAATCTTCGCGTTCAGCTTTTCGCGCTGGCTCAGCAGTTCATCGAGATCAGCTTCGCCGAGCACCGAGCGCAGGCGCGTCTGCGCCAACTGTGAAGTCGCGTGGACGTAGTGCGCCACCTCGACCACGGCCTTGAGAGGATCGATGACGCGGAAGAAAAGCACGGCGCTGACCTTTACCGTCACGTTGTCACGGGTGATGACATCCTGGGGCGGTACGTCGAGTGTCTCAACGCGCAACGAGATCCGAACGATACGGTCGATCGGTGCGAAGATCAGGACCAGTCCCGGCCCCTTCGGCTGCGGAAGCAAACGGCCCAGACGAAAGACCACGCCCCGCTCGTACTCGGGCAGGATCTTAATGCAATTGATCAGGTAGAGAACAACGATGAAAATGAAGATGTAACCCAGGCTGAATCCCATGGTGATCCGCTCCTTTTACTGCTCTGCCGGCTCCAACGTCCGTGATGTATCCGAACCCTGTTCCACGTGTAGCTTTAGGTCTTTGATTCCCACGACACGCACGGGTGCGCCGGACGGAATCTGATTGTCGGATGATGCGTTCCACCACTCACCATGCACGAATACACGACCAGCCGCGTGAATGTCGGTCTTCGCGATGCCCACCTCGCCGATCATGCCTTCGGTTCCGGTGCTGACCTTGAGGCGATACGAGCGCACGGCGAGCTGCAACAGGAAAACAGTAATCACGGCGAACGGCAGCGTCACGCCGATGGCGGTCGGCCAGTTGATGGAGAGCTCGGGAATGTCGGTGTCGATCAGCATCACGGAACCCAACACCATCGCAACGACACCTCCAGCGGCGAGGATGCCGTTCGTCGTCGTCGTCGCTTCGAGAACAAAGAACACCAGCCCGAGGACCACCAGCGCAGCGGCCGCCCAATTGATGGGCAACACTGTCAATGCCATGGCGCCCAGCAGCACAAGGATGGCGCCCGCGACGCCGGGAAAGATTAATCCGGGGTTTGTGAACTCGACATAGACTCCAACCAACCCCAGCACGAGCAGAATGAACGCCAGATTGGGGTCAATCAGCGCGAGCAGAATCGTCTGCCGGTGACTCAGCTCAAAGGGGACGACGGTTGCTTCGGTCAACTCGATCGTTTGCTCGGTTCCATCGAAGCGTTTGATTGTCTTGCCGTCGAGCTCGCGCAGCAGCGCTTCGACATTGGGGGCGACGATGTCGATAAGCTTCGCTTCCAGGGCTTCGTCTTCGGTGAAGGCTTTGCTTTCGAGCACGGCCTTTTCGGCGAGTTCCGGGTTGCGGCCGCGCTTGCTTGTCACGGACCGGACCGAAGCGGCTGCGTCATTGCTGACCTTCTCGCTCATCACCTTATCCATCTCGCCGCCCACCATCACGGGGTGCGCTGCGCCAGTGTTGGTACCGGGCGCCATGGCGGCAACGTCCGCGGCCACCAGGATCATGAAGCCGGCGGACGCTGCCCGGCCTCCGCTGGGAGCGACGTACACGATCACGGGTGTCTCGGAGGCCACGATGGCCTGGATGACTTCCTTGGTGGCGGAGAGCAGGCCGCCTGGCGTGTTCATCCGAAGCAGGACGGCGGCGGCATCCTCGTCGCCGGCTTGCCGGATCGCTTGCTGGACGATCTCGACCGTAAGGGGATGGATGACGTGCTCGACGTCGACCTGAATGACGTGCGCCGAATCGGCCCGAGCGGGGAAGAAACCCAGACCGAACAACAGGATGAACCCGCCGAACCAGCCTAAGTGGCGTTTTTTCATGGGTTTCTATTTCATATTGTAGTACGGACAAGTCGCCACCGGTCGGCATGGCCCTGGGATGTGCTTGCCGGAATCCTCCATAGACGCCCTAAGCCGGTGTGCCGCGAGTCATATCACCATGAAGGATACCCCGCATCGTGATTCACATTACCCTGCCCGTTATCGGACGAAGACGAGGGGCGGCGCGGGGTTGTGAACGGACAGGGCAGTCGTAGGCCGCATGTTCGAGCTAAGCCCCTAGAAACACAGGGTGCGGACCGGTTGTCCTAACCAGCCTCAATAGGGTGTGCCGTCTGGCGGCCGGGCGAATTTTAGTTTCATTCGTGTTTTATTCGTCTTATCATCTCCGGTCTAACACCCGAGAAGAAACCCTAGGGTCCTGGTTGAGGTGTCAGCCCTAAGACTGGTGTATAAGGACATATTCCTAGGGTATTTCGTACGAACACTCCATTCAACTGTTGCCGCTAGTTTGGGACGATAAGGATGCTGAAACTGAAGGGGAGTAGAAAACGATCATGTACGGCATACCAGCGATTTCACCAAAAGATTCTCCAGTCAACCGAGGACTTCAACGCCTCGCCGGCGCGGTTCTCATCCAGGCCCTGCAGGACGCCAGCAGCGGGCCGCGACGAGCGAAGGAAGAAGCAATCGAGTGGCTACACGGCCGCAGTTCGTCGAAGTTTAGTTTTCAATTCTGTTGCGGCATTCTGGGACGCGACCCAAACGATGTGCTGTTGCGTTTGCGGCGCTTCGCGTTCATGCCGCGGAAGGAAGACGAATCGTACTACGACAGCGCGTCGTATTTTGCTGCTTGAACCAACCTCCATCTGAGCAAAGCTCGCCGACCGGCCGTGGGATGCGGTGGGTCTGCGAGCTTTTTTTTGCGCAGGCCCGTCCCGCTGCTCCCGGCGCGACGGGTCAAGCCAGGGTAATCAGGCCTAAAGAAACTATCTCTTGATCAACCAGCCAATGGCGTTCCGCATCAACCGTTGAAACATCGGGGGTTCCATCGCTTCTCGCGTGTGCCCCGGCGCCAAGTGAGCGAGCCTCCCTTTGCCGGGAAGGCCAGTCTTTTACTACCCTTACAGGGCGAGACCAACATGACCTCAAATGGGGCAAGCCTTGGCAGCGCGGGGCAGGGCCCGATACTCTGATTGGGATGCTCAGCGTTGTGCAGATCATCGGCCAACAGCGCGAGCGTGCTGAAGAAGGCCTCCGGAAACTGCTTGAACAGGAGGTTTCCGAGCCTCTCGATATTGTCCTTGTCGACCTCCAACCAGAGAGCGGGCCGCTCGCCGGCGCCGCAGACTCGCGCGTTCGCGTTGTGCCTCGGCCCGGTCTGCGCAGCTTTCCCCGGGCCATGGCGGCGGGTGCGGAGGCAACCACTGGCGACTGCGTCGCCTTCATCGAAGATCACTGCCATGCGCAACCGGGTTGGGCCGCTGCCGTTATGCGGGCGTTCGAGCGAGGGGTCGAAATCGTAAACTACGCCTTTATCGATGCTCAGCCGGAGACGTACTTGAGCCGCTCGTTCCTCATGGTTGAGTACGGTCGCTGGCTTCATCCGGTGCGGCCTGGGGCGATTCCCATCGCGTCGTGCGCCAACATCGCCTACCGGCGCGATGTGCTGATGAAGTACGCCGCCGTGCGTCCGCTGGAGGAGTGGTTCCAAGCGGAATATATGCTGCATCGGCGCATCCAAGGAGAGGGGGGCGTGGTGTGGCAATCAGCGGATGCCATCGCCGCCCACGAAGATTGGATGTCTGTGCGCCAAGGTCTTTACGCAAACGGCGCCCTCAAGCGCTTTCATGCCGCTACTATTGCCTTCGGTAATCCGCCTTGGAGCTTGCTCAAGCGGTGGATGTATGGTGGAGGCATGGTGCTGGTTCCCGGCCTACAAGTCTGGCGGCTGGTGCGTAGCATCGTTCCTCGACCGATGCTGTGGGGTCGGTTTGTGATGGCCCTACCGATCACGCTTGTGGTAACCGCCTACCAAGCTGCGTCCGAGGCAGCGGGTTATCTGCTCGGGCCGGGTGATTCCGAGGAGCAGTTTTACGTCGCAGAACTCGAGTGGAATCGAAAGTGAGTAGGTGCGGGCCGGAGGTATCGGTCATGATGCCCGGCTACCTCTCACATACGACGATCACGCGGTCTCTCGATGCGCTGGCTGGGCAGTCGTTCCGCGATTTCGAGATCATCGTCGTCGACAGCTCGCCGGACGACCGTACGGCGGACGCGGTTCGGCGGTTTCCTGACGTACAGTTGATTCGCTCGTCCGTTCCCCTTCTTCCTCATCAGGCGCGCAACCTCGGAGCTGGGCGCGCCCGGGGCCATATCCTTGTCTTCACCGACCCCGATTGCCTGGCCGAGGCAAGTTGGTTGCAGCGGCTCGTGGATCTGCACCGCGAAGGCTGGAAGGCCACCGCCGGAGCGGTCGCCCCCGAACCGGGCACATGGAATCACGCCGTCCATTGGGTACGCCACGCGTGGTGGATGCCTGGCGGCGAAACACGGCCGCACCCCGAGGGGGCAAGTGCGAACTCCAGCTTCAGCCGCGATATTTGGGAGCAACTTGGCGGCTACTACACCGACCGCTTTGCCGGAGACAGCGAACTCGGTTGGCGCGCACGCGCCCAAGGCTACGAGATCCGGTTTGACCCTCGGGCCGTCGTGACTCATGTGCATCCCATCTCGCTCCGCGGTCTCTTTCGAGACCGATTCACCCGAGGACGCGACTTCGGGTTCACGAGGTCGGAGAGGAACCACTGGTCTCGACTTAGGGCTTTTGCCTACATGGCCGCTGCGCCCGCCATTCCGCCGGCGATGACGCTGCGAGCCGCGGTTCACGCTGCCGCGGGACGCCGCCTGCTTGAGTGGGCGCTGTATACGCCGTTTCAGTTGTTGTTTCACAGCGTGTGGTGCGCCGGCGAATGGACGGCCCTCGCCCGCTATGTCGCTCGTGGGGGAGCGACTACGAAATGATGTGCAGTCGCCGCGACCAGACGCGAGCCACTATCTTTCGATCAACCAGTTAACCGCGTTCCGCATCAAGCGCTGAAACATGGGATGCTCCATGGCTTCGCGCGTATGCCCCGGCGCCAGGTGAACGAGCCTGCCCTTGCCGGGCTCGTAAGCCCACCCGGCGGCGGCTTCGCGCTTACCATCGTCCGAGCGGCTGCGAAGGAAGACGCGGACCTTGGCTTCGTCGAAGGGCGGCGTGTGTTGTTCGTCGGCGACGGAAAAATCCTCAACGCCTTGGCTGATAGGGTGCTCGGGGTCGGTGACGATAACGCGGAAACGTTCGAGCGGACCGTGACCGATGTAGCGCCCGCCGACAAGGTTGAGGTAAGGGCCATCCTTCGGATACAGGCCCATCGAATTGTGGAGGTTCAAGAAGCTCCCGCCCCGCTCGACGAAATCAACGACGGCTTCTTCCTGCTCGGGAGTCATCCAGATCTTGTATTTCTTGCCCCGCTCGACCCCATCAGGCCATAACATGCCGTCTTTGAGAATGACGAGCAGTTGCACGTGGCTGAGATTCGCGGCCGAAAGCGCCCGCGTGTCGAATGTGAAGTGCGGAACCACCCCGGTCTCCTGGAAGACTTTGCGCAAGCCAACTTCGATGTGCTCCGGCTCGTGGTAGCGGTCGGCGATCAGGACGAGTGCGCGGACCTGCGTATCATCGCGGCGCGGCGGACGCCCGTCAAACGGGGCCTCGGGTACGGTCATTTCCCGGTAGACGCGTTTCAGGTCTTCGATGCGGGGGTTGTCATACGGAATCCAGACGGAATACTCGGCCGGCATCCGAACCGTCGGAAAAATCGTCTCCGGCTGTAAGCCCAACGCAAGTCCGTAGGCAACCTGCCGCCGGAGTTCGGCCAGATACCACCGCAGCCGCGCCAGTACGTGGGCATTGCTCCACGAACCGAAGGCCGGTACAACATGTTCCGGCTTGAGTGCTTCGAGCCGCCGGATGGCATCCACCCAACGAGCGGACGCGGCCCCTTCGAGTACGGCTCGGGGCCCGTTGACGCCGGCCGGCCCGGCAAAAACCACAGCACGGTTGGGGAGGTGCAGAGCCGCGGCGCCTTTCGCCGCCGTGCCGTCGAGAGAGATGTAGTCGACCGGCAGCGCGCCGTCGACGATGCGGGCGGTGTCTGTAAGAACACGCAACTGCGCAGGTGAGAGATGACTCGAGCGCATCACCAACTCCTCCGCGATGCCGCGCGTCACGATGACTTCCTTGATGCCTGATTCCAGCGCGGATTCGACGATTTTTTCGTCGCCCTGTTGGTAGCGGGTCAGAGCGAGCCGATCAGCCGACCTCCCACTGAGACTTCGCACCTCCGCAAGGTAGTCATCCAAGGCGATTCCCCGCGGAAGGTCGACGAGAAGTACGGAATCGCGCAACTCGATCCAGCCGGAGTTCGCGGAACCCTGGGCGGCAGCGAACCCAACGGCGTGGACGGCGGGCGCAATCTCCTCGTGGTGCGGGAGCGAGGACGACGCGACGAGCGTTGATACAGCGAGTAGCGAAGCGAGGATCAAGCGGCTGAGCATGGTAACGACTATGGTACCGAGCCTGAGCGAGAGGGTGTGTCCGCATTCAGGCCTGTGCCGGCGCGGCGTTGGCGAGTCGCGTAGGCTAAACCCTTCTTGACGCAGGTTCGCTTGAATCGCTAGATTCGGGTCAGATGCGATTCGTGCCCCGAAGCGGAATACCCGCCGTGTTGAGTCTTGCCGCCTGCGTGGCCGCGTGGCTTTCGGCCGCGCCGGCTGACGACACCGTGCAGTTCTCCCGTGACGTTTATCCGGTCTTGCAGGAAGCAAACTGCCGGGCCTGCCATACGAGCGATGGTGTGGCGTCGGCGACGCGCGTCCATTTCCCGCTGGAGTCCGCTACTGATCAAGCGATCGAGACGTTTGGCGCGGCTTTGCGGGCGGTGGTCGACCGCGAAGATCCGACCCGGTCTCTGCTACTCACCAAGCCCACGAATCGAATTCAGCACACCGGCGGGCAGTTGATCGAGCCGGGCAGCGCGGAAGAGGAGATGCTGATCGGCTGGGTCAACTACTTGGCGCGGGTTGACCTGCCTACGGACCCAAACCGCAGGGAGACGGCTCTTCCGCCAGGGCGTCCTACGATTCGCCGGCTTACACACAGCCAATACAACAACACGGTCCGCGACCTTCTCGGGGACCAAACCACACCGGCTGACCGTTTTCCGGGTGAGGACTACGTCAACGGTTTTCGCAATCAGGCGCTGGCGCAGAGCATCTCGCCCGTGTTGGCCGAAGCCTATAGCAAGGCGGCCGAGAAGCTGGCGCGTACAGCGTTTCGCAACGGAGACGCGCGCGGCTTGGTTCCTTGCAAACCGACGGTGGTGGTGGACAGGGCGTGCGCGGCGAAGTTCGCGCGGGCGTTCGGTAAAAAGGCCTTTCGCAGACCCCTGGGGGACGACGAGGCCGAGTCATTCGCGAAATTACTGCTGGCGGAGGCCGAAGACGCCGGGGAGTTCGTGGCGGGTGCGAGGATTGTGGTTGAGGCGATGTTGCAGTCGCCGGACTTTCTTTTCATCGTCGAGCAGGGCGAGGAGAACACCGCGTACGAATTGGCCGCGCGCCTGTCTTATTTCCTGTGGGACACGATGCCCGATGCGGAACTGATCCGCGCGGCGTCATCGGGGGAGATCCTCAGCGACGAGGGGATCGACAAGCAAGCACGGCGGATGCTCGAGGATCCCAGGGCGCGCCAGGCATTGGACCAGTTCATCGCGCAGTGGCTGCGATTCGACCGCGTGTTGGGCGCGATCAAGGATGCGGTGCTTTACAAGGAGTTCACGCCGCAGGTTTCCGAGGCGCTGACAGAGGAAACACGCCGCTTCGTACACCATCTCATTTGGAACGACCGCAACTTCATGGAGTTCTTCACTGCGGACTATACCTTCGTGAACTCCTTTGTGGCCGAGCTCTACGAGATCCCCCAGCCTCGGGAAAACTTCGCGATGGTGTCGTTACCTCGCGACTCGGGACGGGCGGGCATTCTCGGACAAGGCAGCTTCCTGACCCAGACGGGCAAGCCGGATGAGACGTCTCCGACCGAGCGGGGTCTATTTGTCCGGGAGCATTTTCTGTGCCAGCACGTTCCGCCGCCTCCGCCGAATGCGACCGCGAGCCTGCCTCCCTTGACGATGGATTCCCGGCCGTTGACCACACGAGAGCGGCTTGTCGAGATGCATCTCAAAGAGAAGAGTTGCGAAAGTTGCCACCGTTTGGTGGATCCAATCGGCTTTGGGCTGGAGAAGTACGACACCACCGGGAGGAAGCGCGACAAGCAGCACATTACGGTCGAGCCGAACCGCTACGAACGCAAGAAGGGTATCAAACCGAAGGAATTCGACCTCGATATCGACACCAGCGCAAGCGTGGCGGGCGTTGCCGACAGCGAGTTCTCAACGCCGCGGGAGTTGGGCAAGATTCTCGCTGCTCAGCCTGCCTGCCAGAAATGCATCGTGAAGCAGTTGTTCCGGTATGCCTTCGGAAGATCGGAGACGGGAGCCGATGAAGGGAGCATTGACGAGATGTATCAGGTGTTTCGCGGATCGCGGTTTCGTTTTCAGGAGCTTATAATCTCGTTAGTGAAGTCGGATACGTTCCGTAACGTGGGCGGAGGTTGAAATGATAGGCAGGTCCAAACCCTTATCTCGCCGCACATTTCTCGAGGGCGCCGGAGCGATGGGCGCGCTGATTCGGTTGCCGCTGCCACCGTTGGTCGCGATGTTCAATGCGAGTGGCACCGCTTATGCCGCCGGCGAAGGGTCACGGCCGGCCTCGACGATTCCGACTCGATTCGTGTATTGGTTCAACGGCAACGGGATTCCGGAGCGCTACTGGATTCCACTGGAGAAGGGTGCCGACTATACGATGACACCCTGCCTGTCGCCGCTGGCGCGTTTTCGTGACGACATTCACATCGTTTCGGGCCTGGACAACCCGAACGCGCGCTTGGCCGGTGTGGGAAATGCGCATCAGCGTTCGATGAGCGCACTGGTCTCGGGCGAGAAGTTCACCGGCCGGGGAGCGGGTGGACACTCGGTTGACCAATTGATCGCGGCGCGGATCGGACGTGAGTCCCGCTTTCGGTCGCTCCAGCTCGGCGTTTGCCAGGAGTCGTTCGGCCACAGCATGCAGCGGAATCTGAGTTGGGCGGGGCCGAATCGGCCGCTCCCGCCCGAGATGATTCCGCACAACTTGTTCGACCGGCTGTTCGGTACGCGGGACTACGGTTGGGTCGAGCGGAAGAACAGTGTGCTCGATGCAGTGTCGGGCCAGACCAAAAGACTGCAAAGCGTGCTCGGACGGCATGACCAGACGCGGCTCGACGAATACCTGGCGTCGATTCGCGACATGGAGCGAGCCATCGGCGACTTGCCTTCTGAGTATTCGAAGTCGGTCGACGAGCCCGGGCCCGGAGGTGATCCGAGGGATTATCCGCGCATCTCCAAGCTTTAGACGGATCTACTGGTCCATGCATTCGCATCGGGGCAGACGCGGGTTGCCTCCTACATGTTGTCGAAGTGCCAGAGTCTAGCGCGGTTCCCCTGGCTGGGGCTGGCGTTCTCAAGACACCACGAGTACAGCCATCTCGGCGGCAAACACGCCGCGAAGCAGCAGGAAATTATGCGCGACATCTGCCGCTGGCACGTCGAGGAATTCGCCTATCTTGTGGCCAAGCTCAAGGCAACCCCGGAAGGGGACGGCAACATGCTGGACCATTCCTGCCTGCTTTTCGTCCACGAGCATGCCGAAGCAAACGATCACAAGAACAGCGGACACGCGGCCATCATCGCCGGTCACGCGGGCGGGCTTACAACGGGCCGACACACCGCGCTCACAGGCACCATGGGCGACCTGTACCTGACGCTCGCGAATAAATCACTAGGTGCCGAGTTGAAGGAGTTCCCGACCGGCTCGCGGACGATCGGCGAGTTGGTGGCCTAAGCGGCGACCGGTTGAGACCGATTCGCGCGCATCTCGACGGCGCTTTTCCGCACGGCTTCGATCGAGTCAAGCTTGATCTGCTCATAGCCCCGAATCCCGTCGGGAAGCCGGGCAACATCGGTGACGCCTTCGAGATTCGCCGCCGTCAGGTCGGGCAACAATTCCCGTATCATCTCTTCATACCAGGAGATCAACGCCCGCTCTTCGCGGCGCAGGCGAGCGTAGCCAAACAGATCGAACGCCGTACCACGTAGGGACTTCATCGCGGCAAGCGCCCTCAGCAAAGGCCGCGCCCAGGGCCCCAACGATAGTTTTCTCTTCAGACCCATCGCGCGCAGCAGCGGCGGGTGCAGGTGGTAGATGCGCTTGACGGGCGCCTCGAACGTCGCGCTGATCTGCCGGCCGATATCGGGAAGCGTCAGCAGGCGTCCGACTTCATACTCGTCTTTGTAAGCCAGCAGTTTGTAGAAGTAACGGGCGACCGCTTCAGTGAGGCCCGTGCTCGTTCCCGCGACTCGCTTTTCGGCGCTGCGAACGTCATCGACCAAGCGGCGGTAACGCTGGGCATAGGCGGCGTTCTGGTAAGCCGCCAACTCCGCCGCGAAGAAGTCGATTTGCTCATCAAGACCGCGCGGCGCCTCGGAGACCGCGCTGGGTGAGACGATCGCTTCGACCTTCGCGCGGTCGGCCACGTACTGGCGTCCCCAGCGGAAAGCGGCGAGATTGTGGTCGACCTGCACGCCGTTCAGCGTCACGGATTGCTCGATGGATTCAGACCGCAAAGGGAGCAAGCCCGCCTGATAGGCCACGCCGAGCAGGAAGATATTCGTTTGCAGATGGCTGCCGAACAGCGACTCGGCACACTTCGATGCGTCGAGGAAGAGGCTCGCATCGTCCCGCGTGTTCTCGCGGACCGCACGCGCGAACAGGCCGTCGGTCGACAGGACCGTCAGGCCTTTGCGAATCGATTCATTCGTCGGAATCTCGTGCGAGTTGACGACGGCGGACGTTCGGTCCGGAGCAACCCGCTGAAGATTAGCCGCGGCCGCGGCGCCCATGGCGTCGAAGCCTAGCAACAGATCGGCCGCACCGTAACTGATGCGATTCGATTCCTCGACTGGCTGCTCGGCGATCGTCAGATGCGATACGACGGCCCCGCCTTTTTGCGCCAGACCGGTCTGATCGAGCGTGGTCGTGTGCTTGCCTTCCAGCAGCGCGGCGGTCGCAAGTAGGTGGTTGATCGTGACAACGCCCGTGCCGCCGACACCCGGCATAAGCACGTGATAGGGCCGCGCGGCGCTAACCTTCTCCGGCTCCGTGACCGATACCTCGGGCAGGTCGGGCAGCGGCCGCCGCTTGAGGCCCGTCCCCTCCTCGACCATCACGCTGACGAACGAAGGGCAATCGCCAAGGGCGCAGGTGTAGTCGGCATTGCACGACGACTGATGAATACGCGTCTTGGGCCCGAACTCGGTTTCGACGGGATGCAGTGAAACGCAATTCGATTTCGCAACGCAGTCGCCGCAGCCTTCGCAAACCCTTTCGTTGATCACCAGACGGCGAACCGGTTGCGGCATGCGGCCGCGGTTGCGGCGGCGGCGCTTCTCGGCGGCGCACATCTGGTCGTACAGCATGATCGTGACGCCGGGAGTCTTCTCGATATCACGCAGCACTTCTTCAAGGTCTTCACGAGGCCGCACTTCCGTCAGCTCAGCCAATCCCTTACGGCTTTCATAGCGCGCCAGATCGTCGGTGAGCAGGACAATCCGCTTGACGCCGTCGGCTTCGAGTTCGCGTGTCAGTTCAGGGATCGGCAGCCCACCGGCGGCTTGCTGCCCTCCGGTCATGGCGACCGCGCCGTTATAGAGGATCTTGTAAGTGATGTTGACGTTGGCCGAGATGGCCGCGTTCACGGCCAAACGGCCTGAGTGGAAGTAGGTGCCGTCGCCGAGGTTTTGAAAGATGTGTTTCTTGCCGACGAACGGGGAGGCGCCGATCCACGTCGCGCCTTCGCCACCCATCTGACCGATGTATTCGATGCCGCGGTCGGCTTCACCGAGCGCCGCCGCCATGCCGTGACATCCGATGCCGCCGCCGGCGATTTGGCCTTCCAGTAGGAGTGTCGAGCGGTTGTGCGGACAGCCGGAGCAATAGCTCGGAATCCGCGGCGGCGCGGATTTGCCCTGCGAGAAGCGCACTTCGATCTCGGCCAACTGCGCCAAGCGCCGCTCGACGCCGTCGTCGAGTCCCAGCCATCGCGCCAGGGCTTTCGTGATGATTTCGGCGTCCAGTTCGCCGTTGCCCGGCAGGAGTTCATCACCGGCCGGATCAGACTTGCCCCAAATCGCGGGCCGCTGATCGCGGTGGTACAGCATCTCGCGCAGTTGCAGTTCAATGAAGCTGCGCTTCTCTTCGATGACGAGCACGCGCTCCAGCCCCGCAACGAACTCGTCGATAATCGAGGGCTCCAACGGAAAAACCATGCCCAGCTTGAGAATGCGAATCCCGGCCGCGGCGAGGGCATCACCGTCCATCCCGACGTTTTCGAGCGTCGACATTAGGTCGTAGTAGCTCTTGCCGGCAGTGATGATGCCCAGGCGGTCGCCGTCGTGCCGAACCTTGATGCGGTTGAACGCGTTGACGCGCGCGAACTCCTTCGCGGCGGCCATACGGCGGTAGTGGAGTTCCCGTTCGAGCCGCAGCGAGATCGGGATGATGAGCATCGGGTTCATCACCTTCTCGTAAAGCTCACCGTCGATCATGAAATCCGGGTCAAGAGTCGGCAGCCGCTCCGGTGAGATCTCAACCGCGCCTCCGCCGTCGCAAATATCGGCTACAAGCTTGAGGCCCGTCCACGCGCCGCAGTAACGGGACAGCGCGATACCCCAGATGCCATAATCCAGCACTTCCTGTGTATTGCCGGGGTTGAGCGTCGGCAGGGCATAGTTGTAGAACGAAAACTCGCTCTGGTGCGGAATCGTCGAGCTTTTCGAGACATGGTCATCGCCGGCGAGCGCCAGCGCGCCGCAGTGCTTGCCGGTGCCGGCCAGGTTGGCGTGGCGGAAAACATCACCCGTCCGGTCGACGCCGGGGCCTTTGCCGTACCAGATGCCGACGACCCCGTCCACTTGGGGATCGGGCAGCGCTTGGTAAAGCTGGCTCCCCATCACGGATGTCGCCGCCAAGTCTTCGTTCACGCCGGGTAGAAAGTGGATATCGTGATCGGCGAGATGCTTTTGTGCGCGGGCGAGCGTGAGGTCGTATCCACCGAGCGGCGAACCCTCGTAGCCCGAGATCCAGGCGGCGGTCTTGAGGCCGGCGCGGCGGTCGCGGCGCATCTGCTCGATCGGCAAACGCACCAGCGCCTGAATCCCGGTCATATAGACGCGGCCGGATTCCAGGGTGTATTTGTCGTCGAGAGAGAAGGCGCGAGGCATTCCGTGGGCTTGGTACGACCCCTCACTCTACAACAAGGGCATCTCACAAACGGGCGAACTCGCTACAATCGAATCGATACGGTGACCCTTTCTCTCTCCCCCTGAAAACCTATGCAAGCGCTTCAACTCGTTGCCCCCCGTACGCTCGAAGTCGGCACGATGTCCGACCCGCCGGACCCCGCCCCGGGTGAAGTGCTGGTGCGGATTCGCTCCTGCGGCGTCTGCGGCAGCGACATGCACTACTATCTGGAGGACGGATGTGCCGGGACAAACGCCATCTACCCATCGGTGCTGGGCCATGAACCGGCGGGCGAGATCGTGTCATTGGGCGCGGGCGTTGAACATCTCGACGAGGGCGCGCCCGTCGCTGTCGAACCGGCGCTGACTTGCGGACACTGCGAGGCGTGCCGCGGTGGACGGCCGAATCTTTGCCTGAATGCGCGTTTCCTCGGAGGCGTGCAGGGTCCCGGTCTATTGCGGGAGTACGTGGTTGTCCCGGCGCACAATGTGTTGCCCATCCCCAAAGAACTCAGCTTCGTTGATGCCACGGTGATCGAGCCCCTCGCGGTGCTGCTTCATAGTGTCGAGCTGGCGAGATTGGAGATGACCGAGACGGTTCTCGTGATGGGAGCGGGGCCGATCGGGGTGCTGGGTGTGGTGGTAGCGAAGATCGCGGGCGCTTCAAGGATCATCGTTGCCGACCGTATAGAGCATCGGCTCGAAGCGGCCCGGGAGATGGGGGCGGACGCGGCGGTTCACATAGACCGCGAGTCAGTACGAGACGCGGTCATGGACCTCACGCACGGCCGGGGAGTGCATGTCGCGTTTGACGCCGCGGGCAAACCCGAATCGATCAACACCGCGCTCAATTGCATGCGCTTCGGGGGACGCCTTGTCGTCATCGGCATCCCGTCCCAGCAATTCGTGGGAGTCGACATGTGGCAGGCGATGCATCAGGAACTTAGCATCCATGTACAGAAACGCTCCAATGCGAACGATCACGAAGCGCTCGACATGTTGCGGCGAGGACAGATCGATACGTCGCGGTTTGTGAGTCACCGCTTTCCGCTGGAGCGGGGGGACAAGGCATTCGAAACCGTCGCGGAGTACTCCGACGGCGTCATCAAGGCAGTCGTGGAATTGTAGGTTGAGACCGCTGTCTGCTCAGGCAGCCTTCTTGACGGCTTCCGACGAGTTCTTGAGAACGTCAAGGGCTTTCTTCAGGTAAGGATCCTTGTCCGGATCGCCTTCGAGGGATGGTGGTGTCATTCCCGTCGGGACTTCCACCGTCGGAGCATCCATCGTCTCCATCTCAGAAATCCGGTAGCGTCGCAGCTCTGAGGTAGCCACGGGATCGGACGGCTCGACGCCGCCATCCTGGAAGGCCTTGCCCGAGGGCCGATAGTACTTGGCGACGGAAAGGATCAGCGCCGCTCCGTCGTCGAGCTTAATCGTCTTTTGGAAGGCCGCGAGACCATATGTTCGCTCGCCCGCGATCTTACCTCGGCCGCTGTCGAGGATGGCGGCAGCCGCCAGTTCGGCGCCGCTCGCGGTGGCGCGGTCGGTGATCAACACAATCGGCGCGTCGGTCAAGGTTGTTTCGGCCTCGGCGGTGAATACTTCCTCCGGATAACGCTGGCCTTTGAGAGAACCCAGCTTCCCTTCGCTGATGAAATGATCGGCGAGCATCAAACCCTGCTTGGCGTCGCCCAGAGCATTGCCGCGCAAATCGAGAATGAATTTCTTCGCTCCCTCGGATTCGAGTGACTTGATCGCCGCCGCCACCTGGTCGACGTGCTTTCCGTCGAGCACATCGAGGTCGATGTAGCCGACGCCATCCGGAAGCATCTTGCTGGCAACGGAGGGCAATTCCACGCGAGCCCGTTCGAGGGAGTGTTCTTGGGGCTCATCAGGTTGGCGGGCCGGCCGGACGAGAAGACGAACCTTTGTGCCTGGTTTGCCGCTCAGAATACTCTGCATGTGAGCGGGCGCCATGGAACGCGTACTAGCGCCGTCGATGGCTTCGATCAGGTCCCCTTTGCGGATGCCGGCTTGATCGGCCGGCGATCCGGGGACGACGTAAAGGATTTGTGTATACGAGAGCCGTTGCTTGAAAACGACAAGGCCGGTGGAAAGGCCAGTGCCATCGTCCGCGTTCTCACGGCTCTTTTCGAAAAGCTCAAACTGCTCGGCGGTGAGATAACTTGACAACGGATCCAGGAATTCGACTAAGCCCTGGAGAGCGCCGCGAGTGACCTGATCCATATTCGGCTCTTCCACATAGTCGGCCTTGATGCGCGCCAGAACCTCCGTGTAAACCGAAAGTGGCTTATACGTGGCATCCCCCTCTTTGCTCTTGCCCATCAGCGCCCCGATGACGAGCATCACCGTAAGCAGAGTGGACAGGAAGACCATTATGAATTTGGTTCGAGCGTTCATTAGGGACATTTCTCCCGCCTCGGACAGGGCAGGCGGACCAATACACAGCCAGCCGCCTCTATGATACTACGTGCCGGGGGCGCAATCGGTTTACAACGACTTTCGGCGAGCTTGGGGCGGAGTCGTTTAGCGCCGCTTTGCTTCGAGTTTCGCGACGTACTCAGGGTAGTTGCGATAGACCATGATATGGAAGTTCGGCTGCTTGAACTCTTCGACAGGGTAGAGGTACCCCTTCTGCTTGATCGAGGACAGTACACGGCGCATCCAACTGATCTCGCGTCCGGTCATGCCTTTCTTCGATATGTCGAGGCAAGCGCCGGTGAGGTGCGCAGACCTTTTCGGGCCAGCAGTGGCGGCGGCGTTACCGTTCCGGCGGCGCAGCGATTTTTGGTAACTGGCGGATCGAGTAAGTCCGGTGATCCGAAGCGGCTTTCCGAAGCGGCGACGAAACTGGCTGCCCAGGCGGTCCAAGAACAACTTGGTCCATGGCCGCAGGTACTGGTACTTGGCCGGGATCGCATGGACATAGTAGTTGCGCGTTTTGGCCGGGACCTGATCGAGCAATTGCAAGCGGGCGAACCGCTTCACCATGACGGAATCGTCGAATCGCGAAAGCTTGTCGCGGTCGGCACGCTCGTTTTGGATTACCTGGGACTGTGAATCGGCGCGAAGGCTCAGTGGAGCGCCCCAAGCAGGCGGCGCAGCCAACAGTGCCAAAACAAAAAGAGTAAGGAATGTTTGTAACATTCTCATTGGAACTAGATTATCACAGGTTCTCGGGAGACGACTGCGATTGAGAGGAGCAGGGATGCCGATGGCGGGGGCCAGCCAGCGTATTAAGTTTCCGCCAGCGCTTTCGCCATTACGGCAGGGTCGTCTTTGAGAAAGGCGTGGTTCGCTTTTTGCGGATCGACATCCGCCGTCAACAGAGCCTCTTTGCCCAGTTCAGATGCTTCGAGGATCAGCCCGTCCGGGCCAATGATTAGCGAGCGGCAGTTGTTGCGGGCGTGACACATGTTGGCGGAAACGAAGTAGAGCGTATTCTCAGCGGCTCGGGCGGTCAGCAGAGCCTCGTGGACGGGTAGCTTCCACTCCATGTTGGGCAAGACATGGTTGAACTGCGGATGGAATACGATGCGGGCGCCGGCCCGTGCAAGTGAGCGCGTCGTCTCTGGAAAGCGAAATCCTTCAAAGCAGATCACCACGCCCATTGTGATGCCCTTGAACTCGAAAAGGGTTGGCTCGGTTCCCGGCGAGTAGCCGAGGGCGTCGGCGGGCGTTAAACGGGTCTTGTGGTGGGTCGCCAGAGTCTTGCCTTGCTGGTCGAGAACCACCGCGCTGTTGAAAGGCTTCCCACTGCCATTGGGCGTTTCTGTGCCCACGATGGCGCCCACCGAATGCTCGCCACAGGCGGCGCCAATCTGTGTAAGGGCTTGCTCCAGCGCCTCCTGGTCGCAGGGCGCATCCGGGTCGGAAACCCCCACGCGGTACCCCGCCAGGTGCGTTTCGGGGAAGCAGAGAATCTCCACTCCTTCGCGGGCGGCGCGTTCGATCATGGCGAGCGCCGCGTTCACGTTGTGGGCGATTCGATCGGTCTGCGGGATTTGCGCTGCGCCGATCCTGACCGTGTTCACTATGCTCCGTAGACCTCGGTGTAGATCTTCTTCAAGTACTTGTAGTCCTTCTCGATGGCGGCCAGAACATTGTCGCGCCGCGCGGATTCAGTGGGTCCGCCAATCTTGTGCTCGACGTGCAGCGTGACGGGTCCGTCGAAGTCCGTAGCCGCCAAGGTCCGGAAGAACTCGGGGAGATCGACCATGCCTTCGCCGAGAGGACACACATCCCGAGTCCATTTCCCGCCATTCTTCTCCCAGAAGAAATCCTTGACCGAAACCATCTTGAGCCGCGACACCAAGCGGTGGAAGCCGATCTTCCAACCAGCCCCCGCGCCTTCGACCGTTGCGTGCATGGGGTCGAAATAGAAGCCCATCCACTGTGGGTCGGCGTCCCGCAACGCCCACCAGTGGTCCCACATGGCCGCGCCCACGTAGGGGCCAGAGTGATTGTGAAAACCGCCCTGAATGCCGGCGTGCTGGGCGAGCCCGGCGAGGCCTTCCACCTCGCGTTTCACTTCGGCCAGAGTCGAATCCAACTGAGAAACATCCTTGTAGCGGTAGTAGCCGAGCTTGAAGAACGGGATACCTAGGCGGGCCGCCGTGTAGAGCGTCGGGCGGGCGGCCGGATCCTCGATCGAGGTCAACCCGGTCGTGATCATCGAGATGTCAATACCGTGCTTGGCAAGATCGGCATGCGCTTTCGGCAGGTCGCGCTCAACGTTTTCCGGCAACACGTGGCCCTTGGCGCGAGTCGTCAAGTCCACGCCGGGGATTCCCATGCCGCTAAGGGCCTTGCCCAAATCGGAGTAGCCGAGAAATGGCACCGGCTTCGAGAACAGACACAGCGTTGGCTTCTTGCCGGTCCCTGTGCGGGCGGCGGCCTGCGCGGGCCTCGCGGCGATCGTGCCGGCGGCCGCGGCGGCGCCGATCAAAATGTCTCTACGAGTAGGATTCGGCATACGGATGTTCCTTTCGAGCCGGCAATCGCGACGGGACGCCTCACCATCTTGACATGAGTGTCCCGTTCTCGAACAAAAAGATGTAGGCAGACGCCACTCAGCCCAGAGCTTTGCGCAGCAGTTCGTTGACCGCCTTCGGGTCGGCTTGGCCTCGAGTCGCTTTCATCACCTGTCCGACAAAGAAGCCGAGTACGCTCGTCTTGCCGCCGCGGTATGTTTCGACCTGCTTTTGGTTGCCGGCAAGGATCTCGTCGATGATCTTCTGTAGTTCGCCGGTGTCGCTGATCTGCTTCAGACCCTCGGCCTCTACGATCACGGCCGCGTCACGGCCACTCTCGAACATTTTGGCGAAAACATCCTTGGCTAATTTCCCCGAAAGAGTTCCGTCGCCGATGAGCCGGACGAGCTCGGCGAGTTGGGTCGCGGAAACGGGCGAATCTTCGATACCCTTGCCGGCGGCGTTCAGTGCCCCCGCCAACTCGCCTTGAACCCAGTTCGCGGCCGCCTTCGCGTCGCCAGCTCCCTTGGCCACGTCCTCGAAGTAGCCGGCTATCGCCTGTGTCAGCGTCAGCACGCCGGCGTCATAGTCGCTCAGCTCGTACTCGCTGATGAACCGCGCCCGCTTGGCCGCCGGTAGCTCGCCCATCGAAGATCGGATCTCTTCCTTCCATTCCTCGCTCACAATCAGAGGCATCAGGTCGGGTTCGGGGAAATAGCGGTAGTCGTGTGCATGCTCTTTTGAGCGCATTGACACGGTTTCGCCGGTCTGTACGTTGAAAAGGCGTGTCTCCTGCGGGATCTCGCCGCCTCCTTCGACGACGGCGACCTGCCGCGCGATCTCAAACTCCAACGCTTGCTTGATGAAGCGGAAGGAGTTCATGTTCTTCACTTCCACCTTTGTGCCGAACTCCTCTTGCTCCCAGGGGCGGACGGATATGTTGACGTCGCAGCGGAGCTGACCCTTCTCCATGTCGCAGGTCGAGACGCCGACGAACTGCATGATCTGTTTCAACTCGGTGACATAGGCTACCGCTTCGTCGGAGGAGCGGATATCGGGCTCACTGACGATTTCAGCCAGCGGCACGCCGGCGCGGTTGAGGTCGACATGGCTATAGCGGTCACTGTCTTTGAATCCGTCGTGAATGGTCTTGCCGGCATCCTCTTCGAGGTGCAAGCGCGTGATGCCGATGCGTCTCTGCTCGTCGCCGACTGAGATATCTAGCCAGCCATGCTCGGCCAGCGGCTGGTCAAACTGGGAGATCTGATAGCCCTTCGGCAGGTCAGGGTAAAAATAGTTCTTGCGCGCGAACCTCGAGAAAGTCCGCACCTCGCAATTCAGAGCTAGAGACGCCTTCGTGCCAAGCGCCACTGCCTGGCGATTCAGCACGGGCAACGCGCCGGGAAGGCCCAACGTTACCGGGTCGGTCTGCGTATTGGGCTCATTGCCGAATTCCGTCGAAGAGCCGCTGAAAAGCTTCGTCTCGGTGCCGAGTTGAACGTGGACCTCGAGGCCGATTACGGTTTCATACTTCGCGATGGTTTCGGGAGCGGCGATTCCCATTTCGCGGACTTCCATTGGCTGTGCGGCGAACCCCGCTGATGAATCGTCGGGGCAGGTGAATCGGCATTATATCAACCGCTTACGCGCACCCCTATCACAGACCTCGGCTAGCGCGCTGCTGACACGATCGAGAAGTCCGTACTTTTTTTTCAGCACGACATTGCCAGCCTCTGAACCGGGAGCTAAGATGAAGCGGCGGGAGGGTCATACGATGCGGAAGACTACAAGGCGGGACTGGCTGCGCGCGAGCGCCGGTATCGGAGCTGCGGCTCCATTCTTTCTGATTTCTAGGCCTGTTTGGGGCTATAGCGTTGACGAGGTCGAGCGTAAGCTCGGCAAAGGCAAAGCCATCAGCGGTGTCACTCTCAATGACCTGCCGACGCCCTCGTTGATCATCGACCTTGATCGGCTGGAGGGAAACATCGCCAAGATGGCGAAGCACGCCAAGGCGGCGCCGATCAACCTGCGTCCGCATGGCAAGACGCATAAGTGCCCCGAGGTCGCCCGCCGGCAACTCAAAGCGGGGGCGATCGGGCTCTGTTCGGCGACGATCAGCGAAGCGGAGCGCATGGCCGACGCCGGCATCCCCGGCATCTTGCTCACGTCAGAATCCACCGGGCCCAACAAGATCGCGCGGCTGGTTCGGATGACGGCGAAACATTCCGACACGATGGCGGTCGTCGACAATGCGCGCAATGTCGAACAGTTGAGCGAGGCGGCGGTAGCGGGCAAAGTCGACCTCAACATCATGATCGACATCGACCCCGTCGGCCGGCGAACAGGCATTGAGCCGGGTGAACCCGCGCTGGCGCTCGCGAAACAAGTCGACAAGCTGCCGCGCTTGAACCTGCGAGGCATCCACTGCTACTCAGGCCGCTCGTCGCACGTTCCCGGTTTTCCGCAACGCAAGGAGCACTCCGAAAGTGTGATGGCTCCGCCAATTGAAACCTTCGAGCAGATGAAGAGAGATGGGCTGCCGGCCGAGATCATGTCCGGCACGAGCACCGGCACGTACAACATCGATTCGAATCTCGGGGGGATGACCGAGATGCAAGTCGGCTCTTATGTATTCATGGATGTCGACTACAGGCGTATCGGCGGCAAGAGTGGTTCCATCTACAACGACTTCGAGCCGTCGTTGACGGTACTGGGAACGGTCATCAGTAAGAATTACGACGACCGAGCAACGCTTGACTGCGGCCTCAAGTCGTTCGCAACGGACCGCAAGTTCGGCCCCGAGGTGATCGGTATTACAGGTGTCGAGTACCGGTTCGGTGGCGACGAACACGGGATCTTGCTGATTACCGAACCGAGTCGTCCCGTGCGCCTCGGCGAAAAATTCCGATTCATCGTGCCTCATTGCGACCCAAATGTGAATCTCTACGACCGCGCGTATTGCGTTCGCGGCGAGAATGTCGTCGAAGTTTGGCCGATTGGCGCCCGCGGCCACGTATAACACACAGCAGCATACTGTACCGACTGCGGTGATCTGTACATCAAACGTATGCCAGTGTTCATCAGATGACGCTTGTGACCTAGGCCTCGGGGCATAGGCTCGCGCTGCAACTCGCACAAAACAAGAAGCGAATAGGGGATTCCTACGGTTTTGGAGGCCCACTTGCTGTGGTACCGTCAAGCAGGCTTGGTCCTGACCTCGTTCGATGGAAGTCTTCCTATTTCTGATTGTGATGGTGCTCGGCACGGCTTGCTGGATCGGATTCAGCAGGGCAAGGGTTCGTCACACCCAAGCGCAGTACCGGATCTGGGAGCTTGATGCTGAGCTTCAAGCCACTCGTAGTGCCTTTCTCGAGAGAATCGACGCACTGGAGAAGCAGGTGGCCGCGCTTCCGGCGGAAGGTGTTTCCGTAAGCGAAGAGTCGGTGGCCGAAGAAGAAGCCCCCGCGCCGGAGGCGCCGCTACCTTCCGAGGAAGCGCCCAGTCTGGAGACGCCGATAGAACCGCCGGTCCCCGAGATGCCCTCGGAGCCCGTCGCACCGACCGAACCGGCCACACCCGGCACGCCTCCTCCCATCGCAGTCCCCGAGCCGCAACCCCTAGCGCAACTCACTCGGCGGATCGACTGGGAAGAGTGGATCGGTATTCGTGGCGCCGCCGTTTTGGGCGGCATCGTCCTCGCGCTCGCGGCCGTCATGTTCCTGCGGTATGCCGTCGAGCACGACCTGATTCCGCCGATTGTCCGCGTCGCCATCGGACTCGCGACCGGCGTTGCGGCTATCGCCATTTCCGAGCGGTTACGGATGAGCCGATATGTAACGACGGCCAACGCCCTGGCCGGCGGCGGCATCGTCGTCCTCTATATCTCGGTCTGGGCCGGACGTGTGCTCTACGAGTTGGTGCCGTCAACCCTCGGCTTCGTCCTGATGATTCTCGTTACGGCCGCTTGCGGCGCGCTTGCTTGGCGTCACCGGGCGCGCGAAATCGCTGTCCTCGGCCTTATCGGCGGTTTTGCAACACCGATCCTGCTGTCCACCGGCAGCGACAACCCGATCGGCCTCTTCGGCTACGTACTGTTGCTGGATATCGGCCTGCTGTGGCTGGCACGGCTGCGGCGCTGGCCGGTTCTGATGATCCTGGCGCTGTTTGGGACGTTCTTTTACGAAGGTGTCTGGGTCCTGATGCGAATGGGACCGGACCGCGTTCTCTTGGGACTCGGCATCCTGATGCTCTTTGGCCTGTTCTTCGGACTCGCGGCGATTCTGAGCAGCCGAGGGACGAAGACAACACCCGAGCACGACGCCATGCAGCGGCTCAGCCAGATCGCGGGCGTTTGGGCGCCGTTTGTTCTGGCCCTCTATTTTGCCGCCAACGCGGAATTCGGGGTCCACATCTACCCCGTAGCGGGGCTCTTGGTCGTGCTGTCGGTGGCAGCGTGTTGGCTTGGGCGTGTACAGACGACACCCCAGCTTCCGCTCGGAGCCGCCGCGGGCAGCGTCGCGGTGCTGCTGGTCTGGTTTCTGCGGACGGACTTCACAAACGCGCTGGCCTGGGAAGCGGCTGCGGTCTGCGGCGTTCTCGCACTGGCGTTTCACGCTTTCACCGAACTCAAACCACGCGAGCAGCCACGAGAAAGCCGGCTCGCAGCCCCCTTTGCTCCCGCGCTCATTACTTCTTTAAGTTTTCTCGGCATGCTGGCCTTAGCGCCGGTCGCGGCAACAGACGTGCCGTTGTGGCCCTGGCTGTGCGGCTGGGCTGTGATGACCGTTCTGGCACTGCGCCAATCCCGGCTGGCCGGTTGGGGAATCGTCCCTTCGCTGGCCGGCTTCGGAGCCGCCCTTGGGTTCTCGCTCTTCTTCGCTGAACATCACGCTAGAGCGTCCGCGCCTCCCGATAGTCTGCACTTCGCTCTTGTCGTGCTGGCGGCGCTTGGTTTTCAGGTGCTCGCGTTACGGACATCCGGCAGTGGGCATCGCTCGGCCGATAGAGCCGCAGCGACATTCTCAATCACCATACTCACCTTCCTCGTCGGTGTCGGCCTCAACCGCAGCCTCGAGCCTTGGATGTACCTGGTCGTCACCATCGTTGTGGCTTTCCTCGTCGTGCTCTCCGCCACCCGGTTGAGCAGCGGGCTGCTCTACTTTTCCGCCGTTGCGCTGCTGGCGCTCAACCATTTTGGTTGGACCATACGGATCTTCAGCTCGACCGGCTTAACCGACGTGGCGGTCATGAGCCTCGGCTTGCAACTGTTGGCAGTGACGGTGTTTTCGTTCTGGCCTTTCTATGCCGGCACAAACCTGCTGAATCAGCGTTGGGCCTGGTACGGCGCGGCGCTCGCCGGCCCGGCATGGTTCCTCCCCATGCGAGAGCTTTTCGAAACGCGCTTCGGAGACGATGCCATTGGGCTGCTTCCCGTGGTTCTCGGCGCTTTATCTCTGGGTGCGGCATTCAAAGCCCGTCAACTCGCCGGCCGTGACCCCGCCAGCCTTCGGCCTCTCGTCTGGTTCGCCGCCGTCGCATTGGGATTCATCAGTGTCGCCATACCTCTGCAACTCGACAAGCAATGGATCACTGTCGGCTGGGCGCTCGAAGGCCTCGCCGTGATTGCGCTCTGGCGGCGACTCGATCATCCCGGCCTCAAATATTTCGGCCTCACTTTGCTCGCCGCGACCACGATCCGCCTGGTCTTGAACCCTGAGCTACTCGACTACCACCAGCGCGACCACTGGCCCATCGTCAACTGGCTCATGTACACGTATCTGATCCCAGCGGCGGCGCTGCTCGGTTCGATGCGGAACCTTCGCGGCCTCGAAGCGGAGCGGCTGCGCGATTGGGAGCAGCGGTTCTATCTCGGACGGGCGATGGGTTTCATCTGTTGCTCAATCGCCGCCGTCGCTGTCATCTTTACGTGGATCAACCTCACGATCTTCGATTTCTACTCAGAAGGCGCGCGGTTGACAATTTCGTTCGAGCGAATGGCGGCCCGTGACCTAACGCTCTCGCTGGCCTGGGCCGTTTACGCGCTGATCCTGCTCGGCATCGGTTTCAACCGCAACAGCGAGGGCATGCGCTGGGGCAGTCTCGCGTTCCTGATGCTGACGATCGGCAAGGTCTTCCTGCATGACTTGGGCGAGCTCGAAGACCTCTACCGAGTCGCGTCACTCGTTGGACTGGCGCTGTCACTGATGCTCGTCTCCGTGGCGTATCAAAGGTTCGTATTCCGCAAGCGCTCGTCGGGGGAGGATACATGACCACCAAGCTGATGCGAATCGCGGCGATGGCTCTTGTCGTATGTGTCGGCCTGCCGGTGACGCTTCTCCGCGGCCAGACCCCGGAATTGAAGACGCTGTTTACTCAACAGGCGCCGGTGTTCGTTACCAGCGATCGCCTATCCCGGCTCGAGTTGCCCACGGCGGTACTGGAAGCCTGCCGCCCGGACCTCTCCGATCTGCGGGTTTTCGACACAGCCGGAAACGAAGTCCCCTTCCTGGTCGACAGCGGCATACCGCCCGAAACCGAAGCAGCCGTGCAGCGTACTTACCCGCTGTCGATCGCCGACGTCTCGCGCGAGGAAGTACGCAGCGAAACCAGCCCCCGCACCTTCCGCGAGACCTACGAACTCACCATTCCCCGCGACATCCCGGACGCAGCTTCCTGGGACCTCGTCTTCGCAACCCGCTCCGGCAGCTTCGTGCGGCGAGTTCGCATTGCCGCGAGCGTTCAGGGACGCGAAACCGCCTCGCTCATCGAAGATGCGTCGATCTTTCGCATCTCCAATCCGTCCCGCGAGAAGACCCGCCTCACTCTGCCGAGGCTGCAGGCTGACCGCCTGATCGTCACCCTCGAAGGGGAGCGGGGCCCGTTTCTCTCTCCCACGTTTCGGCTCGAGAGCTCGCGCTTCTACCGTGGCCGTGAACGCGCCGTCGTTGAACTCGAGGTGCTGAGCCGCCGCGAAGTGGAGCGCTCCACTGTCCTCGAGTTGCGCCGTCCGGTGGGACTTTCGCCGAATTCCCTGCGGCTCGAAACCTCCGCAACTTCCTTCTCTCGCAAGATCCAGGCCTGGGACGAAGGCCCGGGCGGCACGGACGCCGTCCTCGGGGGAGAAACCCTCTTTCGGGTCCAGGCAGCCGCAACCGTCGAAGACATCGACCTCCGTCTCAAACCGGCCCGCGGTGATCGCCTCCGTGTCGTGATCGAGAACGGTGATAGCCCGCCGCTTCAGGACGTGACCTTCCAAGCTGTCGTGCAGCGTCCCGCGCTGGTTTTCGCCCTGACTCCCACATCGCCCGAACAACCGTCGGGCATGTTGCGCTTCGGCGGCAGCCGGGCGTTTCGGCCCCAGTATGACCTGGGCCGGCTTGCCTCCGCTTTACGGTTACCCTCGATGGGAGAGCAGGCGGAAGTCGCCGAGCAACTCCTGGACTTGCCTGCCGCCCGGCTCGGCGAGATGGAACCCAACCCTGACTTCGACGCCTCGCCGATCCTCGCCTTCGCGATGCGTCCCGGCGCCGAGATCGACCCGCGTCTCTACACCCACCGGAGGCGAATCGAGGCGGGCTCCTCCGAAGAAGGATTGTTTCGTTTCAAACTCAGCGTCGAGGATCTCGCGCACGCTCTCCCGAATCTCGCCGACTTACGTCTCGTCGACTCCGAGTCGCGCCAATGGGCCTACTTGCTCGAGCGTGACGCCGATCACGCCACGCGGAATCTCGATCTTGAAGAGCTTGAATCCGAGGACGGATCTACCGAGTACACGTTTTTCCTCCCGGTCTCGCCTTCGACCCTCGATCAACTCGTTCTCGAAACTGATGTGCCGTTCTTCGATCGCGCCTACCGCATCGTCGGCTTGCGGGATGACAAAGAGGTCTCACTCGCGCAAGGCCGCATCGTAAGGCGAATCGGCGACCCGCGGCCGGCGAGAATCCTGCTCCAGGCCGACCGGATCGACAGCCTGAAACTCATCGTCGTCGATGGAGACGACGCGCCTCTGGAATTCCAGCGCGTCGAAGGCCGCTTCCCGGTACCCGTCGTCTACTTCGCCGCCCCGCAAGGGTCCTACTCCGTCCTACTCGGCAACCCGGAAGACCGCGCACCCCAATATGAAATCGCCCGTATTCGCGGCGTCGTGTTGGCTGTAAAGAATGTGAAGGTCGAAGCCGATGATCTCGAATCAAACCCCGACTACAGCGCCGCCGCGCGCCTGGTGACTGAATCGGGTATCCAGCAAACCATCCTTTGGATCGTACTCATCATCGCTGTCGTTTTTCTCGGTCTACTTACGCTCCGCCTCGCTCGCCAGGCGCCCGGCGCGCCGAGCGGCGAACCCCCATCCGGAACGTCGCCGAGCTAAAACCAGTAAGATGTACCTTCTGGCAGCTCTCCCTCGTTGAGGTGGGTATGCGGACGCCCGGAACTCCGGATAGTTATGGCTAATGGTACTGACAAGAGCCTCGTCACGTTGCTCAACGACAAGGCTAATCTTCTGCGAATCCACTCGATTCGCTCCACTACGGAAGCCGCTAGCGGGCATCCCACGAGCTGCGCATCCGCGGCTGAGGTCGTCTCGACGCTGTTCTTTTCGGTCATGCGTTACGACCCGAAAGACCCCGCCGACGCCGCCAACGACGTCTTCATTCTTTCCAAGGGTCACGCCGCGCCTGTCCTTTACGCCGCCTGGTCCGAGGCCGGGTTCATCCCCAAAGAAGCTTTGCTGAATCTGCGCAAGATCGATTCCGACTTGGAAGGTCATCCGCCTACGAAGCTGCCGTTTGTTGACCTTGCGACGGGGTCGTTGGGGCAAGGCCTCTCCGCGGGAGTCGGTATGGCGCTGGCGTCGCGTCTCGACAAGACTCCAGAGCGCTTCTATGTGCTGCTCGGCGACGGCGAATCTGCCGAAGGTTCAGTGTGGGAAGCGGCAGCGATGGCTGCCGACCGGAAACTCGGCAACTTGTGTGCAACGATCGACGTAAACCGCCTGGGGCAAAGCGCACCCACCATGCTTCAGCACAACATGGACGCCCACCGCCGCCGCTGGGAAGCGTTTGGATGGCAGGCGCTCGTCGTCGATGGACATAACGTCGAAGAGTTGCTTACCGCCTATAAAAGAGCGTCCGAAACACCGGGGCAGCCGACAGTCATCCTGGCCCGCACATTCAAAGGCCGCGGCATCGACTTCGCCGAAGACAAGGATAACTGGCACGGCAAACCATTCTCGAAAGGTGAACAGACAGATCAGGCCATCACCGCGATTGAGTCGCGCCTCTCCGGCGAGAACATCGAGTGGAAGCCGACCTTGCCCGCATCACGCGGCCATAACGCCCCCGACTCGGGCTTCCCGCCCGGCCCCGGCTACGCCACCGGCGACTCCGTCGCCACACGGCAGTCTTTCGGTGCCGCGCTCGCCACCTTGGCAAAGGCCGACCCGCGAGTCGTGGCTCTCGACGGCGACGTGAAGAACTCAACATTCACCCAAGATCTCGAGAAAGTCTCGCCCGAACGGTTCTTCCAAGGGTTCATCGCTGAACAGAACATGGTTGGCGTCGCGATGGGTCTCGCCGCACGGGGTAAGATCCCCTTCGCGGCAAGCTTCGCCTGTTTCCTCACTCGTGCCTATGACTTCATGCGCATGGCCGCGATCAGTTCATCGAACATCAAGCTCGTCGGCACCCACGCCGGCATCTCGATCGGCGAAGACGGACCGTCGCAGATGGGTCTCGAAGACCTCGCCATGACCTGCGCTGAGCCCAATTACACAGTGCTCTATCCCAGCGACGGAACAAGCGGCTGGCGGGCGATCCAACTAGCGGCGGCAACGGACGGTCCCGTTTACGTGCGCACCAGCCGGCCGAAGACAGCGGTGATTTACGATGCCGGCGAAACGTTTGCAGTCGGCAAATGCAAAGTCGTTCGCAAGAGCGACAACGATCAAGTCACCATCGTCTCCGCAGGCGTCACTCTCTTCGAGGCGCTCACGGCACACGACGAACTCGCTAAAGAAGGGATCGCGGTACGTGTCATCGACTTGTTCAGCATTCAGCCGATCGACCGCGACGCACTCCTCGAGGCCTCCTCCGCAACAAGCGGCCGCTTCGTCACGGTCGAAGATCACTACCCCCACGGGGGCATTGGAGACGCCGTGCTATCCGCACTCGCGACCGAGCGAGTCCAGGTCCACAAGCTGGCGGTCCGCTCGATCGCACGCAGTGGCGGCTCCGACGAACTGCTCGATCAATTCGGGATCTCGGCTCGTCACATTGCCACCGCGGTTCGGAAGGCTCTTTGACCGCGCGAAAGCGTCATGACGCCTCAAGAGAAGAGTGCGTCGTTTCTTCAAATACACCGTAGTCCTCGCGACGTTCCTTGGCGTTCTTCCTCAGGGGATGCATGGACAACAACCCTGTGACGCGTAGGCCTCTCGGCGACTCCCGCCTGCTGTACGAGACCCGCTATCTCAATTGACCGAGACCCCGGCTCCGGCTTCAATCGGCTTGTAGGCGGCGTGTACCTTCTCGATGGCTCGGACCACGTCGAGCGTGTCTTCCTCGCCGCCCATCAGCGTCTTGAGAGGCAACCAGAATGAGTTACCGCAAACCTCTTCCGCGACCGGGCATGCCTCCACGCGGTGAGCGACATCCTGGTACATCGGGTTCTTGTAAAGCGGGTGCGAATAGAAGGGAGCGCAGGGGATCCCCTCGGCTTTCAGCGCCTTGACCAGATCATCTCGCCCCACGCCGAATTCTTTCTCGCCAATCGCCGCACTCACGATGTAGAAGGACTTCACGCTCGCTCCCTCCGGGGCGGTCTGGAAGCGCACACCAGGCGCGCGGACGGATCGCATCAACAGTTCGCCGTTCGTTTCCCGCAGCCGGATCTGCTCCGGGAGGCGTTCGATTTGCGCCTTCAATACCGCTGCCTGAAAGCCCGTCATGCGGTAGTTCGTCGCGAGCGTGAAATGGTCAAACCAGCCATGCCCCTCACGCCGTCCGCAATTCGCGAACGAGCGTGCCCGCGCGGCCAGATCATCATCATTGGTTGTGATCAGGCCGCCCTCGCCCGACGTCATCACCTTCGAATTCTGAAAGCTGAATGTCCCCGCCAATCCCAGGCTCCCCGCACGTTTGCCGTGCCATTCGGCTCCATGGACGTGCGCCGCATCTTCAATAACAATCAAGTTCGTTTGCGCCGCTACCTCTGCGATACGGTCCATGTCGAGCATCATCCCGCCAAAGTGAACCACGATCACGGCTTTGGTGCGTTCTCCGGCCGCCTCCAGGATGCGGTCCGGCGAGATGTTGTAGGTCTCGCGGTCGATATCAACGAAGACCGGGATCGCGCCCGTCCGCGACACCGCTGACGCCGTCGCGATAAAACTGTGGGCGGGAACAATGACTTCGTCGCCGGGCCCGATGCCCCCGGCGTGCAGCGCGATCTCGATCGCGACGGTCCCATTGGCACAAGAGACGGCGTGCCGGCAATCGTGCATCTCCGCGAACAGTTTCTCGAACTCGCCGACGAACGGATGATACCCGCCCCATTGTTGCGACCGGATGACCTCCAGCAGCAATTCTTCTTCTCGGGCGCCCGCCATGGGCCATTCCGGATAGGGTTTTGTACGGATCGGTGGACCGCCGTGCATGGCAAGTTTCTGAGGCATATTCGATTAGGATACGGCATCTTTAGGCACAATTTGCGGCCCTTGCCGCGTCGCGATTCGAACGGTCTTGCTAAGTCCTCCCCGGAAGAGTCGAAAAGAGCAATGTGTGTATACGTTCGTCTCTCACCGCCGGCGTGACTTGCCTGCTCGCCGGGGCTGCCGTCGTTTCCGGGCAGGGTCTTTCCCGCCTCGACTATGATCGTTTCGACCGCAGGACGCATCCGCTGGTTCGATCGAAGAGTGAAGAAGCGAAGAGTGAAGAAGCATCGAGCAACATCGGCCAGACCACTCGTGGGCGGACCCTCTTTCGAGCCGGTACCTCGCTGACGGCACCCCGCGCCGGTGATCCGGAAACCATCGCCCGTGACTACCTCTCACGGTTGAACGACTCCTCACAAGCGAAGGCACTACGAACGTTCGCCTGGGCGCTCACGGCTCGCTACGAGTCTCCTGAAGCCGAGCTCAATCATCTGGTCTTCGAACCGCAAAGGGCGGGGGTGACGTTCTTCGATGCGCAATCAACCGTGCATGTCGGCCGGGATGGCCGGATCTGGCGAGTCAACCAGGCCCCGGTAGAATACGAGCCCGGCTACCTCTCGGTCACACTCTCTCAGCGCCAAGCCGTCGAATCCGCCGCCGCCGAACTATCTCCAGACCTCGAATTGAGCCTCAGTGTCCAGTCCCCCGAGACGGGACCGGAACGCCAGATGGTCCTGTTCGGGCCCAACCTTCAGAGTGCGGCACCGGTTCGCTTGGTGTGGTTCGCACTGGAAACCCAAGCCGTGGCTGCTTGGGAGATGCTGATCGACTTTTCCCCGCAACGCGCCTACTGGGTCGTCGTTGATGGCAACAGCGGTGAGATTCTCTTCAGTCGCAACCTGCTACGAACATTGGAACCCTGGGGGAATGTTTTTCGTTCGCCCGATCGGCCGAACCCCACGCAGGGTCCACAAAGCTCGGAATCCCTCGCCGGCTGGCCTTCCACCAGTGGGCTCTGTCCGGCGGAGATCTACCCCGGCTGGTTTCGCACGGGCGTTCTCGAAGGCTCTTGTTGGGTCGATAACAACGAAACCAATGGCAACAACGTGGATGCCTGCCGCGACGTTGATGCAAACAACCTGTGCGATGCCCGCGCAACCGGTGCTTCGGGAGAGTTTGATTTCGCGTTCACTGACAGCTACGCAACCACGGGCAACCCCTTGCCTGATCGCGATGCCGCGCTCACAAACGCTTTCTACTGGGCGAACGTTGTACACGACTGGCTCTACCGTCTCGGGTTCGATGAGCCCGCTGGAAACTTCCAGGCCAACAACTTTGCACGGGGCGGGGCCCAAGGCGATCCCGTCCGAATCGATGTCGAGGATTCGTCCGTTGTGAACAACGCGACCTTTCTCGCGCCTCCCGACGGCATCGCGCCGCGAATGCAGTTGGGACTCTTCACATGGAGCGGCCGTGACGCGGCCTTCGACGCCGACGTCATGATTCACGAGTATGCCCACGGCTTGTCGACACGGCTCGTCGGCGGCCCTACCAACGCGGCCGGCCTGCATCTCTGGCACAGCGGCGCGATGAGCGAAGGATGGAGCGACATCTACGCCGCCTCGTTCACCGCTGACCCGATCATCGGCGAGTACGTAACCGGGAACCCGACGACCGGGCTCCGTACGGTGGCCTACGATAACAGCCCGTACACTTTCGGGGACATGGGCACGCTCTTCCTGAAGGTGATCCCTGGGACCGGGCGGCTGCTGCGCGTTCCCCAACTCCATCGCGACGGCGAAATCTGGGCAACTGTGCTTTGGGATCTGCGCCTGGCTCTCGGCGCCGAAGACTTCGAGCAAGTCGTTACCATCGGACTCAAGCTCACTCCCAGCCGACCGTCAATGCTCGATGCGAGAGACGCCATTCTTCAGGCGGCCCAACTGGTCGGGGTGGGCGGCTCCGATGGCTGTCCGCTTTGGAGCACCTTCGCGGCCCGTGGTTTCGGGGCCTCCGCGGCTCTCAATCCTTCCGAGCCCGCTCAACCCAACGATACAGCGCTGAGCGTTTTCGAAGCCTTCGACTTGCCGCCGTCCTGCGGAGGGGCGGCTCCAGCCGTCGGCGCAACGCTGCTGTTTGAAGACGCCGAGTCGGGCGGCTCGAGCTGGCAGGCGACCGGACATTGGCACGTCTCGACCCGCCGGGCGGCGGCAGGTGCTCATTCCTGGTGGTTCGGTGACGAAGCGGCCGGAAACTACAATACCGGCGTCCGTGTCTTCGGAACTTTGACCTCGCCTCTAGCTGATCTGACGGGCGTATCCGGCGCGCTCGTCGAGTGGGACCAGTTCCTCGACGGTGAAGGCTTCGGATCCGGCATCAGTTTGGGCAGTGTAAGCGGGGCGTATCTCAATGCCGATTCCGGGCGCCTCATGATCAGCGCCGACAACGGCGCGTCTTGGCGAACGATTAGCCATTTGGCGCACGACACCGCCGACTTCGAGCATCATCAGGTGAACCTCACCCGATACGCCGGACAAACCATTCGGCTGCGCTTCGACTTCGATACCTTTGACGCTTCTTCGAACGCCCACGAGGGTTGGTTCCTCGACAATATTCGAGTCTCGCAACTCGGAGCAGCCGGCGGTCCACCTCCACCGACCACCGATGGCCGTTCGAGGAAGCCGGTGCGGGGAGCGCCGTCAGCGTGAGCGACCTCTCCGGTAACGGGCACGACGGCCTGACCCAAAGCTTCGGAACCATCGCCGTCCCGGGCGCTGTCGGTAACGCCCGCCGGCTTAACGGCTCGACCGACTCGATCGACTTCGGTCCCGCCTCAGCGTTCACGCCGGCCGGCTTCACCGTCAGAGCTTGGGCGCGTCTGGAATCCTATCCGGCAAGTCTGGGCATGATCCTCTCCGCCTACGGAGGTAACTATCGCGGCTGGTGGCTCGGCGTCAACTCGCAAGGACACTTGCTATTCCTCACCGCCAAACAGCCCTCCACGGCGCAATGGCTCTCATCCGCCAATCCACTCCTGTTGGGAAGTTGGCATCACGTCGCCGTGACCTACGATCATCTGACGCAACAGGTGTCGATGTACATCGATGGCAGCCTCGGCGCGCAGACCACAATCTCTGGCCTGGAACCCGAAATGACCTTGCCCCTGCTCCTCCGACCAACCCGTTCGTGGTCGCCCGCTGGGACTTCAGTGACGGCGCCGAAGACGTCTCCGGCAACGGACACAATGGCGTTCTCGTTGGAACCACGCAGACAGCCGGCGTGAACGGCATCGCGCGCCGCTTCAATGGCGTGAACGATGCAATGACCATCACCTGGTCGCCCCACCTGGCGACTTCGCGGTTCACGCTACGAACATGGCTCAAACTGGAAAGCTATCCCGCCGGGCTCGGCGTGGTCTTCGCAAACTACGGAGGCAACTACCAAGGGTGGTACGTCGCCGTGCGGCCCGACGGACGACTGCTGTTCTCACTGAATCGCTTGCCCGCATCATCTCAAGGCATCCTCTCGTCCTCGGCCCTCGACCTCAGCCGTTGGTATCACGTCACAGTGGCCTACGACGCCACAACGCAAAGCGCCTCTCTCTATCTCGATGGCCTCTTACAAAACCAATCCGTTGTCGCCGGCCTAACACCACAAGACTCAGGAACGGTTTCCGTCGGAAAAGCGAGTTGGTACAACGGCTACCACCTGGCGTTCTCGATCGACGAGACCGAGCTACTCCCCGACGTCTGGGCCCCGGCCCAAGTCCAGGGAGACTACACTTCCTTCCCTGCCCCCTCCGCGCTTCAGCCCGCCGCCGTCTGGACTCTTGACGACCCGGGTCAGGGGCCCGGCGTCACCCTCGCCGACAGTTCGGGCAACCACCACAACGCTGTTACGGCCGGCACCGGAACCAGCTCCGTCGCGGGCTATTCCGGCTTGGCCCGTTCCTTCAATGGTGTCTCCGACTACGCCACCCTCACGCCCGATCCCGACCTGAGCGCCGCCAAACTCACCTTCACGGCGTGGATCAAACTACAAGCGCTTCCCCTCGGCTGGGGAGTGATCTTTTCAAACTACGGCGGCGACTACCAGGGGTGGTTCTGTGGAGTCAATTCCTCGGGCCGGCTGCTGCTGTCCGTCGCGGGTCTGCCCAGCTACTCGAGTTGGCTTGTTTCGAATACGGCCCTCGAACTCGATCAGTGGCATCACGTCGCATTTACGTTTGAAGGTTCGACCCGCCGGGGCGCTATCTACATCGACGGACTGCTCGACCGAACCGGGGTCTTCAGCGGCTTCACCCCGCAGATCGCTTCGCAGCCTACCTTCGGCCGCGCGTCTTGGTACAACGGCGCCTACGTGAACTTTTCACTCGACGCGGCCCGGATCTATGCTGAAGAATTGTCCCCGTCAGCGATTGCCTCCGACATGAGTTCGCCTTAAGCGTGGCCAAGTAGGCTATTCTTTGTTCGAAGGAAACGGCTCAATCATGACAAGCACAAGACGCAATTTCATCGCCGGCGCAACTGCTCTAGCCGCTTCGCCGGCTCTCCCCGCCGTCACCACCGCCGACCACCATTGGGACGATGTTCGCTTGGCGGTCGCAACCTATTCGTTGCGCAAGTTCAGCCGCTCGCAGGCCATCGCAATCGTCAAAGAACTCGGGATCAAGTACGTCAACGTCAAGGCGTACCACATGCCGTACTATCTCTCGAAAGAAGACCTCGCGGCGGCCCGCAAGGAGTTCCAAGACGCGGGACTGACGATCGTTTCCGGGGGCAATATCGGCCTCGGCGAAGACGATGAAGATTTCGTCCGCTACCACCTTGAGTACGCCAAGAACGCCGGCCTCCCCACCGTTGTCTGCGCGCCCACGCACAACAACCTCGGCCACATCGAAAAGTACGCCAAGAAGTTTGACCTGAAAATCGCCATCCACAACCACGGCCCCGAGGACGACCTCTACCCCAACGGCGCCAGCGTCCTCAAGCGCGTCAAGAACATGGACCCGCGCATGGGGCTCTGCCTCGACCTCGGACACGCCGCGCGCACCGGCGTCGACGTCATCGAAGAGATCGAGATGGCCGGCGACCGCCTCCACGACATCCACATCAAAGACCTCAGCAACTTCACCGACAAAGGTAGTCAGGTCGAAGTCGGCAAGGGGCAATTGCCCGTCGCGAAGATCTTCGCGACCCTGAAGAAACTCAACTACTCAGGCGTCGTAGGCCTGGAGTATGAGATCAACGTGAACGCGCCCCAACAAGGCATGGCCGAATCCTTCGCGTACATGCGCGGCGTCCTAGACGGCCAGCGCGGTTAGGCGGCGCCGAGCGGGGTGGCGGGCGTCGGACAGAGGTGCTCAACGCGGGCTTACACCCGCGGCTCTGAATGCGGTGGGGGAGGCTTGAGGGTTGTGGGGTTTTCCGCGCCTGCCTTGCGCGGGCCCGCTCCTTTACAGTCGCGGCTCTGTCTCTTCACTGAATGTTTGCGCTGGGGCGTTGTGGACCGCGAGCATACCGATGTGCGCGAATGCGGGTGGCCGTTCCGCAACCGCTCCCTCACGGTCACGGCTCGGTTTGGCTCACCAGGTGACGTCGCGGCCGGTGTTTTCTTTTTTTAGGTGGTCCATTAGGGGGGCGAAGTATTCGAGCATGGCTCGGGTGCTGACTTCTTCGCCGGTTTTCTCGTGGATGACTTCGCGCCAGTCGCGCGTGGCGCCTAGGCTGAGCAGCTCGGAGAGGAACTTGCCGACTTCTTTGTTGCCGAAGTAATTGCAGTCGCGGGGATCCTGCTTGAGGATGTTCTTCGCAATGTAGGTGTGGAGCTGATACTTCAGGACGAAGGCCATGGCGTAGTCGTAGTATTGGGCGGGGTCGTCGCTGATGTGGGTTTTGGTGCAGGCGTCGCAGAATTCTTCGCCGCGCGGCGCCGGGGGCTCGACGCCTTGGTAGCGTCCGACGTAGTCCCACCAACGCTGATTGAATTCGTCGGGTGAGAGGTTTTCTTCATAAAGGTCGTGCTCCCAGAACGACATCGTTCCGGCGGAGAAAGGGATGAACACGACGGCCTGGTTGAGGGCTTCGTCGAGGAGCCACTGGGCTTGGTCGATCTCAGCGTCTTTCTCGAGCAGGCCGATTTCTTTGAGGTAGGCGGGTTGCCGGGCCGCGATGCCGATGAGGTCACCGATGGCTTCGTGGAAGGCGCGATTGGCGCCTTCGCGGAGCGTGAGCGGGACGTCGGGGTTCGAGTAGGCCATGAAGTAGTAGACATGGCCCAGCTCATGGTGCGAAGTCTCGAACCAGCGGAAGTTGGGTTCTACGCTCATAAGCGAACGCACATCTTTGTCGATGTCGAGATGCCAAGCGGAGGCGTGGGTGTTCTTCTTGCGGGTCGAGTCGGGAGGCAACTGGTAGAGGTCGGACTTTTCCCAGAACGTGTCCGGGAGGGGCGGCATGTCGAGCGAGGTGTAGAACGCTTCGGCTTGCTTGACGATCCACTCGGGCGACTTATCCTTGACCAGATCGTCGAGGTCGACAGCGTCCGTCAGCCCGGGCCAGGCTTGCGCCCAGCGGTTGCCGATCCAATGGGAGGGAATCTTTTGGGGCGGCTCCTGGCCGTACCTTTTCGCTAACTCGTACTTCGCCCAGCAATGCACCTGTTCGTAGAGTGGACGCAGGTCGGTCTGGAAGCCCTCCATGAGCTGCATCATTTCGTCGACGGGCATGCCGTAGTCGGCGACTTGGAGGGCGAAGAAGGAATCGTGACCCATTTCTTTCGCCAGTTCGTTGCGCAGGCGGCGCAGTTCGATGAGTCCGGGTTTGAGGGCGGGGCCGGTTTGCTTGGAGACTTCCCAGATGTGTCGGCGCTCTTTGATGTCGCGCGAGTCGAGCAGGATGTTGTCGATCTCGTTTGGGTTGACGATTTTGGCGCAAGATTCGCCGCGGCGCTCGGCGCAAAACTCGAACGCGTCGAGGACGGCGCTTTGCTTCGCTTCCTGCCCGACGCGGGCTTCGACGGTTTCGGGGATGGTGCCCGGGTACTCGGCGGCGGTGAGCATGATCTTTTCCAGTTGGCGGATGGTGAGATCGTCGAGCTCGGCCTTGGATGCGAGCAGGCCGCGGGCTGCCTCGATCACATAGCGACTGCCGGAGAAGGCCGCCAGGGCGCTCTCGGCGCCTATGCGTTCACCGACATGTTGGTCGGTGACGTCGGTCGCGGACTTCCAATAGGCTTCGGAAGTGACGGCGTAGATTTTCTGTCCGATGCCGTCGTATATTTCGAGGAATCGATCGGCTCTTTGCTGAGGGTTTAGGCCGCTGGAGCCGCAGGAAAGTGAGAGCAGCCAGGCGCAGAGGATGGTGAATCGGGGCGCTTGTTTCATCACGGTCATTCTACTCCCGCGAGGGGCAGACACGTCGGCCCTAGATCCGTATGTTGGTCCTTTCAGGGGCCGCGCGGATGCCATGGCGTGCCCCTACATTGGCTGTCTTCCACTCGCCCCGTTCGTCTATGGATTTGTTGTTGCCGGTAGGTGCCTATGGAGAGGCGGTGGCCATCTGTTGTGATGGAGATAAGTCCGTCGAGGTCTGTGCGCAGGATTTGGACGCCCTGTTGTCGGAGCCGGGCGAGGACGGCGGGATGAGGATGTCCGTAGGTGTTGCGGTAACCGGCTGAGATGACCGCGAAGGTCGGGCGGACCTGATCGAGGAAATCCTGGTGGCTTGATGTGGCGCTGCCGTGGTGGGAGACTTTGAGGATTGTTTCGTGCCGCAACCGGTGGCTCTCGATGAGACTGGTTTCGGTTTGCTCCTCGATATCGCCGGTCAAGAGAAGGCCGTGAGCACCGTATTCGGCGCGAAGAACGAGTGATTGGTTGTTGCGGGACAGCTTATGCGCGCCCGGATTGGAGACGGGCCCCAGGACTTCGAACGAAACGCGTCCCAGGTTTCGTTTGTAGCCCGCTTCAAGAGGGATGACTGAGATTCCGCGGTTTCGCACGGTGTCGATCCAGTGGCGATGTTCGTCGGCAAAGGCTACCGGCGCCAACCAGAGCTCGCCGACTTCAAAGTTGTCGAGCAGGGCGGGGATACCGCCGAAATGGTCCGCGTCTGAGTGGGTTACGGCGAGGACATCGAGGCGGCGAATGGAGCGCGACCACAAGTAGGGGGAGACGACGGCGTCACCGATGTCGAGACCTGTTGTTCGGGTGCCGCCGTAGTCAGGCAGGCCGCCGCCATCTACTAGAACGGTGTGTCCGCCGGGTGTGACGAGGAGCAGGGATTCGCCTTGACCGACGTCAAGCGCGGTGAATTCGAAACGGCCTGGGGAGAACCTGGGCGGGAACGGGTGAGCGACGACGAGGGTTAGGCTGAGGGCGAATGCCGTCCATGAAGCCCATCGCAGACGCCTGCCTCGTTCGAAGCTCCACCAGACGGCCGCCAGCGAGAGGCCGAAGAATATGGCCAGCCAAAGCGGCGGGGGCGGCGTGCGTAGGTCAGTTGGCAAGGTTTCGGCGTGCCAGTTAACGACCGAGGCGATGGCCTCGGCTGCTCGCAGTGAGAGCACTCCCAGCCATTGCCAGTTTGTGAGCAAGCTGAGTAACCCCAATGGGAGGGTCAGCAACAACAAGGGCATGATCCACAGATTCGCCGAGACGCCGCCCCAAGAGACCCGCTGAAAGTGCGCGGCCATGGGAAGCGCGAGGCCCGCCTGAATCACCGCCGAGACGACGAGGAGTTCCGCTGCCCAAATGCCGGCCCGGAGGATGAGAATCACGCTGCCGGCGGTGACGCTTCGGGGCAGCCGCAGTACGAGGGGCAAGGGCTCAAGCCACATCCGGAGGGTGACGCGGATCTCTGCTACGCGTGTGTCGAGGTGGGTATCGCGGTCTTGATTCCACAGATCGACAAGCGCCAGCCGGTAGGGATCGAGGGTCTTCTCGAGAATCGGAACCGCGATGCCGGCGATGAGCATGACCGCCAAGAACGACATCTGGAAGCTGGGATCGCGGAGGAGATCAGGCTTGATGAAAAGGAACAGCAGGGCCGTTGCCGCGATGACGTTGAGGGCGCGCCGTTGGCGGTAGACGAGGCTGCTTGCGAGATAGGCGGTACACATCCACGCGGCGCGCGTTACGGGTAGGGCAGCGCCGACGAAGAAGGCGTAGGCGACAATCAGGGCCACGCCGATGAGGGTCTTTGGGATGAGGGGGACCATCGCAAGGCGTAGCAGGAAGAGGATGGAGAAGGCGACGGCGCCTACGTGGAGGCCCGAAATCACAAGGGCGTGGTAGGCTCCGGTGCGTTGGAAGTCGCGGCGGGTCTCGGGGCCGAGGCTGCTCTTTTGACCTAGTAGGAGGGCTCGCAGGATCTCCTCGGCCTGGCCGGAATCCTGCTGATCGAGCATTGCGTCGAGACGGCGCTTGGCCGCTTGGCGCGCTTTCCAGATCCACGAAAGCCATACCGAACCGCGGCGGCCGTCGAGTTGATGAAGCGGTGTGCCGGCGCGGACCGTGGCTGTCAAGAAAACACCCTCGGAGGCGAGGTAGCTCATGTAGTTGAAGCTACCGGGGTTCTGAAAGTTTCTAGGCGTTCGCAGGCGGGCTAGCAACTCGACGCGTGTGCCATAGGTGAGTAGGAGGGCAGGAGCGTCCTCATCGCGGTAGACGATGATGTTGATGCCCCCGTGGGCGGGTGAGCCGGCGAAGATTGTTTCGGTTTCCAGAGTGAAGCGGTCGCCGTATCCGACCCACTCCGGCGGACGCCGCACCCAGCCGCGCAGCCGGACCGGGTCGTCGACTTCGTCGCGCCCTGCTTGCCAGGCGAGGTCCACTCGCGCCGGATCGCAGACCTGGGGGCGGGAGCCTAGCATCACACCCGCTGCCAGGAAGGCGACGCCGCAGGCAAGAGCACCTGAGCGGGGCGCACGCATCCATAAGCCCAGGCAGGCCAGGACGCCGAGCAGCAAGACCGATAGCAGGGTTTCGGTGAACGAAAAGGCCGCGAGCTGCGCTGCGGCAACGCCGATCGCCAGGGCGGCCAAAGGCGCAACCAGCGGTTGCTTCATCCCAAGTGTCCCTATGATATCGAACACCGCGCAGCTTGCTTGTTTCGCCACTCGGTGAGAAAAGCAGGCTATTCGATAGACTGAACCTTTGGCTATGAAAATTCTTGTTTCCGCGGCTGAAGCTTCGGCCGACCGCTATGCGGCGGAACTGGTTGAGCGATTGCGCGAACGCTTCCCGGACGCGGAGTTTTTTGGATGCGCGGGTCCCCGGATGCGCGCGGCCGGAGTGCGCCCGGTGGTGCGGACGGAAAGTCTGTCGGTTGTGGGTGTTTTCGAGGTGCTGATTCACGCACCCCGCATCTATCGTCTGCTCTTCCAGCTGGCGGGCGCGGCAAAGCGCGATCGTCCTGATTTCGCGGTCGTTACCGATGCGCCCGGCTTTCACCTCGATCTGTGCCGCTTTCTCAAGCGCGCCGGCATCCCTGTTTTCTACTATGTCGCGCCGCAAGTATGGGCCTGGCGGAAGGGCCGCATCCGGGTGATTCGGCGTCTCGTGAGTCATTTGCTTTGCATTTTTCCTTTTGAGGAAAAGTTCTTCGCCGATCGGGGTGTGGCGACGACGTATGTGGGGCACCCACTGAGCCGCATCACGAAGACTACGATGCGGCGACGTGAATTTTTGGAGGGTCTAGGGATCAGCGGCGACAAGCCGGTGGTTGCTCTCGCTCCAGGCAGCCGCCGCGCCGAAGCGGACCGGCACCTGCCCTACTTGCTCGACGCTATCAAGCGACTGAGCGCGGCGCTGCCGATCGATGTTGTTCTGGCCGCCTCGCACACGACCGGGAGGGCATTTTTTGAGGAACGCATTGGTGACGCGTCCGTCCATATAGTTGAAGATGACCTGCACAATGCCATTGGGCACGCGGATCTGGCTTTGGTCGCTAGTGGTACGGCGGCGGTCGAAACCGCCTTGCTCGGGACGCCGATGGTTGTCTTCTACAGGGTCACGAGGGCAACTTGGCTGCTAGGCAAGATACTGGCGGATGTCCCTTTTTACAGCATGGTGAATCTGCTCGCAGGACGACGCATCGTGCCTGAACTGATCCAACAGGATTGCACGGCGGAGAAATTGGCGGGCGAAGCAAAACGATTACTGGAGAACGAGCAGGAGCGTCAACAGATGGTTCGCGAACTGTCGGTAATAGCGGAGGTTCTCGGTGGGGACCGGCCGGCATCGGAGCGGGCGGTGGAGGTGATATGCAACAAGCTCTCATTAGCAGGCGATCGCAGGGACACGCCGGTGACGGTGGCATGACGCCGGCTGCCCTCCGCGATGAAGCGCGTCCCGGCGTCCAGCGGCTTTTCGTTGTCGCGGCTTTGTGTCTGGCCGCCCTTGTGCTGTTGGGGCGGGCGCAAGCTCAAACGCAGGTTCCTCTGATTGATGTGGAGTTCTATCGAATTACCGCGGAGGTTGATCCGCTCGGCCAGTCGCTGGAAGCACTGGCCGAGGTCCGGTTTGTTCCGAAGGAGCCGACGAATCTTGTCGTTTTCAGTTTCAACAATGGTCTTAACGTCAATGGCGTTCTGACGAGCGAAGGCGAAGATATTCCGGTGGATCGAATCCAGCAGGCCAACCAGATCCGTCTCAGTTTTCCGGGATTCCTGCAGGTCAATCAGCCGGTTACGGTGACGTTCCAGTATGAGGGGCAGTTGAAGGGTACGGAGTACTCGCCGGTCCAGGGCGTGAGCTTGGCTTCGATTGACCCTGAGCGCGCATACCTGCTCTATCCAGCATTTTGGTTCCCGGTCAATGGATATGCAGCCGACCGCTTCTCGGCGGAAATGAACGTTACGGTCCCTTCGGGATATACGGTGATCGCCAGTGGCATCGGCACGAGTTCTGAAACGGACGGGAAGGTGCAGCACAGCTTTAGTTTTTCGCAACCGTCGTTTCCCGGGAGCATCGCGGTTGTGCAGCAAGAGCCCGTGCGCGTTGAATACGAAGGCATCAACACGATGATGTACTTCAAGACCGCGTCGTCTGATGTGGCCGAAGCCTACGGCGCCGCGATCGGCAAGATGATGGGCTTCTTCACGGAGCGCTTCGGGCCACCCTACGCAACGACGTTGGCGGTGGTCGAGACCGGCGACTCGGCTCCGAACGGCTACACGGCTCCGGGCATTCTTTTCTTGAGCCCAGCGGGCATCGGCGACGATGTGAATCGACTGCTGCTGGGGACCGAGGTTGCCCACCAGTGGTGGCGCACCGTGGTTTCGCCCGGCAACCGCAACCATGGCTGGCTCGACCTGGGCATGGCCAAGTATGCCGCCATGATGGAGATCGAGGAAAGCGAGGGGGAAACGGAGTTCACTGACTTTTTGCACGATACCCAGATCGAGGCGCTTACTTACGACGAGATTCCCGTGTTGCAAGCAGGCCGGCTTGCCGACTTCTCGCCGGAGATCTACTCGCTTGCCGGTTCGAAGGGCGCGATGATTCTCAACATGCTGCGCTTCACGATTGGCGATGAAGCTTTCTTCGCCACGCTGAAACAGTTCGCCGAGAAACACGCCTGGAGTTCGGTCGTCACAACCGATTTCCGCGAAGTCGCGGAAGCTGTGACGGGGGAGAGTCTGCAGGCCTTCTTCATTCAGTGGTTGGAGAACATCGGCACGCCTGAGTTCACGCAGGAGTATACGATCTATCGGCTGGGCGACGGCAAGGGCTTCCGTGTGATGGGCAAGATCACGCAGGACATGGACACGTTCTCGATGCCGATCGAAGTCGAAGTCCAAACCGAGGGCGAACCCGAGTACGAACGCATCCCCGTCCAGGGCCGCTCGTCCGACTACGTGATTGATACTTTCGGCAAACCACGCCGGGTGATCCTCGACCCGAAGAGCCGCATTCTGCGGTATGACGAGGGTATTCATGTCCAAGTCGCGATTCGCAAGGGTGAACAACTCTTCCAGTTCGGCTACTACAACGAGGCTCTCGACACCTATCAAAAGGCCCTCGACATCAACCGTTACAGCTCGCTCGCTCACTATCGGATTGGAGAAGTCTTCTTCGCTCAGAGCAACTATCAGTCGGCCGCCAATCAGTACCGTGAGTCGCTCAACGGCGACCAGGAGCCGGCCTGGACCGAAGTTTGGGCGCACATCATGCTCGGCCATATCTTCGACATTTCCGACCAGCGCGACCGGGCGGTGAATGAGTACCAACTGGCGCTACGCACACGGGACAACACGCAGGGAGCGCTGGACACGGCTCGCAAGCACTTGGAAGAGCCCTATCGGCGACCTCGACGAGAAGAGCGGATTTACTAGCTGCCTCCGGCTCAAGCCCTCCCTAAGGCCGTTCCTTCGCGACGCGAGGCGGAATCGCGAATCGCCAGGCCGCGAACCATGATCCAACCTCGGCCTTTGGTTCAGCCGAAACGGGTTGTCCGGTAAAGGCGTAGCATATGCGGGATCCCTTGACTCAGCCCGTCGGATCGGCCGCCGGGGGTTGGGTGAGGGCGAGTACAGCAGCCATGACCGCGAAGGTTACAATTGACACTGCGCGCCCTGAGAGGAGGGCGAAAGGGTCTGCCACCGATGAAAGCACTCGTCAAAGCGAAGAGCGAGCCGGGACTGTGGATGCAGGAAGTTCCGAGGCCCGAGATCGGGATCAACGATGTTCTCATCCGAGTCCACCGTACGGGCATTTGTGGCACCGACGGCCATATTTGGAATTGGGACGAATGGGCGCAAGAGACGATTCCCATCCCTTTGGTTGTCGGGCATGAGTTCGTCGGGGAGATCGTTGAAGTTGGATCGAACGTCAGCGATTTCCGTCCCGGTCAGGTTGTCTCCGGGGAGGGACACGTCGTCTGCGGCCGGTGCCGTAACTGCATGGCCGGTAAGCGCCATCTCTGCGGGAACACCTCGGGCGTCGGTGTGAACCGCGCGGGAGCGTTCGCGGAGTACATCGCTCTGCCAATGACAAACGTTTGGGTGCACCATGAGGGCGTCGACCTGGACGTAGCCGGCATTTTCGATCCCTTTGGCAACGCCGTGCATGCGGCGCTGCAGTTCAGCCTGCTCGGCGAAGACGTGCTGATCACCGGGGCCGGGCCGATCGGCATTATGGCCGCGGCCGTTTGCCGCCACGCCGGTGCGCGTTACGTGGTTGTCACCGACGTGAATCCGTTCCGTCTCGAGCTGGCCCGCAAGATGGGAGTTCGCCGCACGGTCGATGTGAGCAGCGAGGAGATCTCGGACGTTCAAGAGGAACTCGGGATGGTGGCGGGTTTTGATGTCGGACTCGAAATGTCTGGATCTTCCAGTGCGCTCAACGACATGATCGATAACATGCGCCACGGCGGCAAGATCTCCATCCTGGGCATTCCAGTGCACAACTTCGACATCGACTGGAAGAAAGTGATCTTCAACATGCTTACCCTGAAGGGGATCTACGGCCGGGAGATGTACGAGACCTGGTACATGATGACCGTCATGTTGCAGGGCGGATTGGACATCCGGCCCGTTATCACACACCGCTTCGATGCGGCAGAGTTCGAGGAAGCGTTTCAGGTCATGCAGTCGGGCAGGTGCGGCAAAGTCGTTCTCAACTGGTCGGATATCTAACCACCCGGCAGCCAGTATCCGCTGACACCCAGCGCCTGTCTCGTGCGGACACGAGGAGAGTTTTCATGTTCGGATCTATCCGCCAGCATCTCGATCAACAAATTGCCGAGATTAAGAAAGCCGGCCTCTATAAAGGCGAGCGGATCATCACGACCCCGCAACGTTCGCACATCGGCGTCGGCCAGGGCGAAGTTCTCAACATGTGCGCGAATAACTATTTGGGATTGGCGCAACATCCGGAGGTCCTCGCCGCGGCTCACGATGGACTCAATCGTTGGGGTTATGGAATGGCGTCGGTGCGATTCATTTGCGGCACGCAGGCGATCCACAAAGATCTTGAGGACAAGATCACGGAGTTTCTTGGAACCGAGGATACGATTCTCTACTCTTCCTGCTTTGACGCGAATGGTGGACTTTTCGAAACACTACTTGGGCCGCAAGACGCAGTTATCTCCGATGAACTCAATCACGCTTCCATCATTGACGGCATTCGTCTGTGTAAGGCAAAACGCCTCCGCTACCGGAATAGCGATATGGCGGATCTTGCGGCCAAGCTGAAAGAAGCGCGGGACGCCCGCTTCCGGATGATTGCTACCGATGGTGTGTTCTCGATGGATGGCTCCGTGGCCAACTTGCCGGCAATCTGCGACCTGGCCGAGAAGCACGACGCAGTTGTCATGATCGATGACTGCCATGCCACCGGCTTCCTTGGCGCCACCGGACGTGGCACGCCGGAATACCACGGCGTCCAGGGGCGGGTGGATGTGATCACGGGAACCTTGGGGAAGGCCCTCGGCGGCGCCAGCGGTGGATTCACCAGTGGACGCAAGGAAATCATCGCTCTGCTGCGGCAACGATCCAGGCCGTACCTCTTTTCGAACACCATTGCACCTCCCATCGCCACGGGGTCGATCAAGGCCCTTGAGATCCTTTCCCGGTCAACCGAGCCGCGGGATCGGCTGGAAAGCAATACGAGGATGTTTCGGGAGGGCATGCGGGAGCGGGGCTTCGACATTCTTCCCGGCAACCACCCGATCGTTCCTATCATGTTTGGTGATGCGGCCCGGGCCGGCACCATGGCGGAAAAGATGCTGGAGAAGGGCGTCTACGTGATCGGCTTCTCTTACCCGATCGTCCCAGAGGGCCAAGCCCGCATTCGGACGCAAGTCTCCGCCGCCCACACAGAGGACGATCTGCGCTTTGCGATGGACAAATTCAGCGAAGCCAAAGCGGAGTTGGGTGGGGACTAAACAACCACCGCCTGAAAGGCGGTGGGTTCATTTACGACTGAAAGTCGGCTTGCGGCTGAAGCCGCCTGAAGAAGCCCCGGCTCAGAGCCGGCTCAAGGCTTGGTGGGCGCTGTGATCTTGAATCCCTCCTCATCCTCGTCCCATTGCTGGCTCTCGATGTACTTCTTGATCGTTTCCTCGTCCACCGCGCCCACCGTCGCGCAGAAATATCCGCGCGCCCACAGGTGTTGCCCCCAGTATCGCTTCCGCAATTCCCCAAACTCATCTTGCAGCCGTCGTGACGACCTGCCTTTTACATACTGCACCAGCTTCGACGGTCCAAGCTGCGGCGGTGCCGATACCAAGACATGCACATGATCCGGCGACACCGCACCCCGAATCACCACGACGTCTCGCGCTTGGCAGCTCTGTCGGATCAGGTCCCGTGTCCGCTCCGCCACCCTGCCCCGCAACACCTTGTAGCGATATTTCGTGATCCAGACCAGGTGATATTTGATGTCGTAGACCGCGTGCGCCCCTCGCCGATATTCGCCCATCCTCCTATTGTCATCCAGACCCGCTTGAAGCTGACCGCCTGAAAGGCGGTGGGTTTAGACCTGGTGATGGAACTAAAACGAGGGGTCGAGGCTCCAAGCGCAACCGCTACGAGCTCGGTCGAAACGACTGGACAGGAAGCGATCAGTACCCGCGGTTGCCGCTCCCGTCCCGTGAGGGCGTGGGACGTCCGACGAAGCACTGTTAGACTGAAGTACATTGAACGGCTCGCCGGCTTCGACCGAAAGTCGAATTCCCTCGCTTGACCGCTGTATCCTGTCTCTCCGTCAGGGCTTGCCCGCCTTCAGTTAACCGGACTCTTGAATAGTCCCCTAACCCGGACGAACGACCTGCGTTGAGTCTAACAGCCCGACGCGAAAGAGGTGACGGATGATAGCAAAAGCAGGCGCTCTGAAACGTAGTTTGGGTCGGGGAGACGGCATCTGGTTGAATCGCTTCTGGACGGTACGGCGACCCTCGTCGGAAGTCTTGGAACGGATTGCGGAAGAACTAGGCGATGATCTCGCATTCTTCGACGACGATCCGAGGGTGGTCATCTCAGTGGTTCGAATGCTTAGCGAGGGTCGTACTTTCAAGGTTTCTGAACACATCCGAGTGAAGCCGAATGAGATCCCCGAGCTCATTGTGAGAGCTAAGGACCAAGCATAGACAGACCGGAGAGCAAGCTAGACTCGTGCGTCAAGCGAAAACGATGGCGACGGTCGCCAGGCCCGATCCTTGAAGTTCTTGGGCGTAAAAGGAAACGACCCCTTCCTCGCGTGAGAAGTACCGCTCGAGGCATTTTAGCCACTGATCGGTAGTGATTTGGTCGGGCCGCCGAGATTTGAACTCGGGACCTCTTCCACCCCAAGGAAGCGCGCTACCAGGCTGCGCTACGGCCCGCATAAGTAGTTGTTTTTTGAACGGCTTAGGAGAAGTGTACCACAAAGGAAGAGGTCAGTAAAGGGGGAGTCTTGTCTCATGCAAGATGAGCCTGAAGGAGGAGTTAGTTTCTCACACAAGATGAGCCTGAAGGGTGGGGGAGTGAGCATGCTGGGGATTGACCATCCACATGCAAGACGGCAAGACGCTGAGCCTGGAGCAGATACGGCAGTTTCTGGAGGCCAGCGATGAAATACGATTCAAGGGCAAAGGGCGTGCCGAGATCTACGCCTGGGTGGCGCAAACGCTGTGCCGGCAGCGCTACAGCGGGCAAGACCGAGCCGCCAAAGGACTGCTGCGGCAATATCTGGCCAAGATGACGGGACTGAGCCGGGCGCAGGTCACCCGACTGATCCGCCAATATCGGCAGAGGGGTGAGCTGGTACCTGCCCGCTATCGGCGGCATCGCTTTGCCGGCAAGTACACGGCGGCCGATATCGAGCGGCTGGCGGCCGTCGATGAAGCACACGAAACCCTCAGCGGCCCGGCCACGCGCAAGATCCTGCAGCGGGAATATCACAAGTACCAGCAGAGTGAATATGAGCGGTTGGCGGAGATCTCGGTGGCCCACATCTATCGACTGCGGCGGCACAGGGTGTACCGCCAGCGGCGGCTGCATTTCACCAAGACTCGGCCCAGCGCGGTGTCGATCGGCGAGCGGCGGCGGCCCAACCCGCGGGGCCAACCCGGCTACCTGCGAGTGGATACGGTACATCAAGGAGATCGCGACGGCGTGAAGGGCGTCTATCACATCAACGCGGTGGATGAAGTGACCCAGTGGCAAGTGGTCGGCGCCACGGCGGCCATTAGCGAAGCCTGGCTGGAGCCGTTGCTCAAGGCCATGCTGGAGCAGTTCCCCTTTCGCCTGCGCGGCTTCCATTCCGACAACGGCAGCGAGTTCCTCAACGGCACGGTGGAAAAATTACTGAACAAGCTGCTGATCGAACAGACCAAGTCGCGGCCGAGGCACACCAACGACAACGGCTTGGTGGAATCGAAAAACGGCGCCGTGATCCGCAAGCACATGGGGCATACGCACATCGCGGCGCCGCACGCGGCGCGCATCCAGCGCTTCTATCAACAGCACTTCAATCCCTATTTGAACTTCCACCGGCCCTGCGGACAACCCGAACTGCTGACCGACGCCAAAGGCAAGCAGAAGCGCGTGTATCGCCACTATCAGACCCCTTGGGAAACCTTCCAGAAGTTGCCGCGGGCCGCCGACTATCTCAAGCCCGGGCAGGCGATCAAGGCCCTCGACCGTATTGCTCAGGCCGAAAGCGACACTGCGGCGGCGCGGCGGATGCAACAAGCCAAGAGCAAGCTGTTTGCGAGTTTCGCATCCGCGAACCTGCCGCGCCGCGCGACGGGAGAAGGGCTGCGGAAATGACGGGCGATGGGAAACGAGGAAAACCAAAAACCGGTTTCCCTCGTTTCCCAACGCCCTTGGAAATCGCTCCGCGATTCCCACATTCCCACAGCCCCGACGACGATTCTCTCCCCTTCTTAACCAATCCCAGAAAGGAGCCCAGCGACTCAGTGCTCCCCTGCTTCTCCAGGCTCATCCTTCGATGAGAAAATGCTGGGGGGAGAGTTGTCCAATGCAAGATGATCCTGAAAAGGGGGAGTGTTTCCAATACAAGATGATCCTGAAGATGCATCGGTCGGAGCAGGCGACATTGCAGGTGAATGCAAGTCACCATGCAGAATGCTCAAAGTCTCACGCTGGAGCAGATGCGGCGGTTTGTGGCCGCCAGCGACGGGCTCAGCTTTGCGGGCGCGAGCCGGGCCGAGATCTACGGCTTCGTCGAGGGCGTGCTGCGCCGGCAGCGCTATCTGGGGCTGTCCAAGAAAGACAAAGGGGTCGTGCGGCGCTACCTGGTCAAGGTCAGCGGCCTGAGTCTGCCGCAGATCACGCGTCTGATCCGACGCTACCGGCAGCGGGGGAAGATCCAGCCGACCATGTCGCGCCGGCATCGCTTCGCGCGCCGCTACACGGCCGAGGACATCGCCCTGCTGGCGGCCGCCGATGCCGCCCACGAGGGGCTGTCGGGACCGGCGATGCGCCGCATCCTGTGGCGCGAGTACCACGTCTACGGCCGCAGCCAGTACGCGCGGCTGGCCTCGATCTCGGCCTCGCATATCTACAATCTGCGGCAGACCGCGACCTACCGCCGTCATCATGTTCATCTCACCAAGACGCGCAGCCGCGTGGTTGCGATCGGCGAGCGAAGGCGTCCGGACCCGCGCGGCCGACCTGGCTACCTGCGTGTCGACACGGTGCATCAGGGCGACACCCAGACCCGCAAGGGGCTCTATCACATCAATGCTGTCGATACTCTCACGCAGTGGCAGATCGTGGGCTGTTGCGAGACGATCTCGGAAGCTCATTTGCTGCCGGTCTTGGAAGCCATCCTGCACCAGTTTCCCTTTCGCATTCGTGGTTTCCATTCCGACAACGGCTCGGAGTTTCTCAACAAGCGCGTCGCCGCCTTGCTCAACAAGCTGCTGGTTGCCGAGTTCACCAAATCGCGGGCGTACCGTACGACCGACAACGCGCTGGTCGAGGGCAAGAATGGCGCAGTCGTGCGCAAGCACATCGGACACGAGCCGATCGGGGCCCAGCATGCCGCCGAGTTGCAACGTTTCTACACGGCCTATTTCAACCCTTATTTGAACCACCATCGCCCCTGCGGGTTTGCCACCATCGAGCAGGCCGACAACGGACGCCGGCGGCGCCACTATCGGCTCGACGACTACCGCACACCTTACGAAAAGCTGCTTTCACTCGACCAGTGGGAGACCCACTTAAAGGAAGGTATCAGCGCCGCCGCCCTCGAGCAGCAAACGCGGCGCTTCAGCGACACCGAATGCGCCCTGCGCATGCAGGCCGCCAAGAGAAAGCTCCTGGCCGCGTGCCGCTCGCGGTGGTGAGTTCGAGCGATCGTCACGCCGCACCGCCGGCGGGTCGCGCCGCCGAGCCGGGCCTGCGCTCGCCCTCTGGGCTCCCTGCGGCCCGACTCGGCGCAGCCCGCGGCACGAACGAGAAGCTTCGAGTTAGCAACTCCCAGGAGCCAGCGCTTCACAACCCTGCCCCTCCCACCACCAAGGAAAGGAGTTCCACACGGTTCCACACCCTATTTCGTCCCAGCCTCGACCAACCTCATTTCAGGATCATTCTTGGATTGGAAAATGCTGGGGGTCCAAAACTGCCAGGGAAGAGGTATTTTGACCCCTGATCGTGGCCTGGGTGTTGCACTGTTGTCAAGGGCGGAGAGAAATTAGACCACTTCGGCGGAGTAAAACTAGACCAGTTGGGGGAGTGGTAGCGGTTTTCGTGGGACGGCTGGAACGGAGCCTGAGGGCGCCCTTTAGGGCGACCCAGGCGTAGTGGAAGGCGGCCCACGAAAACCGGCGCGAGCGGCGGGCGGGTCAGTCGGAAGAGCGAGACCGTTTCTTTTGACTCTGTTTGAGGCGGAAGCTTTCGCCGTTCATCTCCAGGATGTGAACGTGGTGGGTGAGGCGATCGAGCAGAGCGCCGGTCATGCGCTCGGACCCGAGCACCTCTGTCCACTCGGTGAACGGCAAGTTTGAGGTCAGCATCGTGGAGCCTTGTTCATAGCGTTGCGAGAAGATCTCGAACAGCAGCTCAGCGCCGGTCTTCGACAGCGGCACATAGCCCAGTTCATCGACGATCAGCAGATCCTGCTTGGCAAGTTGTTTTTGGAAGCGCAGCAGCCGTCGCTCGTCGCGGGCTTCGAGCAGTTCATTGACCAGTGCCGCAGCCGTGGTGAAGCGTGTTCGATAACCGCTCTGACAAGCGGCCAGGCCTAGCGCCAGGGCGAGATGCGTCTTGCCGGTGCCGGAGTTGCCCAGAGCCAAGACGTTCTCGCGACGGTCGATGAACTCACAGCGCGCCAGCTCCAGCACGAGCTTCTTGTTTAACGAAGGCAACGCTAGGAAGTCGAATGTGTCGAGACTTTTCGTCACGGGAAACTTGGCTGCTTTGATGCGACGTTCAGTCGCCCGCTGATCTCGGTCGAGCAGTTCCAACTCGCAGAGTTGCTTCAGGAAGCTCCTACAGTCCAAGCCCTCGGCGGCGCATTGCCGCGCCACTTTGTCGTACTCGCGCAGGAAAGTCGGCAGCCGCAACGCTTTCAGATGGGCTTCCAGTAAGAGATTCGACTTCGCCATCAGCCCGCTCCTTGCCCCAAGAGCGCGAGATAGGACGCTGCCGAAGTCTGCTCGACTTGAGCCGTCGGCAGGTGAGGATACTTCGTTAAGTCCAGCCGTGGCGGACGTTGTTCGATCGCGCACAGCAACAGATGCTTGACGGCGTCGAAGCCGATCGTTCCCAGTTCGCAGGCTTGGCGCACCGCCGCCGCAACATGCTCCAGCCGAAAGTCCTCCAGCAGACGCAACACCTGCACGTACTCGCGCTTGCCCGCTTTGCCCAAGCGGACTTCGAGCAGGCGTCGTAATCGCGGAAACTCGGGCGGTAGATCCCAACCCACCAACGGCGCGGCTTGATCGAGCGCATTCGTCTTGCGCTCCAGCAACGCCAGATAATGGACGGGATCGAAGATCAACTCTTCGCGTTCGTAACTGCGCCGGTGGCGTGCGATCTCTTCGCTGCCGCAACAGATCACTACTTCGTCCACATAGGCTTTGAGCAACACCTGGCGATGGCCGTAGCGCGTCGGCACCGAGTAGTCGTTGGTCCGATAGCGCACCAGCGACAACGACGTCACCCGGGTCGTACGTTTGTCGCAGGCATCGTAGGGCGCGGACGGCAATGGCAGCAACGCTTTCGCGTCGCGCTCAAAGCGTTCTCCGATCGTTTCGGTGTGTCGCCGCAAGCGCCGCTCACGGTTCTTGCGGCACTTGGCTTCGAGGTGTTCGTTGAAGGCTTCCCAACTCGAGAACCGGGGGATCGGCACCATGAAGTTGCGCCGCCCATAGCCCACCAAGCCTTCCACCTTGCCTTTGTCGTTACCCTTGCCTGGCCGGCCGAAACGATCAGCGAACAAGTAGTGCGACTGCAACTCACTGAACGCTCGTGTGCGTTTGCGCGTACCGTCGCCGAGAATCCTTGCTACCGCCAACTTCGTGTTGTCGTAGACAATGCTGCGCGGCACACCGCCAAAGTAGCGAAACGCGGCGTTGTGTCCTTCGCAAAAGGCTTCCGTCGTCTCGGCGGGAAAGGCTTTTACAAAGGCGTCATCGCTGTGCGGTAGATCGACCACCAAGAAGTGGGCCTTACGCTGCACTCCGTCAATGACAACCAGTGCTTCACCGAAGTCAGCTTGCGCATCGCCAGGAGGATGTGCCAGCGGCACAAACATCTCTTGACCGCCCAGCTTCTTCTCGCGAACGTAGTCCTTGATGATTGTGTAACCGCCCGTGAAGTCGTACTCGTCGCGCAAGCGGTCGAAGATGCGCTGTGCCGTGTGACGCTGTTTCCTCGGCTGCTGCTGATCGTCAAGCAGTATCTGATCAATGATTCCTGTGAACGAATCCAGCTTCGGCCGCTTCACCGGTTGACGCCGCCGATAGCCCGGCGGCGCCTTGTAGCGCAGCATCTTGCGCACCGTCTCCCGCGCCAAACCGAACCGTTTGACGGCCTCGCGTTCACTCAGCCCCTCAACGATGACACTCCGCCGTACTTGAGCGTATAGCTCCACTTGATACATCCCTCCGGTGTTCCACAAAACACCTCGGGGATGCTACGCGGACCACCTGGGCGGTCTAATTTTGCGCCGCCCTCACGCGGCTTAGAATCGCCGCTCTGTGGTCTATTTTGGCTCCGCCGTTCTCACACTGTTGCAGTGCATTCGAGAGGTAGGGGGTGAAGCTAGGTGCCCGGTCTGGTCTTGATTGACCCACGGGAACACGAGCGCATGTTTTGATCGTTCAGCCTATACCCCTCAAACAGAGCGCGACGCTGCAACAGTCACAGCATCGGACGATCGGCTCAGATCACTCCGCAAGGGGCGGGGGAGTTTCTGCCTCATAAAGCCCACCGTAGCCGCACCAGCCCAACCGCAGACCGCCAGAGTGCCTTGGTTGCGCGGGATGTCCGTTGATCGCCCACTCTCGACTCGGGCCAGCCTCACAGCCCACCAAAGCCTCTCTGAGCGAAGCGAGGGGGGGAGGGGTCAATCGAAAGCGCCCCCGCGAATGCGTGTGTAGGCGTATATGTCGAGAGTCTCTGTTTCCGAAGAAATTCTGAAAAAGTTTTGGGGTTGGGCAAGGTCCCGATGGCATAGGCTGGATGGATTTCGGGGCTGTGGAATCAAGATCCCTGCACTCGGAGACGTTAACTGTGGGTTTTCCGTCCCAGGATGCTCAAAGCAACGGGCCGGACCGGGCAGTTGTACGGCACGGATGAGCGGACTATACTACGAAGCGCCGTTTCAGACTGACAGGGTTCTACGAATGAGTTTTGAAGAACTGTGGGAGCGCCTACAACAGAATTTGGCGGTTGGTACGAAGGTTCAGCATTGGTCTGTGTTTCGAGGAGACCTAGAAGGTGAGTTCGAGATTACCTCAGTTAAGCGGGACTCGATCCAGGTTAGCAGCACAAGTCAGCCCGTTCCTAAACGTGACTTTCGCGCTGTAGCAGAAGTGTGGGACAACTACTGTGCGGGAGATGTGCCGCGATTCGAGATTCGGGACCTTACGCGATTCTCTACGTACATCATTAGCATCCTGCACTGGCAAGAACAGAACGCATCTTCGGGATCATTGGGGCAGACGAAGTCACCTCAGGAACAACGATCACCCGAACCCGAGGTTCCGACTGAAGCGGAGGAAATCGGTCCCAGGGAGACAATCCCTGCGAAGGAAGAGTTTGCCCTTGGCAAGTGGATAGCGATCGTCACTTTCGGTCTGGTGTGGATCGGTTTTGGCTTTATTTTCCTCACATCGAAAGGCACAAAGAGCGAGCTTCGATACGGCCCAATCGCCGCCGAGAAGGAGCCGAGCCGGTCTCAACCAGCGTTTCAGGGGAACTTCCGCAGCTCTACATGGGGCATGACAATTGCCGAAATGCGAGCCAGCGAGCCAGGGCCGATGATAGAACTCACGACCGCTCCGCCAGGGATGTATGCATTAGGGGGGCCTGAGGAGAATGTCGCTGGGGTAATGATGATTCCCGGCTTCTCCTTCGTGCAGGGCCAGCTCGTTCGCGGGACGTATTTTCGATCATGCGGTGACCTGCCACTCTGTCTCAGTGAGCGAAGTGAGCTATTGCGAGCCCTAAACCTCCTCTATGGGGAGGGGGTAGAAGACTCAAGCGGCGCGGTCAGGTGGACCACTGACAGAACGGGTGTCGCCCTCCCTCAACCTCGCACCATCTCGGGGCACTACGGCCTCCGGATCTTCTACGAGAGTCTGTATCCCGATCATCAGTTGGCCCTCATGAAAGCCACGTCGGGTGGTCTGTAGACGTAGGTGCCGCTGGCGCTAAAGTGCAAACGGGACCGCCGCAATCACACCGACGGCCTGCCCGGTAAATAGGCACCTCCCAACGCGGGTAAGCCCCAAAAAGTCGAAGATGAGCCGCCCTTACATAAGCGCCGGGATCGAGGAGTTGGGAGGTATCTTCACTGCGAGTCGGGATAACCCGCACGTCCTGAAGCAGCTTCAAGAGGAACTCCAGCACCGCAGCACTAAGCGCGCCAAGGCCCTCTTGGCCCGCGTAAAGCGGCAGCTCGAAACTTTGCAGAACGACGGCAGCGGGGATGATCCTCCGAGCGCTGTACAACCCGAGTCTAGACCAAAAGGGCCACCGAAAAAACCGCCGCTAGGACCTGCCTCCGGGGAGCCTTTACAAGATGACTACTCGCATCCAGACGATCAGAAGAAGCCTCATCGATTGGTACCGATCCGTCCCCCTGGTACATCTGGACTGCCGGACCCCATGCCACCACGGATTCGCGACGGTCCAACACTTCAAATCGCAAAGGACGCTGACCTACCGGACCGATTCGCGGCAGCTCTCAACGCGCTCATTGCGGAGATCAAGAAAAAAGGCTCCGGTCAGAAGCAGTATAAGCTTGACAAAGGTGTACGTAGCGAGTCTCCGGGACAAGAATACATCTACTCCTTCGTATTCACAGACGAAGCTGACCTTTTCGAGGAGGCGCAGGTCGAATTGCAGGTGTCTGACCGTCGAGTCCAGGGTTCGATCGTATCAATCTCTGCTGGCAAACTCGTCATAGCGGTTAAAGAGGATCTTGGAGCGAGCATCCCGAAGGCATTCCTCGTGATTGATGCCACGGCTCTTCTTGTGGCCCTGGTTGAGAAGTTGGATCAAGTCAAGAAGGGAGAGATAATCCTAAACAGAAGCTTGGCCGACGCAGTGGTCGGTTTCAGACCAGAACCGCCCGCTCCGGTTGCTCTTAAGGGGCGGCTGACTCGCCAAGCTGCGGGAGGTTTAAATGAAGCCCAAATCCGGGCTTACGAAAGGTCGCTAACGGCTGCTGTCGCCTGGATATGGGGGCCGCCTGGGACCGGCAAGACCAAAACGCTGGGAGAGGTCGTACGGTCTGCGTTCGAGAATGACCGTCGTGTCCTTGTCTGCTCGAACACCAACAAGGCTGTGGATCAAGTTGTGTGGGAGGTCTGCAAGGCGCTTGGGACAGATCACATAGCGATGGAGGAAGGTCGCGTAGTCTGGCTCGGTCGGATCGTTGATGACAAGCTCCGGGACAGCTTTGCCGACTATGTGACCGTCGATGGAATCATTGAGCGACGCTCCAAGGAACTGGTGGCTCGTCGTCGCCAACTAGAAGAAGACATCAAACGGATCGATGCGCAAACTGAACACATACAGGGTATCCTCGCCAGCTTCGAGGCTCTCGACCGAGCGGAGAACGAGGTCACAGACCATCAGGCCGCAAGCAACAAAATTGCACAGGATGTTAGGTCTGCAAAAAATCAGCTTTCACAGGTCGACGCCAAGCTTCCAAAACTGGCGGAGGAGCTTCAGAGGCGTCGCAAGGGTGGCTTCATGCGGATCTTCAAACGCAGTGAGGAGACGATCCAGCGTGATATTCGAGCAACCGAAGCCGCCCGATCGAAAACTGAAGCAAAGCTTGCCGCTCTCAACACCAGCTATTCAAACGCACGGCTTCAATTTGACGACGCAGTGGCTGTGCAAGATCGCATGCGGGCGGAACTTGCGACCAAAGACAGGGCGCAGTTGAAAGAGCAGATGAAGGACGCTCAGGAGCGGCGTGATTCGGCGGTGACCGAACATCGTGAGATCGAAGGAAAGTTAGCTGCAATTCGCGGCTCGGTCGTCAGAGAAGCACGGATACTAGGAACGACATGCACCAAGGCTTACCTCTCCGCTCGGGAAATCGGTCAGGTCGAGATGGTCGTAATCGACGAAGCGTCCATGGTCATGTTGCCAGTCAGTTGGTTCGTAGCCGGGCTGTCCAGTGAGCGAGTAGTTGTCTCGGGAGACTTCCGCCAGATTCCTCCAATCGTACAGAGCAATCAGAAAGAGGTTCTAGAGATCCTTGCAAAGGATGCGTTCACGGCGTCCGGGGTTATTGGCGACGAGACACGTCTTGTCATGTTGGACACCCAGTATCGGATGGACGACGCGATCTGCTCCCTTGTGTCGAAGCCAATGTATCAAGGGCGTCTGCTGACTGCTCCGCGACCCGCGTATGAATCCGCAGTACCGAACCTGTTCAACCAACCGTTGACTATTATCGACACTTCAGATTTGTGGCCTTTCGAATCGCAGAGTCCTTCCTTCTCTCGATTCAACCTGATGCACGCCTTGCTCGCCCGAAATCTTGCTTGGCATTTCCACCGTGAGGGGGCCCTCCAGCAGAAGACTGACCTGGGGATCTGCACGCCATACTCCGCGCAGGCAAGGACAGTCCAAAAGTTGCTAGAAGGGGAAGACCTCGACGAGTTGGTCTACGTTGGTACTGTCCATCGTTATCAGGGCGACGAGCGGAAGACGATCTTGCTGGACATCCCAGAGTCACATGGCGGTGCTTGGACTGTCGGGCGCTTCGTTCAGGGCGTTCCACCAGAGGATATAGGTGCAAGATTGATAAACGTCGCTGTGAGCCGTGCGCAGGAACATCTGATTGTGATGGCAAACCTCACGTATCTTGATGGCAAACTGCCTTCCGGTTCCCTCTTGCGGTCCATCTTGTTCGAGATGCAAGAACACGGCTCCGTGGTTCGTGGAGAAGATGTCCTGAAGCTGCGGCCCATCAGTCATGACTTGAAGGGCCTTATCGGCCAGATGCCGTTTGAAGAGATTACCGAGACGCTCGGCATTTTCGATGAAGCGACCTTTGAGCGAGCAATCGAACACGACATTAACGCTGCAACAGAATCCGTGGTGATTTTCTCCGGCTACGTAACACCATCGCGTGTCGGCAAGCTGGGTGATCTCTTTCGGAGCAAGATTGCTGAAGGTGTAAAGGTTCGATGCGTCACCCGACCTCCGCAACGGAACGGCTCTATCCCGCGTGAACTCGGGCGGGACGCCCTTAACATGCTGGAGGGAATCGGGGTGACGGTCGATTGCCGTGCCGCAATCCACCAAAAGATCTGTCTGATCGACAGCAAAATCGTATGGCTACGCTCCCTGAACGCGCTGAGTCATGCTGGGCGCTCGGATGAGACGATGACACGTGCTGTTAACGAAGGGTACGCGAGGGTCGTCGCAGGGCACATGTCGAAGCGTCGAATTTCTTCCGAGAAGGCGGCAGAGGCGGTTGCCGATGCAGAAAACCCCCGGTGTCCTGAGTGTGGTTCAAGAACAGTTTACGCCGAAGGCAGGTATGGACCGTACTACTTCTGTGAGTCAGAATGCGGCTGGAAAAAGAATCAGAGGAGCTTGGAAAGGACGGCGTCACGGCGGAAAGTACCAAACGCTGGTCAGGCCACGGATCTTCCAGATAAGGGAGCCGCATGTCCTAAGTGCGGTTCTGAGACCCGCCTTCGGTCGGGTAGGTTCGGCCCCTTCTACGGGTGTGTGAATTATCCGCGCTGCAAGGGAAAGAGGCGGGTAAAATAGGGGTGGTGATCGACAAGGACGCCCTGAGGGTCAGCTCTGGAATCCCTCAACAGCCCCGCGTCCACGGCCACTGATCCACGAAGCGGCGGACAGCATCCCCCCTAGCCGCCCCTTTTGACCGACGGTCGCCGCTCGGTCACACAGTAATACTGTGGGCAGCACAGCCCGATCACGGCGCGGAATCACAGGCTGGAATCCCCCCTGAATCCCAACCAATGCCCTCTACCTCTGAGCCCACTGGCGCGAATTGGGCAGCCGAGCGGCGTGAAGAACCACAAGCCACGTGTAATCAGAAACTTAGTGGAATTCTGAGCACTCATCGGCGTTGATTTCTGGGCTCAGGGAACTCGAAAACAGCTTCAAAACTGTGTTCGGAAAGTCCAATATATTGCCCGCAACGAGCATCGCGAGACTGGTTGGCCCCAGGTGTTGCAGTGTTGCACGGCGTATAGGGGGTAGGGGGAATCGACGACCGTCAGGTCGAGCGGCCAGCCAGGTCGTGTACGTGCCCTGAAGGTTGACGACAGGGCGAATCCCAAGCTCGTCGTATGCGTCACGTGCGGTTCTGCCCGCTCCCGACGCCGAATAAGGCCGTAAGCCCGAGGGTGAACCCAGCCCGGCGCTTTGCGGGGTGCGTCGTCGCGTTGTGGATGCGTCACGTGTCGGTTCTGCCCGCTCCCGACGCCGAATAAGGCCGTAAGCCCGAGGGTGAACCCAGCCCGGCCGGGGTGCGTCGTCGCGTTGTGGAGATCATGCCGGCTGCCTCGCTGGCGACTATAGGCGCTTCTTCTTGTCGCGTGCCGTGCTCAACTTTTGCCCCGTGTCACCAGTACTAGTGGTGTGAGCAAATTGCTTAAGATACTGAGTGTTTTGGCCCAATACGTGGGTATCAGCCGGCATCACCTAGCTAGATGTAGAAACATTCATTGACAAAAAACATCTTCCTGATACACTAACGTCGACGTAGGCCAAAGAAGTTATAGAACCAACTTGGTTATGATCCAAACCGTATTCCAAACCACCGAAATCGCCACCATCGTCGGGATGCCAGCCGCCCGCGTCTCCAAGTTCGCGGAGACAGCCGCCTACGGGATCAAGCCGTCCTTCAGCCCTGGGGGTAAACAGGGCACCCGGAGGCTCTACAGCCAGAAGGATCTTCTCCAGATCGCAGTCGCATGGTGGCTCTACCAGGGCGGGCTTCGAGCGCCGGTGATCGACCGGGTGCTGAAAAACAAGGAGCTGAAGGATGCAATCCGAGACTCAAAAGGTTGGACACACGCTGAGCACAGCGGGCTGCATCTGGTTTTGAGTCGAGAGATCAGTGACCACGAGAAACCAAATCAGACCGTGGAACTGCGCCAGCGTTTTGAGATCGGCTCCCTCGTGCGCGAGGGCCACAGTATCCAGGTCATCCCGATCGGAGCTTTGCTGCTTCGGGTCTGGGACAACCTGAGAGCCCAGAAGTGAAAGGAGGACAACGACCATCCACAACTGACACGTTCCAGCAACACCCCACCTCGAAGACAGCCCACCTCCCTCGGGCTACAGACTGTTTCCCTCACACATCCTTGTCGGATAGAGGGATCGCGATGAGATCCCAGCGGGAGGTTCGTCTTCAGCAGGGAACACATTGTGATTGATGCTTAGCTTTAGGGTGCGTGATCACCTAAACGCAGAAGTATTACGTGTTCCTGGTAGTTGGGACCTGGGATAGACAGGGTCCAACTTACTACCACATGCCAGGGGGTAAAGTTATCTACTAGGTGTTACTCGCAAATACAAGTGAGTCTTAGTTATGTGGTATAATGTAAGTAGGTAATACTATCATCTCATCACTTTTATTGGAGCCCATTATATGCAACAATTAGCATTCGGAATAGATGAAGCGGCTGCCCTTATTGGTCTCAGCCCATGGACACTTCGGAAATACATAAGTACAGGTAAACTATCCGTAGTCAAGATTGGCCGCAGGACATTGATTGAGCGTGCCGAGTTGGAACGCCTGGTTGAAGAAGGGAGGATAGAAAGGCATGAGCAGCAAGGGTTCTAGTCTTGACCGGCGGTTCTTCGAGGAGCTTTACCGCCACACATCACATGAGATCGAGTTTCGTACTATCTCGAAAACTCACAAGCAGGTATCTCCTCGGTTCGCACGGGACCTTGACGACCTTGCCGCTCTCACGCAACAGTCCATTGACCAACAGGGAAACCTCTACCTCGGTGTGGCTACGAGAGAGGGCGGCGGTACCAAGGAACACTGCCGTGAAGCCCCGGCTTTCTGGGTTGACATCGATTTTAAGGATCTCCCCCGAGAAATAGCTGAACCGAGAATAGACAGATTTTCCTGCGCTCCGTCTGCTGTCATTGAAAGTGGCGGCGGCCTTCATCTGTACTGGTTCCTTACAGAACCAGTCGATGCCAAAGGGGATCGAAAACTGATCGAGTCGCTGCTTCGTGAACTGGCTACAGCATTTGGTGGAGATCAAAGCGTCTGCGACGTTTCACGGATAATGCGTGTTCCCGGTTCAGTCAACTTTAAGTACGATCCTCCCAAGAACTGTACGGTCATAACGCTGGAGCCAGAAAACGTTTATAGCCCAAGCGAGTTAGAAGAAGCCCTCAATGAACACAATCGAAGGATGGAACTCAACCTCGGTGGGTCGGCGGGCTCCCGGAATAGTAAGCTAGCGGAGTTGGCTGGTATCGAGTTCGATACGGGCGTCGATGAGGCAGAGATTCTCACGAAGGCGCTGGAATGGAACAAGCTCAACAACCCACCGATGAAGTTGGCGGAGGTTCGCGGGACGGTTGGGAGCATCAAGAAGTGCCACGAAAGGAATCATCCAGAGAAGGACTCGAAGTCGGGTTCGGGGTGCTCATTTTCCACACTCATGGACGCCAAGGTTAATCGGCCTCAACCCGTCGTCGAGGGAATGTACTATCAAGGGCACGTTGGGGTTCTTGCAGGGGCTTTTGGACAAGGAAAGACGTTTAACGCGCTGCAACTGAGCACGAGTCTTGCTACAGGCAGGGACTTTCTTGGACGCACAGTGACCAGGCCATACCGGGTTCTCTTTCTGGACACGGAGAATGGTCCGGGAGAGATCAAGGCGCGTCTCCGGGTTTGGGTTGATCAGCAGAAGTTTTCCGACAGCGAGCAAGGGCTACTGGAACAGAACTGGAGGCTTGTTGACTACGAAGAACCCGGACCACTGAACCTGCTCAACCTCAGCAGAGACGGCGAGTTCAAAAAGCTGGGAAACTACATCGGAGATCATCAGCCCGAAGTAATTATCATCGATTGCTTAGCGAAGGTCTACCCGAAGGACGAGAAGGATGAGCAGGGCGTTAAGAAGCTGGTCAGCAACCTCCAGAAGCTTGTGCGGGAACATGAGTGCCTACAGAAAGGACTTCACTACTGTCCGGTTAGAAGTCGAATAGAATCAGCTGGTTGGGGTGATCGAGTAAGTTTTCATGGGAGTCTGATGGCTGCAAGGCCTGTAAAATGGGCGTTTTCTCAAATAGGGTAACGCTGAGAATCTGTAGGATTTGGTAGAGACTCGCCTCCAGGCCCAACCTCTTCCGCACGATCGCCACCAGCACGTACACCGAGACGGCGATCCAAATCTGGGTCTTCACGGCGTTCTCGCTGGCGCCGTAGAACTTCTTGATCCGCAAGTGCTGCTTGACCCACTTGAAGAACAGCTCCACCTGCCAGCGCGAACGGTAGATCTCGGCGATGGTCAGTGCCGGGAGCGCGAAGTTGTTGGTCAGGAACTTCAGCCGCTTGTTCGTCGCGGCGTCGACGTAGCTGACGCGCCTCAACGGGTCCGGATAGACTTTGGCCGATTCGATGGCAGTCAGTATGACGGTCTGATCCGAGCGCACGCCCGTAGATTTGTCGACGGGATGCGAGTAGCGCCGTTGGAGCAAGATGTTCTTCTTGGTTCGCACGACGAAGAACGACGAGCAGAGGGTGAACACGAAGAGGCGTTCGAAATCCACGTAGGCCCGATCCATAACGTAGAAGGCGCCGGGCTCGGGTAGGAACTCGTCGAGGATGTTGACGTCGTGCGTTTTGCCGTCGGTAATGCGGATAAACGTGGGGATGTTACCGTGCAGGTCCAACAGCGTGTGCATCTTCACGGCGGCCTTGCGCCGGCGGAACTTGGCCCACGGGAACAGCGAGAGGCACAGGTCGATGGTGGTCGAGTCCAGAGCGTAGAGACTTTGATTGAGATCCACGCCGATCGGATCGCGGGCATACAAGGGCCGCGCGATGCGAATCAAGGCCTGAGCGAAATCGGCATAGATCCGCCAGTCGCGCGACTCGTTAGCGTCGGCCAGTGTCGAGCGCGCGACGTTGCCGCGGAATCCCATGTGGTAGAGCTTGCCGCCAAGCGAACGCAGGCACGCTTCGATATCGCGGAGGCTTTCGCGGTAGGTCAACTGGGCGAAGGACATCGAGAGGAACTGATCCCAGCAGGAGAAGCTGCGCGAGCCCCGGTCGCCATCGTAGCGGGCCACACAGCGCCGGAACTCGCGATCCGGAAGAAAGCTGATCAACTGCGCGAATACGGTGCGGCCCAGATTCATGAGCCATTGTCGGCTCAGGACGGATGACGCTCAAACGGCGCACCGCCGCTCAAATCGCGGCAAGAAAAAACAACACCTAACCCACTTTTCTACAACCAGTTGCAGGCCGCCCACCGCTTATCAGCCGGACAGTAGTGAAAGGACTTATCCTCTTCCTGCACCACGTGACGAAATTCTCTGCCGATAGGGCCGAATATAATCTCTTGAATCATCCGTATGAGTTCCTTTCTCGCGTACGGGGTAGCGGGAGGCTTCTGGATTTGATGCAGGAACGCTTAGCCCTTGAACAAGTCAACGACGGAGGCGAACCGTACTATGTAATCAACGGTGTAATTCGGTCGGCGACGGTCTCGCCAATGATTCTGCAAAGGGACGAGAGCGGCTTCTTCCTGCTCCACGAGGACAAGAACCTGGTTCTTCGGACAGCGTTCGCTGGTTCTCAGCGACGGAAAGAACTGTTTGAGCGTGTTGAAGCGAACCTTTCCGATCGGTTCAGGTTTACGGATGTCTTGCAGTTGAAAGACAGTTCTGGGAAGTCCTTCAATCGCCAAACCGTCACGGATACTCTGAAAGTAGCATGTGCGAACGGACTGTTGGAACATCAGGCGGCCAAGACGTATCGTAAGAGTCACTCTCCAGTGCCTACCGAGTCGCCTAGTCTGCCATATCTCAGACCTAACTAACTAGACTTGATAGACCAAGTAGACCAGGAGAGAATCTATGGTCTATTCGGTCTATCCCCAGTCTACTGGTTGGTCTATTGGTACGAGTTAGTAAAGCGTTGAAGTTAAAGTAATTAGCTAGTAAGTCTAGTAAGTCTACTCATCTAACTACTATCCTCTGCAACACCCTCAAGCACAACGCCCCGCTATCCTACTTCCCCACCTTCACCAACACCGAGCATTGATGATGCACGGCTTGAAGATCCTCGGTCTGGAGGTTGACGTACCTTCGGGTCATTTCCAGCTTCGTGTGGCCTAGAATCCGCTGAAGCCTGAAGGGGTCACCGCCATTTCGCAGGTAGGCCGTCGCGAACGTGTGCCGTAGAGTGTGGAACGAACATCGTACCCCGGTGATCCTGAGACGCTTGCAAAGCCCCTTAAAGGCTCTGAGGGCGTTCCGCTGGTTGATCTTCTGCCCCACTCCTGCGAAGAACAGCAGATCCCCGTGCTGAGGGTTGTGCTGTTTCAGGTAGCGAAACAGCAGCTTGCGTAGTGGCAGGGAGAACGGCACGACTCGCTCTTTGCTGCCCTTCCCATGGGAAACCTTCAGCAGAAGGTTGTCGAGGTCAATATCTGCTCGCTCGGCAGACAGCACCTCATCAATCCGCAGGCCAGTGTCGAGGATCAGACAAGCCAGAGTGTGTATCCGTCGCTCAGCAGCGGAACGTGGAGAGAAGCGCACCAGCCGCCTCACCTGCTCATCGCTGAACTGCTCGCAGACTTTCTCGGGCTCCTTGAGCCGTGGAATAGGCAGAGGGACATCCGAATGCCCTTCCGTGTGCATCCACCGAAAGAACGTATTCAGACTGCGGAGGTAGGTGTTGATGGTGACAGGCGACAAACCCCGTCCGTGAAGCTCTGCGACGTGTGAGGCTATGTCGGCCTTGGTGACTGATGCCCGACCCGCCAAGACTGGCTCGAAGGCTTTCCAAGCCCATTGGTAGCCATCGACGGTTGCAGGTGAGACGTTTTGAAGGTATTGCTTTTCTCGTGTGAACTCAGAATAGAAATGAGTGGGGTATCCACTTCATTCAGGTACACCCTATGGGTTGTGGCCTCGCGGCTCCGGAACAGGAATGTGAGATTGCGAGAATCGTGCGAGTGGCCGCCAAGCCGACCCACACGCGAATTCATTGCGGTGGCAGCCTTCGGGCGGCAACTCCGAGAATCGGACGCGCTACGCAGCCCCACACCGCGCCAGAGCAGTAACCTCGGGATTCGCTTCTTGGTAGATGCTTTCGCGCGACCACAACATCTTGTGGCTGCCTGAGTCAAATGGATACCCCACTTAGAAATGTTCCATGGAAGCGGTCAATCCTCTCTTGAGAATTGCCGGTCAAGTAACCTAACTTACGGATAATAAGCCAGTTGGTCGGGCCGCCGAGATTTGAACTCGGGACCTCTTCCACCCCAAGGAAGCGCGCTACCAGGCTGCGCTACGGCCCGACTGTTAGGGGATCGTACCGTATTCTATCGCGCCGGCCGCCTGAGACGCAGGGGTCGATGCGGCTATTTCGATATTCGTTTCGGGAACGTTATTGGGCCGCGCGACGCGTTTCGACTTCGGTGAAGAAGTCGTCAAGGCTCATGGCTGTGTCTATGGATTTCGCGCCCTGCAAGGCCTCGCCTTGTTTCACACCGACGATAGGACGGCGGAGGTAATCTGTGACGGCTGCCCTGTCGCCGTCGCCGACAAAGAAGACACCCTGCCAGAGACCGATGGTGGGGCCGAAAACGGTGGATGTTGTGTCGTTGAGAAAGAGTACGACCTTCTCGTTCAGTTTCAGTCGAGGGAAATCAGCTATATAAAGCTGCTTGCCGTCCATCTCGCCGCCAATCATGCGGGAAGTGTAACGGTGGCCGGCCAATGAGCCGGGACTGGAGTGGGAGACGAGCACGCTGATATCGGAGTAAATGTGACCGGTCTCCTCGTTACGAGAGGCGGCGATTTCGACAATCCGGCCGGCAACGATGTGATGCGCCGTCTTGCTGAGTTGGTCAAAGCTGACACGTAGGACTGTCGATGCGGCCAGCGGCAGGGTCAATAGGGCCACCAGGGCCAGGATTTTGATATTGCGAACGATAATCGATGCCATGGCCTACTCCACGTAGAGGAAACCGAGATTGCTCCAGATGTCCCCAATCCGAATGCGGATGCTGACGCGTCCGGAAATACCCAACGGGACGCCGATGTTGCCTTGTCCCAAGCCGACATAGCCCGGCGCCAAGCCAAGAAACGGCACTGCTGATTCCTGGCCGTCGATTTCGGCGAAGACCAAAGCTACGACCTGCGACAAGGGGCTCGCCGGCGCCGGACGGCCCGCGGCGACAGGCGGCGCGACCGCACCTTGCCCGGTGAAGAACACGCTCACGAACGTACCGGCCGGCGCGGGGTTAGAACTCGAATTGACCGTTCCATCCTGGTTGAGAATCAGCGCGTTGTCGTCGCCCGTCAGAAACATCTCCGGGGCGGCCGGATCGATCTGGATCGAAACAGCTCCGGAGTCCCCAAACCCGTTGCGAACTACCAAGCTGCCCGAGCCGAGCGTCGTTCCCGGGGGAATCTGTCCGTTGATCTGGGTAGGGGAAGAATACAGCAGAGCGGCGGGGACTCCATTGATGAGTACCTGAACGCCGCCAAGCGTTGTCGGCAACGGCACTGATGTGGCCTGAGCAACCGTGGTCCCCATCGCAACGCCGAAGACCGTAAATAGCGAGCCACCCGACAGCCGTGAGGAACTCAGGTTCGCACCGTTCGTCACACCGGCCCGCGTCAGGAACGGTGGATCACCCACTTCCGCTTCGGCGGCGATGAACAGGCTGACGGCGATGCTCAGCGGTGGACCAGGATGGCCTTCGAGATTCACGTCCACCGTCGCGGTGTGCTCGCCGGGCCCCAGGGAACCGGGGTCGACGCTGATCTCGAGAGTCCCATCTCCTGGAAACGTGCCGACTTGCGGTGATACCAGCACCCAGTTGTCAGACACCGAGGGAATCCAGCGGCCACCGCCAGGTCCGTAGATGGAGACGTCTTGGGCGAAGGGAGACCGGCCCCCTTCCGCGGCGTCGAAACGCAGGGCTCGATCTCGATCGAAAACGCGAATGGCGGGTGTTGTGTCGGCCGGGTAGAGGAAGCGAACACCCTCGAATTCGGCGCCAAATAAGTCCCTCTTGATCTCGCCCGTATCGATCAGCGATTCCATGATGGTCGGCCCTACAACGCAGTTGTCGTTGTGACCCAAGCCGAGTGCGTGACCCAACTCGTGGACGAGTACGGACTCAAAATCGATCTGACCGGCTCCGGGCGCGGGGCTAAGGGGAAGTTCCGGGTTGAAGAAGATATCAGCGTCGCCGATGTTTCTTCCGCCTCCGCCGTCGCTCGAAATCAACGTGACCGCGATGACGGTATTGTGCGCAGGTGCGGTGTCGGCGAAATCGGGGACCGGCGGCCCTGGCGGCAGAACGGGCGGGGGCGGCGATGGGCATAGGAAGCAGGGCATGATCGTCAATTCGCCGTCAGTGAAACTGGCGAATTCGTCGGTGAGCCCCCGGTTCTCGAACACCCACTTGGAACCTGAGATTCCGTTGAATCGATCGATGGCCGAATTGATCGAGGGAATCCAGATATTGTCTCGCGTCAGGAACCCGTCGACGAAATCGTCCTCGATGCGGACGATGAACTTGCCGTCCGCTTTGGGGCCAACCTCGTTGGGGTATCCGATGACTGTGAAATCGCCCGGTTTGCAGGCTTCGACGGGAGGCTGGCCCAGTGACTGCGCCGACACGGAAGCGGCGCTCAGGATCAGGCCCAAACTAATGGCTAGACTTCGCATAATGGGGGGATCCGCAGCTTGGGTGGCTTGGTCGATGCGCCTAATCTCACCCACTGTGATACTACCCGCAACAGTAGATCTACGACCCTCCGGGTTTTGCTCCAGAACCACGGGGATTTTGCCCTAGACGGTCGTTAGCCTCACTGCAACCCTCCTATTCTACGCGAATATCGGGGCTGCGGAGGACACCGACTGTTGTAAAAACGACACAGGCAGGAAACGGGCGAGTCGGTAGGACGTGGACGGAGCGCCTCCGCTATCCGGTCGCCACCGTGTTTTTGAGGGTGCCGATTCCCTCGATGTCCACTTCCACGACGTCACCCGCCTTCATGGGGCTCGTCTTGCCTGGCGTGCCCGTGTAAATCACATCTCCCGGTGTGAGCGTGACGAAGTGGCTTATGTGGCTGACGATCTGGGGTGGGCCGAAGAGCAGGTCGCTGACGAGCTGCGACTGTTTAACTTCGCCATTGAGGCGGAGCTGAATCCGCGACTTGGCATAGTCCAAACCTACCGCTATGGATGGTCCGAGGGGACCGAACGTATCCGCGCCTTTGGCACGCCACCACTGCACATCCTTCTTATCGCCCTGGGTCCCGTTTTGCCAATTTCGGTCGGAGACATCGTTGCCGCAGGTGAAGCCGAAGATGTGGTTCGGTGCATCTTCGACGGACACAGCCTTGGCTTTCTTGCCGATGACGATGACGAATTCGGCCTCGAAGTGGACGTCTTTGGCACCCTCGGGGATGAGGATGGCGCCACCCGGATCGAGAAGCGCCGTCGGCGGTTTGTAGAAGATCTCGGGGACCTTGGGAGTGGGCCGATCGCCGATATGGCTCTTGTAGTTGAGGCCGACGCACAGCACTTTCGGCGGCTCACATGGGTAGCGCAGCTTGACGGCGTTCAGCGCGACGGGGTCGCCGTCCGGCTGATGATCTCCGAAAAGGTCTCCCGCGATGGGCTGGATCGTTTCGCCGTCGAGGATCCCGTGGGACGTCTTGCCCCCTTGTTCGTAACGCACGTAATGGGTCACCGATCCGGATGACTGGGCCATAGCTGTACCTCCCGCTGCTAACGCGGCAATGAAAGTTCTGCGAGTTGTGTTCATGAAAAGGCCATGCAAGAAAGTTGTCTGGTGTACCGGACGCGCCGCGCTTCCCTACCCAGCAACGGGGTTTCGCAGGATCCCGATTCCATCGATTTCCACCTCGACGACGTCGCCTGCTTTCATCGCGCTCGTTCTGCCGGGTGTCCCAGTGAAGATCACGTCACCTGGATTGAGGGTAACTGCCTGACTGATGAAGCTGACGGCACTGGCCGCGTCTTCGATCAAATCGCTCAGCATCTGCTCCTGTTTGACCTCGCCGTTTAGGCGAAGCTGAATCTTTGATTTCTTGTAATCGAGGCCGACAGCGATCGCGGGCCCCATCGGGCCGAAGGTGTCGCTGCCTTTGCCGCGCCACCACTGTAGATCTTTGTTTTCCGGTCCGTCGATCGAACCGTTCTGCCAGTTCCGTTCACTGACGTCATTGCCGCAGGTGTATCCGAGGATGTAGTCAGGGGCCTGCTCGGGTGAAACCTTGCGCGCCTGTTTACCAATGACAATCACGAACTCCGCCTCGTAGTGCACGTCCTGCGCGCCCGGCGGGAACACAATGGGGTCCTCGGGGTTCAACAGGCAGGTGATCGGTTTGTAGAAAGGCTCGGGGTATGCGGGTGGTTCGCGGCCCTCTCCCAAATGGCTCATGTAGTTGCCGGCTAGAGCGAATACCTTTGTCGGCTCGATGGGATACAGCAACTTCACGTCGGCAAGAGGTATGCTGTCGCCAGTGGGTTCGCGGCTTCCGAAAAGGTCGCCCTCAATGGGGTAAACGGTTTCGCCGTCCAGACCGCCAAAGGCTATGTCTCCGCCGTGCTCGTAGCGAACGTAGCGCTGAAATTCGTTCGGCGGCGGCGAGCCGCAACTCCAGGCGGCCGCACCCGCGCTTACCGCGATGAATGATCGTCGTGTTGTGCTCATGAATGCCGTCGCACCTCGCCTGCGTTGAATCGGCGTCAGTGTAGCAAATCAACGCCTGTCGGGCATTCCGTCCAGTCGGTCCTTGTCAACGCCTAGTAGAAATGTCCCCCTCGTTGGGCGTTGACAAGAGGAGGGTGAAACCTTGCATCTGAGCGATGGCTTGAGCTATGCTCACCGTTCCGGGACAGCCAAAGCGGAAACCTCGTTGGTGCGAGGGAAACGATGGAAGAGTAAGACTGTGCTTTCGGACAATCGATGATGGAGAACGTGTCGTCTCACGATGTTCTAGTTGTGGGGGGTGGCGGTGCCGGTCTACGTGCAGCCATTGCCATCTCGGAAGCCAATCCCTCTCTCAGCGTAGGCTTGGTTTCGAAAGTGTACCCAATGCGAAGCCACACCGTCTCCGCCGAAGGAGGGGCTGCGGCTGTCAGCGCGAGTGATGACAGCCTGGACGAGCACATTTACGACACGATCTCCGGCGGTGATTGGCTCAGTGACCAGGATGCCGTCGAAGCCTTCGCCAAGGAGGCCCCGGGAGAATTACTGCGATTGGAGCACTGGGGTTGTCCGTGGAGCCGGCAGCCGGACGGTCATATCGCAGTTCGTCCTTTCGGAGGAATGAAGAAAAAGAGAACGTGGTTCGCCGCTGATAAGACCGGCTTCCACATGCTGCACACTCTGTTCCAGACCTCCCTCAAATACAGCGGCATTACCCGATACGACGAGTACTTTGTCACCAAGCTGCTAGTCGATGACGGGCGGGTTCAGGGTCTCGTTGCAATCGAGCTCACATCGGGAAAGATCCGGGCTTTTACATCGGAAGCGGTGATTCTTTGCACGGGCGGATGCGGCAAGATCTTCCCCTACACGACGAACGCCAGCATCAAGAATGGTGACGGGATGGCGCTGGCGTATCGAGTGGGCGCTCCATTGAAAGACATGGAGTTTGTCCAGTATCATCCGACCGGCCTTCCCTTTACCGGGATCCTGATTACCGAGGCGACGCGTGCTGAGGGAGGTTATCTACTCAACAAGGATGGGTATCGGTATCTACAGGACTACGACCTGGGGACGCCACAAGAAAAACCTGTTCTTCGGAGTATGGAATTGGGTCCGCGTGACCGCTTGTCGCAGGCATTCGTTCAAGAGCTGGAAAAAGGCCGTACCATCGAAGGGCCCTATGGGCCGGTGGTTCATCTGGATCTTAGGCACTTAGGCGAGCGGGTTATCAATACCAGGCTTCCCTTTGTTCGAGAGCTGTGCCTCAAATACCAAAACATTGACCCGATAAAAGAACTCATTCCAGTGAGGCCGGTTGTCCACTACGCGATGGGCGGTGTCCATACCGACCTCAACGGAGCCACACCGCTAGAAGGCTTGTATGCGGCGGGTGAGGCTGCCTGTGTCAGTATCAACGGCGCAAATCGCCTGGGTTCGAATTCGCTGACCGAACTTCTGGTTTTTGGAGCGCGAGCCGGCCGCGCGGCCGCCGAGTTTGTGTCGGGCCGGAAGGCGCCAACGCGTGGGATCGTGTTGCAGGCGATGGATGAGCAGCAAAGGTTGGAGGAGAAGTTCCTCTCGAAGACCGGGGGCCGTGAGCGCATCTCGGTCATCCGCGGGGAGATGCAGAAGACAATGGAGGAGAGCGTTGGGATCTACCGTTTAGGTTCTTCGCTCGCCGAGGCGGCTGGCAAGCTCCGGCAACTTCAGGAGCGATTCCAGAACATCTTTCTCGACGATCACAGCCGCTCCTTCAACACCGAACTAACCGCGGCGCTCGAACTCTCATTCATGCTGGATGTAGCCGAAGCCACCGTCCAGTGCGCTTTGCATCGGACCGAGTCTCGCGGGGCCCACCAGCGCACGGACTTTCCGTCCAGGGATGATGAAAAGTTCCTGGCTCATTCATTGATATTCCGCAACGAAGACGGATCGTCTCGGCTGGAGTATCTGCCGGTGACAATCACTCGCCTGCCACCCGCCGAGCGAGTGTACGGAAGGTAGGCGGAGGTTGCTCTGCCGGGGCTTGACAGGAACGGACAGAATGACGCAGCCGAATGAAGTCGGTCGGGCCGGCAGGACAGATGGAGATAGCTTAGATGGCTGAAACAATCGCACTCGAAGTGGCCCGCTACCGTCCGGAGACTGACACGGAACCTGTTTTCCAACGTTACGAGGTTCCTCTCAGAGAAGACTGGGTCGTTCTCGATGCTCTGAATTACATAAAAGACAAAGTGGACGGGTCCCTCTCGTTTCGATGGTCCTGCCGCATGGGGATCTGTGGTAGTTGCGGGATGACCGTGAATGGCGAGCCCAAGTTGACCTGTGCCACTTTCCTTTCGAGCTATGACCCTGGGCCTATACGCATAGAGGCATTGAAGAACTTCCCTGTGATTCGCGATCTCGTCATCGACATGACCGACTTTCTGGTCAAGCTCTCGGAAGCGAAACCATGGATTATTCGCAGCGAGGAGAAGCCATTGGCCGAAGGGGAGTTTCTCCAGACTCCCGAGGAGCTGGACGCCTTCAAGCAATTCAGCATGTGCATCAATTGCATGCTGTGCTACGCCGCGTGCCCTGTTTACGGGCTGGATCCGGGCTTCGCGGGTCCGGCGGCAATCGCCCTGGCCCAGCGTTACAACATGGATTCCCGGGACCAGGGGTCAAGCGAACGCTTAGATATCCTCTCGCAGGACGAAGGAATCTGGGGTTGTACATTCGTCGGGGAATGCACTCAGGTCTGCCCGAAGAATGTGGATCCGGCGGGAGCCATTCAGCAGTACAAACTAACGGCGTCCAAGGAGTGGATGAAATCCCTGCTTATGCCGTGGGGAGGCAAGTGAAGCAGATGGCCGCTCAATCCGACTATCATCCCCAATGGTATCGGGCCCGAGTCTCGACGTACTGGTGGCTCGAGCGCTGGTCCAATCTGAAATTCATGCTCCGGGAGCTCAGCAGTATCTTCGTCGCATGGTTCGTCATCCTGCTCATGTTGCAGATCCATGCGCTGACCGAGGGCCCGGAGGCCTATCAAGAATTCCAGGAATGGCTGCGGACCCCGGCCCTTGTCACACTGAACGGGATCGCTTTTCTCTTTGTGCTCTACCACGCCATCACCTGGTTCAACCTGGCTCCCAAGGCGATAGTCGTCCGCCTCCGTGGCAGACGCGTACCGGACTTGGTCATCACGGGCAGCAACTATCTTGCGTGGTTCATGGCATCAGCGGGAGTGGCTTGGCTGCTTCTCGGAGTATGAATGACGAAAAGGTCGAACGAACCGTCTCTCTGGATACTCTTCAGCACTGGAGGCGTCATCGCGGCGCTTCTGGTCCCAATCCTTCTATTCTTGTTTGGGCTGGCGTTTCCGTTGGGCTGGCTCGACGCTCCCAGCTACGAGAGAGTCCTAACCTTAGCTAGTTTTCCTTTGGGACGAATTTGTTTATTTGCTCTCTGCTCTCTTTCCCTTTTCCACTGGGCGCATCGATTCCGGTATACGCTTTACGACGGACTACAGGTCAAACACCTCAGTAAGCTCATCAACCTATTCTGTTACGGAGGAGCGGTTGTCGGAACGGCTCTGGCCGGCTATCTTGTATGGCATCTTCCTTAGGGGCCTTTTCATCGTTGACACGACGCCCCCTGCAGCAAGAACTAGATGCCGAGCCAGTAAGGGACCTGACAAACGATCCGCGCGGGACGACGTCATTCCCGAAGCGGTTACTCGATAGCCGGGTCGGCGCATTCTTCCGTTTCGGCGCGGATATCAGGGTTATTCATGATGATGCGGGCACAGGTATTCCAACGTAGAATCGCGTCGTCGCGCCCTTTGGGACGCAGCGCCTCGGCTTGCTCATAGAGGTCCATCGCCTCGCGTAGCCCTTCATAGACAATGAAGCCCGCCCGGGGGCCGCCGAGTTCGAGACGGGCCTTGGCGCGCCGCTCGGCGATAATGCCTGAGTAGTACGCGCGTTCATATTCGGTGGGAAGTTCGGCGACGAGCCGCCGGGCCTCTTCCATCACCCGCTGGCTACCGGCGCCGAGCCGCTGTCCGCCCACTTGGTCGGTGAGCGCCAGAATGAGCGTAATCAGAGCATCTTCGTTATCAGGATCAACGCTGAGAACATCCTGGCAGATGCTTTCGGCCTGCTGGGGCTCGTTGAGCAAGCGGTAACGCTCAGCTTTTCTGAGAGCCTCTGAAATGGCCCCCTCGGATAGGGGTTTCAGCTCAAACATGGCACGCTCCGCTTTCTTCCGAGACAGTCGGGCCACCCGCTGAGGATCCGGAAGAGCTCTTCACCGGGTCATAGAACCTATCGACAACTCTTTCCTTGAACGGGATGATCGCATTGTCCGTGATTGTAGTGCTCGCCGGACAACCTTGGTGCGGCACTTCGTATAGATCCACCAACCCTATTCATTCCTGGGCCTTCTTGAAGATGATCTCGTCAACGATGCCATAGTCCTTGGCTTGCTCGGCCCCGAGGATGAAGTCGCGCTCAACGTCGTGACTGATTCTTTCGACCTCCTGCCCCGTGTGGTGGGCGAGGATGCCGTTCAGGCTTTCCCGCATCCGCAGGATCTCGCGGGCATGAATGTCGATGTCTGTCGCCTGGCCCGCAAGGCCGCTCATCGACGGCTGATGAAGCAAGATACGCGAGTTCGGAAGCGCATACCGCTTCCCCTTTGCGCCGGCCGCGAGCAGCACCGCCGCCATCGACGCAGCTTGGCCGACGCAGACCGTCGTGATGTCCGGGCGGACGAACTGCATCGTGTCGTAGATCGCCAGGCCCGCAGTTATCGAGCCGCCGGGTGAGTTGATGTACAGCCAGATGTCACGTTCGGGATTTTCAGCTTCCAGAAACAACAGCTGGGCCGTGATGAGGTTCGAGATACCGTCGTCGATCGGGAAGCCGACGAAGATGATGTTGTCCCGCAGAAGTCGCGAGTAGATGTCGTAGGCGCGTTCGCCTCGGCTGGTCTGCTCTACGACCATCGGTACCAGACCGGCGTATGGTTCGTTCATTGTTGCCTTGCCTCCTCACCCAGTGCCCACTTGCATCGGGGCTCGTGAAAAAATCGGGGACAGTCCACCGCGCGACACGCGAGCTGCCGGAGCCGAAGAAGTTGCCAGGGCTCGCGTGGTACAGTCCCCATTTTTTCACAGCCCCTTGAAGCTTGGTGTTTATTCGGATTCTTCTTCCGCCGGGGCATCGACCTTTTCAGCCTCGTCAAAGAGAAAATTAAGAGTCTTTTCGTTTCGCATCTGCGAGCGAACTCGATCCAGCGAGCCGTTCTCCGCCAATTCCTTCCGTGCTTCCGAAACGCTCTTTTTCTGCTGGGTGGCGTATTGCTCGATCGGCTCGTCCAGCTCTTCGCTGCTCACCTGGATATCCTCGGCCTCAGCGATGCGCTCGAGAATCAGCCCCGCGCGGACGTCACGCTCGGCGCCGGGTCTCTCACCTTCGCTGACTTGCTTCCAATCCAGGTCCAATTTTGAAGGATCGACACCCCGATCCGCCAGGGCGCGTAGTTGCCGCTCGGTGCGCGAGAGAATGCGCTGCTCGACGAGCTTATCGGGAATCGGAAAGCTGTGTCGCTCCACGAGAGCATCCACTAGTTTTTCCTTTGCTATGTTCTCGGCCGTCCGCCGCCGGTGGGTCCCGATCGCCTCTCGAATCTGATTGGTCAGTTCCTCGATCGAGGAGTAATTTCCGACATCCTTGGCGAAATCGTCGTCGAGCTCCGGCAACTCCTTCTCTCTTAAATGCAAAACCTCGGCGTGAAACGGCACGGTCTTGCCGGCCAGTTGCTCACTGCTGAAGTCGTCCGGATAGTGCACTTCGAAGTCCGCGGTATCGCCCGGGCTCTTGCCGCGAAGATTCTCGGAGAACTCCGGGAGGGTTCCCTGTTCGCCGATGGTGATCATGGTTTCTTCTTGGTCAACACGCGGCGTATCCGAGTCCGCGTCGCTCTTGAGCTTGACAACGGCGATATCACCATCCTCAAGGGGCCGCGGGTCGAGATTGCGATAGCTTACATGCTGTTCGCGCAGCCGTTCCAGCTCTTGATTCACGTCATCGTCGGTGACCTCGGGTTCACTATAGGGAACCTCAATCCGACGATAGTCTTGCAGTTCAACCTCGGGGAAGACCTCGAAGCCTGTCTGAAATTTGACCGGCTCGCCGGTTTCGAAGTGAAGATCCGTTACGTCGGGCGAACCGACAACCTTTAGGTCGTCCTCGCGAGCCCTTTCCCAAAAGACTCGCGGGAGCAAGTTCTTTAGGACTTCTTCCTTGATCTCATTCCAGAAGCGTGTCCGGACGACCGGCGCCGGGGCCTTGCCGGGCCGAAAGCCCGGCAGGCGAGCCTGCTTCCGATATTGGTCCACGATCGTTGATACGTCTTTGTCGACGTCGGCCCAATCAACGGTGAACTCAAGCTCGCGTTTGCAGGTTTCTTCAGCAGCCATGTAAGACTCTAATCGTTGCAAGAAGACTGAGAGGCACTCTGTGCGGTCCCACCTGGATCATCGAGTCCGGGAAGCGGGCCGCGAATCAGTAAAGGCCTGCAAGGATAGTGCGAGGGTGGAAACTCTCAAGTCAAATCATCATCTTATCGCAGACGGGCACGAACGTTTCCCCGCCGCGTTCTATTCGCAGAATGCTCAAAGTCTCACGCTGGAGCAGATGCGGCGGTTTGTGGCCGCCAGCGACGGGCTCAGCTTTGCGGGCGCGAGCCGGGCCGAGATCTACGGCTTCGTCGAGGGCGTGCTGCGCCGGCAGCGCTATCTGGGGCTGTCCAAGAAAGACAAAGGGGTCGTGCGGCGCTACCTGGTCAAGGTCAGCGGCCTGAGTCTGCCGCAGATCACGCGTCTGATCCGACGCTACCGGCAGCGGGGGAAGATCCAGCCGACCATGTCGCGCCGGCATCGCTTCGCGCGCCGCTACACGGCCGAGGACATCGCCCTGCTGGCGGCCGCCGATGCCGCCCACGAGGGGCTGTCGGGACCGGCGATGCGCCGCATCCTGTGGCGCGAGTACCACGTCTACGGCCGCAGCCAGTACGCGCGGCTGGCCTCGATCTCGGCCTCGCATATCTACAATCTGCGGCAGACCGCGACCTACCGCCGTCATCATGTTCATCTCACCAAGACGCGCAGCCGCGTGGTTGCGATCGGCGAGCGAAGGCGTCCGGACCCGCGCGGCCGACCTGGCTACCTGCGTGTCGACACGGTGCATCAGGGCGACACCCAGACCCGCAAGGGGCTCTATCACATCAATGCTGTCGATACTCTCACGCAGTGGCAGATCGTGGGCTGTTGCGAGACGATCTCGGAAGCTCATTTGCTGCCGGTCTTGGAAGCCATCCTGCACCAGTTTCCCTTTCGCATTCGTGGTTTCCATTCCGACAACGGCTCGGAGTTTCTCAACAAGCGCGTCGCCGCCTTGCTCAACAAGCTGCTGGTTGCCGAGTTCACCAAATCGCGGGCGTACCGTACGACCGACAACGCGCTGGTCGAGGGCAAGAATGGCGCAGTCGTGCGCAAGCACATCGGACACGAGCCGATCGGGGCCCAGCATGCCGCCGAGTTGCAACGTTTCTACACGGCCTATTTCAACCCTTATTTGAACCACCATCGCCCCTGCGGGTTTGCCACCATCGAGCAGGCCGACAACGGACGCCGGCGGCGCCACTATCGGCTCGACGACTACCGCACACCTTACGAAAAGCTGCTTTCACTCGACCAGTGGGAGACCCACTTAAAGGAAGGTATCAGCGCCGCCGCCCTCGAGCAGCAAACGCGGCGCTTCAGCGACACCGAATGCGCCCTGCGCATGCAGGCCGCCAAGAGAAAGCTCCTGGCCGCGTGCCGCTCGCGGTGGTGAGTTCGAGCGATCGTCACGCCGCACCGCCGGCGGGTCGCGCCGCCGAGCCGGGCCTGCGCTCGCCCTCTGGGCTCCCTGCGGCCCGACTCGGCGCAGCCCGCGGCACGAACGAGAAGCTTCGAGTTAGCAACTCCCAGGAGCCAGCGCTTCACAACCCTGCCCCTCCCACCACCAAGGAAAGGAGTTCCACACGGTTCCACACCCTATTTCGTCCCAGCCTCGACCAACCTCATTTCAGGATCATTCTTGGATTGGAAAATGCTCCGCCGCGTTCTATTCGCAGCGGGGCAGCTTCGGGGCAACGGCGGCCAGTTCCGCCGGCGATTCGACCGCGACGCCCTGATACTCGAGCAGTACGAAATCCGCTGTTTCGAGAACCTTTCGGTGGGCAGCTCCGCGCGCCTCCAAGTAGTCGTTGAGCCAGGCGAACGGGGCTTCGGGTTTCGACGTCAGCGTGAGAAAGCGGTCGTTCTGTTCGAGGAACTCTTTGCGGTCGGCGATTCTGATAGGCGCCCACGCAGCAAGCAATTTGAGGTTGACGTCCGGCGTGTGACAGCCTTTCAACAGGAGCGAAGCCTCGGGATCGACGAGGTAGAGAAGCCGCTCTTGCCAGTCGGGAGGCGCATAGTGCCAAAGCGGCAAGTAGTTGACGGGTGAAGCCGCCACGAGCGGCGCCGTTAGGTCTGGTTCGGCTTGATCCAGCGATGCGAAAATACGTTTCGTGGTTGCGGCTCTCTCAGTCTTGGTCACCGTGCGGAATACATTCGTTCCCTGGAAGTAGAAGAACAACGGTGCGACGATCAGAGTTGCGATCCAGGCAGGGCGCCGCGCCCCCCCTGTTACGTTCCACACCATCATGACGATGCCCCAAACCAAGCCGAGCATTGCCGGGAGCGCGTAACGCAGCACGTAGGCCTGCGTCGTCCCCATGGCCACGATCGCGATGACGGTTGGCGAGAGGGCGAGGGCCCACATGGCGGCCCGCTCTTCGATTGGGAATGGCGATGGTACGGCGGCATGTGAGTCGGCTTGCCCGCGGGTAACAAAGATCAAGTAAAGGAAGATCGCGAGCAACGCCCAGCCGGCAGGGGCCATGACGAAAAACACGTAGAAGCTGAACAAATCGGTCTCGTCAACGAGGCGCCAGAAGCCCCCAGAGTATGCCGCGCGGACCGCTTGTAAGAGCGGCAGGTAAAAAAGAACGGTTGCCGCGCCGATGCCGCCCGCCATCCAAACACCCCAATCCGGACGCCTCCGACGGATGAGTCGCGTCACTTCACCGGCGGCCAGCGGGATGAAAGCGAAAGCCGCGTAGTAGTGGCTTGCCATGGCACACGCGATCACGATACTCAGCCCGGCCAGGTAAGGAAGTCGGTTGCTTCGCCGCTCGATCGAGCGACGCCACAGCAGTAGCGCCAGCGAGGCAAGAGCTGTCACCAACGCAAAAGGACGGGCCTCGAAGGAGTAGCCGAATAGGTTCGTCGACCACAGTAGCGCCGTTCCAAGCACACCGTAGAGTGGTCCCAGTCGCTCGGCCAACCAGGAATAGAATGCCCACGAAACGATCGCCAGAGCCGCCAACGATGGCACCCGGGTGGCTAACTCGCTCTCTCCGAACAGTAGGTGGGACCCGTGGGTGAGCAGATAGAGCAGCGGAGGATTGCCGTCCGCTGTCTGCTCCAGGGCGCGCCAGATTTCCGACGGGCCGTCGAGCTTAGAGACGTAGAACGTCAGGAGCTCGTCGAACCACATCGGCAGGAGGGCCGCCTTGGCGACCGCCAGCAGGAAGCCGGCGGCGAACAGAACGGCGATCGCGGCCCTTTGTCGAGAACTGAGTTTGGTGCGATGATCCGGTGATAGTTGAGACATCACGGACGAAGCCAGCCCAAGCTACTTCGTATCATGGATCGGGATCGATATCAAACGACACGCCCGGTTGAACGCGTGCTCGGATGAGCGGCGACTCGCCCATCGCGGATGGCTGCGGCGATTCGTTCAAGTCGGTAAGCGACACAAAGTTAACCGTGTAGTAAACTATTTGGGCTAACCCCGTTCCGCAAAGGAGAAATAAATAGCGATGTCCATAGGTCAAAGTCTGATTCACGAGCTTGAGATGGAGGCGGCTACAACCCGCCGTGTGTTGGAGCGCGTACCCGGTGACAAGCTGAGCTGGAAACCTCACCAGAAATCGATGTCGCTTGGGCAGCTTGCCCTGCACGTTGCCGCGACGCCGGGGAACGCAGTTAACATTGTGACGCCTGACGTTTGTCCTCCGCCGGAGTCATTCGAGCAGGCTCCCGCCGAATCGGCCGACGAGCTACTGCCTGCCCTGGATGCTTCGGTCGGCCAAGCCAAGGCCTACCTGTCAGCACTCAGTGACGAGGCCGCCATGGCGACCTGGAAGCTGGCTGCCGGCGATAAGGTGCTGATGGAAGCTCCGCGAATCGGCTTGATCCGCTCGCTGATGTTCAATCACTGGTACCACCACCGCGGTCAGCTTTCGGTTTACTTGAGGGAACTCGATGTACCGGTCCCGTCGATCTACGGGCCAAGTGCGGATGAGAACCCGTTCGCGATGTAGTTTGCCGAAGAAGTATGCCGCGGAGGAGCGAGCGCGTGATTCGTAAGAGATGGGGCGGCGACCCACTGGTGATCGGCCGCTGCCTTTGACCACTTGTGCGCGCAGCGGTATACTGAAGTTTCGATGCGATTCGGAAGGCATTACCGGCATCATCATCACGCCCATGCCAGGGGCGTTGGCCGGTGGCTGCCCGGAAAGACCTAGTTTCCAAACTTTCCTGAAACTGTAGCCCGCCGGCCCTGAGCCGAGCGGGCTTTTTTATTTCTTGAATAAGGGTGCAACGTGAATGTGAACTTTTCGAAGACAGACGGGCTGGTGCCGGCGGTGATTCAAGATGTGATGGACGGCGCAGTCCTGATGGTCGGGTTTATGAATCAAGAAGCACTCGACAAGACGCGTGAGACCGGTCAAGTGACTTTCTATAGCCGCTCGCGGAACAAGCTTTGGACGAAGGGCGAGACATCAGGCCATCTCTTGTTGGCGAAGGAAATCCTGATCGATTGCGACGAGGATACGCTCGTAATCAAGGCCGAGGCGCTGGGTCCGGGCGTTTGCCATAATGGGTTTCGAAGTTGCTTTTACCGCCGTTGGGAAGGCGGCGAGTGGAAGCAGGTCGACCAACCGGCCTACGATCCCGCCTCGGTTTACAAAGGTTAGTTGCTTCGGGGAATCTGCATGCTGAAGATCATCCCGAGCGCAGATAAAAACGCTCTGGACCGCCTGTTGAAGCGGCGCCAGGTGCGCCTCGATCAGGCGGAAGGGATCGTTGCGCCCATCATCGAGGCCGTGCGCAAGCGTGGGGACGGGGCGCTGCTGGAGTACGCCCGGAAGTTCGACGGTCTCGAACGTGCGACGTTGCAGATCCCGAGCGAAGAGCTAGAGGCCGCTCATCGGGAGCTTTCCGCAGATTTGCGGCAGGCCCTTGAAACGGCCTCGAAGCAAGTGCGCCGCTTCGCCGAATTGCAGAAGCCCCGCGAGTGGAACAAGCCGGCCGGCCGTGGTGTGAAGCTGGGGCAGATCGTCAGGCCGCTGGCGTCGGTCGCGGCGTACGTTCCGGGCGGGCGCTATCCTCTGCCGTCGACGTTGATGATGACCGTGATCCCGGCTCAGGTAGCGGGGGTCCGAATGATCTCCGCGGCATCGCCAAGGCCGACTCCGGCCACATTGGGAACGGGCGGATACCTCGGCGTCTCGAACTTCTTTCACATGGGTGGCGCGCAGGCGATCGCGGCCTTTGCTTTCGGGACGGAGTCGGTGCCACGGGCGGAACGCATCGTGGGCCCGGGGAACATCTATGTCGCAGCCGCCAAGAAGCTGCTCGCGGGCACGGTCGGAATCGACTTCGTCGCCGGGCCGACGGAAATACTGCTCATCGCTCCGAAGGGCGCCACGAAGAAGGACGCACGGTCCCTCGCCGCCGACATGCTTGCACAAGCCGAACACGATGTCGACGCGAGTGCGGTTCTGCTCACGACGTCGAAGCGGCTAGCGGCATGGGTAGCGGAGGAAGTGGCCACGCAACTGAAAACGCTGCCGACCCGGGTGGTCGCCGCGAAAGCGATCGGTCGCAACAGCGCCATCATCGTCGTCGAATCGATCGAAGAGGCGATGGAGATTGCCAACCGCTTCGCTCCGGAACATCTCTCGATCCCTGATGCGTCGTGGCTGGACAAAGTCGAGAACGCAGGCAGCGTGTTCGTTGGAAGCTGGAGTCCCGAAGCCGCCGGTGACTACGCCTCGGGGCCAAATCACGTATTGCCTACCAGCGGCGCGGCTACGTTGCGGGGCGGCCTGTCGGTGCTGGACTACGTGAAGATTATTTCGGTGCAGGAACTCAATGAGCGGGGCTTGCGGAAGCTCGCTCCGGCTATTACGACCCTGGCGCGGGCTGAAGGGCTGGAAGCCCACGCGCGATCGATTGAGGTGCGGCTCGATGCGTGATGCGACTGTGGCGGCCCGGCCGAAGCCTCGTGCGGCGATCGAGCGGATGGCTCCGTACGTTCCGCCCACTGGTGGACGGCGGGGCAAGCTGCGCCTGGATTTCAACGAGAACACCGTCGGCTGCTCGCCGCGTGTCGCAGCGTTGCTGAAGCGCATCTCCGCGCCGGACTTCTTCGCCGTTTATCCCGAGTACACCGAAGCGCGCCCGAAGATTGCCGCTTGGCTGGGACTTGAGCCGGGGCAGTTGCTGCTGACGAACGGGACGGATGAAGCGATTCACTGCCTGATCAATACGTATGTTGATGCCGGCGATGAAGTTCTGGTCCCTTGGCCGAGCTACTCGATGTATCAGTTCTATACCGAGCTGGCGGGGGCCAAGCCGCACCGCATCCTCTATCGGACACCGGACCTGGCTTTTCCGCTTGACGAACTGCTGGGAGCGATTGATGAGAATACGCGGGCCATCCTGCTCGCGAATCCCAACAACCCGACCGGCGGTGCGATCGGCTTGGCTGAGATCGAGAAGATCCTGGATCGGGCAGGTGACGCGGTCGTGCTGGTTGACGAAGCCTATTTCGAGTTCTACAGCGTCACGGCCCTTGAGCTGCTCATTACCCACCCCAACCTTTTTGTCAGCCGGACTTTTTCCAAAACCTACGGCATGGCGGGTCTTCGCGTGGGGTGCCTCCTTTCCCAGGCCGAGAACATGGAGCTTGTCGCCAAGGGCCAATCTCCCTACAGCGTCAACTCGCTCGCGGCGGCTTGCGCCGTGGAAGCGCTTGGGGATCAGGAGTACATTCGGGACTACGTCGCGGAGGCGCTCGATGCCCGCCGGCTCATCCGTGAAGGCCTCGACACGCTGGGGATCACTCACTACCGGAGCGAGGCGAACTTTGTGCTGGCGCAGTTTGGGGACCGGGTGAAGGAAGTTTGCGCCGCTCTGCGCGAAAAAGGCATTCTGATTCGTGACCGCAGCCATGAGGTTCCAGGCACCGCCCGCATCACTGTCGGCACGCGCGAGCAGGCGGCGACGTTACTGACAGCTCTGGAAGACGTTTGGCCGAGGTAAAGGAATAGCGCTATGCGAAAAGCCGCCGTCAACCGCGAAACGAAGGAGACGCAGATTCGCGCCCAACTGCGCATTGAGGGCAAGGGCCGGTACGCCATCTCGACGGGCATCAGGTTCTTTGATCACATGCTCGAGCTGTTCACGAAGCATGGCGGGTTCGACCTCGATCTGAAGGCGGCGGGCGACCTCGATGTGGATCAGCACCACACCGTCGAAGATGTCGGCATCGTTCTCGGGCAGTGTTTCTCGAAAGCCCTAGGCGACCGCGTGGGCATCAATCGTGCCGGGTACTTTGTGATGCCGATGGACGAGACCTTGGCGGTCGTGGCGGTTGACATCGGGGGGCGGCCGGCGCTGGTGTATCACGCCCCGACGCGCTTTCGACTTGTGGGCGACTTACAGACTGAGTTGCTGCACGACTTCTTCGATGGTTTTGTGACGCATTGCGGATGCAATCTGCATGCGCGTCTGCTCTACGGGCGCTCGAATCACCATAAGATTGAAGGGCTCTTCAAGTGCTTCGCGCGGGCAATGCGGTTTGCCTGCTCGACTGACAAGCGGCTGAAGGACCAGTTGCCGAGCACAAAGGGTTTGTTGGAATCGACAACGAGGTAGTTAACGGTCACGTGACATGATTGCCATATTCGATTACGGCGCCGGGAACCTTCGTTCGGTCGAGAACACACTCGACTCGATCGACGCCCGCTACGAGATCGTCAACGACGCCGACGGGCTGGGCCGCGCGGACAAGATTATCCTGCCCGGCGTGGGGCATTTCGGACAGTTGATCCGATCGCTTGATTCGCTGGGCGTCCGCGAGGCCTTCAAGGAACGCATCTCCGCGGGTGTCCCGTTTCTTGGGATCTGCCTGGGGCTGCACGCGCTGTTCGAGAGCAGCGAAGAGGCCCCGGAACTGGACGGTTTCGGCATCTACCCCGGTGTGGTGAAACGGTTCCCCAAGGACGCGCGCGTGCCGCATATGGGCTGGAATGAGTTGGAACCGGCGGACCACCCTCGGCTACTGGCAAACCTCGCGCCCCGGCCCTACGTCTACTTTGCTCACAGCTACTACGTTCCCGAAAATGTGGGTGGCGAGCGGGCGGCGGCGCTGTGCGAATACGGCGTGCGCTATACGGCGGCGCTCGAAGCCGACAATGTATTCGGGGTGCAGTTCCATCCTGAAAAGTCCGGCTCCGTGGGACAGCAGATCGTACGAAACTTTCTGGCATGCTAGCGAAACGTATCATTCCGTGCCTCGACGTGAAAGCGGGGCGCGTCGTCAAGGGCGTCAACTTCGTCGAACTGCGTGACGCGGGCGATCCGGTCGAGCTGGCGAATGTTTACAACCGTGACGGCGCCGATGAACTTGTATTCCTCGATATCACTGCATCGAGTGACCGCCGGGGCATTATGAAGAGTGTCGTCGAACGGACGGCGCGGCAGGTCTTCATTCCACTTACCGTGGGTGGCGGCATTCGTTCGGTTGCGGACGCGCGGGGGATTCTTGTAGTGGGGGCGGACAAGGTTTCCGTCAACACGGCGGCGGTGGAACGGCCGGAACTGATCACGGAACTTTCGGAAGAGTTTGGCTCGCAGGCGGCCGTGCTCGCCATTGACGCTCGCCGCAACGGCCCCGACCGATGGAACGTTTATACGTACGGCGGCCGGACGGACACAGGCATCGACGCCGTCGAGTGGGCGGCCCGCGGAGAGGCCTTGGGCGCGGGGGAGATCCTACTGACCTCAATGGATCGCGACGGGACGCAAGTCGGATTCGATTGCGACCTGACGCAGGCTGTTTCGAGAGCGACTCACATCCCGGTCATCGCGAGCGGTGGAGGCGGCCGCCCCGAGGATTTCACCGATGTGCTCGACCGCGGTGAGGCTGACGCCGCCCTGGCAGCCTCGATCTTTCACTACGGTACTCACACCGTTATCGGGCTGAAGCAGATGCTCGCGGCACGGGGCATTCCGGTCCGGACGACCGGATGAATTCGAACCTGAACGGATGCCACATCTCAACTATTACCTCGATTGGACTGTCTCGGTCTTTGTTGTTTTTGAGGCCCGAGTACTGCTGGTCGATCACAAGCAGCTCAAGAAGTGGCTTCCCGTCGGCGGTCATATCGATCCGGGTGAAGACCCCGAACGCGCGGCTCACCGCGAGGTCGAAGAGGAAAGCGGGCTCGCTATCAAGTTGGTGGGCGAGCGTCCGCCCGACGGCTTCGAAGGCACCCGGCCCCTCGTCGCGCCCGCCTACTTGGATGTGCATCACATCTCCGGCGAGCATCATCATCTGGGCATGATTTACTTCGCGCGAGCCGGGACCGACGCCGTCCGGCTTGCGCCCGATGAGCACAACGACATCCGTTGGTTCAGCGCCGACGACCTTGATACCAGTACGCTGCCGATTCCCGACGCTGTCCGCTTCTACGCAAAAGAGGCGATACGGCGCTTGACGATTGTATGATCTTCCCCTGCATCGACCTGATGGACGGCAAAGTCGTCCAACTCATCCAAGGCCGCGAAAAGGCGCTTGAGGGTGAAGCGCCTGACGTCATGCTCCAGAAGTTCGCGGGTTTCCCGGAGATTCAGGTGATCGATCTCGACGCGGCCATGGGTAAGGGTTCGAACAATGACATCGTGCTTGCTCTGGCGCGGAAGACGGTCGTGCGGGTCGGCGGCGGGGTCCGCTCGGTCGAGCGGGCACGGGAACTGATTGATGCCGGGGCATCGAAGGTCATCGTAGGAACGTCCGCCTTCGATGCGAACGGCGTCCGCCACGATTTCCTCGCGGAGCTCAGCGACGCCATCGGAAAGGAGCGGGTGCTTCCGGCGCTGGATTCGAAGAAAGGCTGTATCGTCGTCAAGGGCTGGCAGGAAGCCACTAAGTTGCGCGCCGAAGACGTGATCAACGGGCTTGAGCGCTACTGCGGCGGCTTCCTGTGCACTTACGTCGATAAGGAGGGGATGCTACAGGGAACGGACTTGGACTGGTATCGCCGACTTCGCGGTTCCACCGACCTAGAAATAACCGCGGCCGGCGGGATTACGACCGTCGAAGAGATCCAAGCTCTGCACGGGCTTCGGATCCACGCGGCGTTGGGGATGGCGATCTACACCGGGCGGCTTGATCTGGCTGAGTTGGCCGATCTACAAAGAAAAGGCTTCCGCGGGAAGACGGAAGCCTGATTCCTTTGGGCTGAGCCGGGCATCGCGGCTGGTCGACGCGCTGCAGAGGCCGATTCTAGAAGGAGTACGACCGGGCCGGCCGTTGGGGCTCTTCTGAATCATTCGAAAGTTCTTCCTGGCAGGGGACGCAATAGTGCGCCCATGGCACGGCGTTGAGCCGCTTTATGGAAATCGGCTCGTCGCACTCAGCGCAGGTCCCGTAGGTGCCCTCGTCCATCCGAACGAGCGCTTCCTCGATTTCGCGCAGCAACATGACGTCGATATTATTCCGATTCAGGAAGATCCACTCTTCGTGGCTCTGCACCGGCAGATCCTCGAGGTCGGGCGGATCCTGACTGCGGTCAAGGGCTTTCTGGGCCTTTGAAGATCCAAGACTGTCGCGAATCTCCTCCGCTTTAGTTTCGAGCAAGGTTCGAAATCTCTTGATCTGAGCCTTGGTTACTCCCTTCGCTGTTCCTTTTGCCATCACTCACTCTCCCGATCTCACCTGATCCAGCTCGGCGGACGTTTTCATATATCGTCCGTTCAACCCAGGTGTGTTAGACCCTTTATCCCAAGCATTCGGTTACGTACAGCTAACCGAAAATGGTTCGCCCCTATTCATGGCACTCTCATGCACATAGCCTGGGGGCCAGACCACAGTCGTAGGATGACTATGAGCCAAACACCTCTAACCTTTACGAACTAGATCAGTCAATTGGCGCCGCCAGGATCACCCGTCTGACCCAGCGGCAGTGCGGGAATGCTTCAGATTATACGAATGAGGGAAACCCTTTGGCAAGGGAAAAATTCTACATTCGCAGGGCGGCACGGCTCCGGCGGTTACAAGATAGGGCGACGGAACCAGCCAAAGGGTAGCACACCGTGTCAAGGGCCCAGGGAAAGCAGCACTCGGAGACGCCGAAAACGGCCGGCTGGAAGCTGTGAAAAGACCGCTGGGACAGACGCTAGGGGCGGAGGAGTCGTTGATCCCATTGGAACTTCCGAGAAGCCGTGTAAGGCAGTCCCTAGTTTCTTCACGCTTTCCCGAGCCTGATTTTGGCGGCGGCGGGTTCAGTATGATGGGTGGGTTCGAGGGCGAACAGCGCCGGATCGATCACTCCGCTTTCCGTAGCGCGTAATCGGGCCGTAACCTCATGTCCAGCAGCGGCGAACCATCTGGTGGAGCGCAAGACGCGACTGCCCAAGACTCACCTGGCGGTTCGGGAGCAACTTCGTCGTCGGCTTCTCGCCCGGCCGATAAAGACGACAACGAGCGGTTGCGCGCTCTGATGGAAGGTTACCAGGAGGCGGATCGAGAGGCTACCACTGAGTTGGTGGAGCGGCTGTCACCTGTTTTGCTGAGGTTCTTGGCCGGCCCTTTGCAGACGCGGCCCTTCGCCGAAGATATGTTGCAGGATTGCTGGCTGAGAGTTCACAAGGCGCGTCACAGCTACCGCCAGGGCACACCCGTATTGCCCTGGATCTTTGCCATTGCGCGACACACGAGAATCGACGCCTATCGACGCCGGCGGCGGATTGATTTAAGGGAGTCGTCGATTGAGGAAAAGAGTGAGACCTTTCAGCCGGCGGCAAAGACGCCTCCGAGCCCGGACCTCGATCTGTGGCGGCTGGTTGACGAGTTGCCGGCAAGCCAACAGGAAGTGATTCGCATGCTCAAGATCACCGGAATGAGCCTGGAAGAGGTAGCGAACGCGACCGGGACCACCGTGGGCGCCGTGAAGCAGAAGGCCCATCGAGCGTATGAGAAGCTGAGGGCACTTCTCGGCGGCGTCGAGAAGGTGAAGCAATGACGTGTTCCGAAGTCGGCATCCACCTTCACGACGGGGACGGAGCGGGCGCATCTTCGCTGCCGAATGCTGTCCGTGAGCACCTGAAAAGCTGCGTGGCCTGCCGGGCCATTTGGGATTTCCTGGTCCGCCCAGAGTCGGTCGCGCCGGTCCCTGGTCCTTTGCAGGCAAAGATCACTGACACGGTTCTCGCCTCGCTGGAACCGGTAGCTCCGTTGACGGGCGCCTGGAAACTTACGTTGGGCTTCGTCTTGATCTTCGGGGTGATCTCGGGTGCGTTCGTGGCCCTTTCGGGATTGCGGGGTACGGCTGAGACCGGCGCCGTTTCGTTTACGGCATTGCTGGGTGCGATAGGCGTTGCGGTGTTTCTGCTCTCGATCACGCTGACCCGGGAGATGGCCCCGGGAACACCCCGTCTGTTGACCCCGGCGCGTCTCTTCATCACGTTGTTCGCGACGATCTTAACGATCATCGCCTTCTTTTTCCCCTGGGAAATGGGTGACGGTCTGTTTGCTCACACTTGGCACTGCTTCCGCAACGGTGCACTTTTATCGATTCCCTCCGCGATTTTGATGGTGCTGTTGCTGCGGCGGGGCGCGGTGCTTTCGATGCCGGTTGCCGGGGCGGGTGCGGGTCTGCTGGCAGGGCTCGCCGGGATGACGGTTCTGCACTTTGGCTGCACGATTCAGTCGGCCCCGCACATCATGATCGCCCATTTCGGAATCGCTACGACCGGGGCGCTTGTGGGCTTTCTGCTTGGACGCTATCTTCAGGACTTTTCTTCCCGCGCGTAACCGTTGGCGCAGCGAGACGTCTTGAGAATCGAGGAAAGAAAGGCGTGTCGATGGGCTTAAGAACTTTGCGCGTTGCCGCATTCGCCGGGGTGACTAACCTTGCGCTTTGGACTTTGACGTTCGCGGCCCTGCCCCTCTTGGCAGCCGAGAGCGAGCACCCCGCTCTCAACACCGGCCCCGAAGTCGGAGATGAGATACCGCCATTCGAGGTCGCGGACTCCGGCGACAAGCCACAGACATTCGAGAGTTTGCGCGGGCCGAAAGGCCTGCTACTCCTGTTCACGCGATCCGCCGACTGGTGCCCGTTTTGCAAAGGTCATCTCATGCAACTCGAACGCCAACGAGAAGCATTTGAAAGTCGCGGCTATCGGATTGCGGCGCTTACCTACGACTCGCCTGAGGTCCTGCGCCACTTCGCCGACCGGGTCGGCATCGGCTACCCGCTTCTCTCGGACCCGGATTCCGGGGTCATCCGTGCTTTCGGCATTTTGAACGAGACTGTCCCCGAATCACATCCCTTCTACGGTATCCCGAATCCCGGGCAGTACTTGATCGGTCCCGAAGGCATAGTAGAAGCGAAGTTCTTCGAGGAGAAGTATTCGGACCGCTCTACTCCCGGAAGCGTTCTTGTCCGGACGCTTGGCGGCGATGGTGCAACCCAGCGCTCGGAATCACGCACAAAACACCTGACCGCGACTACTTCCGCCAGCGACGCAATCGTCCGGGGCGGCAATCGGATTAGCTTGGTGCTCGAGATCGATCTCAGGGAGAAGATGCATGTCTACGCTCCCGGCGTGGAGGGGTATATACCGATTGACTGGAGCATGGAAACGGTGGAGGGCGCCGAAACGTACCCGGCCGCCTATCCCGAGTCGGAACTGCTCCACCTGGCGGCTATCGACGAGATTGTCCCGGTCTACAGCGGCCGATTCCGGATTGTGCAGGACGTTCTTCTCGGTAAGCCCGACGATCTGAAGGGTCTTAGAGATGTGAATGGGGACTTGCTTTTGAAGGGGACGTTCCGATATCAAGCTTGCGACGACAAGCTCTGCTACCTGCCGGATGAGGTGCCGCTGGAATGGCGGTTTCAGCTAGAGGAACACGATCGAACCCGCGTCCCCGAAGAGCTACGGCGTCCGAGCGCCCAGCGCTAAGCTGCGACTACGTTTCCTTGATCCAGGCGTACTTGGGATCGTCGGCCCAGGCCCCGTACGTGCGGCCTTCGCCCGCGAGAATCCAGGTATAGTTGAGTGAGTAAGCCGGAAAGGCGACCACGGGGTGGTAGCCGCGTGGAATGATGACCGTATCGCCGTCTTCGACGGCGTAGGAATAGTCGAAGGGATCGGGATCGGCAGGATCGGTGTAGATCCGCATGAATCCGAACCCCTCCTTCGGTTCCACCTGGAAGAAATAGACTTCCTCCATCGGAACTTCGGCGGGAGGGTTCTGTTCGTCGTGCTTGTGCGGCGGACAACTTGACCAACTTCCGGGATCGTTGACGGTCTCACCGGCGATCAGGTGTTCAGCGTCAATGTTGTCGGCGATATAGGTATGAAGGGTGCGGCGCCAGTTATCCTTGCCGACGGGCTTGGTTTCGGCCTGTTCACGGGTCACCATCAGGGGAGGCACGCCCTGGCGTCCCTGGGCCCCGGCGATACTGATGCGGGCGGCGCCGTCGAGCAACGTCAGCTTGAGGCGGGCGTCGCTCGGTACGTACAGCATTTCGCCGGGCTCTTTGATCGAAGCCCGGGGGCGCGTTTCGGCCGTGAGATCGCCGCTCGACGAGGCAACCTCTACCCGTACCGGCCCCGAGTAGAAATCGACCGCGAGCTCCTCCTCGCCGCTTTCCAACGTAAACTCGCGGAGGCCCTCACCCAGCTCCACAACCTGGAACGAGAGGTATTTGAGATCCTTGCCGCGCTCGACAATGGGATATACGCCAGGTCCCTTCATGGGACACTTCGTTTGGAAGCTCATAGGAGAACCGGAAACTTTTGATAAGGTTGAAGGTTGATTCTTGGCCGCGGCCCCGTGTGGGAGCCGATGCCAACAATTCTGTCATTATGGCAAAAGAGCAAACACTCGCCGCGATTCTCGAAATCGGGATCGTCCCCATCGTACGCGCGGATACCGCCGCGCTGGCGACGAAAGCCGCCAAAGCCGTTTGCCAGAGCGGGATCGGCTCGCTTGAGATAACGATGACCGTTCCGGGTGCGATCCGCGTTTTGGAGAAGGTCGCTGACGAGTTTGGGGACCAGATCATCCTTGGGGCCGGCACGGTTCTCGACCCGGAAACCGCCCGCGCCTGCATGCTGGCGGGCGCCGAGTTCTTCGTCACGCCATCGCTCAACGTGAAAACGATTGAGATGTGCCGGCGCTACTCCAAGCCCATCATGCCCGGCGCGTTGACCCCCACGGAGGTCATGACTGCTTGGGAAGCCGGCGCGGACATGGTCAAGATCTTCCCCTGCGGAAACATGGGCGGCCCCAGCTACATCAAGGCTCTCAAAGCGCCCCTGCCCCAAGTACATATGGTGCCCACGGGAGGCGTTACTCTTGACAACGCGGCGGCGTTTCTGAAAGCCGGGGCGTCGGCCATTGCGGTCGGCTCGGAACTCGTGAGCAAAAAAGCCCTGGCATCGGGCGACTTTCGTGCCATCGAAAAGACGGCGAAGCAGTTCCTGAAAGTCGTCCGCGAAGCCCGAGGTTGAGCTCGGCGGGGCGTGTCATGCCACCCCCTCCTTCCATGCCGGCCGGCGTTGTCTCTGAACTGCCACATGGGGCCGCCGTCGTCGTGCTGCGGATGCGCTCTTTGGGGGATATCGTCCTCATCACGCCGGCGCTCTCTCTGCTCAAGAAGACGCGGCCCGATCTGCGCATCTTCGTTCTTCTCGCCCGGCCTTTCGAGGGTCTGCTGGCCGATTGTCCCTCTGTAACAGGGGAATTGATCGACGGCGGTTCAACGTTCCCTCTATTTCGGACACTGCGGGAGATCCGCCGTTTGAAGCCTTCACTTTGCTTGGACCTGTACGGAAGCACCCGGACGGCCCGCTGGACCGCCCTTTCCGGTGCACGTTTCCGCGCGGGCTACGGCCAGGTGCGTGGCAGCTACCTGTATGGCATCAAGATCCCGCGGGCTCAGGAAATCCTCGGCCGTGCTACGGATGAACCCGTGCATACCGCGGAGCAGCACGCGGCGGCTGTTTTTGATCTCGGCGTACCGCTTTCCGATGTTCCCGGTGCATCGCTCCACGCGACGCCTGAAACGCGAGATGGGCCCTATGCGGTGGTTCACGTCGCGGCTCTGTACCACACAAAGGAGTGGCCCCTCGATCGTTTTCGTCGACTTGGAGAGATCTTGCAAGACCGCTACAACCTGGAAGCGATCTTCATTTCAGCACCTGGACGCGGCGATATGTTTGCCGGCCTCTCCGCGTTTACGTGCCTTGACAATCTTTCGCTGGCGGGACTGAAGTCTTTGATCGCCGGCGCTACGCTGTTTGTCGGCAATGACTCCGGTCCGGCGCACGTTGCGGCGGCGTTCGGCGTTCCGACCGTCACGATCTTCGGATCTTCGAACTCGCGGGCCTGGCGACCGTGGCGCACCGCGAGCGCCGTTGTCGAGACCGGGTGGGACTGTAAGCCGTGCAAGGGCGACCGCTGCTACGAGTTCGACGAGCCACGCTGTATTCTGTCCGTGGAGATTTCACAAGTTCAAGGAGCCATTGAACAGCTCCTATCGCAAGCTTCGGCCGCACAGCCGGCCGTGCGCCCCGTGTAGATGAAAGAACTTCTCCATCTCCTACGGTTCGCGCGGCCTTACTTGCCGCGACTGATCTTCTCCGTCTTTCTGATGGCTGTGGTCGGCGCCTGCTACGGGCTCGTCGCGATTCTGGCGGAGCCTGTCTTTGACCGCATCCTTGATCCGACTTCCGACCCCGGTCCGATACCACTCTACGAGATCCCGTTCACTGAGTACAAACTGTTTTTGAACGACCTGCTGCCGCCGAGCGTGACGGATATCTGGTTGATCGTCGCCTTCGGCATCATCGGCGTCTTTCTCATCAAGGGCGCCTGCAATTTTCTCGGCACGTATCTGGTCAACTACGTCGGGCTCGCCGCGGTTCGCGATCTGCGGAACGACGTTTATGGGGTCGTCCTCAATCAGTCGCCCGCATTCTTTCAGAAGACTCATACGGGCCGGCTGATCTCGTCGCTGATTAACGACATCGAAAAGATCCAGGTCGCGTTGTCGCACATTCTGGCTGACCTACTGCGGCAGGGCTTCGCGGTCATCGCATTGCTCTGGGTGTTGATTCAGACGGATTGGAGGCTCGCCGCTGTCAGCTTAACCGTTCTTCCATTCGTCGCCGTCCCTACGATGCGCATCGGCCGGCGCATCCGCCGCACGACGCGCAGCGCCCAGGATCACCTTGCTCGGCTGACCCAGATTCTGCAGGAGACGATAAGCGGTAACCGCATCGTGAAGGCCTTCGGCATGGAGCGATTCGAGATGGACCGCTTTCACGAGGTCGCCGAGAGCGTCTTCCGGGACAGTCTGCGCTACGTTCGCCAGCAGGGCATTGCCACTCCGCTCATCGAGCTTTTCGGCGCGGTTACGATCGTCCTGCTGCTTACGTATGCCCGCGGCCAGATCGAGGCGGAAGGCATGACCGCCGGGCGCTTTACAACCTTCATCATTGCGCTGCTGATGCTCTACCAGCCCGTGAAGCGCTTGGCCGGTATCTACAACATCTTCCAGCAGGCCATCGGCTCGGCCCAGCGCATCCTTGAGTACAAAGACCACCCGCACGATGTCCCTGAAGCGCCCAATGCCGGCGTGTTAGCGCCGTTTTCCGATCAGGTCGAGTTCCGCGACATCAGCTTCCGCTACCCGGAAACGTCGGATCTCGCGCTATTGGGAATCACCTGCACTGTCCGTTGCGGAGAAGTGCTTGCCCTCGTCGGTCCCAGCGGCTCCGGGAAGAGCACTCTCATGAACCTATTGCCCCGCTTCTTTGACCCCTCGGCGGGCGAAGTCCGGATCGACGGACATGACATCCGGTCGCTCCAACTCCGATCATTGCGTGACCAGATCGCGATTGTAACCCAGGAGACTTTCCTCTTCGATGACACCGTCATGCGCAACATCGCTTACGGCCGCCCTGATGTATCCATTGAAGCCGTCCGTGAGGCGACTCGAGCCGCTCTTGCCGACGAATTCATTGAGGCGCTGCCGGAAGGCTACGACACCCATCTGGGCGAACGTGGCCACCGCCTGAGCGGCGGACAGCGCCAGCGTATCGCCATCGCCCGGGCGTTGCTCAAGAACGCGCCGATCCTCATTCTTGACGAGGCGACTTCGCATCTCGATAGTGAAGCGGAAATGCTCGTCCAACGCGCTCTCGCCAACCTCATGCAAGACCGCAGCGTTATTGTTAGCGCCCACAGGCTTTCCACCATACGGAGCGCGAGCCATATTCTCGTATTGGACCAGGGCGCAATTGTCGATCAAGGTACTCATGCGGAACTGATGGACCGCTGCCCTCTGTACGCGCGGCTGTCAAGACTACAGTCCGTCGAGCCAGGGTCGAACTAGTCGCGAGTAACGCACCAGGGAAGAGTTGAGTATGGCTTACAGCATGACCGGCTACGCCCGGAAACGAACGGAAAGCAACGAACTCTCCATCGTTGTCACACTCAAGACCGTCAATCACCGTTTCGCCGACATCCAGATCCGGATGCCGCCCGAATTGGACGTCCTCGAGCCTCGGATTCGACGCTTGATCAAGAAACATGTTCACCGCGGCCAAGTCCAGCTCGGGATCAACCTTGACTGGAATACTCCCATCCAGGAAGCGAAGGTCAATCGTTCACTGATTGGGGGCTATCTGACCGCCTACCGGGAACTGGCCGGTGAGTACGAACTTGCGGGCGATCCCGACCTGAACGTCTTGCTGCGCGTCCCAGGGGCGGTGACCCTCACCCTCGCCGAACTCGACGAGGAGCGTCGCCAGATGCTCGAGGCGACTCTTATCGAGACCCTCGAAAGCGCTCTGAAAACGCTCAATGACAGCCGGCGGGTGGAAGGCGCGAGCATTCTCGAAGACCTGAGGCAACGCGTCGAAGCCATGGGCCACGACCTGGGCGATCTTCAGGCCGTGCGGGAAGACACCGTACAAGACTTTCAGAAGCGCCTCGAAGTCAAGCTCACTGAATTGATGGAACGGATTCAGCCCGATCCGCAACGAATTCTGCAAGAGGCGTCCATCCTGGCGGAACGCTCCGACATCAATGAGGAGCTTCAGCGGCTGCGCACCCACCTGCAACGCCTCATCGAACTTTTCGAAGCCGAAGGCGAGATCGGAAAGAAGATTGATTTCATCGCTCAGGAGTTGAACCGGGAGACGAATACCGTTCTTTCGAAGAGTGCGCCGCTGGGCCCAACGGGCATGGCCGTTAGCGAAATCGGCATCCGGCTGAAGGCCGAAATCGAGAAGATACGCGAGCAGGCTCAGAATTTGGAATAATTCAAGGCTGTGAGTCTCGTGTTCATCATCTCCGCGCCGTCGGGCTCGGGCAAGTCAACGCTTGCCCGCCATCTCGTTAAATCCGACCCGCGGCTCGACTTCTCTACCTCTGTTACAACCCGCCCACCTCGGCCCGGAGACGAGCAAGGCAAGAGTTACAGCTTCGTCAGCGAACCAGAGTTTCTGGCCATGCGGGACCGCGGCGAACTTCTCGAGTGGGCCGAGGTATTCGGCAACTACTATGGAACCTCCCGCGCCGTCCTCGATTTGGCGCAGCGGCGTGGTCACGATTTACTCCTGGACATCGACGTACAGGGTGCGGGACAATTGATGGAGAGACTCCCGGAGGCCGTTACGGTCTTCATCCTCCCGCCGTCGCGCACTGAACTGGAATCTCGGCTTCGCAACAGATCGTCCGATTCGAATGAAGTCATCGAACGGCGGCTGAACGATGCCGCGCGGGAGGTCGCCAACTTGGGCCAGTACGATTATGTGCTGGTCAATGATGATCTCGATGAAGCCCTGAAGGATCTGAAGAGTATCCTTGCCGCCGAACGGCACCGCCGAAATCGAATGACCGATCGCATCGAATCGATTCTCGGGAGCTTCCAAGTAAGGACAAAGACATGAGCAACGAAGAGAAGATCACCGAGCGCCCCGCGGACTGGGTGAAGCCACCCGATCAGCCGTGGTTTATTCCCAACGACGAGCGTGAGGGCGTACATCGCTTCATCATTGCCGCCGCGCGGCGGGCGCGTCAGCTCCAGGCCGGAGCCCGGCCAACGAGCTCCACCACCTCCCGTAAACCAACCAAGATTGCGATGGAAGAGATCCGCACCGGCAGTATTCTCGTTGATCTTGACCCCAAGGATCCCGAACCAATCGCCGAAATCGAAGAAATGGTGGAAGAAGATACCGAAGAGTAGCCGCCCCGATGCGCGGCTTTGCCCTCCGGCCCGCGGCCAGACACACGCGCGTCGCCAGGCGATAGAACAAAGGCAAAACCATGCCGAAGAGCGATTACGGCCCTCATCTGATCGTTCTGGGAGTTACGGGCGGCATCGCGGCCTACAAAGCGGCTGAGCTCGTCCGCTTGCTTACCGATCGCGGCCACCAAGTGCAGGTCGTGATGACAAAGGCCGCCCAGCGCTTTGTTGGCGCTCTTACCTTCGCATCCCTCACAGGGCGGAAAGTCATCACCGACCTATTCGAGGACGACAGTTCGCCTACGGGCGAGAGCGCCATCGAACATATTTCCGTCGCTCAACAAGCCGATCTGCTGCTCGTCGCGCCCGCCACCGCCGACATCCTCGCAAAGTTCGCTCACGGTATTGCGGATGACTTCCTCACAACGATGCATTTGGCCTATGACGGCCCGGTGGTCGTGGCCCCGGCGATGAACAGCAACATGTGGGCTCACCCCGCCAGCCAGGAGAACGTCGCCCGACTCGCGGCCCGCGGCGTCGTGATTATCGATCCTGATCCGGGCGAACTCGCCTGCGGCATGGTTGGCCCAGGCCGTCTGGCGGAACCTGTGCATATCGCGGACGCCGTCGATCGGGTGCTGCTCTCCAAGTCGCCGCTCCCTAGGGATCTCGCGGCCGAAACGATCCTCATCACGGCGGGCCCGACTTGCGAACCTCTCGACCCGGTCCGCTACTTGTCCAACCGTTCCAGCGGACGCATGGGTTACGCACTTGCGGAAGAAGCGCGAGCACGCGGCGCCCGGGTCATCCTTGTCAGCGGGCCAGTGTCTCTCTCGCCACCTCGTGATTGCGAGCTGGTTTCAGTCGAGACGGCCGAACAGATGCACCAAGCCGTGCTGGCTCGCCTCAGCGAGGCAACCATCTTCGCCGGCGTGGCGGCCGTGGCTGACTACCGGCCGCGTACCCCCGCACCGAGGAAACTCAAAAAGAAAACGGCATCTTTGAGCATCGAGCTTGAACCCACCACGGACATCCTTCAAGAGGTAGGCCGATTGAAAGGCAACCGCATTGTCATTGGCTTCGCCGCTGAGACGAACGATGTCCTCGAGTACGCCCGCGGCAAGCTTGTCGCGAAGAACTGTGATCTTATCGTTGCGAATCCTGTTGGGGCTGACGCTGCGGAAACAGGTTTTGGATCATCCCAAAACCAGGGCTGGCTCGTCGACGCGAACGGTGAGGCCACGCAACTCCCGCCCATGGACAAGCGCGAAATGTCGGCCCGAATCCTTGATCGCGTTGTCGAAGTCCGCCAGAAGGTTGAGTCTTCCAGCGCCGCCCGCTAGACTCGCTTGCATGGTTGATCCTTCCCTCCCCGATCTGCTTCGTTTCTATCGCGACCTGGGCTTCACGGAACTGCGGGCCCCGAAGATGTCACCGGCGCCCCGGACGCGGGCGCCACTCGCCCCCACCGAATCCCAAGCTCGGCCGGCCACCAAGCGTGCGCCTGTGCCGCCTGTTCCGGATGAACCGCCTCCACAGTGGAACTACAAGCCGTCCCAAGACTTTTTCGCCGGCGACTCGGCTACCACGGAGAGAGTGCCGGAGGAAATTCTCCGGAAGATCCAAGAGGACATGGGCGAATGCACGCGCTGCGTGCTTCATCAAGGCCGCTCAAAGATCGTCTTCGGCAGCGGCAAGCCCGACGCGAAGCTCGTCTTCGTAGGTGAGGGCCCCGGCGCCGATGAGGACGCGCAGGGCTTGCCCTTCGTCGGCCGCGCCGGACAGCTCCTAACGCAGATGATCAACAATACGGCGACAGGCGAAGGGATTCTTGTTCAACGCGACGATGTCTATATCTGTAACGTTGTGAAATGCCGCCCGCCCGGCAACCGCGCCCCCGAGCCCGAGGAGATGAAGACCTGTGGCCAGTTCCTCGACCGCCAGTTGGACGCCATCCGCCCCAAAGCGATCTGTGTTCTCGGCGGTACCGCCGCGAAGTACCTGCTCGACACCCGCCAGGGGATCACCAAAATGCGCGGCAAGTGGCATGACTGGCACGGCATCCCGGTGATGCCCACATTCCACCCGTCGTTCTTGCTGCGTGCTTATAACAAAGAGGGAAAGCGCCAAGCCTGGGAGGACCTCAAAAAGGTGCTGCGCTACGTTTACGACTGAACAATCACGGTGACCCTACGCGGACAGATGCAGACTCGTACCTGCATCGGCCCGCACACTAGCTTCGGTCCACGTAAGGTATCCAACCCCATCCGGCGTTCATAACTGAAGGGAAAAGTACAAACACCCAGAAGCCCACCAAACTCACGAGCAGAGTGAAGGTCGTCGCGACATCCTGGGTTTTCTTCTCTTCCTTGCGACTTGCGGCCTTCAATGCGAAGTATGCCGGGAGGCCCGAACCACAGAACACGACGGTCCACATGATCCAGCCTATGAGATCAGGACGATTTCTCAGGAGTTGCGTTGTGAACGCTACCAGTATTGCGCTGAAACCAAGAGCCACGTACGATTGTCCGACCACGCAGACCTCCAGGCCCAGTTTGGAGACATTGCCGGATCCGTCATGCCAGTCCTCGTTGGGGGCGAGGTAGTGTGGAAGCGCTGCGCCCGGTGCGCCAGCAATGCCGACGAGAAAAGTCCAGACCGCTGCCAACAAACTTCCTAGAGCGCCTAAGAGAATGGCGTAGCCAAACGTCGCCAGCACATGATCCAGTATAGAGCCACCCTTCCCCTATAATCAGGGTTCGCCCCATGCCCAAGCACCCCCAAATCCGTTCCACCACGGTCCTCTGTGTCCGCCGCAATGGCAAGGTCACGATGGCCGGCGACGGTCAGATCACCATGGGCAGCGAGATCCTCAAGAGCTCTGCCCGCAAGATTCGTAGGCTGCACGACAACAAGATCTTAGCCGGATTCGCCGGATCGACCGCCGATGCCCTCTCGCTCTTTTCCCGCTTCGAGGACAAGCTCCAGCAATACGGAGGCAACCTCGGCCGCGCCGCGGTCGAGCTCGCCAAAGACTGGCGCACGGAAAAATCGCTTCGGCATCTCGAAGCCCTGCTCCTTGTAGCCGACAACAAGATCTCGCTCATCGTGAGTGGAACCGGCGACGTCATCGAGCCTGATGAGCCCGTCGCCAGCATCGGCTCCGGCGGATCGTTCGCTATCGCGGCCGCCACCGCGCTGCTCGAACACACCAAGATGAGCGCACGTCAAGTGGCCGAGGAATCCATGCGCATCGCCGGCAAGATCTGCGTCTATACGAATGACAGCGTGTCATTCGAGGAACTGGAGTAACCCCTTTCCATGGTTATTTACCTTCCCGGCCAGTCTTCGAAAGAATCGGTGGCGCTCGACGAACTCACGCCACGTGAGATCGTTCAGGAACTCGACAAACACGTCATCGGGCAAGCCGAGGCGAAGAAGGCCGTCGCCATCGCGCTCCGCAACCGCATCCGCCGCCAGAAGCTCGAACCTGAACTGGCGGAGGAGGTAATGCCGAAGAACATCCTGATGATGGGCCCCACCGGTGTCGGCAAGACCGAGGTCGCCCGCCGTCTCGCCAAACTCGCCAATTCCCCCTTTATCAAGATCGAGGCTACCAAGTTCACCGAAGTCGGCTACGTCGGCCGCGATGTTGACTCCATGATTCGCGATCTCGTCGAAGTTGCGATCGACATGCTTCGCGAAGAGAAACTCGATCAAGTCGCCGAACGCGCCGAAGCCAACGCCGAAGAACGCATGCTCGATGTCCTCATGCCGCCCCAGGAAGAGGGCGAGGAGGGCGTTGAGAAAACCCGCGAGAAGCTTCGCACCCAGTTGCGTGAAGGTAAACTCGATGACCGCATGGTCGAAATCGACGTCCGTGAAAAAAACATGCCCGTCGAAATCGTCACGAACACCGGTGTCGAGGAGATGGACATCAACCTCCGTGACATGCTCCCCGGTCTCTTCGGGGGCAAGAATCGTCGCCGCAAAATGCGGGTCGCCGAAGGTCTTGACTATCTCATCTCAGAGGAAGAGCAAAAGCTGATCGACATGGATCAGGTCGCTCGCCAGGCCATCGAGCGCGTCGAGCAATCGGGCATCGTTTTTCTCGACGAAATGGACAAGATCGCCGGACGCGAGGGCGGCCGCGGCCCCGATGTCAGCCGCGAGGGCGTGCAGCGAGACATCCTGCCCATCGTCGAAGGGACCACGGTCAATACCCGTTACGGCATGGTGCGTACAGATCACATTCTCTTTGTCGCCGCCGGCGCGTTCCACGTCGCTAAGCCCAGCGATCTCATCCCGGAACTCCAGGGCCGCTTCCCGATCCGCGTCGAGATGAAGGCGCTCACGACAGAGGACTTCTTCCGCATCCTCACCGAACCCAAGAACGCCCTGATCAAACAGTACGTTGCTCTGATGGAAACCGAGGGTATCCGCCTCAAGTTCACTAATGAGGCCATTTCGGAGATCGCCGCCGTCGCCTCGCAGGTCAACGAAGACACCGAGAACATCGGCGCCCGGCGGCTCCACACCATCATGGAGCGCGTCCTGGAAGAGATCTCCTTCGAAGGCCCCGACCTCAAGAAGAAGACCGTTACCATCGACCCCGCGTACGTCAAGAAGCAGATCGCTGATATCGCCCGCGACCAAGATCTCAGCCGCTATATCCTCTAGTTGCCGACCTCCCAGCACACTTCCGGCGGCTTAGGAGTACTCTGCGGAGTGATTGCAAACGGTCTCGGTCGAGTGTCGTCGATCTCACCGAAAGACAAGAGGATTGTGGGATGCGCGGTGAAGCGGACTCTCCCCCATTTCTCCACGCCGATAGCGCTGCTTCTCACGTGGTTCTCCATGTCTTGCGGCTCGATCGGTGAACCTCTGCCCCCACTCCTCAATATCCCCGAGCGCAGCGAAGACCTTGCCGCCCGCCAAGCCGAACAGGGCATCGTGCTTCGATGGACGTGGCCCGAGACCACTACCGAGGGCATGCCTCTTACCGACGTCGCCCGCTTCGCAATCCACCTCATGAGGGCGGCGTCGCCTAGCGAGCCGGCGATCAACGATTTTGAGATCCAAAGCAAGTGGCTCCGCGATGTCGACGGCGCCGACCTGGAGAACCTGGGCCCGGGCGACGGCGTCCATGTCGTCATCGACCCGGAACCGTTTTTTGGTGACACCCTCATCCTGGGCGTCCGCGCCGAGAGCAGCCGAGGCCGTTCCATAGGCTTTTCGAACCTGCTGGTGATCGACGTCGTACCTCCACCTCCGTCGCCCACGGCACCGCAGCTTACCGTCTTACCAGACGCCATTGAACTTACATGGCCCGCGGTCGCCGGCGCGAATTCCTACCGTATCTTCCGCCGCGCTGATGCCGAATCGGGCTTCCAAGCCATGGCCACCAGCACCGAAACCGGCTTCCGGGATTCGGAGTTCGACCCGGGCCAAACCTACGTGTATCGCGTCCAAAGCCTGACCGGTAGCGCGGAATATGAAGTGGAAGGAGGAACCTCCGAGCCCGCCCGAATCAAGGCGAGAGACACTTTCCCCCCGGCCGCCCCCACGGGACTTCGTGTTGTCGCCGGGCTCGACTCCATCGCACTCTCGTGGCGCCCGGGCCCGGAACCAGACCTCGCCGGTTACCGCCTCCGCCGGGTCGCTGGAGATGCCGGGCCGACCGTCCTTGATCCTTCCCTCATCCCCACCCTCAACTTCAATGACAAGGAAGTTCGGAAGGGAGTCACCTACCGTTATCAACTCACCGCCATTGACCGTAACGACAACGAGAGCGCGCCCACTCAATCCCGCGAAGTTCACTTACCGTAGGCCCGCGCATGCGTCCGAGGTTTCGGCTGAGGACGGAAGTGGGTTGCCGTGCGATCATGAGCGTAGAGATGGTTGACTCGCGATGGTTTGGCTGTTGGCCGGCCCTGCTCGTGATTCTGCCGGCTGCCGTCGCGGCCTCACCGGATCAGTACGAATCTGAGCGCAAAGCCATGGTCGACCGGCAACTGCGGGGACGAGACATTCGATCGCCCGCCGTTCTGCGAGCGATGCGGAAGGTACCGCGCCACCTCTTCGTGCCCGAAGCTTTGCGGGACAACGCGTACTCCGACGGACCTCTGCCGATCGGCTTCGGGCAGACCATTTCGCAACCTTACGTCGTCGCTTTCATGACCGAGCAACTCGACGTGGAGCCAAGCCATAAAGTGCTGGAGATTGGAACCGGTTCGGGTTATCAGGCGGCGGTGTTGGCGGAACTAGCCGCCCATGTCTTTAGCATCGAGATCGTGCCGGAGTTGGGGGAGCGGGCGGAGGAGACCCTGGCCGAGCAGGGCTATGAGAACGTTCGCGTGCGGGTTGGAAACGGGTATCTGGGTTGGCCGCAGGAGGCGCCTTTCGATCGCATCATCCTGACGGCCGCCCCGCGGAAGCTACCCAAAGCACTGGTTGATCAACTCAAGCCGGGCGGGCGTTTGGTCGCACCGGTAGGCCCAACACACGGAACGCAAGAGATCATCGTGCTCGATAAGGATCGCGATGGAACGACAAGGCGGCGATCCGTCCTGCCGGTCTTCTTCGTGCCGATGGTCGGCGAACCGTCTTCATCGCCGCGCTCAGTGATCCCGTGAGAGAACGCAAGCATGTGCGCTCCGGAACGCCATGGGAAGAGCAGGTTGGGTACTCACGCGCGCTGCGGATTGGCGACGTGGTTTACGTTTCCGGTACAACGGCGATGGGGCCGGACGGTGCGCTCGTGGGGGTGGGTGACGCGTACCTGCAAGCCACCCAAGTGCTACGAAACATTGCGGCTGCTTTGGAGCAGGCCGGCGCTGACTTGAGACAGGTGGTCCGCACGCGTATGTATGTAACCGACATTGACGACTGGGAAGCCGTCGGACGCGCGCATAGGGAGTTCTTTGGGGAAGTGTCTCCGGCGACCACGATGGTTGAGGTGCGCCGGCTGATTGATCGCCGAATGTTGGTGGAGATTGAAGCGGAGGCGGTTGTGGGTTAGCCGGCACTGGCTTGAGCGAGCTACCGGGGTCGCTCCGGTGGTCCGGTAAAGCGTATCCTTGGCGACCTGCGCGTGAGCGTGTCTCAGGCCGGTTGTGCCACTCTAGGAAGACGCCGGTCCGCTGTCGGGAGAGGGCTCGGCGGTTGTTCACAAACGCCTCGCGGGCAAAGTTCGGAGTGGTCTCTATGAAAGCTTGGCAGGTCAATGATTATTGTGAGCCGGCGGAGATGGACTTCGCGGATGTACCGGTGCCGCGACCCGCGAAGGGACAGATTCTGGTTCACAACCACGCGGTCGGGGTCAACTTCTTCGATTTGCTTTTCATCCAGGGCAAGTATCAGGCCAAGCCGGAATTTCCGTTTACTCCGGGCGGTGAAACCGCAGGCGTTGTGGAGGCGGTGGGGCCGGGCGTGACCGAGTTCGCGGTGGGCGACCGTGTGCTCGCGAACGCATTCAGCGGCGGCTATTCGGAGTACTCGATTGCGCGCGTCTGGAGAGCGGCTCCATTTCCGGAGAAGATGGATTTCGCGGAAGCAGCGGGTTTCATGATCGTCTATCAGACGTCCTACTTTGGCCTGAATGAGAGGGGCCGACTGCAGCCGAAGGAATGGTTGCTTGTTCACGCGGGAGCGAGTGGCGTGGGGGTGGCCGCCATCCAACTCGGCAAGATGATGGGCGCTCACGTGATCGCGACGGCAGGGAGCGCGGAGAAGCGGAAGTTCTGCCGCGAGCAGGGGGCCGATCATGTACTCGACTATCAGGCCGAGGGTTGGGTTGATCAGGTGAAGGAACTGACGGGCGGAATCGGCGCGGACGTGATTTACGACCCGGTGGGCGGTGAGGTGTTCGATCTGTCCACGAAATGTATCGCGCCGGGCGGACGGCTGCTCGTTGTTGGTTTCTCAAGCGGTGTGATTCCGGAAATCACGTGCAATCGGGTACTGCTCAAGAACATCTCGGTCGTGGGAGTTTTCTGGGGGCGGCATGTGGAAGAGAACCATGGCTATCTTCAGCAGACGCAGAGCCGGCTCAACGAGCTTTATGCGCAAGGCAATATTCGCCCTATTGTTTCGAAGACCTACCCGCTGGAGGATGCGCCTCGGGCGCTGGCTGATATTGCCGGGCGGAGGATCGCTGGCAAGGTTGCGTTGACCGTCGACTGAGCAACCCGTTCAGGCAGAAAAGCCAACTCCCGTGTGGCTTCCGTCGCAGAACGGCTTGTTGCTGGAAGCACCGCATCGACAAAGCGCACCCTTCGCGGCGTGGGTGGATGTGCCGTCCGCGCTTAGCAACTCGCAGGGGCCTTCGAAAAGCACGGGGCCGTTGGGAAGCGGCACGAAAGCCAGTTTGCCTGCCTCGCCGGCGCTTGCCTCGTCGCTGGTCTTGGGTAGCTCACCGGCGTCTTTGAAAGCGGCTTTGGCGTGAGCTCCATCGCAGAGTGGTTTGTTTTGTGACGCGCCACAGCGGCAGAGTGCAACACGCGCGTCGGTGAGCAGAACTTCCCCTTGCGACGTTTTGATTTCGATCTCGCCGGCAACGTAGAGGGGGCCGTCGGGCTCGATGCGAGCGGTGTTCTTGTCGGGTGACGGTCCGGGCGCAATGTCTTCATGCGAGGACGCGCTGAGCGCGCCGGTCGGGCAGGCGCCTATGACGCGCCGAACATCCTCGGGAGGTGCTTCGTCCGGCGCGACCCAAGGCTTTCGATTCGGGTCGAAAACTTGTGGAAGGCCGTGGACGCACTCTGCTGCGTGGATGCAGCGAACGACATCGTAGTGGACGGTGACTTTTTCGCCCGAGTATGTGAGAACTTTCGTTTTCATGGCTGTGGTCCCATCTCTTGCGCGGACTCGTGGTGAAACGCTCGAGGGCTAATCAATAGCAGTGGCTTCGAGTTCTATCAGCAATTCAGGAAACGCGAGGCGGGCGACTCCCAATAGGGTCTGTGCGGGCTTGACTCCGGCGGCGTCCAGTCGTGATACGAGGGCGTCGAAGTTTTGGATCATGGCGTCTACATCCGTTGTATAGACAATGAGGCGGACGACGTTGGACAAGGTCATGTCGGCCTCTTTGAGTACGGCTTCCAAATTGTCCAGCGCCAGGTTCGTCTGGGCGCGGATGTCGGCTTCGTGCTGGGGCTTGGCGTTTTCGTCGAGCGCGGTTTGTCCGGCGCAGTAAAGGACGCGATTGCCGCCTTCGATGAGTTCGCCTTGGTTGAACCCGAACTGTAAAGACCAGGTCCAGGGATTGATGGGGGTGCGTTTCACGGGTTGTCCTCCTACGCTGAGGTGACATTGTAGCCCACGGTCACGGTGCGGCTGCTCGGGTGCTGGAAACCCGGGACAAACACGAGTGTTCGTCATTGCTGCGCTCGACGAACTTGCGGACGTCTTTGGAGTATACTCGCGGCCAAGGGGGGCGATATGCGCCAAGTTGGATTGCTGCTTGTGGTAGCGATGATGGCGGTGGCGTCCGTGGCGGGCGAGGTGAACGCCGACCTTCTACGCGCGGCGAAGCAAGGCGATGCGGGGACGGTGAAGGAGCTGCTGAGCCGACATGGTCCCGAGATCGCTGAGGCGAATAGCGGCGTGGCGGCGATCAAGGCCGCGGCACAGCAGGGTCACGTCGAAGCAATTCAGGTGCTACTTGCAAGCCCGGCAGTCAATTCCAAGAAGGCGGTCGAGGCGGCGGTTTTGGTCGCGGCCATGCGCGGCTACATCGAGGTAGTTCGCGTATTGGTCCGGGAGTCCCACGATCCGCAGCTTCGTGATAAGGCTCTGGCGGGCGCGATCGCGGGTGAGTCGATTGATCTGGCGCGGATGCTGTTGGCTGAAGGCGCGGACCCCGATCTGACGGCGGCCAATGGTCTAGCCGCGCCTAGTCAGACGCACCTTGCAATGACGGCACGTGCAGGGGCCATCGAGATTGTCAACCTGCTCTTGGAGTGGGGCGCGGACCCGAATCGGTTGAACAAAACCGGTGGCACTGCACTCATGAGTGCCGCGGGCCATGGGCGAGTGGGAATACTTCGGTCGCTACTCCGTGCGGGTGCCGATGTGAACGTGTCAGACGACGGCGGCGAAACGGCATTGGTTCATGCCGTCAAGATGCGGCACACTGAATGTGCTCAAGTTCTTCTTGCCGCCGGAGCGGATCCCCAACCAAGGGATACGAATGGGCGGACTCTGCTGATGAACGTGGCGACTCTAAGCCACACGTCGATGCTGAGTCTCCTGCTTGAGTGGGATGCCGATGCCGATGCAACTGACCCAGCCGGCAGGACGCCGCTCATTGACGCCGCTTCCTTTGGACGGCTCGACAATGTGAAGATGTTGCTCGCCGCCGAAGTGGATGTCGAAGCGCGAGACAAGGAAGGGCGGACGGCAGCGGATCACGCACGCGAAAGTAAACGGGAGGATATTGCGGAACTGATTGAAGCTGCGAGAGAAAGGTAGTGAAAATTGGGACTACCATCTCATATGGTCGAGATAGCGCAGGCTTATAGGGATTTGGCGGATGGCATCAACGGCTTCGTCTTCAATGAAGTAGTTGCGGACGCCGGTTTCTTGGGCGGCTCGCAGGGCTGCCGGGATGTCGACGAGTCCGGTGCCCAGAGGCACACTCTCCTCTTCCAGTACATCCCGGGGCAAGCCTCCAAGGACGGTGCCGGGACGGATGTCTTTGACGTGCATCAACGGGAAGCGGCCGGGGTAGCGATGGAGCAGCTTAACGGGGTCCTGGTGGGCATAGACGATCCAGTAAATGTCCGTTTCGAAATCGGCCGATTGCGGATCGGTGCGCTTCATCAGCGTGTCGAAGATCGTGCCGTCAGGCACTTTCGCGAACTCGGTACCGTGCGTGTGGTAGCAAAAGCGCAGGTCGGATTTTGCTAGGGCCGCGCCGCGGGTGTTGAGAAACTCAGCGCCGGAGCGGGATTCCTCATCCGTCATGTATCGCTCTTGCGGAAGGGTGGAGCACACTACGTACTTAGCGCCCAACCGGCCGGCATCATCGGCCACGGAATCAACCGCATTGTCGAGCTGGTCGTAGCCGGCCATCATCGAGACGGCCTTGAGGCCGTTATCGTCGAGCAGGCCGCGGTATTCGGCAGCGCTGCGGTCATAGAGACCGGATACTTCGACCTCCTCGAATCCCATTTCGCGGATCAGGGCAAGGGTGGCCGGTAGATCCTTCCGGGCTTCGTACCTGAGACTGTACGTCTGGAGGCCGAAACGAGGTAGTTGCTTCGATTGCGCGCAACCCGTCAGCGCCGCGCAGAATGCACCCGAAACGACACCGGCGGTTTCGAGGAAAGCCCGGCGGCTGATTCGCACACCTACCCTATGATTCGGGGGCACGCGGCTCAAGCAAGCAATTCAGGCACGACCCGCCCATACACATCCGTCAGGCGCATATTCCGCCCGCCGTGGAAGTAGGTCAGCAGGGTGTGGTCGAGCCCCATCAGGTGAAGGATGGTGGCGTGAAGGTCGTGGACGTGGACTTTGTTCTCGACGGCCTTGTACCCGAAGTCATCGGTGGCGCCGACGATCTGGCCGCCCTTCACCCCACCGCCCGCGATCCAGGTGGAAAAGCCACGCGGGCTGTGATCACGGCCGTTGGTGTTTTGGCTGGTGGGTGTGCGGCCAAATTCGCCGGCCCAAACGACGAGGGTGTCTTCGAGAAGGCCGCGGCTCTTGAGGTCGGCGAGTAGGCCGGCGATCGGCCGGTCGGTTTCGGCGCAGTGGAGTTCGTGGTTGCTATTGACGTCGCCGTGCGCGTCCCAGGTGTCGTCACCGTGTCCGCCACCGGAGTAGACTTGCACGAAGCGGACATCGCGCTCGATGAGCCGTCGAGCGATGAGGCAGTTGCGGCCGAACTTCTCCGTGACTTCCTGGTCGAGACCGTAGAGCTTCTTCGTGGCCTCGGTTTCGCGCGAGAGGTCGACGGCTTCGGGAGCGGATTGCTGCATGCGGAACGCCAGCTCGTAGCTCGCGATGCGGGCGTTGAGTTCATCATTCTCGGGACCGGCCGAGCCGCCGGGCAGGTCGCCGAACTTTGTTAGCAGATCGAGCTGTTGCCGTTGTTGTTCTCGCGAAACCCCTTCGGGAGGCTCAAGGTAAAGGATGGGGTCGCCCGTGGAACGAAACTGCGTGCCTTGGTAGGTCGCGGGCATGAATCCCGAGGACCAGTTCGGCGCGCCGGAGATGGGGCCGCCGCGATGGTCGAGTAGGACCACATAGGCGGGGAGGTCCTGGTTCTCGGTGCCGAGTCCGTAGGTCACCCAGGAACCGACGCTGGGGTGGCCTTGCCGCACGAAACCGGTGTTCATCTGGAGCAGGCCGGAGCCGTGCGCGAAACTGTCGGCGTAGGTTCCTCGAATGACCGCGATGTCGTCTATCTGTCCGGCGACATTCGGATAGAGATCGGATACGTCGATGCCGGACTCACCGTACTTCTTGAATGTCCGCGTCGAGCCGAGTAGGCCGCCAAGCCGGCTGCGGCGCATTTTCAGCAGCGGGTCGGCATCGAAGTTCGGCATCGGCTCGCCGTTGCGCTTCGTAAGTTCGGGCTTCGGATCGAAGGTGTCGACCTGGCTGACCCCGCCATACATGAACAGGAAGATGCAGCGCTTGGCCTTGGCGGCGAAATGGGCCGGCTTGGGTGCGAGGGCGGACGTGGATTCACCGGCTTGCACCGAGCGACTCGCCGCCCGCGCCGTCGAACCGAAAAAGCCGTCTTGCGCCAGTAGATAGGTGAGAGCGGTTCCGGCGAATCCGCCGCCAGCTTGCCAAAGGAATTCTCGGCGTGTTTCTCCGCAGGCGGGGCCTCGCCCGCTCGCGTTTTGGTTCCCCCGGCTTGTCGTCCGTCGTGGCATGGTCCGCCGCGTTCAGTTTAACTCAGATAGAAGAATTCGTTCATATTGAGGAGCACGAGGCAGAACGCTTCCAGAGCTTTGAGCTTTGCCTCTCGCTTACTTACGGGAACTGCTGAATCCGATTTGACTTGGGCGGCCTGCTTCTCAAGAAAGTTCAATGCTTCCTGGATCTGAGCTTGCGTTGGAGGCCTGCCGAGGGCCAAGTGAAACGCGTGGCGGACCTGGGCCCGCTGTTCGCCGCCGGATTCGCGCAGCAGTCGATCGGCCAGGAGTTTGGCCTGCTCATTCGTGAAATCGCCGTTGAGAAATGTCAACGCCTGCGGCCCGGTGATGGATACGCGCCGGTGTTCGCAGCTTGACGTGTTGTCGGGTGCGTCGAGCATCTCGAGTTCCGGCACCGCGAGGCTGCGTTTGATGAAAACGTAGATGCTGCGGCGCGATGACTCGTCGTCGTCGGAAGTATCCCAGCCGAGGCCGGGGCGCGACTGTCCGTCGAGGACGGCTTGAGGCAACTCCGGAAAGATGCTGGGGCCGCCCTGTTTCGGGTTGAGGTTTCCGCCCACGGCGAGCATCGAGTCACGGACGGCTTCCGCCTCGAGACGGCGTGGCTTCCAGCGCCACAGGAGTCGGTTGTCGGCGTCTTTGGCCGCAGCGGCTTCGTCCCACTGAGCCGACAACTGGAACGTAGCGGACTTCGCGATGAGCCGGTGCAAGTGCTTCAGACTCCAGCCGGACTGCACCAATTCGGTCGCCAGGTAGTCGAGCAAAGCGGGGTGGCTGGGGCGCTCGCCTGCAACGCCAAAATTATTCTCGGATGCGACCAGGCCCTCACCGAAATACCATTGCCAGATGCGGTTCACAATAACTCGCGCGACGAGAGGGTTTTGGGAATCGGTCATCCAGCGGGCCAGGGCGAGACGCCGGCCGGTGGAGCTGATCGGGCGGTCGTCGGGGTCAAGCGAAGTGCGGCCGAGCACTGTTGGCGCTGCTGGGTAGACGACGTCGGTCGGCTGCGTCGAGTCACCCCGTTCGAGGAGGCGCGTGACGGGCGGAATGGAACTGTCTTCATACCAGACGTAAGCTCTCGGCGGCTCGGCCGGACGCGAAGCTTCGATGGTTTCGATTTCGTTCGTCCCATTGCTGATGTCAGTCGCCTCCTCTTCCGTTGCTTCGCGAAAAACGGCTGCATCGAGCTTCTTCTCGAAGGCTTCGACGAGTTCCTTCTCACGGTCCGAGCGCTTCGTGGAGTCTTTGCGGTAGGCGAGAACGGTTTCCGCATGATTCAGAAAGCTGAGGTCTTCTGACGGGTCGGCTGCTTTCTCAAACAAGCGGTCGAGAACGGCCTGGCGCGTTTTGTTGACCTTCCCCCGGAGCCGGTTGACGGCTTGATCCGCTTTCTCCATCGCGGTCCGGTAAGCCGCGAGTTCCGCTTCGGTGCCTACGAGACGATCGAGATCCTTGCGGTCGTCCTGGGGACGCTTCAGAGGTTCGAAGACAGCCAGCAGCCGGTAGTAGTCCTTTTGCGAGAACGGCTCGAACTTGTGGTCATGACAGCGCGCGCAACGGATGGTGACGCCGAGGAAGGTCGCACCCGTGACGCCGAGAACATCGTCGAGCTGGTCGTAACGGTCGACCATCGGATCGGCTGGTTCGTCATCCCAGGTCCCGAGACGCAGGAAGGTGGTCGCGATCTGAGATTCGGCATCTGAGTTCTCGATCTCGTCACCGGCCAATTGTTCTGTGAGAAAACGGTCGAAAGGTTTGTCTTTTTGAAAGGCCTCGATAACGTAGTCCCGATAGCGCCAGGCGTGAGGTTTCGCGCCGTCGCGCTCGTAGCCGTTTGATTCTGCATAGCGCACGACATCGAGCCAGTGCCGGGCCCAACGCTCTCCGAATTGCGGGCGCATGAGGAGGTCATCGATGAGGCGTTGGTAAGCATCCGGCGACTTGTCGACGAGGAAGGCCTCGGTTTCTTCGGGGGTGGGGGGGAGACCTGTCAGAATCAGATGCGCACGGCGCAGCAAGGTGCGGCGATCGGCCGGGGGGGCCGGCGCAATCTCACGCTGCTCTAATTCGGATTTGATGAACGCGTCGACCGGTGTCTGAATCCAGTCCTTTTCTCGAAGCTTAGGAATGGCAGGCGCCTTTGGGGCCACGAATGACCAGTGGGAAATAGCCGCGCCCTGGCTCTTCTCGGCCGTCGCCAAGGCTCTCGGATCGGGTTTGCCGGCGCGAGCTTCCTCACTGGCGGCATCAATCCACTGCTTAATGAGGGCGGCTTCTTCAGCGCTAACTTTCTCTTCGCCGAGAGGCATCGATTGGTCGATGACGCGCTGGAAGAGGAGGCTGTCTTCCGCGGAACCTGCCACGATCGCGGGGCCTTTCGAGCCGCCCTTTCGGATCGATTCCGGCGTCCGCAGGTCGAGATTGCCCATCCGGATTTCTTCACCGTGACAGGTAAGACAACGGCGTGAGAAGACGGGAAGAACGTCCTGGGTGAAATCAGACGAGGCGGCGGCCAGGGGAAGAACGGACAGGATCAGCCCGGCCGCAATTGAACGGGAAATCATGCCACTCCGATTATGCAACAGGGAACTGCTCCAGGCAAACTGAGATTGCCGGTTTGGGCAAACAGCAACCCGAACTAAAGCCGGCCTCGCATGCCGCCGATCGCCTGAGAGGAAGACCAAGGATGCGGTTTGTAACAGCAGTGGGAGCCATGACACTTGCTCTCCTGACGGTCGAAGTCTTGCTTCGGCTGGCGGGAGTGGCCCACCCCATCTTCGATCGAGCTGATCCGGTCCTGGGAAACTCGCTGATTCCGCATGCGGAAGGCCGGCAGAGCCGTGAGGGCGAGTCGTTCGTACGGATCAATAGCTTCGGGTTCCGCGACCGAGAGTGGAGCGTCCCAAAAGCCAGTAACGCGACAAGGATCGCGGTACTCGGCGATTCCTTCACGGAAGCTCGCCAAGTGGACCTCGCTGATTCGTTCTGCTCAGTGCTGGAGAAAGAGTTGCGCTCTTGTGGGCTGCCCGGCGGCAAGGACGTTGAGGTGCTCAATTTCGGCATCTCAGGACATGGGACCTCTCAATAATTGCTGAATCTTCGTCACCGGGTGTGGGCATTTGAGCCCGACATCGTGCTCCTGGCCTTCTACACAGGGAACGACATCTCGGACAATTCTCGGGCCCTCAAGGGGGCGTCCAGCATCCCCTACCACTACTACGAGAGTTCTCAACTGCGGCTCGACCGGAGTTTTGCTGATTCCGACTCGTTTCAGTTTCGCTCCGGGCCGTTGATGGGCGCGGCACGGCTGGCGATCCGCCACTTCCGACTACTCCAGCTCATCAATCATGCCCGGCTCATGAGAGGGCTGGACCAATTGCGCGCACAAGGGCGAGGCCCTGACTTCGCCGGACCGGCGGAGCCTGGGATGCGGCGTGAGGTTTATGTGCCGCCGGAGGACCCCGCTTGGGAGAATGCCTGGCGGGTGACAGAGGGGCTCTTGTCTGAAATGAACAGCGATGTCCGTGCGAAGCAGATCCCTTTCTTCGTTGTTTCGCTGAGCAGCGGCATTCAGGTGCATCCGGACCCGGAACAGCGGTCACTCTTTCTTCGCAACCGAGAGATCAACGATTTGTTCTATCCCGATCGCCGTGTCGAGGCGGTTGGGGCTCGCGAAGGATTTCCCGTCCTTCCGCTCGCTCCGTATCTGCAGAAGCGCGCGGAGACGAACGGTGTCTTTCTGCACGGCTTTGAACCTCGTCTGGGATTTGGGCATTGGAACGAAACCGGGCATCGGCTGGCGGGTGAGCGGATCGCCCGCTGGCTGGCGCGCGAGATTGCGGAGTCGCGCGCGGTAGGGGGTGAAACGCAGCCCTCCTCTACACGTCCGTCCTTATACTGATTGGGTGTTGGGGGCCGGCGTGCGGATTACCAGTGCGCCGCGCCACAACAGCTAAACGCGGTTGAGGGGGGATGCCGGATGGGCCGAATGCGCACTGTAGTGCTGGCTGGGCTGCTGCCAACCGGGCTCGGGCTGGGTCAAGATCAGGGCCCCACGTACCCGGAAACGAGGCGCGTCGACCACGTTGATGTCCATCACGGACTGGAAGTAGCCGACCCGTACCGCTGGCTGGAACAGGATGTTCGTGAAGCACAAGAAGTGGTGGATTGGGTCGAGGCCGAGAACAAGGTCACGTTCGCCTACCTCGACGCGATTCCGGAGCGGGAGGCCATTCGGCGCCGGTTAACCGAGCTCTGGAACTTCGAGAAGTACGAACCACCGATCGAAGCCGGGGGACGCTATTTCTTTCGCAAGAACGACGGCCTCCAGAACCAGTCGGTTCTTTATCGAATGGATTCGCTCAATGATGCTCCTCAGGTTCTTCTCGATCCGAATACCTGGTCTGACGACGGCACCGCGGCTCTAACGTATTTCGTGCCCAGCCCTGACGGCCGGCACCTGGCTTACGGGGTGGCCGAAGCCGGATCGGACTGGCAGACATGGCGTGTGATCGAGGTTGAGTCGGGACGAGTGCTCAACGACGAGATCGAATGGGTGAAGTTCAGCGATCCGTCATGGACGCGGGACGCCCGCGGGTTCTTCTATAGCCGCTTCGATGCGCCAAAACAGGGTGCGGAGTTTCAGGGACTGAACCTCAATCACAAGGTTTACTATCACCGGCTGGGTACTCCACAGGCCGAGGACGTGCTGGCCTTCGAGCAACCGGAACATCCCGACTGGATGTCATTCCCACACGTCACCGAGGACGGCCGATTTCTGATTCTCACGACGCAGGTTGGGACGGATGAGCGACACCGTATCGACTATCGCGATCTGACGGAGCCCTACGGTCTGCCGACGGATCTCATCACGAACTTTGAACATGAATACACGCTCATCGCCTCCGACGGTCCGGTTCTCTATTTTCAGACCAATCTCGACGCCCCCAAGCGGCGCGTGATTGCCATCGACACGAGGCGGCCGGAGCGCGGTGCCTGGGTGGAGGTGATTCCGGAAGCAGCGGACACGATTGAGGCAGTAACCCTGGTCGGCAATCTGTTCATTGTTTCGTACCTGAAGGATGCCAAGACGGCCGTCAAGATCTTCAAGATGGATGGCAAGTTCGTGCGAGATGTCGAGTTCTCGACGATCGCGGCCGCCACCGGATTTGAAGGGGGGCGCGGTGACACGGAGACCTTCTACCTCATGATGAGCTACACGCTTCCTCCGACCGTCTATCGCTATGACTTGATCAGCGGGAAGAGTACTGTCTTCCGGCAACCGAAGGTTACGTTCAATCCCCGTGATTTTGAAGTCAAGCAGGTGTTCTATCGGAGCAAGGACGGCACACGATTGCCGATGTTTCTTACGCACAAAAAGGGAGTCCCTCTCGACGGCGACAACCCGACGCTGTTGTACGGGTACGGAGGCTTTAATATTTCACTGACGCCGCGCTTTCTGACGGCGCGAATCTGGTGGCTGGAGCAAGGCGGAGTGCTGGCGGTGCCTAACCTGCGGGGTGGCGGAGAGTATGGAGAGGCTTGGCACAAGGCGGGGACCAAGACGCAGAAGCAGAATGTTTTCGATGACTTTATCGCGGCGGCGGAGTGGCTCGTCGAGAACAAGTACACCCGGAAAGAGAAGCTGGTCATCCAAGGCCGCAGCAACGGCGGACTTCTCGTGGGCGCCGTGATGACGCAAAGGCCCGACCTCTATGGAGCGGCGCTGCCCGCGGTAGGTGTGATGGACATGCTGCGTTTCCATCAATTCACGGCTGGGCGCTACTGGACGGATGACTATGGCTCCTCTGACGATCCGGAAGAGTTCAAGGCGCTGCACGCGTACTCGCCCTACCACAACATTCGGAAAGGAACGTGTTACCCGCCTACGCTCGTGACGACGGCGGATACGGACGACCGGGTCGTGCCGGGGCACAGCTTCAAGTTCATCGCACGGCTGCAAGCGGCTCAAAGTTGCCCGAACGCCACCCTGGCGCGGATCGAGACACGCGCCGGGCATGGCAGCGGCAAGCCGACTTCAAAACGGATCGAAGAGGCTGCTGACGAGTGGGCTTTTGTAGTGAAGAACCTCGGAATGGATGCGAACCGTCGCGCCGGTTCCGAAGAATAGACTCGCGGACAACCGGACAGAGCCGGTCTGTCTACCAGCGTTGACCGCCGCCTTTGTTTTTCTTGCCCCGCTTGCCGGAGTCGCGGCCCCCGCGTCCGGGCCGGCCACCGTCGGGCCCACGATCGAAGTCCCCCCCGCCCTCGAAGGAAGGAACCTTCGGGCGGGCTTCATTGATGACAAGCGGGCGCCCGCTACAATCTTGGCCGTTGCAGCTTTCGATCGCCTTAAGGGCCGTCTCGTCCTCATAGATCTCGACGAAGCCGAATCCGCGCGAATTGCCTGTGAAGCGATCGCGCATCAGTGCGATAGAGTCCAAGGCAACGCCCTGCTCGGTAAACCAGGCTTGCAATTCGGTTTCTTCCAAGGTGTACGGTAGGTTGCCTACATAGAGCTTCATCGGAATTCTCGGTATGTCCCCTCTTGTTCGAAGATCAGGTCCGCTCCTCAGGGAGCAACATTGAAGAAACCGGACGAGAGCCGTGCCAATGCGGTACCGCGAGCATGGCCGAGGCGAGCCTGGCGCTCCAAGGCGACCCCTATCCTCCCAGACTTGGTCGTTGAAGTCAAAACGGGTTCCAGAAGCGGAAACTGTATATCCGTGTGAATAGCCTGGATTTTGGGGGATGGTTGAGACACTATACCCAGGATTTCCATTTTGGCCCTGGCACGGTGAAAGTATACACCCGCGCTGCCCCGAAGACCACGTCTTTCCGCGCTGAACCCTGCACATCACCTCCGGCGGCAGGCCCCAAAGCCCGTCCGTCCGCTCACAGACGTTGATGGAGCGGGCTGAACGGCACACCGGCCGACACTGCTCCCTGCGAAGCCTTTTCGGAGCTAAAAACTGTTGATCCTCGTCCAGGTAACGCTACCCGCTCGGCAGCGGCAGCGCCCAGATCCTGTGCAGCATGTCACCGAACAGCCGCCGGTTCAGATGCCCCTCGGCCAGCAGCAACCAGTAGTAGCGCGCGTGCTTGACCAGCCGGCCGCCGGTCTTCATCAGCCGCTGCTGCAAGCTCGTGAGCGACCAACTCTTGATCCTGTTCGGCAGTCCGAGCCGCCGCCACAAGTTGCCCAGGTTGTAGGCCAGCACGCTGAGTTGCAGTCGCACTTCGTTGGCCCGAAAGCGATGGCACGAAAGCCGCGTCCATTGCTCGGCCGTGCCGCGCTTGTTGTAGAAGCGCACCACCGACCGGCTTGGCAAGCTCATGTTGGTCACGATAAATCCGACCCGCGGGAACAGCTCACCGAGATGATGCTCGACCTTGGCCACGATGCGTCGCGGCTTGGACCAACTCTCCGCCTGATAGCGGAAGCTCTTGTAGCGCACCAAGGGCTTGCGACCCGGCCTGCCCGGCGGGCGAAACAAGATGTCTTCGATCGCCAATTCCAAGCTCTTGTTGGCCGGAATGCGAATGGCGTACTGCACTCCGCGTTCCTCCGAAAACTCATAAATCTCCGGCTTGGCAAAGGCCGCATCGCCCCGGAAGGTGACCTGTTTGCCCACAGCCTGTTGGCGCTTGATCTCGGGCAGCAGCAACTCCTTCCAGTCCTCAGCGCTGTGCACGTTGCCTGGACGCAGCTTCGCCGCCAGGCAATCCCCATGCTGGTTGAACAACAACAGCGGGTGGTAGCAGACCGACTCGAAATGGCCGTTGTAGGCGCTGCCCTCTTGCTGGCCGTGGACAGGGCTTTCGGTCGAATCCATGTCGAGCACGACGCGCTCGGAGTCGTCTTGCGTCTCGGCTTGCGCCACCAGCTCGCGGTTCACAGCCATCAGCCCCAGCAAGTTCTCCTCGCTCGCCAGCATCTCCGTCTCGAAGCTCTGCAGTCGCGAGGTCAGTGCCCCGCCGCGATCCCAGTTCCTCTTCGAGCCGATCAAGCGAAACGTCGGGTCAGCCGACACTCGGACGGCGTCATTGAGGTCCTCGTAGCCTGCCAGCCGAGAGTAGACTGACTGCCGCAGCAGATCGGCCAGCGGGAACTTCTTGTTCAAGCCTTGCCGTGGGTCACTGAGGTGTTCGTCGATCAGCTTCCCGAGTCCGAGTCGCTCGTCCAGCTCGCGGACCAGGATCAGCCCGCCGTCGGAAGTGACACGCGATCCTTGGAAATCGACTTTCAATAAGCCGTTGAAGCTTAGCTGGAACGGTTTGTTTTCTTTTTCACCCATTGGGTGTTGATCTCCTCAGCGCCTTGAGTGCTTTCCAACCCGCATAAATAAAGGCGTCCGAGGCCACCCGATGGTTAGCAGAATCGAAACTAAAGTGGGAATCCGGGTATACTGGACGTGTTGTGATGGACGAACGTGTTCGTGCGGGTGTTCGATGAGAAGACGTGATTTGCTCAAAGTCGGCGCGGCGCCGCTTACAATGTCAGGCATGGCGGTCACCCCAGCCTCGGCGGGCGCGCTACCTGGTGTCATAGATCGCACCGTGATCCAGAAGGTTTGTGCCTGGCCGAACTTGCAAAGACTACCGGATGATTCGCTCGTTGCTTTGATCTTCAACCAGCCTTGTCACGGGCTTTGGGAAGGGGATCTGGATTGCTGGGCGAGCGAAGACGACGGCAAGACGTGGCGCTTTCGCGGACGCCCGGCCGAGCACGAGCCTACGACGAACCGCATGAACTGTGCCGCGGGCTTCGCCAAGAACGGTGATTTGGTTGTACTGTGCAGTGGCTGGGCCGACCGGGCCCCCGTGGGGACGTTGAGCGGCCCGCACCAGCGTGTTTTGCGCGCCTGGGTCAGCCGCTCATCGGACGGTGGCAAGACTTGGTCAATCGGCGGCGTCTTTCCGCGTGCCCCGGAAACGGAGGCGGGTCGGGACAACGAGCTGATTCCTTTTGGGAACATTCGGATCGCCGCGGATGGCTCTCTTGGTGTAGCCTGCTACCTTCGCAAGGGCAATCTGCGGGAGTGCTATCTCGTGCGAAGCAACGATGACGGCCGGAATTGGACCGAGGTGACGCCGCTCAACCTCGATGGCAACGAGACCGACATTCTGCATCTGGGCGGCGGCAGATGGCTGGCGGCATCGCGCGAGTTCCGCGAGAAGCGGGACGTGCATGTGGAGCTGTTTGCTTCCAGCGACGACGCACGCACCTGGCAACGTAGGATGCCGCTGAGTTTGCCAATGCAGGTGACGGGCAACCTGACGCAGCTTGCCGATGGCCGGGTTCTGGCGAGCTACGGCAATCGTTGCTGGAATAACTTTGGCGTGGACGTGCGGCTCAGTAAGGACAACGGTGAGACGTGGAGCCCGCCGATTCGGATCGCGAACTGTCCGCGTTCGGATTGTGGCTATCCAAGCAGCGTTCAACGAGCCGATGGGCGTGTGGTGACGGCCTACTACACGCAAGTTTCCGAGGATTTTCACTACGAGATGCGTGTGGCGACTTGGGACCCGAATGGGTTTTCAGTGGATGGGCGGCCGGTAGGTTAGCCGCGGCTAAGCGGCCTGACCGCCTTCGCCTTTTCGTGTTGGTCGGATCAACACCTCAGCCGGAATACCGAACTTTTCGTTGAGTCTGCGAATCATGGCCAGTGAAAGTCCCCGGTCGCCATTCATGACTTCGTAGACTCGGCTTCCGATGACACCGATGAGCGCACGGTGGTCTTGGCCGAGTTGTTATTTTTTCACAACCTCATGGTTTCGGCTGCGGCAACACCGTCAACCGCACGGACGACGTCGCCTGCTTTGAGCGATAGACCCGCTGAGTCGCCTTCTGAAAGTCTTCCTGCTTGGCATTGTAGATATCGACAAACTTTTGAGGGTTGCGGTCTACCAGCGGGAACCAGGAGCTTTGGACGTGGACCATGATGCGGTGTCCGCGACGGAAGGTGTGATAGGCGTCGGGTATAACGTACTCGACTTTCGCTACCTTGCCCGGCTCGAAGGGCTCGGGCTTCTCGAAGCTGTTGCGGAAGCGGCCCCGCATGGCTTCGCCGCGCACGAGTTGCTGATAGCCGCCCATCTGCACGCCCGCCGGATTCGGGTCGGGGTTGGGGAAGTCACCGGAATAGACGTCGATCAACTTGACCACCCAATCGGAATCCGTCCCGGTCGTCGAGACGTGCAAACTAGGCGTGATCGGACCGGCGATGGTGATGTCCTCTTCGAGCGGGTCGGTCATATAGACAAGCACATCCGTTCGCGTGCTCGCGAAGCGCTGGTCGTCGAGCATGTGTTCGCGGGTCATGCCGATCGAGATGTTCGGGATGAACGGGACCGGCTTGGCGGGGTCGCTGACGTACTCGTCATGCGCTTTCGAGCCGCTCTCGGCGGGAGGCTCGAAGCTGAGCTTGCCGCCTTCGTGGAAATAGAGGGTCTTCTCGGTGACGTTCTCGGGCGGCCAGGAATCGTAGCGGCGCCACTGATTCGTCCCGAGTTCGAAGACGTAGGCTTCGGGCAGGTTGGGTTCCTCGGCGTCCTTGAGGAAGTGCTTGAAGAAGGGCAGCTCGATCTTTTCGCGATAGAAGAGGGACGTCTTGGCGTTGAACGGAACGTGACCCATCTTGTCACCGTCGTGATTTGACCATTGGCCGTGATACCAGGGCCCCATGACGAGAATGTTGTAGGCGCCGGGGCTGTTCTTCTCGATCGTCTCGTAGACCTTGAGGGGGCCGAAGAGGTCTTCGGCGTCGAACCATCCACCGACGGTCATCACGGCGGGCTTGATGTTCTTGAGTCCCACCCGCAGGTCGCGCTCCTTCCAGTAGTCGTCGTAGTTGGGGTGCTTCGACATCTCATTCCAGAAGGGAACTTGGTTCTTGAAATACTTTTCGTTTAGGTTCGTCAGGGGGCCGAGATCGAGGTAGAACTCGTAGCCGTCGGGCGTTTTGAAATCGAACTGTTTCGGTGCTTCGCGTGTCGGTTCTTCGACCGGCATGCCGAAGCGCCAGAAAAACCGAAACGCGTGAGCGAGATAGAAAGCGCCGTTGTGGTGGAAGTCGTCGCCGATAAACCAGTCGGTGACCGGCGCCTGCGGCGAGGCGGCCTTGAGCGCCGGGTGGGCGTCGATCGCTCCCATCGCCGTATAGAAACCCGGATACGAAATGCCCCATTGCCCGGCCTTGCCGTTGTTGTTCGGGACGTTCTTGACGAGCCAATCGATCGTGTCGTAGGTATCAGTGGTTTCGTCAATGTCCTCGGGCCCATTCTTGACAGGCTTGTACGGTCGAACGTTTACGTACTCCCCTTCAGAGCCCATGCGCCCTCGCACGTCCTGGTAGGCGAAGATGAACAGGTCTTTCGCGAACTCGCGCGAGGGGCCGATGCGCGTCTTGTATTCGTTGATGTCGTAGGGCCGCACGCTGTAGGGCGTTCGGAACAGCATGATTGGGTAAGGCTGTGAATTGTCTTTCGGAGCGTAGACGGAGGTGAAGAGCTTGACTCCGTCGCGCATCTCGATCATGTATTCGTACTTGGTGTAGTTGGCCTTGATCCAAGCGGCGTGCTCTTCGGGGGTTTCTTTTTCCTGCGCCGACAACGGTGCGAACAGCAGAAAGGTGGAGACGGCGAACAAGAAGGCGATGCGACTGTTCATAACCGAAGAGGATACAGCAAGAGGGACGGTTGCGTGCTCGCGCCTACGAAGCAAAGCGCGTACCTGGAGGGTGTCAAAGATGACTGAGTTAGGCTCCTGGCCTTGAGCCTAGGCCCTACGCTGTCGGTGTGCTCTTGCCTGGCTAGCGTTGAGCGCGCACTTGCTCGAGCCTCTTCCTCAACTCCGGCGGGAGGCCTCGCTCAATCTCGTCCGTGACGAGTCCGACTCCGTCGATGTCTTGGATGTGAACTTGATCCTTGAGCCGGAAGCTCGTGAGCTTCATCTTCACGAGATCCGCGACGGAACCGATCAACAAGCCGTCGGCAGTCCGCACGGCGTCGGCCATAGCCGGGACCGGCTCGAGATAGTCGGGCCGAACCTTCTCGTTCAGGAACACAAAGTGGACCGCGCTCTTGGCGGACGAAGACTCGCGATCGACCAGCATGTCGACGCCGGCGGCGTGCCGGAACTCGAATCCTGATCCGGCTGCTGCTGCTGCGATGCGCTCCAGGTCGTCGCGGCGGACCGCGACGTCAACGTCACGCGTTGCCCGAGCCGCAAGCGGGTCGCGCTCCCACACGTGTAAGAAGACCGCGAGCCCGCCAACGATGCGATACTCGACCCCGGCCCCATCGAGCAGGGCCTTCAGCCTTTCGGCGACATCGATGAGCTGTTCAAGATGGGCGTCGTATGAAGCGATCGTAGCCACCTGTATCCGTTTGAACTGCGTGCGATTAGTGTAGCCGTTGGCCGTCGTAGGCGCATGTGGACTGCTGGGATTCCGACGTCAGCGAACTACAACCGGCCGCCGCTAATTGCCGCCACGAAGTGAACCTCACTGTCATCTTCCACGTCCTGCAGCAAGCCGATGGGGCTGACCACGCCATCCACGGCTGCTGAAATATTGGGCTTAAGGCGGTTATTGTCGACCAGCCAGTCCTTCACGCCGGGATGGGACTCGTCGAGTTTGTTGATGACGTCGCGGACGGTGGCGCCCACGACCTGAATCTCCGCCTGCCCTCCCGTCAGCTCGCGCATCGAACCGGGGATGAAGACGGTCGGCATGGGCTCAGGCCGTGACGCCTTCTTTTTCCCAGATGGCTTCCATGACAGCCACGGGGTTCATCGGCAGGCGGTTCATATCGACTCCCGCTGCGTTGTGAATCGCGTTGGCGATGGCCGCGGGGGGCGGCACGATGTTTGCTTCGCCCACGCCGCGCGCTCCGAAGGGATGGCCAGGGTTGGGAACCTCAATGATGACGGTGTCGATCATCGGCAAGTCGAGACTCGTCGGCATACGGTAGTCAAGCAGGCTCGAGTTCATCATCTTGCCGTCGGGGTTCATGAAGTACTCTTCGTTGAGCGCCCAACCGATGCCTTGAACGCTGCCGCCCTGCATCTGTCCTTCGACATAGCTGGGATGGATGGCCTTGCCTGCGTCCTGGAAGGCAGTGAAGCGCAGGATCGTGACCTTGCCGGTTTCGGGGTCCACTTCGACGTCAACGATGTTGCCGGAGAACGAGCCGCCCACGCCGGGGGGATTGACGCCCGCGCGTCCGACGACGGGGCCGCCGGTTGCGGAGAGTTGCTCGGCGAGCTCGGCGAACGTCATGGAGTTTTCGGTTCCGTTTTTGGATTGGAAGACACCTTTTTCGAACTCGACAGTGTCTTCCTCAACGCCCCAAATCTTGGCCGCGCGTTTCTTCATTTGATCGCGAACGTCCCGTGCCGCTGTGATGGCGGCGAGTCCCGTCGCGAAAGTCACGCGGCTGCCGCCCGTAACGGCGGTGAAGCCGACTGAGTCGGTATCGACAACGCTTGGACTGACTTTATCAACGGGGATGCCGAGGACTTCGGCGGCCTGCATGGCGATGGACGTGCGCGTGCCGCCGATATCGGGCGAGCCCTCGACCAGAGTGATCGTGCCGTCGGCATTGACGGCGATGTTGCAGGCTGACGGAAGTCCTGCGTTAAACCAGAATCCAATGGCGACGCCGCGGCCGCGATTGGGGCCTTCGAGCGGCGCGCTGTAGTGCGGATGCGCCTTCATGGCGTCAATGACTTCCACGCAGCCGATGCGGGGGAACTTGGGTCCGTCGGCGCGGCGGGTGCCCTTCTTCGAGGCGTTCTTGAGACGAAGATCAAGCGAGTCGATACCGAGCTTCTCGGCGATTTCGCTCACTACGCTCTCGGTCGCGAACGCGGCGTTGGTGGCGCCGGGCGCGCGGTAGGCAGCGGTGCTGGGCTTGTTGACGACAACATCGTAGCCGTCAATCGTCACGTTCGGAATGTCGTATGCGGCGAAGACACACATACCGGCAGGGACGACCATGGCGCCCGGATAAGCGCCCGCCTCGAAGGCCAGCGAAGCCTGAGCCGCAACCATCGTGCCGTCATTCTTGACGCCCATCTTGACCTTCATGTGGGAACCCGGCGTGGGCCCGGTTCCTTCGATCACGTCGGCTCGGCTCATGACGATCTTCACCGGATGTCCACTCTTTTTCGAGAGCAGCGCCGCCACGGGATCAATATAGACCGGGATCTTGCCACCGAAGCCACCGCCGATTTCAGCAGGCGTCACGCGGACCTGTGAAACCGGCTTCTCGAGAATGGCGGCCGTCGTGTCGCGGATCGCAAACGGCCCTTGCGTGCTGGTCCAGATCTGGATGCGGCCGTCGTTGTTCCAAAGGGCGGTGGTGTTGTGCGGCTCGATGTAGCCCTGGTGGACGGTCGAGGTATCGAATTCGCGCTCGACAATCACGTCCGCGTCGGCGAAGCCCTCCGTGATGTCACCTTTCTCGTGGCGGAAGTGATTCGCTACGTTGCTGACCTTGTCCGTGGGCTTGCCGAGTTCGGTTGTGCGGAGGCTGTCATGGAGGTTGGGGGCGTCGGCCTTCATGGACTCCGGCGCGGTGAGGACCGGCGGCAGGACCTCGTACTCCACTTCGATGAGCTTCAACGCTTCGAGAGCATCATGTAGGTTGGCGGCTGCTACCGCAGCCACGGCATGTCCGCGGTAGAGCACCTTGTTGCGGGCAAGGACGTTGTTGCGAATGTACGCTAGCTTCGTGAGGCCTTCGCCGAGGTCAACGATCTTATCGCCGGCATCAGCGATATCAGCCGACGTGACGACTGCGCGAACCTCAGGGTGTGCCTCGGCCTTGCTGGTATCAATCGACTTGATGCGGGCATGCGCATGGGGACTGCGCAGAACGGCGCCGTGGATCAGGCCGGACAACGTCACGTCGGCGCCGTAGATCGCGCGGCCGGTGACTTTGTCAGCGCCGTCGTGGCGCACGGGCCGGGTGCCGATGACATCGAACTCTTTGGTCGAAAGGACCATATTGGGCTCGTAGCTCTGGTCGCTCATCTTGCCTCCTGCATTCTTTCGGCCGCGGCCTGTACCGACCGCACGATCTTGTCGTAGCCGGTGCAGCGGCACAGGTTATTCGCCAGCCACAGACGGATCTTCTCTTCCGAGGGGTTACTGTCCTGATCGAGCAGCGCTTTCGCCGCGACAATGATGCCGGGCGTGCAGACACCGCATTGAAGCGCTGCCCCTTCGAGGAAGCACTGCTGAATGGGGTGTAAGTCGTTGCCGACCGCGATGCCTTCGATGGTCGTGATCTGCTTGCCCTCGGCCTCGACGGCGAGAACGAGACAGGAGGTCACGATCCGACCGTCGAACGTGACAGTGCAGGCGCCGCAGTTGCCGTCGTTGCAGCCCTCTTTTGTGCCGGTCAGCCCGAGTTCATCGCGCAGGACTTCCAGCAGGCTTTGACGCGGCTCGCACAGGAATTCGACATCCTCGCCATTGATCTTTGTTTGGACTTGAACCTTTCGCGGCATCTAGTTGCTCCCCTTCGCTCGTTCGACCGCGACTTGCAGGGCGCGCCGCGTGAGAACCTCGCACAGGTGCTTTCGATAACGCACCGTGCCTCGCATGTCGTCGATCGGCTTGGCCGCCTGCTTGGCGATTTCGGCGGCCCGCTGAATGCTTTCATCGTTCACCGGCTGACCGGTCAGCGCCTCGCCTGCTTCTTTAACGAAGAGCGGTATTGGCGCGACCGATGCCAGGGCCACGCGCGCTGAGGCGAAGTTGCCGTTATCGAGTACGACGGAGACCCCCGCGCCGGCGACAGCAATATCCATTTCGTTGCGCGGGATAAACCGCAGGTAATGTGCACCGGAATTGGGCCGGGGAGCCGGGAAGTGGATCGATACGAGCATTTCGTCGGGTTGCAAGATGTTCTTTCCGGGCGCGATACAGAAGTCTTCGGCGGCGACGGTCCGCTCTCCGTCGGGGCCGATGACGCGGCATGTGGCCTCCAACGCGATCATCGCGGGGACGCTGTCGGCGCTCGGAGCCGCGTTGCAGAGGTTCCCGCCGAGCGAGGCGCGGCCCTGGATCTGCGTGCCGCCGATGAGCGACGCCACGTCGATGAGGCCGGGATAGTGCTGTTTGATGTCCGCGCTGTCGTAGATGCGGAAGCAGGGGACGGCGGCGCCCAGCGTAAGGCCCGAGGATTCGTCCCAGTGAATCTCGTTCAACTCGAGGATCTCTTTCACATCGACAACGACTTCGGCGGCGCGGACTCCCGCGCGGAGTTGAACGAGAACGTCTGTTCCGCCGGCGAGAATGCGGGCCTTTCCCCCGTTCGCTGCGAGCAATGTCACTGCTTCGTTGAGCGTTCGCGGTCGAGCATAGTCAAACCACTCCACGGTTCCTCCCATGACGGCCCAGGGCAAAGCGGCGTGTGCCGTCGAAATATGAATTATACGGGTCGGGCGTGGCGGGTGTCGGCGTAGCCTAATATCCGCGAATGGGCGGCGCCTATCCGCCTGCGATGCGCGCTGTGAGCAACCAGATGAGTGCGCCTTGCGGACGCGGCGAATGAGCAGGCGTCTCTACCATCGCCATCGCTCCCTTTTTCAAGGCGATTCCATAGGCCGACGCACCCGTGAGGAAGCACACGAAATCGCTGAGTAGAGGGTTATGACCGACAACCATGAGTTCGTCATTGCCGGGGTGGCGCAGGATTTCCTGCCACAGGTCCACCGAGTTTCCATAGGGAACCAGAGCCTCGGTTTCGATGATCTCGCCTCGGAAGTCGAGGGCGCGCTTGGCGGCGTCGGCGGTTTGGCGGGCGCGCGCGTAGGGGCTGGTGAGGATCGCATCCGGTTGAACTCCGGCTTCCCGGGCCGTCGCTAGAATGCGATCGAGCTTCTCGATGCCGCTGGTCGTCAGTCGACGTTCGGAATCGTCCTGCCCCGGGGCGGCATCTTCGGCAATCCCGTGCCGGAAAATGTAAACCCGCATACCGCCCCAGGTTACCAGGACTGTTAGAGCTAGACTGCCCCGCCCGCCCAATTCTTTTGTTCGTGCTCGAGCAGGAATTCTTTGCGGTCAAGACCCCCCGCGTAGCCCGTGAGTTTGCCGGACGAACCGATCGCGCGGTGGCAGGGGATAAGCAGCGAGACCGGGTTGCGTCCGACCGCGGCGCCGACGGCCCTTGAGGCGGAAGGCCGCCCGATCGCTTGGGCGATGTCGCCGTAGGTGCAAGTGGAGCCGGGGGCAATGGTTTGGAGCGTATGCCAGGCGGAAAGTTGAAACGGCGTGCCCCGCAGGTCGAGCGGAATGTCTGCCGCGTAGTCAATGTCCCCGTCGAAGTAGCAGTAGAGAAAACCCTCAGCCCGGAGCAGCCAGGGGTTGCGGCGCGGTCCCGTCCGCTTGACCCGGGGGAAACGGCGGTCCATTTTTTCGACCTGGGGATCGAAGTAAAGGGCCGTGAGACCCTGCGCGCTCGCCAGCAGGTGGACCTTGCCGATGGGAGAGCCGATCTTCGTGTAGTTCAGTGAGGACTCGGCCATTCCGGTTTCGAGCGGGAGAGAAGTATCGTAGCATCGGGCCGTCTCCCCGAAGGCGGCCGAATCGTTATGATTGCAGTCAGCACGACGCGCGCATCTATCCTTGATACGGGGAGTGCCTTATGAATCGACGGCAGTTCATTCACAACGGAGCGGCTCTTGGGGCGGCGGCTTCGACGGCCCGCCCTGCGTCGGCCGCGCGAGAGTACAACCTGCGATACGCGCCCCGCATCGGTTTCCTCTCCGACCTGCCGGTTCCGCGCCAGCTTGAGATCTACGCCGAACACGGTTTCCGCGCTTTCGAGTACAACGGCTTGCCCCGGCACTCGCTGCAAGAAGCCGAACAGTTCCGCAAGAAGATGGACGAGCTCAGGATGGACATGGGCGTCTTCGTCGTGAACTCCGGCGGCTGGAAGGGCGATGCGCTCGTCGACGAGGCGTTTCACGCTGGATTCATCAAGGACGTCCACAGGGCGGTTGAGTATCACAAAGTCATGCGCAATGGCTGGTCGACCGTTACGAGCGGCCTAGCGGTAAAAAACCTGTCCCACGCCCAGCAAACGAAGAACGTCATTGAGGGCCTGAAGCGCGCGGCCGATATCATCTCGAAAACCGATCTCGTCTTGGTGCTCGAGCCGCTCAACGTGCTGGTGAACCACGCCGGTTACTTCGTCGTGACATCAGAGCACGCAGCCGAGGTAATCGACGGCGTCAACAGCCCGCAAGTGAAGATCCTATTTGACATCTATCACCAGCAGATATCCGAAGGTAACCTGATCAACAACATCGAGAAGCAGTGGGACCGGATTGCCTACTTTCAGGTAGGCGACGTCCCCGGACGCAAAGAGCCCGGGACGGGCGAGATCAATTACCGGAACGTGTTCAGGGCAATCCACGCCAAGGGCTTCAAGGGCCTACTGGGCATGGAGCACGGGCTATCGCAGCCCGGTATGGCGGGACTGAAGAAGTGCTTCGGCGAATACGCCAAGGCGGATCAGTGGTAGCGGCCTAACGGCCGGCGATCTCGATCAACTCGACCTCAAAGACCAATGTGGAGTTCGCGGGAATGGAGCCCATGGAACGGCTGCCATAGCCCAGATCGGGCGGAATTGTGAACTTGAACTTGCTGCCGACGGGCATTAGCGGAATGCCTTCCTGCCACCCCTTCACTACGCGGTTCAACGGAAAGGTCGCGGGTTGACCGTGATCGTAGGAAGAGTCGAAGACTGTGCCGTCTTCCAGCGTGCCCCTGTAGTGGACGGTCACTTGATCATTGACGGTAGGCTTAGGGCCGTCGCCCTCTTCGACGATCTCGTACTGTAATCCTGACTCAGTTGTAATCACTTCCGCACTCCGTTCGCTTCCGCATGAGGCCCACAGAAATGTGGCCAGCATGACGCATAGTAGACGATGATTCACGTACACTCTCCCGCGTAGACCTTCTAGTCAGGATACAGCAGTGCGTATCGCTCGTTCGTCGTGGTTGATAGACTCTTTGCCATGTCACGCGCACTGACTGTCCTTCTGCTTTTCGTGCTTTGCACTGTACCCGTTAGCGCTCAGCCCGAGCTGCCGTACAAGGCGATCGAGGGTTGGCCGCAAATGCCAAACGGCTACAAACCGGGCGCCGGGATGGCAACGGCGGTCGACTCCGGCGGACACATTTGGTACTACAATCGCGGCTCTCATCCCGTAATTGAGTTTTCGAAGGACGGAGAGGTCGTACAGGCGTGGCCGGAGGATCCAAAGCGCACGACGCACGCAACGGCTGCGCACGGGATGGCAATCGGACCGGACGGGTCCGTGTGGCTCGTCGGACGCGAGGCGAATACAGTTTGGAAGTTCTCGCTCGAGGGACGAAACCTGCTCACGATCGGCAGTTTCTCTTCGCAGCAAGGGGACAACGATGCCCGCTATGCGTTCGATCGACCGGCGGCGGTGGCGCATGATAGCAGCGGCAACGCCTACGTCGCGGATGGCTATCGCAATACGCGCGTCGCCAAGTATGGCCCCACCGGAGACTATGTCACGCACTGGGGAGGCGCCGGGACCGGCAACGGGCAGTTCAACTTGGTTCACGGTGTCACGGTCGATGGGGAAGATCGCGTCTGGGTGGCCGACCGGGGAAACAAGCGCATCCAGGTTTTCGATACCGACGGTAAGTTTCTCCGCATGCACGAAGGGTTCGGGACACCGTGGGCTCTTACCTACGATGCGCGAGAGAAGGTGATCTGGATGTGCGACGGCGATAACGGCCGCGTGCTGAAGGTCTCCCTCGACGGGAAGGTGCTGGGTGGTTTCGGGTCGGACGGTAAGGCGCCGGGCCGATTGCACCAAGTCCATGGGATTGCCGTCGATGCTGAAGGGAGCATCTACGTCGCTGAAACCGTCAATCAACGGATTCAGAAATTCGTGCGACGTTGAAGGGTCGAATCAACCGGCGAGAATTTCGCCGAGTTGTATGCGAATACCGGGGAGTACCGAGGACTCAAGGTGCTCGTAGAGAGTGATAGTCCGAACAGGCGTGCCCGCCTCATAAATGTCAGCAGTCTTGCGTTTGGGTAGCAGGACCCACACCGTCTGGGCGCCGGCATCGAGATATTGCTGGACCTTCTTGGCAAGATCGGCGGGCGACTGCAAGGACGATTGGATTTCGATGGCGAGATCGGGCCGGCCGATGAGAAAGCCTTCTTCGTTGGCGGTAGCCCGGGGCAAGCGTTCCTTGCGAATGAAGCCGATGTCGGGGCAGCGGACAGTGTCGGGATTCTCGAAAAGCAGGAAGCCGGTGTTCGCAATGTAAAACTGACCCGCGTCCTTGTTGGGTCGAGCGGAGTAAAGTTTGCCGAAGAGGTCCGTCTCGATGCGTCCATGCACGGCCCCCGCGAGCGGCATACGGACGAGTTGGCCTTCGTCGAGTTCGTACTGATAGCAGTCGTCGGGGAGATGGAGAAGCTGTTCCGCCGACATCAGGCCGATCTCGAGAACAGCGGACATGAGCGTATTCTAAGCCGAACCGTACTTCCAACGAGTCCCCTGAGGCGTATCCTCTAAAATTACCGCCCGCCCCTTAAGCTCATCCCGAATAGCATCCGAACGGGCGAAATCACGTGCTTTCCGGGCGGCGATCCGTTCCGCGATCAGGCTCTCGACTTCCTCGGCCGGAACCTGGCCCGACTCTTTGGACTTGAGAACATCGAAGATGGAGTCGAAGAGCTCGAGCACCTTCACGGCGTCCGCGACATTCCCGCTCTGAAACTCGCCCGCATCCATCTTGGTGTTGACGTCGCGGATGAACTCGAACACAGCGCCCAGCGCTTGAGCCGTGTTCAGATCGTCATCCATGCCGGCGATGAAGCTCTTGCAGGCGGTTTCGGCCCGTTCGGTAACGACGGGATTCGTCCCTTCCCCGGAGCCTCCCTCTTCGAGACGGCGCTGGAAGTTGCGCAGACGCTCGATCGCCGTTTGCGCTGCCCTGAGTCCGTCAAAAGTAAAATTGAGCTGCTTGCGATAAGGGACAGAGGCAAGCAGATAGCGGATCGCCGCCGCAGTGAATCCCTTGTCGAGCAGGTCGCGCAACGTGTAGAAGTTGCCGACGGACTTCGACATTTTCTGGTTGTCCACGAGCAGATGCTCGGCATGGAGCCAAAACCGGGCGAACGGTTTCCCGGTGGCGCCTTCCGATTGCGCGATCTCGTTTTCGTGGTGGGGAAAGACAAGGTCCACCCCGCCCGTATGAATGTCGAAGCTCTCGCCCAGATACTTCATCGCCATGGCGGAGCATTCGATGTGCCAACCGGGGCGGCCGGGTCCGAACGGGCTGTCCCAGGCGGGTTCGTCGGGCTTCGACGCCTTCCAAAGAGCGAAGTCGCGCAACTCATCCTTCTCGTATTCATCCTGCTCGACTCGCGCCCCGGGTTTGATGCCGGACACATCGAGTTTCGAGAGCTTGCCGTAGTCGGGGAAACTCGCTATGCGGAAGTAGGTCGAACCATTGCTTTCGTAAGTGTGACCTTCCTCCTGGAGGCGGCGGATCAAGTCGATCATGTCACCGATATGCTCGGTCGCCGGCGTGACCTGCTCGGGCGGTTCGAGGCGCAACGTGGCGGCGTCTTCTTCGAATGCTTTTCGGTATTGGGCGGTGTACTCGCCGATCGATTGGCCCGCTTTGATGGAGTCGCGGATGATCTTGTCGTCGACGTCAGTGACATTCATGACGTGATACAGCTTATAGCCCCGGTGATGCAGGTAGCGGCGAAGGATGTCCTGAAACGTGAAACTGCGCAGATTGCCGATGTGGACGTAGTTGTAGACGGTGGGGCCGCAGGAATACATGCGGGCCTTGTTGCCGTCGAGCGGCGCAAAGGGTTCGAGGCTACGGGTGAGCGTATTGTAGAGGTGAAGGGCCATAGGGCTTCGGGCACGGTATGCCGTGCCGCTACATTAACGGGCGGTCTCGGCGGCGGCGCGTGCGAGTTCGTCGCAGCGGTTGTTGTCGGCGTGGTCGGCGTGGCCTTTGACCCAGCGCCACTCGATGTCATGACGGGCCACGGCTTCGTCCAGCTTACGCCATAGGTCTTGGTTCTTGACCGGCTGTTTGGAGGCCGTTTTCCAGCCGCGGCGTTTCCAGCCGGCCATCCACTCGGTAATGCCTTTCTTGACGTACTCGGAATCAATCTCGATCGTGATTCGGCAGGGCTCTTGTAGGGCCGAAAGCCCCTTGAGAACGGCGGTCATCTCCATGCGATTATTTGTTGTTTCCGGCTCTGAGCCGGATAGCTCACGTTTATTCTCGCCGTGACGCAGGATGGCGGCCCAACCTCCGGGCCCCGGGTTGCCAAGGCACGATCCGTCAGTAATCAGTGTGACGGACTTCATGCAGCTTCAGCGAGGCTGTTTTCGAAGAAATCGTTAACTGTGGCGACGATTTCTTCCGTCGTTCCGCAATGGTAGATCGCCTTGCGCAGGCGCGAGCCGTTCTGAACGCCGCGCGTGAAGTGAGAAGCGAATTGCTTCATTTTCCCGACAACCTCGCCGGAGATTTTGTCGCTCTTTTCGATCAGAAGCTTGTAATAGTCGCCAAGCATCACGTAGCGGTCGCGCTCGGTCGGCTGGTCATAGCGGCCCGACGCAACGTACTGCTCAATCTGCCGAAAGATCCACGGATTCGTCGACGCGGCTCGGCCGATCATCACGCCGTCGCAGCCGGTTTGGCGGTGCATATTAACGGCGTCCTCGGGCGAGAAAACGTCGCCATTGCCGATGACCGGGATCTTGACGGCTTGCTTGACCTCGCCAATCAGGCTCCAGTCAGCCTTCCCCGCGTAGCCCTGCGCACGGGTACGCCCATGCAGCGCCACGGCCTGCAAGCCCAAGTCCTCGGCGATGCGGGCGACCTGGACAGCAACAATGGACTTGTCATCCCAGCCGGACCGGAACTTGCATGTAAACGGAATCTTCACGGCGGCGCGAACGGTCTTGAGAATGTTCTCGACCAGCGGCAGGTCGCGGAGCAAGCCGGAGCCGCCGTTGCATTTGACAACTTTCTTCACCGGGCAGCCGAAGTTGAGATCCACGGAATCGAAACCAAGATCTTCGACGACACGCGCGGCATCAGCTAGTACCTGCGGGTCCGACCCGAAGAGTTGCGCGGCGATCGGGTGTTCGTCGGGCTCGTAGTAGAGATAGTTGAAGTTGCGCGGTTTACGGTAGTCGCACTTCTGTGTAGCAACAACCCCGTTCGAGCTCGTGAACTCGGTCATGATCAGCCCGCACCCGCCCAAGCCGCGAATGAAGCGGCGAAAGACGGTGTCGGTGACGCCGGCCATGGGCGCCAGCACGACGGCGGGCTCGATGGCGACGGGGCCGATCGCGAATTGGTTCGGAAAGGTCACAGAACCATTTTATCAGTGGTATTGCGAAGGCCCTTGGCGCGGGTGGACCCTCGCTCCTGAGTCCCATGACTCAGGACTCGGCGAAGCGAGAGCTGTGAAGCACTTACTCTTCGTCTTGCTGACCGGCCAGGCGATTGATAACGCTGAGGTCTTCAAGCGTCGTAATATCCCCGGAAACCTTGTCGGTGGTGACGATCTCCCGCAATAGCCGCCGCATGATCTTGCCGCTACGCGTCTTGGGAAGCGCCTCGGTGAAGCGAATCTGCTCCGGCCGGGCAAACTTGCCGATCTCGACGCCGACCCAATCACGTAGCGCGGTCGCCATCTTGTCGTCAGTCTTCTGGCCGGCCTTCACCGTAACGAAAGCGACCACGGCTTGCCCCGTCAGCTCGTGAGGCTTACCGATGACAGCGGCTTCAGCGACGGACTTGTGCTTGACGAGGGCGGATTCGAGCTCGGCCGTCGAGAGCCGGTGGCCGCTAACGTTCATGACATCGTCGACACGTCCGAGGACCCATATATAGCCGTCCTCGTCGCGTCGCGCCGCGTCTCCGACGAAGTAGACGCCGGGAATCTGCGACCAGTAGGTTTTCTTGAAGCGAGGCTTGTCGCGCCAAAGAGTCCGAAACATGGAGGGCCAGGGCTTTCGAAGAATCAGGTACCCTTCTCCGCCCTTGGGCACCGGTTTGCCCTGCATGTCGACGACATCGGCGACCACTCCTGGAAGCGGAAACGTCGCGGAGCCGGGCTTGGTGGGCGTGGCGCCCGGCAGCGGCGAGATCATGATCGAGCCGGTTTCGGTCTGCCACCAGGTATCGACAATCGGGCAGCGTCCACCGCCGATGTGCTCGTGATACCAGTCCCAAGCCGCCGGGTTGATCGGTTCTCCGACCGAGCCCAACAGGCGCAGGCTCGACAGGTCGTGCTTCTTTGGCCATTGCTCACCCATACGAATGAACGCCCGAATCGCAGTGGGTGAGGTGTAGAGAATGTTGATCTTGTACTTGTCGATGATGCGCCAGAAGCGGTCCGGTTCGGGATGCGCCGGGGCGCCTTCGTACATCACTGTCGTCGTTCCTACAAGGAGCGGTCCGTAAACGATGTAACTATGACCGGTAACCCAGCCGACGTCCGCCGCGCACCAGAAAGTGTCTTCTTCCTTGATGTCAAACACCCACTTCATGGCCATGTTGACCTGAAGCTGATAGCCGCCGGTCGTGTGGACAATGCCCTTCGGCTTGCCTGTTGTCCCGGAAGTATAGAGCACGTAGAGCGGATGTTCGGAATCAAGCTCGACCGCCGGGCAAACGTCGCTTGCGTCGGCGACGAGCGCATTCCAGTCGTGGTCGCGGCCTTTCTTCATCTTGATGTCGTTGTGGGTGCGGCGATAGACGATGCAGTGCTTGACGCTCGGACACTCGGCCATGGCCTCGTCGGTCGTGGCTTTGAGCGGCACAATTTTGCCGCGCCGCCAACCGCCGTCGGCGGTGATGACGACCGTGGCGTCGAGATCGATGATGCGGGTTTTGAGCGCCTCGGCCGAGAAGCCGCCGAACACCACGCTATGCGTAACACCGAGCCGCGCGCAGGCCAGCATCGCAATCGGAAGCTCGGGGATCATCGGCATGTAGATGATCGAGCGGCTCCCTTTGCGGAGGCCGAGTTTCTTCAGAACATTCGCGAAGCGGCATACGCGGCGATGAAGCTCTTGGTAGGTGATGGTCTCCGTGTCGCCGGGTTCGCCCTCCCAGATGATCGCCGCTTTGTTCTTGCGGGCCGTGGTGAGGTGGCGGTCGAGGCAGTTGTAGCTCATGTTCGTCGTGCCGCCGACGAACCACTTGGCGAAGGGGGCGTTCCAGTCCAAGACCCTCTTCCATGGCTTGAACCAATGCAATTCCTTCTTCGCCAAATCGCCCCAGAACGACTTAGGCGAGCGCGCTGCTTGGTCGTATAGCTTCTGGTAGGCCGCCATGCTACCTACGGCGGCGTTCTTGGCGAAGTCCTTGGGTGGTTTGTGGGGTTTCTGGGCAGGCATGAGTTGAAGTCTCCAGGTAGGGATTCAGGGATCCGGCAGGTCCAAACCGAAACTGTGACGTTCTAGTGCTTCAGGCGAGCTGGACCGAATTCACCAATATACAACAGGCTTGGCGGCCCGCATTTGGGTCGGCTCGAAGTTGTTCGAGTGCGGAGGCTCGGCTAACTCATCACTTCTCGTAGCCGCGTCGCCACAATCTCCGCTTCTCCGGCTTGCATCTGCCAGACCGAAATGCTGATGCCGTTGTCGCGGCCGCCGGAGATAGCGATGGACGGCTCGCCTTCCAACATGTCATCGACCACTTGCTTAGCCGACTTGCCGACGGTCCCTTCGTCCCAGCGAACCATCACATGCGGCACGCGGTTCGCGATCTCAGGTACGCGGATATCGCATTGGACGGTGCTGATTTCTTTGACCGTGTCGATGATGTGCGCCGCGCGGCGGTCCAGTTCCTTGCGTTCGGCATCGTGGTCAATGCGCATGTAGCGCTCGACGGCCGCGACGAGGCCCATGATCTCTTCCTTGCCGACTTTCATGCCGCGCCCAATGCCGCCACTGGGGCTGATCGACCTCCAAGCCGCGTCAATGAGATCAGCGTTGCCGAGGAGCATGCCGCTGGCCTGCGGGCCGATCAGGCCCTTGCCGCCGGAGAAGACCACCATGTCAAAGCCTTCGTCAACGTAACCCTTGAGCCGCTCCTTGGGTGGCACATCGGCGGCCGCGTCGTTGAGGGTAGGAATGCCGTGTTTCTTAGCGACCTCGACCCACTCGGCGCGCTTGATCTGACCGTTGGGGTCGGCCTTGTTGAGGAAGAACATCATGGCGGTCTTCTCGCTGATGGCCTTCTCAAGTTCTTCGCGGGTATCGACCCAAGTTGTTCGCGCACCCGTCAACCACATCTGGGCTTCATAGCCGCAGCGGTGAGCTTTCTGCGAGATGATCTCGTGCGGAATATCGGTAACGTCGGGGAGCTGAGACGCTTTCTTGCGGTCGCCCCGGTGGAGACAGGCCGCCGTGCCGCAGGTCATCGCCGATGCCGCACCGCAGGAAATCATCGCGGCGGGTACGCCGATCATTTCCGCGATCTTGGCGCCTGCTTTGCGCTGCAAGTCGGGGAGGCTGACGTGGCTCTTAGCCGCGTCAACCATGGCGGCGACGACTTCCGGCGGCATGACGGAGCCGCCTAGGACAGTGACGGTTCCGCGGCCGTTGATAACCCGGCGGACACCAATGTCTTCATACGTGACGGGCGCGGGCGCACCCATGGTAGATTGCGCGGTTTCACTGCAAGCCGTCGAGCCGGCAGCCGTTGTTACGGCCGCGGCGGTGGCGGTGTTCTGAAGAAAGCTTCTGCGAGTGGTTGATTCGGCCATGATTCGGACCTCCAGAGGTTTTCGAGCTGTAGCTCTCGTGTGGCATTGGCGGGAATCACGGTCAAAAAGCGCGGATTCCTTGATTGCCGGGGCGTTTGATTGTACCTTGAAACCATGGCATCCCGGAGTCTCAACAAAGTCATGCTGATTGGGCGTCTTGGCAAAGACGCCGAAACGCGCTATACCCAGAGCGGTACGGCGGTCACCAATTTAACACTCGCGACCAACCGGCGGCACAAGAACCAGCAAACCGGTGAGTGGCAGGAGGATACAGACTGGCACGACATCGTCCTTTGGAAGGCCGAGAACTTGGCGAACTACCTCCAAAAGGGCAAGATGGTGTACGTCGAGGGACGGCTCCAGACGCGCAGTTGGGAAGATCAAAGTGGTACCAAGAAATACCGCACTGAAGTGATCGCTGATCCTTTTGGTGTGATCCTTCTCGGCGGCCGCGATGACGCCGGCGCGTCACCCGCCAGTGGCGCTACGGGTCCCGCGGCGGGGGCGCAACCTGCGGCGGCGCAGCCCGCGGCGGCGGGTGGTGGCGACTTCGGCGACCAGGGAATCACCGACGACGACGTACCGTTTTGAGTCGTAGTAAGGCGGGATGATTGGTTTCCATCTTGACTTACAATGGCAGTGGGCGGCTGCCTGGACCTATTAATGAATTCGCACTGGCATCCAAACGCTAGACGACTTTCCCGCCGGGACTTACTGAAGCTCAGTGGCGCGGGGTTCGCCCATCTCGCATTGGCTGGGCTTCTCGGAGAAGAGGCTCGTGCGGCGGCGAAGGTTTCAGGCGCGGCGAGCGAGCAGCCGCTGGCTGTCAAACAGCCTCACTTCGCGGCGCGGGCTAAGCGGGTCATCTTTCTGTTCATGCATGGCGGTCCGTCGCAGGTCGATACCTTCGACTACAAGCCCTTATTGCAACGGGATCACGGCAAGCCGCTGCCGTTCAAGCGTCCCAAGGTCGTTTCGAGCGAAACGTTCAACCTGCTCAAATCGCCTTGGGAGTTCAAGCAGTACGGCGAGAGCGGCGCCTGGGTCAGTGATCTTTTCCCCGAATTCGCCAAGCAGGTAGACGACGTCTGCTTCATCAAGTCGATGTATGGCTCGAATTCGCGGCACGGCGGGGCCTTGCTCGAGATGCACACGGGCAGCGACACCTTCATCCGCCCGAGTATGGGCTCGTGGATCACCTACGGGTTGGGCACGGAAAATCAGAACATGCCGGGCTTCATCACCGTGAGTCCGACACAAAGCCACGGCGGCGCGAATAACTACGGTTCAGCATTCCTGCCGGCGCCCTATGCGGGCACGGCCATCGGCGCCGTCGGCACGCCGGCGCGTGATGCCAAGATTCCGTTCATCACAGCGAAGACGCCGCGCGACATCCAGCGCAAGGAACTCGACTTCATCCGAGAGATGAACGAGGAGCATCTCGGACGCTCGGGTCCCGACGCTGCTCTCGAGGGGCGCATCGAGTCCTTCGAACTGGCGTTCCGCATGCAGACGGAAGCCCCTGATCTCCAAGATCTCGACGACGAATCCCCGGCCACGCGCAAACTCTACGGCATCGACGATCCGATGACCGAAGATTTTGGCCGCCAGTGTCTGATGGCGCGCCGGTTCGCCGAAGCCGGTGTCCGCTTTGTCGAAGTGAGTCACAGCTATAAGTGGGATCAGCATGCGCGGCTGCGGCGCGACCACGAGCAGAACGCCCGCGAAGTCGACCGGCCGATCGCGGGGTTGCTGCAAGATCTCAAAGCACGAGGGTTGCTTGACGACACTCTGGTCTTCTGGGGTGGGGAATTTGGCCGCACACCCACTGCGCAGGGTTCCGATGGCCGCGACCACAACCCCGAGGCGTTCACCATGTGGATGGCGGGCGCGGGCGTCAAGCCGGGGCTCAGCTACGGTGCGACCGACGACTACGGCTATTACTCCGTTGAGAAAAAGGTTCACTTCCACGATCTCCACGCGACGATTCTGCATATCTTGGGACTCGATCACGAGCGCCTGACCTATCGCTATGCGGGCCGTAACTTCCGGCTCACCGATGTCCACGGCAACGTGGTTCACGACATCCTGTCCTAGCAGTCAAAATGTTCTGAACTTCCCGGCGGGTCCTCCGTATATCCAGTCGAGGCACGACCAAGCGTGCCCGGATTAGTTCAAAAAGGAAATCAGAAATGACAAGACGCCTGTTTTCTCTCGTAGCGGCAGCCACGCTGCTTTGCACCGCCGCGGTTCCCGTAACCGCCCAGCAAGCCAAACCCTGGATTCACGTGAACGTTACCGAAGGTGACGATGGCACGAATGTGCGTATCAACCTGCCCTTGTCGGTGATCGGTGTCGCGCTCGAAGTTGCGCCCGACAAGGTTTTCGAGAAGGGGAAACTAAAGTTGAAGAACGCCGACGTCTCTGTCGCGGATCTGCGTAAACTCTGGATCGAACTGAGCTCGGCCGGCGACGCGTCACTGGTCGAAGTCGATGGTAAAGACGGCATGGTCCGCATCATCCGCGAGGCGGATTTGGTCATTATCAAGGTCGATCAGGCCAAGGAGAAGGAGACTCAGGTACGCATTGAAGTCCCGGTCAAGGTCGTCGATGCCTTGCTCGAAGGCGAGGGAGACGACTTGAACCTGGGTGGGGCGATCGATCAGCTCCAGAATCAACGCGGTGACATCGTCCGCATTGTGGACGGTGATACCAACGTCCGCATCTGGATCGACGAGGCGAGCTAACTCCGATGACGCGGCTTCAGCAAGGTTTGCTCGCCGCCGTCGGGGTGATTCTGCTCATTGTGGCGAGCCTGCACTACGTGATTGTGCGGGTGGAGCAGCGGGGCCCCGACGGCAAGTCGATCTGGATCCCGGTCCCCCTTGAACTTGCCCAGGCGGCACTGTGGTTCGTGCCGGACGCACATCAACAGGTTGACGTGGATGTTGCCGAGGTCGAACAGTACGGCGTGGTGCTAGAGGCGCTGTTGGACGGACTGAAAGACATCGAAGAGGCCGAGCTTGTTCGTGTCGAGGATGGCGATCAGACCGTACTCATCCGGAAGAAGGACGACTACTTCGAGATCACCGTCGCCACACCGGAGGAGAACGTCGAAGTGCGGCTCGCGATGCGTACGCTCCAAGAAGTGCTCGCGAGCTTCGACGACGGTCAATTCGACGTGTCGGCTGCTCTGGGCGCTTTCAAGCATTCCTCGGGGCCGTTGGTCCACGTTGATGAACCCGACACCGAGGTCACGCTAGCTATCTGGTAGAGATTCGCCTTTACGCAAGCTAACGGCAACAAGGTTCCCCCACTGAGGCGGGCTCGCAAAGGGCCCACCTTTTTTTTGATCTCCGCAACCTGAGCAGTTGTAACTTTCCGCTCCTCGAAAGCGAACCCTTCTGTAAGAACCGCTGTTACAGCTTGCGTTTTTCAAGCGAAGGCTTCATCCTTCAGAAGCAGACGTTAAGCTCGTGGTTTGGCGGAGTCGTTACCTTGATGCACCGGTACGCAAACCTCATTAAAGGTTTCTCTTTCCTGCTGATCGTGGCAGCACTGATTCTTCTGTCGCGCGCGCTGCCGGTCGATAGCGGTGTACAGGCGCTGCAAGGGTGGATCAAGAGCCTGGGGATCTGGGGACCGTTGATTTTCGGCGTGATCTACGCTCTCGCGGCGACGCTTTTCCTGCCCGCTTCAGCGCTGACCCTAGCCGGCGGAGCGATCTTCGGTCTTGCGGTAGGGACCCTGACAGTATGGCTGGCGGCAAGCGCGGCTGTCGTGTTGTCTTTCTTGATTGCGCGATACGTGGCCCGAGCGAAGGTAGCTGAGATCGCGTCGCGTAACCCGAAGTTCGGCGCCATCGACAGCGCCATCGGTGAGGGCGGATGGAAGATTGTCGCAATGCTGCGCCTCTCGCCCGCCATCCCCTTTAATCTTCAAAACTATCTCTATGGTGTAACGGCAATTCGCTTCTGGCCCTGCATTGCGGCAAGCTGGCTGTTTATGCTGCCCGGCACGTTCATGTACGTTTACCTCGGCCACCTGGGCGGGCAAGGACTCGCTGCCGCGACAAGCGGCGGAGGAGGAAAGAGCGCCGGACAATGGGCCCTGCTTGTCGTTGGGTTGCTGGCGACGGTGGCGGTTACGGTCTACGTCACGCGACTCGCCAACGCCGCCATCAAAAAACAGACGGCGATTGGGGCGACAGAACCCGAAACAGAAAAGACGACTCCCCAAAGGGACACGCCCCAGGGTACGCCGTGGGGCACGATCGCGACCGCTGTCGTCGCGGTTCTGCTCTTCTCCGCGGCCGTCTATGCCTATCAAGCCCGCGAAAGCTTAAAGGGCCTTTTCGGTCCGCCACCGGTAACGCTTGAGGAGGCTTACCAAGCCCTTCCGGCTGGGCCTGAGTTCGACCATTCCGCGCTTGACACTCTGCTCTGGAATCACGTGGACGATGACGGCTGGGTCGACTACAACGGTTTGCTGGCGGACTCACCGGATCTCGACGCCTACATTGAGTCGGTGGCGGGGGCGCCCTTCGATGAGATGGACCGCGATGGGAAGCTAGCTCTTTTGATCAACGCCTACAACGCGTTTACGCTGCGGCTCATTCTCGATCACTATCCGGTGGACTCGATCTATGACATTCCCAAGGACCAGCGCTGGGAAGCCTCACGCTGGAATGTCGGTGGGCACGTTTGGACTTTGTCACAGATCGAGCATGAACAGATTCGCCCGAAGTTCATCGAGCCGCGTATCCATTTCGCTCTTGTGTGCGCCGCCGTCGGATGTCCGAAGTTGCGGAATGAGGCATATCAGTCGGATCAACTCGAAGAGCAGCTCGAAGATCAGACCGCGTACGTCCATGCGAGCGAACGGTGGTTTCGATTTGATGAAGAGGCGGGCGTCGTCGAGATGACACAGATCTACGACTGGTACGGCGGCGACTTCGTACAAGTCGATGGCTCGGTACTCAACTACGCCGCGCACTATTCCTCTAAACTTGCTGAAGCTCTCAAGTCTGGCCGCGAACCGAGCGTCCGATGGCTGTACTACGACTGGTCGCTCAACGTTGATTCGGGCGTGGCGAGAGCAACCTAATTGCGGCAGGCATCCGAACCGGCTGCCCTGCCTCTTGCGTTTCTTCAACCCTTTAATCGAACCCTACCTCTCCAATGACCGAGTTCCAAGCAATCGCCGAATCGCTTCCCCAGACTCTTCCATTGGATGAGCACAACAAGCGGCTTGTTCAGAACGTGCATCCGCCAGACTGGGCCAACCCCGAGCCCTCGGGCCGCTACAACATGGTCGTCATCGGGGCGGGCACGGCCGGCTTGGTAACGGCCGCGGGCGCTGCCGGGCTGGGCGCGAAGGTGGCGCTGATCGAGCGCGATCTGCTGGGCGGCGACTGCCTGAACGTTGGCTGTGTACCGTCGAAGGCGCTCCTCCGCTGTGCTCACGCCTACGCTGATGTGCGCGACGCCCACCAGTTCGGCGTGAACGTGCCTCCGGGATTCGCCGTCGACTTTCCGGCTGTGATGGAGCGCATGCGCCGATTGCGGGCAGGCATCAGCCGCCACGACTCGGCGGCGCGCTTTCGCGATCTCGGAATCGACGTATACATTGGCAGCGGTGTGTTCACCGGACGCAACACCGTAGCCGTCGCCGGCAAGACGCTGAAGTTCTCGAAGGCTTGCATAGCGACCGGGGCGCGCGCCGCGGCGCCCCCGATCCGGGGTCTGACGGAAGCCGGCTACCTGACGAACGAAACCGTTTTTTCTCTGACCGAGTTACCGCAACGACTCGGCGTCATCGGAGGCGGGCCTATTGGCTGCGAGCTTTCGCAGGCCTTTACGCGCTTCGGATCTGAAGTAACTCTGTTCGAAGCCACCAATCACATCTTGAGCCGGGAAGATCGTGACGCGGCCACACGTGTCGAATCGGCTCTGTTGCGCGATGGGACCAAGATTCGCTGTAACGCGAAGATTGCGGGCGTACGGGTAGAGGGCTCGGAGAAGATCCTCGAAGTCGACGGAGAGGGTGGCCACGAGGAGGTACGCGTGGATGAGATCCTCGTCGGCGTCGGCCGCGCGCCCAACGTCAACGGGCTCGGCCTGGAAGCGGCCGGTGTACAGTTCGATGACCGTAAAGGCGTCAAGGTCGACGATCGGTTGAGGACGACCAACTCCAGTATCTACGCCGCCGGAGACATTTGTTTCCCCTACAAGTTCACTCACACCGCCGATGCCCTGGCGCGCATCGTTATCGGCAACGCGCTGTTCTTCGGGCGCGGGCGCACCAGCTCACTGACGATCCCGTGGTGTACCTACACCGATCCCGAGATTGCCCATGTCGGACTGTATCCTCACGAAGCCGAGAAGAAGGGCATCGAGATGGATACGTTCACAATCGAAATGTCACAGGTCGATCGCGCGATCCTCGAGGGTGAGGACGAGGGATTCCTCAAGGTCCACGTCAGGAAAGGGAAAGACCAAATTCTCGGGGCAACTCTGGTCGCGCGCAATGCCGGTGAGATGATCTCTGAGATCTCGGTGGCGATGGCCGCTGGGGTGGGCTTGGGAACAATCGCCAAGACCATCCACCCCTACCCAACGCAGGCGGAAGTCATCAAGAAAGCGGCCGACGCCTACAACCGTACGCGCTTGACACCCACCGTCAAGAAAATCTTCGGCATGATCCTACGCCGGCGCCGCTAGCCCGCATGCGGCGCCCGCAGCCGCTTAAGGCGCGTTGGGCTTGCGCCTGCTGAAGCGGTAGATCAGCCCGGTTGAGAATCGGAAGTTGCCCTGCCGTCCGCCGGCGAAGCTCGTCATGAAGTATTCGGGTTGAATGACGCGCCACGCCAATTGCTCGTTGATATTGACGTCGAAGCCGCCGCCGATCGACATGGCGAACTTATCTTCCTTCACAGCTAGCCGGAACGAGCTGCCATCATCGCGTTGGAACGTTTCGGGGTCGGCGTCACCACTCGTGACACCAAAGAGCACCCGCACCATACCCGAGAAGCGCTCCTGGCGCACAACGCGAATTTGTGGGCCAAACAAGTAATTCCATAGTTCGAGGTCGACGTTCGCCGTACCGCCAAGCGGAGGATTCAAAGCGGTCGAGCCCCGATAGTAGGAGACATCCGCCGTCATGCCCAACCAATCGTTCACGTAGCCGGACAGCGAAGTCTCGAAGCCGTTCAGCCCGGTGCTATCGATCTCGGTTTCCGGTTTGAAATTCAGGTGCGAGAAGCCCACAAAGGCCTCACCGGAATAGTCATATTGGGCCGAGGCAACGGCGGTGCTCAGACATACGGTGGCAACGACAACGAACCGGCGGAAGGTATCCCGGGGGGCGGAGAGGAAGGTCATCAGGTTTCCTTAGTGAACGCCGCGCCACGAAACCGGGTGCGGGGCTGAAACTCCAAGTATATCTTTACGTGGATAACGGCTGATTCTCACATCCTCTGATAGATTCAAGTTTGACTCTTCCCCTCCGAACCTACGCTCGTGTCGACCTCACGGCGCTAGCCGGCAATTATCAGTCGATTCGGCGGTCGGTCGGACCACGGCCGGAAATCATGGCCGTGGTCAAGGCGAATGCTTATGGTCATGGAGTGATCGAGGTATCGAAGGCGCTGGCGGCCGAGGGATGCCGGAAGTTCGCGGTGGCATGCGTCGCCGAGGGAGCTGAGCTTCGGGAATCGGGGCTCGCGGGTGAAATCGCCGTCTTGAGCGGCTTTCTGGACGGTGAGGAAGAGCTCGCCTCTCGTTTGGATCTGACACCCGTCGTACAAGATCCAGGCCAGATCGAGCGCTGGGATGCCCGGGCTCGTTTGGATGGCCGGCAACTCCCCTATCACCTGGAAATCAACACAGGCATGAACCGATGTGGTTTTGACGATCAGAATATTTCCGAGATCGCGGCGCCCATCGGCAGGGCCGAGTCACTGAATCTTGAGGGCCTCGCCACCCATCACGCCGCCGCCGAAGACTTTACAAGCGGGCAGTGCGAGGAACAGCAGGAACGGTTTTCGGCGGCCCTTGCCTCGCTGGCGGAACGTGGTATACGGCCGAAATATTTGCATTCCGCCAATAGCGTCGCTCTTGCCTACCGCCCGGAATTGGACTTCGACTTAGTGAGGCCGGGAATATCGCTCTACGGCTACGTCGCAGCCGCCCGCGGCGATGCGCCTCCCTCGCGGTTACAACTGACGCCGGCCCTTGAGTGGAAGACTCGCATCCAGACAGCGCGAACCGTCAGCAAGGGCGCGCTCGTAGGTTACAACAGCGGCTTTCGAGCGGAGCGTGAGACAAAGATTGGCATGCTGCCTGTCGGCTATGGCGATGGCCTCGACCGGTCCTTATCGAACTGCGGGGCCGTTCTGGTCGCCGGACGCCGCTGCCCGATTGTCGGGCTCATCAGCATGGACGTCACGTTGGTCGATCTCACCGATGCCCCCGGAGCCGCCCCGGGCGACGAAGTCACGCTGATCGGCGAGTCGCTCGACGCAGCGGAAATGGCGAGTTGCCGGGGTACGATCTCGCTGGAAGTGCTTTGCGGGATTTCCGCGCGCGTGCCGCGAATCCACGCCCGGTAGCCTTGTGATCTTAGCTCCAACGCAGCGCGATTGCGCCGGCGGCGACGAGCAGCGCCGCCGCGATTCGGCGGGCTCCGAAGCGCTCCTTCAGCACAACGGAAGCGAACACGGCGGCGAAGATGACTCCCACTTCCCGCAAGGCCGCTACCGGAGCGAGTGTCCCGATACTCAGGGCCCACACCACGAGCCAGTAGCCGACGACCGACATCGCGCCGCCCGCTGTTCCCCGCGCCCAGTTGCCGCGGAGCCAGCCGAGGACCTCGCGGCCGCGAAGCCGGAATGCTATCGCGCTCATCGGAATCCCGTCCAAGACGAACAGCCAGGCGATATAGCCGTGGGGAGTCGCGGCCCGCCGGGCCCCCAGCCCATCGACGGTCGTGTAGCTCGCAATGAAGAGGGCCGCGCCGAGCGCATAAAGCACGGGGCGCGGATTCTCGCGTGGTGGCCGCGCACCCGAAAACGCCAAGCTCACGACTCCCCCCGCGATCAAGAGTACGCCCGCCATCGTCGGGACCGTGACAGTCTCTCCAGCAACGATCGGAGCGGCGCCGGTTACAATCAGCGGCGCAACCCCGCGTGCTATCGGATACACCTGCCCCAGGTCGCCGTGCTTATATCCCGCGTACAGGAAGAGATTGTAGAACGTGTGCAGTACCATCGACCCCAGCAGGTACGGCCAAACGTCCGCCGCCGGGAACGGCAAGAACGGAATGACCGGTAGGGTCCAAAGTGTGGCGGTGCCGGCGATTGCCGCCAGCATGATCAGCGGATCGCCCTTGAGCTTCACCAGTGCATTCCAACCCGAGTGCAGCAGGGCCGAAAGCAGGATCAAGGCGACGACACGGGATTCCACAGGGAGGACCAGAGTAGCAGTTCCCCGCGGGCTTCGACGGCGGAAGGCGCGCCCGCGGTCGGACCTTCCGACCCTTGCGAGAGAGGCTGTAGGTCCTCGATCCGGTCGTCGATAGGGCCGAGTGGCTAGAGCCGGCCCACCGGCCGCACATTCTTGCCCTTGCGGCCCGTCGCGGCGTCGCCCAGATCCTCTCGTGCGTTTTCAGCCAGGGCCAACAGACGCTTCACAACGCCCTCATTCACGCCCGCGACGTTAACGTTCTCGCCGATATCCTCATCAAGGTTGAATAGCAGCGGTTGATGACCTTGCGCCCCGGCGCCCCACTCCGGCCGGTACACGTGCAACTTCCAAGGTCCGCTACGCACAGCCTGCAAACGCTCATCACGGTAGTAATAGAACGCGTCGTGGGGCGTACGCGCGCCGGCTTTCCCTGACATGAGGGGCCAAATGTCCTTGCCATCAACGATGCGATCTTTGGGCGCGACCGCGCCGGCCAGGCCGGCAATCGTCGGGAGCAGGTCCATGGCCGTCGTCAGCTCATCCTGAACAAGTCCCGCCGGTATCCGCCCCGGCCAGCGCATGATCGCGGGAACCCGCATGCCGCCTTCCCAGGTTGTGTTCTTCCCCGCCCTCAAAGGGCCGTTCGAACCCGGCCGATAGCCGCGGCGCTGCCACGGCGCGATCGTAGCGCCGTTGTCTGTCGTGAAAATGACCAACGTCCGGCGATCAATGCCCAGCTCGCGAAGAGTCTCGAGAATCTCGCCGACCGACCAATCGATCTCTTCAATCGCATCGCCGTAGATGCCGAGCTGTGACCGTCCGGCGAACCGTGCTGAGGCCGCCAGAGGCCGATGCGGCATGCTGTGAGGCAAGTACAAAAAGAAGGGGTGGTCTTTGTTGGTGCGTATGAACCGGATTGCCTGGTCGGTATAACGCCGAGTGAGCTGCGTCTGGTCGGGCTGCTGTTCGATCGTCTCTTCGTTTCGCAGGATCGGAAGCGGCGGTGACACGAAACTCCGGCGGGTGTACCGGTGGTTGCCCATGTCGTTGCTATAGGGAATGCCGAAGTATGTGTCGAACCCCTGGCGTGTCGGCAGGAACTTGGCGTGATGGCCCAAGTGCCACTTGCCAACGATGCCGGTCGCATAGCCGCGACTCTTGAGGAGCTCCGGAAGCGTGACCTCATCAGGATGCAAGCCCGTCTTTGAGTATGGGAAGAGCACGCGGTGGCCAAGCCCGACCCTCACCGGATAACTTCCGGTCAGCAGAGCCGCCCGCGACGGCGTACAAACCGGCGCGGCCACATAAAAACTGGTGAAGCGCGCCCCCTCGCTTGCCATGCGGTCAAGATTCGGCGTGCGGAACTCTGTCGCGCCGTAGACACCCACGTCGCCGTAACCTTGATCGTCAGTAAAAACGATCACAACGTTGGGGGGAGGGCCTTGCGCCAAGTTGAGGGAAGCAAGGTTCGTGGCTAGCATCCCAACAGCAACAAACATTCGTAGCACGGACATGAAAGGCAGTATATCCCGCTCAAACCCGCTTTCATTGGAGATTCAGTCATCACCACTACAATGGAACCTGATCGGAGGTTGCGGGTTCCTCATGAAACTCGAAGGCAAAGTTGCGGTTATCACCGGAGGCGCGCGCGGTATCGGTAAAGCCTCGGCCCTGGCGATGGCGCGCGAAGGCGCGGACATTGGAATCTGCGACCTGCTTGAAAGCGAAGGGCGGGAGACCGTAGAGGAAATCGAAGCTCTCGGCCGGCGCGCCTCGTTCACCCCAGCGAACGTCGCCCAGCGCGCTGACTGCGAGCGCTTCTTCGACGACGTACGGCGGACGCTCGGAAGGGTCGACATTCTACTGAACAATGCCGCGACATCGGTGCGCAAACCGCTCCTCGAACTGGAAGTCGCGGACGTCGAGAAGACCTGGGGGCCGACGTTGTGGTCGGTGTTTCACTGTTCACAGCTCGCGGCGCGACAGATGGTCAGCCAGGGCGACGGCGGCAGTATTATCTCGATCAGCTCGGTGCAAGGCGTACGGCCCTATCCGCTGTCTACCGCGTACAACGGAGCCAAGGCCGCGGTGATTCACATGTCGCGAACGTGGGCGGCCGAGCTGGCGCAGTACGAAATCCGCGTCAACACGATCGAGCCCGGCTGGATTGATACGCCGGGCGAGAGGACGCACGCGAGCGAAGAAGAAATTCAGTCGCTGGGAGCCCAACTACCCTTCAAGCGACTGGGCCGACCCGAGGAAATTGCGGGTCTCGTTGTCTTCCTGGCGTCCGATAAGGATTCAAGCTACGTGACTGGCAGCTCGCTGCGGATGGACGGGGGCTTTATTCTCCCCCGGATGACCAAACTAGAGCAATAGGGACGTGAGCATGCTGAACTAGGGAGAAGACTTTAAGACTTAGGCATACGTCCCTCGCTCAATTGTTCGTAGCTCTCGAGGTCCGTATCCTATAGTTACGGCGGGGTGTGCGGGGAGTCTTACTTGGCAGAGGGAAAGTTCATCGACTACTACGATCTTCTCAGGTTAAGCGCGCAGGCGAACGCTGAGTTAGTCGAAACCGCCGTGAGAGCCCAACTGCGGCGGTATTCACCCCAGAACAATCAGACGGCGGATGCCGAGAAGTTCGAGTTGGTGAAGAAGGCCTACCTCACCCTCTCCAACCCGAGATCTCGAAACACTTACGATGCCGAGTGCCTGCGGCGAAAGGGGGGACTCCAAGCCGGATCTCACGACTCGGTAACACCCGAAGCCATGAAGGACGAGATCCGTAAACGTCATCTCGTCCTCACGGTGCTGTACGAACGCATGCTCCAGAAACCGCAAGACGGGGAAATGACAGGGAAAGAGATCTCGGCCGGCGTCGGGTTGGATATTCAGAGCTTGGAGTTTCCGCTCTGGTTCCTGCGGGAAAAAGGTCACATCAACCGCACTGATGTCGGAGATCTTCGTATCACCGCGCCAGGGGTTGAGTGGCTCGAAAGCGCCTACGGTGTCAGTTCGTCTCAGGAGGGCTACGCGTCTCAGAACGTACTATTAGACGGTGAACCGACGGTCACCAAAGACACGCCCACCCCAGAGAAGGCGGTCGAGGTCAGCATGTTTTCCGCTTCCGAAACCGCTGTCAGCCAATAGCATTAGGGGCTAGACGCCCGAAAGTTGATCGAGCGCTAAGGGAGGTTTTCGGCGTCGAAGTCATTGGTCGCCTGACGCCCGCCGGAAAGCGCGTGAAGAAATCGGAAGTCGCATCCTTCGTGTGCTTGGGTGACTTCCCTCAAGAAGAGGCTCCCATAGCCTCGGCGATAGTGAACGACAGGCGGCTTGTAGTCCGCCAGTCTTCTCTGAATCTCCCGTTCCTCGACACGAAGTTCAATCCGGCGGCCGGGTACGTCGAGCTCAATCTCGTCGCCCGTTCTCACCGCGGCGAGCGGCCCGCCGACGGCTGCCTCGGGAGATACATGTAAGACGTCGGTACCGAAGCTAGTCCCGCTCATGCGAGCATCGCTGACCCGGACGATATCCTCAACACCGCGCTTAAGCAGCTTGGCCGGAATCGGGAGGTGACCCCACTCGGGGAAGCCCGGACCGCCGATAGGCCCCGCGTGCTTGAGCACGAGGACCGACTTGTCATCGATCTCGAGGTCTGGGTCGTCAATGCCGGCCCGGAGTTCCTCGTACCGCTCGAAAACGACGGCTTTTCCCCGATGCTGGAGCAGGTGCGGTGAGGCAGCCGTCTGTTTGATGACGGCGCCATCCGGTGCCAGATTGCCATTAAGGATTGCGGTGCCGCCTTCGGAATGAAGCGGCGCATCAAGGGTGCGGATCACATCCGGGCGAAGACACTTCGCACCGGCTACATTCTCCGCGACTGTCTTCCCATTCGCCGTAAGAGCAGTTCCGTCGAGCAGAGGCAATATTTCCTTCATCACGACCGGCAGGCCGCCCGCGTAGTAGAAGTCCTCCATTAGGTATCGGCCGGAGGGCTTGATGTTCGCCAGGAACGGCGTCTCGCGAGAAAGACGATCGAAGTCCGCAAGGCGAAGATCGATACCGGCGCGCCCGGCGATGGCGAGCAGATGCACGACGGCGTTCGTGGAACCACCGATCGCCATATCGGAGCGGATGGCGTTTTCAAAGGCAGCGAGAGTGAGGATCTTCGAAGGGCGCAGGTCTTCCCAAACCATGTCCACGATGCGCCGCCCCGTACTCTCAGCCAACTGGAACCGTCGAGAGTCGACGGCGGGAATCGCCGCCGCGCCAGGCAGGGTGAAGCCCAGGGCCTCGGCCATCGACGCCATGGTCGAAGCAGTGCCCATGACCATACAGTGCCCGTTGCTGCGAGCAATACAACCCTCGACCTCCGCCAATTGCTCTTCACCCAATCGGCCGGCTCGATACTCCTGGAACAAACGGCGGCCGTCGGTCCCCGAACCGATCTGCTCCTGCCCCCACTGACCGCTCAGTTGCGGCCCGCCCGTCACCATGATGGCCGGCAAGTCGGCGCTGGCAGCGCCCATGAGCTGTGCCGGAGTCGTTTTGTCGCAGCCGCTGAGCAAGACGACGCCGTCGATCGGATTGGCGGTGATGCACTCCTCAACGTCCATCGCCATCAGGTTGCGAAACAACATGGTGGTTGGCTTCATGAAGAGTTCGCCAAGCGAGATCGTAGGGAATTCAAGAGGCACACCGCCCGCCGCCCAAACCCCACGCTTCACAGCTTCGGAAACCTGCCTTAGATGAACATTGCAGTGGGTCAACTCACTCCACGAATTGCAGATGCCGATAATCGGCTTGCCTTCAAAACCGACCGGTCCGAGACCTTCCGAGCGCAGGGCGGCCCGCCGGACAAGGGCCTCATATCCAGGCCCGGCGAACCAGCGGGCGCTGCGAAGTTCTTGAGGGTTACGCATGACGAATACGATACCAAGGCAACTCAGACGGCAGACAGTCGATGAGATAGAGAGGAGAGGGACGGAGCCGGCCGGCCGTCGCGACCGCGCACCGAGATGCCGGAGATTCTCGAACACTATTCGGAGATCAGAACCGCGGTCGATCGAGAGTTCCGCCGCAACCGACGTCTGCATGGCGGGAAGATCCGGTGTGGCCGCGGCTGCACCGACTGCTGCCATCAGATCTTCTCCATCACTGAAGTAGAAGCGGCGGCCATCTCGCGGCTCGTGAAAATGGTGACGCCGCAAGCCCGCGAGAATCTGGAATCAAACGCTCGCGCTTACCTGCCCCGGCGGCAAGAGATTCTGCGGCAGCACGGATACATCCGGGCATGGGGCCATCTGCCGAAGCCCGAAACACGGCTCGCCTGTCCGGCGTTGATCAACGGCGAATGCGCCATCTATTCCGAGCGGCCTATCGTCTGCCGCAAATTCGGCATACCGCTTCACCATCCCGAGCAGCCCGGCCGTATCTTCGCTTGTGAACTGAATTTCCGGCCCGGCGAAACCTATCATGATCCCCAACTCGTTTCGATCCAAAGCAACATCGCCCGGCAATGGACCGAACTCCAATCTGAATTCGACGCGGCGGGCGGCGGCCGCGGCCCCGAGCCCATCAGCGTCGCCGACGCTCTGCTGGGGGACTACGAGCCATACATCCCCTGACCGGGGTGTAAGAGTTTGGAGACCGTCGGGTGCCGATCGAGACGGCTTTGCGGAAACCGAGAGTTCCCGAGGGACTGGAACCAGGGCACATGAAAATGCTAGTCTCAGCCCCATGCAACCTCTTGGGCGGCGGTGCCTTCGTCAACTTCTCTGGATCCTTCCTTGCTTGCTGCTTGCGGGCCCCGGCGTCGCGCAGGCACAGCGCCCCGGAAGCGAGCAACTCAAAAACCAGGCGATGGAGGAGGTCGAGGCGAATCGCAAACTCGTTCAGGAAATCACTGATTCGCTCTTCAGCTTTTCCGAACTCGGTTATCAGGAGTACGAATCCGCCAAGTACGTCACCAGCTTGCTAGAGAAGGACGGTTTCCGCGTCAAGCAAGGGCTGGCCGGCATGCCCACCGCCTTTGTAGCCGAGTGGGGCTCCGGCAAACCGGTCATCGGCTTCATGGCCGATATCGACGGCCTGCCTGAAACATCGCAAACGCCCGGCGTCGCCTACCACAAGCCCCTCATCGAAGGCGGGCCCGGGCACGGCGAAGGTCACAACGCCGGACAAGCGGTCAACGTCACCGCGGCGCTGGCTGTAAAGAAACTGCTTCAGAAATACAAGATGGCCGGGACGATCCGAGTCTATCCGGGCATTGCCGAAGAACTCCTCGGCAGCCGCACGTACATGACGCGCGAGGGCCTGTTCAAGGAACTGGACATCATGCTCTGCGCCCACGTTTCGTCGGACTTTACGACGAGCCACGGCATCCGCGGGCTGGCGCTCGTCTCGACGCAGTACACCTTCCGGGGACGCAGCGCGCACGGCGCCGGTTCGCCCTGGATGGGCCGCAGCGCTCTGGACGCCGTGGAACTCATGAACGCCGGCTGGAACTATCGCCGCGAACACCTCCGCCTACAGCAAAGGTCCCACTACGTCATTTCGCATGGTGGCGACCAACCGAACGTCGTCCCACCCATCGCCAGCGTGTGGTACTTCTTCCGCGAACTGGATTATCCCCACGTGAAAGACTTGCACGCTCTCGGGACCAAGATCGCAAAAGGTGCCGCCATGATGACCGACACCACCGTCACCGAACGAGTACTGGGCGCAACCTGGGAAGGGCACTTCAACAAACCGGTGGCCGAATTACTCCATGCTAATATCCAGAAAATCGGCATGCCGCAGTGGAACGACGCCGACGTGGCGCTTGCCAAGGGGATTCAAAAAGAACTTGAGGCGGAGACTATCGGACTCAAGACAGAGGTCGGGGAACTGAAAGGCTCAGCGCCAACGTCCTCGGGCTCGGACGACATCGCGGAGGTGAGCTGGAACGTGCCGACCGTGGTGTTGAGGTACCCGTCCAACATTCCGAATCTCATCGGACACCACTGGTCGGCCGCCATCGCAATGGCCACACCGCTGGCGCACAAGGGGGCCGTCGCCGGTGCCAAGGCGCAGGCGATGACGGCGATCGAGCTTTTCGCTGAACCGGCGCTCGTTGAAAAGGCATGGGAGTACTTCGGCGAGCAGACCAAAGATACGAAGTGGGAGTCACTCATCCCGGAAGATGTGGAAGCGCCGATCCACCTCAATGTCGAGAAAATGAAACGCTTCAAGCCCGCACTCGAAAAGCTTCGCTACGATCCCTCCCGCTATGAGACGTACCTTGACCAATTGGGCGTCAAGTACCCGACGCTACGCTAGAAGTCTGTCCCGCAGGTAATTTCGCCCCCTACCACTCGTAGTTGAACGTGACCGGGGGTACAAGATATTGACGAAAAATCGATCATTCTGGTTCTGCGGGACAGACTCCGAGCCCCCAGTACTCTTCATTTGGGATCTCCGACTCGTACAGGAGCAGCGGGTGTCGCCCTTCCGCTCGAGAGCCGGACTTGCGAAGTGAAGAGCAAGGGGGTCTAGCTTCGCCGGCTCGCCTTCCACTTTCCGGTTCCATACTCGCCCAGATCGACTTCACCCGTCATCTCGTCCCCGTTGATCGTTCCGCCGAAGCGGTAGCCGATGGACGTGCCCTCATACCGTGCCGATGACCGAAACTCAACCTTTGCCCCATCGATCGTTCCTTCCAGCGGGCCGTGCGTAATGCGGCCGATATGCATCCCCGTGAGCTGGTTCCCCTTGACGTCCAGGTGAAACTCATGGCCGGCCGAGCCGACGACGAACTCTAGTTCCACGTCCCAATGACCGCTCAGGTCGGAAACCGGCGGTGCGGGTTTCCGCTCTGCCTTGGCAGGGGGCGCGTTGCGGAATATCTCTACGAGCCGGTCGGCGACAAGTTTGTACTCACCGGCATACATGGCGGGGCCGCGGATGACGAACGAATGTCCGTTCCCGCCGGGAGGTATGCGGATTCGTGGTTCCCCGTCGAGCAGCATCTGTTCCACATCGCCTGCCGTCAGTCCGATCTTCGAGGGGTCCCATTTCACGACTAAACGCGGGTGGTATCCGAACCTCTTCCAGGCGAAGTCCTCGATCTCGCCCCCGACGCCCGGAATTTGCGAGACCCGGTCTTTGATGTGGCCGTACCAGCTCATCCACTCACGCTCTTCCGCTACCGGATCGCGCCTGGTTACCAAGTATTCGACGGCCGCCAATATGCCCATGATCTCTTCCTTGGTCACCTTCATAGCTCGCGCGAAGGTGTGATGCGGTGCATTGTTGATGAAAGCCGCGCGAATCAGATCTTCGCGACCCAGTAGCAACCCAGCGCTCTGCGGTCCGCGAATGACTTTGCCCCCGCTGTGTGCACACAAGTCAACGCCGTACGACAGGACCGGGTGGGGCGGCATGGGCAGCGCGCCGGCATCGTCGATCAAGACGGGAACATTGCGCTTGTGCGCCGCCTCTACCAGTTGCTTGAGGGAAAACGCGCCTCTCTGCCACAGGATGCTTGATTGGGCCGTCGCCATGACGGTCTTCGACCCAAACGCCTTTTCGAGATCAGTGAGCGTCTCGACTTCGATCATCTTTACGCCCGTGGATCGCACCGCGTGATCGTAGGTGCTGCGCGACCAGCGGGGAACGATGACTTCATTCTTCAGGCCCGTGGTATCAGGCAGTTGTTGGATCTTCTCCGGATCTCCCCCCGCCAAACACGCCAGTGTTCCGCAGGTCACCGCGCCCGCCGCACCCGAGCTGACCATCGCGGCCTCTACCTTCAGCAGTTCGGCGATGCGCGGGCCTACCTTGGCCATTAGCTCATCGAGGTTAACGTGATAGTGTCCCGCCTGGAAAATCGCGTCCAGCACCTCCGGCCGCTGCGACGATCCACCATTGATCGTCGTCGTTGCGGTGCAACTGATAAACGGCCGAACACCGATCCGCGAATACACATCCGGGCCTTGCCCGCGAGTTGGCAGTGGCGCGGCGCCGGCGCTCGTCATGGTGGTCGCGAAGGGCGCCAGCGCCGCCGTGCCGCCGATGCGAAACCAATCGCGCCGGCTTAAAGTGGATTTCATCGCCTGATGCAAAGGCGTCATATCGGTCTCCTCACCGCTCGAAGCGGTTCTGCCTACCCGCCAATTCTACACGCTTGGAAGGCAGGCCACGAGAGGTTCGTTCCTTGGCGACGCGCGGCCGTCTCCATGGAGACCCACTTCCATGTTGAGGCATCCAGGCGGGAAGCCCGCCGCCGCTCAGTACGTGGCATCCTGAGCGCAATCCAACAGGCTCAAGCAAGAGTGTTGGGCCAGCCTAGCTAGGCTTGGGCTTGCTCGATTTTCGGTGCGTACTCCCGTTTCACGAGGAAGATATAGCCTAGTATCCCCAAAACGAGCCAGAAGCCGATGGTTTTGATCGGCATGTCGAAGCTGCCTGTCCTTTCGATTAGCCAGCCGGTCAGGATCGGCGAGACGAGGCCCGCGGCGTTCGCTGCGGTGTTTTGGATTCCCACAACCATCGCGATGCTGCCGCCGGGAATCAGAGTTTGGGTCAACGCCCAGTAGTTGGCGGTGGCGAGTCCGAGTCCCCACATAGAGACGACCGCGATGATCAACATCACGTTGGTGTCGTCGATGTAGGCGCCGATGGTCTGCGTCGCGGCGAAGCTGAAACCTAAGATCGTGAAACCCTTGCGGACAGTAATCGGATCATAGCCGCGATTGATGAACCAGTCGGCCATGGCGCCGCCGATCCAGATCACGACCGCCATCCCGCCGAAAGCCACCCCTCCGTACCAGCTCATGTCCTTGATTGACATGCCGAATTTCTGCGCGAAGTATTGCGGCATCCAGGTCATGCCGTAGTAGACGAAGTACATGTAACAGAAGGTGCCGAGCACAACGCCCCAGATGACAGGACTTCGCAGAATCTCGCGAGTCGACACCGTTTGCATGTTTGAATCTTGGGTCGGCGACGCCTTCTCGATCGCCACGCGCTGGGCCTGCGAAAGAGCGGCGATGTCGCTGTCTTTCACCCAGAGCATCCACGGAATGAGGATGATTAGCCCACCGAACCCCATAATCAGGAACATGGTTTGCCAGTTGAACGTGACGATCAGATAACCGGCGAGCGGCAGGCCGATTGCGGGCCCGAGTTTAGTGCCGGTCATGTACAGGCCAACGGCGGTGCCGCGCTGTCTTTCGTCGAAGTGCATCCGAATGTAGCGCATGCTCGATGGCGTAACAACGGACTCACCGATACCCAGAATAACTCGTATGACCAGAAGGAACCACAATCCCGTTGTAAGCGCTGTCGCCGCCGACGCCAAGCCCCAGAGCAGGTTTCCATAGAAGTACGGTTTGCGAACCCCGACCTTGTCCACCCAAATGCCGGAAGGGATTTGCAGCAGCATGTAGCTCCCGAAAAAGGCGCCGAGTACGATACCTTGCTGAGTGGGGCTGAGGTCGATGGTTTGGAGCATGACCGGCAACGCAATCGTCAGACAGACGCGATCGAAGTAGGCGTTGATCATCCCGAGGCTGAGAAGGCAAACCACCGGCCAACGCATTTTGTCTTGCGGGTCGGCGACGGCGGTTTGTTGGGTGACAGTACTCATCTAGCTGGACTCCTCGGGCCGAGTCGTCTCCGAGGGCAGGGGGTTGCGGAAGAATGCATACTCTTCGACCGGCTGTCCCCCGATGATGTGCTCTTGCAAAATGCGCTCGGCGACTTCGGGTGTGACGGAATGATACCAGACTCCCTCGGGATAGACGACCGCGATCGGCCCCTGGGTACAAACGCGCAGGCAATTGACCTTGCTGCGGTAGACGCATGCGGGTCCGGAGGCGACACCCAATTCATCGAGCCGCCGTTTGACGTAAGCCCATGTTTTGTTGGTGACCTCCCGCGGGGCGCATTTCGGTTTGCTCTGATCGGCGCAGATGAGGAGATGACGGGTGTAAGGGCCGGTGGGGACCTTTAGGTCCTTGGCGGGCGGCGTGACGTCGGGCGGGTTCACAAATCGGTCACTGTCAACGCAATTTAGAAAGATCCCCTGATTGAGCAAAGTAGAAAGATCCCCCTAGCGCTAGAATCATGGGCCGCTGCCCGCGACGGAAGGAGCCCGTAGGGCGACTGGAGTTGCGGGCAATGGCTCGCAGCGCTTGGCCGGATCGGCTAGGACGAAGCCGTCCATCCAACGCCCCTGGCGTTTCTTTGGTTGTTTGGTATGGGTTGGCGTCTTGCGGGCCGCCTTGGCGGTGGGCCGGGCTGGAGTGCCGTCGGCTTCCAGGCATTCTTGAAGCAGCAACGCTCCCTGTTGCCAACGCAGCCATAATTCCCCGTTAAGCCGTTGCTCGATCCGCACCGCCGTCTTCCTCATCCGAGGTTTGGCCTTCTCAGCCGGGATCTGATACAAACGTCCGTGCCACGAAATCGTGTAGTCGTTGCCGACCACACGCCGATCGACGCGACTGAGAATCGAGGCCAGATTCTGGTCGCGGCGCAAGCGCCGGTGGGCGTCGGCCTGTCCGGCTGGGTGACGCTTGAACCGTCCGTTCCACTGCGGCACAAACTCCTGCTGCAGATAACGGTTGGCGTCCTCAATGCTGCTCGCCGCAGCTCGCCGCAACCCCTTCACCATGCGGTCTTGCATCGTCTGGAAACTGCGCTCGATCCGTCCCTTCGCCTGCGGCGAGTGCGCCGGAATCTTTCCGATTCCCAACTCGGCCAGCGCCCTCTCGATCTGTGTCGGCGGTGGAGCCGCGTCCAAATGCTTGTTGTGGTGCAACGGCCGGTTGAGTTGAAACAGGCTGGCCTTGTCGGTGTAGACCTCCACGGGACGCCCGTGTAACTCCACATACCGCCACAACAACCGCATGTTCTCGGCCGTCGAGTCCGACACGGCAAAGTGCGCCGTCAGCTCGCTCGTGGCGTCGTCCATCATCGCCACCAGATACAACCGCGGGCCGCGCCCTTCCAACCAGTCGTGGTCGGACGTATCCCATTGCACGAGTTCGCCCCGGCAACGCCGTCGCCGCCGCCACACATGCACCTTCTTCAACTTGGCCCGGCGCGGCTTCCACAGCCCTTGGCCGCTCATCCACTGCCGCAGCGTCTCGCGGTTGACCACGATCTGATGCTCGCTCGCCAGCATCTCGCTCGCCAGCGTCGGCCCGTAATCGTCGTAGCGCTCGCGGATCAGAGCCAGCGCTCGCCGCCGCAGCTCGTTGTCGTACGCGCGGTTCGAGGGCCGGCCTCGCAGCCGATGCGCCAGCCCGCGATCGCCCTCTTTGCGGAGTCGCTTCACCAGCTTACGGACCCAACGGGCGCTCAGCTTCAACTGCTGTGCCGCCGTTGCCTGCGTCAGCTTCCCCTCCTTGACTTGCCTCAGAACAATCAACCGGTCCCGCTCCACTTTGCTCAATGCCACGATTTCGTTCACCCCCTAGCGTCTCTCGCCCGAAGGGGATCTTTCTACTTTGCTCTGTAGGGGATCTTTTCACATTGCGCCGACATCACAAATCGGTCACTTGACAAGGCGGTTCGCTATTATAACCAACGCCTCCGGCGGTTTCTTGATCAGGATCATCGGGCCGCATCGGTGTAGAACGTACAACAAGGCGCCACGCTCGCCGTTTGTGCGCTGTAACATAGAGTGGGCGGTGATCAGGCGTAACCGGACATGGCCGTGACGAGTCCAAACTGATGGGATGCTGTGTTGTAACGAGGGGGATTCATGAATCGAAGTAGAAGCAGATTCCGGAGCACCTTGGTTCTGACGTTGTGTCTGGGTTTGGCCGCATTCTCAGCGGCGCTTGCTCAGAAATCCGGACCTCTCACACCCGGCGGACCCAAACGCGCCCCCGGCCCAACCGTCGCGAAACCCGAGCAGCCCAAGGAATTGCCGCCGATCGAAACGCTCACCAAACAGGAACTGCCGGAAGACCTCGCTCTGTTCACATCTGAAACAAACGTTGTTACCGTCGACGTGGCCGTGATCGATGAACAAGGCCGCTTTATCCCCAAAATTCCCCAGGGCAACTTCATGGTCCTGGAAGACAGCCAGCCGCAGCAGGTCCAAAGCTTCGGTGTGTCACAAGCGCCGATGACGGTGGCGCTGTTGATTGAATTCAACGCTCGCTTTCAGCAGTATTATTCGGAGACTTGGCACCAGACGCTGAGCGCGGCGTATGGTTTTGCGGAGACGCTTCGGCCCGAAGATTGGGTGGCCGTGATCGCCTATGATCTGCGCCCGGAAATCCTCTCTGACTTCACGCAAGACCGCCGCGAAACATACGGAGCCCTCCAGCGCTTGCGGACCACCGGCTTCTCCGAGGCAAACCTTTACGACGCTCTTACCGATACGTGTGAACGGATGAGCGGCATCGAGGGCCGGAAAGCGATTGTGCTGATCTCGACAGGCGTCGACACCTTCAGCAAGCTCAACTACGGCCAAGCGCGCCGCATCGTTCAGGAAGCGGGCGTGACGGTTTATGCGGTCGGCATGATGCAGATGCTGCGCCAGCGGGCCGAGGCTTACGGCGCTTTCGACGGTCCTTGGGGCGGGGCGGCTCAGCTCGACTTCTTGCAGGCTGACAACCAGTTGAAAACGTTTGCCAGGGAGTCGGGCGGGATGGTATTTTTTCCGAAGTTTTACGGTGAGTTCCCTTCGATCTTTCAGGCCATCCACTTCACGATGCGCAATCAGTACACGCTTACCTACGTGCCGACGAATCAACAGAAGGACGGGGAGTGGCGAAAGATCAAGGTCCGGCTTATCGACCCGAAGAACCCCAAGAAGGACCTCCGCATCGTCGCGGGCAAGAAGAACAAACGCGTCAAATATCAGGTGGTCGCCCGAGCGGGCTATCGCGGCCCCCGCGAAGTCGAATAGCCCGGCCCGGCGACGTCGTTTCCAATCGCTCACCTCTCGCAATCATCGACGACTCGTTGGCATGCGTCGCCCTCAACGCTTACCTCGACTCGGCGCGATCTTCTTGTGCCGATTCATTTCTGACGGCGAATGTTTCAGTGTTCTTCACCATCGCCATCATTGATCGTCTGTAAGCGCAATCCGGATCGAATGTCAAGTCCTGGATCTGTCGCGTTTCCAACGACATTGCGCCGCGTTGACACTGATGTTGAGCCGCTGATACGCTTGACCCGGATTCGAGTTTCGGATTCAACTTCGAGCAGCAAGATCATCTAACAGGCAGTAGAAACAATGGACAGCACTCCTCTGCGTATCCTCCTTGTCGACGACAACAAACATGGGCTTCGAGCACGCAAAACACTCCTCGAGGAATCCGGCTACAGCATCGTTACCGCATCCTCCGGGAAGGCAGGACTCACAAAGTTCGCGCAAGGAGAGTTCGACCTCGTTGTAACGGACTACTGTATGCCCGGCGTACAGGGGTCGGAAGTAATCGCGAAGGTTCACGAACTGAACGCTAAGACACCCATCATCGTGTTGTCCGGCCACGTGGCTCGGCTCGGGTTAACGAAGGATGATGTCGGAGTCGACTTAGTCGTTGCCAAGGGGCCGAATGAAGCCCGCGATTTGACGCGAGCGGTCCAAAGGTTGACTCGCGGCCCGGTGAAGAAGAAGCCCGCGTCAGAAAAGGGCCGAACTCAAAAGGCCCGTCGCCACGGCGCGGGTTCCTGAACCCGATTCCGTATCATGTCAGGCATGAAGATTACCTGGCTGGGTCACTCCACCGTTTCGATCGAGCTTTCGAGCGGTAAGGTCATTCTCATCGACCCTTGGATCACCGGGAATCCTTCCCATCCGGTCGGTCATGCACTCGAGCGCGTCGACCTGATGCTAATCACCCACGGCCATGCCGATCACATCGGCGACGCAGTATCGGTGGCGAAGAAGTTCAAGCCCTCGACGGTGGCTATCTACGAGATTTGCCAGTGGCTCGGCGGCAAGGGTGTCGAAGACTTGGTCGCGATGAACAAGGGTGGCACTGTTGACGTTGGTGGCGTGAAGGTGACTATGACCCAGGCGCAACACAGCAGCATGATCGAAGATGACGGCCACATGATTTACGCCGGAGAGCCCGCCGGCTATGTCGTACGTCCGCCGGATGGACGCGCCTTCTACCACGCGGGTGACACCAACGTGTTTAGCGACATGGAGTTGATCCGCGAGCTTCATGAGCCGGCGCTGGCTATGTTGCCGATCGGCGACCGGTTTACGATGGATCCCCGCGAAGCGGCTCTGGCCTGCAAATTCCTGCAGCCCAGCCACGTTCTTCCCATCCACTGGGGTACCTTCCCCCTGCTGACCGGCACACCCGAGCAACTCAAAGAGCGTTTGACGGATCAACCAGGTGTCACGGTCATCGACGTGAAGCCCGGTGAACCCTTCGAGTGGTAGTCGGGTCCGGTGCGTCCCGCATCGGATGCTGGATCATGTACCGCGAACGACCAAGTGAAGAGGCTCGATGACGCTTCGCCGCCGACACCCTATTTGCGGTTCATGTCGGTGATTGCGTTGCCAAGTGCGAAGCTGGTAAAGTCGCATCGGGTTCGTTCCGGCGGCGTTGCCTCGCGTCGCCACCCAGGAACCTCCCGGACGCCTCCCCGGATCGACCACGAACGAATCCTGACTCGACAATGTTGCGATTCCTGCTGGACCGTATTCGGGGTTTGGCCTACCGACGCCTCCCTGCTCACCTGCGCGACGCGCGGCGCGGGGAAGACCTTGCCTACCACCGTCTGAGCCAAATGGGCTACCGGATCGTTGCCCGCAACTACCGTTCGAGGACGTCCAAAGGTGAAACCGACTTGATCGGCTGGGATGGCGACTATCTCGCCTTCATCGAAGTGAAGACACGCGCGAGCGAGGCCTTCGGGCGTCCCGAGGAAGCCGTGGATTCCGCGAAGCGAGGACACCTAATCCGCGCGGCGAAGGACTACGTGCGGCGCGCCGGTGTCGACCACAATCGCATCCGCTACGACATCGTGAGCGTCATTCTCGGCGCCGGCGAGCCCGACGTGCGTTTGCTCAAGGGCGCTTTCGTCGAGGGAGATGTCCGAGGGAAAGCAGGGCGTTTCCGCTAACCTACCCGCCGCGCCTTCCAGCGCCCCTTGCCGTACTCGCCCAGGCCTAGCTCGCCGGCCATCTCATCGCCCCGCAGCGTGCCCTCAAAGAAGTAGCGCATCGCCGCCGCTTCGTACTTGCCGCGGCTTTCAAAGTACACGCGGTCGCCGTCGATCTCGCCTTCGACCTTGCCTTGCGTGATCCGCCCGCGGTGCAAGCCGCGAATCTCGTTGCCCCTATTCTGGAGGTACATCGTGTGCTTAGCTTGGTTGGCGACAAAAGTGATTTCAACTTCCCAGTGCCCGTCCAGGTTTCCGGCCGGCGTGGCGAGCCGTTTCTCCGGTTTGGGGCCCGGCGCGTTGCTGAATACTTCATGCAACCGCTCGGCGACAACCTTGTAGTCATCTTGATACATAGCCATCGGGCGGATCACAAAGTGGCTTGCCTCAGCGCTCGTCGGGTCGAGTTCCTTCGGGAAGGCATGCGTCATGATCCGTGGTTCGCCGTTCAGCATCTGCTCACCGATTTCGCGCGCCACGAGCCCGATTTTGTTCGTATCCCACTCGACCCGCATTGTTGGGTAATAGCCGGGACGCGGTGACTCGATCATCCGCGCTGCGACGCCCGGCACCTGGGTGATGCGGCCGATGATGTGGTTGAACCACTGCTTGAACATCCCGTTCTCGTCCGCGACATTACGGTTCGAAACCAGGGATTCGACAGCCGCGATCAGCCCCATTACTTCCTCTTTGCTGACCTTCAAAGGACGCGCATAGGTATGGTGCGGCGCGCTCCCGATGTAGGCGGCTTCGGCGAGGTCTTTCCGGTTGCTCAACAACAGGCCGCTTGTCTGCGGACCCTTGAGGCTTTTGCCGCCGCTGTAGGCGACCAGGTCTACTCCTCGTGACAGAAACGGGTCGGGAACCAACGGCAGCTCGGCGGCCGCGTCAACGAGTACCGGAACTCCGTGGTCGTGAGCCGCCTTGACGAACGCCTCCACCGAGATCGGGCTCTTCGGATCCTGAAGTCGCTGACCCGCGAACGCCATGAATGTTTGTGGTCCGAAAGCCCTCTTCAGGTCTTCGGGCCGGTAGACGTTGACCATCTTGGCCCCCGTCATGCGGATCGCGTGATCATAGATCGAACGCGAGTACCCCACGGCCACGACTTCATCCTTGATGCCTTCCGTGTTCGGAAGCTGCTGCAGGGTCTCGATGTCGCCGCCCGCCATACAGGCCAGCGTGCCGCAGGTCAGCGCTCCCGCCGCTCCCGTGCTGACCATCGCCGCGGGAACCTTGAGCAGGCCGGCAAGGTGAGGTCCGGCCTTCTCGAGCAACTCCTGCATGTTGACGTGGTAGAACGACGCTTCGTAAACCGCCTCCGCCACCTCGGGCAAAGCCGCCGAGCCGCCGTTCATCGTGCGCGTCGATGTGCAATTGATAAACGGTTTAACGCCGATGCGTTCATAGACGTTCGGACCTTTGCCGCGGGTCGGAAGCCGAGCCGCCCCCGTCGCGGTGGAACTCAAAAAACTTGCGGCGGCGACGAATGTTCCAGCTTGGAATACATCGCGGCGCGAGACGGAGTGATTAGGCTGTGATTTTTTGGTCATGTCGAACGCTCTCCTATGTGATTCTTCCTCTGACGTCTATGCTCACCGCCCTACGCGATCCGGCGAGCCTTCCAAGGCGCTCGGCCGTACTCCCAGCCAAGTTCCGCGATCCCTTCCATGCGGTCCCCGTTGATCTTGCCGCCGAATACGTAGTTGAAGACGGTTGCTTCGTAGCGGCCATTGATCTTGATCTCGACGGCCTCGCCGTCAACTGTCCCGGTCACCTGACCATGCGTCACGAGCGGACTCGAATACGACCCCGCCACTTCGTTTCCGTCAGCGTTCAGGTAGAACTTCATGCTCGTGGAACTCGCGACGAACTCGATATCAACTTCCCAATGGCCACTCACGTTCCCTGCGGGCTCGCGTCGCTTCTTCGCCGGCTTCGGGCCGGGAGCATTCTTGAACTCCTCGTAAAGCCTTTCCGCCACGACCTCATGCTCACCCGGGTACATGGCCGCCGGCCGTAGCACAAAGCGGTGCCCGTCGCCCTCGGCATGCGTCATAATACGCGGCTTGCCGCCGAGCAACCGTTTGCCCAAATCGCCGTTGGAGAGGCCGATCTTCGCCGGGTCCCACTCAACGAAAAGGACCGGGTAGTAACTCGGCTTATCCGGCAAAGTGATCTCACCCGTGACACCGCCGACCTGCTCGATGCGACTCTTGATGTGCTCGAACCACGAAACCCATTCGCGGTCCTCGGTGGCGCGGTCACGTTCTTCCGCCAGATACTCGACCGCCGTCACGAGCCCCACAATCTCTTCTTTGCTGACCTTGATCGCGCGCCCGAACGTAATGTGCGGCGAACTGCCTTGATAGGCCGCCGCCACTAGATTCTTTCGCCCCAACAGGATGCCCGATGTCTGCGGACCCCTCAGAATCTTGCCGCCGCTGTATACAACGAGATCCACTCCGGCGTCAAGGTAGGGATTCGGCCGCAAAGGTAGGTCCGCGGCCGCATCGATCAACACGGGCACGCCGTGGCGATGGCAGGCGTCCACGTACTGCTTCAGTGAGAAAGGATTCCCGTCCTTCACCGTGTTCGCCTGCCCATGGGCCATCACCGTTTTGGGCGAAAACGCGCGGTTCAGATCATCGAGCGTTTCGACCTCCACCATCTTGCAACCCACATTGCGGACCGCCTGATCGTAATGGCTTCGCGACCAGCGGGGCACGACGACTTCGTTCTTCAGGCCCGTCGTGTCGGGAAGCTGCTTCATCTTTTCCGGATCGCCCCCGGCGACGCAGCCGGCCGTTCCGCACGTCACCGCGCCCGCCGCGCCCGAGCTGACCATCGCCGCTTCGCCATCCAACAACTCGGCGATGCGCGCTCCCGCCTTCTCCATCAGCTCATCGATATAGACGTGGTAGTGCGATGCCTGCTCGACCGCACGAATCACCTCGGGAAGTTGGCGCGACCCGCCGTTGACCGTATAGGTCGAAGTGCAGTTGATAAACGGTTCGACACCCAATCTTGAATACACTTCCGGGCCGCCGCCGCGTTCGGGCATCCGTGCCGCGCCCGCTGCGCTCGACCCGGACAACGCCGCCGCCGTTGCTAATGACCCCGTGCGGAAGAGCTCCCGCCGGCTCCAGTTGTTGAAACTTCTGCTTCGTTTCATGACAGCACTCCTGCGTTGCTTCGCGGCCCTATTCTAACTCGATTCTTCGGCTGGGCGAGTTGAAGCCCGCAGTGCTTGCTTTGCTTGCCGAGACCGCAGTGTCGAGCGTAGCAGTTACTTCCGGCGAAGACGCCTCTTCCGGCTCTCTAGCTCGACGATCCGCACTTCAACTCGTTTGTCGAGCGCAGCGGCAATGCGTCGCAGCATCGAGAGAGAGTGTCCTTCGTAGTCGGCGTCCTCAATCCGGCAGATTACCGAGGCGGTGGTCCCGACCCGCTTCGCCAGCTCCCGCTGGCTCAACCCTGCTTCCTTACGCAGGTCGTATAGTTGGCGCGCAACATTCGCATTTGCCAGTTCATCGTTGAAAGACCTGATCCGATCCGGATCATTTCCGACGAAGCTGTCGTAGGCGTGCTGGAGCGCAGCGCACTTCAATTTCTTACCTGTCTTCATTGCCTCGCCTCTGGTCGAAAAGTATGTTTGTCGGGGTCGGATTCGAATCTCTTCCTTCGTTCGATCGCATGTTCAATCTCGATAGGCGGCACGCGGCGCTCTTTCACGATGCCGTGCGAGACGACAACGAATGCGCTGCCGGCAAAGAAGTACAGCATTCGGTAGTGTATGCCACTATGGGTTGCTCGAAGTTCGTAGACGGAGTCCCTCAAATAGTCGGCCTCGGGACGCCGTAACTCATGACCCAACAGCTCGAGCCGAAGCTAGCGCACAAGGCACTTGTCGCGCGCTTTGACAGGCAGTTTGCCGAGCCAGTCGAGGAGAGGAACGATGCCATCGTCCTCCTTGAAGAAGAGGACCTCCGTCGCGGGCACTTAGCTTGATGTTCGCACTATTGCGAACAGCCGTCAAGCAGGAAACCTCCTCCTCCCTACTGCAGTGGGTGATACCATGGCAGCGACTTCAAGTCGTAACCAGGAGACCACCATGACCCGCCGAAGCTTCGTCGCGACATCCGTCGCTCTTTCCAGCGCCAAGCGCCTCAAAGCCGACCGCGTCATCGGCGCCAACGATCGCATGGGCATCGGCCTCATCGGCTGTGGCCAGCGCGGCCGGCGTGCTCTGTTGCGCGAGGTGCTCGAGTTCGCCGGCGAGACGAACGTCGAAGTTCGCGCCGTGTGCGACATCTGGCGTCAGCAGCGTGAGACCGCCGCCGCTCAGGTCACGACAGCCCGCGCCAACGACCCGAAGCAAATCGAGATGTATCAAGATCTCCTCGCGATGCCTGACATCGACGCCGTCGTGATCGCCACGCCCGACCATCTGCACTGCACACATCTCATCGCTGCCGTCGAGGCCGGCAAGGACGTCTATGTCGAAAAACCGCTCGCGATGGACATGAAAGAGCTCAACAAAGCGGTCGACACCGTCAAGAAATCCGACCGCGTCGTCCAGATGGGCACGCAGGTGCGCAGCTCGGGCCCGGCGAAGGGCGCGCGCGACTTCGTCCAGTCCGGCGGTCTCGGCGACATCTTCAAGATCGAGCAGTCACGCAACGGCTACAGACCGTACTGGCACCGCAAGGGCGAGCGGACGATCGCCGAGTCCGACACCAACTGGCGTGAATTCCTCACGCACCGCAAAAACCGGCCATGGGACCCCGATCAGTACACGGCCTGGTTCGGCTACCGCGACTTTTCACGCGGACCCCATAGCAACCTGATGGTGCACTTCATCGATCTCGTCCACTACATCACCGGTGCGACCGCGCCCACGCGCGTCGTGACCATGGGCGGTACCTATCGCTGGAAAGACGCCCGCACGGCGCCGGACTCCGTCGAGACCGTTCTCGAATACCCTGACGACGGTTTTCTGGTGCGCTACTGCACCATGTACGGTATCCCCGACAACAGCTACATGAAGTTCTTCGGCCCTCGCGGTGTGATGGACGGCTCCAACTGGTCGAAGCCCTATCCCATCAGCGGCGCGCGGTCGCAAGAAGAAGACCGAATCCTCCCCGACGCTTTCATCCCCGAAACCGAGACCACGCCCCATATGCTCAACTGGCTCCAATGCCTGCGGTCCCGCGAGACCCCCAACGCCCCCATCGAAGCCGGCTACAACCACTCTGTAGCCGTCATCATGTCCGATGAAAGCATGATCCGCGGCCGCCGGATGGTGCATGACGCCAAGGCCCGCAAGATCCAAGCAAGCTAATCGTGTATCTGATGCCGGCAGGTCCGGATGCCCGTCCCATCCGAACCCCGAACGCAAGAGAGGGCCCCGGACGCCGCTTTCCCGCTCACTCCCCCAACAACCCACACAGACTCCCAACGCATCGTCCCCGGCCCCAAAGCGGCCCAAGAACATAACCCCGTGCGTCGGCGCGGGGCATTCAGCCCCTCTTCACAGCAAGCCCAAACGGGGCAATACATCAACCGCTGCCCACCAACCGCGCCACAAAAATACCAAACCAACCCACCCCTCTCGCTTCCATGTCGCCACAACAAAAAATACGGAACGGACCCACCGCTCCCAAGCAGCCAGCCCCACCCGCAGGAATGGCAAAAAAAAGCTCCCCAATGTTCCATTCTGTGCCAAAAGCGAACAAAACACGAACACCAAACCCGTTTTTACCAAACGAACTCCCACCCCCCCAAGCCGTCAAAACCACAACGCCTCGTCAAGCCTCACGAAACACGAATCACGAGACACGAAACACGGGCCACAGCCAGTCACAAGCCCCAAAAAATTCTTTCACCCCATCACCACAATAACTTAGCGCCCCAGCGCCCCCGCCACCCGCCGAAAAACTTGCCATCCCGTGATACCCTCCAGCTAGGCCGGTTAGGACGGTTCACCGTACCAGCCCGACCGTATTTGGCTAAATCAGTTCGAGTTGTTCTTCGCGTGAGCATCCCCCGCGGACCCGATTCGCGGCAAGATGACGACGACGAGCCGACGGCACAACCCGTCGCCCCGAAACCATGCAGGCGCAGTCCGCCTGCATCGTCCAATTCAGCCGCGAATTTGATCCTCTCAACGCCACCCGTCGCTTCTGTTGGGGTGGTCCACTGAGGTCAAACGGCAGAAGCCGCTGGGGCGCCCCAGCATCCTTTGTTTGAACAGTTCTTTGACAACCGTAGCGATGACCTTGGGTTTGAGGTCAGCGGGGTTTCCCTTCCATCCCGCATATGCCGTTTGTAGCCGTTTCCGGGGTCATAGAAGGTAGGAAAATGGCACAAGAACGGTGTCTCAGTGTGCCATTTTGTTCCATCGGCCCCTCAA
>CBDBKC010000030.1:0-199083 GCA_965206655.1 Bryobacterales bacterium | reverse complement strand
TACCATTCGGTCCGGCGCGAGTAGTAGGGAGTAGCCGGGCCCCCGCGAGACGAAGAATGGCTCGGCGTCGGTTCCTTGAGGCTCGAAGACAAGTAGAGGTCGGGAGCAATGGTGAACGCCGGCTCGTCGGGCCACAGGGCCGGTCTTTCCGGAAGCGAGGGGACTGATACGACGATTGCAAAGCCTACCGAGAATCAGCAGGGTGACAGAAAGCACAAAAGCGAGGCCGTTTTTCGCAGGAGCCATGGCTAAAGAGTCCTTTCGAGGTTGGTCTGTGTCGGAAAGTCTATCATACGGTTCACACGCAAGCCGGATCGATGATAGCCCCGTAACATCTCGCACAGCTTTACTGAGTCCCGCATAATATTAAGTTAGTGGGTATCCACTTGACTCAGGTGACCCCAAGGATGTAGTATGCGGCCTCGTGGAGGATTACCCGCGCGATCTGCTCGAGTTCGAGGCGCGCTTCGCCACCGAAGAGGCCTGTCGCGACTATCTGGTCGCGCTGCGCTGGCCGGGACGGGTTCCGTTGCCCCAACTGTGGGCTTGAGCGAGCTTGGCCGGTGCGCAAAGTATGGTTCGAATGTGCTGCCTGCGGTCGCCAAACGTCCGTCCACGGCCGGTACGATCTTTCAGGACACACGCAAGCCGTGCGGCTTTGGTTCCGAGCAATGTGGCACGTCGTCTCGCAGAAGAACTGGAGTCAGCGCCTTGGGTTTGCAACGCGTTCTGGGACTGGGGCAGCTACCAACCGCCTGGGCTTGGATGCACAAGCTGCGGCGGGCGATGGTGCGGCCTGGGCGCGAGCGTTTGACGGGCGTCGTCGAGGTGGATGAGACCTACTGGGGCGCGGAGGAGGAGGGCGTTCGCGGCCGCCAGATCGAGCGTAAAGGATTGATTGCAGTAGCCGCCGGAGGGAGAGGCAGCGGGCTGGGGGCGGATCCGTATGCAGCGCCTGCGCAACGCCTCGGCGGCCAGCTTGATGCCCTTCGTGGAGGAGTCGATCGAGCCAGGCAGCGTGGTTCGCACCGATGGCTGGCTGGGCTACGAGCCACTCGAGAAGAAGGGCTATCGGCACCACATCGTCTTCCTCAAGGGTCGCCGCGAGCAGGCGTCGGAATTGCTTCCGCTGCTGTGCACAAAGCGATCTCGCTGCTCAAGCGCTGGTTGCTGGGTACGCATCAAGGGGCGTCAGCCACGAGCATTGGACTACTATCTGGACGAATTCGTCTTCCGGTTCAACCGCGCAGCTCACGTAGCCGGGGCAAGCTGTTCTACAGGCTGGTTCAGCAAGCGGTCGCTGTGGAGCCGACGCCGTATCGCTCGATCATCGCCCACTGGGACGCCGAGCCGTTCTGAACCCCAAACACAAGATGTTGGGGTCACCTGAGTCAAGTGGATACCCCACTTAAGTTAAAGTGGGTATCCATTTGACTCAGGCAGCCACAAGATGTTGTGGTCGCGCGAAAGCATCTACCAAGAAGCGAATCCCGAGGTTACTGCTCTGGCGCGGCCGTGGGGCTGCGTAGCGCGTCCGATTCTCGGAGTTGCCGCCCGAAGGCTGCCACCGCAATGAATTCGCGTGTGGGGTCGGCTTGGCGGCCACTCGCACGATTCTCGCAATCTCACATTCCTGTTCCGGAGCCGCGAGGCCACAACCCATAGGGTGTACCTGAATGAAGCTGGATACCCCACTTAAGTTAATCGAACGACAAAGAAGATTGCTTCCAAAAGGCGGCGATCAAGCGCCGTTTGCGGCGCATGCGGCGCAAGGTCGTGCGTGCCCGCTCGTCGAGCTCCCAGTAGTCGTTGGGGCAGACGTTGGGCAACTCGTGCTGCTTCCAGTAGGCCCAGATGTATTCCACCGGATTCAGCTCCGGGGCGTAGCCCGGCAAGTACTCGGTCTCGATGTGGCCCTGCGACAACGCGATGAACTCGCGCACCAACGCGCTGCGATGCGCCGGCAAGCGATCCCACACGATCAGCAACGGACGTTGTATGTGGCGCAGCAGCGCCTTGAGGAAATCGATCACCTCGGGACCGCGGATGGCGTCGGGATAGAGACGGAAATAGAAGTTGTGGAAAGTGATTCCGGCCGCCGCCGAGAGCTTCTTCCAGTTGAAGTTGAACTGCAGTACGGGCGTCTGCCCGCGCGGCGCCCAAGTACGGCAGCGATGTGGCTTCTGGCTCAGTCCGCTTTCGTCGATGAAGACGATCGTGCGGCCCTGTTTTTGGGCTTTTTTTTAATGGCGGGCCAGGTCTGTTTCTTCCAGGCGCGGATCGCTTCCTCGTTGCGCTCGCGGGCCTTGCCGACCGGCCGTTGCGGGCTCCAATGCAGCGCCCGCAGTAGCTTCCAGACGTGGCCTTCGTGGTAGCGCACCCCGAAACGGTCGCGGATCAACCGCGCCACCCGCGGACAGCTCCACAGCGGTGTCGGGAAGCCGTGCGCTTCGGGTCCTTCGAGCAGCAGCCCTTCCAGCTCGGCGAGCTGCGCGGCGCTCAGCAACGGCTTGCGGCCGGCGCGACCGGCTTTGGCTAGCCCGGCTCGGCCGTCTTCGCGGTAACGCTGCACCCAGCCGCTGACGCTTTGTTGGGCGGCTTGGACTCTACGCGCCGCCTCAGCTTGGCTCAGTCCTTTTTCCACGACCAGCCGCACCGCCTCGATGCACCGCTTCTCCAGCGCCGCAAAGTCTCGCTTCACGCCTCTTGGAAAACCCATATCCAAAAGACGTCGCTCCATTACAAAAGGTTACTCTATATTATGCGGGACTCAGTAGGTTGATCAGCGCGACAATAGACGCCGCCGGGACCGCCGTTGCATTTATGGAGGGGTCGCCGCGCCGCGAGAAGACGTTTCGGGCCGCCCCGAGAGACTGAACAATGAGGATGGAAGTCAAGCTGGAATACGCTATACCGTTGCCTGAGCGGACCCGGGTTAGTTATGCTACGGGTGCCTCATCGAGTGCAAGCGGAATCTCCGTTTTGGTTCTCTCGGACAGTTAGAACGCGGTTAAGCATCTGCAATGTGGTCACCTGTTCGCCTCTCCGAGATAGGGTTCTTCATTTCCTCACGTCTTCGCACGGACAATTGGAGCTTCCGCTTTGTGTTCGCGGGGGCTGTTGTCATTCTCCCTTTCACGCAGTTCCTGGTTGAACAGCACTACCCGGTTTTTCGGGCGGAGACCATTTTCTGCTTTGTCTGTCTCACGGCAGGGTGTGTAGCGTTCGCGTTAGGAACCCGCAAACCGCTGGTGTTTCATGCCGTTACCCTTTGCGGGCTCAGTGTGATGCAGGTGCCTTATACGCAGTCGTTCTCCGAGGTTTTCGTAACGATTCGACCTGCTTATCTTGTCGCCGCATCGCTTGTCTTGTTTATGCTCCTGGCGAGAGCGATGCGGAGTCACTTCTACGTCGTTGTTCTCATCTTTGTCGCGGTGGCCAATGTCGCCGGTATTGTGACATATCTGGCCGGGCCGAAGCTTATCAGTGTGTACGAGGGTCGAACACCGGTTGGCGGGAAAGCGGTCGTGGCTGACGGGGAAGCCCGGGCGGTGATCTACCTAATTCTTGATGAGTGGGGTATCCACTTCATTCAGGTACACCCTATGGGTTGTGGCCTCGCGGCTCCGGAACAGGAATGTGAGATTGCGAGAATCGTGCGAGTGGCCGCCAAGCCGACCCACACGCGAATTCATTGCGGTGGCAGCCTTCGGGCGGCAACTCCGAGAATCGGACGCGCTACGCAGCCCCACGCCGCGCCAGAGCAGTAACCTCGGGATTCGCTTCTTGGTAGATGCTTTCGCGCGACCACAACATCTTGTGGCTGCCTGAGTCAAATGGATACCCCACTCTTGATGAATATATGGGGCCCGCGGGATTCCCCTCCGATCTGTCTGGATCCGATTTCGCCATACGCTCGATCGAAGAGACCTTCTTGCGGCATGGATTTACTCTCTACAGCAATGCTTTCAGTCACTACGCTTGGACGAAGACATCTATTCCGAGTTCCCTGGATATGAGTCTTGAGGGCCAGGAGTTAGGGGTAGGTTCGGCGAGCGAGTATCGACTGTTCTCACACTTTACAAGTTTAGTTCCATCACCAGGTCTAAACCCACCGCCTTTCAGGCGGTCAGCTTCGAGCGGGTCTGGATGACAATAGGGAGATGGGCGAATATCGGCGAGGGGCGCATGCAGTCTACGACATCAAGTATCACTTGGTCTGGATCACGAAATATCGCTACAAAGTCTTGCGGGGCAGGGTGGCGGAGCGGACACGGGATCTGATCCGGCAGAGCTGTCAAGCGCGAGAAGTGGTGGTGATTCGGGGCGCTGTGTCGCCGGATCATGTGCATGTATTGGTATCGGCACCGCCACAGTTGGCGCCGTCGAAGCTGGTGCAGTATGTGAAAGGCAGGTCGTCGCGACGGCTGCAAGATGAGTTTGGGGAATTGCGGAAGCGATATTGGGGGCAGCACCTGTGGGCGCGGGGATATTTCTGCGCGACGGTGGGCGCAGTGGACGAGGAAACGATTAAGAATTACATTGAGAGGCAGCAATGGGACGAAGACGACCAGGGCTTCAAGATCACAACGCCCACCAAGCCTTGAGCCGGCTCTGAGCCGGGGCTTCTTCAGGCGGCTTCAGCCGCAAGCCGACTTTCAGTCGTAAATGAACCCACCGCCTTTCAGGCGGTGGTTGTTTAGGATGGGCATTATCCGTTTATCACCCTCGGTTCCTTTGGGGGCTGGATTCTTTTCAGGCGCCGCCTGGGGTTGATAAGGAGGTTGTCTACGATTTATCCTTGCTGGGTGGCTCACGAAGCCTTCGTATGTCATTTGCCGACCAGCTTGTCCTACTTTCCCGTACGTATGTGGCGCGCAGCAGATGGCTCTCTCTTGTGGCGAAGAACACTTTTCCCGAATGGATAGATGTCGGCTTTCTGTTGTGGTTCCAGCCCATATCACTCGAAGTGTTGGATCTCTTGCTCGAGGACATCCTTTCCGCAGACAAGAAGACATTGTTCTTTGCTCATTTGCTCGCGCCTCACTTCGACTACGTGTTTCAGGCAAACGGCAACACATGGCCGTTGAAGAGACTCAGTCAGGGTCGCCGGAGTTCGGGTGGACCGCCGAGTGTCGCTAGCCGCGCGGAGCTGCATCACCGGTACGCGGAGCAGGTGTCGCATCTCAATCAGCGGCTAGACGGGTTCTTTCGCCGGCTCGAAGCGGCCGGCGTTCTCGCGTCGGCCACGGTGGTCGTGCATGGAGATCATGGGTCTCGGCTGGCGGGCTTCCCCGGCAAAGATGTCCCTTTTCAGCGCCTGCTAGAGAACTATTCTGTTTTGCTCGCCGTCAAGAACCCGGGTTCGCGAGAGGGTCGAATCGATCGTCGGAAAGGAAGCTCAATGACTTTCCTTAAGGAGGAACTGTACCCTGACGCCGAGTGGGAGCTACCAACAGGAGTTGACTCTACGTATTGGATGGAGTCTGAAACCTCTGAGATGATCGAGTTCCCCTTTCTGGATTTATGGGATGACCACCAGCGGTTGAACCAGGGGATCGAGCCGCGGAACGTATCGCAAGAATCAATCTCGCCGAAGACGGATTCCAAGGGGAGCAACTGGCTGGTTCCAGGTTCTCCACGAAGCGAATAGCGCTGTATCGCGCCACGAACGGAGTAACAGACGGGGCTAAAAGGTCAATCTTTGAACGCTGGTGAGAGACCTACTGAGTCCCGCATAATATTCAGTTAATCGAACGACAAAGAAGATTGCTTCCAAAAGGCGGCGATCAAGCGCCGTTTGCGGCGCATGCGGCGCAAGGTCGTGCGTGCCCGCTCGTCGAGCTCCCAGTAGTCGTTGGGGCAGACGTTGGGCAACTCGTGCTGCTTCCAGTAGGCCCAGATGTATTCCACCGGATTCAGCTCCGGGGCGTAGCCCGGCAAGTACTCGGTCTCGATGTGGCCCTGCGACAACGCGATGAACTCGCGCACCAACGCGCTGCGATGCGCCGGCAAGCGATCCCACACGATCAGCAACGGACGTTGTATGTGGCGCAGCAGCGCCTTGAGGAAATCGATCACCTCGGGACCGCGGATGGCGTCGGGATAGAGACGGAAATAGAAGTTGTGGAAAGTGATTCCGGCCGCCGCCGAGAGCTTCTTCCAGTTGAAGTTGAACTGCAGTACGGGCGTCTGCCCGCGCGGCGCCCAAGTACGGCAGCGATGTGGCTTCTGGCTCAGTCCGCTTTCGTCGATGAAGACGATCGTGCGGCCCTGTTTTTGGGCTTTTTTTTAATGGCGGGCCAGGTCTGTTTCTTCCAGGCGCGGATCGCTTCCTCGTTGCGCTCGCGGGCCTTGCCGACCGGCCGTTGCGGGCTCCAGTGGAGTGCCCGCAGCAGCTTCCAGACGTGGCCTTCGTGGTAGCGCACCCCGAAACGGTCGCGGATCAACCGCGCCACCCGCGGACAGCTCCACAGCGGCGTCGGGAAGCCGTGCGCTTCGGGTCCTTCGAGCAGCAGCCCTTCCAGCTCGGCGAGCTGCGCGGTGCTCAGCAACGGCTTGCGGCCGGCGCGGCCGGCTTTGGCCAACCCGGCGCGGCCGTCTTCGCGGTAACGCTGTACCCAGCCGCTGACGCTTTGTTGGGCGGCTTGGACTCTACGCGCCGCCTCGGCTTGGCTCAGTCCTTCTTTCACGACCAGCCGCACCGCCTCAATGCGCCGCTTCTCCAGCGCCGCAAAGTCTCGCTTCACGCCTTTTGGAAAACCCATATCCAAAAGACGTCGCTCCATTACAAAAGGTTACTCTATATTATGCGGGACTCAGTAAGATGCTCTAAATAAGCTAAAGGATCGAGGGATTTGCGCTGGTTCCCCAGCGGCCAACGTTCTTCAAGGGCCCGCTCATCCCAACCCGCCGATCCAATCAGAACAACCGTCCGGGATCTATGGCGGCGCGCAACGCCGACCGATCACTTCCCGTGTACCTCGCGAAACTCTTTGTGCCGGTTTTCTGTCACATCACTCTTTCAGCGCTGCCTGCCAATTGAGCACGACCGTGATCGGCGAGCTAAGCACTTCCTTCGTGTAGGCGCTGACGATGAAGCGCCGGCCATCAGCGGTCACGTCGTAGTTGTGGCCGACGGCCATGCCGACTTCAAACAGGGGTTCGGCCAATCCGGCCTCTATTGTCTCGCCCTTAACGCCGATCGGAACAGCCATGAACATGCCTCTGGCTGATCCGGTCCTGGAAAAATAGAACAGCTCCTTTCCGTCGCCTCTCCATCTTGGTCTCGTACCTCCGTTTGTCGACACTTGCCATCTGGCGCCGGTCGGTGGAAAAGGCTGCACAAAAATCTCGAACCGACCTGTCTCGCGCGACATGTAAGCGATCCAACGCCCGTCGGGGGAGAACTGACCCTGTATGGTCTCGAAATCCGTCCCTAGCGGTGTCTCGGGTTCCTTGCTTCCTGTCAACGGGAGAGTCCACAACTTGTATCCGGACCCGTCTTGCGTGGAGTACGTGATGACGTCGCCTTGAGGCAGCCAGTCGGACGCCCACATGAACATATCTAGCTCGAGCAAGAGTTCTTCCGAGCCCGCGCCGGAGGCGGGTTTACGGTAGAGGCCGACGTTCCCCTCCCCCTCGGTTGAGAAGATGATCGACCTACCATCCGGAGATCAGATGGGGCTGGTCGCTGAGCCCTTTCCGAAGGTGAAGCGCCGCGGAACATTGCTTCTCAGGTCAACAATCCACACGTCGGAGTTGTTGCCGTCTTGAGTTGGACCGCGCACAGCGAGGCTCTCCTCGTCCGGAGATAAGCGGGGTCGCTGATGCCTCGCCGCTGCCTCGACGACGTTAAGCCTTTCGCCGTCTCGGCCCAGCCACACTAGTTCCGTCTCAGAATACGGATTGCCGCCATGGTAGACCAAAGTACCGTTGCTGGAAGCGGAAAAAAAGCCGTTGCCCCTGTTGCCGACACCGACCGCGTCGGCGATGAGCAGGGGAGTTCCCGTCAGTTCGCCGCTCGCGGCGTCGAACGGTTGAGCCATCAAGGTATTCTCACGAGCAAAGAGGAGATAGGCTTGGGGGCGCCATGGGGTGGGCGGGGCGTACGTAGCATGTGACTGACTACTGACTACGCGGCTACGCTCCGGGGAATCGAGACTCCCCAGAAAAACCGCGTCCTCGCCCGAGCTCAAGCTCCGGCTCAAGTACAGAAAACGGCGGCCATCAGGAAGGAACGAGGGGTACCGATGGTCTCGGTCGCGGCGCTCCTGATCCAGCGTTGTGGCGGACAAGAGTTCTCCTCCCGAAGGGGATATGCGTTGCAGACCATTGCGCGAACTGGCGACGAGAATCACGCCTTGGCCGCCTCCGCTTTCCGCCCATGCGCCGCCACGGCCCGAGGGTACATCACAGAGTTCCAATGCTGAGCCGCCGGCGAGATCGATCCGTTTCAGTTTGGACTCGGCAAAGAACCCAAGCTGACGACTGTCCGGAGACCAAAACGGGTAACTGGCTCCATTGGTGCCCGGCAATGGCCGAGCATCGAGGGAATCCAAGCGTCGCACCCACAGTTGACGGAAAACCCCTTCGGACGATGCAACGAAAGTCACGGTACTTCCGTCTGGCGAAATAAGAGGCGCGCCCCAATTGGATTCGAAGCTAACGCCCTCGGGCGCCGCGATCGTAAAAGTCGTGGCGCTCGGCGCCGGCGTCGTCGTAGTCAGCCAGAGTGTCGATATCGTAGCCGCAAGCAAGAGAGAGCAAACGGCAAGGCTAAGTAAGATGGCGTGCTTTCGGCGCAGCTTTTGCTCCGCTCTCCGCGACTCATCCTCTGAAAGTACCCGGATGGCAACTGAGCGATTGAGTTGCGTATCTTCGGCACGATAGACGATGGTGTTGTCCGGTTGTTCGAGGTTCTCGATAACGCGGTATTTGACCAGCGGATGTTCGGTCACATCCTCTTCGGAATGTACGGGCACAGCATGCGCCTGTGTTCGTGTTACCGCTTCAGATGCCGCGGGCACGGCATGCCGTGCCCCTACTGATCCGGGCGGGACAGCCCGCATGATGGTCGACTTGCCGGATTCGAGTTTCTTTCTTAGGCCTTGCAGGTCGAGCAGGAGTTCGTCGCTATGCTGGTAGCGTTCTTCGATGTCCTTGGCGAGACACTTGTTGGCCAGCCACTCCAGCTCCATAGGGACGCCGGTGCGGAGGGCGGTCATGGGCTCGGGCTCTTCGTTAGTGATGGAGTACATCACGGCCTTGTCGTAGTGGCCTTTGAAAGGCCGCTGGCCGGTGACCATTTCGTAGACCAAGACACCCAGCGACCAGATGTCGGAGCGATGATCGAGGTCGGCGCCGTAGGTCTGTTCGGGGGACATGTAGCTGACCGTTCCCATCGTCTCGTCGGTGCGGGTGAGCTTCGACCGATCGGCGAGTTGCGCCAGGCCGAAGTCCATGATGGTGACGTGTTGCTTTGAGCCGGAGCCCGTAATCATCAAGTTGGCCGGCTTGATGTCGCGGTGGACGATTTTCTTTTCGTGGGCGGCCTGTAGGCCTTGCGCAGTTTGGATCGCAATTCCCAGTGCGTCCTTGAATTTCAGAGGGCCGGCTTCGATCTTCTTGTCGAGCGGCTCGCCTTCCAAGAAGGCCATCGCGATGAAGGTCTTGCCTTCGATTTCGCTGATCTCGTAGACGTGGCAGATGTTGGGATGGTTGAGTGCGGCGGCCGCTTCCGCTTCTCGCCGGAAACGGGCTTTGACGTCCTCGTCGCCGAGCAAGTGAGCCGCTAGGAATTTGAGTGCGACCGGACGTTTGAGATTCATGTCTTCGGCCTTGTAAACGACACCCATGCCGCCCTCACCGAGCTTTTCGGTGATGCGGTAGTGGGAGATCGTTTGGCCTAGCACTAAGTTCCTCTACGGGACCGCTCTTGATTGTACGGGTCCCTCGCCTGAGGAAATTGTACCGCTGATCGGGGGAAGTGAGCGGCTTTAATTCAGAACAACCGTCCTGGAACCGCCCGGCCATCGACCGTCGCATCAAACACAGCCAGACGCGCTCGGCCTTCCGTCTTCGCCCTGTACATGGCGGCGTCAGCGAACGCCACCAAATCCAATGGCTCGTCGTAGCCCACTGTGCTCATTGCTATGCCCACGCTGGCCGACGTGAACACTGTCTTGGGCTCCAGTGCGAAGGGCTGGTGCAGACGATCGAGAATGCGTTGTGTAATCAGCTCCGCCTCGGCCGCGTCATGGACGCCGTCCAACAGGATCGTGAACTCGTCGCCCCCCATGCGCGCGACCAAGTCGTTCGGCCGCAGGCATGTTTCGAGCCGCTGTGCCACCGCCTGTAGCAAGCTATCCCCGGTTGCATGTCCGAGCGTATCGTTGAGGACCTTGAAGCGATCGAGGTCGAGAAACAGCACGGCGAAGGCATAGGTCGGGTCGCCGTCCGCCAAAGCGACGACGCGGTTTAGGCGGCGCGTGAACGACGCGCGATTCGGCAGTGCGGTGAGTGCGTCCCGCAACGCTTCCCGGCGGTCGGATACGTCAAAGGAGAATACGCGTACCGTGCCGTTCGAGGGCACGTAGGCGATGTGTTGTTCGAAGAGGTCCGTTTCCACGACAACTTCTCTAACCAAACTTCTCTCGCGCCCCGACCGCAATCGCTCTACTAGTGCCGGCAAATCCTTCAACAGCGGATGCAGCGGGCCCGCGGTTAGCAGTTCAGGGAATCGGCGATCCGCCGAGGCGTTCGTAAACGTGACTTGCCCCGACGGGTCTGTCTCGACGATCGGGTGAGGGCTCTCCTCAGCGATGAACTCCAGCCGGGCCAGCTTTCGTTTCGCCTCACTCCATTCGGTACGATCCCAAACCAGTACCCAGACCTGACTGCCGTCCGCTATCGGCGGCGGGACGCTGACCACCTCAAGGGCCAACTTCTTCTCACTCTTCGCCCGACCGGCCACTTCGATCTTCGATCCAAACTCAGGCAGGCGAGTTCCGAGTGGCGCCTCCTGCCGCTTCGTTTCCGGGGCAGGGAACTCAATCAAGTCGTCTAAGCGAAGGCGGGACACTTCCTCCGTTGCATAACCGAACAGTTTCGCCGCTTGAGCGTCGATTCCGACAACGCGGCCGTCGAGGTCGAGCGAAAGAACGCCGTCCGAAGCCTCATGGAGCGCCTGGGCACAACGGATCTCGTGTTCGGCGCGTTGGTGATGAGCTGCCTGCCAGTTCTTCCGTAGGTTGCCGATCGCGGCCGTCAACGCCACCGCGGCTAACAGGCCGGCTACGGCAAGTCCACCTAAAACCCAACTGGGGGCCGTTCCCGCGAGCTTCGCCGACGCTGAAGCGACGACAAGGATACCCAGTACAGCCGGTCCCACCTGAAGCCACAGTTCCGTGATGGGCCGCCCGCCAGACAGCCGAAGCGGTAACTGGTCCCGAGTGTCGGGGAGCTGCGTCGGGGTTTCGCTCATCCGGCTTGCGTAATCTCGTTCACTGACTCAATCCAGGATGGCCGCGCGAACGGCCTTTACAAAACGTTCGCGGAGAGAACCGACCCCCGGACCGCGGCTTTGCCCAAAGACCAGAATAATCAGTTCTTGCTTCGGGGACACGAGTGCAAACGTGCCGTCCGACCCACCGTGGCCCCAGGAGCCATCATCCGAAGATCCGGGGCCGTATCCAAACCAACCGAAACCGTAATGTAGGGCGTCATCCTCGCCGTGTTTAGAATGCGGCGCCGGAGTCCACCCGGCCGCGACGCTCTCAGTTTTGAGAAGGCGGACGCCAGCGAGCTCTCCGCCGTTGCGCCACATCTCGCAAAAGCGGGCGTAGTCGGCGACACTGGAGATCATGCCGCCCGAGGCACGCACAAAAGGATAATCGGGCTCATCACCAGGTTTCCATTCGACCTTCCACTTGCCATGCTTGTCGCGGGAGTACACAGTTGACATCCGCCCGTGCTCCGCCTTGGACTCATGATTCAAGCTGTCATGCATCGCCAACGGTTCATAGATGCGCTTCGCTAAGAACTGCGCCAGCGGTAGGAAGCCACGAACTTCAATCAGCGCACCGAGGGTGTTGAACCCTGGATTGTTATAAGAAAACGTTGTTCCCGGGGGGACGTCAGCGCCGATCTCGCCGAAACGATCCACTTCTTTGCGCAAAGTGGTATTTGGCAGCAGAGGATCGAGAAAGATAGGCTTGATCCGCAAGCCGCTCGTATGGCTCAGCAGGTGACGAATCTGAATCCACCCCGCGCGATAGTTGTCCCAGGAGGGCAAGTACTTACGGACATTGTCATCCAGAGAAAGCCTCCCATCTTCCGCCAGCATAAGAACTGCTGTAGCAATCACAGGCTTTGTGTTCGACGCCATGCGAAACAGCGTGTCTTTCTTGAGGGGATCTTTTCGGTCATGATCCCGAAACCCCACCGCTTCGTGTAGGACTGTCTTGCCACGCCGCGCGACGAGCAGGACCGCGCCACGGTGCTCGTCCGCTTCGACAGCCCGTTGAAAGATCGCTACCGCGCCACGCAAGGTCACGGAAGAAAGACCAGCCGATTCCGGTTCGGCCGTAGGTAGGCCGGCAGCCGCCAGCTTGCCGCCGGCAAGGATCGCGCACAGCAGGCAGAGGGGCAACAAGAGCCGGCGTCGAACCCGCCTAATTTGGCCGGCGCCTAACGTCCTGTCCAACACGGAGTTCTTTTCTCGAGGAACGCAGTCATCCCCTCTTGCGCGTCAGCCGCCATAGCGTTCATGCTCATCACTTCCTTGGCATAGGCGTAGGCTTTGGGCTGGTCGAGATCAATCTGAGTATAGAAAGCAGCCTTTCCGAGCCCGACTATCACTTCACTCGCCCTTGCGATCTCCGACGCTAGTTCACGAGTGGCGCTGGTCAACTGCTCGCGCGGCACAACGCGATTCACGAGACCCCACTCGCAAGCCGTCGCCGCATCGATCATTCTGCCGGTCAGCAGCATCTCGAGGGCACGCTTTCGCCCAATGGCCCGCGTCAACGCCACCATCGGAGTACTGCAGAAAAGTCCGATCTTCACGCCCGGGGTTGCAAATCGGGACTCCTCTGACGCCACACCCAAATCGCAGGCCGCCACCAATTGGCAGCCCGCCGCGGTCGCGATACCGTCTACTTCGGCAATAACCGGCTGCGGGATCCGCTGAATCACGGTCATCAGGTTGGTGCAGACGTCGAAGATCTCGCGGTAGGCGTGGATGTCGCGGGCGATCATCTCCGTCAGGTCGTGTCCGGCGCTGAACGCAGGCCCGTCACCGGATAGAATGACCACCGCGGTTTCCCGAGACGCGCCAATCTCCTCCAGCGTCCGTATGAGTTCGCGCATCAACTCCAGCGACAGCGCGTTGCGTTGTTGTGGCCGATTCAGCCGAACCGTTCTGATAGGGCCACTGGTCGTCGTCAAGAACAAGGCCTCCGACATAGTGAACCCAGAATATCAGGTTGAAATCCGAAGCCGGCCCTGTGCGCCGCAGCGTGGCGTCGGGAGCAACACGAACGCCCTTGAGTGCCTGGGCGTTTCGGTCAACGCGGGTATCCGCCTAGGCGGGAACGGGCTTGGGAGCGTTCACGAACGTCAACCAGCCATAGCGGTCGGGTGTCCGGCAGGTGAGCAGAGCTTCAAATTCTTGCTGCAACTGCTTTGTCACCGGACCGCGTTTACCACTTCCAACCGGGATCTTATCCACGGAGCGAATCGGCGTAATCTCCGCCGCCGTTCCCGTGAAGAAAAGCTCGTCAGCGATATACAGCAGATCGCGGGGGACGACCTGTTCGACAAACTCCATACCGAGGTCGCGGCCCAGCCTGATGACCGTGTCGCGGGTAATACCCGGCAGCACCGAATTCCCCAGTGGGGGCGTGTAGATCTTGCTGTCACGCACAACGAAGATGTTCTCACCGCTACCCTCGGATACGTATCCCCCCGCATCGAGAGCAATCCCTTCGCTGTATCCGTTGAGCACTGCCTCCATCTTGATCAACTGCGAGTTCATGTAGTTGGCCGCCACCTTGGCCATTACCGGCAGGGTGTTGGGAGCCAAGCGCGTCCACGACGAGACACAGACATCGACGCCCTTCTCGATCGCCTCGGGACCGAGATACTGACCCCATTCCCAACAGGCTATGTAGGCCTCCATCGGATTCTTCAGCGAGAGCACGCCTACCTCGCCGTAGCCGCGAAACGCTATCGGCCGCAGATAGCACGATGTCATGTTGTTGACGCGGACCAGTTCCTGGAGGGCATCGAGCATGTCCTGCTGCTCGATCGGCAACTCGTTCATGCGGTATATCTTGCAGGAATCAAAGAAGCGTCGTACGTGCTCGCGGGCGCGGAAGATGGCGGGACCCTCAGGGGTGTCGTAGCAGCGAATCCCTTCGAACACGCTGGTTCCGTAGTGTAGGGCATGGGTAAGCACGTGTACCCGCGCTTCGTCCCACGGAATCATCGTTCCGTTATGCCAGATCTTGTCCGTTGGCTGAATCATGCCCTCTTCCTTCTGCCCAAATATTCATTATGGCATCGAAAACGGAAACTGAAAACGTCTTGTTGGGGCGTTTCACAAAACCCGCAGACGCAGGTTCCGAAACCGCACTTCCAGAGGCGGGCCCGAATGGATCTGCAACGCGATTCGGCCCGTAGCGGGGATGTCGGCGTCGGTTTCTTCGTAATCGACGGTCGTTGTCCTATTCAGTTTGAGCTGTATCTGTTTCCCGCGGGCCTCGACTTCGTAGGTATTCCAGCCGTCGGGTTTCACTACCTCACGCGCCAACTTTTCACTCGGGCCCGCCAGAGTCTTGCGGCGCCGCGACTCGTCATACAGACTGCCCCACCATGTCGGCCCGATGTCGGCTTGGTAGCCGATCATCTCGGTCGAATCTCGCACCCGTTCGCTGCGAAACTGAATACCGCTATTGCCGCTGTTGCTCACGAGATGAACTTCGAGCCGTAGAATGAAATCGGAATAGAAGCGCTCGGTCGCAAGGAAGTCGTTGTGCGCGATGCCGGGCGAGCGTCCGACGAGCATGCCGTCTTCTACCAGCCAGAGCAGAGGGTCACCTGCCCAGCCGCTGAGGTCTCGCCCGTTGAAAAGAGACTCAAAGCCCTGTTCCGAGGGGTTCCCCGTCAAGGCCGGCGTAGCGCAGCTGGCTAGAAACGCTCGTCGGGTCCAGTTCGCTATTCTCGGCATTGGCGGCACTCACTCATATCAAGAGCTAGTGTAACGTTAAGTATGGCCCCCCGCGTCTAACGAAAAAATGAAGGAGAGGCTCGTGATCACTTCGACTATCGGCCGGTTATCAAGAATTCTGCTTTGCCTTGCGCTCGCTGCCGGAGCAGTCAGCGCTCAGAAAAGAGTCAGACCGGGATGGAACCTTTTCTCCGCCGAACAGGACGTGCAGCTCGGCCAAGAAGCCGCGGCCGAGATCGAAAAGCAAGTCACGGTTGTCGACGACAAAGAGTTGACCCAGTACGTCGCGCGGCTCGGAAAGCGACTCGCCGACGCCTCTCCCGCGCCTGACTATCCGTACACGTTCAAAGTGGTTGCCGACCCGAATATCAACGCTTTCGCGCTGCCGGGCGGACCGATCTATGTCCACACGGGCCTGATCACAGCCGCCGATAACGAAGCGCAGGTGGCGGGCGTGGTAGCGCATGAAGTAGGCCATGTCGCGCTTCGTCATTCCACGAGTCGCGCCTCCAAGGCCCAGATGTTTCAGCTCCCGCTGGTCCTCGCAGGCGGTTTGATTCAGAAGAAAGGCGGCATCCTCGGTGCTCTCAGCCAGGCTGGGATCGGCTTCGGGCTGAACTCGGTGTTCATGAAATACTCTCGCAGCGCGGAGAAAGACGCGGACATCCTCGCCGCACGGATGATGGCCGATGTCGGTTACGATCCGGTCGAGATGGCGACGTTCTTCCGGAAGCTCGAGGAGGCAGGCGGAGGGCAGGGAACTCCGCAGTTCTTCTCCGACCACCCGAATCCGGGGAACAGGGTCGAGTATGTGAAGGAAGAAATCCAGTACTTGCCGAGAAAGAACTATACCAAGGGAGATCAGGGCCAGTTCAGGTCGATGAAAGCCCGAGCCGAACGCGTCAAGATCCCCGAAAAGCCGAAGCAGGGAGCCGACACCGCTCAGCCCGGAGGGGCCGCACAACCCACGGGGGCCGGCGCCTCGACAAGCGCCGCCGCCGCCGGCGGGCCTCAGCGCTTCAGCGGCGCGGGTTTCGATGTCGTCCATCCTGGTGGCTGGAAGGTTCACAACGCCAACCAAGGAACGATGGTGACGATTCTTCCGGAAAGCGGCTTAGTTCAAACGCCCGGCGGCCAAACCGCGATGGCTCGCGGCATGATGGCCGGTTATTTCGAGCCCTCCAGCAAGGGCCTCAGCGAAAGGACCGACGAACTCATCACGTCGCTACGGCAGAGCAACCCCGAGCTTCGCCCGCTCGACGGCCAGCGAACCAGCACCCGCCTCCGAGGGCAGCTTGCGCAAAGCGTACTTCTGGAAGGGAACTCGCCCCTTGTAAATAGCAGAGAGATCGTTTGGCTCGTCGCCACGGAGCGCCCTGAGGGCGTCTTCTATATGCTCTTCGTCTCCCCGCAACCCGAATACAACGATCAGCGCGTCACGTTTCAGAACACCCTGAGTTCGGTGACGTTCCCGTAAACCAGCCGTCCCCCCGACAGCATTTTCTCATCGAAGGATGAGCCTGGAGAAGCAGGGGAGCACTGAGTCGCTGGGCTCCTTTCTGGGATTGGTTAAGAAGGGGAGAGAATCGTCGTCGGGGCTGTGGGAATGTGGGAATCGCGGAGCGATTTCCAAGGGCGTTGGGAAACGAGGGAAACCGGTTTTTGGTTTTCCTCGTTTCCCATCGCCCGTCATTTCCGCAGCCCTTCTCCCGTCGCGCGGCGCGGCAGGTTCGCGGATGCGAAACTCGCAAACAGCTTGCTCTTGGCTTGTTGCATCCGCCGCGCCGCCGCAGTGTCGCTTTCGGCCTGAGCAATACGGTCGAGGGCCTTGATCGCCTGCCCGGGCTTGAGATAGTCGGCGGCCCGCGGCAACTTCTGGAAGGTTTCCCAAGGGGTCTGATAGTGGCGATACACGCGCTTCTGCTTGCCTTTGGCGTCGGTCAGCAGTTCGGGTTGTCCGCAGGGCCGGTGGAAGTTCAAATAGGGATTGAAGTGCTGTTGATAGAAGCGCTGGATGCGCGCCGCGTGCGGCGCCGCGATGTGCGTATGCCCCATGTGCTTGCGGATCACGGCGCCGTTTTTCGATTCCACCAAGCCGTTGTCGTTGGTGTGCCTCGGCCGCGACTTGGTCTGTTCGATCAGCAGCTTGTTCAGTAATTTTTCCACCGTGCCGTTGAGGAACTCGCTGCCGTTGTCGGAATGGAAGCCGCGCAGGCGAAAGGGGAACTGCTCCAGCATGGCCTTGAGCAACGGCTCCAGCCAGGCTTCGCTAATGGCCGCCGTGGCGCCGACCACTTGCCACTGGGTCACTTCATCCACCGCGTTGATGTGATAGACGCCCTTCACGCCGTCGCGATCTCCTTGATGTACCGTATCCACTCGCAGGTAGCCGGGTTGGCCCCGCGGGTTGGGCCGCCGCCGCTCGCCGATCGACACCGCGCTGGGCCGAGTCTTGGTGAAATGCAGCCGCCGCTGGCGGTACACCCTGTGCCGCCGCAGTCGATAGATGTGGGCCACCGAGATCTCCGCCAACCGCTCATATTCACTCTGCTGGTACTTGTGATATTCCCGCTGCAGGATCTTGCGCGTGGCCGGGCCGCTGAGGGTTTCGTGTGCTTCATCGACGGCCGCCAGCCGCTCGATATCGGCCGCCGTGTACTTGCCGGCAAAGCGATGCCGCCGATAGCGGGCAGGTACCAGCTCACCCCTCTGCCGATATTGGCGGATCAGTCGGGTGACCTGCGCCCGGCTCAGTCCCGTCATCTTGGCCAGATATTGCCGCAGCAGTCCTTTGGCGGCTCGGTCTTGCCCGCTGTAGCGCTGCCGGCACAGCGTTTGCGCCACCCAGGCGTAGATCTCGGCACGCCCTTTGCCCTTGAATCGTATTTCATCGCTGGCCTCCAGAAACTGCCGTATCTGCTCCAGGCTCAGCGTCTTGCCGTCTTGCATGTGGATGGTCAATCCCCAGCATGCTCACTCCCCCACCCTTCAGGCTCATCTTGTGTGAGAAACTAACTCCTCCTTCAGGCTCATCTTGCATGAGACAAGACTCCGACGGTCAATGCTCCAGGGCGACGGGTACAATACAGGGTGGCAGCCCCCATAAGAGCCGTTTTCCTCGACTTCGATGGCACTCTGGTCGAGAGTGAACCCCTCCACTACGAAGCCTGGCTTGACGCTGTCCGGCCGTTTGGCGCCGATATCGAGTGGGACGACTACAAACGACAACTAAGCGGCCGCAGTGACCGCGAAGCCGGAGTCCTTCTGCTATCGAACGCCGGGGTCGAGCCCTCCGACACTCGCGTGAAGCAGGTTTGTAGGGACAAGACGATCTCATACAAATCACGATTTCTCGAAGAGCTCAGCATTGAACCCGTCATCAAAGAGTGGATAATCAACTCACCTGAAAACATGTATATAGCGGTTGTGAGCTCAAGTGGCACTCATGAGGTTGAGCCCATCCTGATCCAGGAGGAGATAAGGACGGCCCTCAGCTTTCTCGTCTGCGGTGAGGAAGTAGAGCGGCTCAAACCTGATCCCGAGCCCTATCTGCTGGCTGTCACGCGGGCCCAGGCTGCTGCCCACGGTAACGGACACCCACCACTCATGAAGGAGAACTGTCTCGCGCTGGAGGACTCAGAGGCCGGCCTCGCTTCCGCACGTGCGGCGGGCCTTCGCGTCGTTGAGGTGCGGTCCCCAAGTGCCGTACCCGAAATACTCAGGGCGGAGGGTTTGTTGTAGATCTTCTTCCGAAGTCCTACCGTCCGCGAAGCTGTAGGCGGCCTGGGTAATGTAATGTCGTATAAGATATATTATGTAAAGTAATATTTTGAAGCCCGATCATGGGTTCTTGTCGCAACATCATCCCCTCTTGCTAATTTCTCATCGATCCTCGGTCGCAATGTGGAGGCCAAAGGAAACGGAAAACACGCCCGATGAGTCTTACAAATCAAAGAACACTGATATCATGGAAGAGGATCGTTTCGTAGACCGTCGTTAGGCTGGAGGAGCCAAAGGTGCTTCATGTTTGAACGCTATACAGAGAAGGCGCGCCGAGTGATTTTCTTCGCGCGCTATGAGGCTAGCCAGTTCGGGAGCCCCTACATCGAAACCGAGCACCTGCTGCTCGGGCTTATCCGTGAAGACAAGGCGCTCGCGAATCGCTTCCTGCGCTCTCACGCCGCTGTCGAATCGATCCGTAAGCAAATCGAAGCCCACACCACTATCCGTGAGAAGGTCTCGACGTCGGTTGACTTGCCCCTCAGCCATGAATGCAAGCGTGTCCTGGCCTACGCGGCCGAAGAAGCCGAACGCCTCTCGCACAAGCACATTGGAACCGAGCACCTTCTGCTCGGCCTGTTGCGTGAAGAAAAGTGTTTCGCCGCCGAGATTCTCCACGAGCGGGGCCTGCGCCTAGCGACGATTCGAGAAGAGCTGGCGCGGTCGCAATCCGAGAAACTTCTCTCCAGCCGCCCGAAGGAGAGTTCCCTTCTCTCGGAGTTCAGCCGCGACCTGACGCAAGCCGCTGTTGACAGCACGCTCGACCCGTTGATCGGACGCGACAATGAACTTGAACGCCTCGTGCAAATCCTGTGCCGCCGGACGAAGAACAACCCCGTCCTCATCGGCGAGCCCGGCGTCGGCAAAACAGCCATCGTCGAAGGACTGGCACAGAAGATCGCCGACGGCGACGTCCCGTCGTTCCTGGCCGAAAACCGCATCCTCGCACTCGACCTCTCTCTGATCGTCGCCGGCACCAAGTATCGCGGCCAATTCGAAGAGCGCCTCAAGACCATCATGAAGGAGTTGATGGAGAACCAGAACGCCATCATCTTCATTGATGAACTACACACGCTCGTCGGCGCGGGCTCGGCCGAGGGCTCCCTCGACGCCGCCAATATCCTGAAACCGGCCCTTTCACGCGGCGAGATCCAGTGCATTGGCGCCACGACGCCGAGCGAGTTTCGCAAGTCCATCGAGAAAGACCGTTCATTGGAGCGCCGTTTCCAGGCCGTCAAAGTAGCTCCGCCGACGGAAGAAGAAGCCGTCCAGGTGGTTTTCGGCATTAAGGACCGCTACGAGAAGTTTCACGCCGTTGGTTATACCGATGACGCGATCGAGGCCTCTGTCTACGCATCGAGCCGCTACATTCCCGACCGCTTTCTGCCTGACAAGGCGATCGATTTGATCGACGAGGCCGGCGCGCGTGTGAAACTGCGGCAGACCACCATGCCGGAGGAGATCGCCGAGGTCCACAAGCGCATCAAATTCATCGTGCACCGCATGGAAAACGCCATCGCGAACCACGAGTTCGAGAAAGCGCGATTCTACTCCGACGAAGAGCGCAAAGAGCGCGAGAACCTGCGCGGCCTGCGCGACAAGTACAACCTCGACGAGACCGTCACCGCCAGCGTCACGAAGGACGACATCGAAGAAGTCGTCGCTCGATGGACCGGCGTTCCGATGACGTCGATCAAGGAAGCGGAGATGGCCAAGCTGCTCCGCATCGAAGAAGAACTTCACACGCGGATTGTGAGTCAGAATTCAGCGATCTCCGCGCTCGCCCGCGCCATTCGGCGTTCGCGAGCCGGGCTCAAATCAGCGAACCGGCCTGCGGGCTCGTTCCTCTTCTTGGGACCGACAGGCGTCGGCAAAACCGAGGTCGCCCGCGCACTCGCCGGATTCCTCTTCGCGAGTGAGAAGGCGTTGATTCGGTTCGACATGTCGGAGTTCATGGAAAAGCACTCCGTCTCGAAGCTGATCGGTTCACCTCCGGGCTACGTGGGTTACGAAGAGGGCGGACAGCTCACCGAACGCGTCAAGCGCGCCCCCTACTCGATCATCCTGCTCGACGAAATCGAGAAGGCGCACCCCGACCTGTTCAACATCCTCTTGCAGGTCTTCGAAGACGGCCAGTTGACAGACGGGCTCGGCAATACAGTCGACTTTAAGAACACCATCATCATCATGACCTCGAACATCGGGGCCCGCTACCTCCAGAACGAAAAGCGCATGGGCTTTGCCGGGGTTTCGGGAGAAACCGAGAATACCAAGGCCGAGTCCGAGGTGATGAACGAGGTAAAGCGCGTCTTCAACCCCGAGTTCCTCAACCGCATCGACGAGACAATCATCTTTGAATCGCTCTCTGATGCTGATCTGCTTGAGATCATCGGACTGATGGTCGGCCAGATCAACGAAAATCTCGGCCGCAAGCAGATCCACATCCATCTTGCGGACGACGCGGCGCAATACATTCTCGAGAAGACCTGCGGCGACCGCAGTTACGGCGCCAGGCCTCTCCGCCGGGCGCTGCAAAGATACATTGAAGACCCCCTCTCGGAAACGCTTATTCAAGGCGGGCTTGAACGTCCGGCGGATCTGGAGATCTTCCTTGGCGAAGACGGCATGTACTATCGTTACGCCAAGAAGGAAGGCGAGGAGGGCGACGAGGACGGTGGCGTAGCGGTCACAACCTCCGCCGAACCGCTCTTCATGTTTACCTAACGCCGAACATGGCGGCCTCTCATGGGAAGCCGTTGGACCGGGGGCTTTTCACTCGGTCGTGTCTGAGTTTGAATTCGCGACCACAATCCCGATAGACGAATCGGTGCTTTTGGGGGATGGCTGGACTGGGCAGGTACGCACCCTGTTGGTAGATCATACGGTTGCCTGTCGGCGTCTCGCGGACTTCACCGATCCGAACTGAGACACTACGCTTCACGCAACACGGGCCGGCCCTCACTGGTATCCTGCTCCGCCGGCGGTTCGTCGCTCTATCGTGTGACGCTACTTCCCTGCCCCCGGCTGCAGCGCCTGAGAACGTCTCGTATCCCGTACATCGCGGCGGCGTGCCTAAACGGTAAAAGGGCCACGACTCTAAATGAACCGTGGCCCTCTTGCTATCGGGTTAAGAGTTGATGTTTAGTTTTCGGAATGGGCCTGCTGGTTGCCCTTGCTGATGGTACCAGCCACTTCGAGCACGATTCCGCCACCGTCCGAGATAACCATACTGGCCGTGTCGGAAACCTTGCCGGGTTCACCGTCATCCACGAACGTGAACTCAATCGTCGCGCCCGGCACGCCGTTCAAGCGGCCAACGCCGTTACCTTCCATGGTGTCGAAGCCCGCTACCGGGTTCTGTTCATCGCGTTCAGGGAAGTCGAAGCAGTCTGCGTTTTCCAGCATTTCCAGATGGAAACGATGTCCAGGCCAGTTGACCTGGAGGCGATTCGGTCCTCCATCACAGTGCAGCGTGAAGCCGTGCGTTACACGAGGGTTGGACTTACTATTCTCGTGGAAGACGCTGCCACCGCCCGTCATGCGGCCCTCCTGCGGTTCCAGACCGCCGCAGTTCTCGAGGATGTTGACGATCGCAAGGGCTGTGCCTTCACCGTTGGCAGGAACTTGGGTCAGGGTGCCGCCCGTCGTGTCCGCGTAGTTCTGCATGATCGTCAGCGCGTCGGGTTGGTAGATGTCTACGACTACGCCAACGCCGCCGTTCGTACACTCGAGAGCCGAAACATCACCCGGGATTGACATCCCGTCCTCCACGCCACCGTCGCAGAATGCACCGATGGCGGCGAGAACGGGCTGAATCACGACACCCTGGGCGGCGGCGAGGTTGGCCATGTCCGTTGCTAGGTCAGTATCCTCCGATCCAGCAGAGTTAAACACCTCGTCACTTCCGCCCGGCGGGTTGTCAGTCACTACAAAGATGATCCTCTGCGCCCCCGCTCGGAACACCCCGTCCCAGTCATTCCATTGCAGCTGCGGCCAGTTGTCGGGGTTACCCGAAATCGCTCCCGGCGGCGTTGCTACGGGCGGCGGGCCGCCAGTGACATCGCTCGTCTGATCCAGACCCTCCAGCACCGTTCTGAGGGCCTCAGCAGTAATCTCCGGGCTCGGTCCGCCGGCAGACGCAGTCAACATGCCAATCGAGTTTTCAACGGCGACTGAGCCGGGGCCTAAATCCTGCAGGTGGGGTATCCACTTGACTCAGGTGACCCCAACATCTTGTGTTTGGGGTTCAGAACGGCTCGGCGTCCCAGTGGGCGATGATCGAGCGATACGGCGTCGGCTCCACAGCGACCGCTTGCTGAACCAGCCTGTAGAACAGCTTGCCCCGGCTACGTGAGCTGCGCCGGTTGAACCGGAAGACGAATTCGTCCAGATAGTAGTCCAAATGCTCGTGGCTGACCGCCCCTTGATGCGTACCCAGCAACCAGCGCTTGAGCAGCGAGATCGCTTTGTGCACCAGCGGAAGCAATTCCGACGCCTGCTCGCGGCGACCCTTGAGGAAGACGATGTGGTGCCGATAGCCCTTCTTCTCGAGTGGCTCGTAGCCCAGCCAGCCATCGGTGCGAACCACGCTGCCTGGCTCGATCGACTCCTCCACGAAGGGCATCAAGCTGGCCGCCGAGGCGTTGCGCAGGCGCTGCATACGGATCCGCCCCAGCCCGCTGCCTCTCTCCTCCGGCGGCTACTGCAATCAATCCTTTACGCTCGATCTGGCGGCCGCGAACGCCCTCCTCCTCCGCGCCCCAGTAGGTCTCATCCACCTCGACGACGCCCGTCAAACGCTCGCGCCCCGGCCGCACCATCGCCCGCCGCAGCTTGTGCATCCAAGCCCAGGCGGTTTGGTAGCTGCCCAGTCCCAGAACGCGTTGCAAACCCAAGGCGCTGACTCCGTTCTTCTGCGAGACGACGTGCCACATTGCTCGGAACCAAAGCCGCAACGGCTTGCGTGTGTCCTGAAAGATCGTACCGGCCGTGACGGACGTTTGGCGACCGCAGGCAGCACATTCGAACCATACTTTGCGCACCGGCCAAGCTCGCTCAAGCCCACAGTTGGGGCAACGGAACCCGTCCCGCCAGCGCAGCGCGACCAGATAGTCGCGACAGGCCTCTTCGGTGGCGAAGCGCGCCTCGAACTCGAGCAGATCGCGCGGGTAATCCTCCACGAGGCCGCATACTACATCTTGGGGTCACCTGAGTCAAGTGGATACCCCACTCCTGCAGAACGATGATGCAGTCCCCAACGAAGTTGAACTGATGTGGCGGCTGAGGCAGATTGGGATCTATGACAACGCAATCATATACCTGAGCGCTGTCATACATGCGTTGGGAACTGCCGTTCACCACCACCAAACCCAACTGCTCATCGTTATCCGATGCGGTTTGAATGGTAGGGATGATGCCGCCCGCGCCCCCGAGATCGTTTTTGATGTTGTCGATCGCATCGCCCATGCTGCCGGTCGTGTCGATGATGAACACAACATCCATCGGCCCGCAGGCGCCGACGTCAACCGCTGGAATCTGCGCTTGCGCGGGCGAGACTGACAGCACCGCGACAAGTGCCACGACTCCCATTGCGGCCCAGTATCCCAGTCGGGAACCAGGGCCACGGCCCTCTTTGTTTGTATGTTTCATGAACTTGTTTCCTCCTAATCCTCTCGTTGGGTCTCTTCGTTTGAGCCCGGATTCCCACTTTAGTTTCGATTCTGCTAACCATCGGGTGGCCTCGGACGCCTTTATTTATGCGGGTTGGAAAGCACTCAAGGCGCTGAGGAGATCAACACCCAATGGGTGAAAAAGAAAACAAACCGTTCCAGCTAAGCTTCAACGGCTTATTGAAAGTCGATTTCCAAGGATCGCGTGTCACTTCCGACGGCGGGCTGATCCTGGTCCGCGAGCTGGACGAGCGACTCGGACTCGGGAAGCTGATCGACGAACACCTCAGTGACCCACGGCAAGGCTTGAACAAGAAGTTCCCGCTGGCCGATCTGCTGCGGCAGTCAGTCTACTCTCGGCTGGCAGGCTACGAGGACCTCAATGACGCCGTCCGAGTGTCGGCTGACCCGACGTTTCGCTTGATCGGCTCGAAGAGGAACTGGGATCGCGGCGGGGCACTGACCTCGCGACTGCAGAGCTTCGAGACGGAGATGCTGGCGAGCGAGGAGAACTTGCTGGGGCTGATGGCTGTGAACCGCGAGCTGGTGGCGCAAGCCGAGACGCAAGACGACTCCGAGCGCGTCGTGCTCGACATGGATTCGACCGAAAGCCCTGTCCACGGCCAGCAAGAGGGCAGCGCCTACAACGGCCATTTCGAGTCGGTCTGCTACCACCCGCTGTTGTTGTTCAACCAGCATGGGGATTGCCTGGCGGCGAAGCTGCGTCCAGGCAACGTGCACAGCGCTGAGGACTGGAAGGAGTTGCTGCTGCCCGAGATCAAGCGCCAACAGGCTGTGGGCAAACAGGTCACCTTCCGGGGCGATGCGGCCTTTGCCAAGCCGGAGATTTATGAGTTTTCGGAGGAACGCGGAGTGCAGTACGCCATTCGCATTCCGGCCAACAAGAGCTTGGAATTGGCGATCGAAGACATCTTGTTTCGCCCGCCGGGCAGGCCGGGTCGCAAGCCCTTGGTGCGCTACAAGAGCTTCCGCTATCAGGCGGAGAGTTGGTCCAAGCCGCGACGCATCGTGGCCAAGGTCGAGCATCATCTCGGTGAGCTGTTCCCGCGGGTCGGATTTATCGTGACCAACATGAGCTTGCCAAGCCGGTCGGTGGTGCGCTTCTACAACAAGCGCGGCACGGCCGAGCAATGGATTAAAGAAGGCAAACAGGCCACGCACTGGACGCGGCTTTCGTGCCATCGCTTTCGGGCCAACGAAGTGCGACTGCAACTCAGCGTGCTGGCCTACAACCTGGGCAACTTGTGGCGGCGGCTCGGACTGCCGAACAGGATCAAGAGTTGGTCGCTCACGAGCTTGCAGCAGCGGCTGATGAAGACCGGCGGCCGGCTGGTCAAGCACGCGCGCTACTACTGGTTGCTGCTGGCCGAGGGGCATCTGAACCGGCGGCTGTTCGGTGACATGCTGCACAGGATCTGGGCGCTGCCGCTGCCGAGCGGGTAGCGTTACCTGGACGAGGATCAACAGTTTTTAGCTCCGAAAAGGCTTCGCAGGGAGCAGTGTCGGCCGGTGTGCCGTTCAGCCCGCTCCATCAACGTCTGTGAGCGGACGGACGGGCTTTTGGGCCTGCCGCCGGAGGTGATGTGCAGGGTTCAGCGCGGAAAGACGTGGTCTTCGGGGCAGCGCGGGTGTATACTTTCACCGTGCCAGGGCCAAAATGGAAATCCTGGTTGAAAAGCTCGGTCTTAGGGAATCGCCGCGCCCCCTTCTATCGTTTCGGGGACACTCGGTTTGTCACGACACGGATGAGGCCAGCATTTTCTCATCGAAGGATGAGCCTGGAGAAGCAGGGGAGCACTGAGTCGCTGGGCTCCTTTCTGGGATTGGTTAAGAAGGGGAGAGAATCGTCGTCGGGGCTGTGGGAATGTGGGAATCGCGGAGCGATTTCCAAGGGCGTTGGGAAACGAGGGAAACCGGTTTTTGGTTTTCCTCGTTTCCCATCGCCCGTCATTTCCGCAGCCCTTCTCCCGTCGCGCGGCGCGGCAGGTTCGCGGATGCGAAACTCGCAAACAGCTTGCTCTTGGCTTGTTGCATCCGCCGCGCCGCCGCAGTGTCGCTTTCGGCCTGAGCAATACGGTCGAGGGCCTTGATCGCCTGCCCGGGCTTGAGATAGTCGGCGGCCCGCGGCAACTTCTGGAAGGTTTCCCAAGGGGTCTGATAGTGGCGATACACGCGCTTCTGCTTGCCTTTGGCGTCGGTCAGCAGTTCGGGTTGTCCGCAGGGCCGGTGGAAGTTCAAATAGGGATTGAAGTGCTGTTGATAGAAGCGCTGGATGCGCGCCGCGTGCGGCGCCGCGATGTGCGTATGCCCCATGTGCTTGCGGATCACGGCGCCGTTTTTCGATTCCACCAAGCCGTTGTCGTTGGTGTGCCTCGGCCGCGACTTGGTCTGTTCGATCAGCAGCTTGTTCAGTAATTTTTCCACCGTGCCGTTGAGGAACTCGCTGCCGTTGTCGGAATGGAAGCCGCGCAGGCGAAAGGGGAACTGCTCCAGCATGGCCTTGAGCAACGGCTCCAGCCAGGCTTCGCTAATGGCCGCCGTGGCGCCGACCACTTGCCACTGGGTCACTTCATCCACCGCGTTGATGTGATAGACGCCCTTCACGCCGTCGCGATCTCCTTGATGTACCGTATCCACTCGCAGGTAGCCGGGTTGGCCCCGCGGGTTGGGCCGCCGCCGCTCGCCGATCGACACCGCGCTGGGCCGAGTCTTGGTGAAATGCAGCCGCCGCTGGCGGTACACCCTGTGCCGCCGCAGTCGATAGATGTGGGCCACCGAGATCTCCGCCAACCGCTCATATTCACTCTGCTGGTACTTGTGATATTCCCGCTGCAGGATCTTGCGCGTGGCCGGGCCGCTGAGGGTTTCGTGTGCTTCATCGACGGCCGCCAGCCGCTCGATATCGGCCGCCGTGTACTTGCCGGCAAAGCGATGCCGCCGATAGCGGGCAGGTACCAGCTCACCCCTCTGCCGATATTGGCGGATCAGTCGGGTGACCTGCGCCCGGCTCAGTCCCGTCATCTTGGCCAGATATTGCCGCAGCAGTCCTTTGGCGGCTCGGTCTTGCCCGCTGTAGCGCTGCCGGCACAGCGTTTGCGCCACCCAGGCGTAGATCTCGGCACGCCCTTTGCCCTTGAATCGTATTTCATCGCTGGCCTCCAGAAACTGCCGTATCTGCTCCAGGCTCAGCGTCTTGCCGTCTTGCATGTGGATGGTCAATCCCCAGCATGCTCACTCCCCCACCCTTCAGGCTCATCTTGTGTGAGAAACTAACTCCTCCTTCAGGCTCATCTTGCATGAGACAAGACTAGGCCGAGTATCTCCGACGGCGTTATTATACGTTAAACACCCTAGTCTTGCCTAGGGAAAAATTGTATTCAGGCCCCAAATGATACCTGAGTACTAGTAGATTTCGATCTCTTCCGGACTCGTACCGGTACGAAAGTCTCTCCGCACCCGGTTATCCCGTTTTTCCAGGGGTATCCGGTGTTTCCCTAGGAGTCGTAAGGCCTTTTGACCTTCCGTGGCTGCTACCAAATAGGGCCCAGCAGACGCCCCACCTCCGACCCGGCGCCCGCGTCTCCTAGTACCGAAAGCACAGGGCGATGCATGGCTTCCCACAATGTTCAGCGCGCTCGTTCACTTCTAACCTTTGATTTGTAGCTGGTGCAAGGCGCACCTGGACGTCGTTAAGGGCGTCCGGTGAACGCCGCCGGTGGACGGGTTGAGAGAGCAGAAGGCTTCCCGCCGCCGCGCGTACCTATCTGACGGACGGAGAGAAGCTAGTGAGCACCTACCCAACAATCGGCAGACTTTTCATTTTCTTTATAGTGACCCTCATCGGGGCATCTTCATCCTTCGCGCAAGTCCCTGATCACGCAGCTACCCTGCGGGACCTGAACCGGCAACTATTGGAGGCGTCCGCGTCCGGTAGCGAAAAGAGCTATGCCGCCGCCGACCCAATGAGTCTTCGGGAGGTCCTCTCAAACCGCAGAACCGCGCTAGCCGCACTCATCGCCGAGAACCCTTCCGAAGCTCTCAACTTGGCCTTTCCACCGAGCCTTCTTGAGCGTCTGGCCGCCAAATACCCACGCCAAGCAGACCTATTGGAAGCGAGAGGCAACTGGCAGGGTATCTCCGAGGCTTTGGTCGCGGATGACGAGTCGCTTGAACTTGGTAGAGCATTTCACTTTCTCAGGATCGGGGCGGGTAGCATCGAGCTGCATTTCGCGGGCCGGAAACCCGCCGGTCTCACTAGCGGCAGCATCCTCAACGTGAGGGGTGTTCGCGTCGGCAACGCGGTCGCCGTGCAGGACGGCGAAGTGATGGCCGCATCAACTTCCAAAGCCAACGGTGTGTGCGGACCCACGGGGGGGCAAAGCGTCGTCGTCATCCTCGTAAGGTTCCCCAACTACTCGCTGCCTTCTTCGGTAAACGCGGAGTTGATGAAGGGAATCCTGCGTGGCAACGCCTACACCACAAACGACAGCAGCACAAACTGGTCCGTTGGCGATTTTTGGGAAGAGAACTCCGACGGGCAGACCTCGATCGACGACGTCCGTGTTGTCGGTCCGTACAATCTCTCGAGCAACTACAACAGCGATACAAACAATGATGGTCTGTATGATTGCCAGTACGACAATATGCGCTCGGACGCGATCGCCGCGGCTGACGGGGCCGTGAACTTCAACGACTACGATCGCGTCCTGATTGTCTTCCCGAAAAACACGAGAAGCAATCCCAACGGCACGACCGGAGGCTGTAGTTGGGCCGGCCTGGGAAGCGTCGGGTGCTGGTCCAATAGCTCCAACGACGGCAACTTCAGCGCCTCGATCGCCTGGCTCCGCTCAGACCAAACATCGAGCCGCAGTGTTGGCGTGCGGTTGGGAACCCACGAACTGGGGCACAACCTCGGACTGTTGCACGCGAACTCTCGCGAATTCGGCAACGAACCTCTTGGAGCGATCGGTGACGAAGGCGACATCACTGAGTACGGTGACCGCTTCTCGACCATGGGCAGTTGGAACTTTGGCTTCTACTCGGCACAACACGCCGCCGACCAACTTGGCTGGCTGAGTTCCGGATCCAACTACCAGGTTGTCGAGACGAATGGAAGCTACAGCGTCCAAAACTACGAAGCGCGTCCCGCCGGCGTCAAGGCTCTCAAGATCCGCCGAGGTAGCGGAAACAACACCTGGATTTGGGCCGAGTTCCGCCAGGATACGGGTATCTATGACTCCCAACTTTCCGGACAGGTCCACTCCGGCGCGCTGCTGCACTACGAGGATAGTTATACCGGGACCGCCACCCACATGGCTGATTTCACAGCTAACACCGCAAGCGTACAAGACCCGGCCCTCGCCGCCGGCCAGAGCTGGAGCGACCCCTACTCCGATCTCACGATCAGCGTCGACTCAGTGAGTTCGAACTCGATGACGATGACGGTTACGTACGGCAACAACGGTGGTTGTCTTGAAGCCGACCCCGCCGTCACACTCGGTCCGACAAGCCAGACGACGCTTGCCGGCGTCGCTGTCAACCTCAACGTAAGCGTTACAAACCAAGACGGCAGCGGCTGCGGATCAGCAAGCTTCAACCTGGTCCCAACAGTACCGCAGGGCTGGACGGCGACCGCAAACCCAACATCGCTATCGCTCGACCCCGGCCAAAGTGGCAACGCAACCCTGAGCATCGAGCCCTCGGGAGCAGCCCAACCGGCCAGCTTCGGCGTAAGCCTCGTCGCCGCGCATCCCAATGGAACGAACAGCGCGTCGGCCGCCGCCACGGTACACATCGAACCGACGGTGCACGATCTCGCCATCACTTCAGTGACGGCCGCGAGCGCGGTAACTCAGGGTGATGTCGTCAGCGTCTTCGTGGCGGTTCAGAATGTTGGGAACGTAACAGTGAGCGACAACATCAACGTCACGCTGGATGATCAAACGGACAATCTCAATATCGGCTCTCAAGTCATTGCCGGTCTGGCCCCGGGAGCCTCGCAGACCTTAACTTTTAGCTGGAATACCGCCACCGCAGCCGCCGGTCTGGCCCACTCACTGCAGGCGAGCCAACTTCTGGCCGACAGTAACGCAGGTAACGATACCGGAAGCACCTCGGTGCTGGTCAATGAACCGCTTTCGCTGACCGGCCTCGCTCCCGACGCAATCACAATGGGAACGAGCACGGCGGTTGCGATTACCGGGACCGGGTTCGAAATTGGCGCCGTGCTGGAATGCTTCAACGGAAGCGGACCGCAACCTTCGGCTTCGAACGTCGTCGTTGTGAATTCCACCACGATTACCGCCACCGTACAGGTCGGCGATGACGACTCCACGGACGACCGCAACTGGAACGTCCGGGTAACTAACCCGGGCGGGGCCACCGCCACGTTCGCCGGCGTGCTCACAGTCCTGGGTGACGAACCCCCGAACGCCGCGCCTCAGGTCAGCATCTCCTCGCCTGCCAACAACGCCTCCTATACCCTGGGCGACACGGTGAGCGTATCGGGCTCGGCGTCCGATGCCGAAGACGGTAACCTGACGTCCAACCTGGTCTGGACCTCAAACCTTGCTGGAACTATCGGCAACGGTGCAGGCTTTACGTGGACCCCCGCCGTCACCGGTACCCATGTCATCACGGCATCGGTTGTCGATTCCCAGGGTGAGCCCGCGAATGACAGCGTATCCGTGACCATCAACGTCGATGGCCCGCCAACCCTTTCCATCGACAGTCCTTCCTCCGGCACGTCTATTACGTTGGGTGCGGGCATTGGCCTGGCCGGTACCGCCGCTGACAATGAAGATGGCAGCCTTTCGCACCTCATCTCATGGTCATCAAGCCTGGAGGGTACGATCGGGACGGGCGCCACGGCCAACTGGACACCTTCGGTGACCGGCGCCCATGTCGTCACTGCATCGGTAGCGGATTCGCAGGGTCAGTCCGCTTCGGATAGTGTCACGGTCACAGTTGAGGTCGATGGCCCGCCGACCCTTTCCATCGGCAGTCCTTCCTCCGGCACGTCTATTACGCTGGGTGCGGGCGTTGGCCTGGCCGGCACCGCCGCTGACAATGAAGATGGCAGCCTTTCGCATCTCATCTCATGGTCGTCAAGCATCGAGGGCGCGATCGGGACGGGCGCGAACATCAACTGGACACCTTCGGTGACCGGCGCCCATGTCGTCACTGCATCGGTAGTGGATTCGCAGGGTCAGCCCGCTTCGGACGGTGTCACGGTCACAGTTGAGGTCGATGGCCCGCCGACCCTTTCCATCGGCAGTCCTTCCTCCGGCACGTCTATTACGCTGGGTGCGGGCGTTGGCCTGGCCGGCACCGCCGCTGACAATGAAGATGGCAGCCTTTCGCACCTCATCTCGTGGTCGTCAAGCATCGAGGGCGCGATCGGGACGGGCGCCACGGCCAACTGGACACCCTCGGTCGCCGGTAACCATGTCGTTACAGCCTCCGTCAGCGATTCAAACAATCAATCGGTTTCAGACAGCGTCACGATTGCGGTCAACGTAGATGCGGCGCCGACGATTGCCATCAGTAGTCCTTCGGGCCAAGCGAGCTTCGCAGCCGGAACCGCGGTCTCGCTTTTGGCTTCAGCGAGCGATAACGAAGACGGCAATATCAGCCACCTGATCACATGGTCCTCGAACGTCGAGGGTGTGATTGGGACGGGCGGGAGTACTTCCTGGACGCCGGCGGCAAGCGGTTCTCACATCGTCACCGCTTCGGTAACGGATTCGGCCAATCAGACCGAGACCTCTTCTACTTCGGTCACTGTGAATCCCAACTCTGCCCCGGCTATCTCGGTCAGCAGTCCCTCCGGTGCCCCGGCAGTCGTACTTGGGGCCTCCGTTTCCTTGGCCGCTTCCGCCACGGACGTTGAGGACGGCAATATATCTCACCTCATCACATGGGCCTCAAGTCTCGAAGGGAGTATAGCGACCGGGGCGAACGCCAACTGGACGCCGTCTGTCCCGGGGTTGCACCTGATCTTGGTATCGGTGACCGATTCCTTCGGAGCAACAGCCACGGCTACGGCTCGGATGACCGTTACATCCCCGAACTCAGCACCGTCACTACAAATTACCTCTCCGGTGGAGGGCGCCTCCGTCAGTCAGGGTGTAGTCACCGCTATTACAGGTTCAACCGGCGGCTTAGGTAACCGTGGGGTGACTGGGTCCGCCAAGCGGGCCTTCACGACGCCTGGTTCGGACTCGCCCGAGGATGAAGTCGCTCCCGCGCCACCAACTACCACTCTCACGGCGTCGGCCTTCGATCCTGAAGACGGCGATCTGAGCGCGGCTATCACCTGGTCATCGGACGTTGACGGTCCTCTCGGTACGGGAGGCACGTTGAGCGTGCCCCTCACGATGGGGGTTCACGTAGTCACGGCAACGGTGTCGGATTCGCTGGGCGTAGTCGCATCCGCTAGTGTCACTTTTACGGTCGAGAGCAGCATCTCCGTAACAATCTTGACGTACAAGCGGAAGGGCCGTCACCGCATGGACATCACCTGGGCCGGCGCAACTGGGGAGCAGATCGAAATCCACCGCTGGGGGAAAGCCTCCGCGGATATCGTTACCCTGAACGATGGGCATTATCTGGACGCCGTGAACAAGAAGGGTAGGGGTGAATACTTCTACGAACTCTGCGAGATCGGAGGGCTCGTCTGCTCGGAAGTGATTCCAGTCGTATTCTAGTCCGCGTTTCTCGCCACGTGACGAGGCGAAGTGCGTGAGAGGTCCGTGAGTGCGAGGCGCGCGCGGGTTGGCGCGCGGAGGTGTACTTGAACAGTACAGTGAGCACGGCGAGCAAGCGCAACGAAGCAATGGCGGGCCTATGGCGTGCTTCGACCGTCAGGTGTTGAGACATGCGGACTAGGGACGGATCAGGCGGCGAGTGTTTGCGGCGGAGAGATCAAAGCGGCCCTGCGCAACTCAGATCTGGCAACTAGCGGCCGAACGAATCGTGGTGGTTCGTTACGCTTCAGTTCGACGACGTGATTGAGTAGTCAGATTTCCGATTCTGCTCTGGAGTCTGTTCCGCGCGCACGCCCCGCAGCAACCCAAAATCGCTATTGGGATCGCCCGGCTCATTGATGGCCACTCCCTCATGCTCCACCCAGGCGTGGCCTTCAACCTTTCCGTTCTCTTGCCGGACGCCTAGTTTCAGTTCCGCCCTCATGCCTTCTCGACCCAAGAGCCGCAGCAGGGTCAAAGACCGCGGCAGGCAGGCGAACCGCCCAATGTGTCGCTGTGCCGCCACCTTTACCAAAGCCCCCACTTGCGATGCTCGCTGCTCAGGCCGGTTCGGTGGGTCAACGGCGCGCACTCTTGCGGCCCAATCGCGCGTCCGCGGAAACCGGCGTCCCCGCACTCCAACGGCTATGACCGGTAGCAAGCACCAAGCGAGAAGCAGCACGGTCCAATCCCGGCTCGACCACTCCGCGACCCGTGTCAAACGACGACGCCAATTGAGCGACGGGCAGATAGCCGCGGCGCCGCGCAGGGCCAAGTTGCGATAGCGATGTACCCACACTTCGGCTGCTGAAGGCGTTGAACCGTCCGGGCGGTTCCACTGGCGCGGCGCCGGCGTCAGCCAACTACAGATCCTCCGCAAACGCTCCGAGGGACTATCCATCCGCAGGAGTTGCACCGCCCGATGATGCGAAAATGGCGCCGACTTGCCTTCAATCAGCCATCGCTCGGCTCGCCGTGCCCAGCGCAGTCCGCGCCGCGCGAACGGGCGCGGCACGACGTAGTGGTTTCCATCCTCCCCCGCAAACAGAAGCCCGCGCAGTTCCAGTATCCCCGCGCATCCTCGGGTCGCACCGACGACGCGCGCCAATTCCCAGAAACGATCCCAGTTGAGCGCTGCTCCCCGCTTGCGCAGAAAGATCTCAATGTCCGCCAACCACCTCAAGTCGAACGAGAAGTCAAGCCAGACGTGTTTCGCCGCATGCCGACAGAGATAGACGAGATATCCCTCGGAATCAGTAAACAAATCCCCCCCCGGCAATTCCGCCGCCACCCAGTCCCAGTGCAACTCCGTATCCATCTCATGGCGCCCGGTCATGCGAATCTCCGGGTAGTGGTATGATGCTCGCCGCGCTACGCGTTCAAGTGACGTTTCCGTCCAAGGGTTCGCCTCGTCATCCAGACCGATCGCTTTCAACACCGGATACGCCCGGGACACATCCTCCGGTGCAATCAATAGATCGATATCCGCGATCTCCCGCCAGAACACATCCGGGTAAAGCGTCTCCGTCAGCGAGATCCCGCGGATGGGCAGGCACGCGACCGACGCTTCTCGCAATCCCGTCAGCACCCGCTCCTGCTCGCGCTTCAGGAATAGATTCCGTGCACCGTTGGCCAGGAATCAACGCCCCCATTTCTTATCCCGGGGCTGCTGCCCTGCTTCGCACAGTCGAGAGTACACCGCCGGGAATACCCCCAGGCGAACCGCTTCCCGCAGCAACCCATCCTCGGAAGGTTGAAGCAACTCGGGATCAAAACTCGCCCCGGAAGTGTCCGGCAAGGCGAGCTGGCGAACGGAAGAAAGATTACTCATGAGGCAGCAAACCGCCCGTCACTCAATTATAATCCCGGTTCACGGACACACGCGGTTCGCGCCTAGTCGCGCCAAGCGCCCAGCAGCCTCTTCAAAATCACCAACTGCCCCACGTGGTAGGCACTGTGGTCCGCCAGCAGCAGTGCCTCTCGCAGCAGCGTCTGCCCCGACCCGTGCGCGAATGCCTCGAACAGGTCCAGCGACTCGTCCTCGACCAACGCTTTCATCCCGTCCAGGTCCACCGTAAACGCCCGAACGCTATTGTCCCAATCCTCCGCCAACCGCGGTGTCTCGCTATCGGGCCAGTACCCATCGGGATACTCCGGTGACACATGCTTAGGGTTCCGGCTGAACTCGAGGATGTCCCACTGGGCGATCCGCATGTGCTCCAGGATCTGCCACGCGGTGTAGGGCAAACCGGCGACCTTCACGCCGCGCAATCCCTCCGGCCAATCATCCACAACGCTCTCGAACCGAGCATGGGCTCCTTTTCCGCTCAGAAACTCTACGCAATGACGCCGCAGGGATGCGTGCTGTTCCGCGCCCTTCATCTAGTCATCCTCTACCGGTAGATCCACCTCGTCCGACAACTCCTCCAGAAGTCGCACCACCAGGGCCTTCCGCCCATAACCAAAATCGCCGGACGCCTCCTGATCGTGAATCGCCACCCAGGCTTTCAGCATCTCGATCACCGGACGGGCGACAGCCTCTTCCGCGCCAGGTTCAAACCGCAACGGAATCTCCGACTGTCGAATCGAGTCAAGCAGAAGCGCCGAAAACTTCATCGGTACTCATCCTAACCAACCCCTAAGCAAACGGTCCGGCGACGCACGGTTGCGCGCAGTTCCGTCTCGACGCGAAAAAGTGGGGATACTATATCCCGAGCCTTCGGCCCAGAGGCGCCTGAGATTTTGGCCCAGGACTTCAGCCGTAGCGTCTCCAGCCGTTCGAATGCCGCCCTTGAGCCGGCGGGTACACCCACCCATTCTCTTTGTCAGGCTCGTTGCAACCGGACCGTGAACGTTGAGCCTTTGCCAACGATACTGGAAGCCTGAATCAAACCGCCATGCGACTCCACAATCCACCTGGCAATCGACAGGCCAAGCCCAAAACTTCCATTCGCCCTACTCCGAGACGAGTCGACTCGATAGAAGCGCTCAAAGATAGCCTCCAGCTTGTCCGCTGGAATCCCGTCGCCTGTGTCGGAAACGGACAGCACAACTTGCTCGCCTTCCCTACCCATCCAGACCCAGATAGGACCATCTTCGGGTGTGTGTTGTGCAGCGTTGTCCAGAAGGATCACCAGCAGTCGTCTTAGCGAAACCTCGTGTCCCCGCACGACTAAACGGTCTTCCGCTAACTCAAAAGTAAGCGCTCGTCCATTCAGAAAGCGCCGATGCGCGTCGCTGACTTCCGCCGCCAGCGCGGCAAGGTCAATCGGCTCGGTTGGCAATGACACGGCGCCGCTATCGGCCCGCGTAAGCGTCAGCAAGTCCTCCAGCAGTTCGGTCAGACGAATAGCCTCGTCGTGAATTTCCTTCATGCCTTGCCGCAAGGAATCCTCGCTATGCGCTTGTCTTAATGCAAGTTCTGCTCCCGTACGAATCACAGCAACGGGACTGCGCAGCTCATGGGATGCATCCGCTGTGAACTGCTCCAGCCGCGTCACGGATAGCTGGAGGCGAGACAGCATCCCGTTGAAAGTCTCGGCGAGCCGCTGCACAACATCGCCCGACCTCGGTACTTCGATCCGCTCTGATAGTTGCGCGACATCGACGCGGGCCGCCAGTTCTGCTATGCGCTCCACCGGTCTCAGCGCAGCCCGGCTAATCACATACCCGCCCACCAAGCTCAATAACAGGCCCCCCGGCAAGAGCCACGCCAGCATTGAGACAAGCCTCTCGCGAGTGGCCGCGACTGCTCCCAGGGACGTCGCCACCTGGATCTGGTAGTCCTGTCCGGCAAGCTGAATCGACTTTCGTAGAACCCGGTACGGCACTCCCTCGGCGTCGAACGTTGTAAAATCCAGCCGTTCCTGCCAAGGGACGGCCGCTCCCTCGTCAGGGGTCACAAAGACTTCATCGTCAGCAGTACGAACGTGCAGCAACCGCCCATCCGGCACGCTTCGAGCATATTCGACAAGATCCAATTGCAGCTCCAGAGAAGGGGAAGCTTCGAGTGACACCTCCTCGGCAACCCACTGCCCATCCCGCCGCTGTACTATGACCTCGACGTATTGGCCTGCTTCGATATCAGCAGCCGAGAAAGCTTGAAGGTCGCTCTCAAACACCGTGTCCGAGGTAAAGCGAATCGGTGTCGTCTGCACGGAAAACGTACGCCTCTCGGCATCCACACTTTCTACGATCGCCTTGAACTCTCCGCCGGTCCGATCCTCACTCCATTGATCGATAGGGCCGCTAAACTCAGCATCGACGAAGGCGACGAGACGATCGATTCGCGTAGCCAGCAGGTCATCCACCGCCGCGACCATGCTGTAGTTGACGCCGAACCATAGCAGCCCGCCAAGCGACGCGAGCCCGAGGATGAGCAGCATGGAGTACCCAGCCGCCAGGCGAAACTCGATCGAGCGCCACGACTTCATGACTCCGGCTCCCGGATGGAAAACCCGATCCCACGAATCGTCTGAATCAGCCGTTTCTCACCAGGTTTTTCTAGCTTCCGCCGGAGAGAGCTGATGAACGCGTCCACTGTATTGAGCTCGACGTCCGACTCACCGCCCCACACCGTATCGATGAGCGCGTCTCGCGGGACTACCCGGCCCGCCCGGCGCATGAGCATCTCGAGAACCTGGAACTCACGGCGTGTAACGGATATCTCGCGCTCGCCTCGACGAACGTCGTGGGAGGCTGGATCGAGGGTGAGGTCGGCGACTTCGAGGTTCACACCCTTCGGGATGGGCCCTCGTCGCGACACGGCACGGATGCGGGCGAGAAATTCGTCGAAAGCGAAGGGCTTCGTCAGATAGTCATCGGCGCCGGCGTCGAGCCCCTCAACGGCGTCCTTGGCGGTATCTTTGGCCGTGAGCATCAGGATCGGTGTCTGGTCGCCCTCACCGCGAATTCGCCGGGCGACTTCGAAACCGTTCATGAATGGTAAGAGGACGTCGAGCACAATGACGTCGTAGGAGCGGACCCTGGCGTACTCGACCCCTTCGCGGCCGTCGAAGGCGGTAAAGGTCCGATGTCCTTCGCCCGCCAAGCCGCGCTCCAGCAGCGACGCCATGCGCCGGTCATCTTCGACAATCAGGATTTCCATGTACGCCCGTATCTATGGTACCGGGGCTTGTCTGAAGGTTTTCTGAAGACGTCGTGTTCGGTTTTCGGCGAGGGCACAAAAAGTCCTGTTTCGCGAACGTTCTGGAGTCGCTCTTCCTGAGGAAGCTATCACAAACAAATGCGACCGCCCCGAAGCACCGAAGCGCCCGGGACGGCCGTGGGATGAAGGAAGAGTTGTCAATACTCCATTGGAGGCACCCGATCGAGGCGGGACGATCAATTGTTGTCGTCCTCTTTTTCAATGACTTTGGCCACGAGACGCGGGCCCAGAATCTCAAGCTTCGCCTCGACGAACAGCCCCGCTCGCGGGCGCGACATGCCCTTGAACTTCGTGCGGCTATCCCAAGACACTGTGACCGGACCGATGGTGAACGTCTGTCCCGCTTCGTCGACGGTGGCGATGACTCCGCCAATTTCAGTGTCCGCTTCCTTCTCGTCGCTTACCTCAATGACGGTCGCTTGAATCACGCCGTCGGGGGTGATTGTGGCGTCTACCTCAATCGCCGTGCCGGGCTTCAGATCGGAGAGGTTTGTGAAATTCTCGTCGTCCGTCTCAATCTTTGCGCCACCAGTCTCGAAGCTGACGAGACCGTTGAACATCGTGATGGACCCGCGTTCCAGTCTCGTCATCTCGCCTTCGAGCTCGATCTTCGACTGAGCGGCGAGCCGCGGCAACGCCGCGAACACCAGCACGCCAAGAACCAGCAGTCCTACCGTCCTCAATCGCTTCATGTCCGCAGCGCCCCCATGTTTCGTGCGAGCTTTCTCCGCTCCTCGAAGACTACCGGCCAAACTTGAAGGATCTCTGAATGCGCCGGCACTTCTCTCAATTGCGGTCGTCATACTTCTGTGCTATTCGTAGCTTGCGGGGAGTCACAAGCGCCAGCGCCCCTTGTTCGAATGGTTGTGCTTCGTTCGTGGGAGACGTCAGAGAATCTTCAGACTTTTTTGCTTTGATCGGAAGTGACTGAACCCTCCATGCAATTGCTGTCACGAGTACTTGTTCTGGCTCTTGCCGTCGCCAACATCGCAGCGTTTGGTCAGGATCAGCCGCCGGAACAGAGCTATCAGCCCGCCTCGTTCGAAGACGCTCCCGCCATCAGTGAGTTCCCGAAGGACCTGCTGGGTAACTTCGCCGGGCTTTGGTCCAAGGACAATGTCGCTCCGTTGCTCATAGGCGCTGGTGCCGCCGCCGTCGCCATGCATTCTGACGATCGCATTAAGCGAAGGTTCCACGACCCCCTCGCAACCGACGGTTTTGCCGTTGTGGGTAAACACCTCGGCAAGTCGCAGTTGATTGGCCCGGCGATCGGTATATCGTTTCTTGCCAGCCGCCTGACCGACGATGCGAAGTTCCAGAACATCACCTACGATTTGAGTCAAGGTTTCATCGTGGTCAACAGCGTGACGGCTGGTCTTAAGAGCTTTAGTGGAAGGCATAGGCCGGATAGAGCGGACAGGCTTTCCTTCCCTTCAGGCCACACATCCAATTCCTTTATGTGGGCCACCGTGGTGTCCCGGCACTATGGCTGGAAGAAGGCTCTTCCGGCCTACGCGTTCGCATCGTATGTCGGCGCCAGCCGTATCAGGAGTCAGAAGCACCATCTGAGTGACGTGATTGCCGGCGCGACGATCGGTTACATTGTCGGCCGCACCGTCACGCGGCGCTTCGGCGAAGAGACTCGCAGAGTCAACCTAGGCGTCACTGTGCCGCCCGGAGGCGGAGCTGCGCTGAACGTCGGAATCCGCCTTTGGTGACGCGCTCCTCATTTCTCCCGACTTTCGGCTTCCCGGTGGTTGGCGCCGTCTAACGCGTCCGGGGTCATTCGCTTCTCAATCAGCGGCACTCAGTCTTTGCCCGGGTGCCGCGTTTGGCTCCGCTTTAGGTTAAGTGTGGCGCCCTTCATATGGGTCGTTGATCCGGATAGAACCGGCGGTATAAGTAGTGTTGTTTGAGTGGGTTGGGCGGGATGGGTCTGTTTCGCATTTTCGTTTGGTCGAGTGTTTGCCTTGTGCAATGTCTCAGGAAATCCCACGGAGAAGGTTTGAGAGGGGGCGCGTGATGCGGTTTGTCGGTTGCACCGCTGAGGCGGACTTCGGGTTCGTTTGGTGAAAAGTGGGGCTGGGATCTTGGGTTTTGCTGTTTGTTCGTATGTTGTTCGCTTTTGGAACAGAATGGAACACTGGGAGCTTGTTTTTGTTCCGTTCTTGCGGGGACTGGGCTTTGTTTCGTATTTTTTGGCGGCTTGTGGAGCGCCTGAGTTCTGACTCGGGACTCGGTAGGGCTGAAGCTTTGCGTGACCGGGGGCCTGGCCGTCGGCCGTAGGGTTCGTTTCGTCGGTTGATCGAGTGCGGGCGGGAAAAGCCGCGGACCTCAAAAGCGAGGTCCACGCTACGGGTCTTCGCGGTACGCGTTTGTTCGCGGCCGCTTCGAGTTGAGGCGGCGGGTTTGTTTCGTAAAAGCGTCGTAGCCGTATCGCCCTGCCGGGGCTTGTTTTCATGTGGGCGGGATACCCCGCGCTGAAGCACGGGGCTATGTTCTTCGGCCCCGCTGGGGCCGGGGACGGTGCGGTGAGCGCTTTGGGCGGTTGCCGGTGGCTTGATTTGCGGTTTTGTGGCACGGGCGGGATTTGGTTTTAGCTGGCGGCCTTCAGTTCCCTTATACACCGAAGAGATGCGCCTAGCGGGTGGGCTGGGAGGGATGTTGTTGAGGGCGCGGGAGATATAAATGTTCTGGGCTTGTGACCGGCCGGCCGGCCGGAGGTGGGGGTGGCGGTGTTGTATCGGGCTGTTGACGGCTCTGTTTCGTAAAAGCGTCGTAGCCGTATCGCCGCTCTGGGGCCGGGGGCGGCGGGCGGCGGCGCGATTTGAGGTTTTGTGGCATCGGCGGGATTTGGTTTTGGCTGTGGGCTCTCAGTTCCCTTATAACCCAGCGGGGTGCGGTTGGCTAAGATGAGACGAGACGATGCGGATACCAGTGATCCAAGGTGTTATTGACCGCCGCATCCTTGTTAACTATCACATTGACCCCGATGTCATGGCGCGTATCCTGCCCCGACCGTTTAGGCCAAAGGTCGTAAGCGGGCACGCCATCGGGGGGATATGTTTGATTCGGCTCAAAGGCATCCGGCCGGAATTCCTTCCGATCTCCTACGGTATCTCTTCAGAGAACGCGGCTCATCGCATAGCTGTCGAGTGGGAACAGGATGGCGAAATCCACGAGGGCGTTTACATCCCACGGCGCGATACGGATTCCCGTCTCACCACCTTCGTGGGTGGACGCTTGTTTTCCGGTATTCACCATCATGCGTTCTTCACCGTCGAGGAGACCGCGGAGCATTTCTCTGTCGAGCTACGCAGCGACGATGGTGAGACCCGGGTTCATGTCTCCGGTCACGTGTTCGATCGACTGCCGGAAAGCTCAGTGTTCCCCTCAATCGAGGAGGCCTCGGCTTTTTTTGAGACAGGGTCGCTGGGTTACTCGGCAACGGAGACAGCGGGCCGTTACGCCGGGCTTGAGCTGCAGTGCAAGACATGGACGGTTGAGGCGCTTGAGGTGGAAGATGTCGCCTCAAGTTTCTTCGAGGATCAATCGCGATTCCCCTCCGGTTCCGTGGGCTTCGACTGTGGCCTGCTGATGCGCGGGATCGAACATAAGTGGCAGAGCCGCGCTGACCTGACCTCGAGCGTTCCTGAGATCCTCTCCGCATAGTCCAAGCCTCCAGGCGGATAATCGTCGTGGTAGGCGGAGTCGTGGCCTGTCATACGCGGTGAGCCCGACGATAAGCCCTTCGACCGCTTGCACGTCTCACCGGGACCGAAAGTAGTAGCCTGTCACCCACTTTCTTCTATTACGGCCGCTGTGCCGACTGATACCGTCCGAAGCCTCAAGTGAACTGAGGAGTAAGAATGGTGCGAACGAGAGGACTCGAACCTCCACGGGTTGCCCCACTAGAACCTAAATCTAGCGCGTCTGCCAATTCCGCCACGTTCGCTTATGGGTAGGATGGGACTCTTGCGTCGAGTATATCAACGACGTCGTTTCGGCAAGCCCTCGCGTCCAGGACCAAGAGGGACAATCACCCTAACCTTTCCACACTAAGCCATCGCTGCAGCCTGCGATTTTCTCGTAGGCCCGGTTTTACGGCGTTTCAGGGGTCTGTTGAGCCGTGTTTCGAGCGAGCGCACGAACCGATCCGATCCCAGGGGACGGCCGGTTTGCGTTGCCGTCCTCAGCCGGGTCATCTGGTCCGCTTCCATGATCGGGTCGCGTAGCGCGTCGGCCCAATCTCCTCGCGTGCAGATCTTTCGCCAGTTCTTTGTGTCGAGCAAGTCCCATTCGTCGTGGCCGTCGACGTGGGCGGCGGCACTCGACCATTCGTACTCCAGCGCCTGGTTGGCCAGGCCCGCCCGAACCGGATTCAGATCGACGTAGCGCAGCGCGACGTGCAGGTGATCGCGATCGAGCGGTGCCGAGAAGAAGCGGTTTTGCCACAGATGACCGCTACGTTTCCTCTTTCGATTCAAATAGATAGTGTACTCGTAGTGCGCCCGGCCCAGGGTGCGGGCAAGAGACATTTCGTGCTTCGGAATGCCGACGACATGCACGTGGTTCGTCATCAGACACCAGCCGAGAACACGCAGACCGTGACGCTCGGCATGATGCTGCAAGAGCGTCATGTGAGAACGGCGGAGCCAAAATAGACCACAGAGCGGCGATTCTAAGCCGCGTGAGGGCGGCGCAAAATTAGACCGCCCAGGTGGTCCGCGTAGCATCCCCGAGGTGTTTTGTGGAACACCGGAGGGATGTATCAAGTGGAGCTATACGCTCAAGTACGGCGGAGTGTCATCGTTGAGGGGCTGAGTGAACGCGAGGCCGTCAAACGGTTCGGTTTGGCGCGGGAGACGGTGCGCAAGATGCTGCGCTACAAGGCGCCGCCGGGCTATCGGCGGCGTCAACCGGTGAAGCGGCCGAAGCTGGATTCGTTCACAGGAATCATTGATCAGATACTGCTTGACGATCAGCAGCAGCCGAGGAAACAGCGTCACACGGCACAGCGCATCTTCGACCGCTTGCGCGACGAGTACGACTTCACGGGCGGTTACACAATCATCAAGGACTACGTTCGCGAGAAGAAGCTGGGCGGTCAAGAGATGTTTGTGCCGCTGGCACATCCTCCTGGCGATGCGCAAGCTGACTTCGGTGAAGCACTGGTTGTCATTGACCGAGTGCAGCGTAAGGCCCACTTCTTGGTGGTCGATCTACCGCACAGCGATGACGCCTTTGTAAAAGCCTTTCCCGCCGAGACGACGGAAGCCTTTTGCGAAGGACACAACGCCGCGTTTCGCTACTTTGGCGGTGTGCCGCGCAGCATTGTCTACGACAACACGAAGTTGGCGGTAGCAAGGATTCTCGGCGACGGTACGCGCAAACGCACACGAGCGTTCAGTGAGTTGCAGTCGCACTACTTGTTCGCTGATCGTTTCGGCCGGCCAGGCAAGGGTAACGACAAAGGCAAGGTGGAAGGCTTGGTGGGCTATGGGCGGCGCAACTTCATGGTGCCGATCCCCCGGTTCTCGAGTTGGGAAGCCTTCAACGAACACCTCGAAGCCAAGTGCCGCAAGAACCGTGAGCGGCGCTTGCGGCGACACACCGAAACGATCGGAGAACGCTTTGAGCGCGACGCGAAAGCGTTGCTGCCATTGCCGTCCGCGCCCTACGATGCCTGCGACAAACGTACGACCCGGGTGACGTCGTTGTCGCTGGTGCGCTATCGGACCAACGACTACTCGGTGCCGACGCGCTACGGCCATCGCCAGGTGTTGCTCAAAGCCTATGTGGACGAAGTAGTGATCTGTTGCGGCAGCGAAGAGATCGCACGCCACCGGCGCAGTTACGAACGCGAAGAGTTGATCTTCGATCCCGTCCATTATCTGGCGTTGCTGGAGCGCAAGACGAATGCGCTCGATCAAGCCGCGCCGTTGGTGGGTTGGGATCTACCGCCCGAGTTTCCGCGATTACGACGCCTGCTCGAAGTCCGCTTGGGCAAAGCGGGCAAGCGCGAGTACGTGCAGGTGTTGCGTCTGCTGGAGGACTTTCGGCTGGAGCATGTTGCGGCGGCGGTGCGCCAAGCCTGCGAACTGGGAACGATCGGCTTCGACGCCGTCAAGCATCTGTTGCTGTGCGCGATCGAACAACGTCCGCCACGGCTGGACTTAACGAAGTATCCTCACCTGCCGACGGCTCAAGTCGAGCAGACTTCGGCAGCGTCCTATCTCGCGCTCTTGGGGCAAGGAGCGGGCTGATGGCGAAGTCGAATCTCTTACTGGAAGCCCATCTGAAAGCGTTGCGGCTGCCGACTTTCCTGCGCGAGTACGACAAAGTGGCGCGGCAATGCGCCGCCGAGGGCTTGGACTGTAGGAGCTTCCTGAAGCAACTCTGCGAGTTGGAACTGCTCGACCGAGATCAGCGGGCGACTGAACGTCGCATCAAAGCAGCCAAGTTTCCCGTGACGAAAAGTCTCGACACATTCGACTTCCTAGCGTTGCCTTCGTTAAACAAGAAGCTCGTGCTGGAGCTGGCGCGCTGTGAGTTCATCGACCGTCGCGAGAACGTCTTGGCTCTGGGCAACTCCGGCACCGGCAAGACGCATCTCGCCCTGGCGCTAGGCCTGGCCGCTTGTCAGAGCGGTTATCGAACACGCTTCACCACGGCTGCGGCACTGGTCAATGAACTGCTCGAAGCCCGCGACGAGCGACGGCTGCTGCGCTTCCAAAAACAACTTGCCAAGCAGGATCTGCTGATCGTCGATGAACTGGGCTATGTGCCGCTGTCGAAGACCGGCGCTGAGCTGCTGTTCGAGATCTTCTCGCAACGCTATGAACAAGGCTCCACGATGCTGACCTCAAACTTGCCGTTCACCGAGTGGACAGAGGTGCTCGGGTCCGAGCGCATGACCGGCGCTCTGCTCGATCGCCTCACCCACCACGTTCACATCCTGGAGATGAACGGCGAAAGCTTCCGCCTCAAACAGAGTCAAAAGAAACGGTCTCGCTCTTCCGACTGACCCGCCCGCCGCTCGCGCCGGTTTTCGTGGGCCGCCTTCCACTACGCCTGGGTCGCCCTAAAGGGCGCCCTCAGGCTCCGTTCCAGCCGTCCCACGAAAACCGCTACCACTCCCCCAACTGGTCTAGTTTTACTCCGCCGAAGTGGTCTAATTTCTCTCCGCCCTTGACAATCCTTTGAGTGGGGTATCCACTTGACTCAGGTGACCCCAAGATGTAGTATGCGGCCTCGTGGAGGATTACCCGCGCGATCTGCTCGAGTTCGAGGCGCGCTTCGCCACCGAAGAGGCCTGTCGCGACTATCTGGTCGCGCTGCGCTGGCGGGACGGGTTCCGTTGCCCCAACTGTGGGCTTGAGCGAGCTTGGCCGGTGCGCAAAGTATGGTTCGAATGTGCTGCCTGCGGTCGCCAAACGTCCGTCACGGCCGGTACGATCTTTCAGGACACACGCAAGCCGTTGCGGCTTTGGTTCCGAGCAATGTGGCACGTCGTCTCGCAGAAGAACGGAGTCAGCGCCTTGGGTTTGCAACGCGTTCTGGGACTGGGCAGCTACCAAACCGCCTGGGCTTGGATGCACAAGCTGCGGCGGGCGATGGTGCGGCCGGGGCGCGAGCGTTTGACGGGCGTCGTCGAGGTGGATGAGACCTACTGGGGCGCGGAGGAGGAGGGCGTTCGCGGCCGCCAGATCGAGCGTAAAGGATTGATTGCAGTAGCCGCCGGAGGAGAGAGGCAGCGGGCTGGGGCGGATCCGTATGCAGCGCCTGCGCAACGCCTCGGCGGCCAGCTTGATGCCCTTCGTGGAGGAGTCGATCGAGCCAGGCAGCGTGGTTCGCACCGATGGCTGGCTGGGCTACGAGCCACTCGAGAAGAAGGGCTATCGGCACCACATCGTCTTCCTCAAGGGTCGCCGCGAGCAGGCGTCGGAATTGCTTCCGCTGGTGCACAAAGCGATCTCGCTGCTCAAGCGCTGGTTGCTGGGTACGCATCAAGGGGCGGTCAGCCACGAGCATTTGGACTATATCTGGACGAGTTCGTCTTCCGGTTCAACCGGCGCAGCTCACGTAGCCGCGGCAAGCTGTTCTACAGGCTGGTTCAGCAAGCGGTCGCTGTGGAGCCGACGCCGTATCGCTCGATCATCGCCCACTGGGACGCCGAGCCGTTCTGAACCCCAAACACAAGATGTTGGGGTCACCTGAGTCAAGTGGATACCCCACCTCCTTTGATACTCGGCGAGATGAGATTTGGTTTGCCTTAGAAGCGAAGTACTTGCCTCTGAAAGGTAGGGCACCCCCATGACTACGAGCACGTAGGAACTACCAACCAAGAATAGACCGGCAAGTGCCATGAACTTGTACAGGTTGTCGGTTGGTAGGCGTGGTATCAGCATGTTGTTTGTTGTCTAACCCAGGATTTCCATTTTGGCCCTGGCACGGTGAAAGTATACACCCGCGCTGCCCCGAAGACCACGTCTTTCCGCGCTGAACCCTGCACATCACCTCCGGCGGCAGGCCCCAAAGCCCGTCCGTCCGCTCACAGACGTTGATGGAGCGGGCTGAACGGCACACCGGCCGACACTGCTCCCTGCGAAGCCTTTTCGGAGCTAAAAACTGTTGATCCTCGTCCAGGTAACGCTACCCGCTCGGCAGCGGCAGCGCCCAGATCCTGTGCAGCATGTCACCGAACAGCCGCCGGTTCAGATGCCCCTCGGCCAGCAGCAACCAGTAGTAGCGCGCGTGCTTGACCAGCCGGCCGCCGGTCTTCATCAGCCGCTGCTGCAAGCTCGTGAGCGACCAACTCTTGATCCTGTTCGGCAGTCCGAGCCGCCGCCACAAGTTGCCCAGGTTGTAGGCCAGCACGCTGAGTTGCAGTCGCACTTCGTTGGCCCGAAAGCGATGGCACGAAAGCCGCGTCCAGTGCGTGGCCTGTTTGCCTTCTTTAATCCATTGCTCGGCCGTGCCGCGCTTGTTGTAGAAGCGCACCACCGACCGGCTTGGCAAGCTCATGTTGGTCACGATAAATCCGACCCGCGGGAACAGCTCACCGAGATGATGCTCGACCTTGGCCACGATGCGTCGCGGCTTGGACCAACTCTCCGCCTGATAGCGGAAGCTCTTGTAGCGCACCAAGGGCTTGCGACCCGGCCTGCCCGGCGGGCGAAACAAGATGTCTTCGATCGCCAATTCCAAGCTCTTGTTGGCCGGAATGCGAATGGCGTACTGCACTCCGCGTTCCTCCGAAAACTCATAAATCTCCGGCTTGGCAAAGGCCGCATCGCCCCGGAAGGTGACCTGTTTGCCCACAGCCTGTTGGCGCTTGATCTCGGGCAGCAGCAACTCCTTCCAGTCCTCAGCGCTGTGCACGTTGCCTGGACGCAGCTTCGCCGCCAGGCAATCCCCATGCTGGTTGAACAACAACAGCGGGTGGTAGCAGACCGACTCGAAATGGCCGTTGTAGGCGCTGCCCTCTTGCTGGCCGTGGACAGGGCTTTCGGTCGAATCCATGTCGAGCACGACGCGCTCGGAGTCGTCTTGCGTCTCGGCTTGCGCCACCAGCTCGCGGTTCACAGCCATCAGCCCCAGCAAGTTCTCCTCGCTCGCCAGCATCTCCGTCTCGAAGCTCTGCAGTCGCGAGGTCAGTGCCCCGCCGCGATCCCAGTTCCTCTTCGAGCCGATCAAGCGAAACGTCGGGTCAGCCGACACTCGGACGGCGTCATTGAGGTCCTCGTAGCCTGCCAGCCGAGAGTAGACTGACTGCCGCAGCAGATCGGCCAGCGGGAACTTCTTGTTCAAGCCTTGCCGTGGGTCACTGAGGTGTTCGTCGATCAGCTTCCCGAGTCCGAGTCGCTCGTCCAGCTCGCGGACCAGGATCAGCCCGCCGTCGGAAGTGACACGCGATCCTTGGAAATCGACTTTCAATAAGCCGTTGAAGCTTAGCTGGAACGGTTTGTTTTCTTTTTCACCCATTGGGTGTTGATCTCCTCAGCGCCTTGAGTGCTTTCCAACCCGCATAAATAAAGGCGTCCGAGGCCACCCGATGGTTAGCAGAATCGAAACTAAAGTGGGAATCCGGGCTAACAGGTGTTCCCGTAGAGAATCTGGCGACGGAATTGGGCGTGGGCTTCAGGTTAACCCGGTCCGGCGTTCAGCGCGTAAACCTCGGTTTGACCGGCCAGACTCACCGCTACAACATCACCCACAAAGCGCATTTCGCATCCCCCGAACGCAAGCATAGCCTGGTTCGGAGGTCGGTGCAATGGAAGGGGACTGTAATCGGCACCAAGCTGCACCCTGGACTGTTGTCGTGGGTTGATGCCCAGGAACGGCATTACGGGGCTGGGAACCGTTGACAACGGCCAAGCTAAGGCCGTTTAGGCCACCTTGAGCGGTTTGGCATGATATCAAGAGTTTAGGTGCCTGTCCCCATTGGGCCTCTCCATTGGGCCTCCCATTGGGCCCACGTGGTTCGTCATCAGACACCAGCCGAGAACACGCAGACCGTGACGCTCGGCATGATGCCGCAAGAGCGTCATGTACAAGCGCCGGTCGATGTCGCTAAAGAAGGTTTGTTGGCGGTTATTCCCCCGCTGCGTGACGTGGTGCGGTACGCCGACCGCCACCACGCGAGCTATGCGCGGCACGCTGTAATGGTGCCAAACCACGTCGCGATCGTCAAGGGTTAAGGTGCCTGTCCCTCTCGGTCGTCCTCTCGGTCCTCTTTAGCTATTAGTTATAGCCGAATCACTTTTCGTTAACCGTCCACTTTCCACCATACAATTCACAAGTTCGTTTGCCATCTTCGCAATATTGAATGCCGTCCCACCAATGTTCCCACCATCCGTTGGTACAGGACGTTTCAATTGTTTTGTTCGGCAGAGTGCATGTGGCCCTACGGGCAGGTACCGCCACTGTGGGTGGATCGTCTAATTTAGGAGTGTCGTCTATTCTGGGGGTGCCCTTGCGTTGGCGGACCCACCTCGCAGCCAGAAGAATTAAAGTTACGACGAACAATGTCCGCCAGATGTACAATTCCCACATGATTCCAGTCTCCTTTTCCACCCGCATAAAAACCGACTGCCGGATTGCAGAACACGGGTTGTCTAGTACAGATGTCCGTTTTGCCCATCCAGCCACGATCAGGGTACTCCAATCCGCGGCTCGGGTGCAAGTTCGTCCTCCTCTCAAGATCGATGCTCCGTTCGCTCCCGACCGTCATGGCTGTCCAGGCCGTTTTCGTTCCCCTCCCGGCACCGGCAACGGAGCAAAGGCCTCACCCAGCCCCACCCTCCACCCCAGACGCACCTTCCCGAGGCCGACCCTTCCCAGTTCGTGCCCGCTATTGCCCACTAGCAGACGCCATCGGCGGGTACAGAATGTTGCCCCTAATGTTGCCCCTTTGTGACGCTTTCAGGGGCTACACGGGGCAACACCAGACCTAATGAAATCAATGACTTACGTTTGCAGGGGACGCCAGGCCCCCCCCAGGAACGAAACCTAAACAACCACCGCCTGAAAGGCGGTGGGTTCATTTACGACTGAAAGTCGGCTTGCGGCTGAAGCCGCCTGAAGAAGCCCCGGCTCAGAGCCGGCTCAAGGCTTGGTGGGCGTTGTGATCTTGAAGCCCTGGTCGTCTTCGTCCCATTGCTGCCTCTCAATGTAATTCTTAATCGTTTCCTCGTCCACTGCGCCCACCGTCGCGCAGAAATATCCCCGCGCCCACAGGTATTGCCCCCAGTATCGCTTCCGCAATTCCCCAAACTCATCTTGCAGCCGTCGCGACGACCTGCCTTTCACATACTGCACCAGCTTCGACGGCGCCAACTGTGGCGGTGCCGATACCAATACATGCACATGATCCGGCGACACAGCGCCCCGAATCACCACCACTTCTCGCGCTTGACAGCTCTGCCGGATCAGATCCCGTGTCCGCTCCGCCACCCTGCCCCGCAAGACTTTGTAGCGATATTTCGTGATCCAGACCAAGTGATACTTGATGTCGTAGACTGCATGCGCCCCTCGCCGATATTCGCCCATCTCCCTATTGTCATCCAGACCCGCTCGAAGCTGACCGCCTGAAAGGCGGTGGGTTTAGACCTGGTGATGGAACTAAATCTAGCGCGTCTGCCAATTCCGCCACGTTCGCTTATGGGTGAGTGTCAAGCTCTACGACCGAGTATATCAGCGACGCCAGGATACTCAGTCAGCCCCGCCGCGCCTGTTAGGGGCTGTGAAAAAACTGGGGACAGTCCACGGCGCGCCGCTTGTGAGCGCTGCGAACAAAGCAGTTACGCGGGCGGCACTTGGTACAGTCCCCGTTCTTTCACAGCCCCTTAGCGCGTCTCCAGAACCTTGCCTTCCGGGTCCATGCGGTGGACCTGATCGAAGCCGAGTTCGCGGATGCCCGACTCGATCTTCTCGAGATCGCCGATCACGATCCACGTCATGCTTTTCGGCTTGACCACCCGCTCAGCGGCGCCCTTGATATCGGTGAGTTTCAACGCGTCCACTCGCGCGGCGTAGGTTTCGTAGTAGTTCTCGGGAAGGCCAAAACTGATGATTTCACCAAGCGCCCGCATCATTGAGCTTTTGGTTTCGAACCGTCCCGGTAGTTGCACGGTTTGCAGGTGTTTGAATCGCGCTAACTCGTCCGCGGTGGGCGGGCGGTCGAGCAGAATGTCCCGCAGTTCCTTATCTATCTCATGCACCGATTCCTTCGTCTTATCGGTTTGGACGGGAGAGTACGCGAAGAAAAGCCGCTGGCCACGGGCATCGAACAGCATGCTCCGCGCACCGTAGGACCAATGTTTGTCTTCGCGCAGGTTGAGGTTGAGGCGTGAGGTAAAGTTGCCGCCCAGCACGTTGTTCATCGTCTCGATGGCGATTTCATGCGGGTTGTTGCTCGGTGGGGCCGCGATGCCCGCCACGATCACCGACTGCTGGGCTCCCGGCTTGTCCACGAGATAAAGAGTATTGGTTTCGGGATGGCCTACAGCGGCGACATTCTTCTTCGGGATGTCGTTCCCCTTCTTCCAAGAACGGAAGCGTGCTTCGAGCTTGGGGGTGATCTCGTCGAGCGTCGCGTCGCCGACGACGATCATGGTGGCGTTACCGGGCTGGAACCAGGTTTGATGAGCCGCGACGAGGTCGTCGCGCTTCATGGCCTGCACGGATTCCGGATTGCCGCTACCGGTGAGCGGGTTGGCATAGGCGTGTCCCTGCCCATAGATCAACCCCGGCAGGAGCCGCAACGCGATCATGAACGGCGATGACTTTTCCTGTTGGATGCGCGCCAGACGCTGCCGCTTCAAGCGCTGGAAATCCTCCTCCGGAAAGACAGGGTTGAGGATGACATCAGCATAGATGTCGAGCGAGGCATCGAGGTTTTCCTTGAGCGCGGAGAGGCGTACCGACGATGTATCGACTGTAGCTCCGGCCGAAAGGTTCGCGCCAAGATTCTCCAGCGCTTCGCTGATCTCAAGCGCGTTACGGCTCTTCGTTCCTTCATCCATCATGTCGGCCGTCATCACGGCGATACCGGGGGCCGAGAATTGGTCGGAGGCAAAGCCCGCGTCCACTTGCAGATTGAAATCGACAACGGGGATTTGGGGACGTTCCACCAAGACGACCTTCAGCCCATTGGAGAGCTGGGCCCTCTGGAACGCCGGGAGCTTGAGTTCGGGAAAACCGCTCACCGCCGGGAGGGTCGAACGATCGACTTCCTGCTTGCTTTCGGTGAACTTCGGGAAGGGGTGGACTTCGAGGATGTAGACACCGTCGGATAGCCATTCGGTGGCGACGGCTTTCATGTTCTCGGGTGTCTCGGCGGCGACACGTTTGAGGGTGGTCTTGAAGAAATCCGGCTGACTCGTATAGACCTCGTTGCTCGCGAGGATATCGGACTTGCCGCCAAAGCCGCCGATGCGCTCGATGCCGCGGATGAATCGTGCGCGGTATTGCGTTTTGATTCGGGCCAGCTCAGCCGCCGTCGGACCTTCAGCGAGAAAGCGCGCTAACTCTTCGTCGAGCGCTTTTTCTACTTCGGCAAGATCGGCGCTGGGGTGGGCGGTCACCACTAGGGAGAGTTGACTTCCGATCTCCCCGGGCCCGACGTACGCCGATGCGCTTGTCGCGATTTGATCCTGATAGACGAGGCGGCGGTAGAGTCGCGAGTTCTTTCCGTAGCCGAGAACGTCGGTTGCCAGATCGAGAGTTTGCAAGTCCGCTGTACCGATTTCGGGAATATTCCACACCTTGTATATGCGCGCCTGTGGAACACGGTCCTGCACCGTTTGACGATGAATGCCTCTACGTTTCGCGACCCACTTGCGGTGTTTGGCGATGGGTTCACCAGCCGGAATGTGACCGAAATACCTCTCGACCTTCGCTTTCGCCGTCTCGGGATCAACGTCGCCCGCAATCGCGACGACGGCATTGGAAGCACCGTAAAAGCGTTTGAACCAGTCCTGTACGTCTTCGAGACTGGCCGCGTCGAGGTCTTCCATTGAGCCGATGGTCGACCAGGAGTAGGGGTGGCCGGCGGGATAGGTGTTCTCAGTCAGCAGTTGGCGTGTCACGCCGTAGGGTTGATTCTCTCCTTGCCGCTTCTCGTTTTGGACGACGCCGCGTTGCTCATCGAGTCGTTCCTGATCGATGGCGCCGCGCAGGTGTCCCATGCGGTCGGACTCGAGCCAAAGTACGAAGTCGAGTGCGGGCGTTGGGACGTTCTGGAAGTAGTTGGTCCGATCGGGATTGGTCGTACCATTGACATCCGTTGCACCCACCTTTTCGAGGGCTTTGAAGTAGTCGTCGTTGAAGTTTTCAGTGCCGTTGAACATCAGATGCTCAAACAGGTGGGCGAATCCCGTCTTCCCCAGCTTCTCGTTCTTCGAGCCAACGTGATACCACACGTTCACGGCGACGACGGGGGTTTTGCGGTCCTCATGAACAATGAGGGTCAGCCCGTTATCGAGGACGAACTTTTCGTAGGGGATGTCGATTTCTTGCGCCAGGGTGGGGCGTGCGAGAACGACGAGCAGCACGGCAGCCCAGAGGCTCCGGCAGACAATTAGGCTTCGCAAGGTACGGTTCAATGTCGTCACGGAAAGCTCCTCGATCGCGGCGCGGACTGCTGCCCAGCTACTATCCCGATTATACGTAGGGCGCGCTCGTTGGTTTCGTGGCGGTTGTTTCTGAAAAGCCGTGATATCGCGGCGAAAAGATTGAACGTTCTGTGCCATCGTCCGTCATGCATTCGAGAGATGCCTTGACGGGAATCGTTGTTGTAGCGGCCCTTATGCTGCTCGGGATCGTAGCTGCTGATGTCTTGGGCCTCTTCTCTCGGTCCAGCCGTGGTGTCCGCCGAAAACATCCAAGCGACTGAACAGCCGGACGAGCCTACCTACTTCAGATAACCCAGCGATCGCAGCACTTCGATCTGGCTTGCATCAATGTCGGCGGGCTCAGCTTGATCGGTCTCCGCATTCTTCCACCATTGATCGAGCAAGCCGCTGAACAAAGTATCCACCCGCCCTTCATCACCGCCGAAAAGATTCACGCGTTCCTCCGTATCACTGACGACATCGAAACGCATCGCCCGCCCCCGATCACCGGTGCCTCGGATCATCTTCGCCGTGTCCGTTCGAACCGACTGCAATCGGCGCTTCAGATGCCCATACGAAATCAGGCTCGGCAGGTCCGAAGCGCCTTGAATCCAAGGCACAAGGCTGCGGCACGCCCGCGGCCGGTCCCCGCAATAACCGAAGTTATCAGGGCGGTAGACGCCGGCCATTTCGAGAAGCGTCGGCGCCACATCCATCAGCCGCACTTGCCGATCGACCACGCGGCCCGCCGGAATCCCCTTCGGGTAACGCATCACGAGCGGTACACGCAAGACTTCGTCGTACAGCGTTTCGGCATGACCCTTGCCGCCGTGCTCGAAAAACTCATCACCGTGGTCTGACGTGACAACAGTGATCGTGTCATCAAAAAGGCCGCGCTGCCGCAACAGGTCGAACAGTTGCCCGAGGTGTTCGTCCGTATAGCGAATCTCGCCGTCATAGAGAGCCTCAATGTGTTCGAGATCGCGCGCCGGCATGTTCTTGTTGATTCGCGAGTCGCGCAACAAGCCGTACTCGCCGATGTCGCCCTCGTAGTCCGGATCGAACATCTTGTCGTAAGGCGGAGGAGGCAAGTACTCATAGTGAACGTCCCACATATGCAGAAAAACGAAGAACGGACGGCGTTCCTCTTGCCGCCCCCTGCCATCGAGCCAGCGCCGCACAGCCGCGATCGAACGCGGTGAAGTAATGTGGCCGCCATCCTCGCCGCGGTCACGCTCGAGGATCGTGTAGTCGTCGTAAACATCGAATCCCTGTGAGAAGCCGTGTGTCGCGCTGAGGAAGGAGCCGGCGATGAATCCGGCGGTGGCGTATCCCGCCTCCGACAGCACTTCGGCCAGAGTGACGACGTCCCGTCCAAAACGCTGTCGAATGTCGCGAACGCCGTGCAGCCGCGCCGGGAGCGAGGTCAGAAGACTCACGTGAGAGGGTAGTGTCCAGGATGTCGGCGCGATCGCCATGTCGAATAGAACACCCTCGCGAGCAAGAGCGTCGATGCGAGGAGTCGTGGGGCGCTGATAGCCGTAGGCCGAGACGTGATCCCGGCGCAACGAGTCGATTGAGATGAGCAGGATGTTCGGGACGCCCGCGGCGGCCGGCGGCTTGGCCGGCTCCAGGCCGAGGCCGACGACGCCCGCAATGAGAAGCGCAGCGAAAAAATAGGCGGTTCGCACTAAAGATTCGCGGAGACGGACGGGCGCGGTGGGTGACCGCAGCAGGCGAAACGAGGCGAGGCCACAGCCCGCGAGCACCGTCCCGGAGATCACGACTGCAACAAGCCTCCAGTGGGCCAACTCCAGTGCGATGCGCGTAAGCCACTGGGAGGGGAGCGTCAAAGCAGGGGTGAGACAGACCAAACCCACCGCCACGCAGAGCAGGACTTCCCAGTTGGTCCCCTTGTCCGCGAGTTGTTCCATGCGACGGGCGCGTGGCGCGAGAAGAGGAACAGCAAGAAACGCTACGCCGACGCCAACGGCGACGTTCACCGCAAACCCCGTTGCGAGAAACGCTGGATGAATGCTCCACGAAGTCAGGTCCTGATAGCGGTGGAAGAGGGCAGGCAGGGGCCTCGTTGGATCGAGATCGAAAAGAATGCCGAGAAGGCGGATCAGCCGTAGCAAGCCCACATCGCGGATGCGCCCGCCACCGCTTTCCGATAGCATCCACAACGTGTTGGCGAACGCCGTGAATGCCGAAACGCTGACGGCTATGGAGAAGAGGTTTCGCATCGGCTGAACCATTATGGCCCGAGCGAGCTTTGCGAATGCCCGCGGCACGTTGACACCCAAATACCGCTTAGCGAGAATAGACCTTGCTCAGTAGTGCTGGAGGGTCCGTGCTCAGTCGCTTACAACGAATTTCCGTTCTGTTCCTTTTAACGATGATCGCGGTCACCGGACTGCTGCATCGACAGGCCCAAGCCGCGGCCGACCGTCCGAACATTCTATTCATCTATACCGACGACCATTCATATCGCACCGTGGGCGCCTACCCGCAATCTTACCCTTGGGTACAGACGCCGACGATCGACCGCCTCGCAAGCGAAGGCGTGCGTTTCGAATACGCCTACATCGGAACCTGGTGCATGCCGTCGCGGGCGACGTTGCTGACGGGGCATCATCAGTTCGGCGTTGAGTCGATGCGCATGGAAGGGCCCTATCCCGGCAGCGCATATGACCCGGAAAAATGTCCGTTTTGGCCGAAAACGTTCCGTGACAATGGCTACTTCACGGCCCACATCGGCAAATGGCACACGGGCGTCGACACCGGCCACGGGCGCGACTGGGATTTTCAGATTGTTTGGAACCGCCCCAAGTACACCGAAACGAATCAGAACTACTATCACGACCAACCCATTACCTACCAGGGCGGCGAGACCAAAGTACTTCATCGTTATTCGACCGACCAATACACCGACTGGGCGGTTGATCTCATCAAGGGTGAGGGTCGCGACGAAGACAAGCCGTGGTATCTGTGGCTCTGCTACGGCGCGGTGCATAGCCCTTTCACTCCCGCTGAACGGCACAAGCAGGAATACGCCGGGATCGATTTCGACACGCCCGCGGACATCTTTCCGATGCGTCCCGGCAAGCCCGATTGGGCGCAGAAAATCAATGCCTGGGAGAAGGGGCCGGGGGGCCGGCCGATGTGGCAGGGTCGCACGCTCACCTCCTATGTCCGCCAGTATCATCAAGGCGTGCTCGCTCTCGACGAGGGCATCAATCGAGTGCTGGCGACGCTCGACGAAACGGGCCAGCGCGACAATACGCTGGTTGTTTTCACATCGGACCAGGGTCTCGCCTGGGGACAGCACGGATTCCGTGGCACGAAGGTGGCGCCCTACGACGCGAATATCCGTTCGCCGCTCATCTTCCGCTTTCCCGGCAAGATTCCCGAGGGCAAGGTCAGCCAAACGCCGGTGGGCGGCGTTGACATCGTGCCGACGATTTTCAGCTATGCGGGAATTGACTTGCCGTGGGAGATGCACGGCGAGGATTTGAAGCCGCTGCTGGAGAAACCGGATCGAGACTGGCCCCACCCCATGCTTCTTACGGGCACCGGGCGTCGATACGGCTCTGATACCGACGTGATACCGGAGGGCGAGGACGCCTTTCATGGCCAAGTGCCTTGGTACGTGCTGCTGCGCGAAGGGAAATACAAATACATCCGTCCGCTGATTGAAGACCTCGAAGAGCTTTACGATCTAGAGAAGGACCCCGAGGAGCTCGACAACCTCGCCATCAAGCCCGAACACCAGGAAACACTCAAACGTCTTCGCGCAACGGCCATCGCTGAACTTCGTGAGGACGGCGCGGGCTTCGTCGACGATATGCCCGCGATACGAGAAGCAGCCGAGGCTCGCTAGCTCAGAGTGTCTATTCGTGCCAACAGGCTGTGGCAGCTAGCAACTTGCCGCCGCCGCTCCACCGGCGGCTAGAAGCACCTTTGCCACGCGGTCGGCGATGTGCCGGAGCGGCCTTATGAGCGGCGGCCACAACGCACTCGCCATAATGCTGACGAACCCTGCCATCAGGGAGTACTCAATCATGTCCTGAGCGCGCCCATCACGAATCAATTTCGCTATGGCGGCAAACCGGCAGGGGGATCCACGGTCCCTCACTCTATTAGGACGCACTCGCCCGGAGGTAGCAATGGTACGGCCGTGCCGGACGGAGATGGGACGAAGTACCTAAGCAGCCAACATTCCCACACCTAGTCGGTGCTGATACAGAACAACTCGTCCTGACTGCGCAAGAACAAGTCACCACCGACGATCACCGGCGACGACACAAACATCTCCTCACCCATCTCGTTCGTCGTCAGCACCTCGTAGGTTTTGCCCAGCTTGAGAACGACGACATCGCCCTGTTCCGTCGCCAGGTAAAGCTTCCCGTTCGCCGCAACCGGAGAGGCCTTGAAGGAATACACCTCAGGCAGCCGCTGTTGCAGGTAGAACTGCTCGCCTGTCCGAGCGTCCACGGCGCTGACCATGCCTCGGTCAGTGATGAAGTAGAGAATGCCTTCATGCAGCACGGGCGAAGCCGTATACGAATTGCCCTTTTGGTTGGACCATTTGATGTATTCGTCGTTGTCGGTCAGGTCACCCTTCCCGCCGAGCTTGATCGCCAGTGCATTTGCCTCCCGCCAACCCGTCATGGCGATCACCATTTCGTTGTCGACGTTCACCACGGCGGGAATGGCATTGCCGCCCAGCCCGCCCGCTTCCCAAATCAGATCGCCAGTTTCCAGATCGTACGAGCGGACGCGGGTCGAACTTGTAATGACTTGTGCCCGACCCTCGTACTCGACGACCAGCGGCTGCGGCCAGCTACTGAGTTCGTCGCGCTCGGCGCGCCAAAGTTCCTTGCCGTCACGCTTGTCGAGTACCACAACGTACGACTGACCCTCGTGGTCGTTTTGGATAACGAGGTGGTTCCCGTGGATCACCGGTGCAATTCCCTCACCGAACGAGTTCCGCATCCGAAGCGGCCCGAGGTCTGTTTTCCACTTCAGGTTTCCATCGAGATCGTAGGCGTAAAACCCTCTCGAACCAAAGTTCACGTACAGCATGCCCTCGCTGATCAGCGGTGAATTCGAAGCGAAACTGCCGTACTGACGGTGATAGCCCTCGTGGGGCTTCTGCTCGACCGCGGTCTGCTCCCAGAGCACCTTGCCCGAGTTCTTGTCGATCGCCATGACCACGAAGTTGTGTTTCACAAGCGGTGCTCCACCACCCCCTGGCCCGCCGCGGCCACGACGTCCTTCACCCCGTCCCCTTCCGGGACCGCCGCCCGGTCCGCCTCCGGGGCCACCACGTCCGCCAAATGCCGATCGCATGATCTCTCGAAACTTCTGCCGCTCTTCGTCGCTGAGTTCCTGGGGGCCGCGTCCCTTTAGCAGAGCTTCCGCCTCTTTGCGCTGCTCCTCGGGAAGGCGCTCCAGCATCCGAGCTGGATCGAATCCCCCACCGCCGCCACCCGGTCCACCTCGGGGCGGCCCACCGCGGCCGGCCCGTTGTCCACCACCTCCCGCGGGCGCTTCCGGAATTGGTTCCGTCGGCACTGCCGTCGTTAAATAGATCGTGTCACCCCAAATGACGGGCGTCGAGTTCCCTTTACCGGGGACCTTGATCCGCCACTTGACGTTCTCGGTATCGGAGAAGTGCAGCGGAGCGTCACCGACGGCCACCCCGTTGTTGTTGGGGCCGCGCCATTGATGCCAAGAATCTTTGACGTTCGGTGCGGCCCAAAGCAGCGTGCTGCCGGCTAACGCTAGTGAAACGCTGAGAGTGGTTGATCGAAAGGTCACGGTTTTCCTCGTCGCTGGGATTTCGCGCTACGGGCAAGTTTCCCGTCCTATAGAGACGGCAAAACTCTCCTTCAGGTTAGCGGAGCAATTGATATTTTCCCATCTTCCCAATGTCGCCGTAGGTCAGGCGGGGTATGAGGCGGTGGATTTCCCCGCCAAAACGCAGCCTCCATGGCATCGCAAAGAACCTCTATACCCGGATTCCCACTTTAGTTTCGATTCTGCTAACCATCGGGTGGCCTCGGACGCCTTTATTTATGCGGGTTGGAAAGCACTCAAGGCGCTGAGGAGATCAACACCCAATGGGTGGAAAAGAAAACAAACCGTTCCAGCTAAGCTTCAACGGCTTATTGAAAGTCGATTTCCAAGGATCGCGTTTCACTTCCGACGGCGGGCTGATCCTGGTCCGCGAGCTGGACGAGCGACTCGGACTCGGGAAGCTGATCGACGAACACCTCAGTGACCCACGGCAAGGCTTGAACAAGAAGTTCCCGCTGGCCGATCTGCTGCGGCAGTCAGTCTACTCTCGGCTGGCAGGCTACGAGGACCTCAATGACGCCGTCCGAGTGTCGGCTGACCCGACGTTTCGCTTGATCGGCTCGAAGAGGAACTGGGATCGCGGCGGGGCACTGACCTCGCGACTGCAGAGCTTCGAGACGGAGATGCTGGCGAGCGAGGAGAACTTGCTGGGGCTGATGGCTGTGAACCGCGAGCTGGTGGCGCAAGCCGAGACGCAAGACGACTCCGAGCGCGTCGTGCTCGACATGGATTCGACCGAAAGCCCTGTCCACGGCCAGCAAGAGGGCAGCGCCTACAACGGCCATTTCGAGTCGGTCTGCTACCACCCGCTGTTGTTGTTCAACCAGCATGGGGATTGCCTGGCGGCGAAGCTGCGTCCAGGCAACGTGCACAGCGCTGAGGACTGGAAGGAGTTGCTGCTGCCCGAGATCAAGCGCCAACAGGCTGTGGGCAAACAGGTCACCTTCCGGGGCGATGCGGCCTTTGCCAAGCCGGAGATTTATGAGTTTTCGGAGGAACGCGGAGTGCAGTACGCCATTCGCATTCCGGCCAACAAGAGCTTGGAATTGGCGATCGAAGACATCTTGTTTCGCCCGCCGGGCAGGCCGGGTCGCAAGCCCTTGGTGCGCTACAAGAGCTTCCGCTATCAGGCGGAGAGTTGGTCCAAGCCGCGACGCATCGTGGCCAAGGTCGAGCATCATCTCGGTGAGCTGTTCCCGCGGGTCGGATTTATCGTGACGAACATGAGCTTGCCAAGCCGGTCGGTGGTGCGCTTCTACAACAAGCGCGGCACGGCCGAGCAATGGATTAAAGAAGGCAAACAGGCCACGCACTGGACGCGGCTTTCGTGCCATCGCTTTCGGGCCAACGAAGTGCGACTGCAACTCAGCGTGCTGGCCTACAACCTGGGCAACTTGTGGCGGCGGCTCGGACTGCCGAACAGGATCAAGAGTTGGTCGCTCACGAGCTTGCAGCAGCGGCTGATGAAGACCGGCGGCCGGCTGGTCAAGCACGCGCGCTACTACTGGTTGCTGCTGGCCGAGGGGCATCTGAACCGGCGGCTGTTCGGTGACATGCTGCACAGGATCTGGGCGCTGCCGCTGCCGAGCGGGTAGCGTTACCTGGACGAGGATCAACAGTTTTTAGCTCCGAAAAGGCTTCGCAGGGAGCAGTGTCGGCCGGTGTGCCGTTCAGCCCGCTCCATCAACGTCTGTGAGCGGACGGACGGGCTTTGGGGCCTGCCGCCGGAGGTGATGTGCAGGGTTCAGCGCGGAAAGACGTGGTCTTCGGGGCAGCGCGGGTGTATACTTTCACCGTGCCAGGGCCAAAATGGAAATCCTGGCTATACCGCTATACCGCTCAGAAGCCTTAACCTTCAGACAAGATCCAGTAACTTCACGATATTGCCTCCGAGGATCTTGTCTTTATCAGCTTGTGGGATCGTCAAGCGTTGCACCTTCTCTATCTCGAACCGAGCGTAGGCGTTCAGGTTCGGGTTCCGGTGAGGACCGTCGGTGCCCCAAATCAACTTCTCAGCACCGATCTTTCGAACCGCTTCCTCGATCTTGAAGACCAGTGATACGGCGCTCAAGTCCAGGTAGGCATTGTCGTAATCCGCCGCTACCTGGATGAAGGCATCGATCATTCCACGGTCTCGGCTCATGTATGCGCCCATGTGTGCGAACAGAATCGTGGTTTGGGGAAAGCTTTCCGCTAGACGGCGTGCGACGCTTGCGCTGCCCGTGGCGTCGATCAGGCACGGAACCCGGCGGCGTCCGGCGAGTTCGAGAACCGGATCGATCACGTACGGGTTCAACCGGCACTCGCCTGCATGAATCTTGATCCCTCGAAACCCTCGGTTCGTCAACCCATCGTCGATCTCAGCGAGCACGGGCCGCTCATAGTTCGGTAAAGCGTACAAGAATGGGATCAGGCGCTTCGGATACTCAGCCACGGCCTTCTCGGCAAATGTGATCGAACGCTGGGTCGTCGTCGACATCGCAAACACGACTGACCGATCGATCCCGACCGCATCCATGACCCCGACGATATCTCTTGCCGAATATTCGGTCTTCGCCGCGTCGCCATGCTTCAAATGAGCGTCTACGTCGACGATCAGCTTTCCCGTGGGCGGCCCTGCGTTGGCTGCGCGTTGCGCCGCGACTGCCGCGACGCCTGCCTGCAAAAGATGACGTCTCGTGATTGTTTTCGACATAGTTCGTGCCCTCGAACCTCGATGAATTGTAACTCGTATGGAAGTTGATCTAGTGATGCCCGTTGGCACATCGAAGCCGCATACCCTTCAAACGAAGACGTAAAGTATGGAGCGCAAGCTTCATGCTCAGGCGTTGGGCGATAATAAGGGCGTGCGATTCAGTTTGATCCTATCCGGAGCCCTCTTGCTTGCTTTGGGCTCTCTGTCCCTGCCGGCGGAGGACCAGCGGACTTACTTGTTGACGGATATCAACGGCATCGACCATGGCCCACTCGTCAATTCGAAGAACCGCGCCAACGTTGTGTATTTCATCATGACGGACTGCCCGATCGCGAATCGCATGGCGCCGGAGATCAATCGCATCTGTGACGAGTACGCGGCCCAGGACGTAGGTTGTTTTCTCGCCTATGTTGACCCGGGCCTGACGAACGAGGCGATTCGCGAGCACATCAAGGACTACAGCCACGACTGTTGCCCCGCGATCAACGACGCCAAGCAGGTGTTGGTAGCGAAAGGGGGCGCGACCGTCACTCCCGAGGCCGCCGTCTTTTCGCCGCGGGGTGAAGTTCTCTACCGCGGCCGGATCAACGACCTTTACGTGGCGCTCGGAAAGCCCCGGCGCGAGGCTCGGGTGCATGATCTCAGGAACGCCTTGGATGAGGTGCTGGCGGGCAAGCCGGTGACGAACCCGGAAACTAGGGCGATCGGGTGCTACATTCCGCCGAAAGATCTCTAACGACGGTCCGGTCTGATTCAGGATAGTGAGAATCCATCGATCCGTGCGAATCGCGTTGCTTATCGGATTGTGCTGCGTCATTTCGCCGCCGCATGTCACCCTGGCGGCCCCATCGTCTGTATACGGAACCGCATACCGGAGTCAAGGAGAAACCCTGCGCGCCGCACCGGGCGTTTTCGTTTCAATCCTAGCTTCAAGCGGCCGCTTGTTGGCCACGACACGCACGGATCGGCAAGGCCGATACCTGTTTTCTCAGATGTCCCCGGGCCGTTACTTTGTCACGGCTTCCCGACCGGGGTTCTTCGTAAGCCGCGCCGGCGGGCGAGCTGATGCCCGTTCGTCTATCGCGTGCTCGAATACCTGCGACCCCGCCGAAGTGGATTTCGAATTGATGCGCGGCGCGGTACTCGGCGGCGTTGTCGCTGATGCGCTGGGAGAAGGCATCCAGGGCGCGAAGGTGACCGTCTATCGGGAAAAGAAGGGTTTGAGCGGGATTACGATGTTTGATCGCTCCACCGATGACCGGGGGCGTTTTCGGATGGCCGGTTTGCAGCCGGGAACGTACACGGTGACGGTTCGAGGCGGAGCATTCAGCGTAGGAACCAAGGCGTTTCGTACCGTTCTCGATGTGAGCGCGGGTGAAGTTCTCGATGTGAGCGCGGGTGAAGTTCTCGATGGGCTTCGCTTTACGCTAGGAGGCGAAGAGGCCGTTGTGTTCTCGGGCGCCGTCTCCGGCGTGTTGGCCGGGGAAGCTTATAACTCGATCATTCGGCTCCAACCGCTCATGACGCGATCGCAGCTCTTTGAGACACGCATCGACAACGACGGCCGATTCGAATTCGCGTCACTGTCAGAGGGCCGCTACGCGGCCACCGCTGTTGTAACCCACAAGGAGAGCTTCGACCAGACTCGCTACTTTCTTGGGGCCGTGGACGTGGGAAGCAGCAGTCAAGACGTCGCGCTCAGCCCGGTGGAGCACGCAGTCGTGGTGGGACGAGTTGAGTTCGTGGCAGGGAGCCCGCCGGAACGGATGAGCGTTCAGATGACTTCGAGTGAGGGCTTCGGACGGCATTGGTCGCGGGTTCAGGGCGCGGAGGGTGAGTTCGAGTTGGAGGAGATGATTCCCGGCGCGTATTCGGTCGAGGCGCGCGCGGGGCAGTTCTACATTCGCAGCGTAGATGGGGGAGGCCGAGGACGCCATTCCACGGAGGTGATCCTGTCCCCGGGGCGCAATACACTGACGATCGTAGCGGCTGCGGACCACAGCCGCGTCTCCGGCACGGTGCGGCACCCAGATTCCGGAGACAGCTTGCCTTCCGCACGGGTTGCGCTCGATGGGGAGAGGGGCACGCATTTGGTTCGGGCGGATGAGAAGGGGCGTTTTGAAGTTGGAATGGTGGCGCCGGGCGAGTATCGAATTTGTGCTTGGACTGACATCGCTCCGGAAGCCGTGGAGGATGAGGCGAGCTGGGAAAAAGCGGGCTGCGAATCACGATTCATACCGATCGATCCGGAAAGCGAAATTGAGATCGATGTGCGGGCGGCGCGATGACACTGGGCTTGCTCTGCCTGCTTCTGATCGCCTTCGCCGGGGCCGGGAACCTCCGCGCACAGGAGGCCCGTGGCGGAATCACGGGCACAGTAGTTTCGGCCACGAAGGGTGAGGCGGTCCAGGGCGCTGTTGTGACAGCACGCTTACAGGGGCCGGACGGGAGTTCTTCGAAGACGGCGACGAGCGGACCAGAAGGATACTTTGGCTTTGGCGGCCTACCCGCGGGCCGCTATGAACTGCGAGCGCGCAAGTCCGGGTATGGCGGGATTCCGGGAAGGGCGCCCCGAGTGAATCTGAGCGGGAACGAGCAGTCGGAAGGCCTGGTTTTGCGGCTGTGGCCCAGTGGCGTGATTGCGGGCCGGGTGCTTGACCCGGACGGCGAGGTGGTCGCGGAGTCGCAAGTGCGGGCCTATGGGGTGCGGTACGGTCCGCAAGGGGTTTACTGGTCGTTGGCGGGACGGGCTGTGAGCGACGACTTGGGGGAGTACCGCTTGTTCGGCTTGAGCGCGGGGAAATACGTGCTGCGAGTTTGGCCTCCGGCGGGGGGGCCGGCGGGGCAGTTTTATGCGAACACGATGGGGACTTTCTACCCTCGTGTCACAGCGCCTTCGCAGGCGCTCCGGGTCGAGGTGCCGTGGGGAGCCGACTTGGGGGGAGTTGATTTGGAGCTCACGTCGGGACCGGGGGGCTATGTGTTGTTTGCTTTGTCGAGGCGGTGCAAGTTGACGGTTCGATTCGCGTAAACCTTCCGCGTCCGGTGCGGACTTCGCGCGAGGGCCTCTTTGTGCTGAAAGGGCTCGCGCCCGGAGACTACCGTGAAGAGGAATTGCCACTGCTGGAGGAGGCTAAGACATCGTCATTGCGCCGCAGGGGCAGCCTAACACAAGAATCGAACCGTGATAAAGAGAAGAGCGGTTCGAAGCTGGGACGCTACGACAAAGACGGCGACGGAAAGTTGAGCAAGGAAGAGCGCAAGGCTTTGTTAGAGGATCTACTGAGTCCCGCATAATATAGAGTAACATTTTGTAATGGAGCGACGTCTTTTGGATATGGGTTTTCCAAAAGGCGTGAAGCGAGACTTTGCGGCGCTGGAGAAGCGGCGCATCGAGGCGGTGCGGCTGGTCGTGGAAAAAGGACTGAGCCAAGCCGAGGCGGCGCGTAGAGTCCAAGCCGCCCAACAAAGCGTCAGCGGCTGGGTGCGGCGTTACCGCGAAGACGGCCGCGCCGGGTTGGCCAAAGCCGGCCGCGCCGGCCGCAAGCCGTTGCTGAGCACCGCGCAGCTCGCCGAGCTGGAAGGGCTGCTGCTCGAAGGACCCGAAGCGCACGGCTTCCCGACGCCGCTGTGGAGCTGTCCGCGGGTGGCGCGGTTGATCCGCGACCGTTTCGGGGTGCGCTACCACGAAGGCCACGTCTGGAAGCTACTGCGGGCGCTGCATTGGAGCCCGCAACGGCCGGTCGGCAAGGCCCGCGAGCGCAACGAGGAAGCGATTCAGACTTGGCGGAAGAAGACTTGGCCCGCCATTAAAAAAAAGCCCAAAAGCAGGGCCGCACGATCGTCTTCATCGACGAAAGCGGACTGAGCCAGAAGCCACATCGCTGCCGCACTTGGGCGCCGCGCGGGCAGACGCCCGTACTGCAGTTCAACTTCAACTGGAAGAAGCTCTCGGCGGCGGCTGGAATCACTTTCCACAACTTCTATTTCCGTCTCTATCCCGACGCCATTCGCGGTCCCGAGGTGATCGATTTCCTCAAGGCGCTGCTGCGCCACATACAACGTCCGTTGCTGATCGTGTGGGATCGCTTGCCGCCGCATCGCAGCGCGTTGGTGCGCGAGTTCATCGCGTTGTCGCAGGGCCACATCGAGACCGAGTACTTGCCGGGCTACGCCCCGGAGCTGAATCCGGTGGAATACATCTGGGCCTACTGGAAGCAGCACGAGTTGCCCAACGTCTGCCCCAACGACTACTGGGAGCTCGACGAGCGGGCGCGCACGACTTTGCGCCGCATGCGCCGCAAACGGCGCTTGATCGCCGCCTTTTGGAAGCAGTCTTCTTTGTCGTTCGATTAACTGAATATTATGCGGGACTCAGTAATGCGGGGCCGTGGTGAGCGAGAGCAAGCCGCACCGGAGAAGTAGAGAGAAGCACGTCGGGAAACAAAGATGCGCGTATAGAATCAATAACAATGAAAACCACCCTGTTCCCGTGGTCTAACCTGACTGCCGCGCTTTGTTGTTTCCTCGCGACGGCCGCCGGTCAGAGCCCCGGCCTCCAACAAAACCCGCCCGCACAGTTCATCACCCTTTGCACGACCTGCCACGGGGAAGAAGCAAGGGGAACCGATCGCGGTCCGTCCCTCACTAACAGCCGCAAGCTGCGTGGTCTCACGCAGGACCAAATTCGCGGCATCATCCGTGATGGAACAGAGGGTGGGATGCCGCCGTTCAATCTCCCTGACGCGGGGTACGCAGCCATTTCGGCCTGGATTCACGGGCTCAATGCTTCCGCCTTCGACATGAAGCCTCCCGGAGACCTCCGCGCCGGCGAGGCCTTCTTTTTCGGCAAGGGCCAGTGCGCCAACTGCCACATGATCGAAGGACGCGGCGGAACGAACGGCCCCGACCTTTCCGCCATCGGACGCCAACTCACTGTGAGCGGACTCGACCAATCACTCGATGACCCCTCGGTCCGCGCCGCGAACCGCTCGTCCGCTTCCTGTCCCGGCTGGGCGTTTTGTCCTGAGAACGTTTGGGCGGTGGGCAACGTTCAACTAGCCGACCGCTCAACCTTGCGCGGATTCGTTCGCAACCGCGCCCTGCACGACTTGCAACTCCAAACTCTGGACGGCCGCTTCCATCTGCTGCTCGAAAACGAGTACACGGAGGTCTCGCTGGAAGAGCAACCCCTGATGCCCCCTCTCGCTGCATCCGCGGCCGAGCGCCGCGATTTGGTGGCCTATCTCAGCCGCTGCGGCGGTATCCCCATCGGCTCCCTCGAGCACGAGCCGGAACCCGTCTCGACCGCCGACATCAACAAGATTCTTGCCCCCAAGCCGGGCGAATGGCCCACCTACAACGGCAACCTCAGCGGCAACCGTCACAGCCCTCTCAGCGGCATCAAGACGACAAACGTCTCGGAGCTTTCCCTCCAGTGGTCATACGCCATCCCCTACACGCCGCTGGAAACAACTCCCTTGGTGAGTGACGGTGTCATGTTCGTCACCGGCCCGAACCGCGTCTGTGCTTTGGACGCTCGAACCGGCAAGCAGATCTGGTGCTACGTCCGTCCCCGCTCTTCCCCGGATGGCATCTCCGGCGACTCGGCGCTCGGCGCCAACCGCGGTGTGGCGCTGCTGGGTGACCGCGTCTTCTTCAACACGGACGACGCCCATCTGATCTGCCTGAACCGCATCACCGGCAGCCTCATGTGGGATGTCGAAATGCCCGAATCCGACCTCCCCGGCCCTTACGGCTCGACCGGCGCCCCGCTCGTCGTCAACGACCTCGTCATTGCCGGGGTTGGCGGAGGCGATATGGGCATTCGAGGTTTCCTCGACGCCTACAAGGTCACGACCGGCGAGCGCGCCTGGCGATTCTGGACCGTCCCCGCACGAGGCGAGCCGGGCTCGGAAACCTGGAGCGGCGACGTCATCGAGCTTGGCGGCGGCGCGACCTGGCTGAGCGGCTCGTACGACGCCGAATCCGGGCTGCTCTATTGGACCACCGGCAACCCTTGGCCCGACACCGACGCCACGGAACGCGCCGGCACGAACCTCTATACGAACGCAGTCATCGCGCTCGACGCCAAGACGGGTGAATTAAAGTGGTACTTTCAGTTCACGCCGAATGACGTTCATGACTGGGATGCTACCGAGCCCGTCCTTTTGATCGACACGAAGTTTCAGGGGCGTGATCGAAAGCTTCTGCTGCAAGCCAATCGGAACGGATTCTACTACGTCCTCGACCGCATGACCGGCGAATTTCTGCTCGGCGAGCCGTTCGTCGAGAAGCTCACCTGGGCGAGTGGCATTGACGAGAACGGCGTCCCAGAGCTCCTCCCCGGGAATGAACCGACGCTCGGCGGCACGAAGTCATGCCCAGCGGTCCGGGGCGCCACGAACTGGTACTCGACGGCCTATCACCCGGCCACCCGGCTACTCTACGTAATGGCCGTCGAGGATTGCACCGTTTACCAAAAGGCGCGGCTCGGAGGATTTCTCCCCTACCGCAATCCGGAGGACCCGCCCCGCAAGCTCATCCGAGCACTGGAGGTCGACAGCGGCAAGATCGCCTGGGAGATCCCCCAAATCGGCACACCGGATTCAAACTACTCCGGCGTCCTCTCTACCGACGGCGGCCTCGTCTTCTACGGAGAAAACGGCGGCTCCTTCGCGGCGGTCAACGCCAAGACCGGCAAGACGCTGTGGCACTTCGAGGCGAACCAAACTTGGAAGGGTTCGCCTATGACCTACACCGTCAAGGGCAAACAGTACGTCGCCATCGCCTCGGGCGGTAACATTCTTTCATTCGCGTTGCCATATTGATCCCGCTCCGGATTCCTTTCGCCCGTTGACGGCGGCGCACGAATCCAACTCCGCGCCTTGGGGCGCGGGCGCGTGGATTTCACATCCACGCCTCTTTCCCTTGTAGAATGGAGCCAGTTCTTATGGGTAGGTTTTGGCTCACTGCGGGTTGTTTGGCGGGGTGCTTGGCTGGACCTGCGTCCGCCGTTGACTTCAAACAAGACATCGAACCCATCCTCCACAAGAACTGCTACGCGTGTCACGGCCCCGAGATGCAGATGAACGGGCTGCGGCTTGATCGCCGCGACACCGCGCTGGAAGGCGGACATTCCGGCAAAGCGATCATTCCCGGCGACAGCGGCGCTTCGCTTCTCTACAAGCGACTCGTCACCGCTGATCAGACACTCAAAATGCCGCCCGGCGACGCGCGACTTTCCGAGCAGGCGGTGTCTACGCTCCGCGCGTGGATTGATGCGGGTGCTGAGTGGCCGCAAGAGGTTGCCGCTCCGGAAAAGAAGGTCTCCGACACGTCGAAGCATTGGTCCTTCCAGCCGATCCGGAGACCCTATCCGCCACACGTCGAACAAGCAGCCAACGTCCGCAACCCAATCGACGAATTCATCCTGTCGAAGCTCGAATCCGAGGGAATCAATGCCTCACCCGAGGCTGACAGGACTAGTCTGATCCGCCGTCTCAGCCTCGATCTCACAGGGCTGCCGCCGAGCCCGGCGGAAGTTGAGGTCTTCTTGGCGAACAACTCGCCCGACGCCTACGAGAACCTCGTCAATCGCCTGCTCGACTCGCCGCACTACGGTGAAAAGTGGGCGCGCCATTGGCTCGACCTCGCACGCTACGCCGACAGCGACGGTTTCGAGAAGGACCTCGACCGGCCTCACTCCTGGCGCTGGCGTCACTGGGTGATCGAGGCGCTCAACCGCGATATGCCCTTCGATCAATTCACGATCGAACAGATCGCGGGCGACCTGCTGCCCAATGCCACAACCGCTCAGAAGGTCGCCACCGGCTTTCACCGCAACACGCTGAAAAACCGTGAAGCCGGCGTGAAACGCGGCGAAGCGCGATTCGAAGAATTGATCGACCGCGCGAATACCGTGGGCACGGTCTGGCTCGGCCTGACCGTCGGCTGTGCGCAATGCCACGACCACAAATTCGACCCGATCAGCCAGAAGGAGTACTACCAACTGTTTGCGTTCTTCGACGGCGCGAAAGAAACCGAAGTCCTGGCGCCGTTGCCGGGTGAGCTGGGCCCCTATCTTGAGGCGCTACCCGAGTATCTCCGCAAGCGCGAGGAGTTGCTTGAGGAGTTCGAGATCCCCAAGCTACAGCCGAAGTGGGAAGCAAAGATCGTTCGCGCGATGGACTTCCCCGGCGAGAGCAACGACTGGGATTTCCAGGTCACGTCGATGCGCGCCATGTTCGATCACGCCGACCTCCGGCTCCACACGCCGCCCGAGCAGCGCGCACCTCGCGAGCGCCGCCTCGTCACAAACTACTTCATCCAGCGTTCCGGCCCGGACTTAGCGAAGGATGACTGTGCGGTCGAGGCCATGAAGGAACTTCGCGGCAAACTCAATGAACTCGAAAAAGCGTTGCCGCGCCCCAGCGAGGCCTATGCTCTACAAGCCTTCCCCGAACCGGTAGCGACGCACGTTGCCGTGCGAGGAGACTGGCGGCGTCCCGGCGTTGAGATCGAGCCGGGCGTCTTAGCGATCCTTCCCGAGTTGCTTGCGAAGAAGGAACCGCCCCGTCTCCAACTCGCCCGCTGGTTGGTGGATCCGGAGAACCCCCTCCCCGCGCGTGTCACCGTCAATCGCATATGGCAGGAGTTCTTTGGGACGGGCCTCGTCGCAACCCCTGGCGACTTCGGCGCGCAGGGCGAGACTCCCTCCCATCCCGAACTGCTCGATTGGCTGGCGTCGGAATTCCAACGGCTCGGCTGGAGCACGAAGCAAATGCACAAGCGGATCGTGATGTCGGCGACTTACCGGCAATCCTCGAAAGTGCGCGAAGACCTGCTTACGAAGGATCCAAACAACCGGCTGTTGGCCCGGCAGTCCCGGCTGCGACTCTCCGCCGAACAGATCCGTGATTCCGCGCTTGTCGCGAGCGGCCTACTCTATCCCAAGGTCGGCGGCCGCGGCATTCGTCCCGTGCAACCCGAAGGGATTGCGGAGGTCACGTACGGCAGTTCGCGATGGAATGCCAGCGAAGGCAAGGAGCGCTACCGCCGAGGCCTCTACATCCAATACAAGCGGACAGCGCCCTACCCGATGTTGGCAAACTTCGACACCCCGAATTCGAGCGTCAGCGCACCTCAACGGCGGCGCTCCAACACTCCGTTACAGGCGCTCAACCTGCTCAACGATCCCGTATTCTTCGAAGCTGCGCAGGCAATAGCCGTCCGCGTTCTCCAGGACGCCCCGCCGAACACGAGCGACCGCCTGGTTCATGTGTTCCGCTTGTGTCTTGCCCGCGAGCCCGACAGTCAAGAGAGGGACAGGCTCCAGACCTTCTGGCAGAAACAAAAGAGCCTTTTCGAGAACGATGCCGAGGCTGCGAAAGCGGTGTCGCCCTATGAGATGGACGGCGTCCCGACTGCGGAAATGGCGGCCTGGGTAACCGTGGGCCGGGGCTTGATGAACCTCGATGAGTTCATCACCAGGGAGTAGGATGGCATTGAAGGAATCACCATGAATCCCCGTCAATTCCTCAACATCCACACCCGCCGCGACTTCTTCCGCCAATGCGCCGGCGGCGTCGGGATGGCGGCTCTCGGCGAACTCCTCACCGCCGACGGCCTGACCGCTGCGTCAACACTCCCCAAGGTCAATCCTCTCGCCCCCAGAGAACCCCACTTCGCCGCCAAAGCCAAGCACGTCATCTTCATGTTTATGGAAGGCGGCCCAACACAGTTCGAGCTGTTCGACGAGAAACCCGCACTTGCGAAGTACGACGGCCAGCCCCTGCCGCCCTCGATGACCAAAGACCTCAACCTGGCGTTCATCAAACCGAACGCGGCGGTGATGGCCAGTTCGTTTCCCTTCCGCCGCTACGGGGAGTGCGGCATGGAGATGTCCGAGCTGCTGCCCCACTTGGGCTCCTGCGCCGACGACATTTGTCTCGTGCGCTCGATGCATACCGACGCGATCAACCACCATCCCGGCCAGCTTCTGATGTTTAGCGGCTCGATTCAGCCGGGCCGGCCGTCGATGGGCGCATGGTCGATGTACGGTCTCGGTAGCGAAGCCGAAGACCTGCCCGGTTTTGTTGTGCTGCCGTCTGGACGCGGCACAAGCGGGGGCGCAACGAACTACACCAGCGGCTTCCTACCCTCTCACTACCAGGGGAGCCTGCTGCGCAACCAAGGCGATCCGATCCTGTATCTCTCGAATCCGGATGGCATCAATCGAGAATCACAGCAAGCGACGCTCGACCTCGTTCGCGACCTGAACGAGAAGCGCTACAACGAGACAGGCGACATGGAAATCGCCTCTCGCATCGCCTCATACGAACTGGCGTTTCGGATGCAAACCTCCGCGCCGGACTTACTCGACTTCTCCAGCGAGCCTAAAAGCGTTCGCGAGCTTTACGATCTCGATAGCGACGACGACGATACGCGCGAGTTCGCTCGCAACTGCTTGCTGGCGCGCCGCATGGTCGAGCGCGGCGTGCGCTTCGTTCTCATGATGGACGCCAGTTGGGATGACCACACCGAGCTGAACAAGAAAATTCCCAAGCGTACTCGAAAGATTGACAAACCGACAGCGGGCCTCATCAAAGACCTCAAGAACCGCGGCCTCCTCGACGAAACCTTGATCGTTTGGGGCGGAGAGTTCGGCCGCACACCGATGGTCGAGCACCGCAAACCCGAAGACCGTGCCAACGCCGGCCGCGACCATCACCGCGATGCCTACAGCATGTGGATGGCCGGGGGCGGTATCAAGGGTGGCCAGGTCGTTGGGAAAACCGATGACCTCTGCCTGAGCGTCGTCGAAGATCCTGTCCACGTGCATGACCTACAGGCAACGCTGCTTCATTGTCTGGGCTTCGACCACACCAAGCTCACCTACAAACATATGGGGCGGGATTTTCGGCTCACCGACGTTTCGGGCAACGTCATCGACAAGCTGCTTGCTTGACGGCGGACGGCCAGAGCGATAACCGGCGTTTGCTACAATCCCCCGCATGATACGGACGCGCCGCCTTTCAGCCGCAGGCCTCACAGCCGTCAGCTTTCTCGTCATTGTTGCGTCCTGCTCGACAGTTGAGACGCTCGATGAAAGCCGGCAGGCTACCGGCGTCAAGGTCGGCGAAGTCACCGATACCACGGCTATCGTTTGGATGCGTCTCACCGAGAATGAGAAGCGCCGCGCCGACGGCATCGTACGGCGTGATCGGGGTAAGCGGGCCGTTCCACCTGAATTTCCGGACCCAAACGATCTCGAGGGCTCTGTTCCCGGGGCCATCGGACAGGTGAAACTTCGCTATAGCACCGACGAAAGCGCGCTCGACGATCCGGCAAGTACAGAAAACGTCATCGCAACGCGACACGAGATGGTCCGCGCCGAACGCGACTACACCCAGCACTTCTACCTGGAAGGGCTGCAACCGGCTACCGTCTACTACTTCTCCGCGGACACGATGAGTCTGGACACGTCGGTAAGGCACAAGCCGCTGCGCGGGCGCTTCGAGACCGCACCGCCCGCCGACGCATACGGCGATGTCACCTTCACCGTCATCACAGGGCAGATGTACAAGGACGCCGACGACCCCAACGGCTTCATGGCCTACGATTCCATGGCCGCGCTCAACCCCAAATTCATCATCCCTACCGGAGACACCGTCTACTACGACAGCGACGACCCAACCGTCACGAACATCGACCTCGCGCGTTATCACTGGCACCGCATGTACAGCTATCCGAAGCTGATCGACTTTCATCTCAAGGTGCCGACGTATTTCGAGAAAGACGACCACGATTCCTACGCCGACGACGGCTGGCCTGGTCTGACGCGCGACTTCATGGGCGACTTCAACTTCGAGCAAGGCTTGCAAGTCTACGCCGAACAGGTCCCCATGAGTGATCTGCCCTACCGCACCTTCCGCTGGGGCAAGGGGCTGCAGGTCTGGGTTGTGGAAGGCCGCGATTTCCGTTCGCCCAACGATATACCAGACGGGCCGGAGAAGACCATCTGGGGCGCCCGCCAAAAGCAATGGCTGAAGGATACATTGCTAGCAAGCGACGCGGATTGGAAAGTGCTCATCAGTCCCACGCCGATCGTCGGCCCCGACCGCGATACGAAAAAGGACAACCATTCGAACGCCGTGTTCCAGCACGAAGGCGATGAGATGCGCGCCTTTTTTCAAGAAAACCTGCCCGACAATTTCTTCATCGCCTGCGGCGACCGCCACTGGCAATATCACTCCATTCACCCCGCCACAAAAGTTCACGAGTTCTCGAGCGGCCCGATCAGCGACTCGCACGCGGGCGGAACGCCGGGAGACGACGACGAATACCACCAGTTCCACCGCGTGATGGGCGGCTTTCTCTCCGTGCAGACAAAAAAAGTCGGCGACGAATCCACCATCGCTTTTCGGCTGCATGCTGTCGACGGGAATGTCGAGTACGAATACACCCGCGGCCGCCCGATCAACTGAGCTCTGAAACGATGTCGGCCTAGCGGCCTCAAGAGGCGCCGGGCTCAGCAATCCGTCACACTGTCAGCTATGTCAATTCGACACGTGCTTGCCGCGACTCTTCTTTCGCTCTTTTTGGGCTGCGCGAGCACATCCTCAACAGAGATCATCGAAGCCACCATCGCGCCCGCCACTGAATCGAATCGCCGCAACACGGAGGGCGACATCGTCGTGCTCCGGGACGGAACGCTCTTCGCGGCGTGGTCGGAGTTCTATGGCGGAAACCGTGACGATTCCTCCGCACGCATTGTCGCCGCGCCTTCAACAGACGGCGGTCGAACGTGGGGCGAGCGGTACGTCTTGCAAGAGAACATCGGGCAGCAGAACGTCATGTCCGTCAGCCTGATTCGCTCGCAGTCGGGCGACATCCTAATGTTCTTCGGCGTCAAGAACGGCCCCGATGATCTGCACTTCTACACGCGGCGATCGGAAGACGACGCACACACTTGGAGCGAGCCGGTTCGCATGCACGACGAAGCGGGCTATTTCGTCATGAACAACGACCGCGTCATGCAACTACGCGACGGCCGACTGCTTGCTCCGATGGCCTTCACCGAAAAAGTCTGGACTTCAAGCGAAGCCTTCCGCACCGTCGTCTACCACTCCGACGACGACGGCCGCACCTGGACACTCGGCCCCACGAGGCTCGAAGCGCCCAAGCGGGGCGCCATGGAACCAGGCCTGCTTGAGATGCCGGACGGGCGAATACTCCAGATCATCCGCACCCAAGTTGGAATGATTTGGTATTCCTATTCGTCCGATCGCGGTGAGACGTGGTCCGAGGCAACGCCCTGGACCATGGCCGCGCCGGAATCGCCCAGCACGCTGATCCACATGCCCGACTCGACCGATCTGCTCCTGATCTACAACCCCAACGTCGACCTCGCCGCCGGACACGGTGGGGCCCGCACACCGCTGGTCGGGGCCGTCTCGCAGGATGACGGGAAGACGTGGCAGGATCCCAAGATGATCGAACCGGACTCCGCCGCTACCTACGCCTACACGAGCGCCACAGTGGATGGCGATCGGATTCTGCTCACCTACTACTACGCGAAAGACCGCCTCTTCTCGCTGCGTTTCAAGAGCATCCCGGCGGGTTACTTTCGAACTGGTTTGCGCTGACACCAACGCCGACGTGCGCAAAGGAAGGCGCCCCATAGTACTAGCCCTAGTACGTAAGGACCAAACTTAAAGGTACTTCCTATCCATTTACTCAGTTAAAAACCTTGCCTACCATAGGAGCATTGCACGAAAAGCGTGTACTCATCCACCATCTCATCGAAGGCAGGTAACTGAAAATGGCGAATCGGAGTGGACAGTGCTTTCGGGGAAGTTTCACCTCTCGAGTTAGGAGTCGTAGAGGCATCGCTATGCCGATGATGGCGATCCTCTTCTTTACATTCTTGGCCTTCCTGGCTCTCGTAGTGGACGGTGGCTGGATTCTCTTCGAGAAGAGACGCATGCAGGGCGCGGCCGACGCCGCGGCGTGGGGCGGCGCGCAGGAGGTTCTCCGAGAACGACGCGAGTGGAAGTTCATCGACGAACAGATCGCCGGCCAGGAAGACGCAAAGCGGAACGGCTACGAACACGGAGTCGACAGCACCGACGTCCAGATCAATCGGCCGCCCGCAAGCGGGGACTTTCAGACGGATGGTTTCGTTGAGGCAGTCATCACCAGGGAAGTGCCTACGTTCTTCATGGGGGCCCTTTTTGGAAAGGAAACAGCCACCATTCGGGCCCGGGCGGTTGCCGGAGCCCAGGACGCAATCGGCGTCTGCATCCAGGCTCTCGAACCCGATGACGCACGCGGCATCCAGATCAGCGGGACACCGAACGTCAGTGTCGACTGCGCCGCCAGGTCCAATTCGTGCAACAAGAATGATTCCGTGTCGGTCGATGGCAATTCGACCGTCGTTGTCGATCGGCTGGAGTACTGTCACGAAGGGGCGTTCACGGGGGATCCGACGAACGTCACCTGTACCGATCAAAACGTTGATTGCCCTTCCACCGCCGTGCCGCTTCCTGACGTTCTCTCCGGCCGAGGCGAGCCTAATTGGACCTCGGACGGAATCTACGCTACGGCGAAGACAATCGACGCGGGTAACGGTGATGTCGTCATTGCGGACCCCGGCTATTACGACGCCGCGGCCGGTGGACAACCCGGCATCAAGCCAGGATTTCCATTTTGGCCCTGGCACGGTGAAAGTATACACCCGCGCTGCCCCGAAGACCACGTCTTTCCGCGCTGAACCCTGCACATCACCTCCGGCGGCAGGCCCCAAAGCCCGTCCGTCCGCTCACAGACGTTGATGGAGCGGGCTGAACGGCACACCGGCCGACACTGCTCCCTGCGAAGCCTTTTCGGAGCTAAAAACTGTTGATCCTCGTCCAGGTAACGCTACCCGCTCGGCAGCGGCAGCGCCCAGATCCTGTGCAGCATGTCACCGAACAGCCGCCGGTTCAGATGCCCCTCGGCCAGCAGCAACCAGTAGTAGCGCGCGTGCTTGACCAGCCGGCCGCCGGTCTTCATCAGCCGCTGCTGCAAGCTCGTGAGCGACCAACTCTTGATCCTGTTCGGCAGTCCGAGCCGCCGCCACAAGTTGCCCAGGTTGTAGGCCAGCACGCTGAGTTGCAGTCGCACTTCGTTGGCCCGAAAGCGATGGCACGAAAGCCGCGTCCAGTGCGTGGCCTGTTTGCCTTCTTTAATCCATTGCTCGGCCGTGCCGCGCTTGTTGTAGAAGCGCACCACCGACCGGCTTGGCAAGCTCATGTTGGTCACGATAAATCCGACCCGCGGGAACAGCTCACCGAGATGATGCTCGACCTTGGCCACGATGCGTCGCGGCTTGGACCAACTCTCCGCCTGATAGCGGAAGCTCTTGTAGCGCACCAAGGGCTTGCGACCCGGCCTGCCCGGCGGGCGAAACAAGATGTCTTCGATCGCCAATTCCAAGCTCTTGTTGGCCGGAATGCGAATGGCGTACTGCACTCCGCGTTCCTCCGAAAACTCATAAATCTCCGGCTTGGCAAAGGCCGCATCGCCCCGGAAGGTGACCTGTTTGCCCACAGCCTGTTGGCGCTTGATCTCGGGCAGCAGCAACTCCTTCCAGTCCTCAGCGCTGTGCACGTTGCCTGGACGCAGCTTCGCCGCCAGGCAATCCCCATGCTGGTTGAACAACAACAGCGGGTGGTAGCAGACCGACTCGAAATGGCCGTTGTAGGCGCTGCCCTCTTGCTGGCCGTGGACAGGGCTTTCGGTCGAATCCATGTCCAGCACGACGCGCTCGGAGTCGTCTTGCGTCTCGGCTTGCGCCACCAGCTCGCGGTTCACAGCCATCAGCCCCAGCAAGTTCTCCTCGCTCGCCAGCATCTCCGTCTCGAAGCTCTGCAGTCGCGAGGTCAGTGCCCCGCCGCGATCCCAGTTCCTCTTCGAGCCGATCAAGCGAAACGTCGGGTCAGCCGACACTCGGACGGCGTCATTGAGGTCCTCGTAGCCTGCCAGCCGAGAGTAGACTGACTGCCGCAGCAGATCGGCCAGCGGGAACTTCTTGTTCAAGCCTTGCCGTGGGTCACTGAGGTGTTCGTCGATCAGCTTCCCGAGTCCGAGTCGCTCGTCCAGCTCGCGGACCAGGATCAGCCCGCCGTCGGAAGTGACACGCGATCCTTGGAAATCGACTTTCAATAAGCCGTTGAAGCTTAGCTGGAACGGTTTGTTTTCTTTTTCACCCATTGGGTGTTGATCTCCTCAGCGCCTTGAGTGCTTTCCAACCCGCATAAATAAAGGCGTCCGAGGCCACCCGATGGTTAGCAGAATCGAAACTAAAGTGGGAATCCGGGTCAAGATCTCCCAGGGCGCTACGGTTACTTTCAACTCCGGGTTCTATGTCATTAACGGCATGAGTGTCAGCGGGGATTCGGCGACAACGAAAGTAACGGGAACGGATGTCACCTTCTTCAGCATTGGCACCAACAATCTGGTCAGCATCAACGGCGGCGAGGTGGACTTTGACGCACCGGACGCGACTGAGGGCTACCAGACAGGCACGATCGACGCCGACGGTAAGACGGTCAACATGGACAACGTACTGTTCTGGTGCCAGCGCGGGCTCGCTGACAAGTCCCCGGGCCACAAATGGGCAGGAGGAGGAAACTCTGATTTCGAGGGCATCTTCTACTGCCCCGATCAAGATGTCGAAATCGCGGGGAACGGCTCGACCGGCGGCTGGATGATGTTGATTGTCAACCAGCTCAAGATCACCGGCACCGCAACCGCCGGTACGATCAACGGCGCGCCTCTTGGGGTCATCCCGGAAAATATGACGGTCAATTTCGTCGAGTAGGCCGCGCCTGCGAAGGAAATGACGATATGTCAACGGAGAACGGAATGTCACGAAAGCTTCAGCAAATGAAATCGAGAACCGGAAGCGCGCTGGTGGAGTTTGCCCTCGTGCTGCCCGTGTTGCTCCTGCTTTGCATGGCGACGACCGACTTCGGCCGTCTTTTCTACCATGCCATCGCTGTGATGAATGCCGGCAGTACAGGCTCGCACTTCGGCGCACAAGATACCGCCCAGGCGACGCAATCAACGCGCATCGAAAACCTTTCTACCGCTGACGCAAAGGACATCACGGGCGTCTCGGCGACGGCCACGTTCTTCTGCCAGTGTCCCGACGACCCGGTCACGGAAGACGATGAGACATCAACCGTCGACTGCACGTTGGCGGCCAACGAAACGGCTTGTGGCGGGTATGGCTTTCCCCGCGTCGTTGTGCGCAATCAGGTTGATGAGACCTTTAGGACCTTGGGGCCCTGGCCGGGGATTCCGGAGATCACTCCCGTGCAAGGCCGCGTCTTCATGCGGGCACAGTAGGGTTTTGAACATTCTGATGGGGTAAAGAGGACCACTCTCATGACATGGATGCCAACCAAGCTAGGACGAGGCCGAACCGGGCGAAACCGCCGCAGGGCGACGATGGTCGAGTTCACACTGTTCTTTATTCTCTTCATGATGTTGTCGCTGGGGCTGATGGAACTGGGGTTGGCGGTTTGGACTTATAGCACGATGTCCCATGCCGCCCGTGCGGGAGCTCGCTACGCCCTCGTCCACGGCTCTGCCAATCCTATCGGCGACGGCGATACAACGGTGGCTCAGGTCGTAAGCCGCAATGCAATCGGGCTCGACCCTTCCAGCCTCATCATTGCGACCAGCTATGACGCCGGTGATCCCGCGGTGCCGGCCCCTAACGTCAAGGGGAACGTCGTACAGGTTCGGGTCCGTTATCCCTTTCAGATGGTCAGCGGCGCTCTCGTGCTGCCGAACCGGACCCTCACCATGCAGAGCACGGCGCGAATGATCGTCGCCAACTAACCAATCGGCCCCTTCTCCACCCCCGTTCGGTTCGGCAGGGTTGCATTCCCTCCGGATCGACCCTTCCGTTCATCTGCCCTCCGCCGGCCTCGTACTAGGACTGGTTGCGGCCTCAACTGCTGGAACTGCTGGTTCTAGACTCAGCGCAAGAACCGAAGTATCATATAAGGTGTTAGCAGTAGCCCGACCTGGGCCCCCAAAGGATTGTGGTCGAGGCTACGAACGGGTAACCGCCGTTCGGCGAGGAGCCAAAGATGCGTACCAGAAACTTGAACCGGGCAATCCAAGTCAACCGAGGCGGAGCTATGGTGGAGTTTGCGCTTGTTCTGCCGGCTTTGGTGCTGCTCTGCATGGCGGCCGGCGACTTTGGCCGGCTGTATTTTCACGCGCTAACCGTTGTGAACGCCGCCAGCTCGGCCGTTCATTGGGGTTCCCTGGATAGCGGCTTCGCGGCCCAATCAGCCGAGATGGAAGACCGGGCTGTCAAGGATGCCTCGAATCTTACCGGCGTAACGGCCACCTCGTCGATGTTTTGTGACTGCCCGCCCGCGGGTGCGGACGATTTCACAACCGATCCGACTCCGGTCGACTGCGCATTAGCGGGCGTGGAAGGGACCTGCACGGACGGGGCCTATGGTCTGCCGAGAGTCTATGTGAGGACGGACGTCAAACAAACATTCAACACTGTTGGGCCTTACCCCGGAATACCTCACAGCAGCGAGGTCAGCCGCAGCGCCTACATGCGTGTCCAGTAGCGAGACACGAGGACTAACACATGCAACTTCTTGGAATCAGTCAACTGACATCTCGAAGCAGACGGCGCCGCGGGGCCACGATGGTCGAATTCGCCCTCTTCTTCATCATTTTTCTCGTTCTGAGTCTCGGGTTGATGGAGCTCGGGCGAGCCGTCTGGTCATACGTAACGCTCTCTCACGCCGCTCGGGCCGCGGGCCGCTACGCCATTGTACATGGCGGTTCAAATCCGATTGGCGGGGGACCGAGTATTACTCAAGTCGCACATGAAAACGCGATCGGTCTCGATAGCAGCAGCGTCAGCGTTGTGGTTACCTATGACGACGGAGCAGGGATAGCAGCGCCGAACCAGCAGGGGAACGTAGTGCAGGTGCGCGTATCCTATCCTTTTCGATTTGTCGGGGCAGGATTGGTCGTGCCGCAGTCAACGATCAATATGCAAAGCACCGCCAGGATGATCGTACTGAACTGACCTCCGTCTCATCCGCGTAACAAGCGTAACGATGGACCGGAACCGGACAAACCGTCGTCTCACTAGCGGCCCTGCGCCAATCCCGGGTGCGACACTCTCGTACCCGCTGGCCTTGAAAAGATTGGCTGAGTTTGCCCCAAGTGGTGCTAAGGTGTTAATGGGTAGGGGTAGTAAGTGTTCGGCACTAGAACTGTTGTAGTGGGGTATCCACTTCATTCAGGTACACCCTATGGGTTGTGGCCTCGCGGCTCCGGAACAGGAATGTGAGATTGCGAGAATCGTGCGAGTGGCCGCCAAGCCGACCCACACGCGAATTCATTGCGGTGGCAGCCTTCGGGCGGCAACTCCGAGAATCGGACGCGCTACGCAGCCCCACGCCGCGCCAGAGCAGTAACCTCGGGATTCGCTTCTTGGTAGATGCTTTCGCGCGACCACAACATCTTGTGGCTGCCTGAGTCAAATGGATACCCCACTCTGTTGTATACAGGGGATGAAATGATGCGAACAAAGAACCGAAGCGGCGTTGCGCTGCCCATGATGGCCATGTTGTCGGTCGTGTTCCTTGCCTTTCTGGGACTCGTGTTTGATACCGGTCTGCTGATGTGGAAAAAGCGCACAATGCAGGCTGCGGCCGATGCGGCGGCCTGGGATGGCGCTCACGAAAACCACCGGGACAACACGACCCGTATTATCGGCGCCGGACGCTATAGCGCGCGGCTCAATGGCTATACCCATGGTATCGACGGCGTTACCGTGGACATCAACAGGCCCCCCACAACAGGTCCGAACCAAAACCTCAATCACGTTGAGGCGATTGTTCGCCAAACCTCAGCCCTGTCGTTCATGCCGATCCTCGGTATCACCCAGGCGGAAGTCCTGGCTCGAGCCGTCGCGGGGGAGGAAGCATCGGGGGAATTCTGCGTGCTCGCCCTCGACCAGAACGCCCCGGACGCCTTGCTCGTTGACGGCAGCAGCGGCGTTACGGCGAACTGTGGTTTCCGGTCGAACTCGTGTGTCACGGAGCCGGGAGGCGTCGGTTTCGGGGTCAAGGGTAGTTCCTCGCTTACGTTAATGGTGAACGAGGCCGGTCACCAGCCGACGCCGTTGGCTTGCGGAGATGTGAAGGTTCAAGGCGCCGCCAACACCGAACCTGACCTTGTTTCCGACGGTAATACCGAACCGGACCCTTTCTTTGGGCGCACGCCCCCGACGCTACCGGGGGCGCCCGTCTTCGTGGATATTCCCAATATCACGAATGGCAGCGGCAATGTCGTTCTCGCTCCGGGGCACTACCAGTCAACCGGCAACAGCCCGGCGATCCAGATCACGGGCGGGAACGTCACATTTAGCGACGGCCTGTTCATCACCGAGGGAGTGCATATCAATGGGGGCACCATCACGGCAAACGACATCACAATCTTCAACACCGGCAACGGCAAGACCATCGATATCAACGGGAACGGCAGCCTGACGATGGTTGCTCGCAGTGTGAACGACAGCCCGGCCGAGAATCTAGGCATCTTGTTCTGGTGTGACGCCACGATGCCGAATGTCACAAACAAGTTCAACGGGACTGCGTCGGACACCTTGACCGGGGTGATCTATTGCCCCAGCCAGCACCTCGAGTGGTCGGGCAACCACAGTACAGCCGGCGACGGAACTTGGAACGTCTTCGTCTCGAGCACCATGAAGTTCACGGGAAACTCCGCTGTCAACGTCAACGAGCCTCCCGCCGGTATTCTTCCGGAGTTCGGCTTGGAAACGATCGTAATGAAGGAGTAGCGCCACCACCGAGGCGCCGATGTCAGCGGTCGTGCCGGCCGAAGCGCATGGGCGACTCGACGGCGCCCTGATCGGCAGCCATAGGGCGCCACTCTACTCCGGCTTGGGCATAGCCAGCCCATCGCAGCCGGCCTTCATAGCCTCAAACGCGTTCCGCAGCAAGCTCAAATCATGCCCTGGGTTCACTAGGCGGAAGCCCTGTTCCACACGCTTTTGCGCCTGCTCAACCGTCCCCGTCACATAGCCGGCCGCCACACCCGTCTCCTTCGACGCCGCGGCAACCTCGGCGACGAGATCCTCAACCAGTTCGTCGTCCATTGAGGCCGCCCCGACCGATCTTGACAAGTCATACGGGCCGATCAGGACACAATCCACGTCCGGCACCGCCATCATCTCTCGCACGTTGCCAACCCCGGTAGGTGTTTCGACCATCACGACGACGAGAATCTCATCATTCGCGTGCTCGATGTAGTCATAGAAATCGTTTCCCGCGTGCAGCGGCGTCCGAAATCCGGTCGCCGAACGCCCGCCCCGCGGCGGGAACTTTGCCGCCTGCACGATCTGCTCGCACTGCTCGGCCGTTTCGACCATCGGAATCACAATGCCGAGCGCGCCGAGGTCAAGCACTCGCGCTATCCAGAATGGATCCAGCAGGGGCAGACGGACGATCGGCGTCGTCTTCGCGTTGACACAGGTGGCCAGCGCGGCGCTGAGTGTCTGCTCCGACCAGCCGCCGTGCTGCCACTCGATCCAAAGGAAGTCAAATTCGTAAGGCAGGGCCTGTTGAACGATCTCCGGCGATGGAAAGGAAACAGAAGGACCGGAGATGACTCCGCCTTCCAAAAGTTTGCGCCGTGCGAGATTGGGTCTCATAGATGAAGAGTCTTTCGAGTGAAGCTCCCCATCTTAGCTGGTTTCGCTTGGGATCAATACCCCAGCAACTTCTCCATCTCCCTTTCCAGATCGTCCGTCTGGGGCAGAATCCGGTTCTCAACCCGAGGGTTGTATGCGATCCAGGTATCCTGAGCCCCGATCCGCGCGACCGGGGCGTCGAGACATTCAAACAACTCGCTCCCGATCCGCGCCGCGATCTCCGCGCCATATCCGAACGACAAGCAATCTTCATGAGCCACAATCACCCGGCTCGTCTTCCGAACCGACTCCGCAATCGCTTCCCAGTCGTAGGGACTCAAACTGCGCAAATCCAGTATCTCAATCGTGACGCTCCGCTCCTTCTCGACGTGCCGTGCCGCCATCACCGCGCGGTGAACCAGCGCACCGTATGTGACGACTGTCAGATCCGATCCCTCCCTCACAAGCCGCGCCCGCCCGAACGGAATCATATGCTCCGGTCCCGGATACGGTGCGCGGTTGTAGGTCTCGCGATACAGCTTCTTGTGCTCTAGAAACAGCACCGGGTCATCGCAGCGGATGGCCGTCCGCAACAACCCGTTTGCATCCAGCGCATTCGACGGCATCACGACTCGCAGGCCTGGGATGTGTGTAAACAACACCTCGCCCGACTGGCTGTGATAGATCGCCCCGCCACCAAGATAGCCGCCAATCGGCGCACGGATCACGAGAGGACAGGAGAACCCATTGTTCGACCGCCAGCGCAGAGTCGCCAACTCATTTCGAATCTGCATCATTGCCGGCCAAATATAATCGAAAAATTGAATCTCTACAATCGGCTTCCGGTCACGCGTCGCCATCCCGATCGCCCGGCCCACAATTGCCGCTTCGGCGATGGGCGTGTTGAATACCCGCTCGCTTCCAAACTGCCGTTGCAAGCCGGTGGTCGCTTTGAAGACGCCACCCTTCCCTTTGACTTCACTGAGGTTCTCTTCGCGCGTGCAGTCGGCGACGTCTTGGCCAAAAACGACAATGCGCTCATCGCGCCGCATCTCGTCCTCGATACACGCGTTGATCATGTCGACCATGGTTTTGTCTTCGCCCTCGGACAGTGGGGCGCTCTCAAATCGGTCTGAAGTGGGATCAACCGTTGGGGAGTAAAGAAACTTCGTCGCCGATCCAATCGGTGACGCGGACGCTTTGACGGCCTTCCGAGCCGCCTCTTGGACCTCGTGGTCGATCTTTTGGTGCATTGTCACCAGAGTGTGTTGGTCCGCGAGGCCCTCGTATTCCAGATAGCGAGCCAGCCTCGGAATCGGATCCCGGGCCGCATCGTGTTCGCGCTCCGCCTTCGTTTTATAGAGGCCCTCGTCGTCGGAGAGCGAGTGCGCATAGGGGCGGATCGTGTGGGCATGCACGAGTGCCGGGCCACTACCCCGGCGGCAGTAGCTGATCGCGTCGCCGAGCACACGGTAGCTCTCGCTAAAGTCCAGACCGTCGACTTCCCGAACGGCCAGGTCAGGAAACCCGCTGACGAGGCGGGAGATGCTGCCGCCCGCTGTCTGCGCCTCGACCGGAACCGAAATCGCGTATCCGTTGTCCTGAATGAGAAACAGAACCGGCAGACGTTCCAGACATGCCGCATTCAACGCTTCCCAAAATTCGCCCTCGCTCGTGGCGCCCTCGCCGGAGCAGACCAAGACTACGCTTCGTTCCAAGTCGCCGGACCAATCCGGCTGATCCTCCTCGCGCTTCTCGAACCTTGCCGCCTGAGCACACCCGGCCGCCTGCACAAACTGCGTTCCGGTGGGGCTCGACGCGGAAACGATATTCAGGCCCGGGTTCGACCAGTGCGACGGCATCTGGCGTCCGCCGGAAGCCGGATCGGAAGCCGCGCCCACGGCCTGCAACAACATGTCGAGGGGCGTCACACCCAGCGCAAGACACAACGCACGATCGCGGTAGTAGGGGTAAAACCAATCGAAGCCCGGCCGCAACAACATCCCGGTCGCCGTCTGCACAGCTTCGTGCCCGGCACCACTAACCTGAAAATAGACTTGATTGCGGCGCTTGAGGATGATCTCGCGGTCATCCAGACGCCGCGAGAGATACATGTTGCGGTAGGCGTCGAGGAGCAGCGAAGCCCCGATAGCGCCAAGCACCGATGAATCTTTGACGAGGCCGCGTTCGTCGGCCATACCTATAGTTTAGATGTTGAGGCGCGGCCGCCCGTTACGACGCGCATTCAGTTCTCGCCGCGCGCGGCCTTGATCTCCGCCATCCGCTTCTTCTTGAACGCGTCAAACTCCTTTTGCAATTCCGGAGTCAACTTGCTGCCGTAAAGAGTGCTCGCCCGGTACTCACCCGTGATGAGCTTCCCTTTTGTCCACTCGTCTTTGATATGGATGGAGTCAGCGTTTTCAAGAACAGCTTCGACCAGATGGGGAGGGATGAAGATAACACCCTCGCGGTCGCCCAGCACCACATCGCCCGGCATCGCTACCGCTCCACTGATCTCCACCGGGATGTTGATCCCCACGGTTAGCACCCCGCTGACGGCCGACGGATGGGCTTTCTTATAGAAAATGTTCAACGGCAGATCGAACGACCCCTGCAAGTCGCGAATCGTTCCATCGACCACCGCGCCGCGTCGTGTCTGTCCCCAGATCGCGGAGTGCAAATTGTCGCCGCCGAAATTATGGCCGGGATACGCGCCCATTAGGTCGACGACCGCCACGTCGTCGCGAACAAGCGCGTCGATGACCTTTTGTGTGTTGCCTCGCGCCAGGCCTTTCTTCTTCGCATCGGCATCCACCACCTCTTGCAGGTCGGGCCGATGAGGCAAATACTGGGCCGTCACCGCCCGGCCGACAAGCCGCTGACCGGGCTTGAGAATCTCGAACCCGTCGGCGTACTGCCGCATGTAACCCTTGCCGCGCAGAATGCCCCACGCCTCTTCGACACTCAACTCCGCAACCCGCTCGATTAAGTTCAACGGTACCTTCGGGCGGCCGTCTGGAAATCGTTCGTAGGGATTCTGCTTGGTAAACTCGATCATCTGCTCCTTCGTCAGACTGAAAATTTGGCCGGAAGCCGGGAGCGCGAGGCCGAAGCAAATCGCGAAACTGATGAATGTTTTCATGGGATCTTCCTAGTGGGGCGGCATGCCCTATTGGCAGCGATCATCATAGGCTATCGACGAAGCCGTTTCAACAGGAGCAGACGATCCGGGTGCGCATAACGCGCCAACGAGGACACCAGATGAACCGTAGGGACTTCCTATCAATCACGGCAGCGGGTTTAGCTTCCCCCGCCGGATCTCAGACATCAAACGCCAAGAAACCCAACATCATCTTCATCCTGGCCGATGACCTCGGCTACGGCGATCTGGGCTGCTACGGACAAGAAATCATCGACACCTCCAACATCGACCGCCTCGCCGCCGAAGGCATGCGATTCACCGATGCCTATGCCGGCTCCACGGTGTGCGCGCCGTCACGCTCCTGCCTGATGACCGGCCAGCACACCGGCCACACCCGCATCCGCAACAACGCCAGCCCGACCATGGGCCGCGTTTCACTCTGGCACTCCGACGTCACGGTCGCGGAAGTGCTTCGTTCCGCCGGCTACAGCACTTCGATGATCGGCAAATGGGGAATCGGTGAAGCAGGTAGCACCGGTGTCCCCACGCAGCAAGGCTTCGATGAATGGTTCGGCTACCTCAATCAAGGCCATGCCCACGATTTCTACCCCGAGCACCTTTGGAGAAACGATACCGAAGTCTTCCTAAGGGGCAATCGGGGTGGCATGCGCCAAGAATACAGCCACGACCTCTTTGCCGACGAAGCTATAGAATTCCTCAACAACCACAGCGAGGGCCCCTTCTTTCTCTATCTGCCTCTCACCATTCCCCACGCCAACAATGAACTCGGACGCGCCACCGGCGACGGCATGGAAGTGCCCGACTACGGCCCTTACGCAGAGAAGAACTGGCCCACCACAGAGAAAGGATTCGCGGCCATGATCACTCGGATGGACCGCGACGTCGGCCGCATCATGGCCAAGCTAAAAGAGTTGGAGATTGACGACAACACCATCGTCTTTTTTTCCAGCGACAATGGACCCCACAGCGAAGGTGGCCACACACCTGACTTCTTCAACAGCCGGGGCGGCCTGCGTGGCATCAAGCGCGACCTCTACGAAGGCGGTATCCGGGTGCCGACGATCGCGCGCTGGCCGGGCAAGATCAAAGCGGGCTCCGTGAGCGACCACCCCTGGGCCTTCTGGGATTTCCTGCCGACTGCCGCCGATCTAGCCGGCGCGCGAGCTCCCGGTGGCATTGACGGAAGTTCCATCGTCCCCACCTTGCTGGGCAAGGATCAGTCAGAGCCCGCCTATCTGTACTGGGAATTCATTCGAGGCAAGAACTTTCACCAGGCCGTCCGCAAGGGTCAATGGAAGGCCGTCCGCCCTCACCGGGATCAGCCCGTGGAACTCTACAACCTGGCGGCCGACCAAGCCGAGCAGCACAACATTGCTGCCGACCATCCCGACGTTGTGAAACAGATGGAGAGTATCCTGGCAAACGCTCGCACCGAGTCTGAAGCCTATCCTGTACCCGGGTAGGAAGAAGCTAAGCCGCTCTCACATCGTTGCTTCCAGGAGCAGCGCGAGCGGCTCTTCCGCGGCGTGTCTGAGTGCCGACTTCTCCAGCCATACATCCTGAACGACATGCAGATCCTCCGTCTTGACCTGGAAGCCTGCCCGCCGCAACACATCCTGGTAGAAGGCCGCTGATGCCTCTTGATGGGTAACTTCATGCCTCCTGCCGCCGGCATCGTCAGAACGCCGTTGCCGGCCACTCCCCCATTTTGCCGTACCAGACAGGATCGGTATGATTAGAATCTCGGGACGGAGCGGCTCCAAATGCGTCGCTAAGAAAATGGTCCGCCAATCCAGTCGACGCGCAGCCACCTCAGCCCAAAATGTAGGGGCACGGCATGCCGTGCCCACGGCCCCGGAAGGGGCCCGAGATGGAAACCCAACGCTTCAGCATTGGGTAGAGTGTACCTCGACGGCGCGACCACTCGAGATACGCAACAACACCACCGACACCGGCGCTTCGTGACAACTCACCGCGATCTCATGCCCATGGATGCAAAACCCACTCGCCGTGGATTCTTTCGTGCAGGAGCCGCGGGCGCCCTAGCGGCGGGCTTGGGCACAAGCTGCCGCACTCAGGATCAACTGCCTAGCCCTGCTTCAGACCCAACCGGCGAATGGACGCCCCTCATCGCCGAAAACGTCGGCGACCTCAATGAGAGCACCCTACGCTGGCTCGCACAACTCGGCCACGAGCATGTCGTGCTCCAAGGAACAGATTGGGTCGACGCAAGTCGCAAAGGCTATTGGTCCGACGCGGACCTTCTGAACTTGGTGGAGCGTTGCGGCCGCTTCGGATTGCAACTGCATTCACTGATGATTCCGATCGATTGGCTCATGGCCTCGATGCTGGGGAAACCAGAGCGAGATCGAGACATTGAGCGCATCATGCAAAGCATTCGCGCAGCCGGAGCCGCGGGAATCGCGATGATCGAGTGGAGGTGGTCGCCCGATTTCAAATGGGGCGATGATGTCGGCTACTACTCTGTTCCCGGCCGGGGCGGCGCCGTGTACAAAGCGTTCGACCATGCCAGAGTAGCGGGGCGGGGTCCCTTCGACGATTTAGGCCGCATCCCGCGTGAAGTCTTGTGGGAACGGCTGCTATACTTCGCCGGCCCTGTGATGACGGCGGCTGACGAAGCTGGTATCGCAATGTCGCTGCATCCAAAAGATCCGCCGGTGCAGTTCATGCGTGGTATTGACCGCCTGCTCACGAACACCGACCAGATCGAAGCGTTTCTCGATGCAGTTCCCAGTCCCGCGAACGGTTTGACATTCTGCCAAGGCACAATCACCGAAATGGGGGTGGATGTGATCGACGCCATTCGCCGTATCGGCGGGCGCGGCAAGATTCATCACGTTCACTTCCGCGCCGTACGTGGCAGCGTGCCGCAATACGTTGAGACGTTTATCGACGAGGGCGACGTGGATATGTTGGAGGCGATGCGAGCGTACAAAGAAGTCGGATACCGCGGAAGCTTCGTTTCAGACCACACTCCGCGGATCGAGAACGACCCGCAAGGCCGCGTCGGCCGCACTTTCTCCCACGGCTATATCCGCGGTTTGATCCAGGCAGCGAATCGCGGTTAGTTCGAGCCTAGCAGCCCGTGGCAGAAGTTGGGCGCAGTGAAAAAAGGGGGACTGCCATCCGATTTTCGCCGGCTAGGTGCTTTGTTCCCAATGAGTGTGGGTCGCGAAAATCGGTGGCTGTACCCTTTTTTCGTGCAGACGGACTTTCACCACGGACTGCTAGCGGATAGCGAGAATGCTATTGGGCTGGACTGTCACGAAGACGCGATTCCCTTCAACACGATAGGACTCGTGATCCCAGCCGTAGGTCGCCCCGGCCGGGGCTTCGGCGAGCCCTCCATTCTCGGTGTTCACTTCTTCCACCGCGTCGCCGCTCCATTCGAACTCCAGGGTGACGCTATTCGGGAAGACGCCCGGATCGAGGTCATGTACCACCGCGAATCGCCCCTCGCCGAGCGGATGTACTTTCGTGTGCTCGGTGGCGGTTTGATAGGCGTAGAGCGGCCCCATGGGCACGTACCAGACATCGTCACGGCGGGCAATGTGCCGCAGGTGCTGCTGGTAGAAGGCGCCCTCTTCGAAATCAAGCCAGTTGGGATGCGTGAGGAAGTTGTAAATGCCCCCGGACTGATACACCTCATCGAACTTGGCGTTGATCTCAACCACGTCCGTCCGTCCGCTCGGCGCGATGCCGCCTTTCTTCTGAACGGACTGAGTGTAGGTGGCGCGATAGCGCCGCGTGTCCCAGGTATTCATATTCGGCAGCAGGTGGCCATCGTTCGCCTCGTCGGGGTAGATGCGTGCGGTAAGGTAGCCGGCGTGCCGTAGCTTGTCGCGAACAAACGCATACTCACTGCACAGGCCACAGGGGTATGCGAATGACCAGACGTGCGGCTGGTCGACGCGCTCCAGGATGTCGTCCCGCGAGCCGATCAGCTCGTCATTTGAATAGGCGAGCGTGCAGAACCACCGATCGGGTGGAAACTGGCAAGGATGAGTCCGAGCGTGCGACCCGACCTCGTGTCCGTTGGTCACGGCTTTCGCAAGCAGAGGCCAAAGTTCCTTGGCGGGTCCGCGCCGCGTGCTGATGAAGAAGGTCGCCTTGATGTCATAGCGGTCCAAAGCGGCGATCGTATCCGCCACCTTCGGAGTGGAGTCGTCGGCCGTATGGGTGACGACCGCTTTGGCGTTGTTAAGGTATTTCGTGATCCGGATGAAGCGAAGCGAGGCTGAGGGGTCCGGCGACTTCACTTCGTCCGCGCCGATCCCGAGGCGTTCCAGCGGATCCCCGCCGCGAACGCCGATCGGTTTCGGTGTGGTGAACCACGTCTCCAGGTCGGAGAAAGCGAGGCGTTTGTTCCCTACGAGGTAGCCCGCCCCAACGGCCACCGCAACCAAAACGAGGACCAGGGTGAGACGCGCGGCGCCGTGACGGCCGGGATTCTGAGCGTCTAACATTCCAGTGCGCCCCGCGGTGTCGCGCGAATCAGCGTTCCGCTTCCTCTTCCTCCGCAGGCGGTGGGGGCATTTGCTCCTCGATAAAAACGAAGACTTCGCTCCACGCGCGGTCCTGCTCCGCGGCCCAGTTCGGCGGCCGGGCGCCGTTGTCATGAGCAGTCATGAAATAGGGGAACATGCCGGGGAACTCGAGTACCCGGGGGCGGATGTTGTTCCGGGCAAGTTCACCAAGGAAGCGGCGCTGGTCGGCGTAGCTCGGGTCCGACTCGGTGTGGATAAACAGCAGGGGCGTTCGGATTCGACCCGCGCGGCGAAACATGTCGCGTGCATAGAGTTCACGGACCAAATCGGTGCGCTCCAGTTTTCGGCCGAATAGTTCATCTTGCAAGCCCACGAGGAGATTGATTCCCGCGAATCCGTACTCGGCCAATCCTGAAAAAATCAGTGGCGAGATGATGACGCCGGCGCGAAAGATGTTGGAACGTTCGATGGCCAGCAATGCCGCCGCCGCGCCATGCCCTTCACCGATGATGGCCATCCGAAGCGAATCGACGTATTCCAGCTTGCGGCCGAGTTGAGCGAGTTGAAGCAAGTCGATCACTTCATTGCGGCCGATCTGCACGACGCCCTCGGAGCGTCCCTCGGGCCCTACGCGTCCGCGGAAGGTCGGCGCGAGCACGACGTAACCTCGCCGGGCGAGATCGAGAGCGATAGCGCGGTAGCGGGCGTCAACCCCGAAGTCCGAGCCGTGGTTCAGAACAACAAGCGGAAACTTCACCTGCTCTCCAGGGGCCTCAGGCACCGGTATGTAAGGACGCGTAAGGACGCCCGTCATGTTGAGTTCGAGACTCTTGTAAGCGACGTTCCAACCTTCGTAGCCGTCGCCGCGGTGGAAGCGTTCCAATTGCCGCAGTTCCCAATCGCGGATGCCCAGGCGCTTCCAGTTGCGCTGGGCGGGAAGGAACTCAGGCTCAGCGGTGATCGCGAGTAGTCCAGGAGGGGTCTCCGCGAAAGCCGGCGCGATCAGGACGCAAAGGCAGGCCGCGAAAACAAAAGAGTGAAGACTAGGCCGGCGGGGAGGCGAAGCAATAGACACGGGACGAAGGCAGTCATGATTGTACCCCAGCGTCCTGCGTCAAAGCTCATGCGCGGAGAATTTAGCCGCGGTCAAAAAAGAACTTCTCGGCGGTTGTAACGAGAAGTTTCTCTTTGTCCGAAGAACTCAGGAAGTCCGCGTGGTCTCGGATCAGGGCGACCGAGTCGTCGTATTTGTGCGGTGGATCCACCTGAAAGGGGCAATCGCTCTCCCACATACAGCGGTCAGGACCATACGCATCGACGACACTCTCGATCATCGGCAGCAAATCGGTGTAGGGAGCCGCCGCAGCGCCCAGGGCATAGAACGCTCCCACTTTGATCTGAATGTTCCGATGCTTCGCCAGTCCGCACAGTTCGTCGACCTGCTCATCGTTCACGGGCTCATTCGCGCCGATCCGCGCCAGGTGATCGATGATGACGGGGGTGTCGGGGTGCTTGGCGCACATCCGGCCGACCTCCGGCATGTCGCCCGGGTTCATGAGAAAACTCAGCGCGAGATTGTGCTCGGCGCCGGTCTCGAACATCGCGTCCCACTTCGGATGGCTCATCCAATTCGGCTGCTCGACATCGGTTCGCCGATAACCGCCTCGCACTCGAAAGGCGTAACACCGCTGGGCCCCGAGTTCCACCATCATCTCCGAGGGGTCCTGCGCTTCGTCGTCAAGCACATCGGGAAGCACTCCGGTCCCGGCGAAGTTGTCGGGATAGTTCTCCATCATCGCCAGCATGTACGAGTGGTCCTGACGATAGAAAGACATCTGAATCAGATTGATGCGCTCGACACCCGAGCGCTTGCAATGCGAAAAGAGCTCCTCGGCCGTGAAGCTGGGGGGCTTCATGTCCTCTTTCTTGTACGAGGGATGGAGCGGATACGCGTCGGTGTCGGGCGTCCAAATATGAACGTGCGCATCGACGATGCGGCCGTCGAGATTCGACATACTCTTGGGCTCCTCAGTGGTTTCTTCAGCCGCTGCGCACGCCGACAAGGCCGCCGCCGCGCTCGATGCCAACCAATCACGTCTTGTCACTTTGTTTCCTCCACGACCCCGGGAGGGCGTTGACGGCTCAGCCTGCCGGGCGAGATGGAATTATAGCCCACCGGCCTCCCGACTTAAACGCCCTCCCGAATCGGCCGATACGGAAGATGTGAACGGCAAGACGTTCACGGAAAGGGTGGACGAACGGTGTTTCATACTTCGGAGCACGTCCGGCGGCGATCGAGCCCGAGCTTTCTGGTCAGCGTTCTCGTTCACGTCGCCGCCGTCATCGCGGTTGTCACACTTCCACTATTTGTGGCTACACCGCGGTTCCGGCCGCACTTGAGGACAGCGACCGAGCTCGCCTTCCCTCTTCGGCCTCCGGTTTCAGCTCCCCGGCGGAAGCACCCCGTCTCTGCCCCCACCGAAACGATTCACCGTCCGCTACCCAGCCGTCTTCCGGCGGCGCCCACGGAGCGCGTGTTGCTCATTGGGACACCGGGACCCCGCATCGAACCGCCGCAAGCCGAACCGCCAATGCTATTGGTTCAATCTCCGGACGTCGCCGCGCCCGACAAGCAGCCCTCTTTGGAAGCCGTGCGATCGGCCACCCCTCCCGCGGTTGACGCACCTCAGGTCGAAGTCGGCCGCTTTGCGGGCGTCACCGCGGAGTCAAAGACCCCGGACGCAGTTGCGCCGGCCGACGCCCCGGGCTCGTTTGGAACGGTCCAGCCGGACCGGCGTGGCGCCCACTGGCGTACAGCGAGTTACGAAAGGTCGGGCTTCGGCTTGGCTTCTCGCTCGGTCGGCCAGTTCCCAGAGGACCCTCGTTTCATCGGGACCGCGGGCGCGAACAACCCATTCGGGTCCGCAACCGTGGCAGGGCCCACGACCGCCTCGACAGGTCAAGTACATGAGGCTGGGTTCGGGCAGGTCGTCGCCGGTAAACACCGGATCGAGGTTGAGCAAGCTGTCGAGCCGACGTCAGGCACGACCGCTGCACGAGTTCTCGCCAAGCCCGTGCCGCAATACACAAACGAAGCCCGACAGCTCCGCATCGAAGGGGATGTCCGCATACGCGTTGTCTTCCGGGCCGACGCTACAGTCGAGGTCCTGAATGTGATTGAAGGTCTGGGTCATGGACTTGACGAGAACGCCGTACGCGCCGCACGGCAAATCGAGTTCGCCCCGGCCGAAGACAACGGCGAGCCGATTGACTTCACGGCGGACATCTTCATCCGCTTCCGGCTGGCCTACTAAGGATTGAGACCATGAAACGACGGAACCTTATCTGCCTCGCCTGTCTTCTGCTGGCAACGTCGGTCGGAAGCAACGCACAACAAAACCGGCTCGTCGATGAACTGATCGACAATATCGTCCGCAACGAGCGCGACCTTGTCAAAAAGCTGGGTGATTACCGACCCCTTCTCGAAACTTATCTCCAGGAACTCGCCGCCCCCGAGGACCCCGACGCACTCCCGGCCCGCGACCATTATATGATCGGGCAGCTTGATCTCTCGGAAGGCGTCGATCATGTCGCTTTTTTTGAGAGCGAAGGCTTCCGTCCTCCCGAGAAGAAGCGCAAGCTGCTGTTTCTGCCGAAGAAGCAGCAAGGAAGCTACTTCATCGCCGAAGGCTTCGCCCAGATGGTACTACCCGACGCGTACCGCTTTGACCGCGAGACGTATCGCTTTCAGTATGTGCGAAGGGAGTTCCTCGGACAGGTGCGCAGTTTCGTCTTTGACGTTGCCCCGCTCGATGAAACCCAGCCCGGACGCTTCGTCGGACGCATTTGGGTCGAGGACCGGCGGCACCACATCATCCGCTTCAACGGTACCTATACGCAAAGCCGCTCGACCGGCCTCTTTTTTCACTTCGATAGCTGGCGTGTGAATGTCGCACCGGATCTATGGGCGCCGGCCTACGTCTACATAGAGGACGCCGACTTGCTCGGACCCCGCGGGGAGAGCGTACGCTTCAAGGGTCAAACGCGCGTCTGGGGCTACAACCGCAAGCCACTCCATCAGCTCGAGGAACTCACCGAGATCCTCATCGCGACTAAGGACACCGTCGAGGACGAAGTCGGACTCTCCGACACCACGCCTCTCGAAAGCCAGCGCGAATGGATGCGCCAAGCCGAGGAGAATATCATCCACCGACTCGAACGTAGCGGGTTGCTTGCGCCGCCGAGTGAAGTCGACAATGTTCTGAACACGGTCGTCCGCAACCTGATGGCCGGAAGCGACGTGCGCCTTCCCGTCCGATGCCGGGTACTGTTGACGACGCCGCTCGAGACATTTTCTCTTGGTGAATCAATCGTCATCAGTCGCGGACTCATCGACGTGTTGCCGGACGAAGCCAGCCTCGCGATGGTCTTGTCCGATGAGTTGGCGCACATCCTACTCGGGCACCGCACCGACACAATGTTCGCCTTCAGCGACCAGACCATGTTCGACGACCCGCAAATTCTCGAAAGGTTGCGCCTTGCCCGCCGGCCTGAAGAGATGGGGGCCGCATCACAAAAGGCCGTCGAACTTCTCTCACGCTCGCCTTACAAAGACGATCTCGCTAACGCGGGCCTGTTTCTCAAGGCACTGGCAAGCCGTGCATCGGCGCTCACGAACCTCATCCAAGCCAACCTCGGAAATCAACTGGCGAGCGGCGGGCACCTGCTTCGGCTTGCCGGACTTGCCGAACAAGCACCGGAGCTACAAGAGGAAAAGCTGGAGCAGATTGCGGCCCTACCGCTGGGTTCAAGGATCAAGCTTGACCCCTGGAGCGATGGGTTAACACTGATTCAGACCAAGCCCGTCGCGCTGCTCTCGGCACGCGACAAGATGCCGTTTGAAGTGACACCGTTTTCGCCGCGGCTTGTACGTTTGCCCGGCCGACTCAAAGCGGAGAAACCCACGGAAACAGCCCAGCAGCGGCGTTAGACGGACCAGTTCACGGGGCCTACAAACCGGCGGCAAATTGTTCTTTCACCTCAGCCCGAAATGTAGGGGCACCGCATGCCCTGCCCGCGGCCCCGGAAGGGCCCCAAAGATGGAAGCCCAACCCTTTAGCGTTGGGTCCGAACTCCGGGAAAACTCCTGTTACGCTGGAGGCTGTACAGAGCTGTGCCGTCCCTTCCGGTTGCTAATCACCAAGTCGCATAGTGCGGCAAGAAGAAGCAAGGCTTCGGTTTTGGATTGAACGTATGGCACCACCACGTCTCTCCGGCCCGGCCACCGCGGTTTTGAGTTGCCTGGGACTCCTGGCAAGTTTCGGGCTAGGGCAGACCGGGGACGCCTCTGTCCCGAGGCCGATCAACGATACGTACTTCTCGGAAGAGTTATACCCCGTCCTTGAGGATGCCCAGTGCCGTCTGTGTCACACCGACGATGGCGTTGCTTCGGGGTCTCGACTCAAGTTTCCCCTCGAAACAGCGGGCCGGGACGAGATACACAAGTTCGGAAAGCGTCTCGCCACATTCGTTGACCGCCGGGAACCGCGAGCTTCGCTGTTGTTTCGGAAGCCGACCAATCGCCTTGAGCACTCAGGTGGGGAACGCATTCCAAAGGGCAGCGATAAAGAAGAGACGCTACTCGCCTGGGTTCGCTATCTGGCGACCCTGCCTGCGGGCGAGAACGTGGTCTCAGACGATATAGCTCCGCGGTCCGCTGAGAAAGAGCTACGTTCATCGGTCGTCAGGCGGCTGACGCACACTCAATACAACAACACCGTCCGCGATCTTCTCGGTGACCTCACGCGGCCCGCGAGCCAGTTTCCCCCCGAAGATTTCGTTCATGGCTTTCGGAACCAGACAGCGGGACAGAGCATTTCACTTTTGCTGGCGGAGGCATACAGTGCCGCAGCCGAAAAACTAGCTCACAATGCCTTTCGCGGCGGCGATCACCACCATCTGCTCCCTTGTAAACCGGTATCTGCTGCCGATACGGCGTGCCGTGTTCAGTTCATCAAGGCGTTCGGGCAGAGAGCTTTTCGCCGGCCCCTGACACAGCCGGAGATTGAGAAATACCAGGAAATATTCGACCAGGGGGTGCGTAAGCAGAGCGACTTCCTGGCCGGAGCTCGTCTTGTCATCGAGGCCACGCTTCAGTCGCCTCACTTTCTCTTTCGTGTGGAGCGCGGCGTCCAGGGATCATCGTATTCCTACGAAATGGCTAGCCGTCTTTCCTACTTCCTGTGGAACACGATGCCGGACGACGACCTCTTCCGAACCGCCGAGCGAGGCGGGTTAGTCACCCCGAATCAAGTGGAAGCGACCGCTCACCGCATGCTCAGCGACCAACGCGCCAAAACGGCTATGGAGGAGTTTCTCTCTCAGTGGCTACGGTTCGATCGGCTGTCGAGCGCGATCCGCGACCGGCGCCTCTTCCCGGACTTCAGTAGCCAGTTGACGGCGGCAATGGCTGAGGAGACGAAGCGCCTCTTCAATCACCTGGTCTGGGACGACGCCGACTTCATGGAGTTCTTCTCGGCTGATTACTCCTATCTGAATTCGGATCTGGCCGAGCTGTATGGCTTGCCTGCTCCCGAGGAGGAATTCGGCTTGGTGCGTTTCCCTCCTGAAACCGGCCGCGCGGGTGTTCTGGGCCAGCCGATGTTCCTTACCTTGACCGGCAAACCCATGGACACGTCTCCCACGGATCGCGGCCTTTACATTCGTGAGCAATTCCTCTGCCAGAGCGTGCCGCCACCTCCTCCTGGGGTCAATGCGACTCTCCCGCCGGTTACCGACGCGAAGCCGATGACGAATCGAGAGCTTCTCCAGTCCCACCTCACCAATCCCGCCTGTGCGAGTTGCCACCGGCTGATCGACCCCATCGGTTTCGGCTTTGAGCAATATGACACCCTCGGAAGATTTCGAGAGAAGCACTTCTTGACGATTTTTCCGACTCGGGACGAGGCAAAAAAGAAGCGGAAAACAGAAGCCACCAAGTACGAGCTACCCATAGATCCTTCCGGTGAAGTGCGCGGAATCGCCGTCGAGGACGGCGTCTCACAGGCGCGGTTTTCGAGTCCCAAAGACCTCGGACTGATTCTCGCCGCCGAACCGGCATGCCAGAAATGCATCGTGAGACAGTTGTTTCGGTATGCGCTCGGCCGACCTGAAACGGAGGCGGATCGGGAAACGATCCGCGCGGCCTTCGATGATTTCCGGGATTCCCAATTTCGCTTTCAGGAGCTTATAATCTCAATAGTCCGTTCCGACACGTTCCTGGGAAGTCCGAACTAGTCTCATGCCTGCGAAGAGTGCGCTTTCACGACGAACCTTCTTGAGGGGAGTTGGACTCTCGGGTGCAATGGTTCGCATTGGGTTGCCTGCGCTCGACGCAATGTTTAACTCGAGCGGCACGGCGTACGCCGCGGCGAAGAGTCTCCATTCCGATCAGAGCATCGAGTCGAGGTTCGTACTGTGGTTCAACGGTAATGGAATCCTCGAGCGATTCTGGATTCCTCGCGAGGTCGGACCCGAATTCCGGATGACAGCGTGCCTGTCGCCGTTAGCTCCTTTCCGCAATGACATTCACGTAATTACCGGGCTCGACAACCCGGCGGCGAGGATGCCGGGACCGGGGAACGACCACCATCGCTCCATGAGTGGCCTTGTCTCAGGCGCCTCCTTCACGGGTCGCGGAGCCGGTGGACCTTCGATCGACCAGTTGGTGGCGTCCGAAATCGGAGAGAAATCGCGCTTTCGGTCTCTGCAAATCGGTGTGTGCCAGGAATCGCTGGGGGAGAGCATCCAGCGAAACCTAAGCTGGGCCGATCGTGACCGCCCGCTGCCACCGGAGATGATCCCTCAGCGGCTGTTTGATCGACTGTTCGGCACCAAGGACGAACATTGGATCGAGCAGAAAAAGAGCGTTCTCGACGCGGTCCAGGATGATGCGCGAACCCTCAAAAGCGCCCTGGGACACCAGGACCAGAGCCGCATCGATGAGTATCTGACCGCGGTTCGCGACCTTGAGCGCTCAATCGTAGGCTTGCCGCCGGAGTACCGCCAGGTTGTCGAGCGTCCCGCGGAGGGAGGCGACCTCAAAGACTGGCCCCGCATTGCGAAACTCCAGACGGACCTGATGGTACACGCCTTGGCCTCTCATCAAACGCGAGTTGCTTCGTACATGCTGACGAAATGTCAGGGTACGTCGCGCTTCCCCTGGCTCGGGCATACCGCCCGGCGGCACCACGGTTACACGCATGGCGATGTCGAGACTCCCCACGGCCAGCGCGTTCTGAGGGACATCAACCGCTGGCATGTTGCGGAGTTCGCCTACTTGCTGGCGAGGTTGAAGTCAGTACCCGAGGGCGACGGGACGTTGCTCGACCACACCTGTTTGGTATTCGTTCACGAACACGCCGAAGCGAATGCCCACAAGAACAGCGGTCTGGCGGTTATCGTTGCCGGTCACGCGGGCGATGTGAAGACCGGCATGCATACAAGGACGACGGGTACCGTCGGAGACTTTTATCTGACTCTCGCGGGCGAAGTCATGAAAACGAACATACAGACCTTCCCCTCGGCTGACAAGAAACTAAGCGAGATCGTCTAATCGCATTTCCCGGTCCGACCCCCTACGATCCTTTGTCTTCTGAAGGTGCAGTCTCCGTTTCCCACCACATGATCTGAACGTCCGTATTTTGCCTTCGAAACCGTGCAACGCCCTCGGCGGTTACACCCGAACCACCGACAAAAAGTTTCCGGAGTTTCTTCATCCGGCCTAGTTCAGAAAGCGACCGGTCGCTGATCCCGGTCTCCGCGAGATCCAGCGTCTCGAGTTCCTCCATCCGCAGGAAGGCCGCCGCCGCTCGATCGTCAACTCTCTCCGCCTGTGCGAGCTTCAAGTCGCGCACCGACTGAAGTCCCGTGAGGTCCTTCATCCCCGCCATCGAAACCAGTGTCCGACTCAGGTCGAGTGTCTCAAGTTGACTCAAATCCTTGAGTCCGGTCAAGCCGACGTCAGTAATCCTCATGTCGGCCAAGTTCAAATGGCGCAGTTCCGTCAAACTCTCGAGGTTGTTGATATTGAAGTCGGTCAGCGCGAGACCCCAAAGCCCCGAGTCTTCTCGTTGCAGTCCGCTGACGTCCAGATGGGTAAGCGAGGGCAGCAAGCGCAACAACGGGAGCGAGATCCCACTCAGCTTGTTACCTCCAAACGCAAAGTGACGAAGCCGGCCCAGCGAGGCCAGGTTCTCAAAACCCTCGTCGTTGACCAAACTGCATCCGAGGTCCAGCGACTCCAGGGACGTCAAACCCGCAAGATGTCGAAAGACTGCGCTCGTCACCTTTGTGCCCCGAATGTTCAGGCGCCGAAGCGCCTTCCAGTCCTTCAAGTGTGCGATTCCGCCATCAGATATGTACTCGGCGTACCGCAGGCGGAGCCGAGTGACTTTTTCAAGCGGTTTCAGGTGCTCCAGCCCCAGATCACTGATCCACGTATACGACAGGTCCAGATCTTCCAGGTGGCGCAACGAGGCGATTCGCGGCAAGTCTTCATCACCAATCCACGTAGCAGCCAGATCGACTTTCGTGATGTCTCCATTCTCGTTGCGGCTGAACGACCCTCCTATCTCGGTGATCCATGAACCGATCGTATCCTGCGTGAAATCAGCGGCCCGTCCCGCCACCACGCAGCAGATCAGCACGAACAAGACACGCAAACCGTGCTTGACGCGATCAGCTTTTAGATCACGCGATCGTAGATTGCTTCTGTGGTGGTCAATGACCATAAAGTCTCGCTCAGCTAGCTCCTGCGTCGATTCGGCAAGGCCGACTGCGGGTCCCAGATGATCTCGCAGTTCGGCAGCGCGACTTTGAGCCGCTCATATCCCTGCGGAGTTATCAAGGTATGATAGAGGTTAAGAGTCTTAAGTTTAGGTAGCAACGCAAGATGAGTCACGCTCTCATCCGTAATCAACGTACTATCAAGACTCAGAGTACGCAGCTCCGTGAGCTGCCCTAGGTACGACGATCCTTCGTCGCCAACCTCCGTGTAGTCCAGGTTGAGATCAGTGAGTTTCCGCAGCTTCCCGATGGACTTCATGCCGGCGTCACTGAGGCGCGTGCGAACCATCGCAAGTTCGCGCAGCTCAGACAGACCTTCGAGATTCACCACCGCGGCATCGGTGAATCGCGTGTAGCTGAGGGAAAGCCAAGTGAGGCCGGAAAGGTCTTTCAGGTGAGCCAAACCCTTGTCGGTGATGTCAGTCGCCGCCAAGTCGAGCATCGTGAGGGTCCGCAAGCCCGCCAGGGCCGGCATACCTTCGTCGGTGAGATCGGTTTCAGCAATCCGCAACCTCTTCAGCGATTCGAGTTCCGCGAATAGAGGTAGGCCGCCGTCCAGCAAAGGCGCACCCACCAGGCTCAACTCCTCCAGCCTTTGCAGCCCCGTCAGATGTTCAAGGCCGGAGCCTTCGATAAGGGTTTGATCAAGAGTTAGTTTTTCGATCGCCGTCAAGCCTCTCAAATGTCGGAGGCCCACATCGGAGATGAGCGTGTTGCTTAGATCCAGCTCCGTCAAGCCCGAAAGCTCATCCAACGACCTTGCTCCCAGGTCGCCTATTTCGGTCGCCGCCAGGGACAGGCGGCGCAAATTCGGCGGCGCGGTGAGCTTCTCCAAGTCTGTGTCGGTCACCCCTGTCTGAGCGAAGGAGATCTCGCGAAGAGAACCCTCCACAACCTCCGTTTTGCCTCCCATGGCACGTACCCACTCAGCAACCGCCTTGTCACCCCCGTTGGCGGGCGGAGGCCTCACGGAACTCACGCCGGAGTTGTGCAGCGAGACATCAATGAACAGGAACCGCGTCTCCGGTAGCGCGGCCTGCAACGACGCAACGCCGGCCCGCGTGACCCGTGTGTAGCGCAGATCCACCTCACGCAGCCGTTTCAAGTTCTTCAGATGCTCAAGGCCGGCATTGGTCACCTTGGTTTTGTAAAGGTTCAGGATTTCGAGCTCGCCCAGAGCGGTGAGCAGTTCCAGTCCTTCATCCGATACGTCAGCGGCCCGCAGATCAAGCTTTTTGAGCTTCACCAAGTTCCGCAGACTGGCTAATCCCGCGTCGGTAATCCTGTTTCCATGCAACTGAAGCTCTCGCAGCTCACGCAGGTCCTGAACAAGCGCCAGGCCTTTGTCCGTCACGCGCGTGTCGCCGATCCATAGCCTCTCGAGTTGCTTCATGCCTTGAATGTTCCGCATGCCTTCGTCATCCAGACGGCAGAAAGTTAAGTCGAGAGAGCGTAGGTTCCGAAGCGGCCCCAGCGTGTGTCCGCGGATCGTGGCTCTTCGCGCACGGAGTTCGACGAGATTCGTCAGCGGGGCAATCTGCTCGATTCCCTCATCGCTAAAGCGGCCGTTGAACTCCCGAAAGAAATAGCTGAACGTAAGCTTTTCCAGCGAAGTAATGGGCGCCAGGTGCCGCATTTGGTGGTTCTGATTGTCGTCCAGCCCCTTATGACGAATCCACATTGGCTGCGGCAGGTGGAGCTCCTTAAGGTGCCTGAGGCCGCTGAGTCTCACTAGGTCGGGTGGCTTGATATTTGCTCCGACAAGGTTCAAAGCCTCCAGCTGGAAGTCCCCGTCGGGAAGCTGATTCACGCTTCGGATGGACTCAGCCTTTCCGGCGAGCACGACCGTCCCGCCCGCCCGGAGCGCCCATCCGGCTACGGCTCGGTCAGCGGGCTCCCCAAGCAACGGCGAAGCAACGGTCAAGGCGAGCAGGCTGACGACGAGCAATCTGGAAACAATTCGTAATTCGATACGGTAGGACTCGAAACAGGTGATGCAATACGTCTCTAGGAAAGGCCGGACGGCCCGGGTAAACTCGTCCTCCAACTCGGCGCGACGGTCTTCTTGGCCCCGCGCGACGCTGAGAACCGCCGCTGCCGCAACGGCGACGAAGAAGCCCGCCCAACGGGTAGTCGATTCGATCCGGTCAGTCCGCGTCCGCATTGCCCACTCCGGATTCGATTGTCCGACAGCGGCGACGCGGCGTCAACTCGCAACGTCACCCTCACAAGGAGGGCCGTCGACGCCACAAAGCAGCACCCGAGGAGCCCCGACCGCCAGGGAGTGGGTTGAGCCTGTGATGCCGCCGGGGCGCCGGGCCTCCGCAGGTTCGCGATCTCCTGAGCGTATGACCATGCCCGTAGTCAATTCCGCCCGTGTATACTATCATGGCGCAAAGGTCAAACGCGGCAGCCGCCGACGCGGAGGTATGCCATGTCCGAACCAATCAACAGGGATGATGCCGAGTCTCAGAAGCAAGAGGAACCGTCGGAGCTTTCCACCGAGGACCTAGCGGAGCTCTCGGGCGGAGCAGACGCCACCTCGAGTGATCTGTCTCCAAAGAGACAAGAGTCAGCGATCGATGTGATGGCGACCGAGGAGGGCGATTCCGCGACGCAGAAGAACGACTTCCGGTTCTTCAAGTCTCGTTCGGGACACCGGTTTGTGTTCGACGACAGTGGGGGGAAATAGGAAATCCGGAGGGCGGACGCCGGTTTTGTGGTCCGCGCGGCTTTCCTTCGATAGGCATCACGTTTCCCGCAAGTCTTCGGCCACCATCGAAGCGAGCCGAGGCGGAGTAATCCAACCATTGACACGCCCGGGGCACGGGTTGATCGGGGTCCACCAGGACCGAACAATGGATTCTGTTGGAAGAATGGTACTGGCGGTCGGAATCGAACCAACGACCTCCTGATCCACAATCAGGCGCTCTAACCGACTGAGCTACGCCAGCACTTAGTACTACACCGCAGTTTACTGGATGCTCTTGGAGCGGGCAAGGTCGGCGTGACAGGCCGGTGAGGCGGACTCAACGCACTTGAATCCGGTGCAGCCTGATCTTACCCTGCCCCTCCTCGACACACCAGTGAGCCGCCAGGAATTCGTCTTCCCCCAGCCGCAACAACGACGGCTGTCCGAATCGTAGGGACTTGAACATCTGGGCCGCGCTCTGCCCTGCCTTCGTCTGTGCCCCGATACCGGCCCCGTAAATCGCCCGCTCGGTCAAAACCCGCCATTGGTCCTTAGCGAAGTCCACGACGCGAACGAAGATTCCGACCTCATCGCCGCGATGAGCATGAATCGTCAGCAGGCGGTCGCCATCGAGCCACGTCAAATTCGAAGCCTGCCCCATCACGCCGCTATCAATCGGCTCCGACCATGTCATTCCATCATCGTGGGACACAACCACATGATTCGCGTGATGCCGGTCCGCCGCTTGGTCGTAAGCCCACACCAGCGCCACCAACCGGCCATCCTGCATCTCGCAAAGCCGAGGCTCAAAAGGCGAGAGATTCCCTTCGTCGGTCCGGAAAAATACCGTACTATCGTCCCAGGTCCGGCCCTGATCCCGGCTTCGAAACAACACGCCGATCTGCCCGGAGGGGTTGGAACCATCGGCCATCCTGTACAACGCCCCCACCGCCACGACATCGCCCGAACGCAATGCCACCGGCGGCCCCGACAACTCAACCAACTCGGGACGGTTCCTCGGAACGGTTTCGGGAATCGACCACGTCCGTCCCTCATCGCTCGAAAACGAAACGATGTCGTCGCCGGGCAGAATCCCGCCCGTCTCCGGGATGCTGATTCCCTCTTCCGGGTCACGCCGCTCGAAGCGGTATCCCATGCCGATCAATGAACCATCGGCCAACACCGCCGGCTTCATGCAGTCGCTCATCGGCGCCGCCATCGCCGACTGGTCGTACAGCGGACCCTCCGGTACCCACGTGCGGCCCTGGTCATTCGAGCGAGCGACGTAGGTAGTCCCATCGGCCGCTTCAAATGCCGAGGCAATCATCAACGTGGCAAGCAAGTCACCCGAAGGGAGTCTTGCCAACCCGGGAAAATAGCCATGACGGCTAACCACGTGAGGTCTGGGGTTCTCATACAAGACACCCCCCTCGATGTATCGGATCTCCGCCACTACGAATCCTCACCGGTCGGCAGAGTCAATCCCCGCGTTTTCTCCGTCGGCGGCGGCGGCGCGACCAAACTAACGAGCTGTGCCGTAACAAGCCCGCCGACAAACGAGGCCGGCACGACCCACAGAAACGACACACTCTGCTCCAAGCCAAACCATTCGCGCCCAAAGCAGATATAGAGACTGATCGCCGTGCCGGCGGTGAATCCCGCCAAGCCCGCGGTCTTCCCTGCCCCGCGAAACAGAATGCCGGCGAAGAATAGGACTCCGATCGGCCCCACGAAAATGTGATTGACGCGCCCGGTCAGTTCGACAAGATTCCAGTCCGACGTCTCCATCGCCAGGGTGATCAGACACGCCATCGCGACGCCCGCGAACCCGGCTGCTACGCCGCTGAAACGGTCAAACCACAACGAGTCGCCGACGCCCGCTCCGGAGCGCTTCATGAAATCACTACTGATCACGCTTGATATCGAATTGATCCCCGAACTCAAACTGGACATCGCCGCCGCCAGCAAAGCCGCTACGAGCAGGCCCGATACGCCTGACGGAAGCACCTGAACGATAAACCGCGGCATCAGCTTGTCGGCTTCCGGCGCGACCTGTTCCTGAAATTCCTGCATCGCCAGCCCCGACTCCGCCGCATAGTAGGCGAACAACGCAAGGCCACAGATCGCAAGGAAGAACAGCAACGTTACGTTGGCAATCGCATACATCCAGAGCGAACGACGCGCCTCCTTCAACGACGGTGTACTCAGCAAGCGTTGCACCGCCACCTGATCAGAGCCTTGCGTGCAGACGTTCCAGAAGAACTGACTGAGCAACGCACCGACGAGAGTGATACGAACCATCGGGTCCCAACTAAACGCTTGAATCTCTCCGCGTCCCGCCTGGGAAAACGAGTCCCACCAGGCGAGCGGCCCCGCGCCCAGAGAGACGCCAATGAACACCGGAATGGCGATGGCGCCGCCGAACAGGATCAGCAACTGGAAATTATCCGTCCAGATGACGGTCTGCAAGCCGCCCGCACTAGTGTAGAAGGTCGTAATCACTCCAATGATGAGGATTGTCAGATAGATGTTCCAGCCCGTGACTTCGACCATGGCAAAACTCGCCGTGTAGATGATCAATCCCATCCAGAGCAGGGTTCGGAATAGGAAAATTGAGCCGGTCAGTGTTCGGACCTGAGCATCGAAACGGCGCTCGAGGTATTCGTAAATGCTCGTGATCGGCAGCCGCTTGATGGCCGGCAGCAGGGTGTAGCTCATCAAAGGAACCACCAGCGGAACGGAGAGCACGCCCGCGAAGAACCCGAACCCATACCGGATCATCTCGCCCGGCAGGCTGAGGTAACTGATGCTGGACAGCAATGTCGCGAGGATGCTGCCACCGGCAAGGATCCAGTGCGTGCGCCGTCCTCCGAGAAAATACTCATCCCGCGAAGTCTGGCGTCGGGCAAAGTACAGTCCGACGCCGGCCATACCCGCAAGGTAGGCGATGATGACGACGAAATCGAGAGTTGTCAGCCCCATCAGGTGAAGCTGAGATTCTAGCTCACTCTGAACGTGCTCGGGAGATTCGCTCCGTTCAGCAGACTAACCGAAAAACGAAAGCCCAAGACGCCGCTTGAGTTGGGACCTCGGCGATTTGATGGGATCGCCCCAAAGAGCCGCCCACGGATTGTCGATGAATAAGCGGTCGGCCTCCTGGTCGCCCCAACGATCCGCGACGAACTCGTAGGCACTCATCAACACCGGCGGCCGTCCATCTAAGTTGTGCCCATCCGAAGCGATGAAATGAACGAGCCGAGCGTCCATCATCCGGACAGCGGCCTCTTGCGCTCTTTCGCCAAACTGCCCCTGCAGGGATTGCGCGGTGACCTGGATCAAACAGCCGCGTTGGATCCACCGCGCCAGCCGCCGCAAGTTCCGCCGGAGGTGCCGGTTCCTCTCCGGGTGCGTGATCACCGGCACAATCCCGACGCTCCGAAAACGCTCAAAAACTTCCGCCGTTCCTTGAAAGAGCAACTCATCGGAGAACTCAACAAGTAAATAGTTATGGCCGTTGATTGTGAACCGCGCCGAGTCGGACAGCGCCGCCTCGATGTTCTGCATGCTCAGGTACAGGTCACAGCCTCGGTGCAAGTTGATCAGCCCGCCGACCGCTGTTTGAAGCTCCTGGCGAGCCTCCTCCGCGCGTTCAGAGTCGAACGGGTAACGGTTATTGCAATGGGGAGTAAGTACGAGGTCGGTCGTTCCCGACTCAGCGGCCGCACGGCACATCGCAATCGCCGTCGCCTCGTCCGGCGCCCCGTCGTCGAGACCCGGTAGAACGTGGCTGTGAAGGTCGATCAATTCAGCCGACTTTCTCCCAACGGCGCGAGCGCGCGGCTTTCTCGACGGCATGCAAAACCTTCTGGTTGTGCAACCCATCTTCGAAATTCGGATGAACCTCGCGGCCCGACTCCAACGCCATCAAGAAGTCGTTCACGCTGTGCGTAAACGTGTGCTCGTAGCCGAGAATATGTCCGTCCGCCCACCAGTGGTCGGCGTAAGGATGAACACCCTTCGAGCAAGCAATGATCCGGTGGAATCCCTGCGCATCGGGCTTGTCATCCGCTGAGCAAAAATCCAGATTGTTGAGGTTCTCGAGATCAAACACCAGCGAGCCTCGACTACCGTTGACCTCAAACGCATTGTGATTCTTACGCCCTAGCGCGAAGCGAGTCGCCTCGAGGGTACCGATGGCCCCGTTCGCGAACCGGGTACACATCACCACCGCGTCGTCGACAGTGACGGCTTGCTTCTTGCGCGACCGGGGGCCGGCTGGGCGCTCGTTGATGTACGTCTCCATGGCGGCGGAAACGTCGGTGATGTCACCGCATAGATAATGCGCCAAGTCGATAATGTGCGAACCGAGGTCGCCCAACGCTCCCGAGCCGGCCCGCTGTTTGTCGAAGCGCCAAAGCATCTGCAATTTCGGCGACATCGCCCAATCCTGCAGATAACGGGCGCGGAAGTGAAAGATGCGCCCGATCCGGCCGTCATCGATCATCTTCTTCGCGAGCGCCACCGCCGGGGCCCGCCGATAGTTGTGCATCAGGAAATGGCGTACGCCCGCCTTCGCCGCCGCGGCGGTCATGCGCTTCGCTTCTTTGAGTGTGTTCCCCAGCGGCTTTTCGCAGACGATATGTTTTTTGGCTTTCGCCGCTTCGATCACCATCGGTTCATGCCAATCGCCGGGCGTGCAGATATCGACCGCATCGATATCGTCTCGGTGCATCACGGCTTTCCAGTCCGTTGAGGCCTCGTCCCATCCATAGAGCCGGGCTGCTTCCTTGGTCTGCTTCGGGTCGCGCCCGACGATCACTTTCATTTCGACCCGCGGCGCCTTCGGGAAGAACATATTGACACTGCGATAGGCCTGACTATGCGCCTTGCCCATGAACTTGGTTCCGAACAGTGCTACGCGCACGGACATGATTGAATCATCTCCCCCTTACCCATAAACGGCCTACTCACAAACGAATGTGTGATTGAGTTCGCGCTTCGCCGAAGGTTAGATGAACATCTCTTCATCCTGAGTCGCGCGGTCAACCGGGGCCGGGCCGCGGCCGCTGAGCGCATCAATCATGGCCGCGATGCCCATTCCAACCGCTCGAATCTGCTTGATCGGCGCCAGTACGGCTTGCTGCAAGGCCGCGGCTGACTCTTGCACGCGCTCCAGCAGCGCCTGGATCGTCTGGTCCACTCGTTGCGCCTGCAGTTGGGTTGTCTTCGAGATCTCTTCCAGAGTTTGGTCTGCCTTCTCTACCTGAGTTTTCGCCAAGGTCGTGATTTCACGGACCTGCTTGAGGATCTCATTCGATTCACGCCGCACGTCGTCCAACGTCTTTTGGGCGGTGTCGGCGAGAGGCTCGCAGCGGTCCAGGAACTCAGAAACGCGTTCGCGGGCCTTCTTGATTGAAAACCAGACGCCGACCAGCGCAGCCATCTGGATGACCAGGGCGACGGCCGCAACCCCCGTGAATATGGTCATGATCTGAAGCAACTGCGTCTCGTTCTGCATCCGGCCGGTCCTTTATCGTCTATGCGGAACCCCCGCCAGGCTCCCAGTCCGTTTCGGCGGCTTCACGATAGGCGCGCCGCCCTGCTTCGAGCGCCGACTGGAGTTGCTCCCGCCGAGTCGAAACCGTACCGCGGCCTCGCTCTACAATCTCCCCGGCCTGCTGCCGTAGATCCGTCCCGCGATCCCGCAAATAGCCGCGGCCTTCGCCAATCCGCTCACGCAAATCGCCGACCAATTCTTCGCCGGTCTTGGGCGCCAGCAGCAAACCAACGGACGCGCCTACGCCAACCCCAAGGCAGAAGCAAGACAACCTCGAACCTGCCATATAAGTCTCCGCAACCCCCAAACAATGCTCAACGTAAGGCTGATGTTAGCATATCGATCTCACGCAACAAAATCGGTCGCCCTTCTCCGCGAAACAAAGCCGAGCAGCCTCCGGCAGGCGTAGATTTCGTGCAGCGCCAACTCACGGCGGGGTGCCCGAAACGATCTATACTGATGACCAATCCATTCCCCGTTAGATCCAAGGATCCCCCATATGACCACCCGCGCCTCAGGCAACCGAAACTTTCTTGCACGGGCAAGCTGTTTAGCTCTCCTAGGAGTCATCTTCATCATGCAGACAACCGCCGCCGCTCAGGAACGACTTTTCGAAATCCGCACCTACACCACTCACGAAGGACGTCTCGATGCCCTTCACGCCCGTTTCCGCGATCACACGAATCACATTTTCGTCAAACACGGTATGTCCCTCATCGGCTACTGGACACCGACCGAAGGCCCTGACTCTACGAACACATTGGTCTACATCCTCGCCTACCCAGACAAACAAGCACGCGAAAAAGCATGGGATGCCTTCCGGGTCGACCCCGACTGGAAGAAAGCCCGTGCCGACTCGGAGAAAGACGGCAAGATCGTCAAGGAAGTAAAGTCAGTGTTCCTGCGGGCAACCGATTACTCACCGATCCACTAAGGGGCTGTGAAAAAACGGGGACTGTCCCAGTTTTTTCCCAGTTTTTTCACAGCCCCTAAGCCGGCGGTCGGGCTGCCAACGTCAGGAATCCGGCCTCAATTCGCCTGAGGTTTCCGAACTAGCAAGGCCAGTACCAATCCAATCGCGGCAAACACGGCCAGCGTCACGTAGACCTGGTTGTATCCTCCCGCCAGATCACCGGCCGCCCGCGCCTGATCCATCGTGCCCGCGAAGTAACCAGGAACGAAATACCCCGACAGCCCATAAGCCGTGAACATCAACCCATAGTTCGCGCCGACGTTCTTAGACCCAAAGTAGTCCGCGGTAAACGATGGCAGCAGCGCCAGGTAGCCGCCAAACGAGAATCCCACCATGCACAAGCCAATCAGTACCGGCCAGAATCCACTGACCGTCCGCAGTAAGAACAAGCAAGCGATGATGTAGACGACATACATCGCCAGCGTGGTCATGTTGCGCCCGATTTTGTCAGAGAGCGCACCCCAGCCGAGGCGCCCCAACCCGTTGAAGGCCGACATCACGCCCAAGGCGGTTCCGGCCGTTAGGGCCGCGCCCTCCGCCGCCATCTCGCGAATAATCGGAGACGCCTGCCCAATCGCGACGAGCCCGACCGACGCGCCCAGCACATAAAGGACCCAAAGCGCATAGAACTGCCACGTCTTGAGCATCTCGGCCGGCGTGTAGTCTTGCTTCGAAGCCGCGCCTCCCGTCGACGGCGGATCCCAGCCCTCCGGTTTCCAGCCGGCCGGAGGCACGCGGTACACTTGCGCGGCGCCAATCACGAACACGAAAAACACCACCGCCATGATCACGAACGTCCGCGGAATCGTCTCGGCAAACACACTCGCGTCGAACCCGATGAGCGATTCCAGCAACGGCGCGAAGATCAGTGAACCCGCTCCAAATCCCATCACCGCCAAGCCCACGATCAAACCACGCTTGTCAGGGAACCACTTCACGCAGGTCGCGATCGGGGTCACGTAGGCGAAACCGACGCCCATGCCACCAAGCACGCCATAAGCAAAGATCAAACCACCCGGGGTATCGCCGATCCAGGCCGAGAGCAAACACCCAGCGCCCAGCAGCAGCCCGCCGACACTCCCCACCAGACGCGGCCCTTTCTTGTCCTGCCAGAACCCGGCGATGACCATCGCAACGGTGAAGAACAGTAGCGAATAGCGATAAGGCGCGATGCTCTCTTCCCTCGTCCACTCATGCAGGGTCTCCAGCGGCCCCCGAAACACACTCCACGAGTAGAGCACGCCCAAACAAAGTTGCATCACGAGCGCCGCGGCCACAAACCGCCAGCGATTGCCTACGTTTTCCGCCATCCCAATCTCCTAAGCCCGAAGGTTTAGAGATGCTACCACAGCCAACGCGAAGTGGCGTAAGGCCCCCGCCTTGCCGGGTCGCGAGTCGTCGCGATCCAGGCTCGCTCATCTCCACCCAATCCCTAAGGGCCAACATGTCCCCAAACTCCCCAACCACCATCCATGTAGACTGAACCCAACTAACACCCCCTAGGAGCCAACCTGCATGAGCATGAACAGACGATACTTCCTCGGCGCCACGCTCGCCACCGCGGCCGCCGGCCAAGCCGCTCCTCAGGCCGCCTCGCCGAACGACACGGTCAACATCGGCATGATCGGCGTCGGCGGGCGGGGCCGCGGACTCACCCGCACCTACCTCGACATCCCGGACGCCCGAGTGGCCTACATCTGCGACGCCGACCAAGCTTCTCTCGAACGAGCTCAGGCCGAGATGGCCAACGCCGGCAAACCGCGCGCCAAAGAGACCAACGACATGCGGCGCCTCTTCGACGACCCGGACATCGACGCTGTCGTCATCGCCACACCCGACCACTGGCACGCCCCGGCCACCATCCTGGCCTGCGACGCCGGGAAAGACGTCTACGTCGAGAAGCCCGTGTCCCACAACATCCGCGAGGGCCGTCTCATGATTGACGCCGCCCGCCGCAACAAACGCATCGTCCAAGTCGGCACGCAATCCCGCAGCCGCCGTTCGACCATTGAAGCCGTCGACTTCGTCAAGTCCGGCGCCATCGGCGAAGTTCTCATGGCGAAAGCCTGGGACATCCAGCTTCGCGACGACATCGGACATAAAGACGACAGCCCCGTCCCCGAAGGCGTCGACTACGACACCTGGCTCGGCCCCGCCCCCTGGATTCCCTTCAACGAAAACCACTTCCACTACAACTGGCACTGGCACTGGCATTTCGGAACCGGCGACGCCGGCAACGACGGCGTCCATCAAATCGACATCGCCCGCTGGGCTCTTGGCGAAAACTATCCGAAGATGATCAGCGGGATGGGGCGCAAAGTCTTCTTCGACGACGACCAGCAAACCCCCGACACTCAGAACATTACCTTCGACTACGGCGACAAAGCTCTCATCTGGGAGATGCGCATCTGGAATCCCTACGGCCACCAGGGCGTTGGCAATGCTGTCGCCGTCTACGGGACCGAGGGCGTAGTCCACATCGGCCGCTGGGACGGAAAGTGGGGATACAAAGTCTTCGATCGCGAGGGCCAACTCGTCCGCCACGAGGCCGCCGGCGACCCCGATACCCCCCACATGCAAAACTTCATCGACTGCGTAAAGTCACGAAAGACACCGAACTGCGACATCGGCGTCGGCCACCTATCCACCCTCCACAGCCACCTCGCCAACATTGTCTCCAGAACCGGCCGCAACCTAGCATTCGACGCCGAAACCGAATCCATTCTCAACGATCCCGACGCCAACCTCCACGTCAAGCGAGCCTACCGGACACATTGGAGCACTCTGCGGGGAGCCTGAAGCGGAAGGCGCCTCCGTCGCGCCGGCGCCACTTGCCTACTGAATCGCGACCCGCGCTTCAGCTTGCGCCAGAACCGGATCATTCGTCTCCCGCATGTAGCGCAGTATCCCCGCGTCGAGTTCCGCGATCACTTCCTTGACTTCAGCATCCGTAGACGCGATGAGATTGTCGGTTTCATCGGGGTCTTCGCTGAGGTGATACAGCTCGTCGCGCCCCTCATTGAGAAAGTCCCGAATCAACTTCCACTCCGGCGTGCGGTACATGCGCATGTGGGTCTGAGACTGGTGGTGCGTACTGTATTGGGCGTAGAAATCGTTGTCCCAAGTAGGGGATTCACCCTTGAGGATCGGCAGAAAATCGCGGCCTCGAATCGTTTCGCCTGCCGGAAGGTCAGCGCCGGCCATCGCGACCAGTGTCGGATACCAGTCGAGATTACTGATGGTTTGTGTGACCCGAGTGCCGGGCGGAATCGTTCCGGGCCAGTAAACAGCCGTTGGAACGCGAATCGAGTTGTCGTACATGTTGGGGCGCTGGCCTTCCGGAATCGTATCGGTCGCCGGCGGCGGCTCGGTGAGCACCCAGTGTCCATTCCCTTTGTGCCAGATGCCGTTGTGGCCCATGCTGTAACCGTGGTCGCTGGTAAAGATGATGACGGTGTTGTCGGATTGGCCGCGGTCGTCGAGCGCGGCACGCAGGCGTCCGACGTTGCGGTCGACGCTTTTGACGCTGGCGAGATACTCGCGTGTCATGCGCTTAACACGCTCGATGTCGAGCTTGGGATAGTCCGGGTGCGGCAGTGTGGGGTCGAGCGTTTCGAACGGGGCCCAATCCTCATCGGCCACGGGCAGCCAGCGGGCATGGGGTGCGCGGAAGTGAAGCGCGAGGAGGAAAGGCCTCTCTGCCCCTTCCCCGGCTGCGCTGTCGAGGAACTCGATGGCGTGGTCGGTGAGTATGTCGGGAGTAAGCCCTTCGAATTGCCTGCTCTCACCGTCTCGTTCCAGAGTGGGGTTGCTCGGCGTGGTCCCACCCGTCCGAAAGCCCATGAAGTAATCAAACCCGGTTTGCGTGGGGTGGTAGCGGTCGGGAACTCCAAGATGCCACTTGCCGACGAGGCCCGTGGCGTAGCCGTTTTGTTGCAGCACTTCGGGCCACGTGACAACGGCGGGGTGAAGGCCCAGGTCGGGTTCGCGTCGTGGGTGGATCCATTCGGTGATGCCGAGTTCAGAACCGTAGCGGCTCGCCATCAGGCCGGCGCGCGAAGGACTGCATACCGGGGTCGTCGTGAACGCATTCACAAGGTACGCGCCTTCGTTGAAGAGGCGGTCGATGTTTGGAGTCCGGGCATGCGCGTAGCCGGATGCACCCAGAGCCCACGGCGCTTGGTCATCGGTGTAGATGAAAACGATGTTGGGGCGAGTTGGAGTTTCAAGGGTACATGCGGACAAGACAAGGAGAACGAGAGCGGGGAACAAAAAGGGTCTTGTCATTCGGTTGGGCGTCCCGGGGAAAAGTTTCGCAAAACGAGCGGCGAGCTACTTCGGCCGCCAACCCTTGTGACGAACGGGTTAGATATGCTTCACCCCGCGGATGGTCTTGCCGGCCTCATCGTACGAATGACGTCGGGCCGACCATGTCGCGGAGCCATATTCCCCCAGATCCACCTCGCCCCTCATCGTGTCATCCGTGACCTTTCCGATGAATTCGAAGTGGATGCCCGCTCCCTCTAGAGGATGAGCGCTGCGAAACTGGATTTCATTGCCCTCGATCCAGCCCGCGAGGTCACCCTGCGTGGCTTCGCCCAGGTGAGTGCCCAGCAGGCTCTCTTCGTCCTGATCCAAGACGAAGCGATGCTTCGACACCATGCGGACGAACTTCATCTCTACGTCCCATTGGCCGCCCACCCGGGCCGGCGCTCCCGCTGCTTTGGATCGCGGAGTCAGCTTTGGCGGCCGGGAGAGAACACGATGGATTGCGGAGGCAACGATTCGCGCTTCACCGGGCTGGAGTTGCCAAGGCATAACGTTGACGGAACTGCTTGAAGGATCTCGGCGGTTGCCCGCACTCGCAGCCAACACGATTCGAGGGTTCCCCTCGTAGAGGTATTTGTAGATCTCATCACCGGTGATCCCCATCTTCTCTCCATCCCAACGGATCGCCAGTTGGGGAGACTGATTGGAGAGGCCGCCAGGCTGCAGGACTTCGGTGGTGACACCGGACACCTGCTCGACTTTCGCCGCGATCTCGTCAAGCCAAGTCTCCCAGGTTTTCCACTCGGCATCATGGTCACGGCGGGCCCACATTTCGACCGCGGCGAGCAGGCCCATGATGTCCTCTTTGGCTACTTTCATAGGACGTCCGAAGGCGTGATGCGGAGCACTGTTCAGCCAGGCAGCCTGTATGAGTTCTTTACGGCCGATGAGTAGGCCGGAGCTCTGCGGACCTAGCAGCGCTTTGCCACCGCTGTAAGCGACCAAGTCGGCGCCACGCTTCAGATGGACATTGGGGATGGTCAGCGCTTCCGCGGCAGCGTCTACGAGTACGGGAACATCGTATTCATGAGCGATCGAAGCGACTTCCGCCAGGCCCAAGGGACCTTGATCTCTGGGCGAGGCGATGACCATCGCCATCACGGTCCGGCTGTTGATTGCGCGACGCATCTCTGCCTCGTCGTCGACACTGATGATCTTCGGCCCGACCATGCGAATCGACTGGTCGTAGATGTTGCGTGAGTAGCTCGGGACGACGACCTCGCTCTTGAGTCCGCTGATATCCGGCAGGCGGCGAATCTTTTCCGGATCACCACCAGCCAGGCAGGCGGCGGTCGCGTGGGCCAGGGCAGCGGCGCAGCCGGTGGTGACGATCGCCGACTCCGCGCCTGTAAGTTCCGCGAGGCGCTTGCCGACCGCCTCCATCAACTCGTCGATGTGGACGAAGCTCCGCGACGCCTGCTGCATCGCTTGGCGACATTCCGGCAACATGAGCGATCCGCTGAGCATGGTGAATACGCCTTTCGCGTTGATCACCGGTCGAACACCGATCGATTGGTACATGTCACTGCCGAAAGACACAGCGGGCGCCGCTGCCAAACGCGTTCCGGGTGCGAGGCCGGCCGCGGCAAGCGCGGCGCCTCCACGAAACAGTGCTCGGCGACTTACGTTGTTGGCGCTCACTTGCTGCAAGGCTCTGGGAAGAGGCATGGGTTGACCTTTCTGCGACGATAGACCGCTACTAGACTAACTGCTGCCCCAGGCCGACCACAATGCAGCCCGCAAGGCATGGGTGACACCGAACCAAGAAATCATTGACTTCCACAACCTAGAGTGGTGTCGTACCGGTCAAATGTTTCGGCCGGAGTTGGGCGTTATTCGTTCTCGCCGGCCTTCTCATCTCGGCCGTATTGCTTTCGAAGGTCGATGAGTTCCCGCAAGCGTGCTTCGACTCTTTGATTCACCGTGCCGGCGGGATACTCTCCCGATTCGTCACGCTCACCGGCGGGCGTACCCGTCAGCAAGGTGAGTGCTTCGTCGATGGTGCGCACCGCGTAGACCCGAAACCGGCCGGCTTCGACCGCATCGCAAACGTCTTGACGGAGGACGAGATGTTTGACGTTCGTCGCCGGGATCACACAACCCTGCTCTCCGTTCAAGCCGCGGCCCGAGCAGACATCAAAGAAGCCCTCGATCTTCTGATTGACGCCCCCGATCGGCTGGACTTGGCCGTGTTGATTCACTGATCCGGTTACGGCCAGGTTCTGCCGAATCGGCGCCTCGGAAAGCGCTGACAGCAGTGCGCACAGCTCGGCGACCGACGCGCTATCCCCATCGACTCCGCCATACGATTGCTCAAAGCCAGGATTTCCATTTTGGCCCTGGCACGGTGAAAGTATACACCCGCGCTGCCCCGAAGACCACGTCTTTCCGCGCTGAACCCTGCACATCACCTCCGGCGGCAGGCCCCAAAGCCCGTCCGTCCGCTCACAGACGTTGATGGAGCGGGCTGAACGGCACACCGGCCGACACTGCTCCCTGCGAAGCCTTTTCGGAGCTAAAAACTGTTGATCCTCGTCCAGGTAACGCTACCCGCTCGGCAGCGGCAGCGCCCAGATCCTGTGCAGCATGTCACCGAACAGCCGCCGGTTCAGATGCCCCTCGGCCAGCAGCAACCAGTAGTAGCGCGCGTGCTTGACCAGCCGGCCGCCGGTCTTCATCAGCCGCTGCTGCAAGCTCGTGAGCGACCAACTCTTGATCCTGTTCGGCAGTCCGAGCCGCCGCCACAAGTTGCCCAGGTTGTAGGCCAGCACGCTGAGTTGCAGTCGCACTTCGTTGGCCCGAAAGCGATGGCACGAAAGCCGCGTCCAGTGCGTGGCCTGTTTGCCTTCTTTAATCCATTGCTCGGCCGTGCCGCGCTTGTTGTAGAAGCGCACCACCGACCGGCTTGGCAAGCTCATGTTGGTCACGATAAATCCGACCCGCGGGAACAGCTCACCGAGATGATGCTCGACCTTGGCCACGATGCGTCGCGGCTTGGACCAACTCTCCGCCTGATAGCGGAAGCTCTTGTAGCGCACCAAGGGCTTGCGACCCGGCCTGCCCGGCGGGCGAAACAAGATGTCTTCGATCGCCAATTCCAAGCTCTTGTTGGCCGGAATGCGAATGGCGTACTGCACTCCGCGTTCCTCCGAAAACTCATAAATCTCCGGCTTGGCAAAGGCCGCATCGCCCCGGAAGGTGACCTGTTTGCCCACAGCCTGTTGGCGCTTGATCTCGGGCAGCAGCAACTCCTTCCAGTCCTCAGCGCTGTGCACGTTGCCTGGACGCAGCTTCGCCGCCAGGCAATCCCCATGCTGGTTGAACAACAACAGCGGGTGGTAGCAGACCGACTCGAAATGGCCGTTGTAGGCGCTGCCCTCTTGCTGGCCGTGGACAGGGCTTTCGGTCGAATCCATGTCGAGCACGACGCGCTCGGAGTCGTCTTGCGTCTCGGCTTGCGCCACCAGCTCGCGGTTCACAGCCATCAGCCCCAGCAAGTTCTCCTCGCTCGCCAGCATCTCCGTCTCGAAGCTCTGCAGTCGCGAGGTCAGTGCCCCGCCGCGATCCCAGTTCCTCTTCGAGCCGATCAAGCGAAACGTCGGGTCAGCCGACACTCGGACGGCGTCATTGAGGTCCTCGTAGCCTGCCAGCCGAGAGTAGACTGACTGCCGCAGCAGATCGGCCAGCGGGAACTTCTTGTTCAAGCCTTGCCGTGGGTCACTGAGGTGTTCGTCGATCAGCTTCCCGAGTCCGAGTCGCTCGTCCAGCTCGCGGACCAGGATCAGCCCGCCGTCGGAAGTGACACGCGATCCTTGGAAATCGACTTTCAATAAGCCGTTGAAGCTTAGCTGGAACGGTTTGTTTTCTTTTTCACCCATTGGGTGTTGATCTCCTCAGCGCCTTGAGTGCTTTCCAACCCGCATAAATAAAGGCGTCCGAGGCCACCCGATGGTTAGCAGAATCGAAACTAAAGTGGGAATCCGGGCCAAGACCAAGCTGGCCGCCAACGACAGTGGCTGATTCTTGGCAAAGCGCGCCGCCAGGAAGCTCGAGATAATCAGAACGCCTTTCGAGTGAAGCGCCCCGCCAAGCTTTACCTCGCGCTCAATGTCGATCACCTCCCCCTTCCCTACTGAGTCCCGCATAATATTCAGTTAATCGAACGACAAAGAAGATTGCTTCCAAAAGGCGGCGATCAAGCGCCGTTTGCGGCGCATGCGGCGCAAGGTCGTGCGTGCCCGCTCGTCGAGCTCCCAGTAGTCGTTGGGGCAGACGTTGAGCAACTCGTGCTGCTTCCAGTAGGCCCAGATGTATTCCACCGGATTCAGCTCCGGGGCGTAGCCCGGCAAGTACTCGGTCTCGATGTGGCCCTGCGACAACGCGATGAACTCGCGCACCAACGCGCTGCGATGCGCCGGCAAGCGATCCCACACGATCAGCAACGGACGTTGTATGTGGCGCAGCAGCGCCTTGAGGAAATCGATCACCTCGGGACCGCGGATGGCGTCGGGATAGAGACGGAAATAGAAGTTGTGGAAAGTGATTCCGGCCGCCGCCGAGAGCTTCTTCCAGTTGAAGTTGAACTGCAGTACGGGCGTCTGCCCGCGCGGCGCCCAAGTACGGCAGCGATGTGGCTTCTGGCTCAGTCCGCTTTCGTCGATGAAGACGATCGTGCGGCCCTGCTTTTGCGCTTTTTTTTAATGGCGGGCCAGGTCTGTTTCTTCCAGGCGCGGATCGCTTCCTCGTTGCGCTCGCGGGCCTTGCCGACCGGCCGTTGCGGGCTCCAGTGGAGTGCCCGCAGCAGCTTCCAGACGTGGCCTTCGTGGTAGCGCACCCCGAAACGGTCGCGGATCAACCGCGCCACCCGCGGACAGCTCCACAGCGGCGTCGGGAAGCCGTGCGCTTCGGGTCCTTCGAGCAGCAGCCCTTCCAGCTCGGCGAGCTGCGCGGTGCTCAGCAACGGCTTGCGGCCGGCGCGGCCGGCTTTGGCCAACCCGGCGCGGCCGTCTTCGCGGTAACGCTGTACCCAGCCGCTGACGCTTTGTTGGGCGGCTTGGACTCTACGCGCCGCCTCGGCTTGGCTCAGTCCTTCTTTCACGACCAGCCGCACCGCCTCAATGCGCCGCTTCTCCAGCGCCGCAAAGTCTCGCTTCACGCCTTTTGGAAAACCCATATCCAAAAGACGTCGCTCCATTACAAAAGGTTACTCTATATTATGCGGGACTCAGTAAGCGAGCCGTCGCGGTAATGCGAGAGGGTTGCCCGAAAGAGAAGTTCCCCAGGTTCAGAACCGATAGGCCGTTGATTTGCGCGACCACGGCCCCCTCGGTATCGATGAGCACGGTTCCGCGGCGGATGCGCTCTTGCAGCCGCGAGCGGATCCGGTCCGCTCGATGAACCTGCTTGTCGATCGCCTTCTGAATATGTTCGCGCGAAACAATCTCAGCCTCCTGTTTTCGCGCCCAGTAGTTCGCCTCGTTCAGCAGGTCCGCAAGCGGCCGCATGTGGGTGGATAACTTCTCGGAATCATCCGCCAGGCGAGCGGCCTGTTCGACGGCCAGGGCAACCGCGCCGGCATCCAGGGGACGGTGCTTGGCCTGGCGAACCAGCGAGGCAATCAGCCGCACGTAGCGACGAACATTCTCATCACTGCGCTCCATATCGTCTTCGAAGTCGGCGGCGACCTTAAAGAGCTCGCTGAAATCGCGATCGATCTCATGAAGCGTGTAGTAGAGCTGCCTGTCTCCAATGAGCACGATTTTGACTTTCAACGGGATCGGCTCGGGCTCGATCGACACGGTGCTGATCACACCGAGAGTCTCGCCGAGTGACTCGATCCGTATGTTCTCCGACATCAAAGCTCTCTTGATACCCTCCCAGGACTGCGGCTCTCGTAGCAGCCGCGCGGCGTCGACAATCAGGTAACCGCCGTTGGCGCGGTGCATGGCACCGCCTTTGATGAGTGTGAAGTCGGTGGCCAAGGTGCCCATGCGGGCCTCGTGTTCAGCACGCCCGAAAAGGTTCGGGAACGTGGGCCGATCCTCATAAACGACCGGGGCCCCGCTGCACCCACGGTTGTCAACGATGAGATTGACCTCGTATCGCCGGAATGACGGGGCCGACGCCTGAAGCTTTCCGGCAGGACCCGGAGCCGCTTCGACCCCGCCAAACTCACTTGCATGCTCAACGGAGTCCGCTTCGACCTCGCCCAGGTATTCCAGGACGGCCGGCTGCTCGGAGTAGGTTTCACGTAGATTGGCGATCCGCCACTCGATCACGAATCGCGCCGCGTTGCGATTGAGGTCACGTAGTTGATCGCGCACCTCCTTCTGCCAGTCGGGAATCTGCTCGGCGATCTTATTGAGATCCTGTTGCAGCTCACTGATCGCGGCGCTGATCTTTTCCTTCTCGTCATCAGCGAGCTTGTCGAATCCCTGCGAATCGATAACTTCGCCATCACGAACCGGAGCAATCGCGAATCCGGAGGGCGTACGGATCAGCCGCAGTCCCTCACTTTGAGCTTTCGCGTCCAGTTGCTCGAATGCCTGGTCGTGACGTTCCTTAGCGGCCTGTTCGATTTCCTGCACCCGGCCGCGGTGCTCATCAAGTTCCAGAGCCGCCGGAATAGCGGCCTGCAGGTCGTCGATGCAGCGCTCCATGTCCTGCTGAAACTGTCGGCCGGTACCGCAGGAAAACCGTAGCGCGCGCGGCTGGTGAGGGTGCTGAAAGTTGTGAACGTAGCACCACTCGTGCGGAGTCGCTTCTTGCTGGGCTCTTTCTTCCAGAAGGCGCCGCACGAGAGTCAGCTTTCCCAGCCCCGGCGGGCCCATCAGGAAGAGATTGAAGCCCTTCTGCCGGATGCCGGTCCCAAACTCGATGGCATCGAGAGCACGATCTTGACCGGGAATCTCTTCAAGATCGTCGACCTGGTCGGTGGTAGTGAAGGGAAAAGCGGTTGAGTCGTAGCGCGGCCGAAGCAATTCGGATTTGAGTGGTTCCATCTCGCTCATGCTAGGTTCGAGGCCTTCGTCTGTTGAAGCTCGGCTGAGGATCTCTGATTCTCGCACGAAGGGGGCGAAGGACTGCCGCCGGCTCAGCCGCCCAGTCCCGTTGGGGCTTCCTCGGCATCCGGAAGCAGGTTCGTACCTGAATGCGTATCAGCCGAGACTTCGTACCGCCTCGGATCCAAGGAAAGTTTTTTGGAGCCCGGGATCGGTGATGGAGTCCGCCAAGCTCTGTGTGACCGAGCGGGCCCGAGCGAGAAGCTCGTCCGCCCTACCCGAATCTTTCCGGACGCGGCAGTTTCTCGCTAGGTCTGAGAGAATCGGCCACTCGACGGTAGGACAGGGATAGGCCTCGACGAGGTTGAGCGCTGACTCGTAGTGGCGCAGAGCCGCGTCCGGCTGGTCCTCCAGGCCCGCGATGTCGCCCATCAGCTTCTCGCCGACGGCGATGTATTTGTTCCTGAGCGTTTTTCGGCAAAGGTTCAGTTGTGATTCGAGCTGGGTCTTAGCGGCCTGAAGGTCGCCTTCGGCGATCCAGTACCGGGCAAACTCGAGTTGGTATCGTGCTTCATAGACCCAACTGAACCACGGATCTTCGTCGAGCAGCGGCCGGGCTTTTCGCAGGTGCTCGCGGGCCTGCTCGTTCTCACCCAAAGTCACGTGGATGCCGGCAAGATGAATGTGGGCGTTGGACGCGCCTTCTCGGAAACCCTTGCGGCCCATTTTTGTGGCCTCGGTATTCAATCGCAGCGAAGTTTCGAAGTCCTGTGCCTCGCGGTAGAGCCAGCCTCGTGTATTTGTTAAACGAGGAAGCCAATAGCGGTCGCCATGGAGTTCAGCAAGCCGAGTTGCTTCCTGCAGGCTTTCGAGACCGGCCGAGATCTGCCCGAATTGCCCTGTCCCCACTCCCTGAAGAAATGAGCACAGGATGATGTGATAGGGAACTCCGCGTTCATGGGCCCTTTCGGTCGCCCACTCGATGGCCGGCCCGGCTTCTTCCAGCTTCCCCTGCCAGCCCTTATGGATGGCACAGTGAACGACGGCTTCGATGACGTGCATGCGAGCGCGCTTGGGCTCAGCCATCAGCACCGGCTCGGCGCTGGCCACGAACTCGGCCGAACCGCTCATATCGCCGCCGCACATGCGCTCCATCGCAAGCACGATCTCGGCCGATGCCGTCCCGTATACGGAGTTCGCCTCCCTCGCCAGCTCCAAGGCCTGCTCCCCGAGCACGCGGGTTTTGTCGGTCCTCTTCAGGTTGAATTCAGCCAGCGCCTCGCCGCAGATGGCGTCGATCCGGGTTTCGCTCTGACCGGCCTCTTCCGCTGCTTGCGCCGCCAGCCGGTAGTCAGCGGCTACCGCCTCGAAATCGCTGACCGTCAGATGGAATTGGGCGAGCTTCAATGCTGCTTCGAGCACGAGTTTCCGGCGGGGTTCGTCCGGCAGTTTCTTGGCTTGCTCGATGGCCTTTCGCGAGAGCGCCGCGGCTTCATCGTTGGCGTACACCTTGGCCGCGTTGCCGGCCGCCAAAAGAAAATACTCCGCCGCCTGCTCCCAGCGCCTCGCCGTTTCCAGCAAATAAGCCAGCTCCGATGCCACTTCGTGACTTTGATCGCCATGAAAGCCAAGGAGAGCATCGGCGACTTTGGCGCTCAGCGAAATTCTCTCGCGCTGCCGCAGCGTCTCGTAGAGCGCGTTGTGGTACAGGGCGTGGACAAAACTATATTTCGTGGTGAGAGTGGAATCGTGAAACTCGGCCTCCTCGGTAACACGAACAAACCGATGCAGGCGCGCCACCTCGGCGAGTCGCTCTTCCACCTCCGTCGGATCGATCTCCGCCGCGGCGCCAACGGTCGCGGAGTCGAACTCCTGGCCTTGAACGCCGGCCGTGGTGAGCAACTTCCGGTCGCGCGGCTCGAGGCGGCTGATCTTGCGCTCGATCATCCCACGAATCGATTCAGGCATTCCCCGCCCGATGCTGGACACGGTCTTCGACAAGGTCCAGCGGCCGTCTTGCTTCGCGATCGCCCCGCGCGCTCGCTCGTCCCGCAATACGTCGACCATGAACAACGGACTGCCCTCTGTGCGCGACTCGACGAGTTCGATGAAGTCCGGCGGGAAGTCGTTGTCCGGAAATTGCAACGACAAATAGCGTTCGATGTCCTCACGGCCAAGGAACCCTAACTCCACCTCTTGGCAAACGCCCCGACCCTGGAGTTCCTGTTTAACCTGAAGAAACGGGTGCTTCGCGAGCAACAGATCGGAAGGGCGGTAGGCGCCGACGATCAGCAGTCGCGCCGATTCGCAGCGGTGTCCGATGTAGGAGAGCAAGTCCACCGTGGACGGGTCGGCCCAATGCAGATCGTCCAAAAATAGAACAACGGGGCCTATCGCCGACAGCTCGCGCAGAAACGCATACATCTCGCGTTTCATACGTTCTTGTGAGGCGACTTTGGCGTCGGAGAGCACGTCCGTCAACGCGGGGTCCGACGCCGCGGCGACCGGGGCGACCTGCAAATACCACGTGGGCGCCGTGCGTTTAAGTAGGGTCGAGGCACGCCTTGTCGGGTCGGCTCGGCAAAGGTGCTCGAGCGCTTCGATTACGGGAAGGTAGGCCTCGGTTCCGGCGAGACGCTCGGAGCACTTCCCTGTGGAAAGAAAGTACTTTCGCGAATCACCTTTCAGACCGGCCAAGAAGTCTAGGATCAGGGTGGTCTTCCCAATGCCTGGTTCTCCCGCGATACACGCGACCCGGCCGACCCCGGAGGCCGCCGAGTCGAAGGCTCGGGCGAGCAAAGCACGCTCCTTGGAGCGCCCGACGACGTGCTGGCCCGACGGAGTTGCCGTGGCGGCCGGCCGAGCGCCGAGCTCAACCGAGTCTCGTTCGGTAAGCGCCGGCGGCGAAGCCACAATGATGGTTCCCGACCCACCCGGGGCGAGCGCTTGGACATCGCGGCGAAATTCCTGCGCACTTTAGTGCCGCGCCTCCGCCTCCTTCGCGAGCGCGCGTTTCACGAGTTCCGTCCATCTCGGCGGCGCGGCGGGATCCATCGCTGTCAGCCACTCCGGCTCTTCGTTGAGGATCGAATAGAGAATCGCTTGTTCGTACGCGCCTCGAAAGGGCAGCTTGCCGGTCACAAGTTCAAACAAAACGACACCCAAAGCCCAGATGTCGGCCCGGTGGTCGATCTCTTCAGCCTGAACCTGCTCAGGAGCCATGTATGCGATCGTTCCCACGGTTGAGCCCGATCTCGTTAATCGTTCCGTGCCGATAAGATGTGCCAAACCGAAGTCGGTAATCTTTACACGGCCTTCCAGGCTCAACATCACGTTCGCGGGCTTGATGTCGCGATGCACCACCCCCTTGCTGTGGGCTTCCTGCAGACCGGCAGCGATTTCGGACGCGATATGAACCGCCTCGGGGAAGGACACCGATCCGGTGGCGATGCGCTGCTCGACGGATTCGCCATCGACGAAGCCCATGGCGATGAATGGCATGCCGGCGACCTCGTCGATTTCGTGGACCACACAGATGTTCGGGTGGTCAAGCGACGCGGCCGCTCGGGCTTCCAAGAAGAACCGCTTACGCCTCTCGTCGTCCGCTAAGGCCGGTGAGGAAAGAAACTTCAGCGCGACGGGCCGATGCAGCTTCGTGTCGTCGGCCTTATAAACGACGCCCATGCCGCCTTGACCAAGCTTGTCGGTGATCTTGTAGTGGGAGATCGTCTGGCCGATCATAGCCCGCCCTAACCTGAGGGAATTGCGCCCGCGCAGTGCCTCGCGAGTAACCACGTTTTCGTTGAGCTACCCGATCCTAGCACGGCCATGCCGCGGATCTCCGGCGCGCTTGGGAGGCCTCCTCTGACGCTTTTGAGAAACTCAGTCCGTGCTTAGACCGCGGCGAGACCACACATCGACCGCTATCGGCTCGGTATAGTCGCTTGTCTCACCACGTGGTGAGACAAATTGCGTGAGAAGCCCGTCAGGACGAGGCGCAAGCCGCTTAGCGCCCCCGCCGTTAGCATAGCGGCGGGGCTTGCTACAATCGGACCCGTACTTTGTCGGAGCGTGGAGAACAAGGATGAGAAACAGGACAAGACCGTCACTTCCCCTTTTTGTCGCGGCGTTGCATTTTGTGGCGATCACACTTTTGGGCATTGGTTTCGCCGGCTCGGGGCTCGCCCAAAGTTCCTTTCTGTGGGGGACCTCGAGTACCACCGGAGTCGAGCAAGGTGGAGGGCTCTACATGCTGGATCCCAACTCGGGAGCGGCCGAGTTGGTAGGTTTCTCGGGCATAACGAATGCCCAACGCAGCGTCAGTATTTCAGGAATAGATTTTCACCCTCAAACGGGCGTTCTCTACGGCATCGTAGGGGGATCGGGCGGTGACAACCCAGGCAGTGATCTGATCACGATCGACACCGAAACCGGGACAGGAACGCCGGTTGGAACGATCAGCGGCTCGGGGTTCGATCCGTCGGACCAGACTCCCCCAAGCGGCTGTGGTTCGCTCGCCTTTGCCCCTGACGGAAGGCTTTTTGCGGGTTGCTGGCAAGGCGAGGCCGGCCCGACTGAAGGAAAGATCGTTGAGATTGACCCGGCGACGGGGGCAGTTGTAGCGCTTCACACGACGACGAGCGCTGAACTTCTAACGGGCCTTGCTTTCAGCCCTGAGGGAGTCCTATGGGGGGCGCGAGGCGGCAACATCGGCGACGACCCGGCTGTCCTTCACACGGTCAATCCGGACACCGGCACGATCCTCTCGACTCTGCCGCTGAGTGAAGCTGACGCCCGTGTATCCAGTCTGGCGTTTGCGCCAGATGGGACCTTGTATGCCTCGCTGCCACAAGAGAGCACGCTAGCCACGATCAGCACGACATCGGGCACGATCACGAAGGTTGGATCGTATAGCGATACCGTAGCTCGTATCGCGGGACTGGCCTCGACAACCAATGCGTTTAAGGACTGCTCACTTTCGTTTGACCCGCGCGGAGCGGCGTTCGAAGCCGGCGGAGGGACGGGGGAGACCACCCTGACCCTGATCGAGAACCCGGCGACGGCGCCTAGTTCCTGCCCTGGAAGCATGGATCTCGTTAGTTCCGATGTGCCTTGGATCACCATCACCGACATAGACTTGTTCGGCAGGCTCATTGGCATGACTGGCCGGATCGTTGACGGCCCTGTGAATTTCAAAGTTGATCCGCTGGGTCTTTCGGGTTCTCGCCAAGGAACGATCTCGGCCACGGTCGCCCTTACGGCCGGAGGCAGGATTCGAACAACCTTCTTGGTCACTCAGTCGGCGGAAGAAGACGGGGCTCACACGATCACCGGAGTTATAGACGCAGCGGCTGGTGAAGCCTTGATCTCACCGGGGTCGATCGTCTCCGTGTTTGGCATCTTTGCCAGTCAGACGGACGCGGTAGGTTCGATACCCGTGCCGTTCGACCGGGGTGGATTCTCCGTCACCTTTGATGGAAAGCCGGGTGCGCTCTTCGGTGTCTTCTTCCGGCACGACTTCGGGGCTCTCTCGGACCAAGCAAACGTTCAGATGCCTTGGGATGTCGATGTCAGCGACGGCAAGGTCGAGGTAAAGGTTCACTGGAAAGATGAAGCGGGTGAGGTTTGGAGCGAGCCCTTTGAAGTCGATGGCGCCTTGGCTTCACCCGGAATCACTACTGTCCGGTTAGAAGTCGAATAGAATCATCTGGTTGGGGTGATCGAGTAAGTTTTCATGGGAGTCTGATGGCTGCAAGGCCTGTAAAATGGGCGTTTTCTCAAATAGGGTAACGCTGAGAATCTGTAGGATTTGGTAGAGACTCGCCTCCAGGCCCAACCTCTTCCGCACGATCGCCACCAGCACGTACACCGAGACGGCGATCCAAATCTGGGTCTTCACGGCGTTCTCGCTGGCGCCGTAGAACTTCTTGATCCGCAAGTGCTGCTTGACCCACTTGAAGAACAGCTCCACCTGCCAGCGCGAACGGTAGATCTCGGCGATGGTCAGTGCCGGGAGCGCGAAGTTGTTGGTCAGGAACTTCAGCCGCTTGTTCGTCGCGGCGTCGACGTAGCTGACGCGCCTCAACGGGTCCGGATAGACTTTGGCCGATTCGATGGCAGTCAGTATGACGGTCTGATCCGAGCGCACGCCCGTAGATTTGTCGACGGGATGCGAGTAGCGCCGTTGGAGCAAGATGTTCTTCTTGGTTCGCACGACGAAGAACGACGAGCAGAGGGTGAACACGAAGAGGCGTTCGAAATCCACGTAGGCCCGATCCATAACGTAGAAGGCGCCGGGCTCGGGTAGGAACTCGTCGAGGATGTTGACGTCGTGCGTTTTGCCGTCGGTAATGCGGATAAACGTGGGGATGTTACCGTGCAGGTCCAACAGCGTGTGCATCTTCACGGCGGCCTTGCGCCGGCGGAACTTGGCCCACGGGAACAGCGAGAGGCACAGGTCGATGGTGGTCGAGTCCAGAGCGTAGAGACTTTGATTGAGATCCACGCCGATCGGATCGCGGGCATACAAGGGCCGCGCGATGCGAATCAAGGCCTGAGCGAAATCGGCATAGATCCGCCAGTCGCGCGACTCGTTAGCGTCGGCCAGTGTCGAGCGCGCGACGTTGCCGCGGAATCCCATGTGGTAGAGCTTGCCGCCAAGCGAACGCAGGCACGCTTCGATATCGCGGAGGCTTTCGCGGTAGGTCAACTGGGCGAAGGACATCGAGAGGAACTGATCCCAGCAGGAGAAGCTGCGCGAGCCCCGGTCGCCATCGTAGCGGGCCACACAGCGCCGGAACTCGCGATCCGGAAGAAAGCTGATCAACTGCGCGAATACGGTGCGGCCCAGATTCATGAGCCATTGTCGGCTCAGGACGGATGACGCTCAAACGGCGCACCGCCGCTCAAATCGCGGCAAGAAAAAACAACACCTAACCCACTTTTCTACAACCAGTTGCAGGCCGCCCACCGCTTATCAGCCGGACAGTAGTGACCCGGAATCTACATGTTCCCGGCCGGCACGACTCAGGCGATTGTCACAAACTTCAAACTTCCCGGTGATGATGTGATCGCGGGTTCCTGGGCGCAAGCACCTGGCTCAGTGGACCCCGTGGTCGGTCAAGCGGCGGCGATTGGTGGTGTCATCATTATCTGGGGCAACGGTCTGGGACCGGTGATCCCTGAACCGTTGACTGGCGAGCTTCCGGCGGGGGATGTTCCCATGGCTACGAAGACGGTACGGCTTACGATCGGCGGGCAACCCGCCCAAGTGCTCGCCGCGGTTCTTCAACCTACCAACGTCGGACTCAGTCAGATCAATGCCATTGTCCCGCCAGGCGTCACACCGGGTGACAAAGTGCCCATCGTCATTGAGGTCGATTGCGGTAACGGCACGATCCTCCAAAGCCGTGCCGACGTGACAATAGCCGTCCGGGCGGCTCCGTAAGTTGGGGCCCGGCGTGGACCGGTGAGATACGTCCTGGAGCTTGGAGTGAAGCTATAAGCTGCTCGTTGTTACAGGCGGTGAGATCGGCAGGCTACGTACCCTCTTCCCAGGAGGCAAGATACTTCGCCTGCTCAGCCGTCAACGTGTCAATGTTCACGTTCATTGACTCAAGCTTGAGGCGGGCGACTTCTTTGTCGATATCCTCGGGAACGCTGTGGACGCCGACAGCAAGGTGCCCGTGCTGTTCGACCATATACTCTGCGCAAAGAGCCTGATTCGCAAAGCTCATGTCCATGACGGCGGCCGGGTGGCCTTCGGCGGCGCTCAGATTCACGAGCCGGCCGTCGGCGAGAACGAAGATCCGGCGTCCGTCACTGAGCGTAAACTCTTCGACGAAGTCACGTACGTTGCGGCGGGATGTGGCGATCTCGGCGAGCCCTTCCAGATCAAGTTCAACATTGAAGTGACCGGAGTTGGCGACGATCGCGCCGGACTTCATGTTCTCGAAGTGATGCTTGGCGATAACGTGTTTGTCGCCGGTGACGGTGACGAAGATGTCGCCGATACGGGCGGCGTCGGCGATCGGCATCACTCGAAATCCGTCCATCACCGCTTCGAGGGCGCGGGTGGGGTCGACTTCCGTCACGATGACGTTGGCGCCGAGCCCGCGGGCGCGGCTAGCGACGCCACGGCCGCACCAGCCGTAGCCGGCGACGACGAGGTTGAGGCCCGCGATGAGCACGTTGGTCGCCCGAATGATGCCGTCCATCGTCGACTGACCGGTACCGTAGCGATTGTCGAAGAAGTGCTTCGTCATGGCGTCGTTCACCGCCACGATGGGAAACTTCAGCACACCGTCGTTCGACATCGCACGCAGCCGGATCACGCCGGTCGTCGTTTCCTCGGTACCCCCGATAATCTCGCCGGCGGCGTCGGTGCGCGAGGTGTGAAGCTGGTGAACGAGATCAGCGCCGTCGTCCATCGTGACGTGGGGCTTGTGGTCGAGTGCGGCCTGAATGTGGGCGTAGTACGTATCGTTGTCCTCACCCTTTATGGAGTAGGTGGGGATGCCATAATCCTGGACCAGCGAGGCGGCGACGTCGTCCTGAGTTGATAGCGGATTCGAGGCGCAAAGCACGATATCAGCGCCCCCGTCCCTGAGGGCGATCATGAGATTGGCGGTCTCGCTCGTGACGTGAAGACAAGCTGACACGCGCGTGCCCTTGAGCGGCTGCTCTTTCTTGAACTGCTCTTGGATGGAGCGCAGAACGGGCATCCACTGTAAGGCCCATTCGATGCGCTTCTTGCCGTGTTCAGCGAGGGCGAGATCTTTCACGTCTCCCGGCGTGGTGGTTGCTGTTGACATTTGTGCCTCGAATCTTGTGCTTTTGGGGGAAAAACAGTTGGTGCTTGCGGGCCGCCTAGGAACCGGCTTCGAACTTCAGGACAGATGCCTTATCGGTCTTTTCCCAAGTGAAGCTGTCTTCCGTACGCCCGAAATGGCCATAGGCGGCGGTGATTTGATAGATCGGCCGCCGCAGGTCCAGATACTCGATGATGCCTTTCGGCGTCAACGGGAAAACCTTGCGCACGATCTCGGCAAGCCGCGTATCATCGATCGACCCCGATCCAAACGTGTCGACCATCACCGAAACCGGATCCGCGACGCCGATCGCATATGCGAGTTGGACTTCGCAGCGTGTAGCGAGTTCACCCGCCACGATGTTCTTGGCGATGTGTCGGGCCATGTAGCAGGCCGAACGGTCCACCTTCGTGGGATCTTTACCGGAAAACGCACCGCCGCCGTGGCGTCCCATCCCGCCATACGTGTCGACGATAATCTTGCGTCCCGTCAGGCCGGTGTCACCGTGCGGGCCGCCGACTACGAAGCGGCCCGTCGGGTTGATGTGGTACTTCGTGTTCTCGTCGACCATCTCGCCGGGCACGATCGGGCGAATCACGTGCTCTAGGATCTCGGCCCGCAGTTTCTCCGTCGTGACACTATCACTGTGCTGTGAGGAAATAACAACAGCGTCAACGCGGCTCGGTTTGCCGTCAACATATTCAACGGTCACCTGGGACTTGCCGTCAGGGCGGAGGTAGTCGAGTTCGTCCGTTCGGCGTACCTGCGAGAGCTTGCGAACAAGCTTGTGCGCGAGGTCAATGGGTAGCGGCATCAGCTCAGGCGTCTCGTCACACGCAAAGCCGAACATCAGACCCTGATCCCCGGCGCCACCCGGGTCCACACCCATGGCGATGTCGGCCGACTGCTCGTCGATACAGTTCACAACGGCGCAGTTCTGGTAGTCAAAGCCGAACTCAGGGCGCGTGTAACCGACTTCCTCGATGGTGTTGCGCGCGATCTTGGTGAAATCGAGTTTCGCGCTCGTCGTGATTTCGCCGGCGACCATACAGAGACCCGTGGTGACAAGAGTTTCACAAGCCACGCGGCCTGTGGCGTCCTCGGCCATAACGGCGTCGAGCACGGCGTCGGAAATGTGGTCGGCGAGTTTGTCCGGGTGGCCCTCGGTAACCGACTCGGAGGTAAAAAGATGCCTATCAGTTGCTGCCAATCGTTGGTTCCTCCAAAGGGAGAGTCAGAGCGATCCTCGCTGCCGCCTGCCGGCGACCCAAGTACGGATTGCTCGTGGGAAGGGAGCACAACGCGCGCGATGCGCTCTCTAAGTGTCAAGCTAGCAGATCATCGTCAGGGTCGTCAATTGCGGAGAGCTGCGTCCGAGACCTGCCGGTGTGGGGCATATGGCCCAGCGCAACAAAGCGCACCGTGAGACTCGAACGCCCTCCTCCGCGCCAAAGCCGTGCTTGGTCAATGGTACGGCGATTGCCACTCTGCAGGCAAGGGGAACAATACAGCAATCATTTTCATGGCCGCATCATTCAGGCGGTTGAGAGCTGATTTTGTTCCTTCTCCCGACCCTGACCGAAGCCCGGCGCTCTTCCTGAGCGTCGGGCTTTTTCTTGGAAAAAACGGGGGCTGTACTAAGCGCCGCCCGCGTAACTGCTTTGCTCGTAGCGCTCATGAGCGGCGCGCCGTGGACTGTCCCCAGTTTTTCCACCGGCCAGCTCACCAATGCTAAAATACTCGCCGGTGAGCGCTGATGAAACTCGGACTCGTAACCTATAACGTCGCCCGCAACTGGGACATCGATACCATCATTTCGCAACTCGAGGCCGCAAAGTGGGAAGCCGTCGAGCTGCGCACCACCCACGCCCATGGCGTAGAGCCCTCCCTCTCGACCGACGAACGCCGCAAGATCCTCGACCGCTTCCTACGGAGCAAGGTGCGTCTCCTGAGCCTGGGAACAGCGTGCGAGTATCACTCACCCGATCCCGCCGTCGTCCGCGAACAGATCGAAGAGACCGCGCGTTTCGTCGACCTCGCTCATGATCTCGGCTGCTGGGGCATCAAGGTTCGGCCCAATCGCATCCTTGAAGACGTGCCTGCCCGTGTGACTCTGCAGCAGATCGGCGAGGCCTTACGTGAATGCGGCGAAATCGGCGAACGCAAGGGCGTCGAGATCTGGGTCGAGGTTCACGGACGCGGCACGCAAAACCCCGTCCACATGCGCACCATCATGGACGCCTGCTCCCATCCCAACGTCGGCGTCTGCTGGAACTCGAATCCCGGTGAAGTCATCAACGGTTCGATCAAAGAGCCGTTTCATCTACTCCGACCCTTCATCAAGAACGTCCATATCAACCGCATCGCCAGCGCGTATCCCTACCGCGAACTGTTCCGCCTCCTACGCGAAAGCGGCTACGACGGTTACTGCCTGGCCGAAGTCGCCGAAAGCAAAGAGCCCGAACGCTTCCTGCAATACTACCGCGCCCTCTGGCTGGAACTAAACCGCGCCTAATCCCCACCCGAGCCGCGCCCAAAAGGGGGCTGTCAAAAAACTGGTACGGTCCACGTTCTTTCACAGCCCCTCGCGGTCATGGCTCCGAGCTGCATGTGCATCCTTTTGCAACAATTTGCAACGATTTGCAACGTTTACGGGATCTTTTCTTTCCGTGAAAGCCGATCAGGGTTCTCGGTTCTCTTATACACCACGAGTGACACGCCGGCGGAGTGGCAAAGATGGAAGCTGTTGATTCTTAGGGAGATTTAGTTGGCAAGTTGGTGTGACCGCTTTGCGCCGCAAAAAGCGAAGGTGGGGTATCCACTTGACTCAGGTGACCCCAACATCTTGTGTTTGGGGTTCAAGCATTTTCCAATCCAAGAATGATCCTGAAATGAGGTTGGTCGAGGCTGGGACGAAATAGGGTGTGGAACCGTGTGGAACTCCTTTCCTTGGTGGTGGGAGGGGCAGGGTTGTGAAGCGCTGGCTCCTGGGAGTTGCTAACTCGAAGCTTCTCGTTCGTGCCGCGGGCTGCGCCGAGTCGGGCCGCAGGGAGCCCAGAGGGCGAGCGCAGGCCCGGCTCGGCGGCGCGACCCGCCGGCGGTGCGGCGTGACGATCGCTCGAACTCACCACCGCGAGCGGCACGCGGCCAGGAGCTTTCTCTTGGCGGCCTGCATGCGCAGGGCGCATTCGGTGTCGCTGAAGCGCCGCGTTTGCTGCTCGAGGGCGGCGGCGCTGATACCTTCCTTTAAGTGGGTCTCCCACTGGTCGAGTGAAAGCAGCTTTTCGTAAGGTGTGCGGTAGTCGTCGAGCCGATAGTGGCGCCGCCGGCGTCCGTTGTCGGCCTGCTCGATGGTGGCAAACCCGCAGGGGCGATGGTGGTTCAAATAAGGGTTGAAATAGGCCGTGTAGAAACGTTGCAACTCGGCGGCATGCTGGGCCCCGATCGGCTCGTGTCCGATGTGCTTGCGCACGACTGCGCCATTCTTGCCCTCGACCAGCGCGTTGTCGGTCGTACGGTACGCCCGCGATTTGGTGAACTCGGCAACCAGCAGCTTGTTGAGCAAGGCGGCGACGCGCTTGTTGAGAAACTCCGAGCCGTTGTCGGAATGGAAACCACGAATGCGAAAGGGAAACTGGTGCAGGATGGCTTCCAAGACCGGCAGCAAATGAGCTTCCGAGATCGTCTCGCAACAGCCCACGATCTGCCACTGCGTGAGAGTATCGACAGCATTGATGTGATAGAGCCCCTTGCGGGTCTGGGTGTCGCCCTGATGCACCGTGTCGACACCCAGGTAGCCAGGTCGGCCGCGCGGGTCCGGACGCCTTCGCTCGCCGATCGCAACCACGCGGCTGCGCGTCTTGGTGAGATGAACATGATGACGGCGGTAGGTCGCGGTCTGCCGCAGATTGTAGATATGCGAGGCCGAGATCGAGGCCAGCCGCGCGTACTGGCTGCGGCCGTAGACGTGGTACTCGCGCCACAGGATGCGGCGCATCGCCGGTCCCGACAGCCCCTCGTGGGCGGCATCGGCGGCCGCCAGCAGGGCGATGTCCTCGGCCGTGTAGCGGCGCGCGAAGCGATGCCGGCGCGACATGGTCGGCTGGATCTTCCCCCGCTGCCGGTAGCGTCGGATCAGACGCGTGATCTGCGGCAGACTCAGGCCGCTGACCTTGACCAGGTAGCGCCGCACGACCCCTTTGTCTTTCTTGGACAGCCCCAGATAGCGCTGCCGGCGCAGCACGCCCTCGACGAAGCCGTAGATCTCGGCCCGGCTCGCGCCCGCAAAGCTGAGCCCGTCGCTGGCGGCCACAAACCGCCGCATCTGCTCCAGCGTGAGACTTTGAGCATTCTGCATGGTGACTTGCATTCACCTGCAATGTCGCCTGCTCCGACCGATGCATCTTCAGGATCATCTTGTATTGGAAACACTCCCCCTTTTCAGGATCATCTTGCATTGGACAACTCTGTTCAGAACGGCTCGGCGTCCCAGTGGGCGATGATCGAGCGATACGGCGTCGGCTCCACAGCGACCGCTTGCTGAACCAGCCTGTAGAACAGCTTGCCCCGGCTACGTGAGCTGCGCCGGTTGAACCGGAAGACGAATTCGTCCAGATAGTAGTCCAAATGCTCGTGGCTGACCGCCCCTTGATGCGTACCCAGCAACCAGCGCTTGAGCAGCGAGATCGCTTTGTGCACCAGCGGAAGCAATTCCGACGCCTGCTCGCGGCGACCCTTGAGGAAGACGATGTGGTGCCGATAGCCCTTCTTCTCGAGTGGCTCGTAGCCCAGCCAGCCATCGGTGCGAACCACGCTGCCTGGCTCGATCGACTCCTCCACGAAGGGCATCAAGCTGGCCGCCGAGGCGTTGCGCAGGCGCTGCATACGGATCCGCCCCAGCCCGCTGCCTCTCTCCTCCGCGGCTACTGCAATCAATCCTTTACGCTCGATCTGGCGGCCGCGAACGCCCTCCTCCTCCGCGCCCCAGTAGGTCTCATCCACCTCGACGACGCCCGTCAAACGCTCGCGCCCCGGCCGCACCATCGCCCGCCGCAGCTTGTGCATCCAAGCCCAGGCGGTTTGGTAGCTGCCCAGTCCCAGAACGCGTTGCAAACCCAAGGCGCTGACTCCGTTCTTCTGCGAGACGACGTGCCACATTGCTCGGAACCAAAGCCGCAACGGCTTGCGTGTGTCCTGAAAGATCGTACCGGCCGTGACGGACGTTTGGCGACCGCAGGCAGCACATTCGAACCATACTTTGCGCACCGGCCAAGCTCGCTCAAGCCCACAGTTGGGGCAACGGAACCCGTCCCGCCAGCGCAGCGCGACCAGATAGTCGCGACAGGCCTCTTCGGTGGCGAAGCGCGCCTCGAACTCGAGCAGATCGCGCGGGTAATCCTCCACGAGGCCGCATACTACATCTTGGGGTCACCTGAGTCAAGTGGATACCCCACCAAAGCGAAAATGGACCACCGAGAATAGTTATCGCTATTTCTTCGCCTTTCAATTTCGTTAAGTGTTTGTTTATCAGTTGCTTGCAGTGCATCAGCGTTCTCGGTACCTTCGTCCACCCGACGGCATGTCAACGTGCGGTGGAAGCCTCTGAGTGCCTGAAAGGGGGCTTGCGAAAGGCATGAAAAAACGCGTAAAGGGCTTTTGAGAGGTTGCCCGCTGACTCGCACGTTAACACGCGCGCCTCCGTCTCTGGGTTGGGACGGCGGACAACCAAGAGACAGAGCCGCCACAACTGGGGGCGTGCCGCTGGGAGCCGCTGCTTAATCCCCGTTCCATCGCGCCTACTCCAGGCCGCGTACGAAACCCCGCGTCCTTCCAAACAGAGCGCTATCCTCGAAGCTTCCCGTAACATCGCCGCTGTTACTGATGTCGCGGGCGTTGGTCGAAATCGCGGCGGGGTCGGCATCAAACAGAGTGACCAGCCCGTTTCGGTCGCGTACGAAAGCTCGTTGCTTGTCGTCCTGCGTGCCGTCCTTGAAGCGCCCCACGGCATCACCGCGGGAATTGATGGCCACCGGGCGCGTGGAGCCGGCGTCGGGGTCTGCGTCGAACAGGACGAAGCTCTGTCCCGCCGCGATCGCGGCACAGGCCGAGAGTGCAGTCAAAAAGCCGATCGACATCCGTGCTGCAAGTTCTGCAGGCGATCTTCGATCCGCGGTTTAGCGAGTCGAGCTGGGGATTCCGGCCGGGGCGGAGTGCGCACGATGCGGTACGAGCGGCGCAAGGATACGTTCGCGAGGGCAAGGACTGGGTGGTGGATATTGACATCGCGCGGTTCTTCGACGTGGTCAATCACGACATTTTGATGCGGCGGGTGGCGGAAGTCATTCGCGACAAGCGAGTGCTGGGGTTGATCGGCCGGTATCTACGGGCCGGAGTGCTGACGGAGGGGGTGGTGGTGCGCAGCGCGGAGGGCACGCCGCAAGGCGGGCCGTTGTCACCGTTGCTGGCGAACATCTACCTTGATGCGCTTGATCGGGAGCTGGAGAGACGTGGGCTACGGTTCTGCCGGTACGCGGATGACTGCAACATCTATGTGGGCAGTGAAGCGGCGGCGAAGCGTGTGCTGGCGGGGATCACGGCTTGGATCGAAAAGCATCTGCGACTGAAAGTGAACGAGGCCAAGAGCGGGGCGGGGAGGCCGTGGGAGCGGAAGTTCCTGGGGTTTCGTCTGAACCGCCAGGGGCAGGTGGAAGCAGCGCCGGAAAGTGTCGAGCGATTCAAACGGAAGGTGCGGGAGATCTGGTGCGGCAACCGCTCGGTCACGAGTCGGCAGTTACGCGACGAGTGGCGGCGGTACGTTCGCGGCTGGTGGGGATACTACCGGTTGGCGGAGCGACGGCGTGCGATTTTCCTACTGGAAGGATGGGTGCGGCGGCACATACGGAAATGTTTCTGGCTGCGCTGGCATGGCGCAACGGGACGCCGGCGGGCTTTACGTCGGTTGGGCATTGGGGAACGGTTGTTGAAACTGGTTCCGGCACGTCGCGGCGCTTGGCGCATAGCGGCGAACGGACTGTTGCAGACAGCGTTATCGAATGCAACGTTGCGGCACTACGGGTTTGTGATGCCATCGGATCTTGCGGCGCGAACGTAAGGCCGCTGGGTTCAACCGCCGGATACGGAAAACCGTATGTCCGGTGGTGTGGGAGGGTGGCGGGGCCTCAATCCCCGTCACCCGACCCGATCGGGTCTTCACCTAGCTGTGATCTTTCAATAGGTTGTTCATTCGGTCCCGGACCAAGGAAGCTGGAGTTATCCCACAACAGCAACCTTGGAGAGACCGAATGAACATCCATCAGAATGCACGATTGACACCGAAAGGTCGAGCCCTGTTGGTTCGCCGCGTCCTCGGTGGGGAGAACGCACAGGCCGCCGCGGCGGCCTGTGGCGTCTCAGAGCGAACCGTACGCAAATGGCTCGCGCGGTTTCGGGCTGAGGGTCAGGCCGGTCTCGTCGACCGCTCCTCACGCCCCCTTCGCAGCCCGCGCCGCACTGCTGCGCCCAGCGCGGCCCGTGTCGTTGCTCTGCGCCGACAACGTTGGGCCGGCTACCGCATTGCCACTCGTGTCGGAGTCTCTCAGGCCACCGTCAGCCGCATTTTGCGCCGCGCCGGCCTCAACCGCATCCGCGATCTCGAACCCGCCCCGCCCGTGCGCCGCTACGAACACCCCGCACCCGGCGATCTGTTACATCTCGATATCAAGAAGCTCGGCCGCTTCCAGCGCGCCGGTCATCGCGTCACCTCCGACAAATCCCACCGCTGCCGCGGCGCCGGCTGGGAATTCGTGCACGTCGCCATCGACGACCACTCCCGTGTGGCTTTCTCCCAGATCCTCTCCGATGAGCGGAGCGACTCCGCCGTAGCTTTCCTCAATGCTGCCGTCGGTTACTATCGCTCGCTCGGCGTCCGCATCCGCCGCCTGCTCACTGACAACGGCTCTTGTTACCGCTCCCGGCTCTTCCGCGATGCTTGCCGTCGTCTCGGTATTCGTCATCGCTTCACACGGCCTTACACGCCGCGCACCAACGGCAAAGCCGAACGCTTCATCCAGACCGCTCTGAGAGAATGGGCTTACGCTCGCTCCTACTGCTCATCCCAGCAGCGCGCTGCTCATCTGTTACCCTGGCTGCACGACTACAACTGGCATCGCCCTCACGCCGCTCTCCGCTACCGTCCGCCCTTCTCCAGACTCATGCTTCCTATGAACAACCTGTTGACACTCCACACCTAGCCCTCGGAAAGTCGTCAGTGTCCTCTAATTTCGGCGGCGCACAAACCCGCCCGTCTTGCCGTCCTGGTTCCCGTCCTTAACACCCCCAACCAATACACAACGAGACACTTACACCTCCGCCGCCCAGTTCAACAGCTCAACAGATCAACGGCTCAACATAAACCGGCATGCAGGTCCGGCCGCCTACCCGGCAAGCCGCTATGATTACCCGGCAAGCCGCTATGATAGGGCCAGTGCCCGAGAAGACCTACAACGACCCGGCCCTGGCGCTGAACCGGATCTACACCAAGCAAGGCGATGGCGGCAAAACGCGCTTGGTGAACGGCCGTCTCATCCCCAAGGACGACCTCAAGATCGAGGCCTACGGAACGGTCGATGAGCTCAATTCGTTCCTGGGGATGGCCAGCGTTTCAGCCCGCGAGCTGGCCCCGACATCACCCGAAATGGGGCGCCTTGCTGAGACGCTTGTGCGAGTCCAGCATGAGCTGTTCAACCTCGGCTCGATTCTCGCGACCGACCCGGCGGAAGTCCACCCCAAGCAGCCGCGCGTGACCGAAGCCGACGTCAACAAGCTCGAATCCGAGATCGACGAGATGAACGCCGACCTCAGCAAGTTACCTTCGTTCGTGCTGCCCGGCGGGTGCCGGCTCAACACCGAGCTACACGTCTGCCGCACCGTTTGCCGCCGCGCCGAACGGATCGTCATCGCGCTGTCGAAGAAGGAAGACGTTCCCGCCGACGCCATCCGCTACCTCAATAGACTCAGCGATGCCTTCTTCGTCTGGAGCCGCTGGGTCTGCGGGCAGCTCGGCGTCGAGGAAGTGCTTTGGGAACCCAACCAAGCGGCTTCCGGTCAAGCGGACTAGAGGTTGCCCATGCAACGATCGGGACCTTCACCCTATCGCGACAATCTGAAATTGATGTCCAACTGAGTTTGAACCTTCACCGGGTCCCCATTCAGCGTCGCGACGGTGTATCGCCATTGTTTAACCGCTTCCAGAGCGGCGGGAACAAGCAAAGGATGGCCGGCTTCGACTTCCAGCTTTTCAACCGCACCCTCCTCGCCGATCGTTGCCATCAGAAAAACGGTGCCTTCCACGCCGGCTTGCCGAGCCAATGGCGGATACCGAGGTGGAACCCTCTCAATAAGCCGAATCCCGAACGTGGGGCTCACGTTAGGAATCTCGTCAGTCAGCCGGGCCGATTGCACGACTCCACTGGGACGGATCTCCTTTGCCGGCGCCGGCTCACCGTGGACGACCTGACCCCGCGGCAGGAATATCCGGATAGCCAGCTTTCCAAATGCCGTCCCCGACCCCTGTCCATCTCGTATAGGTGCACCGGTGAACGCTAGACGAAGATGTTCGTCAAAGCGATCTACGTAGCGCCTGAGCTCTGTAAACCGGCTTTCGGAAAGCATGTCTCCCACCTGCACGGGAAGGTCAGCCAGCAGAGCCTCGCGTCTCACATCCGCCAACCCGCCGACATCGATACTCTCTATGACTCCCCACTCTTCGTCTGGCAGCGGCCGCCGCGGCCGCCGCTCACCTTCAGGCGGCAGACGAAAGTTTAGGGTGACGAGTCGCTGGGAGGGACGGTCTGCTTCCTCCGAATAGTGCCATCCGAGAACCGCCTGCAATGCCGTTGACCTGAGTTCAGCTGGACCATTGATCACGCGCGCGTCGTTGACGTTTCCGTTCTCGTCGATTGAGATCTCGAGATCGACCTTCCCTTCAACGCCCTTCTCGCGAGCCGCCGCGGGGTACCTCGGGGAGGTACGGTGCAGGAGAGGCTCTTGCTCCGCAATCTCAACAGTGGGGCGCGCAACCGCCTCCTGAGTTTGCGGTGCGGCAACCAACGGAAAGGCCCCCATCACAAGCCAGGTGACTCCAGTAACAATAGCCACGAGCAGACCCAGACAAGCCGCAATACTTTGTTTCGACATGCTTTTCTCCTGGAGCAGCGCTTCAACGCGCCAATTGAGATGATGCTTCCGAAGGAACAACGGGGCTGGCGCCAAGTCGAGTTGCGCGTCGGCCCCCGAGATAGCCAACAAAGCTTCCACATACGGTTCTCGCGACCCGGTCCAGTCGAGGGCCTCGCGATCGACAACCTGTTCACGTGTGAGCTGAATTTGGCTAATCAGCCACCAGATCGCCGGATGAAACCACAGCACCGCCCGTACAACCTCCTCCGCCACGGTGAACAGCCAGTCCCGCCGCTGAACGTGAAGCAGTTCGTGACAAACAACGGCACGCTGGACATCAGTTTCCAGTTCCTTAAAGCGGAGCGGTAGCAGGACAACCGGACGCCACACCCCGAATGTCACGGGCGAACGAATGGCTCCCGACGAGGAGAAGCCCGCGGATGCGATATGCTTCCCGAAATCCTCGATCGAAGGAGTGATCTCCATCGGTTGGGCCTGCAGACGATGTCGCCGAAGACGGTAGAGTCCGACCACCAGCCATGAGAGCCGCACCACCACGCCAAGTCCCAGCAAAAGAAGGATGGCTACCCGCCAGTCGAACGAAGATGCATTAGATTGACCTTCGCTTGCGAGAGCCACAGGCCCAGACTCCAACGAGATCATCGGCAAATCCGTATCGTCCGCCGCTGGCCAAGGCTGCATCACGGGCAGCAGTAGACAAAGCAACAGCAGCGCCTGCCAGACCGCCATCCGCACCCGGGGCGCCCCGGAACGGACGAGCAGCAAAACCAGTGCCGCCGCGGCTATGACCGCCAGCACTTGCAGCGAATAGGCGAACACGTTGTCGAGCAACAGAGTCGGCGTCATTTGGATTTCCTCAGCATCTTGGAGACCTGCCGCAAGTTCTCTTCCGACAGTTCCCCCTCCTCGACCAGATGCACCAAGAGAGGCTCCGCTGAACCATTGAACACCCGGTCAACAAAATCGCGCACCATGGCTCCGACAACCTTCTTCTTGGGCTTAGAGGGCCGGTAGACATAGGCTCTCTCGCGGCTGGATTTCTTCAGATGCCCCTTCTGTTCAAGGATTCGCATCATCGTCATCACGGTTGTGTAAGCGCTCTTTCTCGTCGTGGCCAGCGCCTCGTAGACGTCACGAACCGTGACGGAATCCCGGTCCCAGACGATCTGCATGATTTCGAGTTCGAGGTCAGTGAGCGTATCCGGCGTCTTTGACATACTAACTATTTAGTACTACAGATGCTATGCTTTGTCAAGCATTTTTTGAGCTGCCCGCGAGCCCCCTCGTAAAACACGGGGGAGCGAGGCCCGGCAACTTTGTGCAGTTGCCTTCTGGGTGCAGGTAGGGTGTACGGTTAGTCGATCAGGCGTGTGAACCCAATCGGGCCGCCTCACGGAAAGACGCAGACCGCGGCCACGACAGCCTCGCCGGATCTAGGGTGCGAACACTTCAAGCGCCCGGAAAATTCTCGATTAAGAAGGCGACCGACCGCTCTGCCAGAGCCGTCACTCTGAAGGTGGGATTCACTCCGCCCGGAGTAGGCATCTGGCCCGGGCCGGCGATGAAGAGATTTTCGACATCATGTGCTCGCCCGTAAGAATCGACCACGGAGTTCGCCGCATCGTCACCCATGATCGCGCCACCCATCAGGTGCATCGATCCGGGTGGTACGCTCCACGCTTCTTCCGCGCCGGCGGCGCGCATTACACTCAGGCCTTGCTCCTTGGCGCCCTCGGCCAGGGCCATCGTGTCGGCGTGAGACGAGTGGTTCATCTGAGCCAGCGGCATCCCGTTCGCATCCGTTCCGGAGGCCAGCGAGACCGCATTCTCTCTCAGCGGGAGGTCTTCGACAACAGCCGTTATCGCACCGAAATTTTGTGCCGCGCGCTTCATAAACTTGTGCAGAGCCTCTCCATAGATCTCCGGGCGCGCCATGGCGTGACCCAACAGGTCGTTCGGCTTGGTCGAGCCGGCGATCATCCACTGGTAGGAACCGAAACCGCTCTCACGCGTGTCCTTGCCGTCATAGTCTTCCTGGCTGACCAGCAAACCGCCCGGCGTGCCCAGATAGGGCTCGGTCTCCTCGTCGAATAGCCCGTAAGCCGAAACAGCGAGGTGAGTCGTAAGGTAGGCGCCTACCAATCCGGACGAGTTCGCGAGACCGCCGGGGGCGGAATTGAGCAGCAGTCTCGGATTCTGGACTGTGTTCGCCGCCAAGACGACAAGGTCCGCTTCGATCAACTCGGTCTCGCCGTCTTTACCGGCAACCAAAACGCCGGTCACGCGATCGCCGGAGACGTTCGTCATCAGACGCAGCACCTCGGTATTGGCCCGCACTTCGGCGCCGGCTTCCCGAGCCTGTTTCAAGTGGGTAATCAACGGATTGGCAAGCGCACCGATCGGACAGCCGGCGTCGCACCAGCCATCCCAAAGGCACGTCGCGCGGCCCTTGTAAGGCTCGGTAATGATCGCCTGTGGCAGTGGCGCCGTCCGAAACCCCGACCGCTCGAAACCGCGCGCCAGCACCTCGGCCTGCTTGAAACGCGGGACCGGCCGCATCGGATAAGGCTCGCCAGGGGGGCGCCAGACCTCCGCTTCGGCGTCGCCGGCGATTCCAACATCCTGCTGCACGAAGTCGTACCAAGGCCGGAGGTCGTCGTAAGAAATCGGCCAGTCCAAACCGCGGTCGTGACGGCTGCGCATCTCGAAGTCCTCGACATGCAGCCGCGGCCACACGGCGTAGTGGTGCAGAGCGGCCCCGCCCAAGCCCGACCCCGTGCCGAAACCGTTGTTGACGGGCAATGCGCCCGCGCTCAGCACGGGAGCGCCGCGCCACTTCAGGCGGCGGGACCAGATCTCCGAGCTGATCAGGTCGTCCAGTTTCCACTCCGGACCCGCTTCGAGCACCAACACTTGTTTGCCGGCCGCGGCGAGTCGGGCCGCGAAAACACTACCGGCGGCCCCGGCCCCAATGATGAGAACTTCTGTTTGGTCAGCCACGGTTACCAGGCTATCTGAGGGTTGATGTGGGGGATGTAGGGTATGCCCAGTCTCTTGAAACCTCTGACCGTGCCGTAGACGACATCGACGGCGTCCGAGCGCACCGCCAGGTAGAACAAAGGCCCGGGAGGCCCATCCCATTCCTCTACCTGCCCAGTCCAGACGGAATCGATCAACGCCTTGCGGGCATCGTTATCGATGCTTACGAACGGATCTCCGTGTAGGCGCTCCGCCGCCGCGTCCAATGCACGCAGGCCCTGTTTGTAGAAGTCCTTCAGAGGGCCCGGCCAATCAAGATGACGGACCAACAGTAGGGCGTCGGCGGGGTCGCCGGCAAGTTGATGGTCGACGAAGTAGGCGATGCCGTCGGAGGCCGCCCCGGGTAACAGTGCATCGCCGAAGGCCTCCAGTGTGCGCGCCTCACCGCGGGTGAGGGCCCTCAATTGGAGGCGACGACCACGCGCCTGCGAGGCGCTGAGCCACACCTCTTTGCCGTCAATGGTGAACAGCAGGGCGCCGATTCCGACGCCCTTCATAAAGACTCGTCTGGGCGTTTTCACGTTGGGAAGTTACGAATCGAAAGCTCTGACGAGGACACTAAGCCCGGATTCCCACTTTAGTTTCGATTCTGCTAACCATCGGGTGGCCTCGGACGCCTTTATTTATGCGGGTTGGAAAGCACTCAAGGCGCTGAGGAGATCAACACCCAATGGGTGAAAAAGAAAACAAACCGTTCCAGCTAAGCTTCAACGGCTTATTGAAAGTCGATTTCCAAGGATCGCGTGTCACTTCCGACGGCGGGCTGATCCTGGTCCGCGAGCTGGACGAGCGACTCGGACTCGGGAAGCTGATCGACGAACACCTCAGTGACCCACGGCAAGGCTTGAACAAGAAGTTCCCGCTGGCCGATCTGCTGCGGCAGTCAGTCTACTCTCGGCTGGCAGGCTACGAGGACCTCAATGACGCCGTCCGAGTGTCGGCTGACCCGACGTTTCGCTTGATCGGCTCGAAGAGGAACTGGGATCGCGGCGGGGCACTGACCTCGCGACTGCAGAGCTTCGAGACGGAGATGCTGGCGAGCGAGGAGAACTTGCTGGGGCTGATGGCTGTGAACCGCGAGCTGGTGGCGCAAGCCGAGACGCAAGACGACTCCGAGCGCGTCGTGCTCGACATGGATTCGACCGAAAGCCCTGTCCACGGCCAGCAAGAGGGCAGCGCCTACAACGGCCATTTCGAGTCGGTCTGCTACCACCCGCTGTTGTTGTTCAACCAGCATGGGGATTGCCTGGCGGCGAAGCTGCGTCCAGGCAACGTGCACAGCGCTGAGGACTGGAAGGAGTTGCTGCTGCCCGAGATCAAGCGCCAACAGGCTGTGGGCAAACAGGTCACCTTCCGGGGCGATGCGGCCTTTGCCAAGCCGGAGATTTATGAGTTTTCGGAGGAACGCGGAGTGCAGTACGCCATTCGCATTCCGGCCAACAAGAGCTTGGAATTGGCGATCGAAGACATCTTGTTTCGCCCGCCGGGCAGGCCGGGTCGCAAGCCCTTGGTGCGCTACAAGAGCTTCCGCTATCAGGCGGAGAGTTGGTCCAAGCCGCGACGCATCGTGGCCAAGGTCGAGCATCATCTCGGTGAGCTGTTCCCGCGGGTCGGATTTATCGTGACCAACATGAGCTTGCCAAGCCGGTCGGTGGTGCGCTTCTACAACAAGCGCGGCACGGCCGAGCAATGGATTAAAGAAGGCAAACAGGCCACGCACTGGACGCGGCTTTCGTGCCATCGCTTTCGGGCCAACGAAGTGCGACTGCAACTCAGCGTGCTGGCCTACAACCTGGGCAACTTGTGGCGGCGGCTCGGACTGCCGAACAGGATCAAGAGTTGGTCGCTCACGAGCTTGCAGCAGCGGCTGATGAAGACCGGCGGCCGGCTGGTCAAGCACGCGCGCTACTACTGGTTGCTGCTGGCCGAGGGGCATCTGAACCGGCGGCTGTTCGGTGACATGCTGCACAGGATCTGGGCGCTGCCGCTGCCGAGCGGGTAGCGTTACCTGGACGAGGATCAACAGTTTTTAGCTCCGAAAAGGCTTCGCAGGGAGCAGTGTCGCCCGGTGTGCCGTTCAGCCCGCTCCATCAACGTCTGTGAGCGGACGGACGGGCTTTGGGGCCTGCCGCCGGAGGTGATGTGCAGGGTTCAGCGCGGAAAGACGTGGTCTTCGGGGCAGCGCGGGTGTATACTTTCACCGTGCCAGGGCCAAAATGGAAATCCTGGCTAAGAGATCGTACACCGTGCGCAACAGGGAGAGCAAGGGGGGTATGTTCGGTCGGCGGATATCCGGATAAGTCAAAAGGCTAAGGATTGATTAAAACTGCTCGGATTTCTCGGTCACATCTTGGTGCCACCGCATGCGGGTGCCAATCTTGGCCCGAATCTTCCACCTCATTGATTTCGGGGCGCCTTCGATCGCTCCAAGCAACTCCTCGACGCGGGAACGTATGACGCCCACCGCCGCATCGCCAATACCCGTAAGCGCGCCGGCAAAATCGGGAACCTGGCTCAAATTCGTGGTGAACGTGTGATAGAAGCCCCAGTCCGTCGCCATGATACCGGCCACGTAATCGACATCGATCTGCTTATTGCCGTCCTCCGTGGACCCGAGCGTGTGCTCCAACAAAAGAACCGCCGTGTCTTTGAAGTCTTTTAGATTGATCTCCACAATCTGCATCTTTTCAAGTAACAAGTCGGTGGTCGAGATCGTCGGATAGTCGATGAGCAGGCGGTCGTTGAGCGGTATTCGATGGCAAAAGTAGAGCTCGTCCGCAAAGACGTCCACGTTTAGATTCGTGGTGGGGTCAAGATACACGTGTCTAGATCCTTCCGAGGCAACGTACACGCCCTCGTCAGCCTGATAACCGCGCTCTTGCATGAAACGTCTGATCTCTTCGTTTTGCTGCTTCAGCCCCGCGAGATCAACATCCGTCAGCGCCCGCTGCATCCCGTCGAACAGATGTAGATTCCCGGGACATTGAAGCCGGTACGCAACCGAACCCAGGATGCGAAGATGGATTCCCTTCTCGTCGGCGTCGCGCACCAGCGCCAACGCCTCATCCACAAATTCCAGGTTCAAGTTTACCGTCGACATATCGGTATGTGAGCCTACCTGAGCGCGACCGACAGGAAGCCCGATCGAGCCCGAATTTCCAGCAACCAATTGTTACTCGATGGGGATCTCTTTAAATGCGAGCGTCACATCCACGCCTTGCGACCTGCGTATCGCCTTCATAACGAAATAGAAAGTCATCCCGATGACAAACACGCCCCCGACGATCGCCAACTGCTTGGGGTCGTGTCCGGCGGCCACCGGATCAGACCACAACGTCCAAAAGTAGAATTGCGATGCGATAAAGCCCAGCCCGCAACCCACCGTCATCAACGGCAAACCGAGAATCTTGCGATGCCCTATCGGAGATTTCTCGTAGATCCAGGGGCGTCTATAAGGGAAGAAGATACCGGCGCCGAGAATAACGCTCCAGCTAAACACAGCCGCTTCGATGAAGATAACGATGCTCGAGAAGAAGTCGGTGAAGACGAAGAGCGCCATGAACGAGATGTTAATCAGCATCGTAAAAACGATCGCAACCACCGGGGTGTGCGACCTCGGAGATATCTTTGCCCAGGACTCGGGGGCGACGCGATCGAGAGACCACGAAACCAGGGCGCGGACCCCGAATGTGTGCATGCCGGGAATCCACATCCACATCCAGCAGATGAAGCCGATCGAGGCCAGAACACAAATCCATGGAGAAAGCGTGAGGACCCCGGCCAGTAGCGTGATTGTAGGATCCGTGTGAATCCCAACACCCTCAAGCATGTTGTAGGCCGCCGTCCCTAGAAACTCGTATCCGAATACTTTGATACACAAATGGATCGTTACCAGCCAGGCAAGAGTGGCGCATGCGATGGCGCCCAGCATGCCATACGTCTGTGAACGGGTGACCGACTTGATCTCACCGCCGATCGCAATAGAGAAAGCCGCTCCGACAAGCGGCAAGAACGGCCAGTTGGACACCAGCCAAGTCTGCGTGCCATTCCGTCCGCCGTCCCACGTCCAGCCATTCTGCTTCCCCGAAGCGATGATGGCTTGATAAGGATTCTCCACGCCGAGCACCGGTTCCATAAGCTGGTTGAAGCGGCTAACGAACTCCTCGTTCGAGCCGTTCATCAGAACAACGATCAGCAAAAGGGAGCCAAGAATCGCCACGATAAACACGATCTTCTGCGTCAGGAGGAAAAACCGCATTCCCGCCGACAAGATCAGGCCTGACGCTGCCAGGATCGTGCTTCCAAGAATGAACATGGGCCATGGCTCGAGGACCCATTCACCCGCCTTCACGAGATCTGAGTTGCCGCTGAGATGCCCTGTGAAGGTCAGCATCGGCGAGATCCCCAGCAGCAGAATCCAATAAGCGGCAATCGCGCAGTAGAACAGCCAAGCCGTGATTTCGACCAAGCTTGTCGTCAGCGCCAGGGAAGGAGGCAGGATTCTCGACCCGAACACGTAGATGCCGCCGGAACGAGGCAGCGTGATCGTCCACGTGATAAATCCGAACGCGATGCAGGCCATACAAACGCCGCTGAGCAGACAAGCCCACAGCAGGTTTCCGCCCGGATAGTAAGCGGGTCCGTAGAGCATCATCGTAGACACCCCCATCCCCACACTCACCAAGCCAAGGTTGTAGATGAAAGTGTCCAGGCTGCCCGCGGCTCGGATCAAACCGGATGCCTTGCGCAGAAAGATTCTCTCCTCTCCACCTTGGCCTGCTGTCATTGGCTCTGCCTCTTCCGGTTTATCAAACTTGTCCGCACATCCCACCGCGCCAGGCCCCGGTTATCCCTGCGTCAGTTGAACAGCCGTGACCTCATCCGCCTGCAAGGTCACCATTACTCCTTGAAGGATCCCCTCGGAAAAAACGCTCCCGGGATTCACACACACACTCTGCCCGATGTCGACGCGGCCGCGGCCTTCGTGAATATGTCCGTGCAGCCCAAGCAAGGGTTGATGTGCATTGATCGCGTTGAGGAGCGCCACACTGCCCGCGTGGATCTGCACGGGATTCCCCATCTCGTAGACAACCTGGAGGTTTTCGTCGAGCTTGGGACAGCGGTCGAGCGCCGTCCCGTGGGGCGGGACATGCACATTGAAGATACACCGCCGCATATCCTCGACGTCGGCCGCGAGCTGCTCGAAGCGCTGTTCAAATTCCTCTTCAGGGTACTCGCGCTCTGTATCCCAGGGAGTCCGATTCGAACCGCCGACATGCAACACCTGGTACCCCTTGAGCTCGGTCACCTGCCTGTCGTGGTAGTCGATATAGTGCGAACCGTTGAGGATGTCGTCCACCTCGAAAAAGTCATCATTCCCCGGAGCGGTTACCAGGGGGATGCCGGTTCCTTTCAGCTTTGCCTCGGCGTGTTCGCTCCACTGTTCAACCCGCTCGCGGACCAGCCGCTTGAAAAGCTTCTGTTGCTCCTCGCGGTTCGAGAGTAGGTTTTGGAACTCGTCTTCTTCCATCTGCACGGGATAGAGGCCCATATTCGCGGCTCGCCGCTCGAACGCGCCAACTTCCCCCCTGCCGTCGAGCCTCACGGTGTCGCCAGACTGATGAGCAAGATAGCGGCCATCGGTTTGCTTACAGATCGGAAGCACCGCCTTCCCGGTGAGATCGCCTCCCAGCAGTAGGACGTCCGCGCCATAGAACGCGGCGGCGTTGATGAACTTCTTAAAACAGACCGTCGAGCCGTGAAGGTCCGAGGCAAAGAAGATCTTGAGTTTCGGCCCCTTTGTTCCCCCCCTCTTACCGAACGGCCACATGTGCTTACTAGAACTTCGTGAGGTACTCGTCGATCTCCCACTGCGATACGCCGTCGTGGTAATTCCACCATTCCTGCGTTTTGAGTTCGACGTAGGAACTGAAAAGGTCCTCACCCATTACCCGGCGGCTCAGAGAATCTTTCGCGAACGCCTCAATCGCCTCCAGAAGCGTACGCGGCAAAGCCTTGACCCCGAGACGTCTCCGTTGCTGGTCGCTCAGAAGATACATATTTCGGTCGATCGGGTCGCCTGGGTCGATCTGATTCTCGATACCGTCGAGGCCGGCCCCGAGCGCCATGGCGGCTGCTAGATACGGGTTCATGGCGGGGTCCACGGCTCGACACTCGCAACGCGCCCCGGAAAGGTCGTCCCCTTTCCGCGCCGCTTTCGAGCCTTCAATGTCCGGCCTCACAAGGGGAACTCTGAACATGTGAGTTCGGTTGTTGCCGCCATACGAAATATAGATTGGAGCCCACGTGAACCCCGTCATTGAACCGGTCTTGATCAAACGCTTATAGGAGTTGACCGTGGGACAAGTCGTCGCGACGAGTGCGGCCGCATGCTTCATCAGCCCGCCGAGAAAGTGATACGCCGTAGCCGAGAGCCCGCATCCACGGGGGTCCGCGGCGTCGCCGCTGATGTTGCGGCCCGTTTCAAGGTCAGCGATCGACATGTTGAAATGGGCGCCGCTCCCGGTTCGATTCGGAAACGGCTTCGGCATGAACGTTCCCTCCCAGCCACGTCGACGGGCCATCTCCTTCATCAGCAGCCTCCAAAGCACGAATCGATCAGCCATCGTCAGCACATCGGAGTAGGCGAAGTCGAATTCGAATTGCCCGTTTGCATCTTCGTGATCGAAGGAATGCACATCCCAACCAAGGGCATTCATCGCAGCCACGACTTCGTCCAGGAACTCGTGATTGAGAAGCGTCCCCGCGAAATCATACGCGGCTTTAGCCAAATCGTCACGGTCATGGTTCGGGTAGATGCGCCCTCCCTCACGCCTGAGGACGAAGACTTCGCACTCGATCCCCAGATTCAACTTCAAACCCATGCGCGCGGCCCGCTCCACCTGCCGGCACAGGACGGTCCGTGAGCACATCGGCCACGGTTCATCGTGGTAACGAAGATTCCCGGGACACCAGGCAACCTCCGGCTCCCAGGGCAGTTGAGTCACCGCGCCCGGATCGGGGTGCGCTGCAAGCTCGTCGTCTTGCGGCCCTTGGCCGAGTCCTTCCAGGGCCGCTCCGGTGAACAATTCCGAGCCACGCATCATCCTGTCAAAGTGCTCGATCGGAACCGTCTTTCCCTTCGGCACCCCGTGTACGTCCACGTAGGATGAGAAACAATACTTGACGCCTTTTGCGGAGAGCTGCTCTTTCAGCGCGCGGACGCTGGGTGAGCGACCGGGGCGGCCATTGGCTGAGCTTCGTCCTCTCCCTTTGGCCATCACCCCTCCCCTTCGAATATACTGCCCGATCGGCCCTTTCCGCGCTCAAGCCTGTCGATCGCGTGCCGCCGCCGGCATTGACCGCGGAGCGCCAATCGTACCACTTTGGTCAGGACTCGCCAACGGTTGAAGGCGCGGTGTCGGCGCAATGTGAAAAGATCCCCTACAGAGCAAAGTAGAAAGATCCCCTTCGGGCGAGAGACGCTAGGGGGTGAACGAAATCGTGGCATTGAGCAAAGTGGAGCGGGACCGGTTGATTGTTCTGAGGCAAGTCAAGGAGGGGAAGCTGACGCAGGCAACGGCGGCACAGCAGTTGAAGCTGAGCGCCCGTTGGGTCCGTAAGCTGGTGAAGCGACTCCGCAAAGAGGGCGATCGCGGGCTGGCGCATCGGCTGCGAGGCCGGCCCTCGAACCGCGCGTACGACAACGAGCTGCGGCGGCGAGCGCTGGCTCTGATCCGCGAGCGCTACGACGATTACGGGCCGACGCTGGCGAGCGAGATGCTGGCGAGCGAGCATCAGATCGTGGTCAACCGCGAGACGCTGCGGCAGTGGATGAGCGGCCAAGGGCTGTGGAAGCCGCGCCGGGCCAAGTTGAAGAAGGTGCATGTGTGGCGGCGGCGACGGCGTTGCCGGGGCGAACTCGTGCAATGGGATACGTCCGACCACGACTGGTTGGAAGGGCGCGGCCCGCGGTTGTATCTGGTGGCGATGATGGACGACGCCACGAGCGAGCTGACGGCGCACTTTGCCGTGTCGGACTCGACGGCCGAGAACATGCGGTTGTTGTGGCGGTATGTGGAGTTACACGGGCGTCCCGTGGAGGTCTACACCGACAAGGCCAGCCTGTTTCAACTCAACCGGCCGTTGCACCACAACAAGCATTTGGACGCGGCTCCACCGCCGACACAGATCGAGAGGGCGCTGGCCGAGTTGGGAATCGGAAAGATTCCGGCGCACTCGCCGCAGGCGAAGGGACGGATCGAGCGCAGTTTCCAGACGATGCAAGACCGCATGGTGAAGGGGTTGCGGCGAGCCGCGGCGAGCAGCATTGAGGACGCCAACCGTTATCTGCAGCAGGAGTTTGTGCCGCAGTGGAACGGACGGTTCAAGCGTCACCCAGCCGGACAGGCCGACGCCCACCGGCGCTTGCGCCGCGACCAGAATCTGGCCTCGATTCTCAGTCGCGTCGATCGGCGTGTGGTCGGCAACGACTACACGATTTCGTGGCACGGACGTTTGTATCAGATCCCGGCTGAGAAGGCCAAACCTCGGATGAGGAAGACGGCGGTGCGGATCGAGCAACGGCTTAACGGGGAATTATGGCTGCGTTGGCAACAGGGAGCGTTGCTGCTTCAAGAATGCCTGGAAGCCGACGGCACTCCAGCCCGGCCCACCGCCAAGGCGGCCCGCAAGACGCCAACCCATACCAAACAACCAAAGAAACGCCAGGGGCGTTGGATGGACGGCTTCGTCCTAGCCGATCCGGCCAAGCGCTGCGAGCCATTGCCCGCAACTCCAGTCGCCCTACGGGCTCCTTCCGTCGCGGGCAGCGGCCCATGATTCTAGCGCTAGGGGGATCTTTCTACTTTGCTCAATCAGGGGATCTTTCTAAATTGCGTTGACAACAACCGATCCGTTGAACAAAGTTTTTTTTTCTGGGTTAGGCCATTGCCCTGCGCCAGTTTCCCGTCAATCCGGGCTCCGGTTCAAGGATCCTCACCGCTATCGTCGAGTGCGAAATCATTTCTCGACAGCAATCGGTGGCGACACACTTCCTCCTCGAAAGACTCTAGCTTGGGCGGGCGGCATAGGAGGCCGCCTACCCATGAATCAATCAACTGATCGACACACCCGGCGCCGGAGGAAATCTCCCACCTTACCTGAACTCGAACAGGCCAAGGCCGGCGTCCTCAACAGTCTCGGCTCTCTGCAGTCCCGCCGGTCCTACGGCCGTGCGATCGAGGAGTTTATTCTCTGGTACTGCTCCGAGCCGCGTCTGGCTCTGAATCGTGCCGTCGTTCTCCGCTACCGCCTGCGACTAGAAAGCATGCGTCTGGCCGCATCTACGATCAATGTTCGTTTGGCCGCTGTTCGCCGTCTTGCCACCGAAGCTGCCGACAGCGGAATGCTCAGCGCGGATCTCATCGCGGGCATTCGACGGGTGCGCGGTGTCAAGCAGTTGGGTCGTCGCTTGGGCAATTGGCTTACGCCGAAAGAGGGTCAGCGCCTGCTCGGTGGAGTCACGACTGATACGCTCCGCGGCAAGCGAGACGCTGCCATGCTGGGTCTGCTGCTCGGCTGCGGCCTGCGACGTTCCGAGCTCGTCGAGTTAGGTGTGGACCGGATCCAACAACGGGAACAACGCTGGGTGATCCTTGACCTGATTGGCAAAGGAGGCCGCGTGCGCACGGTGCCCATGCCGCGGTGGGTCAAAGACGCTGTGGATGAGTGGGTCTGTTCGGCGGAGATCACGGAAGGCCGGCTGTTCCGGGCGATCCGCAAAAACGGTGTGATGTGGGGCCATGGGTTGACGCAGAACGTGGTCTGGTACGTTGTCAAGCAGTGTGCTGAGCAAGCGGGGATTCAGAAGCTTCTCCCCATGACTTGAGGAGGACCTGCGCCCGGCTGTGTCATGAGGCGGGCGGAGAGCTGGAGCAGATCCAGTTTCTGCTAGGCTACGCCTCTGTGCTGACGACCGAACGCTACATCGGCTGCAAGCAACAGTTGGCCCGGGCGGTGAATGATCGAATCCAGCTCTGTGTCGTCCGGTCTCGGACTCAAGGCCTGACAGCGAAGACGGGCTGGACGGGTCAACGAGCGGCAGACGCAGCCGCAAGAGGGCCCGTGACAGGCGAACCCCAAACCGGAAGCGGCGGCCTGGCAGCGAGTCCAGCACGGAGTCACCGTCCGGATTCGTAGAGTGCCGCTTTCGATGATTGCTGAGCGGGTAACGAACCAACCAGTGATTTGCTGCACGGCGGTCGCTTGAGGGAGATATGACGCTCCGGAGCGGGCAGGGAGAACTACCACACAGGCAAGTACACCAGCCGATTCGACCTGAGCCCCTTTGTTGGAACAAGTTAGACGGACAGATGGCGGATTTCTCAAGCGAACCGGACTTCGTACCAGCTAACGACGGACGGGCGCACCACACCCCCTAACGTTCGACACCGTCACCTGCCGCTCGACGGTAGGATGAGGGAACCGCACAGCGGCCTGATGACGAGTTACCTACCTTCTGTCGCTGTCAAATCTGAATCTAAGCTGGAGGCGGTCTATCTCTACCATGACCGGACGAAGCATCACGTAGACAGCTACGCTCGGTCGTTGGGTTACATGGACTGGGCCAGCCAGCCGAACCCCTTCCGACGCTTCGAGGGCGCCCAACTGATCCCGCTGCCCCTGCCAAGGATCGAAGCGGAACCAACCTACGACGCGCTCTTGGCCGCAGCACTTATCCCTGCTCCGATCGGGATCGAAACCATCAGCAACTTATTCTTCTTCAGTCTGGCCCTGTCAGCCTGGAAGCAAGTGACGGGGCTTGACGGCCAGGTCGGCTCACGATGGTCGCTGCGTGTGAATCCTTCCAGCGGAAACCTGCACCCCACCGAAGGCTACCTGATATCCGGCGCCGTGCCCGGTTTGACTCAGTTTCCAGGGATCTACCACTACGCCCCCTTCGAGCATGGTCTGGAGTTGCGCCGCCGTTTGACTGACGCCGAGTGGCGGATGCTCTCACCGCTTCTTTCCACGGGAGCCTGCATCCTCGGACTGACATCCATCTATTGGCGGGAGTCCTGGAAGTATGGCGAGAGGGCTTTTCGCTACTGCCAGCACGACGTGGGGCACGCCATCGCAGCCGTCACGATGTCTGCGGGCGGCCTTGGATGGCGCACCCGCCTACTCGAACAGGTGAGCACTCCGGCTCTCGAACGCCTTCTCGGTATCGATCAGCAGCAGGGCATCGAAGCGGAGCATGGCGACTGCCTGCTCTTGCTTCATCCAGGAGGAGAGAGCGTCCCAGATTTCGCGCCGCCTGAGGCGCTGTTGGCAAAGCTTGCCGACGGAGAGTGGGCGGGAGAGCCGAACCACCTGAGTTCGGAGCATCACTCATGGCCAGTGATCGACGACGTATCGGAAGCCTGCACCTGGCCGGGTGCTACTCCGGTAGAGGGCACCGAATCCCCTTCGGGACTTCGCTTGCCTGGCGACCGGGGCCTTTCGGCCCACCGGCTGATTCGTCAGCGGCGCAGCGCCGTCGCTTTGGACGGACGGACTACGATCTCGTCCGAAACCTTCTACCGCATTCTGCAAAACATCATGCCGGAAATGAATCGCATCCCGTTTGCCACGCTACCTTGGCGACCTACGGTAGCTCTCGTGCTGTTTGTGCATCGCGTCAGCGGCTTGGCCGAAGGGCTCTACGTGCTCGTGCGTCACCGAGATCACTTGGAGTCTCTGCAGCAGAGCTTGAGTCCTGATCTAGTTTGGGAGAAGCCAGAGGGGTGCCCCCAATCCCTTCCTCTCTATTTGCTTCTGATGGGCGATGAAAAAGCAATTGCTAGGACCGTGAGCTGCGGCCAGGAAATTGCAGCGGACGGAGTCTTCTCTGTTGCGATGCTGGCAGCTTTTGACGAAGCTCTATCCGCGGCTGGGCCGGGGATGTATCCGCGCATGTTCTGGGAGACCGGCGTCATCGGCCAAGCGCTCTATCTGGAAGCCGAAGGGGCTCGGATCCGGGCCACTGGCATCGGCTGCTTCTTCGACGACGAGGTCCATCAGATCCTCGGGATCAAGGACCACTCCTGGCAGAGTCTCTATCACTTCACTATGGGCGGAGCTGTGGAGGATCAGCGAATCCGGTCCCTCGATGCCTATAGGCACCTTCCGGACGACCGCCGCGCCACCACCGTCCCAAAGAGCTAAATAGTCAGGAGCTGTATTCTGGGTCCGCCGAGAGGCCCGGGAGGGCTTCAGCTAGCGGAAAGGTGGACGGTACCCGATTTCGCAACACTTATCCGTAGATGAAGCGCTATGGCGTTGTCTTACTGAGTCCCGCATAATATAGGGTAACCTTTTGTAATGGAGCGACGTCTTTTGGATATGGGTTTTCCAAGAGGCGTGAAGCGAGACTTTGCGGCGCTGGAGAAGCGGTGCATCGAGGCGGTGCGGCTGGTCGTGGAAAAAGGACTGAGCCAAGCTGAGGCGGCGCGTAGAGTCCAAGCCGCCCAACAAAGCGTCAGCGGCTGGGTGCAGCGTTACCGCGAAGACGGCCGAGCCGGGCTAGCCAAAGCCGGTCGCGCCGGCCGCAAGCCGTTGCTGAGCGCCGCGCAGCTCGCCGAGCTGGAAGGGCTGCTGCTCGAAGGACCCGAAGCGCACGGCTTCCCGACACCGCTGTGGAGCTGTCCGCGGGTGGCGCGGTTGATCCGCGACCGTTTCGGGGTGCGCTACCACGAAGGCCACGTCTGGAAGCTACTGCGGGCGCTGCATTGGAGCCCGCAACGGCCGGTCGGCAAGGCCCGCGAGCGCAACGAGGAAGCGATTCAGACTTGGCAGAAGAAGACTTGGCCCGCCATTAAAAAAAAGCGCAAAAGCAGGGCCGCACGATCGTCTTCATCGACGAAAGCGGACTGAGCCAGAAGCCACATCGCTGCCGTACTTGGGCGCCGCGCGGGCAGACGCCCGTACTGCAGTTCAACTTCAACTGGAAGAAGCTCTCGGCGGCGGCCGGAATCACTTTCCACAACTTCTATTTCCGTCTCTATCCCGACGCCATCCGCGGTCCCGAGGTGATCGATTTCCTCAAGGCGCTGCTGCGCCACATACAACGTCCGTTGCTGATCGTGTGGGATCGCTTGCCGGCGCATCGCAGCGCGTTGGTGCGCGAGTTCATCGCGTTGTCGCAGGGCCACATCGAGACCGAGTACTTGCCGGGCTACGCCCCGGAGCTGAATCCGGTGGAATACATCTGGGCCTACTGGAAGCACCACGAGTTGCCCAACGTCTGCCCCAACGACTACTGGGAGCTCGACGAGCGGGCACGCACGACCTTGCGCCGCATGCGCCGCAAACGGCGCTTGATCGCCGCCTTTTGGAAGCAATCTTCTTTGTCGTTCGATTAACTGAATATTATGCGGGACTCAGTAGTGGGATTCAGGTTCGTTTGCGGCCGCTCCGCGCCAGTTCTGGTGAGTGAGAGCGTAGTCGGTGAACTCACCCGGACCCTTCTTGAATCCGGCTCTGGCCTTCGAGTCCAGCCTGGATCTGATCTAGACAGTCGGGTGCAATGAGTTGGTGCCGCACGATTTCCGCCCGGGGCTGAACACTGCGTACCCATGAGTACGCGCACGAGTCACAGAAGATCACGTCCGTCGCGCCAATCGCCGCGAATTGTTGCGGGGTGATCAACAAGCTCCGTAAGGAGTGGCGGCTTTCCATAGCTGGCGCTAAGACACCGCTGGCCATCTCCAGGAAGTATTCACTGATCGACGCCACAAGGATCATGGACGGTTGCTCAAGCTGGCGAATCCTCGTGGTGTGTTCTGCAGCGGATGAGTAGATCACTGGAATCGCGGGCCGTTCGGCTGGGATTGTCGCTCCCAACGTAGGGATGTTTCCGGGCGCGGTCACCAGGAGCGCACCCAGCAATAGATCTCGATTGGCAATAAGTTGCCCTGTGGAACAGGCAGACATAGACACGTAGAAGTGTTCGCTGAGTTCCGCGGTCATTAAGACCCGCATGCCGGACTCGTCCGACACAACCAGGATGTGGTCCGGCGGCTCGGCGAGAAGATGCTCGCGAAGATGCTCGATCAGCTGCTGCAGACTGTAGCCGTTCTGCCGGGCTGCCCGGATTGCAGAGTCCGCGAATTCGTCGAGCTCGTTCCCCTCTCTCGCCTTACTGCTGTACGGATCGCGGACCACGAGCGGGCGCCCCCGACCTTTAACCCAGGATTTCCATTTTGGCCCTGGCACGGTGAAAGTATACACCCGCGCTGCCCCGAAGACCACGTCTTTCCGCGCTGAACCCTGCACATCACCTCCGGCGGCAGGCCCCAAAGCCCGTCCGTCCGCTCACAGACGTTGATGGAGCGGGCTGAACGGCACACCGGCCGACACTGCTCCCTGCGAAGCCTTTTCGGAGCTAAAAACTGTTGATCCTCGTCCAGGTAACGCTACCCGCTCGGCAGCGGCAGCGCCCAGATCCTGTGCAGCATGTCACCGAACAGCCGCCGGTTCAGATGCCCCTCGGCCAGCAGCAACCAGTAGTAGCGCGCGTGCTTGACCAGCCGGCCGCCGGTCTTCATCAGCCGCTGCTGCAAGCTCGTGAGCGACCAACTCTTGATCCTGTTCGGCAGTCCGAGCCGCCGCCACAAGTTGCCCAGGTTGTAGGCCAGCACGCTGAGTTGCAGTCGCACTTCGTTGGCCCGAAAGCGATGGCACGAAAGCCGCGTCCAGTGCGTGGCCTGTTTGCCTTCTTTAATCCATTGCTCGGCCGTGCCGCGCTTGTTGTAGAAGCGCACCACCGACCGGCTTGGCAAGCTCATGTTGGTCACGATAAATCCGACCCACGGGAACAGCTCACCGAGATGATGCTCGACCTTGGCCACGATGCGTCGCGGCTTGGACCAACTCTCCGCCTGATAGCGGAAGCTCTTGTAGCGCACCAAGGGCTTGCGACCCGGCCTGCCCGGCGGGCGAAACAAGATGTCTTCGATCGCCAATTCCAAGCTCTTGTTGGCCGGAATGCGAATGGCGTACTGCACTCCGCGTTCCTCCGAAAACTCATAAATCTCCGGCTTGGCAAAGGCCGCATCGCCCCGGAAGGTGACCTGTTTGCCCACAGCCTGTTGGCGCTTGATCTCGGGCAGCAGCAACTCCTTCCAGTCCTCAGCGCTGTGCACGTTGCCTGGACGCAGCTTCGCCGCCAGGCAATCCCCATGCTGGTTGAACAACAACAGCGGGTGGTAGCAGACCGACTCGAAATGGCCGTTGTAGGCGCTGCCCTCTTGCTGGCCGTGGACAGGGCTTTCGGTCGAATCCATGTCGAGCACGACGCGCTCGGAGTCGTCTTGCGTCTCGGCTTGCGCCACCAGCTCGCGGTTCACAGCCATCAGCCCCAGCAAGTTCTCCTCGCTCGCCAGCATCTCCGTCTCGAAGCTCTGCAGTCGCGAGGTCAGTGCCCCGCCGCGATCCCAGTTCCTCTTCGAGCCGATCAAGCGAAACGTCGGGTCAGCCGACACTCGGACGGCGTCATTGAGGTCCTCGTAGCCTGCCAGCCGAGAGTAGACTGACTGCCGCAGCAGATCGGCCAGCGGGAACTTCTTGTTCAAGCCTTGCCGTGGGTCACTGAGGTGTTCGTCGATCAGCTTCCCGAGTCCGAGTCGCTCGTCCAGCTCGCGGACCAGGATCAGCCCGCCGTCGGAAGTGACACGCGATCCTTGGAAATCGACTTTCAATAAGCCGTTGAAGCTTAGCTGGAACGGTTTGTTTTCTTTTTCACCCATTGGGTGTTGATCTCCTCAGCGCCTTGAGTGCTTTCCAACCCGCATAAATAAAGGCGTCCGAGGCCACCCGATGGTTAGCAGAATCGAAACTAAAGTGGGAATCCGGGTTAACTACTAATTTGCTGAGGACGGGATCGCGGTAAGCCTGGGTGACGGTGTTGCGATGAATGCTCAGCCGACGGGCAAGGGCTCGCACACTGGGAAGAGCGTCCCCCTGCCGCAGCATTCCGGAGCCGATGTGTAGCACGATCTGGGCCGCAACCCGCTCGTGGATCGGAACGTCAGCCTCGCGGTTGATTTGGATTTCGAGCGCCACGACCAGAGCATTGTGCCACTTCACAAACTGTCACGCCACCCGTAGCCACAAAGAGTCCCTCGGATCTAAGCTTTGGAACATGACCGATTCAAGGCCGAGATTCGAAACAGCGAGCTCAGACAGCCGCAAGGGTCGGCGGTGGAGGATCGCTCTGCTGATCGCAATTAGCGTTCCCTTGCTGACGGTGGTCGCGCTCTCTCCTCCGATCCCGCAGCCGGCCGCGTACCACGATTTCGCCGACCAGCGCCAGATCGCTGGGATCCCTCATTTCTGGAACGTCATCTCAAATCTTCCCTTCGCCATTGTCGGCCTGTTCGGCTGCGTCTGGCTGCTTCGCAACCCTGCCCGGCCATCGGCCTTGAGCAAACCGTGGGAACGAGCCGCCTACTACGTCTTCTTCTTCGGCGAGTTTCTGACCTGCTTTGGGTCGGCCTACTACCACGTAGCACCCAGCAACGCGACACTGGTTTGGGATCGGTTCGTTTTCAGCCTCCTACTCACGTCTTTCTTCGCGATCGTCATTGCCGAGTTTGTTAGTCCGCGCTTCGGCCGGATTCTGCTCGCGCCATTGGTCCTGGTGGGGCTCTTCAGTGTGTTGCAGTGGCATTGGACAGAGCTGGCGGCACAGGGTGATCTACGTCTCTATCTCTTGGTGCAGTTCTACCCGGTACTGACAATCCCGCTCATTATTGCGCTCTTCCGATCACGCTACACACTAGGGTGGGCATTCCTTCTGACTTGGATGCTCTACGGGGTCGCCAAGATTTTTGAGCTATTCGACCGCCCGGTCTACGAGTTGACCGGTGCGTGGAGCGGCCACACCTTCAAGCACTTCGTCGCTGCCGCCGCGACGGCCTGTGTTCTCTACGCTCTACAGCGGCGGAAGATGCGACAGATCCAAGGGTCGGACCCGGTTGTGGGCTAAGCCGCACTAGAGATCTCACGTAGGAGGAACAAGAGACAAATGGCGAGTGATTCGCACGCCTACTTCATAGACTCTTCAGGTACTCGATCAAGTCCCAGCGTTCTCCTTCGCTGAGAGCCGCGCCGTATTCGTGTCCGGTATTGGCGTTACCGGCGACGTTTGTGTCTAGCAATGATGTGCGGTTGCCGGGGCTTGTGTCGAACCCGACCCGCTCGGGATCGAACTCTCTCCCGCCGACGTGGAAGGTCGCGCTACGCTGCTCGGACGGAAGAAGCAACTCATACAGATTGGGAACCGAACCGTTGTGAAGATAGGGGGCGGTTGCCCAAATCCCCGCGAGGGGACCGGCTTTATAGGAAAGAATGCTGCCTTGGTCGCGGTCGTCCCGGAGGCTCATGTAGGCGAGTTGCTCTTGTTCGGAAAGACCCAGTTCCGCGAACTGGCGCTTCATCACCTGCTGGAAGACAGACTTTCCGAGCAAGCCCGCCAGCACGGTCTCGTTGCCCCCCAGCACGTCGGCGAGTTCCCCTGTGTTGGCCGTACGGATGGAGAAATCAAGGATGGCCTGCGAGTCGGTTCCAACGGCCGTGAAGGGTACCATCCTGACGGGGATGAAGCTTTGGCCGTATCTGTTGCTTTCGGTCAGTGGGTAAGGCGGCTCGGCGAGATGGCAATCCGAGCAGCCCCCGGATTCGCTCTCGAAAAGGGCCTTCCCTCTCGATGCTTTAACCGCGTCAAGCGGGCCGAGAACCGACTCGGGCCAGCGCGGAGGCTTCAGCAAGGCGACTTGCTCTTCCAGCAGAAACAGGTTGTGGACGTCAGCGCTTGACTTGAAGCGATCGGCCGGGTCGCCGGCTAATGTAAGCTGCGCGAAGACGCCGAGAACTTCACCAATGTTCCGCAAAAGGGGGATGTGCGCCGTGCCGTTCCACTGCACCCATTCGAGCCGAGGTGTGTTCCACAGGAAGGGGTAACTGACGGGCGCATTGGGGATGCGTACGTTCTCCGGCCGACCGAGCGCGGCGCCGACGATCTCGTTCGTAAGAACGCCGAAGGCGTCGAGACGGCCGAAACCGTAGGCACTGGGCGAGCGGCTGCGCCGAGCGAACGCGCGGAGATCCTCGGGGAAAAGTTCGACCTGAGTGCGCAAGTGCTCGGGCGCTTCCGACTTTTTCGCGTGTGAGACGCGAGTGGAGAAGCGCTGCCACTTGTCTTCGTCTTGCAGCGTCTTTTCCATCGCGGCGAGGAGCGATTGATAGAAGCCTTCGAAGTCGGAGAGGGCGGGTGCGCCGTCGATGCGGATTCCGGCGCCACGGTAGTTGATCTGTCCCGTGTGGCAGCCAGCGCAGGTGAGACCGAGCCGATCTCGGGTGTCGGGGTCGGCATCCCTGACAAAGCCAATGGGAAGACCATCGGGGTTTAGAACGGTGTCCGGAGGATTCGGCGGATATCCGAGCGAGTCGATGAAGGCGTTTGCCCGGAAGGGCCGTTCGCCGCCGGGCTGCTCCAGGGCGAGAAACCAATCGTAGGGAATGAGTTGAGAGCCCTGGGTTGTGTTGTAGTACCACTGCCATTCGGCTGGCCGCCACCCTTGGTCGAGGTATGTGAGCGTCTCCGCGTCAACGGACCGTTCCGGATCGACGGCGACCGTGACACCGGACTGACTGGCCGCGGGTCCGATGGTAAGATCGACGCCGGCAGGACTTGCCGTGATTTCGTCTGGGACGACGATGTCGATCTGGAAAAAACCGGGGACGTACGGCACTTCTTGCACGGCTCGAAGCGGGGCGCCGTGACCGCCTAGTGACACCTCGATCGATGTCGCCTTGCCGGCATCGGCTCCCTCAACCAGCCCTGTGGCGTAGATCGTGATGCGGCTTCCTTTCGGCGCGGGGTTGTCGAAAGTGTTGGGGCTGCCATCGTAGTTGAAAGCAAGAGCCGGCCCGCTCCCTCCACCATTCCGCGCGAACACACCAGGACGGCCGGCGACGACCGGTAGGTCCAAGTTTCCCGCCGATCCAGCAAAGCGGACCACGATGTGGGTGTTCGGGCGTCCGGCGACTTCGGGAGGAACGTGAAGGTTGATCTGGCGGCTGGAACGTAATAGAGCAGGGCCGCGATGCCATCGAAGGTGACTTCTACGTCTCCGATGTTTGCGGCCCCGAGCCCGGTTTCGCTGGCGACTCCCGCGATAGGCCCCATCTGCTCTCCGAACAGCGAGGCGATCTCGCCCCCGGATACCCCTTCTCCTTCGAAGCTAGCGGCGTTGACAATAGATCGAGGCGCGGGGCTCTCGGAACCCTTCGGCGGCTGAGCCGGCATGGCTACTGCTAACCCAAGCAGCGCCCAGAGAATCCAGGAGTAATTTGCTCGTTGCATCGGCAGCACTGTTATCGCCTGGGCTACAACCGCCTCGGAAACAGCAAATAGGCGCCCGCGAAGCAAAGACTGGAGAAGCCCATCAGGAAGATCATATCGCCGACGAGCGCCGTCGCTCCCACATTCTTCAACAGGAGCGCCCGAAAGCCATGCACAGCGTACGTGAACGGATCGATCTTCGAAATGAGCTTCAGCCATTCCGGGAAGCCGTAGATCGGATAGATCGCACCGCTCGGAAAAAGCAGAAATGTGTTGAGCACGGCGAAGAGGGCGCGGGGAAGCAGGGGGTCTTTCACTCGCACCATGGTCAGCGTGATCATGCTGACCAGCGCGACCCCGACGAGCGAGTTGAGGCCCGCCAGCAGGAGGAACGTTTCGGCAGTAAGTCGGTCGGCGACGCCGGCGATCATCGAACCGGCCGCCGTGACGAACAAGCCCGCGAAGACGGCTTTGATGCTCCCGGAAACCGCCATGCCTGTTAGGAGCTGAAGTTTTGTGACGGGGGTGACTAGGTAACCCTCGTGGAAGCCCCGGATCTTGTCATCAATGTAAAGAACGCCACCGCCGATGACGCACGACACGTAAATCGCGAGTGTAATGGCGCCCGGGAGTAGATACTGGATGTATTCGATATAGGGAAAAATCTCGACGACTTCCAGAGCAACCTGGGTGGCTTGGCCGGGTGGTACCTCCGGGCTGTTGACAGCCAGTACCAGTTCGGTCATCTTCTGCTGCAATGCCGCGCTTACGAACGGATCGGTGTTGTCCAGCACGAGTCCCAACTCGGGACGGTTGCCTTGATTTACCTTGCGGGAGTATCCCTCGGGAATGACGATCACGGCTGAAACCGCGCCTTCGCGGGCGGCCTGTACGGCCCGATCCAGGGTGGTGGTGAGGAGAATGTGGAACGTTTGAGCGTTGGCTTCGATGGCGGCGAATTTCTGGTGTAAGCGGGCAGCTTCCGGGCCATCATCCAGGTCCACGAGTGCGATCTCCACGTCGCGGATCTGCCCGCCGACCGAGTAGCCAACGACGACAAGCTGGATCAAGGGCAGCACGATTGAAACCGCGATCAGCCCCGGGTTTCGAAGATACTTTCGAAGGTCTCTTTCAATGATGGCCCAGATCGGCAGCATAAGCGTTGAGTGAGCGGGACTTACGAATCGCTATGTGTGGGCCTCAAGTCGTGTCCGGCGGAGTGGAAATAGACGTCGTTCAGCGTTGTGCACTCGACGCCGAGGCTGCTTACCCTCACGTTCCTCTCGCGCCCCAGCCCCAACAGGAGCGCAGCAGTCGCCGCGGCGTCGGGACCATCGACCAAGTATCGTTCTCCGGAGATTTCTACGGCTGATACGCCCTTGAGTGCCGAGATCGCCTCGCGCCAGCCGGCCGGCGGCGAGTCAAACCGGGCCTCGACCGGATGAGAGGTCGGCACGGAGGCCTTGAGTCTGGCCGGCGTGTCCACTTTCACGATTTGACCGCGGTGGAGCATCGCGATGTGATCGCAGATGAGATCGGCTTCCTCCATATAGTGGGTGGTGAGGACGATCGTGAGTCCGATCTCGGATTGAAGCCGCCGCATCATGTCCCACATCGCCGTTCTCGAAGCGGGATCGAGGCCGGCCGATGGCTCATCCAGGAAGAGGATTTTGGGTTCATGAAGGAGGCTTCTCGCGATTTCCAAACGACGCACCATGCCGCCTGAAAAGGTGCGCACCATTTCGTCACCCCATTCAGCGAGACCAACCGTGGCGAGCAGGTCCTTGACGCGCCGGCGGCGGCCGGCGAGAGGGAAGGAGAACAAGCCCGCGTAGAAGTAGACGTTCTCGGCCGCCGTAAGGTCGGGGTCGGACGTTCGCGCTTGGGGGATGACTCCGATTGAGCGGCGTACGGCGTCCGATTCCCGCACGACGTCGAATCCACTGACGCGGCCCGTCCCCGAGCTTGGTAGAAGCAGTGTGGTGAGCATTCGGATCAAAGTCGACTTGCCGGCGCCGTTCGGTCCCAGCAAGCCGAAGATCGTCCCTGCTTCGACCTCGAACGTGGCTTCATTGACGGCGGCGAGGTTGCCGAAACGCTTCGTCAGCCGATCTGACTCGATGACTGCCATGCTTTTGAGGTGCAAGCGGCGCGAACCACGCCACGCGATGCGCCCTAAGGCCGGTCCCGGCCCGCCTGCGACTCATCCGGGGGAATCAGAACGTAGGCCGTCATGCCCGGGTGGACGTTCCGCGACTGGTTCTGCACACGCACTTTGATGGCGAACGTTCGCACATCTCGTTTGACGCGATTCACATCGCGTTGTGTCGCGAACTCCGCTTCGGGAGAAATGAATGTCACCGTGCCCGGGATCTCTTCTCCGGTCGCGAGGCGCACGTTGAACGTCTGCCCGATGCGAACCCGGTTGATGTAACTTTCTTCCAGGTCGGTACGCACCCAGACTTCGTCAAGGTCGACGATGGTGACGATAGGGTCACCGGCGCGAGTGACTTCGCCGGCCGACGCCACTCGAACCGACACCATGCCGTTGATAGGGGCGAGGATCTTCGTGTAACTGAGGCGCGCTTCGAGACCGGTGACGACGGCTGTTTCCTGTTCGAGTTGGGCGCGTGTCTGCTCGACGTCCATTGACGCAACACGCACTTGGCCGGCATTGGCCCGAGCCATCTCAAGCTCGGCCTCGGCTGCCCGGATGCGGTCTTCAAGCGAGCGAATCCGGGCAAGAGACACGTCCTTTCTTGTCTGCGCGCGCTCCCATTCCTGGCGCGAGATGATGCCCTCTTCGAGCATTTCCGCGAGTCTGGCAAGATCGGCTTCGATCTGGCGCTGCTCGGAAAGTCCGCGCTCTTTCTCGGCGACCGCTACCTGCAACTCGGCCTCGGCCTTCGCCAACTGCGTCCGCGTGCGGTCGCGCTCCAAGCTGAGAACTTCCTCCGATTGGGAAACCCTGCTGGTGAGCTGATCGACGCGGGCGCGGTGCGAACGGATCTCGGCCTCGATTTCTCGTGGCTCCAGGTCGCAAATCGCTTGCCCCGCCGTTACCCAAGATCCCTCGTCGACCGTTAGTTCGCGAATCCGTCCCGTGACCTGAGCGGCCACGATCACGTCCTTCGCGACAATGACGCCCGTAAGCCGTAACCCTCCCTCTTCTTCCAAAGCGGGCGCCAGTCGGATAAAGCGGCCGCCATAGTAAGTGACGCCGCCCGTAAGCAGCAATCCGAGAAGCAATATGATCGACGTCGTTCTCACAACGAGAGCCTGTTCCTAGCTATGCCTTCATTCGTTCCCATCGGGTGGCAAGGCCGGCCTCTACAGGAAGGCCGCTGTCACCAGGCTGGTCCAGATGTTGACGACCTGGCCGGAATCCAGTCCATCAGCATTGATTTGCGGGAGGTCCGCGTATTGTGTCGCGCCGAAGAGCACAATTCCTAGTGACGTTAGGTCGCCCTCCGGCCCCAGCGGCGTGCTGGCCGGAATTCCGCTCAGAAACGTGGAAGGCACGGTCAACGAACCGTCCGTTTGATGCGCCAAGCACGCGAACCCCGCGGCTATCTCCTCAACGACACTGACATTGACGGCGACAATTTGGATGAACTGCGTACTGTTCCCGCCAGCCCAGGTGAAGGTTTGGTCGAAGCCGCGGTCAATCGTTTGGAACGACGCCTGATTCGACCAGATGATTTCCGGCGGCAAGGTGACATCCACGCTCCAGGGTCCTACCTCCGTACCGCCTGCTGCTACCAACCGAAAGGTTGTGGGGTTGAGGAAAAGCGGCGGGGCCGTTACACCAAGTAGCTCGGACAGCAAGGGCGGATCCTCGCCAAGAATCGGCAGAGTAGCGGACTCACCAAGTTCGACTGTCCTCGTGGCGTTGTCGGACAGTCGAGTGATATCGAATGAGGGGCCCGCATCCAGCGTGCGCCCGCCGAGATCGCCCAAGTCCGTGTCCAGAGCCCGCCCACGTCCACTCCGGCGGTCGAGAATGTCGCGCAGGTCCCGATCGGCGGCAGATTCACAAACGGGCTGAAGGTCCCCATCGGGAGGGGAGGTTGCTCGGTGAACGAGGCGATAGCTGTGTCAAGCGTCACCTCGATATTCGTACCAAAGCCCTTCTCTTCCGGCTCCGGAGAGCTGGGCGCCAAACCGAGAGAAGCAAGGTCCACGAGTACTTCCGCCCGCGTTAGCGCGATCGTGCCAAAGCGCCCGCCTTCGGTTGCGACGGTGAGCAACGGGTTTTCAGGATCGGAACATGGCTCGCCGTCCGCGTTCGTTGCCATCGTCACCCCATTGCTGAGCAATCCTTCCGCCACGACGAGGACCGGCACGAAACAACCAAGTGCGACATCCGGCGCCAGTTCGACGATGATTTGATCGAGCGCCGCGTTTGTGGCGCTACGGCCGGCGTAGAAGATTCGGACGACGGGGCGGCCACCGACGAAAACTTCGATATCGATTTCATCCTTGAAGTCTTGGAGCGGACCGGCGTCCACGGGGGCAATGTTGTCCGGGCCCGTGATGCCGTGGAGACCGGTTGCCCAGATGATCATGACCTGGTTCGGCGCGGCCGCGTTGACGGCGGTATTGAGCGCGAAATTGAGATCTGTGATGCTCCCGGGGCCCGACCCTGTTCCCGTAGCCGTGAAAATGTCTACACTCGTCGCAACGACTCGGACCGTTTCGGGCGCGCTCGTCTGACCGTCGCAAATGACTCGAACCTCGACCAAGCCCAACGGGGCGTTCGACGGCATAATGGCGTTGATCTGCTTAAAAAGAACAAACACGGGAATCGCGTTGACCGTCACCCCGCCCTGGGTCACCGTGATCTCGACCCCCGCCAAATTGTTCTCGAGGGGAATGCCAGGACTCCAACGCCGACGGCGGGGCCGATATCCACACCGAAGATGGAAAAGATCGATCCTTGCGCAATGTCGCCGCCCGGCAGAACGGCCGAGCGAAAGGTTGCCGCGTTTACGATCCCCCCGGCGCCAATCACAGGAGTGCCGGCCGCGTACGATGGCATCACGCCAATGTGGTTGAACAGGAGGAAAACGATCCCCGCCAGAAGGGGTAGCCGGATGGGCCGGCTGCTATCTCCCAAAGCGCTCCCTGATTCCATGGTTCATCTCGTTTCCGAAATCGGCAGTTCGATCGCAGCACGAAGCTCGGTTCCATGGCTAAGGCAAAGTGAACTGCCTCTTTCTTGTTGCTCCAGTTTACCGCACTGGGGAGGCCAGACAACTACGATTCTCTTGACGGACGCTATCGGAAGGCCAACTTCATCAATGGGATTCTCCTGGGGTATGACCGCATTTGTTCTGGATGACTACACTCAAATCGTCACCGCCCGGCTTGCGGCTTGGCCAGCCAGATGTTCGGCAAAGGATCCCAGCATGAGCGTACGGATAGGCTATCCTACAACGACAACATGAAGACAAAGCTGGCATACGTAAACCCCCTCGTTCTCAGTATCCTAATCTCCCTGCTTGGCGTCGCGGTAGACGGCCGGGCGCAGGGTCAGGATTCTCCCGGTAGTGCGGACCACCCGCTCGTGACACGCTACGCCGGTTCCTTCATCGACGGCTACGAAGTTCGAGACTTTGACGAGTACACGCTGCCGTTGGGACCCGCGGTTAAAGATGCACGTCGGCGGGTTCCCTCGAAGAAAGAAACCCTGGAGGGCAAGATCACGCGAATCCTCTACCGCGGGCCGGAGGGGCGATCCACTCTAGAAATTCTCCGCAACTACCAGACGGCGCTGGAATCGGCCGGTTTTGAGACCTTGTTCACCTGCGCCGACAAGGAGTGTGGCTTCTTGTTTCATTGGATCTTCTACCACGAGAGAGAACAGCTACTCCTCAACACAAAAACGAGTGGGTCAGCTTTTGACATACCGCAGGATCTTCGCTACGTGGCGGCCAAAGGGTCGGTTGGCGGGGCGACAGTCCATGTTTCCGTGCTCGTCGCCTTCGATGCCGGATTCGGCAAGTTGAGCAAGCGTCCGGTGACGCTCCTGGAAGTCGTCGAGTCCCAGGCCATGGAGACCGGAATGGTTACCGTGAAAGCCGCAGCCATGGCGAAAGGCATCGACGCCACCGGCCACATTGCGCTCTACGGTGTCTACTTCGACACCGAAAGTGCCGACATCAAGCCGGAGTCTTCAGCCACCTTAGAGGAAATGTCCAAGCTCCTCCAGAGTCGACCGTCGCTAAAACTGCAGGTGGTAGGACACACCGACAGCCAAGGTGACTACGAACATAACATGGACCTGTCGAGACGCCGGGCGGCGGCCGTCGCGACGTCTCTGGCAAGCCGATACGGAATCGATAGTAGCCGCTTGAGGGCGGCCGGCGTAGGACCTCTATCTCCTGTGGCTTCAAATGACACGCCGGAAGGCCGAACCAAGAATCGGCGCGTGGAACTGGTGAAGCAGTGACGGCCGGTGGGAGTCGGATAGGACTGTCTCGTCACGTACGGTCGTTAGCTAGTGGCGTCAATGCCCCCCGAAACGTAGCCCCTCGACATGTCGGGTCCGCTTGTGTACTCGGAGCGAATCGGCGGCCCGATAGTAGTGGTCGAGATGGAATGAAGCGACTATCAGCGAGCCGTCAGGAGCAGTATTCGAGCCTGTTTTACACACGGTAATGACCGTGGCCCCGACAATCGACACCCTCTTCAGCTCATTGGGGAGCGATCGTAGAACTTGCGGTCTCCTGCAGCACAATATTCCCGGAGGTATCTAGGTAGACGTAGTGTGCGTCGGCCCCTTCGAGAAGCGCCTGTCCCGCGCGGGCACCCGCGCATTCCGCGCCCTCGTCGGCAACCAGCAATTGCACCAGCCCGTTGCGAAATTCCGGCAGGCGCGAGGCGTTGCAGACTTCAAGCCCCTGGTCGCTACCGGGCGCAAAGGCCTCAGTGCCATCAGGGTGGATGTAGATCAACTCCTGAGCATCGAACATCTTCGCCGGGAGTATTGCTGCAAGGCCGTCGTGGAAATCGCCCGCCGCCTGGATGTCTGCTTCGCTCAGCATTTCGCCGATCACTTCGCGCGGGACGCGCAAGCTCACGTGGTCGATGGCGATGGCGCCTTCTTTACTGAACCAGGATTTCCATTTTGGCCCTGGCACGGTGAAAGTATACACCCGCGCTGCCCCGAAGACCACGTCTTTCCGCGCTGAACCCTGCACATCACCTCCGGCGGCAGGCCCCAAAGCCCGTCCGTCCGCTCACAGACGTTGATGGAGCGGGCTGAACGGCACACCGGCCGACACTGCTCCCTGCGAAGCCTTTTCGGAGCTAAAAACTGTTGATCCTCGTCCAGGTAACGCTACCCGCTCGGCAGCGGCAGCGCCCAGATCCTGTGCAGCATGTCACCGAACAGCCGCCGGTTCAGATGCCCCTCGGCCAGCAGCAACCAGTAGTAGCGCGCGTGCTTGACCAGCCGGCCGCCGGTCTTCATCAGCCGCTGCTGCAAGCTCGTGAGCGACCAACTCTTGATCCTGTTCGGCAGTCCGAGCCGCCGCCACAAGTTGCCCAGGTTGTAGGCCAGCACGCTGAGTTGCAGTCGCACTTCGTTGGCCCGAAAGCGATGGCACGAAAGCCGCGTCCAGTGCGTGGCCTGTTTGCCTTCTTTAATCCATTGCTCGGCCGTGCCGCGCTTGTTGTAGAAGCGCACCACCGACCGGCTTGGCAAGCTCATGTTGGTCACGATAAATCCGACCTGCGGGAACAGCTCACCGAGATGATGCTCGACCTTGGCCACGATGCGTCGCGGCTTGGACCAACTCTCCGCCTGATAGCGGAAGCTCTTGTAGCGCACCAAGGGCTTGCGACCCGGCCTGCCCGGCGGGCGAAACAAGATGTCTTCGATCGCCAATTCCAAGCTCTTGTTGGCCGGAATGCGAATGGCGTACTGCACTCCGCGTTCCTCCGAAAACTCATAAATCTCCGGCTTGGCAAAGGCCGCATCGCCCCGGAAGGTGACCTGTTTGCCCACAGCCTGTTGGCGCTTGATCTCGGGCAGCAGCAACTCCTTCCAGTCCTCAGCGCTGTGCACGTTGCCTGGACGCAGCTTCGCCGCCAGGCAATCCCCATGCTGGTTGAACAACAACAGCGGGTGGTAGCAGACCGACTCGAAATGGCCGTTGTAGGCGCTGCCCTCTTGCTGGCCGTGGACAGGGCTTTCGGTCGAATCCATGTCGAGCACGACGCGCTCGGAGTCGTCTTGCGTCTCGGCTTGCGCCACCAGCTCGCGGTTCACAGCCATCAGCCCCAGCAAGTTCTCCTCGCTCGCCAGCATCTCCGTCTCGAAGCTCTGCAGTCGCGAGGTCAGTGCCCCGCCGCGATCCCAGTTCCTCTTCGAGCCGATCAAGCGAAACGTCGGGTCAGCCGACACTCGGACGGCGTCATTGAGGTCCTCGTAGCCTGCCAGCCGAGAGTAGACTGACTGCCGCAGCAGATCGGCCAGCGGGAACTTCTTGTTCAAGCCTTGCCGTGGGTCACTGAGGTGTTCGTCGATCAGCTTCCCGAGTCCGAGTCGCTCGTCCAGCTCGCGGACCAGGATCAGCCCGCCGTCGGAAGTGACACGCGATCCTTGGAAATCGACTTTCAATAAGCCGTTGAAGCTTAGCTGGAACGGTTTGTTTTCTTTTTCACCCATTGGGTGTTGATCTCCTCAGCGCCTTGAGTGCTTTCCAACCCGCATAAATAAAGGCGTCCGAGGCCACCCGATGGTTAGCAGAATCGAAACTAAAGTGGGAATCCGGGCTGAAATACATCCACCGGTAAGCTTTGACCTCCGCGGCTGCGAGGCCCTCAGAAAACGGCCGCGCACCGTTAAATTTCCACTTGCTCGGCAGCACGGGGTTGCCGTCCGTGTCGATGTAGGCCCAGGAGTATTTGCCGCCGCTGGCTGCCGGTGCCCGTCCACTAACAAATTCCCCCGCACCGGAGAATTCGTTGTTCAGAATTACTTTTCCCTCACTGTCAATCCAGCCATAAGATTTCTTGAGCCCTTCACCCATGGCAAGGAACCATGCCCGCCCACCGGAAAAACGGCCGAATTTCCAAATGTCCAAACCACTGAGATCTTTTGGTAGCTGGTTGTGGAGCCAGAACTGGCCGTTACGGTCGACGAAGAATGGATGTGGGCTACCGTCCTGTTGGGTATCGGCCGTCGAACAGCCTTGCGAGAACGGCTGGAGTGGGGACTGGCACACATTTCGGTTTCCGGCCGACGTTTCACAGCTGCTGGAGCGAACCACCGGCTCAAGCACATAATTGCCTTCCCGGTTGATCACTCCCCACATGCCGCCGTCATCGACTATGGCACGCCCTTCACTGAACGGCTCCGCATACGCCCAGTGCGGTTCGATGGCCCACCCGCCGTCGCGCGTGACGTAGCCCCACTGGCCGTTTCGAGGCATTGGGTACAAGGATGGACCGTCGTCGGAAATGTCCACGCCGCAGGGCGAGATTGCCGCCACGACCGTCTCCGTAGTTTTTTCAACACCACCGGTCATGTCGTGCAGGGGGCCGGCACAAAGCCACTGCGCGCCTTTACCTTCGAGACACCCGGTTACCGCCGATTTGATCTGGGTGTCGATGTCGCCGCCCGGATCGATGATGAACAGCAATGGCTTGTGGACCCACTCCGGGTTGGGGTGCCGCGTATAGACCATGTCGATTTCACATCCGCGATCATGAGGCCCGAGGATGGAATAGCGAACCTGGGCCTCGACGACTACCGGCGAGGTGTAGTTCGAACCCGCATTGCAATCAGTGACCTGGCCGGCAAAGCAGGATTCATCCCGGCATGTCTTGCCGGCGGCCATGGCCTCGTTACCGAATAGGCAGATGATGGTTGTGGTGAGCAAACAGGTGAAGATAGATGTGAAATTGTTCATCAGCGGGGCTCCCCGTTGCCCTCGACTTCATCGATTTCGTATACGTGGTAGATGGTGGGGCGGCTCAGTGCGGCCGCAGCCAGGAACTTCAGGCCAACACGGACGATCCAACGACGTATCCTCGGCCTTGTAAACGACACCCATGCCGGTCCGATTCTACCTCTTCACGGGTAGCTGTCGCGAATAACCGATGTCACTCGCTCTCGGTCCAGGGTCCCGGTAGCCCTCTGACCGGACTCGATTTACGCCCGATTGGCAGCCGCCTAGGAACTCTCATTCGCCAGCATCGCCCCATCGGAAACGGTTTCTCGGCATCTATCAACCCTGGACAGCCAAACTGACTCTCGACCCGCTTGCCTCACTACACGGCGAGACAAGCAGGCTCACCTATAATGGATGATTGCTTCAAGACGGAGAGGTGCTATGCCCATCAGCGAGGACCTACTAGAAATTCTGTGCTGCCCTCGCACGAAAGTGCCGGTGCAGATGCTGCCCGCGGACCAACTGGCGAGCTTAAACGACCGTATCGCCCAAGGCGGCGTCACCTACCAGGACGGTAGCCTTGTGGAAACTCCCCTCCAGGAGGGGCTGATTACCGATGATGGCGCCACCGTCTATCGCATTGACGACAGCATTCCAGTGATGTTGGTGGATCAAGGGATCCCCGGCCGCTTCGTGAATCGGGACTAGGGCAACCCGCCGGGGGCTAAGCGCGGTTCGGCGGTTTGAGCCCCTCCGCGTCTACCAGCAACGGCAACCGGCGCGGCAAGATCCGGGCTTCAAGCGGCAGGCTGCCGACCGCTTCTCCATCCAATTCGATCAAAGTCGTTTCACTTGATTCAGCAAGCACCGTCTTCGCGCGGTGGTGATTGACCTTGGGGTGCTTGTAGATGTCGTCCGAGTAGAGCACCGGCAGGTCGCGGATCAACTCAAACATATTGAGGTGATCGATGGTGGTGACATCCAAAAGACCGTCGTCGAGCAATGCCTCAGGGCACGGATGCATGCCGCCGCCGTGATAGCGGCCATTGCCGATGGCGACGTTGGTGATACTCAATTCGTCGGGAAGCGGCACTCCGTCAAGCGTAAGCCTCACCCGTTTCGCACTGTAAGTAAGAAAGACGGCGAGAGTGGCGTATAGGAAGGCGATCTTCCCTCCAAGCGGAGTCAAGAAGTTCTTCGCGCGGACCGACACCGCGCCTCCCATGCCGAAGCTGGTCAGATTCACAAAGTAGCGCTCCGCCGGGCGGTGATCGGGGCCCGTGAAATGAGCAACCCCCACATCGATCGGCAGGACGTTTCCGCCGGCGATGACATCGACAGCCTGTTCGAAGTCGGAGGGAAGCCGCAGGGTGCGCTGAAAGTCGCCGCCGGTTCCCATCGGGATAATGCCCAAGCGGGCCGTTGGATTGATCGGCTCGTCATTGCTCAAGAAACCGTTGGCCGCTTCGTTGATCGTGCCATCCCCGCCCACGGCAACCACCAGTTCGCTGCCATCCATGAGTGCGCGCCGAACGAGCTGCGTGGCGTGTCCGGGATGAGCGGTGAAACGAGGCTCGATCGCGCCCAGCTTCGCGGCGAGGGTACGGGCGATACGGGGCCAGTGCTTCGCCGCGCGTCCACCGGCGGCGCGCGGATTCAGAATCGCGATCGGTTTCGTGGGAGCGCTCAAAATGTCAATCGCACCAAGCCTAGCCGGCTCTCAGTTCCGGATAGCGCGTCCTGAGATCTTCAATCGTGTCCCGCATGGTTTCCATGGGATCGCGGGTTTCAAACTTGAGCTCGGCGCGAGCTTTCGCCGTATCGGAATACCAGTAAAGCGCGGACATGCGGATCGACTCGTCATCCAGTTTGAACGCGCCGCCGACGAGCGGCAACAGACGCCGCGCCGCGCGCGCCATGAAAAGCGCCGGGCCGAGGGTCGGTGAAAGAAATGGGCCCCGGACGCCGGAGGCTGCCTCAACATGGTCGATCCATTCACGAAAGGTCCAATTCGGACCGCCGAGCAGGTAGCGTTCCCCGACTCGCCCTCGCTGCATGGCGGCTCGCGCACCCGCGGCAGCGTCGCGCGCGTCAACGAGGCTCAGTCCGCCGGTCGGAACAGCCATGATCTGGCCCTCTAGATAAAGGTGCATATCACGCGTCGACGATTCACGCGTATCTCCCGGCCCAAGCATTAGACTTGGGTTCACGATCACAACGGGCAGCCCGTGGTGCTGGTGATGCCAAAGCACCAGCTTTTCGGCGTAGATCTTGCTCAGGTAGTAGGGCCACCCGGAGACAAACTCGTTCGTGTAGCCGGACTCTTCGTTCCGTACCACAGGCTCGCGGTCCACCGCCACCGTGCCGGAAGAAGAAGCCAGCACGATCTTCTTCACGCCAGTCCGGCGGGCCGCCTCACACAGATGCCGTGTCCCCTCGACATGCACATCGTAAAGATGCCAAGGGTTGTTCGGTGCGCGCTCGACAGTCCCGGCAAGATGGTAGATCTCGTCCACCCCCTCGATTGCGCGCCGCACCTGCTCCGCGTTCGTAATGTCGGCCGCGACGGATTCAATCTGGGACGTACCGTTCGACACCGAGGCGCTGCGGCTCATGAGCCTTAGACGGGCGTTCGGTTCCTCCCGTCGAAGCAATTCGACGAGATGCGTCCCAAGAAAACCGGTAGCGCCGGTAATCAGGATTGTCTTCATACGAGGCTAGATGGATTCAGGGACGCCCGAAACGTCAACCATGTTGATCGGGGGAATGTGAAGGTGCGAAACGGACGGAGTACGTCCCACGTGGGAATGGGCCATTTCAAGGGCCTCGTCCATCGACGAAGCGCAATCCCAGCCCATCACCCGCGCCGACTTCTCGTCTTCGGCGCCAACAACGATCACCTTCCCGCAGTGCGCCCGGCCGTTCTCGCCCCAGTACCACATGTAAAACGGATGGACACCGTGATACGCGTACCCATGCCGGTACATCTCGATGTATTCCGGGTTGTGCGCGAACTCGGCCTCGTACTTTTGTTGGAGCACAAAGGAGTCATTCGTTTCCGGCATGATGCGGTGGAAAAACTCGATGTAAGAGGGATGATGACGGGGGTCGAAATCATCATAGAGTGGGTGAGTCAGAATCATCACGCCGTTCTTTTTCACGATGGGCATGCCGCGATACATATTGAAGAAGTAACCCAGCGCCAGGACTTGCACCAAGAGCGGGTTCAAGATCGAGTTGACGTTGTAAGGCGAGATAAAAGGGATGCCGAAGATCGCTACGTCACTCTGCCCCTCGACAGGCACAGCGTACTGCTGATAGCAATAAGCAAGAGTCTTCTCGTGCGTCGGCAAAGTGGCCCCCGCATGCACGGCCGTGACGCCGTACGAGGCCGGGACTGAGAATAGAATCTTACGTTTCAGCTTCCGAGGCAACGCCCGTAACGCGGACTGCGCAACCCGGAAGCTCGCTTTGTCGAGCCCGTTCCACTTGTCTTCATTCTTCACAAAGAACGCCATCGCCGGGTTGAACATCGCGTTGTTAACCGCAGTCTCAACATGGAACACCTTGAGGTGCGAGTTGATCACCCTCGCCATGCGGTCACAGGAGTGGGTCAACGCCGAGTGCTTGTGGTCGAAATAGGAATCGCACTTAAGAATCGTTTGCGGCGTATGATGCGCTCGTAACGACGGGTAGTCACAGAGGCCGACGCCGATCGACTTGCTGCCGCCATCCATCGAGACGAGGTTGATATTCACGTATATGAGCAGATCCGACTCAGCCGCGCGGCGATTGATACGAACACGCTCGCCCAACTCCGTACGGCCCAGCTCGACCATGCCATCCGGCGCCTCTCCGTCGTGGTTATAGAGCCGGTCCGGGGCATAGGCGTCATAGATACGGCTACCCACGGCGTGCCGTAACTCAAACTCTTCCATCCGCCGGTGGAAAGAGGTTGCGACGATGATATGGACGTCGGTAACGCCCTTCTCGGCCAGAAGGTTGAGCACGATCGTAAGCACCGATTCACGGATGTCGGGCCGCGGCATCTTCGGAAGCGGCAGTGAAACATCATCGATCGCAATCGTGACCTTCATCCCGGGCCGCAGCAGCGCTTCCAGCGGCTCCATCTCTTCAGGATGTTTCAGGGCGTAGCGGATCCCCTCGTCTCGATCGGGAATGCCTGGGATGGTCGGCTTGGGGTAGACGACGCGCGTGCCCGTCGGGAGCTTTACGTCAAGCAGGTCTTCGCCTGACCAAAGCAGGCGCTTGGCGGAAGACGGCTCCAGATGAACGACGCAGCCTTCCGATGACACGAGGGCATTGCGGCCCACTGCGTTCGGTGTCGGGTCGCCGAATTCGACTTCGCGGCGAACGCGGATTTCTTCAGCCGGAGTCGCCATCATCCATTCTCCGCGGAGCCGCTCCGCTCCTTAAATCGAGGATCGGCCAGTTTCGTTTGATGGCGGCGCGGCGTAGTCCTCGGTCCGGGTTCACAGCGGCAGGTTCGCCCACGCATTCGAGCATCGGTAAGTCGGAAAGGCTGTCGGAGTAGGCCTTGGAGTGGGCTGAGTCCACATTATACTCGCGGCAGAAATTCTCGATGGCTCGGACCTTCTCGGCTTCGGCCAGCAGCGGCGAGACGACGTTACCCGTGGCGACGCCGCCGGCGTATTCAAGATGATTGCAGATGACGTGGTCGAATCCGAAATGCCGGACAGCCGGGGCGATCGCGAATTCGAGCCCCCCACTCACGAGGACGAGCCGGTAGCCGGAGGCCCGGTCAGATTCAACAAGCGACTGCGCCGCCGGGAAGATCTTAGGAACAATCTCCTTTTCAAATAGCGCTTCACCGGATTCATAGAGCCACTCTTTCGAGAGATTCCGGTACTCGCGGTAGAAGACTTCATTGAATCGTCTGCGTGAGTACATGTCGAGGCCGATCCACAGCGGCACGGTCAACAGCAACTTCCCATACCGCCGCCAGGCCTCCACGCGCCGCGGGTGGTTCTTGGCAAAGAAAGCGTAACGAGTAACGACGTTGCTCGACACAAGCGTACCGTCGAAGTCGAAGAAGGCGGCTCGGTTGGCAGTGGAGTGAGTGTCCATTCGGATACCGCGAGAAACAGAGTCTCCTAGTAAAACACGCAGCGGCAGCGATGGCGGGGCTGTGCTTTGTAGGCAGCCCCCTGACCACGATTCCAAAGAAGGTAGTCCAGCTCCATCGACGTCAAAGTCTTGCCCAGACCAGCAAGTTCCTCACGAATTCTCTCGCCCGCGTGCACGGCACAGGCACGGATCTCGATCTCCTCAGAGCTGCCGGGTGCGATCAGTTCTTGGCATTCAATCCGCTCAAGCAAACCTGGATCGTAGTCGAGCACGCCGTCCAGCCGGAGCACGTGCGGCACGAGGTTGTCGGCGAAGATCGTCAGCCGATCAAGATCGCGAAAGCGGCCCAGACGTTCTCCGCGCATGGCAAGTGCCAAGTCCGCCACGGTCAGTTGCGCGCGTTTGTAAAACGGTACGTCGCGGCCTTTGTAACGCTGTACATCTTGAAAGAACGGCATCGTGGACAGGATCTGAATCAACTTCTCCGCCGATTCCTCGGCGGCCTCAACCACTCCCACGAAACTACCGCCGAAGCGGTCACGAACCAGCCTGCCCAGGTCGTTCCACGCCTTCGCGAATAGCGCCATGAGTTCCCCAGTGACTCCATCCGCGGGGTCCTGCCCAAACACCTCGGTACACTCTCCCGGCGTGATCTCAGCCAATCGCGCACACGACAACGGACCCCGTTCCACAAAGCAGTCATTCAACGAAGAGGCAATCGTGAAGTAACCGGATAACCCAGGCCTTTTTCGAAGATGCGGGAAGTATCCCGAACCGAAGTTCACCGTATCCAGGGTGAGGATGAACGCAACCGTGTCGTCTCCGCGGCCAACGTAATGATGCGCCGGATCCATCTCCGTGGCGGCCACACTGGCATCAAGAAGTGACTCCGCGTAGGGTCGAATGCGGTCTCCATTGACTCGCACCGCACGCCCTTGCCCCGCCACCCAAGCGCACTGCTCCCGGATTTGATCAAGCAGTAAGCGACTCATTCAGCGCCTACTCATTCAGCGCTACGGAGCCGCCGCCCGTGAATAGATTTCGAAAGTTCTGCTGATGCCTCCACGCCAAAAACAACGTCATCAACGCCGCATTGCGAACATCCGGCCCCCCGATCAGTAGCGCCATCAGGAGCGTAAAGAACAGCCAGGTCGCAACCGAAGCGATCATCCCCGCTTCCCGCCACTTCAAACGGCTACCCAGCAATCGCACAGCGGCAAAGAAAACCAAGGCCGACGCCGCCCATGCGGGGAACAACACAAGCATCACTCCGGCGGACGTCGCGATTCCCTTCCCGCCGTTGAACTTGAGAAACGGCGAGTAGCAGTGGCCGAACACCACCATGAAGCCGAACAGCCAGCCGTACAGAGCGGGGTCCTCCGGCTGCAGAAACACCCACACAGCAAAGAATCCCTTGCCGACATCGCCAACCAAAGTCAGAATCGCCCGCCCCTTATTCACCCGCAGCACGTTGTTGAAACCAGGATTGCCGGAGCCGACCGTTCGAATGTCGATCCCCGTGCCAATCATCGACAGCACGGCGAAAGGAATCGATCCGACGAAAAAGCACGCCAGCATGCGCAAGATTGTGTTGGTGTCCAGCATCGTTCTACTCGGCGGCGCCTGCCTTGTGACCCTGTTCCTTGAGCCGACGCAGGGCGTCGCGTAGGCGGTCCCTCACCACGACTGCATCAGCGCCCGGATCAACAGGTGGTCCAACCTGGATTGTATGCGCTCCGTTCCCGGACTCACCCGTATGCGAACCGTCTCCGTTGCCCGCGTAAACCGGAATCAACGGACGCCCCATCTCCATCGCAGCCTCAATCGGTTCCAGCAGGAAACGACTACGCTCCGGCGTAGAGTGCATCGGCGAGTCAGCGGATACGACCACCGTCGATCCGCGTTCCAGTGCCTCCGCGACCCGCTGCTTCAGTTGCGCCGCCGCCGACCCTTGCCCATCTCCGCTGTCGGCTAGAAGTGGTTCGAGGAGAAACGCCGCGTCCCACGCCATGCCGCGCAATACCGCCATGTCGGCAAGTTGCAGCGGCCCTTCAAACGATTCCACCAGCGCCAGCAAATCTTCCGTGCTGAGGGGGTTGCTCGCAAGCAGCGTGGGATTCGCGAGCCTTCCGTCCGCGCCCCCCGCTACTCGCGACGCGCCCACCCCCGATCGTCGCTGCATCCGCGCCGTGGCGCGCACAATCGCCGTCGCTCCCTTCGGCGTCGGCGCCAACCGTGCCGTCAAACCACCCAAAGTCGCAATGCCCGCCAGCACACTGCGCCGTCCGCCAGCGACGGCCGCGTCGTTCGCTCGATGGATGCCGCGATGCAGCCCTTCTCCCAAATTCGCGGTCCAAAGGCGAATCAATTGCAGCCACGGGGGATCGCTCGTCGGACGGAGCGCGCCCTGCTCGTAAAGGCTGCGTGTTTCGTTACGGCGAATCTTGCCGCTCGACGTCTTACGGACAGTCTGCGGCGGAACCAGTTCGACAACGTCCGGCGGCAGTCCGACCTTTTCATCAATAGCCCGCACGATCGCCGCCCGCATCCGCGTACGCTTGGCCTCGTCGTACGAACGCGTCTCGGCGACGACGATCAGGCGCTCCGTACCGCTCACGGCGTCCGTCGAGCCGAAGGCCGCCACACAACCGCGCCGCACGCCAGCGACATCGGCCGCAGCCATCTCGACCTCCTGCGGAATGATGTTGTGCCCCGCTTTTATGATGCAGTCCTTGAGGCGTCCGGTGATGTGCACTTCCCCGTTCGCCAAATAAGCCAGATCACCCGAATCCATCCAACCCTCGGCGTCGGTGACGGCCGCGGTGGCTTCGTCGTTTCGAAAGTAGCCGCTGGTCTTCGAGAGCCCCCGGAAAATCAGTCTGCCCTGCGTTCGCTCGGGGATGTCATCTCCGTTCTCGTCGACAATCCGGACTTCGTGCCCGGGCAGCGCCCGCCCGTTAGCGGGAAAGCGCAGGACGTTCTCGTCCGCCGCATCCGCCGGAACGGCGCGGCCTTCCTTCTCGAACTCCTCGCGGCGAATCCGGTCGATCACCGGTAAACGGTTGATAGGCGGAAAGGTCAGCGCGACAGACGACTCGGCCAAGCCATAACAGGGGACGTAACTCTCAGCCCGAAATCCACAGGGAGCGAAACGCGCCGCGAAGTGCTCCAGAGTGTCCGGCAGAACGGGTTCACCCGCATTGATCGCGATTCGCCAGCGGCTCAGGTCAACGCCTCCGAGAGCTTCGTCCGTGATCTTGCGTGCGCAAAGCTCGTACGCGAAGTTGGGCGCCGGGCATAGGCTGCCACCGGAATCACTTAGCGCCCACAACCATCTCTCCGGCCGCGATAGAAACGCAAGCGGCGACATCAGGGTGATCGGAAAACCATAGAAAAGACTAAAGAGCCACGAACCGATCAGGCCCATGTCGTGGTAGAGCGGCAACCAACTCACAACAGCGTCGTCCGGGCGCGCTTGAACAGCCCAACCGATGCCCTGCACGTTCGCGAGAACATTGGCATGCGTCAGTACAACGCCCTTCGGGTCGCCCGTGCTGCCCGACGTGTATTGAATGAAGAAGGCTTCAGCGTCTTTGCGATCCGTGGAGTTCGAACCGTAACCCCGGCCGCGCAGTTCGTCGGCGGTCGTCACTTCCCTGAGGCTTGGAATCCCCAGGCTCATCACTTGCGAAACGGCCTTCACCTGGTCAAATGAAATCAGAAACCGCACCTCGGCGTTACGAAGAATCAGCGTCTGCCGTCGGACATACTCTTCGATCTTGTCCGGGCGCGCCGGCGGATAGATGGGCACAGCAATGCCGCCCGCCAGAGCGATACCCAGGAACGAGTAGAGAAAGTCGGCGCAAGTCGGTAGCATCACGGCGACAGTCTCGTTCGGCTGCAAGCCGGAAGCAATCAAGCCGGCCGCAACTTCTTCGGAAGCTTCGAGCAGATGGCCGTAGGTAATCTCGTTGAGCTGCCCTTCTTCGAGTAGATGCACCTGGACCCGACCGGGATCGCGTTCCGCGTGCTGCCGCAGCACATCCGAAAAACTCACGGCCTGCATCGGCGGAGCGGCGGCATCGCCCGGCTGCCGGATCGTCGGGCGCTCCGACCCTGACGGCGTCTCGTCTTCAAACACCGACCGCACCCACTCGGCGGGCGTATCGGCGCGCTGCGCGACCGTCTCGGGAATCCGAATCCCAAGGCGTCGTTCGGTCCGAATGAGCAATTCAACGCGCTCTAGACTACCGAGCCCGAGATCGCGATCAAACGAGGAATCGAGCGCCACACGCGAAGCGGCCTCCTGAGACCCCAATTCGGCGAGTAGCTCCTTCACCAGGGACAGGGTTTCCTGCTCGACGTGCGGCCGATCAAGAGTTTGCGTAGACATGGAACCGAACGGTCCTTCAGTTTACCTTCCGTCCGAGAGGTAAACTATCCCGACGCCACGAGCCTGGGACTCATGACGAAGCGGCCATCCGCGCCAAACTGCAAACCCAACCCGCTGATCTCCGCCCCCGAACCAGAGCGAAACTCGATCACACCACGTTTTCCGGCCGTGACCGGAAACCGGGAAGCGAGCATGAACGACTGGTGCCCCTTAACGGGCAATTCCAAATCTTCCACGCGGAGCTCCACCCAATCGCTGTCCCACATCGTCGCTACGATTTGTGCGGGCGCTGAGCCATCCGGGTTCACGATAGCCATCCCAACCTGGCGGCCGCCCGTGTTGTCATAGGGCAGCAAGAATGACGGCTCACATACGGATACCATCTCCGCGGCCGCTCTGCCCGATGACGACGACTCAAACTCCGCGTATCCGGTGATGGGGCCCTTACATTCGACCTCCGCCCATCCGGCCCGCTCCAACCCACCTTGATCCGCCGTCTCGATATCCAAACCGGAGCCGGGTTGAACGGTCGCGCCAACTCGGTCCGCCACTCGACTCTCCGTTCGCCCGGAGACGCTTGTCCGCACGGGAAGTTTAAGCGGACGCCCGTCATCGCCCCGGAAGACAATACTAACTTCCACCGCTGACGGCGAAGGGTTCACTAGACGCAGATACGTCTTCCAACCCTCGCCGCACGCCACCTGCGGAAGCACCAATCGACCGGGTCCCTGATCCCGATCAATCGAAAGTTCAAACTCCGAGGCGGCCGCCTCGGACGTCTCGCCCATCACCTGCGCGGTAAACCGAAAGGTCCCATGTGCCGTCGGCGTACCCGAGACGACTCCTGTCCCCGCCTCTATCACTAGACCGGGTGGAAGCATCCCCGCTACTACCGACCAGCGGTACGGCGGGCTGCCGCCTCGCGCACCAAGCTGCTGCCGATGGGCGCTGTTGACACGGCCATTCCGCAACACGCTTCGGGTCTTTACTTCCAACTCGGGTGTTATCTCGTCGTCTCTCACAAGAATCGTATAGCGCTGAGTCACCGAGAGTTTCGAACCGGACCGATCCGCAACCGTGAGCGCAGGCGTAAACACACCGGACTCCCTCACTCTGCCACCCAGAACGCCCGAAGGACTCAGCTCAATTCCTCGCGGCAACCCCTGAGCAGACCACACGTCCCCTGGCTTCCCGCCGGACACCGTCAGTTGCTGTCGGTACGCGGCCGAGTCTTCCTCCAGCGGCCTCAACGACGTCGCCTCGATCGCGAGCCCCGTTCTTCCCGCCGGCGCATGCGACTCTCTCCTCACACACTGCTCGGGCGAGAGTCCGCGCGAATGCTGATGTTCATCGCACGGCTCGCTCGTCATGACCGCGAACATCTGCGTGGGAGTTACTGCGCCGCTCAAAATCGCTTGCTCATCGAACGCATGCACCCGGTCGATGAAATCACGATCCCAGACGGCCTTGTCGTCAAAGTGAAAGCCAAAGTTTCTATCAACAAATACGTTGATCACGTTTCCAAAAGCGACGAACAAGGGGAAGTTGAAACGCTCCAGCAGCAGAGGCAACACATCTTGGGCCCGCACGCCTTCAAAGCCGTCGGCCGAGCAGTCGTGGTCAATGTATTCTTCCTCGTACCGCTCGAGCGCTCGATTCCATCGGTATTCAACGGGCAGCTCGCGCCAAAACCGCTTCACTTCCCGCAGCGCCTCCGGCCACCTCATGTGGCCATTGCGGCCGATCATGTCGCTCGTGACAAAGTAACCGTGCGGAAGCAGGCATCTCTTGACCTCGTCATAAACATGCTCAAGCTCAACCATATGATGCAAAGCCTGGTTTGCGATCACAGCCGCATACGTCCGCTGCGCCGACCAGGTATTAAAATCCCCCTCCAGAAACGCCAGGTTCTCCGCCACGCCCGCTTCCCTGGCGAGAAGCCTTCCCCGCTCCAGCATGACCGAATTGAGATCGAGGCACTCGATAACGAAGTCCGTGACACCCGCGTCGCGCAGCATCCGAGCAACGCGGACCTCGGCGTCGCAATTCCCTGCCCCTAGACTCAAAAAAACAGGAAGCTCATTCTGGGAGACTTTCGCGGCCAGCGCTAAATACTTGGCGTAAAACTCTTCGGCGATCGTAAAACCATACTCCGCGGCCATTGGGCGAACGTACTTGTGCGCCCAGTAATGGAAAATGGGTGGCAGGTCATGTACGTTCGTTTGATCTCGAAAATGCTGCTGCTCGTTCTTTAGCTTCCGCTCGTAGTCCGCACTGCTGGATTGAGCCATGTGAGAAGGGGCGGAATCGGTATGGAGCCGGCTTACGAATCGTCCGCACTCGATTCGCAATGTTGGCGCGGCACGCCTCAACCCTTAGGCCGGCGCACGCCTACGGCAGCCCCATTCTATCCGAATCCGGCTCACTTCCTCTGCGCTCGCCGCTGGGCTCGCTGGGCTATCCCAGATACGACTCCCGCAACTGATCCACGGCTCGCCGCCCTTCCCGAACCGCTCCCAACCAAAACTGGTGTCCGTTCAGCTCCGAGTGAGCGAATGTCACCCGCCCAAGCGGCTTCCGAATCACATCGGACGGGGCAGGCTTACCGTCCCGCCCGAAGTAGAAACCAGGCGCGGGATTGACGTAGGCGTGACCCCAGCGGTTCAGAATGATCCCAGCAATCGCCTTCACCGCCGAGGCGCCGAACAGGCTCCGAAGCTGATCGCGGATCTTCTCTTCATACCCGGCAAATGGCGTGGACAGCATCTCGTGACGACCCTTGAACCCTTGCTCCTCCGCCGGCAACCCGGGATAGTAGAGCGGCACGTAGAGCGTAATGACGTTCGGCGAGTCCGGAGAGAAACGAGGCCGGTATCCACGAGTGATCATCTGGCGTCGAACGTTGCAACTGAATCCAAAACCCTGCGTCCATCGTGCCGACGTGATCCCCAAATCGTAGAGAAAACGCCAGTTCTTCACCGCGACATTGAACACCAAAACCGGCGAGTGATGGAATGAGCGAAAGGCCGCGCTCTTCTCCGAACCTAACCCTCGTACGATGTGCTTGCTCACCCAGCTCCCGCAAGCCATAACGACCCCGCGGGCCCGAATCCGCTCCAGCCGACCGTCTTTCAGATACGTGACGATCGCGTGTTCCTCCGTCTGCTCGACCCGTACCGTGGTTGCCGACAGGCGCAGCCGGAACGAAGCGCCGGGCCGGTCAAGCGCCCGGAAGTTCAGCCTTCCATTGACGACGTCGTCGACGCCATGGCCGCCGGGAATCGACTCCGGCACGAGTGACTTGACGGCGTAACGCGCCAGGCCGGTATTGCCCCCCGGAAACATCTGCCATTCGGTTTCCGGCACGTCTTCAAATTCGATCGGGAAACCCGAATTCCCTGACAGCCCCGCAAAACCCGGCATCCCGATCTGATGAGCGGCATACGCCGAAAGCGCATCGCAGCCGAGCCCGATCGCCGCAGCCAAAATCGGGTCTGCATAATTCGTTACATTAGGTGGCAGCCTCATGACGTTTTCGATGTACGCTTTGTAGGTCATCGTGTCGAGCCACCGGCGGTAGTCTTTCCCGTCGAAGTACTTCTGCTTCGCGTATTTCCAATTCCGAAGGCTCTCCGAAGCGTGCTCCTTCCAGAAGTCACGCACCCACTTGCCGTCTACCTGGTGGCCGAAGCTCGGCGCATGGAGCCAATGTTGAAAGCCATAGTTCGTCCGGTCAAACTCCAGCTCCCGTAAACCCTCCGGCCAGCCTTGGTACTCGAAGCGACGGGGAATCTTGAGTTGCTCAAAAATCTCGTAACCGTCGCTGTCAGGATCAGTCGGGACATTGAACTCGTTCGCGCCTTGTGGAGCCATCAGCCTCTGACCCCGAACGATGAACTCATTGCGCTTCGACTCGCCCCCGAAAATCGGATGATTGTCCAGAATGAGGCACGTCTGGTCCCGGCCACGTTCCTGTTGGAAGCGCAGCGCGGCCCCCAGCCCACTCATTCCGCCCCCGATAACAACGAGGTCAAACTCCTCTCCCGTGTCTTCCGCCGCCAACTCGTCCGCGGCGAACTCACGGTCTCTAATACGATGCGCCGCCTCCAGGACCTTCCAAGGATTCCCGTGACTCGTGCGATAGTCTCCGACGCCCCCCGGCCCATCCCATCCGGCGCCGGATAGCGGAGATGCCCCCAGCAGCGGCGTCCCACTGCCGATCAAAACGCCATTCAGGAAGTCCCGCCTTGTCATTGACTCTCCAAACCCCTAGACCGTGCCTACTTTACACCACAGCCCTCCCCGGCCCCCCCGTTTCAGCCGCGTGCGATGAACGAGCGTGTCTCGGCGTCGGCCGCTTTCTGCCATAATCTCAACCCTATGCAGCCCACCCGCATGCGTTGGTCCGTCCTCGCGGCTCTGTTCGCGTTTTCGGTCATGACCTACCTCGACCGCCTCGCCATCGCCAACGTCAAGACCCCGCTCACCCAAGACCTCGGTCTCACCAACGCCCAAATGGGATATGTCTTTAGCGCGTTCACTCTCAGTTACGGCATTTTCGAAATTCCTACGGGCTGGCTCGGCGACCGCTTCGGCCCAAGGTCCGTCTTGACGCACCTTGTCCTCTGGTGGTCTGCCTTAACCGCACTCACTGGCGTTGTGAGTGGATATATCTGGCTCCTGGCGGTGCGCTTCGTTTTCGGCGGTCTGCAAGCAGGCGCCTTCCCCAACGCCACCTGCGTAATCCGAAGCTGGTTCCCGGCCGATGAACGCGGCCGCGCCCAAGGCGTCGTCTGGATGGCCGCCAGCGTTGGTGGTGGTTTGGCGCCGTTCCTCATCCAGCCCATCCTCCGCAACTACGACTGGCGTGCTGTCTTCTACATCTTCAGTGTGTTTGGCCTCGTTTGGGCCGTTTTCTGGTACCGCTGGTTCCGAAACAATCCGAGGCAAAAAAATGGTGTCAACGCCGCCGAACTCGAGCGCATCGGACCGCCCAACCTCGGGTCCCCCCACGGTAATTTCCTGCGGATGCTTCGCAGCCCGAACATGTGGTACATCATCGCGATGTACCACATCAGCGTCTACGGTTCGTATTGGTTCATCTTCTGGCTTCCCGGCTATTTGGTGGAATCAAAAGGGCTGGTCGACTTCGCACCTTACGTTGCCATGCCGTTCCTCCTCAGCGCCGTTTTCAACTACCTTGGCGGACATACGGTCGACGTCCTGGTCAAGAAGATCGGTCTCACTTGGGCCCGACGCAGCGTGGGCCTCGGCGCCGGCCTCGTCAGCGCCACCTGCATCCTCATCGCAATCGGTATTGAAGATGTCACCCAGGCCATGCTAATGCTCACACTGGGCTATTCGGCTATCCAATTCGCCCTGCCGAATTCCTGGGCCGTCTGCCTCGATGTCGGGCGCGACTACGTCGGTTCGGTCAGCGGCGCCATGAATACCGCCGGACAAATCGGCGGCACCATCGCCTCCATCGCCATCGGCTACGCCATCGACGCTTATGGCTGGGATGCGCCGCTTTACGGCGTCGCCGCGGTCTACTTCATCGGCTCACTGTTCTGGTTTGGGATTGACCCGCACACACCCGTCATCCCTGATGATTCGGAGCATCAAGCGGCATAGCGCGGCTTGCTATTCTGGTCACTCACCCCGCCCGAGCCGTTGGACAGTGCCGAGCCTTTCGCTTGTGATCGCCTCACGCAAGAGAATCACCCTCGCTTTAATCCTGGCCGCCGGAGCCTTTTGCTTCGTTTGGTTTGGCCTCACGCTGCTTGGCCTGTCCCCCCTGACGCTCTCCCTGCTGGCCGCCGCTTTCGGCGCAACGGCCGCAATCTGGGAACCGCTGCTCGCGCGGTTGCGCCATGCCCGCGCGCAACGCGGGGCCGGTGCCTCCGCGATGATTCCGATCAGCGACCTGGAGGAGCTATTGCCCGGATCAACCGCCGGTTCCGTTCGATTCGAGCCGGCGGGCTACGGGTTCGGCGATACGACGGTACAGGACATCACCCTCATCGTCCTCGCCGCTCAAGCGATTTCTGCTCGCACGCTCTTCGAAATCGGCACCTTCCGCGGCCGAACGACCCTCAACCTGGCCCGCAACGTTGCCGAAGACGCCCGTATCTTCACACTCGATCTCGACGAACAGGAAGCCAAAGCGATGGGGCTCCGCGACCGCCTGCTGGCCGGTTCGGATATGAACCTCGCCGTCGACGAAGACAACGCCCGGCCTTGCTTCGATGATCCCGGGATCGACACCGCCGTCAAGCAAAAGATCGAGCGGCTCCACGGCAACTCAACCAAATTCGATTTCTCTCCCTACCGTCGCAAGATCGACTTCGTCTTCATCGACGGCGGTCATACCTACGAAGTCGTCGAGAGCGACACTCGTAAGGCGCTAGACATGGTCCGGCCCGGAGGCCTCATTCTCTGGCACGACTACGACCAGCACTGGCCCGGACTGATGCGCTCTCTCAACGACCTGTCCAAGACCCGGAAACTCTACCACTACCTCGGCACCTCGCTCGTCTTCTATCGACACGAATCCTCTTGAGCCGAAAGACGATCGCCGGGCACTCCCATCCAATCGGCGGTGTAAACTAGAAGAGCGTTCCGATCAGAACGCACGAACATCCCCCCACGAATTCACAGAGTGCCGTTCGCACGGTAAGCGGGCTTCTTACAAGCCCTCGAGGGGACATATGTATCACGGAAACGGAAAACTCGTTCTGCTACGGACGTTGTTGCTGACTCTGCTGATGGCCGGAGCCATCTGGGCCGCGCCTGGCAAGGGTCGCGGAGGCAAGAAACCGCCGCCACCTCCGCCAACCCGGCCGCCCGATTGCGCCGTTACCTATACCGGCTACACGACACGCATCGCGTTCGCCGACCACGTCTGGGCCGTCAAAGACCACGGTAACTCGACAGCCGGCCCCGGCCCCAACCGCTTTTCCGACAGCACCGATAGCGTCTGGGTCGACGCCGACGGACGTCTCCACATGAAGATCCGCCGCCGAAAGGGCAAGTGGTACGCCGCCGAGGTCATCAACCTCTGTACGCTCGGCTATGGCACGTACCGCTTCCACCTCGACAGCCCGGTCGACAACCTCGACCCCAATGTCGTCCTCGGCCTGTTCACCTGGAGCGACCAACCGGCCGACAACCATCGCGAACTCGACATCGAGTTTTCCCGCTGGTCCGACCCGAACAATCTCAACGCGCAATACGTCGTGCAACCCTACGATCAACAGGGCAATATGTTCCGTTTCTTCCAAACCGGCGCCGCCCAAACGACGCAGATCTTGACATGGACTCCCGGTGTTGCCCAATTCGAAAGCCGCGTCGGACACTGGACCCCGAACGACCCGGGCCCACTTTATTCCAGCCACCCATTCAACAACGGCATCCCCGCAAGCTGGGACGAAAACCCGCGCATCAACCTCTGGCTCTTCCAAGGCCGCCCACCCACCGACGGCAAATCCGTGGAAGTCATCATCAACCGCTTCGAATTCGACCCGGCCCCTTAGCGCACGGAAAGACCCGACCTCAGGAACGGACGACGATCTCGGACGTGATCAAGAGTTTCAAACTCACCACACTCCAGTTACTCCGCCGCTCCGGTGAGCGCGATACAAGTTTCTGGCAAGGCAGGTTCTACGATCACGCTTTGAGGACCCGCAAGGAGTATGACGACACGCTCAGCTATGTCCACATGAATCCTGTGCAGCGCGGGTTGGCGGTGGAGCCCCGCCAATGGCCGTGGTCAAGCGCTCGGTGGATCGACGAGCGCGTCGGACCGATTGAGATTGATTTCCTGCGCGTCCCATCGGAGCCCAAAGAGACAGCCGCAGACCTCAAAACCGAGGTCCACGCTACGGGGTCTCCCGATGGCGAGCCTCCTCATTTTATCTCGGTGGGTGTTGTTTGGCGCGTGTGCGGCGCTTGGTAGGGTCCCCGTTTTTTCGGCCTAGCTTAAAACCAAGGCCCGTGAACGGGCCTGACCGCGTGGAGCATGCGGGGATAGGTTGCGCTCCGCGATGCGGATTGGTCGTAGTGTGGCTGGTCATCGCAGGCTGACGCCCGCGGCTCTGAGTTTGGGTTTGGGGCTTTGGCGGCTTTTTGGGGGATGCCGTTGTGGGGTAGGAGCTTGCACCGCTTCCCGTGGGCGCGCCGCGGCTCGGGGATGGTTGCTCGGGAAAGATGATTACGTGGACGTGATCTGGCATGAAGCAATAGCCGCACAGGGCGAACGGTGGCGCCGGCGCGTTCGGTTGAGGCTCGTCGCCGGCATTTCGCATTCGCGGTCGTTGAAGGGCCGTTGACCTCGGAGTATATTCGTCGTGATGAAGAAGAATCGCGAATGGGTTTCCCGGCGTCGAAGTCGCGACATGTGTTGGAATTGTAGCGGTGTTTTTCAGTGTTTTGGTGGATCGAGTGGGTCGGTGGAAAAAGGCCGCGGACCTCAAACCCGAGGTCCGCGCTAGTGTGCCCAGCATGGGCTGAATCTAGTTGGCTGAAAGGAGCCGACCGGGAACTGATGGAGGTAACTGTAGGGAACCGCAAGGCGTAGCCGCGAGGTGAAGCTGAAGGAAGCGGGGAACAAACCTTTGACCGTAGGAACACGAATCGGCAGAGAGGCCGTGTACGGGCGGTAAGCGTGCTAGCCAACGTGAAGCCCGAAGTCCATCCGAAGACGTGCGCGGTAGAGCCGGGCGGTGTGAAGGGAAAGATTCAGCACCTTACCTGGGGAGATCTCCTCGGTGAGAGCGGAGGAGAAGTCAGCAGAGGCCGTAGTAGCGAGGAAGGCGGGTAATAGCGCCGGAGCGAAGGGCCGAAGAACCAAGGAGCAAAGCGAGAGGAGCGACTCGAACCGAGCCGAAAGAAGTCCGGAGTCCCGGACCGAAAGGTCCTTCCCCGTCGGGGGAACGCAAGGGGAGCAGGGGCAGGCAGGAACGGTGGAACCGGGATGGGCCTCCCTCCGGCGGCGACGAGGCGAAGTTCGGCGAGACTCATCGAAGAAAGCAATGCACGAAGAACTGATGGAACAGGTGGTCGGAGAGGAGAACCTCGAACGGGCTCTGCGGGCGGTGAAACGCAAGCGGGGCGCGGCGGGGATCGACAAGATGACGACCGAAGAACTCGAACCTCACTTTCGCCGTCACGGCACGGAGATTCGAGCGAAACTCGTGTCCGGGCGTTGGACGCCGAGTCCCGTAAGGCGGGTAGAGATACCGAAGCCGAGCGGGGGGAAGCGACAGCTTGGGATACCGACGGTAATAGATCGGCTGGTGCAGCAAGCGTTGCTGCAAGTTCTGCAGCCGATCTTCGATCCGCGGTTTAGCGAGTCGAGCTGGGGATTCCGGCCGGGGCGGAGTGCGCACGATGCGGTACGAGCGGCGCAAGGATACGTTCGCGAGGGCAAGGACTGGGTGGTGGATATTGACATCGCGCGGTTCTTCGACGTGGTCAATCACGACATTTTGATGCGGCGGGTGGCGGAAGTCATTCGCGACAAGCGAGTGCTGGGGTTGATCGGCCGGTATCTACGGGCCGGAGTGCTGACGGAGGGGGTGGTGGTGCGCAGCGCGGAGGGCACGCCGCAAGGCGGGCCGTTGTCACCGTTGCTGGCGAACATCTACCTTGATGCGCTTGATCGGGAGCTGGAGAGACGTGGGCTACGGTTCTGCCGGTACGCGGATGACTGCAACATCTATGTGGGCAGTGAAGCGGCGGCGAAGCGTGTGCTGGCGGGGATCACGGCTTGGATCGAAAAGCATCTGCGACTGAAAGTGAACGAGGCCAAGAGCGGGGCGGGGAGGCCGTGGGAGCGGAAGTTCCTGGGGTTTCGTCTGAACCGCCAGGGGCAGGTGGAAGCAGCGCCGGAAAGTGTCGAGCGATTCAAACGGAAGGTGCGGGAGATCTGGTGCGGCAACCGCTCGGTCACGAGTCGGCAGTTACGCGACGAGTGGCGGCGGTACGTTCGCGGCTGGTGGGGATACTACCGGTTGGCGGAGCGACGGCGTGCGATTTTCCTACTGGAAGGATGGGTGCGGCGGCACATACGGAAATGTTTCTGGCTGCGCTGGCATGGCGCAACGGGACGCCGGCGGGCTTTACGTCGGTTGGGCCATTGGGGAACGGTTGTTGAAACTGGTTCCGGCACGTCGCGGCGCTTGGCGCATAGCGGCGAACGGACTGTTGCAGACAGCGTTATCGAATGCAACGTTGCGGCGCTACGGGTTTGTGATGCCATCGGATCTTGCGGCGCGAACGTAAGGCCGCTGGGTTCAACCGCCGGATACGGAAAACCGTATGTCCGGTGGTGTGGGAGGGTGGCGGGGCCTCAATCCCCGTCACCCGACCCGATCGGGTCTCAGAACCGAAACGTCCCCCGCGCTTTGCGCCGATAGTTGGGATTCCAGCGGTCCACCAGCGCGTCACGCGACTCGACACGCGCCACATTCTCCTCCAGCTTGGCCATCTGATCGCGGTCGATCTCGACGCCAAGCCCGGGGCCCTCCGGCAGCGCCATCTTGCCGTCATGGAACCGCAACTTGCCGCCCTTGACGATGTCCTGGTCGGCTGCAGTCCATGGATAGTGAGTGTCGGCGTCGTAAGTAACATGCGAGATCGAGCAGTTCATGTGGGTAAGCGTCGCCATGGAAATCCCCAGATGATTATTGCTGTGCCCCGAGCAACCCCACCCGAGCGATTCGCACGTCGCGGCCCAGTGTCGGACATTGTTCAACCCGCCCATGTGATGAACATCGAGTAACACGATGTCGATCGCACCCTTGCGATACGCCGGCCCGATGTGCTCCGGTCGCGTCACGCACATGTTCGTCGCCAGCGGAATCGGTGTGTGTTTGCGCACCTCGGCCATGCCGTCCTGGCCGCGCGTCGGATCCTCGAGATACTCCATGCCGAGCGGCTCGACCTCCTTCGCAACGCGCTTTGACGTCTCCACCGTCCAGGCAGCGTTGGGGTCGATTCTCAGCTTCGCGTCAGGCACACGGCGGCGCATGATCTTGAGCGCCTCGATCTCCTCATCCGGCTTGAGGACACCTCCCTTAAACTTGCACGAACGAAAGCCCTCGTTCCTGTTGAAATCCACGAACTGTTGTGCGGCAGCTTCCGCCGTAATGACGCCCGCCTCTTCGTCAGTCGGCAGCACGAAGAAAACATACGCCGAGTACGGCGCCGCCTCACGAAACGCCCCGCCAATCAGATCGCATACACGGCGATTGAGCGCGCGTCCAATCAGATCAAGACAGGCAATCTCAATACCGGCAAAGGCTTCGTAGTCTTCGATATTCCGCCGGAAGTACTCAAGCTCGAAGGGATCCCGTCCCAGTACCACGGAGCGAGCCGCCTCGATCTTCTCGGCGTGTCGCCGCCCCACCTCCGACACCCCGCGATGGCCGTCCGACGTCTCGATCTCGGTGATCGTGCGCACAAAGTGCGTCGCGTGGGAGGACGTCGAATTCATGATCGGCCGGTCCGGCGACGCCACCCGAGTCACCTTCACCGAACTGATCTTCATTCCGCTCCGCGGACGGTCCGCCTTCGGCGTGCCGCTACGCCTCGTGCCGGCGGCGGCCTGACTATAAGCCAACGCCATGTCAGCGAGACAACTCAGGCCGGTGACACCCGCGGCCCCGGCCATCAGCGCGCGGCGCGTTACCTCCGGCCCTTTCCTCCTCAAGTACCCGGCTTCGAATGGTTTGGCAATAGACATGACGGTTTCCTCCCTGGCGTGGAGCCTAGTATACGTTGCCAAGGCGAAACAGGAGGAGCCTAGGGCTTCAAAACCTCGGCCAGCCAAGGTACGGACAGATGCCCCTTGAAGTAATGCTCAGGTGCATCGACATTGGCGTATCCGAACCAGTCCGACTGGTTCAGCCCTTCGGGAATCGGCTCGCCGTCATGCCGGGCCGAAGGATCGCCGTACTTCGGATAGTAGTGAATCGCGAGCTGCTCCTCCGCGCCCACCATGCGGTACGACGCCCGAACGGTATCGAGCGCGTGAGTCGGACCACCCTCCGTGACAATCAGCGGCCGCAGCGCCAACGAGGCAACAATGTCGGGGAAATCAAACCACTTCCAAATGCCCGGTACGCGGTGACCAATCCAGTTCATCGGCGGCCGGCGCCCGCGTTCATCGGGCTTCGTGTTCACGATTCCTCTTTGGAGAGTCGGCGAAAGAAAATCGTTGAATACGAAAGCCGCGATCTCAGGATCGAGCACTCCCATCACCATCAGCGGCTCCGTTCCCAGCGAATGGCCGCTCAAGGCGATTCGTTTGCGGTCGACAAACGGCTGGTTCTTGAGCCAGCGCAAAATGTCCATCTTCTGGAACACGGAGAGACCGAGATAGTGCCGCCCCAGTTCCAGGAGCTGAGCACTGAAAGCGTTGCGGTCATAGTTGGGCGCCATTCCGAGACGCTCAAGGTCCGACGTCTCCGCCACACCGGGGTTGCTCACAAAGCCCGCCCGTGCATACTGGCTTCCCATCTTGTTCGGTTCTTCGTGACGCGGCTTCCTGAATCGCGGATGCAACTCCGGCTCCCCTGCCGTCCCTTCCTTACTCCGCGTCGACCCCGGGAAACACATCACAGCAGGCGCGGGGTTGTTCGCATCCACCCCATCGGGAACGAGGATCAAGAAGGGAACGACACTTCCCGGCTCGGGATAGCTCTCCCACTTCTCAACGCGATACCCCTCCCGGAGTGTCGTCGCCAACTTCTTCGGCCGCGGCTGCTCCACAATCGGGGGAAATTCCATCAGCTCGCCCATCTTCATCCTGAGTTCGAGTTGCCACGCTTCCCGGCGCGTTGCCGAGAACCCCGGATCGAAACGCAACCGCGGCTGCGTATGCTTCATCAGGTATTGCGTAAACCCCCGCCCGCTCATGTAACGGCCATCAGGCCGATCGGACTTGATAACCGCGTGCTTCTCAATCTGCTCGGGCGTGAGACCTTCGCTTTCCACGGACTGGGCCGGCAATCCGAGCCCGCAAACACCTCCGATCAAGAGGAAACGAACGACGGCCCGGCAATCGATCATTGTTCGCTCCCCTTTGGCACGGGGATGTCCGGCGGCGCAAAATAGTCCCCCGACGACTCCGGCCGAGGCAGCACCCCGACCTGTTGGCCGCCCCGGAAGATGTAGCGCGGTTCCAGATGATAGTGCCCGGTCTCGGTGACGCCAAAGGTGTCGGTCAGGTCGAACTCGCCCTCCTGCATCTCAAGCACCGCGATGTCGGCGAAGGCCCCAGGCTTGAGCGTTCCGATCTCCTCCGGCATGCCGAGCACTTCGGCCGGCGTACTCGTCACCCGCCGAACTACCTCAGACAGCTCCATCCCCATGTGAAGGAACTTGTCCATCGTCGTAACAAGATCAAACACCGGGCCCTGCAAGTTGTACGTATGCAGGTCGCTGCTAATCGTTCCCGGCACAACACCCTGCTCCAGCGCCGCCCGCGCCACCCGAAACGTGAAACTGCCGCGCCCGTGGCCTACATCCAAACGCAACCCTTGCTCGACCTTTTTGCGAACCGCCGGTAGCACTTTCAGATCGTCATCCATGATGCCGCCGGCGCCGTGCCCATGCACGCAGTGCGTCAGGATATCGCCCGGCCGCAGCTCATCCAGAATCCTCTCCGTCGGAATGCTCGAAACCGGCGAATGCACCATCAACGGCAGGCGCACCGCCTCCGCCGCCTCGCGAGCACGCAACAGGGCGGGCAACTCATTCTTCCCGTCCGCTGCCAGATTCTCAGACAGCCTCACCTTCACACCCAGGATGCGGTCGCGATTCCTCTCGATCATTTGCACGGCCGAATCGACATCGACGTACCGCAGATCCTCGAGTTCGCCCAGCGGAGGAACCGTCTCCTGTCCGCTCACCATGCCCATGGCCGAGATATTCAACAGCGCATACAGCCGCGTTTGCGACGCGTCAATCACAAACTTGCGAAACCCAGGAAACGTCAGAGCCCCCGACGACCCCGCGTCCAACACCGTCGTCACCCCGCGCGCCAAACAAGTCGGATCCACATCGATGCCGTAGTGCGTCACACCCGAGAACACATGGACATGAAGATCAATCAACCCTGGCAAGACGTACAGTCCGCGAACGTCAAGCGTATGCTTCGCGATCGCTTCCGCGCCGCGATCCAGCACGGCCGCAACCCGCCCGCCCGTAACCGCAACATCCTTGTCGCCGTGAATCCCCTGCCCCGGATCCACCAGCGTGCCATTTCGAATCACTAGATCGTACAAACCATCACCTCTTCTTTCGCTTCACGAAGACGAGCCACGAATACACGAATCACGAGCCTCAATCCTCACCATCCCATCACATAGTCATCCTTAGCCGGACTCACGCCGCCCATCAGCACGCCACGCTCCGAATCCACCATCACCATCTTCACCGCGCCCGCTCCGGAGGGCTGCTGCTGATAAGGCTGTTGCATCTCGATCACCTCGATCTTATGCCCCAACTCGGCAACCTCATCACCAATCTCATCCGCCAACACCCGAGGCATCATCAACGTCCCTTTCACCGGCTGCGGAAACATCGACGCTCCGAATCCCGTGCTCGTCACCGTGGCCGCCTCGACCGCTTGCTGAACGTTCATCCCGAACACAGCTACGTTCAAGAACGCCTGCAGCATCGCCTGCGGTTGGTTGTCCCCACCCGGAGTGTTCCAAGCCAGATAGGGCTTGCCGTTCTTCAGCGCCAGCGCCGGGTTCACCGTATGCCGCGTCCGCTTGCCCGGAACAAGGAAGTTTACATCGCCCTCGTCCAAGCTGAAATAGGGCATCCGATTGTTCAGCACGTATCCGCCTCCCTCAACCACCATCCCGCTGCCGAACGTGCCGTTCACGCTGTGCGTCACCGAAACCAGATTCCCGAACCGGTCAGCAATCGAAAACGAAGACGTCTCGCCATCCGCGCTCTCATAAGGACCTCGCTTCATCGCCTGCTTGCCCGTCACATAGGCGACCTCATGGCCGGCTAGAACACCCTTCCCCGTGCGGGGATCTCCCGGTGGCGGCGCCGGCGCCAACACCTGATCCATCCGAATCAACGCCCGCCGCCTCTTCGCATAAGCCTTCGAAAGCAGACCCTCCACCGGCATATCTTTCACAAACCGCGGGTCGGCCACATACTTGTTCCGATCGACGAACGCCAGCTTCATCGCCTCCGTAACAACGTGGATGTACTCCGGCGAGTTGTGACCCATCGCGGCGAGATCAAAGCCCTCCAGCATGTTCAACGCCATCAGCATCACGATGCCTTGCGAATTCGGCGCGCTCTGGTAAACATCGAGCCCCGCGTAAGTCGTCTTAATCGGCTCAGCCTCCTCGGGCTCATACGACGCCAAATCCTCGTAACGCAACAGACCCTTGTGCTTCTTGTAGAACTTCGCTGAAAGCCGTGCCAGCCGCCCTTTGTAAAATGCGTCGGCCCCTTCTTTCGCGATCGTCTCGAATGTCTTCGCCAAGTCCGCCTGCACAAACACATCGCCCGGCTCATACGGCCCGCCGTTCTTCAAAAACGTCTTCACCGAACTCGGATACGGCGAAAGCTTCGAAATCGCCGTACGGTGATACTTTGAAGCCCAGAAGGAAAGCGGATGCCCCTTGCCCGCCGCCTCGATCGCGGGCGCCAGGATCTTCTCGTACGGCAACGTCCCATACTTTTTGAGCGCCAAGTCAAAACCGCCCGCCATCCCCGGCACATCCGTCGAGTACGGTCCTTCATCTGGAATCCCGCCAAGCTTTCGATAGAACTCCGGCGTCGCCAGCTTCGGCGCCGGCCCCGTGCCATTGATGAAGACAACCCGGTCCTCTTTCGCGATGTAAGCCAGGATGAAACCGTCTCCGCCCAACCCCGCCTGATGCTGCTCGACCACCGTCGTCATATAGAACGCCGCCACCGCCGCATCAATCGCGTTCCCGCCCGCCTCCAAAGCCTTGATCGCCGCGCGACACTCCAGAGGATGCTCCGCCGCCACCATGCCGTTCGTACCCATCACGACCGTCCGCCAAAACGGCCGGTCGGCGGGCTTCTGAGCTGCGAGCGGCAAAACGACAACTAGGCCTGCCG
>CBDBKC010000029.1:0-140916 GCA_965206655.1 Bryobacterales bacterium | reverse complement strand
CGATGCGCCCCTCGCGCACCCAGTCCGCGGCCATGCGGTACTGTGGATAGCTTCGGCGTTGCGTGCCGATCTGCACGATGCGGCCTGTTCTCTTCACCGCTTCGTTGGCCGCGTTCAACTCAGAGAGAACGTTGCCCATGGGCTTTTCGCAGTAGACGTCTTTGCCCGCCTCGACCGCGGCTTTGAGCATCTTCGCGTGCTGGTGATCGGGCGTGGCGATGATGACGGCGTCAATATCTTTGTCAGCCAGCAACTCTTCGTGGCGCCGATACGACTTCGCTTGTGTACCATAGGATTCGCTAACGAGCTTTGCTGCCGCGTCGAGACGTTGGTTCCAAATGTCGCAGACAGCGGTGACACGGGCGTTGTATTGGCTGCCGTACTCGATGCACTCTTTCATTACGGCCGTGCCACGGCCTCCCGGGCCGATGACGCCGACCCGCAGGGCATCGTTCGCGTTTTGGGCGCCGGCCGGGCTGGAAGTGGCAAGCGCGGCCGCGGAAGCGCCAAGAAAACGGCGTCGGTTCAGAATGGCGGACATCGGGTTCTCCTTGTAAGGTCTGCGTGTATAGTGCGCCAAAGGGGAGCCCGGATGCAAGGTTGGTCTCTGGAGGCCCGGCCCGTTCAAGCCCGGCGTAGCACGGAAAGTGCCCGCGTGGAAGAATACTAGGATGCTTCGCTGGGCGGGTATCGGGTTGTTGCTGTGTGGCCTCGCTTCAGGTCAGCAAGACCTCGTTCCGGGTCTGGTGGGCAGCTATCGGGATTCCCGTCATTCGGTTCAGTTGGTTGTGTCTTCTCCCAACTTCTACCTCGAAGCGGGAGAGTCGCTTCATCCCTCCCTGGCGGCGGATTTCGAGTCGGAATGGACGGGTTGGATATCCATTCTGCGTGCGGGCGTTTACTCCTTTCGCGGAGCGGATGTGACGGTCGCCGGCCGTGCGGTCGGCGAGCCGGGGGAAATACTCGATCCCGGGCGGCAACCAATTCGCATTGGCTATCACCGCGAGGCCGGTCCGGCCGCCTTGCGGCTGGAATGGAAGGCGGAGCACTTCGACTGGGAGCCCGTGCCAACGGACCGTTTCTTCCACGACCCCGCGGAGTTGGATGGGCAGGCGGCGTTGGTTGAGGAGGGTCGACGACTTGCGGAAAATCTGGGATGCGCGAATTGCCACGACCCGGAGTCTTCTTCGCTTAGAGCACGGCCGGGGCCGAGCTTGTTGGCGATCGGATCGCGGCGGAAACGGGCTTGGCTTTATCACTGGCTGCGGGATCCCGCGGGATTCCGCTCCGACGCGCTGATGCCCAACAACCTCGCAAGCGATCAGGAACGCCGTCATGTCGCGGCCTATTTGGCGGCGCAAGTTTCGCAAGCGGCTGCCAAGGACATAGGCAAAATAGCCCGCCGTGATCATGAAACAGGGCGATCGCTGTTGAATTCACTGGGCTGCGGCGCCTGTCATCAACGCGACTCGCTGGCCCTGAATGGGCTGGGGTCCAAGACGGACGCCTCGACGCTTACGGCATACCTCATGGATCCGGGTCGGTCCAGCGCAAGCGGCGAGATGCCGTCATTCGACCTGACCCGCCAGGAAGCAAAGGAACTGGCGGGTGCTTTGGTCACTTCGAAGAACGAGGACTACGAAGTCGAGTTCACAGGCGGTGACGCCGCTCGCGGCGCGGAACTCGTTCGGTCCGGGCGATGTGGCGCGTGCCACGAGATGGCCCCTGAAATCGAACAGCCGCCGGCTCCGCCCGCGATGCACGGATTGCGGTCAGGCCGCGGTTGCCTGTCCGCCGAGCCGCCGGGAGGCGTTCCCCGTTTCCGGATGTCTCCCGAAGGGCGTCGCGCTCTGTCGGCCTTCGTGGACTCCTATGGCGCCGCTCCGGATATCAGCCCCGCCCCGGTTTACAACCTCTCTCGGCGGCTCACCGAACTGCGCTGCACATCGTGCCACGCGCTCGACTCAGCGAAGCCTACCCCGGTGATTCCCGAGACGGGACCACCCCTCACCGGCCTGGGCCGGCGCATGACCGGGGAGTGGCTGAAGCGCGTGCTCGTCGGGGGACATCGCTCACGCAAGCAGATCGAGCTGCGGATGCCGCACTACGAAAAGGCTCACGTTCAGCCGCTGGTGGCCGGTTTTGCTCGCGCCGCCGGTGTAGCGCCGAAAGCCGGAACGGCCTCAGCGGAAGTGAACCCGTCGATGAGTCGGCTCGGTGTGAACATGCTCGGCACGAACGCGGCACAGGGCGGGCTGGGATGCATTGGCTGCCACGGTCTCGGCGAGCACGATGCTCTCGGCGAAGAGGGGCCGGCGCTCACCGACCTTACCGAAAGAGTCCGCCACGACTGGTTCCGGCGTTGGATGCGAGATCCGGCACGCATCCTATCCGGCACGTCAATGCCCAACTACTTTGGTTCGCTCTCAACCGACGAAGCGCGAGCGAAGATCGACGCGCTGTGGGCCGCGTTTTCGCTCAGTGACGACATGCCGCTGCCCGAGGGCTTCAAGCAGGCGCGCGGCAAGGCGGGGAGCGAAGCGTTACCGGTAGCGGCCGACAAGCCGATCGTCGTTCGCTTCGACATGCCGGAAGCAACTCCCGCGGCGATCGCGGTCGGTCTGCCCGGTGGCATCTCCTTTTGTTTCGACGCCGGGGAATCACGGTTGCGCTACGCGTGGCGTGGCGGCTTCGTCGATATGACCGGCACTCTTTTTGAGAAACGCGACAGAGAAACCAGGCTGACCCGCACCGCTGACATCCTGGGTGAGATCTTCTATCGCGCCGGCGAATTTCCATTCCGCGTCGGGGACACAAAGTATCTCCCGCGGCGCCGCTTTCGCGGATACCGGCTGATCGACGGCTACCCGGAGTTCCACTACCAGGTGGAAGGGGTGAATGTTTACGAGCGGATCACGGCGACCGAATCGAAGTCCGGCATCGTGCGTAGTTTCCGTATCGAGAACGTGGATCAACCGATGTGGTTGCTCATTACTCCCGGCCCGGGCTACTCGATTCAATCGTCTCTTCCCGAAACAGCCAGCGGGCAGCTTCGCATCCCGGCCGGCCGGGATGTCACCTTTAGCGTCACCATCGCCGCCCGTACGAATTAGATGAGCAGAACGAGAAGTACGATTGGAGAGCGACTCTGGCGGCATCTCCTAACCGGAGTGTTCACGCTGGCGACGGGTTCGGCTCTGACACCCACGATCGCCGCGCAAGTCTCATCCGACACTTACCGCGTCGAAACAGTACCAACACCCAAGGGAATCGCCCCGGAAGTCAGCGCGCTCTGCTTCGGCCCGGACGGACGTCTCTATGCCACATTCCGGCGCGGCTACATCTACTCGCTTGACACGAAGACGAGCCGCTGGCGTAAGTTCGCCGATGGGCTTCATACCCCTCTCGGTATTCTCGCCGGCGAGCCGGGTGAGTTCTTCGTTGCTCAGGTCCCGGAACTGACCCGCGTTGTCGATACCGACGCGGACGGCCGTGCGGACTTATTCGAAACCATATCCGACGGCTGGGGACTCTCCGGCAACTATCACGAATACATCGCGGGACCCGTTCGCGACGCGGAAGGGAATTTCTACGTCAGCCTCGGTCTTGCTTCCAGCGGCGCGAAACCGCGGCCGCCCGTGCGCGGCGAAATGACCGTCAAGGGACGCCAGTCGGAGAACCCGGAGGAAGGCAAGGTCAATCGCGTCGGTCACTACTCGCCTGTCCCCTACCGCGGCTGTTCGCTGAAGATCACGCCGGCGGGGAAGCTCTCCGCCTTCTCTTGTGGTTTCCGGCAACCGAACGGGTTGGGCATCAGCCCGGAAGGCGAGCTCTTCGCGGCGGACAACCAAGGCGACTGGGTCGGCACGTCGCCGCTGCATCATCTAACGGAAGGTGATTTTCACGGACATCCGGCATCGTTGAACTGGCATCCTGATTTCGCCGGCAGAGACCCGGTCGAGATCCCCATCGCGGAACTGGACCAGAAGCGCAAGCGGCCGGCCATTCTGTTTCCCCAGAACGACATGGGCGGCTCGGTCGCCCACCCCGTATTCGACGTCTCCCAGGGCGGGTTCGGTCCGTATGCGGGGCAGCTCTTTGTCGCCGAATGGACCTATCCCAGAATCCAGCGTGTCGACCTCGAAGTCATTGGCGGCGAATATCAAGGCGCCACCTTCCCGTTCGTTTATGAGAACGGTCTCCGGATGGCCAACAATCGCATGGCATTCTCGATCGATGGAAAGAGTCTCTACATTGCGCAAACATCCAGGATCTGGGGCTCGATCGAAGGCCTCCAACGAATCACTTGGACTGGTCGGGTGCCAATGGATATCCTGTCGATGAAGCTAACAAAGAACGGGTTCGACCTGACTTTCACCAAGCCCGTCGACCCGAAAACCGCCTCGAGCCCTGCCGCCTACTCGATGACCCATTACTACTACCTGTACCATTCGACGTACGGTTCCCCGAAGACCGACGAGACAGCGGTCAAGGTCGAAAGGGTCGAGTTGTCTCCGGATGGATTGCAGGCCCGCTTGACGCTCGCTGACTTGATTCCGGAGCGGGTTTACGACCTGCGTCCTTCCGGGATACGAGCATCCGACGGCGAGCCCCTGGCCACCACTATGGCCGCCTACACATTGAATCGGCTTAAGAATTGAGGCCATACCGGGGCCCCATTGTCGCGGTGCGGCGGGTACCCTAGAATGAAGGCTGTCCTTTTCAGGGACGTTTCGATTTTCCCTTCAGACGGGGCGTAGCGCAGCCTGGTAGCGCGCCTGCTTCGGGAGCAGGAGGTCCGGAGTTCAAATCTCCGCGCCCCGACCATTCCCTTCAGTGAGTTAGGTGTTGTCGGCGACCACCCGGTCGCTGGATGTCCACACAGATGTCCACATAGACCCGCGTTCACAGCCCCAGATCGCTCCAGAGGACCTCCGCAAGGGGCGGGGGAAGTTTTCCCTCATAAAGCCCACCGTACCCGCACCAGCCCAACCGCAGCCTGCTAGAGCGGCTTGACTGCCGAGCTTTGCCCCATGGTGGCCCGCTCTCCACTCGCACCAGCCGAGCATCCCACTAGGGTCTGTCCGAGCGAAGCAAGGGGGGGAGGGGTCAATCGAAAGCGCCCCCGCGAATGCGTGTGTAGGCGTATATGTCGAGAGTCTCTGTTTCCGAAAAAATTCTGAAAAAAATCTGGGTTGCGGCGACAGTCTGGACCGCACCGGTGGGAGGGCGAGGTGGCGTTATGCTTGGCTGACTGATTCAAGGTAGCTGTCTGAGAAAGCCATTTCCCACCAGGAATCGGCTGCCCAGGGGTCTCGGTCAGAGGGTCGAGGGGACGGAAACCGAACCGTCTCAAGCACCTGGGGACTAGAAAATGTCATAGTTCATGACATCGGTGTTCCCGCTACCTATCTGAATCGCGCTAGAATCGGACCGCATGGTCGGCGCCACCATCTCCCACTACAGCATCACCGAGCAGTTTGGTGAGGGCGGGATGCGCGAGTGAGACCGAAGACAACGTAGACCGTACGAGCGGAGGATTTTGATGGGCTATCCAACCAGGTCACTTCTAGCAGGGTGGGTTTCTCGAACCGTTATCGTCCTCGCACTCTGTCTTGGCTCGGCTGCAGCCCAGTCGCAGAGCCCTGAGGAAGAGCTCGTCTCACTACGGCAGCAACTCGCAAGCGCCGCCCAGTCCGGCGACGCAAAGGCTGTTCTTCGTCTGTCCGCAGCGATAGAGGCTGTGGAAGAGCGGATTGCGGCTCGGGTGGAGCGGATTACGGCTCGGGCGGAGAGCGAGAAGTTCTCTTCGGAAGTGCAGACGCTGCTTAAGGCGTACCGGCGGCAAATGGCAGACGCGGCTGCCGCAGGCGACACTGCCCGTGTAACGAAACTCGCGGAGGCTATCACGAGGCTGGAAGCCAGTGCACCGGTGACGCCTGAAATGCTTGAAGGTAACTGGGTACTCGACAGCGTCTTACAAAATGGTGTGGAGAGCAATAGATCGGATGTCGAGTTCAAAAACAAAAGTGTGTTTATTTTCGATGAGGGTCAACGATTCCGGCGTGAGATCCGCGTCTTCTTGCGCACTGACTCTCAGCCGTTCGAACAGCCGGTTTGTGGTATTGACCCGGTCGTGATCGACAAGGAGGACCTCAGTGATTCAACTCATAAGCCTGTGGTGGTCGTTGGCGGTCGTTACGAACTCGAGCGTCGCCAGGTTCACATCTCGACCCCCTGGGGTGGCATTCTAGAAGAGTGGCCCGACGTGGTTGACAATTTCCGGTCAAGAACTTTGATTCTGCGTGAAGACGGCAAACTATCACTGCGGTTTTGGCTTTCGTACGGAGTAACAGAGTTTTGGACCTATCGAAGTGAGTATGAAGAAGAAACTTTCAAGAAAGCAAAGGAGGACCCGACGTTCTGGCGAGCGGCTGGTACCAGCCCTCTCGCCTGTGAGTTGGTGTTTCGAAGGGTGGATGTACCGGAGAATCTTGGCGGCCCCCGCATCGACGCCAGACAGATCGCGATCCCACCGGCTGAGTGGGAGGCTGAAGGGGACGTCTGTTCTTCCGAACGTTACAGTCGAACGATCCTTTATGCGCTTGAACACCAGCTTACAAATGATTCGCCATATTGGTTTAGTAATGAAGAAATGAGGGTTCAGTACTTAGGCTCACGATATTTAGTAGATGTAGCGGCACACTACTGTCCGGTTAGAAGTCGAATAGAATCATCTGGTTGGGGTGATCGAGTAAGTTTTCATGGGAGTCTGATGGCTGCAAGGCCTGTAAAATGGGCGTTTTCTCAAATAGGGTAACGCTGAGAATCTGTAGGATTTGGTAGAGACTCGCCTCCAGGCCCAACCTCTTCCGCACGATCGCCACCAGCACGTACACCGAGACGGCGATCCAAATCTGGGTCTTCACGGCGTTCTCGCTGGCGCCGTAGAACTTCTTGATCCGCAAGTGCTGCTTGACCCACTTGAAGAACAGCTCCACCTGCCAGCGCGAACGGTAGATCTCGGCGATGGTCAGTGCCGGGAGCGCGAAGTTGTTGGTCAGGAACTTCAGCCGCTTGTTCGTCGCGGCGTCGACGTAGCTGACGCGCCTCAACGGGTCCGGATAGACTTTGGCCGATTCGATGGCAGTCAGTATGACGGTCTGATCCGAGCGCACGCCCGTAGATTTGTCGACGGGATGCGAGTAGCGCCGTTGGAGCAAGATGTTCTTCTTGGTTCGCACGACGAAGAACGACGAGCAGAGGGTGAACACGAAGAGGCGTTCGAAATCCACGTAGGCCCGATCCATAACGTAGAAGGCGCCGGGCTCGGGTAGGAACTCGTCGAGGATGTTGACGTCGTGCGTTTTGCCGTCGGTAATGCGGATAAACGTGGGGATGTTACCGTGCAGGTCCAACAGCGTGTGCATCTTCACGGCGGCCTTGCGCCGGCGGAACTTGGCCCACGGGAACAGCGAGAGGCACAGGTCGATGGTGGTCGAGTCCAGAGCGTAGAGACTTTGATTGAGATCCACGCCGATCGGATCGCGGGCATACAAGGGCCGCGCGATGCGAATCAAGGCCTGAGCGAAATCGGCATAGATCCGCCAGTCGCGCGACTCGTTAGCGTCGGCCAGTGTCGAGCGCGCGACGTTGCCGCGGAATCCCATGTGGTAGAGCTTGCCGCCAAGCGAACGCAGGCACGCTTCGATATCGCGGAGGCTTTCGCGGTAGGTCAACTGGGCGAAGGACATCGAGAGGAACTGATCCCAGCAGGAGAAGCTGCGCGAGCCCCGGTCGCCATCGTAGCGGGCCACACAGCGCCGGAACTCGCGATCCGGAAGAAAGCTGATCAACTGCGCGAATACGGTGCGGCCCAGATTCATGAGCCATTGTCGGCTCAGGACGGATGACGCTCAAACGGCGCACCGCCGCTCAAATCGCGGCAAGAAAAAACAACACCTAACCCACTTTTCTACAACCAGTTGCAGGCCGACTACCGCTTATCAGCCGGACAGTAGTGTTAACATCCGTTCGCAGCGGCGGCAGGAGTTCATCGACCAGGGTAAAGGTGGAGTCACCGTTATTGCGATAGAGGTGGGGGACCTCTTCGCCAGTGCCGGTGGTCACGAACAGATCGGCGTCGTAGTCGTTGTCAAAATCGATCCAGTTGATACCGAGGTCGTGGTACGTGTTCGAGTAGTACGTAAATTGATCGAGGCCGGCCTCTTCGCGGACGTCTTCAAAGATCAATTGCGCCGAGGCGGAGGACGCGGCAAGGAAGACGGGGATGAGAAGAACGGCGAGCGAGCGAACGTGGAACATAGTGGAAGGGAACACCACTTTCCGTAGGTCCGGCAACCCTCGGACGAGACGCTGGAGTGCCTCCGAGACAGTATAGAAGATAGGAGGCTCCCGTACAGGCGTTGCGGGAAGCATGGTTCGTGGGATTTCCGGAAAGCAGGGGACACCGAAAGTAAGGGACGGTGCGTTGTGTGGTGGCGTGATGTGGCGCGGTTGGGTTGCTTTGCTAGCGGTTGACGGAGGCCCAACCCCTCCCTTGCGGTCGGGGCTTCGAGAGTGTCGGCTTGAGGGCGATGCGGTTTTGGGGGAGGTTGCGCGGTGTCGAAGCGCGCCCGATTTGTCATGCCGGCACATGGCGGGAGGGCGATACCGAAGTGCTAGCATCAGAGGACGTTGGCGAGGCGAGTTTATCTTTGGTTTTGGTCGTTACTTGCCGCCGTGCCGAGTCTTTTTGCGGAGGAATCCGCGGCCGGCGAAGGCGACACGGCGTTGCGAGAGCAGCTAGAAGCGCTCCTAAGGGTGGACGAGCCAACGGTGGGATTCGTGGCTGTGGCGTTGGGGGTCGCGTTTCTGGCTGGGGCGGCGCACGCACTGACGCCGGGTCACGGCAAGGCCGTTGTGGCTGCCTATCTGGCCGGCTCGCGGGGGACGATCGGAGACGCGATCTACTTGGGAACGGTTGTGACGGTGACCCATACGGCGGGTGTTTTCGCGCTGGGACTGATTGCGCTGTACGCATCTCAATACTTGCTCGTCGACCGCTTGCTGGTGTGGTTGTCGTTCGCGAGTGGGCTGTTGATCGTCTTTATCGGCGGGTGGCTGTTTTGGGACCGCTGGCAGATGTTGCGGAGCAGTGACGGTGGCGGGGACGCTCACGAGCACAGGCATTGGCCGCTGGGCAAGGCCCATTCTCATGTGCCCGGCCATGCTCACAGCCACTCGCACGATCACGATGACCATTCGCACACCCACTCTCACTCCCACGGCGAGCACACCCACGCTCATTCCCATGGAGAGCACAGCCATACGCACTCTCATGGAGAGCATGAGCACAGTCATGACGATCAACACGAGATACCGAAGACGGGGCGGGGGAGTCTGCTTTCGCTTGGTATTTCGGGCGGGCTTGTGCCTTGTCCGGAAGCGCTTGCTGTCCTGCTGATCTCGTTCACCATCAACCGTTTGGTTTGGGGGCTGGTGATTCTTGTGGCTTTTAGTTTGGGCCTGGCGGCGGTGTTGATCGCGATTGGTGTGGCGATGGTATTGGCGGGGCCCGCCCTTAAGCGAATGACGACGGAAGGCCGTTGGCTCAAGGTGCTTCCGGTGGGTAGTGCGTTGGTGGTGACGCTGTTGGGCGTGGTGATCTTGTACCGGACGGCGGTTGAGTCGGGGATGCTGTAAGCGGGCTGATTCATTCAGTGCGGGTCGTCGTACCAGGCGTACAACGCCTGGCCCAATCAAAACCAAGGACCGTAAACGCTCTCCTTCCGGACGCAGCCATTTACGGGCGGTGGCCTTGTGGGCGCTTCATCGATCTTGCGGGAATGCACACCGCTCGTTGTCTCTCGCGGCTCGGCTAGGGGATGGTTGCCGCGTGTCTGAGACCGAGGTCTGAGACGTGAAGTTTCAGGTCCGGGATTTGTTATAGTGTTACCGTTTGTCCGAATGTCCATTAGCGGAAGCTCGCCCATTTCGTGGTGAGCAGGACGCGGAGGAAGGTGTCTGGTGAGTTCGAAAAAGACCACGGAAGGTCCCACGGAAACTCAGCAGTCCAACGGTTTTTCACGGCGCACGTTTATCCAAGGCGTTGGAGTGGGAACCGGGACTGCTGGAGCACTTCTTGCGCCGGCGGCTGAAGCTGCCGCGACCGGCGACGTTGTCGGCCCGGGCGCGGTGTCGATGACGCTCATGATCAACGGCCGGAACCATGGTGTAGAGGCTGAGCCACGTACAACGTTGTTGGATGCATTGCGAAATCGGCTTGACATGACCGGCGCCAAGAAGGTCTGCGACCGGGCGACGTGCGGCGCTTGTACCGTAATCGTCGACGGCCAAGCGGTGTATGCGTGTAGCATGCTGGCGATTGAGGCTCAAGGGCGGGAGATTCGTACGATCGAGAGTCTGTCGGCGAACGATCCCGTACCGAGGAGCTTTGTGAAGCACGACGCCCAGCAGTGCGGTTTCTGCACGCCGGGCTTCGTCATGGCCTGTCAATCGTTCCTCGAGAACAATCCGAATCCCTCGAAGACGGATATTGAGGCCGGGCTGAGCGGCAATATATGCCGCTGTGGCACCTATGACGGTGTGCGAATGGCCGCCCTGGATGCCTCCAAAGAAGTGAAAGGGGGTCGCCGTGGCTACTAAATATGATTGGCCAGGTGTTGAGGACCGCAGTATCATAGGCAGCCGCTTCAGCCGGTTGGACGGCCCGGAGAAAGCGACAGGCCGGGCGAAGTATCCGTACGACCGCAACCCCGAGGGGCTATTGACCGGACGATTGGTTACCTGCCCTCACGCAAACGCGCGCATCAAGAGCATTGACGCCAGCGGCGCGGAGCGGATGAAGGGCGTGCGGGGCGTGGTGCTGATCAAAGATATCGGCGACGAACTCCAGTGGGTCGGGTCGGAGCTTGCCGCGATAGCGGCCGACACCGAGGAGATCGCCCGCGACGCGGTGGCCGCTTTCAAGGTTGAGTATGAGGTGTTGCCTCACCTCGTCAAGGACGAGGACATCAAGAAAGCCGGCAATCACGTGGTTCCGGGCCAGGACAAGACGGAAGGCGATCCCGCGAAAGCGATGCAGGAAGCCGACGTCACGCACGAGGGGCACTATGGGGTAGCGACGATTACCCACTGTTGCCTTGAGCCGCACGGCAATACTGTCCACTGGAAGGGGGACAAAGACATTACGGTCTGGGCGTCAACGCAGGCGGTGAGCCGGATCGGGGCGGATTTGGCGAAGCTGCTGGCGGCGGATCCTTCGCTGCCGAAAATCAGTCCGAGCGACGTTCACGTTCTTACGCCTTACATGGGCGGCGGTTTCGGCTCGAAGTTCAACATTGACTCTTGGGGCGTGGCGGCCGCGAAGCTGTCGCGGATGACAGGGCGCCCGGTGAAGATCATGCTTGACCGCGACGAGGAGCTGCAAGTCGCCGGAGGGCGTCCGTCTTATTACGGAAACATCAAAGTCGGCGCCAAGAAGGACGGCACGTTGACCGTGTTTGAGTCGGAAAGCTGGTCAACAAGCGGTGTGGGGCGTGGCGGCAATCCGGCGCTGCCCTACGTGGTTGTTCCGCCGAACCAAAGAATTCGGCATACCAACGTTACGACAAACACGGGTCCGGCGAGGGCTTGGCGGGCGCCACGGCATCCGCAATGCGCCGTGCTCACGCATTGTGCACTGACGGATTTGGCGCACAAGCTGGATATGGATCCGGTCGAGTTCTTCAAGAAGAACGCTGATCTGACCCAAAGCCCGGATGTCTATCGCACTGAGTTAGACAAAGCGGCGGAGTTGATCGACTGGAAGGCGAAGTACCACAAGCCCGGTGAAGGTTCCGGTCACGTGAGGCGCGGCATGGGCCTTTCGATCCACACCTGGGGCGGGCGGCCGCACGACAGCGATTGCCGGGTCATGATCGAGCCGGACGGCTCGGTCAAGGCCGAACTGGCGAGCCAGGATCTCGGGACTGGTACTCGTACCGTGATCGCGATGGTGCTGGCGGAGACGATGGGGCTGCCGGTATCGCGTGTGGGAGTGAATCTTGGCGATAGCAAGTATCCTCCCTCGGGCGCCTCCGGCGGCAGTACTACAGTTGGCGGCGTTTCGTCTTCAACACGCCGCGCGGCTGTGAATGCGCTTGAGAAACTGAAAGAGGCGGTTGCCGGTGATTTAGGGGCCTCCTCGGCGGAAGAGATTGAAGCCAAGGACGGCGTCCTGCGGCTGAAGTCGAACCCGAAGAAGAAGATCGAATGGGCCAAGGCCTGCCGCAAACTCGGGACGAAGACGATTTCCGAAATGGGCAAGCAGCCCGACCGTGACGGCGGCAAGCTGGCCGATTCGGGCGTGGGCGGTGTTCAGATCGCGGATGTTTCGGTTGACACTGAAACGGGCATCATCACCATGAACAAGATGGTGGCGGTTCAGGATTGCGGTTTGATCATCGACCTCAAGACGGCCGAGAGCCAAGTCTACGGCGCATTGATTATGGGGATTTGTTCCGCCCTTTGGGAAGAACGAATCTATGACCAGGCGACCGGCGATTACCTCAACGCCGACATGGAGTTCTACAAGTTGGCCGGCATCGGTGATATCGGCGAGTTGGTGGTCCACATGATGACAGGTGTTTACGATGATCGGGGCGTGATCGGGCTCGGCGAGCCGCCGGCGATTTCGCCGATGGCGGCGATTTCAAACGCGGTGTTCAACGCGACGGGGGCTCGAGTTCCGACGGTCCCGTTGACGCCGGACAAGGTGCTGGCAGCCCTTGAGAAGAAGGGAGGTATGGCGTAATGCAAGCGTTTGAATATGCATCTCCTGGTTCCGTCAAAGAGGCGGTGGGTCTGCTTTCCTCAAGCTGGGGAGAGACGGACATTCTTGCCGGTGGGACCGACCTACTGAGTTTGCTCAAGGAGCGCGTCCATACTCCGAAGCGCGTCGTGAGCCTGAAGAACGTCGCGGGTTTGAACGGTGTCAGTGCGACCCAAGTTGGCGCGATGGCCACGATTGACGCGCTGTTGAACGGCAAGGGCATGCCTGGCGCGCTGACCCAAGCCGCCGAGGGCATTACGAGCCCGCAAATGCGCGTGATGGGAACGGTGGGCGGCGATCTGCTGCAGCGGCCACGTTGCTGGTATTTCCGGAACGGCTACGGCTTGTTGGCGAAAGACTCGAGCGGCAAGGCTCTGGTGCCGAATGGCGAGAACCAATATCACGCCATTCTCGGTAACAAGGGCCCGGCTTACTTCGTGAGCGCATCGAGTCTCGCCCCGGCTTTAATCGCGCTTGACGCTTCTGTCACCGTGGTGGGTCCGGATGGTGAGGAGGAGATGTCTGTCGAAGATCTCTTCCATACGCCGTCGCGTGACAACGAGCGGGAAAGCGGGCTCAAGGCGAACCAGATCCTGACCGGGATCAAGATTCCGGGTGGGGGCACGAAGAGTGCGACTTATGAAGTTCGGCAACGCCAATTAATGGATTGGCCGTTGGCGACGGCTTCGGTGGCGCTGAAGATGAGCGGCGGCACCGTTGAAAGCGCGCGCGTTGTGATGGGCCACGTGGCTCCGACTCCGTGGCGTTCCTCGGAAGCCGAGCGGGCTTTGGCCGGCAAGTCGGTTTCCGAAGAGACGGCGATGGCGGCGGCGATGGCGGCCGTGTCGGCGGCAACTCCCTTGAGTCGGAACAAGCACAAGGTGCAGTTGGCCAGCGTTGCGGTGAAGCGGGCGATCTTGCGGGCCGCGGGTTAAGCGAAGGAGTACGGAGGGGGCCGGCGTCAAGGCCCCCTGAAAGCAATGCAGGTAGCACCTCCATTCAAGCCGTCGGGTCCCCGTTGTGATGCGCTTCGGTGGAAGGGCATGTTTATCGCTACCGAGGAAGAGCAGAACCCCGAAGAGGCTGATGGCAGTAACTTCTGGTGCGTCCATACGCAGAACTGCGTTGGTCCGGATGGCGATGTCGCCACTCTGCGGACGTGTACGGCGTCGCGGTCGTGTTTCGATCCGCTGTGAATTTACAGGTCTTCGGGCGGGGCTATTGTAGAATGGAAGAACGCTGCTGAAATTTCAGTGGCGGCGGAATTTACCGGGAGGGATCACAATGAAGGACTTTCGTTTTCTGAGCGTGGTTGCACTGTCGTTGATCATCGTCGCGGCCGCCGGTGCGGCTGATGTCCGCGGGACCTACGTGGAGGCACGGAACGCCGAAGTGTATACGTCGCATTGCTTTGCGAACTCGGAGTTGGGGCTGGTGGGCGATCTGGCTGTGATGACGTGGCGTATCGACGAAGGAAGCTGGAACAATGTTTCGCTGAACGGCCTGGGCGTTGCGGCGGCGGTGAGAGCCAGCTCGACGCTGGGTGATCCTTTCAATAATCCCTATCCGGCGAAGGCGGTCTTGATCTTCGACGAGCAGGCGACGGCCGAACAGCGTGCGGCGCTTGAAGGTTTCGTGAAAGAGATGGGCGGCGAGCTTCTCGATACCGTTGTGAACCGGACGTCGGCGCCGATCTCGATGAGTTTCGAAGGCGGCCTGCATGAACGCCGCGCGACGGTGGAAGTGGGCGAGCTGATCAAGATCCGGACGCGGCCGATCCACGACAGCGATTCGCTGTGTCACTTGGATGACCTTTATTTCACTCCGCTGGTGAGCCTGGATCACTCGATGGCCGCTTTCGGCATCCAGACGCGTTTCCAGGGTGAAGGGCTTGGTGTTCGCTATGACGAGCGGAACCGCAGCAACGCCTACATTGGCACTTTCCACATGAATGGAGCGGTCAGCGACTAGTCTGAATCGGGCACAGAAAGATTCCGGGGGAGGGGGCCTTGCCGGGCCCCTTTTCCTTTTCCGCCGGCCCCTCTGGATGCAACGGGACCACGTAACCTGTGTGAAGTTTGATACGTAGGTTCATAGAGGAAGGGATATTTTGTAATGAAAAGAGACCCCATTCGAACTTTATTTGTCGGCCTGGCTCTGTTGATTGCTCTCCCGGCGGTTGCGGCGGACTTCAGCGTGGAATCGGCGGGTCCGGCGCCGAGTGAAGGCGTTCCGGAAGCTGTTGCCGGGCTTGTCCACGCGGACGGGGTGAGGGTGAAGGGCCCTGACGGCAAGGCAGTGGCCGAGATTTGGGGTCGCAAGACGGCCTTCGAGGGTGACCCCGTGTCGGGTTTCGGCGTTCGTTTCGACAATATCCCGGAAGGGGCGTTGGTGGGCCTCGTTCGCTTCCCGGAAAACGGTTCGGACTACAGGGAGCAGCGTATCCCGGCCGGCGTTTACACCTTGCGCTATGGTTTGCATCCCGAGAACGGCGATCACATGGGAGTTGCGCCGAGCCGAGACTTTTTACTGCTGACTCCGGCGTCGGCTGACACGGAAGCGACCCGGAACTACGGATTCGACGACATGGTGGATCTGAGCTACAAGGTGGGCAATTCGCATCCGACAGTGATGCGGGCCGCGCTACCCGACGGGGATGGCAGTCCGAGAGTTTGGGAAGACGATTTGGAGCAGTGGGTGGTCGATCTGAAGGTCGTCGACGACGCGATCGGCCTCGTCATTTACGGGCACGCGGAGGAGTAGCTGAGATCCCGCCGTGAAAGCATTTGATTGGATTGACAGGCTTTATGGATTTCCGTTATAGTTAGACAAGCTTGTGCTTTACGTCTGACCCCGCCAAGTGGGGGTGCGGGTCGATGGAGAGACGGCTGAGGTGTGACAGGTCCCGGAAGGGACGAGGCTCCTTGAGTTCCCATCGCCGATAAGGTCTGTACTTTGCAGATCCCATAGGGCGCGGAACCAAATCAGAAGATCGAAACGGCTTCCCATTAGTGCGCCTGTACGTCGTGTGCCGAATAGGGCTTTTTGCGGCGCGGCGCGGCGGGTGGTTGCGCTTGGGATGTGTTCGAAGGGAAAAGAGGTAATAGTTCGGTGCCGACGTTCAATCAGCTAGTGAGGATGGGCCGGAAACGTCCAAAGTTCGCGACGGCCAGCCCCGCCCTGCAGGCCTGTCCGCAGAAGCGTGGGGTTTGCACGCGCGTGTATACGGTCACGCCCAAGAAGCCGAACTCGGCTTTGCGCAAGGTGGCGCGTGTGCGCTTGACGAACGGCATCGAAGTGACGACCTACATCCCCGGTGTGGGGCACAACTTGCAGGAGCACTCGATCGTGTTGATCCGCGGCGGGCGTGTCAAGGATCTTCCCGGCGTGCGGTACCACGTGATACGGGGTACTTTGGATGCGGCCGGCGTGAATGACCGGCGCCAAAGCAGGAGCAAGTACGGCGCGAAGCGTCCGAAGCAATAGGATGGAAGCAATAGGATGAGGGCCGGGAGCTTGCGCGAGGAGAGTTATGCCGCGTAGACGCGAAGTCATAAAAAGGATGCCGGCGCCGGACCCGGCGTTCAGCTCCGTGCTGGTATCGCAGTTCGTGAACGCCTTGATGTGGGACGGCAAGAAGCGAACCTCCGAGCGCATCTTCTACAGCGCGATGGAGAAGTTGAAGGAACGCGGTGACGAAGAACCGCTGAAGGTGTTCAAGAAGGCGATTGAGAATTGCAAGCCCAGCGTCGAGGTGAAGTCGCGGCGGGTGGGTGGCGCCAACTATCAGGTGCCGATCGAAGTGGATGCGCGTCGCCGGACGAGTTTGGCGATTCGCTGGTTGATTGGTTTCGCCCGTTCGCGGAGCGAAAAGAGTATGGCGGAGAAGTTGTGCAATGAGTTCCTCGACGCCGCGGCCAACCGAGGCTCGGCGATTAAGAGAAGGGATGACATCCACCGGATGGCCGAGGCCAACAAGGCCTTCGCCCACTATCGGTGGTAGAGCGAAGATATTTTGAGTGAGGAGCGGGGAAGGCTCCGCTGTTTTGTTATGCCACGCACGACCAAATTAGAGCGCTACCGGAATATCGGGATTGCCGCGCACATTGACGCCGGCAAGACCACGACCACCGAGCGCATTCTCTACTACACGGGGCGCTTGCACCGTATGGGAGAGGTGCATGACGGCACCGCGACCATGGACTACATGGCGCAGGAGCAAGAGCGCGGCATTACGATCACGTCCGCCGCGACGACGTGCTTTTGGCGTGACTACCAAGTCAATATCATCGACACGCCGGGTCATGTGGATTTCACGGCGGAGGTGGAACGCAGTCTGCGTGTGCTGGACGGTGCGATCGCGATCTTCGATGCTGTCGCGGGCGTGCAGCCTCAGACGGAAACAGTCTGGCGGCAGGCGGACAAGTACCGCGTTCCCCGCATCTCATTTGTGAATAAGATGGACCGTGTCGGAGCCGACTTCGACCACGCCGTCCAGACGATGCGTGACCGCCTGAAGGCTCACGCGGTGCCGATCCAGATTCCGATTGGCAGCGAGGATAAGCTCCGGGGCGTCATCGATCTCGTTGAGATGAAGGCCATCCTTTGGCAGGATGACACGCTGGGCGCGACGTACGAAGAAGCCGAGATTCCTGAAGACATGCGGGAGATGGCGGAAGCGCAACGCGCCATCTTGATCGAGCGCGTCTCCGAACAGGATGACGAACTGTTCGAGAAGTACATTGAGGGAACGCCGATTACCGAGGACGATCTCAAAGCCGGCATTCGCCGGGCGACGATCTCCATCAAGATTACGCCCGTGGTGTGCGGTTCGGCGTTCAAGTACAAGGGCGTACAGCGCCTCTTGGATGCGGTTGTCGACTATCTGCCTTCGCCTCTTGATGTGCCCGCTATCGAGGGTACGGACCTGGAAGGCAAGGAAATGCTGACCCGCGAGGCGGACGACAAGCAGCCTTTCGCGGCTTTGGTGTTTAAGATTCTTACCGATCCGTTCGTGGGTCAATTGGCCTTTATGCGGGTGTATTCCGGGGTGTTGAAGGCGGGTGAGAGCGTATTCAACGTCGCCAAGAATAGGCCGGAGCGAATTGGGCGCATCCTCAAGATGCACGCCAATAAGCGTGAGGAAGTCGATGAAGTTCTGACCGGAGATATTGTCGCCGTGGTCGGCTTGAAAACCGTGCAGACGGGCGATACGGTGTGTGACAAAGATGCTCCGATCGTGCTGGAGCAGATTGACTTTCCGACGCCCGTGATTTCTCTGGCGATCGAGCCGAAGACGAAGGCCGACCAGCAGAAAATCGGTATGGCTTTGGGTAAGTTGGCGCAGGAAGATCCGACGTTTCGCGTGGTGACCGATCCTGATACCGGGCAGACAATTCTGTCGGGCATGGGTGAACTGCACCTGGAGATTCTCGTCGACCGGTTGATGCGGGAATTCGCCGTGGCCGCCAACGTGGGGCGTCCGCAGGTGGCCTATCGTGAGGCGATTCGCCGCCTCGCGCCGGGAGAAGGCCGCTTTGTACGCCAGAGCGGCGGGCGCGGCCAGTACGGTCATTGCAAAATCGAGATTGAGCCGCTGAAAGACGGCGAGTTCGAGTTTGTAAATAAGGTTGTTGGCGGCCGTATCCCACGGGAATACATCTCACCGATCGAGCACGGTATCCGCGAAGCCATGGCGCACGGCGTCGTGGCCGGGTATGAGATGACGGGCGTCAAGGTAACGCTCCTCGACGGAAGCTTCCACGATGTGGATAGCTCGGAGGTGGCGTTCAAAATCGCCGGGTCGATGGCGTTCAAGAATGCCGCTCCGAAGGCGAAGCCCGTCTTGATGGAGCCGGTGATGTCCGTCGAGATCGTTGTTCCCGAAGAGTATATGGGGGATGTGATCGCCGACGTGAATTCGCGACGCGGTCGGGTCGGAGGCATGGAGCTGCGAGGCAGTTCGCAGATCATCAAGACGCTTGTGCCGTTATCCGAAATGTTCGGTTACGCGACGGATTTGCGCTCGCGCACGCAGGGCCGCGGGAGCTTCACAATGCATTTGCACGGGTACGAGCAGTTGCCGGCGGCTCAGGCCGAGGAGCTGATTGGGCGGGTGCAAGGGAAGGTCTTGAAATAGGAGAGCCGCTCCGGGCCGGCCCCGGGGGCGACCGCTTCGTCGGTGTAAGCGAGGAGAGTAACGAGAATGGCGAAAGAGAAATTTGATCGATCGAAGCCGCATGTAAACGTTGGGACGATCGGGCACATCGATCACGGCAAGACGACGCTGACGGCGGCGATTACGAAGGTGCTGCAGAAGAACGATGCGACGGTGTCGTTCCGCTCGTTCGATTCGATTGACAACGCCCCGGAAGAGAAGGCGCGCGGGATCACGATCGCGGTGGCGCACGTGGAGTATCGGACGCAGAACCGCCACTACGCGCACGTTGACTGCCCAGGTCACGCCGACTACATCAAGAACATGATCACGGGCGCGGCGCAGATGGATGGCGCGATTCTGGTGGTGGCGGCGACGGATGGACCGATGCCGCAGACCAGGGAGCACATCTTGCTGGCGCGGCAGGTAGGCGTGCCGTTCGTGGTTGTGGCGCTGAATAAAGTGGATGCGGTCGACGATCCGGAACTGATCGAGTTGGTGGAGTTGGAAGTCAGAGAGTTGCTGACGAGGTACGGATTCCCGGGCGACGATCTGCCTGTAGTGCAGGTGTCGGCGCTGGGAGCGCTGAACGGCGAAGAGCAGTGGGAGAAGGGCATCGACGAGCTGATGGAGGCGGTCGATAGCTACATCCCGACGCCGGCGCGGGAGAAGGATAAGCCTTTCCTGATGCCGATTGAGGACATCTTTTCGATTTCGGGCCGCGGCACGGTGGTAACGGGCCGGGTGGAGCGCGGGACGGTGAAGGTGGGCGAGGAGATGGAGATCGTCGGGTTCCGCGAGACGCAGAAGAAAGTGATCACGGGCGTCGAGATGTTCAAGAAGCTGTTGGACCAGGGCGAAGCGGGCGACAATGTCGGCTTGCTGGTGCGCGGACTGGAAAAGGATGAAGCCGAGCGCGGACAGGTAGTGGCGAAGCCGGGCTCGATCAAGCCGCACACGAAGTTCAAGGGCGAAGTGTACGTGCTGAAGAAGGACGAAGGAGGGCGGCACACGCCGTTCTTCAAGGGGTACCGGCCGCAGTTTTACTTTCGGACAACGGACGTGACGGGAGTGGCGCAGTTGCCGGAAGGGACGGAGATGGTGATGCCGGGAGACAACGTGCAAATGGAAGTAGAGTTGATCTCGCCGGTGGCGATGGAGAAGGGGCTGCGATTCGCGATCCGGGAAGGCTCGCGGACGATCGGCGCCGGTACCGTCAGCGAGATCGTTGAGTAAACTTTAATGGCCAAAGAACGCATCCGCATCCGCCTGAAGGCCTACGACCATCGAATTCTCGACCAATCGACGGGCGAGATTGTCGACACGGCCAAAAGGACGGGCGCCTCGGTGGCTGGGCCGATCCCACTGCCGACCGTAAAGAACAAGTTCACCGTTTTGCGGTCGCCGCACGCGGACAAGCGCTCACGGGAGCAGTTCGAGATGCGAACGCACAAGCGTTTGCTCGACATTCTCGAGCCGACACAGGAGACGGTCGATGCGCTGATGCGACTTGATCTGCCGGCGGGTGTCGACGTCGAGATCAAGGCATTTGGCGGTTAGAAACGTTTTGGCAAACCGAATGGGGCAGGGATAGCGACATGGCGCCAGGGATTCTAGGAAAGAAAATTGGGATGACGCAGATCTTCCGGGACGACGGACGGGTCGTACCGGTGACGGCTCTCCAGGCAGGCCCGTGTGTCGTTGTCAGCCGCAAGACGTCCGAGCAGGACGGCTACGAGGCGCTCCAAATGGGATTGGTGGAGTTCTTAAAGGAAAGCCGCTTTAACCGCCCGATGCGGGGGCATTTCGCGAAGTCTGATATCGCGCCATGCCGATTTCTCCGTGAGCTGCTTCTGGCTGAAATCGAAGGCCAAGAGTGGAAGCGGGGGGATCGGATTCTGGCGGGTGACTTTGAGGTGGCCGAGCGCGTCGACGTGATTGGCACGAGCAAGGGCCGCGGCTTTGCCGGGACGGTCAAGCGGCACAACTTCGCGATCGGGCCGACGTCGCACGGTTCGATGTCGAAGCGGGCGCCGGGTTCGATCGGTCAGAGTTCCTATCCGTCGCGGGTGATCAAGGGTATGCGCATGCCGGGCCATATGGGCAACGCACGGGTCACGGCCAAGAATCTCGAGATCGTGGAAGTTCAGGCGGATGAAAACGTTCTGCTCGTCAAGGGTGCTGTCCCCGGCCCGAACGGCGGCTACGTCATCGTACGCCGCATCGTGAGCTAAAGTCATGCCGAAAGTAGACGTCATTGATCTGGAGAACCAAGTCGTGGGTTCCGTGGAGCTGAGCGACACGGTCTTCGGCGCGAAGGTCAACGAGGCGCTGCTCTATCAATCGGTGCATCACTATCAAGCATCCCGCCGCGCCGGTACTCACAAAACCAAGACGAAATCCGAGGTTGCCGGATCCGGACGCAAACCCTGGAAGCAAAAAGGGACCGGTCGGGCGCGGGTTGGATCGATCCGATCGCCGTTGTGGCGGTCGGGCGGCATCGTTCACGGGCCGCGGCCGCGCGACTACAGTTACCACCTGCCGAAAAAGATGGAGTTAGGGGCGTTGCGCGCCGCCCTGAGCAGCCGCCTTCAAGACGGGGCGCTCAAGGTGGTGAAGGAGTTTACCCTCGAGAGCCACAAGACGAAGGATTTCCATGAAATCCTAGGGCGATTAGATCTCAACCGCTCGGTCCTGATCGTCGACAATTCGGACAACTCGAATCTGGCTCTGTCGAGTCGCAACCTTCCCGGCGTCACTCTGATGCGATCTCGCGATATGCATCCGTACCACTTGCTGGGTCACAAGGAGATCGTATTCACCGAGGCGGCCGTTGTTCATTGCAGCGAGGTGTTGTCATGAGTCCGTACGATGCGATCCGCAGTCCTGTAGTGACGGAGAAAGCCGAGACGATACGCGCGCTCCAGAATACGCTGTGCTTTCGCGTTCATCCGAAGGCCACGAAGACGGATATCAAGAACGCCGTTGAGCACATTTTCAAGATTAAGGTTGCCGGCGTCCGTACCGCGACGTACCTGGGTAAGGTGAAGCGCCGGGGGCAGTCGTCCGGGCGCAAGGCGGGCTGGAAGAAGGCCTACGTGAAGCTCAAAGCAGGCGAAAAGATGGTGGAGTACGCGCAGGTATAGAGCGTTCGACTAACCTCGAAGAGACCAGGATTCGATTTCAGCCATGGCGATCAAGACATACAGGCCGACGACAAGCACGAGACGCTTTCAAACGACAGTTGTGCGCGATGAAATCACGCGCTCGAAGCCCGAGAAATCGCTCCTCAAAAGTCTGTCGAAGAGCGGCGGCCGCAACAGCAAGGGCCGGATTTGTATTTGGTCGCGCGGCGGCGGCCACAAGCGCAGCTACCGGGTCATCGACTTCAAGCGCGAGAAGCACGGGATCCCGGCAACGGTCGCGACGATCGAGTACGACCCGAACCGCTCGGCGAACGTGGCCCTTCTGAACTATCGGGACGGCGAGAAGCGCTACATCCTTCAGCCGACGGGCTTGAAGGTCGGCATGACGATCATGTCGGGTCCGGAAGCCGATATTCTTGTCGGCAATGCGCTACCGCTCAAGAACATCCCGCCAGGTACGCTGGTTCACAACGTTGAACTGCGGCCGGGCAAAGGCGGACAGATGTCACGGGCCGCCGGCACGGAAACGCGGCTTGTTTCGAAAGAAGGCGGTTATGCGCTGTTGAAGCTGCCGTCGGGTGAAACGCGCCGTGTACTGGCCGAGTGTATGGCGACCGTCGGGCAGGTCGGCAACTCCGACCACGGCAACGTCACCTATGGCAAAGCCGGCAAAACGCGATGGATGGGTCGACGCCCGGTGAATCGCGGAGTCACGATGAACCCGGTCGACCACCCGCACGGCGGCGGCGAAGGACGGTCCTCAGGCGGACGGCACCCGGTGACGCCTTGGGGCAAGCCGACGCGGGGCTTTAAGACTCGAACGAACAAACGCAGCGACAAGTACATTCTCGCGCGCCGCGGACAGAAGAAACGGAAATAGGGACCGGAGAGACAAAAGATGGGTCGATCGCTCAAGAAGGGGCCGTTTTACGACGAGCACCTGTTCCGCAAGATCGAGGCGCTTGGTGACGAGAAGAAAGTCGTCAAGACTTGGTCGAGGCGTTCGACGATTTTGCCGGAGTGGGTGAGTTGCACGATCGCGGTTCATAACGGACGCAAGTTTATTCCGGTATTTATCACGGAGAACATGGTCGGTCATAAGCTGGGCGAGTTCGCCCCGACGCGGACGTTTCGCGGTCACTCCGGTGAGAAGGGCGCCAAGAGCGGCAAGTCGTAGGAGTCGGACACTGACATGCAGGCGACGGCAAAAATGAGGTACGTTCGGCTTTCTCCACAAAAGACTCGTCTGGTTGTGGATCAGATCCGCGGACGGAAAGTCGGAGAGGCCCTGAGTATCTTGCGAATGACGAACAAACGAGCTGCGCCGCACGTTGAGAAGGTGTTGCGTTCAGCGATGGCGAACGCGGAGAACAATGGCGAGGCGGATGTGGACGAGTTGTTCGTCAAGGAAGTGTATGTGGACGATGGGCCGCGCCTGAAGCGGTTGCGGCCCGCACCGATGGGTCGTGCGTATCACTACGTGCATCATCTCGCGCACATTGTGGTGACGGTTTCGGACGGACGAGAGGAAGTCGCCGATGAGCCGGAAGAAGAGTAGATTTCGGAAGATCTAAACGGACGCGCTATGGGTCAAAAAGTACATCCTTACGGATTCCGGCTGGGCTACACGAAGACCTGGAATTCCCGTTGGTTCGCCAAGCAGGGTTACGTGGAGTTGCTGCGCGAAGACATGCGGTTGAAGGCTACGTTGCGGACGCGGCTCAAGGCCGCGGGAATCAGCTCGGTCGAAATTGACCGGCCCGGCAATAAGATTCGCATCACGATTCGAACAGCCCGCCCCGGTATTGTCATCGGGAGGCGCGGATCGGAGATCGAAAAGCTCAAGGCGGAGATTCAAGAGCGCACGAAACGCGAAGTTTACATTGACATTCAAGAAGTCCATCGCCCGGAGCTCGATGCACAGTTGGTTTCCGAATCCGTCGCTCTTCAGATCGAGAAACGGGTTGCCTTCCGGCGTGCTATGCGTAAGGCCGTTGACTCAGCGCTGCGGTTCGGCTGCAAGGGGATCAAGATCTGGGTCGCGGGCCGCCTGAACGGCAAGGAGATCGCGCGCTCCGAGTGGTATCTGCAAGGGCAGTTGCCGCTTCAGACGCTGCGGGCCGACATCGACTATGGTTTCAGCGAAGCTCACACGACTTACGGTGTGATCGGCGTGAAATGCTGGACCTATCGGGGAGACATTCTCGATACGAAGGCCTCGACGCTGGCGGCCAGTGGCATGAAGGATGATCTCGAGCCGGCCCGGCGCCGTGAGGCGCGGTCGGCCGCCGAGCGTGAGCGCGATCGCATCCGCGCGGCCCGAACGATGGATCGCAGTCAGCAGGAAGGCGCGATACCGGCGCCTCCTCCTGTCCCGGCGGCTCCTCCCGCTCCCGCCGAAGGAGCGCTGGCCCCCGTGCGCCCGCCGTTGGTGGGTGCCGAAGCGGAAGTTGAAACACCCGCCGCGGATACTTCCGCGCCGGAAGGCGGGGTTACCGAGAGTACGACTCCCGAAGCGGCAGCCCCGGCAGCGACAGCCCCCGAGGTCACAGCTCCCGAGACGACCGCCGCTGAAATTGCGGCTCCGGAAGCCGCGCCTGCTGAATCCACGGAAGCTGCTCCTCCTGAAGCTGCGGCTCCCGACGCCGACGCCGGCAAGGAAGAGGACAAGGAGCCGTCTGAAGGTTAGCTGCCCGCATAGGATAGCGGTCGAGGAATACAGCCATGTTGATGCCAAAGAAAGTGAAACACCGCAAGGTCCAGCGCGGAAAGCGCCGCGGCAAGGCCTGGCGTGGTTCGTCCCTTTCGTTCGGCGACTTCGGGCTCAAGGTCGAGAAGGCCGGTTGGATTACGGACCGTCAGATTGAAGCGGCCCGTGTTGCGATGATGCGCCATATCAAGCGCGGTGGCAAGCTGTGGATCCGTATCTTCCCCGACAAGCCGATCACGAAAAAGCCCGCGGAAACCCGCATGGGTAAAGGCAAGGGTGCGCCGGAACAATGGGTAGCGGTGGTCAGGCCGGGGCGGATGCTGTTTGAGATGGAAGGCGTGCCTGAGGATATCGCGCGCCGCGCGATGCAACTGGCGTCGCAGAAGCTTCCGCTACCGACCCGTTTCATCAGCCGTAGCGCGGGGGCGTTGGTATGAAGGCACAAGAAGCTCGAGAGATGGAAGTCGACGAACTCGCCGCGAAGGAAAGCGAGATTCGCGAGCAGATATTCCGGCTGCGATTCCAGTTGAGACTGGGGCAAGCCGACGGGCTCAAGAAGTATCGCGCACTGCGCCGAGATCTGGCGCGGGTGCTGACCGTGCGAAAAGAAAAGGCGGCGGTGCAGGCCGCGTAAGGGTAACTCAAGCATGGCGGAATCGACCGAAACAACGGGACACAAGAACCAGAAGATCGGCATTGTCGTCGCGTCGAAGATGGCGAAGACGATCATCGTCGAAGTCAGCCGGCGTGTTCCTCATCCGCTCTACCGGCGCGTTGTGACCCGCAAGAAAAAGTTCTACGCCCACGACGAGACGGGCGACGCGCGGCCGGGTGATCGCGTGCGGATCGTCGAAAGCCGTCCGTTGAGCAAGCTCAAGCGTTGGCGGTTGGCGGAAGTCGTTTGGAGATCGAGCCAGGTTCAGTAAGCGCGCGGCCAAGGAGTGAATTGAAATGATTGGGATGCAGACGAAGCTGGAGGTCGCCGACAACTCGGGTGCGCGGCGACTGCGCTGCATTCTGCCGCGAGGTGGCAGCACGGGATCGAAGGCCGGTCTGGGCGACATTGTGATGGCATCGGTGCAGGAAGCGGCCCCGGAGTCGAACGTCAAGAAAGGTTCGGTCGTTCGAGCGGTTGTTGTGAGAATGCGCAAGGAAGCGCGCCGCAAAGACGGCACGTACATTCGCTTTGATACGAACGCGGCGGTTCTGGTGGATGAGTTGGGCGAGCCGGTCGGAACGCGTGTTTTCGGTCCGGTGGCGCGTGAACTCCGCGAGAAGCGTTTCATGAAGATTGTTTCGCTGGCGCCCGAGGTACTGTAAGCGGATCACGTTCGGAACGAGGGAATCAAGATGCGAGGCGCACAGCAAGAGCGGTTGAAGACGAAGATCCGCAAGAACGATACCGTCCAAGTGATTGCCGGTAAGGACAAAGGCAAGCAGGGACGGGTGTTGCAGGTGAACCGGAGGCGGGGACGGATCCTGGTCGAAGATGTTCAGAAAATCAAGGAGCATGTCCGTCCGAATCCGCAACGCCAGATCAAGGGCGGCATCGCCGAGCGAGAGTCGATGCTTCACATCTCGAACGTCATGCTCGTGACAGCCGAGGGTAAGCCGACTCGGATCGCGACACACGTTGATGAAGACGGCAACCGCTCGCGGGTGGATGCGCGCGAAGGCGCCCCCCTGGAGACGAAGTAACTGATGGCGAAAGAGACAAAAGAAGCCAAGCCGGCCCCGGACAAGAAGGCTCAGGCGAAGAAGGCTCAGGCCAAGAAGGTTCCGGTGAAAAAGGCCGCGAAACCGTCCAGCGGCGGCAAGGCCGCTAAGGCCACGCCGCCGAAGGAAATTCCGCCTCCGCGACTCAAGCTGCGCTACCGCGACGAAGTGATCGCGGCCCTGCAGAAGGAGTTCGGATATTCGAGCTCGATGGCAATTCCTAAGATCGCCATGATCAAGATCAACATCGGGCTCGGCGAGGCGACCCAGAACGCGCGTTTGCTTGATACGGCGGTGGTGGAGCTGGGCGCGATCGCGGGCCAGAAGCCCATTGTCACGAAAGCGCGCAAGTCGATTGCGGCTTTCAAATTGCGAGAGGGTGTACCGATTGGATGCACCGTCACGCTGCGCGGCGACCGCATGTACGAGTTTCTGGACCGGCTGATCAGTATTGCGTTGCCGCGCGTTCGAGACTTTCGGGGCATCTCGGCGAAGGCCTTCGACGGCCGCGGCAACTATACGCTGGGGCTCAAAGAGCATGTGATCTTCCCGGAAATCGATTACTCGAAGATCGACCACGCGAAGGGCATGAATATCACCATGGTGACGACGGCGAGGACGGATACGGAATGTCTGTCGCTGTTGCGTCACATGGGCATGCCGTTTCGTAGCTAGAGGAGAGCGGGGAAAATGACAAATGGCGACCACAGCTAAAATCGCCAAGGATTTGAAGAAGCCCAAGTTTGAGACGCGTCATCGCAATCGCTGTTGGCGATGCGGCCGGCCGCGGGGCTTCATTCGCAAGTTTGGGCTTTGCCGTATCTGCTTCCGGGGGCTCGCCTTGTGTGGCGATTTGCCCGGAGTTGTGAAGAGCAGTTGGTGAGGCACGCAGGAGAGATGCAATGCAAATAGATCCTGTCTCCGACACGCTGACGCGTATCCGCAATGGGCTTGGTGCGCGCAAGACGAAAGTCGAGATCCCGGCCTCCAAGCTGAAGATCGAGATTGTTCGGATACTCAAGGAAGAGGGATATATCGCGACCTACCGCGTGGCTGAAGACGATGCGAAGGTGACGATCAAGGCCTATTTGAAGTACGGCCCGGATTCGCGACCCGTCATCAGTAAGATCGAGCGGGTGTCTCGTCCCGGGCGGCGGGTCTTTGTGGGGTCGAATAAGATTCCACGTGTCATCGGCGGGTTGGGGATCAATATCCTGACGACGTCCAGCGGAGTGATGACCGGTGCGCAAGCTCGCGAAAAAGGAGTCGGAGGAGAGATCCTCTGTAGTGTGTACTGAGCGCTTATGTCGAGAGTAGGTCTCAAACCGATCCCCGTGCCCGCGGATACCAAGATCGAGCTCAAGCCGGGCTGGCTCGACGTCAAGGGCCCCAAGGGAGAGCTGTCTTGTCCCATCCCGGAAGGAATCGAGATGGAGTTCAGCGATGGCGTCCTGACGGCCAAGCGAAGCGGCGATGAGTTTGCCGCTCTTCACGGGCTCACGCGCAGCCTGGCTCAGAACGCGGTATTGGGCGTGACCAAGGGTTTTACGAAGAACCTTGAGATTGTCGGTGTCGGTTACCGCGCTCAAGTCAGCGGGCGGGTGGTGACGCTCAGTTTAGGTTATTCGCATGTCATCGAGTTTCTGATGCCCGAAGGGATTGATATCAAGATTGATGGTCAAACCAAAGTGACCGTGACGGGCGCCGACCGCCAACTCGTCGGGCAGACGGCCGCGAACATCCGCAGGCTCCGTCCGCCCGAACCGTATAAGAACAAGGGCATTCGCTATGAAGGCGAAGTGTTGCGGAAGAAGGAAGGCAAGTCCGGCGTGACGGCCGCTTAGGGAGCAGAAGCGATGTATACGCGCAGACTACGAGCGAAGAGCCGTCCGCAGATCCACAAGCGGATCCGCAAGGACGTACGGGGAAACGCGGAACGCCCGAGGCTGGCCGTGTTTCGGTCGCTCCGGCATATCTACGCGCAGGTGATCGACGATACGAGCGGCCGGACCTTGCTTTCGGCCGGTACCGGCGAGAAAGAAAGTCCCGCCAAGAGCGGCGGGAACATAGCGGCGGCGGGCGGGATCGGAAAGCTAATTGCGGAGCGAGCCAAAAAGGCCGGAATCGAACAGGTTGTCTTCGACCGAGGCGGCCATCGTTATCACGGGCGGGTCAAAGCCCTGGCCGAGGCCGCCCGTAAGGCAGGACTGAAATTCTGAAGACACACAGGAGCGGCAACGTCTTCGCGGGAAGGTGTTTCCTGAGCTTATGAAAACAGAACTTACTCGACGGAGGCTCCTTGAAGGAGAGACGAGAGACCTGAACCTGAAAGATCAGGTCGTCTCGATCAACCGTGTGACCAAGGTGGTGAAGGGCGGCAAGAACCTCAGCTTCTCGGCACTCGTTGTGGTCGGCGATCCCGAGAAGCACGTCGTCGGCTTTGCGGCGGGCAAGGCCAAGGAAGTGCCATCGGCGATCCGTAAGGCCATCGAGAAGGCCAAAAAGAATCTCGTGAGGGTTCACACCCTGGAGCACACGATTCCGCACCAGGTATTGGGTGTATTCGGGGCGGGGCAGGTGTTGCTCAAGCCGGCGCGTGAAGGCAAAGGCACGATCGCGGGCGGCGCTGTCCGCGCGGTGATGGAAGCCGCGGGCATTCAGAACGTACTCACGAAGTCGATCGGTACGAAGAATCCCCACAACGTTGTCAAAGCGACTTTCGCCGCCCTGCTCCAACTCAGAGATAGGGAAGAAGTAGCCGGCCTGCGCGGCGTCGAGTTGAAGGCGTGAGCCAGGGAGTCAGCATGCCGAAGATGTTAAGAATTCGCTTGGTCCGCAGTCCGATTGGCATCCCGGGCAAGCTCAAGAAGGTTGTCAAGGGGCTCGGTCTGCGGCGGATTGATCAGACTGTGGAGCGTCCCGACGACGATGCGATTCGCGGCATGATCCGCAAGGTCCCGCACATGGTCGAGGTATCGGAATGAATTTAAGTGAACTGCATCCTCCGGCCGGGCAGAATCATAAGCGGAGGCGTGTCGGCCGCGGTCCGGGCTCCGGACTCGGCAAGACTTCCGGCCGCGGGGAAAAAGGTCAGAAGTCCCGTGCGGGCTACAGCCGCAAGCGGGGGTTTGAGGGCGGCCAGATGCCGCTCGTTCGGCGCGTTCCCAAGCGCGGGTTCCATAACCCGTTCCGCAAAGAGTACGCCATCGTCAACGTCTCTCGGTTCGAGAAGATTGAAGGGGACGCGTTTACGCCCGAATCTCTGGTTGAACTGGGTGTCGTCAAGTCTCTGAGATCGGGGCTTAAGATTCTCGGCAATGGCGAGATTTCCCGCGCGATTGAGGTGTCCGCTCACCGTGTCTCGGCTTCGGCTCGAACGAAGATCGAGGCTGCCGGCGGAAAGGTAACGGTCATCGAATCGAAGTCATGAAGTTCCTGGAAGCCGCCGCCAACGTCTTCAAGATTCCCGACCTGCGGAGAAGAATTCTCTTCACGTTGGCGATGTTGGCCATTTACCGTATCGGCGGGCACATTCCCACTCCAGGCATCAATACAGCGCAGTTACAGATCATGTTCCAGCAGGCGGAGGGCACGGCGCTGGGTCTGATGAACATGTTCTCGGGCGGCCAGTTGGCGCGCTTGACAATCTTTGCCCTGGGCATCATGCCCTATATCACGGCATCGATTATCTTGCAGCTCATGACCGTCGTGGTCCCGACCCTCGAGAAACTCCAGAAAGAAGGCGAGCTGGGCCGGCGCAAGATCACCCAGTGGACGCGCTATCTGACGATCGGGTTGAGTATTGTGCAGTCGGCCGGTATCGCGATTGGTTTGCAGGCCAGCCAGAATCTGGTCTATGAGCCCGGTATCGGCTTCGTCATGATGACGATTGTGACGCTGACAACGGGCACGGCGTTTATCATGTGGCTGGGCGAACAGATCACCGAGCGAGGCATCGGCAATGGGATGTCGCTGATTATCTTTGCCGGCATCGTGGTGGGCCTGCCGAGCGCGCTCCAGAATATCTACGAGAATGTGTTCGTCACCGAGCAGTGGGGTGTGTTTCAGTTGGTGATGATTCTGGGAGTGATGCTTCTCATCTTGGCCTTCATCGTGCTTGTCGAGCGTGGTGAGCGGCGCATTCCGGTCCAGTATGCACGGCGCGTTGTCGGCCGCCGCATGATGGGCGGCCAATCGACGCATCTGCCCCTGAAGGTCAATTCGGGCGGCGTGATTCCGGTGATCTTCGCCTCGTCGATTCTGGCATTCCCGCAGACGCTCAGCCTTGGTTTCAGGGATAGCCCCTATCTAACTCAGTTGTTGGAGCCGATTGCTTACGGCGAGCCGCTGTACGAACTGCTCTACGTGCTGGGGATTGTATTCTTCTGCTTTTTCTACGTCTCGATCATCTTCAATCCGACCGAAGTCGCCGATAACATGCGTAAGTATGGCGGGTTCGTGCCGGGGATCCGTTCTGGGAAACCGACGGCGGACCACATCAATGAAATCTTGACGAAGATCACGATGGTAGGCGGCCTTTATTTGGCGTTGATCTCAGTGATTCCTGATCTGATGATCGCCGGCGCGAGAATTCACCATCTCCCGCTGATCGGAAATTGGGCTGACGGGGCGTTTCCGCGCTGGATACTTGATGGTCTCAACGTGAATTTCTATTTCGGCGGCACGTCGCTTCTCATTGTGATCGGCGTGGCGATGGATACGATCAATCAGATTGAAGCGCAACTGATCATGCGTCACTATGAAGGATTTACACCGCGTGCGGGGAGGATCCGAGGTAGACGCTCATTTGGTTAGGAGACGTTAGTCGTGTCGACCACCGGCCAGTCAGTAGAGGGCGTCTCCGGGCGCGCGATTGTCTTATTTGGTCCGCCCGGCGCCGGCAAGGGGACGCAGGCACGAAAGATCGCGGAGCGGTACGGAATTTCGACAATTTCGACGGGCGACATGATCCGAGAAGAGATTCGCTCCGGTTCGGATCTCGGGCGCGAGGTGGAAGCGAGATTGGCGGCTGGCCAGCTTGTTGACGACGCCATGGTGAATCGATTCGTGGAGGCGCGCTTAGAGGGCGAAACTAGCGGGAAGGGTTTTCTGTTGGACGGCTATCCTCGAACGGCCCCCCAGGCTCGATCCTTCGCGGGGATGCTCGAACGGAAGCAATGTGGTCTCGTGGTGATTGAAGTGCAAGTCGGCTACAATGAGGTTGTCAAGCGAATTACAGGCCGACGGCTCTGCTCGCGTTGCGGGGCCATCTACAACATCCATTCGAAGCCGCCGAAGATTCCCGAAGTTTGTGATATCTGCGGACACCGTCCCCTGGACATCCGGTCGGATGATCGGGAGGAAGTAGTCAAGGAACGGTTGCGTCTGTATGAGGAAGAGACGATGCCGGTGTTCGCGGTGTTCCGAGCGGCCGGTCAGGTGATCCATCAAGTCGACGGTGTGTCTTCGGCCGAGGAGGTAGCGGAGCGGATCTTTGGGATTTTGGAAGCAGAACGATCAAATGATCATTCGCAAGAGCCCGTCTGAGCTCGAAAAAATGCGGGCCAGCGGTATGCTGGTTTGGCGCATCTTGGATGAACTCACGAAGATGGTCGCGCCTGGTGTGTCGACCCTCGACCTTGAGAAGGTCGCCGAGAAGCGAGTGAATGAGGTCGGAGCCGAAGCGGCGTTTAAGGGCTATTACGTTCCGGCGGCGGGACGGCGGTTTCCTTGTGTTTTATGCACATCGATCAATCAAGAGGTTGTGCATGGAGTGCCCTCGGCGAAGCGAGTGCTGCGCGAGGGTGACATTGTAAAAGTGGACATTGGCGTGAAATTGGACGGCTACTACGGCGACTCAGCGACGACCATCGCGGTGGGAGAGGTTGCGCCCGAAACACAGCGCCTGATGGATGTAACGAAGGAATCGCTGGAACTGGCTATCGCGCAGATGGTCGATGGTCACCGGCTTTTCGATGTTTGCGGCACTGTCGAGGATCATGTAAAGGAGCACGGTTACACGGTTGTGCGTGAGTTTGTGGGCCATGGTATTGGGACGAAGCTGCATGAGGAACCTCACGTACCGAACTATGTGGACAAGAAAATGAGCAATCCGCGCCTGCGCGAAGGCATGGTGCTCGCTGTCGAGCCGATGGTCAGCGCCGGCGCGCCGGATACGAAGGTTCTCTCCGACCGCTGGACCGCCGTCACTACGGACGGATCGAATGCCGCTCACTACGAGCATTGCATCGCGGTTACCTCGAATGGGCCTTTGGTCCTGACGAGACCGTAAGCAGATGAACGACGAGGTGGAAGCACGAGTGATTGAGGCGTTGCCGAACGAGCTGTTTCGAGTGGAGCTGGAGAATCAGAAGCACGTTGTGGCTCACCCGGCGTCGCGGCAAGGCCGAAGCTTTCTGCGGCTTCTGCCTGGAGATCGAGTGAAAGTGAAATTGTCCCCCAAGGACCGGACGCGGGGACGGATTTTGGAGCGTTACGAAGCATGAAAGTTCGAGCATCCGTAAAGAAGATGTGCAAGGACTGCAAAGTGATCCGGCGCAAAGGTGTTGTACGCGTGTTGTGCAGCAATCCGAAGCACAAGCAGCGGCAAGGGTAGGAGATCAAGATGGCACGTTTAGAAGGCGTTGACCTGCCAAACAATAAGCGGTCTGAGATTGCTTTGACGTATCTGTATGGCATCGGGCGGTCGCGAGCTCGCTCGTTGCTGTATCGGGCGGGGATTGATTTCGGAAAGAAGATGGGTGATTTGAACGACGAAGAGATCACCAATCTCCGCAAGCTCTTGGAAGAGGAAGGCGCCGTCGAGGGCGATCTGCGCAAGGAAGTGCAGATGAATATCCGGCGTCTCATCGAGATTGGTTGCTATCGCGGCCTGCGCCACCGCCGCAACCTACCTGTACGCGGACAGCGGACGCACACCAACGCGCGGACGCGCAAGGGTCCGAAGCGCGGCACGGTCGCGGGCAAACGCAAAGTCGGCAAGAAGTAGCGCGGGACGAACGAGAGCGAGGACGGCATGGCGAAGCAGAAAGCGAAAACCGGCAAGAAGGGCAAGAAGCTCAAGAGCCGTGTACGCAAGAACATTCCCGAGGGGATGGCCAGCATTCAGGCGAGCTTCAACAACACGATCGTGACGATCACCGATCCGAAGGGCAATACGATCTCGTGGTCGAGCGCCGGTTCACTGGGATTCCGCGGGTCGCAGAAGGGCACGCCGTTCGCCGCGCAGCAGGCTTCCTTAACGGCCGCGAACGCAGCCAAGGAACACGGTTTGCGCCGAGTGACTGTGCGAGTGAAGGGACCAGGCGGGGGGAGAGAATCCGCCATCCGAGCGTTGGTGACGGCCGGGATCGAGGTACGACACATCAAGGATGTGACGCCGATTCCACACAATGGCTGCCGGCCGCCGAAGCGAAGGCGGGTCTAAGAAAGCTAGAGACGCGATCCCGTCCAGAGAAGGGCGACGATCGGGCTTCCCGAGAAGGGGGATACACAAAGTTCATGGCAAGATACGTTGGACCGGTTTGTAGGCTTTGCCGCAGGGAAGGCATGAAGCTCTTCCTCAAAGGCGAACGCTGTTATGGCCCGAGTTGCGCGATCGAAAAGCGCAACTATTTCCCAGGTCAACATGGGAAAACAGCTCGCCCTAGAAAGCTGATGGGGTATGGATTACAGCTTCGAGAGAAGCAGCGCGTGAAGCGGATTTACGGGGTCTTGGAGCGTCAGTTTCGGCGCTACTTTGAAAAGGCAACGATGATGAAGGGCGTTGTCGGTGAGAACCTGCTGGCATTACTCGAGAGGCGCCTCGACAACGTCATCTACCGGGCCGGAATGGGCATGAGTCGAGCACAGGCGCGACAAATTGTACGGCACGGTCACATTGATGTGAACGGTCGCAAAACCGATATCCCCTCTTATCTGGTGAGGTCGGGTGACGAGATTCAGGTTCGTGAAAACAGCCTTGATCACTCAGGAGTAGCGGCTTCCGTTGAAGCGACGGCTCACAGTCTGGCTCCGAGTTGGATGGAAGTAGATCGTGAGAAGCTGTCCGCGAAGATTATCGGATCGCCCCGGCGCGACGAGCTGGTGCAGATCCCGATCAACGAGCAGCTCATCGTCGAGTTGTATTCGAGATAGTTTGTTTCCGATGTGTAGGATTGCGGCCAACGGCAGTTTTCGTGTCTCGGTCCCAAATCGAGCTAAGTAGGGGGAAGACACCATGTGGAAAGGTTTTCAGAAGCCCCGGCGCCTCGCCGCCGACGGAGATTCACTGAGTGGCACATACGGTCGCTTCAGCGCCCAGCCGTTTGAGAGGGGCTTCGGTACGACAGTGGGTAACTCGCTACGGAGGGCTCTGCTGAGTTCCATCGAAGGCGCGGCGATTACGGCCGTCCGCATCGAAGGAATCTCACACGAGTTCAGCGCGATTCCCGGGGTGGTCGAGGATGCGACCGACATCATCCTCAACCTCAAACAGATTCCGTTGAAGCTGCACGGTGAGGGTTCCCGCACGATCCGTCTGCGCGCCACCGAGCCGGGACCGGTCGTGAGTGGCACGATCGAGGCGGATTCGGATGTTGAGATCCTGGACTCGGATCAGTACGTCGCGACGGTGAGCCAAGGCGGGACACTCGACATCGAGATGCGCGTTAAGCTCGGCCGCGGTTACGTGAGCGCCGAGAAGAACTTTGACGAAGACTTGGCGCTTGGCTACATTCCGATCGACTCCGTGCACTCGCCGGTGCGCAAGGTCAACTATAACGTCGAGGCGGCCCGTCTCGGTCAGATGACCGACTACGACAAGCTGACGCTGGAAGTATGGACCAATGGCGCCGTTCCTCCGCAGGATGCCGTCGGCCTGGCCGCGAAGTTGCTGAAGGATCACATGACGATCTTCATCAATTTCGAGGAGGAATCGGCTACCGAAGATGCACCCGCCGACGCCACGACCGATCAATACCAGGAGTACCTGAACCGCTCGGTCGAAGAGCTGGAACTCAGTGTACGCTCCTACAATTGCCTCAAGAACGCCAATATCCAGACCATTGGAGACTTGGTTGTGCGCACGGAAGCCGACATGCTCAAGACGAAGAATTTCGGCCGCAAGTCCTTGAACGAAATCAGGGAGATCCTGGGCGCCATGGGACTTTCGCTGGGTATGATTTTCGACGAGCACGGACGACTCATCCCACCCCCGACAATGGAATCGGTGGACGACAGCCCGGCCGCGTGATAGCGAGAGCGACGCCATGAGACATAGAAAAGGTGGATTTAAGCTGCAAAGGGATCCCTCGGCCCGCCGGGCGTTGCTTCGCGGACTTGCGACCAACGTCATCTTGCGGGACCGCGTGGTGACCACCGTAACAAAGGCGAAAGCAGTGCGGCCTTGGGTCGAGAAGATGATTACGCTCGCCAAAAGGGATACGCTCCACAGCCGCCGTCAGGCCGCTGCCTTTCTTCAAACGCCGGATTCGGTCCAGAAGTTGTTTGACACGCTCGGCCCTCGATTCGCGCAGCAAAATGGAGGCTACACCCGGATTGTCCGGTTGGGGCGGCGCAGGGGCGACGGCGCGGAAGAAGTTGTCATCGAGATTCTCGGTACCGAGCTAAAGAAGCGTGCCGAGGAGCGGCGTCAACGGCGGGAAGAGCGTCTCAAACAAAAGCAGGAAGAAACGGAAGCCACCGAAGCCGCCGAAAGCACTGCTGAAACCGCCTCCTGATATCATCTCCCTCTGGAGATGGAAAGAACACTGGTGTTGCGCCACGCGACACTTCCCTCCTCTTTCCGCGGAGCGGCCTCTTACAATGAGGCAATGCGCTCCGCCGGAAGGAGTGAAAAAATCGCTGGGACAGACACTCGCGGCGGAGTGGTTGTTTGATTCCATGGAACTTCCGAGCAGCCGCGTGAGTCAGCCCCGGATTTGTTCGCCCTTTCTTGTCCGCGTGTTTCTTCCCCTGGTGCTGTGCGCGACCGCGTGTGTGCGGGACGCGGGTAGCGATGCAGCGGCGCGGGTCAACGGTTACCGGATTACGCACGCCGAACTCGAAAAGTACTATCAGAGTCAAGTCACCGACTCCGGAGGGGATGCCACGCCCGACCAGGAGCGGATGATGCGGTTGAATCTGCTCGGTGAGTTGATCGATCGCCAGATTATGCTGGACCGGGCGGAGAGGCTGGGCCTCATGGCGGTGGACGACGAGGTCGAGAGCAGCTTCCAGGAATATGGTTCGCGATTCAGGGACGAAGCCGAGTTTGACCGTCACCTCGAGGAAAACGGCACGACAGCCGAGGAGATTAAGAACGAACTCCGGCGAAGCCTGACGATCGAGAATCTGCTGCACAGCCGGATCACTTCCCGCATCGAGGTCAGCGAATCCGAAATGCGGGATTACTACGACAAAAACCTTGGTAGCTTCAACGTCCCGGAACAGCAGGTGCATCTGGCCTGGATTCTTGTCACGGCGCGTTCAGAGACGCCGGTCCCCAATCTCCAGAACGACGATGCCACCGATGCCGAAACGGCCAAGGAAAAGATCTTGATGCTCGAAGCGCGCCTTCGAGATGGCGAAGATTTTGCGACCTTGGCGCAGAACTATTCCGAGGACCCGGTCTCAACAGCTAGCGGCGGCGACCTGGGGTTCATACCTCAATCGTCACTCGAACAGGTGGACCTGACTCTGCGTCGCGTTGTGGCGTCCCTTTCGCCGGGCGACGTTTCGCCCGTCATCCCGACCGGCGACGAATTTCGCATCATCAAGATCCTCTCGACGGAACAGGCCGGACAGAGAGATTATTCCGACCCCCGCGTTCAGCAGACGATTCGCGAGACGATTCGCAGCCGCAAAGACCAACTGCTCCGCGCCGCTTACCTTGAAGTCGCGCGCAATGAGGCGGAGATCGACAACTATCTGGCCCGCTCCGTCGTAGCCGATTTCGGGGTCTCCGACTAAGCCGCGCCCGTGCGAGACTGCGAAAAACACCGGGAACGGTCCGCGGCGCGCCACCTGAAAAGTCCGTGAACAAAACCCCCAGGGCGACGCTTGGCGAAGTCCCATTCTTTTCGGCCCTCGCGCCGCTTGGTAGCCACCCCAAGAATGTTAAACTGACTTGTGGCTCTAGCAGGTTCCCCCTCCCTCCGCTTTGGAGTGGTACTTTTTCCGGGTTCGAACTGCGATCACGACGCGCTCTACGCGTTGCGTGAGAACCTTGGCCAGCGGGCGGATTTCGTTTGGCATGAGTCGAGCGATCTTTCCGGCTTCGACGCTGTGCTGCTTCCCGGCGGTTTTTCCTACGGCGATTATCTGCGTGTCGGCGCGATCGCCCGTTTTTCACCCGTGTTACGCGCCGTGAAAGACTTCGCGGAACGGGGCGGCGTTGTGATGGGCATCTGCAACGGCTTTCAGATTCTCGTGGAATCCGGATTGCTGCCCGGCGCGTTGGTGCGCAACCGCAATCTGTACTTCGTTTGCCGCACTGTTCATTTAAGAGTTGAGACGGCGGACTCGCCCTTCACACGAGCCTGCGAACCTGGACAGGTGCTGGCCGTTCCCATCGCCCACGGTGAGGGCTGCTACCACGCCGACGAAGAGACGCTCGCTACTCTGGAACGTGACAATCGGGTGCTGTTTCGCTACGTGGATTCGGCGGGCCGACAAACGCCGGAGACGAACCCGAATGGTTCAGTCAACAATATCGCCGGTATCACCAACGAAGGCCGCAACGTGCTCGGCATGATGCCGCACCCCGAGCGGGCCGCCGATCCCGCTATGGGTTCGACGGACGGCCGTTTCGTTTTCGAGTCAGTCGTTGCCGCCTTGGACCGCTGTTAGATTCCCTGATCCCCAGTCGCTCAAAACTTCATGAAGACCATCAGTACCGAAGTGATCGAGGAACACGGACTCACCACGGACGAATACGAGCGCATTCTGGAGAAGCTCGGCCGTGAGCCGACCTTGACCGAGCTGGGCATCATCAGCGTCATGTGGAGCGAGCACTGCTCCTACAAAAGCTCGCGGCGCCATCTCAAGAAGTTGCCCACAACTGGCGAACGCGTCCTCGTCGGGCCTGGCGAAAACGCGGGCATCGTTGACATCGGCAATGGCTATGCGGCGGCTTTCAAAATCGAGTCGCACAATCACCCGAGTTTCATCGAGCCGTTTCAGGGCGCCGCCACCGGGGTGGGCGGCATTCTTCGTGATATTTTCACGATGGGCGCGCGACCGCTTGCGGTGATGGATTCGCTCCGCTTCGGGCCGCTCGATGATCCTCAAGCAGCCAATCTGAATCGTCACATCGTTGGAGGTGTTGTCGGAGGAATCGCACACTACGGGAATTGCTTCGGCGTCCCGACGATTGGCGGCGAGTGTGTTTTCGAGTCGAGCTACAACGGCAACCCGCTCGTGAATGCGTATGCCTTGGGTATTTTTCGAAAAGACAAGATATTTTTCGGGAAGGCGTCCGGCATCGGCAACCCTGTGATCTACGTCGGCGCCAAAACGGGGCGAGACGGTATCCACGGCGCGTCGATGGCGTCCGCTGAATTTGACGAGCAGTCTGAACACAAGCGGCCCAACGTACAGGTGGGCGATCCGTTCCTTGAAAAGTTGCTTATGGAGGCCTGTATCGAGGCGATGGATCAGGGCATCATTCTGGGTATCCAGGACATGGGGGCGGCCGGTCTTACCTGCTCGACTTGCGAGATGGGCGGGCGCGGCGGCACCGGCATCGAGATCGACCTGCGCCACGTTCCGCAACGCGAGCAGGGGATGACTCCCTACGAGATCATGCTCTCGGAATCTCAAGAACGCATGCTGCTCGTCGCCGAACGCGGTGTGGAAGAGAAGGTCTTCGCGGTATTCAAGAAGTGGGGACTCGATGCGGTCGAGATCGGCACGGTGACCGGGGACGGGATGTTGCGCGTCCGAGATGATGGACAGATCGTAGCCGAGGTGCCGAACTCACTTCTCACCGACGACGCTCCCCTTTATGACCGCCCGTTCGTGGCGCCTTTCCGGCCGGCGCCGCTCGACGGGCCCGCGGCGCCGGCGCCGTCGAGCGATCAGATGAGCGCTGCCTTGGGGCTGCTGCTGGCGTCACCGGATCTTTGCTCGAAGCGAGCGATCTATGAGCAGTATGACTACATGGTCCGCACGAATACGACCGTGACGCCAGGTTCCGACGCGGCCGTGATCCGCATCAAGGAGGCCGGCGTGTCGCTCGCCATGGCCCTTGATGGGAATGGGCGTTATTGTGCGCTCGATCCGCGGGAAGGCGCGAAACTCGCCGTGGCCGAGTGTTGCCGGAACCTCTCGACTGTCGGCGCCGAGCCGATCGCCGCGACGAACTGTTTGAATTTCGGAAACCCGGAGAAGCCGGGAATCATGGGGCAGTTTGTTGAAGCCGTCGAAGGGATGGGCGAAGCTTGCCGATTCTTCGGGACTCCGATTACCGGTGGGAACGTCAGCCTTTACAACGAGACGCTGGGTGAAGCGATCTATCCAACACCGGTGATCGGTGTCGTTGGCTTGGTCGAGCACATGGACGTTCCGGTTGGCATGCAGTTTCGCGCGCCGGGCCGCAAGATCGTGCTGATCGGGGGCCTACTGCCGGCGGTCACAGCCAACCTAGTCGATTTGGAACGCTGCTTCGGAAGTACACAGTACGCAAAAATCGTCTTAGGCCGGACCTGGGGTCTGCCCCCCGCACTCGATATGGCGTACGAGAAGAGGGTTCACGAAGTCGTTCGTGCGATCGTGCGGCAGGGGTTGGCGGAATCGATTCACGACCTCAGCGACGGCGGTCTGGCGGTCGGTTTGGCGCGCTGCGGTTTCGGACCCGAATGCATGGGGGCCCGAGTCGAGGTAACATGTGATTTCGCCTCGCATTTCGGTGCGTTTCACGAAGCGCCATCGCGAGTTCTGCTCTCCGTTACCGAGGAGAGTGTCGAGGCAGTGAGCCGCATTGCCGCCGGGCAGGCGATCCCCGCGCCCGTCATCGGTGAAACGCGGCTGGGCGATTTGTCAATCCAAATCAACGGGGACACGATTCACGCATCCATTTACGAACTTTACGAAACCTGGGATTCTTCTTTGGAAAGGATGCTGACCGCCTGATGCAGTTACCGGACTCTGACCAACCTCTGAGCGGGGCCGACGCCGCCCAAAGCGCCGGCTCCAACGAACGAGACGGATTTCACGACGAGTGCGGCGTGTTCGCGATTTTCGGCCATCCCGAGGCCGCCAACCTGGCTTATCTCGGTCTTCATGCCCTGCAACATCGAGGACAGGAGAGTGCGGGTATTTGTTCGAGCGACGGTAAGGTACTCCACTTAACGAAGAAGAAGGGCCTTGTCGCCGAGATCTTCACCGACGGGGTCCTCAAGGATCTGCCGGGTCACATGGCGATCGGGCACACACGGTACTCGACCGCCGGAGAGAGCAGCAGGCTCAACGCTCAGCCTTTCTTCGTGGAATGCAACAAAGGCCAGCTCGCCCTCGCCCACAACGGCAATCTGACGAACGCCATTGATGTGCGCAACGAGCTTGAGATGGCGGGCTCGATCTTTCAGGCGACCAGCGACACCGAAGTGATCCTTCACCTGATGGCTCGCTCGCGGGAGCCCCGACTCAAGCACGCCTTGCGGGAATCGCTGCTGCGGTTGGAAGGCGCATTTTCGTTGGCACTGCTTGCGAAAGACCGCCTGATTGTCGCCCGCGATCAGCGTGGTTTCCGCCCCTTGGCGTTTGGAAAACTCAAGCACAACGGACGTGACGCCTACGTCTTTGCCTCGGAAACGTGCGCGTTTGATCTCATCGGTGCTACTTACATCGACGACGTCCACCCCGGCGAAATGGTCCTTGTGAGTGAGGAAGGCCTCGTGCGAGAGCCATTCGCACCAGCATTGCCAAGCGCCCATTGCGTGTTCGAGCACGTCTACTTCTCGCGCCCGGATTCGATGGTGTTCGGGCGTCCCGTCGAAGAATCCCGTCAAAAGCTTGGCCGCTTGTTGGCGCAAGAGGCCGGCGTTCCCGCGGATGTAGTCGTACCTGTTCCGGACTCCGGTGTATCGGCGGCCATCGGCTATGCGGCCGAATCCAATTTGCCGTTTCGGATGGGATTGATCCGCAACCATTACGTCGGACGTACCTTCATCGAGCCGAAGCAATCGATCCGTGATTTCGGCGTCAAGCTGAAGTTGAATCCCGTGCGCAATCTGATCGAGGGGCAGCGCGTGGTTCTTGTGGACGACTCACTGGTTCGCGGAACGACGAGCCGCAAGATCGTCCGCTTAATGCGAGACGCTGGAGCAAAGGAAGTACATCTTCGTATTTCCTGTCCGCCGACGATCTCGCCTTGTTACTACGGCGTAGACACCCCGGACAAAGACGAGCTTATCGCGGCGAATCACGACATTGAGGAGATCCGCCAGTACACCGAAGCGGACTCACTCGCCTACCTTTCGCGCGAAGGGTTGCAGCAAGCCGTACAAGACAAACACGGCGACTACTGCTACTCGTGCTACACGGGCCGCTATCCGACGGACATCGTGGGGATTGAACAGCTTGTGGCCGACCACCGGCTGAAGGGCTAAGCGAGCCGCGAAGACGGAGGCAGATAGGCGGTCCAACGCCGCTGTGTGGTGGGCTGGAAAACAAGCTCTACCGAAGCCCCAACTGTACTAGGACGGCTCTCTCGACCGCGTCAAGATCGAGCGGTGACAAGCGTCCGACCTGAGCTCGCATACGAAGTTTGCTTACGGTGGCAAGCTGATCAGCCATGGCTTTGTGAGGCCGCCCCCGGAATGTTACCAGAGCCTCGCTGGGGTAAGCCTTCGTAACTTTGCTAGAGAGCGGTATGACTTGGAGCCGATTCAGCGCTTTGTTTGAGGCGTCATTGCTGACAATAACGGCCGGGCGGACCTTGTGCGTTTCGCCCCCAATCGAGGGATTGAAATTAACCCACCACACTTCACCGCGGTTCATGAGCTACATCCCCGATTAACCCCTCCGACCATTCCAGCGCCTCAGTCTCTCGAGATTCGTCCGCGGCCATTTCTCGATAGGCTGCCTCCAGCTCTTGAGGGATCACGTGGGGGCGGGCAATCTCTTCGATAAATCTGCTGATCTTCCTGCGCCCAATGACCTGGTGCAGTCCCGCATAGACCTCTTCGCTAACGGTGATGGTGAGTTTCTTCGACATAGTTATACGTATAGTATACGTATTACTGCTCTTTCTCCGGGGTGCCTGGCCTGCAACAGACTGGCTTGCCCGCAGACGGCTGACACACCTATCGGTTCGGTCGCGAGGCGCGGGACAGCCCATGTTATGATCGCGATAGCGGAAGCCTTTTCCGCGCCGAGACGCCCTGCCGTAGCCCTCGGTCGCTCTCGACGAATGTCTCCGATATGATTCAGACGCTCTTCGGTCCGCCGCCGGACCCGGGTCTGTTGGACCGCTTCAAGACGGCTGTCGCTAAGACTCGGGACGACCTCACCGATCAGCTTGACGATCTGGTTCAAGGGAAGCGGGAGATCGACGCCGATCTGCTCGATGAACTGGAGATGATGCTCATCGGCGCGGACATCGGGGTCAGAACCGCTGGCGAGGTGCTCGACGAGGTTCGTGATAGCCTCGAACGGGACCAGCTCAAAGACCCCGCGGAGCTGAAAAACCACATCGCGAAGCATTTGCTCGAAGTTCTGAAGGCATCGGAACCGGCGGAGCAGGCGGCTGCGAAGCCGCCGGAAGTCATCATGGTTGTCGGCGTGAATGGGACCGGCAAGACGACAACGATCGGTAAGCTTGCGCACCGGCTCGGAAGAGACGGCAAGAGCGTGCTGCTTTGTGCGAGCGACACATTCCGGGCCGCCGCCGCCGAGCAGTTGGTCGTCTGGGCCGAGCGCGGCGGTCATCCGATCGTCAAGCAAAAGCCCGGTTCCGATCCGAGCGCGGTACTTTACGACGCGCTGGAAGCGGCCAAAGCGCGCGGCGTGGATTGTGTGATTGTCGATACGGCCGGCCGCTTGCACAACAAAGCCGGACTGATGGCGGAGCTCGAAAAGATGAAGCGAACAGCGCAACGGCTGCACCCCGGCGCTCCGCATCAGGTGTTGCTGGTGATCGACGCCGTGACGGGGCAGAACGGGCTGGAGCAGGCACGGCAGTTCACCGAGACGGCCGGAGTGACGGGCTTGGTTCTCACGAAGCTGGACGGCACGGCCAAGGGCGGGATCGTCGTTGCCATCGCTCGAGAATTAGGGCTTCCCATTCGCTACGTCGGAGTCGGCGAGCAAGTCGACGACTTGATGCCGTTCGACGCGGAGACATTCGTACGGTCTCTTTTCGAAGGCTGATACGGTACAGGCAGGGCTGCTCAGAAGATGAACCCAGAAGATCGCAGCTACGTCCGGGAAGCACTGGAGCTGGCGCGCCAAGGCCGGGCTATGGCGAGTCCGAACCCGATGGTGGGAGCGGTGGTTTGCGATGCGGATGGAATTGCGGTCGGCAAAGGTTCGTACGCCTGGGAGCGAGCGAAGCACGCCGAGGTAGTTGCGTTGTCCGAAGCGGGTGAGGGCGCTCGCGGGGGCACGCTCTATGTGAGCCTCGAGCCCTGTTGTTTCGAGGGCCGGACGCCGCCGTGTGTTGACGCGATTATCAGCGCGGGTATCCGGCGAGTAGTTTGCCCGATCGAAGACCGGAATCCGAAGGTTTCCGGAGCCGGTTTCGCTCGGCTGCGTGAGGCGGGGGTGGAGGTTGTTATCGCTGAAGAGTTCAGCGATGAAGCGAAGCGGCTGAACGAGGCGTTCTTTCACTACACCAAGGCCAGCCGGCCGCTTGTCACGTTGAAGGCCGCTCTCACGCTCGACGGGAAGATTGCCGCGCCGGATGACAATACCGGGTGGATCACGAGCGAGGTGGCGCGGGCCCACGTGCAGCAGGTCCGTCACGATCACGACGCGATTCTCACCGGCATCGGCACGGTGCTCTCGGACGATCCCCTCCTGACGGACCGCTCCGGATTGCCTCGGCGAAGACCGCTGCTTCGAGTCGTCGCCGACTCGCTTCTGCGCATCTCGCTCGAATCCCAGATGGTCGAATCGTTCCAGGACGATCTGATGATTGCGACCACGACGGCCGCGCCCGCCAGGCGCGTGGCGGCGCTGGAAGGGCGAGGGATTCCGGTGAAGGTTTTTGATGCCCCGGCGGGCCGCGTTGACCTATCCGCGATCGTGGCCTGGCTTGGGGAACAGCGGATGATTTCGCTGGTGATCGAAGCAGGCTCAAAGCTGAACTGGGGCGTTCTGGATGCGGGCATTGTGGATAAGGCCCTGTTGTACTATGCTCCAAAGATCCTTGGCGGCCTCGATGCGCTTCCAATGGCGGGCGGCATCGGACGACGCAGCCGGTCCGGCGCGATCCGGCTGCATGGCGTAAGCACGTTATTCGTGAGCGCGGACGAGTTCGTTGTTGAAGCGTACGTCGATTCGTAACTTTCATGTTCACAGGGATCATTGAGGAAGTGGGTACCGTCGGGGCGTTGGAGCGCGGCGGCGCGGGGGCCCGGCTTACGGTGAGGGCCCAGCGTGTTCTTTCCGATCTGGTGGTCGGAGGGAGTGTCGCCGTGAACGGCGCTTGCTTGACAGCCGTGGCCGTTACGGAGAATTCCTTCGATGCCGATCTCTCACCGGAAACCCTTGAGAAGAGCAACCTCGGCTCCGTCCAAGTCGGAACGGCCGTGAACCTCGAGCGGCCGCTGTCCCCCAGCAGCCGCCTCAGCGGACACTTCGTGCAAGGCCATGTCGACGGGACCGGCGAGATCATAACGCTCGATCCCGCAGGCGACGGAAACTGGTTGCTCGAAGTGCGGGCGCCGAGACAGCTTCTCCGCTATTTCGTCTTCAAGGGCAGTATCGCGATCGATGGGGTCAGCCTTACGTTGGCCGCCGTGGATGACGATGTCGTCTCGGTTGCCATCATCCCGCATACGTACGAGGCGACATCGCTTCACGGGTTGCGGCCGGGGGTTCGGGTCAACATCGAATGTGACATGCTGGCCAAGCATATCGAGAAGCTGCTGGCCACGATGTCAGTCGACGATTCGACCCTCAGTGTTGAGGACCTTCGCAAGCAAGGGTTCTAGCGCGGCCAGGTAGCGGTCACGTTGGCAAGCTCATCTCTCGACCGGCCCACTCCGGCGTCCGCTTGATGGTCGACTCTGGTTCGAGAGATCCCGATGAGCACTGACTACAACACCATCTCAGAGCAATACAAACGCTCGAAGGTGACTCCGTGGCGCACCTCTATCGAGCAGTACACGCTGCTGGAGCTGTTGGGCGACGTCCACGGAAAGTCGGTGCTCGATCTTGCCTGTGGAGAAGGCTACTACTCGCGACTCATCAAGTCCCGGGGCGCTTCTCGGGTTGTGGGGTTGGATCTCTCTCGTGAAATGATCAAACTTGCGCGCGCCAGCGAAGAAGAGTCGGGCCTGGGTGTCGAGTATCTGGTTGGGGATGCTATGGCCTTTGCGCCCGAGGAACGGTTTGACATTGTTACCGCCGCGTACCTCTTCAATTACGCCCGCACGGAAGAACAGCTACAAGCCATGTGCCGCACGGTGCGCGGCGGGCCGGGAATGGTTCGTTGAAAAGGGCGGTTGGACGTCTTAAGTGGCTTTGTTTGTGTTGGATGGAGTGGTGCTTGGGGTTGTTCGCCTGTTTGCCATGGTAGCGGGGATGGTTTGGTTTGCCGCGTGCGGCGGAGCTGTTAAAGGGCTCGTGGTTGTATAACACTTTTTCTGTAAAAGGTAAAGACCCGATCGGGTACTGGGTAGTGTTGGTGAAATTGTGTGGGTGTTCTTGAAAAGATCCCTGGCGCGACCTCGGTCCGCGCGGGTTGAACGAAGGTACCGAGAACGCTGATGCACTATAAGCAACTGATACAAAAACACTTAAAGAAATTGAAGGGCGAACAAATAGCGATAAGTATTTTCCGCGGTCCATTTTAGCCCCCTGCCCCGCAAAGCGGTCACACCAACTTACGAACTAAATCTCCCTAAGAATCAACAACTTCCATCTTTGTCGCTCCCCCGGCGTGTCACTCGTGGTGTATACCAGAACCGAGTACCCTGATCGGCTTTCACGCAAAGAAAAGATCTCGAAAACGTTGCAAATCGTTGCAAATCGTTGCAAAAGGATGCGCACATTCAGCCCCTCGCGGAGCGGTCCAAACCCGCCCCAGCCACCCCGCGCCAAAAGCCGTCTTCAGCCGTGGGGTTAGGTCATCGCAAGCTGACGCTTGCGGCTCTGAGTTTGGTTGTGGGGCTTTGGCGGCTTTGGGGGGATTCCTTTGTGGGATGGGAGCTTGCACCGCTTCCTCTGGGCGCGGCTCGGCTCGTCGATCTGTGCCGGGGTCGTCGCCCGCCGCTCGGATCCACGCAGGTCGTCCAGTGAGCGTACTCCGGACCGCAGCAGACTCAGCATTCCCGAGGCGTAAACTCGGGTGGCCGCGATTCGCAGGGCGACGAACAATCCGAAGAGCGGGGAAACGCCTCGTTATGGTGTTGGTTCCCTGAGCATGGGGGTGAAGACGGGGCAGTCTCCGGAGCGGACTTGGCCGATGACTTTGAAGCCGTGCCGCTCGTATAGCGAGATGTTGCGCGGGTTGGATGATTCCAGATACGCGCGCATACCTGCTTCGTCACATTTGGCGACGGCGTGCTTCATTAGTTGAGAGCCGATGCCACGACCTTGCGATATGGGGTCAACGGCGATCACGGGCAGGAACCAGTGTGGCTCAGCCGGATGATAGGCAGCTAGTTCCTCCAGTGCGGCGAATAGGTGGCCCTGCTTTTCTTCGGCTATTGTTGTGGTTACCACGCTCTCGAGTTCTTGCTCGTCGGGATGGACGCCGGGCGGCAGCCACAGCGCACTGCCTAGAAACGCATCGTCGGTCCAGGCACTGTCATGCTTGAAAGCCTGTCCGCCGTAGGCATTGAAGAAGGTGGGTGCGTGGGCCAAGTATGCATCCGGCTCGGGCCAACACCAGCGGGCGACCGGGTCGGCGAGGAACCCTGCTACTAGCGTTGCAACGAGACGGGAGCGTTCTGACTCTCGCGCGGTTCTTACTCGAATTTCACTCATGGCAGCTCACCTCGGGGAGGGGCGGGTCAATTATGCCATAGGTGGGCCGCAACGGCGCAGTGTCCCATAGCTGAAACGTTGGGCTGGACCGGCATGAGTGCCGGTCACTACTGGGCCGCGGACACGGCATGCCGTGCCGCTACATTTCGGGCAAGGGTTTGTCCGCTAGAGCGCCGGAAGGACTGCTAAACTATCGTTTTTGCGCTGCCACCCTCGCGGGAGATTTCCGTAATGACTCGCTCCACACGTTCCTGGCTGTACCTCGTCATTGTTGCGCTTGTTCTCGGCATTGCCGGCTGCGGGTCGGCTCCACCTGAGAAGGAGGCGGTGAAGGAACCGGAACCGGTTGAAACGGCGAAACTGGAACCTCCGCCTGAACCCAAGCCCGCGCCGAAGGTTGAGCCCAAGCCGACGCCGAAGCCCGCGCCCAAGGCTCCGACCAAGCCTGTGGTCGTGATGGAGACGTCCAAGGGGACTATCAGGATCGAGCTGAATCCGGAGCGCGCTCCGATAACGGTCAAGAACTTCCTTGCGTACGTTGATGCGAAATTTTACGACAGCACGATTTTCCATCGCGTCATGCCGAATTTCATGATTCAAGGCGGCGGATTCACGCCCGGCATGAGCGAGAAGGACACGCGGGCTCCTATTAAGATTGAGTCGGACAATGGTCTGGCGAATCTGCGTGGCACGATCGCCATGGCCCGGACTTCGAACCCCAACAGCGCTACGTCGCAGTTTTTTATCAACCACAAGACGAACGGTGCGCTTGACAAGAACTATCCGCGCGGTGATGGGTTCGGTTACGCGGTCTTCGGCAAGGTCACCGAGGGGCTCGATGTGGTTGACGCGATCGCGGCCGTTCCGACCGGTAATGTCAAAGGTCACGGCAATGTTCCGCAGGCGGACGTCATCATCAAATCGGTTCGGCGCGACGGTTAAGCAGGCAGCGCTATTTTCACGGCGAGGACATCATGGAAGATCAAGCGAACCCAATCGTCGAACTCGACACATCCAAAGGCGCTATCAAGATCGAGGTGTTGCTCGACAAAGCTCCCGAGACGGCGAATAACTTCCTGCGGTATGTCGACGAGGAATTCTATGACGGTACGGTCTTCCATCGGGTGATTCCGAACTTCATGATTCAAGGCGGCGGCTTCGATGAGAAGTTTTCGGAGAAGTCGGCGCATCCGCCCGTACAGAACGAAGCGGACAACGGTGTCTCGAATGCCCGGGGCACGGTTGCGATGGCCCGCACGTCCGACCCGCACAGCGCCAGCGCGCAGTTCTTCATCAACGTGGCCGACACGAATACGTTTCTCGATCACACCGGCAAAACGGCACAGGGTTGGGGCTATTGTGTTTTCGGCCGTGTGACGGAAGGTATGGATGCCGTTGACAGCATTCGCAACGTCGAAACATCGACGCGCGGCATGCATCAGGACGTGCCGGTTGAGGCGGTGGTGATTCGGACAGTGCGCCGATCCTGAAGGACGCGCGCTTCTCTCACAGGCGCTCTGATTCCGGAACTTCCGCGCCGCCCCGCTTGCGCACTTTTGATTTTGGAGCACTACTGTCCGGCTGATAAGCGGTGGGCGGCCTGCAACTGGTTGTAGAAAAGTGGGTTAGGTGTTGTTTTTTCTTGCCGCGATTTGAGCGGCGGTGCGCCGTTTGAGCGTCATCCGTCCTGAGCCGACAATGGCTCATGAATCTGGGCCGCACCGTATTCGCGCAGTTGATCAGCTTTCTTCCGGATCGCGAGTTCCGGCGCTGTGTGGCCCGCTACGATGGCGAGCGGGGCTCGCGCAGCTTCTCCTGCTGGGATCAGTTCCTCTCGATGTCCTTCGCCCAGTTGACCTACCGCGAAAGCCTCCGCGATATCGAAGCGTGCCTGCGTTCGCTTGGCGGCAAGCTCTACCACATGGGATTCCGCGGCAACGTCGCGCGCTCGACACTGGCCGACGCTAACGAGTCGCGCGACTGGCGGATCTATGCCGATTTCGCTCAGGCCTTGATTCGCATCGCGCGGCCCTTGTATGCCCGCGATCCGATCGGCGTGGATCTCAATCAAAGTCTCTACGCTCTGGACTCGACCACCATCGACCTGTGCCTCTCGCTGTTCCCGTGGGCCAAGTTCCGCCGGCGCAAGGCCGCCGTGAAGATGCACACGCTGTTGGACCTGCACGGTAACATCCCCACGTTTATCCGCATTACCGACGGCAAAACGCACGACGTCAACATCCTCGACGAGTTCCTACCCGAGCCCGGCGCCTTCTACGTTATGGATCGGGCCTACGTGGATTTCGAACGCCTCTTCGTGTTCACCCTCTGCTCGTCGTTCTTCGTCGTGCGAACCAAGAAGAACATCTTGCTCCAACGGCGCTACTCGCATCCCGTCGACAAATCTACGGGCGTGCGCTCGGATCAGACCGTCATACTGACTGCCATCGAATCGGCCAAAGTCTATCCGGACCCGTTGAGGCGCGTCAGCTACGTCGACGCCGCGACGAACAAGCGGCTGAAGTTCCTGACCAACAACTTCGCGCTCCCGGCACTGACCATCGCCGAGATCTACCGTTCGCGCTGGCAGGTGGAGCTGTTCTTCAAGTGGGTCAAGCAGCACTTGCGGATCAAGAAGTTCTACGGCGCCAGCGAGAACGCCGTGAAGACCCAGATTTGGATCGCCGTCTCGGTGTACGTGCTGGTGGCGATCGTGCGGAAGAGGTTGGGCCTGGAGGCGAGTCTCTACCAAATCCTACAGATTCTCAGCGTTACCCTATTTGAGAAAACGCCCATTTTACAGGCCTTGCAGCCATCAGACTCCCATGAAAACTTACTCGATCACCCCAACCAGCTGATTCTATTCGACTTCTAACCGGACAGTAGTGATTTTGGAGATATTCTAAGGCCTAAACCCTAGGTAGGCGTAGACTGGTGTTCCCCGGCACACCCGTTCGGTGTCCCCCACCGTCCGGATGTTTACATGCTAAAGATCGAAAGAGAGCAGAAGAGGCTCCAGTCGCTCGATCAGATGAAGTTGACTCCCGAGGGGTCGGGAGGCGACTTCGATTTGCGCGAGGTCATCCTCAATAGTCCGGGCGAGTTTCTGGAAGAGATTCATCAGAAGCTCTTTTTGATCGGCAAGGACATTCTTGTTTCCGAGGAAAGCGGCCTCAAGGCGGATCTGCTGGGGGTGGACTCGGAGGGGCGCAGTGTAGTCATCGCGCTAGAGGACCCGTCGCGACAGAACGTGTTTCTGCAGGCCATCTCAGCTGCGGCGATTGTCGCGGGCTGGGGCGTCGACGAGCTTCTGCAGCGTGTTTCGAAGAAGCAGGCCGAGGATCTGCGGAAGCATCTTAGCGTCGAGTTCGATCAGCTCAACTCGGCGCAACGGGTGATCCTCGTTGCCGGGGAGTTCGACTTCGACTCGCTGAGCGCCATGGAATGGTTGAACGCCGCCGGGATCGACATTGTTTGCATCAGTGTGGCCGGCGCGAACACGTTCAAGACCGATACCGACTATCTGTGGTGTACGCCGGTGTCAACCGAGTCCGCCGCTCATGAAGCGATCCTTCTGCGCAACGGCGACGACGGGCTTCAGGTTAGTCAGGGCGGAGACGGAGCGCCGGATGAATCGCTCAATGAGAGGCTGGCGAGCGAGGTGGATGAGCGTCGCCGAACCGAAGAGGCATTGCGAGCGAGTGAGGAACGCTTCTGGACCCTGGCACAGCTCTCGCCGGTGGGCATTTTCCAAACCGACGGCGAAGGCAACTTCCTCTATGTGAACGAGCGCTGGTGCGAGATCGCCGGCCTGGCGCAATCCGAAGCCCTGGGTCAGGGCTGGGCTCGCGGCATGCACCCCGATGACCGCGACCGCGTTCTCACCGAGTGGCAAGAAGCGACTGACCACGCCGTTCCGTTCAAGGCTGAATACCGCTTCCAGCGGACCGACGGCGGCACCAGTTGGGTTCTGGGCGAAGCGGCCGTGCAGCGAAGCGACGCCGGCAAGGTCACCGGCTACGTAGGGACGGTGACGGAACTCCACCGTGTCGACGGTGTCCAGAACCGCAGCCAGATGGCCGGCCAATCCAGCTAACTCCGGGTGTCTCGATTGTGTTTACGAGGCGCTCGAGAGAAGCTCGGGCGCGCCGAGCTTGGAGTGACCGCGGATGAAGTCCGCGAATGCTTCCGGCGTTAGAGGGGCGCTAATGATAGGGCCCTGGAACTCGTCGCATCGTTTCGCGCGTAGGAACGCCAGTTGCTCGGGCGTAGTGATGCTGTCGACGCTCACTTTCAGCCCGAGACTGTGAGCGAGCTCGATCAATCCACCGGTGATGGTTGCGCTGGACAAGTCGGACGGGACGTCGCGAACAAGGAACCCGTCGATTTTGAGCATTGAGATGGGGCGACCCTTCAAGTAGATCAGCGAAGAGTACTCCATGCCGAGATCGCCGACGGCAATCCGCAGACCCGCATCAACGCACTTCTGAAGCTGCTCGCGAGCTTTGGAGTTGCTCTCAAGCAGGGCGTTCTCGGCGACCTGTAGGCGCAGGGCCTTCGCGTCCAGCCCCGTTGCCGCCAGCGTTTGCTGAACGGTTTCGAGCAACGTCGGTTGCCGGAGTGCCTCGGGATCGACCTTGATGGTCAACCGCCCAGGGTGGAGAGGCCGGCGTCGAGCCAGGCTTTCATCTGGGCGCAGGCGTCCCTGAGGAGCCTCTTGAGCAGGGCATTTGACAATCCTTGTTCTTGGGCGAGCCCCTGGAAGGCTTCCGCGGGAAGTGGGCCGCGCGAAGGGTGATCCCATTTCATGGAAGCTGTGCAACCGGCGACTCTCCCAGCCGGAAGCGCCAAGGCGGGCTCGTAGACGACACGCAACATGCCTTGCTCAAAGGCCAGTCGGAGATCATCGGCGCTCAGACTTTCGCCGGGGATGCCCGAACCAGCTCCCGGCTCGAAGATCCGGTGGCGTCCGCCCCCGTCGGCCTTGGCCTGGTACATAGCGCGGTCCGCGTCACGAAGAAAGTCACCCGGCTTGTCGTGAGAGAGCGAACTCAACGCGACGCCGATGCTGACCGAGATCGAGAGCTCGTGTTCGCTGACTTTGACCGGTAGAGTCAGGGCCTTCTGGATGCGCTCGGCGATGTGGGTCGCTTCACGCTCTTCGCCCAGCCGCGCCAGCAGGACCGCGAACTCATCGCCACCGATGCGGGCGATCGTATCGCCCGGCCGAACAGAATTCTTCAACCGGTTGGCGATCGCGATCAGTACCTGGTCGCCCACGGTGTGACCCAGGCTGTCGTTCAGTTCCTTGAAATTGTCGACATCCAAGTAGAGAAGCGCAAAGCCTTGATTCGCTCCTCCGTAGGAGCGGGTCGAGGCGCGCTGAAGCTGTCCACTGAAATAGGCCCGGTTGGGCAGATCGGTGAGCGCGTCATGCCAAGCGTCGTGCTTGAGGCGGTCTTCATTCCGTTTGCGATCGGTGATGTCAGTGAGCCAGCCCACCAGCCGAACGGGTGTTCCCGAGCTCTCGCGCACGGCAATGCCGCGCCCCAGCATCCAGCGGTATCCGCCGTCGCTGTGGAGAACGCGATGCTCGCTTTCGAAGCGCTCCGCGCCGCGGTGCAGATGGTCGGAAAGCCGCCCCAGCAGCCTCCCCAAGTCTTTGCTGTGGACCCGCTTCAGCCACTCGTCGGGACTATCATCAATCTCATTCTCGGCGTGCCCGAGCATCGCTTTCCAACGGGGAGAGAAATAGATCTCGTTGGTCTCGAGATTCCAATCCCAGAGACCGTCATCTCCGGCATTCGCCGCAATCGCGTAACGCTCTTCGCTCTCTCTCACCGTGGAGCCCCTGTCTCCGCGCGACCCATTCTCGGACGCCGCGGGAGGACAGCCTTAAATCACTGCTTATACATAGCGTAAGCAGTTTACACCACCCTGCGAATGGGTAATGTCACTTAAGTTTCTCTAGGGTTTCGCTCTATGACGCCTCCTCGGCGGGGCGATCCGGCCGAGATGTGGCCGGCACGCCGCCGGTCGACTTGTGGGCAAGCTGCGCGCCCTTTCCTAAGGCGTATTCCCTGTCGCCTCGTCGGGCAACCCAGGTTAGGGTACTAAAACAGAGTCAAAGGACGAGAACGAGCCGCTTCCGCCGGACTCGCCCGAATACCAACCGGCCGATGCCAACGCCCCTTTCCTCCTCGCGAGCGGCCACGGTCCTATGCATCATAGGACTGCACCTGATCGTTGCATCCGTCCTTCATGATTACGGGATCAACGGCCGCTGGCTCGAAGTCGGCACGCTGCTGGCGTTGGCGCTGGCCTGGTCCGGTACGCGCTTTCAGGTCCAGTCGGTCAAAGGGGCGATTGGTCTGCCTGACATCTTCATTTTCGGGGCGGTGATCGGTGTACCTCTCTTCATTGCTCCCGCGCTGGCGGCGATCACACCTATTTTGGCTTCACGTCGAGAGCCAGCCGTCGCGCGCCGTTCATCGGGCGTAGAGGTCCGGGTTGTTGTAGCCGCCGTGGCGGCGGTCGCCGCCCGGCTCGTTTACGGCCGGTTCGCCGATGGACTCGGCATGGAGGCGGCGGGATTGATGACGGCAGCGATCGTTTACCTTACCCCCAACGCGCTGGTCGAGTCTCTTAGTGAGCGCGCTATTTACTGGAAGATGCTGTTGCGCGCGAGAACCTGGAGTGCCGTACGGATAGGGATCTTTTTCGCACCGGCGGCGGCCGCCGCAGCCGTTCTCGCCGGCGTCAGCGTAGAGCGGCAGTGGGATCCTTTCCTAGGCACACTCGCCCCGGTCGCTGTTTTTCTCTACGGGGCTGCTTGAGTGGCGTCTGGGCCCGACATTCGAAGATTCTCGACAACGCAACGTCATGGACGGCGCTTATCTTCGCACTGTTGAGGCGCTGGCGCTGGCCGTGGAAGCCAAAGACCAAGTCAGCAGCACTCATCTCAAACGAGTCCAGTGCTACAGCATGGCGCTTGGCCGGGCTCTTAACTGCAACGAGGCAGAACTACGGGCTCTCGAGTTTGGATCTCTGCTGCACGACATCGGGAAGGTTGCTGTACCGGAAGAACTTCTGACCAAGCCGAGCCGGCTTTCCCCGCAGGAATTCAGCCAGGTCGCGAGCCATGTGGAGATCGGGGCGGAGATTCTTGCGGCCGCTGACCTGCCGTTCCCGGTCAGCGAACTCGTGCGATGTCATCACGAAAACTGGGATGGTAGCGGCTATCCGCGGGGCCTTAGAGGCGACCGGATTCCTCTGACGGCGCGCATCCTTTCCACCGTCGACAACTTCGATGCTCTTACAACCGACCGACCGTATCGCTCGGCGCTAACGACCGATCGAGCTCTCGAAATCATTCGAGACCGCCGCGGGTCAGCCTTCGATCCCGAGGTGGTGGATGCACTCTTTCGGCTGCTGCCGAGTATCGAAGCGCAGCTCGCCCGCGACCCGGACTTCCAGCGGGCCAAGCTGCGACCCGAGGCGCTACGCAAGCGTCTCGTACCCGACGCAGTCCAGACATCGCTTACGCAGCAAGAGCGCATCGAAAGTTTGAAGCAGTCTCGCACCGTGGCCCGTCAACGAACCACAGCGCTCGAAGGCACTGCATTGAAGCGACTTCTGGGCGGTCTGGCGCCAGGCCTGCCCAGGCGAGAGATGGGCGAGTTCATCATTGCGATTCTGTCCGAGCGTATCGAGTTCGATGAAGCGGGCTTGTTCATTGTCAAAGGCAGTTACCTTACGCCGATCCACTTCTGCGGGCGGAAGAGCGACATGGTGCGCCACTTGAAGATCCCGCTTGACGATAGTCCGACCGGATGGGTGGCGTCGAGCGGTCGAACTTTGCTTAACGGCAACGCCGGTGGAGAGAGCGGGGAGTTAGGCACGATTGCTTCTCTTCTCGGCCTGCGAAGCGTCCTGGCAGCCCCGCTGTGGGTGCAGGGACAGGTTACGGGCACGATCAACTTGTATTCTCGTGAGGCGGGCGCCTACGCGAAGGAACACTCCGGCATCTTGGAAGAGATCACACTCTCGCTGGGTCCCTTGCTCGCGGAAGCGGCCTTCTACGAGGAAGCCGATCCGCCCGAGGATGACCCGCTAACCGGCATTCCCTCGGCGCGGAAGATCATGGGGGCGATCAGATCGAAGATCGAGCAGGCAGCTCGTGACGGCAACTCTTTGCTTTCCTTCTGTGTGGACGTCGATCACTTCCGAACGGTCAACGTGCGACATGGACACGCCGCGGGCGACGGCGTGCTGAGGGACATTGCAGCAGTGCTCCAAGCGACGCTGCCGGGTTTCGACTTTGGCCGCATCGGCCCGGATCGCTTTGTCTGTACCGGTCAGTTGCCAGCCCATTCAACCGTGTCCGATTTGATCGGCTCGCTCGATTCGGCGATCGAGAGGCGCTTTGACCGCCTCAGTCGACGCTTTGATAAGCCGCTCACCGTCAGCACGGGTTGGGCCTCCTATCCCGGTGACGGTAAATGCGCCGAATCACTGCTCTTGTTGGCTCAGCAAAGGAGTCTCGAACGGAAGCAGGACCGACTTGTATCCCTTGTCGATCGAAGCCGCCCGCGGCTTCCTGGTGAGATCGGCGCGGCCGCGGCCGTGTGAAGACCGTCACACTTCACGAACAACGCTACTCGCTGATGAGTGGACGCAGGACGGCGCTACCGATTTTCTCGAACGCACGTTTGAGGCGTGCGAACTGCCTGGCGTTTTGGTAGGTTCCCACGATCGCGCCGCCGGACCCGGCGAACTTGGCTGAAGCTCCCACCTTGCGGGCCGTGCGAATCATCTCCTGATTCCCCGTGCTGATCTGATAGATGGTCGACCGTAAATCGTAGTTCGCATTCACGAGACGGCTCAGATGGTCCCGGTCTCCCGCAAGTAGGGCTTTCCGGCCTGCCTCGGCCATTTTGGCCCATTGTTTCATTGCCTGAACGACCTTCCTGTCGCCGCGGTTATAGCGTGACCGGATGTCGTTGTGAAACACTTCCGTGCCCTCGCTGAGGCTGGTCCGGTAGGCCACGAAAACGTTAGAGAGTAAATCCGGGTCGAGCTCGATATATTCTCCATAGCCGCGGGACTTCATCAGCCGTTCGGAGAAGTCCATGTAGACAACACCGTCGTACACCTGTATGACGCGATCCTGCAAACCAGCGCCCACCCCGAGCTCTTGCGTCTCGGTCTCGAGGATGAGGTTGGCCTGTACGGGCTTCGCGATCTCGATCCGGAAGTATTGCATCAGAGCGCGTAGCGTTGCCGTGATGATGGCGCTTGATCCGCCCAGCCCGAGGCGCTGCGGAATCGTTGACTCGTATTCGATCGTGAAGTTGCGATTCGGCAGTTTGATGCCCTGCTCGATGCAATAGTCGCTGAATCGCATGAGTAGGGCCTGAATGATGCGGATCCCGCCATAGTAGCCGCGCCATCTCGTCGTTTCGCGTAGATCTTCGAGACTCTCCCATAAGGGAATGTCCGCCCCCGAGGGCTTGATCTCGAGTCGCGCGCTAGGATAGAGCAGTACGCGCGCCCGGAAATTCTTTAGGACGAACGAGATCGTTTTTTCCGTGGTAGCCGTCGCTTGGATTTCCGAGAAAGCCGGCGCGGGCGTAGGCATAGGTTTCAATCATGTCGCGGTTTGACCGTCGAGGCGCTTCCGTGTACACGTTGAGTGTGACGGTCCAAGGGTATGGCTCGGCGCCAAGTCCAAAGAGATTGAATCCCCGAATTGCTATAAGGAAAGAGCGTGTCCGCGGACGGCCTGATCGGCGGGCATGACGGCCCAGCAGACCGCGTAAGCAATCAAGCCCGGCATAAACGGCAGCAGCGACACCCCCGCCCATCCGAGCCGAACCAGCGTCACGTCCACGTCAAAGTAGCGCGCGAAGCCTTCACAAACCCCCGCTACCTTTCTCTCGTGAGTGGCGCGGGCTAGCGCGCGCGCGCTGTGACGGCCCAGTTTTTTGCCCTCCGGCGTTTTCCGGCCGCACTGTCCGCAAAAACGATCACACTCTTCAATCGGGAAACTGCAAGTCGTACAGTACATTGCAATCCTGAGGCTACACCAAGCCCGGCGGCGAGGCAACCCGATTTGGGCGGGTGGTTTCGGCGACCGCCAGGGTCGCTTCTGCTAAGCTAATCTCGTTTCGGGACTCCTAAATGAGAGCCGTCATCCAGAGAGTCAGCAAAGCCCAGGTGGATGTGGACGGCGAGACCGTCGGCTCCATCAGCACCGGTTTGCTCGTTCTGCTCGGTGTCAGCGGTGATGACAACGAGGACGACACCTCCTATCTGGCACACAAGACGTCCGGACTGCGCATTTTTGAGGACGATGCCGGCAAGATGAACCTTTCCGTACTCGACATCGGCGGCCAGGTATTGGTCGTCTCGCAATTCACCTTATTTGGCGACTGCCGCCGCGGCCGCCGGCCGAGTTTCGACGACGCGGCGCCCCCGGCGCTAGCCGACGATCTTTATCAGTGCTACGTCGGTCATCTGAAGCAGCAAGGACTCCAAGTCAAAACCGGCATCTTCCAAGCCAGGATGAAAGTCGAGCTTACCAACGAAGGGCCGGTGACGATCCTGCTGGATTCGAAGAAGCTGTTCTGAGGCCTGCCTGACGAGGATGTCACTGTCTGAGTATTCTGCCGGTTTCGATTGATCGTCGCTTCCAGAACTCGTCGTTCGCCGGAATTCGGTAGACGAAGGCCGATTTCCCGATTCTGGCGGTGGGAGGGCGGCCGTCCAGTTCGGCCATGCCAGGGCCGGTAACTGCCTTAGGTTGGTTGATTCCGGCGGCGACCCAGCAGCACTCGGGATGGTCCGCCGGAAGGAGACCGTGCGGAATACCGAACTTTTCGATGGGCCGCCGGACCGTGTAAACGACAAAGATGCGCTCGATCCCGCGCTCTTCGACGAATTGGGCCAATCGAGCCAGGTCCTGGCCCCAATCGAGATTGCTGTCCGCCAGATACTCGCCCTCCCGTCCTCGCGCGATCTGATTGAAGTAGGCCAAGTAATCGGGGTGGGCTGCTACGGACTCGACGACATGCCAGCAGAGGAGTAGTGCGAGGACCGCGCCGACCTTTCGTTTCGGGCGGAAGAGTTGTTGAGGTTCTTGGAACGGCCCCGCCGCCAGCATCGCGAGAAAGGGATAGAGGGGCAGGATGTGTCTGACTCCGATGTTGATATTCGTGTAAAGCGAACCGCCGAGTACAATGGCCGCGGGGAGGCCCCAGACCAGTACGGGATTCGCAGGGTTGAACCCCTGCTTCCTCAGTTGAATCACTCCCACGATGGCGAGAATGAGCAGCGGCAAAGTCGTCTTCAGGATCAGCACGACGGGGAAGTAATACCATCGGCCATCTCGGTAGATTTCACCAAAGAGATAGGAGCGATGCCCGCGCCGGTTGTGCCGCATGACATCAATGATCCCCCGCCAAAACATGGGGGCCGGCACCTGTTTAACGCCGAAAAGCGAAGCGACGACTCGTTCCGGGCTGTGAGCGGGAGCGCTGCTGTCCGAAAGATAGACCTCGCCCGGCGGGGCTAGGGGGCCGACATCGAAGCCATAGGCGCCCCAACAAAGCAAGCAGATGCACAGGACGAAGACCACGAGCTGAGCGACCGGCTTTGGGTTGAAAATTCTAGCACTCTCGCCTTCCTGTAATGCTCTCCAACGGCCAAGAACCATGAACCCCACAAAGACCAAGGGCAGGAAACCAAGCGTGGAGAACTTGCTTAAGAAAGCCGCGTTCGCTCCAGCGGCCGAAAGGAAACAGTGACTCCAAGCGCCGGTCCGGCTCCACAGCCAGATCGCGTAGCACGCGGCCAAGAAGGTCGCGGCCGTCGCAATATCGAGCGTCGCCAGGCCCGCGTGCGCCAGGATGTTCGGACTACAGGATGCGATGAGAGCCGCGACGGCGGCCGCGCCGTCACCCAGCAAGTCACGGGTCCACAGGAACGTCACCAGTATCAACAGAACACCGAAAGGCAGATTTCCCGGGCGGGCGAGGGTCAGCGTTTTCCAGTAGAAATCAATGTCTTCGTCGATCCAGTCACCGGACCATGGGTTTTCGAAGGGCCCTAATTTCAGGTCGGCGATCCAGTAAGGGAGCGCCGCGACAGCCAACCGGCCGAGAGGGGGATGCTGTGGTTCATAGTCGTAAACGCCTGTCCGCAGATAGTCGAGCCCTGCTCCAATGTGCCAGGCGGCGTCAATGGTGTCCGTAAGGACCGGGTAGGTCGCGACGATACGCGTGACGAACACTAGGATGATGAAGCCCAGTGCGATTCGAAGTTTTTTCGGGATCGGGTTCATCGCCGCGGCGCGGAGGCTCCCCTAGAATAGCTGGAGGCAATGACGGGGCGCAGGGCTTCCCGCCACACCATTGCCGGATTCGCAGTAACGGTTCTGATGTCGATACTCACCCAATGTTCCGGACCGAGGTTGCGGCGGCGAGACTTCCTTCGAGCGGGAGGGTCGGGCGTGCTTTTCGGCGCTTTCCGCGCAAGTGCCGGTGGGGCGGCACGGCCTCGCAATGTGGTTTTCATCGTTGCCGACCAACTGCGAGCCGACGCGCTGGGGTGCTACGGCAACCCGATCTGCCGTACACCGAACATCGACCGACTGGCGGCCGAAGGCACTCGTTTCGCGAACGCCTTCGCTCAACACCCGCAGTGCGTACCCAGCCGGTCCGCGATGCTTACCGGCCGCTATCCTCACGAGAATGGAGCTACGTCGAACTACACCGCGATGTCTTCGGGCGAGCAGACGATCCCCGAAGTACTGCGAGCACAGGGTTTGCAAACCGCGGCCTTCGGCAAGTTGCACATTTTTGACGAGAAGGAAAGGGCCGCCTTCGAAGAGACGCACCTCAGCGGAGGCCAGCGGTCCGGGGCGACCGACGCCGAGATTCTGCACGATGACTACAAGAAGTGGGCGAAGGAGAACGGCTACTGGGACGACTTGCAACGGGCCTATCAGAAGCGAGCGGAGCCCGAATATCAACGGAACTTCCAGGCCCACGTCAGCCCGATGCCCGCGGAAGCGTACGTCGACAGTTGGGTGGCGGATGAAACCATTCAGTTTCTTCAGCGGCGAGCGCATTCGTCCGATCGGCGCAGGGGCTTCTTCTTGTTTGTCGGCTTTCCGAATCCCCATAATCCCTTCGAGCCGCCGGAGCCCTACGCTTCGATGTACGACCCGGCGGACATGCCCATTCCCGAGAGCTTCCGGGAGGATCTTTCCACCAAACCGCCGCGCCAGCTCGCCTACAAGCGCTATGGACGCAAACCCTACGACTACGAATCTCTCGATGAAGACGCGCTTCGTCGCGTGATCGCCTACTACTACGCTTCCGTCACGCTGGTCGACGATCAGGTCGGCAAGATCATCCACGCTCTTGAAGAGGTGAACGAACTCGACAGCACGTTGGTCGTTTTCACGTCGGATCACGGGGAATTCCTCGGGAACCACGGTCTGCTACAGAAAAGCATTGACGAGTACCCGATGCTCTACGACGACCTGCTTCACGTGCCGCTGATCCTGCGAGAAAGGAATGATCCACGAGTCGTCAATCAGCTCGTCGAGCTGGTTGATCTTTGTCCCACTGTTCTTGAATGGGCCGGCTATGAGACGCCGGCCGAAGTGCAGGGCCGCAGCCTGGCGGGTGTGCTGGGCGGTGACGCCCCACCCCAGCGTGACTATGTATTCGCGGAGTCCGGCGCCGTTAAGATGCTGCGCGGTAAGCGCTACAAACTGATCTATTATCCGCGCCGGCCCTATGGTGAGCTGTACGACTTGGAGAACGACCCCGGTGAGATCAAAAACCTGTACGATAGCGCTGAACATCGGCCGATACGCGACGAGATGATGAGACGCCTTCTCGACCGATTGATTTACACCGAGGGACCTCGCCACGGCGAATCGGTCCGAGGTCCCGCCTACTGGCGCAAACAGTACCGCGCCCCATTTTCCACAGGAGAGGCGGATACACCGTGACACGACGAGATTGGTGTGCACTCACCGGCCTGGGAACCGCGGCGGTTCTATCGACATCGAGCCTGCACGCGACCGGGGGCGGTGAGGTCTTCTCCCAAACGGTCTGCCCCTGGACGGCCGAGAATCCGCGCCACGACCATGCCCAGATTTTCCCTCTGAAGAACGGCAACCTGATGCTCGTCTGGTCGGAATACTACATACGACGACCGTCGAACATTTTCCGTACACCCTACTCACGAACCGGGGCCGGCGACCAAGCGCCTTGCCGTATCTCGGCCCGCCTGTCGCGCGATCGAGGGCGCACCTGGAGCGACCGCCTAACAATCCAGGAAAACATCGGACCGGACAACGTCAAGCAACCGAACCTCGTCCGTCTCGCTGACGGCGACGTGCTCTTCTTCTTCACCTCGTGGGATTTCGACGCGCAGCAGCGCCGCATCCACATGCGTCGCTCGAAAGATGACTGCGAAACCTGGACCGCGGCGCGGCAGATCTCCCCCGAGGGCGGCGCCTACATCCTGGATGCCGGGCGCGTCTTCCTCCATAGCTCGGGCCGTGTCATCCTGCCGGCCTATTGGACGCCCGAGATCTGGGGCGAGCGGGAGCATCTCACGGCTTTCTGTTTCTATTCCGACGATGACGGCGCCACCTGGCGTAAGAGCCGAACCGTGATCGACATTCCGAAACGCGGTGCGATGGAGCCGGCCGTTGTTGAGCGCAAGGATGGAACATTGTTCACACTCCTGCGTACCCAGCTCGGCAAGCTATGGCAGGCCGAGTCGCCTGACCGCGGTGCAACCTGGCGCAACGTCGGCCCGACCGTTCTCGATTCTCCGCAAAGCGAGCCCGCTCTCAAGCGGATCCCCAACACCGGAGACTTACTGGCCATCTGGAACAACGCCGTTCCCTACGCGCTACGCGATCCGAAACCCTCAGGCAGCTACCACCGCCCCCGCAACCCTCTGAGCTGCGCCATCTCCCGCGACGAAGGCAAGACGTGGGAAAACGTCAAAAACATCGAAAACCGCGAGGGTTACGATAACGGCTATCCGAATGTCTTTTTCTTGGACAACGAAGCACTCGTTACGTACTACTGGAAGTCCGAGGCAAGCGCACATGTACGGAACCTGCACCTGAAGGTCTATCCCCTCGACTGGTTCTATGCCTAGGCCGAGGCCTAGCTGCGCTCCACAGGCTGAAATGCGGCCGGCAAGGATGAGAAAGGCAGGCTAACCGCAATACTCTTCACTTAAGAACCCTCACGCAGGCCGCAAAGTCGATGCGGAGGCGCGGCAACGCGCCGCGTGGTCGCAGCTTGTAGCCACTCATTTTGCGCTTAACCCCGCGCGGACGCTGCATGCCGCGGCTCGACCGCACGCGCTCCTGCAGCAGCTCCGCCAAAACCCCCTTATGAAACTTGCGTTTGTCCTGAGGGGGGAATCGCGACCGCTTGGGCCATCTTGCGTCGCACCACCCGCACCGCGTGCAGGTAGGAGAGGCGATCCGGATCTTCGTCGGCCTCCAAGGCGGCTTCGTGCAGCAGCCCGCGGATCGCGAAATGCGCCATCAGTAAGCCGTAAAATTCCTGGCGCACCAACTCCGGCGTCTTGCTGCGCAACACCATGCGCGCCCCGCGCAAATGCGTCTTGAGCTCGTCAAGCGCGCTTTCGATCTCCCAGCGTTCGCAGTACAGCGCCGCCAGTTCCACAGCCGGCGCTTGGGAGGGATCGAGGATCGTCGTCACCAGTCGATAGAAGGGCTCGGCATGCTCGACGCCTTCGAGACGATACTCGATCACGCGCACCGGCAGCGGGTTGCGGCGCTTGCGCCAGTCGCCTTCCGAAGCGTAGATCGCGCTGCGGTAGGAGCCGTCCGCAAAGCGCTCGAGCACTTCCAAGCGCAGATGCTTCTTAGCCCGCCACAGCAGTTGCGCGCCCGTCTGGCGTGCTTGCCGCCACAGCTGGTAGCCGAGGAAGTTGCGGTCGGCTAAGCACAACATATCCTTCTCGAGTGCCGGCAACACCTGTTTGGCGAGCGTGATCTCACCCCTCGCGCAGGGACCCATGCGGCTGGCGAACAGTACATGGGTGCCGTTTTCCAGCAACGAGACAAAGCGCAGCTGAGGAAACGCGCTCGCTCCCCGCGAGCACCCGGATAGCCGAACGCCGTGCGGTTGGCGGCCTGATCGGCCACATCGAGCGTCGAGCCGTCGAGCGAAACCAAGCGCCATTCCCGATAGAACGATCCGCGCGTCTTTTTCGTCGCCAACGCGTATCAACTCATCATGCAGCCGCTCGACCGGCTCCACCCCCAATCGCGAACGGGCTTGCGAGATCCCCGAATCGCCCGCCACCTTGAGGGGCGTCGCAGGGTCCTGCAGCCACTGTAGTCCTTCCAGCAGACAACGCAGCACCTCGCGGTAGGACGACTGCATGAACAGCGCCAGAGCGATGACGTAGTAGACCATCACATGCGCTGGCAAGTCCCGTTGTCGCCGCGAGGCCCGCCCGCAGTCCCGCAACACACGATCGATCTTGTGACGCGGGAACCAGCGCGTGATCACTCCCAGGCTGATGTAGTCGGTAATACGGCTGCCTGCCGGCAGCGCTGCTCTCGTTCGTGCCATCTGTGGCCTCCTGTGCTCTAAAAACAGAATGCCACAAGAATTTTCTAAAGTGAAGAGTATTGCACCTAACCCACTTTTCTACAACCACTTGCAGGCCGCCCACCGCTTATCAGCCGGACAGTAGTGAAGGCGGTTATAGTCGCGCTCCGAGCCCTGTCCTTTATCGGCCACATCGAGCGTCGAGCCGTCGAGCGAAACCAAGCGCCATTCCCGATAGAACGATCCGCGCGTCTTTTTCGTCGCCAACGGTCGTATCAACTCATCATGCAGCCGCTCGACCGGCTCCACCCCCAATCGCGAACGGGCTTGCGAGATCCCCGAATCGCCCGCCACCTTGAGGGGCGTCGCAGGGTCCTGCAGCCACTGTAGTCCTTCCAGCAGACAACGCAGCACCTCGCGGTAGGACGACTGCATGAACAGCGCCAGAGCGATGACGTAGTAGACCATCACATGCGCTGGCAAGTCCCGTTGTCGCCGCGAGGCCCGCCCGCAGTCCCGCAACACACGATCGATCTTGTGACGCGGGAACCAGCGCGTGATCACTCCCAGGCTGATGTAGTCGGTAATACGGCTGCCTGCCGGCAGCGCTGCTCTCGTTCGTGCCATCTGTGGCCTCCTGTGCTCTAAAAACAGAATGCCACAAGAATGTTCTAACGTGAAGAGTATTGAGGCTAACCCTAGACCAACAGCCTAGTTCCTCGGTAGTAGCACCCCGAGTCAGCCCCACGAGTCTTACAACGTTTTTTCGCTGGGGACTAGGGCAGTACTCCCATCGCGCGGCCCTTACCTTGGGTCCAGAATGCGGGTAGGGCTTCGCCCGCTTCGTATGACCGGGGCCGACTCGGTTTTGCGCTGACCATGGAATGTCTCTATTGTCATAACAAGTTCGCCTCTTTTCGGTTCTGGAAGAGTGCGCAGTTTTGCTCGCAGGAGCATGCGGAGGCCTATCGGAGTCAAGCGCTCGATCGCCTCATGGGCGAGGATCTGTTCGAGAGTGGGGAAAAGCTCCCTCTACCGCTGTCTGAAGTCTTGGGGCTGGACGAAGAGACCCAATTTGAGGGACCGCCGAGGTTGAATGCGGCACCCGACGACGGGTTCGATCCGGCGCTGCTTGACGCGGCGGCGCCAGTAAGTCTCGGGTTGGACGCGGACTTACAGTCGCCGCTGATCACCCCGCCCCCGTCGAACACACATCCGACAGTCGAGGAGATCCTCGCCCGGAGCGGAACGCCCGATTCCGGCACGTCGAACGAGCCTTTCTCTCTGGAAGGGATGCCTTCTTCGTTGCAGGCGGGAGGGGATGTTCGCCAGCAGACCGCCGAAGAAGCGCTCGAGGCTCTCCGCAGTCTGGCGCAGAGCACGGGACCGGCGGCCGCCGAGCCGGACGCCGGCCTTGAAGACGTACCACCGTTCCCCGAACTAGAAGACGAGGTAGCTGAAGCCGGCCCCGTGGGAGAGGCCCTGGATTTAGATGCGGACGATGCTTTCGCGGAACTTCGCCGCATCGCCGCCACGGCCGACGATGTGGAGGCCCAAGCAGAGGAGGCGTCGGAAGTATTCGACCCCGCCGCGCCCATCGCGAGTTTTTCGGTGCTCGACAGCCTGACCGAGACACCCAAACCCCGGCCGCGAGAAGCGGTCCCAGGTCTGTCGCGCCAAACCGACGACAACGAGGAGGCTGCCTTCTCGGATAGGGATGGCGAAGCCGAAATCCCCGAACCGGAAGTTGCCTACGAGGTTCCAGAGGAAATTGCGGACGTCGGCTTCCCCCAGGTGCTACAAACGGGCTCGACGGACGAGGGCTCGACGGACGAGGACCCGGCGGAGGATGGCGGCGACAAAGTCGTTTCCTTCCCGAGTCAGAGCGATCTGCGCCGCAAGAGTTCTCTTGGCCAGGCCAACGGTTCAGCAACGAGCGGCCCATCACTCTTTGACCTGGAGATTCAGGACGAGCTGATTGACGTTGATCTGGACGAAATGTTCAGGGAGTCACCCAACTTCCCGATGGTCGCCCAGGTCGAGCTGGATGAAACACTGAAGGCGTCCGCGGTCCAACAGGCAGTGGCTGAGCTTACGAGAGTCATGACTCCTTCCGAGGGAAGGGAGTTCGCGCCAAGAGTGTCAGAGGCCTTGGATCTGAGCCGGGTGATACGTCCGCCGGCATACGACACGCAGGAGCCGCTTGGCAACGGGAGCGCCCGAGAACCCGCGGCCGGGTCGTTTACGCCTGCGTTTCCCGTCGGATTGCTCGAAAGAATGGGTGTGACACCGGCCGGGCGGACGGGTCAGCTCGTGCGCTCGGAGCTGTTCCACAAGGAACCGGAGGTCAGAGGGTTCCCGTTCGCACAGGACGATTCCGACACGGCGCGGTCGGGCGACGTGCGGAGAGCTTACTACGGGCAGCAGGACACGGCGTGATGGTGGGACAGCAAAAAACGGCCCGGCGTCAAGTACGGCGATCCGCGGAATTGAGGTAAACACCCGACTGCGGGAACACGGGATTCGATGTACATTCGGGAACTGGGTGACTACTACTACCTGGGTAAGTAACCAAGAGCATGGGTCGCTAGCAAAGAAGGGGTTACGTGATGAAGATATTCGGCGACATGAATCTGGGAAGACGACCGGACAAGGGCAAGGAGAAGGAGGCAAGCCCCCAAGCCGAACAACGCGTGGAGCCAAGGAACAACAACCCCGCCAACCGTGCTCCGGCTCCTCAGCTTGTGGAGGACCTGGCTGACCTCATGCCCGTCGACGACCCCTCCCCGGAGGAAGTCACCGAGGGTGCCGAGCACTACGCCGCGGCGGTCCGCTTTTATCTCAAAGGACACCTCGACAAGGCTCTCGACGAGCTGTTGCGGGCTCGCGACACAGGCGAGGACATGGCCGAAGTATCGACGGCCATGGCCCAGATCTACCTCGAGGGCCGCGATTTCGAGAAGGCTGCTCAAGCGTATCGAGAACTTGTCGAACTTGATCCAGGCAACGGTGCGGCCCATTTCAACTTGGCACTGGCGCTCGAGGCCACCGAACGCTTCGAAGAGGCGCGAGACGCATTTCGAAGCGCTCTGGAGAACGATCCGGAGTTGGTCGACGCGCACCTGGGACTGGCAGGTTGCTGCATCAAGGTGCAGGACCTTGAGAGCGCCGGCGAGGCTTATCAGGCGTTTCTCAACTTCGAGCCTGACTCTTACACCGCCATCTTCGGCCTTGGCGTTGTAGCTCAACTAAGCGGAGAGCTCGAGGCGGCGGTTGAACACTACAGCCGCGCGCTCGAGAAGCAGCCGGATTCGGAAGAGGTGCTCACGAACCTGGCCGCTGTCTACACGAAGGCGGAAGAGTACAGCGAAGCGGCGAATAGCTATCGTCAGATTCTCAAGACCAACCCGAACTCGATCAAGGCCCTCGAAGGCTTGGCGTTCTCATGCTATCGGGAAGGCTTTCATTCCACGGCGCGGACGCACTATCAACAGTTGGTCAAGGCCGCGCCCGACTCTTTCGAGGTTTGGTACAACCTAGGGCTTGTCAACCAGAAGCTCGAGGAAAACGAAGAGGCCATCGAAGCCTATCAGCAGGCGCTTGGGCTCCAGAGCGACTCTCTTGACGCACTTTTGAATCTTGCTTCGTGCTTGCTCGAAGCAGATCGAGAAGAGGATGCCAAGAAGGTGTATGAGCAGGCCCTGGAGCTGGATCCTCAGTCCGTTCAAGCCTTGCAGGGTTTGGCGGCCGCCGGGGAGAAGAGCGGCAGCCTCGACGATGCCGTCTCCTACTATTCACAACTTGCTGAAGTCACAGACTCGCCCGAGCCGATCTTCCGTCTGGCGGTTGCATTGCAGAAAAGCGGCGACTGGGATAAGGCCGCGGAAGCTTACGAGAAGTGCACCAAGCTGAAGCCCGAGTGGGCGGATGCCTGGCTGAATCGGGGCGTCGTTTACCTGAAGATGGAGCAGGCGGACGATGCCGCGGGCGCCTTCGGCAAGGTACTGGAACTCGAGCCCGAGCACGCCGACGCGATGCTGGGACTCGCCGCGGTGCATGTGCGAGAAAAGAACCTCGAAGAAGCTCGAGTTCTATATCGCAAGATCGTCACTCTTCGCGACGAGTCTCCGGAGATCCTTTTCAATGCCGGACTGCTGGAGCAGAAGGCCGGCCGCGACGAAGAGGCGCTTGCGCACTATTCGCGGGCCGTGCAACTCAAGCCTGACTTCGCCGAAGCTTACTTGAATCTGGGAGCGGCGCTGCGATCGCTCGGCCGGGAAGACGAAGCGGTCGAGAAATTTGAACAAGCCCTCGAACTCAAGCCTCAACTGGCCAAGGGCTACTTCTCACTCAAACCGATGAAGGTCACGCGACCCAGTGTCGGAGTGGGAGCTCCCGCGACGGCCGGCGACTAACCTCTCTTCAACCCAGCGAACGTTCAGCCTCCGGGAGATCTTCCGGACGGCCGACGTCCCGCCAGTGACCCTCGATTTCCACCCAATGCAGCACCTTGCCGGCGGCCAGTAATTGATGGATCGCGTCGGTTAGCTCATACTCGCCGCGGGGCGAGAGCGGGATGCGGTCCAGTTCCTCGAAGATCGAACTCCGGAAAAAATAGACGCCCGCATTGACCCACGGTGTCGTCGAGGCGCCCCGAGGCGGTTTCTCGATGATACGGGCGATGCGACCTCCGTCAACGTAGACGGCGGCTCCGCGGTAGGGGTCGTCGACTCTCTTGAGGGCCAGGACGGCTTCGGCACCCTCGGCTTGGCCGAGCAGGCCGGCATAGGTCGAGGTGTCAACGATGATGTCGCCGAAGGTTAGCAGAAAAGGATTTCCGGCGGAGAACTCGCGGGCGAGCAGAGCGGCGCTGCCGGTGCCATCCTGTGAGGGTTGCCGCTTGTAGCTGAGATGAGCCCGGGCCGGCGGATGGGCGGCGAAGTAGCGTTCGACCATCTCGGCTCTGTAGCCAACAATGAGCAGGATCTCGGTGATGCCGGCGGACTCGGCCGCCTCGATCACGTAGGTGAGCATGGGGCGGCCGTTGAGGGGCAGCATGGGCTTGGGGCAGTCGGCGGTAAGCCCCTCCATACGGGTGCCGCGTCCGGCGGCCAGGATGACGGCCTTTGTGGCGTACACGGAGTCTATGATAGCCGTTGCAAAGCCAAAAGCCGCGGATCAGGCGGGCGTCGATTCGATTCACGGTTGAGAGATTGGCTTTTAGAGTCTTACGCCGGACCCCCTACTTTTCGTAGCCATCATCCGAGGTGGGAGCCGTATGAGTCAACACGACGGACGGATCTTTGCGGAGGGCTCGATGTAGCCGCGTCCCTGCCTCGACCCGAACTGCTATTTCGGAAACGGGAGGAATTCGGCGGGCTGCCGGGCCCGGCGGCTGAATCGCGCCTGGCGCATCGCGCCCTTGAAGTAGTCCACGAGATTGATGCGTACTCCCACCGACGTGCGCCCTTCCCCTTGCGGATTCAGCTTGAGAGGCGCCGCCATTTGGAGTTCCCCGTTCACATAGCCGCGGTACTCGCTGCCGTCATAAACCTGGGCGATGTGATACCAACGGTCGGCCGGATGCAGTTTCTCGGGAACCATCAGCGCCTTCGATCCTCCGGAGTTAGCGAAAGCGTCGAGATACCAGCCGCCCGCGAGGACGCGCGTCTCGAACAATAGCCGCGTTTGCGAGCCATTCTCCTGAAGATGAAAGAAGCGTTGTTCGCGCGCCCCGTCGCCGTCGGGGCGAAAGATGACTTCCCAGGTGAAACTCTCAGCGCCCGCAAGCGGGTGGACATCGAAGAAGAGCGCGTCCCCGTCGCCATCAAACTCGACCGCTTTGCCAACCGCAGTATCAATCAGCTTGGGATCGCCCAGAACCTTCACCGTATGCCCGCCCACACGTTCCAGCGAATCAAAGGTCCAGGTGACCGGGTTGTCCTGTCCAGCTAGAAGCGTAAAGGCGCAGAGCAGCAGAATCAAGACTCGCATCCCGCAGACTATATCATGCCGGAGTTGAACTGAGTTGAGACGAGACTCTCCGCGGCCGCGCGAGGATTCCAGACCCCGCGCCGACGAACGCGAAGCAGCGGATGGGTGGAAATCCGTTATCTGTTGAAGAGGGGTCCCGTCAGAAGTCCAGAGCCTAGTCGTTGCTGCCGAACATATTCGTCAAAGCGCCGAAGCCCCTCGCCTCGCCACCGCCGCTTCTTCCTCCGATACCGCCGCCCAACTCCCTGCGGAGCTTCGACAACGTCATCGTCTGAATCCACGCTTTCCCGGGCCCGGTGAGAGTCGCGAGGAACAACCCCTCGCCGCCAAAGATGCTCGTCGAAATCCCTCCGGCCATTTGGATATCGTAGTGAACCGTTTCGTCGAAAGCGACAATGCAACCCGTATCGACTTGAAGCAACTCGCCGGGCCCCAGATTGAACTCGATGAAGTCCCCGCCGCCGTGAATAAACGCAACGCCCGGTCCGGTCAGCTTCTGCAGAATAAACCCTTCCCCGCCAAACAGCCCCGCGCCGATCTTCTTCGTGAACGCGATATCGAGCTTCACTGTACGCTCGGCGACTATGAAACCATCCCGTTGGACGAGCACCGACTGCCCGGCCGCCAGCTCAAACGCCTGAATCCGTCCGGGGAAATCACCCGCGAAGCCGACTTCCCCTTCGCCGCTGGTAGGCTTGAAGTGGGTCATGAAGAGCGATTCGCCCGTCAGTTTGCGCTTCAGCGCGCCGAAGAGTTTCTCCCCGATCCCGCTGCCCGTCATCTGCGTCTGCCATTCGACGTTGGAAGTCTTGTAGACCATCTTGCCGGCCTCGGCGTAGACCTCCTGGCCCTGCTTGAGCGTGACCCGAACAACCTGGAGATTGTCCCCCTCGACCCTGTATTCCACAGGGAGCATCGGCTCGGCGACAGCCGCCGCGGTCACCGGAGCCGGCGCAGCAGCTCCCGTCTTAGCGCCACATCCAGGGCAAAAGGCGGCTTCATCGGCCGTTTGGTTTCCACAACTCGTACAGAAGGGCATAGCACAGCTAGAATATCACGCCTCTCTATGACACCGGACTCGGCAGATGCGCCACAATCTCTCCGAGTCGCAACGCCAACTTCACAATGCTCATGGCACTGCGCGGTGCAGTCGATGTGACGACCAGACAGGTCGATCGAGTGCTGCGGCGTTTGGGCCTGATCCCCTAGCACGCGGACGAAAGAACGCTTATAGGCTCACGGGACTGCGGCTGGTTGAGACAGCGTTGATTCGCTCGCCTTGATCGACCCGACGCCGCTAAACTGGTACGCAGTCTCGTGCGTCCTTCTTTCTGTTACCGAGCCGCTCTCCCGCTGTTAGCGGCGCTCTCTCCTCTAGCGGGTCAGGTCTCGCCTTCGTCCCCTCCGGCAGACCGCATCCTGAACGAGATTTCCCGTTCGCCGCTCCTCGAACAAAACCTGCGAACGCTCTGTGACGAGATCGGTGGGAGGCTCCCCGGTACGCCCGCAATGGAGCGGGCTGTTGAGTGGGCGGTGGACGCTTTTCAAGCGGCGGGCGTCGATGAGGTTCACACCGAATCGTTTGAGATTCCCGATTCCTGGCAGGAAGGCGACACCCGCATCGAGGTCGTGTCCCCTTCGCGTTTCGAGGTGCGGGGCGTTTCGTCCGCCTGGGTCCCCGCCACTCCGCGCGGCGGCATCCGCGCTGAAGTCCTCGACGGAGGCAGCGGCACGCAAGGCTACATCCGCCGTTTGGGGAGAAAAGCGAAGGGCAAGATCCTGCTCGTTCGCTCCGACACCGTCAGCACCTTTCTCGACCTGGCGAATGAGCAGCGGGACTCAACGATCGCGCTGCGCGAAGCCGCGGAGGTCCGCGCCGCCGCCGTGCTCTTCATCTCGACCCGCCCGAACGGCTTGCTTTACCGCCACGTAAACGTGGTTGACGGACGACTCGACGTCATGCCGACGGCGCTCGTTGCTCGCGAGGACGGAGAGCGCATCCTGCGGCTCCTCGAGACCCGCAAGACTGTGCGAATGCGTTTGCGCCTCCCGAACAAGACCGGCGGCCCTATCCAGGCCCGCAACGTGATCGCCGAGGTCCGGGGCCGAGAAAGGTCCGAGCAGCCCCCCCAGGAAATCCCGAAGGAAATCATTCTCGTGGGCGCACATCTCGATTCATGGGACCTGGGAACCGGTTGTCTCGACAACGGCGCCAACGTAGCGCTCCTGCTCGAAACCGCCCGAGCACTGGCCACACTCGAGGAACGTCCTCGACGAACCGTTCGATTCGTCCTTTTCAGCGGAGAGGAGCAAGGCCTGCTCGGCTCCAAGGCCTACGTACAGGCCCATCGCGACGAACTCGACGCCATCTCCGCCGTCGTTGTGCATGATATGGGCATCGGCGCGATCAAGGGCTACTCACTCGGAGGTCGCCGTGATATCGAAAGCGGCCTCACCGAAGCCATGGAATCCGTTGCCGGACGCGGGGCCAACGCCCACAGTTTCGAAGCCTTTTTCGGCAGCGATCATTTCGACTTTCTGCTCGAAGGCGTGCCGACGCTCATCGCCATTCAGGACACTACCGACTACGTTCCGGCCTATCACTCCAGCGCCGATACTTACGACAAGGTCAGTCTCTACGACCTGCGCCGCCAAACCGGCACCGCCGCCGTCACGATCTACAATCTCGCCAATCGGTCAGAGCGTCTCGGAAAACGCTTGCATCGCGACGAACTCGAAACCCTCCTCAAGGAGACCGACCTGGACGACCAGATGAAATTCCTCGAGCTTTGGGAAGAATGGGAAAAGGGCACGCGAGGTCGGACAGTCGAGCGCTAGCAGTGGGGCCACTACGAGTTGTGTGAAAGAATCGGAGCGGCAGGGAGGTTTCATGCAAATCAATCGACGTCACTTTCTCCGGGAAACCACAGCACTGGCCTCGGCCGCCGGTCTGTCCACCTCCGCCGGGACAGCAGGGGCCGCCGCCTCAGGCGGCTTCGCCGATCTGCGCAAGGACTTTCATCTTCGCGAGGGCCAAACCTACCTCAACTCGGCGCGGCACTATCCGCTCAACGTTCATTCCGTTCGGGCCATTGAGGCCTACGTGGACCATATGAAGCAAGATCCGGCCGACGAGTCCGAACGACGTAGGTTGCACGAGGTGAAGACGAAGTTCGCCAATCTGATCAACGCGAAGCCGAACGAGATCTGTTTCACGCCGGGGACGATGGCCGGCGAGATGATTCTTATGGACGGTCTGCGCCTGGAGAACACCGGGTACAACGTCGTGACGAACGACCTGCCCTATTCGGCGTCCCTCTACAACTATTCAAAGCGGGCGCAGCACGGGCTGGACCTGCGCATCGTCAAACACGGTGATTGGCAAACGGACCTCGGCGCGGTCGAGCGGGCGGTAGACGACAAGACACGGCTCCTGTCGGTGGCGATGGTGTCGAACATGAACGGCTATGTCGAGGATGTCAAAGCGCTCAGCGATGTAGTGCATGCTCGTGGCGGTTATCTGTACACGGATATTATCCAGTGCGCCGGATCCGTGCCGATCGATGTACGGGCGATGGGCATCGACTTTGCGGCTTGCTCCATGTACAAGTTTCTGATGGGAGTGCACGGCTTCGGTTTTCTTTACATTCGCGAGGACCTGCAGGGTAGCGTGATCAAGTCGACTGAGATGCATGGTGGCGTGAGTTTGAACTACAGACCTTGGGTGGGTGAGCCCGACCCTTCCAAGGATGAAATCATCATTGGCGAGCGAGAAGGCGCTGCGAGGTTTGAAGTGGGGGCGCCGCCTTTCGTCAGCTATGCCGCGGCGGAGGCTTCCCTTGAGCTGATCGAAAGCTTGGGAGTCGAGAGGATTCAGGCCCACGCGGTGAAGCTGATCCGCCGTCTTCGTAAGGGTATGGCGGAGATCGGCTTCCCCGCGGTTACGCCGGATGAGAACGGCAGCTCGATCATTTCCTTCCGGGTGAACGACCCGCAAGTCGCTCAAAGCAAACTCGAGGCAGCCGATGTCGTCGTGACGATGATCCCGGCCTACAAGCTGATGCGGGTTTCGATGTCGGTATTTACCACTAACGAAGACCTTGATCGATTGCTGGAAGCCGTTTCTTGATGGATGTAACTGGAAATCGAGCTAGCAGTCGGTGGTGAAGGTCCGTCTGAGCGAAAAAAGGGTACAGCCACCGGTTTTCGCGACGGAGGCTCATTGGGAACAAAGCACTTAGGCAAGCGAAAACCGGATGGCAGTCCCCCTTTTCTCACCACGCCCACTTCCGCCACGGACTGCTAGGGCAGGAACAGGATGCCTTTGCCTAAAGCAATAATAATCACGACGACAGCGCTCGCGAGCAGGAGTCCATTGATGTCGATCCGAAACCGCTGGTAGAAGCGGCCGAGACCCTTCGAAAGCTCGAGATCGAACAGGTTTGCCACAAGTAGGTCGCTGCCGGGCTCTTCGACGACAACCTCCTTGCCGGTTTCTTCATCGAGCCGCATCTGTGTGTCAAGCCGCTTGTAGAAGGGTTCAAGCATGGCCGGACTCTCCGGGGGCGTCAGCCAGCTCACGACGGCCAACGTCACGAAACCCACCAACAGCGAGATTCCAAAGTTCATGGCCTCCCAGCGCAACAGGACGCCGTAGTCGGAGTAAGTGAGGTAGAAGAACAGCAAGCTCGAGCAGATGAGACTTGCGAAAGCGCCATAGCGATTCGCCCGTTTCCACGAGATTGCGCCAAACATGCTGATGCCCATGAACGCCGCGACCGTCTCGGTAAACAGGAACGCCTCGAGCACGACGTCGAGCAGCAACCCGAAGACAACCCCCAGCGTGGTGACGGTCACTCCCGAGAGCCGTCCGACCATCAGGTAGTGCCGGTCAGTCTTGTCAGGTGCGATGTATCGACGGTAGAAGTTTTGAGTAAACAGAGCGCCGCCGTCCACCGTGAATGCCGAGCAAGTCGACATGTTCGCCGCCAGCACACAGGCAATCATTAGCCCGATAGCTCCGGGGAACAACAATTCCGCGGTGGCGAACCCGAAGGCATCCTCACGGTCGGCCAACGTGCCGCCGGTTCTGGTGAGCATGACCGCGACGATCAATCCGACCAGCGCCCAACCCACCGTGCAGACGCGTTTGACGAAATTGCCGTACGCCATGCCGATGCGGCAACTGCGCTCATCCTTGCCGGTTCCAATGGCCGCCAGCATGTGGGGCTGCGCCACGATGCCGACGAGCCCATTGATGGTGAGCATCAAGATTGTGAAAACCCCGATGTCGCCCGGCGTCACAATCGAGAGCATTGACGGATCGAGCGTCTCGCGTATTCCGGTAAAACCGCCCACCCGTGCTAGCCCCAGGGGAATCAGCAAAAACGAGAGCGCGATGATGAAAACACTCTGAACGAAATCCGTATAGGCGGCCGAGACCAGCCCGCCCACAAGGCTGTAGACCAGGAAGGTTGCCGTCATTACGAGTACAACCGAGTTGGGTGTGACCGAGCCGCCGGTCGCCGCACTCACGAGCTTGCCCGCACCCTTGAGCATGGCCCCCATGTTGAAGGTGAAGAATGCCAACGCGAAGACCGTATAGACGGCGCCCATCAGATGTCCGTAACGGTCTTCGTAGACTTCGCCAATCGTCGTTCGCCCTACGCGGCGAAACACCGGACCTAAGATCCAATAGAACGGCGTGATGAACAGGTTCTTCCACTGGTACCAAATCGCCGAGTAGCCCGATTGATACACGGCCCCCGCTAGCGATACAGGCATCTCGGCGTGCGTGCCCACACCGAACGCCTGGCCGATGATCAGCCACACGCTGAAACCACGGCTGCCAAGAAAGTAGTCCTCCGTCTTCTTGACGCGCCGCGCAACGTAAAGGCCGATGGCGACGATCCCGATGAAGTAGACGATGATGACGGCCCAGTCGAGTGGGTGTAGGCGGATATCCATTGGTTTTGAACCGGCTTGAGGAGTCTGCCTATTATACGGAAGCGTTGGGCGTCCGCCGGGCGGAGAGGGCGATAAAGATCAACGCGCTCAATAGAATCCCGGAAGCGACCGGCGTGAGGAGCCCGAATCCCTCGCCCTGGGTGGCGACGTGGACCGCGAGAGTAGCGGGTACCGATAGCGCGATGGCAAACAGGGCCGCACGAGATGTGGGGCGTGTCGAATAGAGTCCCGCGACGAGCGGTACAAACAACGTGACGACCAAAAGGCTGTAGAAAACGAGCAGCGCCTTGAGGATCGAACCGAACCAGAGGGCGAGCACCGTACCAGCCAGCCCGCCGGCGACGGCCGTGATTCGCGTCACCCGTAACAGCGCCGCGTCGGAGGCGTTGGGTCGAAACGTCGTCTGAAAGAAGTCGCGAGCAACCGACGTACTGAGCATGAAGAGGACTGCATCCGCCGAACTCACCTCGGCTGAGAAGAGTGCCGCCAGCATCAGCGCGCCCAGCCACACCGGAAAGCCCTCAGCGAGCAACGTCGGGAGTGCGAGCTCCGGGTTCTCGAGTCCCGGGAACCGAACGAACGCGACCATCCCCAACAAGACCGGGAACGCCGAGTAGACAAGTAAAACCAGTCCTTGTAGTCCCACGCCTCGCCGAACTGTCTGTTCGTCTTTCGCGCCGTAGAGCTTCTGGATCAGCCCCGGTGAAACAAAGAACGACGGGATGAGTATGATCGCGTAGCCAAAGATACCGTCTATGCCGATGCCGAAGGGGCTCAGGTAGGTCTCAGCGTTTACGGTCGTGGCTCGTGCGGCCGCCGCCTGAATGTCTTCCCACCCGGCGACGTTCGTAAGCGCCCACGGCAGTGCCAGGCCAAAGCCTATCGCCTTGACGCAAACCTGGACCAGGTTCACCCACGTTGTTGATAGCAGCCCGCCCGCCGTGAAGTAGAGCGTGACGATCACACCGCCCAATACCATTCCCCATCCCGCCGGCACTCCCGCGACAACATTCAGGATGAATCCCAGCGCGATCAACTGGCCGGCCAAGATGGCGAGCGACCCGAGCCAAAGCAGAACCGCCATCAACAGCCGAACCTGCCGGCTATACCGCAGCTCGAGGTAGTCGCCGACCGTATACAGGTTGTGCTTTGCCGCAATACGATAGATCCGGGGCCCAATGAAGAACGCCAGCGCCAACGAGCCGAATCCCGCCGACGCCACCCACCACCATGCGGAGAGTCCGTCGGCGTAGCCGAAGCCCGCTACTCCTACCGTCGAGCCGGCACCGAGGTTGGCAGCAAGAAAGGTGGAGAACAACAAGGGTGTCGAAAGCCGTCGCCCGGCGACGTAGAAGTCGCCGGCGCCGCGCACTCGCTGGGAAGAAATGAAGCCGACCGCAACGAGCAGGAGCGAGTACAAGACGAGGACGGCGAGAATCATGGAACCACAGGTTTACACAGACGGCCACGGATCAGGGCGGCACGGCATCACTGCCGTGCTCTATCTCAGATCTCGCTGAGCCGGGTAGCCTTCGATGCTCTCGGCATGAAGAATGGCGGAAACGATGGCTTGGGCCATGGTATCAGCCGCTAGGGCTCCGATCTGACCGAGCAGGTCGCTGTCTACTGTGCGGCCGCCCGTCCCCAGAGCAAAGATCGTGTCGCCATCGAAGGGCATGTGGGCGGGGCGGATGGCAAGAGCTAATCCGTCATGAGCCATTTGGGCGACCTTGGTCGCCTGGGATTGATTCCAGTCAACGTTCACTGCGACGACGCCTATCGTTGTATTCTTCGCCGGTGATCCCTCGTTTGCAACGGCGCCCTTGCGAATCTGCTGCATCGAGTCGGCGAAAGAGGCGCCGTCCTCGCCGCGGGCCCCGGCGAGGATCTCCCCGGTGTCGGGATCAACGATGTCGCCGATTGCGTTGACTGCCGCCAGCGCCGCGACGACCAGCCCATTCGGTAGCCGGATGGAAGCCGATCCGAGTCCGCCTTTCATGGCCCGGCCGCCGCCCAGGAGCTTGCCTACCGTGGCGCCCGCGCCCGCGCCAACATTCCCTTGGGGAACAGGATCGCTTGATGCGGTTTTCGCGGCCGCGTAGCCTGCCGCGGCGTCGGGACGAATCTTTGCATCGCCGAGTTCCAAGTCATACAAGATCGCCGCCGGCACGATCGGTACGACGCCCACGTCCGTAGGAAAACCGATCTCGCGTTCTTCGAGATAGCGCATTACACCGTCGGCCGTCGCCAAACCGTAGGCACTGCCGCCGGAAAGTGTGATCGCGTGAACGTTCTGCACTGACATTTCGGAACGCAGTAGATCGGTCTCCCGGGTTCCCGGAGCGCCGCCCCGAACGTCGACGCCCGCGATCGCGCCCTTCTCGGCGACTACGACTGTGCAACCCGTCGGCCGCTCCTTGAGAGTGAAGTGTCCGACTTTCAGACCCGGCACGTCGGTCAATGATCCGGTGGGTTGGCGGGCTGGTCGGGTGGCGGACATGGCGCTTAGAGGATACAGCGCCAATGGGGAAGCGAGAAAGCTGCGTCGCGGAGTGGGCCGTCTCATAGCCCTATTGTCGGCCGCGGGTGGCATGGCATGCATCCAACGCATGTGTCGGAAAGGTCGCGCACAGCGCGACCCGGCACGCCGAAGGCGTGCGCCACAGTGCTGAACTCAAGTAAACGCAGTGCTCAGCATCAGGCGATCACATTATCAATCAATCGCGTAGTCCCCAGCCAGATAGCCCCGGCCACCAGCACTTGCCCGCTGATCTCGTCCACCGGCTGAAGCTCCTCCGGATCAACCACTTCGAAATACTCAACCCGCGCCAGCGGCTCAGCTTCGACCATCGCTAGTCCCTGCTTCATCACTTCGCCGGGACAGGTCTCGCCGGCTTGCACGAGATCATCGGCCTTCTGTAGCGCCCGGTAGAGGACGGTCGCCGCTTTCCTCTCGTCGGGGGAGAGGAGTTGATTGCGTGAACTGAGCGCCAGACCGTCCGGCTCACGGACCGTGGGGACACCGATGATCTCCACCGGCATGTTGAGGTCTTCGACCATACGGCGGATCATTGCCAACTGCTGGCAGTCCTTCTCTCCGAAGTACGCGCGGTCGGGTTGGACGATGTTGAGTAGTTTCGTGACAACGGTGGCGACGCCTTCGAAATGGCCGGGGCGGTACGGTCCGCAGAGATGCTCCGTCAGCCGGCTCACGTTGACCGAGGTCAGCCGTTTGTTCCCGTACATTTCATCTGTGGAAGGAACGAAAGCGGCGTCAACGTCACGCTGCTCACAGAACTCGAGATCGGTCGCGAGATCGCGAGGGTATGACTGGTAGTCAGCTTCTCGATGGAACTGAGCGGGGTTGACAAAGATGCTGACAACTACGAACCCACCGTCGGCAACCGCTCCTTCCATGAGCCTGCCGTGTCCGGCGTGCATAGCGCCCATGGTCGGTACGAGGCCGATGGCGGTTCCCTTTCGGCGGACGTGAGACAGCCTGGCGCGGAGGTCGGCGACGGTGCGAATCAGATCGACCATCAGTCACGGCCGCTACGCCGGGCGCCGACGGGGACGGTGTGCTCGTGGGCGGGAAAACGCCCTTCGCGAACGTCGCTGATGTACTCCTCCGTCGCACGAACGATCTCTTCACCGAGCCGCGCGTACTGCTTGACGAACGGAGGCACGAACTTGTCGAACATTCCAAAGGCGTCGTAACTGACGAGAACCTGCCCATCGCAATAGGGGCCCGCGCCGATGCCGATTGTGGGGATCGTCAACTCGCGCGTGACGGTGGCGGCGACTTCGGCGGGGATCGATTCCAGCACCAGCGCGAAGACCCCCGCCGCTTCGAGTGTTTGCGCCTCGGCGATGAGCTCATCGGCGTCTTCGGTGGTTTGCGCTTGCGGCCGAAACCCACCCAACCGCAGGACGGATTGCGGCGTCAGACCGAGATGTCCCATAACCGGGATTCCCACGTCGGTCAGCCGCGCCGCGACATCGAGCACCGGCCGGCCTCCCTCGATCTTGACCGCTCCCGCGCCGCCTTCCTGAATGATCCGCCCGGCGTTACGGACAGCGTCTTCTACGCCCGTCTGATACGTCATGAACGGCATGTCGCCAACGACGAGTGCCCGCTTCGTTCCGCGACTGACGGCACGCGTGTGGTGGATCATCGCGTCGAGCGTAACTGGGATGGTGGAATCGTGTCCTTCGACAACCATACCGAGCGAGTCGCCGACCAGCAGGACATCAATGCCCGCGCGGTCGAGCAGACCCGCCATGGTGGCGTCGTAGGCGGTGAGCATGGTGATGCGTTCACCGCGGCGTTTCTTCTTCTTTAAGTCAGGTGCGCGTACCGGTTTGAGTCGTTCACCCATGTCCCTCGCCTGCTTATCTCACCGCCTGACGGCCAAAGCACGCGATAGGCCCGCCATGACTTCGTTGCGCTTGCTTGCCGTGCTCAACGTACTGTCAAGTACGCCTGCGCGCGCCAAGCGGCTCGCGCCTCGTCCTGACGGGCTTCTCACGCACTTTGTCTCGCCACGTGGTGACATAAGCAGGCTAGCCTGTCCTGATCGCCTGGAACGGAGCCGTCTCCCATCAGAATACCAGCCCCCCAAACGGAGCCGTGACCGTGAGAGGCTGTGAAAAAACTGGGGACAGTCCACGCGCGCCGCTTGTGAGCGCTGCGAACAAAGCAGTTACGCGGGCGGCGCTTGGTACAGCCCCCGTTTTTTCACAGGCTCTAAGGGAGCGGTCGGGCCGAGGCCCAGCCCGCATCAAGGCTCCGATTCGAACCGATCAAAGACCGCCATCGGTCGACCTTGCCCTGCTACGACGCACGACGTCGCGTCGTCCACGTTATCCTGCGTCCACAGATACCTCATACTCCCGTGCCGGCTCCAACGCTTTGTTCGCGAATCCCCGAGGCCGGACCGGGTCAATGCCCGGCTTGCGTAAGCCTTGAAGTCGACCATGATTCGCTGAGAGTGAGTTTCCGCGGCCACGACCGCATGAACGTGAGTCGTTCGAATATGCGCCGCGAGGAGGCGCCAATTTCGATGGGTGCCGACCGCGCGAATCGCATCGAGAACGACCTTGCGGCCTGTGTCGTCCAGTACATACGGGTCTTGAGCCATCAATTCTTCTTCGGCTCGGAGCCGTTTGGGATCTGCCGAGAGCCACGGCGTACCGGGAGCGTTATGCTCTCTATCGACCGAGCCACGCTCGCTTCCGTGAATTCGCGTACCGTAACAGGTAAACGTGATCAGATAGGCTAGAGGACCAGCGCCGGGACGCGCCACGATGCTCCCAATTGTAAGGCAGTCCCAAACAGAGCCGTAACCGTGAGGGAGCGGTCCGGCTAGAAGAGCCGCGTCCAGCCAGAAGGATTACACCGTTTCTGGCAGGGCAACTTCACCCGCCGTCCGGAACACATAAGCCTTTCCCTCGGCGGCGGACAGCAGCCCAGGTCTCTGCTGGCCCGCTCCCTCACGGTCACGGCTCTGTTTGAAGGCGCGCCTTCGCATCCCGATCCCGCGCGTATAATCGGGACATGTCACGAGCAAACCGTTGGCTGACCATTGCGTTACTCGCACTCCTAGCGGCACTCTTCGTCGCCCGCGATCGCTTTCCCGTTACATCCGCCGCTGACTCGGAATCGATCACCTGGGGCGCGGTCGACCCTACTTGGTCGCCCGACGGCAAACGCCTCGGCTTCTCACTTTTCGGCGGCATTTGGGAGGTAGCGGCCGAAGGCGGTGAGGCTCGGCAGCTCACCTCATCCGCCGGATATCACGCCCACCCGGCCTGGGTGCCGGACGGCAAGCGCATCGCGTACGTCAACGGCTCCACTCCCCGCGGACGTATCCCGAATATCAGCGGCAAGCTTTGGGTGGTCGACGTGGCAACGGGCCGCGAGAGCGTCATCGAGACCCCGTACAACACCGCGGGGACGCCCGCTTGGTCTCCTGACTCGAAGCGAATCGTTTGTGCGTTGAGCGTTCCCAACGCCGGGGCGCTGCTCTATGAGATCAATGTCGAGAGCGGCGACGCCAAGCCACTTCAGACGCGTCCGCAGCGTTCCGCGACGGATCGCTGGATTGACGCGGCGTGGGCCGGCTCAGGCGACGAGGTCTATTTCGCCGGACGTCGCTCCGGCGCACCGCAGGTTTGGTCGATGCCGACGGGCGGCCGTTCGACGATGATCCAAATGCCGCTCACTCGCTATCTCGCCAAGCACATCGTTCAGATGGGAAGTGTTTCGGCGTTGCCGGATGGGTCGGCGGCTGTCTACTCGGCTGTGGAGGTCAACGGCAAGGGCGACTACGAGCTGTACCGCGTATCACGCGAAGGCGGGGAGCGCCAGGCCATTACGAACACCAGCCGCGACGAATTCAATCCCGCGGTCTCTCCCGATGGAAAGCTCATCGCCCATGTCTCGAACCACATGGGGAATCTTGACCTGTTCACAACGCCGATCGGTGGCGGCGAAAAGAAGCACGTTCGCATCAGCGGCCTGAAGTTCCGCAAACCTTCGGGGAAAGTGCGCGTGAAGATACTCGATGAGCTTGGGCAACCGACACCGGTGCGGCTTTACGTGGAGGCGAGTGACAAAAAGGCTTACTGTCCCTCGGGCGAGCAGGTCTTCTACTACGCGCTTGACCCTGGGCAACCTCGGCTGGGCTTCTTCGTTGGTAGCGGAGACGACACCTTCGTCGCGCCCGCGGGGCGGCTACAGCTTGTGGCGCTGAAAGGCGTCGAGTATCGCATCGCCGAGCGGAGCATCGAAGTGGCCCCGAACGATACGACCGAGGTCACCATCACCATGGAGCGCTGGACGAACTGGGCCGACCGCGGCTGGTACACCGGAGAGAATCACTTCCACGCGAACTACAACGGCAGCTACTACCAGCGGCCCGCTCAATCGCTTGCATGGCTACAAGCCGAGGATCTCAACACCGCGAACATGATCGTAGCGAATTCGCAGGGCGCGTTCGTTCACGACAAAGAGTTCTTCACGGGCGCCGTCGATCCGATTTCAACCGACCGCTACAAACTCTCGTGGGGTGAGGAATACCGCAACAGCGATCCGCTGGGGCACATGGGCTTTTTGAATCTGAAAAAGTTAGTTCCGCCATTCTATACGAGCGTGGTGGGTAGTGATTCGTCGTACGATTTTCCGCTCAACACGATGTCGGCATTGAAGGCGCGTGAGCAGGGAGGCCTGGTGACCTACATGCACCCGATCCGTGCCCCCATCGCGGATGTTTTCGATACGAACCTCGGCGCCAAGGAAAGCCCGGTCACCGCAGCGTTGGGAGCGCTCGACGCGCTCGACATCCTTCCCTACGGCGACGCGGCTTACTCGATGTGGTACACGCTGCTGAACGCCGGCCTGAAGATCTCGCCGGGTGCGGGAACGGATTGCTTCACGAACTGGCGCGGCATCAACCGCATCCCCGGCAGCGCGCGGCAATACGTGCATGTGGGCTCGGCCATGAATTGGGACCGCTGGATCGAGCGCTACCGCGAAGGGCGCGCGTTTGTCACCAACGGCCCGCTCATGGAATTCACTGTGAACGGCCAGGAGATGGGTGAGGTGATCCGGGCTTCCGCCGACTCGCCTTACCGGGCTCGCATCGCCGCCGAAATTACATCGCGCGTGCCTCTCGAACGCATCGAACTCATCGCCAACGGCGAAGTCGTCGAGACAACGCAGGTCAGTCCGTCAGAGCAGTCAGTGAGGCTCGTCAAGGAAGTGCAGGTGCGCGAATCGACGTGGTTTGCCGTTCGCGTCGTGGGACGCCCGTCGCGAGGCGTCGACCAGATTCCGCGGGCGCACTCGGGGCCGGTCTACGTCCAGGTCGGCGGCGAGCCGACCCTCGTGAAGCGCGACATCGAGACGCTGATCCGCTGGGTGGATCGGCTGTGGGCTTACTTGGAAGAGCGGGACAACTTCGGTCCCGGAGACAATCGTGCGCGAGCCAAGGAGATGATCGACCGAGCTCGCCGGCACTACTTGGAGAAACTTGGACGCGCCTCTTAGAAGGTCCGTAGCGTGGATCTCCCTATCGAGATTCGTAGCTTTGTCTTAGAATCCCAGCTCCCAGATCTTCTCCAGGCTCAGCTCGAATCCGGGCAACACTGAACCGCCAGAGAGCGTTTCGGGGTTGTCGAGCACTTCCACAGGGCCGTCTGGCCGGTAGATGTGGGCCTTTCGCGCTATCGGATCGATGAGCCAGCCAAGACGCGTTCCGTTGGCAATGTATTCTTCCATCTTTTGTTGCAGCACGCTCAGCCGATCGGAAGGCGACCGTAACTCGACCGCGAAATCCGGACAGAGAGGCAGGAACTTGTCCGTCTGCCTTTCGCTTAGCCGGCTCAACCGCGACCGTTCCACCCAGGAGGCATCCGGTGACCGGGTCGCCCCATTCGGCAGGACGAAGCCGCCGCTGGAATCGAAGGCCTCACCTGTTCCATCCTTGATCGCCCATCCCTCAAGTTGAAAACTGATGCGTTGATTTCGTTTACTGCTGCTACCTGCCGCTGGACTCATGACAATGATCTCCCCGTCAGCGGTACGCTCAATCCGCAGATCGCGATTCACCTGACAGAAGTCGAAGAATTGATCTTCGGACAAGGTCATATTGTCCGGGAGGCGAAGGACATAAGCCCCGGCTTCAACTGTCGGTTCGGGAAGAGTTCTCGTGGTCGCCATACCGACTTGATTCTATCACCGGACTTCCGGTTTCCTGCCTTAGTCAACCGGCAAACGGACGTTCTTCCTGACCACCGGGCCCCCCTCGCGCGTGAGTACACGAATCTCGCCCACTCCATTCTCCAAAAGATAGCGCCGGCCTTCCTCCAGACCCTCCCCGACGTCTACCGGCCCGTGGCTATCATCACCAAAACAGAACCCGATTCCCATTTCAGTCGCCAACCGAACCAGCCACGGTGCCGGATACGGCGAGCCAAGACCCTTGCGGTAGCCCGCCGTATTGAGGTCCAGGATGCAGTCGTGCTTCTTGATGACATGGAGCGCGCGCTGGGCCGCTTCCCGGATCGGGGGAGTATCGAGCACGGCATCAGGGCCAGCGTTCTTACGAATCAGGTCCAGATGCCCAACCACGTCGGGCCGCAAGGTCTCCACCATGGCGCCGACGGTCTCGTAGTAGCGAACGGCGTAGGGCTCGAGTCCTCCCGCCTTTTCTACGCCCGCGTCGAACTCGGCCTTTTCACCATCGACCGACGTCTCGTCAACATAGTGAACCGACCCAACTATGTAGTCGAACTCGAAACGTTTACGCCACGCCGGCATTTCCTGTCTGTAGCCATCGGTGGGAACAACTTCGGCCTCGAATCCGCGCAGGACGACGAGCCTCCCCGCGAACTCCTCCGCTAGAGCATCAACCGTTTCGGCATACGCTTCGAACTCACGACGCAGCCGCTCGATCGTGTAGCCTTTGTCGCGCTCGCTCGGGTAAAGAAACCGCTCCTGGCTTCGCGGCGCATGCTCGCTCACGCCGAACGTGTGGTAGCCAAACGCCACGGCGGCTTCGAGCACCTCCCTCAACGTCGATGCGGCATGTTCGCAAAACTCGCCGCTGTGCCCGCCATGCAGCGACACCTTCCACTCTTCGGACGCCATGCCTCCAGTCTAGTCGGGACGGCGGGCGATTCATGGCAGAAGTTCGCAAGCCGGCTGCACGTAAGGTGTGACGGCTAAGGTGTTACGACAACCGCGTGACGTGTCAAAATGCCCCGCCGTCCGTACACCCAAGATCGCGAAACGCCCGTAAAATCTACCAAAACAAAGTGGCACTCGGCGTGTTTACAAATGGGATGGAGGAAGTGTCCCCCCGAACGCCTTCAACACCGATGCGTCAGCGGTTAGGTCCGTCCGGGACCGCAACCTCCAACCCAAACTTGCAGCAAGAAGGAGAACTGAATGAAACGAAGTCTTTTCAACGTGAAAGGAATAACTGTCCGGGTGGCGTTACTGGGCCTGGCTTGTGCTTCCGGAAATGGCATCTGGGCACAAACCGAGGCTGTCGCGTCCACCCGGACCTTTGTGTATTCTGCCAAATTTGTGTGTCGCAATGTGTTCGATCCGTCACCGAGCGAACTGTCGTTCGACTTCGGGCCTGCTTTCTACCGCACCGTCGTCAACATCCACAACACGAGTAGGGTTGGCGCCGAGTTGCGGATCGGTGTCGTCGAAGCCACTCGAATCGGGTCCGGCCGGCAGGGCGAGACCGGGGGCGAGGGCATCGGTCTTCGTCCGAACGAGGCCAACTTTGTGAGCTGCGCCGAGATACGGAGGCTACTCACGCTTCCTTCGCCACAGCGCATCATCGACGGCTTCGTGACCATCGAGAGCAAGGTGCGCCTCGATGTTGCTGCGGTTTATACAGGCATCTCACGTCAGGACAACGGTCGCTCCGACGGCGTCACGATCGACGTCGAAACGATCCAACCGCGGATCCGGCTAGATGCAATCGTCGACACCTCCGATACGCGCTAGGTCTCCGTGACACCGGCAATATAGAGCGTTACGCGCGGAGGGCGGACATCACGCTCGCTCTCCGCGTTCTTCTCCGCACAACAACCCGATGAGTCTCGCTCTGAGTTGACAAAGGCGTCGGCCAGCCACGATTCTTAGGGCTAACAGTTGTTGGAGCCGCCCCTTCGCGGTGCCCCTTCCGGAGAAGGAAATGCAATCGAATTGTTCTTGGATTACCGTAGGTCTGCTGGCCGCCGTGTGCGCGATTACTTTTGTTTCATGTGGCGAGCCCGAACCGGAAGGTCCCGTTTCGTCCACGCCCATCGGCGAACCGATCACCATCGAGCCCCCCTCGGGGTTACCTCCGGTGCCGGTCCCCGCCGACAATCCGCCGACCGCGGAGACGATCGCTCTCGGGCGTAGGCTCTATTACGACAAGACGCTTTCCATTGACAGTTCGATCGCTTGCGCTTCCTGCCACCGGCCGGATGCGGGTTTCGCGGACCCTGACCAGTTCTCCAGCGGTGTGGGAGGAAAGAAGGGCGGCCGGCAAGCGCCGACAGTCATCAACACAGCCTACTTTACGACTCAGTTCTGGGACGGCCGCGCTCCGAGCCTGGAAGAGCAGGCTTTAGGGCCGATAGCGAATCCGATCGAGATGGCCCACACGCTCGAAGCCGTCCAAAAGGAACTCTCCGGGGACGCAAGCTACGTGGCGGATTTCGAGAAAGCCTTCGGACCCGGCGGCGTTACGATGGATCGCCTCAAGAAAGCTATCGCGTCGTTTGAGCGTACGGTGCTCAGCGGCAACTCTCCCTTCGACCGCTTCATGTACGGCGGTGAGGAGGAGGCCCTCAGCGAGTCCGCCAAGCGGGGCCTCGAAGTCTTTCGCAATCCCGAAAAGGGCAATTGCGAGGTATGCCACGCCATGGAAGAAGACCATGCGCTCTTCACCGACAACAAGTTCCACAATCTAGGCGTCGGCGCCAATATTGATGGCACGCTCGCGGACCAGGGACGATTCGAAGTAACCAAGAACGAGGCTGACCGCGGCGCCTTCAAAACGTCCGGCCTCCGCAATATCGTCGACAGCGCTCCCTACATGCACGATGGCAGCTTGAAGACACTCAAGGAAGTGATCGATTTCTACATCGGCGCGGGCAACTCCAATGATTGGCGCGACAAAGATCTTAAGGAACTCGACCATCTCACCGGCCAGGAGCGCACTGATCTCGAAGAGTTTCTGAAGTCGCTCACGGCCGAGATGCCTGCCGGAACCGGCGCACCGACGGATTGAGAAGTCTGCCCTGAAGCGGGACATCTTGGCGGATGGCACCGATCGGGGCGGCCCGCTTGCGGTTAGCGCCTTTCCGCCGGGCTGACCGGCGCCTCCCGCGTTGCCGGCACAAGGTCGAACGTGACCGCGCTGCAAGGCATACCGAACAAGCCCTCCGTCGGTCGCTCACTCTCCTCTACGGGGATGCAAACCGCGTCCTCGACAAGATCGCAGACAGCGAACTCGTTGACCGTACCCTCGGCGAAGGCCGGAGTGAACGTAAGATGCCGCGCCGAAAACTCCGGCAGGTGCAGGTGGAAATCCGCTGTAATCACGTCGCCCGCCTCCATGGCCGGTAGCGCGACATCTTCCTGACTGGTGTTCGTGCCCGAGAAGTCCATCCCACGGTCATTTCGCAACTGACAGCCCACGATCGGTAAACGGACTCTCTCGTTGGCCTTCACACTGACTCGGGCCACGATTCTTTGTCCAGGGACGATGGAAGCCAAGCGTTGGCCGCTTTCGTCGACAACCGTGATTCCCAATACTTCACCGCGCCCGTCGCCATGCCGCCGTGGCCTCGCCGGTAATTCGGTAATGACCTCCGGTGGCGGGTCGAGCCTTACCGCCTTCGTGTCACCCGCCCGCTCGTCCCGTAGGTAAACCGCGTCCTTCTTCACCAGCGCCGCCATGTATTCGATGGCTACTTCCTTCGTGTCGCCAAGCCGTACAGATCGTCCCTGATCGAGCCACAAAGTACGGTCGCCCAGTGCCTTGACGTCGGCAATGTTGTGACTTACGAATACGACCGTTACGCCGCGATCACGCAACTCGTGGATCTTCCGCATGCAGCGTTGCGCGAATCGAATGTCGCCCACCGACAGTGCCTCATCCACGATCAGGATCTCCGGCTCGACCTGCACGGCGATTGAGAACGCCAGCCGCATGACCATTCCGCTCGAATAGGTTTTCAGAGGTTGATCGATATGCTCGCCAAGCTCCGCGAACGCGAAGATTGGATCGAGTCGACTCTCGATTTCACGCGTGGAAAGCCCCAGAATCGTCCCATTGAGAAACACGTTCTCGCGGCCTGTGAATTCCGCATTGAACCCGGCCCCGAGTTCGAGCAGTGCGGCGACGCGGCCGTGGACTTTGACGGTCCCGCTACTGGGGGACAGGATACCGGCGATGATTTTGAGGAGGGTTGTCTTCCCCGAACCGTTCTCGCCGACGATGCAGAAGGTCTCTCCCCGGTGGATTTCGAACGACAGATCACGCAGCGCCCAGTGTTCTTCGTGCCGGCGCAGGCGTCCGCCCGTGAGAAATTCTTTTAGGCGGTCACCATCGTGAGCATAGGATTTAAACAGTTTGCTCACACTCTGAATTGCAACGATTCCCATCGATTTGTCCCCATCATAGCGGGCCCTACGCGGCACAACCTCCCGGACCGTTGCGTTACAATTCGGGTCCGTCGCTTTTGTGAGTCTGAACTGGTGCAAGCGCCCGACCCCCTGCTAGACCGCGAAACCCTCGAGCGCCTCGAACGTCTCGCCATCCGCTGGCAACAGTCGTTTCAAGGCCTCCTCGGCGGGAATAACCTCTCGCGCTATGCGGGCGTCGGACACGAGTTTCTCGATCATCGCCACTTCCAGCAAGGCGACGACTTGCGCTCCGTCAACTGGCGCGCCTATTTGCGCCTAGGACGGCTCTTCCTCAAGATGTTTCGCACCGAGCCCCGTACACCCGTTCGCCTTCTGATCGATACCAGCGAATCCATGTCCTGCGGCGCTTCCGGCGGGGGAGCCGGCGAACCGAAGTTCGCCTACGCTTGCCGACTTGCGGCCGCCCTATGCTACATCGGACTCGTGCGACTCGAGTCGGTCGTGGTTCAGCCCTTTTCCGACTCCATGGCCGAAAACTACCACTCGCAGGGTGGGCGTCACCGCTTCGCCGGCGCGTCCCGTTTCATCAGCCAACTCTCAACCGGCGGACGCTCCGACTTCTCCGCGGCCATCCGGCGGTTCTTGCAGAATTCGCCCGCTTCGGGCCTCACCGTTATCTTGTCCGACTTTCTGAGCGACGGAACGGAAAAGCGCGCGCTCCAGTACCTCGCCGATTACGGACACGAACTGATGCTGATTCACATCGCGAGCCCTGAAGATGCCGCGCCGACCGAACAGGGTGAATTCGAAATGGTCGACGCCGAGACGGAAGAAGTGCTCCGAATGAGCGTCGACCGCTCCGTCATCGACGATTACATCAAGGCCTTCGAGGAGCACGCACACGGCATCGAGTATGTCGCGCTCCGGAACTCGGGGCGCTACATGCGTCTGACCACCGACATGAAAATGGGAGACGCCCTGTACGGCGCCCTGATGTCGACCGGTTCGGTGAGCCTGCAATAGAGGAAGACGGCGTGGAACTGCTGAACCTCACCCTGGCCGAACTCCTCGCCGCGACGGTCCCGATTGCGGCCAGCCTCGTCGCGCTCTATTTCTACGACCGTACTCGCCGCCGCCGGATCGTGTCGACCCTGCGCTTTTGGCCGAGGCGGCCGGCATACCCGATGAGCACGCGCCGCCGCCGCTTGCAACAGCCATGGTCCCTGTTGCTCCAGTTGCTGGCCGCAATCTTCATCCTGCTCGCGATCGCGGATCTGCGCTTCAGCGGCTCCGGCCGGGAGCCTCGTCATCACGTCGTGATCGTCGAAACATCCGCTTGGATGAGCACCCCCATCGAAACAGAGGGCGGTACGCTACTCGACCTCGCGCGCCGCCGTGCGTCGGCTTTCCTTGACGCACTGCCGCCAGACGACCTCGTCCTGCTCATTCGAGGCGATGGGAATCCGATGGTGGTCCAAGGTTTTACGGCCAACCGGGCAGAACTGCGTGACGCGCTTGACTCGCTGCAAGCAAGCTGGACCGCGGCCAACACGGGTGACGCCTTCGAGCTCGCCAAAAGCGCGCTCCGTCTGACGGCGGCCCGCGAAACATCAGGAGATCTTGCGACTTCCAACGCCGTCGGGGAAGTTGCTTACATCGGAAGCGGACGCGTTCCGCCCGAGATGCTCGGACGCATCGACACCTCCGACCTTCCCCACCTGCGCTACATCGGTGTCGGCGAGACGGTCGATGACGTAGGGCTGACGCGCATAAGCGCTCAGCGTGAACCGGCGGACCCGAAGCGTTGGCGGGTCGTTGCCGAAGTCCGCAACCACAATGAACGTCCTGCGTTCGCCAGCGTCGATTTCGCCTTCGAGGGGCGACGCCTTGGTTACAAGGCGGTCAGCATCCCTGCGGAAAGCCGAGCGGAAGTCATCTTTCATCTGGGCACCGAGCGGCCGGGCCTATTGGCGGCGTCGTTGGCGGATGAAGACCGATTCGCCGGCAACAACCGCGCCCAACTCGAACTGCCGGGGTTCAAGCGCCAAGCGGTGCATATCACGACCAGGCGCGCTTCTCTTTGGAAACCGCTCTTCGACGCAATTCCCTCGGCACAGGCTGTTTTCTCAACCGACGTTGAAGACGAACAAGGCGCGCTGGGCATCTTCGACAGTCGTGTACCTGAGTCGCGGCCAGCCGGTATCTACCTCCGGCCTTCAGTGGAGGCATCGCCTATCCGTGTCATTCGCTCCGTGGGGCGGACCCGTGTTGTGCGATGGGCATCGAATCACACCATCGGCCAAGGGCTGCGCACCCGCGACTTCGAACTCACCGAAACGCTCATCCTCGAAGCCGGCCCCGATGACGTCGTTGTCGCCGAATCCGAACAGGGCCCGGTTATCGTCGCCCGCGAGAGTGAAGGACAGAAGACGGTCGTTTACGGCTTCGACCCGTTGGCGTCCGCCGCCGCCAATCAACTCGTCACTCCGCTGCTGCTTGCCAATACCTTGCGCTGGTTTGCCCCTAATCTATTCCTCGGCCGCGATGTGCGCGCCGGCCCGCCGGGCTTGGTGGAGACCCTCGTCAGCGTAGAGGATGAGAACTTGGTGAGCGTTTCCTCCGCTGAAGACAGCAACTTGCCATGGTCACTCGAGAAGAACCGCTTGCGGTTCTTCATGCCTGTGCCCGGAAACGTGCGCGTCCGAACGCCATTTCGCGAATTGAGTTGGAGTCTCACTCTTCCCGAACTTGGCTCGGCACGCTGGGAGCCCCCCGAAAGTGTGCTCCGCGGCGTACCGCCGCCTTCGAGCGTCGGCTCGGGTCTGCGCTTTCCGTTGTGGCCTTGGCTGGCCCTTCTGGCCGTTATTTGCTGGCTGATCGACTGGTTCCTCTACGGACGTATGTCGCCTCCGCACGCGGCGTCCGCTTCTTCCAGACCAACTCGACCCTTCGACTCCCATACGCTCGGCGATCTCACCGCCGAGGCGCCGTCGCCACGTGCATACGAACCCGCCGAAGTTGGAAAAGGGGGCGCACGTTGACCTTTGAGTCCCCCTGGCTTCTTACGCTGCTCCTGTTGCCCGTCCTCTGGGCGGCCTGGGAGTGGCGGCACACCTATCGTCGCGGTGCGCTCATCTTGAAGGCAATATCCTTTGTACTCGTCATACTGGCGCTGTGCCAGCCGCGCTTACCGGTCTTCGAAACCAAGGTAGCCCTCACCGCCCTGATCGATCAATCCGGCAGTATCACCGAGCAAGAGCGCGGCCGGGTCGACGAAATGGTTCGCGCGCTGCGCGACGCGCGCGGAAGCCATCAATTGCAAGTCATACCTTTCGACGAGACAACTCGTTTCGGACGCCGCAGCAGAGAACCGCAAACGGCCGATGCAGCAGCCACGAACCTGGAAGTGGCCGTCCGCAATGCCATCGGAACGTTTCCGCCGGGACGGGTTCCCCGCATCGCGCTGATCTCTGACGGCAAAGCGACCTTCGGCTCGGTCGAACGCGCCGCCTATCAAGCTCGAACCATGGGAATACCCATCGACACATTTCCGCTGGCTGGCAACGCGGCGCCGGAATTGCACATCGCGGCCGTCACGGCGCCGGTGCAAGCGTTCTCGGGTGAGAGCGTTCCCATTGAGATCGAGGTCGTCAGCTCTCGCGCAACGACTGGGTCGGTGCAATTGATGGCCGAGGGCCGCGTGATTGGTCGTTCCGACGTCCGGCTCGCCGCCGGCGTCAACCTTGTCCACGCCCGCGCCCGCATGGAAACGGAAGGCGCCATGTTACTCACCGGTACTGTAGCCGCGCCCGAAATGGGAGAGATTCGCTTCGAACATGCGATCACCTTCGAGCGTCCGCGCGCTCTGCTCGTCTCCGGCGACGCGCCGAACAACGAAACACACCTGCGCCAGGTTCTTACCGCGGCCGGGTTCGATGTCGAGCGATCCTCGGAACCGGCTGACTCCAACCTCGGCCGTTATGCTCTCGTCGTCATCAGCAACTTCGATGTGGAAGCCTGGTCTCTACCCCAAAAAACACTTCTGGCGAACTTCGTGGAAGGCGGCGGCGGCCTGCTGTTTATCGCGGGCGAAAAGAACCTCTACGTTGAAGCGACCGAAGATTCGGCTGACCCCTTCTGGCGCATGATGCCTGCCACGCTCGCTCCGCCGCGAACGCCCGAGGGTACGTCGGTCGTCCTCGTTGTCGACAAGTCGTCTTCGATGGAGGGCAAGAAAATGCAACTGGCGCGCCAGTCGGCGATCGGCGTTGTCGACAACCTTCGGCCGATCGACCGCGTCGGAGTGCTGGTGTTCGACAACTCGTTTCAGTGGGCCATTCCGCTTCGGCCCAACAGCGAGCCGGAAGTACTGAAGCAACTCATCTCCGGCATCATCGCTGACGGCGGCACGCAGATCGCTCCCGCGCTCCACGAAGCCTTCCAGCAGATCCGCGAAACCGACTCCGTCTACAAACACATCCTGCTTCTTACCGACGGCATCTCGGAAGAGGGCGACAGCATTACGCTGGCCCGCGAAGCCGCCAAGCTTCAGATCACGATCTCGACAGTCGGCCTCGGGCAGGACGTCAACCGCGCTTATCTGGAACGCGTCGCCTCCACCGCGGAGGGGCGTTCCTACTTCCTCATTGACGTCACCAGCCTCGAGCAGATCGTCCTTCGGGACGTCATGGAGCATACCGGCTCATCCATCATGGAAACCGCCGTAGCCCCCGAAATCGTGGGGCAGGCTGAAATTCTCGAAGGTGTTTCCCTGGACCAAGCCGGCGCGCTTCTCGGTTGGGTGAAATTTGAAACGAAGCGCACTGCTGAAACTCTGCTCACGATTGGCGAAGAGGAAGAGAAGGATCCGCTGCTCGTCCGTTGGCAATACGGCCTGGGACGCTCCGCCGTCTTTGCCTCCGACGCCAAATCGCGCTGGGCTGTGAACTGGGTCGACAAGCCCACCTTCGACCGCTTCTGGACCAACCTTCTGCGCGATGTTCTGCCCCGTTCAGCGGCCACCGAAGCCCGCGCGCGCTATGAAAGCTCGTCCGACGAGATTGTCGCGCGATACCGGGTGACAGAGCGAAGCGCCGCCGCCATCCCCGACGACCTGCCCGATCTCTACGTGCTCGGTCCTTCGGGATTCCGCCGCTCGGTTCCGCTGCGGCGCGTCGGCGCCAACGAATTCGAGGCCCGTGCCCCGATCGAGAATCGTTTCGGGCTTTTCCGCCTTCGCGCCGCGTCCCACGTCGAAACGTTCCCCGAGATCGCCCACTACCGGGCAAATTCCGAGCTGACCGAGTACGGTTCCAACGAACGCCTCCTCGCTAAGATCTCCCAATGGACCGGCGGCCGCTTCCAGCCCGACATCGCCTCGGCCTTCGATGCCGGAGGCAAGTCGATCGCGACCTCAATGAACCTCTGGCCCGGACTTCTCGTCCTGGCACTCCTGCTCAGCTTGGTGGAGCTGGTAGGGCGCAAGGGCTGGCTGCCCTGGCTGGCCCGCTGGGTCTAACCGGCCCCTCCCGCCAAAAGGCGAGCGACCTGCCGGCTAGTGGGCAATATAGACCCCAAGAATCACGCCGCCCTACACCTGTTCGGAGACTTCATTACCACCAGCAATCCGCGATCTGAGCCTGCCTGACAGGCGGTGCAATGGACCGCAAACCGGGTCGGCTCAAGCACCTGGGAACGACAAAATGTCATAGTTCATGCGATCGGTTGATAGGGTCGAGAACTGGCGCGGTGGCCCGTCAGGACATTGGCTTGGCCGTGTCCGGGGTTTCCCCCTTCGTGCCCGTTTAGCCGTGTCCGTAGCTCCGTTTCCAGTTCCCGCCACCTCGCACCCAGCGTGCGGATTTCCCGCACTAGGCGCTCCTGCACACTTCGCCTCAAGGCTTATGGGACCTATTCGCATGGCGCGACTGCCGTCCTCTGCCGCCAGTAGCTCACGCGGTACTCCTTGAAGAGTCCCAACGTCTGGTACAGCCAAGCTCGGCTCCATCGTTGCCATCCAAAGCCTTGGCGCTGTCGGGCTCTGCCCAGATGGCGCCGGATCTTCTTCTCCACCCAGTCTTGGATATACGAGAAACAGCGACTCGCATGGCCTACCGCAAAGTACTGCACCCAGCCCCGTAGAATCGGATTGATCGTTGCGATCAACTCACTCAGCGACTGAGATCGAAAGCTTCGGAAAATCGCTTTGAGCTTGCAGAGCAAGGCCGTCCGTTTCTTGCCTTTCGGCACGTACAGCGGCATCCATCGTCCCCGCCTACTGCGGATCCGACGGAACTCAAAACCGAGAAACCCGAAACCCTCTCCTTGCGCCAGGTCCACCCGGCAACTCTTGTCCTCGTTCACCTCCACTTGGAGTTTCGCCAACTCCTCGCGCAATCGTCTTTCCACCGCCCCTTGTAGCCAGCGCCGTCGCGGATCGGAGTCCACCAGGATCACCAGATCATCGGCGAACCGAGCATACTCGACTCCTACCCGCTGTCCCTGACGAGTTGTTTCTTTCGCTCGCTCCAGCATCTTGTCTACCTCGTTGAGGTAGAGGTTACTGAGCAGCGGCGAAATCACCCCGCCTTGCGGAACACCCTGCTTCCCCGACGCCTTCAGCAGCAACCGCAACAGCCACAAAACCTCCTCGTCTCTCACTCGTCGTGCCACTTTCTCCAACACGATATGATGCTTCACCGTGTCGAAGTAGGACCGCAAGTCGAGATCGATCACGTAGGTCTTGCCGCTGACGATTGCCGCCGTCACGCGCCGGATCGCAGCATGCGCTGACTTCTTCGGCCGATAGCCAAACGACCCACCTTGAAAGTCGGCTTCAAAGATCGGTTCCAGGATCAGCTTCAAGGCTCCCTGGACCACCCGGTCCCGGATCGTGGGAATCGAAAGCAGGCGTACTTTGCCTCCTTCCTTGGGTATCTCCACTTTCCGGACCCGCTGGGGTCGATAGCTCCGCTGCACCAACTCCTCGCGAAGTCGGTCAAGAAACCCCTCCACCCCTTCGGCCTCAACCGCCTCGAACGTTACTCCGTCAATTCCCGGAGCTCCGTTGTTGCGCTTGGCCAGCCGATAGGCTTCCCACAGGGTCTCCCTTTTGCAGACGTGAACATACAACCCCCAAAAGCACCAAGACGCTTCAGCCTTCGCCTTGACGTATAGTCTTCGTCTCAGGTCTTGCAGACTGCTGGACGCTTTTATCATTCGTCCCTGCCTCCCGGTGTTGACGAAGACTTCATGTGCAGCAAGGCCCCTTCGCTCCACGGACGTTACCCCGCTTCACCGCTACTGCGGGCCTAGCCGCCACCCTCTCGCCTTCCACCGATTTCCCGGTTGACGCCGGTTATACGGCTTGACTTGCTCCGCCGATTTCTCGACGGGACGAGGAGGGTTTCTCCAGTTGCTCAGCATGCCCTTGTCACCGTGCTGTCCCTACCACCCCGCCGGAGTGGGCTAACGCCTCAGTCAGTCTGCGCCAGCTCATGCTGCCTTCGCCCTTGCGAAGCGGGCTCGGCCTCCGGAGTTTTAGCTTTTCGAGGCCACCTATGGGTTCACTTTCGTTACGGCCCGGTGACTTGCTCACCATCCCAAGGATGGCTTTGTCAGTTGGCTTCATCTGCTTCGTTTTCTCCACAGATACAACTCAAGCTACGGGGCTCTGACTCCTACCCCGGTGGGTCTGTCTCCCACTGAACATGCCAGCCTTCACTGGACACACTTCGCGATAGCTAACGCTTTCGAGGTAGAATCGGACCGACGTGATCGGCCAGACTATCTCCCACTACAAGATCACCGAGAAGCTCGGTGAGGGCGGGATGGGCGTCGTCTACAAGGCCGAGGACACCAAGCTCGACCGCCCCGTCGCTCTGAAATTCCTCGCGCCGCACCTACTGCGCGACGAGGAAGGTCGCAAGCGATTCGAGCGCGAAGCTAAGGCCGCCGCCAAGCTCGACCACCCCAACATCTGCACGGTCTACGAAATTGACGAGGCTGATGGACGGACGTTCATCGCCATGGCCTTCCTGGAAGGCCGGACGCTGAGCAAGAAGATAGCGGATGGTCCTCTGAAGCTGTCCGAGGCTCTCTCGATCGCAATCCAGATGGCTGACGGGCTCGAAGCAGCACACGAAAAAGGCATCGTCCACCGGGATATCAAACCCGACAACGTGATGTTGATGAAGGGCTCGCGTGGGCTCGTGAAGTTGATGGACTTCGGGCTGGCGCAGCTTGCTGAAAGCTCGAAGCTGACCCGTGAGGGCACGACGTTAGGGACTCCGATCTACATGTCCCCTGAACAAGCCTTGGGTGAGCCCACAGACGGGCGCTCCGATGTCTGGGGATTCGGTGTCGTTCTCTACGAGATGGTGGCAGGGCAGCCGCCTTTCACGGGTGAGGTGGACCAGGCTGTCATCTACGCCATTGCCAATGAGCGGCACGAACCGCTGACCGGCCTGCGCACGGGAGTGCCCAAGGAACTCGAACGGATCGCTGACAAGTGCCTCGCCAAGGACGCCGACGAGCGGTATCAGCACGTCACCGACTTACTCGTGGATCTGCAAGCCTGTCGCGGCGCTCTTGAACCCGGGAAGCAAAAGGAAGCCCTGACAGCAGTGCCTGGTCGGTGGATGTCACCTAGCGGGTGGGGCGTTGCCGCAGTGGTCCTTCTTGCGATTGCAGCTACTGCATGGTGGTTCGGAGGAGCTGGGGAGAGGGAGGCCGGACCGCCTGAGTACAGGTATCGACAAATCACACGCGACACCGGCTACACTGCTGACCCAACTCTGTCTCCCAACGGGCAGCTTCTGGCCTATTCTTCTGATCGCGGCGGCGACGGAAACCTCGACATCTGGGTCCAGCAACTCACTGGGGGCGAACCCATCCAGCTAACACAACACCAAGCCGACGACTACGCTCCATCGTTCTCGCCCGATGGCAGCCGGATCGTATTCCGGTCCGCTCGCGGCGGTCAGGGTATTTACGTGGTACCGGCATTGGGGGGGGACGCCCGGCGGATCGTGGACCGGGGACGGTTCCCCCGTTATTCTCCCGACGGTCAGTGGGTCAGTTACTCGACTGATTCGGACATTAATGCCAACACGGGCCTTTTGTCCAGGATCGGCATTGTACCCGCCTCCGGCGGTTCACAGCGAATGGTGGAGACCGACGTTTCAGCCGCGCTTGCACCGATATGGTCGCCAGACGGAAAGTACTTTCTGTTTCAGGGAAGTCGCGAGCCGGCCAGGCACGAAGTCACTGTGACGTTCGACTGGTGGGTTGTCTCCGTGGAAGGGGGTGAAGCCGTCAGTCTTGGAATGCGGGAGCTGCTCGAAAACGCTGGGATTCGGCTTGCCAGAAATCCGCGGGAGCGGCCGCGTCCGATGGCTTGGCTGGCCGATGGCAACCGGGTGCTTTTCAGTGCGGCGATCGTGGACGGGGGCGAGAACGTCTGGCAGGTGCGACTCCGACCGAGTAACTGGAGCATAGCCGGCGGGATCCAACGACTTACCTCGGGAGTCGGCGAGCAAGATCCTTCTGCCTCTCAAGACGGGCGCTTCGCTTTTGTCAGCGCGACACTCGATTGGGACATCTGGAGCTTGCCGCTCGACGCGAATCGGGCAGAAGTACTGGGCGAACCAGAGAGCGTCGTGTCGGGGCTGAGCAACGACTTGCATCCATCGGTTTCCGCCGACGGGCGGAGGCTGGCTTATGTGTCAGACCGCTCCGGCAACAATGATATCTGGCTCAGGGATCTTGAGAGCAGTGAGGACAGGTCCGTCACGATTGGCCCGGACAATGAAGGCTGCGGAACGATCTCCCCCGACGGCTCGAAAGTCGCTTTTGTTCGTTCTGCGCGGGGAGACGACGTCTCAAACGACATGTACGTCAGAGATCTTGCACAAGAGACAGAGACACGCCTCGTCGAGGACATGGGCAACATGTTCGACTGGATGCCGGATGGAGAAAGAATCCTCTACTACACGCCGCCGCCGTTGCGCTGGAAGACCGCAAACGTTGAGACGGGCGAGCAAGTTGAAATCGAGCTCAAGCATCCAGAATCAGCTCCACATACCCTTCGATTCTCTCCCAACGGAGATCTGATCGCGTTCAATCTCCCCACAAAGACCTCAGGCGAGTGGCTGATATTTGTTGCCCGTCTTAGGAATGGGCGGCCCACCGAATACGATGAGTGGATTCAGATCACCGAGAATTCTTTTGCCGGCTATCCGTGGTGGTCTCCCGACGGCAATACCCTGTATTTCCGCTCGAGTCGCGACGGGTTCGATTGCATTTGGGCCCAGCCCCTCGATACGGTTACGAAGAAGCCCCAGGGGCCCCTGAAGGGGGTACGGCATTTTCATGGGCGGGTCCGTGCAGCCGGTGGCGGGCGGGCCGGCTATGGTATGACCAGCGATCGTCTTTATCTCCCGCTCAGCGAACCCAAAGCCAACATCTGGCTCGCCGAATCGGTGGAGGAGTAAGTCTCTCAAAAACAACGACATAGCACTCGTTCGCGGGTTACTGTTGCTATATCTAAGTGTTATATCTAAGTGTTATATCTAAGTGTTGTAACGCAAGCGACCCGAGCAGAGGGGGCCGCGAGACGGCAGAGGGAGTCGCTTGCGTTACAACGATATGAAGGGAGCCGTTCGAGGAGGGCTGGGGGTCTATGGGTTTTGAATCGGATTGGTTAGAGGCGGTGAGGAGAGGCTGGTAGCGGTTCGAGGGCGATCGAGGGGTTGGAGAGCTGTCTGGGGAGCGGTGAGGAGACAAGGAACGGAGCGTTTTTGCTTCTGCCCGAGCAGCCGGAGTGAGCCGAACAGGTCGCGAGAGCTCGACCAGGCGCACGAGGACGGTTCGCGCCGAAGCGGCCAGAGTCGTCGAGCTTGGGTGCGGCGTAGCATCAGGCGGCGAGAGAGGGCGGCGAGTGGATGCGCAGCTCCGCGGCACTGAAGAGCTTGGCGAGCCGCATAGGCTCGCCGCAACGAGGACAGACCCAGCCACTGCGAGAGGGTTCGGCATCCGAGTAGGAGATGGTGCGCGAGGGGTTGACGCGGGCGATGAGCCGGCGGCACAGCGGTAATAGGTCGCCGCGTTTCGAGTTTGTCAAGAAGCCGAAGTAGCGAATGCGGTGGAAGCCGCTGGGCAGCACATGCAACAGGAAGCGGCGCAAGAACTCGTAAAGCGTGAGCGTCAGCAGCCGTTGTTGGTTGCCATGTGCCGAATCACGCCAACGGAAGGTGACCTGGCCTTGCTCGAACGAGACCAAACGCTGGTTCGAGATCGCCACACGGTGGGTGTAGCGGCTCAGATACTCAAGCGCCCGCCCCGCTCCACCGAAGGGCGGCCGGACTTCGACCACCCACTTGTCGCGGTACAAGGTCCGCACAAAGGCCTTGAAGTTGCGCGGTTGATTCAGCGGCGCGAAGCGCCCGTGGAAGCGTAGCTCGCCTGCGGCGAAGGCTTTCTTGAGACCGTCGATGAACTTACCGCGAAAGACCTCGGCGAGGACGTCCTTGGGCAGGAAGAAGTTCTTCGAGGGTGCGTCGATCCAACGGCTGTGGTCAAGTGCGAGGCCACCGGCGGGAACGACCGTATGGACGTGGGCGTGTTCTTGGAGGCGCTGATTCCAGGTGTGCAGGATTGAGAGGAAGCCGATCTTGGCGCCAAGATGGCGGGGATCACGAGCGACTTCGAGCAGCGTCTGTGCGCTCGCTGTGAGCAGCAGCGAGTAGATCGCATCCTTGTTCTGTAAGGCCAGCTGCGAGAGCACGCGCGGCAGCGTGAAGACGACGTGCAGATAGCGCACCGGCAGCAGTTCTTTGCGGCGAGCCTCCAGCCAATGCTTCCGTGTGCCGGCCTGGCACTTGGGACAATGCCGATTGCGACAGGAGTTGTAAGAGATGGCGGTCTGATAGCCGCAATCGCTGCACTCGTCGAGATGAGCACCGAGCTCGGCGGTGCGGCAACGGGTGATCGCCAACAGCACTTTCAGATGCTGCCGGTTCAGCCAGCCGCGACTTGTCTCGACGAAACGCTCTCCGGCGGCGCGAACCAGATCGGCCACCTCCAGCGGCGGCCGTGGCATCTAGCTCGTCCCGGGATCGTCGGGTGACAGGTCTTCTCGAGAGAAGGAGGCCAACCCCAACGAGTCCAGGGGGCTGGCGACCCCGCTGAAGTGGCGCGCCGACAAGTGCAGATAGACCGCCGTCTGCTCCAGATCGCGATGCCCCAGCAGCATCTGGATGGTACGCAAATCGGCGCCGGCTTCGAGCAGATGCGTGGCGAAGCAATGACGCAGGATGTGAGGGTGGGCGGGTTTCGTGATGCCGGCCCTGTGGGCGGCGTGGCTGCAAGCGAGCCAGGGCACGTTGCTCGTGATCGGATCATCGCCGTTGTGCCCCTTCCCTCCGGGGAACAGCCACTGCTTGGGCCTGCGCCGCAGTCGGCGCATGTGCTCGCGCAAGTGGACCAGCAAATGCTCGGAGAGCATCACGTCGCGGTCTTTACGGCCCTTGCCGCCGCGAATGTGGACCGCCATGCGTTCCGAATCGATGTCGTTGAGCCGGAGCTGCGTCAGCTCGGCTCGGCGCACCCCGGTGGCGTACAGCGTCATCAAGATCGTGCGGTGGAAGACGCTGTCGGCGGCGTCAATCAACCGCGCCACTTCCTGTTGGGACAGAATGCTCGGCAGTCGGCGCGGCTTCTTCGGGTAGGGCGTCAGGCTGAGGTCCCAACTCCTCCGCAGCGTCTTGAAGTAGAAGAACCGCAGCCCCGTCAGGCGTTGTGCCACGCTGTTGGCGGCCAGCTTGCGGTCGCGAAACAGGTGGGCTTGGTACTGGCGGATGTGCTCGGGCCCCAACCGGTCGGGCGACCGTCGGTGGTAGAGCGCGAAGTCTTCGACCGCGTCGATGTAGCAGCGAATCGTACTGACCGCGTAGTTGCGACGCTCGAGCTCTTCGAGCATCTGTCGGCGTAAACGTGTCATGGGACACCTCCTTGAGTGGTGTCCCAACTTACTCCCGACCCTACCTCCTCATCTCACATACGCCCACGCGAAGCGTCTGCCGTAAGGCTTCGTTCATATGTTCATAGCACGTGAGTTAGGATCGAAGAGACATGGGGTTAGCATGTCGATTAGGGTGCCTGTCCCTCGCTTGCCCTCGCTTGCCCCTCGCTTGCCTCCTCGCTTGCCTCGATCGATTGGTCAAAAGTAGTAGCCTGTTTCAATGCATAGGTAATGAGGAAGAGGAATCCTCCTGGGGGCAAAATGGTGAGAACGACCGAGGGGTCGGCTCAACGCCACACTCAGGAGGATTCCATGGAAGAACTGTACTACATCGGACTCGATATTCATAAGAAAACGATCAGCTATTGCACCAAGACGAAAGACGGCACGATCATCGCCCGCGGCAAGATCGACGCCACACGGAAGGCGCTGAGCGAGTGGGCGCTGCAGATCCAGCATCCCTGGGTGGGGGCGTTGGAAGCGACGATCTTTACGGGTTGGATCTACGATCATCTCAAGCCCTTCGCCCGCGATCTCGAGGTGGCGCATCCGGCGATGCTGAAAGCGATTGCTTGCGGCAAGAAGAAGAACGACACCATCGACGCCGCGAAGATCTCTGATCTGCTGCGCTGCAACTTGCTGCCGCAGTGTTACCTGGCGCCGCCCCAGATGCGCGAGCTGCGGCGCGTGCTGCGCTATCGCAACCTGCTGGTCTGTGAAGCCGTGCGCATGAAGAACAAGATCAGCGGACTGCTGCTGGAAGTGGGCGAACCTTACGATGCCAAGCGGCTGCACGGCAGGAACTATTTCTACTCGCATCTAGACAGCCTGCGCAACACGCCCGAGTCGGTGATCGAGCTGCTGACGATCACGCGCGGCAGCCTGGAGATGTTCGACTCGTTGCAGCGCCGGTTGCTGCGCGGGTTGGAGAACCATCCGCTGCTGCGCGAGCGCGTCGAGCTGTTGCTGTCGATTCGCGGGTGGGCGAAGTGACCGCGCTGACCTGGGCGCTGGAGATCGTCGAGCCGGAGCGCTTCGGGTCGCTGCGGCGGGCGGTGAGTTATAGCGGGCTGTGTTCGGCGCAGCGCGAGTCGGGCGGTAAGACGCGGCGCGGACCGCTGTCGAAGCAGCGCAACAAGCATTTGCAGCGGGTGCTGATCGAGGCGGCGAAACTGGCGCCGCGTTGGAACCCGCAGCTGCGCGCCGTCTACGAGCGGGAGATCGAGCGCGGGCCGCGCAATCGCGCGACGTTGGTAGTGGCGCGCAAGCTGGTGGCGTATTTGTGGGCGGTTGACACGAGTGGCCGGCCGTTTGTGCCGCGGGCGGAGGACGAGGCGGCGTAAGAGACAAGTCCGCTTTTTCTGTTGAAAGGAGAAACAAAGAATTTCACCGACTGAGTGCGGTGTCACGAGCTGCCCGCCGGTTCTCGCCGAGAGGGACTACGCGAGGAAAGTTTCGTTGCGAAACTTCTGATGCGTTCATTTGTGACTGTTTCGAGCCCGGCGGGCTTGACACAAACTGAATCTTCCGCGACGGTCCCCTGGCCCGGTCGATGAGGCCGAGCCGGGATGACCCGATGCGCGCACATGGATGTCTGGTCACGTGACTCGTTGACCCTGGGACTCGATTCGCACAAACGTTCGTTGCCACGCTCAGTCACCGTTGAAGACAACCACCTTGCTCACGGGAGGTTTAGGATGCCTGCATCCATCCTTGACTTTTACCTATCATGGATGTCCCTCTCGGTCCACGACCAGGTGAATCTTGGACCCCTTCCGCGTTCTCTCGTAGGCCGCGGAGAGGTCCAAATCATCCTGGATCTTGACGGCACACAGACCAACCCGGTCACGGCTGTCATTCAGTAGACTCGCAATTCATGGGGAGGTACAATCCGCTAGGGTCATCATTTAGCACATGATAGGCGGCACAATCTCGCATTACCGCATCACCGAGAAGCTCGGTGAGGGCGGCATGGGTGTCGTCTACAAGGCCGAGGACACCAAACTCGACCGGACCGTCGCGCTTAAGTTTCTGGCAGGTCATCTACTCAACGACGAAGAAGCGAAGGCGCGGTTCCTGCGCGAGGCCAAGGCAGCGGCGGGACTGCATCACCCCAATATCTGTCCCGTCCACGAGATCGACGAGGCCGAGGGCAGAACGTTCCTCTCGATGGCCTTCCTCGAAGGGGAGCCGCTCGAAGCCCGCATCGAGCGAGGGCCGTTGTCTTTGAAAGAGGCTCTGGATATTGGCCGACAAATCGCCGAGGGCCTGGAAGCGGCGCATGCGAAGGGCGTTGTCCACCGCGACATCAAACCCGCGAATGTCATGGTCGATGCCAAAGGCCACGCCACGATCATGGATTTTGGATTGGCGCGGTTGACGGAAGCGTCTCGTCTCACAAGGGCCGACCAAACCATGGGCACGGTCGCCTATATGTCGCCCGAGCAGGCCCAGGGCATGGAGGTGGATAGCCGTTCCGACATCTGGGCGCTAGGCATCGTGCTCTACGAGATGGTGACAGGCGCGCGGCCCTTCAAGGGTGAGTATGACCAAGCTCTGCTTTATGAGATCGTCCACCAGGAACCGGAGCCCCTGACAGGGTTGCGGACAGGCCTGCCGATAGAACTCGAGCTGCTGGTCGACAAGTGCCTGGCCAAAGATGGCAGCAGCCGCTATCAAAACGCCGCGGATCTGATTGTTGATCTTCGAACCTTGGCTCAGAAACTCTTCTTGGGGCGTTCGCGGGCGCTGAGCGTGACGGGTGCTGTTGCTGGAGGAGGGGCAACAGCCCACGGTCGCACCACCGTGCATCCAGGCGTGGCCGATCAAACAGCTCCGGCGAATAACCGAACCCGCGACGCGCGCGTCTCCTGGGGTGTAGCCGCGTTGGCGGCGGTAGCCGCCCTCTCCGTCGCGTTCATTCACTTCACTGAATCCGGCTCTCCGCTTGAAGCTACGCGTTTTTCTATCCAAGCCCCCGACGGGGTCCGCTTCCGGTCACACGCAGCAGAAATTTCCCCCGATGGGCGGAAGCTGGCTTTCATTGGGAGTTCAGGGCCTGGTGCTCAGCTCCTGTGGGTGCGTGCGATGGACTCCCTTGAAGCGCGGCCTTTGGCGGGAACGGAAGGCGTGGTCCATCCCTTCTGGTCGCCTGATAGCCGTTTTCTCGGGTTCTTTGCCAACAACAAGCTCAAGAAGATCGATATCACTGGAGGTGCACCTCAAATCCTGTGCGACGCTCCAAGCCCCCGGGGCGGTACGTGGGCTCAAGGACCGGACGGAAGTAAGGGAGTTATCGTTTTCGCGCCTCGCGCGACGGGCCCTCTTCAGCGTGTCTCAGATGCCGGCGGGGAGCCGATACCTGTCACAACCCTAGGCGACGCCGAGTCCGGTCAGGGGGTGTCACACCGGTATCCGCATTTCCTTCCGGATGGCACGCATTTCTTGTACGCGGCAGGCTTGATTGGGTCCCGAGAGGTTTACGTAGCCAGCCTGGATGATCGGTCTACCCAGGAGCCTGGATCCAAGAGGAACGTACCACTTCTGCGGGACCACACAACCGTCCGCTACGCACCCCCTTCACCAGGGCACTCCAAGGGGTATCTGCTATTCGCACGGGACTACAGTCTGATGGCACAGGAGTTTGATCCGAGGCGCCTGGAGTTGGACGGCCAGCCCTTTCCCATCGCGGAAGGTGTGAGGGCCAACGCGGGAGCCAATCCTAGTGATTTCTCGGTTTCGCAAACCGGGCTGCTTGCATACGGCGGAAGGGGCGGGGTCTCGCACCAACTGGTGTGGTTTGACCGGCAGGGTAGACGGCTCGGCTCGGTCGGCGAGCCGGCGGCGCATGGCGCCATCAGCCTTTCCCCTGATAGTGACAGAGTTGCTGTCTCGCTTTTTGCGGAGGCCGCTCGAACCGACATCTGGATTCACGATTTGGACCGCGAGGTCATGTCGAGATTCACGTTCGATCCGGCATCGGAATGGACGCACGCGTGGTCGCCAGACGGCGCACGCTTAGCTTTCAGTTCCACCCGAGGCGGTGGCTCTGCCGATCTTTACGTGAAGGCAACGAGCGGCGCGGGTCAGCCGGAGCTTCTGCTCAAAACAGCCAACGTCAAGGGGCCACTCGATTGGTCCCGTGATGGAAGCTTGCTTCTTTTCAGGGAGCAGAGTCCCGACACGAGGTGGGACCTATGGGTCCTGCCGCTGGAGGGCAACAGAGAGCCCGTCCCGTATATTCAAACGAAGTTTGCCGAATCAACGGGTCAGTTTTCGCCCGATGACCGATGGGTTACCTATGTGTCAGATGAGTCGGGTCAAAGCGAAATCTACGTCCAGCCGTACCCGGCTGACGGGAGCAAATGGCAGATATCGACGGGCGGAGGGTTGCAGCCCCGTTGGAGTGCGGACGGCAAGGAGCTGTTCTATTTGAGCGCCGATCGTCGGATGATGGTCGTAGAGGTGGAAGCTCAGGAGACTTTTCGGCCGGGAGTACCTTCGGCGTTGTTCGACGTACCTGAGTTCAACGATCTCAGGCCTGACATTTTCTATCACTACGACGTGTCTAATGACGGCCGGCGGTTCCTGATCGATGTAGCGGCCGGGGAGTCCGGGCGGGTGCCCGTGACCGTGGTACTGAATTGGCAGGCCGAGCTGGGTCGGTAAGCTATCGCTCTGTGCCGGGTCTTGCAAGGCTCGAACGCACCGTCGCGCTGAGGTTCTGAGACGCTCCGGCGGTAGCCCCTTCTCTTTCGCTATAGCATCAAACCACCATGAGAGAGCAAACCTCCGTTGTCCCGCTTCGCCTTTGTCTGGCGGTAGCCCTTTGCACACTCGCCACTTTGTTACTGGAACTATCGCTCACACGGATCTTCTCAGTGGTGCTGTTCTACCACTTTGCCTTTGTTGCCATTTCGGTCGCATTGTTCGGCCTGGGAGTAGGGGGTATAGCGGCCTACTACATGCCCGCGGTGAAAGACAAGGAATCGACTTGGTCCCAACTGGGCCGATTAACGACTGTACTAAGAACGATCTTCTCAAGTGGTGCGTGACCCCATTTGCACACTGCTCGTTCCAGTAGGCCCAATCGGACCGTCCGCTGCGACAACGCGATTACCTGGGTCCCAGCAACGTCACTTGGCTGAATGCCCTGCAATTGGTTCTGGCCTCGTATATCGTCGTGAAGACGATGCGGCCCTGCCGTTTCTAATCGCGGCCGAGTTGTCGTATCGCTGGCGATTGCGCACCCCGAAACGGTCGCGGATCAACCGCGCCAAAACGCGGCGTCAAGGAGCAGCAGCCCTTCGACTTGCGCGGTCTCGCAACTGGGCTTGCGGCCGGCGCGGCCGGCTTTGGCCATTTCTAACGCTGTACCCAGCCGCTAATCGAACCGCCTCGGCTTGGCTCAGTCGACCAGCTCAATGCGCTGGCTCACGCCTTTGGAAAACCCATACCACTTCCATTACAAAAGGTTACTGCGGGACTCAGTAAGAACGCGTGGTCGTGACATTGCTGCTCGTAATCGACCGTCCGCTTTACCTGGAGGTCACTTGGCTGAATGCCCTGCAATTGGTGGTCGTATATATCGTATGCGCCCTGCCGTTTCTAATCGCGGGAGTTGTCGTATCGCTGGCGATTGCGAAAACGGTCAAGGATGTTTCTCGGGTCTATTTCTACGACCTAATCGGCGCGGCGATCGGCTGCCTGTTGCTCGTACCACTTCTTGACTGGGTGGGCGGCCCCGGAACGGTGATAATGGCAGGTGCTTTCTTCGCCCTGGCAGGTGCATTGTGGCACAGCCTGGCGCCCGCCTCGGGTCGCCGCGTGATGATCTCGATCGGCTTGGCCACGGTACTGGTGCTGCTCGTGATCGCAAACCGTGATAGCAACATGATCGATGTCCGCTACGCGAAAGGTGGGCGAATCCAGGGTGAAGAGTACGTTCAGTGGAACTCGTTCTCACGCATCAGCGTTGGTATTGCAAACGAGACAGGTAAGCCCAGAATTGCGATCGATTTTGATGCGTCCAGCGATATCGCCCAATGCGATCCGGCGACGATGTCCGCCGAAGAGCGGCAGCAGCTTCTCTCGACCGGCCCCGCCTTGCCCTACCGCGTTCGCCCGGGCGGCAGGGCGCTGATCATCGGAGCGGGCGGAGGACCCGATGTTTGCCGCGCACTGGTCACCGGCAGCAGCGACATTACGGCCGTTGAGATTAATCCGATCATCGTCCGCGATGTAATGATGGAGCGCTACGCGCAGGCGAGCACGGGCCTCTACTTGCGTCCCGAAGTACATGTCGCCATTGAGGACGGGCGCAGCTACATCCGGCGAGTCGACGAGTCGTTCGACGTGATTCAGATGACCCTGGTCGATAGCTGGGCGTCAACCGCCAGTGGCGCTTTTGCTCTAGCCGAAAACCACCTCTACACCGAGGAAGCCTTTCGAGACTACCTGGAACACCTCAGCCCCGACGGTGTCTTGGCCGTCACGCGTTGGGAGTTCGAACAACCACGTGAGTCGTTGCGCGTAGTCTCGCTGGGACTTGCCGCGCTGCGACAGATGGGCGCCAATGAGCCACACCAGTACTTCGTGATCGCTCGAGAAGACGTCGAGGCTCTCAGCGGATGGGGCGCGAAGGATACCATTCTCATCAAGCGCAACCCCTTCACAAAAGGGGAACTTGCGGACGCTCGTCGAGCCATCGAGCAGTATGGCCTCACCACTATCTACACGCCTGATGATGCCCCGGCTAACGTATTCACCGAGTTGCTTCGCAGCAAGGATCCGATCGCCTTTGCTTCCAGTTATCCCTACGACATTTCACCCGTCAGCGACGATCGTCCGTTCTTCTTCTACACCTGGCGGGGCAGCCATATCTGGGAAACGATCCGGCCGCGCGCCGACGCCGACGCGAAGATCAATCTGGGCGTAATGCTGCTCTTCGTTTCCCTGGGTCTGTCCGTTCTGGGCATGGCGGTAATCTTGGTAATGCCCGTACTGCTTCTCAAGCAACAGATCCCGCGCGAGCGCCCGCTATGGTTCCATCTGTTCTACTTTCTATCGATCGGGATGGGCTTCATTCTCGTGGAAATTGCATTCGTGCAAAGGATCGCTCTGTATCTGGGACAGCCGACATACGCTCTGACCGTCGTGATCTTCTCGCTGTTGCTTTCGAGCGGCGCGGGTAGCTACACGAGCCGCCGGGTGGTCGGCGGGAAGGACCGTCGCTTGATGATCCTCCTGTTCTCGGTAGCGGCCCTAGCTTCGATACTGATCGTTGTCACCCCGGACGTGCTCGACAAGTCGTTGTCGCTCCCGCTCGAGGCCAAGCTCTCGGTGGTAGTCCTGCTATTGGCTCCTATCGGATTCTTGATGGGTATGCCCTTCCCATCAGGCTTGGCGCGACTTGAGAAGCGGTACCCTCAGGCCGTCTGCTGGGCTTGGGCAGTCAACGCCGCGGCGAGTGTGCTCGGCTCGGTCGGGGCGATTTTCCTTGCCATCCATATTGGGCTTGGGCTGACGATGATGGTCGGCGGTACATGCTATCTAGGCGCACTCACAGCCGTACTGCTAACGCCGGCATCCGGGGCCGCCCAAGCCAAGGCCGTGCTATGAGCAACGAGATGGTCGACAAGAGCCCGACGAATTTTTTGCCGGAGTTCCGGTGCATAAACCGTGGCACGGTTGGCGCGCGGAATTGGCGGAAACTGTGACACAGCTAAGGTTCGCGGAACAGTTCTGGAGCACCCACAAGCTCCTGTGTCTCCGCCGCCTCAACCATCCGCCACTCTTCGAGGAGCCCCACGGCAAACGCCGCGCGACCCAAAACCTGCGCCGCGCTCGACCCTTGCGCCCGCAACTCACGAACCGCCGGCGCTCCGTGCTTCTTGCTTAGCTTCTCGCCGCCTTCACCGCTGATCAACGGGTGATGGGCAAACACGATTGGCCCCTGCCGTCCCAGCATGTGAGCTAGTTGAATTTGACGACCGGTGGACGGCAACAAGTCCCCTCCGCGCACGACGAGATTCACCCCTTGGAGCATATCGTCGACGGTCACACCGAACTGATAGGTCCACTGGCCGTGGCGGTCGCGTAACAATAGATCCCCGCATTGGTCTGCTGGGTTCTGTGATTGCTCGCCGAGGTAGGCATCGACAAACTTCTCTCGGCCCGGTTGCAACACGGCCCGTAGACCGTGGGGAACGTCTTCTCCGCGTTCCCGTTTTCGGCACCAGCCGCTGTAGCGCCGTTCGCCGCATTCCCCCATCGCTGAATGCTCGGCGATGTCTTTTCGGCTGCAGGTGCAGCGATAGACTTCGCGACCTTCTCTCAATCGGGCCAACGCCTCGCGATAGACCGCCTCGGAATCCGACTGCCGATAGGGGCTGGCTGCGCCCACTTGGTTGTCCGGCTCGAAGCCCAGCCATTCCATGTCCTCGAACATCGCCCGCTCGTACTCAGGGCGGCAGCGGCCTCGATCGTGGTCTTCGATGCGCAGCAGCACCTTGCCGCCTAGGGCATTCGCCACGCCCCAGACGTAGATCATGTGAGCGACGTGCCCGAGATGGAGATACCCGGTTGGACTCGGCGCGAACCGCGTGACTACGGTCTCGGGACCGAGCACGGCACGGATCACGGCTGCCGGCATTTGCTCGTAGGTCAGGCGGTGTCGAGGGCACCGGCGAGAAGGCGTCCGGTATAAGACTTCTTGGTCTTGGCTACTTTCTCGGGCGTCCCCTGCACGACGATCTCACCGCCGCGGCCGCCGCCCTCGGGGCCAAGATCAATGACCCAGTCGGCGCATTTAATGACGTCGAGGTTATGCTCGATGACGAGCAGAGTCGCGCCGTGGTCGAGGAGTTTGTCGAATGCGGCGAGCAGCTTCTTGATGTCCTCGAAGTGGAGCCCGGTGGTCGGCTCATCGAAAAGATAGAGCGTGCCTTCGGACTTGGACTGAGCGACGTGGCCGGCGAGTTTGACGCGTTGCGCTTCGCCGCCCGAGAGCGTTGTTGCCGATTGGCCTAGCCGCAGGTACCCGAGCCCGACCTCGGAAAGTTGAGAGAGCTTGTGAGTGATCTTGGCCGAGCGTACGAAGAAACTCAGCGCTTCATCGATCGTCAATCGTAGGACATCGTAAATGCTCTTTCCCTGATAGCGAATGTCGAGGGTTTCCTGTTTGTAACGCTTGCCGTCGCAGTCCTCGCAAAGCAAGGCGACGTCGGCGAGAAACTGCATCTCGACGGTGACCGTGCCGTCACCCTGGCAGGTTTCGCAGCGGCCCCCGGGGATGTTGAACGAGAAGTGTCCCGGAGTGAGGCCCTTGCGTTTCGCTTCGACGGTGGAAGCAAACAGTTCCCGAATGACGTCGAACGCCTTCACGTACGTAACCGGGTTGGAGCGCGGTGTGCGGCCGATAGGCGACTGGTCGACGAAAACAACGTCGGAAACGGGGGTGTGCCCGGTGATCTTGCGGCACGGCAAGCGATGGAATTCCTGGTCGTCACTCTTTGTAGCGGCGCCTTGCCGCAACGCCCGCAGCCCATCGAATACGATGTTCCGAACCACCGTCGATTTGCCGGAGCCCGAGACCCCCGTGACCACTGTCAACACATCCCGCGGGATCGAAACGTCGATGTTCTTGAGGTTGTGAACGTAGGCCCCTTGAAACTTGATTTGTAGCGCCGGGCGCACTTTGCGGCGTAACTTCGGGACTGGAATCGTCTCTTCGCCGCGCAGGTAGCGGCCCGTCAGCGAACGCGAGCTGTTTGAAACCAGCTTGCTTGCTTTGCCGGAGAAGACGACCTCGCCGCCGTGCTCACCGGCGCCCGGTCCGAGGTCGACAATGTAGTCCGCGGAGCGTATGACTTCCGCGTCGTGCTCAACGACAAGGATCGTATTGCCGATGTCCCGAAGACTCTTGAGAATGCGGATCAGCCTTGCCGTATCCCGCCCATGCAAACCAATAGACGGTTCGTCCAACACATAGCAGGCGCCCACCAATCGCGATCCCAACGATGTCGCCAACTGAATGCGTTGCGCCTCACCGCCCGAAAGCGTGGACGCCAGCCGGTCGAGGCTCAAGTACTCCAGCCCGACGTCATTCAGGAAAGTCAGCCGGCGGACGATGTCCCGCACGAGTTCGGCGGCGATGTGCGCCTGCCGACCTTCGAGTTCCAGCGTTTCGAAGAACGCCTTCGCCTGGTCGAGCGTGAGGTTGGTGACTTCGCGAATGTTCTTTTCGCCTATCCGGACGTTCAGCGCTTCCGCCCTCAGTCGTCCGCCTCCGCAATCCGGGCAAAGCGCGTAACCGCGATAGCGGCTTATGAAGATGCGGACGTGCATCTTATATTTCTTGCGATCGAGGTAGGCCCAAAAGCCGTCGAGGCCCCGGAATTTGCCGCCGCCGTGAACAACGAACTCGCGTTCCTTGGCTGTGAGTTCGTGGTAAGGAACATTGGTGCGCACGTCGGCTTCGCGCGCACCGAGGAGCATGTCGCCGTGCCAAGCGTGGTAGCGCGGTTTCGTCCAGGGATCGACGGCGCCATCCCTCAGTGACTTGAAGCGGTCGGGGATGACGCGGTCCATATCGATGTCGATGGTATTGCCGAAACCCTGGCAGCGCGGGCACGCTCCGTAGGGGCTGTTGAAGCTAAACAGGCGTGGCTCGGGTTCGAGGTACTCGATCCCACACTGCCGGCACTCGAAGCGTTCGCTGAACCACAGACGTTGCTCGGATTCGGTGGCGTGTTCGAAGACGACCTCGCGCGATTCGCGGAAGCAGATCTCAACGGCGTCGGCGACGCGCTCACGCAAGTCCTTGCGGATCGAAAGCCGATCCACCAGGGCGTAGAAAGGTTTTTCGAAGTCGAGGTCGAGCAGGGACTCGGGGCTTGAAAACTCAAATAGGCGACTGTCTTGATAGAGGCGGTTAAAGCCCTTTCCGCGCAGGTCGGCGAGGCGCTGCTTGAGGGCGTCGGGGTCATCTTTTACCCAGCCATGGACCGGGAAAAGCGCATACCAACGGGAGCCTTCGGGCAGATCGAGAATGCGGGAGGCCACGTCATCGACCGTATCTTTGTGAACCTGCTTGCCGCACTTCGAGCAGAACGTGCGTCCCGCTCGCGCGAAGAGCAACCGTAGGAAGTCATAGATTTCGGTGGCCGTGGCGACGGTTGAGCGCGGGTTGCGGGTACTGTTTTTCTGGCGGATGGCGACGGCCGGCGCGATACCGTGGATTTCGTCGACATCGGGTTTCTCGATGCGTTCGAGGAATTGCCGTGCGTAAGACGACAGCGACTCGACATAGCGCCGTTGGCCCTCGGCGTAGATGGTGTCGAAGACGAGCGAAGACTTGCCGGAGCCCGAAACACCGGTCACAACGATCAGCTTGTTGTGCGGCAGCCGCAGGTTGATGTTCTTGAGACTATGGACACGCGCGCCTCGAATTTCGAGGTGATCCTGCGACACGAACGGTTTTCTCCGGGGGCTTGCGATGGGGGGAAGAGCTTCCAGGCTTGATTATATCGGACGTAATTGCCGCGGAAAGAGCGGGGGTTCGGTGGCGGGTGGTCCGCTCCTTGTCAGTCGCGGCTCGGCTAGAGGATGGTTGCCGGGTGGCGGAAGATCCAGGCTTTGGGATTGGGGGTTTGGGGGTTTGGGTTAGGACAAGCACGGGTGTTCGTTACTTCAGGGGGATCGGTGGCGGGTGGTCCGCTCCTTGTCAGTCGCGGCTCGGCTAGGGGATGGTTGCCGGGTGGCGGAAGATCCAGGCTTTGGGATTGGGGGTTGGGGGTTTGGGGGTTTGGGTTAGGACACGCACGGGTGTTCGTTACTTCAGGGGGATCGGTGGCGGGTGGTCCGCTCCTTGTCAGTCGCGGCTCGGCTAGAGGATGGTTGCCTGGTGGCGGAAGATCCAGGCTTTGGGATTGGGGGTTTGGGTTAGGACAAGCACGGGTGTTCGTCGCTACTCGGGGTCGGGGTGTGGTGGTGGGTCGATGGCTAGGAGGAGGCCGGGCTGGGTGCCGGCTTCACCCATTTCGATCATGATTTCGGGGTCGCCGAGCGGGACGTCGCCGGGAAGCAGGACGTTGATTTGGTAGAGTCCGGCGAGGCCGGGGGCTTGGCCGGCGTACTGGATGAACGGGGGCCCTTCGAGCAGCCGGTCGCCGATGCGGACGCGGACCGGAGTTTGGACCGCGGCGGCGAACTGGGGCAACTGCCCGGCGAGAACGGGGGGAAAGGTCGGTCCCATGCCCGTGGCGAAGATGACGACATATTCGCCCGGATGGGCTGGCGTCGAGCCCTTGAACTCGCCGCGTCCGACGAAGGTGTAGTCGAGATGGGTGACGATAGGGCGTCCAACAAAGACGAAGATGGCGGGATCGACGTCCGCGACCTTGACGAAGACCTCGTTGCTCAACAGACTTTCGCGGAAGACACGTACGCGGACCTGCCCGGGCGGGAGGAGGTGAGGCGCTTGGGCGTTGATCTGTTTGGGGGAAACGAAGTAGAGCGGGGCCGGGATACCACCAATATCCACCGTGACGCCGCCGAGTGAGATCGGGAGTTGGCCGCGATCGAGATCATCGGACCCGACGCCTTTGGTGCGCAACGACAGGTCGACTCCGAAGATCGAGAGGATGCCGTTGGGGACGATGAAGTCGTCCGGGGCAGCACGGAAGCTGGCGGCGTTGACAACGCCCCCGACTTCTATTGTGGGCGCGTAACGGCGCTCGATTTCGGCGCCGAACACCGTCGACGCCGTGGCCAGCCATAGGGCTGACCACAGAGCATAGACCCGCATGCGGGTTACCGCATTTTATTGTAGTTGAGTTGCCGGATGGGGGAACTGCGAGCAGTGGAAGTTGCGCGGGCCGCGCTTGGCACAGTCCCTGTTTCTCCAGAGGTCCTTCGGGAAGAGTTTCAGAAACGCGCTGTCCTGGATCGCGAGGACTCGCGACCCGGCAAGGCGGGAGCCTTGCGCCACTCGGCGCATCGCCGGCCCGCACCTCAGGTTAGAGAATGTTGATCTGTACGACGTTGGCTACGATGCCGTCAACGGTAACAACAACGTTGACCAGCCCCTGTCCGCCCAGACCACGATCGATAAGAACATTGAGCTGATCCAATCCGTCGAACTCCGGCGAGGGAGCGGGACCGAAGACGGTCGTCATCAGCACGCCGTTGATCCTTACTTGTACGCTGCTTGGACCGGCGTTTCGGATTCCCGTCAAGAACAGCGAAAGAAAGACCTGGTTGTTGGCCGGACCCAAATCGATGGGCGTAGCCGTAACAAGCGTAGCCCCTCCGGATTGTGCCCCGTCCACGAAACGCAGAGTATTCGCGGCAGGAAGGCCTGAGCCCGAGGCATTCGCAGTGAAGATGCCGGGTGCGGCCCTGACAACGTTGATCGTGATGGAATGGCTTCCTCCACTGGCACGCCGCACCGTTAGCGTCGCGGGCCCGTCGGCCGTACCGTCGGCGATTATGAAGTTCAGTTGGTCGAGCGTCGGCGTAGTAGAGGCCACGTACATCAAGCAGGGCCGGGTGACGCCCTGGCTGTCTGTGACGTCTACACTTGCCCCACCGAGTTGGGTGCCAAGGGGCAGCACGAAGCCTTCGCTGAAATCGGCGAGGAAGAGGCCGAACAACGAGACAATCTCTTCCTCGGATACGTCGAGGACCAGGAACGAAGCGCCGTTGGTCAATCCCGCCGAAGTGAATTCGGGGTTCTGAACGCCTCCGCCTGTTGCGCCCCTGATAACCAGACCGCCGGTAAAGACAGCGGCTTCCCCGTCTTTGAAGACGGCGATCGTGCCAAGCTGGAGGCCTTGGACGGATGCGGCGACGTCGACGGTCATGCGCAGGAACATGCCCGTAAAGACCCCATCGCCAAAAGTGCCGAAACCTGGCGCCAGGGCCACCGTGCCCGGACGAAGAGTCACGACATCGCTGAAGATGCGTACGTTGGCATTCGTGAGCGTGCCGTCGTCAATTCCCGGACCCCACAGGAAGAGGTCGTGCGCCTCTCCGGGGGTTAACAACCGCGGCGAGGGACCATGCGTATCGATTGTGTTGCCGTTGGCCGGCCCGATGCCGAGGCGCCTGCTTTCGAGCGTCTTCGCACCGTCTTGGATCGTGAAATCAGCGGTGGCGATGCCCTTGCCGGCCGTAACGTTCACCATCTGCGGGTTCGCGTTGCCGCCGAAGAAGCCGTCGCGAACGTCGAGATCGAACGAAGCAGGGTTGCTGCTCGGATAGTCGTTTGTGATGGCGGGGCCGTCCACCGGCTCGGCGGACAGAAAGTAGTTTCCGGGCGGGATCGGACCGGTGTCGAAGGTCCCATTTGTGAAGTCTGTGAGGGTTGAGATGACCGCGCCGCTGCTCGGATCGACGACGGCGACAAACACGCCGTTGGCCGTCCCGCCGGTGGAAAGCGAAACCGTGCCCTGGATCGAGCCGAAACGCGCCCCAACGTCGGGGACGCCGTAGACGTCTCGAGCGAACGTAAGATCGTCTTCCTTAGGCGTCTCTTGAATGTCGGTACTGTTGCTTGTGCGGGCGAACATGCTGGCGGCGACGACGCCAGAATGGGCCATCCCGTTCGTGTGGCCCATCTCGTGAGTAGCGACGGAAGGCAGGTGGATCGCCCCTTCAACGAGATCCGTCGTGAACTGGAGAGGTGTGCCGTTGAACGAGCCGACATCGCTGAATATGATGTCACTGTCGACGATGATGCCGTTGTCAAAGGACACGGGTACGGCGACGGCGAGAGCCCCGCCAACAAAGTCGCGGGATTCCGGTGTGTTCGCGAACAGGATGGTATTGACGCCGTCGTTGAAGTTAAAGCCGTTCGGAGTCGTTCCGACGACCTGGGTCCGGAGAATGCTGTCAGGCGGGCTGTCCCAGTGGGCAGCGGCTTGACGGAAGCCGCCCATCGGATCGCTGTCGGCGGCGAGAAGCGTGAGTCCTTGGCCGTTCATCATGCCGGCCATTACCTGATCATTCAGGAAGAACTGCACATCGACAGCCTCGGCTGGATCTCTCTGTAGCGGACTACCGGCGCCGTTGCGGCTTTGAACGTATGCGCCGAGGGGGAGGGCAAGGAGAATCGCGAGGGCTAGCTGTGGAGTGTCAACAGGTTGTTCATAGGAAGCATGAGTCTGGAGAAGGGCGGACGATAGCGGAGAGCGGCGTGAGGGCGATGCCAGTTGTAGTCGTGCAGCCAGGGTAACAGATGGGCAGCGCGCTGCTGGGATGAGCAGTAGGAGCGAGCGTAAGCCCATTCTCTCAGAGCGGTCTGGATGAAGCGTTCGGCTTTGCCGTTGGTGCGCGGCGTGTAAGGCCGTGTGAAGCGATGACGGATATCGAGACGACGGCAGGCATCGCGGAAGAGCCGGGAGCGGTAACAAGAGCCGTTGTCGGTGAGCAGGCGGCGGATGCGGACGCCGAGCGAGCGATAGTAACCGACGGCAGCATTGAGGAAAGCTACGGCGGAGTCGCTCCGCTCATCGGAGAGGATCTGGGAGAAAGCCACACGGGAGTGGTCGTCGATGGCGACGTGCACGAATTCCCAGCCGGCGCCGCGGCAGCGGTGGGATTTGTCGGAGGTGACGCGATGACCGGCGCGCTGGAAGCGGCCGAGCTTCTTGATATCGAGATGTAACAGATCGCCGGGTGCGGGGTGTTCGTAGCGGCGCACGGGCGGGGCGGGTTCGAGATCGCGGATGCGGTTGAGGCCGGCGCGGCGCAAAATGCGGCTGACGGTGGCCTGAGAGACTCCGACACGAGTGGCAATGCGGTAGCCGGCCCAACGTTGTCGGCGCAGAGCAACGACACGGGCCGCGCTGGGCGCAGCAGTGCGGCGCGGGCTGCGAAGGGGGCGTGAGGAGCGGTCGACGAGACCGGCCTGACCCTCAGCCCGAAACCGCGCGAGCCATTTGCGTACGGTTCGCTCTGAGACGCCACAGGCCGCCGCGGCGGCCTGTGCGTTCTCCCCACCGAGGACGCGGCGAACCAACAGGGCTCGACCTTTCGGTGTCAATCGTGCATTCTGATGGATGTTCATTCGGTCTCTCCAAGGTTGCTGTTGTGGGATAACTCCAGCTTCCTTGGTCCGGGACCGAATGAACAACCTATTGAAAGATCACAGCTAGCGCGAAATGAGGTTTTCTCAACATGTCAGCGACCCTCCTTCGCGCGGGATTGAATGAGTTCCCGCAGTTGCGCCTTGAATTCACCCAGTGACAGGCCATCGAGGCTTTTTCGGGAGGTGCCCGTGCTCTTGGTGGCGCGTTGACCCGGCAGGTCGACGAGTTCAGCGGCCAGGCCCGGGGCGCGGACGATCCTGTTGCCGTTTACGAGTCCGACGGCGAACTTTCCCTGTCCCCAGCCGGAGGTGCGTTGGAAGCCGATCTCGGTGGCGGTGGCGAAGATGACGACTTCCTCACCGACCTGGTAGACCGGCGCGCTAGAGATGGTCATGTGCAAGCCATTGACCTCGCCGCCGGGCTCGCTGATGGTGACGGTCGCGCCTGGTACGCCTTTCATCGTGTCCGCGACGCCGATTTCGTAGTGCGTCCAGATGAACTGGTGCGCGTTGTCCCACGCGGACCAAGTGCGCAGGACTTTACCGTGAACAACGGAGGCTGCTTCGTCGGCCATCTGCTCCAAGGTCAGCCGGGGCACTAGAGTGGACCAAGCCGGGAGAGCGACAAAGCAGAGGAGCAAAGCGAGGCCAGCAACGCGGCCGGTAAACAGATCGAGCGAACGGCGAGCCGCCGGCCGTAACCGAGGGGGGATTCTCATCACAAAAGCTACCTTTCCGCAGGGTGGGATTGTCCTTCAATTCTAACCCATGCGGTATGCTGCTATCGGACGGCGGAGTAAGGTGTGACATATGACCAAGTCTCTACTTTTCATTGGTTTCGTGGCTGTGGCGGCCGGCACGGCATGGGCAGGGGAAGCGGGGGTGAATCAGTCGGGATTCTCCGCTAGGAGCACTCAACAAAGCGAATGGCAAGCTTGGTCGGTGCGGGATGAGATCGCGCCGAAAACGGCCGTTGCGACCGACCGTGACCGAGGGGAGCCGGGCGCTCTGATGATTACAGGCGGCGGCAATGCGTCGGCGTACGGGGGGTGGCAGCGCATCGTCAACGACATTGAGCCGGGAAAGTGGTATCGCTTCGTCGCGCACTACCAGGCTATCGGCGTGGATGACGAGAATTTGCAGGTGGTGTCGCGGTTGGACTGGAGAAGAGCCTCGGGCAAGCGCGTGGGTCAGCCCGAGTATGCGTATGCGGTGGAGCAGGATGGGGCGTGGAAGCGCGTGACCGTGGATGCGCCCGCTCCGCCGGAGGCTTCGTCGGTGGAGATCGAACTTCTGTTGGCATATAGCGCCAACGGCAAAGTGTGGTGGGATGACGTTTCACTGACGCCGATTCCCGCTCCTGAACCGCGTTTGGTGCGGGTGGCGACGGTCAAGCTGACGCCTAGGGGAACCGGGTCGCGCGAAGCAAGCGTGCAACGTTTTCTGGACGTGGTCGACCATCGTGTTTCAGAAGATGTGGATGTGATTTTGCTGTCCGAGGGGATCACGGTTGTCGGCACGGGAAAGAGTTACGCGGAGGTTGCGGAGGCGATTCCGGGGCCGACGAGCCGGGCATTGGGTGAGATGGCGCGGAAGAAGAAGTCGTATATCGCGGCGGGCATCTACGAGCGGGACGGAATCGATATTTTCAATACGGCGATTCTTCTCGATCGCGAAGGCGAAGTGGTCGGGAAATACCGCAAGGTTTATCTGCCGCGAGAAGAGATCGAGGGCGGCATCACACCGGGAAGCGATTACCCGGTGTTTCAAACGGATTTCGGCAAAGTGGGCATGATGATTTGCTGGGATATCCAGTACGCTGACCCGGCGAGGGGGCTGGCGCTGGGGGGCGCTGAGTTGATCCTGACGCCTATCTGGGGCGGCAATGAAGCATTGGGCAAGGCGCGAGCGATCGAGAATCAGGTGTTCATCGCGACGGCAGGCTATAACTATCCATCTTTGATCATGGATCGCGATGGTGAAGTTTTGGCCAACGCCAAAGACGACGGAACGGTGGCGGTCACGACGATTGATCTGAATAAACGCTATGCGGATCCTTGGTTGGGGGATATGCGGGGGCGGCTGATGAAGGAGTTGCGGTTGGATGTTCCGGTTCGGGCGGGACGCTGATCGCCGGGCGGGGCTGGATTTTTCGGATTCGGAAACTGTTAGGTGGGTTCGGCCGGCCGGACCGCTCCTTGCCAGTCGCGGCTCAGCTAGAAGATGGTTGCCGGGTCGTAGATGATTCAGGCGGGAAAGTCCGGTTCTCGGGTTAGTAGGTTATGGGGCTCGTTCTGTTTAGTAAGCGCGCGAGTTCTGTCTTCATCTCGCCTAGCGCGTCCTGTGATGCCCCATCACCGATCAAATTGTTCATCTCGTAAGGGTCGGCCTTGAGGTCGTAGAGTTCGTCGACGTCTTCGAGGTCAACGTAGTTGATGTATTTCCACTGTTCGGTGCGAACGGCCTTGTAGCCCATCTTGACGAGCCGCGGCATCACGGTGTCGGAGTAATACTCGATGAGGAACGACTTGCGCCAGTCGGCCGGGGTTTCACCTTTGAGTAGCGAGACCAACGAGCGGCCGTGCAAGTTGCCGGGGATGTCGACTCCGGCCAGGTCGAGCATCGTGGGAGCGTCGTCGACGCTGAGGACGAAGTCGTCGATCTTCGTTCCAGCGGGGATCGAGGATGGGTAGCGGATGAACAACGGCACGCGAGCGGTCTCTTCGTAGGCGAGGCGACGTTCGCGCCCGAGGCCGTGCTCGCCGTAGAAGAAACCGTGGTCGCTGGTGACGACGACGACGGTGTTATCGAGTTTGCCGGTTTCCTCGAGCGCTTTGAAGATTTCACCCATGCCCTCGTCGGCCGAGGAGATCATGCGCAGGCGATTGAGGATGGTGGCGTCGTCGGTGCCACTGTCGGGGCCGAGCGGGACGACGCCCGGAATCGGCCGCTGGAGCGCGGGCTTGTCTTTTCCGTAGCTCGCGGCATTGGGCCGGCGGGGCACTTCTTCATCCGCATAGAGATTCGCGTGGCGCGGGGCGGGCGTGTACTTCTCCGCGCCGCCGCGAGGGCCTTCCGGGCTGCCATCGGCGTTCTGGAAAATATTCGGGTGGACGACCTTGTGCGAGAGGTAGAGCATGAAGGGCTGATCACGACCCTTACGCACGAACTCGACGGAGCGCTCGCCGAAAACGTCTGTCGTGTAGCCTTCGACTTTCTTGCGGACGCCGTTCTCGTTGACGTCGGGGTCGAAGTGATAGCCCTGCCCTTGCAGGCTGTACCAGTAGTCGAAGCCGGGGCGCGGCGAATCGTCGACGCCCATGTGCCACTTGCCGATGAACGCGGTCTCGTAGCCGGCATCGTGCATGAGGCGTGGAAATGTGATGAGTTGGTGAGTTTGCGGGCTGCGGTCGACGTTATCGATGATGCCGTGGGTGTGGGCGTACTGGCCCGTGAGGATGCTGGCGCGGTTGGGCGAGCAAAGCGGCGTTGCGGCGAAGGCGTTGGTGAAGAGCGCGCCTTCGTGGGCGACGCGGTCGAAGTTGGGGGTCTGGACCCAGGGGTGGCCACCGGCGCCGAGGTCATCCCAGCGCACATCGTCGAGCAGCACGAAGACGACGTTGGGGCGGGTATCCGCAACGGGCTCGGGTTGCGAGCAGGCTGCGAACAGGATGATGGCGAGAAGCAAGAAGAAGAGAGTGTGGCGGATACGCATCGGCGATGTCCTTTGTACGGCTTTGAGTCACGGAGATTATGGCAGATGAGAACGCGGTTTGTAGTAAAGGTGGTTGAGGTTGATGACATGGTAGGTTCGGCACGCAAGAGAAAGGCGCCTGACGGCATGTGGCTCACCAAGCGCACGGGGAAGCCGCGGGCACGGCATGCCGTGCCCCTGGGGTTTGGCCCGGTCAACTATAGCGGGAGGCATACAAGAGGGCGGAACGAGGGTTCGGGAGGGTATTTTCGGCACCTCGTGTCGAGCGAGACGGGGACACGAAGCCGGAGAAATGGAGAGCATCGCCCCACAACTCGAAGCGCAGCTGCTGAATCAGCCGCGGGGTGGTGGCGCGGACGGGCGGGCGGCGCTGCCACTTGGGGCGCGGCAGGGCGCACGAGTCGTCGCGGGGCGAGACCTGCTGGGCGGCGGCGAGCAGCAACGCATAGGCCGCCACCTGCATCGCGGTGACGTTCTGGACCGCCCGCCGATCGCGCACCTGCGCTTCGCCCACCCCAAGCAGCGTCTTCTCGTCGCGGAAGTTGACCTCGATGTCCCAGCGGCGGATATAGCGCTGCACGAGGGTTGCGGTGTCGGCGTCCGGATCGGTCACGATCAAATAGGCCGGCTTGCGGTACATGCGTTTGCCGCGCGGCGTCGTGTGATAGGGCAGCGGCGCGATCACCACCAGCTTGAGATCATGTCCGCCGCCGGCCGCCCGCCAGCGCAGCGGCCCGAGCGTCTTGACCTTGATCGGGTACTGCTTCGCGCCGATCCAGACGCGGATCGTTTCCCAGGGAACGCTCTTGTCCTGGCGCAGTTGCTCGGGCGTCGGCGCGGTCTCGCCATAGACGCGCTTGCGGCCCCTGCCGCGGGAGGCTTGGGGCGGAAAGTGCAGCTTGGCGTCGGAGCGAATGCGGCCGATCAAATGGGTGTTCGCGGGCAGATGCTTCAACACCGTCGAGTTGGTGTAGCCGCCGTCGACGACACACCATAACGTACGTTGATGCGCCCCGTGCTGATCGAACCAAGCGCGCATCTGATGCAGTTGCCGGCCCGCGACGCGGCCCAGCGCGTGTGCCCGGCAAGCGTCGCGATAGGTTTCCCGCTCGGCGTCGGACGCCTGGGCGGAAGGCTTCTTCACGGTCGGAGCGTGTTGCCAGCCGATCGGCACGAGCCGCGCCTCGGCGCCGGAGCCGCCGGCCATCGACACTTGCACGAAGCGTTGCACCCAGATGAAGTTGACCTGGAAGCGCGGCCCCATCGGGTCACGGGTGTAGTGAGCCCCGGCCACTTTGCGTCCGGTCTTGCGGATGCGCGTGTCGTCGATCGAAACCACGAGCGGTTCGTCGTCGGGTTGTTGGGCGAGCAGGGCCGTGCGGACTTGGGCGAACAAGTCGTCCGGGCGGATGCGGCAGCGCGAATACATGCGGTAGTCGGCGGTCCAATCGAGCGACTCACGGCCGGCGGTCGCGAGCAGGCCGGAGATGTTGTGTTCGCCGAGGGCGACGAGTTGGGCGAGCAGATGGCGTTCGAGACGCTGCCGCATGACGGGCGCGAGGTCGCCGCCAGCGCGGGCGATCAACTGTTGGACGCCTTCGAGGAGCCGCGGAGTAGAGTTTTTTTTACCGCGACGGGGGCCGCTGGCGCGTCGGGACGGCGCAGGATGAGGTGGGCCTTATCCTCGACGATCCACTCGACGGACTCGCCCTTGGAGAACTCCATGGCCTGGGCGAGAGCGGAAGGCAACTTGATGTACCACTGCTGACTGGCTTTGCGTTGAATGAGCTGAACCTTGGTGGGGAACCCCATCGGACCTCCGGGAAGGGAGCGACTCCCTAGACTAGTTATATAACTAGACTATACCGTACACGAAAACAAAGAGAAAGCCCTTTGTTCGCCCGAACTATCTAGTTAAAGGCCAAAGCCCAGCCCACCGCCTTTCAGGCGGTGGTTGTTTAGAAAGATCCCCTGATTGAGCAAAGTAGGAAGTTCCCCTTGAAGCCGGAATCATGGGCCGCTGCCCGCGACGGAAGGAGCCCGTAGGGCGACTGGAGTTGCGGGCAATGCCTCGCGGCGCTTGGCCGGATCGGCTAGGACGAAGCCGTCCATCCAGCGCCGCTTGCTCTTCCTAGGTTGTTTGTTATTGGCCGGCGTCTTGCGGGCCGCCTTGGCGGTGGGCCGGGCTGGAGTGCCGTCGGCTTCCAGGCATTCTTGAAGCAGCAACGCTCCCTGTTGCCAACGCAGCCATAATTCTCCGTGTGGGGTATCCACTTGACTCAGGTGACCCCAACATCTTGTGTTTGGGGTTCAGAACGGCTCGGCGTCCCAGTGGGCGATGATCGAGCGATACGGCGTCGGCTCCACAGCGACCGCTTGCTGAACCAGCCTGTAGAACAGCTTGCCCCGGCTACGTGAGCTGCGCCGGTTGAACCGGAAGACGAATTCGTCCAGATAGTAGTCCAAATGCTCGTGGCTGACCGCCCCTTGATGCGTACCCAGCAACCAGCGCTTGAGCAGCGAGATCGCTTTGTGCACCAGCGGAAGCAATTCCGACGCCTGCTCGCGGCGACCCTTGAGGAAGACGATGTGGTGCCGATAGCCCTTCTTCTCGAGTGGCTCGTAGCCCAGCCAGCCATCGGTGCGAACCACGCTGCCTGGCTCGATCGACTCCTCCACGAAGGGCATCAAGCTGGCCGCCGAGGCGTTGCGCAGGCGCTGCATACGGATCCGCCCCAGCCCGCTGCCTCTCTCCTCCGCGGCTACTGCAATCAATCCTTTACGCTCGATCTGGCGGCCGCGAACGCCCTCCTCCTCCGCGCCCCAGTAGGTCTCATCCACCTCGACGACGCCCGTCAAACGCTCGCGCCCCGGCCGCACCATCGCCCGCCGCAGCTTGTGCATCCAAGCCCAGGCGGTTTGGTAGCTGCCCAGTCCCAGAACGCGTTGCAAACCCAAGGCGCTGACTCCGTTCTTCTGCGAGACGACGTGCCACATTGCTCGGAACCAAAGCCGCAACGGCTTGCGTGTGTCCTGAAAGATCGTACCGGCCGTGACGGACGTTTGGCGACCGCAGGCAGCACATTCGAACCATACTTTGCGCACCGGCCAAGCTCGCTCAAGCCCACAGTTGGGGCAACGGAACCCGTCCCGCCAGCGCAGCGCGACCAGATAGTCGCGACAGGCCTCTTCGGTGGCGAAGCGCGCCTCGAACTCGAGCAGATCGCGCGGGTAATCCTCCACGAGGCCGCATACTACATCTTGGGGTCACCTGAGTCAAGTGGATACCCCACCTTCTCCGTTAAGCCGTTGCTCGATCCGCACCGCCGTCTTCCTCATCCGAGGTTTGGCCTTCTCAGCCGGGATCTGATACAAACGTCCGTGCCACGAAATCGTGTAGTCGTTGCCGACCACGCACCGATCGACGCGACTGAGAATCGAGGCCAGATTCTGGTCGCGGCGCAAGCGCCGGTGGGCGTCGGCCTGTCCGGCTGGGTGACGCTTGAACCGTCCGTTCCACTGCGGCACAAACTCCTGCTGCAGATAACGGTTGGCGTCCTCAATGCTGCTCGCCGCAGCTCGCCGCAACCCCTTCACCATGCGGTCTTGCATCGTTTGGAAACTGCGCTCGATCCGTCCCTTCGCTTGCGGCGAGTGCGCCGGAATCTTTCCGATTCCCAACTCGGCCAGCGCCCTCTCGATCTGTGTCGGCGGTGGAGCCGCGTCCAAATGCTTGTTGTAGTGCAACGGCCGGTTGAGTTGAAACAGGCTGGCCTTGTCGGTGTAAACCTCCACGGGACGCCCGTGTAACTCCACATACCGCCACAACAACCGCATGTTCTCGGCCGTCGAGTCCGACACGGCAAAGTGCGCCGTCAGCTCGCTCGTGGCGTCGTCCATCATCGCCACCAGATACAACCGCGGGCCGCGCCCTTCCAACCAGTCGTGGTCGGACGTATCCCATTGCACGAGTTCGCCCCGGCAACGCCGCCGCCGCCGCCACACATGCACCTTCTTCAACTTGGCCCGGCGCGGCTTCCACAGCCCTTGGCCGCTCATCCACTGCCGCAGCGTCTCGCGGTTGACCACGATCTGATGCTCGCTCGCCAGCATCTCGCTCGCCAGCGTCGGCCCGTAATCGTCGTAGCGCTCGCGGATCAGAGCCAGCGCTCGCCGCCGCAGCTCGTTGTCGTACGCGCGGTTCGAGGGCCGGCCTCGCAGCCGATGCGCCAGCCCGCGATCGCCCTCTTTGCGGAGTCGCTTCACCAGCTTACGGACCCAACGGGCGCTCAGCTTCAACTGCTGTGCCGCCGTTGCCTGCGTCAGCTTCCCCTCCTTGACTTGCCTCAGAACAATCAACCGGTCCCGCTCCACTTTGCTCAATGCCACGATTTCGTTCACCCCCTAGCGTCTCTCGCCCGAAGGGGATCTTTCTACTTTGCTCTGTAGGGGATCTTTTCACATTGCGCCGACACCGGCTGGCCGATGGAGCATTTTCTCATCGAAGGATGAGCCTGGAGAAGCAGGGGAGCACTGAGTCGCTGGGCTCCTTTCTGGGATTGGTTAAGAAGGGGAGAGAATCGTCGTCGGGGCTGTGGGAATGTGGGAATCGCGGAGCGATTTCCAAGGGCGTTGGGAAACGAGGGAAACCGGTTTTTGGTTTTCCTCGTTTCCCATCGCCCGTCATTTCCGCAGCCCTTCTCCCGTCGCGCGGCGCGGCAGGTTCGCGGATGCGAAACTCGCAAACAGCTTGCTCTTGGCTTGTTGCATCCGCCGCGCCGCCGCAGTGTCGCTTTCGGCCTGAGCAATACGGTCGAGGGCCTTGATCGCCTGCCCGGGCTTGAGATAGTCGGCGGCCCGCGGCAACTTCTGGAAGGTTTCCCAAGGGGTCTGATAGTGGCGATACACGCGCTTCTGCTTGCCTTTGGCGTCGGTCAGCAGTTCGGGTTGTCCGCAGGGCCGGTGGAAGTTCAAATAGGGATTGAAGTGCTGTTGATAGAAGCGCTGGATGCGCGCCGCGTGCGGCGCCGCGATGTGCGTATGCCCCATGTGCTTGCGGATCACGGCGCCGTTTTTCGATTCCACCAAGCCGTTGTCGTTGGTGTGCCTCGGCCGCGACTTGGTCTGTTCGATCAGCAGCTTGTTCAGTAATTTTTCCACCGTGCCGTTGAGGAACTCGCTGCCGTTGTCGGAATGGAAGCCGCGCAGGCGAAAGGGGAACTGCTCCAGCATGGCCTTGAGCAACGGCTCCAGCCAGGCTTCGCTAATGGCCGCCGTGGCGCCGACCACTTGCCACTGGGTCACTTCATCCACCGCGTTGATGTGATAGACGCCCTTCACGCCGTCGCGATCTCCTTGATGTACCGTATCCACTCGCAGGTAGCCGGGTTGGCCCCGCGGGTTGGGCCGCCGCCGCTCGCCGATCGACACCGCGCTGGGCCGAGTCTTGGTGAAATGCAGCCGCCGCTGGCGGTACACCCTGTGCCGCCGCAGTCGATAGATGTGGGCCACCGAGATCTCCGCCAACCGCTCATATTCACTCTGCTGGTACTTGTGATATTCCCGCTGCAGGATCTTGCGCGTGGCCGGGCCGCTGAGGGTTTCGTGTGCTTCATCGACGGCCGCCAGCCGCTCGATATCGGCCGCCGTGTACTTGCCGGCAAAGCGATGCCGCCGATAGCGGGCAGGTACCAGCTCACCCCTCTGCCGATATTGGCGGATCAGTCGGGTGACCTGCGCCCGGCTCAGTCCCGTCATCTTGGCCAGATATTGCCGCAGCAGTCCTTTGGCGGCTCGGTCTTGCCCGCTGTAGCGCTGCCGGCACAGCGTTTGCGCCACCCAGGCGTAGATCTCGGCACGCCCTTTGCCCTTGAATCGTATTTCATCGCTGGCCTCCAGAAACTGCCGTATCTGCTCCAGGCTCAGCGTCTTGCCGTCTTGCATGTGGATGGTCAATCCCCAGCATGCTCACTCCCCCACCCTTCAGGCTCATCTTGTGTGAGAAACTAACTCCTCCTTCAGGCTCATCTTGCATGAGACAAGACTGATGGATGACAAGTCTTCAGCAGGTTGATAAGATGGCAGTGAATTCCCCATGACGCGACGTAACGCACTACAGATGATGGGCGCCGGGTTCGGCATGGCCGGGTTCGCCGGGATGCTGGGTGGCGCAACGACCTCCGCCGGACCTCTTGACCCGAAGCAGCCGCACTTCGCCCCGAAGGCGAAGCGAGTCATCTTTCTGTTTTTGAACGGCGGCCTGTCGCAGGTCGATACGTTCGATCCCAAGCCGATGCTCACGAAGCATGACGGCGAGCCGCTTCCGGGGGCAAAGATCAAGACCGACCGGGCGTCGGGCAGTTTGATGAAATCGCCGTTCACGTTCCACAATCGCGGCGAGAGCGGCCTACCGGTGGCTGAGATCTTCGACAAGGTCGGCAGCCAGATCGACGATATTTGCGTCGTGCGCTCGTGTCATTCCGACAACGGCAATCACGGGCCGTCGCTGTTTCTCATGAACTGCGGGCACCAGTTGCCGGGCCGTCCGTCGATGGGCTCATGGGTGACATACGGGCTCGGCACTGAGAATGAAAACCTGCCGGGTTTCGTGGTGCTGTGTCCGGGATATCCGGTGATGGGCCCGTCGCTTTGGTCGTCAGCGTTTCTGCCGAACCCCTACCAGGGCGCTTACATTCGCAACGACGAAACGGACCCGGAAAAGCTGGTTCAGAACATTACGAACAAGGTCCTGAGCGATGGCGAGCAGCGGCGGCAGCTTGAGTTGCTCGACAAGCTGAATCGCTCGTACCTGGATCGTCTCGGCCACCGCCCGGAAATGGAGTCCGCCATCAAATCGATGGAAGTGGCTTACCGGATGCAGACGGAAGTGCCGGATGTGTTCGACATCAACCGCGAGCCCGCAAACGTTCGCGAACGCTACGGGGATAGCGATTTCGGCCATGGTTGCCTGATGTCATTGCGGCTCGTCGAGCGCGGCGTCCGCATGGTGCAGGTGTATTACGGGAACTTCCAGCCTTGGGATAGCCATGACGACATCCTCGTGCATGGCAAACTGGCGCGAGAGGCGGACGCCCCGATTGCGGCCCTGATCGAGGACCTGAAGCTACGCGGTCTGTTTGAAGACACGCTGCTGGTCATCGGCAGCGAGTTCGGCCGTACGCCGATGATTCAGAACAGCGGCCTTGAGAAGATCGGCAAGGGCCGCGACCACAATGTGCCGGGTTACACGACGCTCCTCGCGGGTGGTGGCGTCAAGGGCGGAACAGCGTACGGGGCCACGGACGACTTTGGCTTCAAGGCGGTTGAAAACCCGGTGCATCCGCATGATCTGCATGCGACGATCCTGCACTTGTTGGGTCTCGACCACACCAAACTGACCTACCGCTACAGCGGCCGCGACTTCCGCCTGACGGACGTGGCGGGCCGTGTGATTCACGACATTATTGCTTGAGTCCGCCGGAGCGTCTACGCTCGCGGGCCCGCTGCTTTCACCGCGTCGGACACTCCACTGAATTTCTCGAGGTTTTTTTGGAAGCGCCGGGCCAAGTCGAGGGCGGCCTGATCGTAGGCGTCGCCGGCCTGCCACATACCACGGGCGTCGAGCACCTCCGGTGGCACATCAGGACAACTCTGCGGCACCGCCAGGCCGAAGACCGCATGCTCGACGTATTCCGCACCGTCCAGCGCGCCCGAGAGAGCCGCGGTAAGCATGGCGCGGGTGTGCGGGAGATTCATCCGCTTGCCGACCCCGTAGGCGCCACCGGCCCAACCCGTGTTCACAAGCCAGCAGTCCACTTGTTGGCTACGGAGCTTCCCGCCCAGCATGTCGGCGTAGACAGCCGGCTTGCGAGGTAGAAACGGCGCACCGAAACAAGCGCTGAAGGTGGCCGAAGGCTCGTTCCCCATACCGCGCTCGGTTCCAGCGACCTTGGCGGTGTAACCGCTGAGGAAATGATACATCGCCTGCTCGGGCGTGAGCTTCGAAATAGGCGGCAGAACGCCGAAGGCGTCGGCGGTTAGGAAGACAACGTTCCTGGGCAGTCCGCCTAGGCCCGGAATGAGGGCGTTTGCGATGTGTTCGACGGGATAGGCGGCACGGGTGTTCTCGGTAATGCTGTCGTCGTAGTAGTCCGGGACGCGCGTTTCCTCGTCGAGCACGACGTTCTCTAGAACAGAGCCGAAACGGAGAGCATTCCAGATCTCAGGCTCGTTCTCGATCGATAGCCGGATGCATTTCGCGTAGCAGCCGCCTTCGAAATTGAAGACGCCGGTGTCGCTCCAGCCGTGCTCGTCGTCACCGATCAGGCGGCGGTGCGGATCGGCCGAGAGGGTCGTCTTACCGGTTCCCGAAAGCCCGAAAAAGAGCGCGACGTTACCGTCGTCGCCGGCGTTCGCCGAGCAGTGCATCGGGAAGACGCCTTGGGCAGGCAGCAGGAAATTCAGCAGCGCGAAAACGGACTTTTTCATTTCGCCGGCATAACGAGTGCCGCCGATGAGCACAAGCTTGCGGGTGAAATTGAGAACGATGAAAGCTTCGCTGTTCGTGCCATCCGTCGCCGGGTCGGCTTGAACCCCGGGCGCGTAGAGGATCGTGAACTCGGGCTCGTGCCGGGCGGCTTCTTCGTTCGTTGGGCGGACGAACAACTGGCGCGCGAACAGACTGTGCCAAGCGAGTTCGGTAACGGCGCGGATGGGTAGTCGGTAAGCGGGGTCCGTGCCCGCGAAGCAATCTTGTACAAAGACGTCGCGTCCGCGCAGATAAGCCTGCACCTTGCCTAGTAGCCGGTCGAAGGATTGGGGCGGGATCTCGCGGTTCACGTCACCCCAGTCGACCGCGCTCCGCGTCACGTCATCCGCGACGATGAAGCGGTCCTTGGGTGAGCGGCCCGTGTACGGCCCGGTTTCGGCCACGAGAGCCCCGTTGGCGGCGAGACGCCCTTCGCCGCGGCGCACGGCCTCCTCGACCAACAAAGCAGGGCTCACGTTCCAGTGGACCTGTTGGAGACGCTCTAGGCCATGCTCGGAGAGCATGCGGTGAAGGGGTGTTTTGGGGACCGCCATCGGGATGAAACGCCGAAGCGTTCCGTGCTTTCTACATCTTGAAAAGGGAGATGATGTCTGACCTCGAGCGAAAGGATACGAACTCCCTAGACTTTGGTGCGATACCTGCTTTTCAAGAGCGCGAGTTTCTCATTCAGCGAGAGCTTCTTCAAATCCTGCTCTTCGCGAAGCCTCTCTTTTTCGCTGGGGCCGAAAGAGCGCTGAATCATCTTCGCCTCGCGCTTTGGCTCCTTACGCCGGCGTCTCTGGGTCGAATCGGCGGGTTTGCGCGCGTCCACCCGCGTGCGTCCAGGACGCGCTAGGGCCTTAGCGGGATCCCGCATCGACAACGATATGCGTTTGCCATTCGCCTCGAGGGCGACGACGTAAACCTCGACCTTCTCGCCGACGTTGGCGGCCGCTTTGGGATCCTTAATGAATTTGTCGGACATGCGCGACACATGGACAAGGCCGTCCTGATCCGCGCCGATGTCTACGAAGACGCCGAAAGCGGCGACGTTCGTCACAAGGCCATCGATCTTGGCGCCGACTTTGAGTTCGCTGTCCGTGCGCAACTCGACGCGGAGGTCCGGCCGCTTGAACTCGCCACGAGGGTTGCGCGCGGCCGGTTTGAACTGGCGCACGATGCCCTGGAGTACATCCAGCGGATACTCCGCTGTCTGAAGGGCGTTCAGATCAACGCTGTCGAGGATCTCGGGCTTCTCCAGGGCGTCCGCCGCCGAGACACCCGCCGCGCCAAGGATTTTCTCCGCCACCGGGTATTGGTCAGGGTGAATGCCGGTGGCGTCGAGAGGGTTCTCGCCGCCGTAGACCCTCGTAAAGCCAACCGCCTGCCTGAAGATGTGTTTGCTAAGCCCGCTCACATCGGCCAATTGTTCGCGCTTAGTGAACTTCCCGAGTTTGGAGCGGTGTTCGACGACTCGCTTCGCGACGCGTTCGGTGATGCCGGGCGCCAGGGCAAGCAGCTCGATGGATGCGGTGTTCAAGTTGATGCCGACTCGATGAGCGGTCAATTCGAGTGTTGTGTGCAGGCCGTCGCGAAGTTTGCGTGGGTCAACGTTTTGATGGAATTGACCGATTCCAAGCGTGCGGGGGTCAACGTTGGCCAAAGCCGACAGCGGATCCTGCAGCCGCTTCGCCAAACAAGCGGCACTGCGCTGCGCGATCGAAGTGTTCGGCATTTCGCGACGGGAAGCCTTAGAGGTCGCGTAGATCCAACTGCCTGACTCATTGACCGTTGTCCAGAATATTTCAGCCCGGCCCGCCTCGCGAACCGAGCTCCTGACCAGTTTCTCGACTTGCCGGACACCCGGACTGCCGGCCATTACGATCGCCCCGACCTCGTGACGCTTGAGCAGGTCCGCAAGCGGCGTGAAGGGTTCCTTCGACCTACTCCCGTTGGCGGTCGAGATCGGAGGCCCCGGCATGGTTTCGGCTGTCGTACCCTCCACGGCCGATGCTTGTCCGCTCTCTTCGGGAGTGTTTGCGCTCGCCTCCGGATCGGCTTGGTCGCCGGCTGACTCGCTTGCCGGCGCTTCAACTTGGGCGGCAGGCGGCGCTGATCCAGCTTCGGACACCTCCTCGGTCGTTTCCGGGGGGGCAGAGGAGGAGGATTCAGCCTCACCGGCCTCAGGAGAAGTTTTCTGGTCGGACGCTGTGGCTACGGCCTCGCTATCCGGCGTTTCCGTGGCCGCCGTCTCGCCGGCATCCGCGGAGACTTCGCCCTCGGAAGCGGCCGGCTCGGCTTGCTGCTCATCATTCTCGTCCGAGGCGCCTGCCGGGGAAGTCGCCCCCTTCTCGTCGGACTCTTTGTCGGCTTGAGGAGCGGCCATATCCCCAACCGATACATTACTTTTCGACCGCTTCTCCTCGTCTTCCCCTTCTTTCCCGTCGCGATGAATAATTGCGCCTTCAACGAACTCGCCGCCGGCGTTGATAACGGCGGCTCGCCACCCACCGGTCCGCCCCGTCTCGAGTCCAACGACGCCGATCGGGCCGGCTGGAGGGGCCATCAGGATCTTGCGCAGGCTCTTCTGGAACGACTCTACGGCCTCGCGGTCGCAGCGTTCATCGAGAACCTGTGCCAGCTCCTTCGAGAAGGATGGGACGAGATAGGCTTCGAGCGCGCGGGCCGCCACCGCGCCCAGTTGCAATAAGACCTCGGGCGAGGGCTGGGCGACTTTTCTAGCGAGCAGAAAAGCCACTGTCTTGTTCTCGGGCAAAACGATCTTAAACCCCAGGCCGACCTCGCGCACAGCGCGCCGCAGCGCCATCATTTGACGCCAAGCCACTTTGTTCAGGCGCGCCTGATAGCCAATCAGATTCTTATGCTTACCTTTGGATGCTCTCTTGGCGGCTTCGTCGTTGCGAATCACAAGGCGGGCTTCCTGCCGCAGCAGGGCCCGCAGGTCGCGCCGCAGGCCGACGTCTTCGCTCCAGGACTTCGCGAGAATCTCCCGCGCGCCCCGCAGGGCGTCGGCGGTGGTACACACCCCCGCCTCGGGCTTCAGATACTCGATGGCAAGGGCGCCGAGGTCAGTGTCAGCAGGATTCTGTTCGGCCAAACGTTTGGCCAACCCTTCAAGACCCTGTTTGATGGCTGCGTCCGCGGCGTTTTCGCGCCTCTGGCGGAAGGGCAAATAATGATCTTCCAACTCCCAACGATCGGTCGCCGCTTCGATTTCGGCACGCAACTCCGGCGTGAGACTATCTCGCTGCCCGGCCGCCGTGAGCACAGCAATGCGACGATCCTCCAGTTCAAGGAACTGGCGGAGCCGGTTTTCGACGAAGCGAACCCGCTGCTCATCCAGGCCGCCCGAGACGTCCGGACGGAAGTGAGCCACGTACGCCGGGGTTAAGCCAGCTTCCAATCCCTCCACCAGCCGCTCAAGCAGAGCCAGGGGGATTTTCGCTTCCTCAGTGGTCTTCAAATAGGCCGAAGCAGGCAGGCCGGTTAAAGATTTCATTACACCAAACGAACAAAAGACCCTTTGGGGTTACTGTATCATAATTGGCGTGTTTTCAGGCCGTGGACGAAGGGTAGTTGACGCTGTCTCGGCGGCCCTGCTCATCGCGCTTTTAGGGGCGTTCGGGGTGGTCGCGGGGCAGGTCATCGAGTTCACTTCGAACGACCTCAACTACATGACATTGAGCCGCGGCGGACTCACCCTCATGTATGCTCCCCTGCCGTTGACGATCCGGGATTTTGCCGCGATTCAGGTTTCGTACAGCAACGGTACGGGCGAGGTTCAGCTCATCAAGCCAACCGATTTCGTTTACACGCCGAATGGCGAGGCTCCCGCACGAGCCGCCTCTGAGGAAGTCGTAATTCAGGAGTTGTACCGCAAGGCAAGACGCCCGGAAGTGATGAAGCTGCAGGCCTTTTACGAAAAGGCCCTCTACGGCGGCCGGTCGATGCGGTCGAGCAATGGCTACGAGGCCCGGCGCCGGTCCGCTTTGGCGGGCGGACCCGACGGGTTGAGGGCGGCGGCGGCGGCTTCCGCCATTTCCCTCGTACGGATGGAGATGAAAGCAGGCGAATCCACGGACGGAGCTGTCTTCTTCAAGAACGGAGGCCGGGAGATCAAACCCGGCAAGCTTGTGGTCCGGCTGGACAATGGCCGCGTATTCGAGTTCGAGGTTCGGTAGCAGCGCGTAACTCGGTCACTCATTGGCCCTTGCGTTATTAAACAACCGAAGTCGGCTGGATCTCACCCTACCCCGGCGCCTTGACCGGCGATTCCTATGCTGACTTGCTGTATGCGACCTCCTGCAGCGCGAGCCCGATTTTGTAGTTGCCCCCCGCCAGGCGCCGGGAGTGCGCCACGCGAGCGTTGCCATCGCCCCGGAGTTCCATATCAGCCGATCGCAGATCGCCATGCACATCTACCCGAGAGCCGACTTTGAGGGGGACAAACATCTCGAGGCCGAGGCCGCCGTCACTGAAGTCCACCAGAAGAGCGGCCAGCTTGCGGAAGCCTCCCTCAGCGGCCGCGACTTTCAATTCGATTCTTTGAAGCGGCCGGGCTGTCGATCGCTGTCGTGTTCGCCGATTTAAGGGTTTAGACACAATGGCCTCATCGACAGGACGGAACAAATCTTTACACTCCTCAGGGGCTGGAACCCATCCTTCCCTCCCGGGGGCAGCTTGTCGACAGCGCCGAATTTGCCGGACTTCCGAGGGAGTTGATACAATTTTGTTTTCTACGAGTTCAGCCCGGGCGCCGCTGAGAACGATCACGGGCGGGGGCTGGACTCAACCCTCCTCGGTCCTGCTGACGCAGATTGGTCGCGCGTGCGTGGTCGGCTCCGCGTTCGAGAGCGGGACGGATTGAGTCTCATCATGCGGGAGTTGTCATGAGTTCCTTCAACGGTCTGGAAGTGCCGTCCGACGGCGAAACGATCCAAGTGCAGGCGGGAAAGTTTGCCGTCCCTGACAATCCAATCGTCCCCTTTATCGAGGGCGACGGTACGGGCCGTGATATCTGGAAGGCGTCGCGGCTCGTGTTTGACGGGGCGGTGGAGGCGGCTTATGGCGGGCGCCGCCGCGTTGTGTGGTACGAGATTTTTGCCGGTCAAAAGGCCTACGACCGCTCCAATTCCTGGCTGCCGGACGACACGTTGGCCGCCATTCGAGAGTTCCATATTGCGATTAAGGGGCCGCTGACGACGCCCGTGGGCGGCGGAATCCGAAGCCTGAACGTAGCGCTGCGGCAGTTACTGACGCTCTACGTCTGCATGCGCCCGGTCCGCTATTTTCCTGGTGTACCCTCACCGGTCAAGGCGCCGGAAAAACTCGATGTGGTGATCTTCCGCGAGAACACGGAAGACGTTTACGCCGGCATCGAATGGCAACAAGGCACGGCCGAAGCGGCGAAGGTGATCGACTACTTGAATGGCGAGATGGGCAAGAAGATCCGCGAAGACTCCGGCGTCGGAATCAAACCGATCAGCATCACTGGTTCGAAGCGCCTCGTACGCCGCGCGATCCAGCACGCCATTGACAACAAGCGGCGCATGGTAACTCTTGTCCACAAGGGAAACATTCAGAAGTTCACCGAGGGCGCTTTCCGCGACTGGGGCTATGAAGTGGCGAAGGAGGAGTTCGCCGACCATTGCGTGATCGAGGGCGAATTCGAGGGTGACGTGCCGGCCGGCAAGATTGTCGTGAATGATCGTATCGCCGACTCCATGTTTCAGCAGTTGCTGTTGCGCCCGGCCGAATACGACGTGATCGCAACGACAAATCTCAACGGAGACTATCTGTCAGATGCCTGCGCGGCCCAAGTCGGCGGTTTAGGCATGGCGCCGGGAGCCAATATCGGCGACGAATACGGTGTCTTCGAAGCAACACATGGGACGGCGCCCAAGTACGCCGACAAAGACGTGATCAACCCCTCGAGCGTGATCCTTTCCGGCGCCATGATGTTCCGCTTCATGGGCTGGCCCGAGGCGGCGGAGAAGATTGAATCCGGCATTACTGAGACGATCCGGCAAAAGCGTGTGACGTATGATCTACACCGGTTGATGGAAGGCGCGAGGAAAGTCAAAACCAGTGAATTCGCATCGGCGATCGTGGAGAATATGGCGGGATAGGTCGGACATCAAAAACTTGGCTCGACAGCGGGCCGGAGGAAAGAAATGAGACCGAAAGTTACGGTAGTAGGCGCCGGAAACGTCGGCGCGAGTTGCGCGTTGCGACTGGTGGATAAGGAATTGGCCGATGTGGTGCTGGTCGACATCGTCGAAGGCGTTCCGCAGGGCAAGGCGCTCGATATGGCCGAAGCCGCCCCGATTGAGGGGTCCGACGTCGATGTGATCGGTTCGAACGAATACGAGATGACCGCGAACTCCGACATTGTCGTCATTACGGCCGGCTCGCCGCGCAAGCCCGGGATGAGCCGCGACGACCTGTTGCTCGGAAACGCCAAAATCATGAAGGCCTGCGTCGAGCCGGCGGTCAAGTATTCGCCGAATGCCATTCTGATCATCGTCTCGAATCCGTTGGATGCGATGTGCCACGTCGCCTATAAGACGAGCGGCTTTTCGAGGAACCGCGTAATTGGCATGGCGGGCGTGCTCGATACAGCCCGCTTTCGATGCTTCCTGGCCGAAGCCGCCGACGTGTCGGTCGAGCAAGTCTCGGCCTTCGTCTTGGGAGGCCATGGTGACACGATGGTGCCTCTGGTGCGTTTCACCAACGTCGCCGGAATCCCCATTACCGAGTTAATCGACGAGGACACGCTCGACAAAATCGTCGATCGCACCCGCAACGGCGGCGCCGAGATCGTCAAGTATCTCAAGACCGGCAGCGCCTTCTATGCTCCGTCCTCGGCGGTGGTCGAAATGGTCGAATCGATCCTCAAGGACAAGAAGAAGATCCTGCCCTGCGCGGCCTACCTCGAGGGTGAATACGGCGCGAATGGACTCTTCGTCGGAGTGCCCGTAAAGTTGGGTTCGCGTGGAATCGAGAAAGTCTACGAACTACCCTTGACCGACGACGAGAAGGCTGCTTTCCAGAAGAGCGTGGACTCGGTAGCCGAGTTGGTCAAGGTGCTGGAGTCCGCCTAGATTTTACGTGTGTGAAACGTGACGATCGCCCTATTGACACCGTCGGCGGGTGTTCGTTAGCATGTGAGCGTCTGTCGAAAGGTGAGACGGACCTTTCTTCGGCACCCAAACGGGAGGAACAAACAGATGAAAAGAGTTGTGGCGATGATCGCCATCATGATGATGATGACCGGCCTTTGCATGGCTGGTGAGTATTCCGGTTATCTCAGTGACAAGAAGTGTGCCAAGGCAGCTGCCGGCCACGCCGGTTGCGCTGTGAAGTGCGTCAAGGGCGGCGAGCCCGTCGTTCTCGTGGAAGAGGGCGAAGGTGGCAAGATTTACGAAATTGCCAACGCGGATGCGGTCGAAGGCCATATCGGGCACAAGGTTAAGATCACTGGCAAAGTGGACGGCGGCAAGTTGAACGTCGAAAAAGTAGCAATGTAGTTCGGCTGCCCTCCGGCAGCGGTGCGGGCAAGAGCCCGCCGCCAGGTGATTTGATAGATTTTGTTCGATGAAGCGTCCGTGCGCGTTTGTGTGCGGGCGCTTCTTTGTTGGCCCCAAAGGTAGCTCGCGAGCGGTAACGATCTCGGCCTGGCCAGCGTCCATCTTGAATACCGGTCTAGCGTAGTCGCGGCGCGACTTACTCTACTAGTGACGACAAGGAGAATCCCAAAATTCCATGAGAAAGATCCTCTTGCTCGTTTGCTCCTGCCTCATTTTGACTGCGCCCTTGGCGGCGGCCGACATCGATGGCGCTTGGCTGCTCGAAAGAGAAACCCCCCGCGGTGTGCAAAAGTTTACGATCAATCTGGCCTCCGACGGCACCAAGCTGACACGTGATATTCAGGCCGAAGGCCGCGACAGCAAAACAACCATTGAAGAAGGAACCGTCAACGGCAACGAGTTCTCGTTTACCTCGATGTTGCGGCGCCAAGAAAGGGAAGTGAAGCTTTTCTGGGCCGGCAAGGTGGAAGGTTCCGCGCTAACCGGAACCCTCAAGACCGCGGAGTCCGAACCGCGGGAATTCACGGCGACGAAGCAGTAGACTCAGTACCGCTCCCGCAACCGCGTGCTTGTCCTGCATTGGCTCGCGTCACGAGACGGCTTGGGTGTGTCCCGTTTCCGCGGCGCGATAGCTTGCGAAGACCGTCCTCAGTGCGTGGAGGCTGTCTGTGGCATTGAGCGGCGGCGGGGCCAGTCCGGCGGAAGCGCGGACGCATGCTTCGACGAACGGCGTATATCCGGATGGGCCGTCGAAGTTCTCAACGCGATGGACGCGCGGTTCCTCTTCCGTGCGGCTGTACCATTGCAGCGGCAGACCGCCGTGTTTCTCGATCTGAAGCCAACCCTCCGCACCCCAGATCTTGATGTGGGAGTGATATCCCTTGTCTAGGTAATAGCCGGACGTCGCCGTCCCGAAAGCGCCGTTGTCGAAGCGTAATGCGACGGCGGCCGAGTCCTCAACGTCGATCGGTTGCCCACCCACATTCCCGGCGAAACCCGCTACTTCAACGATGCGGGAACCGGTCAGGAACATTGCCAGGTCCAGCCAGTGAATGCCCAGCCAGATGAGGTGCCCGCCCCCGGCCCGTTCTTTGCTCGCGAACCAGCGGTCGTGGGTAACTGGGACGGGTAAGGCGCGTCTGGTCCGCGACCAGGTGGAGTTCCAGGCCGTAAATCTTCCCGAGTTTCCCTTCCTGAATGAGCCGCCGGGCCTCTTGGACTTCCGGGTTCAAGCGATTGGCGAGAGCCAACATCAGGTGGCGTTCGGAAGCGTCTGCTTGTTGCGCTAACTTCTCGAAGTCTTCGACCTGAACACAGCTCGGTTTCTCGGCCATCACATGGCATCCCGCATCGAGGGCGGCGCTGATCGCGGGCGGGGCCAGTCGGGCCTCCATGGTTACGAGGGCCATCGCCGGCTTTTCCTGAGCCAGCATCGCCTCGGGGCTCGAGTACGTGCCTGCTAGCTTCTTGCCAAGTACTTGGCGTGCGTCGGCGACGGTTTCGCCATCCGGGTCCGAGAGAGCCACACCACTTACGGTTTCGCTCTCGGCCAGAGCGGCAAAATAGCTTCCACATGTGCGCCGTCGGCGTGCGTGATGACGCCGACCTTTATCTGTTTGGGCATGGATGTTCCCTGTTGGGCCGCGAGGGCCGCGGCTCCTACAATCTTAGTGAAGGTTCGTCGTTGCATCACTTTCGTCGTGGCCTCCGATTCCGGGCGGCATGCTCCACGCTGTCGCTTGTACAAGCGCTCAGCCTGCCGCGATCTCTTGTCGCTCAGGATCGAAGTGCATCCGGCGGCCGCTCCAAAGCGCGTCCGTCGACATAATGCACGCGATTGAGTGCCCGTATCCGGCTTCAACGGATGCGTAGAGGTCTTGCGGCGCCCTGCGACGGACGCAGTCCAGCCAATTCGCCATGTGATGCTGTGTGCCTGGCTTCTCGGGAATTTCGATCGTCTCCTGAAGAGTGTCGGGGTTCTTGCTGCCATCCCCCGAAATCTGCCAAGTGTTCTCGACAAGCATGGTTCCCTTGGTGCCCTGGACCCGTGTTAGATGTCCTGAGGCGTTGAGCAGGTCGTGGGCGTAAGTGGCTAGGAATTCTTTGCCGGGCCGTCCGTACTTCAGCGCAACCTGAATCGTGTCGGGGTTTTCGCGATAGTCCTTCCACTTGAGAATGGCGCCCTCGGCGACAGCGGTCACCGGTATTTCTCTCCCGTCAGCATGTGGACAACGTCAATGCCGTGCGTCATCCATTGGTCGATTATGGCGCTTGAGAACTCCCGGAAGAGACGAAACGAACGGTAGATCTTCGCATCGAATGGCCGTAGGGTTTACCCATCAAGAACTGCTCCCAGTCAACGTCGCTTTCCTGAGGGAGTTGAGATCCTCGGCCTTTTTCGCCCAACGATAGGGGCTGTAGGCATTCCAGATAACATCTACCTTGGCGACATCGCCGATGCGCCCCTCGC
>CBDBKC010000028.1:0-173470 GCA_965206655.1 Bryobacterales bacterium | reverse complement strand
CTAGGGTCTTCGCCGCCGAGTGTCCAGCCGCCGATTCGCAACAGCCGCGCAATCCACCCGGCAAGGAATCCAAAGGTGCGCTCCCCCGCTGGAAGCGAGAAGGGCCGCAAACGGAAGCCGCCGCCCGCGTCGCCTTCCGGCGATAGCTCCATGTAGCCTCCGCCTAGAAACTGGGTCAGCCAGCGGTAGGAGCCGCCTAGATCGAGAATGAGAATACGCGGATCGTATTGGAGCGCTTGAACTAGAAGGAAGTTGAGCGTGAAGGATTTGCCCGCGCCGGTCGCGCCAAGCACCAGCGTATGTCCCACGTCTCCTTTGAACAGATCGTAGTAGTAGGGGGTTCTCCATTGGGTTTCAAGGATCGCCAGGGCCGCTTTCTTCAAGTGAGCGCTGCGCGGTGTTCCCACCGGAGGACCGAAGATCGGAGCCATGGAAGCAACCGCGCCCGCCGATAAAAACACGGATCGGCATTGGCGCCGTCGCGGTTGCGCGGGCATCCGCGAAAACCACGCCGGAAGCTGCCCGTAACCCTCGCGTATTACCTTGGCGGCGTGGCTGGTGAAGATGCGCCGGATATCTCCGTCTAGGCTCTCGGTGAGCGATAGCGGGCCGTGGAGCGCCACGGTCAAGGCAAGATCGCCGTAGGCGATTCCGTCCGTCTCCAACTCGACCAGGCATCGCCTAGGCGCTCCGATTCCGCCTCCGCCGCCGTGTCCACCATTGCCGTCGCGGTGCCTTCCGTTTCTTGAACAGCGGCGGACATTGAGTAGCGCTTCGAGAAGTAATGGCGCTGCGCTCCCCGGATTTTACGGCGGGCCGCATCGAGGTTTTGCGGACGCCATTCGAGAGTGACCGTCATGGTTGCATCGAGCCGGTAAAGCGCCTGTAGAAGATTCGCCTTGGCCGCTCCGGGTGGCGAGAGAAGCGAGTAGAGAATCACTGGCTCCCCGTCTAGGCGAAGATTGCGCCGCTCCGCTTCGAGTTCGGAGACGGCCAGCCTCCAATTCATTCCGCTGCCGGTCGCGCCGTCCCAAAAGGAACCGGGCCGGTTGATGAGTTCGTTCAAGACGAGCGATCCTTGCGCCGCGTCAAGCACTCGTACCGCTGTGAGGTCATCGACCAGCGCTCGGCTTGCTTCGACCAGTTGCCGGAAGCTCCCCGCCGCCTCTTGGATAGAGGATTCAAGATAAACCGATTCATGTTGATTGCGCCGCCGCGCCATCCAGTTTTTCGCGTAGCTCATCCACCACGGCCCGCCTGTCTTTTGAGTGGTCACGGCGGATAGGCCCGGATCATGCGCCCATGCGACATAAGCGCTAACGCTCTGTACTCGTTTCTCAAGGAACGCTCGGCGCTTGCGCCGTCCAAGCGCGGCCACGCTCGATCCTTCGTCTTCGTCTTGTCTCTCGAAGCGGATGGGACGGCGAAGCAAATAGAAGTAAAGGCGGGTCCGCGAATCGACGCCGCTCAACATGCGCTGCCAGCGGTCCACTACGCGGTCTAGTTGTTCGGGTGTCTGACCGTCCAGAACGCTAGGCGTGAGCCGTGCGATCGACATAAGCTCTCCGGCCCGCGTCAAGCAGGACCGGCCATCTTCGAGCCAGCCCCACCATGGCAGTTCGTCAGCCAGCGCTCCCGCCGCTTCGTAGTCCGCAAGTTCGTTGTTGATATTCACGCGCTATCTCCGAATGAGAAGGGTCCAAGGTGCCTTCGCCCACTTGCCGGGATCGTAGCGGGCGCGAAACTGCGCGGACGCCCGCAAGATTTCAAGCATGTTGGGGTCTTGCTTCCAAGCCCAAAACCCGATTGCATAGAGCACCCCAAAGCTAAACGCGCCCGCCATAAGGGAGTTGATGGCGTTCCAAAGCGCCATTCCCAACGTCGCGCTCAACAGGAACCAGCGGCGCTCGACGCCCATGATGGTGAGCGGTTTGGAAAGCGTCGGGTATCCGCGCCATATTCTTCCGCGCTCCATCAGAAGAGCCATTCAAGAAAGTTGGCCGCGCCCATAGCCATTCCCAGGCCGAAGATGATTCCGGCCAGGGCTTTCTTGCTGCCGCCTTCCCCGAAGGCAAACATCAGCCCGCCCACGACAACGGCAATCAAGCTCAGTCCTCGCGCAATGGGTCCGGTGAAAGCGTCTTGAAGCACGGTGATGGCTTCGAGCCATGGACTCGTGCCTTGCGCCATGAGGTCTCCCGCTGAAAGCGCGAGGATGCTCAGTAAAAGAACGACGCGCCCGCCGTGTCGCCTACAATATGTAGTACCTCTATCAGCTGAACGACCACTAGATATAGTGGTCAAATGTCTGTTTTTCATGTCTCTTTCCTTGTCCTTCATCCGGGGAATTGCCCCCGGTCCTCTTGTCCTAATTTGTCGGCAAGCTCGGTGTGTCCCTTCCCGCCGCCGCGCCGAATAGAGCGCTCCATCAGATCGACCTTGAGGCCGAGGTCCGCCAAGCCGAAAGCGCGGGCGGAACCGTAGATAACAGCCATAACGGAAACGATGGCGGCTCCGCCATACCACGCTAGGCTCATCCCATAATCGACGGCGAGGATTTGAAAATGAGGTTCGACAAAAGCGAAGTGCTCTCCGCCAATCATTCCCACGATGGCAATGATGATGACCGTGAAGCCAACACTGATTTTCCACGGCTGCATTTGCGAATCTCCTGTTTAGAGTTCGATGGACCCTTTATCTCGTGAGCCGCCGCCGCCTCCTCCGCCGCCCTCGTCTTGGCCGAGGGATCGGGCGATCCGCGCCGCCGCCCGCCCGTTGCTGCCATGGACGGCGAATCCGGCTGCGGCTTTCGCGGCGATACTTTTGGCGCTGTAATGCTCGGTCGCAACCTCGACGTTGACGCGCCCGCCGCGGCCTTCAACATCCAGATATTCAAGCTGCGCGTCGGGGTACTCCACGCGAGAATCTTTGACGGCGAGACCTAGAGCCTCCGCCGCTTCCAAGCGGGCGGCGTCCGCCGCTTCCTTCCCGCCTCGCGCTCTCGAGGACTCCGTAGCGCGGGCGATCTCGCGCTTGAGCTCGGCGTCAATCCGAACGCGCTTGATCGTGGCTCCTTGTTCGAGTAGCTTCATCTGCTCGATCCTCGCGGCGCGAAATACAGCCACGTCATGTTGAAGCTCGCGGGGCTTCACAAGTCCGCTCCATGCCTTCTGTTGGGAGTCAAGCCCCTGATCGCGGGCTACGCGCTCGGCCCGCTCCACTCCGCGCTCGGTGAGCGTCAGCACTTTGTAGTTGCCGCCTTGCGGTCCCTCGGCGGTATGCTCCCGGACGTGACCGGCCTTGACCATCTGATCCACGGCCCGCCGCGCCGCGTAGGGGTGTCCCTCAAAGTGAGCGTCTACCACGTCGCGATAGGCGACGTTGCGGTACATTCCCACATCGGCTACCGCTCGATCCGTGCGGTCCTGGAAGGTTTGGCGCTTCGTGCCGCGGGGATCGTATTCGCGGCGGTGTCCGTTGCGCTCCCGGCCCTCGCGCTCTTTGGCGTGGTTTCGGCGGGCTTCCCGCCGTTTGTCCTTGGTGCGGGGTCCGGGCGTCCGGGGATCGCTGGCAAAGTCTCGCGGATCAAACATGGTAGTTCGTTACCGGCTCGGTCCTTGGTCGGGCTGGCGCACCTGAGCGGTTTGTTTCTGTGGCGATTTTTCGGGCGATTGTTGCGGCCCGTAGTGGCGTTCGGGCGATTGTTCGGACGATTGTTTAGGCGTCTGGCTGATCTGCGCGCCACGAGCATGAGAGTATTCCTGGGTCAACTCGGCCCGCGATTTTTCCTCGCTCGGCGTCGCAACCTCACGGTTGATAGCCCGCTCCATGAGATGATCGGTCATCTTCTGCGCGTCTCGCGCCGCTCTATGAATCTCATGGGGGTCTTTTTCAAGCACCTTTACCCAATTCTCGACATAGGCCGCGCCGCGTTGGGGGTCGTGTCCCACGCCTACGCGCTCCCCGGTCATCATGGCGCTGATCTCGGCCCGCAATTCTTCACGGGCGTATTCCGGCGATCCAAAGCCGTTGGCTAATCCCTCTTTGAGCGTTTCGCGGTTCATGCGATCCGGGTGGCCGGTTGCATGGCCGCACTCGTGAAGCGCCGTCTGGTAGTAGCCGTTGCGGGTGGGGAATTGGCCCGGCTCCGGGAGCACTACCTTGTCCTCGGCCATGCGATAGTAGGCGCGATCTCCGGCGACGTGCTCGACGGTCGGCCCGCTGGCCGCGATCACTTTCTCGGCGTCTCGGTGAGAATCCCATTCGGGCCGTACTTGGCCTTCTCGCGGTTTCAATTCCAAGCCCTCGGCTTGCTCCACGTTAAAAACCGTGTACTGCTTACAGATGGGCGTCTCGCGCTTTTGTTCTTCGTAGATCGTCTTGCCTTCCTTGTTCTTCATCGTCTGCCCTTTCTCGTCCTTCGCAACCCTGCTGTTGCGATCCGTGAAGAACAGAACCTGCGTCCCTTTCTCGCCCTTGCGAACCTGCCCGCCCGCTTCCCGAATCTGGTTGTAGGTTCCCCAACGGTTGTCGCCCCGTCCATCGCGGATGCCCCGGCTCATCAGGTAAAGGCTGTTGCCGCCGCTGTACTTCTGGCCGGTCGAGAAGTTTTCGGCGCTGATCTGTTCTCCCGGCTTCCACGGCTTCTGCCAGGGCGCAACTCCCGCCTTGATCTGGTCAATGATTTCGCTGGAGACTTTCTTCGCGTAGTCTTCCCCGCGCTGCCAAAAGGATTTAGCCATCCCTTCCCTCCAGTTCAAAGCTCATAGGCTTTAGCAACTCTCCCGGCTTCCACGGCTTCTGCCACGGCGCATCGCCGCGCTTGATCTGGTCAATGATTTCGCTGGAGACTTTCTTCGCGTCGTCTTCCCCGCGCCGCCAAAAGGATTTCTTCGTCATTGCCGGCGGCTCCATTCCTAGTCGTGACGGTCGTTCCGCGCCGCGTCGATCTCCGCCACGGTGCCCACGTGCTCATTCATCGGTACTCCGATTTCATCCGCGGGTTTCCGCGTCACCTCAACCGCGAACCCACGGTTCAACGCCTCGTGAAATTCAGCCTCGGTTGTGGCCGCGACGTACTTCTCGCCGTTCTCTTCCTTTTTTTGAATCACGGTTTCTCCCTCTCTTGGTTGTCGGCACCCCTCACGAAGTGAGGATTTCCTGGCGGGTGCGGCCGCAGATGATACAGACGGGTTCGAATTCTGGGCAGTCGGCATATCGAGCCTCCCCGCGGAAGCTTTCCGGTCCGTTTTCGGACCGGGAAAGCTCCGCTACCCCAATACTGCCCGAATCGTAGGTCGCGGGGGAAGTATGATCCGTCACGCGCCCGAGGCCGCGGCGTTCCCGGTAGGCCCGTTGCCGGTCGCGGTGATCGAGCCGTCCCTCCCGGCTTTGCTGGTGCCGCCGGTTGGCGGCCCGCCGTTGGCGCCGCCGCGCTTTCCGCCGGCAGCGCTCGCCGCAGTATTGGTGCCCCCGGTCACAATGACGACAGATCCAGAACACCACGCCACAGCCGGCCCCCCGGCAGAACCTCCGCCGTAGGGGCTCTTCGCCGCTCCCCATCCCCGCCCTTCCGGCGGGAGGGGACAACCGCGGCTCCCCATGGCAATCTCGACCCCATCCGCAGATGTCCCTTTTTACCCTCCGCGGCGCTGAACGCGCGCCCCTTCTGTCACGGGAGCATGGGAGAATAAGCCATGAAGCGTAAACGGGACGGCTTGGTTCCCATCGAGGAAGCCATCTCTGATCTGGACGGGCCGGTGAAAAAGCTCCGCGACGCCACGCCCCAGGCGGTTCACCACTTCACCCGCTTCGATCAGGTGAACCAGTTGATCGAGGCCGGCGAAGCGGACCCCGACATGGGCTTCATGGGCCGCACGATGGCGTTGTGCTCCCTGCCCCGCACCAACCCCGGCACGACGCTTCAGTACAAGCGCGTCAACGGCCCTTACAAGCTGGTCATGGTGGCGGGCGCGGATAACAAACTACCCTACGGCAACTTGCCGCGCCTGCTACTGGCCTGGGTGTCTACCGAAGCGGTACGGACCCAAAGACGTGTGCTGATCCTGGGCGATTCGCTTTCCGAGTTCATGCGGACTCTGGGGGTCTACAGCAGCGCCGGGGGAGTGGCGAACCGCCTCCGCAACCAAATGGACCGGCTGTTCAACGCACACGTCTCGATGATCTACGAGGATGAGCGCGGCAAGGCCACGGTGAACGCCGTGATCGCCCGCCGCACGGAATTTTGGTGGAACCCCAAACGGCCCGACGAGCGGGTGCTGTGGGAGAGCAAGATCGAACTCGGCGAGGATTTTTTCAACGAAATCATCCAGCACCCGGTGCCACTCGACATGAACGCCCTCTGAAGTTTCTGGCCGAAAGGATCGTAGGAATCACGGGCGTGAAAGCACAGGTCTTCGCGCTGGCGGACCCCGGTCAAGAGATTCCTGAACTGGACAAGCTGGCAGGACGCCTCGATCGCTCGTATGTCCCGGAGAAGTTCGTCAAGCACGTCCTCGAATTGGTCGGCGCCGCCGCGGACTCGGGCACGGGTTCGACGAGTTGGATCGCCTCGATTGAACCGGAGATGCCCACGGCCGTCCGCCAAGTGTTCGGCATGATGACGGGGGAGGAACCCAACATCGTGGAGGAGGAACCCGATCCCGCCTGTGACATGTTCGGGCAAATTAATCTCACGTCCGCGCGAGAAGATTTTCGCTTCTGGCTCCAGAGCGAGAACAAGGCAACATTCGCAGCGGCCCTTGCACTTGCCATGCTCGGCGGCGAGGAGGAAGACCTCGACGAAGAAACGGTCAACGATTCGGTTCAGGAAATATTGAATGTCGTCGCCGGCCGTCTCAAGAATTCATGTGTCGAGCGGCAAGTTGATGTCAATATGGGCTTGCCGACGATTACGAAAGAGCGATTCCCTGAACCCACCAACGTCATGCACCGGAAAGTGTTCACCTTCGTGTGGCAAAAACATCGCTTCCGGCTCACCTTCTACGCAACGTCAGGCGCCTGACCCGAAATTTCTATCCCCAAAAATCGAGAGTTTCCCAAACTGGCAACCATCCACCACCTCCGTCGCGGCAGACAACGAGCGGGGCGCTCTTGACACCGCTGATGAACTCAGCAAACCTTAGGCCCGCGCCGTCGCAAATCCCTCACCCGACACCGGATGTTTATAATGGCGCTGGAGACGAATCCCAACCATGACGCAACTTTCCCGACGTTCCTTCCTATCCACCGTCGCCGGCGCGGCCGTCCCTGCTTGGCTGGCCGGCTACCACCAACTCAGCGCCAGCCACTACGGCAAGGTCAAGATCACCGACATCAAGACGATGATGCTGCAAGGGCCGCGCACCTACACGCTCGTCCGCATCGACACCGACGCAGGCATCTCCGGCGTGGCCGAAGCGTACGGTTCGCCGGGCCTCGGCGTCCGCGAGGCGATCCACGGCGTCAAGGAGTCCCTCATCGGAAAGGACCCGCTCGAGATCGACCGGCTCTACACCGGCTACCGCTACACCGACGGCAGCGCGCACCACCAGCAGCGGGCCATGAGCGGCATCGAGATGGCGCTGTGGGACCTGGCGGGGAAGATTCTTGACGTTCCGACGCACACGCTGCTCGGAGGCAAGTTCCGCAACAGGGTCCGCATGTACGACCACAGCAAACCGCGCACGTTCTTTGACAAAGCCGTTCTGCGCGACTGGGCGCAGGAGGTCAAAGAGGCGCCGAACGGCATTACGATGCACAAGTTCGGCCCGATTCGGAACAGCCCGGAGGAGGACTTCGGCCGCGACCCTTCGAACCGCATGCTGTCGAGCGCCGAGGTGCGGCGCATCCGGCAGGGCTATGAGAACTGCCGGGACGCGCTCGGCTTTGAGCACGACATCCTGATCGGCTGCCACTGGGAATTCGACCTGCGCAGCGCGATCGAATTCGCCGAAGCGCTCAGGGACATCAAGCCACAGTTTCTCGAAGACCCCCTGCCGGTCGCCTACTCGGAAAGTTGGAAACGGCTGGCGAACATGTCGCCGGTTCGCATCTGCACCGGTGAGAATTGGTTTCGCCGCGCCGAAGCGCTACCGTTTATTGTCAATGCCGCGCTCGACATCATCCACCCGGACCTGCGCAACTCAGGCGGCTTTCTCGAGAACAAGCGCATGGCCGATCTGGCCGACCTCTACTTCTTGCCGACGGCGAACCACAATACCGGCAGCATCGTAAACGGCATGGCGACGATTCACTGGGCTTCCAGCATCCGCGACTACTTCGCCTGCGAAACCGTCTTCTTCGATCGCACCTGGATGGACGACGTGATCCTCCACGATGGGCCCCTTTGCCAGAACGGCTTCGTCACCGTCCCCGACAAACCGGGCCTAGGCATAGAGCTAAATCCCGATGTCGTCAAAGCCCATCTAGCCGAAGGCGAAACCTGGTGGAGCTGAACAACCACACCCGATCGGGTCGGGTGACGGGGATTGAGGCCCCGCCACCCTCCCACACCACCGGACATACGGTTTTCCGTATCCGGCGGTTGAACCCAGCGGCCTTACGTTCGCGCCGCAAGATCCGATGGCATCACAAACCCGTAGCGCCGCAACGTTGCATTCGATAACGCTGTCTGCAACAGTCCGTTCGCCGCTATGCGCCAAGCGCCGCGACGTGCCGGAACCAGTTTCAACAACCGTTCCCCAATGCCCAACCGACGTAAAGCCCGCCGGCGTCCCGTTGCGCCATGCCAGCGCAGCCAGAAACATTTCCGTATGTGCCGCCGCACCCATCCTTCCAGTAGGAAAATCGCACGCCGTCGCTCCGCCAACCGGTAGTATCCCCAGCAGCCGCGAACGTACCGCCGCCACTCGTCGCGTAACTGCCGACTCGTGACCGAGCGGTTGCCGCACCAGATCTCCCGCACCTTCCGTTTGAATCGCTCGACACTTTCCGGCGCTGCTTCCACCTGCCCCTGGCGGTTCAGACGAAACCCCAGGAACTTCCGCTCCCACGGCCTCCCCGCCCCGCTCTTGGCCTCGTTCACTTTCAGTCGCAGATGCTTTTCGATCCAAGCCGTGATCCCCGCCAGCACACGCTTCGCCGCCGCTTCACTGCCCACATAGATGTTGCAGTCATCCGCGTACCGGCAGAACCGTAGCCCACGTCTCTCCAGCTCCCGATCAAGCGCATCAAGGTAGATGTTCGCCAGCAACGGTGACAACGGCCCGCCTTGCGGCGTGCCCTCCGCGCTGCGCACCACCACCCCCTCCGTCAGCACTCCGGCCCGTAGATACCGGCCGATCAACCCCAGCACTCGCTTGTCGCGAATGACTTCCGCCACCCGCCGCATCAAAATGTCGTGATTGACCACGTCGAAGAACCGCGCGATGTCAATATCCACCACCCAGTCCTTGCCCTCGCGAACGTATCCTTGCGCCGCTCGTACCGCATCGTGCGCACTCCGCCCCGGCCGGAATCCCCAGCTCGACTCGCTAAACCGCGGATCGAAGATCGGCTGCAGAACTTGCAGCAACGCTTGCTGCACCAGCCGATCTATTACCGTCGGTATCCCAAGCTGTCGCTTCCCCCCGCTCGGCTTCGGTATCTCTACCCGCCTTACGGGACTCGGCGTCCAACGCCCGGACACGAGTTTCGCTCGAATCTCCGTGCCGTGACGGCGAAAGTGAGGTTCGAGTTCTTCGGTCGTCATCTTGTCGATCCCCGCCGCGCCCCGCTTGCGTTTCACCGCCCGCAGAGCCCGTTCGAGGTTCTCCTCTCCGACCACCTGTTCCATCAGTTCTTCGTGCATTGCTTTCTTCGATGAGTCTCGCCGAACTTCGCCTCGTCGCCGCCGGAGGGAGGCCCATCCCGGTTCCACCGTTCCTGCCTGCCCCTGCTCCCCTTGCGTTCCCCCGATGGGGAAGGACCTTTCGGTCCGGGACTCCGGACTTCTTTCGGCTCGGTTCGAGTCGCTCCTCTCGCTTTGCTCCTTGGTTCTTCGGCCCTTCGCTCCGGCGCTATTACCCGCCTTCCTCGCTACTACGGCCTCTGCTGACTTCTCCTCCGCTCTCACCGAGGAGATCTCCCCAGGTAAGGTGCTGAATCTTTCCCTTCACACCGCCCGGCTCTACCGCGCACGTCTTCGGATGGACTTCGGGCTTCACGTTGGCTAGCACGCTTACCGCCCGTACACGGCCTCTCTGCCGATTCGTGTTCCTACGGTCAAAGGTTTGTTCCCCGCTTCCTTCAGCTTCACCTCGCGGCTACGCCTTGCGGTTCCCTACAGTTACCTCCATCAGTTCCCGGTCGGCTCCTTTCAGCCAACTAGATTCAGCCCATGCTGGGCACACTAGCGCGGACCTCGGTTTTGGGGTCCGCGGGTTTTGTTCCTTGGGGGCGAAACCGCTGCGGTTAAACCGTTGGCTCCTGGTCACCCAAGTCCTAACATTTCCGAGGAGCCCTTTTCGGCAGCTACTGCCGCCCGAGAGTCTCAGCCTTTCCGGCCCGGCAACCACCGAGCCCCGACCGCTAGGGAGGCGGTTACCGGCCCACACACCATCGCGGCACCCTCGTCCATCGCTCAATCGCCCCCAAGCAAAACTCAGAGCCGCACCCGGAAGGGTGCGCTGACCCATCCCGAAACTCTCAATCATCCCCCCCAAAGCCGCCAGAGCCCCAACACCAAACTCCGAGCCGCTGGCGTCAGCCTGCGATGACCCACTCCCACGGCTGAAGGCGGCTTTTGGCGCGGGGCTGCTGGGACGGGTTTGGACCGCTCCGTTGGGGGCTGTGAGAAAACTGGGTACAGTCCACGGCGCGGCGCTTGTGAGCGCTGCGAGCAAAGGATTTGCGCGGGCGACGCTTGGTACAGTCCCCGTTTTTTCACAGCCCCTCGCGGTCATGGCTCCGAGCTGGATGTGCATCATTTTGCAACGATTTGCAACGTTTTCGAGATCTTTTATTTCTGTAAACGCCGATCAGGGTACTCGGTTCTGTTATAACCCACGAGTGACACGCCGGTGGGGTGGCAAAGATGGAAGTTGTTGATTCTTAGGGAGATTTAGTTCCATCACCAGGTCTAAACCCACCGCCTTTCAGGCGGTCAGCTTCGAGCGGGTCTGGATGACAATAGGGAGATGGGCGAATATCGGCGAGGGGCGCATGCAGTCTACGACATCAAGTATCACTTGGTCTGGATCACGAAATATCGCTACAAAGTCTTGCGGGGCAGGGTGGCGGAGCGGACACGGGATCTGATCCGGCAGAGCTGTCAAGCGCGAGAAGTGGTGGTGATTCGGGGCGCTGTGTCGCCGGATCATGTGCATGTATTGGTATCGGCACCGCCACAGTTGGCGCCGTCGAAGCTGGTGCAGTATGTGAAAGGCAGGTCGTCGCGACGGCTGCAAGATGAGTTTGGGGAATTGCGGAAGCGATACTGGGGGCAATACCTGTGGGCGCGGGGATATTTCTGCGCGACGGTGGGCGCAGTGGACGAGGAAACGATTAAGAATTACATTGAGAGGCAGCAATGGGACGAAGACGACCAGGGCTTCAAGATCACAACGCCCACCAAGCCTTGAGCCGGCTCTGAGCCGGGGCTTCTTCAGGCGGCTTCAGCCGCAAGCCGACTTTCAGTCGTAAATGAACCCACCGCCTTTCAGGCGGTGGTTGTTTAGTTCGCAAGTTGGTGTGACCGCTTTGCGGGGCAAGGAGCGAAAATGGACCGCGGAAAATACTTATCGCTATTTGTTCGCCCTTCAATTTCTTTAAGTGTCTTTGTATCAGTTGCTTACGGTGCATTAGTGTTCGCGGTAGACTGTGGATGGACGTTCTTCAATCTATTCAATGAGCTTAAGTGGGGTATCCATTTGACTCAGGCAGCCACAAGATGTTGTGGTCGCGCGAAAGCATCTACCAAGAAGCGAATCCCGAGGTTACTGCTCTGGCGCGGCGTGGGGCTGCGTAGCGCGTCCGATTCTCGGAGTTGCCGCCCGAAGGCTGCCACCGCAATGAATTCGCGTGTGGGTCGGCTTGGCGGCCACTCGCACGATTCTCGCAATCTCACATTCCTGTTCCGGAGCCGCGAGGCCACAACCCATAGGGTGTACCTGAATGAAGTGGATACCCCACTTGAGCTTATTCAGGCAACGGTCGGGGGAGTGGGTTGTGCATTTGCGAAGCGTAGCGGTTTTTGTGCTCGGCGCGGCGCTGACGTGTGACGGGGCCGAAGCTCAGCAGCCCCGATCGTTCGGTGGCAAATATGAAAATCTGCAAGAGGTCCAGCAGGAGCTTTTGGGGGAGTGGGCCCGGAGATTCGCGGAAGTCACCGGCGAGAAGAAGTCCGCTCGCCAGATCTACGATTCCGCCCCTGAGTCAGTACTCACCACCTTCGAAGCCGTCACCCACGCCCTACTGAACACGCCGCTGATGGCGGAAGATGGCGCTTCCGTGGGTCGAGCGATTGACCTCGTCGAGTACGTCGAGCAGGTGTTAGGCGAGCGGAGAGGCTCCCGAGGGGATTACCAGTATCGCATTCACGCGGAGCTGCGGCCGGACGCCGTGGATGTGCTGGAGCGGGACAAGAGTTTCAATAGGGGCCACAATGGCGTATTCCACCACGGCTTTCCGCTCAGCTTTCGCTACGGCGAGACGCCGTCAATCCAATTCTCTATCTCCGAGGACGGGCGTCGCTCGGACATTGACGTTGACTACCGCTCATCGAGCCCTTTCGTAGCGTTGTTCAACGGGCACCTATCGGCCCACAACTCCGACGTCAGGCCGAGAGGGAACTATCACGCGCATGTTCGCCGCTCGGACGGGATATCGGCTTGGTGGCGGGGCCTTTTTGGTCTGAGGGCCGCGAGCCACGAATCGCACCAGGAGGACGTCGACAGCGGTCTGCTTGGCGAACTGCCGGCTCCCGACGAGGCTCGCGGCGAACTGGACCAGGCTGTCGAACACTTTTTGGGGAGCTGGTTGATCGAAAAAGATATTGCGGTCACGACGGCCTACTTCGACGACCGTACTCACCCCTGCGTGCACATGCCCGACGGACGTCTGGCACCCGATCATCGGACGGCGCGCCTGGAACTGTATCGCGAACTACGGGCGACCTCGACCATCGTCGGCTCAATCGCGGGGCTTGACGAAGCGATGACTCGCCCCGAGCCATGGCTTCGGGACCTGAAGCTGCTCACAACGGATGAAGATCGACCATATCTCTTGTTCGACGCGTCCAACGACACCTGGCATGCGTTGGACTGTTCACAGAAGGGCCACCCGGCGCACTTTTTCGAGGCGGCCAGGCAGAAGAATCTCGACAAGGGAGCGAGAGGGGTGGCCTTCACCGTCACGGACCCGGAAGGCACCGGGGTCCGAGTCCATCAGATTTGGAAAAGGCTCGGCCGCCGGTGGCGCATCATCGCGTTCGAGCGGGATTTCGAAAGCGCCGCCGAACTCGGCCAAGTTTCCGCTTCCCGTTGGCAACTTGAGCCTGAAGCGAGAAAAGAGGTCGAGGGGGACCGGGAGATGATCCAGACGGCGCTGCGCTTCTACGAACAATGGCTCGTTAAGCAGCGAATCCGTGCTGCATTGAAATACGTTGATGCAGAGGCTTTCTCTTGTTGGTCCACACCTGGAGCGGCCCCCGGTGAGTGGCGACGAAGCGTTGCAAGTCGTCGAGCGGGGACTGAAGTTTATTGCCGACAACATCGGACGTCACAAGAGGTTGGAAGACGTGATCAAGTCGGTGGATCCCTGGTGGTATCGGCAAGCAGGCTTCGTGCCACATGACCGCCAGCACCTATTTGATGTTTTAGTCGGACAGCGAGAGATCGTCCATCAACATTTCCGATGTGGTGATGCCGGATTCGAGGGTGAGCACTTCACGACGTGCACCCAACTGCGAGGGCCGCGAACCGGACATGCGGTGTTGCTGCTGCGGTGGGCCAAGCGAAACGGCGACTGGAGAATCGTGGCGGCAAGAACCGAAACACACTAAAGGGGCGGACGGCGGATGGAAGAGGATCGATTGGACTTACGAAGATTACCAGCCCCGCGGCTTATGCTTTTGGTTTTGCCGGTTGGTTTTCTAGCCCTGGCGTGCGAATCACCCCAGGGCACACCTTCAGAATCTCCAACGCCAGGGGCGGCTTCTCGACCCACTGTCGATTTGGTGATGGACGCCGTTCACGAGGGTGACCTGAACACGGATGGATCGCCTGAGGCGGCGGTACTGTTGCTCGCCCGAAGCGGCGGCACCGGGTCGTTCTATTACGTGGCGGTGGTGGGATTCCGAAACGAAGAGGTTACGAACCTTGCGACGCGGTTGGTGGGAGATCGAGTGCAGTTGCGTGCTATTCGCATCGAAGCTGGGCGGATGCTGCTCGACGTGGTGCAGGCAGGAGATGAAGATCCGGCCTGTTGCCCGGGAGAGCTGGCGACGCGGGTGTTCGAGTTGCACGAAGACAGCTTGGACGAGGTGGATTCAGGTGTCCCGAGCGGCCGTCTTAGCATCGCCACTATCAGCGGCTCCGAGTGGGTCCTGAGTTCCTGGACCGTCGATGAAGAAGCGCCGAGCGAACCTCGAATCACTCTGAACACTACCGATGACCAGGCGTCCGGCCATGCCGGCTGCAACAGCTTCACTGCTGTGCTGACGCCTGGCGACATGGCCGGCTACTTCTCCATCGGCCCCCTGGCCGCGACCAGGATGGCGTGCCCTCCACCGGAGATAGCAGGAGAAGAGCGGTTTCTGAAGCAACTGCAAGCAGTCAGCAGTTTTGGATTCCTGGGCGGCCGCCTCGCCCTAACCTACACCCTGGACGACATCACGAATGTGATGCTGTTCGAGCGCTCACAACCGTGACTTGTATGCTCGGTTGGAAAGCGGCGTGCTCACTCGGCTTCGAGGGAGAACTTGACCAAAATACCACCCACGTATTGAGCTGAAAGATGAGCGTTTTCGACCTTGTAAGTCGCTTTAACGACCTCCAAGCCCCCGGTCTCTGACACGTTTGGGCTCGCGATCGGGCTTTGTCCCTGATTGGGATTAGCGGATTGGGATTAGCGGGATTAGCGGGGTAGAAAACGGGACTTCGGGGGGCATCGCTCGGCTCCACCTGCTAGACCTACCGGGTACCCTGTAGGTAACCAGTAGGAGGATGATCCTGCCGAGAAAGAACAGTCCGCTACGGTACGTATTTGTTCGTCTCCACGCTGATGGCACGGCCATCGCGACGGGTGATGAGTTGCCCACGCAAATGCTTCAGGCCACTGACGATTTGTACGGCACGCCTGTCGCGGACCTTGAAGACGGGGTGTATCAGCTCATGCCGCGGCGCTTGAAGCTGACGCTGAGAACCAGCGACTTGCAAAACCTCACGACACCGCGACCAGCCACGGGTGAAGCGCAACAACAGCATTTGGGTGGGCAACAGAACCTCAGCGATTCCTTCAATTGGCCTGCGATTTGTGAGGCGGTGGCACGTGATATGGGGGTGCCCACCAAGCAGGTTGCTCGCGTGACGCTGCGGCAAGTTGTCCCCAAGCTTGAAGATCTGCTGTACAGGCGAGGGAGCGATAACAAGCGGCCGCAAGCGAAGCGACCTCTTGCGAAAAGCCACACACCCGCTGAAGACGACTTAGCGGCGCTATTGGCGGAAACCCGCCAGCGGTTTAATCACACCCTAGACGTAGTAGCCGCGAAGGTAGGAGTGGATACGGCGACCGTGTTTAGGTGGGTCAAACGAACGCAGGAGATAGCAACCGAGCACAAAGACAGGGTACGGGCTTACCTCGGCGATCCCGAAAAAGACGACTACCAACGACCTACGGGCGCCTGAAGGACAGGACTTTGAGTGGCCTTTTAAGGCACGGAGCCCGAGAGCCGCAAAGCCCTCGACCCGGAAGCCGATCGGACCGTGGGGCGAGCTCGACTTCGTGCCGAGAAAGTCGGTGACAGGAAGTCGGTGACAGGAAGGTGTGAAAAAATGCTGGGACAGTCAGCCGCGCTTCGTGTAAGCCCTTGCATATCAGCGACTGACTCGGGTCGCGCTTGTGACAGTCCCGATTTTTTCACACCTTCCAGACTACTACTTCTTCTCCTTTCAACGGAAAAAGCGGATCTGGAGTTACGGCGCCGCGCGAGTTTCGCGGCCTTGATCAGTACCCTCTAGCGAAGCAACAAGAGTGTTTCCTCGCCTGCCGGCGCGGCCTGGCGGATTTACCTCCACGCCTCTGTCTCCACACAGCATGTTCGGGCTGGAGCGCGTCTAGGGAGTAGAGGTGTGGCGGCTGATGACGCGCGAGATGTAACTCTGGAGCGTGTTTTGGCGGGTCTGATGGAGGAAGGTTTGGCTGTTCACTTCGAGGACGTTGCGGGTGGCTAGATCGCGTGCGGCTGGTGAAGTGAGAAATTGGACCCACTGTTGGGGTGTCTCGGCTACAACGATAGCGGGATCGTCGGCCAACGGCAGGCCGCGGATGCCAAAGGGCGTTGCCAGAATCGGTACGCGGTTGTAGATGGCTTCGGCCGCTTTGATCGATACTCCGGCGCCGCCGAGGATGGGACAGATCATGAAGTTGCATCGGCCGAACACCTCGCCGAGATCCGGGATGTAGCCATGCGCGGTGACTCCATCGTGTCGGGCGAGGTTTCGGCCCCGTTCGCCAAACAAGTGAAGCTGGAGACGCCCTTTGAGGTGAGGGTAGATCTGCTTGAGAAACCACTCCAGGCCCTGGCGGTTGGGCCACCAGCCGAAGTTTCCGAGGAAACCGACCTGTAGGGGCTCGCTGTCTTGCGGCGGGGGTCGGCGGGGATAAGGCGCGTAGCCGAAAGCAGGTGGCAGGACCAGCGTGTTCAAACCGCCGCGGCGCTGCTCGGCATACGCGGAGTCTTCGGCTGACAGGGTGATGAGGTTAGCGGCGCGCCTGATGCCGTCCAGCTCGTATTGACTGAGCCGCCGGGCATCCGAGGCCAGGGATTTGCGAAATTGGGCCGGAAACCAGCCGGCGGAGCGCAGTTGTGCGTCGAACAGACGGTGTTCGATGTTATGTGCGACGACGGCGCGTGGCAGTGACTCGGGAAGCTCGTCGAGCAGCCACAGTAGGTCGGTGCCGTTCAACAGCACAAGATCATAGCTCGCGTTGTGAAGCTCACGGCGCACGGCGGCTGACATTCGTCGGGAACGCGCGAAGATCGCTTTCGAAGGAAGCGTCGAAACCAACGAGCGGGCGAGACTGAACGCCTGACGCAGGCGGTGGCGGACGGGCGAAAGAGTCGGCAGCGGCAGATAGCAAGTCTCGGCCTCAAACGGTGGAGACCGCAGCCACTGATCGAGTTCCCGCGTATAGGTGGAAGCTCCGTTGACGGTGCGCGCCGGGTTGCCTATCGATGGAACGAGGATGCGTGGCCCGCCGCGGCTGGACGGTATTGACGATCGCTCCTTCTCAGGGCCTTGCGGCGAAGGACTCGGCGCCGCTGTCAAACTGGAATTACCATCTTGGACTTTTCGGAAGAGCTGACTGCTTAAGATTACTACGGCGTTATCACCGCCGGACGGAACCAGATCATTCAGGGCTAGGTGGACCTATGATGCTCGTTCCGCGACAAGGCGCCAGTGCTGGGATCCGGGGGATCGTTGCTCACGGTCGGCGAGGGAGATGATGTCGAATTGGCTGAATAGGTCGATGATTTCCGCGGCGTTGGAGTAGAAGTGGGGATGGGTTTTGTCGCCGTCGGCGCCTCCTTCGTCGCGGATGAATGTGTTGGGTGCGATTTGACGGCCTTTGTCGTAGCCCTCGTGGCGCTTGGATAGCATCGTTCCCTGATAGAGTCCGCCGGGACGCAAGACACGGTGAATTTCCGCGATGGTGCGGCGGACGACGGTTGGATCGCCGTGATAGATGACATTCCAGGCCAGGACGTAGGCGAAATGTCCGTTGGGGTAGGGTAGGTCGGTCATGCGTCCCACGGATAGGCCGATGGAGAGGTTGCGCTGCTTGGCTTGCTGAGCGGTGATCTGAATGCCCTGGGGGCTGGCGTCGCAGGCTGAGACTCTGAAGCCTAGCGTGGCCAAGTAGAGGGCGTGGCGTCCGACGCCGCACCCTAGGTCCAGAACGGGGAGATGCCCTTGGGGCCGGAGGTTGGCGGCTGTGGCGATGACGTCCGGTTCGGGTTCGAGCCAGTGGGCGCGGCCGGATTCGGTGGCCCAGTTTTGTTGCCATGCTTGGTGGGCGGTTTCGGTGTTGGGGGTGGTCACAGGGCGATCAGTGGCGGAAGCGGCGTTTGCGGGCTTCGTCCACGGCTACGGCTAGGATGATGATGGCTCCGATGAGGGCTTGTTGGAGGTAGGGGTTGACGCCTAGCAGGTCGCTGCCGTTCGAGAGCAGGCCCATGATGAAGGCGCCGATGAGGGTGCCGATGACGCTGCCTTCTCCGCCCGAGAGGCTGCCGCCCCCGATGACGACGGCGGCGATGACTTGGAGTTCGTAGCCTTGTCCGGCTGTGGGTTGGCCGGTGAGGAGGCGCGAGGCTTCGATCATGCCGGCGAGTCCGGTGAGCATGCCTGAGATGGCGTAGACGGCGACGGTGTACTTCCCGACGGAGATACCCGCGTAGACGGCGGCTTCCTTATTACTTCCGATGGCGTAGGTGTAACGGCCCAGCTTCGTCGAGTGCAGAACGACGTGTGTGAGACCGGCGCACACAGCGAGGACGAAAAGGACGGACGGGATGCCGGCGAGCGTGCCATCGGCTAGGGATTCGAATTCGCGGGGGAGGCCGACGACGGGGAGTCCGCCGGAAATGATGAGGGTGACGCCGCGCACGATGCCGAGAGTTCCGAGCGTGACGATGAACGGGGGAATCCTGAGGGCGGTGGTGAAGAGGCCGTTGAGGAAACCCCAGAGGAGTCCGCAGAGCAGTCCGACGGCGATACCGACGGGGATGGGCAGGCCCTCGGCGATGGCCATGGTTCCGACGGTTCCGGCAAAGGCGAGGATGGCGCCAACGGAAAGATCGATGCCGCCGGAGACGATGACGAGCGTCATGCCGAGGGCCATGATGTTGATGGTGGCGGTTTGGCGGATAACGCTCGACAGGTTGCTGGACGTTAAGAAATGTGGCGATGCAGCCGAGAGGAATATGAAGAGCGCGGCGAGGCTGAGGAATGGCAGGAGCCGTTGCCACGTAGTGGATTTGGGCTTCATGAGGCCACCGCCGCGTGTTGCATGATCTCCTGCTGGGTGGTGGTGCGCGGGAGTTCGGTAACGATGGCGCCGTCGCGCATGACGAGGATGCGGTCGGCGACTTGGAGGAGCTCGGGGAGTTCGGAGCTGACCATGAGAATGGCGGCGCCGTTGCGGGCAAGCTCGTCCATGAGGGCGAAGACTTCGGCTTTGGCGGCGACGTCGATGCCGCGCGTGGGTTCGTCGAAGAGGAGGATCTTCGCATCGCGGAAAAGCCACTTGGCGATGACAACCTTTTGTTGGTTGCCGCCGCTGAGGCGTCCGACGGGTTGGTCGACGGAGGCGGCGCGGATACGGAGACGAGTGCGGAAGCGTTCGGCGACGACATGCTCTCGAGTGCGGCTGACGAAGCCGTTTCGCGTTACGCCGTCGAGGTGGGCGAGGGTTATGTTGGCGCGGACAGGCATCGAAAGTGTGAGACCGGTTCGCTGACGGTCTTCGGTGATGAGGCCGATGCCGGCGCGGACGGCGTCTTGCGGTGAGTTGATGGAGACGGGGTGTCCGTCGACGGTGATGGAGCCGTGGGCGGCGGGAGTGATGCCGAAGATGGTCTGGCAGAGCTCGGTGCGGCCGGCGCCCATGAGTCCGGCGACGCCAACGATTTCGCCGGCGTGGAGGGTGAATTGGATGCCGGGGAGTTCTACGCGGAGGCGTTCGGCAGGACTCTCGGCGACGGGCGGCAGGGGTTGGCGTTGGTAGATGGAGGAGACTTCGCGTCCGACCATGTGGTGAACGATTTGGTTGGTGGTGAGATAGACGAAGGGGCCGCTGTGGACGGTGCAGCCGTCGCGGAGGATGGTGACGCGGTCGGCGATGGAGTTGAGTTCGGCGAGGCGGTGGGTGATGTAGATGATGCCCATGCCGCGCGTGCGAAGGTTTTGTGCGATGCGGAAGACGGCGGCGGTTTCGGCGTCGGAGAGAGAGGACGTGGGCTCGTCGAAGATGAGCAGGCTGGATGCGCTGTGGAGGGCGCGGCAGATTTCGACGAGTTGCTTTTGGGCGGGGCTGAGTTCGTGGACGCGGGCGGCGGCGTCGAGGGGGAAGCCGTGTTCATTGATGAGGCGGCGGGTTTCAGCTTCCATGCGGCGTTGGTCGAGCAGGGGGCCGCTCAGGGCTTCGCGGCCGAGGAAGATGTTCTCGGCGACAGTGAGGTGCGGGGCGAGGAGGGATTCTTGATGGACCATCGAGATGCCGGCTTGATGGGCTTCGGCGGGGCGGGTGAAGTCGGCGGGTTGGCCTTGCCAGCGCATGTCGCCGCCGTCTCGGCGGAGCATGCCGGCGACGATCTTCATCAGAGTGGATTTGCCGGCTCCGTTCTCGCCGACGAGGGCATGGATTTCACCGGCGTTGACTTGAAGGTCGCCGCTTTGGAGAGCGGTGATGCCTCCGAAGTGTTTTTCGATGGCTTGGAGGTGGAGGAGCACGGGGCGATTTCGAAGGGCGAACGATGCAAGGTAGCACAGGTGAGGGCGCCGTGCTGTTGGAGTCGATCTAAGGTTTTCTTGCGACCATGCGCAGGAGATCCCACTCCTGGCGATGATAGAAGTCGGCCTTCCCCCGAACAACCTCGTAGCGGACGATCAGAAGCGCGTCAAACATCTTCAGCATTTCGTTCCGGCCGACGAAATCGACGGCGACCTCCATCACGACGATTCCACCGGGTTTGAGTGAATCGACGACTCTTTGTACCGGTATCAGCGGCATGCTCCAACTAAAAAGAATGAGGTCAAATCGTTCGTTACCGAACTCGTATTCGCTGTCGCGAACGGCGGCTCTGTTCAAGGTCAGACCAAGCTCTTTGGCTCGCTTCTGAGCAAGCGCGACCGCGGCGTCGGCGGGATCGAATCCCCATACCTGCCAGCCAAGCTGCGCCAGGTAGATCGCGTTTCGGCCAGACCCCATTCCATAGTCGAGGGCAACGCCCGGGGGCCGCCCTTCCACGATTTCCATCAGGAAACGATTCGGACGCCGGTTGAAGTCTGATTGCGAGTCGATGTAGTAACGATTCCAGTAATCGTTTTCCAGCACCGGGCGCTTTGTCTGAATCAATCTCGTCCGGCGGGCAATCTCGTTCTCGGCGATACCTTCGCTCTTGAGCTTCGCCGTGTACTTCTCGACGATCTCCTCATTCGTTACCGAGGGATTCTCGGCATATTGCTTCGGCGTAAAAGTGTTTCGGAACTCGGGGAAGAAGTCGTACTCCGGCTTTTGGGCGAACAGAAGGGTCGCACACAGCGACGCCGCCATCAGGAGACGGCAACGGTGCATACGACGATGATTACTCGCCAGAACGCCAGCAAGGACCGCTAGTAGAGCTGCCCACCCAAGTCGCCGCCCGTCGGAGCCAAGAATCGCGAAGGTCATGAGGCGAGATACAAGCGCTCAAACCCGAGGCAACTCAAACCCTTTTCGATACTCCCGCGTCAACATTCTGTTGGCCTCGGCATCCCCCACGAAGGTTTCTTTTTCGGCGTTGAATTCGAGCCGGCGTCCCGTTCTGTAGGCCGCATTGCCGAGATGGCAGAGTAGGGAGGAGTAGTGACCTTCCTCAATGTCGGCGATGAGGTCTTCGCTCTTGCGGCTCTTTACGCAATCTATGAAGTTCTTATAGTGGCGTTCCGAGTCGACCCATTTATTGTAGTAAGCCGGACCCTTGACGTCGTCTTTGTAGAAGACCCGGTAGCCGTCGCGGTCGACCATCATGTATCCTTCGTCGCCGTAGAAAATGTTGTCGTTGTCCTGGCGATGGCCCGGCATGCGATAGGGCGTGAAGTCGCGTTGTTCGAAGACGTAAAGCAAGTCGTCGTATTCCCAAGTGACGACCATGGTATCGGGTGTGTCTTGCGCGTCGCCTTTGGAACCTAGCTTCGCGCCGCTGCACGAAACGGCTTTCGGCGCCTTCAGGTCGAGGGCCCAACGGCCGAGGTCGACCTGATGTACACCGTCGTTGCCTAAGTCGCCAGTGCCGAAGTCCCAGGTCCAGTGCCAGGTGCCATGAAAGCGGTTGCGGTTGAAGGGGCGCTTGGGTCCCGGCCCGAGCCACAAGTCGTAATGGACGCCTGCCGGCACGGCTTCATCGTCGCGAATGGGTTGCCGCCGCCGGCGCTGGTTGTTGATGGCCTTGACCATCATCACCTTGCCGATCACACCCTTCCGTAAGAGCGCCCAGGCCTCTTCGTAGTGAGGCGCCGCCCGCAGATTCGTTCCGTGCTGGACAATGCGCTTGTACTTCCGCGCCGCGTGGACCGCCAAGCGACCTTCGGCCACGTTGTGCGAGCAAGGCTTCTCGACGTAGACATCCTTGCCTGCCTGGCAAGCCATGATAGTCGCGGGAGCGTGCCAGTGATCGGGGGTCGCAACACCCAGGGCATCGACATTCTTGTCGTCGAGCAGCTTGCGAAAATCGACGACGAGCGGAGGCCGCTTTCCCGTCAGCTCTTCGATCTGAGCGCACAGTTGGTTGCCTCGGTTCTCATCGACATCGCAGACGGCTACGAGTTCGCTTTCGGGCAGGGTCGCGAACCAGCGCGCCAGGGTCCGTCCGCGGCCGCTGCCTAGCACGGCGACATGAACCTTCTCATTTGGGGACGCGCCTGCACGGCCTACCGCGGCCGCACCCGCAAGCGCGGCTGAACTCTTCAGGATCTGTCGACGACTGATGGTTGATGGCATGTCAATCTCCTTGAAAGCAATTCCAGTAGCTACTGATGAAGTAGGGGTTGCACCACGCGCACGACCGCCTCGCTCATGCGCAAGAATCCGAGGTCGGTGGGATGCGTTCCATCCACCGTACCTTCACCGTCATCTCCGAGCAACTCCTCGGCGCGGATGTAGTAGAGGTTTTGATCTCCCGCCGCGATTCTTTCGCCATAGATTTTGCGTAGTGCCGCGTTCTTCCCCTGATACGATTCGCGGCGGCTGGCGATGAAGTCGGCGTTCTGATAGACGACATTCTCGACGAGCACGATCGGTCTTGTGGGACGAGATTTGCGCAACGTGTCGACAAACGGACCGACGCGCTCCGCCACCAACTCCGGGCTGAGATTCGGCAAACTGTCTAGCACAAACACAGCAGGATCCAGCTCGGCGAGTAAGCGGACCACCTCGGGCTCGGAGCGCCCGTTGCCGGAGAAGCCCAAATTGATCATCGGCCAATCGAGCTTCCGTCCGACAATCGCCGGATAGGCCATGCCGGGCCGTGCTGCGCAACCGCCTTGCACGATCGAGGTGCCGTAGACCAGGACCGGCCGCACACCCGCCGGGCGCGCCGGGCCGGGTGTGAACGTAGCGCCTTCGCTGAGCCCGATTTCAACCGACTCGACGCCGTTGTAGAGCGGCAAGTAGAGCATGTATTCGTGTCGTCCACCGGTCATCTCTTTGACGAGGGACCACTCATTCGTTGGGAATTTGGTTGGACGAGCGGTGGCCAGCCAGCGCCAACGTCCGCGGTCGCGGATATAGAGGTCGATCCCGCTGACGCCGGTCGCAGCCATCTGGGGTAACGCGAGGCGCTCTTGTTTGAGCGTCCAACGCACATCGATCTGTACGGCATCGGTTACAAAGCGCGCAGCGATTCCCGCCGAGTGCCGGCTCAAGTTCCAAACCGGGTCTCGTACGATTCCTTCGGCCTTCGCGGGCAAGCGGTCAAAGGGGGCTTTCGTATTCGCCCAGGCCTGTCCCTCAATGCGCGCCTCGCGAATGGAACGGTAGGTTAGCTTGGCCGCTTGATCCTGAGGAGCCGCCGTTGCGGCAAAGAGGAGGGCCGTCACCGTCACTGCATTCGGAATCCATCGAAGCTTCATCTGCTTTTGGACCTCACTACCGTGCTTGCAAGTTTATAGTACGCGCTCCAGATCCGTACGTAGGTGAAGCCCTTTCACGGAGTGGGAGTTACTGAGGGCGCAGTCAGGTCATTCAAACCTCGGTCGCGCTCGGAGAGGCGCTCACCCAGTTGACGTTCAGCAGCGAGCGCGGTTGACTATACCAGCGGCTGGAGACCCGAACACGCCTCGCTCGATCCGCGTCGTGCAAAACTGCTTCGCGGAGTTCCGTGGGCGCGAACAGGAGTAGCCCGCATCTCCGCACTGAAAAACCTGGTCGAACCCTACCTGATCTCCCGCATCCGTAAACTCTGATACCACACCGCATCACCGTGATCTTGTAGATGAAGATTACGGCCGCGGTCATTCACATCCCCGCCGCGCTTTCGCAATCGCTCGACGAGAGCCTGCAAAGCTGGGTCCGTGTAGTCGATATCCACCACTCTCTCGCCGTTCAGCCAGTGCTCGATCTTCGTGCCCCGCGCGACAATCCGTCCCGTATTCCATTCCCCGACAGGCTTGGTAGCGTCCTTCGAAGGCTTGAACGCATAGTAGAGCGACGCGGCGTTCGTGCGGGGGTCTTTGCCGTCACGATGCCGGTCGTTGTCGAGAACCTGATACTCATACTGCCCCGGACGGTAATAAACGCCGCTGTTCCCGCCCTGGGAGATCTTCCACTCAAAGCGCAGTTCGAAATCATCAGGAACGGGCTCACCCGTGTAATCGATCCCGCCGCCCTTCCCCGTACGAGTGATAGCGCCGTCCCGCGCCTCCCAGTTGCCACCGGGAACCGACCAGCCGCTCAGGTCGCTGCCGTTGAAAATGAGCTTGAAGCCCGCCGCTTTCTCCTCGGGTGTAAGAGTGTTCGGAGCCGCTTTTCCGCTACCCGCACACAAAGTGAATAAGACGAGAGCGAGAACATAACAAAGTCGTGGCTGCATCACCATCTGCCGGCGCTCCCTCCCCTCGCGCCCGCCGCCATGCACACGAGCTGGTTTGTTGTCCGTTGTCATTCGACGTTCTCCGTTTTCTCTTCCCGCTCGATCGGGTCTTTGGTGAGCATCAGCGCGATCGTAGCCCAACTCGTCGCGCAGATCGAAATCCATTGATTCTCTCCGTGCGGAAATCCGCTCTCGAAGTACGGCTGAAAAGGACGCGCGCGGGATTGAACCAGCCAGGAACCATCTTCGTGCTGCGTATCAAGCAGGTAGGCAATGCCTCGCTGATACATCGCGTGCGAGACGGGCATCCCTCCGCCGAGATGCAACGCCGCTAACGCCTGCCCCGTTGCGTACGCGTCACTCTCGAGTGTCGGCAACTGCGCCCAACCGCCGTCGTCGCGTTGCGCCGCGAAAATATCGCGGATGGCCCCATTGTTTTCGGGCGACTCAGCACCCGCCCACCCGAGACCGAGGAGCCGGAACGCTTGCTCTTCCATCGCCCCCTTCGGGCGTGTCTTGAGCAGCCACCTCTTGGCCCTTCCGATTCTCATTTCAAACTCGTCACGCCACGCATCGGGCGCATACGTGCGCATACCCCAGATGCTCAGAGCGGTCGTCGTGTAGTCGCTGTACTGTGCCGGTGGACGGTCCGGCGCGGTGCTCCAGTAACCCTCGTCAAGTTGCCCTTCCGCCAAATGAATCGCCATGGCATCGGTCATTCGGTCAGCCGGCAGATCCTGCGCGGCCATCCCCGCCAGCGTGTAGGCTACCGAATGATGCCCCGCGCCGTCGGTAACGGCTTGCAGCAGGCCTTCGCGGCGAGCCCGCATCATCGTCGCGACCGTCTCGTTGAGTTCCCGAGCCTTCTGCTCATCGACCGTAAAACCTCGCTTGCGGGCGAAACCCACGGTTATGGCCGGCAGCGATTGGTGATGACAGGAGACGCAGCCCGCTTTCCTGAAGAATGTTGGAGGACTGCTTTGCAGCAGCACAAGACTCTTCTTCACCGCCGTTTCGACGCGGGACCCATCGATCTCGGCCGCTTGACCATACGGAGCAGGGATGCAAACAAAGAAAGCGGCCGGAATAAGAACGGCTTGCCGGTATCGGCCGCGAACACGGTCCGTCATTCGCTCTTCGCCTCCGACTCCAGCAATAAATCTACAATCCCGGTAGGGCCGCGCTGCTTTGCCAACGATAGGGCCGTCTCGCCATCCACACCTTCGGTCGTGATGTCCGCGCCCGCGCGGAGCAGGACTCTCACCGATTCGACGTCGACGTAGTCAGAACAGGCCGCCTGCATCAACGCCGTGTAACCCATCGCGTTGCGAGCGTGGAGGTCGGCGTCGCGAGCCAGGAGGGCGCGGAGGATACCCGGCACCGCGCGCGAGGCCGCCATGGTCAACGCCGTATCCTTGCTGTTCGAGCTGACGCTCTCTTCGGCCTGCACGTTCACATCGGCGTCGCGGTCCACGAGAAACCAGACGGCTTCCAGATCGCGCGACCGCACCGCCGCCATCAGAGCGGTCCTGCCGTTCTTGCGACGGGCGTTGATTTCGGCGCCGTGTTTGACCAGCAGGCTCATCGACCGTACATCGCCGGCGCGAGCTGCTTCCATCAGCGGCGTGACGCCGCGGGCGTCTCGCGCGTTCGCATCCGCGCCGGCGCCGAGCAGTGATTGTAGCGCTGTGCCTGTTCCTGGCTGCCGCGCGGCAACATGCAAAGCAATGCGCCCATTCGCCGACTTCGTGTCAACAGCCGCTCCCGCCCTGAGCAAGAGACGCACTTTTCGAAAATCACGGGCGGCGCGCATGAGCGGAGTCGCACCTTCGTGATTCGCCTGATTCGGATCGGCCTTGCGATCGAGCAGCTTCTGCACGATCTCAGGCGTCGCGTATAGCGCGGCGTACATTAACGGCGTGTCGCCGAACTCATCTCTAGCCGTAAGGTCGACACCCTCGCCAAGAATCCCCGTCACCGATGCGCCGGCACCGCGACGAAGCGCTTCGAAAAGTTCCTTCTCGGGGCCTTGCGGACCCGCTGACGCAACACCGGCGGACACGCCGTCCCGTTCCTCATCCGACCAAGTCGCCCCTTGATCGACCCAGGCACGTAGGACCGCGACCTCCTTGTCAGGCAGCTTGCCCGTCGGCGGCATCCGCAGCCCCAACTCCGAACCGCTGATCCGCCGGATGAGTAAGCTCTGTTCGGCGCTACCAGGTACGATGACCGGTCCGGAGTCCCCGCCCCGCAGAGCGAGTTCCTTCACGTCCAGCCGTAGGTTGGCTGTTTGAAATGAAGCGCTGTGGCAACTGAGGCAACGTTCGGAAAGGATGGGGGCCACGTCGCCCGCGAAGTCAACCTTTTGCTCACCACTCCCCGCGGCAGCTTGCGTGGCCAATCCTGTTGCAAGGCCAACACAGGATAGAGCGGCCAGATACAGTAACACACGGCGCAAGCAGAGTCGAAAGCAAGGCATCGTCAAAGCGGGGTCACAAAACCGCGCCCGGGCTCCCATTATACGGTCGGCTAACCTCTTTGCAGGTGCAATGACCCATGCCTCAGATCTGCACATAAGAAGGAGCCACTTGAAGGAACGTGACTTTCGGGGCGGCGCGAATCGGCCGTAGAAAGGAGGTAACCAGTCGCTGCTTGCTCCCGGCACTGCATCCTCGCCGTAGGACGAAACAGACAGCCGGTGCGAGGCCCACTCGTGGGCCGGTGTACTTTCCCAGCCTGAGTGCTGGAACAGCCGGGGCGACGCCCTAGCCGCAAGCTCGTCAGTTCGACATTTCCGAACTCGGGAAGGGCGGAGGAGCGATCCGGAAAACGGGATATACTTTTCGGAGTCACTCGGGTTCCAGTCGTCGTCGCCGGCGAGCCATTATCATGAAAAAACTCCGGAAGTTTCGCCCGAACCGAAGACTCCGGGTATCCGGTAGCTTCAATTCGCGAGATCGACGGAGTATCGAAAGCGGTTGCGCGGAACCTTCAAACCCACCGAGAGCTTGATATGAGTCACAGATTAACGTCCATCCTTCTCTATCCGCTGCTCGCAGTCGGGCTATTCGCCGCCGACTGGCCTCAGCTTCGTGGTCCGAACGGCTCCGGGCTGTGCCCTTCCTGCGGCCGGCTGCCAACGGAGTTCGGGCCTCAAAAAAACGTTTTGTGGAAGACCGATCTGCCGGAGGGGAAGTCCTCTCCCGTTGTGGTGGGGGATCGCATTTTCCTGACCGCCGCCGAGGGCGATGAATTGATCACGATGAGCCTGAGCCGCACCACCGGCAAGGTTCAGTGGCGACGATCCGTCCGCTCTGCCAGGCATGAAGCCCGGCACAAACTCAACCACCCGGCGGCCCCTACCGCGATAACGGATGAACGAAACAAGGTGTTCGTATTCTTTGCCGACTACGGCTTGGTCGCCTACGATTTCGAAGGCAAACAGCTATGGCAGTTGCCGCTCGGACCATTCAATAGCCAACACGGCCTGGTTGCATCGCCGGTCTACGCCGATGGACGAGTGGTCCTCGTCGCCGATCAGGACACCGACGCGTACATCATTGGGGTAGACGCGGAAAACGGCGAGATCGCCTGGAAGAAGCCGCGCCACGTCATCAACGGGTATTCCGCCCCGATCGTTCATCGCCCCGCTGACGGCCCGGCACAAGTCATCGCACCCGGCTCCTACCAACTCACCGCATATTCCATCGTGGACGGCGAAGTGCTTTGGTTCGTTCGGGGTCTCACGTGCCAGCCAAAATCGGCGCCGACGATTGCCGGCGATATTCTCTACTTCAACGGCTGGACTTCCGGGAACGACGCGGGGCAGCAGGTCGAGCTACCCGTCTTCGCCGAGGTGAGTGCCGCGGCCGATGCCGATCACGACGCGAAGCTTTCTCCGGCCGAGCTTCCAAAGCCCTGGCAACCCACGGGAAGCTGGCGAGCGGTTGACTTGGACCGGGATGGTTTTCTGAACGAAAGGGAATGGACGTTCTTCCGCACTCGGCGCGCTTCCCGCAACGGTTTACTGGCGGTGAAGCTCGGTGGCAGCGGCAACGTGACCGATACGCATGTGCTCTGGCGATTCGAAAAGTCGCTGCCCGACGTACCGACTCCCCTCGTCTATAACGACGTAGTATTCCTCATCCGAAACGGCGGAATCATGACCACTCTGAACGCTCGGACTGGGGAAGTGCTCAAGCGGGGGCGTTTGACGGGCGCGATCGAAGACTACTACGCCTCACCCATCGGCGTCGACGGCAAGGTCTATATCGCGAGCGAGCGAGGTAAAGTCGTCGTGCTGAGCGCCGCCGGCGATTGGGAAATTCTGGCGATCAATGAACTCGACTCGGATATCTACGCTACCCCTGCCATCACCGAAGGCCAGATGTACATTCGGACCCGAAACGCCCTCTATGCCGTAGGGTTGTTGAACTAACGCGTTCTGCTGAAAGCAGTCGCGACATCCATGAGACGACCGAGCGCCGGCAGCAGCGCGCCCGCCTCATGCACGGCGATGCGAGGCCGACTTCCCGCTTGCCCCTTTACGTCTTTCGCTTCGGCGCCGTAGCCTTACGGGACTTAGTGAAAAACCAATGCTTCGGTGCGTAAAACTCTTGTTCGGCATCGGGTGCGCGGCTGAATCTGACATACGTGTCGTCTGCCGTGCGCACTTGGATTGTCTCGCCGACCGTGAACTCGGTCAGCGCCGGCGGCTCAGAGTTATCAAGGGCCGAGAAGGCTTGCGTCACTGTGCGCTATTCGCCGATAACAATCCTCGTCGAGTTCGGATGCCCTGCTGTATCGACTCCTCGAAGCAGCGCGGCCCCGCCTTCGGTGTCGTGATCGGCATGATCGGCGAGGGCGGGACCTACCAGGAGTCCAGAGAAAGGAGTATCCACGAACGGGACACGTCTCCCGGTGCTGCTCTCACACGTTACGACGGAGCGGCACGTCAGTCAAGGTCATTCGAGCGTCGCAATTTGCCAAACTCGGGTGGTCCAGCGGTACGTGTCCGATTGCAAATCGTTACTGGGGGTCCATAGGGAAAAGGAAGCTGTCCCGCGTTTCGTGGCGCTATGTGGTCCGTGTGACGCGCGGCGTGCCGCAATCAATCAACATCTGCCGCGCGGCCTCCCGGAACTCATCGCGCACATCACGCGTCGGCGGGCGGCAACGGCTGGAGGCGAGGCCGACGAGTTCCATGCAAAGTTTGTCGAGGTAGCCGTCGCCGCTCGTGTAGCGTTCCATGTCTCTCCAGAGCTGATAGAACGGCATCGCCACGCGCTTCAGCTCCTGCTGGACTTCCTCGTACCGGCGCTCTTCCAGCATGCTCCACAATCGCACTCCCCACTCGGGCCAGTGGTTACAGATGTGGACTTCGATCGCCCGCGCCCCGAGCATGTGACTCGTCACAAAACGCAGTTGGTTGTCGATGATGCTCAGCCGGTCTGAGAACGACCCCACCACCTGCTCGAACTCCATGAACCCGGTGTCGGGCGTTGCCCATTTCAGTCCCACGACGTTGGGAAGCTCGACAAGCCGCTCGGCCAGCCCGGCCGATACCCCGCTACTCGTCCAGTAAGTGTTGTAGACAATGATTCCGACGTCGGCCGCCTCGGAGGCGGCCCGCGCGTATTCAAAGAAATCATCTTCGGTGTGATTGAAGTAGAAGGGCGGTGACACCTGGATATATTCGGCCCCGGCTCGCTCGGCGGCCTGGGCAAGCTTCACCAGTTCGGCCGTGCTTGTCGTCATCGCGCCCATGACGACCGGCACTCGTCCCGCTGCCTGCTCGACCACCGCCATCGTCGCTCCGACTCGCTCGTCGAAGCTCATCGTTGAAAAGTCCCCGGCCGCGCCGGCTACGAGTAGTACACCCGTCCCGGTTTGAATGCCGCCGTCGATCACAAAATCGACATGGTTCCGCATCGCCGCCAGGTCGACCGTCAGATCATCGTCCCGGAACATCGTCGGGATGGTGACGTAACAACCGCAAAGCCGACGCCGTGCTTCATCCTGATCCATCGTGGGTTCCACTCCGTTTACTCAGCGCGCAATCTCTTCGGTCTGGGTGCTGATGATCCCGTAGGCGTCAGGTCGCCGGTCTCGGAACATGAAGTATCGTTTGCGGGCCGCTTCGACTTGGGCACGATCGATATCGCCGTACGCGATCTCACTGTCAGTCCGTCCGGCCTCGCTCACAACCTGGCCGAGCGGGTCGACAATTACGCTCCGTCCACCCATGACGAAAGTGTCACCATCGGTCATCGGGACTTCACCGACGCTGTTGCAAGCCGCCAGAAACGCGCCGTTCTCGAAGGCGCGCGTGATCATCATCTCGCGCCAGACGGACTTTTCGGTGTCCGACGCACCAAAAGGAACGAGGATCAATTCCGCCCCGCCCAGCGCCAAGCAGCGTGCGGACTCTGGAAAGAATGTGTCGTAACAGAGCATGATGCCGACGCGCCAACCGTTCATCGGGAAGACCGGAAACTTCGAACCCGGCCGGAAGAATAGCTTCTCGATCCCACGGAAGGCCGGGATTTGAACCTTCCTGTACTTGCCGACAATCCCTCCGTCGGGGCCGATGAGCATGCTGGTGTTGTAGTAGAGGTCGCTGCCGTCCTTCTCGTAGTACGTGGCGACGATGTGGACGCGATGCCCCCGCGCCTTGGCCTTGATGGAGCTGATCGCGGGGCCGTTCTCGTCGGACGCCAGGTCGTAGTAATCGTAGTCGCGATAGACCGGAAAGTAGCCCGTACTGAAGAACTCCGGCAGCACGATGCAGTCAGCGCCATCCGCGGCCGCCTGGTCGATGTAGGTGCAGGCGGCGGACACGTTGGTCTCGATCTCGCCCATGCGGCTTTCCATCTGGATCAGAGCAAGCTTCATGAGAGTCCTCCCGGCGGAACTATGAAATCATCAGCGTTAATGTTAGTACAGCCGCGGCGCGTTGGATCCTTGGAACGTAAACTTCGGGCCCAACCCTCGGACCACGGTCACTCTTCGCGCGGCAGGGCTAGCGGTCCTCAAAGATATCAAGCGGAAGTATCGCCGTAACCCCCACGTTCGGCTGGTCCACGAGTTGGCCGATTCTCAAGTCCACGGCGACAGAAGCGATGATGTATGCCTCTTGCCTGCTGTAGCCGTAGGTCTCGGAGATGTAGTCGATCATCTCCAGCAGGGCGTTCCGCGCGGCCAGCGAGATGTCCTTCGATAGGTTTTCGAGCCTCGCCACTTTCTCGGCCCCGAGATATTGCATGTCGGGCGGCACGTCCCCCTTTTCCTTGATCGGAAAGCCCGTGGTCGCGTAGAAGCTGCGCGACGGGATGTCGAGCAGAGTGGACGGACCTTCGTAGTGAGGGCCGCGGCCCAGGCGCGGACCGTCTTTGATCAACTCCGTCGTCAGCGTGAGGGTGGCATCCATTTCAAGCGCCGTCCCGGAAACCTCTCCGTCACCTTGGGCATAGTGGAAATCTCCGACGGCGAGTCCGCAACCCGCTATGTAGCACGGCAGATAGATTGAAACTCCTGTCTGCAAGTACCTGATATCCAAGTTGCCGCCATGCTCGCGGGGCGGAACCGTTCGAAGACATTCATCCTCGTGACTGCCCCCCTCGCCGCACACCTCGTGGGGAGAAGCGTGCTTCGCGTGGGGCCCCCGCACCGCACCTCCCTCTTCCAGCAACTCGGCCTCCCGCGCCAGCATCTCGGCGTGTTGCTCCGGTCCAGGCAAGACGGTGACGACACCCGGGAAGCTGCGGTTGGGGATACGCACGCCCGGCAGGTCATCGGACACAGCGTAGTCGCGGTTCAACCGCCATACCACGCGCAGCGGACCCTCGATCTCGTCGGTGACAAACCCAATCGGCGAAATCCTTGTGTACGCCCACGGGCCGGGTGCGATGTCCAAAATCCGGACCTTAAGTACGTCGCCGGGTTCCCCACCCTCGATATGGACGGGGCCCGTAAGGGGGTGAACCGTGCCGAACCCAGGGTCCCCGTCCCGCGGATCCGGGGGCGCTTCCGGGTCCAGGTCGAAGTCGCTGGCATTTCGGCTATGGAGCACGATCGTCGCTCCGGGCTTTGCCCGTGCCGCCATTGGAATCGCGGGATGAAGCCGATTGATGCAACCCGCGTCCTCCCCACAGTTGGCCGACCGATCACCGACCTTGACGATCTCCTGCGCCCACGCGTGTGACGACCAGCTCACCAGAATGAGAACAGCGAACCCTTGGATCCATCCGCGTGTCATTGACATCTCCTTTTGCTGCTCGGCCCGGTTCAAACCCGGGCGCGGAGCAGGAGTAGATCGGGCGCGATCGTTTGGCCGATCACAATCCATCCTTGAACTAAGGCCAGTGTACCGTCGCGGAAACGAGTGTGTACCCGATATCCCGACAGTAATCGACCAACACGCTCTATCCCTTTCGTTTAGTAGGGCTTAGCCTGCTCGCGGCCGTAGAGCAAAAGTGGCTATTGCTGGCGGAGGTGCGCCGCAACCTTCTTCAGCGTGAAGGCGTTATCGCCCCAAGTCGAGGTAATCGATGTGACCTCGCCGTCATCGACATGGAACTCGACGATTCCTGGTGCTCTGCCGGGGATGGAGATATGGAAGGTAGTCGCATTGATCGGTTCCGGTACCTCGTCACCAGAGTCCTTCTGTAGCAAGAAGAGCCCTTCCTCGAAGATGAAGTTCATCTTCCACCCCTTCTCGTGCTGATACTCACCTGCATAGGACCGCAGGATCTCTACAGGAATCTTCCAGGCATCGGATTCTTCTCGTGCTGCGGGTGTGGCGCCGGCTTTCCGCAGTAGCGCCGCAATCTCGAGATTCTTTGCCTGCTCCGCCGCCCCGAGCGCAGTCGTCAGTACCGTCGGGGTCAAGTTCGCCTCTGCGAGCACGGTTCTGACACGATCGACATCTCCCTCCCGGCTACTCGTCACTAGAGCTACCTCCTGGAAACAGTACAGCGCTTTCATCGTACGAAGGTAGATACGCCCCTCGACTAAAGCCGGGGTCGCGTAGATGTCTTCACCAAAATCACTCACGGCAAGGATCTCCCACTGCTTTCCCGCTCGAAGGACAGTGACCTTGCCGGTCTCACTCGCCATATAGAGCTTGTTGTCCCCAGCGACAGGCGACGCATAGTAGTTGTCGATTGCGCCCTTCAAACGACCACGCTTGAGAACCTGTCCGGTTTTGGGGTCGAGCGCTGTCAGGATGCCCCCGTTTCGAACGAGATAGAGAAGATTGTTATAGATCACAGGAGCCGGTACGTTGGGTAGCGACCTCTTGTGATTCCACAGGACATGGGTGTCGGTGACATCACCTCGTCCTCCGAGCCGAACTGCCCAGAGCGCGCTTTCGGCGCCGACGACCTTCGACCATTCCTCCTCGTCCAGAAGGTCGTTGCGGTTGAGATCGAAGCCAATGAAGTTACGGCGGACCCAGCCATAGCTGCCCAATTCATCCTGGGCGATGGCACCGTCGGCATTCGGGTCGAAGTGCTCCAGCATCTTGTCGTAAGGCGGATAGGTCGTCAACAGCCCCAGCACGTTGACATAGAGAGTGTCGCCGTGAATGATCGGAAATGACTTCGGTTGATGCGCTAGGCGGGTCATCCACCAGAGCTTCTCGCCGGTGTTGGCGTCATAGCTGACCAATTCGAATGGGCCGGGGACGATCAGTTCCGCCGGTTCGGCTTCAGGCTGGTAGACGACCGGCGTGGCATAGCCGCCAAGCGTGTTCGGGCGATCGACTTTCCACACTGTCTTGCCTGTCGCAGTATCGAAGGCAGCGGCGAACGAGTCGTTCATGAGATCGGCGACGATGAAGACCTTGCCGTCCGCGAGGACCGGTGACGAGACCATACCGTGTTCGCTGCGGAAGGGGCCGAGCGGTACCTCCCAGAGTGTTTTGCCGTCGAGGTCGTAGGCCAACAGTCCAAAATCAGCGAAGAAGACGTAGACGTTCTCTCCGTCCGTCACGGGTGTTGGCGCGGCAGGCCCGTTCCTGCGGGTGCGTTTCTCCTCTCGCTTACGGATGATCTCGCGCTGCCAGAGAACCTCGCCCGTTTCTTGACTCAGGCAGATGGTGAGCAGATGGTTGCCTTCGCTGGCGGTGACGACAATTCGGTTCCCTGTCAGAATCGGAGACGACTTTCCCGGAGGCAGGTCCGTCTTCCAAACAACACTTTTGTGGGGCCCGAACTCAACAGCAAGTCCGGCCGTCTCGGCGGTGCCGGCACCACCCGGACCACGCAGACGAGGCCAGTTGGCCCCTTGCACCTGGGCGCCCGTCAGCCAGAGCACAGTCAGAACTATGAATACTATGTTGACTTGGTGTTTCATTGTTCCCTTCCGGGTCTTAGTGTTCGTGGTACGAGAACGGGACCCCGAAGCCACGACCCCCGGCGAGGTAAGCCCCGCGCAATCTTCCCGGTTCTTTCGGAACCCTGCCAGCCCGAAAGGCCCTTGGGCTGACCCTCTTGGGCACCGTCGGCTTGCTTGCGGCTGGCGCCGGGAAAGCGGCACGCTCTTTGCCCGGTATGCCCACCGTTGCCGTGAGGGACAGGAAGAACAGGGTTCCGCAGAGGATAACCAGCGACTCTTTGACTATTCTCTTAAGCATTCCTCACTCCGATTGATCACTGGGCTGCTTGCACTTCCGGCAGGAAGTTCTCCATCACCCAGACCTCCCACCCGAGCCGTCCCGCATGGAAGGAGACCTTACGACCGTCGGGATGGATTTGCAGATTCGTCAGCCCTTCCCTGGCGAGGCCAGTGTACTCGGCTTCCCCGCCTTCGACGGGCACGCGCCAGACCTCTTTAGGCTCTTCCTGACTGGATTCCTTGATGAAGTACAGGTAGCGGCCATCAGGAGACCAGGTGAGATCAAAGTGCCCTACGAAGGTCAATACCTGTCGAGGCTCACCACCGCTTGTCGGCAGAACCATCAACTCCCGTTCGTAGACGTTGGGCTGTTTGGGTGCGCTGTCCGTAACGAGTGTAAAGGCCAGGTATCTTCCGTCAGGCGAGACAGCGCTGCCCCCCAGGCGAGTGCCTTCGACACTGTGAACTTGGCGTTCCTCGTCAGTTTCGAGATTCCGTGCAAAGATCGTGCGATGGTAAACCTTATCTTCACCCACGAAGTGGTTACTCCCATAGAACACTTCTTGGCTGTCGGCCGACCAGCCAAATGGGTATGACCCGCGTTCGCCGGCTTTTGCGACCAAACGTGCTTCCTCAGTGGTGACGTCGATCGTGTAGACCCCAGAGGAGCCTGTTGCGCTTTGGGCGGCCATAAGAATGTGACCGCCGTCCGGCGACCAATCGAGCCTCCCGGCGCGTATTTGCAAGCCACTCGGGGCAATCTCGCGCTCCTTCCCGTCTACGACGGAACGAATCACCAAAGGCGGTAATGTGGATCCTGCACCTTCCCACCCCCCGCTCCTCACGTAGGCCAAGTATGTGCCGTCCGGAGACCACACTGCCGCTCCCGTGGACCCTTCCGAGAAACTTTGAAAGCGCTTTGACTCTCCCAGTAGTTTTCCGGAAGCCGGGTCCAGCCCGGCCGTAAACACGTCCCGTGTCCCGGTCGTCAGGCGGTAGTAGAGAGCACCCCCTGAGGTGATACTGATCGGTGCCACTCGGCCCACGTCCCGCTTTAACAGCTCGGGGGGACCTGCAGGCTTCCCGTCGGCAAGAGGGAGGGACCAGATGCCCATCGTTCCGCTCCTGTCACTGGCGAACAAGAGGCCGCCTCCGTCAGGTGTCCACCCGACGATGATGTCGTCTGCCGGGTGCGGGACCACCGCCGCTTCCCGCGTCCCGTCCGCGGCTAGGACGAAAATGTCACGCCGCCGGTCTTCGCCAGCGGGCCTATCGTAGCCAACGAATAGCCCGTCTGGTGAAAGCTTGAGGTTGGGGAAGCTCCATTCCAGGGAACGCAGAACATGAAGCCTTCCATCGGATACGGAGACCATTGCAATCTGGCTGGTGCCTTCCCTTTGCGTGAGATAGACAAGAATGCGCTCACCATCCGGCGACCAGCCTGCCACGTGCAGATACCTCGCCCCATCTTGGGGAGAAGAGTACAGAACTGTGGCGCTGACTTCACCATCCTTCGCGTCGGCAGGGAGAGTGCGTAGCTCCCACGTATCAGCACGCACGTTCCAAGAGAAGGCGATTGTGCTGCCATCGGGTGAAAAGGTCGAGCTGTAGGCGGACCACGAATCCTCCTTCTTTGTCAAGCGCCGGTTTTCTCCTGTCTCTAAGTCGCGAACCGCGAGGTCACCGGTCGTATTGTCCTGAAACGAAAGATAGCGACCGTCGGGAGACACAGAGCCCGTCGAGGATACCTCACGGCCGGTCCAAACCTGACTCAGTCTGACCGGGCCCGTGACACTCGCCGCCTCCGCCAGCGGGCCAGGTGGGTTGAGGATGGGACCTCTCGCGACAATCCAGACGGCCAACCCGATGCTGAAAGCACCGGCGAACGCCGCTGCGGCCCAACGCCAGAAGGGTTTCTGAGGGACGGACTCTCCCACCTTCGATTTCCGGCCCTGACGCCAGGCGTCGAGTTCGCTAGCGAAGGCGTAGACAGAACTCCTCCCCCCTTCCCGGTGACGGCGGACCGGCAGGCTCACCTCTCTCTCCCATCGCCGGGCTGTGCTCTCGTCCCGATCTAGATAGGCCGCGATCTCTTTCCACGATTGCAGGGGTTTTTCGTGCTGTGTCGTCGTTTGCTGATTGTCCTTGGCGTTGGCTTCGGGCATGGGGCTGCGCCTCCTGGGTTCAGGCTCAGACTACACCCCGAAATGTCCAACTCCAACAGGCAAAACCGGTCAGAAGTCGTTTTGCCCGCTGATGCACGGCCACTCGCCCTCATCGGGCAGAGTGTCGGCCCGCCTGAGAGCGATACCTGGCGTGAACAACCGATGCAACTCGCTACGCGCCGAGAGTCTCGGTAGCTCTCTGACCAGACTCGATTTGGGTCCTTTTGGCGACTGGGCTCCAGTGGCTGCGACGGCTGCTTCCTCAATGCGAAATCGTTTCTAGGCACCTATCCGAACGCTTGCGCCCAACATTCTAGCGCGGTCGGGCCGTACGAGGGCCTGCGTCCGATCGCTCACAGGTCGCCAAATCCAGCCTAACGGCGAACTCATGATCCAGGCAATCCAGGCGGCTGGATCAGCCGATGCCGACAAGAGTGGATCTAGCCGCGAAAGAGCGCCTCTGGAGTTCGCTTTGGGGGACTGAGTCCGGTTCGCGGTCACGCAACTCTTCGTACCCGTTTTGGGCCATGTGGATGGGACTTCAGCCCGATTGAACTGCCTCGAGATCCGCGGTCGCCTTGCCGTTTAACAAATTACTTGCGTTGATCCACACCACGCGGAGTAGCATTTTCTCATCGAAGGATGAGCCTGGAGAAGCAGGGGAGCACTGAGTCGCTGGGCTCCTTTCTGGGATTGGTTAAGAAGGGGAGAGAATCGTCGTCGGGGCTGTGGGAATGTGGGAATCGCGGAGCGATTTCCAAGGGCGTTGGGAAACGAGGGAAACCGGTTTTTGGTTTTCCTCGTTTCCCATCGCCCGTCATTTCCGCAGCCCTTCTCCCGTCGCGCGGCGCGGCAGGTTCGCGGATGCGAAACTCGCAAACAGCTTGCTCTTGGCTTGTTGCATCCGCCGCGCCGCCGCAGTGTCGCTTTCGGCCTGAGCAATACGGTCGAGGGCCTTGATCGCCTGCCCGGGCTTGAGATAGTCGGCGGCCCGCGGCAACTTCTGGAAGGTTTCCCAAGGGGTCTGATAGTGGCGATACACGCGCTTCTGCTTGCCTTTGGCGTCGGTCAGCAGTTCGGGTTGTCCGCAGGGCCGGTGGAAGTTCAAATAGGGATTGAAGTGCTGTTGATAGAAGCGCTGGATGCGCGCCGCGTGCGGCGCCGCGATGTGCGTATGCCCCATGTGCTTGCGGATCACGGCGCCGTTTTTCGATTCCACCAAGCCGTTGTCGTTGGTGTGCCTCGGCCGCGACTTGGTCTGTTCGATCAGCAGCTTGTTCAGTAATTTTTCCACCGTGCCGTTGAGGAACTCGCTGCCGTTGTCGGAATGGAAGCCGCGCAGGCGAAAGGGGAACTGCTCCAGCATGGCCTTGAGCAACGGCTCCAGCCAGGCTTCGCTAATGGCCGCCGTGGCGCCGACCACTTGCCACTGGGTCACTTCATCCACCGCGTTGATGTGATAGACGCCCTTCACGCCGTCGCGATCTCCTTGATGTACCGTATCCACTCGCAGGTAGCCGGGTTGGCCCCGCGGGTTGGGCCGCCGCCGCTCGCCGATCGACACCGCGCTGGGCCGAGTCTTGGTGAAATGCAGCCGCCGCTGGCGGTACACCCTGTGCCGCCGCAGTCGATAGATGTGGGCCACCGAGATCTCCGCCAACCGCTCATATTCACTCTGCTGGTACTTGTGATATTCCCGCTGCAGGATCTTGCGCGTGGCCGGGCCGCTGAGGGTTTCGTGTGCTTCATCGACGGCCGCCAGCCGCTCGATATCGGCCGCCGTGTACTTGCCGGCAAAGCGATGCCGCCGATAGCGGGCAGGTACCAGCTCACCCCTCTGCCGATATTGGCGGATCAGTCGGGTGACCTGCGCCCGGCTCAGTCCCGTCATCTTGGCCAGATATTGCCGCAGCAGTCCTTTGGCGGCTCGGTCTTGCCCGCTGTAGCGCTGCCGGCACAGCGTTTGCGCCACCCAGGCGTAGATCTCGGCACGCCCTTTGCCCTTGAATCGTATTTCATCGCTGGCCTCCAGAAACTGCCGTATCTGCTCCAGGCTCAGCGTCTTGCCGTCTTGCATGTGGATGGTCAATCCCCAGCATGCTCACTCCCCCACCCTTCAGGCTCATCTTGTGTGAGAAACTAACTCCTCCTTCAGGCTCATCTTGCATGAGACAAGACTGGAGTTTGACTATACTTGTGCATGAACTTATGATCAACAAACCCCGAACGAACAGCAATCGTCGTGTTTGGCAATAAGCTGCCAAACACTGAGACCTGACCTTTCATTTCCCTTACTTACAGTAGTTCAAAGAGAATCAACGCCATGAATTTCAGGCTCGTTTCCGCCCTCGTTCTCCCGTTTCTCTTCCTGAGCAACGGCGCCACCGCCCAGAAGCTGACGTCTGACATTCCCTACGTGGAGAACGGCCACAAACGCCACGTCCTCGACATCTACACGCCGCAAGAACCGGCCGGGAAGAGCTTACCCGTCATGTTCTGGATACACGGAGGTGGTTGGCAGGCTGGGGACAAGAGCGATGTCGCACTGAAGCCCAAGGTGCTGACGGAGCGAGGATTTGTCTTTGTCTCGACGAATTATCGGCTTCTGCCGGAAGTGGAAATGGACGAGCTGATTGGCGACGTCACCAAATCCCTGGGTTGGGTGCATAGGAACATCGCCAGGTATGGCGGCGATCCTACACGGATCTTTGTCGGTGGACATTCCGCCGGCGCTCAGGTGGCGGCGTTGATCTGCACCGATGATCGTCTCCTGAAGAAAGAAGGCGTGCCGTTCGATGTCCTCAAGGGCTGCGTCCCCGTGGACGGCGATACTTACGACATTCCCAAAATCATCATGACGGCGGAGCACCGGCAAGCGGTATACGGTGGCAAGATGTTTACCTTTGGCCACCGCCAGAAATTCGGAAACGACCCCGAGAAGCACGTTGATTTTTCGGCCGTGACGCATGTGGCGAAGGACAAAGGGATACCGCCGTTCCTCATCCTGTATTTTTCCGGTAATCCGGACACAAGAGCCCAGGCAGGCCGTCTTGAGAGCGTGCTGAAGGCGGCGGCGATCCCGGCCAGCTCGTATGGCAAGCGTGACAGCAACCACAGCCGCTTGAATAACGACCTCGGCAAGACCGACGATCCGGCGACGCGGGAGTTCTACAAGTTTCTGGATCCGTTAGTCGGACGAAGATAGACCCGGTAGTGGCGGGCAATCGAGGCGCCTGACGGGTTTACGCCCGCCGCTCCTCTGTTTGGGCTCCGAATCACAAGCCTGGCACGGGCGGCTTGATGGGGGCCCAGGGCAGGACGCCTTTTAGCCTGACTTTGCGGCGGAATACTTTGTCGCCCGCTGTGACGTAGAGCGTTTGTAGATTCGGGCCGGCGAACACGGCATTGGAGAGCGAGCCGGGTTGTGGCTTGTTGATGATGCCGATGACGCGTCCGGGCTGATCGCAGATTTGTAGGCCTACGCGGCTCGTAACGAACAGACGCCCCTCGCTGCCTATCGTCATGCCGTCGGCCCCGCTGCGGCTTGACAGGTCGGGGGTTTCGAGGCGGTAGAAGGGTTGGCCGTGGGCGAGGGAGCCATCGGGGCCGTCCCAAGGGCAGAAGCTTACCTATCCGAACCCCGAACGCAAGTGAGGGGCTCAACGCCGGATCCACAAAGCAGTGATGACCGGCCTAAAACTCCGGCGTGCTCTTCGCACCTTGATCCTCGGGACGCTCGTTCGCGACTCCGCTCGTTGGGCGCTAGGCCCCTCACTTGCGTTCGGGGTTCGGATGGGGATTGACGTAGACAGCCATGGTCGGCCCTGGTGACCGTCTTGGGAACCCGGACGTCGTTTGCGCTAACATCTTGGGATTCGCATCGGCGTTTCCAAGATGTGAGAGTCCGACCTATGATCGTCGATGGGTCCGAGATGCTTTGCTGATATCGATATGAGTACGAATGTATCGCGGCGTGGTTTTGCGAAGTTGGCCTTGAGTGCGGCCGCTGCCCCCTGGGCTTTCAGCGCCTGCGCCCCGGAGACGAAAACGCGCCGTCTCGGCGAGGTCCCGAACATCATCCTCGTCATGACGGATGACCAGGGCTGGGGCGATACGGGTTACAACGGGCACCCGCATCTGAGGACGCCTTATCTCGATGAAATGGCCCGAACTGGCCTGCGATTTGACCGTTTCTATTCCGCGGCGCCGGTCTGCTCGCCGACACGGGGGAGTTGCCTCACGGGACGACATCCGTATCGTTACGGCATCTTTTCCGCGAACTCAGGGGACGGCGCCTCGTTCTATCCACTGCCGCCTGGAGAGTTGACGCTGGCTGAAGCACTCAAGCCACTTGGCTATCGAAGCGGGCACTTTGGCAAGTGGCACCTCGGTGACTTCGAGGGCGAGGCGAGATCGTCGCCGTCCGATCACGGTTTTGATGAGTGGTTTTCGACGGTGAGGAAGACGCCGACGTACGATCCCGAGGGTTACTGGGCCGATGGTGAGCCGGTCGAGGAAAAGCTCGAAGGGGATGATTCGGCCATCATCGTAAGCCGGACGCTGGACTTCATCGGACGGAGTGCCGACAAGCTGGCGCCCTTCATGGCGGTCGTTTGGTTTCACACGCCCCATCTGCCGCTGGTCTCGAAGGGGGCCCATCGAACGATTTACGGTGATCATCCGGGTGAGTCTCCGAACTACTGGGGCGCGATCAGCGCGATGGATGAGCAACTCGGCAGGCTGCGGCGTGAATTGCGCCGCATGGGTCTGGCCGAGAACACGATGCTGTGGTTTTGCAGCGACAATGGCCCTGAAGGACCGGAGGAGTCGCCCGAGCGGCCCGGATCGACGGGCGGCTTGCGTGGGCGAAAGCGTTCGCTCTTTGAGGGCGGCATCCGTGTGCCGGGGCTGCTGGAGTGGCCCGCCCGGATTGCGGAGGGGAAAACCACGGGCCTGCCTGCTGTCACGTCGGACATCTATCCCACGGTCCTCGACGCTCTGGGGCGTCAACCCGAGGGGCAACCGGAGCCGCTGGATGGCGTCAGTCTGCTTCCCTTGATCGAAGGGAGAATGAAGCAGCGTCCGGGAAATATCGCTTTCGAGACCGACCGCCACAACGGGCGAACTCCGAAGCTGGCCCTGGTGGGGAATCAATACAAGCTGGTCCGCCAACTGGACGAGACACCCGACCTGCTTTTCGACCTCATCAGCGATCCAAACGAAACCACGGACCTCGCGGCACAGCAGATGCAGATTGTGGCCGAAATGCGATCGGAACTGGAGCGATGGAGGGAGTCCTGTGCAGCAAGTCTGGAGGCACAGCACGACTGACACTCGGAACGCGGTCCAAAAGGTGAATCGCGCCCCCTGAGGGCTCAGAGGGCGCGATTCGGGCGTGGGGTTGGGATTGGAAATCTAAGTTCAGAAAACTGACGGCCCAAGGGCTAGAGCGAAGCGCGGTCCTCCATCCTCAGGGGCTCGACGAGAATGCTTGCGACCGTGCCACCGCGGACGAACACGGTAAAACGGCGGCCATCCTCCGTGCGAAAGATGTACTTTTCGCTGTAGCCCTGGCCGGGGAGACCCGCCATCTTGAACAGGGGCCTGCCGAAACGCGCGATCAGGTCCCCGATCGGGGTGCCCTCGGGAATATCGGCGATTTCGCTATCGATTTCGAGCAGCTTGCGCAGGGCGGGGTCAAGTTCGATCGTGGTCTTTGCGGTTCCCGCCTGAGCCGGCCTGTGAGCTCGCGCCTGTTTCACCGAAAGCGGTTGTGTTTCGACTACCTCCGGCAGCTCTTGCGAATCCGGAGTGTCGGCAGCCTCGGCTTCGGCCGCTTCCGCGTTCTGTAGACCTTCACCCTCGGCCAATTCGGGAGCGGGTTCCGGTTGCTCGGTCACTGACGTGTCAGCAGCCGGCGCGGGCGGCGGGGCGGCGGAAACAGCCGCCTGATAGTCGAACGAACGGGCCCGGTACCTCGCCGGAGTAACTGGCGGAGGCGTCGAAGAATGGCCGGAAATCCGAACTCCGCTTGAGGTTGTCGTGGTCGTCCCTGTCGTGCTGAACGACGGCCGCCGGCGCTCCCTTCTGGATGCTTCGAGATCTTCGCTATCGAACTCGGGCTGTCCTGTGCGAGCACCGGACTGGTTCTTTGGCTGCTCCTTCAGACGATTGTTGAGATTACCGAAGATGCCCGCGATACCGGCGCCCGTGGCCCCCGCCGCCGTTCCGGCGGCGCCGGCTCGGCCGACATTGATTCCGTAACCAATCATTGCCTGACCATACGCGTAGTCGGCGGTCAACACCGTGAATGCGAAACACGACAACACTAAGGCGGAAACTTTCACGATTCTTCTCCTTGCCAAGCCTGTATTCTCCCCCGGGCTATCGGCGCTCCCACAGAATCGCTCCTCCGCTGAAGGAATGGTCTGCAGGCTCGGAAACTGATTCGAGGGTATCAAACCCAGGAGGGTCGTGCCCATCGGAAAAAACCCCTACGCCAAATGAGAGTAGGGGTCATACGACCCGCTTCATCAATGTTGCCGGCGCACGACGGAGTATTCTTCTCGGCACACTGATTTGTCACTACTGTCCGGCTGATAAGCGGTGGGCGGCCTGCAACTGGTTGTAGAAAAGTGGGTTAGGTGTTGTTTTTTCTTGCCGCGATTTGAGCGGCGGTGCGCCGTTTGAGCGTCATCCGTCCTGAGCCGACAATGGCTCATGAATCTGGGCCGCACCGTATTCGCGCAGTTGATCAGCTTTCTTCCGGATCGCGAGTTCCGGCGCTGTGTGGCCCGCTACGATGGCGACCGGGGCTCGCGCAGCTTCTCCTGCTGGGATCAGTTCCTCTCGATGTCCTTCGCCCAGTTGACCTACCGCGAAAGCCTCCGCGATATCGAAGCGTGCCTGCGTTCGCTTGGCGGCAAGCTCTACCACATGGGATTCCGCGGCAACGTCGCGCGCTCGACACTGGCCGACGCTAACGAGTCGCGCGACTGGCGGATCTATGCCGATTTCGCTCAGGCCTTGATTCGCATCGCGCGGCCCTTGTATGCCCGCGATCCGATCGGCGTGGATCTCAATCAAAGTCTCTACGCTCTGGACTCGACCACCATCGACCTGTGCCTCTCGCTGTTCCCGTGGGCCAAGTTCCGCCGGCGCAAGGCCGCCGTGAAGATGCACACGCTGTTGGACCTGCACGGTAACATCCCCACGTTTATCCGCATTACCGACGGCAAAACGCACGACGTCAACATCCTCGACGAGTTCCTACCCGAGCCCGGCGCCTTCTACGTTATGGATCGGGCCTACGTGGATTTCGAACGCCTCTTCGTGTTCACCCTCTGCTCGTCGTTCTTCGTCGTGCGAACCAAGAAGAACATCTTGCTCCAACGGCGCTACTCGCATCCCGTCGACAAATCTACGGGCGTGCGCTCGGATCAGACCGTCATACTGACTGCCATCGAATCGGCCAAAGTCTATCCGGACCCGTTGAGGCGCGTCAGCTACGTCGACGCCGCGACGAACAAGCGGCTGAAGTTCCTGACCAACAACTTCGCGCTCCCGGCACTGACCATCGCCGAGATCTACCGTTCGCGCTGGCAGGTGGAGCTGTTCTTCAAGTGGGTCAAGCAGCACTTGCGGATCAAGAAGTTCTACGGCGCCAGCGAGAACGCCGTGAAGACCCAGATTTGGATCGCCGTCTCGGTGTACGTGCTGGTGGCGATCGTGCGGAAGAGGTTGGGCCTGGAGGCGAGTCTCTACCAAATCCTACAGATTCTCAGCGTTACCCTATTTGAGAAAACGCCCATTTTACAGGCCTTGCAGCCATCAGACTCCCATGAAAACTTACTCGATCACCCCAACCAGCTGATTCTATTCGACTTCTAACCGGACAGTAGTGGGGACATGACGTCACGGGGTTGGACAGCGATCTATATCGCCGTAGCACCTTCGGCGGTCATCAACTCGAGCCAGTGCCGAGTCTAACCAAGGATGTCCGAGACGTTGTGGCGGCTGACCTGAAGGGATACGAAGCTATCGTTCACTTGGCAGGGCTCTCAAACGACCCTCTGGGCTCCTTTGACCCTTCCTTGACGTTTGAGATCAATTGCGCGGCAGCCGTCGAGACAGCGAGGCTGGCGAAGAGCGTGGGAGTTTCGCGGTTTGTTTTCGCCTCCTCCTGTAGCATTTATGGAGCTGCCGGTGGGGAATTGATCGACGAAACAGCCTCTATGAATCCCGTGACACCGTATGGTCGTTCCAAGCTGATGGCAGAAGAGGAACTCGCTGATCTGGCTGACGAAAAGTTCAGTCCCGTCTATGTGCGGTCGGCAACTGCTTATGGGATGTCTCCTAAGATACGTTTTGACCTGGTCATCAACAACTTAGCGGCTTGGGCTTCCACGACGGGCGAGGTGCATCTGAAAAGCGACGGCGCAGCCTGGCGGCCATGCGTGCATGTCGAGGATCTCTCGCGGGCATATGCTGCAATTCTGGCGGCTCCGAGGGAGGTCGTTCACAATGAAGCCTTCAACATCGGAGCGACGGGGGAGAACTTCCGGGTTCGCGAGCTCGCGGAGATTGTGCGAGACGCGGTACCGGGGTCGAGGGTGACGTTTGCTGATGGGGCGCAGGCAGATGGGCGGTGTTACCGTGTTTCTTGCGACAAGATCGGGCGGTTGCTGCCCGACTATCGCGCCCGCTGGGACGTGAGGAGCGGCGCCGAACAGCTTTATCGAGGGTTGTCCAAAGCGGGACTGCGGGTTGATGAGTTTGAAGGGTCCCGCTATAACCGGCTTCCTCACCTCAAGGAGCTGATCAGGGTGGGGCTTCTCGACACGAATCTCCGGGTGCTTCGCAGCCCCGCGGCCCGCTACGAGGAGGTCCGAGACGCCCGTGCATCGTGACGTCGGATCAGATTTCCGGTGTCGCTCGTGTCAGAGCGCGGCAATCGAATCTCTTGTCTCGTTCGGGAGAACTCCCATCGCGGATCGGTTGCTCAGCGGCGATCAGCTCGGCTCAGCCGAACCGACGGCCCCTTTAGACTTGGTCCTATGCACCCAGTGTTCATTGGTTCAGATCACCGAGACACTGCCGCCCGATGTTCTGTTCGGGGAAGATTACCCTTACTTCTCCTCAGTCTCGCCAACTCTGGTTGACAACGCGAGACGTAACGTCAGCGAGCTGATCGAAACGCGGAGTCTCACCGAGCGAAGCTTCGCCGTTGAGCTGGCCAGCAATGACGGCTACCTGCTAAGACATTTCTTAGAGAAACGGATTCCCTGTCTCGGAATTGACCCCTCCCTGCCAGCGACAGACGCCGCTATCCAGACAGGTGTGCCGACGTTGCAGATGTTTTTCGACTCCAATCTGGCGGGGCGGCTGGTCGCGGAAGGGCGCACGGCAGACGTGCTCTTCGCCAACAACGTACTGGCTCACGTCGCGGACTTGAACGACTTTGTCCACGGGATTGCCATCATGCTCAAGCAGTCCGGTTGCGCCGTGATCGAGGTGCCCTACCTTGTTGACCTCGTCCGGAATTGCGAATTTGACACGATCTATCATCAGCACCTCTGCTACTTTTCCATTACCGCGCTCGACTCGCTGTTCCTTCGACACGGTTTGCATCTGAACGATCTCCGCTTTCTGCCAATACACGGAGGGTCTGTCCGGCTGTTTGTGGAGAAAACGAAGCAGCCTCGAACGGCCGTGGAAGAAATTCTTCGTAAGGAGCAAGAGGAAGGACTGAGCGAACCGGATTGGTATCGTGATTTCGTCGCAAGGGTGCTGGCAGTCAGGCAAGAGTTGGTCGAGGTTCTCGACAACCTGCGCCGTGAAGGGAAAACCGTTGTGGGATACGGTGCCGCGGCCAAAGGAACCACCCTCCTGAGCTTCTGCGATATTGGCCGCGAGCACCTGCAATATGTGGTTGATCTAAACCCGTACAAGCACGGGCGCTACATGCCGGGGAGTCGTCTCCCCATCTTCCCGACAGACCGGCTGCTGAAGGATCAACCCGACTACGCCCTTCTGTTGAGCTGGAATTTCGCCGCGGAAATCATGGTTCAACAGCAGCAATATCGCGACCTAGGCGGAAAGTTCATCATTCCGATCCCTCAGGTTGAGATCCGGTAGAACTTGCTCAAAGCCGACGTTTGTGATCGGATGTCCGTGATGGTTTCACCACCATGCCCGAACTGTGGAAGCCATTCCTTCAGGGATTTCTATGAGATCGACCGGGTTCCGGTCCATTGCGTTCTGCTGATGCGGACACGGGAGGAAGCCCTCGGGTATCCTCGAGGAGATATCCGACTAGCCCATTGTGGCGAGTGTGACTTCATTTCCAACTCGGCGTTCCGAAGCGAAGTCCACGAGTACTCTGAGCGTTACGAAGAAACGCAGGGTTTCTCCCCCACTTTTAGCGCCTTCAACGAGGGTCTGGCCCGGCAGCTCATAGATAAGTTTGACCTACGAGAGAAAGATATTGTAGAGATCGGCTGCGGGAAGGGCGAGTTCTTGCAACTGCTTTGCCGTCTTGACCGGAATCGCGGAGTCGGCATTGACCCTGCTTCACTACTGTCCGGTTAGAAGTCGAATAGAATCATCTGGTTGGGGTGATCGAGTAAGTTTTCATGGGAGTCTGATGGCTGCAAGGCCTGTAAAATGGGCGTTTTCTCAAATAGGGTAACGCTGAGAATCTGTAGGATTTGGTAGAGACTCGCCTCCAGGCCCAACCTCTTCCGCACGATCGCCACCAGCACGTACACCGAGACGGCGATCCAAATCTGGGTCTTCACGGCGTTCTCGCTGGCGCCGTAGAACTTCTTGATCCGCAAGTGCTGCTTGACCCACTTGAAGAACAGCTCCACCTGCCAGCGCGAACGGTAGATCTCGGCGATGGTCAGTGCCGGGAGCGCGAAGTTGTTGGTCAGGAACTTCAGCCGCTTGTTCGTCGCGGCGTCGACGTAGCTGACGCGCCTCAACGGGTCCGGATAGACTTTGGCCGATTCGATGGCAGTCAGTATGACGGTCTGATCCGAGCGCACGCCCGTAGATTTGTCGACGGGATGCGAGTAGCGCCGTTGGAGCAAGATGTTCTTCTTGGTTCGCACGACGAAGAACGACGAGCAGAGGGTGAACACGAAGAGGCGTTCGAAATCCACGTAGGCCCGATCCATAACGTAGAAGGCGCCGGGCTCGGGTAGGAACTCGTCGAGGATGTTGACGTCGTGCGTTTTGCCGTCGGTAATGCGGATAAACGTGGGGATGTTACCGTGCAGGTCCAACAGCGTGTGCATCTTCACGGCGGCCTTGCGCCGGCGGAACTTGGCCCACGGGAACAGCGAGAGGCACAGGTCGATGGTGGTCGAGTCCAGAGCGTAGAGACTTTGATTGAGATCCACGCCGATCGGATCGCGGGCATACAAGGGCCGCGCGATGCGAATCAAGGCCTGAGCGAAATCGGCATAGATCCGCCAGTCGCGCGACTCGTTAGCGTCGGCCAGTGTCGAGCGCGCGACGTTGCCGCGGAATCCCATGTGGTAGAGCTTGCCGCCAAGCGAACGCAGGCACGCTTCGATATCGCGGAGGCTTTCGCGGTAGGTCAACTGGGCGAAGGACATCGAGAGGAACTGATCCCAGCAGGAGAAGCTGCGCGAGCCCCGCTCGCCATCGTAGCGGGCCACACAGCGCCGGAACTCGCGATCCGGAAGAAAGCTGATCAACTGCGCGAATACGGTGCGGCCCAGATTCATGAGCCATTGTCGGCTCAGGACGGATGACGCTCAAACGGCGCACCGCCGCTCAAATCGCGGCAAGAAAAAACAACACCTAACCCACTTTTCTACAACCAGTTGCAGGCCGCCCACCGCTTATCAGCCGGACAGTAGTGACCCTGCTTATGTACCTGGACGTCTGCCCCTCAACGACGACGACCAAATAATCTTCATTCGAGACTTCTTCTCCGACAAGTATCAGGACCTTCGAGCCGACTTTGTCTGCTGCAAGATGACACTCGAGCATATCTCCGAGACTCGAGCCTTCCTCGGATCTGTCCAACGCGCCTTGGTGAACCGGAAAAGGGTTGTCGTCCATTTCCAGGTGCCGGACGCGAGCCGCATACTGAGCGAGGCCGTGTTTTGGGACGTCTACTACGAACATTGCTCCTATTTCACCGCAAGTGCATTGACGCAGTTGTTTCGAATCTCAGGCTTTGACGTGCTTGAGGTCAGCCGGTCATTCGGGGGACAGTACTTAGCCGTCACAGCCACGGTCGGCGGACACGCGGACCAACCGATGGAGTCAGCAACGACTCCGAAAGAAGTCTCCGATGGCGAGATCGACGCGTTTGCCCGGCGGTGTCGGAACAAGGTGATGTACTGGCAGGAGCAGATCGATACGGCCGGCCGAAACGGGGGGGCAGTCGCTCTGTGGGGTGGGGGCTCCAAGGCCGTCTCCTTCCTCAGTCACATGCCGCATCCAGAGAAGATCGCCTGTGCCGTGGACATCAATCCCCACCGCCAGGGTACTTATCTTGTCGGCTCCGGTCACGAAATCGTGGCTCCTGAGCGCTTGCAAGCAATCGCACCCGAATTGGTGATTGTTATGAATGGGATGTATCTCAAAGAGATCAGCGCTTCACTAGAAAAACTCGGTCTCTCACCGGCAGTCCAATCGGTTGACGGCGGAGACCCAGGCTAGCAGCTAGCCGCCGTTGTCTGTCGTTCTTGAATGCCTGATCGCGAGTCGTATCGGCGCGTCCCAGGCCTCGCGGATCAGTGGTGGGTGGACCCGGTGGACTTGAGGAGCCAGACCACGCCGAGCCTGCTACCGAGCCGCGAAAACGCTCGGAGAGTCTGATTGTCGTCGTGCTCGTTCCCGCGCTTTGAGTTGAAGCATTTCTCGAACGGTGATAACCTGCGCTCAGGCCGCAGGCTGGCGGTGGGAGGATTCTTTCGATGAAGCGTTTGTATTTGGCGGTTGCTCTGGTTGTCGTGGCGGGAAGCCTTTTCGTGGCCTGCGCCGACGACGGTTTCACGCCGATTTTTGATGGGGAGTCGCTCGACGGTTGGACGCTTTTGGGCAAGACGGGCGAGGGGTATCTCGTGGAGGACGGCAAGCTCGTCTGTCCGCCAAAAGGGGGCGGGAACCTTTTCCATGAGAAGGAATACTCGGACTTCGTTTTGCGGTTTGAATTCAAACTGGAGGAAGGATCGAACAACGGGCTTGCGATTCGGTCGCCGCTGCAGACGAGCAGCCTTGCCTATGAGGGCATGGAGTTGCAGATTATCAATAACAACGGCGAGCGGTATAAGGACATCGAGCCCTGGCAAAAGCATGGGTCGCTGTATCACGTCTTCCCGGCCAAGACGGGACACCTGAAGCCCCTCGGCGAGTGGAATCAAGAAGAAGTAACGGTCCAGGGCAGGGAAGTGAAGGTCGTGCTGAACGGCACTACGATTCTGGATGTAAATCTGGACGATGTGACGGACCCGGAAGTTCTGGCCAAGCACCCCGGGCTCCAGCGCAAGTCAGGGCACGTGGGGTTCCTAGGGCACGACGAGCCGATTGAGTTCCAGAACGTTCGGATTAAGGAGCTGTAGAAGGGAGTTCGGCTACACGCTGTGGCCGGTGGCTGATTTGGTGCATGTTGGTGGAAAACGGCCGGTAACGTTGAGCGTGCGCGACAGATAGGCTTGCGGAATCAGGCGGCTCGGGAGTGGGGATGCTCGTGCTACGTCGGAAGGTTGCGATGAAGGCACTGTCACGGCTACTTGTCGCGGGGCTTGTCTGTGGCGCGGCAGCTCTTCTTTCGGGTGAGGATGAGCTGCAGGTTTCTCCCCGCGAGGCGGTCACTGCGTATGACGGCCAGGCCGGAACGCCCCGCGCTGAAGTTGGCGCCGAGTTGCTGCCGCGACGCTCGGCCGCCCGGTTCTTCACGCCGCTCGAAGACCAATACTACGTCGTCGAAGTTGGCGTCTACCCTATCGAAGGCCGGACGATCGAATTGAAGCGGGGCGACTTTCGGCTGCGCTCCGCCGGCAAGACCCTCAAACCCCAGAATCCTCATGCAATCGCGACCTTCCTCGTACAAACCGCCCGTCCCGAGCCCGGCATGCGAACCACATCGCACAAAAGCGGGAGCGTCGGTGTCCGCATGGAGACCGGCCGGCCTACGGAAGTCTTCCGAGAGCAGCGCGCCGGGGCCGGCATCAGCAGCGGGCGTTACTGGACGCCCGAAGACCGCGACCGCATGTACGAGGAACTTGACGGCCTGGAACTCCCCGAGGGTGAGACGGCGGAACCGGTCGCCGGGTACCTGTACTTTTCGATCAAGAAGGGGAGATCGACCCGGCACTTGGAGTTGATCTATCGCCAAGGAGGCGAAAGTGCTGTCATGGCGCTAGGTGGCCGTCGTTGACCCGTCCGTGGAGCCGAGTCGGCCTATGGCTTTGGTGCTGCGCCCTACCCCTTTTCGCGCAGCAGGGCCGCGTGGAGCCGTCTCCGTCCGACCCCGTTTTCCGAGCGGAAACGGTCTTGATGGAAGTGGAGGTCAAGGTGACCGACAAGCAAGGCCGGCCGGTTCTGGACCTCCAGCCCGAAGACTTCACGCTTCTCGAGGACGGCGAGCCGCAGGTCATTCGCACATTTGAATACGTGGCCGCGCCGGGTGGAGACGAGTTGGTCGGCTCGGAGGGCTTGCAGCCCAAACCGGAATCACTTGACCTGGAAAAGCCAACCCCGCAAGACAGCCTGACGCACGGGACTACCTGGGTATACATAACAGGGCGGGTCAACGACTGGGACCGCAAGCTCGTTTGGCGTCAGATGAGAAAGTTTCTTGATGAGAACTTGCAGGCCGGCGTGCTTGTCTCGATCCGCGGCGGCGAGTTCACATCCAAGCGCACCGAGCTGGACGACGGTCTGCGACAGATGATCGAAGAAAAGGGTAGTCCGAGTTCACTAGCGGACTTGAACTCCGGGCTCGACGCCATTCGGTTCGGCGAAATCGAATATGACCCGCAATACCAAGTCCGCGTAGACAACTTGAATGAGGCGTTTGCTGACCTCGCTCGGCAACAGATGCAGTACTCGGGCGATTTCTTCCTCTACCAGTACATCGACCTCGTCAAATCCCTCAGTGTGCTGCCGGGCAAGAGATCGTCGTCCTATTGATTGGCGGCCCCTTGGGTTCGGCCTTTAACAAAGACGTCATGCGCCGGCTTGTGGACGAAGGGGTGCGGGCTCGGGTGACTTTCTTCGTTGTGGAAGCGGGGCGTTTGAATGCGAAGCATCCATACATTCCCGATGCTGAGTTTGACGCCTATTTGCTGCCGGAGGGCGGGAGTGTCGAAATTGCAATCAGTTCAGCCAAGAGCATTACTCCGGTACTCGACGGCAGGCTGCCTCCGTCGATGCTTGCGAATCCAACCGGCGGCAAGGCAGCCAAGGATGCCCTGGGCCTGGGCCGGGTTCTCACTGCCGCATCGGAGTCGCTCGGGAACTACTACGTGCTCGGTTATACGCCACCCGGGTCTGACCCGGAAGAAGGCCGTCGCAGGGTCCGAATTCAAGTCAACCGCCCCGGACTCACCCTTGTTTACCCCGAACTCTACTACGAACCAAACCGCTTCAACCGCCTCAGCCCCACGGAGAAGAAGATCGAGCTTCGCCACTCCCTGAAGCACGACGCTCCGTTTACCGACATTCCGCTGACCATGGCCTACGACTTTTTCCGAGGCGATGACGGAGAGCCGGTGCTCTACGCCAGCGTCGGAATTCACTCCAGCTACTTTCCGGTGGCGGTGACCAAGAACAGATCCGAGATTCGATTCATTGCTCTTGCCCACGCTCTCGACGCGGAGGGCAAGAAAGGTCCCGTGTTCGCGGAGAAGCACGTTGACATCCAAGGGGGCGCGACATACCTGGACGGCTTCCAGCAGGACCCTTCCGCTGTTCTACACGTACCGCTCGAGATGAAGCTCTCGCCCGGCAAGTACGAATGGAAGGTTGTTCTCCGGGACGAACTCACCGGCAAGATTGGCAGCTATAAGACGGAGATCGTTCTGCCGGACCTCGCCGGAGAAGCGAAATCCAGTTCTCTCCTATTGACCGGCTGCTACTCCGAAGTACCCGTTCGATCGAGCGAGCAAGGCGGCACCGCCTCCTCAAGCGCCTCGGAGCTAGTCTATACGGAGGGAGTGCTCGGCGACGGAAAACGATTCTATCTCGATGCGTCGCACACCTATGGCAAGGGGGACTCCATCTTCCTCGTCTACGATCTTTACGATATCCAAGTTGAAGAAGAGAGCGCCCTACCTGCTACAAAGCTGATGCTCATGCGGGGGCAACAGCAGATGGCTGCGCCAAAAGTCTCTGGCTACACGTACAGATGGCGCCCCGAGCACTCGGACGTGCGCTACATGCTGGCTCTCGATAGCGCCGATCTGGAACCGGGCGAGTATCAACTCCTCGCGGTGCTGCCGAACGGCAAAGAAGCGATCTGTCGGGACTTCAGGGTGGTGGCTGACAAGCTTCCCGATCTCTGGCTTGATCCGGACTATTCCCTGATGGGCTGAGGGATTCAGTGAGGACGACGACCGAAACGTTTGCTGAAGTGGCGAGAGCCGGTGCATTGAGGGAACGATTCACGGCCGGACTGCAAGTCAGAACTTGGAACCGCGTCGGCCTTTCGCTCTGGTGCTGCGCCCTGCCCCTTCTCGCGCAGCAAAGCCGCGTGGAGCCTTCGCCGTCCGACCCCGTTTTCGAAGCGGAAACGGTGCTGATGGAGGTGGAGGTCAAGGTCACCGACAAGCAAGGCCGGCCAGTGCCCAATCTTGAAGCGGAAGACTTTACCCTTCTTGAAAACGGGGAGCCCCAGACCATTCGGACCTTCGAATACGTGGCCGAGCCAGGTGGCGACGAGTTGATCGGATCCGAAGGCTCACGGTCCGAACAGCAGCCGGTCCGTCTCAACGAGCCAAAACCGCGAGATCGTCTACCGAACGCGACAACATGGGTGTACGTAACCGGGCGGATCAACCCCGAGGACCGCAAATTGGTCCGCCGTCGAATGACCAGCTTTTTTGATGAGAACTTGCGGTCCGGCGTGCTGGTATCGATCAAGGGCAGCGAGTTCAGCTCCAAGCGGCCTGACCTGGACGAGGCCCTGCGGAGGATGATCGAGGATGGGAGCACACCGGCGCCGCCCGCGGACCGCGATACCGGGCTCGACACCGTCAACTTCGGTGAAATCGAATACGACCCGCAATACCAGGTACGTGTCGATAGCTTGAATGACGCCTTCGCTGACCTCGCCCGGCAGCAGGCGATCTACTCCGGCGAGTTTTCTCTCTACACCTACATCGATCTCGTGAAATCGCTCAGTGTTCTGCCCGGCAAGAAAGTCGTTGTTCTATTCACTCGCGGCCTGGGCAAGAACGAATCGCTCTTGCGCCGGCTTGTGGCTGAAGCGGCACGGGCTCGGGTGACTTTCTATGTTGTGGAGACCAACCGCTTGAGCGCGCGGCACCCATACATTCCCGACGCCACGGTTGGCGGGTATTTGCTGCCCCCAGGAGGAAGTCTTCGTGTTGCGATCAATTCGGCCGACACGAATGTTCCGGTCATCAATATGGCGATGCATCCCAGACACCTCGCGAGGCCGACCGGCGGCAAGGCGGCTACGAACGTCCTGGGCTTAGGTCGGCTTCTCACTTCGGCCTCAGGGTCGCTCCAAGGCTACTACTTAATAGGATAGTCGCCGCGCGAGCCGGACTCAGAGGATAGTCGCCGCAAGATTCGAATCGAAGTCCGTCGCCCGGGGCTCAAGCTCGACTACCGGAAGGCGTACTACGAGCCAACGAGGTTTGACCGCCTCAGCGCCACCGAGAAGAGGATCGGGCTTCGCCACTATCTGAAGGACGACATTCCGTTTACCGACATTCCGCTTACCATGGCCTATGACTTCTTCCAGGGCGATGACGGAAAGCCGATGCTATACGCAAGCGTCGGAATTCACTCCAGCTATCTGCCGGTGGGGAAGAACAAGAAACGATCCGATGTCCGATTCGCTGTTCTCGCGCAAGCTCTCGACGTGAAGGCTGAGAAGGATCCCTTGTTCGTGGAGACGAACGTGTGGATTCGAGCCAGCAGCAAGTTCTTGGCCGATTTTCAGCAAGACCCTGCCGCCGTGTTGCATGTACCGCTTGAGATGCAGCTCGCGCCGGGCGCGTATAGCTGGAAGGTGGTGCTGCGCGACGAGCACAACGGCAACATTGGCAGCTACAAAACGGATATCGTTTTGCCGGACTTCGCCGGACGGGAGCCGTCAAGCTCTCTGTTGCTGACGGGTTGTTTCTCCTCAGCTCCCGTTCGCGCGAACAAACGAAGCAGCGGGCGTTCCTCAGCCGTATCCCGGCGGACCGGCATGGAGGGAGTCGTGGGCGAAGGGAAACGGTTCTACACCGATTCTTCTCATACCTACGGCAGAGGCGATCCCGTCTATCTTGTCTACGACCTATACGGTGTCGATGTCGAAGAAGAAAGCGCCCTACCGGAGACCAAGTTGATGCTCATCCGCGGGCAACAGCAAATCGACGCGCCCAAGGTCACCGACTATCAATACCAATGGAGTCCTGAGCACCCGGATGTACGTTACATGATGGCGATGGACACCAATAACCTCGAGCCCGGCGACTATCAACTGCTCGCCGTGCTGCCCAGCGGCAAAGAGGCGATCTACCGCAATTTTAGTTCCATCACCAGGTCTAAACCCACCGCCTTTCAGGCGGTCAGCTTCGAGCGGGTCTGGATGACAATAGGGAGATGGGCGAATATCGGCGAGGGGCGCATGCAGTCTACGACATCAAGTATCACTTGGTCTGGATCACGAAATATCGCTACAAAGTCTTGCGGGGCAGGGTGGCGGAGCGGACACGGGATCTGATCCGGCAGAGCTGTCAAGCGCGAGAAGTGGTGGTGATTCGGGGCGCTGTGTCGCCGGATCATGTGCATGTATTGGTATCGGCACCGCCACAGTTGGCGCCGTCGAAGCTGGTGCAGTATGTGAAAGGCAGGTCGTCGCGACGGCTGCAAGATGAGTTTGGGGAATTGCGGAAGCGATACTGGGGGCAATACCTGTGGGCGCGGAGATATTTCTGCGCGACGGTGGGCGCAGTGGACGAGGAAACGATTAAGAATTACATTGAGAGGCAGCAATGGGACGAAGACGACCAGGGCTTCAAGATCACAACGCCCACCAAGCCTTGAGCCGGCTCTGAGCCGGGGCTTCTTCAGGCGGCTTCAGCCGCAAGCCGACTTTCAGTCGTAAATGAACCCACCGCCTTTCAGGCGGTGGTTGTTTAGTGTCGTGGCCGAGAAGCGGCCGGATCTGTGGCTCGATCCGGACTATGCCCTGATGGGCTGCGGACTACGGTGAGCAGAAAGATGAAGAATCTTCTTAGTGCGCCAGTACGGTGGTCCCAGCGCCGATGACGAGGTCGAAGTTTGCCGTCGCGTTGGTTGTCATCCTGGTGTTGAGCACTGGGAACCTCGGAGTGCTGAGCCTCGCGGCACAGCAGTCGGAGGAACCACCCATCTTCCGCGGTGAGGCAACCCTACTTGAAGTGGAAGTGAAGGTGGTCGGCCGGAATGGCGAGCCCGTCGAGGGGCTAACAAAAGAACACTTTTCCCTCCAAGAGAACGGTGAGTCGAGGACCATTGCGACTTTCGAGTTTGTCGCGGGACCGCGGCAAACATCATCCCGACCGGACGCGGCCGTTACCCCATCCGACAGGCCCCTAACCCGAGAGGCCGCCGAGTCGTCGCTGCGGCAGATAACGTGGATCTATATCGCCCGACAGGGAGACATGTTTTCACGATCACAGGCCTACGGCGCCATTCGAAGCTTCGTCGAGACCAGTCTGCGGCCGGGCCTCATGGTCTCGCTGGGTGGGGCGCCCTTCACGGCGGACAGGCGGCGCTTGCTGGTCACTCTCGACCAGATGGCGGGTGACACCCCCGGAGATTACTCCCACCTCACTGCGCAAGCTGACCAGGAGTTTCTGCGGCAGGTCGAGAAGTTCGCACGGGAACAGCTCGACGAAGGCTCGCAGGGTTCGGCGGCACTGCGGAGACTCTCCGACACTAAAAGTAATCAAGACGACCGCCTCAACATCCAGACCTATATCGACTTGGCGCGCGGGCTCGAGGCTCTGCCCGGCAAGAAGATTGTCGTGTTGTTCTCTCCCCCTTTTGCGGTCACCCCGGAGACCACCGACCTGGTTCGTCAACTTGAAAGAGCAACTCTGCAGTCACGGGTGAGCTTCTATCCGGTTGACGCAAGAGGCTTGATGGCACTCGGTGATTCGAACGCCGAGCTGGGCGGAGGATCTGATTTCCGGTCCTTGATCTCGTCAAAGCTCACCGCCGAAAGCTATCAGGATCTAAAGGTGATGGCGGATGTAACGGGTGGTCAAGCCGTCATCGACAACCCGAACCTTGGAGAGGTATTTGAACGCATCTACGAAGACCGTAGTCGTTACTACGTCTTGGGATACTATCCGCCGCTGAGCGATGGCGACGGAAAGGACCGGCGGATTTCGATCAAGGTATCAAGGCCCGGCGTCAAACTCAGCTACCGCCGTGGATACACCGATGAATCAGAGCTAGCCAACGTGGCGCGTCAGGAGCGCGATCGGATCATCGACAAGCTTGTCGGCTTGAACCGGCTGCAATCGGCGCTTAAAGAAGAACGCTGGCAGCAGGCAGCAGAGCTTGCTTCCTCGCTGAACGAGCAACAACCGGGCATGGGCCGAGTGCAGTTCTCGCTCGCTCTGGCTCGTTTCCATCTGGGCGATCTTGAGGCCGCCGAGAAGCTGCTAGTCGAATTGCAGTCCAGTGAGGCCGGCCTGGACCTCGCAGAGACGCATAAACTCCTGGGGGTTGTTCGCGAGGCACAGGGCAAATACGGCCTCGCGGCTAAGGAGTTCCGCAGCTACCTCGCGCTCTCGCCCGAGATCTCGAACCGTGCTGAGATCGAGAGACAAGCCTCCGAGTGGGAGCGGCGCGTTGAAGCGCCGACCGTATTGAGTGTCGGGGTGAGGGTGAAGAACCGGTCAGGCAACGTCAAACTTCGCGTTGGGCGCAATCCCGCGATCCAGTTGAGTCAATCCAGCCCGGACCGAGAACTGCGTCGGGGCGACGTGGTCATGACGGAGCAACCAGGCCTGATCGAAGTGGAAACTAACCCCAGCGACGGTGCTCGAGTGGATCTTGAGGTCGACGTACCGTACGGAACCTCTGTTGGAATCGAGACCGCGTCAGGATCGATCTCGCTCGCGGGGTTGATCTTGCGAGCCAGTCTCGCTACAGACAGCGGTGATGTCAATATCGCTGTTCCATGGGATACGACGCGATTTGTTTTCACTGCTGGCCGGAAGCCGAAAGAGTTCGTGCGGCCGCAAGGCCTCAACATTGAAGAGAAGACACGAACACCGCGATCAGGAACCGTCCCCTCTTGGGAAGTGAGCGACCGGCACAATCCCAAGAAAGTCACCTACGGCGGGATACGCCTCGATGCGGAGGCGCCCGGGAAAGTGGTGCTGGAGAATCTGCCCCTACCGACTGATTCGCCGATCAAGATGCCTTGGCACGCGCCGGAGTTACTCCGGCGGATGCGGGCCCCGACTCCTCGTCCAACCTCGCCCGCCACGGCTTCACTTGAAGAAAATGCCCGTGGTGCCGGCGGCCCAAGGGAGGCTGTATTCACGTCAGACGTACGGATGGTGAATCTGACCGTCTCGGTCACGGGGAAAGGTGGTCAGCCGGTGGGCGGCCTTGACGCCGGTGATTTCGCGGTGGCGGAGAATGGCGAAAGCCAGCGGATTGCTGCTGTCCGTCCGTCGGACGGATCTTTCAATCTGGCCATCCTGCTTGACCTGAGTGCAAGCACCGTCAGCGACCGTGAAACAATGATGGAAGCGGCACGCCGCTTCGTGGGTATCGCGCGAGCGCAAGACCAGGTTGCTCTATATGCCCTTGTAAACAACTTCTTCTGGGAACTGTCTCCCCTAACCACGAATCACGAAGCTTTGAAGAAGAGGGTCGATGTCCTTCCCGACTTATCGGGCGCGTCACCGTTGTATGACTCCCTCATCACTGCGTATAGTCATGAACTCTGGCATCTCCCCGGTGAGCGGAATGCACTGATATTTCTCACCGACGGTCTTGACAATTCTCATAGCTCCCCGAATTCGCGCCCGGAGCCTGGGTTGGCCTTGCGGTACGGCGTGCCCTCACAGACAACCGAAAGACAGTTACGGGCCGCGGCCAAGAACATGGACGCTTTGCTGTATCCCGTGCTTCTTCCCTTGAAAGTACAGGAGGATCTTGCCTACAAGCGTCACGACGCTGCGTTTGCTATACGAGCCCTTTTTCGAGACCTGGCTCAGACGACAGGCGGTCAGGTGTTCTCCGCGTCGTCATTGAGGGAGCTGGAACCGATCTATGCCCAGGTAGCCGAGGACCTGCGGAGCGTTTACAGCGTAGGCTACTACCCCTCTGATCAGGATCTCGATGGCTCCTGGCGCGAGCTGGAAGTTCGCGTGGAAAGGCCGGATGTTTCAGTGCGGACACGTCCGGGCTATTGGGCCAAATGAGCGCCGCGGTTGTCGTGTGACCAAGGCGAGTCTGCTCCACGAGTCGATACAGCCGATACAAGGGACGCCTTCGGGATAGCTGGCTGCCTGTCTCTCCTTGAACCTGCTCCCCTTTCACTGGTCGCTACGCAGGGTAGCGTCCTAAAGTCACGTCGCTGAGCCCTCGACGCATCCGACCGCTTGCTCTTATATTGATTGTGGTGAAGGAAATCGTCCTGTGTGGCGCTCGTTGGACCGACCCCGACGACTTCTACAGCGCCCTGATGTCCTCCCTGGGAGCGCCGGATTGGCACGGCAGAAACCTTGATGCATTCTGGGACTCAATAACGGGCGGCGACATCAACCAAGTCAATCCGCCGTTTAGGATTCTCCTCACCGATTGCGCTGAGCTGCCACACAACTGCAGGGTTGTCGTTGACCGCTTCGTCTCGTTGGTCGCTGACGCGCAAGCGGAGGGACTTGAGCTGGAAATCATCTGCGAATGATGTCGCGGGTGAAAATCAGATAAGTGTAAAGGTGCCGAAATGCTCGCAAGGCAGGTCGGGGACACTACCAGCAGTTCAGCCCGGAACCCCACAGGCGTATACTGGTAACCGTGCGGCGTCATCCCGGAATCAAGATCGACCGCATTCCCGCGACGGGCCGCCCCGGACTCATCTTTGCCATCGGACTTCTAGCGATCTTTCTTCTCGAAATACCCGCCACCCGACTCGTCTTAGCACTCGGGCTCATTGGTGGTTTGCTAGTCGCAGGTATCTTGCGCTGGACCGACCGGACGCGATAAGGTCCACAGCGTAACCACTTCTTCGAAGTCGTGTTGGGCTATAACTCTCGGCGGCCTTCCATAGCTTCCATCATCGTAGCTTCATCAACAAACTCCAACTCTGACCCTACCGGGATTCCCATACCGAGGCGGCTTACGCGGACGTGAAGGGGTTTCAGCAGGCGCGCGAGGTAGGAGGCGGTAGCTTGTCCTTCAGTGGTGGGGCTGGTGGCGATGATGACTTCTTCGGTTTCGCCTTGGCCGAGGCGTTCGAGCAGGTTCTTGAGCTTTAGATCCTCAGGGCCGATGTTCTTCAGCGGTGCGAGGACCCCATGAAGCACATGGTAGAGGCCGTTGTACTGGCGAGTTCTTTCGACGATGGCGATGTTCGCCGGCTGCTCGACCACACAGATCGTCTTCGGTGAGCGGTTCGTGTTGCTGCAAAACGGGCAGAGCGGGCCCTCGGAGATGTTGTTGCAGCGTTCGCAAAGTTGAATCGCGCCGCGCATATCGAGGATGGCGTGGGCGAGGCGTTCGGCCTCTTCGTTAGGCGCGCCCAGGAGGTGGAAGGCCATGCGCTGCGCTGATTTCGCGCCGACACCGGGGAGCCGCTTCAGCTCGTCCACGAGGCGGGACATCGGTGCGGCGAGGTCACTCATCGCGGTGTTCCTAAATCAGGCCGGGAGGTAGGCCCATGCCCCCGAGCATGCCGCCCATCTTGCCTTGGGCTTCATCGTCGACGCGCTTGGCGGCTTCGTTCACGGCGCCGCGGACCATGTCCTGGAGCATTTCACGGTCTTCCATCGCGTCGGGCTCAATGTCGATGGAAAGGACGTTCTTTTGTCCATCCATCTTCACGGTAACCATGCCGCCGCCCGTCGAGGCTTCGACGCGGATCTCGGCGATCTGCTGTTGAAGCTGCTCTTGCATCTTCTGGGCTTGCTGCATCATCTTCTGCATGTTGCCCGGCATTTTCACGATGAGTACCCCCTCAGGTTCCTAACTTCGCGGACGTGCCCCTCGAATGATTCCTGCACCATCCGAACCGCCGGATCAGCCAAAGCGCGCTCTTTGGTTTCGCCGGCATCGGACTCGGAGGGGCCGGTGGGCGGCACCGGGACGTCTCGGGATACGGCCTGCTCGATTTCAGCCGCGCCGAGATTGTCACCCAGTCTAACACGCACGTTCTTCTTCAAAATCTTCACAAGCGCCGCTTCGAGTGACGCCATGTCAAGCTCCAAACTGGTGCGATAGTCCTGCGAAGAACGGACGACAACCTCATCGCCTACACGCTCGACAGTCCCGTGTTCAACGGCGTCGGCGAGGTGATCGGCGTGGTCTTTGAGTAGCGCGGCTAGTAGGTCGGCGCGGAGGTCGGCGCGGAGGTCGGATGGCGGCTGAGAGTCACGCTCAGGCGTTTCCCGGCCGTTGGCTTGCGGCGAAGCAGCCGGTGCGGGGGGCGCGGGAGCGGATGCTTGGGCCGGGGTATCAGGTGCAGGTTGAGGCAGGTGCTCTTGAATCGGAGGCGCAGTGGACTGAGCCGATCCACCCGGCGCACTCGTTCCGGGTGAGGGCTTACCCGAGGTCGCCCCCCCCGTGCCGCCCAAGCCGGCCAGCACCTTCTCAATGCCCTGAATGTGCCCCGCGTAGACGAGCTTGAGGAGGCCCACTTCGATCCGAAAGCGGGGTTGAGCTGCTGCTTGAAGGTCTCGGTATAACTCCAAGATAATATGGAGATAACGAGTAAGGTCTTCCTGGCCGAACGATGCCGCATGCGCGGTGAGGGTTTTGCGTTCGTCGGGGCCGACACTGACAAGACGAGTATCGGCTCCAGCAACATTCAGGACGAGCAGATTCCGGAAATAACGGACCAACTCGCCGCAAAAGTGCTGTACGTTGCGGCCTTCGCTCAGGACTTGTTCAACGGTCTCGAGCATCGCCGAGGCGTCGTTCGATTTGAGTGCTGACACGATGCGATCGGTGACTTCAGTCGGAATGGCGCCGAGCAAGTCGCGGACGGGGTTCGTTTCGAGGCGGTTCCCGAAACAGGCGATGGCTTGGTCGAGGGTCGACAGGGCGTCCCGGATGCTGCCATCGCCGGAGAGCGCGATGGAAATGAGAGCGTCCTCGTCGGCTTCGATACCTTCTTTTTGGCAGATCCGCTGCATGTGGGCGACGACCGGTTCGAACTCGACAGCGCGGAATTGGAAACCTTGACAGCGCGAGATGATCGTGGCCGGAATCTCGTGTGGCTCGGTGGTGCAGAGGACGAACACAACCCACTCGGGCGGTTCCTCTAGAGTTTTGAGCAGGGCGTTGAAGGCGTCGGAAGTGATCTGGTGCGCCTCGTCGATGATGAAGACCTTGTAACGGTCGCGGACGGGACGGTACCGAACGTTTTCACGAAGTTCACGAATGTCGTCGATCCGTCGATTCGATGCGGCGTCGATTTCGACCAAGTCCATCGAATTGCCGCCTGCAACCTCGGTGCAGCTTGTGCAAGTGAGACAGGGCTCGGCGGTAGGACCTTTCTCGCAATTCAGACACTTGGCGAGAATGCGGGCCATGGTCGTCTTTCCGGTCCCACGTTGTCCCGAGAAGATATAGCCATGCCCGACACGCTCCTGCGTCAGGGCGTTGCTGAGGGTTTGCTTGACGTGGTCTTGGTTGACGACCTCCGCGAAGCTTTGAGGGCGGTACTTGCGAGCGATGACTTGATACATGGCGCGCCCCGGGGGTCGAACGTGGGCGCGAAGGTCCGGATTTCTCCTAAACCGTGCCGCCTGCTAACGCTTCCGACAAGGGGGCGAAGTAGCTTAGTGGGCCCCGGGGAATCCGCGGCACGCGGCAGAGGCCGTTACCGTTGCTTCCTTCCGGACCTGGCGGAGTTCACAACATCCCGCTGCACAGAGCCCGGAGCCCGAATACGTATCTTATCACGCGGATCGGCGATTCGATCATCAGCCCGAATCGCCCCGTAAGCACGCCGCACAGTAGCGACGAACACTCGTGTTTGTCCTGATTTTTCCGGGAACAAGCCGCCCGCGACCCGCCGCCCGCAGGGGAAGTCCGGTAGCGCCGCTCGCGGCTGTTATACTTGCCTTCCGTTTGGGTTACGGGACAAATGCTGCGCAGCCGGCGACAGTGGGTTCGACTGCTTTATCGTGTGAATCGGGCGAAGCTGTGGATACGATCGTTCGGTGCTGTGTTCCGCGGTTACTCGAACTATCTGAGACCGGGTGGCCGAGCCTATGAGAGGCATATCAAGCAGGAGGTTGAGCAGTACGAGCATGTCCACGGGGATTCGCACGATGAGTTGCTGATTGAGCGCGTACCGGCCTCGTGGTTCGACATGCGGGGGCGCGTTGCCAGACGTATTCGCGAACGGCCGAACTATAACCTGGAGCGCGGGTTGGACCGGGCGATCCTGGATTGGATCTGGGAACTGGATTGCGACTACCTGGATACGGGCGGCCTCAAGCCGGAGACGTTGCTTGGCATCTATCATCCAACGCCTTAGTCAGTGCATGATCGCCGTACGGGCAGACAATTGCCGCTCGGCTGCTGCAAGCGGGTTGGCCGAAGTCGATACTTAGCGAGGGAACGATGATGGTGCAGCCGATGGGGGGAGCAGTTGCAAGAGCGACAGCGACTGGCGCGTCCGATGCAAGGTCAGCCGGGTTCTGGGTGGCCCTTACCACGTTAACCGCCCTGTGGCTGGTTCTGGCCTCGTTCACTTGGGCGCACTGGGGCAGTCCTACTATCGATTGCGGCCGCGAAATGTACGTCGCATCCGCCCTTGCGGAAGGCAAGACTTTATACAAGGATATTTGGTACCTCTACGGGCCAGGGGCTCCCTATCTGAACAGTTTTCTTTTTGGGTTGTTTGGGATTCATCTCGACGTCCTCTATATGGCCGGCATTGTTTGCGTGATGCTCTATGCCCTGCCTCTTTTCTGGCTGTCCTTTCGGCTCAGTTCCTTGCCCGCGGCGTTTTGTGTCGCCCTCGCGATCATCTTGCAGGGGTTCCACCCAGGAATTTTCAATTTCCCCCTTCCTTATAGCTACGCCTCGGTGTACGGGGCTGTCTGTGCGTCCTTCTTTCTTCTATTCGCGGTCAGTTCCGTTTTCCACAAACGGCAGGCTTATGTATTCGGAGCCGGGATGTCGGCGAGCTTCGCGCTCCTGATGAAGCTCGAATTCGGCACGGCTTGTTACGCCACGCTCGGTGTTCTGGTTCTGGGCCGCTATCTGCAAGAACGATCGCTGCGTTCCTCGGTCCGCGATCTGCTCTCGCTTGTGCCGGGAGTCCTGACCAGCGCACTCGCTATCTTTTGGATGCTGTCGTTGGGGGGCGCCGACTTCCTCACGCAAGAGAATTTCATGAGTTGGCCGACATCCTATTTCATGAGGACCTACGGAGAGCGTTGGTTAGCGGTCACAGGCTTTGACCTATCAGCCGGGACCGTGCTGCGGGGCGGCCTGTTGGTAGCTTTGTTTCTCGGTTTTTGGGCCGCTGTCGGAAGGGTGATCCGCCATGTGTTCGCGCATCCCGAACGTCGCCGCAAGTATCTTCTCGCGATCGGCGGCTTGGCGCTTGGTATCGTAGTCCTCGGCACGTACGATCCCGAGACGCTCGCGTCCGTCACCCGTCGCGCGTTTCTACCTTTAGGGGTTGTGGCCACCGTGGCCGGCGGGATTCCTCTCGCGGCCTGGAGGTACTGGCGGCACCGCTCCTGCCCACGGCGTTTGGCTGTTTTGATTGTGTTTGTGTTTGCGGTCTCACTTGCCTTCCGCCATCTATTCAGTCTGTCGGTGAGAAGCTACAGCATCTACTACAACGGACCGGCATATTTGGCTTTCTTCATTCTCCTGATGTTGCTCGCTCTACCCGACTACCAAGCCTGGCCGTCAGTGTGGCGAAGGTGGTCAACGCTATTGTTGTTCACCCCCGTCTGTGCGCTAATCGTGTTGATCGGTCTCAGCCCATATTGGCGCGCTGAGCAGGAGACGACTCCTTTGCATACCGAGCGTGGGACGATGTACATGAGCCTGGGGAAAGCGGCCCGCTATCGAGAAGCAATTACCTTCATGCGCGAGGCCGAGCGGCACGGTGAGAGCGTCATGTCGATCCCCGAAGATACTTCGCTCTACTTCTTCTCGGGCGTTCCGTGCCCAACCCGCGTGTTCTCCTTTACGCCCGGAGTGCTCGCCCCGGGCAAAATGACCAATCAAATCATGCGAAAGATGGAGGCCCTGCCCGTGCGCTATCTTCTCGTGTCGAACCGCAGATTTCGTGAGTACGGTGTTCCGGAGTTTGGTGTTGATTTCGATCAATTATTCGGCGCCTATATACGTGAGCGTTACCGCCCCGTGCGGGACGTTGCCCCCGAAGGTGCGCCCGATACCCCTGACGGCTGGAAGTTGTCTCTCTGGGAGCGTAAGCCGTAAGGTCAGGGCGATCGACGTGATGCTGAACGATCCTCAATCATCCGACTCCGTGTGGGGGCCGCAAGCACTCCGCCGAGCAATGGAAGCGCGACATCGTCACCACGATGAGCAGGCGCCGAAACGCGATCGCTGGATGCGAGCTAACCCGTATTACTACGACCGGTTCAAGGCGCTCCTGCGCCTGATCGTCGATCCGGGCAAGCGAGTTTTAGAGGTGCGCTGCCAAACAGGCGACCTTCTCAAAGCCATGGAGCCTTCGTACGGTCTCGGGGTGGAGCTGAGCGAACGCGTGATTGAGATTGCTCGGAACAAGCACCCCGAGTTACACTTTCTCTGCGCAGAGCCGGAAGACTTAGAACTCCAGGAGAAGTTTGACTACGTATTGTTGAGTCACCTCTACGATACGGTTGACTTATTGCGAACCACTACTGTCCGGTTAGAAGTCGAATAGAATCAGCTGGTTGGGGTGATCGAGTAAGTTTTCATGGGAGTCTGATGGCTGCAAGGCCTGTAAAATGGGCGTTTTCTCAAATAGGGTAACGCTGAGAATCTGTAGGATTTGGTAGAGACTCGCCTCCAGGCCCAACCTCTTCCGCACGATCGCCACCAGCACGTACACCGAGACGGCGATCCAAATCTGGGTCTTCACGGCGTTCTCGCTGGCGCCGTAGAACTTCTTGATCCGCAAGTGCTGCTTGACCCACTTGAAGAACAGCTCCACCTGCCAGCGCGAACGGTAGATCTCGGCGATGGTCAGTGCCGGGAGCGCGAAGTTGTTGGTCAGGAACTTCAGCCGCTTGTTCGTCGCGGCGTCGACGTAGCTGACGCGCCTCAACGGGTCCGGATAGACTTTGGCCGATTCGATGGCAGTCAGTATGACGGTCTGATCCGAGCGCACGCCCGTAGATTTGTCGACGGGATGCGAGTAGCGCCGTTGGAGCAAGATGTTCTTCTTGGTTCGCACGACGAAGAACGACGAGCAGAGGGTGAACACGAAGAGGCGTTCGAAATCCACGTAGGCCCGATCCATAACGTAGAAGGCGCCGGGCTCGGGTAGGAACTCGTCGAGGATGTTGACGTCGTGCGTTTTGCCGTCGGTAATGCGGATAAACGTGGGGATGTTACCGTGCAGGTCCAACAGCGTGTGCATCTTCACGGCGGCCTTGCGCCGGCGGAACTTGGCCCACGGGAACAGCGAGAGGCACAGGTCGATGGTGGTCGAGTCCAGAGCGTAGAGACTTTGATTGAGATCCACGCCGATCGGATCGCGGGCATACAAGGGCCGCGCGATGCGAATCAAGGCCTGAGCGAAATCGGCATAGATCCGCCAGTCGCGCGACTCGTTAGCGTCGGCCAGTGTCGAGCGCGCGACGTTGCCGCGGAATCCCATGTGGTAGAGCTTGCCGCCAAGCGAACGCAGGCACGCTTCGATATCGCGGAGGCTTTCGCGGTAGGTCAACTGGGCGAAGGACATCGAGAGGAACTGATCCCAGCAGGAGAAGCTGCGCGAGCCCCGGTCGCCATCGTAGCGGGCCACACAGCGCCGGAACTCGCGATCCGGAAGAAAGCTGATCAACTGCGCGAATACGGTGCGGCCCAGATTCATGAGCCATTGTCGGCTCAGGACGGATGACGCTCAAACGGCGCACCGCCGCTCAAATCGCGGCAAGAAAAAACAACACCTAACCCACTTTTCTACAACCAGTTGCAGGCCGCCCACCGCTTATCAGCCGGACAGTAGTGATTGCGAACCCTGGAGAGAGTTCGCCCGCTGTGTCACCCGGACACACGCATTCTTCTTCACTCCTACAACCTTTTATGGCAACCGATTCTGGAGTTGTCCAGCCGTCTTCGTCTACGGCCTCCTCTAGTCGAGCCGAACTGGCTTTCGGAACATGATCTGAGGGGGTTCTTGCAGTTGGCTGACTTCGAGCCCCTTCGCACCCACCACGCGCTGATGTTCCCCAAGTATGTACGCCTGGTGTCGGCCTTCTTCAACAAAGTGCTGGCGCCGCTGCCCGGCATCCGGCGGTTCTGTTTGCTGACGTTGCTGGTTGCCCGGCCCCAGCCTCAATCAAGGGACGAGAGCACGACCAGCGTATCTGTCATCGTGCCTTGCCGCAATGAGCAGGGCAACGTCGATAGGGCGGCTCAGCGGATTCCCGAGATGGGAAAGCATACCGAGATCATTTTTTGCGACGACCAGTCCACCGATAAAACCCGGGCGGAGATTGAGTGCGCCATTCGAGATCACCCCGAACGCGACATTCGGCTCGTCCATGGTCCTGGAATTTGCAAGGCTGATAACGTCTGGGCGGGGTTCCGGGAGGCGCGAGGTGACGTACTGATGATTCTGGACGCCGACCTAACCGTCATGCCAGAGGAACTCCCGTACTTCTTTCGGGCTCTGGTTTCGGGCCGCGGCGAGTTTATCAACGGAAGTCGCCTGGTGTATCCCATCCGGCGGCAAGCGATGCGGTTTACGAATCGCTTTGGCAATTGGTTCTTTGCGCTGCTGTTTTCCTACTTGCTTGGACAGCGCGTGAAGGATACGCTTTGCGGCACAAAGGTACTGTGGCGGAGGGATTGGCAGCGGATCGAGCGCAATCTTGGCTTCTGGGGTGAGAAGGATCTTTGGGGCGACTACGAACTCCTGCTCGGCGCGGCCAAGTTGCACCTACGCATACAGGAAGTTCCCGTCCACTACCAGGAGCGCATCTTCGGCGTCACTAAGATGACGAAGGTTTTCACAAACGGCTGGCGGATGCTGCGCATCTGCTGCCGTGCTTGGCTCAGGCTACAGACTTGAGCTGGGCGTGGGCGAGCTGAGGTGTTTCGGGCGCAGGCCCAACAGCCTCTGCTCAGAATCAGAATACTTGTGGCAGAGGGGTTCGAATGCAAGAAATAGAGACGCGCCAGGGTTTCACGTTGCTATCACGCACCCGCATTAATGAGCCGCGACAGGCCGCCCGGAGCGCAGCGATATAATGGGGCTCCGATGGCCAAGACGATCCTTGTCGTCGAAGATGACCAAGATCTTTGTGACCTGCTTGAGTACAACCTAAGCCGGGCGGGCTACGAGGTTCGTGTCATGAAGCGGGTGGCCGGCACGCTGGAATCTGCCGAGCGTATCGTTCCCGATCTGGTGCTGCTCGACGTGATGCTGCCTGACGGGGACGGTTTTGACCTTTGCCGCGGCATCCGGGCGCGCGCTTCGCTCGCCGATACGCCGATCATCTTTCTGACCGCGCGAGGTGAGGAAGTGGACCGAATCCTCGGTCTGGAGATCGGCGGTGACGATTACATCACCAAGCCGTTTAGTCCCCGAGAGCTGGTGGCCCGCGTCAAAGCCCATCTCAGGCGCCGGTCAATGCCCACATTGGAGTCGGCTACGACGTTTGGTGCGTTGGAGCTCGATCCCGCCGCCTGCAAGGTGTTCGTCAAAGGCAAGGAGGTCGCCTTGACCGCAACGGAATTTCGTCTACTCGAATTCTTGATCGCTCACCCAGGGAAGGTTTTCAGCCGCGAAGCATTGCTGGAAACGATTTGGGGCCACGACCGCAATGTGACGCCGCGCAATGTGGATGTTCATGTACGCCGGCTCCGTGAACAGATCGAAGACAGCCCCAAAGATCCAAAGTGGCTGCAGACGGTCCGGGGCTTCGGGTACCGATTTGAACTACCCGCATGACGACGCGGATCTTCTTTAAACTTATCCTGACTTTCGTCGGGCTACTCGCGGTTACCGCGCTGGGTATCCAGTATCTGGTCACCCGTGTAACCGAGAGAGATTATCTCGATGAGCTGAAGCGAGGGCTCGAGCAACAAGCTCGATTGGCGGAGCTTTCAATCCGGTCGGCCGAAAGCGGGGAAGTCGATCGAGCGATCGCTGAAATCAAAAAGCGGGCGGGCGTCCGCGTGACATTGATTCGGCGGGACGGAGGCGCGATCGCGGATTCCGATGCCGACCCAGCCGCGATGGAGAATCACGCGACGCGCCCGGAATTCATCATCGCTCTGAAGGGAGGCGTGGGCGTTGACCGGCGGCTGAGTCAAACGGTGGGGCGCGAGTTTCTCTATACAGCGATTCCCACCGGGCGCGGTGCCCTTCGGCTGGCGCTGCCGATTCCTGAGATTGACGCCCGAACAAGCGAGATTCGTTCGAACGTGATACGGACGGCCTTACTCGCTTTGGTGCCGACGATCCTGATCGCGGGATGGATTTCGCGGCGGGTCTCACGGCAACTGTCCGAGATCATCCGCTTTGCGCGCGACTTGGCGAAGGGGAACTTCGGAGGGGAGCGCCCGGGGTTGAAGCGCGGCGAACTCGGAGAGTTGGGCCGAACACTCGATATTACGGCCGGGCAGTTGCGGTCGACGTTCGAACAGGTGCAGCAAGAGCGTTCCCGTTTCGAAGCCGCCGTCAACGGGATCGGTGAAGGCGTTTTGGTGATCGGGAGCGACAAGAACACGATTCTCTCGAACCCTGCTATGAAGCGCATGTTTCCCACGGCGCCCCTCGATCCCGGCTCGTCCCTGGATGGCTGGTCGAGGGCCGAAATACGTACTCTTTTCGAAGACGTATTCGAGCATGGTGAGTGGCACTCGTTCGACTTGACGGCGGACGGGCCGCGGGAAAAGGCCTGGAAGGTTTCCTGCGCTCCCATTAAGGACGCCTCGGGTGGAGTGCAAGCGGCGGTCGCGGTGTTTTATGACATCACCGAGCTCGAGATGGTGGACCGCATGCGGAAAGACTTTGTCATTAACGTGTCTCACGAACTACGGACACCGCTGACGGCGATTCAAGGCTACACGGAAACCCTGCTCGACGGCGCGATCGACGAACCGGAGAACAACCGGAGGTTCCTGCGGATCATCCGGCAGAACTCCGAACGGTTGGCGCAGCTCACCGCCGATCTGATGACGCTGTCGCAGATCGAAGTGAAGGCGCGCGAATTCACCTTGTTCCCGCATCGCGTCGACGACTTGCTCGCGCAAGCCTCGGACGCGATTCGAACCGTGACCGAGAAGAAGCAGATCCGTGTGGAAATCGAGACGGTTGATCCGGAGATGACGGTCGATTGCGACTCGGACGCGATCCATCAGGTACTCATGAACTTGCTGGACAACGCGACGAAGTATACCAGCGAAGGGGGGACAATTCGCCTCGGTGCGGAACCCGTCGGCGCGGAGGTTCGATTCTTCGTCGCGGATACGGGAATCGGCATCCCGCTCGAACACATTCCGCGCCTTTTCGAGCGATTCTATCGGGTGGACAAGGCGCGTTCGCGGGCGCTCGGCGGCACGGGCCTGGGGCTGGCGATCGTGAAGCACCTGGTGATGGCGCATCACGGCTCGGTCCGCGTGGAAAGTACGATAAGCCGGGGGTCCACCTTCTATTTTCAGATTCCAGTGACGGCTGTGTCCGAGCCGGCCGCCGATGTCACCCAACGCATGCTGTTCTAGCGCCAACGCTCGCCGATGTGAACGTGGCCACTTGTGGCGCACGGCTGAGCCGTGCCGGGTCGCGCTGTGCGCGACCTCCCCTCCCCTTCGCTAACATGTGGAATGCTGCTTGCCTTCCAAGGGGATTCCGCCGATGGATCTAGGCGGAGGCGGGGACTATCCACTTGGATCGGACCGCGCTTGATTGAAAGGGGTTTCTTGCATGGCTGAAGGTCAGTTCGGTGTAGCGGGGTTGGGTGTGATGGGGCAAATGGTTGCTCTGAATATCGAGCGGAACGGCTTCCCTGTCGTCGCATACAACCGCGGATCGGAAAACGCCGATCACATGCGCAAAATCTCAGCAGGCAAGAAAGTTCAGGTTACGCAGTCGATCAGCGAGATGGCGGCGCTGCTACAGAAACCCCGCAAGGTTCTCATCATGGTGACGGCGGGCAGGGGAACCGACGCGGTCATCTCGGAACTCAAGGACGTTCTTGAGGAAGGTGACATCATCATCGACGGCGGCAACGCGAACTTCAATGACACGAACCGAAGGCAGGAAGAGCTAAAGGATTCGGGTCTGCACTTTCTTGGTTGCGGCATCAGCGGTGGAGAGAAGGGCGCCCTGCTCGGTCCCAGCATCATGCCGGGGGGCAATAAGCAGGCTTATGAGTTGGTCGAGCCGGTCCTGACGAAGATTGCCGCGCAGACCGAAGACGGCGCCTGCTGTACCTACGTAGGCGCCGGGTCGGCGGGTCACTACGTCAAGATGGTCCACAACGGCATCGAGTACGGGATCATGCAGATCCTGTGCGAGGCGTACGATGTGATGCGGAAGTCGCTCGGAATGAGTACGAGCGAGATCCAAAAGGTATTTGCGCAATGGACGGAGACCGAAATCAGCGGGTTCCTCGTTGAAATCTCCGCAACGTGTCTGGCGAAAGTCGACGATGATACCGGGAAAGCGCTGGTCGAGCTGATACTCGATACGGCGGGACAGAAGGGTACCGGGAAATGGACGGCCCAGACATCGCTGGACCTGGGTGTCCCCACGCCGACGTTGAGCATGGCGGTGCAGGCGCGGATTCTGTCTGGCCTGAAGCCGCAGCGAATCGAGGCATCGAAAGTCTTGGATGGTCCGGCGGATGCGGCGAGTGATCGCGACGCGGTCGTGAAGGCACTGTTTGCCGCGGTCTACCTCGGGATGGTGACGAGTTACGCCCAGGGACTGGCCTTGATTCAAGAGGCGTCGAAGGAGTTCGACTACGGCGTGGATTTGAGCGAAGTGGCCCGCATCTGGAAGGCCGGCTGTATCATCCGTTCAAAACTGCTGGACCCGATCAAGCGAGCCTACAACGCCGATTCCAGTCTCGTGAATCTGATGATGGATGACAACTTCAGCGCCGTGGTGAACCGCACCCTTCCGGCGTTACGTACGGTTGTGAGCTTAGCGGCTCAGACGGGGGTACCGGCGACATGCCTGGGTGCGAGCCTGGCATACGTTGACAGCTACCGCAGTGAGTTCCTGCCGGCCAACTTGCTGCAGGCCCAGCGGGACCTGTTCGGCGCCCACACCTACAAGCGCTTGGACCGCGATGGAACTTTCCATACGGAGTGGGAAGAGGAGTAGCCGTCGCTCGTTTGTAGGTTATGGCGATTTACAACACACTGGAAGAGTTTCAGCGCAAGCACGACTTCTTTGTCGCCCTCGATTCGGATGGCTGTGTTTTCGATTCGATGGAGATCAAGCACAAAGAGTGCTTCACGCCGGCATTCATCAAGGCGTGGGACTTGCAGGCTGCGTCCAAGTACGCGCGACAGGTTTGGGAGTTCGCGAACCTCTATTCGGTGGATCGGGGCATGAACAGATTCCCGGTTCTGGTGAAGTCGCTCGACTTGCTGATGGACTACCCGGAAGCGGCGCGTCGGGGTATCAAGGTTCCTGATCTACAACCCTTGCGGGATTTCGTGAATTCAGACCGGCCGCCGAGCAATGCTTCGCTCGCGGAGCTGATCAAAGAAACGGATAATCCGCTCCTGAAGCGGACCATGAAGTGGAGCTTGGCCGTAAACGCGGCGATTGGGGATCTGGTGATGGGAGTCCCGCCGTTCCCAAAGGTGGTCGAGTGTCTGGAACGAATCACGGCGAAAGCAGACTTGGCGGTGGTGTCGGGGACCCCGGGCGAGGCGTTGCGGCGTGAATGGGACGAGCATGAGATCGACCACTATCCGCTGATCATCGCTGGGCAGGAGCAGGGTAAAAAGACCGAGCACCTGCGGGTGATGACCGCCGGCAAGGGCTATGAGCCGACGCGCATGCTCATGATCGGGGATGCCCCGGGGGACTTTAACGCGGCGCGAGCGACCGGCGTGATGTTCTACCCCGTCAACCCCGGACACGAAGAAGAGTCATGGCAGCGACTACACGATGAGGCACTCGACCGTTTCTTCGCCGGGAGGTATGGTGGGGAGTACGAGGCGGCTCGTGTGGCGGAATTCGAGAAGTTGTTGCCGGATAAGCCACCCTGGAAGTAGATCTTGCGAGGAGTGGCGCGCCCCCCCTGGGCCAGCATTTTCTCATCGAAGGATGAGCCTGGAGAAGCAGGGGAGCACTGAGTCGCTGGGCTCCTTTCTGGGATTGGTTAAGAAGGGGAGAGAATCGTCGTCGGGGCTGTGGGAATGTGGGAATCGCGGAGCGATTTCCAAGGGCGTTGGGAAACGAGGGAAACCGGTTTTTGGTTTTCCTCGTTTCCCATCGCCCGTCATTTCCGCAGCCCTTCTCCCGTCGCGCGGCGCGGCAGGTTCGCGGATGCGAAACTCGCAAACAGCTTGCTCTTGGCTTGTTGCATCCGCCGCGCCGCCGCAGTGTCGCTTTCGGCCTGAGCAATACGGTCGAGGGCCTTGATCGCCTGCCCGGGCTTGAGATAGTCGGCGGCCCGCGGCAACTTCTGGAAGGTTTCCCAAGGGGTCTGATAGTGGCGATACACGCGCTTCTGCTTGCCTTTGGCGTCGGTCAGCAGTTCGGGTTGTCCGCAGGGCCGGTGGAAGTTCAAATAGGGATTGAAGTGCTGTTGATAGAAGCGCTGGATGCGCGCCGCGTGCGGCGCCGCGATGTGCGTATGCCCCATGTGCTTGCGGATCACGGCGCCGTTTTTCGATTCCACCAAGCCGTTGTCGTTGGTGTGCCTCGGCCGCGACTTGGTCTGTTCGATCAGCAGCTTGTTCAGTAATTTTTCCGCCGTGCCGTTGAGGAACTCGCTGCCGTTGTCGGAATGGAAGCCGCGCAGGCGAAAGGGGAACTGCTCCAGCATGGCCTTGAGCAACGGCTCCAGCCAGGCTTCGCTAATGGCCGCCGTGGCGCCGACCACTTGCCACTGGGTCACTTCATCCACCGCGTTGATGTGATAGACGCCCTTCACGCCGTCGCGATCTCCTTGATGTACCGTATCCACTCGCAGGTAGCCGGGTTGGCCCCGCGGGTTGGGCCGCCGCCGCTCGCCGATCGACACCGCGCTGGGCCGAGTCTTGGTGAAATGCAGCCGCCGCTGGCGGTACACCCTGTGCCGCCGCAGTCGATAGATGTGGGCCACCGAGATCTCCGCCAACCGCTCATATTCACTCTGCTGGTACTTGTGATATTCCCGCTGCAGGATCTTGCGCGTGGCCGGGCCGCTGAGGGTTTCGTGTGCTTCATCGACGGCCGCCAGCCGCTCGATATCGGCCGCCGTGTACTTGCCGGCAAAGCGATGCCGCCGATAGCGGGCAGGTACCAGCTCACCCCTCTGCCGATATTGGCGGATCAGTCGGGTGACCTGCGCCCGGCTCAGTCCCGTCATCTTGGCCAGATATTGCCGCAGCAGTCCTTTGGCGGCTCGGTCTTGCCCGCTGTAGCGCTGCCGGCACAGCGTTTGCGCCACCCAGGCGTAGATCTCGGCACGCCCTTTGCCCTTGAATCGTATTTCATCGCTGGCCTCCAGAAACTGCCGTATCTGCTCCAGGCTCAGCGTCTTGCCGTCTTGCATGTGGATGGTCAATCCCCAGCATGCTCACTCCCCCACCCTTCAGGCTCATCTTGTGTGAGAAACTAACTCCTCCTTCAGGCTCATCTTGCATGAGACAAGACTGGGCCTTGCGTCGAGCCGCAAGCTGACGCACACTGAAGGGTCGCTCGTGGGAGTCGCCCGTAGAGCTTTCAAGAAAATTCACAATGATCCATGTACCACTGATCCGCTGGGGTGAATCCTACAAGAGTTCGGACGTCGACAAGGTCGTCCATTTTGATACCGGCGAGCCCGTTGCCGACGTAAGCCAGGCCGTTCCGGGTATGGTTCGCCGCGACATGCGCAAGACGAAGAACGCGCGCGACATCCTGAGGCAGATTCCGTGCGGGGATTTGGCCGGCATGGTGAAGAAGGCCGGCGAGCTGTTTATGTCGGCCGAACTGCCGTTGGGCGATGGCTCGCAGACGCCGGACGATTTCGTGCGGCAACAGTCGGCAACGACGGGATTGCCCGAGCACATGTGCCGCAAGAACATGGACAAGATCGCGTTCGTGCTGAGCCAGATGGATCAGATTCTCGATTCGCTGACCCGCGGGTTGGATCTCGACATCCTGACGAACGGGCATGGCTACGACTCAGCCGGACGCCTACTGAGTTATCAAGCGCAGACGGACGTGCTCGGCATGGTGCTGCCCAGCAACTCGCCCGGCGTACACACGCTTTGGATGCCGGTCATCCCGATGCAGATTGGGCTCGTCTTGAAACCGGGTCCGCAGGAGCCGTGGACGCCCTATCGCATGGTGCAGGCGATGATTCAGGCTGGCGTTCCGGCCGAAGCCTTCGCGGTCTACGCCGGTGCCGGTGACGTTGGAGCGGCGGTCCTGCAAAGCTGCCGCCGCACAATGCTCTTCGGCAGTCAGGCCACCGTCGACCAGCATGCCGGCAATCCCGGCATTCAAGTTCATGGACCGGGCTACACGAAGATTCTCATCGGCGACGATCAGGCGGACGACTGGGAGAAGTATCTTGACCTCATGGTCACCAGCATTGCGCTGAACAGCGGACGGAGTTGCATCAACTGTTCGGGCATTTGGGTGTCGCGGAACGGCAAGGCCATCGCCGAGGCCATCGCCGAGAAACTCGCGAAGATCGAAGCGCTTCCGCCGGAGCATCCCGAAGCGGGGTTGGCCGCGTTTACAGTACCGGGCGTTCCGGAGGCCATCTCGGCCTCCATTGACGAAGACCTCAAGGCCACCAGCTCAGAGGACCTCGTCCAGAAAGTCCGAGGCACTCCGCGCGCGATCACTCGCGAGCATTGCGGCTATTTGTTGCCGACGCTCGCTTACTGTGCTTCACCCGAAGAGCCGATCGCGAAGAAGGAATTCATGTTCCCATTCGGTACGGTGGTCGAGTGCTCGCAGGACGACATGCTGGCGAAGATCGGCCCGACGCTGGTGTGCAGCGGAATCACCGAAGATCCGAAGTTCCAACAAGCGCTCCTCGACTCCGACGACATCGACCGCTTAAACTTGGGAGCGGTGCCAACAACAAAGCTCGATTGGCTCCAGCCTCACGAAGGGAACATCGTTGAGTTCCTGTACCGCGCCCGGGCATTTCAGTCGGCTTCGGCCGGATAGCAACGACGTCAACAAGATCCGAATGAGAACGAGTCGAAAGAGGCAGCGTGGCGACACGCTTCTGGCGCTGCTCCCCATCTCGTTGCCTACACAGCGGCCTGGGAAGTAAACTTAGCTCTGGGCCTGACAAGGCCCATGCCCCTGCACCCCTTGCCTATCGTAGGACTGATTACGCACAGCTTGACGGAGCCCTATGGCCGATTGGAGTTACTTCGACTGCGACGTCATGATCGGGACCTCGCGGATTCCGATCCTCGACGAAATGCCCGATGCCTCCTCCCTGCTCAGGCAGATGGATCGCTATGGTCTCGACAAGGCGTTGGTCTACTACCGCGAGGGCCGCAACGAGCGCGGTGTTGCCGAGGCGCGGAAATCGGATCGCATTGAGGTGTGTTGGGTTCTGTCTGTTGTATTGAGAGGCCCCGGGGACGGCCTCGAAGATCAAGTTGACCGCATGATCGAGTCGGGTGCGAAAGCAGCCCGCTTCCTCGCGAGCGACGGACCTTCCGACCCGCCGATGGTCATCAAGCCCTTTCTGCTGGGGAGCGTCTACGAGAAACTCCAACAACATCGGGCCCCGTTGTTGATCGAAGGAGGCCCTCTATACCGCCCGGAGGGCATGGCTCGCTATAGCCTTGAGGATATCGACGCCATCTGCTCCGACTTCCCCGACCTGCCCGTCATCTTGCTGCGAACGCATCGCAGTCTTGAGACTCAGCTCGTTCTGCTGATGCGCAAGCATAAGAACCTCTATTTCACCCACACGTTAACGACGCTGTACGGACAACTGGAGCAAGCCGTGGAGATGATGGGCGTTGATCGCGTACTCTATGGTTCTCAGATGCCCTACTGGGACCCGAGTCTTCCCATGGGCATGCTCAACTACGCCGATCTCACCCTCGAGCAGAAACGCCGCATCGCCGGGGCGAATCTACAGAGGCTGCTCGATCGAGTGAGTTGAAAGAAGGACGAGACGCGATGACCCGCCGCCAATTCGTATCCCGATCCATTAGAACAGGGGCGGTTCTTACCGCCGGACGCGAGCTCGCTCGCGCGACTCCGCCCCCAAAATCCATTCTCGAAACCGTTCGCGACGCCGAGCCGCTAGATAACGTCGAGGTCATCGATGCGCATGCTCACTTCAGCGGGACGCTTCAAAACGGGAAGCTACCTGCGGGCGTGCGGGAATTGATCCGGGCGATGGACCGCTGCGGAATCAATCAAACGTTGTTCAGCAACTCCGCGGCCATCGGCGCGGCAACGCCGGAAGCATTCCGCGCCGGGAATGAAGCAGCAATAGCGGCCGTCAAGGCCCATCCCGATCGGCTCCGGGCCTATCTCGCATTTCAGCCGCACTTCCTTGACGCTTCGCTCGCGATGGCGGAACGGATTCTCGACGCGGACTCCGGCTTAATCGGCTTCAAACTGCACGGCGTCTCGCACAACTATCCTGTTGACGGCGAGGGCTACCGGCGGGCGTATCAATTCGCTCACGAGCACCGCTTGGCGGTGCTCTTTCATGTGAAGAGCAGCCATGGGGCGGAAACACCGACACTTCGCGGCGAGAGCCTACCGGTTGTTCTCTCACGGGTCTTGAACGAGTTCACTGAGATGAAGCTGATCATCGCGCATTTCGGCCGAAGTATCGATGACTGGGCCGGCTTTACCGCTAAGCACCCGAACGCCTTTATGGAAACGGCGGCATCCGGCGTCCCATACCGTATTCTCGAACGCACAGTGGCTGCGGCCGGAGCGGACCGCATCCTGTTCGGTACTGACTCGACCTATCTGAGCCCCGGCGCGCAGCTTGCCAAAATCGCCTTCGCCGACATCCCTGAGCAGAGCAAGAAACAGATACTGGCAGCGAACGCCCGGCGGGTATTTGGTCCGAGCCTTGCGGCGGCTCAGCCGGACGCTGCCATTTGAGCAGGTTCCAGATAGATGCGGACCACTCCATACACGAGAATTCCCGGAACCGTGAAACGAACCCGGCCCGCGTGTTGCTCGATGGATACGGTTTCCGGCTCGTCAGCCTCGGGTGTGATCATCTCAACTTTCGTTACGCGGAAGCCGGCCGGCACCACAACATCGGCCTTCATGCCTGACACGGGTACCGGGTTTTCGTCTGTGACGAACCCTTTGCGACTCTGGTCGTCAGGCTCGCTACGAGCGTAGTTTACGAAGTGAATGTCGATCTCGTCTCCCTCCTCCGGGCGGTTGGCGGAGACACGGACGGTCGCCGGAGCGTCGAAACGGCTCAGGCCGCTGTAAGTCTCTTGCTCCATCTCATGGGCGGACGAGCTGGTGAACACTCGCTGATACCCCTTGAGTCTCTCGGCCGTGGCAATATCGTCAGGGATGACGTCAAACAGAACATGATCGTCGAGCAGCCGGTCTCCAACTTTGTGAAAAGCCGTGAGCGTGTTGGTCAAACGGCCCTGCTGAATCTGGCTGCGGGGGAAGAGCAGGACCGCTTCGCCGGCCATTCGATTGGCGTGATAGATGCTGTCATACCGTTTCATGAAAGAGAAGAACCGCCCGAGTTCGCGACGTGAATCCGGGTCGTTGAAATCGGCGTGGCGCGTCATAGGGGCGCCGCCGTTCGCGGCCAGTTCCGCCATGGCGGCCCGGACTTTGACGTGCTCGTAGTGACAGATGGTGTAGGGGCGATCTCCCGAGGCGCCACGCATGTAACGCATCTGCAGGGTCGAGTCTTGCTTTCCAACGCAGTACCACAGATAGTCTTCTCCCTTGGCCCACAAATCCGGCGGGAGCATCATTCGCTCGTCGTTACGAGCGACGGGCTGATAGCTATGTAGCCACTGTGCCACCATGAGATCGGGCTTTAGCGATCTTCCATAGTCAATGAAGACTTCGTCGAACGCTCTCTTACGGGAGATGTCGGCGAATCTCTGGCCCTCAAGGCGTAGCGGTGTCATCTCGTTTGGCTTGTACGAGCCGTTGATCTCGGAAAACTCGTGCGTTTCGAGATCATCAATACCAAACTGCGTCCGCAGATCCTCCTGGGAGTAGCCTTGACGTAATTGCTCTTTGAAGCCGCGCCGACAGTACTGACACATGCAGCCGTTGGTGTAAAAGTAGTTGACCACGAAGCCGTCCAGACCCCGTTCGATACCTCGCTTGACCCACGCCTTGAGCACTCCGCGCCAATGCGGATTGTTCAAGCAGCCGTGATAGATGGGCCATGGCGAGAACCCCTCCAGGCGCCGGGAGTATGGTGAGCCGTCGGCATTCCGTTGCAGTAGCTCGAGAGGGTCATCGATCGGTTTGGGTCCCAGCTCTTGCTGGTCCCAAAGCTGGTTGTAGAACTTGAAGAAGCCTTCGCGTGGGCCCTCCGGACCGTCGATGAGACCGGTTAGGTGATAGGTGGTGTCGATATGACCTACCACCTTGACGCCGCGCTCGTGAAGTTCCCGGTTGAGATTTTCAAGAAACTCGCCACTGGCTTCGAGGTCCCCGTCCACAGGTTGCGTCGCGGCTGTGGAGCCCTTGACCTCTTTGGGAACATGCGTCAACGCCCAGAAGTCGGCGCCGTAGAAGCCCGCCTGGACCACTTCCGGCTGTACCTCTTCAATAAACGAGAGATAGCCCGGATCGACATACTGCCGCCAATGGACAAGCATGCGGCTGAACTCGGTTCGCGTGGATCGAACCGGCGGTGAAGTTGATACCGGCTCCGGCTGACCGCAGGAGATCACAAGCAGGCTCCCCAAAGCGCAGGCGGCGGTAAGGACTTTCGTTTTCATGCGCACTCCAAAAGAGATCGAACGAGAACACTTAGTTCTGTGGTTTGTAGGCGATCAGTGTCAGTTGCTCAATACCGGGCCGGCGGCTTTCGCGGCCTTCTTTCCGTTCAACGGACGGAATCTGCTGCAGCGCGGCCTGAGCGGGCGGAGGACCCCGAAAGTAGAGCTTGTAGATGGAGGTTGCCGCTTGATGCTCGTTGATGTTGTCGAGGTACAACGTGGTCGCGACGGTACTGCTGAAGTCCAACCCCACTTCCTCAAGGCTGTCGAGTTGGTTCCGCATCGACTGCCGAAGCTGTATGCCCACGTCAGGACTGAAGATCCCGCCGTTCACACCAGTGATGAATCCGGACTTGCCCGAGCAATACATGAACTCTCCGCCGAGCACGCAGGGGCTTGCGGTCGCACTCGTCCTGAAGTTCTTCGGATACACGACCACCCGCTTTGTGAGATCTCGAACAGCCACACCCGTGTACTCGATCTTAGCGTCGTGGGGCAGGCTCATGACATAGATGGTGCCACGGGCGGGTGCCGTCCCAAACGCCCAGTGGCGAGCGTACACCTCATTCATAACACCCGCCGGTAGGTCCTTCGTCAAGAACGGATTTACAAACACCATGTGTCTCAGATCCAGCCCTGCCGCTTGCAAAACTTGGTTCATTCCATCGAGAGCCAACTGAACTTGCTCCGCCGGATCATCGGGGATACGCCCGGAGGATCGATCGCGTCCGAGCATCGCCGAGACATAGACCTGATCGTGGGTGACGATACCGGGAGAATAGGGCTCCTCCGGATCAAAGCCTGGAATTTGCAAAGGCGTCTTCTGGTAGAGATGACGTACGGCGACCGCTTTCAGATCAATCAGCGCTCTACCGCGCAGTCCCGCGATCCCCAGCACGGCTCGCGCGGGAGGCGCCTTCGGGAAGTAGTCGCCGTAGACTCGATTCAGGCTCTCGTAGTTGGTCATGTCGCGTAGGTAGACATGGGTATAGACGACATGCTCCATCGTCAGGCCGGCGGCCTCAACAACCGATTTCGTGTTTGCGAGAACCTGTCGCGTCTGCGCTTCAACACCATCGGCGATTTGCCCGCTGGCATCGCCGGGTCCCAGACCCGAGATGTAGAGGTAGTCACCCGCCCAGAGACCGGGAGAGTAGGGACCGTCCAGGTGCGGACCGCCGGCTGGTATCACCGGGTGAAACTGGGCGGGCAGATGACAGAGCGTAAAGAGCAGTGTGGTGAGAGCCGGAATCAATCGCATGGGTCGCCTCAGGCACTCACGGAATTCCAAGTAGAACCTTCCGATTCGGCCCTCTCACGGCAAGAGTCTACCGCCTCACCCGGCGAAACACAACCGTTTCCCTCACAGGCTGTCAACGCCCAATGGAGACGGACTGACCCTCAGGATTTGGACATGGCACGCGCCGCCGGCAAGGCACGCTCCTCTCGAAGGCGGCGGCCGTCACGAACGGCTCTGCCCCGGACGAGTCACGCCTCCCGAGACATTGCCCGATTTGACTTCGTTCCGGCGTCGTGGATACAATCAATATTTAGGGCCACCTAAACTTTGGATTCAATGTGCCTTCGGAAGCCGTCGACGACTACCTGAAAGCGATCTACGAGATTGCCGGCGAGCGGGGACGCGCCTCCACCGCCTCCCTCGCGCGCAAGCTCCGTGTAGCGCCCGCTTCGGTGACGGGCATGCTGCAGAAGCTCGCTCTGCGGAAACCGCCTCCCGTTCAATACCGAAAGCACCGCGGCGCGCGACTGAGCGAACACGGCAAGCTCCGCGCTCTCGAAGTCATTCGCCATCATCGACTGATCGAGTTGTTTCTCCACCGCTTCCTGGGCTATAGCTGGGACGAGGTACATGACGAGGCCGAGCGCCTTGAACACGCCATCTCCGAGCAACTGGAAGACCGCATCGCCGAGCGCCTGGGCGACCCGGAAGTCGACCCTCACGGCCACCCGATCCCGCGAAAAGACGGTAGCATCCCCCCGCGCCGGGACCTCAGCCTGCTCGACGTCTTCGTTGGCGCCGAATCCACCGTCTCGCGAGTTTCCGACCGGAATCCGGATATGTTGCGTTACCTCTCCGAACTCGGGATCGCCCCCGGAACCAAGATCAGGCTGACCGAGCGTGCCCCCTTCGACGGCCCACTCATGCTCGAAGTCGGCAAGGCTCGCGACAAACACGCACTCGGGCCCACGGTCGCGGGGGAAATCCGCGTGACGCAGCCGCGGAACGGGAAACCGAAAGGCTGATTTTGCGATGACGAGCCAAGCTTGGTTCCTGCTGCTTTTGTTGTTCGCCATCGCGGCGACATGGCCGAGAGTCGGTTTCTGGGCTCATTGGCGGCGCTACCGGGCGGAGAAGACCCGTCGCCTTTTCGAGGATGCGCTCAAGCACATCATCGCTTGGGAGCAACGCGGTCAAGCCGCGACACCCGAATCCCTCGCGGGCGCGCTGTCGCTTTCTCAGCGCCGCACTCTCAGCCTCATTGTTCACATGGAAAAGCGGGGGCTACTGCGCAGCGACCACGCAGGCTTCATTCTCACGTCAAAGGGCGAAAGCTGGGCTCTGCATGTCGTGCGCGCACATCGCCTGTGGGAGAGCTACTTAGCCGACGACGCCGGCATGCCGATGGAAAAGCTTCATCAAGCCGCCGAGATCGCGGAACATCAACTCTCCGCCGAACATCTCGACCAGCTCGACGCGCACCTTGGACACCCGCAACGCGACCCACACGGCGACCCGATCCCAACCGCCGATGGCTCGCTGAAACCGCTTGACGCCGTGTCGCTTTCTCGATGGCCCACCGACGAGCCCGCCCGCATCGTCCACATTGAAGATGAACCTGATGTCATCTTCCGCCAGATCATTGCTGCGGGCTTCCGCCCAGGCGATACAATCCGAATCCTCGAAAACACTCCCGAGAGGATCGTGATCAGCGACGGCCAAGCCGAACACCGCCTGGCCCCTGTTGTAGCCGCCAACATCCAGGTTGCCGAAGCCCCCCGTTCGGTTCGCCCGGAGGGCGCCATGCGGCTTTCTGATCTCCGCCACGGCGAGCCCGCCGAGCTCCTAGAGCTCGACCCCGCCTGCCGCGGGTTCAGTCGCCGCCGTCTGCTCGACCTCGGCCTAACGCCGCAGACTCGCATCGAACTGGCCCTCGGCAACCCATTCGGTGATCCGAGAGCCTTCCGCGTGCGCGGTACGACGATAGCTCTTCGCAAGCAGCAGGCGGGCCAAATCTGGGTCAAGCGGCTGAGCGCTACCGCCGACCCCAGCAAAGTCACGGAGGCCGCACAGGTATGACGGCCCCCGCGGCAAGCCATTCGAATTGCGAGACCTGTCCAGCTCATGCCCAGCTTGAGCAGATGGGTATATCCCTCGGCAAGTACGACTACTTAGTAGCTCTCGCCGGCAATCCGAACACCGGCAAGTCGTCCGTCTTTAATGCGCTCACCGGCCTGCGACAACATGTCGGCAACTGGACAGGGAAGACCGTCATGCGGGCGGAAGGAGGCTACTCCTTCCAAGACAAGCGCTACAAGCTGGTCGACCTTCCAGGCACATACTCGCTCCTCTCCGCATCCGAGGATGAAGAGATTAGCCGCAACTTCCTTCTGTTCGGGCGACCGGACTGCACTGTGGTCGTCGTCGATGCCACAGCACTCGAGAGAAACTTAAATCTGGTGCTTCAAGTCCTCGAAATAACAAGCAAGGTGGTCGTCTGTGTCAATCTAATGGACGAGGCAAGCCGCAAAGGGATAGAGGTCGACGTCCGCAGCCTTTCCCGTGATCTCGGCGTACCCACCGTCCCCACCGTTGCTCGCACAAAGGAAGGACTTCGCGACCTGGTCCAAACCGTTGCCGGCGTGATTGCGGGGGAGATCGTGACGCAGCCCGTTCTTCCACACCACCCTGCCGAGCTCGAAGAAGCGGTGGATGAGCTGGTCCCGTTGATTGAAACGGTGGCGCCCGGTCTGCCCAACGCACGTTGGGTCGCCCTGCGCCTGCTGGATGGTGATCACAAGGTGCGTCAGGCGCTGCTATCTGGAGAGTTGTCGGAGATCGAGGGCTTGCAGGCCGGGCCGGTCGAGACGGTGAGCAGCGTCGTCGCGCTCCAGGGGCGTCAATGATCACGAAGACAGCCGATCCGCGGACAGTCTTGCGGCGCGCTGACCACCTTCGTCGCGAAATCGGTGACGATTTCCGCGACCGCATCGTCTCATCGCTCTACGCGGACGCGCAGCGGATCGCCGACCGTTCCGTCCGCATCGGCGCGGGTCCCAAGTGGGACTGGGACCAGAAGATCGACCGCATCGTGACATCTCCGATCTTCGGTTTGCCGATTATGCTCGGGATACTGGCCCTGATCTTCTGGATCACGATCATCGGCGCCAACTATCCCTCCCAGATGCTCGCGGAGTTCTTCTTCGTCATCGAAGGCCACGCCGTCAACCTTTTCATCGCGTGGGGCGTCCCCATATGGCTGACGGGCTTCATCTGGAACGGTGTGTTTCGGGGACTGGCCTGGGTTGTCAGCGTGATGCTTCCGCCGATGGCCATTTTCTTCCCGATGTTCACTATTCTCGAAGACCTCGGCTACCTACCCCGTGTCGCATTCAACATGGACTGGCTCTTCCGCAACGCCGGCGCACATGGCAAGCAGGCCCTCACCATGGCGATGGGATTTGGCTGCAACGCGGCCGGCATCACGGCGACCCGCGTCATCGATTCGCCCCGCGAGCGACTCATCGCCATCCTCACGAACAACTTCGTCCCCTGCAACGGACGCTTCCCAACCCTCATCATGCTCGCGACGATCTTCGTCGCGGCGGCATTCCCACCGGCCTTCGCGTCGCTCGCGGCAGCGGGCGCGGTCGTGGGCGTAGTCCTGATTGGCGTCGGCTTTACACTGCTTTCCTCTTGGCTGCTTGCCCGCACTGTGCTACAGGGCGAGGCCTCCGCTTTCACCTTGGAACTCCCGCCCTACCGCCGTCCGAGCATGCTGCGCATTCTCTATACGTCGCTGATTGACCGCACGATATTCGTTCTCTGGCGCGCGATACTGACCGCCGCACCGGCCGGCGCCGTTATCTGGATACTGGCGAATATTGACTGGCAGGGCGTCAGTCTCGCCCAGCACTCGGCCAACTTCCTCGAACCCCTCGGTCACGCCATCGGCCTCGACGGTGTCATTCTTCTGGCCTACGTGATCGCCATCCCGGCGAATGAGATCGTCGTTCCCACGATGTTGATGGTCTACATGGGCGTCAGCGCTATGAGCGACGTCACGTCCTACGACCAAATCCGCACCCTGCTCATTGATGAGCAAGGTTGGACCATGCTGACCGCCGTCAATCTGATGCTCTTCTCGCTCCTCCATAACCCTTGTGCGACGACCATCATCACGATCTGGAAAGAAACCCGCAGCGCCAGATGGACCACCATCGGTGCGCTCATGCCGCTCGCTTTCGCCTTCGCCGTAACGTTCGCCGTGGCCACCATCGTTCGCGCCGTCTGGTAGCCCGCAAGGCGGCTTCGCCGCTTGACCCCGACCCAGCCCCGAACGCTAGACTTAGTCGTTAACGCACCGCCCAACCAGTGACACTCACCCTCGATATTGGACGCCGCATCGAGCTCGTTTCGATGGACTCGCGCTTCCACGAAATCTCCCTCGCGCTCTATCGTCAGGAGCACGCCGGCCTGCCGACTTTCTTGATCCACTCCTACAGTCGACTCGACGGCGTCGCGGAACGCGTCGACTTCGTCGCTCACGCTATGACCATGCTCGGCGGTATAGTTCGAACTGGGAAGCAGATCCAGTTCTCCTGCGGTAACTCCCACGAGCTTGCTTGCCGCCGCCTGTTTATCGAAGCGTGTAAGGTCGACCCGGCTGCTGACGTCGAACCCCGGCCTCTCACCGTCTTCGACCGGAAAGCGAACGTCGACGTCAGCGTCTCGGGTCTCGGGGACGGCGTCTACCGCATCACGGGCGAGGCCGGCGACGATAAGTCGGTCCAACGCCGCCTTGCCATCGGCGCGGGACTCGTCAAGCTCGGCCAGATGCAGTGGATCGAGGGCGATAAAGAGCGCTTTGCGTTCCCCTGTGGCCACCCTCACGATAAACTGATGGGACTGCTGCTCATTCGTGCACTGAACGTAAGGGGAGTCGAGCGCGAAGAGCAGATGGCTGCCGCGCGTGGTCAGCTCCTCGCTCCCAGCGCCCAGAAACAGTGACCGTCAAGCCCATGAATGGACGCGAACGAGTCCTGGCCGCCTTCCGTGGTCAGGCGGTTGACCGTACCCCGGTGTGCAATCCCACTTCCGTCGCTACCGTCGAGCTGATGGACTTGGTCGAGGCTCCCTTCCCCGATGCCAATCGGAACCCCGAACTCATGGCGCGCCTCGCCGCGACGGGCTATACCGAACTGGGTTTCGACACGATCATGCCGGTCTTTTCGATCATTCAGGAATCGTCGGCTCTGGGCTGCAAGATGCAGTGGGAACAGAAGGACAACTGGCCCACTGTTCGCATGCGCGAGCCCATCTGGGTCGAACCGGAAGACATCAAGATCCCGGCCGACTTTCTAACCCACCAGGACACGAGATGCGTGCTTGACGCGATCAAGATCCTCAAGAAGGAATACGGCGATGAAGTGGCCATCATCGGCAAAACCATGGGCCCTTGGACCCTCGGTTACCACTGCTTCGGCGTTGAACCGTTCTTGCTGATGTCTCTCGACGATCCCGGCAAGACCAAACTCTGCCTCGACCGCATGGCGAAAGCCACTGTCGACTTCGGAGTCGCCCAGATCGAAGCCGGCGCCGACGCGCTGACGCTTCCCGATCACGCCACCGGCGATTTGGTCAGCGGCGAGTACTACAAGCGATTCCTGCGCGACCTGCACATCGAGTTCACCGAGAGCTTGTCGGTCCCGCTCATCCTGCACATCTGCGGCCGTACGCTGGACCGCATGGAATACATCGCGCAAACCGGCATGGCCGCCTTCCATTACGACTCGAAGAACGCCCCCGGCGAAGCCATGGAGATCGTCAAAGACCGCATCGCGCTCGTGGGCAACATCAACAATCCTGAGACACTTTTCGCGAAGGGCCCTGAGGAAGTGCGCCAAGAGGTCTACCGCAACCTCGACGCCGGTGTACCGCTCGTCGGTCCCGAATGCGCTATCCCGCTCCAGACTTCGATTGAGAACCTCAAGGAAATTCCCAGAGCCGTGAAAGACTGGCACAGGGACCACTCCACGCCCAACTGAAAACACGGCGCGGCATCGCATGGCTTCTATCAACGACATCTTCAACGAATTCCTGCGAAACGAAATCGAGGAGTACATCGAGCAACCCGATGAACGCGAAGGTTTGATCGCCACCTACGCCGAGATCAGCCCCGCGATGCAGTCGATCGGCGCGGCGCTCATCGACGGACAGCATAAGACGGTCGACGAACTCACGACACAAGCTCTCGCCGGCGACGTCCCTGCTCTCGAAGTCATGGACGACGGTCTGATCGCGGCAATGCGTATCGTCGGGATCAAGTTCCGCGAGAACTTTATCTATGTCCCGGAGGTGCTCTCCTGCGCGCGCGCGATGAAGGCCGGGATGGCCCACATCGAGCCGATTCTGTCCGCGTCCGGCATCAAACCCGTCGCGAAAGTCGTTATGGGCACGGTCAAGGGAGACCTCCACGATATCGGGAAGAACCTTTGCATCATGATGCTCCGAGGCACGGGCTTCGAAGTGATCGACCTCGGTGTCGACACTTCCGCCGATGAATTTCTCGCCGCTGTCGAAGAGCACGAAGCGCGCTTGATGGGCATGTCCGCGCTGCTCACAACGACCATGCCGAACATGGCGCTCACCATCGAAGCCTTCATCGACGAGGGCATCCGCGACGACATCAAGATCATGGTTGGAGGCGCGCCTGTCAGTCAGGAATTCGCCGACGACATGGGCGCCGACGGCTACGGTAAAGATGCCATGGAATGCGTTGCCCTCGCGAAGAAGCTGGTTAATGAAGACGCCGCCCAGGAGAGTTAAGAAAGAGACCAGTTCGGCGAAGGAGCGCGGGGCCGAGTCTTAGGTCGCGAGGTCGCGTAAAGTGCGACCCGGCACGGCTTAGCCGTGCGCCACGATGACCACTCCCTCGTTCCTGACATACGAGTGATGCAAAAGATCGACAAGCATGAGTACCAAAAGCGGCTCGATCGCATTTTCGAAATCTTCTCGGGTATGATGCAGCGCGCCGATGAGCTATCGAGCCTGCGCTGTCCTTACAAAAGTCGCTTCGACCAATGCACCGCTAAGTTCGGCTGCCGCAACCAGGGCAAGCCTGCCGTCGAAGGCGGACTCTTTCGTTGTGTCGGCGACGACAAGCTCGACTATCGCTCCGCTTGGGAAACCGAGTAGCGGTTCCAAACCCAGCCGCGACGCATCCCTAACCACCCATTCCATGGGACAGATTTCCCACGACGGTAATACGCTCCCGCTTACCTCCGGCAAGACCATCTTCGACTATGCCGACGAACTCGCCGTGCGGGTCCCCACATCGTGCGGCCGCACCGGTTTGTGCCACGAATGCATTGTGGAAGTGACCGCAGGCAACGAGAATCTCTGCCCCAAGACCGAGGCGGAGAACTTCCTTGGCGATAGCTATCGGCTTGCCTGCCAGGCCGAGATCCAGCACGCCGCCGGGGATATCGAGTTCTCTCTTCTGCGCAGCAATCCCCAGATCCTCACTTCGTCATCAGAGAAAGAAATCGTTCTCGAACCTATGGTCCGCCGCGACAGGGACAACGTCCTTTACGGCGGCGAAGTCATTGATGAGTACCGAGGCCATATCTATGGCGTCGCCATCGACCTCGGTACGACAACCGTCGTCGCCGAACTTGTCGACCTCGAAACCGGCAAGGCCGTCTACCTCGCATCGTTCGAGAACCCGCAGCGCTTCGGTGGAAGTGATGTGATGCATCGCATCTCCTACGACGGTGGTCCATTCCACGGTGAACTGCACAGGGCCATCATCAACACCATCAATCAAGAACTACGCGAGATGTGCCGCCGCCTCAAGTTCCACCGCCGCATGATCTACGAGATCGTCGTCGTCGGCAACTCGACCATGCGTGAGATCTTCTTTAACCTCGACGTACAATCGATCGGCCAACGCCCCTACAAGTCCAAGATCGAGGAAGAGTACTTGGCGGGAACCCGAGAGACCACTGCCTTGCTCGAAGACGCACGCAAGCTTCGTCTGTGGGCCCACCCTAGAGCCAAGGTCTACGCTGCCCCCCTCATCGCAAGTCACGTCGGGGCGGACATGGCGGCCGATCTCGTCGCCATTGATGCCGAGTCCGGGGAGGGCAGCTTCCTGCTTGTCGACATCGGCACCAACACCGAAGTTGTCGTCCGTCACAACGGAGAGTTCCTAGCCGCGTCCTGTCCCGCCGGACCGGCCTTCGAAGGCGGCGGCATTCGCTACGGGACGCCCGCCGTGGACGGCGCGATTGAGTCGGTCTGCCTCACCAACGACAGCATCGAGTACGAAGTCATCGGTGGAGGCAAACCGAGAGGCCTGTGTGGCTCCGGTCTCGTTGACCTCCTCGCCGAACTGCGACGCACCGGACGCATGACGCCCAAGGGCGTCTTCGCCGACAAGGCGCGCGAGCTGAGCATCGTTCAAGCACAAGGCATCACCTTCTCACGCGAAGACGCCAGCAATCTCGCACAGGCGAAAGCCGCCAACTACTGCGGCCAATTCATCGTGCTCCGCGCGCTCGGCCTTCAACCGGCGGACATCGACAAGCTCTATCTTGCCGGCGGCTTCGCGAACTACGTCAACGTCGAGAACGCGATCGAGATCGGCTTCCTCGCCCCCGTCCCGGCTGAACGTATCCTCAAAGTTGGCAACGCCGCCCTCCAGGGAGCAAGAGAAATCCTGCTCTCCCAACAGAAAAGACGGACGATCGACCGACTGGTTAAACGCATTCAGCACGTCGAACTGGAAACCACGCCCGACTTTTTCGAAGTCTTCGTCGAAGCCTGCCAGTTCAAACCCATGCCCCAAGACATCCACCAAGAATGAGCAACCCACGCCCGGACCGCATCTCTTCCGCATCACCTACCAAGCTGCGCTAACGTAAGTTCCAGCGGATCATCATGCCCGAAACTCTGCTCCACGCCATTCAAGATCGAGTCTTGCTTTGCGACGGCGCCATGGGGACGCAACTGCAATACGCCGGACTCGAACCCGGAGGCTGCGGAGAAGCCTGGAACGTCGAGCACCCCGAGCGCCTCCTGAGAATCCAACACGCCTATGTCGAGGCCGGCTCCGACTGCTTGCTTACAAATACCTTCGGCGGTTGCCGCATCATGCTCGAAAGGCACGATCACGCCGCCAACGTCGGAGCGATCAATAAAGCCGGCGTGGCCCTCTCCCGCCAAGCTTTCGGCGACCGCCCCGGGTTCGTCATCGGTGACATCGGTCCCTTCGGCGGCCTCATGGAACCTCACGGCGAGATCCCCGAGCAAGCAGTGCGTGAAGCGTTCACTGAACAGGCCGAAGCACTCGTCTCCGCGGGCGTGGACGCAGTTATCGTTGAGACACAGACAGCGCTCGAAGAACTCGCCATCGGTGTCGACGCCGCCAGAAAAGCCGGCGCGCCGTGTGTGATCGGATCGATGGCTTACGACGTCACGCGCGACGGCTCAAGATTGCGGACGATGATGGGCATCGGCCCCGAGCAAGCCGCCGAATTTATGCGTGATGCCGGAGTAGACATCGTGGCCCTGAACTGCGGAAGCGGTGTCGATGTGTCGTGGGCCGCCAAAGCGATCAAGATTTACCGCGACGTCTGCGACTTGCCAACCATGGCCCAGCCCAATGCCGGCCAACCTGTTCTTGAAAGGATGAAGGTCGTCTACAAGCAAACCCCGGAAGAGATGGTAGCGGAACTACCGGCACTGCTCGACGCCGGAGTCCGCATCGTCGGAGGGTGCTGTGGCAGCACCCCCGAACACATCCGTCTTTTCCGAAGGGTCATCGACGAGCATACCGAACCGTAGCTCCAGCCTGTGGCGCGCGGCTTAGCCGTGCCGGGTCGCGCTGCGCGCGACCTTCGCCCCGAGCTGCGCGTAGATGCCGAACAACCTCTGAGCCACAATCTGCTATCATCGCCCCAGCCTAGTGCAAAGACACCGGCGGCGTCTTCCGCATGAATATCCGGTGGGCCGGGCGTTGTTTATCACCTGGAACCTACACGGGAGCTTGCCGGCCTCCCGCTTTCCTAAACCGAGCAAATGGTCGTCCGGCGAGACGTTTGTTTGGGCGGACCGGTATCTCGATACCACTCGGGCGGGGCCCCTCTGGCTCCGCGCAAACCGAATTGCCCGCATGGTTGTCGAAGCGCTCCATTTCGCCGAGAGTGAGCTTCATCACTACGACCTGCATGCCTACGTGGTGATGCCGAATCACGTACATGTGTTGGTGACACCTCTCGTGGAACCCTCAAAGTTCTTACGCACGCTCAAGAGCTACACCGCAAAGCAAGCAAACAGGATGCTTGGCCGAACGGGTGAGCCTTTCTGGCAGCGCGAATCCTACGATCACGTAGTTCGCAATGATCGCGAGCGGGTTAGGATTCACGACTACATTGTGAACAATCCTGTGAAGGCGGGGTTGGTGACAGCAGCGGAGGACTGGCGCTGGTCAAGCACTGGTCGGGACAAGTGAAGCAAGCTGGGACGGGCTGTTCTCCGGTGGCATCGGCCTGCGGCCGATTTTAGTTCCATCACCAGGTCTAAACCCACCGCCTTTCAGGCGGTCAGCTTCAAGCGGGTCTGGATGAGAATAGGGGGATGGGCGAATATCGGCGAGGGGCGCACGCAGTCTACGACATCAAATATCACCTGGTCTGGATCACGAAATATCGCTACAAAGTCTTGCGGGGCAGGGTGGCGGAGCGGACACGGGATCTGATCCGACAGAGCTGCCAAGCGCGAGACGTCGTAGTGATTCGGGGTGCGGTGTCGCCGGATCATGTGCATGTCTTGGTATCGGCACCGCCGCAGTTGGCGCCGTCGAAGCTGGTGCAGTATGTGAAAGGTAGGTCGTCGCGACGGCTGCAAGATGAGTTTGGGGAATTGCGGAAGCGATACTGGGGGCAACACCTGTGGGCGCGCGGATATTTCTGCGCGACGGTGGACGAGGAAACGATCAAGAATTACATCGAGAGCCAGCAATGGGACGAGGATGAAGAGGGATTCAAGATCACAGCGCCCACCAAGCCTTGAGCCGGCTCTGAGCCGGGGCTTCTTCAGGCGGCTTCAGCCGCAAGCCGACTTTCAGTCGTAAATGAACCCACCGCCTTTCAGGCGGTGGTTGTTTAGGTCGCGCCCAGCGCGACCCGGCACGCCGAAGGCGTGCGCCACGATGCAGAGATCACCAGTCTAATCAGGCCAGTGCTTCTGTCCGCGCCTCATCACCCAGCCGGCACGCCTCGTGCAGAGCCCGCACCGCCCCATCGAGCGCTTCCTGCTTGACGACAATTGCTATGGTCAACTCACTCGACCCCTGAGCAATCGCAATGATATTGATCTTCTCCTCTGAGAGCGCCGTGAACACCTTACCCGCGAGCCCCGGCGTGCCTTTCATGCCCTCACCGACCGCGGCGAGCAGACCGACGCTGTGATCCACGTCGATGGGATGGACATAGCCGTGCGCCAACTCGAGGCCCAGCTCCGTCCGCAAGCTCTCCATCACGGAGTCCAGATCTTCGGCCCGCACCAACATGCAAAACTTCTGACGGAAACTCGATCGCGTCAGCAGCAACACTTCAACATGAGCGCGCGCCGCCGCCTCCAAGGCCCGCGCCATCAACTGGGCTCCTGACATTGATGTACTCACTGCCTCAATCGATATCAACGCTACCTTCCCAAGCGAGGTAATCGCACGCACGCCGTGGCCATCCGTAATCCGGGAAACGATGCGGGTTCCGGGCTCCGCCGGCCGAAAACTATTCTTGATCCAAATTGGAACTTGCTTCTCGACCAGCGGCGCGAGCGTCCGCGGATGTAACACCTTCGCCCCGTTGTAGGCGAGCTCCGCCGCCTCGTTGTAGCTCACTTCCGGCAAGATTCGAGTCCCCTTGACGACCCGTGGGTCCGCCGAAAGGATACCGTCCACATCGGTCCAAATCCAAAGTTCAGCAGCGTCCAAAACCGCGGCAAGGATTGAGGCTGAAAAGTCCGATCCCCCACGACCTAACGTCGTCGGCACGCCGGCGTGCGTTGCGCCATCAAACCCCGTCACAATCGGCACATGCCCGCTTTCGAGTAGCGGAAACAACCGGGCGCGGCTCTTCTCCGCGGTCGCTTCGAACAACGGCGACGCATCGCCGAACTGATCATCCGTGACAATCAATTCCGTGCCCTGAACAGCTTCCGCTGCCACACCGCGCGAACGCAACAAAGCTGTACACAGCAAGACCGACAACTTCTCACCTGTCGTGACGGCGTCGTCCACAGAACGCGGCGGTCGCTCGCCGAGCATCAACATGCCCCGCGCGACTCTCTCGAAACCGGCTATGATTTCCTCGATCCGCTCGTCGGCCGCCGCCCGCACCTCAGCGGGCAGCAGCTCGTCACAGGCTTCGCGATGACGTGTGCGCAATACGGCCAGGTTTTCTTCAACCGCTTTCTGCCCCCCTTCTTCCGCGCTTTTGAGCGTCTGAAACAACAGGTCGGTGACCTTCGACATCGCCGATAAAACAACCACCACCGGCCGCTTCCCCGCGCTTCCCGCAATCAAGTCCGCGGCAGTGCTGATCCGCTCGGGCGAGCCGACGCTTGTACCGCCGAACTTCATGACGAGTAAGTCTTGAACCCTTTCCATCATCAAATGTCATCCTAGCCCAGATCGCGTCGGCGGGCTCCGCGCCGACCAGGTGTCGCCCGACTGAACCCGCTATTCTCGAAGTCAAGCGATGTTGGCGCCCAAGACCAAGGCTTTTCTCGGATCGTTTCTTGTCTACCTTCTGCCGCTACTGACGGCCCACGCGGTTTTTCCACTCGCCGTCGTCATCGCCTTTGACTTCACCGGAGCGGGCGGAGATAAGGAATTCCTTTGGATCGCAGCCGATATCGCGGCGGCGTAGAGCTTGCAGGTGGTTGCGGGCTTTCTTTTGTACTGGCTCTTTGTGGCGCCGTCGTGGAAACGGGTGCTGGTCACCGTAGCGTCTGTTCCGGCGTTTTTCGTCGCCGGGACGTTCCTGTACCTACTCGCCATCCCGACGTTCTTTCTTGTCGAACGGGATACCGCTCCCGAGAAGATGGATCTTGCCGAGGCTTGCACCGTTCCCGGCTACTATCTCGCCGCCGTCAGGACGTCGCCTTACCCGCGGCTGGCCGAGTCACAAGAGGCATGGATCGCTGAGAAGAATACCCAGACGTTGTCGCTGCTGCGAATGCCCGGCTGTGCCGTGGAACCGATCAACCTCCAGTGGAGCAACGTCAGCCCCGATATTGCCCACGCTGCCGCGGGCGGCCTCGCCGTTTACTCCCTCCTTAAGCGACCAACGGGTGAACGAAGCTGGTGGTACCTCCCCGGGCCCAACTTATCTCCCATCGCCATCGAGCCTCGCGCCGAGAGAGAGCCCGCCCACCCGGTGCTCTCCCACGACGGCCGGTGGGTCGGCTGGTTGTCACGGCATGGCAAGCCCGGGAGCGATACGGGCGCGCAAGTGACGATCGAGGCGCCCGGGTCCGGCGAAACGAAAACCATCGAAATCGAGCCGCTTCCCAATGGCGGCCTACGACTCCTCTCGATCGACACGGCCGTCGAGGAACTCACGTTCGAGCATGGCTACAGAAGCCTATTGAGGATCGGTTTCGACGGAGTTGTCCGCTGGGGCCCGCTCCGCGCGAATGGCGTGGAAGCCTCCGGCTATAGCATGTTACTCGCCGAAGGCGGCTGGGTCGCTTGGGATAGCTATAAAGAACGGGGCAGCTACGTCATGGAGTGGTCATTCGGAGAAAACAGCGGCAACCACCGCATTCCGAGAGGGCGCTCGGCGAGCTCCGTGGCGGTCAGCCCCTCAGGGCGCTTTATCGCGCTAAGCGTCGACACGAATCTCAACATCGGCGACATCCCTGACTCGGTTTATGTGCTGAGAACCTCTGACGGTTCCGAAGTTTTCCGCCGCTATCTTCCCACCTACTCTCGGAGCCAAGTCGCCTTCTTCGCTGACGAGCACTTCGCCTACACCGAAGGCGGACCTTCGGACATGCGGGTGTGTGTACTCAGCTTGCCTCCCTCTTGAAACGCAGTCAGGCCACTGAAACTCACGGCCCGGCACAATACCGTCTGACGAACCATCAACCTATCGCACGAATCGTCGGTGCTAGGATGAGCCGGACGGGGGAAATCACCCATGGGCTCGAAGCAACAGGTCTTGAAAGCCATCAAAGAGCTTCCCGACGATGCCGGTGTGGAGGAAGCGATCGACCGGCTGTGCCTCCTCTATAAGATCGAACGTGGTCTCGATCAAGCGGACAAAGGACAGCTACTCAGTCAGACGGAAGTCCGCCAACGTATGGCCAAATGGCTGGAGTAAGGTGGACCCCGCAGGCAGCCGGTGACCTTGAAGCGATCTGTCTTTTCATCGGGCGTGACTCGCCCGGTGCGGCGGCGATACTCGCCGACCGAGTGCTCCGTGCCGTCGAGCGGCTAGCAAACCATCCCAGATTGGGTAGGGTCGTTCCGGAGACACACGAGCAAAGTATCCGCGAGCTCATTGTCGGCGGTTACCGCGTAATCTATCGGCTACAAGACGAGAACGTACATCTGCTCACGGTGTATCACGGAGCGCGTTCACTTGAGATCAACAGAGTCATCCCTGAGCCGTAAACCAGGCCGGACCAACCTCCCAATACGAATCGCTTAGCGAGGCCCTAACGCGGATCAGCTTTGCTGTAACTGTCCCCGGAGTATCGGTGTCACCACCGATCTGCCCAACCGGGAATACTACTTGAGCTAGTATCGAAGTGGTAAGGCAACGCTGATGTACGAGTTAGTCATTCGGAACGGCAATGTAATCGACGGCACCGGTGCGCGAGCCCGTAAGGCGGATGTCGCGGTCGCGGACGGGTTGATCGTGGCGGTCGAACCCAAGGCGGGCGCGGCCAAGCGTGACATTGACGCCGAAGGCCTGCTGGTCTTGCCCGGCTGGGTCGATATCCACACTCACTACGACGGTCAGGCAACCTGGGACCCGGCCATGACTCCCTCGTCGTGGCACGGCGTGACAACCACAATTTTCGGCAACTGTGGGGTCGGCTTCGCGCCGGTTCGGCCCGGTACCGAGAACTTCCTCATCAACTTAATGGAGGGGGTCGAGGACATCCCGGAAATCGTCCTTTCCGAGGGCGTCGATTTCCGCTGGGAGTCCTTCGCCGAGTACCTCGATGTGTTGGCGGAAATGCCGCGCGTGATGGACGTCGGCACTCAGGTACCCCACGCCGCGCTACGCTTCTACGTAATGGGCGAACGCGGCGCGGATCACGCCGCACGTCCGACCGACGATGAGATCGCACGGATGGGCCAACTCCTGGAGGAAGGCCTCGCGGCCGGTGGTTTCGGTTTCACCACGTCCCGCACGCCCAAGCATCGGGCCGCTGACGGCCGGCCGACGCCCAGTTTAACGGCGGAGCATCCGGAGCTGGCCGGCATCGCCCTTGCTATGAAGCGTGCCCGGGCGGGCCTCATCCAAGTCAACTCCGACTTTGGCCCGGGCGAGTTCCCGCTGCTTCGCGCTATGGCGGAACTCGCCGAGCGGCCTTTGTCCGTCCTGTTGGTTCAAATGGCGATTGCCCCCGACCGCTGGGCCGACACTTTGGCGTCGGTGGACCGAGCCTGCGCCGACGGGCTCGAAGTCACCGCCCAAGTTGGCTCGCGCACGATCAGCATCATGCTGGGGCTCCAGGCCTCAGAACATCCCTTCGTAACGCACCCGCTGTGGCACGAGCTGCAAAAGCTCGATCACGAAACCCGGATCGCCCGGCTCACAAACGACCCCGAATTGCGACGACGCCTGATCGAGGAACGTCCCGACGACGACCACACGCAACAAATGACCAAGACCTTGGAGTCAACCTTCGAGCAAGGCGAACCTTTGAACTATGAGCCTGAGGTCGCGGTCAGCGTCGCCAACCGCGCCCGGGCCGCCAAACGGGACCCCTTCGATCTGGCTCTCGAATTGCTTCTCAAGAAGGGTGGCACGACCCTGCTTCTGCACACCTTTGAGAACTACTGTTACGGCGACCTGAATGTTGTTTACGAGATGTTGGCCAACCGGAATACGGTTTGCGGGATCGCCGATGGCGGCGCGCACGTCGGCCTGATCTGCGACTCAGGCTCTCCGACCAGTCTGCTCACTCACTGGGCTCGCGATCGGACGCGCGGCCCGCATCTGCCGCTCGAATACCTCGTTCACAAGCAAACGGCGGCCACGGCGCGAACCTACGGACTTCACGACCGCGGCGTGATCGCCCCGGGCTACCGCGCGGATCTCAACGTCATCGATTTTGGCGAGCTCCACCTGGAGCGGCCCATCGTCCGACACGATCTGCCGGCCGGCGGCAAGCGCATCGTGCAGCGCTCCGTGGGCTATCAACACACATTCGTCCATGGAACAGAAGTCAGGCACGATGACGAGGATACCGGCGCCCGACCCGGCCGGCTGCTTCGAGGTGCTCAGGCCGGCCCCAGCGGCCGGAGTCTGCCGCCGAACCGGCTCGCGCCGAACGATGTGCCCGACCCTGATGATTGACCCTTGCACCTGATTGCTGACGACGGTCCCGCCTCGGCGTCGCCGCTTGCCTGTGCGAGAACCAGGCCCCCGGCTCATTGCTATCTTGCCGCGGTTGAGGGAAACTGTTGACGCCACCGCTGTCCAACTAACCATGCCGAAACTCTACCCTCTATTGGCCGTACTCGCCCTCATCGCCCCGGCGATTGCGCCGGCCCAGCATCCCACGCCCGTCTTTTCCGAGGCATCGCCGCCTCGCAACGACATCGTCATCGAGAACCGTGTGCCGATCCCCATGCGCGACGGCGTCATCCTCTACGCCGACATCTATCGCCCGATCGGAGATGCCGCGCACCCGGTTCTTGTGTCGCGCACGCCCTACAGCGTGGAACGGGCCCCCGCCGCCTACACGACCGCTGTCTTCTTTGCCCGCCGCGGTTACGCGTATGTATTCCAAGACGTCCGGGGCCGCCATGAATCGGAAGGCGTCTGGGACCCCGCGCGTAACGAGTTCGACGACGGCTACGATACGGTCGAGTGGGCCGGCGAGCAACCCTGGTCGAACGGCAAAGTAGGCATGCAGGGCGGCTCGTATCTCGGGTCCGACCAATGGCAGGCCGCCAAACTGCAACCGCCGCACCTGACATCGATCTTTCCCGATGTTCCCGCCACGAGTTGGTATCACCACGCCTTCACGCTGAACGGCGCCTTCCGTCTCTCGCTCGCGTTTGGTTGGGGCCCCGTCCGCCAGGAATCGCAGATCATGCAGAACACCGGCCAGCACACGGTGCCGGGTGGCCCTGAAAACATCAGCTACGACAAAGTCATATGGCATCTGCCGCTCGTCGACATGCAGGAGCTTGTCGGACGCAACGCCGGCTTCTATCGCGACTGGATTGAGCACCCCGACTATGACGACTACTGGCGAGGCGTCAGCGTCGAGGAACACTTCGACAAGATGTTAGTCCCCGCCTACAGTTTCGGGGGGTGGTTCGACATTCTTCTTCAGGGGACGCTCAACGGCTACACCGGCCTCAGCAAGCAAGGGGGCACCGAAGCTGCCCGGAGCGGCGCCCGCCTGCAAGTCGGCGCCTGGGGACACGGCCCTTCACGCAAACACGGTGACCTCGACTTCGGACCGACCGCCAGGGTCGAAGAACTAGCCGTCCAACTTCGCTGGTACGACTACACGCTCAAGGGGATGGACAACGGCATCGCCGGCGAACCGCCCGTTGCACTCTTTCAGATGGGACGCAACCGTTGGCGCTACCACGACGACTATCCCCTAGCTGAAACGCAGTACCGCGAACTCTATTTCCACAGCGGCGGGAAAGCCAATAGTTACCGCGGAGACGGCACCCTCTCGTGGAACCGCCCTGACGCCGACGAGCCAACCGATGGATACCGCTATGATCCCGATCACCCCGTCCCCAGTCACGGCGGGGCCAACTGCTGCGGCACGCCCACCCCCATCGGACCCGTTGATCAGCGGCGAGTCGAACAGCGCAACGATGTGCTTGTCTACACCAGCGACTTTTTGGAAGAGGAAGTAGACGTCACAGGGCCGGTGAAGGTTGTGCTCTACGCAGCCTCCGACGCGGTGGACACCGACTGGGTCGCGAAGTTGGTCGACGTGTATCCGGACGGCAAGGCTTATAACGTAGCGGAAGGCATCCTGCGAGCCCGGCACCGCGAAGGGCAGGACAAGCCCAAGCTGATGGACCCCGGCACCGTCTACCGATTCGAAATCGACCTGCTCGCCACCAGCAACGCTTTCCTGCCTGGACATCGCATTCGTGTTGACATCACGAGCAGCCATTTTCCGCAATTCAACCGGCACCTCAACACCGGGGAACCGTTTGGGAAGAGCGATGAGGTCAAAGTGGCGCGGCAGACCGTTTATCACAACGATGTGCGGTCGTCACATGTGCTGCTGCCGGTGATTCCTTAGACAGATGGATGGGGAGCAGGTGCGTGCCTGTGAAGGAGGTCGCGCTCGGCGCGCCCCACGCGCGGATTGACATCCGCGCCTCCTTTGCTTGGGGTCGGCGGGGCGGACTTTGGGTGTACGGTGTTTTGGGGTGGGGTGGTTCGTGATGGGGAGATGGGGTTGGGGTTACTTGGCGGCCTCCTGATGGGCGATTTCGCCTTGGGTTTCCGGCTGGATCGGATGCGGGTCGCTGATGCCGGGGGCGGTTGGGTCGGGGTCGCGGTCCGGGGAGTTGATCGGGGCTATTGATTCTAATAGGGTTGCGACGGTTTGGGTCAGTTCCGTCATTTCGGTGTCGCCGTTGGTGTCGGGGGCGGGATCGGTTTCGGCTGTCGTTTCGGCCTGTGGTTTGGGCCGCAGCGCGGCATCGAGGCCGCTGAAAAAGGCGCTTTGGGCCCGTCGCTTGCGGGCTTCGCGTAGCTCTTTCATGGCGGCGTGGTAGCGACGTGCGAGTCGCGTCTCGCGGCGGCTGTGGGGGCTGAGAGCGTCGTTGTGGGTGAGGGCCTTGCCGAGCAGTTCATCGGGGTCTTTGTCGTGGTTTTGCGGCTGCGCGGCCACGGTGTCGTAGAGCTCGTTGATGACGGCGGACTCGATGCGCGCGCAGCGTTTCAGGCGCCAGGTGATGTCGATGATTTGCTCGACGAGGTCTTCCTCGACAGCGTTCGCCGGCCGGAGTTGGTACTCGAGCTCGGCGCCGTGTTGGTAGAAGTCGTCGGGGTCTTCGCCGCGGATCAGGGGGTCGTTGGCGTAGAGGCCGTGTTTGAGTGCGTTTTGTGAAGTACGCTGTTTGCCTTCTTCGGTGCGTGGACCGGTGGAATGTTGTGAGTTTTGTTTGTTGGCTTGCTGCTGTGCTGCTGTGGACATGGTAATTTTCTCCTGACTTTGATTTGTCGATTTATCGGGTCGACGGTTTCCGCGCCTTTGGCGCGGGCCGCCGGGTTTACACCCGCCGCTCCGTTGTTTGATTTCGCGGGTCGACGGTTTCGGCGGCACATTTACGTGTGCCGCTCTGTTGCTAGTATGCGGCCGGGGTGGTGGGTTAGCGGGGGTGGGTTTTGGCTAAGTTGTTGGGATTGTGGGAGATAAATATTTCTTAGGCTTGTGACTGGATTTTAGTCGAGGGGCGGTTATTGCCTCGATGGCTCAGGGGAGAAGAGGCTGGCGACTCGGGCGGTTCCGGTTGTACGGACCCTCGTTCTGTTTTCTATCGGTGTAGAATGATCCCTCAAAGCCGATGCCGCTGATTATCAATCAAGAGCGCATAGAAGACGCTGAGATTACCCGCGAGGCGCAGAACCTACAGCGCACCTTCGAGCAGATGCCGCCGGAGGTGCGCGACGAGCGTGGGCTCGATGCCGCCGAGTTTCAGAAGAACCTTTGGGATTGGTCAAAGGAGAATGTGATTGAGCGCGTCCTATTGCGGCAGGAAGCGGCCAAGGATACTGACTCTGTCCCGGAAGACACGGTCGAGCAGGCTTTGGCCGAGATCAAGAAAGGACAGCGCGGGGCGGAGCAGTTCAGCCTAAGCCGCGATGAGGACGAGTTGCGGCGCGACATCGAAATGCGGGTTCGGCTGGACCGCTTGATCGGCCAAGTCACGAAGAACGTCGGGCCGCCTAAGAACAAAGACGTGGCGGACTACTATCGCAAGAACCGCGGCGAATTCGAACTGCCCGAACAAGTCAGAGCCGCGCATATCGTCAAGAACGTCGACGAGAAGACGGATGGGGCCGCCGCGCTGGAAGAGATTCGGAAAGCGGAGGCGGAGATCGAGGAAGGGAAAGCTTTCGAGGAAGTCGCGGATCAGTATTCGGATTGTGCCGGCAACGGCGGAGATCTAGGCTACTTCGCGCGGGGACAGATGGTGGACGAGTTTGATGCGGTGGTTTTTAATATGGAACCGGGAAGCCGCAGTCCGGTGTTCCGCACTCCGTTCGGTTTTCACATCGCCAAGCTGCATGACAAAAAGCCGGCGCGTACCCGCAACCTGCAAGAAGCGAGCGAGGATATCAAAGAAGCGTTGCTGCAGCGAAAGCGGACGAAAGCGGTCGAGAATTTCGTCGACCGGCTCAAGGCCGAAGCTGATATCGAGGAGATCGTCTCAGCGGCGTCGGGCAACATCACATCGAGATCATGAGTGACCCATTCAAGGTCCACCCGGCGAGCACTGAGCCGTTGCCGTGCTGTGTTCCCAGCAAAGACCGTGCGGAACGGCTGGCGGAATCGCGCTATCTGACGCAGCAGCGTCCAACGACTTCCGCCGGCTCAACGCAAGGCATGGTAAAGCTGGATTCGATTCGGTTCCTCATGGGAACGGAAACGGAGGAAGGGTTCCCCGCCGACGGTGAAGGTCCGATTCGCGAAATCACGCTCGATGCATTTTGGATCGATACTCATCCGGTGACAAACGCGAAGTTTCGTGAGTTCGTGGGCGCTACCGATTACAAGACGGAAGCGGAGCGGTTTGGATGGTCGTTCGTGTTTCACAATCAACTACCGCCGGAGCGGTATGCGGAGCTGGTGGACGATACGGTCGCGGGTCATGAATGGTGGTGCAAGGTGTATGGCGCGGACTGGGCGCACCCGGAAGGGGCGGACTCGAGTGTGGACGCACGTCCGGACCATCCCGTAACGCACGTGTCGTGGAGTGATGCGAGCGCGTTCGCCCAATGGGCCGGTAAGCGTCTGCCGACCGAGGCGGAGTGGGAAGCGGCGGCACGCGGAGGACTGGAGCAGAAGACCTACGCCTGGGGTGATGAACTAACGCCGAACGGCCGTCACATGTGCAATATCTGGCAAGGTGAGTTCCCCCGGAAGGATTCGGCCGAAGATGGGTTCGCCGGACCTTGCCCGGTGGATTCGTTTCCGGCGAATGGCTTTGGCATCTACTCAGTCGCGGGGAACGTCTGGGAGTGGTGCCAGGATTGGTTCCATCCCACCTACCACGCAACCGCGACACAAGTGAACCCGGTCGGGCCGTCGGCGGGTTCGTCACGGCTCATGCGGGGCGGCTCATTTCTCTGCCACGACTCCTATTGCAACCGCTATCGTGTGGCGGCTCGAACTTCGAATACTCCCGACAGTTCGACCATCAACCTGGGCTTTCGCTGCGCTCGCGATCTGTGAAAGTCGAGATCCACGCGCACTAAGGCGCCTGGTACGTTCGTACCGGCGGCTCACGTCATCAACGCATCTACTAGGGACGCCTCCTTAGAAAAGAAAAGTACTCCAGGCCTATTCAAATTAAGGTGGCCAACTTGCGACCATGGCAGGGCAGAGGCGAGTCTTCTTCCGCCTTCAACCCATCACCATGAACCAAAACGAGCTGGGAACCCTGAACGAAGTCGCGCTGAACCGTAGCATCGGGAGGCTGGCCTCCGCCGTAATGATACAAGCGATGGACGACGTTTTCCGCGGGACCATGCGTGATCGAAGAGAGGCGCTGGAGTGGATCCGCAAAGGGGACATCGGGCAATTGACGTTCGAGCTATGCTGCCGGATCATTGACAGGGATCCGGAGACAGTTCGCAACCATGTGATGGCCCGCACCGGGATTCCAGCTCCCTTTCTCGAGCAACTGCGCGAGCAGGATAAGAGAGAGCGTTTGGCGAGCTAGGCTGGGATTCGACGTACCGGAAAGCGACAGCCGCGGTCACTCTTGGCTGGAGGCAGGCCCTTCCGGCGCACCCCTCAAGAACCGAAGGCCGATCAGGAATCGATCTTCTTTGCCCTCAAGGTAGCGAGTTTCGGCGACATGTTCAACGCCTTCTCCGATGACTCGGACCAAGATAGGGACGGGAATCTCTATCGACGTTTGGACCTGTATCCCTTCGGTCGTGGCGTTCAGGACGGGTCCGGTCGTCGTCTTTTCCTTGCCCTGCGGTTCGCGCCAGATGAGCGTAGCGGTCCCTTTGACAAGCTGCCGCTGTGATCCTCGCCTGTCAGATGGAAGTCGGAGCACGCCGACAATATAACTGTCCCCTTCACTGCGGCAGTTTTGAACGACTCCCTGGGTGCTGGTTCCTCCCTTGACGCAAACACGGGTGAGAACGGGAATCGGAGAGGCGAGGTGCAGTCCCAAGCCCTTCTGAGAGCGGTCGAAGATACGGGCTCGCTGCGAGCGACATGTTCCGTCGCTTTCATTCCACTCGACGTGGACGATCTCGTGTCCGGACGCGCGTGCCTCAGCCCGCCGTTCCACGTCGGCCGACGGTGCGGGCGCCTCTTCCTGAGATGGGGGCGCTTCTCGGGACGGTCTCGAACCGCCGGCTCCGCCAAGCTCGAATGGACTCCGCACGGGGTGAGGATATCGCGGACGAAGCGGATTGAGCCATGAGTGATTCGCACTAGAAACGTAGGGGTACAGCGGGCAAGCTCCGGCCGGAAGGATATGTGTGACGAGAGCCACGGCGTTCCCAGGCGATGAGGGCCAACGCTGTGTGATAATACGCCTCGAATCCTCGACCCGAACGGAACGCGATCAGTTTCTGATCTTTCGGGTCTTCCTCGCCGGCAACGGCGGCCCCGATGGATTGATACCGGAAGTGGAGTCAGGTTTGAACGACGAGATTGTCGAATGCCGTATCCATCCCGCGATCGGAGTCGCGCGTCTCGGCAATAGTCCTACGAAGTTTTTTATCGGCCCCGAAGTGCCGGGCCGCCACGATTCGCCGCCTGGCGGTTACCACGACGAAGCGGGACGGATCGCGCGGCAGGCGGCGCGTTTTCGTATCTACGGTTACAACGCAGCCGGCGAAGTTGTGCGAGAGATCACGGCGGATGACGCGGAAATCTCTTGGGCTGTGTACCTGGCCAATAAGAAAGCGTTCTGGTATCGCGTCAATCTGCCGCTCGACATTCCCGAGGCTCGTGGTGAGCTGGATCACCCCGGATCGCGAGGTCCGGATCGAAACTCGCGCCGGAATTCGAGTATGTCCCGCGACCATCCGGAGGTGTTGGTTATCGATCCGGGGCCGCGCCGCATTCGGGGCAGGGACACGAACTCGGATGGTGGCGATCGCCGCTATCACTTCGATCAGGGCCGCTTTTTCGATATTCCCGTGCCCCTGGGAGAGCTTCGGACGGATGCGAGCGGGCGTCTGCTGGTCTTAGGCGGATTCGGAACCTCGGGCAGCACGATCCCACCCCCGCTGGGGCGGATCACCGACATTCGCAGCAACAACGACTGGTATGACGACACGTCGGATGGTCCGATCGAGGCCAGTGTCGTCCTTGACGGCAAGCCGCTGCCGGTGACTCCGGCTTGGGTGGTGGCGGCGCCGCCGAACTTCGCGCCGGGAATTCGGCCGATCGTCTCCATCTACGATTTGGTGCTCGATGCGGGGGCGCGGATCGATTCCGCGTCGTTGCCGACGCGACCCTCGTTTCGGGAGCACATCTATCCGCTGTTTGAAACTTTCGATCAGAATCAGTGGGTGAATAGCGGATTCTTGCGGGATTTCGGTTGGGATGCGGATGATAACCCCATTGCCGCTGCGAACTTCCCTCGGCTGAACGATCCGTCGGAAGAGAATCGTCCCTTTCGGGAAATGGTTTTACAGCGTTTTCGAAACGCCGACTATTCAACGATGAACTTCGATGACTGGCCGCCCTACTACGGGGACGGCGTCGATTTCCCGGCCAAGGAACCGCGCCAATGGCTGGCTGTAACTGTGTCGCAGTATCGCTGGCTCGAAGAGTGGGCTGCCGGCAATTTCGAGGCTGATGGCGTGGCGAAGGGTACGGCGCCTGCCAGCGTCGAAGGGTTGGAGATCTCGGCTCAGCCGCGGGCGCTAGACCGCTCGGCGCTGGAAAACTGCGTTGGAGGTTCCTTCAAACCGGGCTATGAAATGCCCTGGATCATGCGGGTGCCCATGCTCTACGAGTCGCCGTTCCGGCTGCGTCACGGGCTGCGGCTGTTACCGGATCGACCCATTCCGCAACGGGGCCGAGCAGTGCGCGGGCGATTGACGCAACCCGACTATGGCAACGTGATGACGTCCGAGATCGCTTTCGCGCCGCAAGGGCCGTTTCGGGCATCGGGACCCGGGGACATCACGAGATGGATGGCTGTTCCGTGGCAGGGGGACGCCGCCTCCTGCCGGTCCGGCTTCGAGCCCTTCGTTGATCCGTTCCTGCCGACGTTCTGGCCGGCGCGCGTACCGAACGATGTCCTCACATGGGAGAACTATCAGACTGTGTTGAACATCGAATTGGACGTGGGCGAAAGGCAAACTGCGTTCCGGAGCCGTGCGAATTGGCTGAGGCGGCTTTCGGCGAGTTTCACGCAGTCACTCAACGATTTCAATGCGGAATGGCATGAGTTCGGTCTGGTTACCAGCCGGCCGGGACCTGGCGACGGCGAGTTTCCGGATGAGATTTTTGTTGAGGGGCCGGAGGGCGACGGTTAGCCCTGCGCGGTGGGAATCAATATTGAGACGATCTGAACAGCAGTTCGATGTGGTCGTCATTGGCGGTGGGCCCGCGGGAGCCGTAACCGCGCTACAGGCTGCCCGCTCGGGTCTCCGAGTGACGGTCGTCGATGCGGGAGAGTCGCGGCGGGACATGATCGGTGAGACGGTGGCGCCGTCGGCTCGAGCGGTCTTGGAACGGCTAGGGTTGATGGAGGGCTTTCTGGCCCAGGATCATCTGCCCTGTTACGCCAATCGATCCGTTTGGGGAAGCAGCCGGCTCGAAGAGCAACACTTCATCGCTGAACCGTTCGGCCACGGTTGGCATCTCGATCGGAAGCGGTTTGACGGATTTCTGTTGTGTGCGGCGCGTAACGCCGGGGCGACGCTTCAATCGAGGGCGAGCGTAGCAGCATTCGAACCGCAAGCCGCCGGGTGGCTTCTTCGAGTAGCCACTGGTGGTAGCCCGGACGCGGTAATTTCCACTCGCTGGGTGGTTGACGCAACCGGGCGCGCCAGTTGGTTTGCACGGCGGTTGCGTATAGCCCGGCGGGTGGACGACAGACTCGTCGGGCTTGTGGGGTTCCTGGGTGCTTCCGCGCGGCGGTTCGAAGACACGACAACGCTCGTCGAGGCAGTTCGGGATGGTTGGTGGTACTCCGCGCTGCTGCCCGATAGTAGGTTAGTAGCGGTTTACTTCACCGACGCGGATCTTATGGAGGCGAATGGCGCGAAGCGCTCGGATTTCTGGAGTCAACAGATCTCGCCTGCGCGCGAGACGAGTGCCCGTATTGACCGTCACGGAGGGGCGTTACCGGCTCATGTTCGTGTCGTCAGTGCCGGCAGCGCCTGCCTGGAAACGGTTGCCGCCGCGAACTGGCTGGCGGTTGGCGACGCCGCGATGAGCTACGATCCGCTTACCTCGTCCGGCATTGTCGCCGCGATGGGCGGCGGGTTGGAGGGCGCCGTCGCGATTTTGCGGGCGATCGGCGGTGATCGCGCAGCGACGGCCCGTTACGAGATGCGGATGCACGAAGCTTACGCCCGCTACCGAAAGATGCTTGCAGCGTATTATCGTGACGAGCAGCGATGGGCGGATCGGCCGTTTTGGAAACGACGGTCGGCCGATCGCGTAATGGCTGCGGCGTGATATTCAAATGAAACAGAAACTACCCAACAATCCATCCCTATTTCCCGTGATGTTATTGATCGTGGTGAGTTCCTTGTTGTTTGCGTTTGAGGAGACGTCGGATGCGCAACAAGATTTGGCGAGGCTACCCCCTCCCGGCGAAAGCTATAAGGGCCGCCGGATCGCTCAAACTATGAGTTACCACGGTGCGCCGTGGCTGATAAGGCAGACACGCGACGAGGAAGAGAACCCGCGAGAGCTCCTTGATGCGCTCCAGTTGAAGCCGGGTCAGACGGTGGCGGATGTCGGCTGTGGTAACGGTTTCTACTCGCTGCAGCTCGCCAAGCTCGTCGGTCCGCGCGGGCGTGTCTTCGCCGTGGATATCCAGCCTGAGATGATCGAGTTGCTCAAAGAAAGAGCCGACGAAGCGGGAATCAGTAACATCGAGCCGATTCTAAGTACGCAGGCGGACCCAAAGCTTCCGGCAGGGGAAGTGGATCTGATTCTGTTGGTGGATGTATACCACGAGTTTTCGTATCCGGAGCGGATGCTGCAGGCGATGAGGGCAAGTCTGAGCCCCGACGGACAGATTGCGCTAGCGGAGTATCGAATGGAGGACCAGGCGGTACCGATCAAGCTTCTGCACAAGATGAGTAAGAAGCAGATTCTCAGTGAGTACAGCGCGAACGGTCTCCGACTCGTAAGAGAGTATGACGATTTGCCCTGGCAGCATCTGATGTTCTTTGGGCGGGCGCGGTAGGCTCGGACGGAGGAGCCGGAGATCATGGCGAAAGTACGTGCAACAAGTGTCGAGAACCTACAGGTTCTGATTCGATCCGGTGAACACGCTGTTCTAGCGGACGAGCCCCAGGGGGTCGGTGATGGTTTGGGCCCGGATCCGTACGAACTACTGCTGGCGGCATTGGGTAGTTGTACCGCGATGACGCTCCAACTCTACGCGCGGCGCAAGCGGTGGGCCCTGGAGAAAATAGATATTGAGCTTTCTCACAACCGGATGCACGCCAAGGATTGCGAGGACTGCGAACAGACGGATGGGCTGGTCGAGCGAATCGAGGTTCGGTTGCGGCTTGAAGGCGATCTGGATGAGCAGCAGCGCGAACGTTTAGCCTATATCGCGACTCGCTGCCCGGTTCGCAAAACGCTCGGAGCGGGACCGCACGTCGTGGACACCGTCGTTTCCTGACGTCGTACCCGAGGCAGCGGCCGCGCCGGAAACCGTTTACGTCCGTCTGCGGCCCCCAGTCTGCTAGAATCGTCCCTTCTTAAAACAGCCCAAGGAAAGAACACATGCCGAACCAAACACAGAACTTTGAAAATCACACGATGACGCCGAAAGGGTTGGTCGTTGCCGCGCTTCAGATCTTCGTGGGCATTATCTGCGTCGTGGTTGGATTGTTCAAGGTGGCCTCGACCGCCGGGGCGTGCCTGGTCGGGACAGGGGCGCTCTTAATAGGCACCGGAGCGCTCTGCGGTTTTGTCGTGGCGCGGGGGTATTCGACGAAGCTGCAGGACCGCATCATTCGGCTGGAGATGCGTCTTCGCTTGCAGGGGGTGCTGCCCGATGACTTACAGGGCGTGATCGCGAGCCTAACGATTCCTCAGTTGATCGCGCTGCGGTTCGCATCGGACGCGGAGCTGCCGGATCTGGTTCGCGAAGTGACATCGAAGAACATTGAAGACCGCAAGACCATCAAGCAGATGGTGAAAGACTGGCAGGGCGACTACGACAGGGTGTGATGGAGCGCTTCAGCCCAGTATCTGCTGGGCTCCGGCGCGCATGAACAAGAAGTCGCTTCCGAGCGTCATGAATTTCGCTCCCTTGGCGTTCCACTCGCGGACCTCGTCGATGGAGCCCGATGTCATTCCGAATGGTAGGTCTTTCTCCCGTGCCGCCTCGAGGACTCGTTCGCAAAGAGTAAGCACTTCGGGTGTGCGGGCGAAGGTCGTCCATGAGTCGGCGCCGCCTGAAGCGGCTGTGGGTCCGAGCAGCGATTCTCCTTGTTTCAGCATCGAGAAGGCCACGTCATTGGGTCCCACGAATACGGCGTCGATGCCCGGCAGCGCCAGGATTTCGTCGATCTGCTCCACGGCCGACTCGCTTTCGATCTGAATGATGAGGGTCGCGCGGCGGTCGGCGTCGCGCATGTAGCTCTCCGCTTCAAAGCTGTAGCGTGCGGCACGGTAGGGGCCGAAGCTGCGCTTTCCGACAGGTGGAAACTTGGCCGCTTCAACGGCCCGCCGGGCGTCGTCAGGTGAATTCACCATCGGTACGAGCACCGCATCGACCCCCTGATCGAAAAGCCAGTTGATGCTGTGGTAGTCGTTCTGAGGCGCACGAACCACGGGTGTCACGGCCGATCCCTGAAACGCGCCTAGCAGGGCTGGGAAGTCGGATTGCTGTATTTCGGCGTGTTGCATGTCGAGCACGAGAAAATCGGCCCCGAGATGTGTCATCACTTCGGCGGATGCGTAGCTCGAGAAAGAGCACCACGAGCCGATCAGATTCGATTCCTGGTGGAGGCGTTCAACAAAAGGTAGGCGCATGGCGTTCCATTGTAGGGGAGCGTCGGCCCTGGTGTTGGAAGAAGGCGGAGCAGCCGGCTGCGTCGGCTTGCTATTCGACCCCAATCTCCACGCGGTGGAGGACCGGGTAGCGGTCTCCGTTGTCGGACTTGAATCTCGCGCGATATTGGAGAACGCGATCGACGTCGCTCAGCGTGGCTGTATCCGTGTCGAGGGCTCGCCAGTCGGCCTGGGAAAGTCTTGCTCGATCGGGGGCCGAACGCACTTCGAACAGGAGCTGAGTGCCCTCCGCGATCTCAGCTTTGTAGCTGAGACGAGCTTGCGATGCTGTGCTTTCCCACCCAAAGACGGACGATTCGTATGTCTGCTCCCAGCGCCGGTGCGCGATGTGGCCCATGTCTTGTGACTGCATCCAGTGCGGGCCATGTGTGAGGAGTTTCTGCACTTTCGGACTTTCGAAGCGCCTGCCGCCGTTGTAGAAGACCTTCGAATGTGTCGTATGGTCGCCGTCGCTGGTGTGGCAGGCAACGGCGAGGTCGAGGTCGCCGTCACGATCAAAGTCCGCCGCCAAGCCGTCGTGGGCGGAGTCACAAATGAGCGCGGCACGCCGCCGGGGAGCGAAACCATTTGCCGATCCCCAATAGATGTAGTTGGGCAGCAGCTCGCGTGTGAGGTCCGAGTGGTAATGCGGAGCGAAGATATCGAGGAAGCCATCGGCATCGAAGTCCGCGACGACCGGACTAATAGGCGTAAAGCCGGGGAGCCACTGGGAATTCGCCGACTTGAAGCCCTCTTTTGCGCCCCAGAAAATCTGCATGCCGGTGTCGTGGTGGTGTTCGAGCGGGTCCTGATAGCTGCCGACGACGAGGTCCAGGCGACCATCAGCGTTCAGGTCGGCGGTTTCGAGTCCGATCGGATACGGCGCGTCGATGCGCGCCTGACGAGAATCGGCGAACCCTTCCGGGCCGCCCCAAAACACGCGCACCCTGTGGTGGGTGAACGAACTGACTGCGAGATCGAGCCAGTCATCCTGGTTGAAGTCGGCGATCACACCTTCGGTGGAGCGCCCTTGCGAGGGAATCTCAGTGCGCCTCTCGGCTGAATACCCTTGCGCGGAACCATAGTAGATGACAAGAGGCCGTTCAGGGTCGAACGCTCCCAGCGCGACGTCAAGGTAGCCGTCACGGTCGAGGTCGGCGATATTACTGGAACCGAGATCGGGTTCCTTGAGAACGGTTCTGCGCGTCGCTGGGTCGAATCCCCCTGTGGCGCCCCAGAAAATGTTTGCGCCCAGCGTCGGATCGCCGGCGGCCGCCGCGCCTGCGTGGCCTGAATTGAGCGCAAGCAGGTCGACAAAGCCGTCATTGTTGAGGTCGGCTGCGCTGTGTTCGTAGCCGCTACGCATAGCGAACGTCCACTGGTTCGTTTCGCTGAATCCTTCGGCCGAACCCCAAAAGAGCTGCGAATCAATGCGTTCTCCCACGGTTCCGCCCAGGCTGTTTGCAAAGATCGCTCGTGCGGGATGGCGGCTTGTCGGACGAGTGATGACAACGTGAGTGGCTCCTTCGGTAGACGGGCCGGCGATCGCTCTAAATTCGCGGCTACCCTGGCCGAGCAAGATCGCGGATTCCGTGAGGTAGGCTTCATCGTTCTGGTGAACAGCGATCGCGAGGTCGGCCGTACCGTCGTTGTCCAGATCGCCGATGGCGGTCGCTGTTGCGTAAGAAACATCCAACGCAGTTGACCGGCTGCGGTCCCAAAGGTCGCTTCCCCAGAGAATATGGACAGCGTCGCCCGCCTGCTCCGCGGCCCCCGAAGCTTCTCCGCCACCGGCGCGATTCTGCTGAAAGTGGGTGAAGACGAGTTCGGGCCGGCTGTCGCCATCCAGATCGCCGACCGATAGCTGCGAGGCCGGAAACGCCGCAACGGTTTGGGCGGTCGAGGTGTCGCGGGCCCCATCCCTTTGGAAGACGTACGCGGGACCTTCTCCTGTGGCGACAACAAGGTCGGGCAGGCCGTCACCTGTGGCGTCCGCGGCCGCTAAGACCGTCGCTCCGGTGCCGGGAAGGTTGAGGTATCCTCGCGAAAAGCGCCCGTTGATTCCTTGCGGCTGACCGCCCCAGAGGATGATGATCCGGCGTTGCGCGGTAAGGATCGCGAGATCACCGGTCCCATCTTGATCAAGGTCCGCGGTTGCCAGGTCGAGCGTGTCTTTGATCTGGATGTCGCGGCGGCGCGTCAACAGGAAACCGTGTTCACTGCCCCAGAACATCCGGATGATAGGGCCGCCGCGAGGCTGATCGGTGTGCCAAGCCGGGGAGTTGAGTGTGATGATGTCGGGCCACTGATCGTCATTGAGGTCCGTGACAACGACTTTCTTGGCGTCATGTACCGGCAACAGGCCTGTTGTGCGCTGGGTCGGCCAGCCGTCGGGGCCTCCGTAGACCACCGTGAGAAAGCGCCGTGGGGTCTGAACCCCGGAAGCGTTGGGACAGAATACGAGATCGAGATATCCGTCTCGGTTTAGGTCGGCGATCGCTGTCTGACGGCTGCCCTCAACGGGGATGGCTGCCTGCCTCAATTGACCGTCCGACGTCAATGAGGCAACGGTCGCGGCGATGAATGATCGGCGGTCGTGGGTATTGTTAAAAAGCAGGTCGATGAATCCGTCTTCGTTGAGATCAAAGCGATGAATCGTGCGAACGGCCCCGTCGCGGCTTACGTAAATGTTCTGACCGGCCGCGTCGAGTTTCCCGGCGGCGAAGTCGTCAAAAGTATCGTCGGTAAAGGTCTGTGCGGGGGCGCTGAGTCGAGTGAGGAAAACGAACAGGAAGACTGGAATTGAGCGACGGTACAACGGCGTAACACGGTTCATTAGGGAGCTTGACTCGGGGCGCAAGGCGATTATAGGCGATCCTTGCGAGCTGAGGTTTGCGCCGGCCCCGCAAAACGAAGCAGGAGAACGACTGTGGAGGCCTTGGGAACACATCGGGTACGATTTGGTCATCCCGACGCGTTAGGATGAAATCCCCTTTCGTTACGAACCTATTGACTATGAGCCGCTTCTTGAAGCTAGCGACTTCGATCGCTGTGGGAATTCTGTTGTACCTCTATGTCTTGCCGTTTGTTTTGCAAACCGGCTGGGCGGCTTGGGCCAAGATGGCAGGGAAGGCCGAACTGTGTCCTTGGGCGCGTATTATTCGATTTCTGCCCGATCTAGAGCGGTTCGCAACGATCGCCGCAGAGGCGCGGTCCTCCATCGACGGGGTGCCCGGCGAAGATAGTGGGCTGCGGCGAATCAAGTATCACGGCAGAACTTTTGGGATCCGGATAGACCGTCTCCCCGCCGACAGCATGGGGCATCTGTTTGCGGAGCACGAGTGGTTGACGGAGACGAATCCCTCGGAAAGTGTCCAGCAGGGCGATGTAGTGCTCGATATCGGGGCACATATAGGTGTTGGTGGGGTATCCACTTGACTCAGGTGACCCCAACATCTTGTGTTTGGGGTTCAGAACGGCTCGGCGTCCCAGTGGGCGATGATCGAGCGATACGGCGTCGGCTCCACAGCGACCGCTTGCTGAACCAGCCTGTAGAACAGCTTGCCCCGGCTACGTGAGCTGCGCCGGTTGAACCGGAAGACGAATTCGTCCAGATAGTAGTCCAAATGCTCGTGGCTGACCGCCCCTTGATGCGTACCCAGCAACCAGCGCTTGAGCAGCGAGATCGCTTTGTGCACCAGCGGAAGCAATTCCGACGCCTGCTCGCGGCGACCCTTGAGGAAGACGATGTGGTGCCGATAGCCCTTCTTCTCGAGTGGCTCGTAGCCCAGCCAGCCATCGGTGCGAACCACGCTGCCTGGCTCGATCGACTCCTCCACGAAGGGCATCAAGCTGGCCGCCGAGGCGTTGCGCAGGCGCTGCATACGGATCCGCCCCAGCCCGCTGCCTCTCTCCTCCGCGCGGCTACTGCAATCAATCCTTTACGCTCGATCTGGCGGCCGCGAACGCCCTCCTCCTCCGCGCCCCAGTAGGTCTCATCCACCTCGACGACGCCCGTCAAACGCTCGCGCCCCGGCCGCACCATCGCCCGCCGCAGCTTGTGCATCCAAGCCCAGGCGGTTTGGTAGCTGCCCAGTCCCAGAACGCGTTGCAAACCCAAGGCGCTGACTCCGTTCTTCTGCGAGACGACGTGCCACATTGCTCGGAACCAAAGCCGCAACGGCTTGCGTGTGTCCTGAAAGATCGTACCGGCCGTGACGGACGTTTGGCGACCGCAGGCAGCACATTCGAACCATACTTTGCGCACCGGCCAAGCTCGCTCAAGCCCACAGTTGGGGCAACGGAACCCGTCCCGCCAGCGCAGCGCGACCAGATAGTCCGCGACAGGCCTCTTCGGTGGCGAAGCGCGCCTCGAACTCGAGCAGATCGCGCGGGTAATCCTCCACGAGGCCGCATACTACATCTTGGGGTCACCTGAGTCAAGTGGATACCCCACTTAGGTGTTTTTACAGCGAAAGCCCTCGATCTTGGAGCTGCGAAAGTTGTCGCTGTGGAGCCCGACCCCTCTAATGTCGAGTGCTTGCGTCGTAACTTCAGCAAAGAGATCACGGCGGGGCGGGTGGTGCTCGTCGAGGAGGCGGCCTGGAACAAGCGCGAGACGCTTACGTTCCACCTCGGCGAGTCGTCGGCGTGGAATAGTCTTATGGGCGGTTCAGGCCCGGGAACTCTGGAAGTAGCGGCCCGACCTCTCGACGAAATAGTGGCAGAACTAGGTCTGGAGTCAGTGGATTACGTGAAGATCGATGTCGAGGGGGCGGAGGCGGAAGTCTTGGAGGGCGCGGCGGAGGTGCTTCGCTCTCATCGGCCGATGGTGATGGTGGACTCGCACCAGGGGAGCATGGGTTGGACGCGTGCTCCCGAAATTCTCAAACGAGCTGAGCCGGATTACGAATCTGTGTGCGGTCCCTGTCAACTGGACCAATATAAACGAGACCACCTAGTGCCGCATGTGATGTTCTACCGGTAGGTAGCCACTAGCTTCCTTCGCGCCGGCTAATTGAACTCCTGTATCGTCGGCGAAATAATCATCTCGGGGATCGTGGCTCGCGGATGCATTGTCGCGACGAGCAACGCCGCTTGAGCGAGGTCCTCGGGCTGTAGCATCGCGGCTCGACGGGCCGCGTCCGGCACGACAGGACGGTTCTCAAGGATAGGGGTGTTCACTTCGCCCGGACAGATCAGGCAGGAGCGAATGCCGTTCTTGCCCTCCTCCATGCCGATCGTCTTGCTCAGACCCGACAGGCCGAACTTCGAAGCGCTGTACCCCGCACCGCCCACCGTGCTGGCACGTACGCCGGCCACGGACGAAACGTTAATGATGAGCCCGTCGCGGCGGTTTCTCATCAGAGGTAGTACTTCATGTACTAGATAAAACGGTCCGCTCAGGTTGATGCGTACCATCTTGTCGAAGTCCTCGGTTGATAGTACTTCCAGAGCACGTTCGGGGACATTGGTCCCGGCATTGTTAACCAGGATGTCGATCTTGCCGAATTCCGTAGCCGCTGAGCGCACGAGGCGAGCGACAGCCGCCTGGTCCGAAACATCCATCGCATGGGGATGAATACGGTCGGCGCCGCCACCGGACTGACTCTTGGCGTTCTCGAGTTTTGCGAGGGTTCTACCTACGCTAAGGACTTCCGCGCCCTCCAGTGCGAACGTCTCGGCGATGGCCTGACCGATTCCACTACCGGCGCCGGTAACGATGGCGATCTTATTTGCGAGTCTCATATGGGTCTACAGTCGAACATGATCGAAGGATAGCGATTCGGGAATGATAACGATGATGCGGAGCGCGGGATGGGCCGTTCCGCATCTGTTGCTCATCGGCACCGGGAAAAGACGCCTCCAGCCGGACCTTCAAGAAGGCTACAGCCCTCCACAACAGTCTACGCCGATGAATCGGACGGCTTCGGAGGCGGAGCCGCGCTGAGGCTATATTTCTTAATTGCGACCGCGACCTTGCCGCCCATGTTCCGAAGGGTAATGCCCTGAACTTGGAGGTTGATAGCCTCTTTCTCGTCGACAAGTCCCGGCCCCATCGCGATCATGCACTCGATCCTGTCGCCGACGCTAGGGAGGTTTTCGGTCTGGAAAAGCAGCCCCCCAGGTGAGATATTCACTGTGCGACCTTGGCCCTCTGAGGGCCTGCCCCCGTTGAGCACGCGAAATTCAACAGGGCGCTCAATTTTGTAGCGCGGCGGCCGGGACTGCATGTCTTACCCCGGATTCCCACTTTAGTTTCGATTCTGCTAACCATCGGGTGGCCTCGGACGCCTTTATTTATGCGGGTTGGAAAGCACTCAAGGCGCTGAGGAGATCAACACCCAATGGGTGAAAAAGAAAACAAACCGTTCCAGCTAAGCTTCAACGGCTTATTGAAAGTCGATTTCCAAGGATCGCGTGTCACTTCCGACGGCGGGCTGATCCTGGTCCGCGAGCTGGACGAGCGACTCGGACTCGGGAAGCTGATCGACGAACACCTCAGTGACCCACGGCAAGGCTTGAACAAGAAGTTCCCGCTGGCCGATCTGCTGCGGCAGTCAGTCTACTCTCGGCTGGCAGGCTACGAGGACCTCAATGACGCCGTCCGAGTGTCGGCTGACCCGACGTTTCGCTTGATCGGCTCGAAGAGGAACTGGGATCGCGGCGGGGCACTGACCTCGCGACTGCAGAGCTTCGAGACGGAGATGCTGGCGAGCGAGGAGAACTTGCTGGGGCTGATGGCTGTGAACCGCGAGCTGGTGGCGCAAGCCGAGACGCAAGACGACTCCGAGCGCGTCGTGCTCGACATGGATTCGACCGAAAGCCCTGTCCACGGCCAGCAAGAGGGCAGCGCCTACAACGGCCATTTCGAGTCGGTCTGCTACCACCCGCTGTTGTTGTTCAACCAGCATGGGGATTGCCTGGCGGCGAAGCTGCGTCCAGGCAACGTGCACAGCGCTGAGGACTGGAAGGAGTTGCTGCTGCCCGAGATCAAGCGCCAACAGGCTGTGGGCAAACAGGTCACCTTCCGGGGCGATGCGGCCTTTGCCAAGCCGGAGATTTATGAGTTTTCGGAGGAACGCGGAGTGCAGTACGCCATTCGCATTCCGGCCAACAAGAGCTTGGAATTGGCGATCGAAGACATCTTGTTTCGCCCGCCGGGCAGGCCGGGTCGCAAGCCCTTGGTGCGCTACAAGAGCTTCCGCTATCAGGCGGAGAGTTGGTCCAAGCCGCGACGCATCGTGGCCAAGGTCGAGCATCATCTCGGTGAGCTGTTCCCGCGGGTCGGATTTATCGTGACCAACATGAGCTTGCCAAGCCGGTCGGTGGTGCGCTTCTACAACAAGCGCGGCACGGCCGAGCAATGGATTAAAGAAGGCAAACAGGCCACGCACTGGACGCGGCTTTCGTGCCATCGCTTTCGGGCCAACGAAGTGCGACTGCAACTCAGCGTGCTGGCCTACAACCTGGGCAACTTGTGGCGGCGGCTCGGACTGCCGAACAGGATCAAGAGTTGGTCGCTCACGAGCTTGCAGCAGCGGCTGATGAAGACCGGCGGCCGGCTGGTCAAGCACGCGCGCTACTACTGGTTGCTGCTGGCCGAGGGGCATCTGAACCGGCGGCTGTTCGGTGACATGCTGCACAGGATCTGGGCGCTGCCGCTGCCGAGCGGGTAGCGTTACCTGGACGAGGATCAACAGTTTTTAGCTCCGAAAAGGCTTCGCAGGGAGCAGTGTCGGCCGGTGTGCCGTTCAGCCCGCTCCATCAACGTCTGTGAGCGGACGGACGGGCTTTGGGGCCTGCCGCCGGAGGTGATGTGCAGGGTTCAGCGCGGAAAGACGTGGTCTTCGGGGCAGCGCGGGTGTATACTTTCACCGTGCCAGGGCCAAAATGGAAATCCTGGCTTACATTGTTCACCTTAGAGGGAACCTAAGCAATAGGACTAAAGTTACAAATTCACTACTGTCCGGCTGATAAGCGGTGGGCGGCCTGCAACTGGTTGTAGAAAAGTGGGTTAGGTGTTGTTTTTTCTTGCCGCGATTTGAGCGGCGGTGCGCCGTTTGAGCGTCATCCGTCCTGAGCCGACAATGGCTCATGAATCTGGGCCGCACCGTATTCGCGCAGTTGATCAGCTTTCTTCCGGATCGCGAGTTCCGGCGCTGTGTGGCCCGCTACGATGGCGACCGGGGCTCGCGCAGCTTCTCCTGCTGGGATCAGTTCCTCTCGATGTCCTTCGCCCAGTTGACCTACCGCGAAAGCCTCCGCGATATCGAAGCGTGCCTGCGTTCGCTTGGCGGCAAGCTCTACCACATGGGATTCCGCGGCAACGTCGCGCGCTCGACACTGGCCGACGCTAACGAGTCGCGCGACTGGCGGATCTATGCCGATTTCGCTCAGGCCTTGATTCGCATCGCGCGGCCCTTGTATGCCCGCGATCCGATCGGCGTGGATCTCAATCAAAGTCTCTACGCTCTGGACTCGACCACCATCGACCTGTGCCTCTCGCTGTTCCCGTGGGCCAAGTTCCGCCGGCGCAAGGCCGCCGTGAAGATGCACACGCTGTTGGACCTGCACGGTAACATCCCCACGTTTATCCGCATTACCGACGGCAAAACGCACGACGTCAACATCCTCGACGAGTTCCTACCCGAGCCCGGCGCCTTCTACGTTATGGATCGGGCCTACGTGGATTTCGAACGCCTCTTCGTGTTCACCCTCTGCTCGTCGTTCTTCGTCGTGCGAACCAAGAAGAACATCTTGCTCCAACGGCGCTACTCGCATCCCGTCGACAAATCTACGGGCGTGCGCTCGGATCAGACCGTCATACTGACTGCCATCGAATCGGCCAAAGTCTATCCGGACCCGTTGAGGCGCGTCAGCTACGTCGACGCCGCGACGAACAAGCGGCTGAAGTTCCTGACCAACAACTTCGCGCTCCCGGCACTGACCATCGCCGAGATCTACCGTTCGCGCTGGCAGGTGGAGCTGTTCTTCAAGTGGGTCAAGCAGCACTTGCGGATCAAGAAGTTCTACGGCGCCAGCGAGAACGCCGTGAAGACCCAGATTTGGATCGCCGTCTCGGTGTACGTGCTGGTGGCGATCGTGCGGAAGAGGTTGGGCCTGGAGGCGAGTCTCTACCAAATCCTACAGATTCTCAGCGTTACCCTATTTGAGAAAACGCCCATTTTACAGGCCTTGCAGCCATCAGACTCCCATGAAAACTTACTCGATCACCCCAACCAGCTGATTCTATTCGACTTCTAACCGGACAGTAGTGTTACAAATTAATTCTGGTACCCTAGCTAAGACCGAAGCGATAGTACCCTCCGGCGGTCGGTTTGGCCGCGGCCCCTTCCAAGGAAACATCATGGCATTCACGACACTGCTCCACTCGGTCAGCTATTCGGGCTCTTGGGGACAGGCGAGGTTAACTGTCGATGATTTTGTCGGCAGGGCCGCCAAACTCGGTTTTGACGGCGTGATGCTGATGGCCAAACGGCCCCATCTTTCTGTCCTTGACTACGACGCACAGGCTCGTGGGGCGCTACGAAAACTCATCGAGCAGAACGGACTTAAGAGTGTGTGCATCGCGGGCTATTCCAACTTTACCGCCGATCTCGAACACGCTGAAATCCCGATGCGTGAGATGCAGATCCACTATGTGACCGAGCTGGCGCAACTGGCCCATGACCTGGGCGGCGATCTGATTCGAATTTACACCGGATACGAGCACCCGTCGGCGGGATACCTGGCTCAATGGAATCTGGTGGCCGATGCGCTCCGGGAGTGTGCTGACCGGGCGGCGCCGCTGGGCGTGACGATCGGAATTCAGAATCACCACGACATCGCCGTCGACTACCGCAGCCAGCGCGACTTGATCGAAGCTGTCGGACGCCCCAATTGCAAGCCTCTGTTCGATGCCTGGGCGCCCGCGCTGCAAGGTGCGGATATCCTCGAAGCGGCCCGCGCGATGGCGCCGCTGATGCCGCACACCACGATCGCGAACTATCAGAAACGTCCACGCTTCATCTATGAACCCGAGGTCATCAACTACCGCGCTGATACACCTTACGCCCAGGCGGTTCCGATCGACGAGGGCTTCATTGACTACACGGCGTTCCTTTCCGCGCTTCGTGCCGGAGGCTTCTCCGGGACCGTTGCCTACGAGATTTGTTCCCCCGTTCTGGGCGGTGGCTCGGAGGAGAATCTGGATTCCTACGCACGGCGTTTCTTGAAGTTCATGAGCGCTGTAGAGTAGGATGCGGAATCGCCCATGGCCGTCATCACTCCGCAGGACCCCTATCAACTTCGACCTGAGGACATCGAAACACCGCCGACACGGTTCGTCGAGATCTTTAAGCGCATCGGTCCGGGGCTGATTCTCGCCAGTTCGATTGTCGGCTCCGGCGAGCTAATCGCCACGACTGTTCTCGGCGCCGAGAACGGCTACTCGCTGCTGTGGCTCATCATCGTGAGCTGCTTCATCAAGATTGCGGTCCAAAACGAACTGGGTCGCTACGCCATCGGCACGGGCGAGACCACGCTCGAGGCTTTTAACCGGGTTCCGGGCCACATCTTCGGACTGTCGTGGGTGGTTTGGCTGTGGGCGCTGATGGTTTCAATGACGCTGATGCAAGTCGGCGGCATGATGGGCGGCATCTCCGAGATCCTTAACGACCTCGTCCCTGGGCTTTCGGTCAGTGCCTGGGTGTGGATCGTCGCCGGCGGGACCGCGGCGTTGTTGATTGTCGGCCGCTATTCAACCGTGGAGCGGATTGCCATGGTCCTGGTTGTTAGCTTTACGGTGCTCACGGTCAGTTGCGCTTTTCTGCTGATCAAGCGGCCGGAGTTCTTCTCATGGGGCGAGTTAGCCGGTGGATTCATGTTCTCGATGCCCAAGGGCGGTTTTGTCACCGCTGTGGCCGCCTTCGGGATTACCGGCGTCGGCGCGACTGAACTCGTGATGTATCCCTACTGGTGCATCGAGAAGGGCTACGCCCGATACGCCGGCAAGCGTGACGATAGCCCCGCCTGGCGCCAACGTGCATTCGGCTGGATCAAGGTCATGGGTGTCGATGTTCTCAACTCGATGGTTATCTACACTTTCGCCACCATCGCCTTCTACCTGCTGGGCGCGGGCATCCTTCACGGCATGGGCTTGATGCCACAGGGCGCCGAGATGGTCAAGGTCCTCTCGAACATGTACACCGAGACGCTCGGGAGCTGGTCGCTCTACCTTTTCCTTGTCGGGGCGTTCGCCGTGTTCTACTCCACGCTCTTCGCTTCCACGGCGGCGCATTGCCGCATGGCCGCCGATTTCCTGGCTATGCTCGGCGTCTTCGACAAGAAGAACTACGATCTTCGTGTCCGCTACACTCGCATCTTCGCGGTCGTGCTGCTCTTCATCCCGGCAATGTACTTCATGTTCATCCAGGCCCCGGTACTGATGGTTAAGATCGGTGGCGTGGCGCAAGCATTGATGCTGCCCGTCATCGGATTCGTCACCGTCTGGCTGCGCTATCGCCACATGCCCAAGCAGGTCTTACCGAAGGGCTGGCTGACCTTGGCGCTCTGGGTATCGGCGGTGGTCATGGCCGTCATGACCGGCTATTCACTATTGATGCAGGCCGGGCATTAGCCTGCGTCGGAGGCACAGAAGGAAGCACTATGAAGATCGTTGTGACAGGCGCCACGGGTTTTGTCGGGTCCCGTCTTACGGAGAAGCTAAACCAGGAAGGACACTCCGTCGTCGCACTGAGTCGCAGTGCTGCAAGCGCCCAGAGAAGGGTGCCTACACTGGCTGCCTCCTACGATTGGGATCCCATGTCCGAAGCCCCGCCGGCGGAGGCGTTCGAGGGGGTGGATGCGATTGTACACCTGGCGGGCGAAACAGTGGTAGGCAGGTGGACAGAGGCCAAGAGGGCGGCGATTCGCGACAGCCGCATCGTCGGAACACGCAATCTGGTCACGGGCTTGGAAAAGCTCGCTAAGAAACCGGCCGTCGTCGTTGCCGCCAGCGCGGTTGGTTTCTATGGAGATCGAGGCGACGAGCAGCTCACGGAATCCTCCACGTCCGGCGACGATTTCTTATCGGATGTCTGCCGGCAATGGGAAGCCGAAGCAGCGAAGGCCGCGGATCTCGGCATCCCTGTAGCCCATGTTCGGATCGGCGTCGTCCTGGCGCCGGGCGGAGGCGCGCTGGATGCGATGTTGACCCCATTCAAGCTAGGGGCCGGCGGACCGCTCGGCTCCGGACGACAGTGGTGGTCCTGGATTCACCGCGACGACTTATGTGGATTGATTCTCCACTTGATCGACCGCAAGCAAGCGGGCGTTTTTAATGGGACCGCCCCGAGTCCGCTACGTCAAAAGGATTTCGCAAAGGTGCTAGGCCGCGTGTTGCGGCGTCCCGCGTTCATGCCCGCCCCGGCGTTTGCGCTGAAGATTGTGTTGGGCGGATTCGCATCCGAGCTGCTTTCAAGCAAGAGGGTCGTGCCGGAGGCGACGCTTGCAGGCGGATTCGAGTATCAGTTTCCGGAACTCGAGCCGGCGTTGCGGCAGGCTCTCGACCGTTAGCTGGAGGAATGTAAGCAATGAGCTATCCGAATCGTCGTGAGTTGCTTCGCTCGATACCCGCTTTGGGTATTGGATCAGCGGTCGCCGGGCCGCTGCATACGGCTTCGGCGGCAGCGCCGGCGTCCGCGGTCGGAATGCGGATTTCGCGGTACGACTTGATTCCGATCGCCATGCCGATGCATGAACGGGTGCGCGAGGCCTGGGGACGGAGCTTTACCCTCCAAGGTCGCTTCCAGACCCACTACCATCCGGCCATCGTACGGCTTCATACGGATGAGGGTCTCGTCGGCATCTGCAACGCGCGTATGCCTCCGGCTCGAGCACGGGGAATTCTTGATGGGATGGTCGGACGCTCACCCTGGGAGTATCTACTGGATGACGCCATCGGCGGAATTCTTGTTGGGATCTACGATCTCATTGGGCAGGCGACGGGGTTGCCGATTTCACGGCTGTTCTCGACTTCGCCCAAAGAGCGGATCGTGCAGACGTGGTGGAGCCAGTGTTATCCGCCGGACCTGATGGCATCGGAGGCGAAGCTTGGCGCGGACTTGGGCTACCGGGTATATAAGGTGAAGGCGCGGCCGTGGGAGGATCCGATCGAGCAGGCCGCCGCGATCTGCGAGGTCATCCCGAAAGACATGCGCGTTTGGGTGGACGCGAACGGCTGGTGGAAGTCGGTGGGCCGTACGATGTTCTTTACCGAACGGCTGGCTAAGTTTCCGAACTACTTTGCCATTGAGTCGCCGATTTCAAGAATGAGTGTGAGCGGATTTCGCGAACTGAAGGGCAAAGTACCCCTCATGGTCACCGAACACATGCCGGCCGACCCCATGCCTTTCGTCCGGGAAGGGTTGCTGGATGCGTTCGTCGTGGCGGCGCCGTTTGGCCGCAAGCTTGTACAGCAGTGCTTGATGGCTGAAGTAACGCGCATTCCGATCTGGCTCGAGCACAGCATCGAAACGGGGATCAACCAGGTATTCCAGGCTCATCAGGCGGCGGCCTTGCCGGGGATCGAATATGCGATCAGCCATCCGGATGTGCTTGAGGATGACTTGACGGCGGAGCCGTTCGAGATGAACAGCGGGTTCTATACGGTCCCAACAAAGCCGGGTCTGGGAGTGAGCTTGGACGAAGCCGCGCTGGACAAGTACCGGCAAGGGTGAGCCGCATAATCTGGCCTCGCCAATGCTCAACGAAAAGCAAATCTCCCTGTTGGGAGCCGGACGCCTCGGGGAAGCGCTTCTGCATGGCCTCCTTGAGTCGGGTGCCGTAAGCAGCGCCAACCTGCGGGCAAGCGTGGCTACCGCCGAGCGTGCTCTGTACTTGCGGCAACGCTACTCGATCGCTACAGCCGCCGGTTCCAACGCTGCCGCTGTGTCGGGTTCGGACATCATTATCATCGCCGTCAAGCCGCACAAAGTAGTGTCAGTGTTACGGGAGATCAGGCCGGCCCTAAAGCCCGGCCAAGTCATCGTATCGTTGGCCGCTGCTGTTCGGCTTCGCCTGATCGAAGCGGAACTGGGGCCTACAATGCCTGCCCTTCGGGCGATGCCGAACGTGGCGATGACTCTGCGGGCGAGCGCGACGGCGCTGTGTGCCAACAAGGTTGCTACGGACGAGCAGCGTGCTCTCGTAGAAAGCGTGTTTCGGACTGTGGGAACTGTGACTTTCGTCGAGGAAGGGGCCATGGACGGCGTTACCGGACTCGCCGGTAGCGGCCCGGCGCTGATCTTCTTTCTACTGGAAGCGCTAGCTGAAGGAGGGAACCGGGCAGGTATACCGGCCGAAATCTCCCAAGAGCTGGCAAGGCAGACCCTACTCGGCACGGGCCGCTTGGCCGTCGAGGCGGAGATGTCGCCGCGCGAATGGATTGAGCAAGTCAAGACGCCTGGAGGCACCACCATGGCAGGCTTAGACGTCCTCCAGCAGGCGGCCGTACGCGAGGCACTCATTGAGGCCGTGATGGCCGCGGCGCGACGCGCTGGTGAAATTGCCGCCGACCTCGAAGCGTAGCCAGATGGCTCGAAGCGGGTTTGTGGCAGGTGGATTGCTAACATAGTCTTAGCAGAAGTCCGGGAGGCTGGCGGGGAATGGCGGTGTGCTCAACAAGTGGTGTTTTCGAACCGGAACATTCGGGTCGGCGTGCCTTTTTGCGGCGCGGTTTGGTGGGAATGGGTGTTTTGGCGACTGGGTCGATGCTGTCGCACTGCCGTGACTCAACCCCCGCGACTGCCGACCGGAGAGAGCTGCGGATCGGGGATCGGATGGGTCGGTTGGGGCCGCTGCGACCGGCGGATGAGAATGGCATACAACTCCCGGAGGGTTTCGCGTCCCGTATCCTGGCAACGTCGAGCAATGAGCCCGTGGTGGGCTGCGGCTACGCCTGGCCCCCCGCCCCGGACGGCGCGGCGGTGTTCACGACCGATGACGGCTGGATCTATGTCTCGAATAGCGAGGTTGGGGGCAACCGCGGCGGCGCGGGAGCGCTGCGATTCAACTCGGAAGGTCAGGTAGTCGATGCCTATTCGATCTTGAATGGCACAAGCGCGAACTGCGCCGGTGGACCCACCCCCTGGGGCACATGGCTCTCTTGCGAGGAGCATGAACAGGGCCGCGTATGGGAGTGCGATCCGCTTGGCGAGCGGGATGCGGTGGTATGGCCGGCGATGGGCGTGTTCAAGCACGAAGCAGCCGCCGTCGACCCTCAAACCAACGATATCTACCTAACCGAGGATCGCGGCGACGGCCTGTTCTATCGATTTCGTCCGAAGGGTGCTGATCGCGAGGTGCCGGATCTCTCATCGGGCGTACTCGAAGCGGCCCAAGTGTTGGAGGGCGGGGAAGTTCTGTGGCACCGCGTGAAGAACCCCGCCGGTTCTGTGCAGCCAACGCGTTTACAGGCGCCGAAAGCCACGATATTCAAAGGCGGCGAGGGCGTCTGGATGCACGACCGTGTGGTCTACTTCACGACGAAAGGCGATGAGCGTGTATGGGCCTACGACACGATGCAGAGTGAGATCGCTGTCATCTATGACCACGATCATCTGGATGGCGTTGAACTCAGTGGCGTCGACAACGTGACGGTTTCAGCCGCCGGCGACGTGCTGGTCGCCGAAGATGGCGGTGATAATCAGATTGTGGCCGTCCTTCCCGGCGGCCGGACGTCGCTTGTCTTGCAACTGGTCGGACACGATGGCTCGGAGATCACCGGCCCGGTTTTTGACCCCACCGGAACACGTTTGTATTTCAGCTCGCAGCGGGGCGAGACCGGACAGTCCGAGGACGGTGTCACCTTCGAGGTAAGCGGGCCGTTCGCCGCCTGAGACACTCAACCACTGTGAGTTCCCAAGAAGGTGGGCAGCCTCGAATCGACCACATTGGCATGGCGGTGGAGTCGATCGAGCAGGCGTTGGAACTTTATCAGACCGATCTCGCCTGCGAGGCGGGCCCTGTTGTCGAAGTGCCCCAAGAACAGGTACGGGTTGTGATGCTTCCGATGGGAGACGGCCGTATCGAGCTGTTGGAGGCTACAAGCCACGATTCCCCAATCGCCAGATTCATTGCCAAACGAGGTGAAGGGGTACACCATATCGCTTTCAAAGTAAAGGACTTGGGTGCCGTCGTCGAGAGGCTCCAAGCATCGGGGCGGCAACTGGTAACGCAATCAATCCAAAGCGGTGGCGCAGGCGGCTATCGCTACATATTCGTCCACCCCAAGTCAGCGGGCGGGGTGTTGATCGAGTTGATCGAAGAGTAGTTCGAACCCGCCTTCGTCACTCCTGGGCCGGAAGAAGGGGCTATGGGAGCACTCGAAAAGCATGGGCACCATGTTTCACTTTGAGCGAGAAGCGCCGCCATGGTCCAAACTCGTAGCGATACAGCCAGCCGACATGCCGGGCGCCAACGTCATTCGGTGCTCGGAGGGCGGCTTTGTTTTCAGGCATCACAGCGCCGAAAAGTTTGCCATAGCCGGCTTTCTGTAGATACTGGGCGACGAAGAGGCCGCGTTCGCGGGCGATTTGCTGCCCGCGGTGGCTGAGGCGAGTGAAGGCGTTGTAGACGTAGACCTGGTCGGCGTCAAGTTCGATCTCACAATCGACGTATTCGACGTAGGCACGCCCCGTGGCCGCCCAAACGGCGCCCACCACGCTCCCCTCCTGCCAAGCGGTAAAGCAGATTTGCCCCTCTTCCAGCCGCCCGCGAATGTCCTCCTCGATCCCCTCCGGGCGGGCATCCAGGTAGGCGCCGATGTCATCCGAAGTGAGCAGCTTCATCTCGACGTGCCCGGGCAACTTCATCTTGTGGACCTCCGGCGGAAGGTCGTGCTCCAGAATCACAAGCCGCCGGTAGCAATACTCGCCAACAACCTTGAACCACAGGCTGCCCAGCCCTTCTTTGCGGATGACTTCGAGACAGCGGCCGAGTTTCTCGCCGAGAGTCCACTCCGGGTGGACCGGCTGCTCTCTGCCAAATTTCCTCATCTGATGTGAAGGGATAGAGGCGCGGACCTGAATCCGCGCGCCAACGTGCCCGCGCCCACAGCCGCGGAAACCCCGCAACGATTTATCTTCAACGCTCTAGCTCAAACTCGCGACTTAGATGTCGTAGTACAGCGAGAACTCGTGCGGATGAGGCCGCTGACGCATCTGATCAACCTCGGCCGTGCGCTTGTAGTCGATGTAGGCTTCGACGAGCTCCTCGGTAAAGACATCATTTTGAGTGAGGAAGTCGTGATCATTCTCAAGAGCGTCGAGAGCGCCCTCGAGGGAGGCCGGGAGTGACGGCACCGCTGATAGCTCTTCCGGAGAAAGATCGTAGATGTCTTTGTCGAGCGGTTCGCCGGGGTGGATCTTGTTCTTGACGCCGTCAAGGCCGGCCATAAGCATGGCTGCGAATCCAAGATACGGATTGCAGGCCGGGTCGGGCGAGCGGAACTCGATACGTTTCGATTTCGGACTGGCCGAGTACATCGGAATGCGGACCGCGGCCGAGCGGTTGCGGCGTGAATAGGCAAGATTGACCGGCGCTTCGAAGCCCGGCACGAGGCGCTTGTAGCTATTGGTCGTCGGGTTCGTGATCGCGACGAGCGCGCAGGCATGCTTGAGGACGCCGCCAATGTAATACAGCGCCGTCTCGCTCAACCCGGCGTACTGGTCGCCCGCGAACAATGGGTCCCCATCTTTCCAGATGCTCATATGGGTGTGCATGCCGCTGCCGTTGTCATTCCAAAGCGGCTTTGGCATGAAGGTCACGCTTCGGCCGTGCTGCGAGGCGACGTTCCGGGCGACCCACTTATAGATCATCATGTTGTCGGCCGACGGCACCAATGGCGCGAACCTCTGATCGATCTCAGCTTGTCCGCCGGTGGCGACTTCGTGGTGATGGCATTCGATGATGAGGCCGCAGCTCTCCATCACCTGCGTCATCTCGGTGCGGATGTCTTGATGATGGTCGGTAGGGGGAACGGGGAAGTAGCCTTCTTTGTAGCGTGGGCGGTATCCGAGGTTGTTCTCCTCGCGGCCTGAGTTCCAGCGGCCTTCTTCGGCGTCCAGATAGTAAAAGCCGTAATTGTAAGACTGGTCGAAGCGCACGTTGTCGAAAATGAAGAACTCCGATTCCGCTCCGAAGAACGCGGTATCACCCACGTCCAGGTAATGCAGATAGTTCTCCGCTTTCTTTGCGATCCAGCGCGGGTCTCGCTCGTAGTGTTGCTTCGTGATCGGATCGACGATGTCCGCGATCAGTACCAACGTTGGTACTTCGGTAAACGGATCCATGATGGCGGTGTTCGGATCGGGCACGATCAGCATGTCGCTCTCGCTGATGGCCTTCCAGCCGCGAATGCTTGACCCGTCGAAGCCGAAGCCATCCTCGAAGGTGTCCTCGCTGAGCATCTCGATGGGATAGGTTACGTGCTGCCACAGGCCGGGCAGGTCTGTAAAACGGACGTCCAACATCTTCGCTTCATGTTCCTGCGCGAAGTGCAACACTTCCGCCGGGGTTCGATTGGTGCTCATCAATTCCTCCAAAGGTGGGCCGGAGCGAGACTCCGAGAACACAACATGCTAACACAGCGAATGGACTGCAAACGGTCTGGAATAAGCCGCATAAAAACTTTTGATGGAGAACGCTCCTACCTCGTGACGCACAGTGGGCGACGGTTGCTGTAACGGATACAGAACGTCACGCATCTACCCCTTAACTGGGAAAGTGCGAACGTGGAAATGACATGCGATGAAGGGGCCCTCTTGCTCGATCCGGCCCGGAAGGTGAGACAGAAATGAAACGAGTGACTCTAGTTTCCATCTGTATGCTTCTATGGGCCTCGTCACTCTTCGGGCAGCGTCCTGCGGGGCCTAGGATACACCGCCCGGAACTCAGGGCGAAGGGGATTCCGGCGAGCCGGGCGCCCGCGAAGGTGTTCGTGTCGCCCGATGATGACGTGCTCCCTCAGATTGCCAATGGCGAGCTCGACGGCGGCCAAATATTCTTCATGGAGTTCACCGTTCAAAACGTTACCGATGCTTCCGCCGAATACATCGTCGACTACATCGGGGCCAATGGCGACGCGTTGCTCCTACCGGAGCTGGTGAATACCGACCCCGAAGAGACCGAGGAGTTTATCGGCTTTGAGGGTTTGGTGCCGGCCAACGGTGTGCGATTCTGGACGACGTGGCCATTCGGAGCGGACGTCCGCGTCGGCTATGCGCGAGTCACAAGCAATCCGCCGGGAGCGGTGGTCGTGACGGCCCTTTACAACAACCTTGTGCCCGGGAGCCTGCTCTTTCAGGCCAGCATCCCTATGACGACCCGCGGCCACAACCGGCTGTTCTCGGTCTTTACCAACCGCTTCGGCCAGCGCTCTTCCCTGGCTCTGGTGTCTCTGACACAACAGACAGTGACGGTCAACGCTCGTGACATAGACGGTAACATCGCGTGCATGTTTACCCGGGCCATGGGTGCGGGCGAGCACTTCCCGTTTCTGGTCCTGGACGAACTGCCCTGTACGGCCGAGGTCCTGAGTAAAGGGGGTGGACTGCCCGCGGACGAGGGTACCCTTGAAGTGGTTGGGCCGGATGCAAGCCTGGCCGCAGTCGCCTTTATTGCTCAGGATGAAGGCATCGGAGCGTTTACGACCATTCAGGTCGCCGGACCGACGCCCTAGCCGGTGCTCAGTCGGAGAGAAGCTGGCGCAGTGTTTTGACGAGGTCGCTTCTATTGACTTCCTGCTGGCCGAAACGGCCCGCTTTCCATTCCTCGTGAGAACCGACATCGGCGGCCTTCTCGCGCCCCACGATCATTTCTTTCACCGTCACGACGCCGCGTTGGGCCTCATCCGATCCCATGATGACGACATACGGAATATCGAGGCGGTCGGCTCGCTGGAGTTGCTTGCCGAGTCGCTTCGGTTTGCCGACGTGGATCTCCGTGCGAATGCCGGCGCGGCGTAGCTCGTAGGTGATCCCCAAGTAATCCGACATCAGCCCGCCGTCCATGGCGCTGACGAGTACTTGTGAGGTGGTCTTCGGCTGATCGATACGGCCGAGTTCGACCAGCGCCGCCAGCAGCCGGTCCACTCCGATGGAGGCGCCGGTCGCGGGGATACTGCGTCCCGTAAACCTCTTCACGAGGTCGTCGTAACGGCCCCCGGCGAAAACCGACCCGAATTGCGGGGCGTCGAGGAGGTTCGCCTCGAAAACCGGTCCCGTGTAATAAGCCAGGCCGCGAGCGATCGTCAGATCAACAGCAACGCGGTCGCTGCCATATCCGAGCGATTCGAGATCTGATGAGATCCGCCCGATGACGTCGATCTCCTCCTGCGCGTTCTCAACATTCGCAAACAGAGTGCGTAATTGTTTGAGCACCTCTCCGCGCGTGCCGGCCTTGATACTGAGGAAACGTTCAATCTTCTGGACTTGCTCCGTCGCCAGGCCGAGTCCGGGGATGGGCGCACCCGATTCATCGCCGTAACCGGTCGTCAGTTCCAGCTTGACCTTATCGAGTCCGATCTTGTCGAGCTTATCCAGAATCCGGAACACCGCCGCTCCCCCATCGTGAGTGATGCCGGCGTAGTCGAGTAACAAGTTCAATATTTTGCGGCTCGAGAAGCGGACGATGTAGGGACCGACCTTGAGGGCGTCCAACGTGTCACACATCGCCGCCAGAATCTCGGTATCCGCAACTTCGGACTCCGCTCCCACCGAATCCAGGTCGAACTGAGTGAACTGGCGATAGCGGCCGGGCTCGGGTTTATCGGCGCGCCAGACGGACGACACCTGGTAGCGGCGAAACGGGAAAACCATGTCCGGGTATTGTGAAACGACCCGCGAAAGCGGCACGGTGAGATCAAAGCGCAGGCCGAGAGCCTCACCCTCTGGATTCGTCACCTGGAAAATCTGCTGTTGCGCGTCTTCGCCGGCCGAGCCGGAAAGGACATCGAGGTACTCCACCGCAGGCGTGTCGAGCGGTGAGAAGCCGTAAAGCTCGTAGACCCCGCGGATCGTGTCGATCATGCGCTGGCGGGCCAGCATGGAATCGGGTAGCAGATCACGCAGGCCGCGCGATAAACGGGGTTCTACCATTTTGGATTGGAGTCCTGGCGCGCCGACCCGTCAGGTTAGCATTCCCACCCTGTTACTTCCATCACACTCTTAACAACAAAATTACATCGTAGCTGTTCAGAGACAGCCGACGTCTATGATATCTTCGAGGGTTACGCCCTTTACGGCCACCATCTCATCGAAAACCATTCTTAGGAGGACCACCATGACCAAGGTCGCATTACGTCTCATCCTATTACTAGGAGTTATGGCATCGATCGCCTTTGCGGCGGATTTCTGGACCACGAAGGACTTCCTGCAGTGGAATGAAAAAGATGTCAAGAAGATGCTCAACAACTCGCCGTGGGCTCGCACTGTAATCATCTCGATGGGCGGCGGTGGCGGTCGCGGCGGTCGCGGCGGCGGCGGCGGCGGCGGCGGTGGTGGTGGAGGCGGTGGCGGTGGAGGCGCCGGGGCCGGCGGTGGAGGCGGTACTCGGGTTCCCCGGCCCATGGGCGCCGGAGGTGGCGGCGGCGCGCAGCGTCAGTTCGTGGTGCGCTGGATCAGTGCTTTGCCGGTCAAACAGGCTCTCATGAAGGCTCAATACGGTGACGAGGCCTCAACCGCCGAGGAAAGCCAAACGTTTCTCAACCGCGACGACACACACTACGTCATCGGTGTCAGCGGCCTCTCCGGCCGCATGGCGCAGATGTCACAGCGCGACCCGGACCGCTTCAAGCAGGGCGCTTTCCTGAAGCGCAAAAACAAGGACAACATTTACCCCGAAGATTTTTCGCTGCGAGGAAACGAGCAGGAGGCCGAGATCGTCTTCGCGTTCCCCCGCACCGACGAGATCACGCTCGACCACAAGAACGTCGAGTTGGAAGTCAAGGTCGGTCAGATGACGGTCAAACGCAAGTTCAAGCTCCAAGACATGCTTTGGGAGGGTAACCTGGAGCTGTAGCTAGCGGTCACACCTGTCCGGACGCGGTCCAGCGGGCCGTTCGAGGCTTCGCGGACTAGCAGTCTCGTCTTGCCCCAATCCGCCCCACTGCCGATGGACCTCCAAGTTTGGGTTGAAAAGATCAGAGCGGGCGATATTCGCCTACTGGCTGGCTGTCTGACTGAAATCGAAAACCGCGGGCCGCAGTCGGAGGCGCTCCTCAGCGCTCTTTTTCCGCACTCGGGTCAGGCCCGCGTGATCGGCGTCACGGGGGCACCCGGGGTCGGGAAAAGTACCGTCGTCACCGCGATGGCTTCTCATTTCCGCAAGCAGGGGAAGCGAGTGGCGATTCTTGCGGTGGATCCTAGCAGTCCATTCACCGGAGGCTCGATTCTAGGCGACCGGATTCGTATGCAGGCTCACGACACCGATCCGGGCGTCTATGTCCGATCGATGGCGACTCGCGGGTCGCTGGGCGGCTTGGCGTCGGCCGCCGCGGATGCCCTGGTTGCGGTGGATGCGGCCGGCTTCGATGTGATTCTCATTGAGACCGTGGGTGTCGGGCAGGCGGAAGTGGATGTGGTCCAGATCGCCGGTTCCGTAGCTCTGCTGCTTACCCCGTCGAGTGGCGACGATGTGCAAACGATGAAGGCCGGAATCATGGAAGTGGCCGACGTGTTCGTCATCAATAAGGCCGACTTGCCGGGGGCCGATCGGCTGGAATCAGAGCTGCAGGCGATGCTTTCCATCCGACCGACGGCCGCGGGACCTCAGATCCTCCGCACGGTAGCGACGGAAGGGCAGGGAATCGATACAGTCGCCGAGGCGCTGTTCGCGGTTGAATCCGGCCACGCTGGGTCAGCCGACTATTGGCGGCACCGTCTAGCCGAGATGGTTCGTGAGAAGCTCATGGATCGCTTGCTGCGAGGCGCTCTTTCGGACGAACAGTTGGCAGCGGCGGCGCAACAAGTTGCGGCCCGTGAGTCGAACCCCTACGAATTGGCGGACCAGTTGGTTCGCGATCTATTGCACGACTGAGAATCGAAGCGCCAATGAAGTTACTCATGATGGTCTTGTTGTTATCGATCCCGGCTCTCTTGGGTGCGGCCGACTACAAGACCAGGAACCTTGTGCTCGTGACCGCCGACGGGTTGCGGTGGCAGGAGGTCTTCCGGGGGATCGATCCCGTCCTTATGGATTTGGAAGAGACCGGGATGAAGGGGGCCGAAGAGTTGAAAGCTTCGTTGTGGGCTGATTCACCTGAAGGGAGACGCCGTCGGCTGATGCCATTCCTCTGGACGACGATCGCGCCGCAAGGGGTGATTCTGGGGAATATTGACTGCGGAGCCGCCGTGACGCTGCGGAATCAGCATCGATTTTCGTACCCAGGATACTCTGAGATTCTGACCGGCCGTCCGCAAGACGACGTAATCGACAGTAACGTTCTGCGTCCGAACCCTTCGCGGACCATCCTCGAGATCTTGCGCCAGGAGCGGCGGTTAACCCGCGGCAAGGTGGCCCTGTTTGGCTCATGGAACGTGTTCCAGGGGATCGGTGCTCAAGATCCTCAGGCGATCGTCATCAATGCGGGCTACCAGAGTCTTGGCGACGACGGCGTCTCCGAACGCCTGCGGGAGCTGAGCCGGCTTCAGTTCGACATCCTGACGCCATGGCGGTCGGTGCGACACGACTACATCACCTTTGAGATGGCCCTCGACTATCTGAAAACAGCGAAGCCTCGGGTGCTCTACATTGCGCTGGGAGAGACCGATGATTGGGCACACGAGCGGCGCTACGATCGCACCCTCGAAACAGCGCGTTACTTCGACGATTGCCTCCGGCGTCTCTGGGACGTCCTCCAGAGTAATCGGACCTATCGCAACACCACCACCCTGCTGGTCGCAACCGATCACGGACGCGGTTCAACGCCTGAAGACTGGAACAGCCACGGCGCGAAGGTCGAAGGCGCCGGGAACGTCTGGATCGCGGCGATCGGCCCCGACACACCGGCCCGTGGCGAGATGCGGGACGTGACGGGTGTGACGCAAAGCGACATTGCACCGACCCTACTCGAACTCGCCGGCGTCGATTACCGCAAACTCACGGCGGTGGAAGGGAAACCGATTGAGGCAATCGTCGGCCCTTGAAGCGGGCTCGCGCCAACACTGTTTGCTCGGACGCCGCCGAGCCGCATCGGCGTCCTCAGAAAGCTCTTCTAATCAGCGAAAGCGCCGGCCCGGGATCACTCAGGCTGAGCGCGCCGAACGCCCGTGACCGCGCCAGGGTGGTGATGCAGCCCAGCCACTTCAGCGGAGACCGTGACGGGGTATGCCACACCCGCTGCAGCTCCCAACCGATGTTGACCAAACGAACGTCGTAGCGGAAGTTCGGAATGGGGCTCGGATCCATTCCCGTAATATCCTGGTACGCGATCCAGGGCAGGTCGCAGCCGCAGTGAACGGCCAACTGGAGTCCCGAAACGAGCCTTGGATTGATCTCGATCAGCTTCATCACCCCATCGCGCGGGTCCAGCTTGTACTCGATGGTTCCGAAGCCAAGGTAACCCAGCCGCCGAAAAATATCCTGCGTGTTCTGAGCCAAAGGCGGATGGTTGACGGACATGTGGATGCTTCCGTTACCGAACTGTTCGGGGTATTGTCGAATTTTCTGTTTCGTGAATGTGGCTAGTGGGTTGCCGCGGCTGTCGATGTAGCTCAGAGCGTTGAAAAGCTGATCGTCGGCGCCTTCGATGTATTCCTGAAGCACCACACCGGCTCTCACCTCGTCCATGGCGCGATAGCACTCTGCGGCTTCGTCGGAGTTGTGCAGCACGAGAAGCTTCACCGGTGAAACGCTGGTCCAACGGTGGGAAAAGGCGGGCTTCCCGAGACAAGGAAACCCGAGCTCCCGCGCTTGTTCTACTGCTTCGCCTGTGTTTCTGGGAAGCCGTGTCTTGGGAAGCTGAAACCCATGCTTCTCCAACCACTCATACTGCGTGCGCTTGTCGGCGATCAAATCCAAAGTTGCCGCTTCCGGAATGAGGAAATCGTAGTGCTGGCTGAGCTCATCCCGGTGGGCCGACACGATTTCAAGCTGTGGGTCTCCCGCGATGAGAATGACGGGGCGGCAGTCCAATGTCTGTCCGGCGTCTAACAGGAAGTCGGTCCAGGCATCCGGTTCCGCGTATGGGCTGGGAAGCGCGACCGGGTGGGCATACCGCGAGTGCATCCCCACGTCCCACGTATGCGAGTCCAGCACCCATGTAGGAATCCCCTGGCGTCCTACACTCCGCAGGAGGGCCAACCCTCCGTAGGATGCCCCCAGCACGACGGCCGGCCGCAGCGAAGTGCGGTCGCGGGTGGCGTTCAGTTCGTCAGCCCACAGGCGCGAGGTCTTCACTGTCTGCTTCATCGAGTCAACTGTTCCCGCACGAAAAGGAGGCGCATCGGGTACTTTCGGAGCTCGGACCGCGTACCGAAGTCACATATACTAGGCGTTGGGTGCGGTAAGGATTGCAGCTAACACCAAATCGACGCTCGATACCTAAGGCGATTTCTGTACCAGAGAGCGCCTTTCATAGTGACATACTGTTCGTAGTCATTCCGGTATCCTCTCGCCGATGGGCGCCTCGGCCGGATGTGTTCGGAGTCTGTAATGGATAGGGAACAAGGCGGAAGCAACGAGCCTTTGGAATCCCCCGATGCCGCCGCGGGACGGGTTTGCGACAAGTGCGGCGCTCCGCTCGGAGACCAGGCGAGTTTCTGTGCGAAATGCGGCTTCGAGGTGCCGGCGCCGCCGCTGACCTTTGACGCGCTTCCCGACTGGTGGAAAAAGGCCGCGCTGGGCTTGGTAGCGTTAACCGTGCTGGGCGCACTCGTCTCGGCGCTGTGGCCCTCCGGGGAGCCGGCGGCTCCCCAAATCCAGCCCGCGGAAGTGGCGGCGGTGGATCCCGAACCGAAGGCCGCGAGAGCCCCACCCTACCGACCCCCTGTGCCCAGAGCGCCCACCAGACCGCGGGCCGGCAAGCTAGACCCCTCTTCAATGGGCGACTGGAGTGTCCGCACGGAGCTTTCTCCGCTCGACGACATCAAGACCGTTTATCTTAATTTGAAGGCCGCCGACTCTCCCGAGCTGAGGGGCACATCGGCATACGCGCCCCAGATGGGTCTCACGTGTACGGGGAGCAAAATCGAAGGGTACGTCTTCATCCGGTCGCGGCCGGAGGTCGATCGATCGGGGTTGGCTACCGTACGGATTCGGTTCGATACACTCGAGCCCCAAACGCTCCGTCTGGAAAAGTCACTCAAAGAAGACGCATCACTACTGTCCGGCTGATAAGCGGTGGGCGGCCTGCAACTGGTTGTAGAAAAGTGGGTTAGGTGTTGTTTTTTCTTGCCGCGATTTGAGCGGCGGTGCGCCGTTTGAGCGTCATCCGTCCTGAGCCGACAATGGCTCATGAATCTGGGCCGCACCGTATTCGCGCAGTTGATCAGCTTTCTTCCGGATCGCGAGTTCCGGCGCTGTGTGGCCCGCTACGATGGCGACCGGGGCTCGCGCAGCTTCTCCTGCTGGGATCAGTTCCTCTCGATGTCCTTCGCCCAGTTGACCTACCGCGAAAGCCTCCGCGATATCGAAGCGTGCCTGCGTTCGCTTGGCGGCAAGCTCTACCACATGGGATTCCGCGGCAACGTCGCGCGCTCGACACTGGCCGACGCTAACGAGTCGCGCGACTGGCGGATCTATGCCGATTTCGCTCAGGCCTTGATTCGCATCGCGCGGCCCTTGTATGCCCGCGATCCGATCGGCGTGGATCTCAATCAAAGTCTCTACGCTCTGGACTCGACCACCATCGACCTGTGCCTCTCGCTGTTCCCGTGGGCCAAGTTCCGCCGGCGCAAGGCCGCCGTGAAGATGCACACGCTGTTGGACCTGCACGGTAACATCCCCACGTTTATCCGCATTACCGACGGCAAAACGCACGACGTCAACATCCTCGACGAGTTCCTACCCGAGCCCGGCGCCTTCTACGTTATGGATCGGGCCTACGTGGATTTCGAACGCCTCTTCGTGTTCACCCTCTGCTCGTCGTTCTTCGTCGTGCGAACCAAGAAGAACATCTTGCTCCAACGGCGCTACTCGCATCCCGTCGACAAATCTACGGGCGTGCGCTCGGATCAGACCGTCATACTGACTGCCATCGAATCGGCCAAAGTCTATCCGGACCCGTTGAGGCGCGTCAGCTACGTCGACGCCGCGACGAACAAGCGGCTGAAGTTCCTGACCAACAACTTCGCGCTCCCGGCACTGACCATCGCCGAGATCTACCGTTCGCGCTGGCAGGTGGAGCTGTTCTTCAAGTGGGTCAAGCAGCACTTGCGGATCAAGAAGTTCTACGGCGCCAGCGAGAACGCCGTGAAGACCCAGATTTGGATCGCCGTCTCGGTGTACGTGCTGGTGGCGATCGTGCGGAAGAGGTTGGGCCTGGAGGCGAGTCTCTACCAAATCCTACAGATTCTCAGCGTTACCCTATTTGAGAAAACGCCCATTTTACAGGCCTTGCAGCCATCAGACTCCCATGAAAACTTACTCGATCACCCCAACCAGCTGATTCTATTCGACTTCTAACCGGACAGTAGTGAAGACGCATTGTTCCTTGATAAGCCCGCATCAACACTCAAAGAGATGCTCGGGCACGAGCGAATGCTGTTCGGCTATACGCCTCGGGGTTCCGACGAGATCGTCACAGCGTTCGATTTGCGAGGGGTCGAAGAGGCGGTCAACCGTTTGGTCGAGGGATGCGATTTGCCCGAGCTGGCGCCTGAAGAGCCGCCCGCCGAAGAAGCGCCGACTGAGAACCCCTAGCGCCGGAGCGGACAAGCCAAACTAATTCGCGGGCAACTGCGCGATCCACTCCTCAATCAGCCGGACTCCCTGTTCGTCTACGACGCCGGAAGCAATATGCGGCATCCGTCCCAGCCCCAGTATCCGCATCCGGTGCAACATCATCGACCGCTCAGGCGCACCCGGTGTTAGCACATGCGGATCGTCCAGCTCAAACTCCCCATGTTGTAGCGCCGCGTTCACGATCCCTAACTCATCCACGGGCAGATCCGTAACGAACTGAAACTCCGCGTTCCCGCCCCCCCACTTGCGATGGCAGTGCGCACAGTTCGCGTCCAGGTACGCACGCGCTCTTAGATCCAGCGGCGCGCTCGTATCGGAGGGATCGTGAACGCGCGGCAGGTTTTCGGGTTCGTCAGGCAGCGGCTTCACAAACAATCCAAGTTTCTGGAAAACGGCAAGCTGGTTCACTGTCACCTCCCCATACTGGTAATCGCGATTCAGTTGCCGCGTATTGATTCCCAAAAGATACTTCGCCGGCATCGTATGGCACAACGTACACTCGGCCCGGCTCGGGAACCGCCACATCTGCTTTCGCTCACCGCCCGGCGCTGACGCGTCCTTGATTGTCAACTCGCGGTCGAGCCCCTTCGCCTCCGCCAGCACCGCATCCCTCTGCTCGTCATTCCAAATGTACGTACACCCGTGCCACAACTCTTCGCCGTACTCATCCGTCCCCGGAATCTTTTCGTGAACCAGCAAGCGCGTCTCGAGTCGCCGCACGCTCTCAGGATTCCCGACCTCCATCTCTATCGAGAACGTCTTCACCGCCACCGCTCCGTCGGGAAACTGCCACCCCGCGGGTGCGCCCGGCGCGGGCTGAGGATACGTCAGCGTGTTGTACTTGATCTTCGAATCTCCCGGCAACGCCAGATAGCGCTCCTTCAACGCGCCATCCGACCACAACGGGGAATTCACCGTGTATGGAATCAATCCCGGCGCCGTTGTCATATCCGCCGTGGACGTAAAAAGCCCCGTTTCACTCAGCCGCCGCGGAAACGCAGGCGCATCGCTATCCGGCGGAGGCGCCGGGACGGGCCGATAGATATTCCCGCTCACAAAATCCGCGAAGAACACCTCACCGTCATCCGTTTGCGCAAACTCAATGATCCGGAACTGCGTGTCCATCAACTCTTTCTGCTCCGTCACCTTCTCGCCGTCATAACGCAGCATCCACAGCCGCCCCGTATCGTAATCGCCATAGATGTACGCGCCCTTCAACTCCGGCAGCGCATCACCGTAGTAGACATACCCGCCCGTGACCGAACGAAAGTCCGTATGGCTGTGGTCCACAACCGGGTCGACGAAATCCGTCGGCCCCTTCGGACGCTCCGGACGAAACGGATGCCGCCCCTCACGGACGCTCCAGCCGTAATTACCGCCCTTCTCGATGATGTACACCGACTCCCACAAATCCTGGCCGATCTCACCGCCCCACATCCGCCCCGATTCGCGGTCGAAGCTGAACTTCCAAAGCTGCCGCAGCCCGTAGGCCCAGATTTCCGGCCGCACATTGCGCCTGCCAACAAACGGGTTATCCGCGGGGACCGAATACCCCTTGCCCCCGGAACTCTTGTCAACATCGATCCGTAACAGCGACGCCGGCAGGTCACTAATATCCTGCCCTGTGATCCACTCATCCGCAATGCCGCTGGCATCGCCCGTCACGACATAGAGATACCCATCCGGACCGAACCGCAAACAGCCCCCGTTGTGCCCGCCCGAGCGCCACTCCAACAAAACCTTCTCTGACTTCGCATCAACGCGATACGGCGCCTCGGTCTCCGCTTTAAAGCGCAGCAACTTACTCCCCTTCGGCAGATCGGTCCCCATCTCGGGCACCGTCACCATATAGACGTAGCCATTCTCTTCAAACCGCGGATGCAGCGCGATCCCATACAACACGCGCTTCAGATCAATCATCAACTCCTTGTCATCCGCATCACGTTGCGGCGTGAACGAATACACCTTTCCGAACCGCTCGCCCACGATCAGCTTGTTCTCCCCGGGAACATTCGCGATCGTGATCGGCTCATAGAACTGTACGTTTGGGAAAGCCACTTCCGGCCGGTAAGGACTCGGCGGTTCCGGCGTCCCATGAATCTTCGACGTCGTCCACAGAATCCGTTCCTCCGTGCTGAACGCTTCCGCCGGTCCACCCAAAAACGAGCAGCCAATACCCACCAAGATGGCGACGCACACACCGAGAGCCAACCACCCGCTCATTCCCAATTTCATAGAATCCACTCCGCCCGAAGAACCCAGGCTAGGCAAGCAGCCGTTGAGGATGATTATAGCCAGCCGCCTCAGACCCCCATCAGATGCACACCCCCCGACGCAGCACGAATCCCCAAGCCGAGCCGCGCCCAAAGGAAGCGGTGCTAGCTCCCACTTAGCCACGGAGCCTCCCCCAAAGCCGGCAAAGCCGCCACCTACACTCCGAGCCGCGACGTCAGCCTGCGTTCCGAGCCGCGGGCGTCAGCCTGCGTTGAGCAATCACCCAGCTAAGCCGGCTCCGCAAGTAACGCCAGGCGTCTTCGAACGAAGATCGAGGGCGGTCTGTGCGGCTTCTTGTGCATCCCCCCATGATCTAGCCACAACACACTCGTTATCTTGCGTCGAAACCATAGAACTACCAGTACCAAAGTCCGTTGACAAACAGCAGATCTTACACCATGCTTATGCAGCTTTCGAAAAGACAGCCTTACTCTGACAGGAGTCGGTTGCCGAATACTCCTACTTGTCGGGCCACACCAGCGTACTGGAGGAAACATGAAAAGGTATTTTGTTCTGACATTCTTGCTCGTCCTAGCGATCGCGATCGTCGGCTTCACTCCGAGCGCGCACGCGGACAAAGACGCCGTTGAGATTTGCCACTTCGGCAACGGCGACGTTGGTCAGCTTATCGTCGTATCGAATAACGGCCAAAGCGTCGTAAAACACATCGAGTTGCACGGTGACTGCACGGACGACGGTCGCTTTGGCAATGCCGATAACTTTACATCGCCATTCCCGGCATCATTCCCGCCAGATGGCAGGTGTCTTTGTATAGAGGACTAGTCCGACCGATCACGCCCGATTTTCTCGATCGACGACGTTCAACCACCAAGCGTTGTCGGGCCTTGATGCACAAAAAACCGGGACAGCCTCAATTACAGTCTTGAGAACGAGCTGGCAGTCATCACAACTTGATGTTTGCAATGACTTACACCGAAACGACCGCTGATCGGCCCATCGCCACCCGAGCGGGTGTAATCACGTAAGGACCGTATCTTCAACCCCTTGAGCAGATCGCCCCCTCCGTCTGCTCGGCGATTGAGGCTGTCCCGGTTTCTCGGTTTCGATTGAGCGCGGGTGGGGTGCGCGGTGTTTGGCGGGTTGGTGGGGTTTGTTTCGTATTTTTTGTTCTCGGTGTCTCCTTTCGGGGGCGGGATGCCTTGGTTGTTTCTTTTGGTCAGCGGTTCGGAGGGTCCAGGTCGGGTTCAGAGCCCCTCACTTGCGTTCGGGGTTCGGTTGGCGAGTGGATTTTTTCTGGGGAAATGTTTCGTTGTGTCATGACTGGGAATTCTTTTCAGACCGGCATGAGTGCCGGTCACTAGTGGTCCGAGGTTGTCGGACGGTTTGTGATTGAGTTCCGCGCCTTACGGCGCGGGTCGCCCGATTTACATCGGGCGCTCTGTTGCTTGGCCGGACGGTTTGTGCATCGGTGGCAGTCACCGAGTGACGTTTTGTGCTCCTTTGGACGGGCTTGCGAGCCGGTCGTTGCTGGGACCGAAGTTGTCGGACGGCTATTGCTGGGCGGAGATTTCCGCGCCTTTCGGCGCGGGCCGCCGGGTTTTACACCCGCCGCTCTGTTGCTTGGTTGAGCAGACGGAAAGTACGGGTGCTCAAAACGCAAAAACGGGGACTCCTGCCGCTGGGACCTTGGGTCCTTGGTGCGGCGGGTAGTCCCCGCTGGTCTGCTCGTCTGTTCTTAGGATAGCTTGGGGTGCAAGTTTTCCTGAGGTAGGCGGTTTTGGCGCACACCACGGGCGTTCAGAGCAGGCTCACTTGGCTGATTCCGAGTGCGATCCGGATTTGAACGAAGTCGCTTTGCGACAGACGCTTCGCGTGGTAGGATTTGGCAAGGCAACTGCGATGCCACTCGATCAACCTAGGGGTAGCGACGACGTCACCGATCTGCTTCCGCGCAGCACCAATACCCCATTGGGCAACACAAGTCTGATACAAACCCCATAGAGCAATTGCCCTGCCAAATCGGGGTCACTTCCTTCAAATCGTTGTACCGCAAGCGCTTACTTCAGCGTGGGGTCGGGCGTCTCTGCTTCCGGCGCCAGCGGTACAACACTCTGATTTCGCGACAGTAATGCGCAAAAGGGGCACTATGTCGTTCGCTGTCTATAAGTTAGAGCCTTAGTTCTCGCGGTCGCGGAACTCTTCGTACCAGTTCTCGACGACACGGATCCTGGGCCCGGCCGCTTCCCCAGGGTCTCCACCGACCGTCCCCGGCAGAATGAATCTTTGACCATCGAGCGAGACATCATACTGCGGAGTACGCGCCTGTGATTTCAGTCGGGAATGCGCGAAAAGGGGTTCGGGAGAGCCGGCCGAGAACTCCCCTTCGGTTGACAACGAAACCGCCATCAGCGTGCCGTCTTGGACGTAGAAGAGCTCTTGTCCGTCCCTCCTCCAGCGTATCTGTGTCCCACCGTTGGTGGATACCGTCACCTTACGGCCACCCTCAGGAAACGGCAATACATAGACCTCCCTCTGACCGGATTCGTTCGAAAGGTAGGCCACATAACGGCCGTTTGGCGACAGTATCGGCGAACTCTGTGTGGCGGGCTCCTGCAAGAACGGACGGGGCTTCGAACTGTCGTTGCCCTCGGTCCGTTCGAAGTACCACAGATCACGTCCTGTCTCTGCTTCGGGCGAGTGAGAGCCCAAAAGATACTTCCCATCCCGTGACCAGTCTGAGAGCCACTCGTTATGGGGGTTGACCGCTATCTCTTCCTCCTGTCCGCCGCCATCCGCTTGCCGGAGATAGGTGTCAAAGTTACCCGACCGTAGAGACGTGTAGGCCACTTGGTCACCTTCTGGCGACCACACGGGGCGAAAGTCCGATCCCGAGGAGTTGGTAACGCGTGTTCTTGTGCCTCGGACGAGATCCTCGACCCACACGTCACCTACCGAGGCTTCCGTAACCGCGACCCTCCCGCCATCGGGGGAGAGTGCCGGAAACCGAATGCCCTCCCGCGGTTGACCGATCTCCTCAACTTTATTACCCTCTCGATCGAACCACGCTAGTTGCCTTATGCTCGAGGATTCGGAGACCTCGACGTAGACCAGCGTGCCATCCTGCGCCACACTGGCGTCTCGGCTGTTCACCGAAACAGGAAACGCCTCTGCTGTGGCTCGCAACGTCTCAAGAGAGAAGGGTAGCGCCCAAAGGTCGTTGCTCCGTGTAGTTGTTTGGTACAAGAGATGACCACTGCGGGAGTAGATCGGAAAACACTACTGTCCGGCTGATAAGCGGTGGGCGGCCTGCAACTGGTTGTAGAAAAGTGGGTTAGGTGTTGTTTTTTCTTGCCGCGATTTGAGCGGCGGTGCGCCGTTTGAGCGTCATCCGTCCTGAGCCGACAATGGCTCATGAATCTGGGCCGCACCGTATTCGCGCAGTTGATCAGCTTTCTTCCGGATCGCGAGTTCCGGCGCTGTGTGGCCCGCTACGATGGCGACCGGAGCTCGCGCAGCTTCTCCTGCTGGGATCAGTTCCTCTCGATGTCCTTCGCCCAGTTGACCTACCGCGAAAGCCTCCGCGATATCGAAGCGTGCCTGCGTTCGCTTGGCGGCAAGCTCTACCACATGGGATTCCGCGGCAACGTCGCGCGCTCGACACTGGCCGACGCTAACGAGTCGCGCGACTGGCGGATCTATGCCGATTTCGCTCAGGCCTTGATTCGCATCGCGCGGCCCTTGTATGCCCGCGATCCGATCGGCGTGGATCTCAATCAAAGTCTCTACGCTCTGGACTCGACCACCATCGACCTGTGCCTCTCGCTGTTCCCGTGGGCCAAGTTCCGCCGGCGCAAGGCCGCCGTGAAGATGCACACGCTGTTGGACCTGCACGGTAACATCCCCACGTTTATCCGCATTACCGACGGCAAAACGCACGACGTCAACATCCTCGACGAGTTCCTACCCGAGCCCGGCGCCTTCTACGTTATGGATCGGGCCTACGTGGATTTCGAACGCCTCTTCGTGTTCACCCTCTGCTCGTCGTTCTTCGTCGTGCGAACCAAGAAGAACATCTTGCTCCAACGGCGCTACTCGCATCCCGTCGACAAATCTACGGGCGTGCGCTCGGATCAGACCGTCATACTGACTGCCATCGAATCGGCCAAAGTCTATCCGGACCCGTTGAGGCGCGTCAGCTACGTCGACGCCGCGACGAACAAGCGGCTGAAGTTCCTGACCAACAACTTCGCGCTCCCGGCACTGACCATCGCCGAGATCTACCGTTCGCGCTGGCAGGTGGAGCTGTTCTTCAAGTGGGTCAAGCAGCACTTGCGGATCAAGAAGTTCTACGGCGCCAGCGAGAACGCCGTGAAGACCCAGATTTGGATCGCCGTCTCGGTGTACGTGCTGGTGGCGATCGTGCGGAAGAGGTTGGGCCTGGAGGCGAGTCTCTACCAAATCCTACAGATTCTCAGCGTTACCCTATTTGAGAAAACGCCCATTTTACAGGCCTTGCAGCCATCAGACTCCCATGAAAACTTACTCGATCACCCCAACCAGCTGATTCTATTCGACTTCTAACCGGACAGTAGTGATCGGAAAACAACCGGGCCCCAGGAGCTTTCTATTGCCGTTCGTTAGGTCCTGCACCAAAATGGTCACCTCGTCGAGGAGACCGAAACTAAGCAGGAGCACACGCGGCCCCGCCTCCGCGGGCAGGAAATGCGCCCAGGCCGGAAACTGGTTCGGCCCGGTTGAAAGGTCTGCCAGCTCATCCGGCGAAAGCAGAACGGTAGCCGTGCCTCCGCGAGCGGGAACCTGATAGAGGTTATGGGACTGCAACAGATCTCCAGAACTGAAGACAATCACCTCGCCATCAGGACTCCAGGCCCCACCGTGAAAATGGCTGCCTGGCAGCTCACAAACGCGGCTCGCCAGGCCACCTCGCACCGAGACCTTCTTGACGTCTCCGCCCGCGGCAAAGCCTACATAGGCGCTGTCCGGCGACCAGAACGGATTGATCGCGCCCGCCGTGCTCTCGATCACGCGAGGCTCCACTTGGTCCAGGTCCTGGATCCACAGCCTTCGTTCGTCACCGTCCTCGATAAACGCGATATGCTTCGCGTTCGGTGAGATGGCGACGAAGTTTTCACTGTTGAGTCCCGATCCTGGCCTGAAGGTCAAGAGAGGTACGGGAGGCGTAATCGTGAAGCGGCGAAGGGGAGCGTCGGTCTCAGGCACCGGCGCGAGCCACGCGAACAGGGCGATGACCACACCGAGAAGCAGGCCCAGCGCCCCCACGCCAAAGGCGATAGTCTGCTTCCGCCGCTGCTGGCGCTCGATCTGCTGCTCGGATGACTGCGGCAATACCCGGATGGCGACCGACCGGCGCAGCTCCGTGTCCTCGGCAACGTAGCGGACGGCGTCACCGCTCTCCTGCGCGTCTTCGATGACGCGATACTTGACCAGCGGATGCGGTGGCGAGGCGCTCCCGACTTGGCCTGAGAGCGGCGTTGAACCGGCGGGAGGCCCGGCTACGATCCCCGTATGGAGTATCGTCGATCGGCCGGATTTCAGTTTCTCCCCCAGAGTGCGCAAGTCCTTCGCGATCTCGTCAGCATGACCATAGCGATCTTGTGCGTCCTTTGCCAGGCACTTGGCTACAGCGAACTCCAATTCCATCGGTACGCCGGCACGCACGCCCGTCAGCGGCTCCGGTTCCTGGTGAACGATCTCGAAAAGCAGCGCTTGATCGTACTCACCTTGAAACGGCCGCTGCCCTCGCACCATCTCGTAGAGCACGACGCCCAGGGCCCAGATATCCGACCGATTGTCCACCTCCATGCCTTGCGCCTGTTCCGGCGACATGTAAGCAACCGTGCCCATCGTCTGATCGGTCTTTGTGAGCCGGGAGGCTTCCGTTAGGTGTGCCAGGCCGAAGTCCATGATCGTGGCCCGGCCCTTGGCGTCTACCATCACGTGCGCCGGCTTGACGTCGCGATGCACGACGCCCTTCTCATGCGCTGCTTCCAAGCCTTCGGCGACTTGTCGACCGATCTCCAGGGCATCCTTGAGGGGAAGTGGCCCTTGTTCGATGCGGGCTTCGAGTGACTCCCCTTCGATGAAGGCCATCGAGAGGAATGTCTTCCCCTCGGCCTCATCGATCTCATAGACCGGGCAGATGTTGGGATGATGCAAACCCGCTGCTGCCCTGGCCTCGCGCTGGAACCGCGCCTTGGCCTCTTCGTCGTTGAGCAGGTGCGCCGCGAGGAACTTCAGCGCGACGGTGCGTTCGAGTTTGGTGTCCTCAGCCTTGTAGACGACACCCATCCCGCCTTCACCGAGCTTCTCGGTGATCTTGTAGTGGCTGATGGTTTGACCGATCACGTCACGCCGATTCTAGCGCGAAAACTTAGGTGTTGCGAACAACCGATGTCATGAACTATGACATTTTTTCGTCTCCAGGTGCTTGAGCAGGCCTGGTTTGCGTCCGGCTGGGCTGCTGGCCGGCGTGTCGGGCGATGGTTGGTTGTTGGTGGGAAAAGGGATTCTCAGTGTCTTGTCACGAGGTTGTTGGGCCTTATCAGCGGGTTTGCAGGCTCAGATTCCAGGCGAGGGTCCTCGCCTCTTTTTTTTCGGAGGGGCTTGGCTTGAGATTGGTCAACGTGGGCTGCCGCCGATGGCTTTGAGTTTGGTTGGTGGGGCTTTCTGCCGGCATGGCCGGCGGGTGGCGGAGTTGGGGGGTCTGTGGGGTTTCCGCGCCTGGCGGCGCGGGTCGCCCGATTTACATCGGGCGCTCTGTTGCTTGGCGGGACGGTTTGTGGATCGGTGACAGTCAGCCGGTTTTTCGCCGGTGAGTTGATCGTTGATGCAAACTGCGTTGCGGGCGAAAAAGGTGGCAGTCACCGAGTGACGTTTTGTGCTCCTTTGGACCGGCTTGCGAGCCGGTCGTAGCTGGGACCGAAGTTGTTGGACGGGTATTGCTGGGCGGAGACTTCCGCGCCTTTCGGCGCGGGCCGCCGGGTTTACACCCGCCGCTCTGTTGCTTGGTTGAGCCGACGGAAAGGCTACGGGGTTGGGTCTGTTTCGATGGGCTGGACCTTGCGGAGCTGTTCGGCGAATTTGGCCGGGTCGCTGGTGGGTAGTTCGCAGACTCGGTTTTCACAGACGTAGGCGGTGGGTTGGCCTTTGATGGCTCGTTTTTGATCGAGTAAGCCGATGAGTTCGGCGTGTTGTGCTAGTTGGTCCCCTTGGGTAACGGCGGATAGGATTCGGTTCGGGAGCAGGGTGTTGCGGAACTCGTTGAGGAGAGGGTCTGCTTCGGCGCGCGTGTTGGGCGTGACGATGATGATCTGCTTGGGGATGTCGAGGTGGAAGTCGAGTGCGAGCAGCATTTCCGATAGCGCCGCGGGGCGAGCCGCGAGGATGGGCTGAAAGGCACGGAGTGCCTTCTCGGCTCGTTGGCGGTAGGCGTCGTTGGTTGTGAACTCGTGCAGCCGGACGAGGTTCAGTAAGGCGACGGAATTGCCGGAGGGCTCCGCGCCGTCGGAGTTGGGTTTCTCGCGGGCCAGCAGCTCTTCGTGGTCGTCGCTCGTCATGAAGAAGCCGCCGTTTTCGCTGTCCTCGTAGTTTTCTTCGAGGACGCGGTCGAGCGCGACGGCTTCCCGAAGCCATCGCAGGTTGGCGGTCGCTTCGTAGAGGTCGAGGAGGCCGGCGATGAGGAAAGCGTAGTCGTCGAGGTAGCCGTCGTGGCGGGCCTCACCGCTCATGTAGCGGCGGAGTAGGCGTCCGTCTTGGCGGAGGTTTGTGAGCAGGAAGTCGGCCGCCCGTTCAGCTCGCCGGGCGTAGTCGTCCTCGCGGAGAACGAGAGCCGCGAAGGCGTGCGCGGAGATCATCAGGCCGTTCCAGGCGGTGAGGATCTTCTCGTCCCGGAGAGGCGGAGGCCGTTTGAGACGCGCGGTATAGAGTTTGTCGCGGGCGACCTGAAGTTGCTTGGAGATCGTCGATGGGCCCGGCGCTGTATGCAGGATGTTGCGGCCCTCGAAGTTGCCTTTGGCGGTGACGTTGTAATGCCGCTTGACGAGGTGGGCTTGTTCTTCGTCGAGGACTTCGTCAATTTCGGCGTGCGTCCAAGTGAAGAACCAACCCTCCTCGCGTTCGCCTTCGGGATTGGGGCTGTCGGCGTCGGTGGCGGAGTAGAACGCGCCGTCGGGAGACGTCATGTCGCGCTCGACGTAGCGGAGGATCTCGCGGGCGACGCGGGCGAAGTCTTGGCGGCCCGTGGCTTGATAGGCCTCGAGAAAGACGACGGCGAGCAGGGCGTTGTCGTAGAGCATCTTCTCGAAGTGCGGAACCTGCCACTGGGCGTCGGTGGCGTAGCGGTGGAAACCTCCGCCGACATGGTCGTAGATGCCTCCCGCGGCCATGTGTTCGAGGGTTGTTTCGACGATCTGGAGGGAGCGGGCGTCCCCGGTGCGGCGATGGTATCGAAGCAGGAAGCGGATCGAAAGGTTGCTGGGGAATTTGGGCGCGCCCTTGGTTCCGCCATTGGCCTCGTCGAATCGTTGGCTGTAGTAACGGGCGGCGGTGTGGAGGACCTGGGCGTCGGGGAGGCCCGCGCCGGTCTCGGGTTCGAGCATGGCTGCGACGCGAGCGGCGATTTGGTCAGCACGGGCTGCGACGTTCTCCGGTTGCTCGTCGTAGACTGTCTTGAGATCTCGAAGGATCGTGAGGAAGCCTTTCGTTACTCCGCGGTCGCCATCGCGGGCAGGGAAGTAGGTTCCGGCGTAAAACGGTTTGCGGTCGGGCGTGAGCCAACTGGTCATGGGCCAGCCGCCATGCCCGCTCATCGCCTGCACGGCGCTCATGTAGATGGAGTCGACGTCGGGACGCTCTTCGCGGTCGACTTTGATGGCGATGTAGTTTTCGTTGATGAATTTGGCGATCTCAACGTCGTCGAATGACTCCTCTTCCATGACGTGGCACCAGTGGCAGGTGGAGTAGCCGATGCTTAGCAGGACGGGGCGGCCGAGGCGGCGGGCGGTTTCGAAAGCTTCGTCGCCCCACGGACGCCAGTTCATGGGGTTGTGGGCGTGCTGGAGCAGGTAGGGGCTGCCCTCCAGAAACAGGCGGTTGGTGAATTTCGGTATGCCGTCTTCGTTGAGGTGACGCGTGCGAGGCTTGTAGGCGAGGTCGCGGCGGGTCCAGGCTTGATTGAGTTGTGAGGCGAGCGCCTCGGCGAAGGGCTCGGCGCCGGGCAGTTGCGTCACGATGGAACGGGGCACGGCCTGTGAGAGGGCGTCACCGCACGACAGGCTCGCGAGGAAGGAGGTAATGAGCAACAAGGTGAGGCTTGCTGGAGGCCGGCGGGACACGGTCGCATGGTATCACCGCACGCTTGCCTTGCGGTTGAGGGGGCGGCGCCTCGATTGGGTTGGTGGACCGGCCGCTTAGGGGGCTGTGGAAAACTGGGGACAGTCCACGGCGCGCCGCTTGTGAGCGCTGCGAACAAAGCAGTTACGCGGGCGGCGCTTGGTACAGTCCCCATTTTTTCACACCCCCTTACGGATGGATTTGGGGCCATGCGCAAGCGTTTGCATTGGGGCCTGTTTGATATACTCGGTTTCTCACGACTCGCGAACCCCTATGGCTGAAGCGGAAACCACCACCGAGGTCGAAGCACCTCCCGACCCCAATCTCCTCGACACTCTTGCGGACGGGACGAAAGTCAAGCGGCGTGTGCCGCGGCAGCGCGCCTGCAATGAGCCGCTCAAGAAGAAGATCTGCGCCGGCCACCTTAAGCGTTGGTACGAGTTCGGCGACGAGGTCAAAACCCACCTCGGCCCCGGCGGTGAGGTCTACCGCTGCGAGCGGTGCCAGACTCTGTACCTGCCGAATGAGGAAGAGGCGCCCCGGACGGGAACGCTGGCTTTCTGAAATACCAGCCTGACACACGGTCGAGGGAGGGACCCGAAGGTCGTGACCGTGTATCAGACTAGCTTGAGCCTGAAATAGAACGGCTCTCGAACCGACCGCCCTGAGAGACCGCGTCGCGAAAATGCCCGCACATTCTCTTCGACCGCGTCCGCGTCTGAATGTTTCCGGCCGAAGAAGCCACACAGCGACCCAGGAAGGCCTAAAGCCCGAAGGACTGTAACCCCTTGAAAAGATCCCTCTGCCGAAGCTTCCGGCCCTGTGGCCTTCGTCGCCCGGCAGAGGGTATTCCAAAGAGGTGTGTCAATCACGAGTATCACGTTCCCTGAGGCAAATGGAGGGCCGAACCGAAAATCTCCAGAAAGGCGTTGAAAAACAGCGAGTTAGAGGCGTACGATAGGTAATCGTTCCGTGTCCGCCGGGTGCGCGCCTGTGTCATACGGACTCAACGCCGCCGTTAGCGGTAAGTCCGAAGAGTTATTCACCCGCCGACGCAGCCTTCCAAACAATGACCGAAGCCGAACAAGTAAAATTCAAGCGCCTCGAAGCTGAAACCATTCGCTTGAGACGAGCAGTCGAAGAACTTTCGATCCTCAATGAAGTCGCGACAACCGTGTCGTCCGCGGGGTCGCTCGCCAGCATCGTCGACTTGGTCGTGCAGAAATGCGTCAAGCACCTCGGAGTCGATCAGGCGGCTGTCCTCATGCTGGGCGACAAAGATGAAGCGGCGGCCCTGCATACGATGGTGCGCAAGGTTCAGACCGACATCAAGTCGAACCCGCACCGCCTCAGCGACCAAGTGATCGGCTGGATGATCAAGAACCAGGCGCCGCTCGTGATCAACGACATCACGAACGACGAGCGATTTCAGTCCGCGACCTTGCAGCCGGATGGAGTCGTGCATTCGCTGATGTGCGTCCCACTGCGTCAGAAGGGGCGCTTGATCGGCGTTTTGAGCGCCTTTAACAAGCGAGGTTCGGAAGGTTTTACGGAAGGCAACCAGCGTCTGCTCACGATCATCGCCGCGCAGTCAGCCCAAGTCATCGAGAACGCCCGCCTCTACGAAGAAGAAAAGTCGCTCCAACTCATGCAGCAAGAGTTGAGAATGGCCCACGACATCCAGCTCAAGCTGCTGCCGAGGGAGGCGCCCTCGATCCCCGGTTTTCAGATCGCGGGTAAATCGCTGCCGGCGAACAACGTGGGAGGCGACTATTACGACTTTTACGCGTGCGGTGACCGCCACGCAATCTGCCTCGGCGACGTGTCCGGCAAGGGTATGCCGGCGGCCTTGCTGATGGCCTCCACCCAGGCCACAGTGCGCGGACAGACTTTGGTCGAATCCTCGGTCGGACCCTGTCTCGATCGTTCGAACCGGCTGCTTCACGAAATCACGGAGTCCGATAAGTTCGTCACATTGTTCTTCGCGCTCCTCGACCCGGCGCAGCGCCGTCTTTACTACTCGAACGCTGGGCACAATCCGCCGATTCTGCTGTCCGACACGGAGGCGAAGCCACTCGACGTCGGCGGCCCCGTCCTCAGCATCCTGCCAACGAGCGCCTACGAGGAAGCGCAACTCGATTTGCACTCCGGGGACGTTCTGGTGATCTACTCGGATGGTTTCTCGGAGGCGATGAACCGGCGTTTTGAGGAATTCGGCGAAGACCGGCTCCTGGAAGTGGTGAAGGCCCACCGCGAGCTATCGCCGGAGGACCTGATCGACAAAGCCTTTGATGCCGCCCAGAAGCATGCGGGCGACGCGCCCCAGACCGACGATATGACGATCGTTGTGGTGAAGGTGGAATAGCCGGGTTCATCGTTTCCGCGGTTCGCCGGCAAATGCCGGGAACCACGGAAGGCTATCGTGCCTGCAAGGCGGCGCCCACCGAGCCCCGAGCGCAAGCGAGGTGGTTGAGCGTATGGCGTTGACGGGGATCGGACGGTTTCCACGGTTGCCATTCGTGTGACTCCCCGGGGGCGGTGGTACGGCGTGGTTGGAGCGGGCCCGGCGCTACTTGCGCCATACTGAGCGGCCGGCGACGATGGTTTCGAGGATTTCGATATCCCGAATCTCCACGGGCTCGACGGTGAGCGGGTTCTTCGCCAACACGACGAAATCCGCCAGCTTGCCCGTCTCGATCGAGCCCTTACGGGCTTCCTCGAAGTTTTGCCAGGCAGCGTCGCTCGTCACCGCCCGTAGCGCGTCTTCGACGGCGATGCGCTGTTCAGGCCCCAGTACCTTTCCGCTCTTAGTAAGACGGTTGACGCTGACCCAAACCAGTTGCAGCGGATCAACCGGAGTGACCGGCGTGTCGTCATGGACGGTGAAGCGAATGCCGCGGTCGAGCGCCCCACGTAGCGGGCTGATACGGGCCGCGCGTTCAGGGCCCATGAAGATATCACGGTGCCGATCGCCCCAGTAGTACACATGTCCCACGTAGAACGAGGGCGTTACATCGAGTTCCTTGATCTTGTCGAGCTGGTCTTCGCGCGGCGTCTGGCAGTGCTCGATGCGGTGGCGCGCGTCCGCACGCGGATTCCTATTCTGAGCTTGCTCATAGGCGTAGAGAATGTCGTCGATCGCCGCGTCTCCGTTGCCATGCACCGCGATCTGGTAACCGGCATCGTGCAACTCGCGTACCAGCGCAACCAGTTCCTCGCGCGACCGCCTTGGATACCCGCGATACTCGGCGTCCCCTTTGAAGGGCGTGTGGTAGGGGAGGGTAAAGTAGCCCGTGTATCCTTGATTCGAGCCGTCCTGCCAGCTCTTCACCGCGCCGAGCTTGAGCCAGTCGTCACCGAACCCGCTCACGACGCCTCCCGCCTCAAAGGCCGACGGGCTCCCCGCGGCACTTTTTGATGTCATCGTGACGATTCGAAACTTGAGCAGCCCGCGCCGCCGGGCCTCCTGCAGGTCAAGGAGTCCGTCGCGGCTGCCGCTTGCGATGACGGTCGTCGTCACACCCTGCTTGAGATAGTGCTCAACCGCCCATTTCACTGATTCCATCCGTTGATCGAGCGTTAACGGCGGAATGTGGCTACTGATCAGGCCGCCGCTTTCCTCGAAGACACCATCCGGCTCACCTGTGCGTGCATCTTTGCGGATGACGCCGCCGGGAGGCTGGGGAGTGTTCCGTGTAGTGCCGGCGATCTTCAGGGCCGCTGAATTCGCTACCCCGAGATGTCCGGAGGTATGAACGATCCAGATGGGATGGTCCGTCGAGGCTCGGTCGAGATCGTCCCGAGTGGGGTGGCGCTGCTCGGCGAGTAAGGTATCGTCGTACCCACGCCCCACCACCCAGTCTCCCGGTGCGGTCTTCTCCGCCCTCTCGGCGAGAGCCGCGACGATTTGATCGATCGTCTCCGTCGTTCCGATCGGCGGTGAATTCAGATCGACCTGATGGACGGCAACGGTACCCGCCCCCGGAAAATGATCGTGGGGAGCATAGAAACCGGGCAGCAGAGTGTTACCGTCCAGGTCGATCGTTTCGGTGTCAGGCCCGGCGAGGGGCTCCACTTCGGCGTTTGAGCCTACGGCGACGATCGTACCGCCGAGGATGGCGACTGCCTGCGCCGAGGGGTTCACGGCGTCGAGCGTTACGACGTCGCCGTTTAGTTCCATCACCAGGTCTAAACCCACCGCCTTTCAGGCGGTCAGCTTCAAGCGGGTCTGGATGACAATAGGAGGATGGGCGAATATCGGCGAGGGGCGCACGCGGTCTACGACATCAAATATCACCTGGTCTGGATCACGAAATATCGCTACAAGGTGTTGCGGGGCAGGGTGGCGGAGCGGACACGGGATCTGATCCGACAGAGCTGCCAAGCGCGAGACGTCGTGGTGATTCGGGGTGCGGTGTCGCCGGATCATGTGCATGTCTTGGTATCGGCACCGCCGCAGCTTGCACCGTCGAAGCTGGTGCAGTATGTAAAAGGCAGGTCGTCACGACGGCTGCAAGATGAGTTTGGGGAATTGCGGAAGCGATACTGGGGGCAACACCTGTGGGCGCGCGGATATTTCTGCGCGACGGTGGGCGCGGTGGACGAGGAAACGATCAAGAAGTACATCGAGAGCCAGCAATGGGACGAGGATGAGGAGGGATTCAAGATCACAGCGCCCACCAAGCCTTGAGCCGGCTCTGAGCCGGGGCTTCTTCAGGCGGCTTCAGCCGCAAGCCGACTTTCAGTCGTAAATGAACCCACCGCCTTTCAGGCGGTGGTTGTTTAGGTAGACGGTATCAGGGTAGAGTCCGCCCGAGCCGGCACACGAGAAACTCGCCGCTAAGAGTAGAGCCGCAATGAGGAAACGCACCATGGGTACGATTCTAAGCGTTGTAATGCGCTCTTTGTCGCCGCTGCTTCATAGAGCATTTCAACCGCTGTCTGAAACTCACCCAAGCGACTTGTGGACAACGAGGGTCTTCCCGCATCGCTTGATCGCTGGTACACTTCACCTCATCAGCGACGTCGGCATCACAATCTGTAATCCCAGCCGCCGATAAATTTTTGGCCCTCAGCCCTCATGCCCCGAAAAGTGAAACGGTCAGCCGCCGAAAACCTCCCGATCCCGGTCGAGATGATCGAGCGGCGGATTTGTCTCATCCGTGGCTGCAAGGTCATGCTTGATTCCGACCTGGCCGATCTCTATGATGTGCCCACCAAGGCGCTGAACCAAGCGGTTCGCCGGAATCTCGATCGCTTCCCGCAAGACTTCATGTTCCGCCTCGACGGAGAAGAGGTGAAGGCATTGAACCGGTCACAAATTGTGACCGGTTCCCAGAAGCACCGTGACGCCCGCTATCCACCGTATGCGTTCACCGAGCAAGGCGTCGCGATGCTGTCCAGCGTCTTGCGCGGTAAGCGAGCGGTAACTGTCAACATCACCATCATGCGGGCGTTTGTGCGGCTACGCGAAGTCATGGCAGCCCATAAGGATCTAGCCCGCACTTCCCACCACCTTGACGGTCGAAGCACGCGATAGGCCCGCCATTGCTTCGTTGCGCTTGCTCGCCGTACTCACCGTACTGTTCAAGTACACCTCCGCGCGCCGACCTGCGCGCGCCTCGCACTGACGGGCCTCTCACGCACTTCGCCTCGCCACGTGGTGAGAAATGCGGACTAGTGTTTGCCGACTTCGTAGAGGTAAATCGTGTGATTCCTGCCGTCGCCCCGTAGCTTTTCCGTTTGAATGGGCTTCCAGCCTTCGATGCGAAAATCGTGCGACACGACCCTTGTCCCCTCTTTGAGGCCCTTTTCGAGATTGGGCCTGATCTTCTTGTTTGAGGTCCAAAGCAAGTACAAGGTGACGACGGAAGCGGGTGAAAGGTCCACCTCCATCAGATCTTGCTGAACGATCCGGACACTGTCATCCAGATTCAGCTCCTTGATGCGATCACGCGTCTTCGTGACAAGCTCTTCATCGATTTCGACGCCCACCGCCTTGGCCCCAAACTGCCGCGCAGCCATGATGACGATGCGGCCGTCGCCCGACCCCAGATCATAGACCGTGTCCTCGTCGGAAACAGCGGCCAACGAGAGCATGCGATCGACCACTTTGGCCGGTGAAGGCACATAGGGCGCCAGCCGATTGGGCTGAATACCGGGTAATTGAGCCCAAACAGCGGGCGCCAAGCCGAGGACCAAGACGGCCGGCAAAAGTTGTGTAACGTGACGGGACTTCATGTCAGGTTCTTCCTCCGAGCGAAATCGCGACTACGCTCATCCTTAGGACGTAGGCAAGCACGAGCCGGTTATCGCCGGCTCCTAGGAATCGTTAGGGAAATCACCTGCTCGTCGTGCTTGGACCAATACCGGCGCTCGACGACCCGATCGGCACCTTCCCCTGCGTCTTGCCTACGTCCGAGGGGTCTTGGGCTACGACCCGAAACCCTGCTTGTTCCACAAATGTAGCACGGTGCTTGAGAATCTTCAGTTCGATTTGTTACGGTCGACCGATATGAAGGCTGCGCGCATCCATGGGCCCGGTGGGCCCGTCATCATAGAGGAAACCGCGATTCCCGACCCCGGGCCGGGCGAAGTCCTGCTTCGCACCGAGGCTTGCGGGCTCTGCCATTCCGACCTTTTTGTGCAATCGTTCGAGTCGCTGCCGAAGCTGCCGCTCACCCTGGGACATGAAGCTGTCGGCATCGTTGAGAGACTCGGGGAGGGAGTCGAAAACGCTGCTACGGGTGACCGCCTCGGACTGACGTCCCTGCACGGCGCCTGCGGAAGGTGCGAGGCCTGCCGCCGCGAACATGCCGAACTGTGTCCACGCCAGCAGTACACCGGTTTTCACGTTGACGGAGGGTTCGCGGAATACGTCATCGCACGTCCGGAGTACTCGGTCCGCATTCCATCCGAGCTCACTCCGGTGCAGGCCGCGCCGCTGTGCTGCGCCGGCTGGACTTCGTATCATGCCGTCCAGCAGGCGGCGCTGCCGCCGAAATCCTGGCTTGCCGTGTTTGGCGTGGGCGGGCTGGGTCAGCTCGCCATCCAGTATGCCCGGCTGAAAGAGTTGCGCGTCGCCGCCGTGGATGTATCGGACGAGAAACTCGATACCGCCAAGTCCCTCGGCGCCCGGATTGTTCTGAACTCGACGGAGCAGGACCCGATCGAGGCGTTACAACGTATTGGGGGCGTCCATGCCGCGGTCTGCTTCGTCGGACTTCCTCGGGTGATTGAGCAAGCCAGGCAGTGCCTGCGGCGCGGGGGATTACTCCTGCTCGTGGGGCTCGATCATCAGAAGTTCGAGTTGTCGATCGTCGACACCGTACTCAACCGAATCCGCGTGGCGGGGAGTTTCCTCGGCAATCCTAGTGAGTTGAATGAGGTGATGGACATCGCGTGCCGCGGCGAAACCGCGATACAGACGCAGACGGGTGAACTCGATGATCTCGCGGAAGCGATGGAAGAAATGAAAGCGGGCCGTTTGCCGGGCCGGGTCGTTGTGAAATTCGGCTAGCCGGCCTTTCACTTGATGCGGTCAACCACACCGGCCGGGCGCCAGGTCCAGCCCCGCAGGCTCTACTAGCCTAAGCTTACCCCGGATTCCCACTTTAGTTTCGATTCTGCTAACCATCGGGTGGCCTCGGACGCCTTTATTTATGCGGGTTGGAAAGCACTCAAGGCGCTGAGGAGATCAACACCCAATGGGTGAAAAAGAAAACAAACCGTTCCAGCTAAGCTTCAACGGCTTATTGAAAGTCGATTTCCAAGGATCGCGTGTCACTTCCGACGGCGGGCTGATCCTGGTCCGCGAGCTGGACGAGCGACTCGGACTCGGGAAGCTGATCGACGAACACCTCAGTGACCCACGGCAAGGCTTGAACAAGAAGTTCCCGCTGGCCGATCTGCTGCGGCAGTCAGTCTACTCTCGGCTGGCAGGCTACGAGGACCTCAATGACGCCGTCCGAGTGTCGGCTGACCCGACGTTTCGCTTGATCGGCTCGAAGAGGAACTGGGATCGCGGCGGGGCACTGACCTCGCGACTGCAGAGCTTCGAGACGGAGATGCTGGCGAGCGAGGAGAACTTGCTGGGGCTGATGGCTGTGAACCGCGAGCTGGTGGCGCAAGCCGAGACGCAAGACGACTCCGAGCGCGTCGTGCTCGACATGGATTCGACCGAAAGCCCTGTCCACGGCCAGCAAGAGGGCAGCGCCTACAACGGCCATTTCGAGTCGGTCTGCTACCACCCGCTGTTGTTGTTCAACCAGCATGGGGATTGCCTGGCGGCGAAGCTGCGTCCAGGCAACGTGCACAGCGCTGAGGACTGGAAGGAGTTGCTGCTGCCCGAGATCAAGCGCCAACAGGCTGTGGGCAAACAGGTCACCTTCCGGGGCGATGCGGCCTTTGCCAAGCCGGAGATTTATGAGTTTTCGGAGGAACGCGGAGTGCAGTACGCCATTCGCATTCCGGCCAACAAGAGCTTGGAATTGGCGATCGAAGACATCTTGTTTCGCCCGCCGGGCAGGCCGGGTCGCAAGCCCTTGGTGCGCTACAAGAGCTTCCGCTATCAGGCGGAGAGTTGGTCCAAGCCGCGACGCATCGTGGCCAAGGTCGAGCATCATCTCGGTGAGCTGTTCCCGCGGGTCGGATTTATCGTGACCAACATGAGCTTGCCAAGCCGGTCGGTGGTGCGCTTCTACAACAAGCGCGGCACGGCCGAGCAATGGATTAAAGAAGGCAAACAGGCCACGCACTGGACGCGGCTTTCGTGCCATCGCTTTCGGGCCAACGAAGTGCGACTGCAACTCAGCGTGCTGGCCTACAACCTGGGCAACTTGTGGCGGCGGCTCGGACTGCCGAACAGGATCAAGAGTTGGTCGCTCACGAGCTTGCAGCAGCGGCTGATGAAGACCGGCGGCCGGCTGGTCAAGCACGCGCGCTACTACTGGTTGCTGCTGGCCGAGGGGCATCTGAACCGGCGGCTGTTCGGTGACATGCTGCACAGGATCTGGGCGCTGCCGCTGCCGAGCGGGTAGCGTTACCTGGACGAGGATCAACAGTTTTTAGCTCCGAAAAGGCTTCGCAGGGAGCAGTGTCGGCCGGTGTGCCGTTCAGCCCGCTCCATCAACGTCTGTGAGCGGACGGACGGGCTTTGGGGCCTGCCGCCGGAGGTGATGTGCAGGGTTCAGCGCGGAAAGACGTGGTCTTCGGGGCAGCGCGGGTGTATACTTTCACCGTGCCAGGGCCAAAATGGAAATCCTGGCTTACACGTTGCATTATGTCTGTGTTTATTTGTTTCCTTATGTGTTTCTTCGTTAGAACCAGAGCCGCAGGCCCACCGCGACCGATAGGCTGCCCGGACTTCCCCCATCGCGCCGCACGAAGTCGGCGGTTGCTCCGGCCGCGCGCACCCAGGAAACTCCGACGTAAGGCGCAAACTCTCGTTTGAATTCGTAGCGCAGCCGCGCTCCCAACTCGGCCGTGCTCAGCCCGGATCCGATCCCGATCTCCTCGACCTCCTGGAACACGAGATTCAGTTCCGCCCGCGGCTGGAGAATCAGCCTCTGAGTGAAGCGCAAGTCGTACTCCGTCTCGAATCGCGCCGATACGTCGCCGTCATGGCTGATGAACAGCGCCGTATCGATCTCAAACCAGTAAGGAGCAAGTCCTTGCACGCCGATCACGCCAAAAGTACGCTGGGCGCCGGGCTGCATGTCCTGACGCACGCCCGCTTGAAAGTCGAAATAAGCACTCACGGGCCGGCTATAGAGGGCCTGAAGCTCCGCCTCCTCAAACCCGCCTGTTTCGCCGAGATACCCCCCCTCGGTCTTCATCCAGAAACGGTTGTAATCACCCCCAACCCAGCCCTGTCCCTCCCAAAGCAGAAGACCCGACCCTTCGTTTGGCTGATACTCAAAGCGATCCGCTTGCAGGAAAAAGTTCGTTGATCCTCCATGCTCGCGGCGCAACTGTTCCCGCGCGGCTTTCATCGCTTCCGGGTCATAGTGATCGTTGGCGGCTTCCTGTGCCGAAGCCCGCGAAGCGGCAAGCACGATTAGGAGAAATAACATAACTACGTAACGGGGCCGCATCAGGAGTGCGCCTCCGGCTTCGAATCGACAACCGATACAACCTGAAACATCCCGGCGTGCATGTGATAGAGCAGGTGGCAGTGGAAAGCCCAGTCCCCCACAGCGTCGGCCGTGATATCAACGGAGAGTTTTTCACCAGGCTTGACGATGATCGTGTGCTTTCGGGGCTTGTGATTCCCGGCCCGATTGACGACATCGAAGTACATGCCGTGCAAATGAATGGGGTGCGGCATCATTGTGTCATTCACCAGCGTTAGTCTTACTCGCTCGTCTTTGTAGAACACAATCGGATCGACGACATCGGAAAACTTCTTTCCGTCGAACGACCACATGTAACGTTCCATGTTCGACGTTAGATGCAGCTCGATCTCCCGCCCCGGCTCGCGCAAGTCCGGGTTCGGATCAAGGCTCTTGAGCTGTGCGTAGGTCAGCGCGCGATGGGCAACATTCTCAAGACCCGTGCCGGGTTCGTTGAGGCGGTTTGTTGGTTGCATCGCGACATTGGAGTTTCCCGGACCACCGGGATGCTCGTGCCGTTGCATGGCGCCCATGCCGCCGTGTGCGTCCATCTTCGGCATCGCATGACCGGCGTGACCAGCGTGACCGGCGTGCGCATCGGGCGCGGGAGCGTTGTGTGCGCTGTGGTCCTCGGCGGGTGTCGGGGTAGCGCCGTGACGATGCGCGGCGTGAGGATCCGTCTCGGTAGCCGCTTCAGCCGCGGCTTGACGATGCTCAACATGGGGGTCCGTCGCGGCAGGGGCCTCAGCCGCCGCCGGATGATGACCGGCGTACGGGTCCGCGCCTGCATCTTTAGTCTCCACCGGTATGGATTCATGTCCTTCATGATCCATGGCGCCGTGATCCATCCCCATATCCTTCATCGTCAGCAGCGGCCGCGGCCGCACCGCAGGCACTTCCGCCCTCATGCCTTCGCTCGGGGCGAGCGTAGCGCGCGCATACCCGCTGCGGTCGATCGATTCGCACATCAGCGTAAAGGCCGCCTTCCTCTTCGGTTGCACAATCACGTCGTACGTTTCCGCGACGCCGATCTGGAACTCGTCGGTTTCGACGGGTTGCACGTTCAGGCCGTCCGACTGAACGACGGTCATCGGCAGGCCCGGAATACGCACGTTGAAGAGCGTCATCGCCGAAGCATTGATGATCCGCAACCGCACCCGCTCGCCCGGCTCAAACAGCGCGGTCCAGTTGTCGGCCGGGCCGTGGCCGTTGATGAGATACGTATAAGCCGCGCCGGTCACATCCGCGATGTCGGTGGGATCCATGCGCATGGCGCCCCACATCGTTCGATTCTCGAGCGTCTTGCCGAGTCCCTCGCGCGAGGCGTCACGGAAGAAATCCCCGACCGTGCGCTTCTGGAAATTGAAACCGCCGCTCAGTTTCTTGAGCTTGCCGAAGAGGCGGTGGGCGTCGCTAAACGTCCAGTCCGAAAGAACCACGACGTACTCGCGGTCGTAGGCGACAGGGTCGGGCCCCCGTGGCTCGATGATGATCGGACCGTAATGGCCTAGCTGCTCCTGCATGCCCGAGTGGCTGTGATACCAATACGTACCGTTTTGCGGAACGCGGAACTTGTATGTGAACGTTTCGCCCGGTTTAATGCCCGGAAAGCTGATGCCCGGCACCCCGTCCATGTAAAACGGCACGAGCAACCCGTGCCAGTGGATCGACGTATCGTGGTCGTGAAGATGATTGGTCACGCGCAGAACGATCTCGTCGCCTTCCCGCCAGCGAAGCAGCGGCGCCGGGACGTGACCGTTCACCGTCACGGCGTGGCCAAGTCGGCCGTCAATCGTAATCGGCGTGTGGCCCACCTCAAGATCGAAACTCGTGCCTGATAGCGTAGTCAGCCCCGTTGATGCGGTCCCGGCGCCGCTTCGCGCCCAGGCCGGGAGAAGGGAACCAAGGGCGGCAACGCCCAGGCCCTGACACGCGCGGCTTAATACTGTTCGTCTCGTCATCCTTGTGCGTCCTTCCCTGTCTTTTGTTAGATAGCGATTGGCGATGAAACGATGCTGGATTCAGCCTCAATGAGGATCCAGTCGCGGCTGCGCCGAGTCGCAACCGGGCAAATGTCGCAACACCCGCCCAGCAAGATGCAAGGCAGCGGCCCGCCCCACCCAACACGGGCAGGACAGGCGATGTGCTTGTCGAAAAAGGGGATGGGAGGGTTGGCTAAATCAGCAACGCCGAATTGCGCTCGTAGATCGGACGGGGAGGTCCGGCAGGGCGCGGCGTCGGCGTGACGCTCGTCTCGACGACGGGTTTCGGAACGTAAGCGTCAACAAGCGCAAGCGGAGTCTGGTCAACGAATGACGATCCGGCGGTAGACCCGACCGGCGTGATGATTACCGAAGCCGAACCGGCGCATTTTGTCCGGCAGCCACTGTCGTCCGACGCAGGCACCTGCGTACCCGAGGTCTTGCAGCAACGATGCGCATCCTTCGCGAGCGAAGCCGCCAGAACCGGGCACACGCTAAGCGTGGTCACCGTCGCTAAGGCGAATGAAGCGACCAAGCCGGCCAGCCGGGCCGAAAGACCGATTTTGACGAACGTGTCCACAGGCTTCGTTGAATACTTGCCCCTGTATTATAGACCCGGCAGAGCCCGAACTCACCACGATTTGAACCCAAATCGACGGTCACGGCTAAGACGAGTAGATCTCGTCGATGCGGGTGGAGTAGCGGCGCTCGACTTCGCGCCGGCGGATTTTCATCGTGGGGGTGATCTCGCCCTTTTCGAGTGAGAATTCTTCCTCCAGGACGGCAACCTTTTTTATTTGCTCGTAGCGGGCGAGACTGCTGCAGGCCGAGCCCACCTCCGTTTCGATCAAGCTGACGATGGCGGTGTGGCGCACTAAAGCCGGCCGATCTTTGGTTTCGATGCCTTGCTGCTGTGCGTACTCGTGAAGCTTGGCGAAATCCGGGACGATCAGGGCGCTGGGAAACTTGCGGCCCTGGGCGATCACGACGGCGGCGGAGACATAAGGGCTGGTCTTGATCTGATTCTCGATGGGTTGGGGAGCGATGTACTTGCCGCCCGATGTCTTGAAAAGATCTTTCTTGCGGTCGGTGATGCTGAGGTAGTCGTCGTCGTCGAGTTTCCCGATGTCGCCGGTGTGGAACCAGCCGTCGACAATGACTTCGACCGTCTGTTTTTCGTCTTTGTAATAGCCGCGCATGATGTTGGGTCCGCGAACGAGGATCTCACCGTCGGGTGCTATTTTCACCCGGACATTTTTGATGACCCTGCCGACGGTTCCAAATCGAAGGTTGTCCGCCGTGTTCAGCGCGATGACCGGCGATGTCTCGGTGAGGCCATAGCCCTCGCAAATCTTGACTCCGAGGGCGAAGAAGAACTCCGCGATGTGGCGCGGTAGCGGGGCCGCGCCTGAAATGAAGTAGCGGATGCGGCCACCGAGCCTGCCGCGAAGTTTCGTGAAGACCAGCCGATCGGCCAGACTCGACTTGAGACGGAGTCCCAAAGGGATGGGCTCATGCTTCAACCGATAAGGCGCAGTCTCCTTGCCGACGCTGATCGCCCAATGAAAAAGTCGGCGCTTCAGGGGCGACGCGCCGGCTACCGATGCCTGCACGCGATCGTGAACCTTCTCGAAAAATCGCGGCACGCCGACAGCGATCGTCGGCCGCACTTCCATCAGATTCTTTGGAACGGCATCGATCGACTCGGCATACGCAAGAGTTGCTCCGTCATAGAAGAAGGCGTAGTCTGCCATCCGCTCGGCGACATGAGACAACGGGAGAAACGAAAGTCCGGTATCCTCGCACCCGATGTCGAGACCGTTGTCACGGACGTTGCTTCCGAAATTGCCGTGGGTCAGGATGACCCCCTTGGGAGTGCCGGTTGTGCCCGAGGTGTAGATGATGCTGGCCAGGTCGTCGGCTTGAATGGAACTGATGGTTCTCTCGAACTCGTCTCTCTCCTCGCTACTGAGCGGGTGACGGCCAATCAGATCTTCAAGTGTTGTGATGCGAGGATCATCCGTTTCAAAGGCATCGAAGATGACGACGCCATCAAGTCGCGGAAGCCGGTCCCAGATGGAGAGAATCTTCTTCAACTGGTCTTCGGTGGAAACGCAGATCGCGCGTGATTCGGAATGTTCGAGCAGGTACTGGATCTGCTCGGCGGGCAGGGTCGGATAGATCGGCACACTGACGATGCCAGCCGTCATCATGGCGAAGTCGCTCACGGCCCATTCCCAGCGATTTTCGGAAAGCAACGCACAGCGGTCGCCCGCCGCCATGCCGGCCTCCTTCAAAGCGAAGTGCAGACGCCCTACACGGCGGTAGACCTCGCTCGCCGCAATCGGCCGGTAGGTTCCGTCAGTCTTGGTCAGAATCATGTCCGGCTTGTCGTACGACACGGCGTGCCGGAATAGCCGTGCTAGGGTGTCAGGCATATTGACTCCTGTCAGTCCGCATCTCTCACCACCTGACGGTCGAAGCACGCCATAGGCCCGCCATTGCTTCGTTGCGCTTGCTCACCGTGCTCACTGTACTGTTCAAGTACACCTCCGCGCGCCAACCTGCGCGCGCCTCGCCCTAGCGGGCCTCTCACGCACTTCGCCTCGCCACGTGGTGAGAAATGCGAACTCGTGGGATCTGCGGCCCCGCCGGGGCCGCGGGCACTGCATGCGGCGCCCCTACGTTTAGGTTCGGAGGCGGGGCTTCGCGCGGCGGTGTGAAATCTCATCATCAACACTGTAAACTGTAGGGCTCGCATTCGGGAGGATCAGGCGACCGATGACCGTCAAACAAGCCGCGGAAGCATGGCAGTTCAACATTCCCGAGGAAGAACTCGATCGTATCGCACCGATCGTCGAGGATGTAACCGCGGCCGTTGAGAAGATTCTCGACCGCGATCTGAGCACGACAGATCCTCTCCCTCATTTTGGGCCTACCCACCGCTAGCGGGCACCGGCGATATCAAAATGGACCTCACGATTAACTACCTCGCGCCGAAGATCGAAAGCGGCGAACTTTCGCCTGTCGAATTGACCCGTCAGGTGCTCGATCTCATCGAGAAGCGGCAGTCCCGGCTGAACGCATTCATTACCGTAACGGCCGAGCATGCCCTGGCGCAGGCTCGGCGGGCCGAGCATGAAATTCAGGCCGGCCAATACCGCGGCAAGCTCCACGGCATCCCGTACGCGGCCAAAGACCTCTTCTTCACGAAAGGTATCAAGACGACCGTCGGCTCGAAGATCATGGACGACTTCGTGCCCGAATACGACTGCGCTGTCGTAGAGAAACTGAGCGCGGCCGGCGCCGTGATGGTCGGCAAAGCGGGACTGCACGAGTGGGCGTACGGCATCACCAGCAACAATCCGCACTACGGCTCAATCCGAAATCCCTGGGACCTCGATCGTATTCCCGGCGGCTCGAGCGGCGGCTCAACCTCGGCGCTCGCGGGCGGATTGTGTAGCTTTTCTTTGGGCTCGGATACTGGAGGCTCGATTCGGATTCCCGCGTCATTTTGCGGTCTGGTGGGATTGAAGCCGACCTTCGGACGTGTGAGTCGCTATGGCGTCTTCCCGCTTGGGCATACTCTCGACCATGCCGGCCCCTTCGGTTTGACCGTGGCCGACACGGCGGAAGTGTACAAAGCCATGGCCGGTGGCGATGCGCGCGACGAAAGCTCGGTCCATCGTCCGCTCACGCAGCCGAAGTTCGCATCCGAACCGAGGCTCACGGGCCGCAAGATAGGCATCCCGGAGAATTTCTACTTTGATCAACTGCATCCCGAAGTCGAGGCGGCGGTGCGCAAGGCGATCTCGGTTCTGGGGGATTTAGGCGCGGAACTCAGGCCCATCACTGTCCCCGACATTGAGGAGTTTAATTCCATCGCGCGCCTGATTCTGCTCGCTGAAGGAAGCTCGGTTCACGAGAAGCGGCTCCGTGATCGCCGTGAAGATTTCGGTGAGGACGTGCGGGCGCTCTTCGACCAGGGCCGCTTCGTGCGCGCTACGGACTATCTCAACGCGCAACGGCGGCGGCGGGCTTTGCTGGACGGGTTCAACGAGTTGCTCGGTGAGGTCGACGCTATCGTAACGCCGACGATTTCAGTTCCTCCCGCAAAGATCGGCCAAGACACGTTGGTCGTCTCGGGTGTGGAACACAACGTCCGGCTTGCCACCACCCGCATCGTGCGGGCGTTGAATTTGACAGGCTTGCCGTTGCTTTCTGTACCGTGCGGACTGACGAGCGAAAACCTGCCCATCGGATTGCAGATCATCGGCGGCCTTTGGGACGAAGCCGGTATCCTCGAAATCGGCCACGCCTACGAGCAGGCCACCGAGTGGCACACCAAGCACGCCCCGATCGCCGCCGAATGAAGCGTATCCGTCTCTGTCTCATTCTCTTGTTGACGGGGATCGCCCCGGTTCTTGCAGCGAGTGGCGCCGGGGCCGACGAGCTACGCTGGACTCGAGCGCCCGATCTCCCTGCGCCGCTCGGCCTCGGCGGCCCCTTCGCGGGCGTATCGAACGGCGCGCTCATCGTCGCCGGCGGGGCCAACTTCGAGACGCCTCCTTCGCAGGGCGGGGTGAAGCAGTGGCACGGAGACATCTACATCCTCGAGCCGGAGGCCGATACCTGGCGCACAGGCTTTCAACTCGAACGGCCTCTCGCTTACGGCGGCAGCGTCTCGACGGATCGCGGGTTTGTGATTCTCGGCGGCAGCGACGAGTCACGTCACTATCGCGACGTCCGTCTGCTTGGGTGGCGCGCCGGCTCGATCGAGCAGACGAAGCTGCCCGACCTGCCGGAAGCCTGCGCGATGACCGGCGCGGCATTGCTAGGGTCCGCGATCTATGTCGCCGGGGGACAGGCAGCTCCCGACTCCCGCCGTGCGATGAACAATTTTTGGCGTCTCGACGTCGACGCAGAAGTACCGGCGTGGGAGATCCTCGAACCTTGGCCGGGGCCGGCGCGCATTCTGCCGGTCGTCGCGGCGCAAGACGGCGCCCTGTTCGTGTTCAGCGGCGCGGAACTCGTTGACGCGGATGACGGAACAATCACCCGGCGATTCTTGACGGATGCGTATCGCTACCGTCCGCGGGAGGGTTGGAAACGCGTCAACGATGTCCCCCGTCCGATCGTCGCCGCCTCGTCGGTCCCCGAGGGGCAGAGCCACATTCTCGTCTTCAGCGGCGACGACGGCGAGCTCTTCTTTCAAGCACAGGAACTCGGCGACGCGCACCCAGGCTTCCCCAAGGCCGTTCGCGCGTACCACACCATCACCGACACCTGGATTGAGGTCGGCACGATGCCCGAAGCGTTGGTCACGACGGCGGCGGCGCGCTGGAACGGCCGCATCGTTGTCGCGAGTGGAGAAGACAGGCCGGGCCATCGCTCCCCTCACGTCCTTACGCTCGAAACTCAATATCAAGCGAGCGGCTTCACCACTCTCGACTACCTTTGCCTCGGCGCTTATCTCGCGGCGCTACTTGCAATGGGTGTCTACTTCTCACGGCGCGAAAAGACCACGGAGGACTACTTCCTCGCCGGACGGCGTATCCCGTGGTGGGCGGCGGGCATCAGCTTGTTTGGCACGCAGCTCAGTGCTATCACGTTTATGGCCGCGCCCGCCAAGGTCTACGCCACGGACTGGGCCTACTTCGTCAACACTTTCGCCATCATCCTCATCTCGCCTATCGTCGTCTACTTTTATCTTCCGTTCTTCCGTCGGCTGAACATTACCACCGCTTATGAATATCTCGAGCGTCGGTTTAATCTAGCGACGCGACTCTATGCAAGCACTGCCTTTATTCTGTTCCAGCTAGGCCGAATGGCGATCGTGCTGTTTCTCCCGGCGATGGCGCTCTCGGCCGTCACGGGAATGAATGTCTACGGCTGCATCGTCGTCATGGGGATATTCAGCACCCTCTACACGGTCCTTGGCGGCATCGAAGCTGTTGTCTGGACGGACGTGCTGCAGGTCATCGTCTTGCTTGGGGGAGGCCTACTGTGCCTCGTCATCATGGCGTTCGGCGTTGACGGCGGTGCGGCGACAATCTTCGCGGTCGGGATGGCGGACGAGAAATTCAAGATGATCCACTGGGGTTGGGACTACACGACTGCCACCTTCTGGGTCCTCATCGTCGGTAATCTCTTCATCAACCTCGTCACCTACACTTCCGACCAGGTCGTCGTCCAGCGCTACCTCACCACGAAGACCGAAAAACGCGCCGCCGATTCCATCTGGCTGAACGCCGCCATTACACTTCCCGAATCTTTCATCTGGTTCCTGCTCGGTACGTCGCTTTACGTCTTCTATAAGCTCACGCCCGCGCTGCTGAGTCCCAACCTTCCGACCGACTCGGTTTTCCCTCACTTCATCTCACAGCAACTCCCGTCCGGTATCACCGGCATCGTCATCGCCGCCCTCTTTGCCGCTTCCATGTCAACCCTCGATAGCAGCCTCAACAGCGTCTCCACCGTGATCGTTACCGATTTCTACGGCCGCTTCCGCCCCGACTCGACCGACCACGCTCGGCTCCGCCTGGCCCGTTGGCTCACGGCCGGACTCGGTGTCATCGCCACCGCAGCCGCCGTTACCATGGCGAGCTACGAAATCCAATCCCTCTGGGACTTGTTCAACCGCATGCTGGGCCTGCTCAGCAGCGGCATGGCCGGACTGTTCGCTCTCGGCATGTTCACCCGCCGCGCCAACGGGCGTGGCGCGCTAGCCGGCGCCTTCATCAGTGCCGCGGTCATCTACTGGGTCCAGACGCAGACCGCTGTCAGCTTCTTCCTTTACGCCGCCATCGGCGTATTGACCTGCTTTGCAGCCGGTTACGCCGCCAGCTTGGTCTTTCGCGAAAAGGAAAATCCACTCGACGGCCTGACAATCTACACCCAAAAACCGAGGTCTTCCCCAGAGGGGGCTTGAGCAACGAGCCGATGGACAAGGTGGGTCCGTTTGGTAAAAAGTGGGCGGGCCGTTTGTGTTCGTGGTTTGTTCGCTTTTGGAACAGAATGGCACACGTGGAGAGTGTTTTTGTTCCGTTTCTTTGGGTCGGACCAGGGTTGAAGCGATTCCGGCAAGGACGTTGAATTGAAACGGGCTGACGGCGGTTTTTGGGGCGGGCGATCTAGGGTGGTTCGATTGCCATGGTTGAGGCTTGGCGCCCCAACCCGTCACTTGCGTTCCGGACTCCGCGGACGCCGCGGCGACGGTCAGGCCATCCTGGAGCGCATCCGGGGAGTTGGGGACCGCGATCAAAGTGGGCTGCTGGAGTTGCTTGACCGGGCTTTCGCACTTTGCTCTTGTCATCGTTCGCCTGAACCGTTGCGCATCGTCGCGAGACAGCTTCGGGAATAGGATACACCAGGGGTGCTGATTTGCCGGTGCGTAGAAAGGTTATGTTGTTCATTCTGTTGATGGAGTGGGGTTGTGACTGGTGAGGCGGGTTGTGCCGTTGATCCGATACGTGGCAGTCTGCCGATACAGGCGACGGGTGGCTGTGTTTGGTGTTTTTGGATGCGGCGCGCTGTTCCCTGATCCGGTGGCGCGTGTGACGGAGGGTGTTTTGCGTGGAGGTTAGGGCTTTGGAGGTTAGGGCTTGGCTTTGCCCCCCCCCGAACTGCCCGATTCAAAGGTTTCGCCACTTCCAACTAATCACGAAGTCCGTTTCTGCCTTGACCTCATGCTTCTCCCACAGCAGCACCTGCAGGGTGCCGTCTTCGACACCCATGATCTTAACCCGGATTCCCACTTTAGTTTCGATTCTGCTAACCATCGGGTGGCCTCGGACGCCTTTATTTATGCGGGTTGGAAAGCACTCAAGGCGCTGAGGAGATCAACACCCAATGGGTGAAAAACACTACTGTCCGGCTGATAAGCGGTGGGCGGCCTGCAACTGGTTGTAGAAAAGTGGGTTAGGTGTTGTTTTTTCTTGCCGCGATTTGAGCGGCGGTGCGCCGTTTGAGCGTCATCCGTCCTGAGCCGACAATGGCTCATGAATCTGGGCCGCACCGTATTCGCGCAGTTGATCAGCTTTCTTCCGGATCGCGAGTTCCGGCGCTGTGTGGCCCGCTACGATGGCGACCGGGGCTCGCGCAGCTTCTCCTGCTGGGATCAGTTCCTCTCGATGTCCTTCGCCCAGTTGACCTACCGCGAAAGCCTCCGCGATATCGAAGCGTGCCTGCGTTCGCTTGGCGGCAAGCTCTACCACATGGGATTCCGCGGCAACGTCGCGCGCTCGACACTGGCCGACGCTAACGAGTCGCGCGACTGGCGGATCTATGCCGATTTCGCTCAGGCCTTGATTCGCATCGCGCGGCCCTTGTATGCCCGCGATCCGATCGGCGTGGATCTCAATCAAAGTCTCTACGCTCTGGACTCGACCACCATCGACCTGTGCCTCTCGCTGTTCCCGTGGGCCAAGTTCCGCCGGCGCAAGGCCGCCGTGAAGATGCACACGCTGTTGGACCTGCACGGTAACATCCCCACGTTTATCCGCATTACCGACGGCAAAACGCACGACGTCAACATCCTCGACGAGTTCCTACCCGAGCCCGGCGCCTTCTACGTTATGGATCGGGCCTACGTGGATTTCGAACGCCTCTTCGTGTTCACCCTCTGCTCGTCGTTCTTCGTCGTGCGAACCAAGAAGAACATCTTGCTCCAACGGCGCTACTCGCATCCCGTCGACAAATCTACGGGCGTGCGCTCGGATCAGACCGTCATACTGACTGCCATCGAATCGGCCAAAGTCTATCCGGACCCGTTGAGGCGCGTCAGCTACGTCGACGCCGCGACGAACAAGCGGCTGAAGTTCCTGACCAACAACTTCGCGCTCCCGGCACTGACCATCGCCGAGATCTACCGTTCGCGCTGGCAGGTGGAGCTGTTCTTCAAGTGGGTCAAGCAGCACTTGCGGATCAAGAAGTTCTACGGCGCCAGCGAGAACGCCGTGAAGACCCAGATTTGGATCGCCGTCTCGGTGTACGTGCTGGTGGCGATCGTGCGGAAGAGGTTGGGCCTGGAGGCGAGTCTCTACCAAATCCTACAGATTCTCAGCGTTACCCTATTTGAGAAAACGCCCATTTTACAGGCCTTGCAGCCATCAGACTCCCATGAAAACTTACTCGATCACCCCAACCAGCTGATTCTATTCGACTTCTAACCGGACAGTAGTGGGTGAAAAAGAAAACAAACCGTTCCAGCTAAGCTTCAACGGCTTATTGAAAGTCGATTTCCAAGGATCGCGTGTCACTTCCGACGGCGGGCTGATCCTGGTCCGCGAGCTGGACGAGCGACTCGGACTCGGGAAGCTGATCGACGAACACCTCAGTGACCCACGGCAAGGCTTGAACAAGAAGTTCCCGCTGGCCGATCTGCTGCGGCAGTCAGTCTACTCTCGGCTGGCAGGCTACGAGGACCTCAATGACGCCGTCCGAGTGTCGGCTGACCCGACGTTTCGCTTGATCGGCTCGAAGAGGAACTGGGATCGCGGCGGGGCACTGACCTCGCGACTGCAGAGCTTCGAGACGGAGATGCTGGCGAGCGAGGAGAACTTGCTGGGGCTGATGGCTGTGAACCGCGAGCTGGTGGCGCAAGCCGAGACGCAAGACGACTCCGAGCGCGTCGTGCTCGACATGGATTCGACCGAAAGCCCTGTCCACGGCCAGCAAGAGGGCAGCGCCTACAACGGCCATTTCGAGTCGGTCTGCTACCACCCGCTGTTGTTGTTCAACCAGCATGGGGATTGCCTGGCGGCGAAGCTGCGTCCAGGCAACGTGCACAGCGCTGAGGACTGGAAGGAGTTGCTGCTGCCCGAGATCAAGCGCCAACAGGCTGTGGGCAAACAGGTCACCTTCCGGGGCGATGCGGCCTTTGCCAAGCCGGAGATTTATGAGTTTTCGGAGGAACGCGGAGTGCAGTACGCCATTCGCATTCCGGCCAACAAGAGCTTGGAATTGGCGATCGAAGACATCTTGTTTCGCCCGCCGGGCAGGCCGGGTCGCAAGCCCTTGGTGCGCTACAAGAGCTTCCGCTATCAGGCGGAGAGTTGGTCCAAGCCGCGACGCATCGTGGCCAAGGTCGAGCATCATCTCGGTGAGCTGTTCCCGCGGGTCGGATTTATCGTGACCAACATGAGCTTGCCAAGCCGGTCGGTGGTGCGCTTCTACAACAAGCGCGGCACGGCCGAGCAATGGATTAAAGAAGGCAAACAGGCCACGCACTGGACGCGGCTTTCGTGCCATCGCTTTCGGGCCAACGAAGTGCGACTGCAACTCAGCGTGCTGGCCTACAACCTGGGCAACTTGTGGCGGCGGCTCGGACTGCCGAACAGGAT
>CBDBKC010000027.1:0-178378 GCA_965206655.1 Bryobacterales bacterium | reverse complement strand
TCACGTCTGCGCCAACGCCGTCGCCACGGAAGCCGCCCGTCTGCGCCCGGAGATGACCTTGGTCCTGCCGCCGGTCAGCTATGGCTACGTCCATCATGTGATGGATTTCCCCGGCTCCATCAACATCCACTTCGAGCACTTCATCCAATTCGTTCTCGATATCTGCAAAAGCCTCGCCTATCACGGCTTCAAGAAGATGGTCATCGTCAACGGACACGGTTCCAACGGACCGCTCGTCGAGATGGTCGGCCGCCGCGTCATCCTCGAAACCGACGCGCACTGCGTCTTCTGCAACTGGTGGCAGCTCCTACAAGTCGACCCCGAGTTTCACAAGAAGTGGCGCGAAAGCGTCTTCCCCGGCGGCTGTGCACACGCCGGCGAACTCGAAACCTCGATGCTGCTGCACCTCGCCCCCGAAAGCGTTCGCAAGGACAAGATCAAGAGCGAAATCTCGAAGACGAACAAGAGAGGCTCGAAGTTCAACTACACCGACCTGTTCGGACGCGGAGCGATCGGTGAAGTGGAATGGACGAGTCAGTTTAGCGACAGTGGCGTGATGGGTGAGGCCGAGAAGGCCACCGCCGAAAAGGGCAAGCTTTGTTTAGAGGAATCCGCCCGGCAGCTCAGCGACTTTATTGCGGAGTATCAGGCGCGTGAGATTGAACTGAGGGTGCGGCACCAAGCAAGTGAGCCGACATTTCCGCTTTCGTTTCCGACGGACTAATTCGCTAGGATCTACGAACCATGCGCACTGTCCGTGACGAATACCGCTTTGATGAGCTCACCTGGCCCGAAGTCAACGAAGCCGTTGCGATGGGCAAGATCCCGATTATCCCGACGGGAGCCATCGAACAACACGGCCCGCATCTGCCGCTCAAGGTCGACCACGTCTGTGCCAACGCTGTCGCCACGGAAGCCGCCCGCCTGCGCCCCGAGCTGACCCTGGTTGTGCCGCCGGTCAGTTACGGCTACGTGCATCACGTGATGGACTTCCCCGGCTCGCTGAACATTCACTTCGAGCACTTCGTCCAGTTCGTCCTCGACATCTGCAAGAGCCTCGCCTATCACGGTTTCAAGAAGATGGTGATCGTCAACGGACACGGCCCCAACGGTCCGCTCGTCGAGATGGTCGGCCGCCGCTTGATTGTCGAGACGGATGCGCACTGTGTGTTCTGCAACTGGTGGCGACTTCTCGAAGTCGACCCTGCGTTTCAGGGAAAATGGCGGGAAAGCCTCTTCCCTGGAGGCTGCGACCATGCCGGCGAACTCGAAACCTCTATGCTCCTCCATCTTTCGCCGGAAAGCGTCCGCAAGGACAAGATCAAGAGCGAGATCGCCAGAACCACCTCGAGGGGCTCGAAGTTTATCTACAGCGACCTGTTCGGCTCCGGCGCCATCGGCGAAGGCGAGTGGACCAGCCAGTTCTCTGACACCGGGGTCATGGGTGAAGCTGAAAAAGCCACCGCCGAAAAGGGGAAGCTTTGCCTTGAGGAAGCCGCCCGTCAACTCAGCGACTTTATCGCTGAATACCAGGCCCGCAAGATTTGAGCCGCGGGTGCGGCACCAGGCAACTGAACCGACATTCCCGCTTTCGTTTCCCACGGATTGACCCCGCGCAAGGTACTTCGAAGAACAGCACACGGCTGTACACGCTGCCATCATGAAGTGTCCGTAGGAACAGTTTGCCGGTCGCAATGACACAACGTCGTGCAATTTCATGGCTCGCTTTGACGGTGATAGCCGTCACGGCATTCTTGTTTTCGGGGAACGAGAGCCGGCGCCTACCCGGTGTGAACGAGCGGGCGCAGAGTCGTGCCTGGGGAGAACTGCCGGTCTACTTCGTCGAGAACCGTGGCCAGCTTCCGTCCGATGTGGCGTTTCATATCGAGGGAGCGAAGCAGCACATCACGTTTCATCGCGGGGGCCTGACCTTTCTATTCGCGGATCACCCGGTCCGCCCGGAAGCGATCTCGGTTGCGTTCCCCTCTTCCAAGTCGGCTCACGGCGGCGGCACTACGCTGCGCTTCGTTAATCCCAATCCCGACTCATGGCCCATCGGCCGGCGGCGGAGCGCGTCAAAGTTTCAGTTCTATCTGGGATCGCGCGACCGCTGGCGGGAAAACGTGCCCGCGTACGGCGAAATTGTCTACGGGAACCTCTGGCCGGGCATCGACCTCGCGTACACGACATTGTTCGGCAACCTCAAGGCGACATTTACTGTTCACCCTGTATCTGACACAAAGAAGATCCGCTTTGCCTACGACGGAGCGGAGCTTAGTCTCCTTGAGAACGGCCGTCTGGAAATCAGAACGACGGCCGGCTCTTTCGAGGACGCCGCACCTAGCGCCTATCAAAGGATCGGCGGCGAGCAGCGTGAAGTGCCCGTGTCGTTTGAATTGATATCCGCAGGCTCGAGAGCTGTGAAAAGATCGGGGACAGTTCGTGACGCGCCGCTTGAGGGGCGGAGAGCGAAGGAGTTAAGTGAGCGGCGCTTGGGAGAGTCCCCGTCTTTTCACAGCCGCTCCGTTTCGGCAACTCAATACGGTTTTCGGCTGGGCGACTACGATCCGACGAAGCCGCTAATTATCGATCCGTCCGTCGTTGTGTACGCGGGCTACCTCGGCGGGTTCCGTGACGACGAAGGGACCGGCATTGCCGTGGATGCAGAAGGCGCGGCATACATCGTGGGAAGAAGCAACTCCCTTCGTGCCGCCCCACCCGAGGGAGGTGCGCCACCGACCGATGCCTTCGTGATCAAGATCAACGCAGCGGGCACGGAGTTGGCCTATGCTGTCCGAATCGGCGGCGATGAAGAGGACCGTGGCCTCGACATTGCGGTGGACGACGACGGGAACGCTTACATCACCGGATCCACCAGTTCATCCGAAGCGAGCTTCCCCCTCAAGGACGGTCTTGACATGACGTTCGCCGGTGGGTTTCGGGACGCTTTCGTCCTCAAGCTGGACCCCGCCGGCCTGTTGGCTTACTCCAGCTACCTCGGAGGCAGCGAAGCGGATGAAGGGCTGGGCATCGCCGTCGATGGTGAGCGGGCCGTGTATGTCTCGGGCGAAACTCGGTCGACGGAAACCGATGATTTTCCGCTGGCTGTCGGGCCCGATCTCACTCACAACGGTAGCTCCGACGCCTTTATCACGAAAGTGAATCCAGCAGGGGATGCCATCGTGTTCAGTGGCTACCTGGGCGGGGCTTCACGCGAGACCGCTATTGACGTCGCCGTCGACCGACAGGGAAATGCCTACCTCACCGGTGAAGTCTTCTCCGACGAAGTGACCTTCCCGGTCGCCATCGGGCCCGGTCTCAGTTTCTCCAGTGGCTTACGAGACGCCTACGTCGCGAAGGTTCGCGCGGACGGCGGCGGGTTTGACTATGTCGGCTACGTTGGAGGCGCCAGTGACGACTTTGCCAACGGAATCGCGGTAGATAGCGCCGGGCACGCCTACCTCGTGGGGACGACCTTCTCGACCGAAGAAACGTTTCCCGTGAAGGTGGGGCCGAGCCTCGTCCTCGTGGCGGCCAACGACGCTTTTGTGGCCAAAGTCAGCCCATCAGGCGCGGATCTCATCTTCGCCGGCTACATCGGCGGCTTTGGTACCGATATCGGCCGAGGCATCGCAATTGACAAACATCGCGACCTGTACGTTACGGGGCGGACCCTCTCGGTTGAAGTGGGGTTCCCCGTGCTCATAGGCCCGGACCTCGACTTCAACGGCGGGGCCGGCGACGGCTTCCTCGCGAAAGTCCGTAGCGATGGAACGGGGTTGATCCAAGCCGGGTACATCGGAGGGTTCGACGCGGACGAAGGCACTGCTATCGCGGTGGATCGAGAGGGCAATGCCTACGTCGCCGGCTCAACTTTTTCAACCGAGTTTCGGGGGTTTCCCGCGACCGCCGCGCCGGCTCCTCAGTCGTTCGGCGGCAGTGATGCCTTCGTCGCCAAAATCAGTACGGAGGCGTTGGATCGTCCCTTTGAAGTAGCGGGAAATGGGGTTCTCAACGCGGCAACGTCCGTACAGTTTCCCGATCCCCTGCACCCAACCGCACCGGGGTCGATTGTTTCGATCTTCGGCAGTTTCGCTTGGATCTCGGAGTCAGCGGCGGGCACACCTTTGCCGGGAGAACTCGGCGACGTTACCGTCACCTTCGACGGGATTCCGGCACCGCTCTTTGCCGTGGTCCGAGGCGACGATTTCAACCCTCCGCTCGGATTCGATCAGATCAATGCACAGATGCCTTGGGCGGTGGACACGGCGGACGGTACGGCGTCAGTGGTTGTGACGCACGACGGCATGTCGACCGCGCCCCGCGATGTCCAGGTTGCGTCCGTGTCGCCCGGCATCTTCACGTTTCAATTCGGAACGGGTCCGGCCATTGTTCAGAACCTCAATTTCCAAGGCGACGACGTGATCAACGGCTCGATCGCGCAGGCAGCCGATTCCATTCCGGGGGTCATCACACAAGCGGCTCCGGTGGGCGGCATCGTGATCGTCTTCGCGAACGGGCTGGGCGACGTGGACCTCGCCGTGTCCGATGGTGTGCCGGCCGGGCCGGATCTGCGGCGCGTTACCGGGGACATCCGGCTCTTCATTGGAGGCGTTGAGGCTGAGATTATCGACGCCGCAGTGCTTCACCCGACGCTCGTCGCGTTGAACCAACTTAACGCCTTCGTGCCAAATGTCGAGCCCGGTGACGAGGTCTCGATTCAGATTGAAGCGAATGGTATCCTCAGCAGGCTGGACGTTTTCATCGCTGTGCGCGAGGCGGTGAAATAGAGCGAGACTACCGCCGCAGCGGTGTGTGGCACACAATGGGTACTCTGACAACGGATTCGCAATGCGGCGACTGAACTGCTATCGAGGTGTCCCGTTGTGGATCGTGTCCGCTTGCTCGGCGGCTCTGATGGCGTGTCACGCTCCGTCTGCGGACCCTCCTCCATCCAACCGCTTCGTATTTGAGAAGACCAATCGTGTGATCTTGGAGTTGGGCGGTGCCGGGTCATTCGATGAGACGAATGCCAAATACCCGTGCGTACTCAAAGTCGGCAGCGAATGGTGGATGTGGTACAACGGCCGATCCGCCAACAGCTTTACCGGTGAAATCGGCCTCGCCACCAGCCCCGACGGCCTTAGGTGGACGAAGACGAATGATGGAAAGCCGATCTTTCGTCACGGCCCCGCGGGTGCGCCCGATTCCACTAAGGTGGACCATCCCGTGGTTGTGAGGTTCGGCGATCGCTTCCACATGTGGTTCACCATGGGCGACGAAGACAGCAGCTATACCATCGGCTACGCCACGAGCGAGAACGGCAAAGACTGGACGCGGCAGAACGGGGGACAAGCCGTGCTGGGAGTTGGCTCAGAGGGCAGGTTCGACGACCAGGTGGTGCTTCATCCGGCGGTCGTTAGGGACGGCGACGGCAAGCTGCATCTGTGGTACATGGGCAGCGGACCACAGCAGAGCTTTCGGCTCGGCTACGCGACCAGCAACGATGGTGTCCACTGGACGCGCGAGAACGGCGGCGATCCCGTGATTGAGCCCGAGACGCTCGGCGACGTTGTCGAGGAGTACGTGTACAACTGCATGGTCCTGCTCGAAGGTGAGACTTTCCACATGTGGTACAGCGCCGGCAGCGGCATCCGCTCCGGCGAAGTCGTCCCGCGGGGCAACTGCATTCGCTATGCCTCGAGCACCGACGGCATCCATTGGTCGAAAGATCCCGAGCCCACCTTGTTCAACGGTCTGCGCGGAAGCATTGATGAGTACGCAGCCTTCGCGCCCTACGTGGTGCGGCGCGGCGAAGGGTTGTGGATGTACTACTCGATCGGGCATGTTGCGGATGGGCCGGAGGGAGAGGATCGGCGTCGTTTTCGAACAAGCTTGGCGAGGCAGGTGGTGGGAGACGAGCGCTGAGCAACGCCGGTCCGCGGAAGCGTCTCTCGTTCGGTTGCCTACGATTGCGGCAGGCGTCGGCATGAAACTTAAGCCAGGTAAACTTCCTCCCGATTTATTGAAGGAACTGCTCGACACGCTCCCGCCCGCGGACGCTTCGGTGATTGTCGCAGCCGCGGTCGGCGAAGACGCAGCCGCGATCGATGCCGGCGGAGAAGACCTCATCGTTGCAAAGACGGACCCGATCACATTAGCGGGCGCCGACGCGGGGCGCTATTTGCTTGCGGTCAATGGAAATGATCTGGCGACCATGGGCGCCGAGCCACGATGGCTGCTGGTGACGGCCTTGCTCCCGGAAGGAATGGAGGAAGAGCAAGTTCGTTCATTATTTGCGGACCTCACTGCCGCCTGCCGCGAGTATGAGGTTGCGCTTGTCGGCGGCCACACGGAGGTAACGGTCGGGCTGGACCGGCTCATCTTAGTCGGATGTCTCTTGGGAACGGTCAGCCGTGACCGCGTCGTGCGAACCGCAGGCGCGAAGATCGGTGACGCGATCTTGCTGACGCAAGGCGTGGCTATCGAAGGCACTGCCATCCTCGCACGCGAGCATTCCGGCCTGCTGCAAGAACGCGGTATCACGCGCGACGTCGTCGACCGAGCGGCACGTTGGATCGCGGACCCCGGCCTGTCCGTGCGTCCGGCAAGTCGGGCTTTGATGAATGGGGTCCTGGTTCACTCGATGCACGATCCAACCGAGGGCGGAATCGTCACCGCCCTTCACGAGTTAGCTGAAGCGGCAGGGGTGGGGATTCGAGTACAGCGGGACGAGATTGCCGTCTTCCCGGAGACCCACGCTATTTGCGCGGCCCTGCGGCTCGATCCGCTGGGCTTGTTGGCCTCCGGAGCGCTGCTGGCTACGGTGCCGGGCGAGGAGTCAGCCAAGGCTCTCACGGCCCTGCGGGGAGCCGGCATACCAGCCACTGTGATCGGTGAGGTAGCGCCGGCCGAAGAGGGGCGACAGATCACTTCCGGGGCAACACACAAGCCGTTGCCGGTGTTTGCACGAGACGAACTTGCGCGGTTTCTCAGCTCGCTCTAGGATCTTGTTGCGCTTTGAAGATCAACCCCTCAATTCACTCAAGGCCGACTGCAGCGCGGCGCGGTAGACACCGTGGTCCGCCGAGTACGAAATCAAGTTGAAACCGATCTCCATCCACTCGCGGGCTTGCTCGATACTGCCGGGTTGGATGCCGGCGGCTTGCCCGTTCTTGCGGGTCGCGGCGACGACTTTGCGGACTGCGTTCAAGAAATCGTCGTGAGGAAAATCGCCGACGATGCCCAACGATTGCGTCAGATCGAAATGCCCTACCCAGAGCACATCCACGCCCGGCGTAGCCGAGATCGCATCCAGATTGTCGAGCGCGTCTTGACTCTCGATTTGGCAAATCACCATGTTTCTGCGGTTGGCCGCCTGCATATACTCGCGGGGATCGGGTGGTGTGAAGTCGTTATGCGCGCCGCCCAGTCCGAGTCCGCGATCGCCGTCCGGCGCATAGCGCATGGCGTCGACGATGGCTTTGGCCTGCTCGGCGGACTTGACGTTCGGAATCATCACGCCCATCGCGCCCGCATCCATCACCCGCGCGATGAAGTGATAGTCGCTCGACGGCACGCGCACGAACGGCGCGACGTTGGTCGCCTTGAACCAGGCCAGCATGTCGTCGATCTGCCCCATGTCGAAGCCGGAATGCTCGCCGTCGATGAGGACAAAATCAGCACCGGCGACTTCGACAATTTTGGCGATGCCACGCGTACCAAACTCCATGATCATGTGGCCGATCGGCGTCTTGCCCTCGGCTAACAGTTCTCGAACACGATTGGGTTTCATCTAGGATCTCCGGGCCGCCAGTTTCGCTTGGAAACCGGGTCGTTCCGTTACGTCGGCATTCGCCATGAAGGCCGGCGCCTCGCCCTTATAAACGGCGAGGACGTGTCGGCAGGAATCCAAGCTGTTGTCCCGGATGCACTCCTTCGTCCAGGCGATCGAGTGAGGCGCGATGATGACGTTGTCCATGTGGAGAAGCGGATTGTCGACGGGTGTCGGCTCGTCTTCGAAAACGTCCAATCCGGCGCCCGCGATCTTGCCCTGCTGAAGAGCTTCCGTGAGCGCTTTCTCGTCGATGATCGGTCCCCGCGCCGTGTTGATAATATACGCGGTCGGTTTCATCAGTTCGAACTGCTTCGCGCCGACAAGTCCCCGCGTGTCGTCGCTCAAGAATGTATTCACGGCGACGAAATCGCTCTCGCGCATGAGAGTGTCGAGATCCACCAGTTCCACGCCAAGTTTCTCGGCACGTTCCTTGGAAACATACGGGTCGTAGCCGAGTAGCCGCCCAAAGCCGATTCCCTTGGCCATCCGGAACATCTCGCCCGCGATGCTACCCACGCCGACCGAGCCCATCGTGCGCCCCTCGATGCAAATGCCCCGGGCTTCAATGTCCTCGCGCCAACGGCCATCGCTCGTGCGCTTGTCCAGGTGTTTGAGGTTCTTGGCAAGCGCCAGGACCAACGTGATGATCCCCTCGGCCACCGGACGCCGCACCGCCAGCGGCGCGATAGCCACGACCACATCGGCGTTCGTGCTCGCCGCCGTATCAATACGGTCGTAACCTACCCCCCAACGCGACAGACAGGCCAGCCGCTTCACGCCTTCAAAACTCGCCGCCGGGAAGCCATACCCGAACACGATGATGGCGTCGTACTGGTCCATCACCTGAGGCACTCCCATCTCGTCGGGACTCGCCGCCATCAGCTCACATTCGATATCGGGATGAGGGCCAAACACCTTGCGCAATGCCGGACCAATCAACTCGTCGGTCTGATCGCCGAACTCCGGTGTGATTGCAACACGAAACTTACCGTTTGAGGCCATAGTTTGTTAGGGGAAGCGCGAACGAACTTGAACTCGCCCTAAGCCTCAGGCGAGAGAGCAGCTATTGTACACGTTTGTGAAGGGGGGACGCAGCGCCTTCAGGCAACAAGCTGTGGGATCAACTCACCGTGAACATCCGTCAGCCGCATGTGGCGGCCGTTAAAGAAGTACGTCAGGCGTTTGTGGTCCATTCCCAAAAGGTGCAGGATCGTGGCGTGGATGTCGTGATACGTATAGACCGGGTCGACCGCCTTGTAACCAAACTCATCGGTATTGCCGATCACCTGACCCCCTTGGATGCCGGCGCCCGCCATCCAGATCGTAAGGGCGCCAGGGTTGTGGTCGCGGCCGACGCCGCGTTGCGAGATCGGCATCCTTCCGAACTCCGAATGCCACACGACAAGCGTCTCATCGAGCATGCCGCGGCGCTTGAGGTCCTGAACAAGTCCCGCCATCGGCTTGTCGACTTCGTAAGCGTGTTGGGTGTGGTTTTCAACCAGGTTCGAGTGCGCATCCCAGGTATCGATGTTCTGTTGGACAAGCGCGCCGTTGTAGAGCTGCACGAAGCGCACTCCGCGCTCGACCAAACGCCGCGCCAGTAAGCATTGCTTCCCGAAAGGCTGGGTGACCGGGTCATTCAAACCGTAGAGCGCCTTCGTCTCGTCGCTTTCACCGCTGATATCGACGGCCTCGGGTGCGCAGCCCTGCATGCGGTATGCAAGCTCGTAGGACGCAATGCGCGCGGCAAGTTCCGAACTGCCGGGATACTGACGCGCATGTTCCTGGTTAAGCCAAGCCAGGTGGTCGAGCCGGGCGCGCTGCTGCTTCGGGGTGACGTCGGCGGGCGGGTTGAGGTCCAGCACCGGATCGCCGCTCGAACGAAAAACCGTGCCCTGATAGGAAGCCGGTAGGAAGCCGCTGCTCCAGTTCGTCGGCCCGCTAAAAGGGCCGCCCCTCGGATCGTAGACAACAACGAAAGCCGGTAGGCTCTGGTTTTCCGTTCCCAGCCCGTAGGTGACCCAAGATCCGACGCTCGGAAAACCCATGCGGAGCGAACCTGTATTCCACTCGTAGTGAGCCAGGACGTGATCATTTGACCTCCCCTGGCAGGAGCGGACGAGGGCGATGTCATCCACAATGCCCGCGACGTGAGGGAAGAGTTTCGAGACGTAGATGCCGTTCTCTCCGAACTGTCCGAAACCGAACGGGCTACGCATGAGTGGACCGGGATAGCCTTGGCGCACCCGGATGCGTCCCTTACCCTCAAGCGGCTTACCATGGAACTTGTCGAGCATCGGCTTCGGGTCGAAGGTATCGACATGGCTCACGCCGCCGCTCATGAAGAGCGAGATCACCGCCTTTGCTCGCGGCGTGAAGTGCGGCTGCTTCGGTAAAACAGGTGTTTCGGCATCGGTGGAGGTCACGCAGGAAGCGTCGGCGGCGAGCAGGCCTTCACGATTCAGCAGGTAGGCCAACGCCAAACCGCTCATCCCTTCGCCGGCGCGGAATAGTAGGTCCCGCCGCGTCATAAAACGACTTCGCCACGGCTGCTTTTGGGAGGGGGAATTCATGACACGCGAAGACTAGTTGATATACACGAACTCACTACTGTCCGGCTGATAAGCGGTGGGCGGCCTGCAACTGGTTGTAGAAAAGTGGGTTAGGTGTTGTTTTTTCTTGCCGCGATTTGAGCGGCGGTGCGCCGTTTGAGCGTCATCCGTCCTGAGCCGACAATGGCTCATGAATCTGGGCCGCACCGTATTCGCGCAGTTGATCAGCTTTCTTCCGGATCGCGAGTTCCGGCGCTGTGTGGCCCGCTACGATGGCGAGCGGGGCTCGCGCAGCTTCTCCTGCTGGGATCAGTTCCTCTCGATGTCCTTCGCCCAGTTGACCTACCGCGAAAGCCTCCGCGATATCGAAGCGTGCCTGCGTTCGCTTGGCGGCAAGCTCTACCACATGGGATTCCGCGGCAACGTCGCGCGCTCGACACTGGCCGACGCTAACGAGTCGCGCGACTGGCGGATCTATGCCGATTTCGCTCAGGCCTTGATTCGCATCGCGCGGCCCTTGTATGCCCGCGATCCGATCGGCGTGGATCTCAATCAAAGTCTCTACGCTCTGGACTCGACCACCATCGACCTGTGCCTCTCGCTGTTCCCGTGGGCCAAGTTCCGCCGGCGCAAGGCCGCCGTGAAGATGCACACGCTGTTGGACCTGCACGGTAACATCCCCACGTTTATCCGCATTACCGACGGCAAAACGCACGACGTCAACATCCTCGACGAGTTCCTACCCGAGCCCGGCGCCTTCTACGTTATGGATCGGGCCTACGTGGATTTCGAACGCCTCTTCGTGTTCACCCTCTGCTCGTCGTTCTTCGTCGTGCGAACCAAGAAGAACATCTTGCTCCAACGGCGCTACTCGCATCCCGTCGACAAATCTACGGGCGTGCGCTCGGATCAGACCGTCATACTGACTGCCATCGAATCGGCCAAAGTCTATCCGGACCCGTTGAGGCGCGTCAGCTACGTCGACGCCGCGACGAACAAGCGGCTGAAGTTCCTGACCAACAACTTCGCGCTCCCGGCACTGACCATCGCCGAGATCTACCGTTCGCGCTGGCAGGTGGAGCTGTTCTTCAAGTGGGTCAAGCAGCACTTGCGGATCAAGAAGTTCTACGGCGCCAGCGAGAACGCCGTGAAGACCCAGATTTGGATCGCCGTCTCGGTGTACGTGCTGGTGGCGATCGTGCGGAAGAGGTTGGGCCTGGAGGCGAGTCTCTACCAAATCCTACAGATTCTCAGCGTTACCCTATTTGAGAAAACGCCCATTTTACAGGCCTTGCAGCCATCAGACTCCCATGAAAACTTACTCGATCACCCCAACCAGCTGATTCTATTCGACTTCTAACCGGACAGTAGTGACACGAACTCATTCAAATTCAAAATTACGTCGCAAAGATCGACGAGCGCATCCAGACCGGCATCTTCTGAATCTCGTCTCAGGTGATCCGCTTGCTGACGCTCAACGAACGAGACGTTCTGTGACATCTCCCGTTCCGTCGGCGACCGGCCCAAAGCAATCTCGTAAGCCTTGCGAATCCTAGCCTCATTCGCCACGCCGCTCGCTTCCGCCACTCGCTTCGCAAACAACCTCGCCTGCCCCAGGATGAATGGGTTGTTCAGCAGCGTAAGCGCTTGCGTCGGTACGGTCGATACGTTCCGGCGCTCACACGTGATATTCGGGTTCGGCTGGTCGAGCACCTCGAACATCGGGTACTTCAGACCGCGTTTCCAGTAGGAATAAACGCTCCGCCGCCAGGCCTCCGGGCCGTCTTTGGTCAACTCCCATTTCCCTTTTCCGAAGGATCTCCAGACAGTCTCGGGCAACGAGGGGAAGAAAGGCTTTCCGCCCATCTCCATGTTGAGAGTCCCCGCGGCGTCGAGCACGATGTCCCGAATGGCTTCCGCCTCCAAGCGGCGTTGCGGAAAGCGCCACAAGAACCGGTTTCGGGGATCGGCAGCGTTCTTTTCGGTCTCGCCGATGGACGACATTTGATATGTTCGCGACGACATGATCAACCCATGCATCACCTTGACGCTCCAACCGCTCTCACGAAATTTCACGGCCAGCCAATCGAGTAATTCGGAATGAGTGGGTTTCTGCCCCAGACGGCCGAAATTACTCGCCGTACTCACCAGCCCGGTCCCAAAATGATGGGCCCAGATGCGATTAACCATCACGCGGGCCGTCAGCGGATGCTCATCACTTGTCAGCCACTCGGCCAAAGCTCGGCGGTAGCCCGTTGTATCAGTCCGCCCCGCCGGCAGCCGCGGCCTGAAACTGTCCTCTTGATTCAGTACGCGGAGCAAGCCCGGCTCCACTTCCGGTCCTTTCGTGAGGTGGTCTCCGGTCGGCAGCAGATGCGCTTTGGGATAAGCGAACGGCTTGCCTTGACCCGGCAGAAAGCTGCCCTCGAACTCGTAGACCTCGCGCTCTCCTTTGCCCGGCTTGATCTCGTCTCCGGGTCCGTCGGGGGCAAAGCGATAGTCGCCGTCACGGACGCCCATGGCGACCGGGAGAGGCGCGGGCAACTCTTCTTCGATGGCCGCGATCCGCACCTTGATCTGCTCGATCTCCGCTTTGTCGCCGACTTTTAGCAGATGCCCGACACTACCCGCTCCCATGGAAAGCACCTGCTCCGCTAGCAGTTGCTGGCCCGGGCTACGCTCCGCTTCCGGAGTGTGAACCGCAACTTGTATTTCCTTGGGAAACTTTTTGAGCCGCTCTTCAAAAGCAGTCTCTTTGTAGGGCTCTTGGATCTCCGCGATCAATTCCTTCATTGGCGCGACGCGTTCCTCAACACCCGCCTTCGCCTTCTCGTAAGCGCTCACCTGCCCTTCCGGGGCAAGGGGATGATCGTACTTCACCAGCGGGAAGAAGATGGCCATCATCCGGTAATAGTCGAGCTGCGCGATCGGATCGAACTTGTGATCGTGGCAGCGGGCGCAATCCACCGACAACGCCATGAACGCCCGGCTTGTCGTCCCGATCATATCGTCGAGATAGGTGTAGCGATACTGCGGATTGTCCTTCTCGCGAAATCCGACGCGGGGGCCGATACGGTAGAAGCCGGTGGCGATCAGGCTGTCGTGCGTCGGTTGGTCAAGTTCGTCTCCGGCAAGCTGTTCGCGGACGAACTCGTCATAGGGCTTGTCCTCATTGAACGCCCGAATCACATAATCGCGATACCGCCAAGCGTTTGGAAAATCGTAGTCATGCTCGTAGCCGTGGCTGTCGGCGTAGCGGGCGACGTCGAGCCAATGACGTCCCCAACGTTCGCCGTAGCGCGGTGAGGCGAGCAGGCGCTCGACGACCGCGGCGAACGCATCCTCGGAAGGGTCGTTCAGAAACGCGTCCACTTCCTTCGGTTTTGGGAGCAATCCGGTCAGATCGAGATAGGCCCGCCGGATTAAGGTGCGCCGGTCCGCCGGCCGCGCCGGCACCAGGTTTTCTTCAGCGAGCTTGCGATAGATGAACGCATCAACGGGATGCTTGTTCCAGCCCGGTGCATCGATCTGGGGTGTCGCGGGTTCCGCAACCGGCCGAAAGGCCCACCAAACTTCCTGGCCGGCGGCGGAAGCCTGATCGTCGGTCGCGCCAAACTCGGCACCCTGCTCGATCCAATCGCGGATCGTCATGATCTGGTCATCTTCGAGCGTGCCACCGAGCGGCATCGGCGGCCCAGCGCTGCCGGAAATGTGCAGATAGATCAAACTCTCCGATGGGTTCCCGGCGACAAGCGCGGGCCCACGTTTGCCGCCCTTGAGGATGCCTTCGCGGTTCGTGAGGTCGAGCTCCGACTCCTTGGCGCCCTCGCCATGGCAGACATAGCAATTTTCTTTGAGGATGGGCTGGATGGTTTCCGAATAGGAAATCTCACCGGTGACAAGCAGGGGAAGCGCGAGTGTAAAAGCCGCTACGACGACGAAGGAGGGCAGGAGTGGGGCGTCTCGGGGGCGCCCCCTTGGCCCTGCCCTGCCTGTTTTCACCGAGAACACTCTCTGGAGGCAAGTGTACGGGGGTGATTCTGTGCTGTCAATGTGCCTTCGCGCGACTTCAGATTCACTGCCAAGGCAACCTCTCCGTCACCGGACACACCTTCTGGACGTTGGCGTCAACATCTTTCCCCAGCGCCGCCAGCTCACCTTCATCCAGCTTTGTCTGGATCTCCTGAAAAAGCTGTCGCTCTTCGATCCGGATATGGCTATGCAGCAGCTCCCCAAACTCCGTCAGCAGCCCGATCAGCTCGCCATGGGAAGCCGCCGCAACCCGCTCGATCAAACTCTCCAACGCGCGGTGCTGCTCAATCAGTTCGTCGACCACCGCGTCGGAGTCCAGCCGCGCCCGCACAGCCGGGAAGAGCACCCTCTCCTCCACCTGGAAGTGTCCGAGTAGCTCCACATCCGCCATGCGCGCCACCTTGTCCGCGAGTTCGAGCGCTTTCTCAGGGGTTGGCTCGGCTTTCAAGCCGCGATCGATCAGCACTGTCAGGGCCAGTCCGTGCTGATGTTGGTGAGAGAGAGGGATCAGGCTCGGGTCACGCAACATCCCTTCATTCTAAGGACCAAATCCCTGCTACAATTCGGCCCTATGCCGATCCTTGATGTCACTCTGCTTGAAGGCCGCCCCTACGAGAAGAAAAAAGCGCTCATCAAAGAACTAACCGACGCCACGGTCCGCACTCTTGATGTTGCCCCCGAGCGCGTGCGAGTGATCATCCGGGAAATCCACCCATCGCACTTCGCCGTAGCGGGCGAGCCGAAGGGAACACCCGAGTAATAACGCCGCGTAACGATAGTGGTAATCACGTTCCGTTCTGTATCGCTCGATTGAGATATCACAGCGCCTCTGGGATGAGAAACGCAGGCCTGACTCTGAGCCCCGGCCGAGAATCCGGGAGATAACTCATCGGTCGGAACGGCCTTAAACGAATACTGTTGTGCGCCGCGCGATGCGCGAGTACAATGACGCCAAAAGGGACCGAAATCTAAGATTCCCGACGAGCTCGTAGCCGTAAGCCCAACAGTGGTCGCAAGACACTACGGGAAGGATCGAACAATGAGAGCAACCGCAGTCACTCTTTTCTTCTGCTTAGGCCTGCCGCAGCCGGCGCTCTTCGGCAACGAGCTACCACCTCCCGCTGACATGCAGGTGGACTTCGATCAACACGTCAAGCCGATTCTGGCCACGAAGTGTCACGCCTGCCACGGCACGAAACAGCAACAGTCAGGACTTCGCCTCGACAAGCGGCAGAATGCGTTGCGCGGTGGCGACTACGGTCCGGTCATCGTGGCGGGCAAAAGCGCCGAGAGCAAGCTGATCCTACGGCTCGTGAGCGGAGATGGCGGGATGCAGATGCCGCCGACCGGTGCGTTAGCGGCGGAAGACATCGGAATGCTGCGCGCCTGGATCGATCAAGGAGCGGAATGGGGTGACATTGAGCTTGAACCGCAGGAACCTCAAAAACCTCTCGATCCCAGGCTCCAGGCGCTGATCGCGGTCGTACGGACCCAAGAGTTCGAGGCTGTGAAAGAGCTCCTGCGCAAGGATCCCAAACTCGTCAAAGGCAAAGACAACAGCGGCTCCACTCCCCTGCACCATGCCGCCGGCTTCGGGGATCTCAGGACGCTCAAGCTCTTGCTCGACAGCGGCGCGGATGTCAACGCCAAAAACCGGCTGGATGGGACGCCTCTGCACTGGGCCTTACGGAGCGATGAGAAAACCCGCCTGTTGCTCGAACGGGGCGCGGAAATCAACAGTAGGACCCAGAACGGCAGTACACCGCTTTACCTCGCTTCCCGCCGCCGCGACAGCCACTCGGTCCTGCGGCTGCTCCTCGATAAAGGAGCCGATCCCAATATTGCAACCATGAACGGCCGCACGCCGTTGATGGCGGCCTCGCGCGACGGAGATGTCGCAGCAATGAAACTCCTGCTCGGCAAGAAAGCCGACGCAACAGCGCTAAGCAGCAGCGGCGCCGGCGCACTGACGGACGCGGCGCGCAGCCGCAACCTCGAGGCCGTCCGTTTGCTGATTGAGAATGGCACCGACGTCAAGGCACGGACGAAGCGTAATCAGACAGCCCTTGGCATGGCTGCGCAGCAGGGAGCGGTGGACATTGTGAATGCCTTACTCAAGCACGGGGCCGCGCCGGACGGGCAGGACTACCGAGGCTACTCACCCTTGATGTGGGCGGCCTACTCCGAGGCGGCGCCCGCCGGCATCGTAAAGACGCTGCTCGACAAAGGCGCCTCCACCGACGTCAGCGGAGAGGGCGAAACTCCTCGGACTCTCGCAGGCAAGCGCGGCGACAACGAGGTGGCCCGCCTGCTGGGTGTTTCAGAGAAGCAACGCCTGAGCGGAGGCATTGCCGTCGACGTAACTCTTTCCTCCGGCGAGCAATCCATCCCCGACGCCGTGAAGAAGGCCATCGCGCTGCTTGAGAAGCAGAGTCCACAGTTCGTCAGAAAGGGAGGCTGCAATTCGTGCCACAACCAGTACCTGCCGTCCGCGGCCGTGGCTTTGGCCCGTGAGCGCGGCATCCCGGCCCCGAAGAAGCTGACGCAGATTCCGTTGGAGTTGCTCGAGCGAAGCCCCGAACGCACGATGAATCTGGCGGCGTTCAGTCCCAATAGTATCGGTTACGAGATGTTCGGCTTCGCAGCCAACCGCCGGCCCGCCGACGAGTACACCGACTCGCTTGTTCACTATCTCAAGTTGCACCAGTCACCCGACGGGCACTGGTCGACTACGGGCAACCGCCCGCCGCTGACCTACGACGCCTACATCACCACCGCGATGGTGATCAAGGCGCTGCGACACTATTCGCCCGCCACAGAGAAAAAAGACACAGAAGAACGTCTCGCCCGAGCCGCTGCCTGGCTCAAGTCCGCCCAGCCCGTGACGACGCAGGAACGTGCTTTTCACCTGCTCGGGCTGAACTGGGCGGGAGCCGATGGGGCCGTCATCAAGAAGGCAGCGCACGGTCTGGCGAAGAAGCAACGCAATGACGGCGGGTGGTCCCAACTGCCGACCATGGGAAGTGATTCCTATGCCACAGGCGAGGCCCTCTATGCGCTGCATCTAGGCGGCAAGATGAAAACCGAGCACGACGTCTATCAGAAGGGAATACGTTACCTGCTCCGTACACAGGCGTCGGACGGGTCGTGGCACGTGAAGACACGCTCGTTTCCTGTGCAGCCGTACTTTGAAAGCGGCTTCCCTTACGGCCCTGACCAGTGGATCTCCGCGGCGGGAACAAGCTGGGCATCCATGGCGCTATCACTCGCGGTAGAGCCGGAACGGCTGAGTCGCCGTTAGGCTCCAGGGCAGCCTGGTTCTAGCGGTTGAGGAGGGCCAGACTGCCCTCCTCGGTCCCTAACCGTCGGGATACCTGGCCACACATTTTCTCCGCCTCCCGTTTCGTGAACAGGAGCGTTCCCAGTGAGGCCCGCTCGACCTGACTGCGATCCCACGGAACGTGCATGATGCCGCTCCGCGAGTGGCTATTCGAGCCGAGCAGAAGGTGGCCGATCTCGTGCGCGATCAGGTGACCCAGCAGTAATGGCTGGGATGTGTGCCGCCGCTCGGAGAGCTCCTCTACACGGTGGTAGAAGATGCTGGCGTTCGACCCTAAGCCGTCGCCGGCCGCGGTGAACGCCAAGCCGAACTCGCTGTGATGCTTCATGAGCCCTTGCGCCATCTTTCGGGGCAGGATGCGGACCTGAATGTCGGTCGCTTCCGGCTTGGCTTTGCACGACAGCTTGGTCTCAATTTCTCGACCAGGGATAGCACAACCGAGCCAGTTGGTCTCGATGCCGGCTCGGCGGAAGATGCGCTCGGATTCGCTTTGCGCCTTGGCAAGGATTCCGCTCGTGACCCCCGCGTAGTTGTAGACCCGGACGTTAATATTGAGGGCTGGCTCGGGGGTTGGGGCTACCTTGCTCTTGGCAACGAGGGGCAGGGTCAGGTTCAGGATCATGGCTATCGAAGAAGCGTTTCGGAAAAGTTTGGTCACGGCTCTCACCTCCGGGTGTCGGAATATGAGGCCGAGTTTGCGCCGGATCAGGTGGTAGGACCAGACACCTGCGGCTTAAAGAACGGTTGAGGTCGACGATCTGTGTGTTAAGCAGTAATTAGCTGATAACAAGAGATTTACGGTCTATCCTTAACGGTAGAAGGTGGGGTATCCACTTGACTCAGGTGACCCCAACATCTTGTGTTTGGGGTTCAGAACGGCTCGGCGTCCCAGTGGGCGATGATCGAGCGATACGGCGTCGGCTCCACAGCGACCGCTTGCTGAACCAGCCTGTAGAACAGCTTGCCCCGGCTACGTGAGCTGCGCCGGTTGAACCGGAAGACGAATTCGTCCAGATAGTAGTCCAAATGCTCGTGGCTGACCGCCCCTTGATGCGTACCCAGCAACCAGCGCTTGAGCAGCGAGATCGCTTTGTGCACCAGCGGAAGCAATTCCGACGCCTGCTCGCGGCGACCCTTGAGGAAGACGATGTGGTGCCGATAGCCCTTCTTCTCGAGTGGCTCGTAGCCCAGCCAGCCATCGGTGCGAACCACGCTGCCTGGCTCGATCGACTCCTCCACGAAGGGCATCAAGCTGGCCGCCGAGGCGTTGCGCAGGCGCTGCATACGGATCCGCCCCAGCCCGCTGCCTCTCTCCTCCGGCGGCTACTGCAATCAATCCTTTACGCTCGATCTGGCGGCCGCGAACGCCCTCCTCCTCCGCGCCCCAGTAGGTCTCATCCACCTCGACGACGCCCGTCAAACGCTCGCGCCCCGGCCGCACCATCGCCCGCCGCAGCTTGTGCATCCAAGCCCAGGCGGTTTGGTAGCTGCCCAGTCCCAGAACGCGTTGCAAACCCAAGGCGCTGACTCCGTTCTTCTGCGAGACGACGTGCCACATTGCTCGGAACCAAAGCCGCAACGGCTTGCGTGTGTCCTGAAAGATCGTACCGGCCGTGACGGACGTTTGGCGACCGCAGGCAGCACATTCGAACCATACTTTGCGCACCGGCCAAGCTCGCTCAAGCCCACAGTTGGGGCAACGGAACCCGTCCCGCCAGCGCAGCGCGACCAGATAGTCCGCGACAGGCCTCTTCGGTGGCGAAGCGCGCCTCGAACTCGAGCAGATCGCGCGGGTAATCCTCCACGAGGCCGCATACTACATCTTGGGGTCACCTGAGTCAAGTGGATACCCCACCCGGTAGAATTAAGGTTCAGAACGCCGGTTTCGATGGTATAATCGGCCCGTCGCTCCCGGTTAAGACTACTTGCCGCGAAACCGGCCCATGACCGCCCCAACCGCAAATTCGAGAGTCCTCCGGTTCGGTACCTTCGAGCTGGACCTCGCCGCGGGCGAGCTACGCAAAAGCGGCCGCAAGGTCCGCGTCCAAGAGCAGCCGTTTCAGTTGCTCGCGGCGTTGGTCGAGAAGCCGGGAGAAGTCGTTACTCGGGAGGAGCTGAAGCACAAGCTCTGGCCTGGCGACACGTATGTTGATTTCGACCGCAGTCTGAACACGGCAGCCAGCAAGCTGCGCGACGCGCTGGGCGATTCGGCGTCGAGCCCGCGATTTATTGAGACGTTGCCTCGGCGCGGGTATCGCTTTCTAGCTTCGATCGAGTCTGTCGGTGGATCGGCGCCTGGCCGGCAAGGGAGTTCAGGGGTTGCAGCCGATCCTCCGGGAGATGGTCGCTTATCCGCGAGTCACAAGCTCGAGCAGCAGAATCGGCTGCTGCGTATCGGCTTTACTGCGGCGGTGACCGTCTCGCTTCTGGTGATGGGACTTTTGGTATTTCAGTGGCTCGACCAACCCTCGGCCACCGATGCGATGCCGCTGCGCAAGTTGTCGTTCACACCGCCCGAGAGGCTCATTCGACAGTGGAATGCCGCGCACCTCGCTGTGTCACCCAACGGCAGATATGTCGCTTTCGTGGCAGGCGATGCGCGAACGGTGTGGATCCGCGACTTGGCCAACGAGCCGGCCCGTGAGATCACGGGGACCGAGAACGCACAGTTCCCTTTCTGGTCGCCCGACAGCGAATCGATCGGGTTCGGCACGGACCAGGAGCTCAAGAAAATCTCTATCGAAGGGGCGGGTACGATCACCCTTTGTGAGTTGCCAAGTGGGGTGTATTTCGGGGGCTCCTGGAATACGGATGGCGACTCGATCGTGTTCGCATCGGATGCACCGTTGAAGCTCTACGAAGTGCCGGCTCGCGGGGGAAGCCCTGAACTCCTCTTCAAGCAGGAAGCGTCGGAAAAGGGGCAGCGGGCGATCAGCCCTGAGTTTCTTCCTTCCGGAGCGGCCGCGCGGAGTGTCGTGTTCGCAGAGGGCTCGCCCTCCGACGTGGAGATCGTCGTCCAAAACTTGGAAACCGGCGAGCGGCAGGTTCTGGGTACTGGACATTTCCCCCGCTACTCGCGGAGCGGCCACATCGTGTACCAGACGAATTACACAGAGGGCGGGCTGTGGGCGCTGCCTTTTTCGATCCGGACCCTGCAGCCGACCGGGGAAGCGTTCCCGATTGCGCGGAATGCAGGGTTCCCGAGCGTAGCCGATGACGGAACCTTGGTCTATGTCGACTTTGGCGTCGCCGGTGAAGGACGAGAACTGGTTTGGATGGATCGAGAGGGACGAAAGCTGGGAACTGTGGGCCAGCCTCAAAACGGAATCCGCAATATAGATCTTTCACCCGACGAGACCCGTGTTGCGGTGACAGCCGCCGAAACGGATCGGAACGAAATCTGGGTTCATGAGGTCGAACGTCCCGTCAAGACTCGGATCACCTTCTCCAGCGGCGACACAGCCGTGTCTTCTCACTGGTCACCGTCGGGTTCGGAATTGCTGTTTAGTTCCATCACCAGGTCTAAACCCACCGCCTTTCAGGCGGTCAGCTTCGAGCGGGTCTGGATGACAATAGGGAGATGGGCGAATATCGGCGAGGGGCGCATGCAGTCTACGACATCAAGTATCACTTGGTCTGGATCACGAAATATCGCTACAAAGTCTTGCGGGGCAGGGTGGCGGAGCGGACACGGGATCTGATCCGGCAGAGCTGTCAAGCGCGAGAAGTGGTGGTGATTCGGGGCGCTGTGTCGCCGGATCATGTGCATGTATTGGTATCGGCACCGCCACAGTTGGCGCCGTCGAAGCTGGTGCAGTATGTGAAAGGCAGGTCGTCGCGACGGCTGCAAGATGAGTTTGGGGAATTGCGGAAGCGATACTGGGGGCAATACCTGTGGGCGCGGGGATATTTCTGCGCGACGGTGGGCGCAGTGGACGAGGAAACGATTAAGAATTACATTGAGAGGCAGCAATGGGACGAAGACGACCAGGGCTTCAAGATCACAACGCCCACCAAGCCTTGAGCCGGCTCTGAGCCGGGGCTTCTTCAGGCGGCTTCAGCCGCAAGCCGACTTTCAGTCGTAAATGAACCCACCGCCTTTCAGGCGGTGGTTGTTTAGTTCGCGGCGTGAAGGCAGCCAGGCGTTCGACATTTATGTCAAATCGGCCGATGGCACGGGCGAGGCAAAGTCCGTGTTCGGTAGCGAGCTCGTCGACTATGCCTCGGACTGGTCGACCGATGGCCGGTATGCGCTTGCGGATCAACACCAACCGGAGTCAAACTCCCCAACACACGTGCTGGTCTTGGAGCGGAAAGACGGCGGGGAGTTCGAAGGGTCTCTGCTATTCGCCTCAAAATACGTTGAGAAGGCCGCCAAACTATCGCCAGACAGCCGTTACGTAGCGTATGTGTCCGACGAGTCGGGGGCTTTCGAGGTTTATGTGCAGCGATTCCCGAACGGGGGAGGGAAGCTCCGGATTTCGGTCAGCGGCGGAATGCAGCCCCGTTGGAGCCGGGACGGGACCGAGCTGTTCTTTGTCGAGGACGATGCCTTGATGGTGGTCCAGGTCGAGCAAGGTGAAAGGCTATCGGTGAGCGCCCCTGAACTGCTGTTCCGGTCGGAGGGACTCGGCCTGACCCAGCATGCGCACTACGACGTCTCCTCGGATGGCCGGCGCTTCATCCTCGCTGAAGATGTCAATCCGAATTCCATTAGTGGTTCTTCTCTCGCCGGGTTTAGAGGTTCCGGTCTCGCCGTAGACGGTCCCGCCAGAATTCGTGTTGTGCAGAATTGGTTCGAGGAGTTCAGAGACCGACCCCAGGGAGACGAGTAGCCGGCGCGGAAGTTTCGGGTTAGCTGAAGACTTCGTGGACCACGCGCGCCGGGAATTGCTCCGTAAGGCGCTCTCGGAGGCCGTGGCGTTCGTAAGTTAAGTCACGGAAGTTGAGGCCGAGCGAGTGGAGAACCGTGGCGTGGAAGTCCTGCACGCTGACACGGTTTTCGACCGCCTTGTGACCCAGTTCATCCGTCGCGCCGTAGACCGTGCCGCCCTTAGTGCCGCCGCCGGCCATCCAGATGGAAAAGCCGCTTGGTCCGTGGTCGCGGCCGGGAGGCACGCCGTTCGCGATCTGGGCAACGGGCATGCGTCCGAATTCTCCACCCCAGATCACCAGCGTGTCATCGAGAAGTCCCCGCTGCTTCAGGTCCTTGAGGAGACCCGCCACCGGCTTGTCAGTTCGGGCGCAGCACCGGCCGTGCCCGCCGACAATATCGCTGTGCGAATCCCATACGATCTTCTCCATCAAAATCTGGACGAAGCGAACCCCGCTCTCGACCATACGCCGGGCCATCAAACAGCGCTTACCGTAGGATTCCGTAACGGGGTCATTGAGGCCGTAAAGTTCCTTGGTGGCCGTGCTCTCTTTCGACACATCGAGAACCTCGCTCGCCGCCAACTGCATACGCGCGGCCAATTCGTAGCCGGCGATCCGGCCGTCGAGGTCGGGCTCGTTCGGACGCGCGCGCCGGTGCAGCTCGTCCATACGGCCTAGCAGAGCTCGCTCGGCCTCCACGATGGGTGTCGGAATCTCCGACGGCGGTTCCAGATTGAGGACGGGCGCGCCCTCGGAGTGGACTCGCGTTCCCTGATAGACCGCCGGAAGGAACGACGACTGCCAGTTCGCAATGCCGTTCACCGGGAAGCCCTTCGGGTCGTCCAGCACGACGAAGGCAGGTAGATTCTGATTTTCGGCACCGAGCCCGTATGTGACCCACGAGCCGAGACAAGGTTTGGTCGCGATGGTGCGGCCCGTCTGCATCAGGAACAGGGCCTGAACGTGATTGAAGTGCTCACCATACATCGAGCGGATCACCGCCATATCGTCCACGCACTCGGCGGTGTGGGGCAGCAGGTCAGACACCCACAACCCACTTTTGCCGTGTTGTGCGAACTTGAACGGCGAGGGCAGAATACCGCCATTGGCTTCAGGCGATGCGAGATCGGTGGCGAGGTCCATCGTCGGAGTCTTGCCGGCATATTTATCCAGTGCGGGCTTTGGGTCGAAAGTATCGACCTGGCTTGGGCCTCCGTTCATGAAAAGAAAAATGACCGACTTGGCGCGTGGCTTGAAGTGCGGAGTCTTGGGCGTCAGGTCGTAAACATTCGAGGCCGCACGGGCAAGGTTCGCGGGTAAGAGATCGCCCGCCAGCAGTGTCGCGAGGGCCGTGCCGTGGAGGCCATCGGCCATACGTGAGAAGAAGTCACGGCGCGTGGGCTGCGTTGCCTGGTAGCTCGAGTTATCGGGACGATCTGGTTTCATGGTTTCCCTTAATCGATGTAACTGAAGGCCGCGGAATTCAGCACTGCGTGGCACAGATTGGCCAACGAGAGCCAGCGTGCTGTCCAAGCCGTGGGAGTGGCGGTGTGTTCTTTTTCGAGTTGTGAAGACCACTGGCGGGCCAGTACCTGCACCGTGTCCTGAGCGTCGGTCATTTCAGCTTCGGTTGGCGACCGCGAGAGCGCGCGCCAGTAGATCTCTTCCACTTGCTTGCGGATGTCGTCCCCCGCGACGTCGACGACGCGCCCGGCCATGTGCTTGGCGTGCGACCAGGAGGCTTCGCTATTCATGAGTTCGAGTGCCTGGGTGGCGACGGTCGAATGCTGCCGTTCAGTGCAATTGGGTGTCATTTGAGGAAAATCGAAGGCCACCAACATCGAGAGCGGCGTCTGCCGGCTCTGTGTGACGTAGAGGGCGCGACGGTATCCGTCTTTCTTGCCTTTGGCGATGACCTCCCGGTCGGGCTTGATCTCGATCTCGACAGGCGGACCAAATAGGTCGTCGTCCAGCCTGCCCGTCACACGCAGCACGGAGTCATAGAGCGTTTCGGCATCCATGCGGCGTAGCGGGAAGCGCGACAACAGAGTGTTGTCGGGGTCCACTCGAGCGGCATCACCGTGACTCGACGATTGGCGGTAGGCGGTGGACTTCATCATCAGCCGGTGCATGGTTTTGATGCTCCAGCCTTGTCGCACAAACTCCGTTGCCAACCAATCGAGTAGCTCGGGGTGACTCGGCGGGACGCCGGACCGCCCGAAGTTGCCTGTGCTCTTGACGATGCCACGGCCAAAATGCCGCATCCACATCTGATTGACCCAGACACGGGCGGTGAGGGGATGGTCCGGTTGTGTCAGCCACTTCGCCAGCGCCAACCGGCGACCGCTGGACTCGACCCCCGAAGGCGGAGGCGTGATTCGGTATGGTTCGATCGTTCCGTCGAATAGGGTGGGGACGCCGGGTTCCACCGGCTCCGCAGGCAGCATGGGGTCGCCCCGGCGATAGACAAAGGCCCCCGAAGGTTCGCCACCGGCGTCCATGAGGACATGAACGATCGGCTCCGGCATGAGTTTGCCCTTGAGTTCGCGGATCTCCTTCTGAAGCGGTTCGGCCGCCCGCTTGAACTCGGGCGCCTTGGCCATGATTTGACCGATGGAGACGTCGAGGGTCTCCTTGAATTTCTCGGCGAGGTATTTCTGAAGCTCCGTGCGGCGGCCGGCGGGCGTTTCGGCGACGCTCCGCAAGTCCGCACGCAAGCCTTCAGGCAGTTCTGCAAGCCGCTCTTCCACAAGTTTCGTGCGGTGAGGCTTCGCGTGTTCTTCGAGACGGCTTTCGAGGACCTTGATCTCCGCCTCGAGCGGCTCGTTATTCGCCGAGTAGGCCTTCATCTCGTCGGCGGGGGCGAGCGGGATCTCGCGCTGCGAAGGCGTGAGCCAGTCGTGGAGGTCGAAGGCGGTCTGCAGAATGGCCGAGAAGCGGTAGTAGTCACGCTGGGGAATGGGATCGTACTTGTGGTCGTGGCAACGGGCGCAGCCGATCGTCAGTCCCATGACCGACGATGTGAGCACCTCGATCTCGTCCGAGATGACGTTGAGGCGATCGTGAATGAATCGCCTCCCCACGCCGTTCGTGGGATCCGGCGTAGTTCGCAGGAAACCAGTGGCCGCAAGACGGTCGACCACTTCTTGAGTGACCGGCGCGGCTTTCTTGTGGTCGTAGAGCTCGTCGCCCGCGAGTTGCTCGGTCAGGAAGAGATCGTAGGGCTTGTCGCTATTCAATGAACGGATCACGTAGTCTCGGTATCGCCAAGCGAAGGTGCGAGGCTCATTGGAGTCACCGAAACCCTGCGTGTCCGCATAACCGGCGAGATCGAGCCAATGACGACCCCAGCGCTCGCCGTAGTGTGGTGATTCGAGAAGCCGATCAATCAATCGCCCGTAGGCGTCGGGGCGGGCGTCGGCCAAGTATTCGCGAGCCTCGGTGGGGGTCGGCTGCATGCCGATGAGATCCAGATAGGCCCGGCGCAGCAGAGTCAGACGATCGGTTTCGGGTGCGAAAGTGAGATTCTTGGCTTCCAGCTTTTCGAGCAGGAAAGCGTCGATCGGGTTGCGGACAAGCTCCTTGTGTTGCACTTCGGGCTGCTGGGGTCGCTTTGGGGGCTGGAAGGCCCAGAAGTTTTTGTCCTCAGCCTTGATTGTCGAGATCTCGACTGTCGCGCGAGGCGCCGCGGGCGCACCAGCGGCGATCCACTGCTTCAGCTTGTCGAGTTCGGCGCTGCTGGGAGGTCGGACCGCATAGTCGAACTGCATCTTGACCGGAGGCATCGCGCCGGATTCGATCTTCCGGATCAGTAGACTTTCTTCCGGTTTTCCGAGCACCATCGCGGGACCCGATGCACCGCCTTTTAGGCGGCTGGCGCGGGTTCGCAGATCAAGTCCCCCTCGCTGTTCACGTTTGCCATGGCAGACCAAGCACCGCACTTGAAAGATCGGCAGGACATCGTTCTCCGTCGCCAGCGCGGCGGACGCGCCTTCGGCGCTCAGGGCGCCGGCGTCGATCCAGCCTCGAATCGCCGCAACCTCGGCATCGCTGAGCTTTGGGTCCATCGGCGGCATGGACTTCATGACCAGCTTCTCCAGAAGAATGCTCCCGCCGGCCGATCCCGGGACAATCGCGGGGCCCGACTTGCCGCCTTTCAGCAGGGATTCGAGAGATCGGAGATCGAGATTAGCTTGCGGCGTGGTAGCTCCGTGGCAAGCAACACAGCGGTTATCCAGGATGGGCTTGATATCGGATTCGAAGGTGGCGGGAGGCGCAGCCCAGGCTACGGCTGCCAGGAGCCCCGATAGCAGTGATAGGAGCGGCACGAAAAAGGGAATGCGAACCCCTGCTAACACAGATTTCTGTTTTGCCCGACCCGGCACGGTCTCAGGGTACTCCTATCCACGGCACGGATGCGACGTATCCGCTATCCTCTCACGATTCCATGCAGAGCCTCATCTCGGGGGATCGAGCAGCTAGAAGGTCCGGGGCAGCTTGGGATCGACAAACTCCGGCCGCGAGCCGTCAGCTTGCTCGGGGATTTCGACCGCTCGCTTCTCCAGCCCAGGCAGCCGCTTGCGGGCCTGCTTGGCCCGTTTATCATTGGGTTCGAGCTTGAGAAACTGCTTGTAGGCGTCAACGGCTTGCTGAGGTTGGTTCAGCTTCTCGCGAGCGCGGGCGAGCCTCCAATACGCTTCGGCGAATCCGGGATCCCATCGAGTGGCTTCGAGGTAGCGGCCGGCGGCGGCGCGGTGGCTGCCTTTTTTGGAGTAGAAGTCACCGACCTTGAGATCGTAACGGGCCTGGATGGGGTTGAAAACGTAGTTGGGGTCGCCGAGGCGGTCTTCGTCCTCATCCTGCATGTTCGCGGGGAGTTCGAGGGGGGGTTGTTCGCGCTCTTTGAGTTGAGCTTGCGTCGGAGCCGCAAGCGTTGCAAACCCGAAGGTCAGAGCCGCGATCGTGAGGACAACCCGCACCCTCCCATTATAAAGTCGCTGGGCTGGTTGCTGCGTGCGAGACAGAACGAATTCAGACTTACAACTTCAATTCCCAGGGCGGCCGGTAGTCGCGCTTGAGATAGGTCTGAGCTTCCCTGTTGTCCGTCGTTTCCGTTTCCGGGTCCCACTCGATGCGTTGGCGGCTCCGCAACGCGACGTTCGCCAGCAGACAGGTCGCGGTCGAGCGGTGCCCGATCTGGATATCGCTCCGGGGCGGCTCACGAGTCTTCATTGATGAGATGAAATCCGCCCAGTGATCCGTCGTGGTCTCGTTCTCGCGGACGCCGCTTTCAGCGATGATTCGCCCAACTTGTTGACGTCTGCCTGGCTCGACGGACTTGGTTTCCGGGAGAATCTCCCAACGGCTACGATCGACGAACAGTGTTCCCTCCGTGCCGTGAAAGAGAATGCCGTAGTCCTGGTCCCACATGGATTGTGAGTTGGCGATGCGGTTTTCATAGACGCAGGCAAAGCCCGGGAATTCGAACGTCGCCTGAATCGTATCCGGTGTTTCGCGGTTGTCTTGGAGCGCATACTTGCCGGCCACGGTGGTGATGACGCGGGGGCCCTTCTCATCCATCGCCCAGAGAACGATGTCGACCAGATGGACGCCCCAGTCGGTCATCATGCCGCCGGCGTAATCCCAGAACCAGCGGAAGAAAGAGTAATGATTGGGGTCGACGCCGAAGCGGTTTTTGTTGAACGGACGGGCAGGAGCCGGTCCGAGCCACATGTCCCAATCGAGGTTATCGGGCGGGGCTGTGTCGGGCGGGTTGCCGATGCCGGCGGGAAACTCGTTTCCGTAGTTCCAGGTGCGAACGAAGCTGATGTCGCCCAACCGGCCGCTACGAACGATCTCCACCGCCTTCTCGAAGTGTTTGCCGGAGCGCTGCTGCGTCCCGACTTGCACGATGCGGTCGTACTTGCGCGCGGCCTTCACCATCATCTGACCTTCGTGGACGGTGACGGAGATGGGTTTCTCGACGTAGACGTCCTTACCTGCCTTGCAGGCCTCGACGGACATGTAGGCGTGCCAGTGGTCCGGCGTGGTGATAGCAACGGCGTCAATGTCGTCAGCCGCTAACAGATCCCGGAAGTCGCGATAAACCTTCGCGCCGGGAGCCATCTTGAGCGCCAACTCGATATTGGGCTCGTAGACATCGCTAATCGCTACAATTTCCGTCTCGGGGTTGAGGAGCGCCGGGCGCATTACATTGCGGCCTCGACGGCCCATTCCGATGAAGCCGACGCGAAAACGCTTGGGCGAGCCACGAGTCTGGGGCGCGGCCGCTCCGGCCACGGACGAAGCTGCGCCCACGGCTACCGAGGAGAGGAAAGTTCTTCTTTTCAGACGAGACATGTGCGGTTCCTTAGCAGCAGAGCCGCGGATGTGAATCCACGGGTCTGCGCCCCGAGGCGCGGGAAAGATGTCTACGCGTTCATCAAACGCCCAGACGCATGATCCGCGCCGCGTTGTCGTGGAAGATTTTCTTGACGGCGGTTTCGTTCGGGGCCAGGCGCCGCACCAGCGCCAACGTGCCCGTGCCGATGCAGTTCTCACCCTGGCCGTCGGAATCGTTGCAGTCGGTCCCGAGCAACAGCCTGTCTTGATGCCTGTCCAGGAAGCCGCGGGCCTGCTCTTCATCGCGGGTCATCGAGTTCTGCCCCGAGCCGGCGGAGAGGTCGCCGTACATGTTCTCGTAGTCAGACAGGTAGCGGTCGCTGATACCACCCGGCGTTACCGGAGTCTCCGGGTACATCACCGTCTGATCGTGATTCTTGTCGATGTTGCCCCACCATGTTTGGGCGTGCCCGATGAAGTTCACCTGGGGGAACTTTTCGAGAATTTTATGGAAGCGCTCGATGTGAAAGTTGTAGGTCTTGTGCTGGAAGTGCAGTAACACGGGAACGTCGAATTCCTGGGCGATCGAAGCGATCAGTTCGATGTGCTTCGAGTCGCAATCAACCGGAAACTTCTGCTCGCCGATGCCAATCGCGCCCATCTTCAGATACTTCTCGATGACTTCCTTCGTCTCGGGGATGTCGGGCAGCTCATTGGCGAAGAAGACGTATTCGTCCGGATGCTCCTTCACGAACGGATAGACCACTTCGTTCGGACCGGCTTTTGCCGCCAAGCCGTACTTGCGCCCCGCGGGAAGCATGACGGTTTTGCCAATGCCCATCGTGCGCTGATGAGAGAGCAGAGCGTCGGCCTGTCGGTCCGAGTAGGGAAGATGCTGGTGGATATCGACGATCGGGTATGCGCCCGCAGATGCGGCAGCTTCGGTTGCCTCGGCTGCGGGGGCGGCAGGCTCCTCAGCGCCTCCGCAGGCGAAGTGGGTGGCCGTTGCGGCTGTCGCAGCCAGGAACGATCTACGTGAGAACTGTTTCATGCTTTCTCTCCCGATCCGAAGGGTATCACAACAACGGCCGAATCAACGCTTCCGTACAGCCGATCGGTGAATGGTCCGACTTGGACCACGAAGACCCACGCACGACCCGGCAAGGGTGGAGCCTAACGGCAGTCAAGTCGAAGATTCGCTGCGGCCAAGTCCGATTTCTTTAAAGCTGATTCCGCGCGGGCCGAAAAGGAGTGCATGACATCACGAATCGGACACCGTGTCGTACTTCTTTCCCTCTTCGCGTTCGGCCTGTCCACGGTTGGCAACGCTGCGGACGCCGCGAGCGCGGCAGATCCCGCTGCCGCAACGCCCGGGGACGCCGCACCGGCAGCGGCTCCACCAGCACTGCCTGCGTTTTCGCAGAAGCCGGCGCTGGCTGAGCTCAACGACGATCTGCCCGATTGGTTGTCGCTCAGCGGGGAGTTCCGCTACCGATTCGAAGGGCGCGGCGGCCTCGGATTCTCCGAGGGCAACGACGACGGATACTCGCTACTGCGAACCCGCCTCAACATCGGAATCAAGCCGACCGACTGGCTGCAATTCTTCGTCCAGGGTCAGGATTCCAGGGCGCCCGGGATGCGCGAGGGGCGAGCGAACGGAGTGTTTCGCGATCCATTCGACATCCGCCAGGCGTACGTCAAGATAGGTGGGTCCGAAGGATCTCCTGTAGCGCTCACGGCGGGGCGACAACTCCTGATTTACGGCGATCAGAGACTCATTGGCGCCCTCGATTGGACCAACACTTCCCGCGCCTTCGATGCCCTCAAGCTCGAAATCAAGCCGGCGAAGGATGTCAAGTTTGACGTGTTTTCGGCGTCCGTGGTTCAAAACGACCCCAGCCGCCAGATCAACCAATCCCGACGCGGCAACAACATCCACGGCGTCTGGGGAGTGGTGGGCAACATCATCCCCAAATCCACGTTCGAACCTTATGTACTTCTCCGCGCCGACCCTGCTGTGTTAGGCGAGGGACTAAGGGGTGATATGGATCGCTACACAGGAGGGTTCCGTCTGTGGGCGGCCGGCCTCGATGGTTGGGACTACAATCTCTCATTGAACAAGCAGTGGGGCCATTTCGGCGCGGGCGACATCGACGCCTGGGCGTACTACGTCACTCTCGGCCACACATTTTCCTCGGCCGCGGCAAGCCCACGAGTATTCGCCGAGTACAACTTCGCCAGCGGGGACGATGACCCGAACGATGGCAGGATCGGCTCCTTTCAGGATATGTACCCAACGGCCCATCTCTGGTACGGGTATAACGACTTGGTGGGATGGCGAAACATTAAGAACCTCCGACTGGGCACACAGCTCAAGCTGCATCGGAAACTCAAGGTCGGAGCCGACTACCATTCCTTCTGGCTGGCGAACCGGCGGGACGCTCTTTACACGGTCGGCGGAGGCGTCGGGGTACGTCCTCCAGACGGCGGCGCGGCTGACAGCAAGGTGGGCGACGAGGTCGATGTCACTTTGACGATCCCGATCACAAAGACAACCACGCTCGGCGGCGGGGTCGGTCACATGTTCCCGGGGCCATTCCTCAAAGCAAACTCGTCCGGAGACACTAACACTTTCGTATTCCTTTTCATGGGCCACAAGTTCTAGCCTGTTTTCTTACCATCCGAGGGTTGAAGCACGTGCCGACACTCGCTCGCCCGGCGTCGACCGACAAGCATGATTCAAATCGACTGTATCCGTGAGCGTCGCAGAAATGTTTCCTTTTCAACAGTTTCGGGCCCCACGCGGCTAGGGTTTCAGGTACACTGAAAAGGCGGTAGCCGCCAGCACGGGGATCGGGGGAAACCCGCACCCTTGGGGCGGTGAAGAAACGAGCCTGCACCCTAGCTTCGCTCGCGCCTGCTGTAAACAAAGAAGTTAGCCGAGCGGCATCGAGCAGGAACACTCGTTCTTCACAACCCCTTTCGACCCCGGCCTGCGAAGCGGTGTACACACGCCGTGCAGCGGACTGCATCCGAATGAAGAATGGAAGTGCGAGCTAGATGAACTTCAGGTCTATTTTCAGCCTGTTTTCGCGGGATCTCGCGATCGATTTGGGCACGGCGAATACGCTTGTCTTTGTACGCGGCAAAGGCATCGTCGTCAATGAACCCTCGATCGTCGCCATTAACAAAACCACGAATGAGGTGGAGGCGGTCGGCAAGGAAGCGAAGGAAATGATCGGCCGTACGCCGGGGAACATTGTGGCGATCCGTCCGATGAAGGATGGGGTGATCGCGGATTTCCGTTACACGGAAAAGATGCTGACGTACTTCATTCGGAAGTCGCACAACCGCAAGATGCTTGTCCATCCGCGCATCGTGATTGGCGTGCCGAGCGAGATTACACCGGTCGAGAACCGGGCGGTGATGGACTCGGCCTATCGGGCGCACGCCAGCGAAGTGCACCTCGTCGAGCAGGCGATGGTGGCGGCGATTGGCGCGGGCCTTCCGATCACCGAGCCATCGGGGAACATGATCGTCGATATCGGCGGCGGGACAACGGATGTCGCCGTGATCTCGATGTCGGGGATTGTCTACTCGCGGTCGGTGCGAGTGGCCGGCAACGAGATGGACGAGGCGATCATTAGCTACTTGAAGCGGAAATACAATTTGCTGATCGGTGAACGGACAGCGGAGCGCGTGAAGATTGAGGTGGGATCGGCCTACACGCTTGACCAGCCCATCAAGATGGAAATCAAAGGGCGCAATCTCATTGAAGGCGTGCCGCGGACTGTCGAAGTGAATGACACCGAAATCCGCGAGGCGCTTTCCGATTGCGTCGACACGATCATGAACGCGATTCGCGTCGCGCTGGAGCGGACGCCCCCGGAGCTGAGCGCGGACATCAGCGATCGCGGGATGGTCCTGTCGGGGGGCGGTGCGCTGCTGAGAAACCTGGATGTGCGTATCCGCGAGGAAACGGGACTGCCGGTGTCGATCGCGGAGGACCCACTGGCATCGGTCGTGCTCGGGACCGGGCGGATGCTCAGTGATTTCCGTTTGCTGCGGCGCATCTCGCTGGAGTAGGCGAAAGCCGTGGAAGAGTTCATCGCACGCTACCGCAATGCCTCGATTTTGATAGCCGCGCTGTTCCTGCAATTCGTCTTGCTCGGCTATCAAGTGAAGACCGGCCACGATGCGCGCCTGATGCGCGTCTGGACGGCGGCGTTGATCGCTCCGATTGAGAAGGTTCTCAACAGCGGCACGGGCGTATTCGGATCGCTTTGGAACGAGTATGTCTGGCTGTGGAACACCCGCGAAGAGAACGACCGTCTGAAAGCGTATAACGAAAATTTGCAGTTAGAGAACCAGCAGCTTCGGCGGGCCGTGACGCGGTTTTCGCGCGAAGAAGACGTTCTGGCGTATCAGAATGAGATTCCCTCTCAAACAGTATTGGCCCAGGTGACCGGCGTGGGTTCGAACCCAAACGCGCGCGAGGTACGCGTCGACAAAGGAAGCCGCGACGGCGTGAAATCAGGTATGGCTGTAATCACGCCGGACGGTGTCGTTGGTAAGGTGCAGGCGGCCTACGGCGGGGAGTCGCTCGTGCTGCTCATCAGTGACGTGGACTCCGGTGTCGGGGTTGTGCTGAAACATTCCCGATCGCGAGGCGTCTTGAAAGGGACCGGAGGCCGGGAGTGCCGGCTGGAGTACATCGACACGGAAGTCGAAATCGCGGTGGGGGAAACCGTCTATACGTCGGGAGAAGATCGTGTTTTCCTGAAGGGTCTGCCGGTCGGGGAGGTAACCCGGATCGGGCCCGATTCCGACTATCGGGAGATTTGGGTTCGGCCCTTCGCCGCGCTGGGCCGGTTGGAGGAAGCGCTGATCGTCACCGTCGGAGTCCACGGCGAGCTACCACGTTTTGCGGCGCCGCAGCCGCCCGCGGTGCTGATGCCGATGCCACCGGCCGATTCCAGTGAGCCATCGACATTGAGTGAAGGCCTTGAACGAAGGCCGGGAAGCGAAACAGATGGTGCTTCCGGCGAAACCGGATCCGACGGGCAAATGACGAGCCTGACGGAAGCGGACGCGCTGCTCGAACGGTATCGTTCACTTGGTAAGTTACAACGACATCGTTTCGGCGAAGGCGGACTTCAGACGCCGCCGCCCGATTTCAATTTCGGGCTGCCCTTCTCGACGACCCCGGCGAGATCCGACGCCGAGGGTGCTTCTACTCCGCCCGTTCCCGCGGCGGAGCCGATGGACACGACGGAAGAGCAGGATCGGAGCGAGCAAAGCAGTGCCGGCGAGGGGGGCTCGAATGGCTCGGGCCAGAATCCCTAGCTACATCCGTTCGCTGCCGATCGGCAGTCCGCCTTTGCGCCGGAGGCCGCTGGAGCGCCTGACGCCCGGCTGGGCCATAGCGATTGTCCTGCTGATTTTATCGGCCCAAAGGCTACTGCCGTTGTATGTGAAGGTGGCGGGGTTGTTCGACCTGCCTTTGCTGATCACCGTGTTCCTCGCACTGACCGAACGGAATGTCCCGCGGGGCACTTTGATCGGAGCAGCGGTGGGACTGGCGCAAGACGCTCTGACTCACGGGCCGATCGGAGTGTTTGGTATTATCAAGACGCTTATCGGCTACTTGGCCTCTTCGGTAAGTTTGGTTATCGAAGTCGACTTTCCCGGCGCTCGAAGTGTCTTAGCGGCGCTGTTTTACCTGATCCATCAGTTGCTCTACTGGACGATGCAGAGGGTGCTACTAGGAACTGACGCTTCTCTCGATCCCGCGCAAACGCTGGTGATGTCGGCTGCGCATGCCGGCGTGGCGTTAGCGATGTTCCAACTCATTGATCGCCTCAAGAGGCCGCGGTGAATTCCTATCCAAGCGGTACGCGCAAAACCAGCGACGTACAGATTGCCATCTTCCAATACCTCGCCACGATCACCTTCCTGTGGCTGCTGTCGGGTTTTTGGCAGCTTCAGGTGCAAAGCCCGCAAATCTACTCTGAACGGGCGGAGCGCAACCGCATCAAATCGCTTCCGCTGCTGGCCCCGCGCGGCAAGATTCTCGACCGCGATGGACGGGTCATTGTCGACAACAGCCCGAGTCATAAGGTGCTGCTTTCGCGCGCGTCGTTGAACCCCGAACACCTTCAGATCATAGCGACGGGACTCAATATCCCGTTCGAGCGGCTGACGGCCAAACTCAAGGGGCTGGAAACATCGAACGCACCCGAATATCAGGCCGCCATTCTCAAAGAAAACCTAACGCAGGCGGAAGTCGCATTCGTCGAGGCGCATCGCTCTCAGTTTCCCGAACTGGAGTTGATCCGGTCCCAGCGCAGACTGTATCCCCGCAGTGGGCTGGCCGCCCATGTGATCGGCTACGTTGGCGAAATCAGCGACGCCGAACTCGAGTTGGATGACTTCATGTTCTATGAGCCGGGCGCGGAAATCGGCAAGGCGGGCATGGAGCGCCAATATAACGACGCCCTCACGGGCACCGACGGACGCCGGCTCGTCGAGGTGGACAGTCTCGGCCGGGAACGCAAGATCTTCGGCACGGTCGATGCCAAGGCGGGGCACACGCTACGGCTCACGCTCGACCTCGACCTGCAGGTGGTCGCGGAGCTTGCGTTAGGAGGGAAGAAAGGCGCGGTCGTTGCACTTGATCCGCGCAGCGGGGAGGTCCTCGCACTTGCGAGCCGTCCAACGTACGATCCCAACAAATTCGTGGGCGGAATCAGCTCGGAGGACTGGAGGGAGATTCACCGCGACCCGGATCATCCGATGCTGAACCGCTCGATTCAGGCGCAATTGGCTCCCGGGTCGATCTTCAAGCCGATCGTGGCATTGGCGGCGGGAGAAAGCGGGATTCTGGATGAGGATTTGCACATTTCCTGTTCCGGCGGCGCATCGTTTTATACACGCTATTTCCGTTGCAACAAAGCTGGCGGGCACGGGCCGGTCGACCTTCGCGCGGCCCTCAAACAATCGTGCAATGTGTACTTCTACACGCTGGGGAACAAGCTTGGAATCGATCGTATTGCCGAGTACGCGGAGCTAGCGGGATTGGGACGCCCGACGGGTATCGACCTGCCGCACGAAGAAGAAGGCCTGGTGCCGTCGAAGAAGTGGAAGCTTCGCATGTACCGCGAGAAGTGGTATCCCGGAGAAACCATATCGGTAGCGATCGGGCAGGGCTACTTGACGGTAACGCCGTTGCAGGTTGCATACGCGCTCGGGGGGGTCGCGATGGGCGGCGTTTGGCACCGGCCCCACCTCGTCTCCTATGAAGACCTCAAGCAACTGCGGCCTGAGTTTGAGCGCCCCGAACCCATCGAGATTGATCTCAACAAGCGTCACTTGGAAACCATTCGGCAGGGATTATGGGCGGTGGTCAACGACGGCGGCACAGGTGGACGCGCCCGCATTGATGGCTACGATATCTGCGGCAAAACAGGAACGGCTCAGCTCGCCTCGACGCAATTCAAGCAAGGGTCAGACGACCCCCGCCTGAAGGACACAGCATGGTTCGTTGGCTTCGCGCCTTGCGATGCCCCTGAGCTCGTCGTGGCGGCTTTGGTCGAGGCAGGCGAGCATGGGCACCTGGCGGCGCCAACTGTGCGGGACGTCATCAAGAGTCACATCGACAAGGAAGTAAGAGTGCGTTGGGCGCGGCGTTCAGCACCCGCGTCACCGGCTGCCGAGGCTGCCGGGCCGGTGGCGCAAACAGCGACCGCACTCGGGGGAAGAACGCCGTGACCGGACAGTACTCAGCCCGCGACTTCGACTGGGCGCTGATCGGTCTATCGCTGGCGATCGCAGTGCTTGGCGTGGTCGAGATCTATAGCGCGACCCTCAGCACGAAGTGGCAAGACGCTCACCTGCGGCAAGCGATGTGGATCGTAGTTGGGCTGGCGCTGATGTGGCTGGTTTCGACCGTGGACTACAACTGGTGGGTCGAGCACGTGCCGGCCTTCTACGTAGCGGCATTGGGGCTGCTGGTGTTGGTGGGCGGGTTCGGATACATCGGCGGCGGCGCACGACGCTGGCTGGCGCTGCCAGGCGGCGCGAGCCTGCAAATCTCGGAGTTCGTGAAACTGGTGCTAGTATTGTTGGTAGCGTACATCTTTGGCGAGTTACCGCGCGAACGGATCACGGTTTCGAAACTCGGGCGGCTGGCTGGGATGTTCGCTTTGATGATGCTTGTGGTGGGGGCGCAACCCGACCTCAGCACAGCTTTGAGTTATGTCCCTATCTTGGGAATCGGCATTGCGATGGCTGGGGTCCGTTGGAAGTACTGGGCGGGACTGGTCATCATCAGCACCTTGGCTGTACCGTTAGGTTGGTATTCTTTAAAGCCCTACCAGAAGGAACGACTCGTCGCCTACATGAATCCGGAGAACGATCCACGGGATACCGGCTACCAGGCGATCCAGTCCCGGATCGCGGTTGGGTCAGGTGAGATCTGGGGTAAGGGCTTCGCGAGCGGCACGCAGACACAGCTAAGATTTCTGCCAACTCCCCATACCGACTTTATTTTTTCGGCCTACGCGGAAGAGAGCGGTTTCGCGGGCGTTGTCGTTGCCCTAACGCTCTACTTCGCGCTACTGATGAAGATTGTGAGTAATGCACAGACGTCCGCCGACAACTCGGGCATGTATATTTGCATGGGTGTCGCGGCCATCTTGTTCTTTCATGTGGTTGTGAATATCGGTATGGTCATCGGGCGCATGCCCGTCACGGGGATTCCGTTGCCTCTAATGAGCTACGGGGGATCCAATACCATCACGACGTTCATGCTGCTTGGGTTAGTGAATAACGTTCGGCTAAGGCGGTTCACGAATTAATGACGTCGCGGAGCCGTGTAGGATGACTGTTCCCCCCTGTGCGAAACCGGGACGTAAGAACCGTCCGGGGCCGGCGATCGGGAACCGAGACAAGTTTGAAGCCGTGTTGCTTGTTTGGACGCAGGGCGGCGAGCAGGAGCTGAGTTTTTTTAAGAGTTAGTGTTAGTGGATGGGATGGACAAGCGCCTGAGGTCCGCGTAAGCGGAGGGCGGGTTCTCCCGCTAGCCGGCGTAGAGCGACGTAGTTGAACTAGCGAGCGCTCCGCCGACGTAACGGAAGATTATGGAGATTGCAGCAGCGCCGCTCCTACAAGCGGCGGGCGGCACTCCAGAAGACGGAAGCTGGTGAGATGAGAGATCACCTCTCGGGCTTTCGGCCTACCCGCCTCGATCGTCGCCTCTGTCCCAGGGAGGTGTCGCTTGTCGAGAGAACTAGTTGTTTCTTCAACTCATCACGAAACGCGTCTGGCCATCATTGATGATGACCAGCTTGTAGAGATCTATATCGAACGCGAGTCCGATCAGGGGCTCGCCGGCAGTATCCACAAGGGCCGTGTGACACGCGTGCTGCCCGGCATGCAGTCTGCTTTTGTCGATGTCGGTCTCGATCGTGACGCGTTCCTGTATGTCTCGGATTTTCTCGATACGACGTCGGATTTTGAAGAGGGTGAGGAGGAGATCGGCCCAGCGAAGCCGAAAACCAGCCGAACGCCGAACGCGGCCGATCCGGCAGCGGCTGTGCCGGAGGCCAAAGAGGCAGGCGTGAACGGTGCGAGCAGCGAGGACGCCGCGGGACGTGATGAGGGGCGTGGCAGCCGTGAGCGCGGCGGCCGACGCCGGAGGAGTCGCCGAGGCCGCCGGCGGGGTGGTCGCGGACCGAACGGACTCGATGCGGCAGCCGGCCCAGAGGGGCTGCCGGAATCGAAGTACGCTTCGTTGCCGGCGCCCGAGAGAGAGGCCGTGGAGAAACTCGGCGGGGAATCTCCGGCGGTACCGAGCAACAGGGACGAGTCTGAAGTTGAAAGCGAATTCGAGCTGCTGCCGGGTGAGTCCCTCGCAAAGTACGAATCCGACGAGGGAGACGGGGCCGTTGAGGCAGCGCGGATGGATTCTTCGAATCGCTCCGATGATGATGAAGCGGGCCAAGCGCAAGAGACGCTGCCGGCCACGGATGCTGTCAAGCAGGAGGAAGACGACCAGGAAGATTCCTCCGACGCTCCGGTGAATGACGAGGAAGAGCCGGATCAGGCCGATCCAGTGGAGGCGTCGGATGAAGACGAGCCGGACGATGATGAGGACGCGGATGACGACGATGCTGACGTTGAGGATGACGAGGATGATGATCAGGGTGAGGATGACAACGGCGATTCCGACGATGAGGGCGGGGACGAAGACGATGAAGACGGTGAGGGCATCGACTTTAGCCGGCATCTCGCGGAAGCCGAGCGCATCGCCGCGCTGGTAGAAGAGGAGGAAGACGGCGACACGGGAGACGGCGAGGTAGAGACCGGCGCCGGCGGAGAAGAGGACGAAGAGTCGAGCGACTCCGCCGCGCGGGGACGCGGTGAACAGGAAGATGAACAGGAAGCGGAGATTGTCGAGTTTCGCAGCGAAGCGTATGAGGAAGATCAGGACGATGACCATCAAGAATCTTCCGTAGAGGAAACCGAGGTTCAACAGGACAACGACCCGGAAGAGCGAGCCCCCATCCCCGGACCGCCGCGGGACGAACCCGAGCAGGAGGTGGCGGCCGCCAAAGCGGCCGACGGGGACGATCACGCATCCACCGTTCCGGGCCAGCCTGAAAGCGCGCGGGTTCGCGGCAACCGGTCAGCTCCACAAAATCTCCAGCGGCGGGGCCGCCGGGGCCGACGATCAAGAGACCGAGATCGAGATCGGCAGCCGCGTGCGCCGAGATCTCAGCCGCCAATGCCGAGCCAGGTCGTTGTGGAGAGCGCCGAGGTCCCTTCCGCGAGTAAGATCACCGATCTACTCCAAAAGGGGAATGAGATTCTCGTACAGATTGCCAAGGAGCCCCTCGGAAAAAAAGGTGCGCGCATCACGTCGCACATAGCCTTACCGGGACGCTACCTCGTCTACATGCCGACCGTCGATCACGCCGGGGTATCGAGGAAGATCGGAACGTTCGACGAGAGAAGACGGCTTCGCGACATCGTTCGCACGCACCGAACGGGGATGCCCGGAGGATTCATCGTCCGGACGGCCGGCGCCGGAATGCCGGAGGAAGAAATCCGCGGCGATATGCTTTTCCTCTACAACCTGTGGCTCGATATTCGGCAGAAAGCCGAAGACCGGAGGAACCCGGGACTCGTGCATCAGGACTTGGACATCGTCGAGCGCATCCTGCGGGATCAACTGGACGCCGACTTCAAAGCCATCTGGGTGGACGCGGAAGAGGAGTACGAGCGGATTCTGAGGTTCGTCGAACGGTTCCAGCCGAGCTTGCTGTCCAAGGTGAAGCTCTACACGCGACGGCGTCCGATCTTTGATGAGTTCAATATCACGGGCGCCCTCGAAAAGGCCATGCGCCCGAAGGTCTGGCTCAAATCAGGCGGTTACATCGTGATCAATCAGACCGAAGCGCTCGTCGCGGTCGATGTCAATACGGGCAAGTATGTCGGAAAGTCCGATCGGCTCGAAGACACGATCGTGAATACGAACCTGGAGGCGGCGAAGGAAGTCGTCCGCCAGATTCGCCTGCGTGATCTGGGCGGTATCATCGTGGTCGATTTCATCGACATGGACGACCGCAAGAATCGCCAGAAGGTGCTGCAAGAGCTGGAACGCGCGATGGCAAGCGATCCGGCGCCGTCGAAGTCACTGGCGTTCAATGATTTTGGGCTCGTTGCGATCACGAGAAAGCGGGTCAAGCAGTCACTCGAGCGAATGCTCTGTTCGTCGTGTCCGACCTGCAATGGATCAGGCCACTTAAAGTCAGTGACGACTGTAGTCCTTGAGATTCTCAAGGAGGCATACAAGTTGGCGCCGGGGATGGGTCCGCAAAAAGACATCACCCTTCGTGTCAATCCCGAAGTCGGCCGGACGCTGAAGTCACGCAAGAACAACTATCTTCAAGAGATCGAAACGATCTTGAGGAGCCACATCGTCGTGCGGAGCGATCTTTCGTTGCAGCGCGAGAACTTTGACATCAACTAACAAACGGACCATGAGCCCAAAGATCGGAATCATCGGAGGCAGCGGCCTCTACAACATGCCGGAGCTGACGGATCGCGAGGAGCGCCGCATTGAGACGCCCTGGGGCGACCCATCGGATGCGCTGGTGCTCGGCAGACTCGGCGGACGAGAAGTGGCGTTTCTGGCGCGCCACGGCCGGGGGCATCGGATCATGCCTTCCAATCTCAACTTCCGCGCCAATATCTATGCGCTGAAGACGCTTGGTGTGCAATGGATTCTTTCCTTCAGCGCCGTGGGTTCGTTGCGGGAACAACTCAAGCCGTTGGACTTTTGCATCCCGGATCAGTTTGTGGATCGAACGCAGGGCCGTGTCTCGACCTTCTTTGATGAGGACATTGTTGTTCACGTCGCGTTCGCGGACCCGATCTGTTCGGTGCTGGCCGACGTGGCCGAAGAGTCTTGCAAACACGTCGGTGTCACGGTGCATCGTGGCGGAACGTATTGCTGCATGGAAGGCCCGCAGTTCTCGACGCGCGCGGAGTCGAATCTGCACCGTTCGTGGGGGCTGGACGTGATCGGCATGACAAACCTGCAGGAAGCGAAATTGGCACGCGAGGCGGAGATGTCTTACGTCACGATCGCGATGGTTACTGATTACGATTGCTGGCATGAAGACCATGACGACGTGACGGTAGACCAGGTGATCGCCTACCTCACAAAGAACGCCGCCAACGCGCAGGCCGTCGCGAAGGAAGCGGTGAAGCGGATTCCCGAAGGGGAAAGCCCCTATGCTTCCGCCATTGCGAACGCTGTTATCACCGACCGCTCGACGATCTCCGAAGCGTCCAAAAAGAAGTACGACCTGCTGGTCGGCAAATACCTGTAGCTCGGGAGAATCATGTCTCTACTCGTTGTTGGATCCGTTGCGTATGACGGAGTGGAAACGCCCCACGGCAAGGTCGAGCGCATGCTCGGCGGCGCCGGAACCTATATAGCGCTCGCGGCAAGCCACTTTACCCAAGTGAGACTGGTCGGAGTGGTCGGCGATGATTTCGAGGATGAAGACGAACAGTTGCTGGCCGCGCACGGGGTCGATCTCGAAGGGCTTGAGAGAAAGCCCGGTAAGACGTTCTTCTGGTCGGGCGTGTACTCCGATGACATGAATGAGCGGACGACGCGGACGACGCAGCTCAACGTATTCGCGGATTTCAATCCTCAGTTGCCGGCGTCTTACCGGGATTCACCGTACGCCGTAATCGGAAACATTCACCCGAATCTGCAAAAGCAGGTTCGAGACCAAATGAAGTCGCCTCGATTCGTGTGTGGCGACACGATGAACTTTTGGATCGAGGGCACTCCGGATGAGCTGGCGGCGGCGATCCGGCAATGGGACTTCATCCTGATCAACGACAGCGAGGCGCGTGAGCTGACCGGCGAGTACAACCTGCGTAGCGCGGCCAAGAAGATTCTCGCTAAAGGGCCGCACACGGTCGTCATCAAGCGAGGGGAGTTTGGAGCGATTCTGTTTCGTGCCGAGGGGCACTTTATCGCGCCGGGTTTCCTTCTTGACACGGTATTCGACCCAACCGGCGCCGGGGATTCGTTCGCGGGAGGATTCATGGGATATCTCGCCGAGCAGGGAATCAAGAGCCTCGACTCGGCGGCGCACGAACATCTTCGCAAGGCGATGATTTACGGCTCGGTGATGGGAAGTTTTTGTTGCGAGGAGTTTGGAGTGGGTCGATTGCGGACGCTGACTCGTGACGATATCGAGGCCCGCTATCAAGAGTTCAAGGCGTTCACCGAGTTCTAGGATCGGGTCGCTCGGGATGAACCGGTATGTGGAGCCACCATCAGCTTTCTGATCTCGATGCGCGCCGCGCGAAGTCAGGTAAGACGTACCTGGAGTTTCTTCGCGAAGAAACGCTGAGTGCTGGGCTCTACAGCCTACGGGCCGGAGAAGAAGATCCTCAGCAGCCTCACGACGAAGATGAGGTCTACTATGTCATCGAAGGGAAGGCGTGCTTTCGATGTGACGGCGAGGACTGCGACGTTGGAAAAGGTTCGACGTTGTTCGTCAAAGCCGGCGTCGAGCACCGCTTCCACACAATTACCGAAGACCTCACGGTTCTCGTGTTCTTCGCTCCGCCTGAGGGAGCCGGCGTATCTTAGAGGCCCGCACAAGCCAAGCCGGACAGATCGTGACACTGCCGGCTGCACAGTGTGCGCGAGGCGCTATTACCGCCACTTGTCCCGCAAAGGTACAATCTCCTCAGGTAAGGGCGGGTTGTGATCGGCCAAACTATCTCTCATTACCGCATCGTGAAAAAATGGGGACTGTACCAAGCGCCGCCCACGAACCTTCTTTCCTTGCGTCAGCCTGCAAGCGGCGCGCCGCGGACTGTCCCCGATTTTTTCACCATCACCGGCAAGCCCAAACCGAGCGGTGACCGTGAGGGAGCGGTCTCAGCATGATCGGCCAAACCATCTCGCACTACAAGATCACCACAAAACTCGGTGAAGGCGGGATGGGTGTCGTCTACAAGGCCGAAGACACCAAGCTCGAACGCACGGTCGCGCTGAAATTCCTGGCTGCGCACTTACTCAACGACGAAGAAGCCAAGGCACGCTTTCTGCGCGAGGCGAAGGCGGCGGCGGGTCTGCATCATCCGAATATTTGTCCGGTACATGAGATCGGCGAGGCCGAGGGGCGGACGTTTCTCTCGATGGCGTTCATCGAAGGGGAGCCGCTGGAAGCCCCCATCGAGAGAGGGCCGTTGCCCTTGAAGGACGCGCTCGATATCGGCCGGCAAGTCGCCGAGGGGCTGGAAGCGGCCCATGAAAAGGGCGTCGTCCACCGGGACATCAAGCCGGCGAACGTGATGGTGGATGCCAAGGGCCGAGCCACGATCATGGACTTCGGTTTGGCGCGGCTGACCGAAGCGTCTCGGCTCACCAAGGCCGATCAGACGATGGGCACCGTCGCCTACATGTCTCCGGAGCAGGCGCAGGGCATGGATGTCGACGGCAGAACGGACATCTGGGCGCTAGGCGTCGTTCTCTACGAGATGGTCGCCGGCGCGCGGCCTTTCAAAGGCGAGTATGACCAAGCGCTACTTTATGAAATCGTCCACCAAGCCCCCGAGCCTTTGACCGGTGTGCGAGCGGGCGTCCCGATGGAATTGGAGTTTATCGTCGGCAAGTGTCTGGCGAAAGATCGCGATGACCGTCCCGCTTCGGCGCAAGAAGTGGCTAGGGAGCTGCGCACGCTCGGCGAGAAACCGAAGTCAGAGCGCTCGACGGTTCTGCGAACGGCGAGTATGGCGGCAGGCAGCCTGACGGCCATGGCGACGAGCCAGACAGGAAACCCCACAAGGTCATGGCTGTGGCCTGCCATAGCCGCAGCACTCGCCGTGGTGGCGGTCGTCCTGGCTGCTATCGCTTTTCGCGGTGAAGCGGGACCCGCGATCACTCGCCTTTCCATCGCGCTACCCCCGGGGCAAGAGATCACCAGTAGCCCGGCCATTTCCGACGATGGCCGGATCATCGCGTACGCGGCGCAACAAGGAACGGATGAGCCGCAACTCTATCTTCGCCGGCTGGATTCGTTTGAGGCGCGCGCCGTGGCGGGTTCGAGCGGCGCTGCTCAACCGTTCTTTTCGCCGGATGGGAAGTGGGTGGCGTTTTTTGCCGAGGGGCAGCTTCGAAAAGTGGAGGTTGCCGGCGGTACGCCCATCTCGCTGGCCGAAGCCGCCGTTCCTTTCGGTGGAACCTGGCACCAGGACGACACGATCATCTACGCCGCGTCGCTCGGTTCAGGGCTCCTGCGGGTTCCAGCAAGCGGCGGAACGCCCGAGTCTTTCACCAAGCCTGACGGCGCGGCGGAGGGGTATGCTCACGTATATCCGCAAGTGCTTCCAGGAGGGCAAAGTGTTCTCTTCACAATTTGGGGGCAAACTCAGGGAGCCGCAGTGCTCTCGCTGGATTCAGGGCAGTGGCGGATGGTCTTGCCTTCGACGACATTTGCCGCCCCGATCTTCGACGGCGCTGGTGGTTCCACAGGCCGCCTGCTGGTCATCGACCAGGCCGCCGGCATCAGAACCGCACCCTTCGACGCCGCGCATCCCACCCGCACCAGCGCCGATACTTCGGTCCTGGCTGACGTGTACCACGACGTCGGGAACGACCGGGGCTGGCTTGCTGTCTCGAAAACCGGCGCCGCAGTCTACGCGCCGGCCAACCCGGCAAAGTCATCGTTGGTGTGGGTCGACCAGGAGGGCACGACCGAGTCGCTAGGTGTGGACCAGGATGTGTATCAGGAGGTGAGGCTCTCGCCCGACGGAATCAAGGCGGCCGTCAGGCAGGGTCTGGACCTTTGGATTCATGATTTGCAACGCGGGACACGCAGTCGTCTCACGCCGGCGAACACCTTTAGTGTCATGCCGCGGTGGAGCAGTGACGGCACGCGGATTATTTTCGCCTCAAATCGGGGAGGCGACTGGGACATCTACTCCCAACCCACCGACGGATCGGGGCCCGCGGAAGCCCTGCTCTCTCGGCCCTACGACCAGTTCCCGACCTCGGTTTCGGCTGATGGGACGGTGCTCTACCAAGAGATCAACCCCAAGACCGGTATCGACCTTTGGACCCTGTCGCCGGATGGTCTTTCGCAGGAGAGAATGACCTCGCCTTTTCGGGTAACCCCATTTAACGAAGAGGGCGGGGAGGTCTCGCCGGGCCCGGAAGGCGGGCCGCGCTGGGTCGCCTATACGTCTAACGAGTCGGGGCGAAGTGAGATCTACGTGCAGTCCTACCCCAGTGGCGGGAACAGGACCCCGGTCTCCACCGGAGGTGGGTCCTTGCCCAGGTGGTCGCGCGACGGCAGGGACCTATTCTACATAACCGGAGACACCGTAGCCGCCGTGGCCATTCGGCCGGGTGCGCGACACAGAAGTGAAGCGGGAAGGGGGAGGGAATGCGGGCGGCCTTATCTGAGGGTATAATATACTCTCAGAGACCAGGAGGGTCGCATGTCGCTATCATTGCCTGCCTTGGAGCATCGTCGCGCTGGGCTCACTCGCCAACTGGCTGAGCTGGGCGATTTCCGACGAGGCTCTCTGAGCGCTTCGTTCCGACGTTGCGGCAAAGCCGCTTGCGTGTGTATGTCACGGGATCATCCAGGGCATGGTCCTCAGTTGCGTTTGTCCTACAAGGTCAACGGAAAGACGCTTAACGAGACCATCGTCAGTCCGGCTGCTCGCCGTAAGGCGGAGCGCGAGATCGCCGCCTTTCGGCAGTTTCAGCGGCTGAGTCGAGAGCTGCTCGAAGTCAATGAGCAGATCTGCCGGCTGCGTCCCGTGGAAGAAGACGCCGCCTTGAGCCCGCAGGAAAAAAAACGGCTGAAGCGATCGAGCAAGAGGTCGCCGAAGAAGTAAGGCGACTGCTGCAGGTCGTCTTCGCCGATCGGCGCAGGAGCGGCAAGCTCGATCTGGAAGCCGTCGAACAAGCGACCCGCGATGCGTTGCACCAAGCGGGTGCGAGGCTGATCGAGACGCTATTGAACGAGGAGCGAGCGAGCGAATTGCAACCGCTGTGCGCTTGCGGCAAAGCGGCGCGCTCCGCCGGCAAGCGCTCGAAGAAACTCGTCACGATGCTGGGCGCGGTCGTCGTCGAGCGGGAGTACTATCACTGCAAACGTTGCCGCGTCGGCTTTGCGCCGCGCGACCAAGAGTTGGACGTTGACGAGACTCAGTATTCGCCCGGTGTGCGCCGCATGACCGCGTTGGTCGGCTCCGAGACCTCGTTCGATCGCGGCCGCGCGTTGCTCGAAGAGTTGGCCGGCGTGCAGCTGACCGCGAAGGCGGTGGAGCGCGAAGCGGAAGCGATCGGCGCGGACATCGCGACCCGCGAGCAAGCCGAGATCGCACGTGCTGTGCAGCTTGATCTAGCTGAGATCCGCGGGCCGGCAACTCCGCTTCTCTACATCGAGATGGACGGTACGGGAGTGCCGGTCACGGACGCTGACACGGCGGGCCGCAGGGGGAAAACGAGCCCGCAAGCGCGTACCCGCGAGGTCAAGCTGGGCTGTGTCTTCACGCAAACCAGCTGTGACGAGCAAAGCCGCCCTGTCCGCGACGAAGACTCGACCAGCTACAGCGGCGCAATCGAGGACGCCGCCTCTTTCGGCCGGCGCATCTACAGCGAGGCTTGCCGACGGGGCTGGAGCCGGGCGCGCCAGAAGGTCGTCATCGCAGATGGCGCGCCCTGGATCTGGAATATCTCGCACGAATACTTCCCCGGCGCGATCGAGATCGTCGACCTCTATCACGCCCGCGAACACCTGTGGGAGTTGGCGGCGAAGCTGTTTCCGCAGGACGAAAAGCGTCGCCGCAGTTGGGCGCGGCGGCTCAACAAGAAGCTCGACTCAGGGCGCATTGAGCAACTGGTCGCCGCACTCCGCGGGATCGAGGTCGAGGATGCGGAGTTGACGCATCAGTTGGCTTTGGAGGCGGAATACTTCGAGCGCAATGCCAAGCGGATGCGCTACCGCGCGTTTCGGCGCCAAGGATTGTTTGTCGGCTCGGGAGTGATCGAGGCAGGTTGCCGAACCGTAATCGCGTCGAGACTGAAACGCTCGGGCATGTTCTGGAGCGTGCGCGGCGCCAACGCCATCACCGCCCTGCGTTGCGCCCGGCTCTCCAACCGCTTCGACGACTACTGGGAGAATCGCGCCAAAGCCGCCTGAGCGTCACATATTTGTCGCGCACCCCATTCGGCCGGACGGGTCCTTCGGCGCGCCTCGCACCCTATTTGACCGTACGAACTTCTTCTTCGATTACCGCCAATTCGGCAGCTACGATACCTCGCCGGACGGCAAGCGGTTTTTGATGATTCAGCGCGATCCTGGTTCCGTACCGCGCCAGCTCAATGTGATTCTTAATTGGTCAGATGAATGATGACGGCGCGCCCGAACACGAACCTTGCTTCCTTGCGTCAGCCGACAAGCGGCGCGCCGCGGACTGTCCCCGATTTTTTCACCATCACCGGCAAGCCAAAACCGAGCCGTGACCGTGAGGGAGCGGTCTCAGCATGATCGGCCAAACCATCTCCCACTACCGCATCACCGAGAAACTCGGCGAGGGCGGGATGGGTGTCGTCTATAAGGCCGAGGACACGAAGCTGGAACGTCCTGTAGCGCTCAAGTTCCTGGCCGCGCACGCCATCGAAGACCCCGAACACAAGGCTCGCTTCATTCGGGAAGCCAAGGCGGCGGCGCGCCTGGATCACCAGAACATCTGCGCGGTGTACGAGATCGACGAGGCGGAGGGGCAGACGTTCCTCGCCATGGCCTACCTCGAAGGCCACACGGTGAAAGATAAGATCGCCGAGCGGCCAGTGAAGCTCGACGAGGCGCTCGACATCGCCGTCCAGACCGCCCAAGGTCTTCAAGCGGCGCATGAGAAGGACATCGTCCATCGCGATATCAAAAGCGCCAACCTGATGGTTACGCCCCAGGGGCAGGTCAAGATCATGGACTTCGGTCTGGCGCAGCTCGCCGATCGCTCCAAGCTCACCGCGACGACCACGATCCTCGGTACGCCCTCGTACATGTCTCCGGAACAAGCAGTGGGAGAGAAAACCGACCGCCGCACCGATCTCTGGTCGCTCGGGGTCGTGCTCTACGAGATGGTCGCGGGGCGGCTACCGTTCGGGGGAGAGCGCCAAGAAGCGGTTCTGTACGGCATCACGAACGAGGAGCCGGAACCTGTTACGGCTCTGCGCGCCGGTCTGCCGATGGATCTGGAGCGGATCATCGGAAAATGCTTGGCTAAGTCCCCCGGGGAACGATACCAACACGCCGACGACCTGGCTGTTGACTTGGCCGATCTCGCACAGAAGCTGAAGTCGGGAACGGCGACGATTGTCGGAACCGCCGTGCCAGTCGATGTCACCCGGAAACTCGCGAATCATCCATTGGTAAAGTACCGTGTCATCGAAAGCCTGGAGGAGCAGGGCGATACTGTCGTCTACCGGGCGGAGGACAGTCAACTCCACCGCTCCGTCGCCATCCGGATTTCGCCGGAATCGGCGGCTCAGAAGATCGAGCGGCGGCAGCGCCTGCTGCGTACCGGCTTCGTGGCAGCCGCGGCTGTTGCGATCGCGGCGATCGGTCTATTGGTGTTGCAGTCGCTCGACAAACCCTCGGCCACGGACGCAATGCCGGTGCGCAAATTCTTGTTCACACCACCCGAGAAACTGACTCGGGAGGTGAGTCTGGGGGGTTTTGCGCACCTCGCCGTGTCCCCGAATGGCAGACATGTCGCCTTCGTGGCAGGCCACGGGCGGACAGTGTGGATCCGGGACTTGGACAACGAGCAGGCACGTGAGATCGAAGGGACCGACAACGCACGGTCGGTTTTCTGGTCGCCCGACAGCGAATTCGTCGGGTTCGGCACGGAGAGTGAGCTAAAGAAGATTTCTCGGGAAGGTGCGGCGGCGATTACAGTTTGCAAGCTGCCCGGCCCCTATTTAGCGGGGGGTGACTGGAGCCCGAGTGGTGACTCGATCGTGTTCGCGTCGGGGAGTCTCCCGCTTAAGCTCTTTGAAGTGCCGTCTCAGGGAGGTGACCCCAAGCTGCTCTTCGAGCCGGACCAGTCTGAGGAAGGACTGGGCGCGCTCTACCCTCAGTTCCTCCCCCGCGAAGCGGCGACGCCTGCTGTCGTGTTTTTTAAGGCCACTGCGTCAGGTAACTCGGAGATCGTTCTCAAAAACCTCAAAACCGGAGAGCGTTTCTCCTTTGGCGCCGGCGCCTTTCCGCGGTACTCCTCGACGGGACATATTGTTTACGAGGCCAGTCGAAGAGAACGTGGGCTGTGGGCGCTACCTTTTTCCATCAAGACAGTGCAAGCCACTGGGGAGGCATTCCCGATCGCGCGAAACGCACGCACCCCGAGCGTCGCCGACGACGGTACCTTGGTGTACACCGGCACCACCTCTGAGGGTGGCGACGAACAACTCGTTTGGATGGATCGAGAGGGGAGGAAGCTCGGGGAGATCGGGCAACCGCAGGGTCGAATCCAATATCCCGATCTATCACCCGACGAGCGGCGCGTTGCCGTCGGCGGACGCGAAGGCGACAACATAGATATCTGGATCCACGAGACGGATCGTCCGCTCAAGACCCGCTTCACATTCGCTCCCGGCGCTGACTTTGTTGCCACCTGGGCCCCTTCGGGCAAGGAACTCACCTTCACTTCGATGCGGCGCGGGAGCCAGGACCTGTTCACCAAGCCCGCCGACGGCAACAGCGAGGCCGAAGTGTTGATTGGCACTCCACTACACGAAAGCACGCCCGAGTGGTCGCTGGACGGCCGGTATCTGCTCTACAACCAGGCGGGGCTAGGAAACCGGCGGGACTTGGTGTATCGCGAACGGCAGCAGGACGGGAGTCTGGGCGAAGCCGTCATGTTTCTCCAAACCGAGTTTGAGGACGCCGCGCCGCAATTTTCGCCGGACGGCCGGTTTGTCGTGTATACGTCCAATGAGTCGGGGCGTTATGAAATCTACGTACGAAGCTTCCCCGACGGCGTCGGGAAGCGGCAAATCTCGGCCGGCGGCGGCACTCAGCCGCGCTGGGGCCGGGATGGGAAAGAGATCTTCTACGTCGATCGGGACACGCTGATGGCGGTTGGCGTGACCACCTCACCTAGCTTTTCAGCGGAGTCGCCTCAGGTCTTGTTTGCCCTTCCCGGCCTAGAGCACACAGGGGTGGCGCCTCAATACGACGTGGCGAACGACGGCCGGCGGTTCGTGGTGAAAGAGTGGGTCGAGGGAGAGGGGCCGACCTTATCGATTCACGTGGTGCAGAATTGGTTCGCCGAATTCAAGGACCGCCGACAGGACTAAGCCTGGGTTAGTCCCAACGCTTTTCACTTTGGGTGCGGACACCGCGTGTGGCGCACGGCAGCGCCGTGCCGGGTCGCGCTGAGCGCGACCTCGAGATCGGCCAAAGGCCGATGCCACGTCACAAAATGTGTGCCCGACACTTCCGCCAGGAAAGCCGCACTTCTTAGGTGAAGAGTATTGAGACTAACCCGCACTTCCTTTTACCGGGAGTAATTGCACATACGGGTCGACAAACGACAGATCCTCATATTTGTCATTGTGGCGGACCCACTCCATGCCATAGTTCAAATCGTCTTCATCGCGCCCCTTGGGGACGAGATCAAGCAAGTTGTAGGCTCCAATCAAAATGTCGAGCCCGCGCGCGTAGGCGGAGTAGGTGTGGAAGATCTCCCCGTTTTCGTCCTTATAAAACGCGCTGATGCCGGGCCCTTCGGATGAGGGAAACTGCCCGAGGCGGTAGTTGTAGTACATCTCCTTGCGCTCTTGCTCTTCGGGCGTGAAGGTCACATTGTAGTCGCGGTTGAAGTCGCTTTCGAACGACGAGGCCCACTTGAAGCTCCAGCCCATGCGCTGCTTGAAGGCTTCAAGCTTGTGCAGCGGCGCACGCGAGACGGTGACCATCGTGACGTCCCGGTGGGCGAGATGGATGATCGAGCGGTCGTAGTGATCCGCCAACAAGGAGCAGGATTTGCAGCCTTCTCCCCACTCGGGATCGAACATGAAGTGGTAGATAAGCAACTGGCTGCGGCCGTCGAAGAGATCGGAAAGCGATTCCTTGCCGGCGGGGCCGTCGAAGGTGTAGTTCTTCTCGACTTTCTCCCAGGGCAGCTCGCGTCGCCGTCGGCTGAGTTCGTCGCGCAGGCGGCTGAACTCCTTTTCTTTGGCCAGGAGTTGTTTGCGGGCTTCGATCCACTGGTCGTGGGGGAGGATTGTGTGGGGTGTCATGGTTGCTCCTTGGCTGATCAGAATCGATGGTTAGTTTACCTATTCGTTAACTATTATGCACGGGACTCGGACTTGTCAAGTCGCCGCGCGGGTCCACGTGTTTGGGATAGAACTCCGAGACGAGACGAGCGACCGCCCCTCCTACAATGAACCCACGAGGAAGATGAATGACCGATTGGAAGCGAAGCTCGCTGATCGTGGTCGTGCTCCTATGGGCCGGGATTCTGTTTGGAGTTTCGTTCCTGGCGACACCCGCCAAGTTCGAGGCCCCGAGCCTTTCACTGGCGGTCGCGATGGATGTCGGGCGAGCGACGTTCGCGGCATTGAACCGGGCGGAACTCGGTTGCGCCGTTCTAACGGCGGGCCTGCTGATCGGCGGCGCAGCGCGGGGACTGTGGATTTGGGTCGCCTCGGGACTAGCGGTGCTCGGGGTACTGCTCGAAACGGTGTGGTTGCTGCCGGTACTCGACGAGCGTGCGCAGGTCGTCATCGATGGCGGAATGCCGCAATCATCGAGTCTGCACGATATCTATATCGCGGTCGACGTGCTCAAGCTCCTTGCGCTGATTCTTACCGCTTTCCTGCTACTGGCACGGACTGAGCAGCCGCAAGAGATTTACGAGGAATAGGGACTACTACACAAGAGGAGCGCCAGAATGAGCATCCGCGAGATTCATCAAACCGGACCGTACCGATATACCTACTCGCCGTTTCACCCACCCATCGCGACCGTCGAGCCGGGTGAGACGGTCGTGATCCACACCGTCGATGCATTCGAAAACAAGATGACTCCCGAGGTCGAACACTTCGCCGACGTTTGCACCTACCCGTTTCTGAATCCGCAGACGGGACCGATCGTTGTCACAGGCGCCGAGCCGGGGGATACTCTGGTCGTCAAGATCCATGAAATCGAGCCGACGCGCGACCATGCCATCACAGGCACGATCCCCTACTTCGGCGGTTTGACGTCGACGAAGCTCGATCCGAATCTGCAACAGCCGCTGGAAGAGCAGTGGTTGTTCCTGCCGCTGGACGAGCAAGGCGTTCACTTCGACGAGCGGCGGGTGATTCCCTACGAGCCTTTTCTGGGAACGATGGGCGTCGCGCCGGAGATCGAAGCGGTCAACGCTCTCACGCCCGACTACTACGGCGGCAATATGGATTGCGTCGAGACGCGGCCGGGGAACGAAGTATGGTTCCCCGTCCAGGTGGAGGGTGCGCATTTCTTCACGGGGGACGCTCACGCCAGCCAAGGCGACGGGGAACTGACAGGCGTCGCACTGGAAATTCCCGCACGCGTTACCGTCTCGTTCGACTTGAAAAAAGGGTACGCCGTCAACTGGCCGCGCATCGTGAGCGACGACTTTCTGATGGTTGCCGGTAGCGCTCGTCCCCTGGAAGCGGCCGCCAGGATTGCCTGGGTCGAGTTGATCGACTGGATGGTCAGTGACTATGGATTCGATCGTATGAAGGCGTATCACCTCCTCGGACAGGTCGGACAGATGCGGCTCGGCAACATGGTCGATCCGAAATACACGATGGTTGCCAAATGCCCGAGGCGTTATCTCGATTAGCTGCTCAGCTCTCGTTGCAATTTCTTTGTCAACTTGGAGAAGACAAGCTCGTAGGACTGGCTCAGAAGCCGCTCGACATCTTGGGCATCAAGCGCGTCGGGATGGTCGAGGGCGATCCAGCTTGCCCGCGCGAGGTAAGGGGCGGGACGGCAGCCGGGACGTTCCGACAGCTCAGCGAGTTCCTCGGGAGTGCACTTGAAGGAAAGCCACGTCCCACCCGGTTCCAGAGCCACCACGGCGAACATCTTCTTGCCGATCGAGAACACGAGATTGTTCTCCCACTTCACGTCTTCGGTCGTGTGCGGCAAGCCGAGGCAGTAGTGGCGAACTCCGTCGATCGTCACATCGAGTACTCTACTGACTTTCGATACGGGCTTCGGCTTCGCGCGTGTATCGAAGCGTGTCGGGTCGTCGACTGCTTCCGCCGCGGCCTTCGCCTCGCTGAGCCGTTGGCGAGCCTGTTCGATGTCGCCCTTGCGGTGTGCCAGCAGCGCAAGCCGGGCCGAGGTCTCCGCGACAGCAGGCGGGCAGTTCAGCTTTGCGTAGAGGTCTCTCGCTTCTGACCAAAGCAGCATCGCCTGCTCGAGGTTGCCGGTGTCGTCCTTGAGAACCGCCATGCTGCGAATGGCATTCGCCAGGTGGCCCGGCGGAGGCTCCGGGTGGGCGAGCCGGAGAGGATCATCCAACTCGCGCAAGAGTCCGACGGCTTCTTCGTAGTGCCGGCGAGCAGCCTCGCCGTTTCCCAGCTTTCTTTCGATCTCACCGAGACCTCTGACGACCTTCGCGAGGTCGGCCCGGGCGCCGTCCTGGCGGAGCAGGCCGATGGCTTCCACGATGTCGCGTTTGGCGTCGGTAAGACGGTTCTCTCGCATCGCCTGCTCGACCTGCTTCAGGAGTTCTTTGGTTGCCTCGGTCACGTTGGTCACTCGCGCCGCACTTCCATCCAAGACGTAAGAGCGTTAGAAAGCTTGGACCCCGGCACGCTGAGCGCCGTGATCGCGCCGCTCAAGCTGCCTCGTCTCCTCTTCAGTGCAAACCGCAAATCGTAGTCCCGTTTGTTCGCATCGGGCGTACCGATATCGGCCTTGAAACGGCCGGTGAGGTAACCGTCTTCGAGCTTCATCGCCGCGACGCCGACACTTCTTTGCCCTGCCAATTGCACCTCGGCCTCTCCTGACGGCTTGATCGTCAAACGGATCGGCAGTTCCCGCTCGTAGGTATGCACGGCGCCGCTCCAGTCGCCCGTCCATTGAGCCGGTAGGGACTTCGTGATGATGCGCTTCGCGGACGCGCCATCGCCTCGCTCGTTCGCCACCGGCGCGCGCTCTTCTCTTTCCCGGCGGCGGTAGTCCGGCAGAAGTACGGTGAGAATGTCGCCCGTTATCTGGTCAACCACCTGAGAGGAGCGATTCGCCATCACAACCACGGCTATTCTTTCACTGGGAATCAACGAGAGGTTGGTCCGGACACCGCCCATGACGCCGCCGTGATGAATCAGCCGATATGCGCCTTGCTTGGGATAGATCATCCAGCCGATTCCATATTGATAGGGCGCGCCCTCCGTGGCGATCGGCTCCTGCATCTGATCGATGCGGCGCTTCGGAAGGACCGGCTTCTGGTCCGGCTGAAGCGTTCCGAGGTGCGACATGCCGAATCGGACAAGGTCATGCGCGGATGCAAAAACCGCCGAGCCGCCGCGATGGTCGAAATCGTAGAAGGGCAGGCGGCTGTGGTCATCCCAGTAGCGAACGGCACGATGCGGTCCGGGGTCGGGTTCGGTCAGGATGTCCGAGTGGCTCATACCCAGGGGTTCGAAGACGTCGTTCTGAACGAAGTCGGCATAGCTACTCCCTGACGCTTGCTCGATGGCATACTCGAGAAGCCCGTAGCCCAGGTTGGCGTACTGAAACCTTTTGCCGGGCCGAGTGACCAAGATGCCGTAGCGGCGGATGGTCTCGGCCGGCGACGGCCGCTGGTAGGGTTCGCCGTCGAGGAAGAAGTGGTAGTGCAAGGGCAGTCCCGACATATGAGCGGCAACGCGGCGGACGGTGGCCTCCGATGTACTTCCCGCATACCCTTTGAGCTTCGCGCCCCCGAGATAGTCTTCGATGGGCCGATCAAGCCGGATCTTCCCGGCCTCAACGAGCGTCATCAAAGCCGTCGCCGTGATCGGCTTCGAGATCGAGGCAAGTGAGTACTTCGTCCGAGGGGTGGTGGGGGTCTTGTTCTCGACATCGGCGAACCCGAAGGCTTGCTCCCAAACGATCTCTCCGTCCCGGGCGACGGCGAGAGATAGCGACGGGAATACGCCGTCGGCAATCGCTTTCCGGATGGTCCGGCAAATGGGATCGAATTCGTCAGCCTGAGCCGGGGCGAGAGTGGGGATCAGCACTGCGAGTAGAAGCGCGGCGAGGGTTCGGGGGCGGATTGACATCGTCAGAACAGTGAGAATTCAGGCGGCGGCATGTTGACGCGTCGCCTGATTCTACTTCGATCGGCGATCCGGCGGGAAATCCGCGCCGATAGGTTGTATACTGCACTTAACCCGCGCGGGCTGTCGCTTAAGACCACCCCGCCACCATCTACCACTGGAGATACATCATGAATTGGCCGAAACCGAATCGTCGTTCCATTCTGCGCAGTATGGCTGCGCTTCCCGGGATCGGGGCGCTCATGCCCGTCGCCTCTTCCGCCGCGGCCGCGCGGATCGGGGCCGTCAACCGCGATGTCATCGACGAGTTGGGAGTGCGTACGTTCATCAACGCCGCCGGCACGTACACCAGCCTGACGGCTTCCCTGATGCCGCGCGAAGTCTGGAACGCGATGACCGTTGCGTCCCGAAAATTCGCGCCGCTGCAAGACCTGCACGACGCCGTCGGAGTACGGATCGCCGAGTTGACGAAAAGCGAGGCAGCGCTTGTCAGCGCGGGCGCGGCATCGGCCCTCGCGATCGGAACGGCGGGAGTGCTTGCGGGAACCGACCGCGAAAAGATCCAGCAACTGCCGGATACCCGCGGCATGAAGAACGAGGTCATCGTTCAGAAGAGCCACCGCAACGGTTATGACCACGCCGTCCGCAACGCCGGCATCCGCATGATCGAAGTCGAGACGGTCGCCGAACTCGAGAGCGCCATCCACTCCCGCACGGCGATGATGTTCTTCCTGCAGTCGGCGAACGACCGTGGGCAAATTGGCTACGAAGAGTTCGCCCAACTCGGCAAGAAGCACAGCATCCCGACGATGATCGACGCCGCCGCGGACCTTCCTCCGGTCGAAAACTTCTGGAAGTTCACCAAGGCCGGATTCGATCTCGCAATCTTCTCCGGCGGCAAAGGGATCAAAGGACCGCAATCAGCGGGTCTGCTGCTAGGGCGCAAAGACCTCATCGACGCCGGACGCCAGAACAGCAGTCCGAATTCCAACTCACTCGGCCGCACCAGCAAAGTGAACAAGGAAGAGCTGGTCGGCATGATGGTGGCGGTCGAGATGTTCGTCAACCGCGACCACGAAGCCACCTGGAAAGACTGGGAGAACCAGTGCAACAGTATCGCGGGCTACGTCAAGGGCGTGAAGGGTGTGACGACAGAGATCAAGGTTCCCGAGTTGGCCAACATGGTTCCCCATCTCCACGTGAACTGGGACCATGCCGCGGTTGGTAAAACACCTGCCGATGTCGTCAAGGAACTGCGTGAGGGTAGCCCGAGCATCGAGGTTCGTCCGGGATCGAAGGACGAGTTGGTGGTCGCGGTTTGGATGATGCAACCGGGCCAATACCGGACCGTCGGACAGCGCTTGGGACAAGTACTGAAAGGCTAACCTGCTTTTCGCTTTGGAAGATGGGGGTCGCTGCGCCGGCCCCATCTTTTTGGCCTGCTCCAGCGCCGTGGGCACCGCACGCCGGCTCTACGTTCAGCTATTGATTTGCTTTCTGTTCCTGGTCCCTGAGAAGTTCCTTCAGGTTGTCGATCTGGCCTCGCACATCCTTCACGCGGCTCGCGATCGAGTACACGTAAAGGATGTGGATGATCCACGCGGAGCCAAAAGCGTACCAGAGCCACTTAAGATTTTCTTCCATCGATCTACCTTTCGCGGTCCTGGCTCATCACGCGGAAAGAGCGTGAATCATCTGGCGCAGCCCGTCGGCCTGACGCTGCATCTCGGCCAGCTTGCGCCGCTGCCGGACGACGTACCAGAACACAGTCAGTAGCGCCAGTGTCGTAAAGCCCAGCACGATCCCCATACTCGCATCCAATCCGCCTCCGCCCGCGCCGATCACGGGAGCCGGGTGCTGAGTGCGCCACCAACGATTCGCCATGTAGATGATCGGGATGTCAACCATTCCGCAAATCGAAACCACGGCGCAAACCACGGCGCGCTGTGACGGCTCATCGACGGACTGCCGGAGGATCAAGTAACCGACGTAAATCACGGCTAACAGCATGGCTGTCGTGCCACGCGCGTCCCAGGCCCACCAGATGCCCCAAATCGGCTTGGCCCAAAAGGCTCCCGTGACGAGATTGACGATGCAAAAAATGAGGCCCGTCTCGTTGCATGCGAGGGAAAGATCATCGAGCCCCGGGTCACGGCTGATTAAGTAGCGCACCGCCGCCACGCCGCCGATCATGAACGCCACCCAAGACACCGCGGCCGACGGAACGTGGAAGTAAAAGATCCGCTGCACCACGCCCATCGTGCTCTCGTTCGGCACCCATACAAAGATCAGGTACAGTGCCGCCACAACCATCGCACCGGACAGGGCTGCCAGTGCGGGCGTCAGCCTATCAGAGGGCTGTGCGATCGGTTCAGACATCGTAGCACTGAAAAATAAGTTTAACAGTCCCAGAGCGGCCTCCGGGAACGGAACCCAAATCCGTCCGCTGACTCAGACCGCTCCCCGCGACGTGTGAACCGAAATCAAACCCTCCGTTGAAAGGAATCCCTCCCCATGCCAGATACGATGATACGCCCAATGTACGTTGGGCTCGATGTTCAGAAGGAGACGACCGCGGTGGCCAACCAACCTGCGTATCTCAGTGAGCCGAGCAGCGTAGGCTGCGTCGCTCCGCCCGCTCGTTCCTGTAACGCTACATTCGAGCTTCCCCACATCCGATACTAAAACCAGCATGTCCACGACCTACGATGCCCTGCTCATCCTCTCTTTTGGCGGACCCGAGGGCAGGGAAGAGGTCATCCCCTTCCTCGAGAACGTGCTTCGTGGAAAGAACGTGCCTCGCGAGCGAATGCTCGAAGTGGCCGAACATTACTACCACTTCGACGGAAAGAGTCCGATCAACGATCAGAACCGTGAGTTGATCGCGGCTCTCAAAACCGAGTTCGCCGCGAACGGCCGGGACCTGCCGATCTACTGGGGGAACCGCAACTGGCATCCGCTTCTGGGGGACACACTGCGCGAGATGTCGCGCGACGGTGTGCGGCGGGCGCTGGCCTTTGTCACGTCGGCCTACAGCTCTTATTCAAGCTGCCGCCAGTATCTCGATGACATCGCGCGAGCCCGTGAAACGGTCAGGTCGGATGCGCCCGAGGTTGATAAGCTCCGGGTCTTCTACAACCACCCCGGTTTCATCGAGCCGATGATCGAGAACGTACGCACCGCCTTCGCTCAACTCCCCAAGGAGGCTCGTGACGGAGCACCGCTGGTCTTCACTGCGCACAGCGTGCCGATGTCGATGGCGCGGTCGTCCCGGTACGTCGAGCAACTCGAAGAGGCATGCCGCCTTGTGGCCGCCGGCGCCGGACGTAGCGGTAGCACCCTCGTTTACCAGAGCCGGAGCGGTCCACCATCGCAACCCTGGCTGGAACCCGACATCCTCGACCATCTCCGCGAGCTTCACGGTTCGGGCGTGCGCGATGTGGTTGTGATGCCGGTCGGTTTCGTTTCCGATCACATGGAGGTTCTCTATGATTTGGATACGGAAGCTCAGGACCTCTGCCGGGAGACCGGGATGAAGATGGTTCGCGCCCGCACCGTCGGCAACCATCCGAAATTCATCTCGATGATCAGGGAGTTGGTGCTCGAAAGGCTGGATGGGAATCGTGAGCGTCGGTTTCTGGGAGAACTCGGTCCGCGGCCCGATGTTTGCGCGGCGGACTGCTGTCCGGGGCCACAACGGCCCGGCGTCACGCCACCGGGCCGACCGCCGGCTCGATCCTAGACGATCGGGCTTACCAGGACGTAACCCGCTGCCATGAATACCGCGAAAGCGACGGCTCCGGCAATCGCGCCCCAGTGTGTACCTTCGTGTTCGGCTTGCAGTGCGTTTTTGAACATGGCTCCATTCTCCTTTTCGTTGTATTGTTTGTTGGTACGTCAAACCTACAAACGGTGTTCCCTCCTGGAGGCGCGATTCCTATGGTTCTCCTGCAGTGTCACGCTCAGTGACCACAGCCCGCCGCTCAAACTCAGCATGGCTGACATGAATAGCGCCAGAACTAGATCCTCCATCAGGGTTCTCCTCTTTGTTGGTTCCTGTTTGATCTAACACTTGAATTGACGCTGTGGTTGCGCCGCAGTTAGCGGCGCAGAGTTAAATCGAAGTTAAAACTGATTTACACCGGCTTTACAATCGGCCGGAACGTGGCTACAGCGACAGCAGTTCGTCGTACTGCTCGGGGAGGTCGACGTCGCGGAGAATGCCGGGATCGTCAACGTTGACGAATAGGGTTTCCGGCCGGTGGGCGTGGATCACCGACTTGGCGGACGAGTCGGTAGGGAGAGCAAGGATCTCTTCAAGCACCGAGCGCTGAACGATCACGGGGTGGCCGCGCCGGTCGCCGTATTGGGGGATGGCGAGTAGAGGTTGCTGTCTGGCGAAGCGGGCTAGCAGCAGGTCGGCCGTGTCGCCGCGCACGGCGGGGTGGTCAACGAGCGTGAAGAGGGAGGCCTCGGTGTCCGATGGCAGGGCGCGGATGCCGGCTTGCAGAGAGGTCAGCATGCCGGATTCGTAGTCCGGATTGACGACGACCTGGGGGCCGGGCGGCAGTGTCTCGCGGATCGTGTCCGCGTGGTGGCCCAGGACCACGATCAGGGGATCGACGCGTGGTGTGAGCACTTCAACTAGATGGCCTAGAAAGGTTGTTCCTCGGTACTCGAGAAGGGCCTTATCGCGGCCCATACGGCGCGACTCGCCGGCGGATAGTAGGATGCCCGCGGGTTTCCGGCTCGGAGGCAAGAGATTCAGTTTCGGCGAAGAGGCGGCAACTTCGCAGCGGCCACTTCCTCTGCTGCCGGTTCCATCGTCGGCGCTTCCGCCGTCGTCGGCACGGAGTCCTCGACCTGCGTGGTCTCGTGGATTTGGAGGGCCTTCGGTATTCCCTCGGCGAAGATGGATTTCGAATTCGGATTCCACGTGTCGCCGGGATTGCGCCGGCGATTGATCATCTCACTCACGACGGCGACCGCAATTTCCTCGGGAGTGACGGCGCCGATGTCGAAACCCATCGGGGCGTGGAGGCGTGAAAGCTTCTCGGCGGGGATACCGTCTTTGACGAGTTGCTTGGCGACTTCGAGCGTCTTGCGTTTGCTGCCGATCATGCCGATGTAGCGGGCCGGGCTTGCGGCCGCCCAGCGGAGGACGCGCATGTCGTCCCTGTGGCCGCGGGTGACGATGATGATGTAGCTCGCCACGTTGGCTTCGAGTTTCGGGAAGACGGTCTCGTATTCGTCGGCGTAGACTTCGGCGGCTTCAGGAAAGCGCTCACGGTTGGCGTAGGTATCGCGGTCGTCGACGATGATGGTCCGAAAACCGGCCAGCGTGGCAACCTTCGAGAGGCTTTTCGAGATGTGTCCGGCGCCGAAGATGTAGCAAGTGGGAATGGGTAGGATGGGTTCCACGTAAACGTTCAGTTGCCCCCCGCAGATGAGCCCTTGGTCATAAGCCGCTTCCTGCCCGAGGTTGAAACTCAGCATACGAGGTTTTTCGGTTTCCATCACCTCGCGCGCCGCGTTCCAAACTTCGGCTTCGGTGCAGCCGCCGCCGATGGTGCCCACCATCGACCCATCTTCGCGCACAAGCAGCTTGGCGCTGCGGAAGCTCGGGATCGAGCCGGCCACTTCGACGATCGTCGCCATGGCGGACTTCTTGCCCGAACGCCGGAGGTGTACCAACTCTTCGTAAACGTCTGTTGGACGGCCCATAAAACGCAGTCTCTCGAAGTCTCATTATAATACGGGGCTGTTTTCGCCCGTGCCGACGCGGTTGTGAAAAAATCGGGGACAGTCCACGGCGCGCCGCTTGCAAGGGGCGCGGGCAAAGAACTTACGAGGGCGGCGCTTGGTACAGTCCCCATTTTTCACAACCGCGGACGCACGGCACGGAATGGGCGTGGTTCGGCCTAGGAAAGAGGTATAGGGATGAAAGCTGTTCGGATTCATGAGCATGGTGGTCCAGAGGTTCTTCGGTACGAGGACGCGCCGGAGCCGAAGCCGCGCGCCGATGAGGTGGTGATCAAGGTCGGGGCGTGTGGGCTGAATCACCTGGACCTGTTTGTCCGCGGCGGGCTTCCGGGGTTGAAGCTGGAGATGCCCCACATCCTGGGGAGCGATGCGGCGGGCGAGATTGTCGAGGTGGGCGATGCGTGCGATTCCGCCAAGGTGGGCGACCGGATTCTAGTGGCTCCGGGGAAGAGCTCGCGGCGGGGGGCGATGGCGGCGGCGGGCCTCGATAACTTCAGCCGGGACTACGGCTTGTTCGGCTACCAATACACGGGGCTGAACTCGGAGTACATCGCCGTTCCGGAGGTCAACGCCCTTCCGATTCCGGGCGAGTTGAACTACGAGGAAGCGGCCTCGGTCCCGCTGGTTTTCCTTACCGCTTGGCATATGCTGGTTGGGATCGCGAAGATCAAGATGCTCGAGGACGTGCTGATCATCGGGGCGAGCTCCGGCGTCGGGATCGCGGCGGTGCAGATCGCGAAACTCTTCCATTGCGGCGTGATCGCGACCGCGGGCGGCGAGGAAAAGATGGCCAAGGCCAAAGAGCTGGGCGCCGACCACGTGATCGATCACTACTCACAAGACATCCGGGGAGAGGTCAGAGCGATCACGAAAAAGCGCGGCGTCGACATCGTTTTCGAACACGTCGGTGAGGCGACCTGGAAGCACTCCGTCGCAAGCCTTGCGCATCACGGCCGCCTCGTGACTTGCGGGGCGACGACGGGAGGCGAAGTCGACCTCAGCGTAAGCCACCTGTTCTTCCGTCAACTGTCGATGCATGGCTCGTTTATGGGGACGATGGGGGAGCTGTACCAAGTGCTACGGTTCTTTGATCGCGGTCTTCTCAAGCCTGTCGTCGACAAGGTGTTCCCGCTGGCCGAACTCCGGGCGGCTCACGAATACCTTGAAAACAAGCAGCAGTTCGGCAAGGTTGTGGTTTCGCCCTAATTTGTTGTTTGTTCGTGTAAACCCTTATTTGGGCGGTCGAAGGATTCCTTGCTCGCGCCGGCGGTTAGGACGAACGGTTGGCCGGATTGGCAGCCCTGAGAAGCCGACCCAGACAGCTCTCTGGCGGTCACGGCTTGGCTGGTTGCGCCTCGACACCCTAGCGGGCTGTGTAGCCGTCTCGGGTTCGGACGACGACGCCGGGGCGGTCAACACGCACCTCAACGTCCCGCCATTGCCCTTCGAACGTTTGGTTCTTCGGATAATAGGCGAGAGTATAGACGCTGCGGAGTTCCTCGGTTACTTCCTGGAAGGGGTTCGCTTCATTCGTCGTTGTGGCGTAGAAGACCCGTCCGCCGGCGGCGGCGGCTAGCTCTTCCATACGGGCCCGCGCTGCGTCCTGGAGCGGCTGCTGGAACCGGCCATCTCTCGATCCATGGCTGACCAGGAAGGGATAAATGAGCGTATCGATTTGTCCCGCCGCTCGGTGCAGATCATCGAACTCGACGGCGGAAGCGGCGGCTAATAAACTCTGCCTGGCTTCGGCGGCTCGCCGTTCATACTCGACCCATCTTTTCCCCTTTTTCTTCTTCTTTCGTTCCGGCGAAGGGGCGTACAACAGAGAAGCCAATTGGTTGTCGACGCCGTCGCTGATGATGAGCAGGGCGTTGCGCTGTCCTCGCTTCTTGTGCAGTTCTTCGTTGTATGCCAGAACGATGGCGTCGTAGAGCGGCGAACCACCTGACATCGGGGGGAGCAATTCCAGCCGTTGCGCCAACTCATCGCGATTTGAAGTGAGTAGCGAATCGACCGTGAACAGCTCGTTGCCGAGGGTATAGACCGCGATGTTGTCCTCCGGCCGGGCCGCCGCGACGAAGCGCCTTGCGACCGTCTTCATCGCGGCGCGGTCTTGGATCGTGCTGGCGCTCATGTCGAGCAGCACCGCGAGGTTGAACGGGGCGTCACCGGAGGTGGCAGTTACGAGTTTCTGAGGTACGCCGTCTTCGATGACTTCGAAGCTCGACTCATTGAGATCTTGAACCGGGGCGCCGTTCTCGTCTTTGACTGAAACCGACAACGAGACCATATGCACCTCGGAAGAGAAGCGGACCGCATCCGGCGCCAAGCCTGCGGCGGCGCGCAGGCTCGGCGCATTCGCCGGCCGTTCCTCGGTCGGCTCGCCGCTGAGAATTCCTTCCAGAATGGCGGGCGCCTGCCAAGGCATCTTCACGACCGAATCCGGCGGTACCTGCATATCTTCGAAGACGACCCATTTGGGCGTCTCCGCACGGATTTCGACTCGTCCGTAGGTGTTGCTGTGTTCGTGATGTGTGTCGGCGATCGTCAGGCCGGAGCCTTGGGCCGACGAAGATGTCTCCAATAATCCCTCGGGAGGCAGTGTCAGGGAGGGAGGCTCCCGGTTGAGATGGGCGGCGAGCCGCATGGCCTTCCAAGGGGAAGTTACGTTGATGCCGCCGGTCTTGGTCTCAAGGTTGGCGGAGATGGTCATGCCTTTAACGATGATGTCGCCACTCTCGCTGACGGCCTCGATCCCAAATCCGTACGGCAGCTTGATTTCCAGATCGACTCGGGCATCGGCCGCGCGGCATTCGACGGTCGTTCGGTTGGATTCTTGAATGACGACGACGTCGCCCTGTTTGAGGGACCGGTCGGGGCTGTCGGTGATCATGGCCACGGGTCCTCTTACAACGGTGACCGTGGTGCGCCCGGTGGGATTGATAACCCGGATGACGGGGCCTTCACGCTTTTGGTATTGGAGTTGTTTCTCCCAGTCATTGAGTTGCGGTTCGATTTTCGCGCGGTCCGGAACGTCGGGGACCTTGGCGATGAACTCGCGGTAGGATCGAGAGGCTTCGGCGAAGTTGCCTTCGCGAGCATGGAGCGTTCCCAACATACGGTGAATGTCAGGGAACCGGTCTCTGTCGGCGCGTTCGAGGACGATGGCGGCGGAATGCTTGGCGCCGGCGTCGTTGCCGAGCCGCGAGTGGGCCATAGCGGTGAAGTAGGGGCCGATTCCCGAGTCGATATCCACTTCCGTTAGCTGCTCGCCGAGTTCAACCACCATCTCCCAATCGCCCGCCTGGGCTGTTTCGTTGAGCTTCGCGATGTCTTGGGCGGTTCGCCAGGTCTCGATCTGCTCTTCGATGAATTCCCGGTCGGCCGCGTTGGGGCGTATGTCGAGGTAGCGCTGATAGGCCTCCGTAGCCGCCGTAAAGTCGCCGTTGCGAGCGCGTACGATGCCTAGAAGCTGGAAGGCTTCGGGGAATTGCTCCGCGCCATCACTTACGGTGAGCGGCTCGAGGGCCTTGCCGGCCGCATCGAGATTGTCGAGGTTGAATTCGGCTGTTGCGAGATAGAAGCGGGCGTCGGCGCGTTTCTGATCGGCTTTGAGCAAGACCTCGGCGCGCTTCTTAGCCGCTTCCCAGTCCTCGGCTTGGATCTCCATCCGCGCCAGATGGGCCTGCGGCTGCAAGTATTCGGGATCGGCGCCGGCGGATTTCTCATAGGCCTCGCGGGCCCCGGCTACGTTGCCCAGTTGTTCGTGCGAATAACCGAGAACGTTCCATGCAACGGCGAACTGGGGATAGCCCTCGACCGCCTTCTCCAGATCTTCGATGACGCGGGGGTAGCTGGGCGCGTCGCCGGCGAGTTGCTCGAAGGCCGTCTTGTAGAGGGTCAGTGACGGGAGGGGGGCGTCGTCGGTCGTCTTGCTCGGCGATGGACCGAGCAGCTTCTCGATGCGCTTGCGCTGCTCTTCGGCCAAGGCACGCCGGAATTCCTCGTTGTCGTAGAAACCCTTGCGGTAGTCGAGGCGGATCTCAGGGCGATTGACGGTGATCTTGACCTCCCGCATGCGCCGTGTGTCTTCACGCTTCGGCGGGGAGTAACCGATGAGATAGTAGCCGCCCAGGTCCTTTTTGACGTGGTCGAAAATCTTGCCCAGATCGTTTGAGTCTGTCAGCGCAACGCCGTCGGTCATCTTGGCGAGGACCTTGAGCCCCTGCTGCGAGTTGCGGTAACCGTCATCCAGGCCCGACGTGATGGGCGACTGGCCCTGCACGAAACCGGGCACGCCCAAATTGGCCTGCGTCTGGGAGAAGATGATGGGCCTCGTCATGCCGGTCGCGTTATCGGCCGACATGGAACCGACTTCGAGCCCCCTGGCGTCGACGACGTACATACTGATCCGGGCGCGCATTGACTCGCCCCGCAAACGTTCGAGCAGATCCGCGTCTTGCAGGCCTGAGAACCGCCGCTGGAAGGAATCGAAGCCCATCGAGTAACCGCGAGAGAACAGCACGATCATCTTCTTGCCGGGATAGATGCTCAGGTCGCGGATGAGGTCGACATAGCGCAGCATGCGGAAGCGACTGAGGTGGTCGTCGTACATGTTGTGTGAGGGAGACGGAGTGCTGGGACTGACGCCCCGCACAAGTGCATCCAGATTCGGACCTGCACCTGCGGTGGTTGGATTTACAGCCACTTGCGAGTCGTAATCCATCACGATCTGCGGACGGGTCTCTGTGAAATTGTTGCCGGACAGGATATCGCGGAGCCCGACCTTCTCAACGTATGCCAGCAATTGAGCGCGGTTGGAGATGAAAGGCGTCCCGTTGATTGAGACCTGGGCGTGTTCGGGCATATCCCGCTCGATGAACCTAAGAACGGCCTTGCGCGCACGCAATTCCTCAACTTCGCTTATATGTGTGGCGATGAAGATGCGAAGTTCGTTCGATTCGGACTGTTTCGGCACCGACTCGACGGGATCAGCGATTACAGGGGATTCAGCTTGGCTGACACGCTCGACTCGCTGGGTGGGCGTCTCGATGCGGGGGTAGTCGACGTACTCGAAGCTGACGATTTGTTGTGGCTCGCCGTTTTCGAAGAGCTGGAAGTCATCGCGGGTCAACCCTTCGACGAGATCGCCGCGCTTCGTTTTTGCTTTGACCTCGACCTCCATCAAGGAGGTCTCGGTTCGGAAAACGACGTCGCCGCCGGTATCGGGAGGGGGCGTGGCCGGGTCCGGCTCCTGGGCGAGAGAGAACCCGGCACAGATCAAGATGACGAGGCAAAACCAAGCGCGTCCGCTACGGTGGAATGTCACTGTGGGGCTGACCGGCTATGGAGATCGACCTGCTCGATTATCGCGCATCAAGGGATCGGCGGGCTGAGGTCAGATCGAGCTCATCGGTGATGTGGCTCACACCGAGCGGATAGAACCGGGTTAGAGCCAGACCCGGAGCGGGCTGTTTTTGCCCCGTGTTCTAAATGAGCGCAAAGGACTGTGGCATTGCTCGTTATGCTGCCGCAAGCTCGGGCCGCCGAGAACCAGCGAAACCCTATCGGGTCAAAGCGTCTTCGATGTCCGGTGATGTGGCGTGAATGAGTTCGCCCATGTCGGGCTCCAGCTCGACGATGCGCTGCCGCATTTTCCAGGCCACCTGGCGGTAAGAAATGTGGCCTTTGACGCCCGAACGTACGCGCGAGATGTACTCGGCTTCAGCGAAGTCCATTTTGTAGAGTGAGCGCATTCGTGAGGCGAAAGGCAGAAGGTAGTGCGCGGCTTGGGGCGACTCGGCTGCTAACTCTGCCCGGGCGGCGGCCAAATCGGCAATCGCCCGGTCGTAGCGATCACCGATGCCCGCTTCATCCACCAAGTCAGGGCGGTCGTAGCCAAGTTCAACGGAGAAGTCCTGCCGAATTTGCTGGCAGCGCCGGTGGCGATGCAGGTCGCGGTAGGCGCCGACGTCGCACACGATATCGAACACGTAGCCATAGCCGCTTCGAAATTCTCGCAGGAACTCGTCGCGGCGGTCTCGATCTTCAAGCGCCACATCGAGCACTTCCCGCCGGCGGGCGCGGCTCCAGCCGCTGACCTCGTCGAGCAATAGGCGGAACGGATAGCCCGTGACGGCATAGAGCAGCGTCGCGGCGGTTTCATCGAGTGGATCGGTCGGCCGAATCAGGTCGACGTCCGGCACATCGACACTCTGAAGATGAAGGTTTTGCTTGGCCCAGGCGGCGACCTTCTCGCGGGAGGCTTTCGACTTGAGATCGGGGTCGGCGTACTTGGCGAGTGTCGGCGCGAGGGGTTCGTTGTCCTGCTCCGGATACCAGGGGCAACCTGGGGGGGCGGCACAGGCCTCGTGCATCTCGTGGGCCAGCTCCCGCAACTCGCCGTACGGCGATGCTCCCAGGCGTTGCATCTGTTTTTCGAGCGTTCGGATGCTGGTTACCTGGCCGATATTAGTCGAGATCCCGAGCCACAGCAGGTAACGTGCGACATCGTAGGCGCGGGCGGCGATCGTTCGGCGGTAAGCGCCCTCCTTCATCGTCTCCGGACGGGGATGCTTCTCGGTGAGGTGCTCTTTCAATCGCTCGTGAACTTCGAGGTAGGTTTCCAGGAGCTTCTCAGACGCCGCGCGATACGTAGCCTCACCGGCTGACCCGAGCAGTTCCGGCGGCGTGACGATGTTGCCTTTGGAAAAGTCCTGGTAGCGGCTCGACTTGGCCTGGCCATCCCAGAGTGGCTCGTCTTCGATTTCGATCGCGGCCAACTCGGAGATGCCCTCGAAGCAGAAGATGGTGTGACCGAGGTCAGCGATCGAGGCGTGTCCGTACTGGAAATAGAAGCTTTCGAGGAACTTGCGAGAGTCGTGGCCGCGGACCCATTCGAGGCTCTCGCGGATCGAGTCGGGAGAGCGGCTATAGCGCGCCAGGGCGTAGGCGCTTTTTTCGGGCGGCATCGGCGCAACAACGATCACACGCCGAGGTTGAGGGGAGGTGTCGGGTTGCGCCGCCATCCAGAGATTATAGCCAGTGCCTCCCAGCCCTACTTTTCTGAGGCCTCCATGGAGCGTTCGCACCGACTTGACTGCGATGATGAGCGCGTTCATGATTGGACTTGACGACGGGGGCGGGTAGGGTTTCGCTTCGCCCCGAGGCGTCTCTTCGTCGATGTTTACTACAAGCCGCCGTAAGTTCCTCCTTCACTCCGCCGCCGCAAGCGGGGTTGCCGCGACGGGGGCTGCGGCTACTTGGGCCGCCCGAGTGGCCGCCGGCGCCGAACCGGTTGGCGTCGCATCGTACGCGGAAGAATTTCCCGACATGCTGCTCTCGCATCTGGGTGGGCGGCTGAGGGAACTCGACGATCGTTGGGACCGGGAACGGGCCGGTATTCAGACGGCTGAGGACCTGGAAGTACGCAATGCGTTCGTCCGCGAGCGGCTGGTGGAGATGATCGGCGGGCTTCCCGAGCCGACCCCGCTCGAGCCGGTCGTGGTGGACCGCTTCGAGCGCGACGGCTACCGCGTCGAGAACGTGATGTTCCAGCGTCGCCCCGATTTCTGGGTGACGGGAAACCTGTATGTCCCGATCGCGGGCGAGGGGCCCTTCCCCGCGATTGTGTCGCCCTGCGGTCACTATGGCCTGGCGCGGATGCAGCCGGACTATCAGTTCGCTTACCTGAGTCTCGTGAAAGCCGGCTTCGTCGTGTTGGCGTTTGATCCGATCGGGCAGGGCGAGCGGCGGCATTGGTGGGATCCGCGAACGGGCGAAACGGAAGTCGGCAATGCGATCTACGAACACTCGATGCCGGGACAGTTGTTGTTGCTGCTCGGCGAGAACCTCACGCAGTACCGCATGTGGGACGGGATGCGGGCGATTGACTACCTGCTGACGCGCCCTGAAGTCGACGGCGAGCGCATCGGTTGCGCCGGGCACTCCGGAGGCGGGACGTTGACGCTGTTTGTGAGCGCACTCGATCAACGCGTAAAGTGCGCGGTTGTCAACGAAGGTGGTACGGGACATCGCTGGCCGCTGAATCTGAAACCGGAAACAGCCGTAGGGCCGTCGGATGTGGAGCAGAACCTGTTTCCAGCGGCGATTCATGGAGCGGACCTGCCTGATTTGCATGCGGCGATCGCGCCGCGTCCGCTGTTGGCTTTGATCGAGCATTATTCGCCCCGCTTCAACAAGGCCGCGGAGCAGATTCAGGCTGCGTATCAGGTCGCGGGTGTGCCGGAGAAGTTCGCGACCGAAGAGGCCGGTGATCCGCATGCCTGGACGGTGAAGTTGCGGCTGGCGACAACCGATTGGTTCAGCCGCTGGTTCTACGATAGGCCGGGGCCGACGTCGGAACCGTTTTTCGAGCCGGAACCGCCCGAGAAGCTCTACTGCACTCCGAATGGGTCGATCCGACATTCGCGGCGCGGGCACACGATCTTCTCGTTGATTCTCGACAAGCAGGCGAAACTGCCTCCGTCGAAGGAGCCGCCGGCAGATTTGTCGCACCTCGAATCGCACCGTTCGAAGCTGACGGATGAGATACGCGGCCTGATTCATTACCAGGTTGGCCCGGAGTATCCGCTGACCGTGCGTCATCGCATGACGACACCGCGCAAGGAATACCGCATCGAGAAGCAAGAGTTTCTCTCCGAGCACGGCATCTACATCCCTGTGTGGGCGTTCATACCGGATCGAGCGCGAGCGCCGTATACCGCCACGATCTTTGCCAACGGTGGCGGCAAGCGGCGCGATGGAATGGAGTTCGGCCTACTTGAGCGGTTGGCTCAAGACGGGCATATGGTTGTCGCTGTTGATGTGCGAGGCGTGGGCGAAACGGCCCCGGCGCGCGGACGGCGCACCCGCGCAACGAATGAATTCAGCCATTTGTTTGACATCGATACGGCGATGCAATACATGTGCTGGTTTATGGACGACTCGCTGCTGGGCATGCGGGTGCGCGACATCGTGCGCAGTATCGACTACGTCCTGGCGCGTGAGGATGTCGAGAAGTCCGGCGTGCGATTGATCGCGAGCGGGCAGGGTGCGTTGTGGTGTCTGTTCGCGGCGGCTTTGGATACGAGGGTTCGCGGATTGCTGGCCGATCGCGCCCTCATCTCATACACGAGCTTGACGGAAGTCGACCGCTACGTTCACGGCGCGGGTACGTTCATACCGGGAGTGTTGAATCACTTTGACTTGCCGCAGGTGGCGGGGGCCGTGGCCGATCGGTATCTGGCGATTCTCGATCCGGTGGACCCGATGGGGAAGCCGGCGGACGTGGCGCGCGCGCGGCGTGTTTACTCCTGGACGCGTGACGTATACCAGGCCGTCGGGGCCGATGACCGCTTCGAGGTGAAGGCGCGGCAACCGGGCTCGGACCCGGCGGATGCGTACCTGAGTTTCTTGAATCGTTGGAGGACCTAAATGCCGGCGCTGCGGTGGTTGATTGTCGGAGGGCTGTTGGCAGCGGCGGCGGCGGGTGTGGTATCCGCGGATGACCGCTCGGTGGCCGAGTGGGTGATTCGTCGCGGCGGAAGCGTCATCGTCGCGGGCACAACGGCCCGGATTGGCGAACTTCGAGAATTGCCGCCGGGCGAGTTTCAACTCGAAACTGTCAATCTTGTCGATACGAACTACTCGGCTGATGACGTGCAGATCCTGGGAACGCTTCCTCACTTGAAACGGCTCTACATGTCGGGGCGGACGCGGCGACCGTTTTCGCTCAAGGTCAAGACGGTCAAGATTTACGAGGATGGCAACGATCGCGATTTGGCCGATGGTTGGCTGTTCCTGCGGAATCTTCCTCAACTGGAAACCCTGCTGGTGAGCGCGACGGTTTTTAGCTATCCGATCCCCATCACCGATGACGCGATCGGCTTTCTCGCCAGGCATGGGACGCTGCGGGAGCTTTACGTAAGCCGGACAGCCGTTCTGGGGCGGACATTGGCTCCGCTCGTCGAGCTGCGGCGTCTCGATGTGAGCTACACGAAGTTCGACGACGAGTCGCTGGCCAACTTGGCGGGGATGACGTATCTCGAAAAGCTGAATTTGCGAGATACGCCGGTGACGGACAAGGGCTTCGAGGCGATTGCGGGGCTGCGCGAGATTACGGATCTTGACCTTCAAGGCACGGGTATCACTGATGCCGGGTTGGCATCACTTGCGGGCATGGTGAAGATACGGCGCTTGAGCTTGCTGGGGGCCGTGGTCTCGGATCGAGGACTTGAGTATCTGAGCGGAATGCGGGATTTGGAGGAACTGAATCTTTACCGAACCGGCGTTACGAACAACGGAATCGAAGCGCTCAAGAAGTTCACGAAGCTACGTTTGCTGGATGTGCGCTATACGGATGTGACCCGGGCCGGCATCGAGTCTTTGCGGAAAGCATTGCCGGAGTGCCGCGTTGTGTTTCTCCCTGGTTCGGGGGCGACGCGGTCGACCGAACCGACGTTGCTTTCCGATCGAACCGACGAGACTGTGGCCGAGTGGGTGCGGTCGCTGCGGGGTGAGGCGAGGGTGGTTGATGGAAACCTGCGCGAGGTTTCGCTGGCCGGTACGACGGTGGTGGACAGCGAACTGGCCAACCTCGGCGGGCTCGCGGGCCTGGAGAAGCTTGATCTCGGTGGAACGGAGGTCAGCGACCTGGGCTTGAAACACCTCGCGGGGCTGCCGGCACTGCGAGAGCTGTCGTTGGGCGATACGGCAGTGACGGATGCCGGGCTGACGGCGGTGGCGAAGCTGACTGCGCTGCGGAGTTTGCGGCTTGAGAATAGCGGCGTCCGAGGCAGGGGCTTGGCGAGCTTGTCCCACACGGAGAGTCTGGAGGAACTTTATCTCGATGGGCTGCCCTTAGGGGATGATGATCTCGGTTTCCTGCGATCGCTAACCGGACTGCGGTCTCTCTCACTGGCGAATACGGATATCAGCGACGGCGGCCTCCCCCGGCTGAGTGCCTTGGGCAAGTTGAGGCGGCTTGACCTGGCGGGTACTGACATTGGCGACGCCGGGTTGGAAACGCTCGGCGGACTGGAGAGTCTCACATCGCTGAACCTGCGGCACACTCGGTTCTCAGACGACGGGCTATGTAATCTAGCCGGCCTGAAGGAGTTGAAGCATCTCGATCTGGCGCGAACGAAGGTGGGCGATGCAGGGCTGAAATCGCTGGTGGCTCTGCCGAATCTCGAAACGTTGAATCTCAACTACACGTTCGTGACACGCGCCGGCCTGGCTCATCTGGTGAGGGCAACCGGACTTCGGGATTTGGGGCTGAATAGCGCGAACGTGAATGACGAGTCGCTGCGGCATCTGACCGGGCTCGAGAGTCTGCGGAGGGTGAATCTCTATCACACGTTTGTGACCGAGTCCGGGGTCGAGGGTCTGCGGAAGGCGTTGCCGGAGTGCGAAGTGATCTGGGATACCGATTCCGGTTTGCCGACGCGGCGCGGGAGTTAGTGGTTGACCGCCCTGTCGAGCTTCAGCCTCTCGGCACGGGCTCGGCCATCGAATCCCAGTCGTACGCCTTTTGGATACGGTGGCTGACCTCTTCCATGACGACACCGCCTCGGTGCGCGTTGGTCATTACGACGAGCCCGTAACCCTTGACCTCATGCGCGAGAAGTATGCACTGAAAACCAAAGTTGGCGCCTCCATGTGAGAAGTACCAGCCCTCGCCGCGCTGGGCCACTCGGAAGCCCACCGCGAAAGAGCCGACCCCAACGGGCGAAAGCATCTCCCGCACCATGGATCGCGAAAGTACCCGCGTTGATTCGCCCCTCGCCGACTTCTGAACCTCGATCGCAAAGCGGGCCAAATCCGTCGGCGTGGTCCACAGGCCCGCCGCCGCCAGCTCCGGGTACACGAGCCACTTAGCCCCCAATGACTCGCCCTCATTGCCGTGGCCGCGAGCGGCGTTCCGGTCCCGCTCCGGTGCGATCGGCTGGTCGAAGGCGCTGTTCACCATCCCGATCGGCTCGAGTACGGATTCCCGCACAATGTCCGCGAACGGCCGGCCCCGGGCGTCTTCAAGGGCCTGCTGCATGACCATGGCCCCGCCGCCGGAGTACTTCATGAAGCTCATGGGCGGACGTTCCATGAGTACCGGCCCTACGTTGGATAGCTCGTGGCCGTCCAGAATCTGGACGGTGGTCGGCAGTGGGTCGTTAGGATCGTATCCCGGGAATCCGAAGCCGTCTCCCAGACCCGAGGTGTGGCTGAGCAGCGATCGCGGAGTGACCGCTTGATTGACGGTGAATCCGAGCCCGTCCAGCGTCCAGGACTCGAGGATCTCGTTAATGTCGTCATCGAGGGAGAACAGCCCATCCTGGACGGCTCTAAGGGCGGCCATTGCAGCGACCGGCTTGCTGATCGAAGCAGCTTGAAAGAGAGTCTTCGTATCTACCGGAGCGCCGGTCTCCGCATCCGCGGTTCCATATCCCTTCGCCCAGTGGATCTCGAAGTCGCGGATCACGGCAATACTCATTCCGGGGACCCGTAACTTCTTCATCAGCTCGTCGAGCGAAATCTCGGCGTAGGGGCGATGTTCGTCGGGCTCGCCGGCTTCGATCCGCGCCCTATAATCCGCGCCGGCGTCCTGTCCACAAGCGGTTGTGGTTAGGACTCCCGCTAACAAGACGGCCGCCACTGAAGTTCGCATCCGCATCAACTCCTCCGCCTTTGCGTAACGGAAGGTCGGCCAACGGGCGCTTAGGCCGGACATGCCGGCCTGCCTAATTTGATAGACCCGCCAAGGGCGCGGCAATTCGGCATGGTCTTACCCGTTACGATGGCTCGATTGTACCGTCGGGGCACTGCGTGTGGGCTCGGTGAGTGCACGTCGCTGGTCAAGGACATTCCGCGTCGGGGAAGCCGGCAGATCGAACGGTCTTCTCTAAGAACGCTCGTCGGGTGGTGGGCTCGATGGCTCCACCATATTCGTGCAGGCTGCTTCCGCGATTCCCCCGTTGCGGAAGCCGTCGGACAATTGGTGAGTGCAAATATCGATAGCTGAGTCGGACAGTGAAATCAGAGCGTGTCACGCAATTGTTCGCGAACTCCGCGAGCATGTATCGGTCGACGAATTGGTTCAGCATGTTGTGGATGGACGCGAATCGGGCTTCAGGCTCGCGTTTGCTCGGAGCGACGGCGAGATTGTTGCAGCGGCAGGATTCCGCGTTGGCCGCTCGCTAGCGTGGGGCAAGTTCGTCTACGTGGATGACTTGGTGGTGCGTGAATCAGACCGTGGTAAGGGGTTCGGAGGAGCGTTGCTGGATTGGATCGTGGAGTTCGCCAAGAGCCTAGATTGTCAACAGGTTTGCCTCGACTCCGGCGCTCAACGTTTCCAAACACACCGTTTCTATCTGAAACACGGCATGGAGATTTCCAGTCACCAATTTCGCTTGAGGCTCTGAGTTCCGACGATCCCCCTCCTCGGAAGGTCGGGCAGAACAGGAGCCAGACGAGAGAATGGGCGTCAGAGGAACCGGGAGGAACCAATGGAGGATCTCCTCAGCTACTACAGTCGTTACGACGAAGCGAATAGGCTCTTCAAAGGGCTCGGGACCCCTCGAGCTGGCGCGCACGCAGGAGATTCTGACGCGCTTTTTGCCGCCGGCCCCCTGTAGCGTCGTCGACGTTGGCGGAGGTCCTGGAGTCTACACTCTCTGGCTTGCGCGCGCTGGATACGACGTTCACCTGGTCGAGTTGGCACCCGAACACGTCGAGCAGGCGCGCGTAGCGTCAGGCGCACAGAAGGACCATCCAGTCACGAGCATCCAGGCAGGCGACGCGCGCAAGCTTCCGCAGGTCGATGGTTCGGTTGATGCGGTGCTTCTCTTGGCCCGCTTTATCACCTGACTGAACGGTCGGAGCGGCTCGCCGCCCTTCGCGAAGCTCATCGCGTGTTGCGACCGGGAGGTGTGATGGTTGCGGCGGCAATAAGTCGATTCGCATCTCTAATGGCGGGGCTCACCGAGGGGCACATCGACGATCCCGAGTTCGTGCGGATCCTGGAAAGGGACCTGCGTGAAGGACAGCATCGAAACTTGCCAGAAAACCTTAGCTACTTCACGAGGGCTTTCTTCCATCGCCCGGAAGAGCTGCTCGATGAAGTCCAGGATGCTGGCTTGAGCAACGTGAATATTCTCCCCGTTGAAGGACCGGTCTGGCTTGCGAAGGATTTTGAGGAGCGGTGGGCGGATAGAAGCCGGCGCGAGCAGTTGCTCGACCTTGTTCGCGGGACGGAAGAGGAGTCCTCGCTGCTCATGATGAGCCCGCTCCTGTTGGCAATTGCCGAGCGGAGTTAGGCCTACTTCCGACCCGTCCGGTCCGAGGAAACAGCACGCCGGAGACTCGTCACTTCCTCGGTTCCCCCTCATCGGAAGTGACGCATAGCGTGCCTGGCTACGCAGATGCTGCCACCTCTCAGTTGGAAATGACGCTCGGGACGATTCGAAGGAAGGCGTTGCCGTTCAACACGGCGTGGGGGATGATGCCAGCCCAAGTACTCCCGGAACGTTGCGCGACGTAAGAGAGGCCAAGGGACATCGGCAGCAAAGGAAGGATGTCCCAGTAGTAGCCGACGTGGAAAAGGCTCCACAGAAGACCGTGGACGATCCACGCATGCTTTCCGAAAGCGAGTTCCTGTCGCGGCAATACGTAACCACGCCACCACAACTCCTCACCGGACACAACCGCCAAGTAGAACGAAAAGTACAACGCCACCGGAGCCCAGTTGTCTCGCAGCTCCAGATCAAGCAGGTGCGTAGGAGTGATGAAGCGGCCTAGCCATTCGGGGAATCCAATGCCGGCATTCTCGATGATCCACCATGAAAGCGGCTGCAGTTGGAAGTAGAGCCATGTCCCAGTGATCGTCACCAGCACTACGAGCACAAGATCCGAGCGATTCATTCGGCGCAACCGAAGTCTCTGGGCCATCAGGTACGATTGACCGGTCGTCTCCGTTCGGCCCATCGCGATCGCAGCGATCGAGAGGCCGATGAATAGGGGGATGAGCTGCCCGGAAACATTGAGCCAGAGTGGTACTCCCAAGTGGTCAAGCCAAGGGGTTGTCACCCAGACAACCATGAGAAACCCCAGAGCTGGAAACCCAAACAGCAGGAGCGAGCTGACCCAACCTGCCGGGGGAAGGTCCAAGGCCGCGAATGAATCCCCAGTCCTTGGCATCAGGACCCGAGGTGGCAGTTCTCGGTTTCTTCCACGTTCGCGCATACGTTTTATAGCCTAGCTTTGTTCCCTGGGACAACCGTAGCCCTCAACACCCGTACTTCCGACATGTCGGTTCGCGGCAGTGTCCGTTCCGCGAAGGCCGCGACTATGGGCACTTCCTCGGTTCCCCCTTTGCGAAACGTCGATCGACACGGAGTTCTTGCGGTGCAAAAGGGTTCCTTTCTTGTCTATGAACTGACGGCTCTACACTGCGTAACCAGGCGGGAAGATTGTGATGCCCAGGACCTGCTGTCTGCAATCGAGCAACTAGCGTGTCAACGGGAGTACTCGCATCCTCAGCTCCGACAGAAACACGTCCTGCTTCGTGAATACGGCAAAATGACCGGCCCCGTCAATCGTGGCGAAAGCCTTGCGAGGGGCCTTTAGTGACTTCAGGTAGGATTTGGCGAGGCTCGTCGGTGTTGTGAAATCCTCGGCGCCCTGGATGACGAACACGGGTACGGCGAACTCGCCTCCGAGACGTTTTGGGTCGAGCACGGAGGTATGAGGGACTAGCTGCTCGCCGCTGACGCTCTGGCCTTTAAGCCAGTCATTGATGTCGCCCAGAGAATACCCGGGCGCCGTTAGCGCGAACCCTACTGAGTCCCGCATAATATTCAGTTAATCGAACGACAAAGAAGATTGCTTCCAAAAGGCGGCGATCAAGCGCCGTTTGCGGCGCATCGGCGCAAAGTCGTGCGCGCCCGCTCGTCGAGCTCCCAGTAGTCGTTGGGGCAGACGTTGGGCAACTCGTGCTGCTTCCAGTAGGCCCAGATGTATTCCACCGGATTCAGCTCCGGGGCGTAGCCCGGCAAGTACTCGGTCTCGATGTGGCCCTGCGACAACGCGATGAACTCGCGCACCAACGCGCTGCGATGCGCCGGCAAGCGATCCCACACGATCAGCAACGGACGTTGTATGTGGCGCAGCAGCGCCTTGAGGAAATCGATCACCTCGGGACCGCGGATGGCGTCGGGATAGAGACGGAAATAGAAGTTGTGGAAAGTGATTCCGGCCGCCGCCGAGAGCTTCTTCCAGTTGAAGTTGAACTGCAGTACGGGCGTCTGCCCGCGCGGCGCCCAAGTACGGCAGCGATGTGGCTTCTGGCTCAGTCCGCTTTCGTCGATGAAGACGATCGTGCGGCCCTGCTTTTGCGCTTTTTTTTAATGGCGGGCCAGGTCTGTTTCTTCCAGGCGCGGATCGCTTCCTCGTTGCGCTCGCGGGCCTTGCCGACCGGCCGTTGCGGGCTCCAGTGGAGTGCCCGCAGCAGCTTCCAGACGTGGCCTTCGTGGTAGCGCACCCCGAAACGGTCGCGGATCAACCGCGCCACCCGCGGACAGCTCCACAGCGGCGTCGGGAAGCCGTGCGCTTCGGGTCCTTCGAGCAGCAGCCCTTCCAGCTCGGCGAGCTGCGCGGTGCTCAGCAACGGCTTGCGGCCGGCGCGGCCGGCTTTGGCCAACCCGGCGCGGCCGTCTTCGCGGTAACGCTGTACCCAGCCGCTGACGCTTTGTTGGGCGGCTTGGACTCTACGCGCCGCCTCGGCTTGGCTCAGTCCTTCTTTCACGACCAGCCGCACCGCCTCAATGCGCCGCTTCTCCAGCGCCGCAAAGTCTCGCTTCACGCCTTTTGGAAAACCCATATCCAAAAGACGTCGCTCCATTACAAAATGTTACTCTATATTATGCGGGACTCAGTAGGGTGGACGCGAGGAATACGTCCGCTCCTTCAAACAGGTTCGCCCATTTTCGTTGGACCGCGTAGCCCTTTCCGTCCTTATATGGCGGGGGGCCAACTTCTTTCAGTTCCTTACGAGCCCGAGAATTGCCTTCACGAGAGGCCCGCTCAACTAGGGCTGCGTAGGCAACGGCGTAGTTACGAATAGGATCGGCGACCTGACCAGTACCCACGTATGCATAGAATAGTTCGGGCCGCGCTTTCGCCATCAAAACTCCCAGGATGGAGCCCCACGAATGCCCGACGAGAACGATCTTGCCTTTCTGGAACGTCTTCGACAACAGTTCCGAAAGCTCGATGCCATCCTGGACCATCCGCTCAATCGTGATGGTGGAGGCGGCCGCCGCTCCGTGTCGTCCGAAGGTTCTTCCGGCACCCCGTTGATCCCATTGGACGACGGTGAAATATTTCAGCCAGTTGCGAAAACCTGCATACCCCCAGGGATTGGTCGCATCGCCGGGCCCCCCATGCAAGAACAGCAGCACGGGGTTCCTGCGATCTTCTCCACGAATGGTGATCCATTGCTCGATGCTGCCGACCTTGACATACTTCGCCTCGTCGATTCCGTTCGCAGTGGTGACCGCATAGTCCCGCGCGTTGCGGGTGCGTAAGAACTTGAGCGTAGGGTCCAGTTTCCGGAATTCGCCGGCTTCTGATGGCCCGGGGGTTGCTTCCTGCGCGTTCAGCGAGCCGAATGCGGCGCCACAGGCGAACACGAGGGCAGCAGTGTAACGCAACGTCATGTAAGCATTGTACGAGCGGATTGCCGTAAGGTTCGCAAAAGATGATCCGTCAATAGAGAGCCATTCAGGTTCCGACATGTCCGGTCCGCGGAAGTTTAGCGGGCAGAACATCGGTGCGAGTCAACCCGCACGGAAAGGGCTTCTAGGGCTAGGTCCTACTGAGTCCCGCATAATATAGGGTAACCTTTTGTAATGGAGCGACGTCTTTTGGATATGGGTTTTCCAAAAGGCGTGAAGCGAGACTTTGCGGCGCTGGAGAAGCGGTGCATCGAGGCGGTGCGGCTGGTCGTGGAAAAAGGACTGAGCCAAGCTGAGGCGGCGCGTAGAGTCCAAGCCGCCCAACAAAGCGTCAGCGGCTGGGTGCAGCGTTACCGCGAAGACGGCCGAGCCGGGCTAGCCAAAGCCGGTCGCGCCGGCCGCAAGCCGTTGCTGAGCGCCGCGCAGCTCGCCGAGCTGGAAGGGCTGCTGCTCGAAGGACCCGAAGCGCACGGCTTCCCGACACCGCTGTGGAGCTGTCCGCAGGTGGCGCGGTTGATCCGCGACCGTTTCGGGGTGCGCTACCACGAAGGCCACGTCTGGAAGCTACTGCGGGCGCTGCATTGGAGCCCGCAACGGCCGGTCGGCAAGGCCCGCGAGCGCAACGAGGAAGCGATTCAGACTTGGCAGAAGAAGACTTGGCCCGCCATTAAAAAAAAGCGCAAAAGCAGGGCCGCACGATCGTCTTCATCGACGAAAGCGGACTGAGCCAGAAGCCACATCGCTGCCGTACTTGGGCGCCGCGCGGGCAGACGCCCGTACTGCAGTTCAACTTCAACTGGAAGAAGCTCTCGGCGGCGGCCGGAATCACTTTCCACAACTTCTATTTCCGTCTCTATCCCGACGCCATCCGCGGTCCCGAGGTGATCGATTTCCTCAAGGCGCTGCTGCGCCACATACAACGTCCGTTGCTGATCGTGTGGGATCGCTTGCCGGCGCATCGCAGCGCGTTGGTGCGCGAGTTCATCGCGTTGTCGCAGGGCCACATCGAGACCGAGTACTTGCCGGGCTACGCCCCGGAGCTGAATCCGGTGGAATACATCTGGGCCTACTGGAAGCAGCACGAGTTGCCCAACGTCTGCCCCAACGACTACTGGGAGCTCGACGAGCGGGCACGCACGACCTTGCGCCGCATGCGCCGCAAACGGCGCTTGATCGCCGCCTTTTGGAAGCAATCTTCTTTGTCGTTCGATTAACTGAATATTATGCGGGACTCAGTAATGTGCCGGCGAATAGCTTCAATCTCTCGCTTGGCCTTCTCTGCTTCTCTTCCGAATGCGAACCAGGCGAAGATCAAGCACAGCCCCTCGATGAGGAATGGCCACGGCCCGGTACCGACCGATAGCCGGCACAGACGGCTCCCTCCGACGACTCGGGTTCCTAAGCTCAGGGGGTAAAGTCTGCTGGGAGCCATCCGAGCAAGACTGCTAGAATACCGCCAGTCTGTATTGGCTTCTTGCCGTACCCACTTTCTCCGAGTCGGAGTGTTTTCGCGCCTCATGAAACTTCTTCGCGTTACGTTTTACACTCTTTCTTTCCTGCTCGCGGGATGTGGCGGAGGTTCTTCCGATCAGCCGATCGTGTGGCGCTTGGTCGACAACTTTGACAAGGACATGGTCAAGAACGTTCCGACGCAAGTGACGCGACCCGAGCCGGCCGGGCTTTGGGAGTTCGGAGAAACACCTGCCGAGCCGCCTAAAGAAGCGCCCGCGACGCTCGGGTGGAAAGTGGGGACGGCGGTCTCTTCCCTAAGAGTTGCCGAAGGGCGCTTACAGGGCCGCACGACCACGGATTTCCCGATCGTCTACGTCGAGAGGACTGAAGGCCTCGAGACGCCCGACCTGCTGCACGCGGTCGAGATCCGGATGCGGGTGGACAAGGGGGCCAATGTCAGCGTACAGACGCAGGGGTCCGGCGACTTGAACGTCGAGCGACTTCTTGAGAGGGCGAAAGGGTTGAGCCAGCCCTGGAATCTGAATGCCCCGCTCGTCGCCGGTGACGAGGTGCAAACCTACACGATGCGTCCGCCGGCGGGTGTCAGACTTTCGAGCATCAACAAGTTGCTGATCCGCCCGAGCGATGAGGCCGGAGCGGAGTTTGAGATTGAGTCGGTGAAGATCGTGTCTCGGCGTGAGCATCTGTCGCGCATTCCGTCGGGTGTCGGCTGGCAGGGGCTGGCGGAGATCTATCGCGAAACGGTTGTGGCCCGCGCTCCCGAATCCATCGAGCTGGATCTGAAGCTGCCCGCAAATCCCTGGCTCGATTTGCAGATCGGCACGGTGGAGGATGGGCCGGTTACGTTCGAGGTACGAGTCGTATCCGCCGGATCGGACCCCGCCGAGGGCGATGCGGTGTTGCAGCGAACGCTCACGACGCCGGATCGTTGGGAGAAAACGATAGTAGATCTCGCCTCCTATGCCGGAAGGAACGTTACGCTTTCCTTGGCGCTGAAGTCGGAGAACGACGGCGCATTGGGCTTCTGGGGCGGAACCGCGATTCGCGATCGCGGTCGGCCTTCGCGAGATACGAACCAACGTCCTGAAGTGGAAGCGATTGCGGGGGCTCCGGCTCCGCGCGGGGTCATCTTGATTGTTGCGGACACCCTCCGCAAAGACCATCTCAATTTTCATGGATACGAACGGCCGACCGCGCCCTTCCTGGCGCAACTCGGCAGCGAAGGCGCGGTGTTTCGCGACAACGTGGCGCAGGCGACCTGGACGAAAGTCTCGGTTCCGACGATCCAAAGCGGCATGTACCCGCTGGCCCATCGCGTTTCCGATGTGCGCGACCGCTTGCCCGCGGCCGCCGTTACGCTCGCCGAGGTCTACCGCGATGCGGGCTACGCAACCGTTGCTTATTCGTCGGTTCCGTTTAGCGGTCAACTCACGAATCTCCACCAAGGTTTCGAAGAACTCCACGAGCGAGGTTCGATCGAAGAATCGGGCAGTAAGACGGCCCGAACGTATGTGGACCGTTTGACCGAATGGCTCGATACCCACCGCGACGGCCCGTTCTTTGTTTTTCTGCACGTTTTCGATCCTCACTCACCGTTTGAACCCCGCCGCCCTTACAACACCGTTTGGGCGGACCCAGCGGATAGGGACCAACACGACAAGAACGTGGAAAAGGTCAAAGAGTTCATCAAGGATGCTTCCGATAAGAACCGGGTCATGCCGATGCTGGACGAGTTGAAGGCGTCCGGTGTGGATCAGGAAGAGTTCATGGGCTACAACCAGGGCTGGTACGACGGCTCTATCCGCGGGCTTGACGCCGAGATGGCGAGATTGATGGAGAAGCTTCGGGATCTAGGCTTGGCCGACGAGACGCTCCTCGCCTTCACGGCCGACCATGGCGAGGGCTTCCATGAGCACGGTTATATGTGGCATGGCCAGCACATCTATGGCGAACTGACAGGCGTGCCGCTGATGTTTTACGGGCCGTCGTTCGTCCCGGCCGGCCCCGGGTTTGATGTGACGACGAGCAGCATCGACATTGCGCCGACATTGCTGGAGCTGAGCCACCTACCCACGCCCGAGACGATGCAGGGGCAGAGCCTGATCCCGCTGATGGCCGGCGCGGATTGGGAACCGCAACCTGCGATTTCGCAAAAGGCCGAGACGAATCAAACGGGCGGCCCGCGGCCCTACGACACCGAGGCGTATGCGATCGTCTCCGACGGCTGGAAGTTGATTCACCACACGAAACCAGACGAGGGAAAGCCGGAATTCGAGCTGTTCCACCATGCGGAGGATCCGCTTGATCTGAAAGACGTGAGCGGCGACAACTTGGATCGTGTCAAAACGCTGTCCGCCTTGTTGGAATCCGAGCGAAACCGAATTCTCGAAGGAGCCTTACCCGAGGGAGGTTCCACCGAGAATTTGAGCGACGAAGAGCTCCAGCGGCTGCGTAGCTTGGGATACATCCAGTAGGGGCTGAATCTGTACGAGATGGACGCCTGCCAATTAACTGCTCCCGCAGGCAGCGCGCGTTGCTACGTGGTAACCGCCTGAGGTATTCTTCTTTGGAGTACTGGTTACTAGACAGGACGGCAAGTAATTGCGGAGAGAGGGATCGTATGTCGACAGAAGAGAAAGATGGCCGTAAGGCCGCCGATCAGCCCGCTGGGGATGGTGCTCCGGAACTCGCGGATGAGCAGCTTGATAAGGCGTCCGGGGGCGATGGCAGCAGCAAGGATGCCGCTTACATGACTATAAAGCTCGACCCGGAAAGACTCAGGGACACAACCGAGGACGACGACCCAACCGTTAAGTTACGCAAAGACGGCTGACGCTACCGATGCGGACGTCGATTGTTGCGTTGTTGCTGATAGCGTTCGGCCCGGCGGGTGCGCGCAGTGCGGAGCCGGCTACCGCGGATCTTGGCGACTGGATCGGTTCGTTGGGCGGCCAGGTGGAGTATGACAAAGCGTCACGGCCGGTTGGGATTCGGTTGGGGTTCACATGGGTCGCCGACGGCGATATGGACCGCCTTGCGCGGATCTCGTCGCTGAAGCGGCTTGATCTGTCGCTGACACGCGTGACGGATCTCGGGATCGAGCGCTTGAAGTCGCTGACCGGGATCGAGGAACTGAATCTCTACGCTTGCGAGCACATCACCGACACAGCTCTCGCGCATCTGCGCGAATGGAAGAACTTGAGACGGTTGAATCTCCGGGGCGCGGATATCACCGACACAGGGCTGGCTTATATCGCGTCCCATTCTAGGCTTGAAGCTCTCGACCTCAGTGTTACGCAGGTTACCGACAACGGTATGGAGCATCTCGCCGAACTGACTCAGTTGCGGGAATTGGTTCTGGGTGGGAATAAGATTACGGCCTTAGGACTATCCATCCTGCAACTATTACCGGAACTCAAGACGTTAAGCCTGAGTGGCCGCCAGATGCGTAACTCGGGTTTCTGGGACGTTGCCGTGACGGATCTCGATATTGATGAGATCGCGAAGCTGTCGCGGCTCGAACATCTTGATTTGGCAGGTCTCAGACTTACAGACCTCGGCGTACGGAAGCTCGCCTCGTTGAAGCAGTTGCGGTCGCTGGATCTGAGTCGTACTTCGGTAACGGGCCGCGGCCTTTCCGTGCTTTCCGGGTTTCGGCATCTGGAGGAGCTCAGTCTTTCCGGGGCCGAGACGATTGACGATGAAGCGGCTTCGGCGATCGCGGCTGTGAGTGGTCTCGCGATCCTGGATCTTTCTGAAACGAAGATCAGCGACGAAGCTCTTTCCCGGCTGGCCGGGCTCGGCAAACTGCGTCATCTGTACATCGATGGAACTGAGGTCTCTCAGGCGGAAGTTGACGCTCTCCGTGGGCGGTGGCCGGAGTTGCGGATCCACTGGAGCGCCCAGCCGGCACCGGCGGTGCAGTGAGCCGGGCTCCTTCTACTTGAGCCGGTAGATGTCGATTGAGTGCTTGCCGTCAGGTTTGCGGAACGATTGGATGAGCTTGGCATCCGGCTGGCGAACACGAACGGCCGCTTTGGGTGTGTGGTACGTGTCGGTAATGTAAAAGACGCGTGGGACTTGTGAGAAGTCAATCACACCGGCCTTCACCCGTTCGTATTGCGATTTCATGATGTCCGTCCGGCCGCGTGGCAGAATGTGATGGTTGCCGGAAAGCTGCATCCACCATGCTTCGTAGACCCGAATGCCATGACGTTGGTTCAAGTAAGGAAACATGGCATCGGCGGGCGGGCCCCAGATAGGGTCGGTAAGAAGTATGAACGGCGCACGTCTTGATTCGGCAACGAAGTAATTGACGGCCTCGCGGTTGCCGAAGCCAACGTGGGCATGCGAGCCGAGAAATCCATCCGCGTCAGTGGCGTGGAGGAAATCGCGCGGGGCCCGCAACATCCCCCGCGCTTCGTAGAGCATCGGGCCCGCAACGACGACCATTGTCGCCAGACCGGCCATCCGCACTTTCGACACTGCCGGCCCGGACCCATACGCCCGCCACGCTTCGGCCAAGCCGAGACCGATGACCGTCAGGAGTGGCCAGAAATGCGGAAAGGCCCAACGGCTCGGCAACATCAACTCCAGGATTGTGCATTGTAGGACGAGGGGCGGAATTGCGATGGAGAGCAAGATCCAAGGCGCGAGTGATCGCCGCCAGGTGAGATAGAGCAGGCAGAGCAGGGAAGCGAGGGCGGCGGGCCAGGTCAAGTAGGTTGACGTGTATCCGGTGAGCAGGCCGAAATTCTTGCTCCACATCTTGGTTGGATTTTCGAGCAGCTCTTGGAGCGGCACGTAGAACTTGGTTTGGTGGAGAATCGGATCGTGGGTCTCAAGCATCGGCCCTTGCGGTTGATTAATCCAAATGAGTCCAACGAAGATACCGGCAACGGCGTAAATAACCGCTAGCCGGGCGATCACATTGCGGTGCTTGCCGCAGCCAAGCCAGATCCCGGCTAGCAAAGGGAAGTAGAGAAACAGGATGGCCGTCTGCTTCGTGAACAAGCCGAGACCGAGCGCTACACCGGCGACAATCTCCGGCGCCCAGCTCTCGCTCTCGCCGAACGCATAAAGAGCCGTCAAGGCGATGATGATCCCCGTGAGGTTGACGAAGGATTCCGTATACGCCAGGCGGTCGTAGAGCAGCGCGAGCGGGAAGATCGCGTAGAGGCCCGCGGAAATCAACCCCGCGAGGTCGCCGCCGAGCCGCTTGCCGATGGCGAACAGGCCGAGCGTACTCAGCAAACCGACGCCAACGGCGACGAGGCGCGCTTCCAGCAGCGGATCGCCTCCGAACACCATGCGCACGGCGGCGAGCACCCAGTATTGGAGGGGTTGTTTGCCGTCCCACAGAGAGATGAACCAATGGCCTTGGTGCTCGATGATCTCGGCCCAGTGAAGGTATATGCTCTCGTCTACCAGGATCGGAAAAAGATCCATGATGCGATAAACACGAAGCAAGAACGCGCCAGCGAGTACAAAGGCCAGAGCCCGCCGACCTGTACTTGTCTCCGGCCGGAAGATAGCGGCGAGGGATGAGACGAACTGACGATGCTTCGCGGCTTTCGGGGTGCCTGTTCGCGGTCCGTGCTTCCTTTTGGACGTGTGTTTCCCGGCCGGGGTTGTGGTGGTTGCCATGACGGGTAGATTCGCAGCTTATCAAGTGCGGGCGGGCCGGGTGTGAGCATTGCTTCGCGAGGCGTGCTTCGGTTACTCTGACCTTTCCGGGACACTCAAAATGGATACCCTGGACACAGTCTTCCATGTCGATTCGCCGAAATCTCGGGACGGTCGTCGCCTTCGTGCTTCTGACGGAGGCCGGCGCTCTCTGTGCCCAGCAGGAGGGTGCGCCGCGCGTTCCCCCCGGAGACCCGGCGCCCTCTACGCCGCCACCCGGTGAATCGACAGATTCGCGCGACCCGCAGGACGCCGCGGGCTTTACGAAATCTTCCACGCTCGATCAGCGCACGGAAATCAATCTCTTGGGTCAGACCGATACCGGCGCGGGGGAGAGCCGACGGAACGAGAACATCCAATTCAACCTGGTCGACAACAACGCGCTGAAAGAACTTCGCGTCCGCTTGGGGACGACAGCGACGATCATTGAGGAGTTCAAACCCACCGGCGGCTATTTTGGGGCCGAGTTCGGCGCCTCGCCGAAGGGTCAGCTGCATGTCTCGGGTTCCAGCGGCGCCGCCGGTGTACACGGCAGCTTGTATGAGCTGCATCAGAACAGCGTGTTCACGGCGAGGTCATTCTTTCAGGTCGGCGACGTACAGCCGGCGCGGGAGAACGACTATGGATTCAACATCGGCGCTCCGGGTTGGAAGGGGTCGCACTGGTCCATCGACGCGAGTCAGCAGAAGTTGCGTGGTTCGGTCAACGGCAACGTGCTCGTGCCGAAACCGGACGAGAGAACGCCGCTCACGAATGACGCCGAGGTCCGCCCGATTGTCGAGCGCTACCTCGCCGCCTACCCCGCCGTACTGCCCAACCGCACCGATATCAACGAGCGCGCGCTCAACACGAATGCGCCACAGCGGATCAATAACAACAACCTCTCGACCCGGCTCGACCAAGTTGCCGGCACCCGTGACAATTTCTACCTTCTGTACGCGCTTACGACGCAGCAGGTGGATGCCTTTCAACTTGTTGCGGGGCAGAACCCGGACGCCGACATCAAGTCGCACAAGGCGACGATGACCTGGAACCGTGCATGGACGGCACGGACAGTGACGGATTTTTCGGTGGGTTTTGACCGCTTGCGGACTTTGCTTGTTCCGGAAGAGAACGCGGTGGGCCCGTTCGTGTCAGTCAGTGGACTGCAAGGGTTGGGGCCGGTTGGCGCGATTCCGATCGACCGCGCGTTGAATCGCTTTCGCTACGCCGCAAGAGTGAACCAGGTTCGCGGAAGTCATAACTGGATCGCCGGATTCGACATCATGCGGCGGCAGTTGAACGGCATTGAAAGCGATGTCCACCGGGGGTTCATCAGTTTCGGGAACAACTTCGGCAATGATGCTATCACGAATCTGCGCCTCGGCATGCCGACGCAAAGTATCATCTCGATCGGCGACATTCACCGCGGCTATCGCAACTGGGACCAGCAATTCTACGCCGGCGACAACTGGCGTGTGCGGTCGAACCTGACGTTGAACTTCGGGGTGCGTTTTCAGCCGGTGACGAGCCCCAATGAAGTCAACAGCCGGGACGCGATTGCTTATTCCTGCGACTGCAATAACGCAGCGCCGCAATTCGGGTTCGCTTATCGATTGCCGAGCGAATGGGGCGTGCTGCGGGGGGCTTATGGGCTGCAATTCGGACAGATCTTCCCCGCTACCTACCAGCAGGTTCGCCTCGCGCCGCCGGGGAACACGAAGATCGTCATTCCAAGTCCGGATCCCGCCAGCCCCTTCAGCGGTTTCGACCTGAACGACCCGAACATTCTGCCCACAACGTATGTGCTGGATGAGAACCTCGTCACGCCTTACTCGCACCAATACAACTTCAGTTGGGAGTTCGCGCCGGCCCGCAATTGGAACGTGCAACTCGGCTACGTCGGCAGCCGCTCTCACAAGCTGCTGCTGATGTGGTATTTGAACCGCTCGCATCCGGTGGAGGGAATTCCGCAAACCACGGCCACGGTCAACCTGAGGCGTGATAATCCAAACTTCGCCGAGATTCGGCGCGTGATCAACGGCTCCCGAGGATTCTTTGACGCGGCGCGAGCGGCGGTCGTCGTGCGGTCATGGCAGGGCCTTTCGTTCGAGGCGGCCTACTGGTTCAGTAAGGCGATTGACCTGGGAGCGAATTACACCAACACGGGTTATGGTGCTGACTCGCGTCTTTCGCGTAGTCAGACGGAGTTCGACCAGCTTCGCGATATGCGGGGACTGAGCGATTTCGATCAGCCGCACTCGTTCTTGTGGTCCGCCAACTATGAGACACCGAAGCTGGCGGCAACTCGCGGCTGGGTACGGCAAGCTTTCGGCAATTGGAACCTAGCCACCGTGCTGCTGATCAAACAAGGAACACCGTTCTCCGTAGGAACCGGCTCAGATGCGCCTGGCTTCGGCAATGTTGACGCGAACGGTGGTGATCGCCCCAACATCGTGGACACTTCGATTCTGGGAAGAACGATCGGCAATTCTGATACTTCGAGCCGGCTCTTACCCGCCGCGGCGTTCACGTTCATTCAGCCGACGGAATTTGCCGGCACTCTCGGCCGTAACACGTTTCGCAAGGGTGGTATCGCGAATCTCAATGCCGCGTTGTCGCGTAGTTGGAGTCTGGGGCCGGAGATGCGTTTGCTGCTGCGCGGGGAGTCGATCAATCTGTTCAACACGCCGCAGTTCGCCGAGCCGGGCAAGGCTCTGTCGAACGCAAACTTCGGCGAGATCACCAATACGCTGAACGACGGACGTACCTTCCGCTTCCTGCTGCGTTGGATGTTTTGAGGGGCGCCCTGGGCTAATCGAACGGCAATCCCGGCGCATCGATCCGAAACGCCCGCTCGCTGTCCCGCTCACGAATGATGATCTCTCTCCCGACACGACGTACATCCAAGGTGCCGACGAAGTCAGTGGGAATCTTCAACAAGAACATGACGTATGACTTCGTCACACGCTGTCCCGTATCGATGTGGGCAAACAGCGGCCGTCCAAAAATACGTCCCTTCGAGACGAGCACTCCGAAAGGCTGATGCAACCCCGTCGTGCCAAACTCGAGACTGCGGGCAAGTGGCTTATTGTCATCGTCGACGTGCCGCCAAGCGTTGAACCACGGATATTCCTCTGTCTTCCAGATGTATCCGAGCAGCAAACCCTTGGAGGCGTTGGCCGCCGTGGTCCAACCGATCTCTTGGTCGATGGTGTAGGAGACGACTTGCGGCAGAGGGTCGTCGGTAAGCCGGCGCATGTTGACCGGTTGGCCGTCTTTGAGCGCCAGCGGCCAATGGACGGAAGGTGCTTCGGGATTTGGCAGGGGGCTGTCCTGCATGAGGCCCTCACGGGCGTTCGCATCCACCACTACGCTCTCATCCAGAAACGGCGGGCCGATCGTCGGGTGCTGAACCCAGTTGTAGATCCGTCCGATCTTGTTGCGGTTCGATACAGTCTCCTCGACCACGGCGACCGCGCTGCTATTAAGCAGGCGTAGCCGGCGGTGAACGTCGAGGCCCGCGATGGGCAGCGAGGCGCTCATCTCGGCTTCCACTGCTTGCCCAACGGTCCTCGGCGGCTTCGTGACCTTCCATTTGACGTAGGGAGCTTCGCCGTGAAAGGGCATGCCGTTAGCCAGTTCGGCTTCCGAAGGCGCACCCCAGCGGTCGAGACAGAGAAAGTGTCCCATCGCGCGCGGCTCCCGTCCGGGTTCATCTTCCCGCCAAACCAGCGGATTGAGTCCCTGGTCCGGCAACAGAAAGCGCACGATCGAGCCGCCCGCGATGTCGACAACCAGTTTCGCCGACGGGCTTTCGAGAACAATCGCGGGTCGATCGTTGACACCGTCTTGAGCGGAGCCGGAGACGGCCAACAGTAAGGCGGACGCGATGACAAGCAGTGACTTCATGGTTTGACCTTCCGCCATTCTGACATGACGCAGCCGGCTACAGTTCTTTCTGAACGTGGGACACGATCAGACGTCCAAGCCAACCGAGCGCATCAATTCGATGGCGTTACTCTTCTTGACGATGCCAGGGCGCATTTTGTAGTCGAAGCGCATACGGCCGTCTTCGAGATGGTCCTCGAAGTGAACGTTCACTCCCCGCGGACCGAGGTTGTCGGCGATGTGGGCAAGGGCTAAGTCGTGTGTGGTGACGAGTCCGATCGCTCCGCGTTCCACGAGGCTTCGTACGATGGCTTCCGCACCGATGCGGCGGTCGTGCGAGTTCGTACCGTGAAGAAATTCATCGATCAGGAAAAGGACCGGGGGAGACTCGGCGGCCTTCTCCATGATTTGATGCAGCCGTGTGATCTCGGCGTAGAAACGCGACGTGCCTTCTTGGAGCGAATCTTGCGTACGGATGGATGCGCTGATCGCGAGGGTCGAGAGCCGCAGGCGGCGCGCGCGTACAGGAGCTCCCGCCTGGGCGAGTACCGCGTTCATACCGATAGTCCTCAGCATGGTGCTCTTGCCCGACATGTTCGAGCCGCTCACGACCAGTACGCACGGGCTACCGCCGATGCGCAGGTCGTTTGTGACCGCTTCGTGTTCGCCCAGCAGCGGGTGGCCGAGCGCCTCACCTTCGATCGAAGGCGACTCGGACGTGAGTTCCGCGAATACGTAGTCTGGGTGCTCGTAGTGGTAACCAGCGACCGATGAAAGTGCTTCCATCTCGGCTACCGCTGTTAGCCAGCGACGCAGCGCGGGGCCGGAGACCCGCCGCCAATCTTCAATCGCGTACGAAAGGTGCAAATCCCACAGCGCCAGGGGGCCGATCAAGCCCATCATCTGGTTGCGACGAGAGTCGGCCAGATCTGTCAGTAGATTTAGTCGAGCGATACGCCGTGAAGGAGGTTGGCCCTCCACGTCGAGTGCGGCCCGCAGTTCCGCGAGGCGGGGTGATGCGAACTGTTCGGCTTCGAGTCGTCCGATGACACCTGCCAGCAAGCCGAGGTCTTTCGCCGACACCTCAAGCGATCCGATGATCTTCTGGGTCCGCTTTCTGAACCTCCACGAAACTCCGCCGATCAACACCACGGTGATCCAGAAGTACGTGATCAAACCGATCTGCGCCCACCCCGGCAAATCGTAAAAACCCAAAACGGACATGAAGTAAGTAACGACCGCACATCCGGCGAGCGCTCCGAGGACGGACAGGAAGCACGCTACGATTCGAAAGGGTGAAGGCTTGAGGACCGGCTCCCCCTCGCCCCACGCCATCAACTCTTCGCCGTGGATGCCTGTCAGTAGTTCTTCGCCGAGGGCCGCGAGATCTTCCCTTAGTTCGAGACGGGGCGCAAGTTCAACCACCGCCTGTTGGCGTTCGCCGACAACATCGGGTGCGGCGGGTGCCGTGAGCCATGCCGCCAGAACCTCTTCGCCCATACTTGTGCGGGCGCTTGAGAGCAGTTGAAACAGCGACCCTTCGCCGAAGATGTCGAGGTCGGAGGAGTACAAGTGATGTTCATCGAGGAAGCGACTTCCGGATTCGCCCTGGCCGGCCCAGCGGCCTTCGAGGCGTCCCAGCGCACGTCCATAGAAAGCGACACCGCGTGTCGCTCGTCTTCGTGCGTCTTCGACGCCGCGAAGGCGGTCACCCAACCAAATGACGGCGGCGACTGGAATGAGCAGCCACCACAACGCCCAAAGAGCGCCTTGATCGAAAACGACGAATGCAAAGACGACGGCGGCGACGGATACCCCAATGCGAATGTAGCCCAGAGTACGGTGCCGAGATTCCTGAGCCTCCGCGCCTTCACGGCGTTCGGCCAACCGTTGCGCGTACTCTGCTCGCGGCTTGCCGCCCAAAGATGGAGAGTCCACCATAGGTTCATTCTTGCAGACGGTCTTGGGCATCCGGTCGGTCTGACGGCCAAGATACGGATGCGCTCGAGGCTTGGGCGGCAAACCAAGCCAATACCGAGGGGGCCACTCGGTTTGTCGTGGTGCTCGTATTCGAGTGAACACGGACAGCGGACGTAAACTATGGCAAGCGACATCGCAAAAATGGGGAGGCCGCTCCCATTGATGCAAAAGAAGAAAGGGCCACGGCTCAAAACGAACCGTGGCCCCGCTTTCCTGCTGGGTTAAGAGTTAATGTTTAGTTTTCCGGATGGGCCTGCTGGTTGCCCTTCGTGAGAGTACCGTTCACGGTGAGATCCGCTCCGCCGTTGATACTGATGATGGCAGTGTCAGAGACTTTGCCCGGCTCGCCGTCATCCACGAACGTGAACTCAACCGTCGCGCCCGGCACGCCGTTTAGACGGCCAACTCCGCTGCCCGTGATAGTATCGAAGCCCGCTACGGGGTTGTGCTCATCCAGTCCGGGGAAGTCGAAGCAGCTCGCCTCGATCAACATGTCCATATGGAAGACGTTGCCGGGCCAGTTCACCTGGAGCCTGTTCGGTCCGCCATCGCAGTGCAGTGTGAAGCCGTGCGTCACACGACCGTTCGACTTATCATCCTCGTGGAAGACGCTTCCGCCACCGGTCATGCGGCCTTCTTTTTCCTCGAGGTCCTCGCCGCAATCCTCGATGATCGAGGCATCGATCCCTTCACCGCTGTTGGGAACCTCCGTGAGCGTACCACCCGTTGTCGTCGCATAGTTCTCCATGATGGCCTGGACGCCGGCAGGAAACCCCCCGCCCGCGAGCTCTACAAGAATCGGCTGGATGATGATTCCCTCGGAAGCAGCGAGATTCGCCATATCCGTTGCCCTCTGGTCGTCTGTGGGATCGTTCGTGCTGTCGTACCCTCCCGGTAGATTGTCCGTCACTAGAAAGACGACCTTCCTTGCGTCCGCGCGAAATGTGCCATCCCAATTGTTATATTGCAAGCGAGGCCATCCATCCGGGAGGGAAATTGGCCCCGGCCCAACCGGGTCCGCGGGGAGTGAGGCTCCCGTCAGGCCTGGTGTTTGGTCGATGCCCTCAAGAATAGTTCTGAGCGCCTCGGCTGTGATCTCCGGTGGCGGTCCACCGTCGCCTCCAGCCGGATCGGGAAGACCGCTGATCGAGTCTCCTACTTCGTCGATCGTGGACGAACCAAGATCCTGCAAAACGATGATGCAATCGCCGACGCCACCGATCCCGAACGGCGTGTTCAAGTTGTCGTCCGTGACCATGCAATCATACTCCTGCGGGGTATTGCCAGGCGGCGGATTGTTGTCGAAGGTCTTGGTACTAAAGCCGTCCGCAACCACCAAGCCCAGCCTAACTTCCGGGGCGGGAACGCCGTCCTCTCCGGCCGCGTTCTTGATCGTTTCGATAATGCCATTCGGTGCGGAGATGGCGGTCCTGATGTTGCCAATAGCACCCCCCATGCTGCCGGTTGTGTCGATGACGAATACAACATCCATGGGCCCACAAGCGCCAGGCGTTATGGACGGAAGCTGAGAATAGACAGGCGCGACGAGCAACCCGAGTACAGCGGCCATGGTGGCGGCCCTTAGCAATAAACTGCCGCCTCGGCGGCTGTGATCAACCTCAAAAACATTAAGCATTGTCCCCTCTCCTTCTATGCTGTTCGATTCAGTCGTACGCAATCGTTTGCTCAAAGGGCGGGGGGGGGGGACCCTACTGAGTCCCGCATAATATTCAGTTAATCGAACGACAAAGAAGATTGCTTCCAAAAGGCGGCGATCAAGCGCCGTTTGCGGCGCATGCGGCGCAAGGTCGTGCGTGCCCGCTCGTCGAGCTCCCAGTAGTCGTTGGGGCAGACGTTGGGCAACTCGTGGTGCTTCCAGTAGGCCCAGATGTATTCCACCGGATTCAGCTCCGGGGCGTAGCCCGGCAAGTACTCGGTCTCGATGTGGCCCTGCGACAACGCGATGAACTCGCGCACCAACGCGCTGCGATGCGCCGGCAAGCGATCCCACACGATCAGCAACGGACGTTGTATGTGGCGCAGCAGCGCCTTGAGGAAATCGATCACCTCGGGACCGCGGATGGCGTCGGGATAGAGACGGAAATAGAAGTTGTGGAAAGTGATTCCGGCCGCCGCCGAGAGCTTCTTCCAGTTGAAGTTGAACTGCAGTACGGGCGTCTGCCCGCGCGGCGCCCAAGTACGGCAGCGATGTGGCTTCTGGCTCAGTCCGCTTTCGTCGATGAAGACGATCGTGCGGCCCTGCTTTTGCGCTTTTTTTTAATGGCGGGCCAAGTCTTCTTCTGCCAAGTCTGAATCGCTTCCTCGTTGCGCTCGCGGGCCTTGCCGACCGGCCGTTGCGGGCTCCAATGCAGCGCCCGCAGTAGCTTCCAGACGTGGCCTTCGTGGTAGCGCACCCCGAAACGGTCGCGGATCAACCGCGCCACCCGCGGACAGCTCCACAGCGGTGTCGGGAAGCCGTGCGCTTCGGGTCCTTCGAGCAGCAGCCCTTCCAGCTCGGCGAGCTGCGCGGCGCTCAGCAACGGCTTGCGGCCGGCGCGACCGGCTTTGGCTAGCCCGGCTCGGCCGTCTTCGCGGTAACGCTGCACCCAGCCGCTGACGCTTTGTTGGGCGGCTTGGACTCTACGCGCCGCCTCAGCTTGGCTCAGTCCTTTTTCCACGACCAGCCGCACCGCCTCGATGCACCGCTTCTCCAGCGCCGCAAAGTCTCGCTTCACGCCTCTTGGAAAACCCATATCCAAAAGACGTCGCTCCATTACAAAAGGTTACTCTATATTATGCGGGACTCAGTAATGTCGCTGAACGACTATTAGGAACTGCTCAAGGAGCGCGTCGTTGATAAGAACTGTTGAAACGCCAGTATATGCTGAAGTCTGAAATCTGTGAAGCCTTTTGGGCTGGAATAGCTAAAATTGAGACTGAGGTACTTATAATGGGTAGTACTTGAGATTGGTCACGTAAGGCGTGGGGCTTAGCTTGCCCTTACGTGGACCTTAGAGTATTAGTCTTCGCTTCCCATCGTCAGTGTTGGCCACCGGTCGACGAATCGAGTGTGGGTATTGCGACGGCGGGCTGGCGCCGCGCGGAAGTTGGTCCAACCTCCGACGTCGCTGCCCCATCAATGGACTCATGACGCCTGACCCCGACACCGGACGGAGCCGAGCACGCGTTTTTCGGTAAGATCCCGTTAGGCCATGTTGACCCCTGTCGTTCTCATTCTGCTGATCGTCATTAGCGCCGCATATTTCACCTACACCGTTTACGGACGGTTACAGCTCGCGTGGTCATCGCGCCAACTGTTCCCCTGGGACCACTTGAGCATGCGCTCGCTGAGGGTGCTCCGCGAGGTCATCTTACAGACGCGCGTTATCCGTGCCCGTCCGGTTGCTGGTGTCCTACACGCCCTGGTGATGTGGGGTTTCTTTGTTTTCGGTTGGGTCACGGTTGAGCATACGCTGCAAGGCTTTCGGGGCTTGGAAACCGCGCAGCCCGACACGACCTGGTACGGCACTTTCGCCGCGGTGTGGGCGGTGGCGGTGCTGGCGGGAATCGTTGGCCTAAGCTTCCGCCGATTCGTCCTGCGTCCGAAAGCACTAGGTGGCCTATCGGCCTCGTCAGCGGCCGTCGCGGCGCTGATCGTGCTCCTGATGGTGACCTACCTGCTCGGTTGGCGATGGCTCGAGCCGGGAAGTCCGGCCTGGCTTGTCAACTGGTGGGTCCACATCCTTTCCGTTTTGGGAATGCTTTGGATGATTCCGAAGTCCAAACACTTGCACTTGTTGTTGGGCCCTGTCGCCATCTTCTTTCGCTCCGAAACAACGAGCAGCATGCGGCCCCTGCGCGAGGACGACGATGACGACTTCGGCCTCCTTCGATTCAGCGAGCTTTCGCCGAAGGATATTCTGGACGTGAGCGCCTGCGTCGAGTGCGGACGTTGCACGGATGTTTGCCCTGCCAACAGTGTCGGCCAGACGCTGAACCCGAAGGAAATCATCCTTCAGTTGCAGCACGGTTTGCTTGCAGGCGGGGAGGTACTCGCGGGAACACCGGATGGAGTAAGAAAGGGCGATTACTGGGTCAGCGAAGACGACTTGTTCCAGTGCCTTTCGTGCGGAGCGTGCGAAGAGGCCTGCCCGGTAGGGATCGAGCATGTCGGCGCCAAGATCCTCGATATGCGCCGAGGACTGGTCAGCGAGGGCCGCACGCACAACGACAAGCTCGGTTCGCTTTTCACAACGATGGAACGCTCGCCGCACAACCCGTGGGGTGCGTCGCACGAAACGCGCCGAAAGTTGATCGAGGCGGAGAAGTTCCCGATTTTTGATGGAAGCCAAGAGTGGCTGTTCTGGTTGGGCTGCGGCGTCAGCTATGACCCACACGGGCAGGATGTCGCGCGTGCGATGAGGAAGATCTTTGACGCCGCCGGTGTTTCGTGGGGCGTGTTGGCCCGCGAGACCTGTTGCGGCGAGCCGGCACGAAGGGCGGGCAACGAATACCTCTACCTGGAGCTGTCGGAAAAGGTCATCGACTCATTTCGCTCCGGCGGTGTCAAGAATCTTGTCACGTGTTGTCCACACTGTACTCAAATGCTCGATGTGGACTACCGTCAGAACAAGTTATTCCAGGAGCTGGGCATTCGTGTCGTTCACCACACCGAGCTGCTAGCTGAATTGCTGCCGAGGCTGAAGCTCAGTGCGCATGAGGAAATGATCACATTCCACGATCCGTGTCACCTAGCCCGCGGGCGGGGCATTACGGAAGAGCCGCGCGCCGCGCTTGCCGCCTCCGGGGCCGAGATTGTCGAGATGGATCGGAGCCGCCTACAGACATCCTGCTGTGGCGCGGGCGGTGCACAACTCTTCATCGCCGACGACAAGTCCGACCCTCCGGGGGGCCGCATCAATCATCGGCGCTTCGCTCAGATCGCCGGCACGGGGGTATCGAAGGTGGCTGTGGCCTGCCCTTATTGCCCCATCATGCTGAACGATGCCGCCCGCCACGCGGGCCGCGAGGAATTCGTCGTCGCCGATGTCGCTGAGATCGTCGCGGAACGGTTGTGAGCGCAATCAGTCAGCGAACAGACCTAAAAGCCGAACATGGTCTGCGCCTCGTCACTCAGACGGTTAGCGTCCCATGGCGGATCCCAGAGATTCTCGATCCGGACATCGCGCACTCCGGGGAGTTTTAGCAATCGTTCGCGGATGGGGGTCCCGATGAACCCGAACTTCGGCCGGCCCCTGTGAGGCATCGTCATCACGATGTGTACAACCTCTTCGCGGACCCGAACGTCGTACACGTAGCCCATGTTCACGACGTTCGCGTCGACTTTATAGAGCTGGGTGTCGCGGACTTCCCGCAGGGCGTCCCAGATGGTTTGCTTGGGAATCGGGCTGTCGGCATTCTCTCCGGGGCGGGCGAGTGTTCCCTCTGACGCCGCTTTGATGTTCGGCAAGTCGCTCGTACTCGGCGACAGTGGATTCATCAGGCGGTGCCGGAACTCTTCCACGATTCGTGTGCCGCCGTTCTCGGGGAAGGGAATCGTCAGATAGGCATTGTGCTGCTTGAGCTTGGCTCCCGCTTGCAGAGTGGGATTGTCTCGCGCGGCCCAGCGGCTCCAAAGCTGGCCCCCGTATGAGTAGTTGAGGGTCGGTGCGCCGCTATGTTTGAGCCCATCGAAGTTTTCGGCCTCGTGCTCGAGAAACAGCGCGACAAAGGCATCCCGGGTTTGCGCGTTGAAGAAGCCGATTGACCACAGGTCGTCTTTATGCGCCTCGTCGACCTCACCCGACCGCAACTTACCGTCACTCGCCATCCAGATCATGTCTGTGAACGGGCCGTTTGAGAATACCCATTCGTCATCGCGGAGGTAGGTGATCTCCAGTTCCTGGATCGCTTCCATCGTGCCGCGCTTGGTGAAGTAAGGAACGCCTGCGAAGAAGCGGTACTCGACCGTGATATGCATGCGGCTGGGTGTGAAGAGCGGATGCACCGTCGAGTGCGGGAAGCCCCAGCGGCGTACGACCAGGCAGAGCGGACCGCGGATCACCTCGTAATCCGGACAATCAGCCCAATTCGTTACTCGCATCTTCTGGAAGGCGCCCGATGTTACGTAATCGTGGGCCCAGTCGATACCGGGGGGCTCGCCATGTCCGTCACCCCGGGGGACGAGTTCAAGTCCGCCACCCTTCTTGTACTGGAGACTTTCAAGCTGGCCCATCTGGCGCGACAGTGACGCTCGGTAGAAGGAATTCTCTATGTCGAGCCCGCATCCTTCGCCCGTAACGTGAAGATCGCTGTTATAGCTCGGCAGCTCGGCGTCGGGATTTCCGTAGAACAGCAGGTAAACCGTGCGGCTGTGCGCATCACTATCCGTTTGAAATAACAGTCGGCCGTGACGGCGGTCGCCGCGCCGGATCTCGCTTTCGAATTGTGTGGGAATCTCGCGAAGCACTCCCGAGCGGATTTCCACGCGAGCCAGCCGAGCATCACGGAACAGAGGGGCCGCGTGATCGGCCGGCAAGCTGATCGGGATTGCGACCGGTTCGCCGCTACGCGCGAGGCCTACCGTCTCATCAAGAGCGAAGGATTCAAAGTAGCGCCAACCGGCTGCCCAGCGCCGCCAAGGTTCCGGCAGATCATCCACGACGCGCGCGGCATCCGAGGTTACAACCGGCGTTTCGGGACGCTGTTCGATCTGGTGCCGAAACGTGACGGTATCCTTGATCGACGCGGCCAGGGATCGGGCGAGTTCGTGCCGACCGTTCTTCAAGGCCTGCCCAAGCAGCTCGACCTTACGGGCGACGGTATCGGTTCGATGAGAGTACTGTGTTTCCTTCATGTTGTGTTGCGACGGGCACGCCGGCCGAATCTAACGTAGCAAGTTCCACTGAACGTTGATGGTTACCGAACCCTTCGTATTCCGGAGGCAGCGGAAGGCGACGCGCCGCCACCGGTTCCGGGGCGTCGGGCGTTCGACAAGAACGACGGCCGGCGAAGGTAAGTGAACGTCAATCGGGATTCCTGTAAATAGATCACCACTCGCCTGTCCGATGCTCGCTTCGCCGCGTTCGATCACAACGACCTTGTTCTTCTCGAGTTTGCCGGTCCAATAGAGGATGCCCTCGGTGGCCGGAGGCGTTGGTGCGACCGGCTTGGGTGGGGCAGGCTGAGGGTGCCTGGATGGGGAGACGTCCGTGTTTGGCGCGGATTTCCAGGTCTGCGATCCCGGCAAGAGCCTTCCCGGTGGGTCGGGTCGCCGGGACGGGATCGCCGACGCTGGATCCGCCGCCGTGGTCTCTGGTTGAGATACCGGCGGACTCGTCGTCGACGACGGACCGGCGCTCACTGCCGAGCCTCCGGACTTCGGCGCGATCGGAGCGATGTTCCGATTCGGCTCGGGTTGAAGCTGTGTCGCCTCCTGGTTCGGCTGAGGCGCGGGCTCGGCGTTGTTCGGTGGCGGCGAGTTCGACGCCGTCAAAGGGCCCCCATCATCGGCGAGTCTGGTTTCCGCCGGAGGCTGTGGAAGAGTGGCGAACGGCGCGGACGGAGGGGAGGCCGGAGGCACGGTATCCCCCGAGCGTACGGGCGTCAGTAAGTCAATCTCTTGACCGAATCCTTCAGCTACTGTTTGAGCGGCGTCCCTTGGTCCTCCGTGCCCCGACGTCATCATGTAGTCATACGCGAGGTAGCCACACGCAATGAGAATAAGCGCCAAACCAAGGAGCTGATAGAAGGTCCTATTGGACGCCTCCGGCTTTGACGTTGGTATAGCGGTTGCCGCGGGCCTTTCGCGATCCGTGGGAGGATCCTCGACCGCCAAGTACCGCGCATCGATCGGCGCAGAGAGTCGTGAGGCGTGCGGTTCGGGCGGTTTCACCTCAACGGATGCTCCGCACGTCTGACAAAAACGGTCGGCGGGCTTTAGCGGCGTCCCGCAGGCCGCGCAAGCCCCGGCCCGGCTCTCCGGTTCCCGCGCCGCCGGAGCGGCATCGATTCCCGCCCCGCAGTGGATGCAGAACCTGTCACCCTCTCTAAGGGCCTCACTACACTCCGAACACGTCACGGCGTCGATCATCCAGGGTTACCCGCGACCTCGATGCCCAATCTTCGCACAGCGTTGGGTCTCCCTGGGTGGGCGCCGGCGTGGTCCGGTTGGCCTTTGCGACGTCGCTGACAGCCACGCGACGGACTCTGTTGCAGTTGAGCCGCGACCGGTCCCTACGCGACTGCCGCTTCCGCCGAAATCTGATTTCTTCCTGACTGTTTCGCCTGATACAGCTCCCTGTCCGCACGTCGGAGAAGGTCGTCGGGGCTCATGGAGGAGTGTTGCGCAGTGCAGGCCGCGATGCCGACGCTGATTGTGACCGGCTGAAGCGTGAGGTCCGTGATGTGTAGCGCCTGAACCTCCTTCCTCACGTTTTCGAGGACTCTCTCAGCTCCGGGGGCGTCCGTGCCGGCCAGTAGGAGAACGAACTCGTCCCCGCCATACCGTGCAACCACATCGGCGGGTCGCCGCACAGCCGCCCGCAACGGGTCTCTCTAAGTGCGAAAATAACTCACTTGCTTTTCCGAACGAACAACGCTCTCAAGGCTATAACGGCGGTGCTCTTGGCCGTGGCTACGGCAGGGGTGCTTGCTCCACCCGCACGGGCGACCGAGATTGCCACCGGCACCATGCTCGGCCCCAGCTTTAAGGGCGACCGATTCTACATCCGCCGGGGGGCTCGATGGGAACAGACGTATTCGGGTGGCTCTTATCGGGGTAAAGCCCGTGGGCGGCTCATGATCGTCCGCCTTTCTCATGCGCTCTTTGAGGACGAGTGGCTGACGGAGCAGAAGTTCGATCCTGACGAAAACACGGATAAGGTCATCGCAGCGCTCGATGTCTATGCCGCGCACGGTGTCGGAGCGATTGGTGTGAGCTTACAAGGGGGCGACCCCGGTTACAGCCAGGAAGTCAACGGTATTGGTCGAAACGGGTTCGCAGGAGCAGGGAAGAAGAACGGCGCGCTGATCAGCGCTTTCAAGGTCGATGGTTCCCTCAAGCTGTCCTGGCTCTCGCGGTTGGAGCGTCTTCTCAAAGAAGCGGATCGCCGGGGCATGGTCGTGTGCGTCACCTATTTCGAGCGCGGTCAGGATGAGATCTTCGAATCACCTCGGGCTCTGGTCGCCGCCGCGCGCAACATGACCGATTGGCTGATCGAGAAGAACTTTCGGAACGTCGTCATTGACGTTGCGCAGGGATGGGACGTTGAACCCGAAAACTGGGATCACGGCAGCTTCATCCCCGAATACATTGCCCACGTCCTCGAAGACGTGCGTGAGCGGTTCCACGACGCCGCGTTCGCGCTGCCCATCGGGGCCTCGAGTGGCAGCAACATGACGTACCCGGCTTCGCTGGCTCAGCTTTGCGATGTGGTTCTTGTCCTCGGCAACGGTATTCGTCCTGATCAGAAACGGGTGCGACTCCGCGAGTTGCATTCGAACCTGAGACCGATTTGGATGATTGATGATGACAACGGCGGCGACTTCGACCTTGCTACGCTTTCGCGGGAAACCGCCAGCGCCGATGCCCTGTTCGTCGACGGCGCCGGTTGGGGTTACCGCCCGTCCGTCCAGCAGATGTTCCCTTTTGCCTACGCCCCCGCCGCCGGAGGCGATCTCTCGGCTGTTGCTTCCGCGGCGGACCTGGGGCCGACCTATTTCAAAGCTGTACTCGAGCACATCGCGGAGCTTGTCCTCAAGAAGCCGCCCCATCAGCGTAAGAAGAAGCGATAAGCCGGCCCCCGGCCGGCGGTCAACAGACGGGCAGCAAAGACGCTGGGATCGAGTCCCAACGCCGCGCCAAGTGTTCCAGCAGACTCTGAGTCCGAAGCATCTGTTCAAAGTGCTGGTGCTCGGACTCCCGCACCTTATCGAGACACCCCTCCAGTTGGGCCACGACGGCGTCCAGCGCATCAAGCTGCTCGTGCCGCAGTAGGTCCTGTCCGACGGACGGTTGTCGCTCCGTGACCTCTCGATCGCTGAGATGGTCTCGGATGACGCCGACTTGGTGTTCGATGAGCGATCGATCCCGCATTTCGAATGCGGCAAGCAGGCAGCGGGCTGCTTCACAGCATTGCTCGTAGAGTTGCTCGGAATTCATCTCTTCTCGCCTTCCAGACCGGCTCTTCGTCGGATTCGACCTTCGATCTTGGAAGTCTTATCGGGTGCCTCGGCGCTCCCTTGATCAGAATCGATCGTTGGTGGTTGGTCCCCGCTCGCGGAGCGCCTGCGCCAAATATTTGTCAGGTCCACGGAACCGCTGCCGATAAGAAGCATGTCCAGAGTCTGACAGGGTGACAGGATGTCCCTCCGTTCAGGCGGAGTTCTGGCGTTCCATTTCAACCAAGGAAGGAAATCATATGGCTGGCTTCTCGATTGTTACTAACGTTTCATCACTGTTGGCCCAGGAGAATCTCAATAAGACGAATGACTTGCAGCAGACAACCATTCGGCGATTGACTTCGGGGCTACGCATCAACTCATCCGCGGACGACGCGGCCGGATTGGCGATTGCCAACCGGTTCCGGTCCGACATTTCAGTACTGCGGCAAGGTGTTCGAAACGCCGCGGACGGCTTGAGTACTCTTCAAACGATTGACGGCGGCTTGAACAACATTTCGCTGCTCATCGACCGTGCCCGGACTCTGGCAACACAGTCGGCGTCGGGTACGTTTACCGGGGACCGGAGTACGCTCAACGCTGAGTTTCAATCGGTGCTGGGCGAAATTGACCGCCAAGCGCAGGCGGTCGGTTTAGACCCAGGTGGCTCGTTCAACGCGGCACTCTCGGTATTCATCGGCGGCGGCCGCTCCAACAACAACATAACGGAGGTTACGAATGGGTCCGTGCAGATTGACCTTTCGAATTCTTCCGTGAATGCGAACCGGCTTGGTCTCAAGGGAGTTCAGGCTCTCGGCGGTACGGAGGGAACTACGGACCTCGGAGCATCCTCGGCAACAAGCGTTGAGAACATTGTTGGCGATGCAACGAACACCGCCTCGGTGACGACGACCGGTTTCACGGAGTTCTTCTTCGCCGGGCCGGGATTCTCCGACGACGAGCAGTCCCGTCTTTCAGTGAATCTGTCCGGTGTCGTGGATACGACGACGCTGGTGTCCGCTGTCAACGATGCGATTGGCGGATTCACGGCCTCGTCGGCCGCGGGTCAGGCGTTTAAGGATGCCAACATTACGGCGGTCGTGAACACTGACAGTACGGGCAAGCAGCAGCTCGCTTTCACGTCGAGCAATACTGCCTTTCAGGTACAGGCGGGCGATCGGTTGTCTAATGCGCTGCTGGGTAACTTCTCGGCCGGCGCCACCGGCGCGTCGCTCACTGTGGACGTTGTTTCGGGTACCGCGGCGGGTGATGCCACGGCGGCGAACACGATCAGCGTCGTTGTTCAAGGAGGCGGTCTGGTGTCCGCCCAGACGGTGTCGATCACGGTCGCCAACGCGGATACGCAGGCCGAGATCTTCAACGATCTCGAGACGCAGTTCGCTGCTAATACGACGCTTGCCTCCGCCGGGTTCGCGATCGCGACGGACACGGGCGCTGATACGGTCACATTGAGCAATAATCTAGGCGAGAAGTTCACTGTCCAGGTTGCGGGGGATGTCGAGAACCTGCTCGGTTTCGGTGTCGGTGAGTTGGGCGGCGCCGGTGGTACGGACGCGGTCTACAGCGAGGTCACCGATGGCGGTGCTCTGGCTGTTGGCGCCGACGGCAGCGCGACGTTCTCGGTGCTCATTGACGGAGCCGGATCGGCGGAAACACTCAGTGTGACCGTCACGACGGCAAACAACACGGATGCCGCCGATATTGTCCAGCAGATCAACTCGGCGATCGCCGCGAACACAACGCTGTCGGGGTCTGGGCTCATCGCCACGGAAGCCGCCGGCGTTCTCAAACTGGAGTCCACTACAGGCACGACGTTTCTGCTGTCGGTGGATGACGATGACGCTAACGCGATCACCGGCTTTACCGACGTTTCCGCAGCGGGACTCGCGGTTGCCAGCAACGGGACGTTGTCGGAGGCGGCCGGTTTGGTCGAATCGACAGTCAACGCGGGGGGCGCGGAGTCGACAACCTCGGCTTCGGTGAATCCCACCGCGTTCACCGAGCTGTTCTTTGGCAACGATGAACAGAACATTGTCATTACCGCCGAGGACGCAACGGGCGCCACACAGTCGTTGAGCATCACGCTGAGCTTCAGCAACGCCAAAACGCTGGACCAGGCCATCGATGCCATTAACGATCAATTGCGGGCGTCTAGCAGCGATACTTTGCAACAGATCGTGGCGGTGAAGGAGCGCCTGAGCGGGACAGCCGACGGAGTTCGATTCCTGTCAACGCTGACCGGCGGCTTCTCGGTGGGTGTAGGCGACCTGGCCAACGACCACGGTATCGACAACAGTGATTCGAATGCCTTGTTGCTCTCGTCCGGGCAACTGGCAGGGGGCGCGGTTGCCGATATTGGGTCGAAGGAAAACGCGGCGAACGCGGTGACGTTGCTGGCAACGGCCGTCGTGAAGCTGTCCGCCGTGCAAGCCGATGTCGGTAAGGGGCAGAACCAGTTGCAGTTCGCAATTGGCTTGGCCTCGACGCAGATCACCAACCTGTCGGCCGCCGAAAGTCGGATTCGAGACGCCGACTTGGCCGCGGAAGCCGCAAACCTAACGCGGTCTTCCATCGCTCAACAGGCCGGTGTTGCCGCTTTGGCACAGGCAAACGCCGCGCCTCAGGCTGTGCTTGCCTTGCTCAGAGGGTAGTCCAGCAGGTTTCTGAGCACTTCCCGTCCGGTCTGATGTTGGGGCCGGACGGGTTCTTTTTTCGGGGAGAGGGCGTTCGAGAACTGCTCAGTTTGGGGCGGGCTGCCGTAGGGTCTCGGCGAGTTCGGGGAAATCTTCGAAGTGGAAGGGTTTGCCGACGGTCCAGTTCTCGACTCTATGGAGGACTGCGGCCGACAGGGAGTGGCGTACGGCGTTGGCCCGGACACGCTCGCCCCACCACAGAAGGCCGTCGTTTGACTCGGCGATCAATGACAACACAAAGGCAAGGCACGAGAGCTCGGCGCTCGCGTCTCCGTTGCGCTCGGGACTGCTGTCCAAAGTGGCGAGCGCGTCCCGGTATTGGCCCTGAACGAGTTGGACGTAAGCGAGGCGGGGCCGGGCGGATTCATGGTCGGCGAGAAGCGCTCGGTACGCTTCCTCGGCCTGGGGCCACCGCTGACGTCGTTCTTCGAGTTGCGCTTGAACGAGCCGGGGGATGTCTGTCGCGATTTCGCGAGGGACGACGTACTCACGATGGGTGTCGTCGAGCGGGCCGTCAAAGGCCAGAGCCTTTTCGATTTCAGCAGCGGCAGACGCGAGACGTCCGTCGGCGAGGGCTCCAGCCGCCACGAGTGCGTGCAGGTAAGGCGCCTCCCCGAAGCGTTGCAGAAGTTGTTGAGCGACCTCAGCGGCTTCGCGGGGCCCGTTGTGCGTTGCGGAGCGCGACGGCGTAGTGCAGCAGCCCGGACGGGACCCATGCGACGCGCTTTGCGTACAACTCCGGATGCTGGTCGATGTATTCGGCGAAGGTTTGAAAACGGCGCAATCGTTCGGCGCCTTGAGCGGCCATTGCCCAGTAGTGCAAATAGCTACTGCGGAGAATCGGCGGGCCGTCGATGGATTCCCTTAGGGCCAGATCGAGGAGCCGGGTGTTACGAGCCTGCTTTCCTTTGGCGCGCATGACTTCCGGATCGTAGCCGCGGTGGAGGATGCGGGCCTGTGAATGTCCGACGACGGCCGCCGGCAGATTGTGCTCGAGCTGTTCGTGGATACGGCCCACGTACCGCATTCCGGGCACGCGACGGTAAAGGCGGGCGAGGCGGACTTCACTGCCGCTCTTGCCGCCGGGAAAGAGATTGAGTACACGGAGGTACCACAAGTCGACCTTGGGATGGGCGATCGACCTCCTGATTTCATTCTTGGTTTTCGGATCGAGCGCTTCATCAGCGTCAAGGGTAAGTATCCAGTCGCCTTTGCAGTGTTCGAGGCCGTGGTTCCGGGCCGCGGCAAAGTCATCGCACCACTTGAATGGGTACACCTGGGCGCCGAGGGAGCGGGCGATCCGAGGTGTAGCATCAAAGGAGCCAGTATCCACGACCACGACTTCATCCGCGACACCGCTGACCGACTTGAGACAGTCTTCGATGAATTGCGCCTCGTCTTTCGCGATGAGGTTCAGGCTGATGGTGGTCCCGGCGGTTTTGCGTCGGGGTCGCTTCTTTCGGAGGGTTGTCTTTCGGGCCACTATAGGAAAGATCGGCGGGGAGGGCGGAAGTGCATAGCAGTCCGCAGCACAGCTAGATCCCCAGAGTCGTGTGTTGGGATTAGGTATATTCTATAAGTCAATGGTGTTAAAAGACTTAACCTAGGCGCCAACCAATCTTTCCCGGTGGTTGCGGTGGCGTGCCCTGCGCGGCCTTCTTTCAGTGCCCTCTGTATGATTCCCGGATGCTTGATCCGCCCTGAGCCGTCGGAGACAATCTCAGGTATGTCTTTCAACCTGTCGCGACGCCTCCACATTTTCAAGAAACGCAGCCCGGCCCCTGGGTCGGCGCCTGGCGCCTTCGTAACGAGTACAGACGCCCGCGAGCCTAAGCTCAAGGTCCTGTGTTACGGCGAGGAGCAGGTCGACGTCTACGAGAGCCCGGCGGTCGAGGACCTGCCAAGCCTGGTTGGTAGCCGCTCGGTTACCTGGATTGACGTCCAGGGACTGGGGACAGGCGAACTCATCCGGCGAATCGCGGAGGTATTCTCGCTCCATGAATTAGCCGTGGAAGACGTCTTCCATGTCCCGCAACGACCCAAAGCCGAGCTGTATAACAGCGAATACATGTTCGTGGTCTGCCGTGTTCCTACCCTCGATGAGTCGACGCTCGTCCAGTTGCCGCAACTGAGCATCTTCCTCGGCAAAGGTTGGGTGCTCACCTTCCAAGAGAACTACGATCAGTCTTGCGAGCCCGTGAAGCGCCGCGTGCGCTCCGGCAAAGATCCGATTCAAAAGCAAGGGGCGGACTACCTAGCCTACGCCATTGTGGACTCCGTCGTGGACACCTACTTCCCGGTCCTTGACGGCCTGGGCGACCAACTCGCTGAGCTCGAAGAAGAAGCCCTCAACAGGCCCGACACCGACACCCTTCGTAGGACCAACACCGTTCGGGGCGCCTTGCTCGCTGTCAGGCGTGTCTTGTGGCCTCAAAAGGAGGCCGTACATGCCCTCATCCGTGACCGGAGCGGACTGGTCAGCGATACGGTCAAGGTTTACCTGCGCGACACGGAAGATCACTGCAGCCAAGTTTCCGATGTCGTCGACTCTTACCGTGAGATCGTTTCGGGTGTCTCACAAACCTGGCTGTCATCCAACGGTAACCGCACAAACGATGTAATGAAAGTGCTGACGATCATGGCCAGTATCTTCATTCCGCTAAACTTCCTTGCGGCCGTCTACGGAATGAACTTCGAGTACATGCCGGAGCTCCGGGTGCCCTGGGCGTACCCGGCGCTGCTCGGCGTCATGACCGGCATGGTGGTCGGAATGCTGGCTTTGCACTACTGTCCGGTTAGAAGTCGAATAGAATCATCTGGTTGGGGTGATCGAGTAAGTTTTCATGGGAGTCTGATGGCTGCAAGGCCTGTAAAATGGGCGTTTTCTCAAATAGGGTAACGCTGAGAATCTGTAGGATTTGGTAGAGACTCGCCTCCAGGCCCAACCTCTTCCGCACGATCGCCACCAGCACGTACACCGAGACGGCGATCCAAATCTGGGTCTTCACGGCGTTCTCGCTGGCGCCGTAGAACTTCTTGATCCGCAAGTGCTGCTTGACCCACTTGAAGAACAGCTCCACCTGCCAGCGCGAACGGTAGATCTCGGCGATGGTCAGTGCCGGGAGCGCGAAGTTGTTGGTCAGGAACTTCAGCCGCTTGTTCGTCGCGGCGTCGACGTAGCTGACGCGCCTCAACGGGTCCGGATAGACTTTGGCCGATTCGATGGCAGTCAGTATGACGGTCTGATCCGAGCGCACGCCCGTAGATTTGTCGACGGGATGCGAGTAGCGCCGTTGGAGCAAGATGTTCTTCTTGGTTCGCACGACGAAGAACGACGAGCAGAGGGTGAACACGAAGAGGCGTTCGAAATCCACGTAGGCCCGATCCATAACGTAGAAGGCGCCGGGCTCGGGTAGGAACTCGTCGAGGATGTTGACGTCGTGCGTTTTGCCGTCGGTAATGCGGATAAACGTGGGGATGTTACCGTGCAGGTCCAACAGCGTGTGCATCTTCACGGCGGCCTTGCGCCGGCGGAACTTGGCCCACGGGAACAGCGAGAGGCACAGGTCGATGGTGGTCGAGTCCAGAGCGTAGAGACTTTGATTGAGATCCACGCCGATCGGATCGCGGGCATACAAGGGCCGCGCGATGCGAATCAAGGCCTGAGCGAAATCGGCATAGATCCGCCAGTCGCGCGACTCGTTAGCGTCGGCCAGTGTCGAGCGCGCGACGTTGCCGCGGAATCCCATGTGGTAGAGCTTGCCGCCAAGCGAACGCAGGCACGCTTCGATATCGCGGAGGCTTTCGCGGTAGGTCAACTGGGCGAAGGACATCGAGAGGAACTGATCCCAGCAGGAGAAGCTGCGCGAGCCCCGGTCGCCATCGTAGCGGGCCACACAGCGCCGGAACTCGCGATCCGGAAGAAAGCTGATCAACTGCGCGAATACGGTGCGGCCCAGATTCATGAGCCATTGTCGGCTCAGGACGGATGACGCTCAAACGGCGCACCGCCGCTCAAATCGCGGCAAGAAAAAACAACACCTAACCCACTTTTCTACAACCAGTTGCAGGCCGCCCACCGCTTATCAGCCGGACAGTAGTGCTGGCTTTGTTTTACCGCAAAGGTTGGTTTTCGTCCGAACCCGCGGGTGGTTCGAAGGATCAAGGGGAGTGAAGACGCTTGTCGAGGGAAGTCCCCTAGCGAAAACCTAGCCAAAGTAGCCCAAAATACCACGGACGCACCGCACTCTAAAGGCACCGCCGAGGTGGAGAAGGCGCCCTTTCAGAGCCAAGTTGTTACTGGCCGAGATCGTGGCAGAGATGGCACTTTCGGGACGCTTCTCGTGCCAAGTGGCAGTTCATGCACTCAATCATGCTGGTCGAGACTTCCTTGGCAAGCACATCGCGCTGTTGGACGTCGCCATGACAGGTGGTGCACTGCTCGCCGGCCTTGATGTGGTTGGCGTGGCTGAAGAAGACGAAGTCGGGGACTTCATAGACGCGGACCCAATCGAGTTTTTCACCTCGTTTGCTGACGGCGGCCAGCTTCTGGATTTCTGGACTCTCTCTCTTGATAGAGTCGTGGCACAGCAGGCACTGATCAACATTGGGCAGACCAGCCCGTTCCTTGGAAGCGGCGCCCGTGTGGCAGTCGAGGCATTTGACTCCCGAGGCGGTGTGCGTGTTGTGGCTGAAAGCAATGGGTTGCGGCGCCACAGCGATGGGCAAGCTCTCCACCTTGCCGCGGTAGCCGGTTTGAGCGAAGACATGGATATCCGCCCCGGCCAGCAGAAGGGCCGCCACGAGATAGCGAGCTCGGATGAATCCGATCGGCGGTTTCATAGTATTGGGGCCGTTGAGATCTGGGGACAAATCATTCACAGTTTATCGCGGGCGCCGCATCAGCCCCCGCGGCTGATTCCAGGAAAGAGCTGAATGCCTTCAGGCTACATTCAGGTCCATCCGGTACAATCGGGGCTTAGCGGCGACTTGCCGATCCACCTTCCTGTGGGAATCCTTTTCCGCTACGTATTTCGCGAGATCGTCGTCAGTACTCTGATCGGCACCCTTCTTTTTACTTTCGTTCTGTTCCTTCAGACGATCGGCAAGGTGATGCCGTTGCTCATTGGGCCGAACGTTTCAGGATGGCAGACGCTTTCCTTGTTCATGTTGCTGGTTCCTCAGACGCTCGTTTTCACCATCCCCGTGGGGGTCTTGGTGGGCGTGTTGGTGGGTTTAGGACGGATGTCGACAGATGGCGAGATTACGGCGATTCGCGCGGCGGGCATCCCGGGCCGGCGATTAGTCCGACCCATCGCTGTGTGGGCCGTTTTGGGTGCGGCGGCCAGTGGCGCCACGAGCCACTACTGGAATCCGTGGGCGCTACGCGAGCTTCAGGCGGTGGAAGAGAAATTGAGGATCTCTCAGGCGACGGCGCAGGTTCAGCCGCGCGTTTTCATCGAGAGCTTCCCGAACTTCGTCCTGTACGTCGGTGACGTACTGCCGGGCGACACCGTTCGGTGGCAGCGCGTCTTCATCGCGGATACGAGCGATCCGGCGAAACGAGGCTCGTTCAGCGGACTCGATGCCACGGTAAGCGGGCCCCGCATCACGCTGGCGGCAGAGGCGACTGCTATTCCGATTCTCGAGCAGGACCGTGTGCAGCTCAACATGCCGCACGCCAGCCGCTATGAGCAGTCCTACAATCCGGACAACTATCACAAGATCGAGTTCGACAACATCGATCAGGTGCTGGAGTATGAATCCACGCAGCTACCGGCCGAAGCGGGGTCGCTGGAACAGATGACAACGGAGCAACTGCTCGGGGCAGCCCAGACCGACGAACAGCGAATTCCCGCGGGGGTCGAACTCCACAAGCGGTTCGCGTTTCCCCTGACTTGCTTGATCTTCCCGATGGTAGCTATCCCTCTCGCGATCAGCTCGCAGCGGTCAAGCCGATCGGTCGGGGTGGTTTTTGGGCTGGTGCTGGTATTTGTCTACTGGATGATCTGGTTGGCCGGCGTCGCGCTCGCAAGCGCCGAGGTACTGCCGGTCGGGCCAGCCTTGTGGATCGGCAACGTTATCTACGGGCTAACGGGCCTTGTGATGCTGGCGCAATTGGACTCACCGAATCGGAGCGATCTGGCAGCGTTCCTTCTCTCACCGCTCCGCCGTTTCGCCGCGCGCATGCGCTCACGGCTCGCGCCGGTAAATGATCTGCCGGCAGAGTCCTGGGATACCGAGCGCCGGGAAGAAGCTAGAGATGAAGCCGGCTCTTCGTCCCAGCCTATCTTTCGCATCATTGACCGCTACCTCCTGTCCACCTTCGTCTATTACTTCGTTGTTATGGTCGCGAGCTTCGTCCTGATCTGGTTTGTGTTCAGCTTTTTCGAACTATTAGGAGACATGCTTACCCAGAATACATTGGGCCTATTTGCTTGGTATATCTACTACCTCACGCCATTCTTGATCTATGAAACAGCACCGCTCGCCGTATTGGTGGCGACACTCATTACCTTCTTCATCATGGCGAAGCACCACGAATTGACGGCTTTCAAGGCCTGCGGTGTCAGTCTGTACAGGTTGGCGACGCCAATCTTCATCGTGGCGCTACTGCTGAGCGGCCTCCTATTCTCAATGGATCAACAATTCCTGCCGGAAACGAACCGACGCCAGGACGAGATTCGCAACGAGATCAAAGGGGGGCCTGTTCAGACCTACCTGAATCCTGACCGGCAGTGGACGTTCGGTCAGAGCGATCGGATCTTCTTTCACCGTTTTTTCGACTCCGAAAACAATGTGTTGGCAGGCGTAAACGTCTATGATCTTGACCCCGCTACCTTCAAGCTTAGACGGCACATTAGGGCCGAGCGCGCGAACTGGGATGCCAACCGAAATGTCTGGGTCTTCGAGAACGGCTGGGTGCGTGTCAACCCGGGTGACGAGGAGAGCTACGAGAAGTTTGAATCTCGACCATTCTCCGACATCGCGGAAGGACCAAGTCACTTCTTCAAGGAGGCAAAGCAGTATCACCAGATGAACTGGCAAGAGCTGCGGGCTTACATCGGAGACTTGACGCAGGCTGGGTTCGACACCGTTAAATTCCAAGTACAGCTCCATAAGAAGCTGGCATTTCCCTTGTTCGCGTTTGTCATGGCGGTACTGGCCGTGCCGTTTTCCATGCTCGCGGGACATCGGGGAGCATTTGTGGGCGTCGTGATGTGTATCGGAGTGGCGGTCGCCTACTATTCCTTGAATGCATTCTTCGAGGGCTTGGGGCGCCAGAGCCAATTGAGTCCGGCGATCGCAGCCTGGTCGCCCAGCATCATTTTCGGATTGAGTGGAACGTACTTGTTCAGTCGCGTGCGTTCCTGAACCGGCATTCGATGACAGACATTGAAGAGATCAGAGAAGCGCGGCAGCGGCTGGGAAAGTACTTTCCTCCGACCCCGACGATACGCTCGGATACCCTTTCGGACGCGACAGGGCACCCTGTTTGGTTGAAGCTGGAATTGTTGCAACCCACGGGGTCGTTCAAAGTGCGGCCCTCAATGAACAGCATGCTGGCTAACGTTGAGCAAGCTCGATCGAGGGGTGTTGTAACGTCGTCTTCGGGAAACTTTGCTCAAGGCGCCGCCTATGCGGCGAATCGGCTGGGAGTGGATCTACAAGTTGTGATGATGAAGAGTGCTTCCGAATTCAAGCGGAGGCGGACCGAGGCGTTGGGAGCCACCGTTGTTCTTTGCGAGAACACCTTCCAGGACCGCTGGGACACGACCTTCCGGATTGAAAAGGAAGAGCAACGGCTCCTGATTCATCCCTACGATTCGGTGGAGACGATGGGGGGTGACGGCACGATCGGCCTGGAGCTGCTCGACCAAGTCGAAGGCGATTTCTGCGCCATCGTTCCGATTAGCGGTGGCGGGTTGATCTCGGGAATCGCGACGGCAGTGAAAGAGAGTCGTCCGGGTTGCCGAGTGATCGGCGTGCAACCGGCGGCAAATGGATCGATGCTGAAATCGATCGAATCTGGTGAGCGCGTAACGACGACTCCCGGACCGACCTTGGCGGATGCGCTACTGATTGCGCAGCCGGGCGAGCGTACGTTCGATGTCGTGCGGCGCCTCGTGGACGAAGTTGTGGTCGTTAACGAGGTTGACATTCGAGGCGCGGTAAAGTTGCTCGCTGAGGAGCAAAAGCTCGTGGTCGAAGGCGGTGGCGCCGTGGGTGTAGCTGCGTTGCTGAGCGGCGTGGTAGCGACCGGTGGCCTGCCGGTCGTTTGTGTTTTGAGCGGGGGGAATATCCTGCCGGGCGATCTAGCCTCTATCCTTTCCGCCTAGCATTTGCCGTCGGTTTGGGTGGTCAGCCTGCAACCAGTACTGCCAGAAAGCCTTTCTGGTCGAAGAGGTCCGTCCTCAAGGGTTCGATCCAGGTTGGCTCCGGTGCGCCTGGAACCCGTATTCTCCGCAGGCCTGAGTGGTTGCCGTTGCGGCTCTTTGTGTCACGGCGCCGACGTGGCATACCTATCCGTCGGAAGGATTCCGGCCGATTATCCAGGCGTCACTCTTATTCAGCAGTCCGTCTCGATCCGCGAACCATGCGACTCTTCGCTGATAGCGTTATCATCTTCGTCTCCCTGGCAGTCGGAATGCTCGCCGGGCTCTCGCACGCTCTGAGCCTGCCCAGCCGAGCCTCGTTCTCTGAGCTGCTGTCGGCTCACGCTGTTTTCTACATGTGGGCCGTGCCTTGCCTGGGGGCCGTTTCGATTGCGTTGATGACAGTTTCCGGCGTGTACCGCAAGAAGCCGACTCGTACGGGTCGCGAAAAGCTACTCGGCGTCGTCCAGTCGGTCGCGCTGGCCTACGGGCTGTTGGCGTTCACCTGCTGGAGGCTTGGGTACGGATCCGAGTTCGCGCTGGGGCAGATCTTGGTCGTGGGGTTCTCGCTAAACGCGGCGGCCGGCCTCGGCGTCCGTAGCGCCAAGACCTACTTCACACACCGCTTCGATGTCCATCCAAAACGGCCGGTTCCCCAGGCCCCGGTGGAGCGGGTCTTAGTAATCGGCGGTGCCGGATACATCGGAAGCGTTCTGGTACGGCGGCTTTTGCGGGCGGGTTACGGGGTGCGGGTCCTCGACCAGTTGCTTTATGGGGACGCCGCGATCAGTGAGCTGCTTGCCCACCCACGTTTTGATCTCATGAGGGGCGATTTCCGTCACGTAGACGCCGTCATGCACGCCGTTAAGGGGATGGATGCGGTAGTGCATCTCGGCGCCATCGTCGGTGATCCGGCTTGCGCCTTGGACGAGGAGACGACGCTTCAGACAAACTACGCCGCAACAGCGCTCGTGGCGGACGTCTGTAAGGGATACGGCGTCTCTCGCCTTGTGTTTGCGTCGACCTGCAGCGTCTATGGAGCCAATGATTCGATCGTGGACGAACAATCGGAGTTGAATCCAGTTTCACTCTATGCGGCCACAAAGGTCGACTCGGAGAAGATTCTGCTGGCCTCGCGGAGCGAGACGTTTCACCCCACGATCCTGCGTCTCGGGACGGCGTTTGGGTGGTCACAGCGTCCTCGGTTCGATTTGGTCGTGAATCTACTGACGGCCAGGGCAGTCCTTGAGAAAAAGATCGTGATTTTCAATGAAGATCAGTGGCGTCCGTTCGTTCATGTCAACGACATCGCTCGGGCGTTTTGTCTGATGTTAGACGTTGGCGTCGCTGAAGTGAGTGGTGAGATCTTCAATGTCGGATCTCAAGAAATGAATCACCACCTGGGCGACGTCGGTCGGGCGATCCATGGGTTGGTGCCCAATATGAGCGTCGTTCACGAGAAGAATGATGACAAACGGAACTATCGCGTCTCGTTCGACAAGATTCGTGGGCGGCTCGGGTTTCGCGGCGAGACGAGCCTGGAAGCCGGCATCAAGGAGATTCAGGAACAGCTTTCCGTCGCCCAGATCCGGGACTACGGCGAAGCTCGTTACCACAATCACAAGTCAGTCGAGCAGACCTTGAACGAGGTGGGGGAGCCGGCCCTTTCGCTGAAGTTAATCTCGGAACGGTTTTCGAATCGCGAAAGGCGGGCTTCGCGCGAGCTGGCTCGGGTGTGAGCAGCGCCGCAGAGGGCGCGGAAACAGTCCGCTCCGCCAAGGGCAGGAACATCGCGAACAGGAATGCCGCCGGAGCGGCCCGCGGAAGCACCCTTTCTTCAGTATCCGAAATCGGCGAGGGCCTGCCCTAACCCATCACTTGGGCTGATGCGCGCTGGAGGAACGGGCGGCCTTCCTCGAAACGTTTCGCGTCGAGCGGGCTCACATCGAAACTCTTCGCCTCGCCGTCGAGCACCATCTCCGTGATGACTTTGCTGACGGCGGGGGCCATCTTGAAGCCATGGCCGCTGAACCCGGCGGCACAGAAAGCTCCTTCAACGTCCGGCAGCCGGTCGAGAATCGGATGCCAGTCCGGCGTGACTGAGTAGAGAGCCGCATAACCGCCACGGCCGATCGCCCGGCGGTAGGGAGGATAGCGGCGCTCCACCTTCTCACGCATCTCATCAACGAAAGCGCGGCCCGCCACCTCGTTGTAATCGTCGGGGTCGACTTCATCGCGCTCTTCCCGTGGGTCGATGTTGCTGACGTGAAGCAGGCCACCGGGCAGAGGGCGGTGATAGATGTCATGCGAGAAGTCGCAATACAGGGGTTGAGGGCGGCTGAGTTTGGGCTCGCAGGGAGTCCGCAAAAGGGCGACCTCGACGCGGCAGGACCGTACTGGCAGGGAACCGCCGAGGTCTCGCGCCACCGCGGCGGTCCACGGCCCGGCGGCGAGCACGACCGCGCGGGTAGCTACTTCGCCCTCGGTGGTAGAGACTCCGCTGACGCGGCCGTCTTCGGTCAAGACACCGGTTACGCGAACGCCTTCGTGGATATCCGTTCCGTTCGTACGCGCGGCGGCCGCGTAGGAAGTCACGACTTGCACGGCGTCACAATAGCCGGCTTGGCTTTCGAACGCGGCGATCTCGCCCGGGGCGAGTTGCGCTCCTTCATCAATCTCTTTCAGTTCATCACTGGAGATGAAGTTCACCTGGACCCCGAGCCGGTTCTGAAGTTCGATCGTGCTCGCCAGCGAAGCGCGCATAGCGGCGGGAGCGGTGATGATCATCCCGGCGCGTGTAAAAACGGATGGGCCGCCGACCTGTTCGGGGAAAGCTTCGAATGTACGTAGGCCGTGAAGAGCCATTGAGGTTGTGAGTGGTTGGGAGTAGTGGCAGCGGATGTTCGCCCCGGATTTGCCGGAAGACCCTGCCGCCAGGCCCGATTTCTCGATCAGCACGACGGAACCGGCCCCGCGACGCACCGATTCGTAGGCGATGGCGGTGCCCATGACACCGCCACCAACGATCACAACATCCGCTGTTTTCCTCATGAGTTCGGGGGCCCGTCCATGATAGACCCTATCCAAGAACTAATGCCATCGGATGGATTCTCATCGGGCCATTACCTGAGAGTATCGGGGAATCCCCGAATGGTAACCTAGGACAAAGGTCCGCTGCTGAGAATGAACTCCGCCATCCGCTCTCTTTGCATGCTTGTCGGCACCCTATCGATCGTAGGGGCGACGGTCATATATCTGCGTGGCATCGACGAGGTCCTTCCGCCCGCGCTAGCGGCAGGAATCGCTTTTGGCGCAGGGCTCTTGCTTTTGTGGCTGGCGTTCAAGCCGCAGCAGGCGCAGCATGCCGTTGCGGAAGCGCCGGGCGAGCTTCCCGAGGCCGAATCATACGACCGGACGGCGCTGGCGCGGCTTCAGGAATCGATGGAATCGCCGCGGAAATCGTCGGAGCGCCCACTGGGCGCTAGGCGCCCACTACCGATGGGTAATACTTACCTCATCCTGTAATTTCGACACGTCAGCGAAGACCGCGGCTCAGGCACAATCTCGTGCCGGCCTGCTATTGGGAACTGGCCCATCGGGTGCAACAGAGAGAAGCACGTCCCAGTATCCCCGCCTCTGTGAGGACGTTTCGCATCTAGAATTGTTTCCAACTAGGAGGGATCACACCCATGTGGGGACGCCGACCCAATTCCGAATCCACCCCGGATTTTTCATCCCAAACTCAGTCCACACCCGACCCAACGCCAAGGAGCACGGAATCCGACATGTCTCGCCCTGCCGGGCGTTCACCGGTGACCGGCGCACGGCCCGTAGAGGGACCCGAAGCCCGACTGGGAAAGCGCCTGACGTTTCGCGGTGAAATCACGGGAAACGAGGACCTTCAAATCGATGGTGATTGCAGTGGCAAGATCGAATTGAAGGACAACTGTCTGACGATCGGCCCGAATGCCCTCGTTGAGGCAGACGTTCATGCCCGTTCCATCCAGATTGCCGGCAGGCTAAAGGGCAATGTGCAGGCTCCCGAACGAATCGAATTGCGCAAGACTGGCTCGCTCGAAGGAGATGTCGTCACCGCCGGTATTGTGATTGAGGAGGGCGCGGTGTTCCGAGGGAGCATCGATATTGTGAGGCCGGAGGCGAAGAAGGCTGAGGCCGCACCCGCCGCTAGAAAGCCGGAACCGGTACGTTCGCAGCCTGAGGCCGATGGGCCAACAAAGCCGGACTCGCCAGCCGCTACGGCTTAGTCGGACCGTTCCGTCTGCAAGGCCCCGACACACCCTCGTGTTCGGGATTCGACTTCAGGAAGGAACTCCTACGAGGTCTCGGCAGGCTTTGAGTGCCGAGGCCAGGAAACTGTCGGTGCGAGCGGCCTGATCTCCGGCTTCGCCGGCGGCGACGAGTTTTGGCCCGGTCAACACAGCGCCGAGCCAACCCTCGGTGTGCCATTGACCTTCAGCGTCTAGGTCGGGGAGCGGTGGGTCGTTCGGATACGGCCAAGGAGTTACGTATAGGTACGGCTCGGCATAGTTGGAATCACCGGGTGTCATGCCGAGACCGATCGAACGGCCGGAATCGTGACCTTTCGCCGGCGCGAACTCAATCAGGGTTGCGATGTCGAAATGATGTGGCCAACAGCGGACCGGGGACGCTTTCGGCGTCTTGGCCTCGATCCGCCGAAGTACTCGATCCGTGTTCCCGTACCAGCGCGCGATCTCATGAAAGGCTTCCTTGGGTGCGAATGAGAAAGGCTGCCCTTGCGCGACCGGATGGTCCGAAATGGGATTGGGAGATCGAACGAAGTCTGTCGAAAGTGGGGTCCCCGTGAACCTTTCAACTATCAATTCAAGCCAGCCGTAGGCGTCTTCGATCGCTTGTCCATGAAGATCGTACTCGCTGTAGATCGTCTTGCCGTCTTTGGCATCGAGCAGTAGCAGTCGCAACCCACCGACCTGAAGCGCGGCCTGAAACGGCGGGTCCCCGGCCGTAGGTTTTGTCACAAGAGCGCCCAGCTCCTCCACCCATTCTAGATTCGTGTGGCTGTCGTCTTTGGCGGGCTCGACGTAGGTAAGACCGACGGAGGCGACGATTTGCGCGGCGTGATGAAGCTGCAGCCGGGCGTCGGTGAGGGATTCGGGGGCGGGTTCGCCGAGTTTCCGCCAAGCGGGTTCGGATCCGGTCGAGACGGTCATGACCGCACGATAGCATCGAGCGCGACGAGAACGAGCTCGGTTGTGCCGCCAGTTGGCGTATATGGGTGCCGGGAAAGGAAGGACAAACACGAGTGTTCGTCACTACTTTGCCCGACGTACATGTGGGACGGATTCGGGTCGGAGTATCTACTTCGTCGCGTTGAACGTGTGCAGCCAGGCATAGATGATCTGGCAGAACCCGCCTCGCGTAACTGACTGTTGCGGGGGGCTGCTCGCTGAGATGAGATCGCCCGGGCGTGGCCGTCCTGATTCGTCGGCGACGGTGCGAAGCAACGATCGCAGTAAATCCCAGGTGAGTTCCGAATCCGGATGGGACGCGATCTCCTCGTCGGCGACAGGTGAATCGCCGAGTGCGTGTCTGACCCAGCGTGCGGCTTGGCGTTGGGTCAGGGGTTTGTCCGGGTCGAGAAGGTAATCGTCGAAGAGACCTTTAGTCCCGAAGAACTGCGTGGCCCTGAAGGCGGGGTGCGTGGGGTCGATGTCGCGGTAGTAGGTCAGCACTTGTCCGCCGTCGAGCAGCAACCGCTGTAGTCCGTCCACGGCGACTGCTCGCGGTTGAACATCGGCTTCGATCGCGAGGTGAGCCGCTGTGCCGGCTGCCTGGCCCATCGCCATCCAGGTCGGTTCAAGTCGAATCGTTGAAAAAGCGACATGGGTGGTGGATGCGGCGACGGGCACGAGGAGTCCGTCCACCTGCTTCGGCACCATGATGCGGTAGGGAATCTGATAGGGCTTCGTGAACTCGTCGAGCATCAGGATGTAACCTTCGAGAGCGACGTTGTGGCCCGGCTCGCGCCGGCGAGTCGGAAAGCTGTCGATGGGGAACTCGCCGGCCGCGATGGAGTCGGCGTGAATTGGTGTTCGCCGCGAGCCTGGCGCGATCGTGACGTCCTTTTCGCTCAGGGTGTATTCGCCGATGATTCTGCGGGCTTCGCGAACGTAGAGCTGAAACGGGAAATGGCCGTTGTCGGTGAACTCATCTTTGGCTAGATGGTATTGATTCGCCATCCGGCGATGTTCGGCGGGGACCTCCGTGTCGTTCTGAAGAAAGTAGAGCAGGCCAAGCGTTACGTTGCGAATGTGTTCGGTGATCTGCTCGCGCCGCTCCCAGACTGCTTCGGGGTAGCCGCGATTCAGTTCCGCGAACGGGAACGCAAGCGGACGGGGATTCATGTTGACATCGAACTTGCCGCCCGGAATCCGCGCGAACGATAGCGCCCGCACCATGGTGTTGAAGTGCGGCGAGTAGTAGCTGCGGCCTTCTTTGATTTGTTTCGGGGGGCCGAGGCGACCGGAGGTAAGGTCGTCGAAGTAGCCGGTATAGCGATTGCGGTCGTAATCCGGAGGCGGCTGTTCGAGTTTGAAAGCGTTAGCGGGATTGTCGGTGACACAAAGGCGGAAGGTGTAGGCGGGCAGACGGTGGTCGGCCTCGCCGGTCGAACCGGGCAGGAAGCGGCGCGTGTTGTGATCCTGGTAAATGACGCCGGCGTGGAGCTCGTTGAACTGGTCACGGCCTTCCCGTCCGAGCCGGAAGCGAACGCCCGCGTAGGCCGCGAGATCGCCCTCGTAGGTAGCGTCGATGAAGATCTTGGCGCGCAGCTCGCGGACTCCAGCACTTTTGCGATCGCGAACGCGAACCGCGACGACGCGGCGACCGGCGCGGATCACCTCTTCCAGGCGGTGATTCCGCAAGACGGTGATGGCGGGTTCGGCGGTCACCATATCGTCGAAGACCTTCTCGGCAACGTGCGGTTCGAAGTAGTAGCCATCGCGCGAAAGCTCCACGTTCGCGGAATCGGGGCCGTAGGTTTCGACATAGTGATCACGAACCCCGTTGATGAACTCTTTGAAGAGACCGCCGATCGCCGCGCGGGTTTCGACGTCCGACTTGCCGAGACCGCCGGCCGACATACCTCCGAGATGGGCGTGATACTCGGTGAGCGCAACGGAGCGTCCTTGGCGCGCGGCGGCGACGGCGGACGCGATACCGGCGGGAGTGCCCCCCACGACGATGACATCGAATGACTCGGACGCCGCCGCGGTTTGGGCAGCCAAAATGATCGCAACGACGAACAGGCGGGCCATGCCCACCCGCATCCAAGTCCCCACTCGCCGCAGGTGCTTTCCCTGAAAAGTCATCTATTCCGTCAAACAGGATAACTGTATCCGGAACTGTCCCGTTGCGGCTCGACGCCTATAATGGTCCCTCATGGATAGCAAAAAGCTTCGCTCGCAAGATTGGTTTGGCCGCAAGGATAAGCTCGGGTTCATCCACCGCTCGTGGATGAAGGCTGAGGGCTTTTCGGATTCCGTTTTTCAGAACAAGCCCGTGATCGGCATCTGCAACTCGTGGAGCGAGTTGACGAACTGCAACTCGCACCTGCGGCAGGTGGCGGACGCGGTGAAGCGTGGGGTCTGGGCCGCCGGCGGCTTCCCGCTGGAGTTTCCGACGATCTCGCTCGGCGAGCCGTTCATGCGGCCCTCGACAATGATGTTCCGCAACCTAATGGCAATGGACGTTGAGGAGTCAATTCGCGCCAATCCGATGGACGGCGTCGTTCTCTTGTGCGGCTGCGATAAGACGACGCCGGCGCAACTCATGGGCGCGGCCAGCGCCGGGTTGCCGTCAATCATGGTGACCGGCGGACCGATGCTGCGGGGCATGTGGCACGACAAGCCACTCGGCTCCGGAACCGACGTCTGGCACTTCTGGGACGAGCGGCGCGCGGGTCGGATCAGCGAAGAAGAATGGTGCGAACTCGAGAGTTGCATGTCGCGCAGCGCCGGCCATTGCATGGTAATGGGAACGGCGTCGACGATGACGAGCCTCGCCGAAGCCATGGGCATGACTCTGACCGGTTGCGCGAGTATTCCGGCCGTGGATTCGCGTCGCTACGAGATGGCCGAACGGAGTGGCGCGCGGATGGTGGAAATGGTCCGTGAGGATCTGACGCCCGACAAGATCATCACCCGCGAGTCGATTGAGAATGCGATACGGGTGAACATGGCGATCGGCGGGTCAACGAACGCGATCATCCATCTCAAGGCCTTGGCGCAGCGCCTAGATATCGACTTTCCCCTAGCGCTATATGACGACATTTCCAAGACGACGCCGGTGATCGCGAACATCCGTCCGTCGGGAAAATACTTGATGGAGGACATGTACTACGCGGGCGGAGTGCCGGCTGTGATGAAGCAGATCGAAAGGCTGCTGCATCGCGACGTTATCACGGCCACCGGCAAGACGATGGGCGAAAACATCGCTTCGGCCGAGTGCCACAACGCGGATGTGATTCGTCCGCTGGATAACCCCTTGCAACAGGAGGGAGGGACGCTGATTCTCTACGGCAATCTCGCCCCGAACGGCGCGGTCATCAAGACGAGCGCAGCGGATTCGAAGCTAATGCAACACACCGGGCGCGCCGTGGTGTTCGAAGATCACGGTGATTTTCTGAACCGCTATGACGATCCCGATCTCGATATCGATGAGACGTGCGTCATGGTCCTGAAGAATGGCGGCCCGGTGGGAGGCCCGGGGATGCCGGAGTACGGAAATCTGCCGATCCCGGCGAAGCTGCTTAAGAAGGGCGTCACCGACATGGTCCGCATCAGCGACGCGCGTATGAGCGGGACGAGCTATGGCACGGTGGTCCTTCACATCTCACCCGAAGCCGCCATTGGCGGGCCGTTGGCTGCCGTTCAGAACGGCGATGAGATTCGCCTCGACGTCGCGAACCGCACGATTGATCTGCTGATCGACGAACATGAGATGAATCGGCGCCTGCGCCTCTTCAAGTCACGCGCGCCTCACTATGACCGAGGTTATGGACGTCTGTACGTCGAAAACGTATTGCAAGCGGATCGCGGCTGTGATTTCGGGTTCCTGGTGAAGCCGGAGAAGAAAGAGAGCGATGGTGATTACGCTGAGGGAACCCGTGCCAGCGACGAACTACCGCTAGCCTTCTAGCCGCTACTCAGAAGCCTACTGCAGAGAGAGTAAGACAATGCCAACCGTCCAGATCCGACTCCAACAGATCGGACCCTCCACAACCGAAGCCACCATCCGCGGCCACAAGATCCGAATCGACCGGCCCGAAGCGAAGGGCGGCGACGACAAGGGGCCGATGGGCGGCGAGCTGTTGCTGGCCGCCGTGGGCGGATGCTTCATGAGCAACCTGCTGGCGGCCGTTCGCGCCCGCGAGGCAGACATCTCGAACGTATACACGGAAGTGATCGGCACACTGGGCGAGAACCCAGCACGCTTCACCGCGATCGAGATGGTCGTTTCGGCCGACGGCGCTGATGCGGAACTGCTCGGTAAGTTGGTAGCGATTGCGGAGAGAGCTTGCATTACCGCGAACACGCTACGCGACGCTGTTACTTCGACAACGCGAACGGTGTAGCCACAACCGCAGCGCCTGGACCCGCGCCGCCGGACAGCACTCAAGCGAGTCTACGACCCACATCAAGGCTTCGGCGTCCGAATGCGAGGGTTGTTGACGAACGGCGTGCCCAGCAAGCCGCCGATCGTCTGGAAGGGACCAGCCATGAAGCCTGGTACGCCGAACCGAATACTCTCGCAGTCAGCCTTCTCATAGTAAGTTCCGAACAGGCGGTCCCAAACCGACAGGATGCTTGTGAAATTGGAATCCATTTCGGCCCGCTCGTCGGAGTGATGAATTTTGTGCATGTTCGGCGAGACGAGGCCGAGTCGGAGCAGGCGATCCATGCCGTTCGGTAGCGTGATGTTGGAGTGATGAAACTGGGTCGAGAGCAGCAACACGAAGTCGTACAGCACGATGGCCGCGAGAGGCGCCCCCGCCAGCAGGATCACCCCAAGCCGCAACGTGGAGGAGAGCGCCAGCTCCCCCGCATGAAATCGCGTCGCCGTGGTGACGTCCATCGCGGGGTCGCTGTGGTGCATGCGGTGGAAGCGCCATAGCAACGGGATGGAGTGGTTGGCGCGATGCCACCAGTAGGTCCAAAAATCGAGCGCAAGCAGCGCCAAGACAAACCCAGGCACTCTGCCCAGCGAAGCCCAGTACGCCAAGCCGATGTTGGATTGTGCGGCGTATTCGCTCACAGCAACGGTGACGCCGGCGAACACCATGGTCACCGCCAGAATATTGAGAGCGGCAATCGCGAGATTACGAAGCGCGTGCCGAACGCGTCCCTCGAACGTGAAGAAAGGCGCCAGAGACTCCCAGGACCAGAACACCAGCAGGCCTGCGAGCGAGGCGAGCGATTGCCAGTGTTCGAAAGAGATGGAACGCACTACTTTGCATCAGTATATCGGGGCCGATCTGATATCATTCCTCGCATGCGGATCAAGCGTGACTTCGTATCACTGACCGTAACGTTGGCCCTCACGGCCACGTTCTCACTCGCCCAAACACGGGGACCTTCGTTTCGCGAAGACACGTTTCAGAACCGCCATGCCTACGTCCTCGAAACCAACCTCATGCGGGTCAGCGCGCTACGCGGCGCCGGGCATTGGGCGGAAATCCGCTTGAAGTCCGACGATCCGAAAAAGGCCATCAACCCGATGCGCATCCCGCACTTCCCCACGATCGAGCCCTGGGAGTACAACGGCGCCGAGCACGACAAGATCTATGGCGGAGGAACAAACCGCTGGCTGCAATCCGGTTACATGGGCCACCTACTGAACTTCCCGACATTTGGCGGGCCGTCCGAGTCCGAAGCCAAGAACGGGCTCGGGAATCACGGCGAGGCGCTCGTCGTTGAGTGGAAGAAAGACGCCGCGCTCGCCACCGACAATCTCGTTCAGCTTGTCTACTCGGCCTACCTGCCGAAGACGCAATACAACGTCGGCCGAACACTGACCATTCCCGCCGACGAGACCGTGATGTATGTCGAGGAGTGGGTCGAGAACCTGCTCGCCTTCGGGCGGCCCGCGCACTGGGTGCAACACGCGACATTCGGTCCGCCGTTTGTCGAGCCCGGCAAAACGGTTCTCGATGCCTCGGCGACCAAGGGTGAGGTGCGCGGACAGGTTCGCCCCAATCGTATGCTCGATTCCGGCCCCGTCGAGTGGCCTTGGGGACAGACGCCCGAGGGCGAGCGCGTTAGCCTGCGCGAGATGCAAGACCGCCCGAAGTCCGGCATCTACTACGCCATGCTGATGGACCAGAGCCGCAAACGGAACTACTTCACAATGTTCCACAAAGACTTTAATGTTTTGGTTGGATATATATGGTATACCAAGGATTTCCCGTGGCTCGGTGACTGGCAGGAGAACAAAGGCAACGGCGGCCTGCCTTGGGAGAACAAGGTAGTGGCCCGCGGCATGGAATTCGGTACCACGCCGTTTGGCGGTCCCATGGAGGAGGTCGTGGCCGCGGGCAAGCTATACGATGTCCCGATGTACCGCTGGATCGAGGGACGTGAGAAAGCGACGGTGCGCTACGCCGTATTCCTCGCAGAGATTCCCGCGGGATATCAGGGCGTGGCGAACCTCGAAACGAAGGACGGCCGGATCGTCATCACAGAGCGCGAGACGGGCCGAACGATTTCTCTCAAAAGCGGCCGGGAATGGTGACACCTTGACAGCCGTGCTCCGGCGACAGACGGCCTTCGCGGTTTGTTTGCTCTGTGCCTCCACCGCGTTCGGGCAGCAAATCAAGCTCATCACGACCGTTGTGGATCAGAAGACGGGGGAACCCGTTGTGGATCTTCGAACCCGGAACTTCAGCGTTGTCGACAGCAAGATGCCGCTACGCGTCGAAGAGGCCGTTTTCAAGAAAACGTCGATCGACGTGATGTTGCTGATCGACACAAGTCTTGTCGGCGAAATGGTCGGGCCGCTCGCGGGCGCCTTCGTCAACGACCTCGGCGAAAAGGAGCAGATGGCGATCGTTTCCTACCACGATTCGGCCGACCTGATCCAGGACTTCACGTCCAGCAAACAACTCCTATTCCAGGCCCTCAACCAAGTCAAATACGGCAACAATCCTCGCGTGCTGGATGCGCTGTATGCGGCAATTGACGGCGGGTTCACATCGAGTGCGGGGCGGCGCATCATCGTTGTTTTGTCAGCCGGGATCGAGGGTTTCAGTCGCGTCACGGAAGCGGAAGTATTGCGGCTGGCGCGGGAGAAAGGAGTGTCGATCTTTCCCGTCTACGTGATCGGAGCGGAAAGAGGGATGTTCCGCCGGCTGTCCGACAATTCCGGTGGAGCGGATTTCGGAGCCCGCAAGTTAAAACTCAAGCCGGCGGGCTTGAGTAAGCTCGTCTTCTCGGTGCTGCGCGGCCACTACGAGCTGCTCGTGAGCGGTGTCTCTCAGATGGGGGATCGTGTGGAGGTCGAAATCGAGGAAGCGCGGAAGTCGAAGCGTAAGCTGCGCGCTTCCGCCCTGCCCCTGGAATGAAAAGAGCCGGTCCCCGTGGGAACCGGCTCTTCGTTCCTCGTTCTGGAGACAAATTATTCGCCGCCGCTAGCAGCCGCGCGCCGAGGCTGCTCGACCTTCGGAGTAGCCAAGTACCCAACGATACGGTCTTTGTCGATCTGGTTCACAACCAGCTCGTAGGGTTGACGGGAACCAATGACATAGAACTGGACAGGCTCCAGCAAGGTCTTGTTCTTTTTCTCGACTCGCTTGTCGTCGGCCCACAGATCAATGTTGTACTTGTTCCGTTTCTGGTCGGCCTTGCGGAGCCGGATTGTGACCGGGCCCACGCGGGACGGCTGTTTCGCCTTTTGAATGTCAAATTCGAAATAGTTGCGCTCACCCAGCTCACGCAGCACCGCCAACTCCGTTCCGTTAGTCGCGATCAAGCCGCTCTGCACGCCAAGGTCGCCCCGAACCGTCTTGAGATCGGCGATTGTCTGATCGAGTTCCTGGCGGGTCTTGTTAACCTCTTCTTCAACCGTATCCACCTTGCCTGTCAGCGAGCCAAGCCGGCTGCCGGTCTGCTGCGTGGTGGACTTCAACTCTTGGAGCGTGCCGCCCACTTCTTGGAAGCGCGCCTGTTGCTGGGCCTTTGTCTGTTCGAGGTCTTTCGAGATCTTTTCGGCGCGGCCGAGCACGCGCTGCTCAACTTCGTTGGCCTTGGCGGCGAGCTGCTTTTCGGCCGAGTCAACAAGGCCTTCCACTTTTTGAACACTGCTGTTGATCTCCCGCGATGTGCGACTGACAGAGCCTTCAAGCTGCGAGAGCTTTTCCTCATGCACCTGAAGCATTGCGATGTGAGGCTCGAGTTGGGCACGTGAATCCTGGAGTTCCAGGTACAGGTACACAGTGAAGCCGATAAGACAGGCCACCACTACAAGTAGCCCGATCATGATCGGTGCGCCCGCCGGGCGGCCCGAAGAGCTATCGGGATCGAATGGATTCGTCGACATTTTGCTTCCCCCTGGGATTGTTAACTTATAGCGGACAAGCGACTTACGGTGGGGACGAATAGCGCTTTCGCCCTGTAATTATACCATCCGAACCCGCGACCGACTAGTGTTGGACGTCTCCCCGCCCCGGTCGGGTTTCCTTCAATTTGCGGCTGCCCTTTCGGTCTGTGGTCCATGGCCGGACCGGGGGGCTGAGGGTCTGTGAAAAAATGGGGACTGTACCAAGGGCCTCCCACCAAACTCCCTTGTTCTCCGCCTTCCCGAACGGCGTGCCGCGGCTTGTTCTCCATTTTTTCACAACCCTTGAGGGTCGCGGTAAAGCAAGCGAGTCGGTCCAGATCAGGTCCTTGATACCATGTGGGTGGATCAATTCCGATGAACCGCCGCGTCACGTGGAAGCACCGTTGGACCCCGGTCCTACTTGCAAACGCCCTCTCATTTGCCGCCGCCGCCGCTCCGCCGCCATCGCCCGGGCAAGCCCCCGAGCAAACCCCCGAGCAAATCATCGTCGACCAGTACTGTGTCGGCTGCCACAATACGAGCGCCAAAACCGCGGGCCTGACACTTGATCTCATCGGCCGGCAAGAGGTCACGCAACACCCCGAGGTCTGGGAGAAAGTCGTCCGCCGCCTGCGGGCGCGCCAAATGCCGCCGGCCGGGCTTCCTCGCCCCGGCGAGCCCGCTTATGAAGCCGTGCTCGCTTCACTGGAAAGCAAGCTCGACGCGGCTGCCACATCCCATCCCAACCCGGGCCGCACGGACACCTTTCGCCGCCTCAACCGTACCGAATACAAAAATGTGATCCGCGACCTACTTGCTCTCGACATCGACGTCGCGGCGCTGCTGCCAAGCGACGAATCGAGTCACGGCTTCGACAACGTAACCGTCGGCGAACTTTCACCCACCCTGCTGGACCGCTATATTTCAGCGGCGAGAAAGTCAGCCGGCTCGCCGTGGGACGCCCGGCCCGGTCTCCCGGCGGCGATACAATCCGCCTCCCACCCGACCTGACCCAGGAGAATCACTTCGACGGCCTGCCAATCGGCACGCGCGGCGGGGTCGTCGTGCCCTATACCTTTCCTCTCGACGCTGAATACGAAATCTCTATCCGGCTGGCGCGCGACCGCAACGAGCACCACGCAATCGAGCTTCTCGTAGACAAAGAACGTGTCCGGCTCTTCACGGTCGAGCCGCCCGCGCGCGGTGACGATCACAGCACCACCGACCACCATCTCAAGGCTCGCGTCGCGGTCGAGGCCGGTCCTCACGAGATTGCGGCGGCATTCATAAAGAAACCCGCGGCGCTGCTTGAAACCGCGCGCCAACCCTACGAGGCGCACTTCAACTTCTACCGCCACCCGCGCATTCAGCCGGCCGGCTATTCGATTTCCATCCTGGGGCCTTACAACGCAGAGGGGCCCGGCGACACGCCCAGCCGGGACCGCATCTTCGTCTGCCGTCCGCAGCAGGCCGCTGAGGAAGAGCCCTGCGCTCAACGCATCATCGAAACTCTCATGAGGCGCGCTTACCGACGGCCCGTCGCAGACGCCGACCTTGCCCGACCGATCGAGTTCTACAGGCAGGCCCGCGCCGATAGCGGCTTCGAAGCGGGAATCGAAATGGCTCTCCGTGCCTTGCTTGTCAGTCCGGAATTCCTCTTTCGCGTCGAGCAAAACCCTGCTGAAGTTGAACCCGAGACGGTCTACCGTGTCAGCGACTTACAACTTGCCTCGCGCCTCTCATTTTTTCTCTGGAGCAGCATCCCCGACGACGACCTGTTGGACGCCGCTATACGAGGTGACTTGAGCGACCCCGCGTTACTTGAAAAACAGGTTCGCCGCATGCTGGCCGACAAGCGATCAGAATCCCTCGTCACCAACTTCGGCTCCCAGTGGCTCTACCTGCGGAACCTTGCATCGATCGCGCCCGACATGCGGCGCTTTCCCGACTTCGACGACAACCTCCGGCAAGCCTTCCGCCGCGAGACCGAGCTCTTCTTCGAGAGCATCCTTCGGGAAGGCCGTAGTGTGCTTGACCTACTGGACGCCGACTACACTTTCGTCAACGAACGCCTCGCGAAACACTACGGCATCCCGAACATTTACGGCAGCCGATTCCGCCGTATCTCACTCGACGCTGACAGCAAACGGGGCGGAATCCTTCGCCATGGCAGCATCCTCACCGTCACGTCCTATCCCACGAGAACCTCGCCCGTGATTCGCGGTAAGTGGATACTCGACAACCTGCTCGGTATCCCGCCCCCGCCGCCACCGGGCAACGTACCCGCGCTCGAAGACAACAAGGTCGCAGCCGGTTTGCCCATCCGCGCGCGGCTCGCGGCCCATCGCGACAACCCCGCGTGCGCCGGTTGCCATCAACTTATGGATCCTGCCGGTTTCCCGCTCGAAACCTACGACGCCGTGGGCCGTTGGCGAACAGCCGAATCCGATGAACCGATCGACACTTCGGGAGGTCTCCCCGACGGCAGCCGGTTCCATGGCGTGGAGGGCCTTCAGCGGGCCCTCCTGAGCCGTCCGGAAGTATTCGTCGGCGTGCTGACGGAAAAACTACTCACCTACGGCCTTTGGCCGGGGCATCGAACACTACGACGCGCCCGCCGTTCGCAAAGATCGTTCGCCAAGCGAAAGGCGAGGATTTCCGCTTTTCTTCGCTTTATCATGGGAATCGCAAGCAGCACGCCGTTTCAGATGAGAAGGTCAACAGTGATCCTGACCAAAACATCTCTCCCTCGAAGGACATTGCTTCGAGGCTTCGGCGCCACGCTTGCCCTTCCACTTCTGGACGCCATGGTCCCCGCGATGACCGCTCAGGCCGCAACACCGGCCCGCCCGCTTCCTCGGCTTGGTTTCGTGTACATGCCTATGGGTTCCGACATCACCCAATGGACCCCCCGTAGCGAAAACGACCTTTCAAAACTTTCACCGAGTCTCAGCTCTCTCGCGCCCGTACGCAACTACGTGACGGCGATTACCAACCTAGAGCTGAAGAACGCCTATCCCGGGACGCACGCTACCTCGAACGCCGCTTTCCTCAGCGCCGCCAAAGCCAAGTGGACCGAGAGTAGCGATTACTTCCTTGGCACAACGGTCGATCAGATCGCAGCCAAACACATCGGCCAGGAGACCCGCATGGGGATTGCTCCCTTCTCTTGAACTCTCAATGGATCTCGTCTCGATGGTCGGCCAGTGCGACAACGGCTTCGCCTGTGTCTATCAGAACAATCTGTCGTGGTCATCGCCTACCAGCCCGTTGCCTTCGGAAGCACACCCACGGGTCGTCTTCGAACGGCTATTCGGAGAGGGCGGCAGCGTCGAGGACCGGCGCGCCGCGCTTCGCGAACGCGCCAGCTTGCTCGACTGGGTCAGGGACGATATCTCGCGGCTTCGAAGGCAACTCGGGCCCAACGACCGTACGAAGGTCAACGACTATCTCGACACGGAGCGCGAAGTCGAGCGCCGCGTCCAAAAGGCCGAAGCGGAAACGGCGGACAACATTCTGCCCGATCTCGATCGTCCAGTCGGTGTACCGGCTGCCTACGCCGATCATGCCAAGATGATGTTTGATCTGCAGGTCCTCGCCCTGCAAGGGGATGTCACGCGAGTCACGACGTTTCAGCTCGCGCGCGAAACCAGCAACCGCACCTATCCGGAAATCGGTGTCCCCGATCCGCATCACCCTCTTACTCACCATGGCGGCGACGTCGAGAAGATTGCCAAGGTCGCCAGGATCAACGCCTACCACGTCTCGCTGTTCACTTATTTTCTTGAAAAGCTGAAGTCAACGCCGGAGGGCGATGGCACCCTGCTCGATCATGTGCTCCCTGCTTTACGGCAGCGGGATGGGGAACCCGAACGTCCACGACCATGTCAATTTGCCTATCCTCGTCGCCGGCGGCGCAGCAGGCAAAATGAAAGGCGGACGTCATATCCGCTACGCCGAGCCCACTCCGCTCGCTAACCTTCATCTCACCTTGCTCGACAAAGTTGGCGTCCATCTCGACTCTTTCGCTGACAGTCAGGGTAAAGTGGACGAACTCCTTTCCGTCTAGCCACTGGGAGACCGCGAAGCCATGGTCAGCGATCTCAGCAAACTCGGAATCGCCCTTGTGCTGTCCGCCGGCTCGGTCCTGGCTGCTTCCAACTCAGCGCTAGCGGATGCCGCCGAGCGAAAGGACGCGGCCACCGTCCATGCCCTGCTTCAACAAGGCGTAGACATCAGCGCGCCCCAAGTAGACGGCATGACCGCTCTTCACTGGGCCGCCCACCAAGACGATCTCGAAACCGCCACAGCCCTGGTCCTAAAGGGCGCTGACGTTGCCGCGACGAACCGGTACGGTGTCACGCCGCTTTCCCTCGCCTGCACCAACGGCAACGGTGTGATGGTTGAACTCTTGCTCGCCGCGGGGGCCGATCCCAACACCGCCCTTCGCGGTGGAGAGACCGTCCTCATGACCGCCGCGCGCACCGGCAAGCTCTCCGCCGTCAAAGCGCTGCTCAAGCACGACGCCGAAGTCAACGCCCGGTCAGCATACAAAGGGCAGACGGCCCTTATGTGGGCCGCCGCTGAAGGTCATACATCTGTCGTGAAAGCACTTCTCGAAGCAGGCGCCAATTTCCGCGCACCTCTCAAGTCCGGCTTCACGCCGTTGCTCTTCGCCGTCCGCGAAGGCCGCATCAATGTGGTCAAGGCCCTGCTTGAGGCTGGCGCCGACCCGAATGAAACGATACAGCCGGAGGGCCCGGCCCGGAAGGATCCCCGCCCAGGTACGAGCGCCCTGCTGCTGGCGGTCACAAACGCCCATTTCCAACTTGCTTCCGAGTTGCTCGACGCCGGGGCCGATCCTAACGCCGATCTGACCGGCTATACCGTCCTGCACGCCATCGCACCTGTCCGCAAACCGGGCGTCGGCGACAACGATCCCGCACCCGAGGGTTCCGGCAATATGACCAGCATCGAGCTCGTGAAGAAGATCGCCGGCAAGGGCGCAAATCTCGACGCCCGAATGACCAAGAAAGTCAACCTCGGCAACACACGTCTCAACAAGCTCGGCGCGACGCCCTTCTTCCTCGCGGCGCAGAGCGCCGATGCCGAGTCGATGCACACTCTCGTCGAGCTAGGCGCCGACCCCAACCTGCCGAACGAAGACAACAGTACGCCATTGATGGCGGCCGCCGGACTTGGAACCCGTTCGCCCGGTGAAGACGCGGGCACTGAAAGCGAGGTCCTCGATGCCGTGAAAGTGGCCCTCGACCTCGGAGCGGATATCAACGCCGTCGACAACAACGGCGAGACCGTCTTACACGCCGCCGCCTACAAGAACCTTCCCGCCCTCGTTGAGTTCCTACACAAACAAGGCGCCGACATCAACGTCTGGAACAAACAAAACAAACAGGGTTGGACGCCCCTCACTATCGCCCTGGGCTATCGCTTCGGCAACTTCAAGCCCTCCTCGGTCACCGTCGCTGCCTTCGAGAACATTTTCGAAGCTACAGGAGTATCCCCGGTCGAAGCTCGCACAGACAATCGAAGCGAGTACTAAGCGTCAATCACTTACGGGCGCCGAACCGGTCTTCGGTTTGTAGCCAGGGCCTCGTAACACCTTGCCCGAGCGGCTCCCCGTGTGCTCGTAGTTGTCGAGAACAACTTCACCATTGACGATCACGTAAGGAATGCCCTCGGGATACTGCTGCGGCTTCTCGAAAGTGGCTTTGTCGACGACGGTACCAGGATCAAATACGGTCACATCCGCCCAGTACCCTTCCTTGATAAGTCCGCGATCGGGAAGGCTAATCTTCTCAGCGTTCATGACGGTCATCTTGTGAATCGCCTCGGGTAGCTCAAGGGTTTTCATCTCGCGGACATAACGGCCGAGCACTCGCGGAAACGTGCCGTACCATCGCGGATGCGGATGCATATCACCGCGAGGGCCGTCGGGGCTGATGGCCGAGCCGTCGGAGCCCACGGACGTAAAGGGCTGCTTTAGCGCCAACTGCATGTCCTCTTCGGAGTGGTGGAAATAGACAGTGCGTACACTTCCGTTCTCCTCAATCAGTACGTCGAAAAGGACGTTGACGGGATCACCACCGCGCGCTTCAATCAACTCGCTCATACGCTTGCCGACGAAGGGCTTGTTCTTCTCCTGCGAGAACGAGACGAGCAGCATGCCTTCCCAGCCTCCGCCGGTAGCGAGGTAGTGGTTGTACCAGCCGGGCAGGCCGTTGAGAACGTCTTTTCGCAAGCGAGCGCGTAGTTTGGGATCGCGCAGCCGTTCGAGCATTTTCTCGTTACCGCCGTCGTGTGCCCAAGGCGGGATGATAGCGCGCAGATTGTTCTGTCCGGCGGTATAGGGGTAGACGTTGGCTCGAATATCGAGTCCCTCGTCGCGGGCTTTGTCGATCATGGCGACAACCTCCGGCATCCTTCCCCATAATGCCTTGTCAGCAATCTTGAGATGGATCACGTCGACCCGAATCCCCGCACCACGACCGACCTGAATCGCTTCCGCGACGGAGTCGAATACTCCATAACCTTCATCGCGGATGTGGCTGGAATAAATGCCTCCGTACTTAGCCGCGAGCTTCGCCAGTTCAACAAGCTGCTCGGTCGTGACGAGGCTCGACGGCGGCATCAGCAACGAGGTCGATAGGCCCATCGCCCCTTGCTCCATCGCTTGGGCGATCTCCTGTTTCATCTTTTCGATCTCGTCATCGGTGGCGGGCTTCATCTCGCTCCCTTTGACGTGGGTCCACACCTGCGTCTGACCGACGTAGGAAGCGATATTCGCGGCCACGCCCTTCTGTTCGACGTTATCGAAGTAACCGCCCAGCGTTGTCCACGGCCTGTCGCCGGGGTGGCGCGGCCCTTGGGAGCCGCCCTCGCCCAGCACCATCGTCGTTACTCCCTGGCGGATCATGCTTTCGCAGTTGGGCTCATCAAGCAGCGTGGTGTCCGAGTGGTTGTGCATGTCGATGAAGCCCGGCGAAACGACGAGTCCGGCCGCGTCGATACGCCGCTCGGCGCCCGCGCTCGCAAGGTCGCCAATCGCGGCGATCTTGCCGTCGGTGATGGCTACATCGGCTTCACGGCCGGGAGAGCCGGTTCCGTCGATAAGAGTGCCGTTCTCGATGACGAGATCGTAGGATTCCCGAGGCCCGCAGGCCCAAAACGCAGCCACCACAACGAAGACGACGGCGCGGCGAGGAGGTAACTGATAGCTGGACATGACGGGGCCATTGTAGCGTGCCGATCGATTTGAGAGAAAGCAGCGCGAGCGTAATTAGGGGTTCGAGCGAAGGCGGGACATCATAAGACATCAGTGCGGCATAATCGGGTCAGTGTCCGGAACCGCATTGGCAGCCATGCTCGGCGCACTCGCGCTGTGTGCCGGCATGGGTTGTCGGTCTGACGTGATTGTTCATCCTCCGGCCGCCGAGGAGCGCTATGTCTCCCCATTCCCGCCCCCTATCGAGTCTTATCTCGCGATGAATCACCCCGATGCCGGTCGCAATATCATCTCGGGTGTGAGTGAGCAGGTCGTAGGCGACTCGCGCCGGGCCGGGCACAGGGCAGTGTTGCGATTCCACGCGATCCCGCTCGACGAACTGCGATTTCATGCGGCGTTCGTACTGCCGGACGCGCTGATGGCACGCGCGGGACGGGCCGTCCTTCGCGTGGCCATCGCAGGCAAGCCCGTGCATGAAGCCGAGTACACCGGGGCGGGGCCTCAAGAGATTCAAAAGAAAATACCAAAGGGAAGCTTGGCGTTCGATAGTGAGACGGAAGTGTCGCTTGAGATGGCCGTACCTTCCGGGCGCATCCCTGCCACAAAGATCGAGTACCTGCTAACGAGTGCCGGATTCCGGTAGTAGATTCTAGTTGATGCCCTTCGCCGCCATCGAAACCGTACTTGGCGTACTGCTCGGCGCCGGACTGACGGTGGCCGTCGCAGCGCTACTGGGGCGCGTACTGCTTGCGCGGCTGCTGCGCGGGACGCGGGTCCTCACGAAAGCCGAGGCATGGCTGTTTTCTTTCGCCACGGGTGCGGCACTGCTCAGCTTGACCGTGTTCTTGCTGGCAGCCGCCGGACTTGTATACGACGGCGTCTTCGTACTCCTCGCCCTTCTCAGCGCCGCGGTTGCCTGGCGCTGGGGGCGTCGGCTGCCGACCATCTCAGCGCCCCCCCCGGAAACCGATGCGCGCGTGTGGTGGGGTTTGTTCAGCCTCGTCGCAATCGCCTATGCCTACGTCTACATCCCCAATGCGCTGGCGCCGGAGATCCAAGCGGACGCCACCGGATATCACTTGGGCCTCGTCGGCCACACTTACCGAGCCCACGGATTCCCGGGAATCACGACGAATGTTTACGCATTCCTCTCACAAGGCGCGGAGATGCTGTATCTCTTCGCCTACTCATTCGGACGGCACTCGGCGGCCAAGCTTTTTCACTTCACCCTTTTCATGGGAACACTCGCCGGTCTCATTACCTTTGCTCGCCGCTATCGAGTGGCGCGGGCGGGCGCCTTCGGAGCCGGGCTCTACCTATGTGCTCCGGTAGTCGGCCCCGATGCAACGAGTGCCTACAACGACTGCGGCCTGGCATTCTTCGGATTCATGACCTTCTACGCCACGATGATCTGGTGGCGTGAGCGTCGGCCGGCCTGGCTCGTCGTGGCCGCGGTGCTGGCCGGCTTTTGCTTTTCGATCAAATACACGGGCGCCCTCGTGCTGCCGGCACTTGCTTTCTGCGTAGCCTGGGCGACGTGGCGACGGTTGCGCGACCCGCGGCTCGTGCTGAGGCGGACGATACTGGTCGGAGTCGTGGCATCATGCTTCGTGATTCCCTGGCTCGCCAAAAACTCATTGGTCACCGGAAATCCAGTAGCGCCATTCTTCAATCAATACTTCCCAAACCAATACATAACTACATCTTGGGAAACCACTTTCCGGCAGTATTTGCGCGGCTACTCGCACGATTCTGCCACACGGCGGCGGAACTTGGTAGCGGCGCCGCTCGAAGTCACACTTCGCGGAGAACGTTTCCATGGAATCGTCGGACCTATCTTCCTGCTCGCTCCGCTGGCCTTCTTCGCGTACCGACATCCCCTCCTGCGTCCCCTCCTAATCGCCGCGGCTGCGGCGGCCATCCCCTGGTTCTCAAACTCAGGGACGCGATTCCTAATCGCTCCTCTGGTGTTTGTCTCGCTAGCGATGGGGCTAACCCTCTACCGTCTGCCACGGCGAGTTTCCTTTGTGACAGGAGGCGCTTTGCTGGTACTACACGGGTTGGCTTCATGGCCGGCGCTGATGCCGAGATGGCATCCGGAGTGGCATTGGGCGCTCGAAGATACACCCTGGGCCGCGGCGTTGCGTATCGAGCCGGAGGCCGTGTATCTGCGCCGCAAGGTGCCGTGGTACCGAACGGCCGAGTTCTTCAAGGCGCATTCCGACTCCGCGACTCGCATTCTTAGCCTGGAACCTTTGCCGGAAGCGTACTTCGACGGCCAAGTACTGATCTCCTTTCAAGGTGCCGCCAACGAGGAACTTGCCCGAGTGCTGGTGGCCGGCATCGAACCGGACTATTGGCCTTCGAGGGAAACGACCCTGCGCTGGACACCCGCGACATTTACGGGCTTGAGGTTCGCTCAAACGGCTGCCCACGAATCCCGCGAATGGAGCTTATCTGAGATCCGGCTCTTCGCGGCCGATGCAGAGGTTATTCCGCGGAGCGACTGGAATCTGCGGGCTTGGCCTTTCCCGTGGACTGCTGCCCGCGCCTTCGACGGCAACCCATGGACACCCTGGAATACGTGGCGGATTCTACAGCCCAACATGTTCATCGAGGTTGCGTTTCCGAATCCCATCCAGCTTTCGAGAGCCGTCATCATCCACCCGCGAGGACAGCACTTTTCAGAGTTTGCCTTAGTCGGCCGGGCAACCGACGGCCACTGGAAACCCCTGAATATCGAATCCTCATTCGAGTTTCGGCCGACTCGATTGGCCGAAGGCCTTGCCTGGGCCGGAGCCGAACTGCATCGGGCTGGAATCACGTACCTGGTCGTGAACGCCGAAGGCGAAATCCACAACATGATGGCGCCGGCCATTGCCGCCGATCCAAGCGCCTGGGGGCTCGAAGAAGCCTTCGTGGACGGGCCGCTCCGTACCTACCGAGTGCTCAATCCCTAAAACTACTCGTCTTCGTAGTGCTCTGCAACGAACTTCAGGTCGTAGGCTTCGTCAATTAACTCCCGGCTAAGAGTGTGAGGCTGATTCTTGAAGTTCATCAAATCGAGGGCGATGCGTAGTACGTCGCGCGGATGGCAACGGCGGAATTTTCGTCCGGTTTCGGCGTAGTGTTTCTGGACGAGGTAGTCGATCAGTTCGTCGTCGCACTCGAGGTTGATCTCTCGGCAGTAATTGCGGAAAATCTGAATGAACTCGTCGGATGGCGGATTTCGCATGAACAGCTTGTATTCAAGCCGCCGTAGGAAGGCCTCGTCTCCCAGCTCGTTGGGATTCAGGTTCGATGAGAAGATCAAGAAACATTCGAACGGTACTTGGACCTTGGTGCCGGTCCTGAAACGAAGGTAATCGACGGCACCGTCCAGCGGGTAGATCCAGCGGTTGAGCAGTTCGGCGGGCGTGATCTGCTGCCGGCCGAAATCGTCGATGAGGTAGATGCCGTTGTTGGCCTTCAACTGGTAAGGCGCATCGTAGATCTTGGCGCTCGGAATGTACATCAAATCGAGCATGTCGAGCGTGAGCTCGCCGCCCGTGGTCATGAAGGGCCGCTTGCATTTGGCCCAGCGCTGATCGAATGCGGGCTCTTCCGTGAGTTGCAGCGCGGATACTTCGGTCTCGACTTTCGTGTGATAGAGCGAGTCGAACACCTTGATGAACTGCCCTTCAGCCTCCACAACGTACGGGATGTAGATCGCCTCCGCTTCGAGGTGAACCAACTGCTGAGCGAGGTAGGTCTTCCCGTTCCCCGGTTTCCCGTAAATCAGCATGGACCGGAACGAATTCATGGCAGGCCCGACTTTATCCAGGTAGTCGTCAGAGATGACGATGTCCTTGAGCGCATCCCGGAGACGCTCCTGCGTCGCCCAGCCGGTCTTAATACGCTGCCTGCGAACGGCATCGACGTATTGGTCCAGCGGCACGGGCGCCGGACCCAGAAGTTGGTTCGATTCCAGGTACTCCTTGGCCCTGATTCTGCCTTCCTCGGAGAGTACCCAGGCGGACGACACGCTGCCGAAACCCGAGGAGCGCTTGGCGTCAACGAACCGCCCCCGCCGCAGGAAATCGATGATGGGCTCAATGACGCTGAACCTCAGGCCAAGTGCCTTGGCCAGGTCTCGCCCGACGACCTCTCCGCGAAAATACAGGTTCTTGAGAACCAACTGCTCGATATGGGTATCTGAGAGGCCCGCTTCTTCGAGCGAGTTGGGCGCGACCGGTACAAACTGGTCGGCTGCCTCGACCGCCCCACCCACCCGCTGAACGGCTGTTGCTTCCATGGTTTCTCCCTCAATCAAGGACGACGTGGGACCATTATCCTAGGGAGGATTGATGCACTAATACTGGGCAAACATCGGACATAGGCGGGCGCAATCTCCCTAGGAAACTCTAGGCTTCGGCGAAAACAGACCCAAAACCTTAGTACGAAAGGTTCCTACGCGCCGTGCCTGTCGAGCGCGCGAACCTAGAAGATTTTTTTGGTCAAACGCTGGACATCGAAAGCAGCAGTATCGGCGATCGCCATGACCGCCATCACACCAGCCTGGATCGGGTCGCTGACGACGAGATCGGCGGCATCGGGAACGCTTCCCGCCATATTGAGGCAGATGACGACGAGACCCTTCTCGCGTACTTCCGTCACGGCTTTTTCGATTTCGCCGCCCATGATCGCGCCCGCCAGTACGAGTGCGCGAGCCCGAGGCAAGCGGGCCACGGCCTTGACAGCCTCGGCTATCTGTTTTTCTCCCACCAAAGGGATCGTGTCCACCGAGATTCGCTCGCCGCGGAGATTATGCCGGTCGGCCTCCGACACCGCCCCAACAGCAACCTGACCCACCTGGGCTCCGCCGCCGATGATGATCAAACGCTTGCCAAAAACGCGTTTCAGCGTACGCTCTTCCGCTACGCCGACGACTGCGGGAAGTTCGCTCAACTGCTCGATGATCGTGTCGAGTGATTCGACGTTGCCGATTTCGAAGAACACCGTCTCAATCGGCTTTTGGCTGTCGAGGATCGCAACCCAAGTAATGTTTCCACCGGCGCGCGCGATCACACCGGTGAGCTGGTGGAGAACCCCGGCTTCGTTCTTGGTCTCGACGACCAGCCCCATCGTTACGTCTTCTTCGTGAGCTTGCTGCTCCATTCCGGGTTCTCCGCTGGTCTCGGGAAAGAAACTCCAGTATAGCCAGCGCTAGACGCAGCACACGGGGCCCCGATACTCAAGGGCTTGACCCGTGTGAACATCGGTCCCGACGTGGATGCGAGGTCGGATATAATGCCAACGCGACCCGCCCACTTCCCCTGGAGGACGTATCTCGATGAACCCGACATACACCCGCCGCGACATCTTCACCCTGCTGGGAGCCGCAACCGCGGCGAGTTCCAGCCTACGCCTTTGCGCCGCTCCCGGAAAACCCATGCGAGGCGCCTTCATCATCATGGCGACTCCCTATACGGACGCCAAAGAGCTCGACTACGAAGACCTGGCCGGTGAAGTTGATTTCCTTCACCGCTGCGGCGTTCAGGGTATGGTATGGCCGCAGTTCGCCAGCGAGTATCCGTACCTAAAAAAGGAAGAGCGATTTCAAGGTATGGAGACGCTTGCCCGAGCGGCGAAAGGCAAGAAGCCGGCGCTTGTACTCGGCGTTCAGGCGCCGAACATCGACGAGATGATCGAGGTGGCCCGTCACGCGGAGAAGCTCCAGCCCGACGCGCTAATCGCCATGCCTCCCAAGGAAGCGAAGTCATTGGATGACTATCGCGCCTACTACAGCGCTCTCTGCAAACTCGCGAAACGGCCCGTATTCATTCAGACCACGGGCGGCGCGGACGGCATCGAGCCAACCGCCAAGTTTATCATCGAAATGGCGACTCAGTATCCGAACTTCGGGTACGTTAAAGAAGAGTTTAAACCGGTTCTGCAGCGGCTGATCGAGATGTCGAAACATCGTCCCAGCCCGATCAAGAGCGTCTTCAGCGGGTCCGCCGGCCGCGGCTGGCCGTACGAGATGCGCTACGGACTCGACGGCACCATGCCGGGCGCGATGTATTCGGATATCTACGCCCAACTTTGGGAACTCCACCAGCAGGGCAAACAAGACGAGATCCGCGACCTGTTCGCGAAACTGATGCTGTTGATTAACCTGGACGCCCACATCCCCGGTGTCCGTAGTTATGTATTCAAGCGCCGGGGCATCTTCAAGACGACCAAGTCGCGCCGAGGCGATTACGCCTGGTCCAAGGAAGCCGTGGCCGAAATCGAGCACAATTTGGTGGCTTTGGCGCCTCACTTCCGGGTGAAACTACCAGCCTGGAATTCGACGCTCTGATTCCCGCCGGCGGTAGCGCGATGGGGTTTGGCGGTCGATTCCCCGATGAATGTTCGTCTCAATCACGTTGACGCCTTTGCGGCGAGACCGTTCGCGGGAAATCCGGCGGCCGTGTGCCTTCTACCCAGCGAGCGCGACAGAGAGTGGATGCTACGTCGGCCAGGGGAGGAGAGATACGCGTTCGTGTCGCGGGCGAGCGGGTCTATTTGGGAGGCCAAGCCGTTACGATTGCGCAGGTGAAGTCCAGGCATGAGCAGCGGCACCGGCGGGTGATGGCACTGACCTCGCTATAATCGTCCTTAAGGAGTCCCCCGTGACCCATCGAACCTGTTTCCTGCTCTTCATCAGTTGCGTGATCTTGTTCCCCGCGTGCTCATCAGCTCCGTCCGAAGCGCCGCCCGCCGAAACCGAACAGCTTGCGCCCGCGGAGGTCGTGGCGGCGAAGGCTTTCGATCCTGCTGATCTGAAGGCGCGACTTGATTCGGGCGAGGATGTGTACCTGCTTGATGTTCGCCGGCCTGAAGAACTCGACGAGCATGGCGCCATCAAGGGTTACATCAACATCCCGATCGACGAGTTGGAAGCACGCGTTTCTGAAATCCCCAAAGACCGCAAAGTCGTCGTCTACTGCATGCGCGGCGGCAGGGCGTCGCGGGGCGCTGAACTGCTCGCCGGGCAGGGCCATTCCGGAGTCGAATTCGGCGGCATCACCGCATGGAAGGAACACGGTTACCCGGTGGTCAAACCAGACGGTTCCGGCAAGTAGATATAGGGTTTCTTCCCCTGCCTCACTAAGTGCGACACGAGCTGTCCGGCAACGAGTGCTTCACCACTACACTGGTACACATACAACATGCGTAAGCGGTTCACACAAAAGAAACTGATTGGGATGGGCGTGATCGTTTTTATCATCGTGGCCGCCCTGATGTGGGTGAGCAATAAGATCTCCGGCGCTCTCCAATTGATGTAGGTGGGGCCTCCCGCATTCCGTCTGTTCCCCCTTCCCTACTAGCACCAAACCGCTTGCGCGCACCCGGACGCCTTGTGTCCCCGCGGGTAAGGAGTACTGGTTTGGATATTACAGTCATCGGCACCGGCCATGTCGGCTTGGTAGTCGGCCTCTGTTTCGCGGAGATCGGCCACGACGTCATCTGTGTCGACAACGACCCACGCAAGATCGCGACCCTCGAAGAGCATCGCCTGCCCTTCTACGAGCCGGAACTCGAAGCCCTCCTCAGCCGCGCCGTCGAGTCCGGGCGCATTCGTTTCGTCACGGACCTCGCCGCCGGGGTCGCACACAGCGGGTTGATCTTCTTCTGTCTGGGTACGCCGCCTCTTCCAGGAGGCGAGGCGGACCTCTCAAGCGTGGAACGCGTGGCGAGACAAATCGCGCGCCTCTCGGTTTCCTACAAGCTCGTCGTCGAAAAGAGCACCGTGCCGGTGCTCACCGGAGAACGCATCAAGAAGACGATGCAGATCTACAGTCGCGAGAAAGGCAATGTAGAGTTCGATGTCGCATCCAACCCCGAATTCCTTGCCGAGGGCTCCGCGGTCATTGACTTCCTCTATCCCGATCGCATCGTGATTGGCGTCGAAAGCGAACGTGCCGAGGCCCTTTTGCGGGAAGCGTACGCGCCGATCGTCAATCAGGATTTCGAGTGGCGGCTTGACCATCGTTGCCCGCGGAATGGCAACAACGCCGTCATGCTCGTGACAAATCGCAATAGCGCCGAGTTGATCAAGCATGCCTCGAACTCGTTCCTGGCCATGAAGATCTCCTACATCAATGCAATCTCCAACCTGTGCGACGCGGTGGGCGCCGACGTGCGGCGAGTGGCCGAGGGAATGGGACACGATCACTACTGTCCGGTTAGAAGTCGAATAGAATCAGCTGGTTGGGGTGATCGAGTAAGTTTTCATGGGAGTCTGATGGCTGCAAGGCCTGTAAAATGGGCGTTTTCTCAAATAGGGTAACGCTGAGAATCTGTAGGATTTGGTAGAGACTCGCCTCCAGGCCCAACCTCTTCCGCACGATCGCCACCAGCACGTACACCGAGACGGCGATCCAAATCTGGGTCTTCACGGCGTTCTCGCTGGCGCCGTAGAACTTCTTGATCCGCAAGTGCTGCTTGACCCACTTGAAGAACAGCTCCACCTGCCAGCGCGAACGGTAGATCTCGGCGATGGTCAGTGCCGGGAGCGCGAAGTTGTTGGTCAGGAACTTCAGCCGCTTGTTCGTCGCGGCGTCGACGTAGCTGACGCGCCTCAACGGGTCCGGATAGACTTTGGCCGATTCGATGGCAGTCAGTATGACGGTCTGATCCGAGCGCACGCCCGTAGATTTGTCGACGGGATGCGAGTAGCGCCGTTGGAGCAAGATGTTCTTCTTGGTTCGCACGACGAAGAACGACGAGCAGAGGGTGAACACGAAGAGGCGTTCGAAATCCACGTAGGCCCGATCCATAACGTAGAAGGCGCCGGGCTCGGGTAGGAACTCGTCGAGGATGTTGACGTCGTGCGTTTTGCCGTCGGTAATGCGGATAAACGTGGGGATGTTACCGTGCAGGTCCAACAGCGTGTGCATCTTCACGGCGGCCTTGCGCCGGCGGAACTTGGCCCACGGGAACAGCGAGAGGCACAGGTCGATGGTGGTCGAGTCCAGAGCGTAGAGACTTTGATTGAGATCCACGCCGATCGGATCGCGGGCATACAAGGGCCGCGCGATGCGAATCAAGGCCTGAGCGAAATCGGCATAGATCCGCCAGTCGCGCGACTCGTTAGCGTCGGCCAGTGTCGAGCGCGCGACGTTGCCGCGGAATCCCATGTGGTAGAGCTTGCCGCCAAGCGAACGCAGGCACGCTTCGATATCGCGGAGGCTTTCGCGGTAGGTCAACTGGGCGAAGGACATCGAGAGGAACTGATCCCAGCAGGAGAAGCTGCGCGAGCCCCGCTCGCCATCGTAGCGGGCCACACAGCGCCGGAACTCGCGATCCGGAAGAAAGCTGATCAACTGCGCGAATACGGTGCGGCCCAGATTCATGAGCCATTGTCGGCTCAGGACGGATGACGCTCAAACGGCGCACCGCCGCTCAAATCGCGGCAAGAAAAAACAACACCTAACCCACTTTTCTACAACCAGTTGCAGGCCGCCCACCGCTTATCAGCCGGACAGTAGTGGGACACGATCACCGCATCGGCCCCGAGTTCCTCAACGCCGGAATCGGATTCGGCGGTTTCTGCTTTCCCAAGGATCTCGAGGCATTCATCCGCATCGCGGAGAAGAGCGGGCAGGACTTCGGCCTGCTGCGTGAAGTCGAGCGTGTGAACACCAACCAGATCGACAGGTTCCTCGACAAGATCCGTCATGAAGTTTGGGTGATCAAGGGCAAGACAATCGCGGTTTGGGGGTTAGCGTTCAAACCGAATACAGATGACTTGCGATTCTCCCCGTCCCTCGCGACAATCGAACGGCTCCTCGCCGAAGGCGCCGTGGTGCGAGCCTACGATCCTCAAGCGATGGAGGAGGCTCGGCACACCCATCAACAGGTCACCTACGGTGAATCAGCCCTCGACGCCGCCGAGGGCGCTGACGCCCTTCTGCTGCTGACGGGCTGGCCCGAGTTCCGGGATGTAGACCTGAGCGAGTTGCATGAGCGCATGGTTCGGCCTCTGATTCTCGACGGGCGAAATCATCTTGATCCCGAAGCCGTCAGGGGCGCCGGGTTTGAGTACGTTGGAATGGGACTCCCCCAAAACGGTGAGGCCAAGCCCCAGGCAGCCGCCCTGCGGATCTAACTCGAAACCCGCCGCAAGAGGCTCCCGCCTTGCCGGGTCGCGAGTCTTAGCGGTCCAGGTCCGCGCCTTCATCAATTGTTGCCGGGCGCCCCCCGAAGATCGTGCCGGCCCCATCTCCCCAGGAACGACGCTCCCGTGCGATAATAAACCAACTGTTGTATTGATTTCTGAACTCCCTACCTTTTGTTCGCAGAACGGAAAGCAACAAGGTTCACCCTCCCGTTGATCCGCGCCTGCAGATTCTAGGAACACTCAGACCGATGGATCAACAGCGAGTTTTTCACTATTAGGAGAATTTTTGTTATGGCAGAGCAAGGCACTGTGAAGTGGTTCAACGAATCCAAGGGCTTCGGCTTTATCCAGCGAGCAAGTGGAGAAGATGTTTTTGTGCATTTTTCGGCGATCCAAGGTGACGGGTACCGAACCCTGGGCGAAGGCGCCACCGTTGAGTTCGACGTTGAGCAGGGACCTAAGGGTCTCCAGGCAGTCAACGTCACCCAGACCGGCGGTTAACCGCCCGAACCGGCGCGCGGTCGAACAACGGCCATTCCCGGCGGAACATTCGATCGGAGGCCTTGGGCCACGCAGTGGCGCGAGGCCTCCGAGTCACTACTCTCCAAACTGACGCAGCGCTAGGCTTCGCCTTGCGGAACCGTGAATTTCGCTATCCTCGTCCGTCGAGTGGTCTCGCCCCTGAGAACCATACAACCGCGTGATAAACTGCGGTTTCAGTCCTTCGCCCATCCCGTTCCGTGATCCCGCCTGACGCACCATGGTCGAAATCGCTCCCTCGATCCTAGCCGCCGACTTCGCGCATCTATCTCGAGATGTTGAAGCCGTCGAGCAGGCCGGTGTTTCGATGATTCACGTGGACGTCATGGACGGCCATTTCGTACCCAATATCACCATCGGTCCCCCAGTCGTCCGCTCGTTGAGTAGGGCAACTCGTCTCGTGCTCGATTGTCACCTGATGATCGAGAACCCGGACCTCTACATCCCGGAGTTCGCGGCCGCCGGCGCCGGCATGATTTCCGTTCACCAGGAAGCCTGTCCGCATCTGGATCGCACGCTGCAGTTGACTCGTGAGCACGGCGTAGCGGCCGGAGTCGTACTCAATCCAGCCACGCCGGTCCATACCCTAGAAACGATTCTCGCTTCGGTGGACTTCATTCTGCTGATGAGCGTCAACCCAGGGTTCGGGGGACAGAAGTTCATCCCCTACACCCTCGACAAGATCCGCGAACTCGATAGCATCCGCCGCGATCGGCGGCTTGCTTACCGGATCCAGGTCGACGGTGGTGTTTCAGATAACAATGTCGGGGAGATTGTGAGTGCCGGATGCGATATTATCGTGGCGGGATCAAGTATCTTCGGTACAGGCGACCCGGCCGCCGCCGTGGAAACGTTGCGGCGGAAGGCGGCGGAGGGACAGCTTCTCCGAGCTTAGAGAATAAGGGGCAGGCGAAAACAGAAACCGTATGAGCAAACACATCCTCGTAACCGTCATTGCGTCTATGGTGCTGCTGTTGTCGGCCGGGTGCGGCCGCAAGGCTTACGAAAACCCGATCGCGACCAACTCGCAGCAACCGGATAAGATCCTGTTCGATAAGGCGATCAACGACCTTGAGAAGCGCCGCTACGAACTCACCCGTCTCACGCTCAATACGTTGATGAACACCTACCCCGATAGCGAATATATCGCGAAGGCAAAGTTGGCAATCGCGGATAGCTGGTATCGCGAGGGGACATCCCACGCGTTGGCGCAGGCCGAAGCTGAGTATAAGGACTTCATGACCTTCTTCCCGACGATGGAAGAATCAGCCGAATCGCAGATGAAGATCTGTAAGATCCACTACGACCAGATGCACAGCGCCGACCGCGAACAGACTCATGTCCGCAAGGCCGATCAGGAATGCCGCCAGATGCTGATGCAGTACCCCAATAGCCGTCACGGGGATGCAACCCGGCAGATGCTTCGCGAGGTGCAAGAGGTTTTGGCCGATGGTGAATACCGGGTCGGCGCTTTCTATTCGTTTAAGGGTAGCTATCGAGCCGGGTCGAATCGGCTTCAGGCCGTAACGGACCACTATCCGCTCTTTAGCAGAAGCGACGAGGCGTTGTGGATGTTGGCCGACATTTACGCCAAGATGGGCGACGAGTACGCGGAGCAGCGGGCGGACGCGCTAGCCAGACTCGTTCGCGACTATCCCCTCAGCGAGTACCTCGAGAACGCTAGGCAAGAACTCGTCGCGATGAACCGCCCCGTACCCGAGCCTGACCCGGCGCGTTACGAATTGATGAAATACAATCTCGACCATCGCACGAAAGAGAGCCTCTTCAGAAGGGCCCTCAGCGTATTCAGCACAGGTCCCGACCTTGCTAATGCGGCGAAGATGGGCGACCCCGTCATGACGGTTCTCACCCCTACGACACCCGTCGGAGTTGGCGAAACCCGGGTCGGCGCCGCGGGAACCGCCGGCGTGACCGTCGAAACCATTTCTGGTGAAAGCAAGCTCGACACCGAACCCGATGCCCGCCGCGGCGTTCAGCAGCAGCAAGAACAGCCAAAGCCGGAACAACCGAACAACTAACCCGAAACCTGACCTCGCGCAAGGCTCCGGTCGCGAGTCTCCGCGATCCAGGTTCTTTCATCCACAGACCCTCGTCGCGTAGCGGTATCCGGCAGACGTCCCGGCCAGCGGCGGGCTTCAGCCGAGGCGAGCTATCATGAACTCTCCACCGCTGCTACCGTGAGCACCATCCTCCTAGCCGACGACAACCCCCACGCACGCCGCATGGGGACCGAGATCCTCGGCGCGGAGGGCCATGAAGTCGTTACCGTTGACGACGGCCGGCAGGCCCTAGCGTATCTCCGTGAGAATCAGCCGGATCTCGTCCTCGCGGACACCAACATGCCGGGCGCCGGCGGACTCGAACTCTGTGGATTCTTGCGCTCCCACGCCGGCTTGCACAACGTGAAGTTCGTCCTGCTTCAACCGCCGCTGGAACAATTCGACCAGCGCCGGGCCGACGACGTTGGCGCCGACGGCGTCCTTCACAAACCATTGGACGCCCGAGCCCTTATCGACACGGTCGCTTCCTTACTGGAGTTGAACGGAACGCAGGTCCGCGAGCGACCCGGAAGTTCTCAGCAGCCTGTGCTGCCCAAGTACGAAATGAAGCCTCCCGCCACCATCCCGGAACCGCCGCAGCCCGCCGACCCTTTCGCCCAAGCGGTAGCGGAGGCGCTCGCCGGACCCGACAGCGAGCGGCGCCTTCGCGACGAAATTTGCACCGTCGCGACCCAGGTACTAGAAACGGCCGTGCCGGCCCTCGCCGACCGCATCACGGAGCGTGTTGTGCAAAAACTTCAAAAAGGATAGCCGCTTCACACGACAACCCAAGATGGCCGCCAACAGTTTTGACATCGTCTCCCGTATCGACTTGCAAGAGGTGAACAACGCGATCAACCAAGCCGTCAAGGAAGTTGTCAATCGCTACGACCTCAAGAGCACCAAAAGCACAATTGAGCTCGACTCCGATGGAAGCAAGATCGTTGTCCGTAGCAACAACGACTTCAGCCTGAAACAGGTCGTCATTGTTCTCGATCAGAAACTTGTCAAACGCGGGGTTCCCCTCAAGGGGCTCTCTTACGGACCCATTCGGGAAGCCGCTGGATCGACAGTCATGCAGGAGATCGCGCTGCAACAGGGCATCCCGATTGAGAAAGCCCGAGAGATCGTCAAACTCATCAAGAACCGCAAATTGAAAGTTCAGTCCTCCATCCAAGGGGACCAGGTTCGGGTCTCGGGCAAGAACCGCGACGACCTGCAGGAGGTCATTGCGATGCTCAAGGAAGAGGATCTCGGCATCGACATGCAGTTCACCAACTACCGCGGCGCCTGACGGCCGAGGGCGCATCGAATATGGCGCGATTACTCGAATCGACCTTCCTGCAGGGACCGGCCGGGCGCCTCGAAGCTCTCCACGAGGGCCCCGACGATAACGTCCGGATCGAGCGAGCCCTTGTCGTTTGCCACCCCCACCCCCTCCACGGGGGAACGCTGCACAACAAAGTCACTTTTCGGTTAGCTCGGGCCGCTCGACGCAACGGGGCGGCCGTTCTGCGCTTTAACTTTCGCGGCGTCGGACAAAGCTCCGGCTCATTCGACGAGGGCGAAGGCGAGCAAGACGATCTCCGCGCCGCGCTCGACCACATGGTCAATCGCTATCCCGGGCTGCCGCTGGACATCGCCGGTTTCTCGTTCGGCGCCCGCGTCGGCCTGAAGGTGGCCTGCACGGACTCGCGCATCGAACGGGTCGTCCCGGTGGGTACGCCGGTCGCGCATGGCGACTGGTCCTACCTCGGCCGCTGCATCTGCGCGAAACATTTTCTCCACGCCACAAACGACGAACATGGTCCGCGTGACGCGATGGAAACTGTTTTCGCATCTGCCGCCGAACCCAAGCGAATCACTTGGATCGAGGCGGTGGATCACTTCTTCAGCAATAACCTCGACGGGCTGGAAGATGCCGCGCTGGAAGCCTTCGCCACACCTCCCCCGTACTGAGACTCACGGCGTCCGTAACCTCGAACGAGAACGGCGCTACTACGACAGTTCCCCGTCCTGATCCAACGACTGTTCGTCACCCTCGTCCGGCTCTTTGTAAGGCGTCAAGCGAATGTGCGTGGCTCGTCCCGCTTGCACTTCCATCACTTCCGCCTCCGCCCCTTTCAACTGCACCACATCACCTACGCGCAAAAGCCGCCCCAAGCGGCTGACCAGGAGGCCCGAAACCGTATCCACCTCTGAATCATCAAGGTCGAGTTTCAATTCGCGATTGATCCGCTCAATCGGCAACTGGCCTTGGACGACAAACTGGCCTTCACCCTCGGGAACGATCTCCGGCATCTCGGTATCGAACTCGTCCTGCACGGCGCCGACGATCTGCTCCAGCACGTTCTCGAGCGTCACAATGCCGACCGCCGTACCGTACTCGTCGATCACAGTCACCATGTGCTGATGTGTACTCTGCATCTGGCGCAGCAGGCGGCTGATGAGCATCGTCTCCGGGACGGTTCTCAGGGGCCGTACGATCGATTCCAGCTTGAATTCCTCGTCCGGCGCAACTCCGAGGAGATCCTTGATGTGTGCCAGCCCGATCGCGTCGTCCAGGCTCTTTTCGCACACCGGATAACGGGTGTGCTTCGTGCGCTGCGCTATCGCGATACACTCCGCAAGAGAATTGTTCCGGTCGAAGACTACAACCGAGCGCCGCGGCTCCATGATCTGCCGCACAACAAGTTCATCAAAGTGGAAAACGGCGCTGAGGAGCTGAAGCTCGGCGGGGGTCAATTCCCCTGACTTGCCGCCTACCTGAATCATCGCTTGGATCTCACCCTCGGTAATTTCCGCTCCCGCCCCGCCGGCACCGAACAGGCCCGCGAAACCCCGGCTGACGTATATCAGCGGAGAAAATACCTTTTCCATCAGCGCCAACGGCCATACGATGAATCGCCAGATGCTCTTCCACTTGGTGGCGCCGAACGTTTTCGGCAGAATCTCGCCCAAAAACAGGATCGCCAACGTCAACAGCACGGAGAACAGCGGTACCCTGCTCGAACCGAGAACGGTCGTCGCGTACATCCCGGCGATCGTCGCTCCGGCCGTGTTGGCGATCGTGTTGAGAACGAGGATCGCCGCCGTCGGTTTGGCGATGTCAGTCTTCATCCGCAGAAAGCGCTGAGCAAGGCCTTTGTGCTTGCCCCGCACCCGCTCAGCTTCGAGTGTCGAGCGCCGCGTTGAGTACAACGTGGCCTCGAAAAGCGAGCAGGTGGCCGAGATGATGACCGTGATGGCCGCCACCAGCAGCAGAACTGTCATCGAGACTCCTCCCACGCCCCGGCCGCTCGATCGGAGTGCGCGCGGACCGACGGTATTGCGAGGTGAAAAACAGTACGGACTACAAACTCGGGCGGGCCCATGGAGGCCGCGTCGGGAGGCTCGCCGTCATCGCTGTTTAGGGTATTCAAGGCTTAAGGATGGTTAGCGATCGTTACGGCTGGTCGCCGAACCACTTCGTGTACAGCTTGTCGTAGGTTCCGTTCTCCTGGACTTCGAGCAAAGCGCGGTTGACATCTTCACGGAGCGGGCTGCCGTCGGGAAAAGCAATGCCGTAGGACTCAGTGTTCAACAAAGGGCCCACCAGTATGACTTCTCCCTCGGTATTCTCTTTTATATACTGCAAGAGCGGCGGTGCGTCGAACACCACCGCTTCCACTCCTCCCGCCTGCAGTAGGCCATAGGCATCTTCAATCTGTTCGACTTCCACGACCCGGGCCCCGTAGCTGCGTATCAACTCGACGCTAGTCGAGCCGGCCACGGTCGCAACACGCCGGTCGCTCAAATCCTCCGGGCCGCTGATGTCGGAGCTAAGCTGAACCAACGTCATTCCCGCGGACAGTTCCGCAATGATGATACCGAACAGACCGATCCCGATGACCATCACCAGAAACGCCACCAGCCGTCCGAGCCAGCGGCGCGGCGTAATATCGCCATAACCTACGGTCGTCATCGTCGCGAGAATGCACCATGCCGCCTCGAAGATTCCAGGCACATAATTCCGGTCGACGGCCTCGCTTCCCCGCTCTACAAAGAAGAGAATGTGGGAGCAAACCAGTACAAACGCCACCAGATAGCCGATCGGTTCGAAAATGCCTGACTTCGGCAACGATTCCAGCAGGCGGAATAGAGCCGGTCCTCCCTCGCTCGCTTTCGTGAGAATCCGCAGACCCGAGTGCATATACGGGTAGCTGAAATCCATCGCGGGCTCACGGTCTCCCCGCATCGTGATGCCGGCCATCGCAACGTCGACCTCGCCCTCACTGATCGCTTCGAGTAACCGCTCAAAGGGGAACAATTCAAATTCGGACTCGGTCTTCAAGATGCGGCGAATCTCTTCCCACAGCTCGATGTCAAATCCCGTATAGTCTCCACTTCCCTCTGCCTGGGTTACATTCGGTGGAAACAGCGCGATCCCGACCTTGAGACCCGACTCCTGGCCGCGAATCGGCAAAACCACCGCCATCAGCAACGCCGCTACAAACAGCCACGGGCGCATTCGCATGATTGGGATTGTACCAAGGCCCGGCGAGCGGCCCGCCGTGAGATGCCTTTGGGCCTGTCATGCCCTGTGCGGATCGGCCGCCTCCGTACGCTCACGGAAGGGCGAAATTATTTCCGCCGCGCTCATCGAACTTACACCGTCGCGCACTGTCTCCAGGCGCCCATCCTCTTGCGACTGAAGCCCCCACACACCTGATTCCACATGACTTGCGAAGCCTTGCTGAACCCCTCACCCGGTTTGGCCCCTCTCTTGCAGTCATACGGGCAACGACCGATCAAGCCTCAACGTCAGATGCCGCCGTCGGCCTGCAAATATTCGTCAGGAAGGGAGAGTACAAATGAGCATCACAACAATCGATTCGAATCCCGAGAACAAAACTTCTTCGAAATCAGTCATCGTTTTTGCGCTTGTACTGGTCTTCGCCGCCGCCACGAACGTCTACCTCTTCTCACTCGTGAAGAGCATCGAGGTGGAAGCCGCCACCATGCGTCAACAGATGGAAACCGAACTTGCGAAGGCGAACGAATCTTCAGCCTATCGAACGACACAAGCACGCCGCGAGTTCCAAGAGCTGCGCGACGAAGTCAAGAAAGCACAGAAAAAGATCACCAACAAGACGGACTCCAACACTCGAGCCCACACAAAACGCCTAGCCGAGGCTGTTGCAAAGAAGCAGCGCGAGCAACAGGAAATGCTGCTCGGTGAAATCCAAACCGCTTCCGGCAAAGCCGGTGTGGCTCAGGAGGGCGTTGACGAAGTGCGCGGCGACGTGCTGGCGATCAAATCCGACGCCCAGCAAACTCGCCTACAACTCAGCGAGACCGGCGCCGCCGTCCGCTCTGCGCAGAACCAACTGATCGACCTCGACTCCGACGTCGCCGGCAACGCGACGGAGATCGAAGAGCTTCGAAAACTGGGCGAGCGCCAACGAGTCGCCTTCTCGCTGAAGAAATCCGACCGCATGCAGCGCATAGCGGACATCTATCTGCGGCTCAAGGACACCAGCCCGAAGAACAACCGCTTCACGATGGAGTTGATGGCCGACGACAAGAAGTTCGAGCAGAAGAAGAAGCACGTCCACGAAGCCATGCGGTTCTACCTGTCAGGTTCCGAGCAGCCCTATGAAGTCGTCGTCACCTCGGTCCGGAAGGACCGCGTCAACGGCTATGTCAGCAAGGCAAAGCACGAAATTAAACAGCTCGCCGCCATGACACCGCGCTGACGCGGCATCCCGTTTCGGCTTGGTGGCCACGCGGGGTCCATCGAGCCGGCTCTACCGGAGTCAGGGCTGTCCTGCTCCGGTGGAGCTTTTTTGTGTCATTTCCTGGCGGGTCATGCCGTCCCGAGTTTCCCAGCGCATCCGGTAGTAAACTGTGTACGCCGTTCACAGTGAATCCTATGAAACGTCGAACCCTGCTTGCCGCTCTCGCCGCCACCGCCACAACGAGCATAACCGCCGCCGCGGATCGCAAACGCTCCGACCCTCCCGTCATTCGGTCTTCCTGGGATGACCTGCTGGAGGGCATCTCAACACCCGCCGAGTGGCGAAAACGCAAGCAAGTCATCCGTCAACGTTATCTCGATCTGCTGCGCGATCAGCACAAACCCGAAAAGCCCACACCAAGCCTCCAAGTCCACGAATCCGTCAAAGTCGAAGGCCTCTACGAACGCCGCCTCATCAGCTACAACGTGGAAACCGATGAACGGGCCCACGCCTACCTCGGCCTGCCCCTCAAGCGCCAAGACCCTACACCCGCCGTCGTTGCCCTTCACGGCACATTCGAAAAAGGGAAAGAACGAGCCGCCGGACTTGTCGACAATCCCAACAAGGCCTATCTCGACCACCTCTGCCGCCGTGGCTACATCGTCATCGCGCCCGACCACTTCGTCGCCGGACACCGTGTTCCCCCCGAGGGCTCCTACGAAACCGGACGCTTCCACAAGAAGCATCCCGAGTGGACATCCGTCGGCAAGTTCACCTACGAACACTCCATCGCCATTGATCTCTTGCAGTCAATGAACGAAGTGGACGCCGAAAACATCGGCGCTCTCGGACATTCGCTCGGCGGTCACGGGACCATGTTCCTCGCCGCCTACGACGGCCGCATCAAGGCTGCGGCGGGCAATTGCAGCGCATCATTCTTCCGCCACAACCCGAAGGTCGAAGCCTGGTCGCGCGACCGTTGGTACGTCTACTTCAAACACATTCGCGGCGAACTGCTCAAAGGCAGTCCGCCGCCCATCGACTTCCACGAAATCATGGCGCTCATCGCCCCGCGCGCATTTCTCGACCTCTCAGGCCTCAACGACGGCGACCCCCTCACCCAGCGCCAGCGCGTCCTCATGCTCATGAAGCTGATGGACGTCTACGAACTCGAAAGCAAGCCCGACAACTTCGCCTTCTACGTCCACGGCCGAGGACATTCCGTAAAACACGAATCCCGAGCCCTCATGTACGCCTGGATGGATACCCACCTAAAAGCGCCGGCGGCAACGGCGACGAGACTCGTTTCCGGGTAGAAACGAGCACCCAGCTCCGCGTTTGGAAGACCAGGGGCACGGCATGCCGTGCCCGCGGCCCCAGCGGGGCCGTAGAAAATAGCCCACGGCTTCAGCCGTGGGTTAGGAAACCCCAACAACCCGCTCCGCCCTGGAACGGGCGGATACAAACGGGGTACGTCGTAGGGACATAGGTAACACTTTGACCCGAGCACATGGGTAACAGATTTCCGAGAATCTGAAACAGACAACACAAGGAGGTCTGTTTTGGGATGGAAGGAGACTCGTGTGCAGGACGAAAGAATGAAATTCGTAATGGAGATCGAAGCCGAGGAGGAATCGATGGCTGAGATCTGCCGGGCGTACGGGGTCAGCCGCAAGACCGGCTATAAGTGGCTCGAACGCCATCAAGCCGAGGGCGTGGCCGGACTGGCCGATCGCTCGCGCGCGCCGCACAGCCATCCCAACGCCGTCAGCGCGGCCGACGAGGAGGCCATCCTCAAACTGCGGTCGCAACACTCCAACTGGGGCGAGCGCAAATTACGTAAGTACCTGAACGTGAATTGGCCCGAACAGGCTTGGCCCTCGGCGTCCGCCATCGGCGACATCCTCAAACGCCACGGTCTCACACACGCGCACCGCCGACGCCGCCGGGCCACGCCGAGTTCGACGCTCAGCAGCGCGACGGCGCCAAATATCGTCTGGGCCATCGACTTCAAGGGATATTTCCGTACCGGCGACGGCGAGCGCTGTGACCCGCTGACGATTTCCGATACCGCCAGCCGCTATCTGCTGCGCTGCCAGGCGGTCGATCGGCCTGACTATGCGCACGTGCGGCCGCTGCTCGAAGCGACCTTTCGCGAGTATGGCCTGCCGCTGGCGCTGCGGTCCGACAACGGGCCGCCGTTTGCGTCGGTCGGATTGGGTGGGTTGAGCCGGTTGAGTGTGTTGTGCATACGTCTGGGCGTGATGCCCGAGCGCATCAAGCCGGGCCATCCCGAGCAGAACGGACGGCATGAGCGCATGCATCGCACCTTGAAACAGGACACGGCCTAGCCACCGAAGGCAACGCTGCGCGCACAGCAACGGGCGTTCCACAGCTTCCGGCGGATCTACAACGAAGAGCGGCCGCATGAGGCGCTCGAGATGGAGACGCCGGCGAGCGTGTATGTTCCCTCGCCGCGGCGGTATCCAGCGCGGTTGCCCGAGATCGAGTATCCGGACGGGTTTGAGGTGCGCAGAGTGAAGGAGCACGGGGATGTATGCCTTGCCGGCCGGCGCTTTTATCTCAGTGAAGCCCTGACGGGGGAGTTGGTGGGCTTGCAAGAGAACGAGCACGGCTGGCGGATCTGGTTTGGCCCGATTGAGCTGGCCCGTCTGGACCGCAAACACTTGCTCCACCCTCTGCCGGGGCATCCTCCACGCGTGCCGTCGCGGTGTTTGGAGCGCGTCTGCGCTCGCCCTCCGGACTCGCTCCGCCGCGCCCCAAACACCGCGACCGAGGAGGCTCCCGACTGCGAGCCTTCCCTGGGGAAACGGTAGAAAGTGTTACCCATGTGCTCGGGTCAAAGTGTCACCCATGTAACCGGACGTTCAACGGTCCGGCATCCCGAAGCAACCGTCGGTAAAGCCTACCCGGCTCGACCTCAACCGTGTCTCTCGCCGAGCGGGCACGCACGACCTTCGACGGACTCCAACTAACGTACTTAGTCACGGTCCCTCCCTACTTCACAAACTTCTGAACCCGCCAATTCTTAATCTCCGCCACGTAAATCGACCCCTTGCTATCCACATCCAGGTGATGAGCAAAGTCAAATTTCCCTGGTGCCTTCCCGAATGATCCCAGCGTCCCCAAAACCTGCCCGTCCAGGTTTAGCTTCGACACCTGATTGTTCACCCCGTCCGCCATGTAGATGACGTCGTCGCGCGCGTCGTAGTCCAGACCCCAGGGCGTCCCGACATCGGTCCACTTGCTCAGGAACTTGCCTTCCGAATCGAATACCTGAACGCGCTTGTTCGTCCGATCCGCCACGTAAACACGGTCCTTCGCATCAATCGCCACGTCGTGCACCAAGTTGAACTCGCCGTCGCCCGTCCCAGGTCGGCCCCAATGTAGGATGTACTCGCCTTCAGCACTGTACTTGACGACGCGCGTATTCTCGTAGCCGTCCGAAACGTACACATTGCCTGTGCTGTCGAACGCCACACCGGTCGGCTTATTGAACGCATACTTGTCGTCGTTCGTCCCCGCTTGCCCGCCGACATGCCCCAGCACAATCTGAACCCGCCCTTCCGGCGAAAACTTAAGAACCATATGCGCGCCCACGTCCACCGCCCAGATCCCGCCGTCGGGACCGACCGCGATGCCGTGTGACGAATTGATGATCCCGCCGCCCCAACTGCGCAACAACCGCCCGTCCTCATCGAATTGCATGATCGGGTTCTTGCCGCGATGGAAGACCCAAACATTGTCGTCCCGGTCAAGCGACACCCCGCTCGTCATCCCAAAGTTCTCACCACCCGGCAACCGCGCCCAGTCCTTAACGACCCGGTGCGGCAAAAACGTCTTAGGCCCCGACTGAGCCCACAGCAACGACAGCGCAACAACCGACCCGGCCACAATCCGAAGAGCAAGTTTCATGGCGATGAGTCTACGGCGGCGAGACAAAGGAGTCAACAACGCCACCTGCCCTTCGCCCCATCCCCAAGGTCACCCCGCGCCCTATAATTGGGCGCATGACCCGACGCGACGCCCTCAAAACCCTAACCGCCGCCGGCGCCACCGCTGGCTTCCCTCACATCGGGAAGGCCAACACCGATCGCCCAAACATCCTGTTCATCATGACCGACGATCAACGCTGGGACGCCATGAGCTGCGCCGGAAACACGCTTCTCAAGACGCCCAACATGGACCGCCTCGCCGAGGGCGGCGTGCGCTTCACCGAAGGCTTCGTCACCAACTCGCTCTGCGCGCCCAGCCGAGGGACTATCCTGACCGGGCTTTACTCGCACGCCCACGGCGTAACCACCAACGCCGGCGGGCCAACGGCGGATTCACACATGATCTTCAACAGCCGCCGCAACAATCGTGAGATGACCGACACGCTCACGCTCAATCCGTCAAGCGTACTGCGGTCGAACGTGGCAACGTTCCCGATGCTGCTGCAGCGCTCGGGCTACCACACGGCGATGGTCGGTAAATGGCACATGAAGTCGAATCCCGTCGGCTATGATCACTGGGCGATTTTGCCCGGACAGGGCCGCTATCACGATCCGCAGATGATCGTGAACGACGGCCCGGTGCAGTTTCGCGGTTACGTCGATGACGTCATCGGGGATCAGTGCCTAGAGGTACTCAAGACCCGCCCCCGAGACAAGCCGTTCTGCATCCAGATGCAGTTCAAAGCCCCGCACCGCGACTGGCGCCCGGCAAAACGCCACGAGAACACTTACGACGACACCGAAATCCCCGAACCGCCGACGTTCAACACGCCGCTCGACGACCGCCCGTTCGCTGTCCAAAACACTGACATGCAGGTCGGCGACATGCCCGACTTTCGCGAGCGGGGCGCGCCGCGTGGTCTTTCGGCCGAAGAGCGCAAGAAGCGCAACTTTCAGATCTTCCTCAAAAACTACTACCGCACGATCCTAGGCGTCGACGACAACGTCGGACGCGTCCTAGACTACCTCGATGAGTCGGGCCTCGCGGAGAACACGCTGGTGATCTACACCGGCGACAACGGCTTCTTCCTAGGAGAGCTCGGGATGTTCGATAAGCGGCTCATGTACGAACCGTCGATCCGCGTACCGATGCTGGCCCGCTATCCGGCCGGGATACGTCCCGGCCAAGTCGATAGCGGCCACATGGTCCTCAACAACGATGTCTGCCACACCATTCTCGACTACGCTGGCGTAAGGCGTCCCCGCGCCATGGAGGGCCACGGAGACAGTTGGAGGCCCATCTTCGAGGGCGGCGCGCCCAATTGGCGGAAGTCTTGGATGTACGAGTATTTCGAGTATCCTGGGTATCACTGTGTAGGGCAGATTCGCGGCGTCCGGACGAACCGCTGGAAGTTCACCCACTACATTCAAGAGCCCGAAGGATTCGAGCTATTTGACCTGGAGAACGACCCCCATGAGATGAAGAACCTGTATAGCGATCCGGCACAAAGCTCGCGCGTGACCGAGATGCGAAACGAGCTGGAGCGCATGCGCGACGAGCTCGGCGATGACCGCTCCGAAGACGGTATGCCCCTACCCGACTGTGGCCGCACGCGCATGAAGGACATGTAAGGCAGTATGGAGAAACCCATGATACGCTGAGGCAAATGGCGACTTCGACGCAGCTTCCCGTTGAAGAATACCTTCGAATGAATTTCGAGGGGCCGGATCGCGAGTATCTGGATGGGGAGGTTGTCGAGAGAACCGTGGGAGGCAATAAACACAGTAAGACACAGGTCGAATTCATTCGCACGATCGATCGAACGGCTGCGTCTCTTCATGTGCGACCCGAACTGCGGATGCGGACGGCTCCCAACCGCTATCGCATAGCCGACGTAGCAGTATTCTCCGAAGAGCCAAGTGAAGAGGTTCCCTCGACACCTCCCTTGATCGTCCTAGAGATCGTTTCCCGTGACGACCGCCATACCGAGATCGTAGAGAAATTAGCCGAGTATCGCCGCTGGGGCGTCCAACACGTCTGGCTAGCCGACCCCTACAATCACACCCTGCACATCTACGCCGAAGACGGCCTGCGTCAGGTCCCGTCGCTCGATCTGACCGAACATCATCTACGGATTCGGCACCAAGACCTCTTCTAGTTGAGTTCGCCGCCGTAACCGCCACACCAACCGCGTAGCGCCCAGTGGCGCGAGGCTCCAGCCTCACCTTGTCGCCAGTCTTCGCGATCCAGAGCCGCAACTGACCGATCACCGCCCGCCACGTCCGAGGCAAACTCAACTACAATTGCGTCAGCCGACCAATCTCGCTGGAGAGCATCGCTAGCCTCCCTCCGAGAACCGGTTGAGAAGCGGAACTCGCCCCAACACCCAAATGAGCGTTTGCACAGGAACCTCGAAGCTGACAGCGGTAGTCCTTCTACTTCTAGCGGTGGGCATCGCCGTGCTGTTCCTAGGAACCGAGCCGGGTGACGACAATACTCCGTCCCACCAACGCGGCCTCACGGCCATCACAGTCCCACCGGGATTTGAAGTCGAACTAGCGGTAAGTTCCGACCTCGTCGCCTACCCCATGCTAGGCACGCTCGATGACCGCGGACGGATGTTCTTCGCCGAGTCCTCCGGCAATACCGTGCGAACGCCGGAGATGGCCAAGGTGCCAGACTACATCATCCGCCTTGTCGAGGACGTCGACGGCGACGGGGTTTACGACCGCAGCAATGTGTTCGCCGATAAGTTGACGCTGCCGGCCGGCGCGGTCTGGTATCGCGGAAGTCTCTACGTGTCAAATCCGCCGGAGCTATTGCGGCTCGAAGACACGGACAACGACGGTGTCGCCGACGTGAGAGAAGTGCTGCTGACGGGCTGGAACCTCTCGGCGAATGCCGCCAGCATGCATGGGCCGTTCCTCGGGCCAGACGGCTGGCTCTACATCACCGACGGCCGGCACGGTTTCGACATTCAAACGAAAGAAGGCCGGCGAGTCGCGGGGAAGGCCGCGCGCATCTGGCGCTGCCGTCCCGATGGATCCGAGCTCGAGTGGCTCAGCGGCGGCGGCATGGACAACCCCGTCGAGGTGACCTTCACCGATGCCGGCGAGACATTCGGCACGATGACCTATTTCCAGAACCCGGCCAACGGGCAGCGGGATTCGATTCTGCATTACGTCGAGGGCGGCGTCTATCCCAAACCCCACGAAGTCGTCGATGAATTCCCGCGCACCGGGGAGTTGATGCCGGTCATGACGAAGTTCGCCCGCATCGCGCCGTCAGGTTTGGCGCGCTATCGCGGAACGGCCCTGGGAGACGACTACACCGGAAACCTGTTCACTGCACAGTTCAATCCGCACCGGATTCAACGGCATGTCGTTCGGCGCGTGGGAGCGACTTTCGCAACCACCGATAGCGACTTCCTCACTTCCTCCGATCCGGATTTTCATCCAACCGATGTAATGGAAGACGCGGACGGGAGCTTGTTGGTCGTCGATACAGGCGGCTGGTTCATCCACGGCTGCCCCGTTTCGCGGATCGCAAAGCCGGAAATTCGCGGGGCCGTATACCGCGTGCGCAAAAAAGGCGCGCCACGCATCGACGATGCCTACGGAGGCCCACTGGCCGACCTCAACGTTCCCGACCTGGCAAACCTCCTCGAAGACAACCGCTGGTTCGTGCGCGACCGTGCAATGGACCTTCTCGCCCTTGCCGGCGACGCCGGTGTCCCTCAGTTGGCGCAGACACGTGAACATTCCCCGGACCCGCGGGCGCGAGCTGCGGCGGTGTTTGGCCTCCTGCGTGCCGATTCCGACACGGCACGAACAGGCCTCCGGACCGCACTCGATGATGACGACTTCGTAGTTCGCGTGGCCGCCGCCCGCGCTGCCGGGCTGACGCGAGACCACGAAGCTGTAGACCAACTCATCGCCTTGCTCGCCGACGATCAGCCTGCTGTACGGCGTCAGGCCGCCACCGCATTGGGTCGCCTCGGCGAACGCCGCGCCGTGCCTGCGCTGCTCCAAACAGCCGCTACAGCGGAAGACCGCTTCATCGAGCACGCCGTGATCTTCTCCTTGATCCAGTTGAGCGATGTGCAAGCAACAAGGCCCGGGTTGACCAGTACGAGCCCCAGAACGCAGAAGGCCGCGTTGATCGCCCTGGATCAGATGAAAGGGCAGCCGTTGCGACGAGATGCCGCCGTTTCGCTAGTAAGTGCCGCCGATCCGGAACTACGCAAAGCCGTGCTATGGGTCTTGGCGCGGCATCCCGAGTGGTCGTCGGATGTACTAGCGCACGTGCGGGCACGATTCGGGGACACCGGGCTGACTCAAGACGAAGAAGCCTCCCTGCACGAGGCGTTGTTGAATCTTTGCAAAGAGCCGAATGCCCAGAGCGTTGTCGCCGAGCTGCTAACCGCACCAGGTGTAACACGAGAACGGCGATTGGCGCTGCTAGACACAGTGCAGCAGTGTGCCATCGAGCCCCTGCCCGCCGTCTGGGTCAAGGCGTTGGGAGAGCAACTCGATGCAGAGGATGAAGAGATCCGCTTGCAAGCGATAAGCGTCATTCGTTCAGCGGATCTGGCCGCCATGGACGATCGGCTCACGGCCCTCGCGTCGGACGCGCATTCTAGCGATGCCCTACGGATCGCGGCGCTTGGCATTCTCGTCAAACACGAGGCAAGCTTGAGCGACGAACATCTGGAGTTTCTCTACAACCGTCTCGCACCCGAGCATGATGCGGACGTGCGATACTCGGCGGCGCGAGTCATTGCGAACGCAAAGCTGCAGGACGAATGGCTGGTGCGACTAGCCAACGAACGTCTACGCCACTCGGACCCGCTCATCCAGCAAAGCCTCCTCGAAGCGTACGAACAAACGAAAAGTACGTTCGTGGGCAAAGCCCTCGTCGAGGCACTACTGGCGGCGGACGTTGTATTGGGCGACGCGGGCTCGGGGCAATTGCAGCAGATCCTGAAACAATACTCAGCCGAAGTCCGCGAGGTCGCGGCGCCATTGTCATCCCGGATCCAGCAAGCGCGTGCCGAACGAACAGATCGCCTTAAACAACTGGAACACAAGCTCACTTCGGGCGGTGACGTCACCCGAGGTCGGCAGGTCTTCTTCGGTAGGAAGGCGGCCTGCTCAAGTTGCCACACGATGGGCTATCAAGGGGGAGACGTTGGCCCGGATCTAACAGCGGTCGGCGCCGTGCGGTCCGTTCACGATTTGATCGAAGCGATCATCTTCCCCAGCGCCAGCTTCGTGCCGGGTCATGAGATCTATCGCGTCGAGACAGCGGACGACGTCTATTCCGGCGTGCTGCGTCGCCGCAATGCCGAGTACGTAGTCATCGTCAGCGGCCCAAACGATCTCCACCGTATTCCACGAAGCGAAATCAAGTCGATGGAACCGGCTCAAGTGTCGTTGATGCCCGAGGGGTTTGACGAGAACCTTACGCAGAGCGAGCTCTCGGACTTATTCGCTTTCCTTCGGTCTCAGACATCGCGTGAGGCCGCTATGGCCGGCGGAGGTTAGCGATCTCGTTCACCTTCCGTACGCCCCTCGTCCAATCCTCACCACGAAATGCTCGGACCGGGCCTCGAGTAACCTTTATCACTTCCCACTACGTAGTTCTCTAAACAATTCCGCCGGGTCGAGCGTCTTTAACAGTTGTAGACCCAACGGCGGCCGCCACCAATTCGCAGTTCCTAAAGGAGATCACGATGAGATCAGTATGGATTGGTGCGCTCGCTGTGGCCGCACTATTAATCACCTGGAGTATCCTTCAGCCAAACACGATGCGTGGCAAAGAGCGGCCGGTAAAACACGAAGAGTCCGTTCCCATTGAAAAGGATCCGGCCGTAAAGCCTACCGACAAGGAGCCCGACAAGCCCCTTCGCAACCCAGCGGAAGCCGTTGCTGCCGGCCTCGATTGGTTGGTCGCCGTGCAAGGCAATGACGGCGGCTGGGGGCAGGATGGCGGCCACAACTCCGATGTCCGCGAAGGCGAGAACGTTGAATCGAGTGGTAACGATGTCGCAAACACCGCCGTGGCAACGTTAGCCCTCATTCGCGCCGGGCACATGCCCACCGAGGGGGAGTATAAGGAAGCCGTCCGCAAGGGCTTGGATTTCATTTTGGAGCGCGTCGAGGCAAGCCCTGATGAGGGCCTCGCACTGCTGACAGTCAAGGGATCGCAGATTCAACGCAAGCTCGGGCCCTACATCGACACCTTCCTGACGTCGATGTTGCTGAGCGAGATTGACGGCGAGATGGATAGCCCCCAGGTCGACGAACGCGTGCGGTTGGCTCTACAAAAAACCGTCAATAAGATTGAAGAAAACCAGCAAGACGATGGCTCCTGGAATCTTGCGGGCGGCTGGGCGCCGATTCTCGGAACTTCCATGGCGTCGCGCAGCTTATTCGAGGCCAAGCAGAAGGGCGTCGAAGTTGACGAAATGATACTGGCCAAAGTGGATGCCTACACGAAAGAGTCGGCGCAAAGCGGTGGTGCCGGCGGTGTTGGGGCAGGCCGCGGCGTCGCCGTGGGCGGCTTCGCATCAGCCCCGGCCGACGCGGCGTTAGCGGGAATCGCGCTCTACAAGGGCGCCCAGGTCATCGAGCAACTCAGCCGCTCGGAATCGGATCGCGAGGCGAACAAGGAAGAGATCGCGGCGGTGACGAGCGACCTTCGGAATGCCCGCTTCGTCGATGGCTTCGGCTCGATTGGCGGCGAGGAATTCTTCTCGTACCTGAATATCGGCGACAGTCTTCACCGCGCCGGCGGCAAAGAATGGGAAGAGTGGAACGGCAACATCCAATCGAAACTTGTACGGTTGCAAAACGACGACGGAACATGGGCCGGCCACCACTGCATCACCGGACGCGTGGCCGTGACAAGCGCGGCCATCTTGACCCTGGCTGTCGATCAACAAGATACCGGCCAAGCCGCCGCTGGAAAGGCCCCCAAGCCGAGCGACGGATGAGCCCGGCATGACGTCAGCCTTTCAAAGTCCTGCCGTGACCCGCCGCACTTTTCTCCTGGGTGCGCTAGCGGTTGGCGCGGGCTGCTCGAAAGGGCAGCTCGCGTCGCTGGGAGGGCGCGATGCCCTGCGCAAAGCCGTCGCCTATCTATGGGATCGCCAGGGCAATGACGGTGGCTGGCACAGTACCGAGTACGGCCTGCTCCGCTCTGGGCAGTCCCTAACGGGACTGGTTCTCAACGCTCTTCTTGATATTCCGAAATCAGTTTCCGATTTACCATCAGACCGCATGATGGCGGCGGTCTCATTCTTGAACCATCACATCGACGACGATGGCGCCGTCGGGCGCATGGACCCCGATGCCGCTGACTACCCGAACTACGCGACCGCCTTAGCTCTCAAAGCGTTCTGCCGAGCCCCCATGCCCCTGCGAACATTTTCACCGTTCGCGTTGGTTGAATATCTCCGCCGCCAGCAATTCACCGAAGCAAATGGCTGGACGCCCGAGGACCCCGCCTACGGAGGCTGGGGCATGGGCGGAGACGTACGCACGCCACCCGCGCCGGGCCATGTGGATCTCTCCATGACCCGCTACGTGCTCGAAGCGCTGGCGGCGAGCGGCGTTCAACCCGACGACCCCGCATTCCAAAAGGCGGCGGTCTTCTTGAGGAAGTGCCAGAACTATATCCCCGGGCGAGAACCCACCGGACACGACATCGCGGACCGCGACGGCGGCTTCTACTTTTCTCCCGTCGTGGTCGATGCCAACAAGCCCGGGCGAAGCAGCACCGGTTTTCGCAGCTACGGCCCCCCCACCGCCGACGGAACGCTCGCACTCCTGGCCATCGGACGCGGCCTGGATGACCCTCTCCTGCAAGCCGCCGCTAACTGGCTCGTCTCGCGCCACTCCGCCGAGAACGTTCCCGGTTTCGATGACGTGAGGATGGGCAAATGGGCTCGTGGTCTCTGATTTTACTACGCGGCTGCGAGTACCACGGCGCTCGCCAAACTCGGGCGGTCGCTGGTACCCGCGTTCGCGCCGGCACTGCTCGAAAGGCAGCGCAACGACGGCAGTTGGGCCAACCCCGAGAAGCAAGTGAAAGAGGACGAGCCCTTGATCGCCACCGCGCTGGCGGTACGCGCGCTCATCGCCGAAACGCAGCCCGGGGGACCGCTATCTTAGACCCGTCAGGGATAAAGTAGCCTGCCCTTACGCTTCGTTTCCGTCCGGAACAGATGGCCGTCAGTGCTCGTAACGTAGAGCGTCGTCAGGTCAGGTCCGGCGAACGTGCAATTCGTCGGCCGGTTGGCTTCGACCGGATGCTGCGCGATGATTTCACCGTCCGGCCCGAACACGTAAATCGACGGTCCGGGGCCGCCGTGCTCCCAGCCGGCCGTGGCAACGATATTGCCCTCCGTATCGAGCACCATGCCATCAATGCCGCGATTCTCTCCGAAATCGTGCAACATCTTGGCTTCGCCAAGACTGCCATCCGGCTGCACAGGATAGGCACGGAGTTGCCGCTTCTCATCTTCGCGCCGCCCGCTTTGTGAGACATACAGTTGCGAGTAGTCCAAAGAGAATAGAAGTCCGTTCGGACGCGTTGTGTCGAACGTCACCCGCGTCGTCGTCCACGTACCGTCCGGCTGCGGATCGACACGATACACAGAATCGTGATCCAGTTCCTTATTACCGCGGTCTTCGCTCCACGGACCGGCTGCCCCTTCGTAGTATGGGTCGGTGAACCAGACACGGCCCTCCAGATCGATAGCGAGGTCGTTGGGAATGTTGAGCCGCTTGCCTTCAAAGCCGTCAGCAATCACGGTGACGCTGTCCTCTTCGTAGCGAACCACCCGCCGGGCATCGATCTCCGCCCCACCCTCGCAAGCATAGAGCCAGCCCCGCGCATCGAGCAGGAGTCCGTTCGCGCAGTTCGTCCGTTCGCGATAGACCGAGACTTCGTTCGTGGCGGGATCGAAACGCAGAATGCGGCTCGCGGGGATATGGGTGAACAGCAGACCACTGCCGTCCCAGGCAGGGCCTTCTGTTACACCTCCCAAAGGTCCGGCAAGCAGTTCAAATGTCCAACTCATAGCGCGCTCCCTCTTCGTGAAGCAATGATAATGGCACATCGCGATGGCCGAGCGAGTCCGAGATTCCGTCGGCAAGCATCCGCCTCAGCGGCGTCTCGAAAATAGAGGCCTGCCATAAGCAACGTAGGGGCGCGCCATGGAGTGCCCGCGGCCCTCAATCCCGGTCACCTGACCCGATTGTTCTCTGGACCCCTTTGCAGGGGCCGGCGGCTCGCATTGGTGTGCGCGGGTTTGACTCTCCTGTGCTCGCCGGCTGAGGCGACGATGAGTGGAACGATCATTGTCGACGGATCTGGGACGCTACCGTGCTACAACCAAGCCAAGCTTGTTCGCTACACTTGGCCGTGTCCCTCCGAAACAATCGGAAGGTGTGGCATCCACGCCAAAGGTGAAAGATCATGTCTAAACAATTCGTCGCTGCGGTTATCGCAATGGTCGCCCTGTCGGGGGGCCTATCCGCCCTGGAGCGGCCCGATGTGGAGTTCAAGATTTTTCAATTTCCTGCGGATCAAATTCCCCGCATCGATGCGAAAACCGATGACTGGGATATCGTCCCCGAGTCGTATGCGATCGGCACGGATCAGCTCTCCGACACCGTAAAAGGTCACGGCACGAACATCGATCCCTCGAGCCTCGACGTCAACGTGAAGGTCGGCTGGGTGAAGGGGATGCCGCACCTCTACGTTCTTTACGAGGCCTTTGATAACTATTGGGACTTCGCGCAGGCCGGCCGCCACAACGACATCTTTGAACTCGTCGTCGATGCCGATCTCTCGGGCGGCTGGTTCATCCGAAGCGAGCACCCCAATAAACAACTCGATCCGATGAAAGCGCACTTCCTGTTCCACGGACTGCACGCGCAGAACTACCACATCATGACGCCGCACGAGGGGCAGGACTGGGCGTTCGTCTGGGGCAGCCAGCCTTGGGTGAAAGAGCTGCCTTGGGCCAACGCCGCTTATGACTACGATTTCAAACCTGGTGAGAGCGGCAAGCTGGTTCTCGAGTTTTGGATCACGCCGTTTGACTACGCGCCGTCCGAGCCGGCGCGGGCCGTGGTTTCGAAGTTGGAGGAAGACGAAATCATTGCGATGTCGTGGTCAATCCTTGACTACGACGACGTGAACAAGAAGGACTACGAGGGGTTTTGGAATCTTTCGCATAAAACGACGATGTACGGCAATGCGTCCGAGTTGGTCGCTTTTCGGTTGATGCCACTGGAAGAGCGTTTCCTGCAGCCGGTCGAGGCAACTTGGTCGTTTCAGGTGCTCGACATGGATCGCCGCTTGGTGGCTTTCCAAGACATGTCGCACGGCGAGGTCAAGTCGTGGAAATGGGACTTCGGCGACGGTACGACTTCGACGGATCAGCATCCGCTGCATAGCTACAAGGAAGCCGGCGATTATGTCGTGACGCTCTACGTTGAAGGCCCGGCCGGGAAGGACCGCCGCACGAAGGTTCGCGACGTGGCGGTTTACTAACCCCGGACTTCGCCTTGTTCCGCTTTGGTGTTCGCTTGAAGGGGAGACGTGTAGCCGCGTTGGATCCCCGCCATCGAGGGTGTCATCGGCATGACCTTACCTGCCCGCAATGTCGCCAAAAGACAGGCCGCCGGGCCAGCGGATTTCGATGTTACACTTGTAATTCGCAGCCGAGCGGGGCTCCCGCCAACCCGCTGATCACTCGATTCATCGGCGGCTGCCGAAGAGAAGGTTTCGTCCGCTCCAAAGGGTGCTATCGGTGACAGTCAGACCATTGGGCGGGTGCATTGTTAGCCGCAGTTTTTCTCTCTTCCCTCTGGCGCTTCTTTTGAGCCTTTCCGGGGCGGATGCGCAGACGTCTGGGATCGGGAGTGAAGTATCCAGCCGCGAAGCGCTCAGCGACGGCGATGAGTTCGATCTGCCGCTCGATGAACTGCTCGCGAAGGGACGGTCGATCTTCGAGGCCGAGTGGACTCCGCAAGAAGGCGGCGGCCGGCCCGCCATGACGGGTGCGGGTCAGCCTTTGGCGTCCCCTGAGTCACGGCTCGTCTTTCCACACAACTTCAACCGCGTCTCGGGACGGGATTCGAACTCGTGCTCGGGTTGTCACAGTAAACCGTTCGGCTTAAGCGGTGGGGGTGGTGCGTTCAACGACGGCGTTTTCGTTGGAGCGGAACGACTCGACTACGTAACCTTCGATCACTCGAATCCGCAACTCGGTGTTGCCTCGGTTGATGAAGAAGGTAAGTTCGTTACGGCTGAGACGGTCGGCAACTTTCGCATTCCACCGGGAGTATTCGGTGCCGGCTACATCGAAATGGTGGCGCGGCAGATCACGGCTGATCTGCAAGCCATTCGTGATTCGACCGCGCCGGGAGAGACCCGCGCTCTGGTCAGCAAGGGCATTTCGTTCGGCCTGATCGGACGTCTGCTCTAAACCAGCATCACGGCATGCAGGCTGTCGAGCGATTCGGCTATTGACCAAGACCCCGACGGCGACGGCTTTACGAACGAGATCACACGGGCCGAGGTGACGGCCGCCGTGCTGTTCCAGGCGACGCTGAGCGCGCCCGGACAGTTGATCCCGAACGATATCAAGATTGAAGAGGCAGTTTTCTACGGCGAACAAATCTTCGAAGACATCGGTTGTGCCGGGTGTCACCTTCCGAAGCTGCCGCTCGACAACGAGGGCTGGATGTTCACCGAGCCCGGCCCCTACAATCCACCGGACCTACTGCAAACAGGAGAGTCGGAAACCTACAGTGTCGATCTATCGAGTGATGAGTTGCCGGGCGTGCGGCTGAAGCCGGTGAACGGCGTTGTTTGGGTGCGGGCGTTCACTGACTTCAAGCTCCACGACATTACAAGCGGGCCCGATGACCCCAACGCCGAGCACCTCGACATCAACTCGCCGGGTGGCTCGGCTGAGTTCTTCGCCGGCAATCGCCGATTTCTGACCAAGCGTCTGTGGGGCGCCGCCAACGAGAGGCCTTACTTCCACCACGGCAAGTTCATGACTCTGCGAGAGGCGATCGACGCCCACGCCGGGGAGGCGCAAGGCTCACGCGAAGCGTTCCGTAATCTGACCGCCGATCAACAGTCTCAGGTGATTGAGTTCTTGAAAACGTTGCAAGTACTTCCGGCGGAGTTCAGGAACGAAATCACGGACGAGCATGGGGATTTCAAGAGAAGTTGGCCGCCCCCGTCGTTCTGGGCTTGGCGGTTTACCCGCGCCGGCGGCCGCTAGCTCCAATACTCTTCACTTTGGCAACGAAGCCGCTTGTGGCGCGCGGCATGCCGTCCCCGCGGCCCAGCCTGGCCTGCTCGAAACCAAGGCTCTTAAACCAGCCGATCCTAGCCCACGTGGATCACGATCCCAGTACCGCTACGTTGATTCCCGATCTGAATGAAGACTTCGTACATGCCGGGCGGCAGGTCGGGCGGGATGAAGACGTTGACCTGTAGCAGTCCCACAAAGGTCGGCGCCATCGCCGACGCGCTTGTCACGAGTTGATCGTTCAGAGTGACGGAAACCGGCAGGATGGGCAGGTGAAGCGTCCCGTCCAGCGGTGCGGGTTGGCCCGTCATCAGCGGCGGTTGAATTCCTCCCTGGCCTGTGGTGAAGAGGCTGACGAAACTGCCGGCGGGAATGGTGTTGTCGGCGGAGTTGACGCCTCCGGTGCCGTTGAGCACTGAGCCGAAAATACCGGGATGGGAATCGAGGATGTTTACCGTGATGACATTGCTGGAAACACCGTCCACTTCGATGCGCACCTCCACGCTTTCGAGGCCGATGACTTCAAACGGAACCTGGCAATTCACCTGCCCGCGCCGCACGAAGAAAAGGGCGGCGAGTACGTCGTTGAAGAAGACACGGACTCCCGCCAACTCAGTAGGGAGTTTACCCGTCTTGGGGTCGAATTGCGCGGAGACACCCACTTCCGGGCCGACGTTCAGAGCGAAGAAGCTGACGATTTCTCCTCCCGCCACGCCGGCGCCGTCGAAATCAGCCGAGCCCACCAGTCCCGCCCGCGAGATGACGGGCAGCAGGGTGAGTGCATTGCGTGTGGGAAGCCAGGTCGCCCCGGCGTCGACAGTCTTCAGTACGCCTCCACTAGAGGTTCCGGTGTACAACACGCCGGCGCTCATTGGGTCATCTCTAATAATGCGGGCCAGAGTCAGTTCCAGGCCGGTGTCGGCGAGCGTCCAGGAACCGCCGCGGTCAGTGCTCTTGTAGACGCCCGCTGAGGTGGCCGCGTAAACGGCGGCGTTGTCTTGGCCGTCAACCGCTAAGGAAGTGACGGACACGGCGCCGTCGCCTGGCAGGCCCGTGCTGATAGGTTCAAAGCCGTCGTTCTCAACGCCGTCTTGGTTGCGGAAGATGCCGGTTTGCGATCCGAGATAGATGCGTCTCGTATCGGTGGGATCGACCGCTATTGCGGTGAGTGGTGTGAATGTAAGGCCGGTCGGCCGCCAGTTCTCACCCGCGTTGGTGCTCTTGAAGAACTGAAAGAAAGTGAAGCCGGTGATGAAGTCGGGGGTATTGCCGATGGCGTAGATGACGTTGCGGTTGGAGGGGTCGATGGCAAGGTCAGTGATCGTCCAAAACTGAAGTGCGTTATTGGGTTGATCCTCGACATCGTTGCGGGCCACGAAGTTTAGTCCTCCATCGGTGCTGCGAAGGATGCCCGATGTGGTGCCGATATAGAAGATATCCGCCGACAGGGGGTCAACCGCAATCGAGAAGAACGAGAGGCCGGTGGCGAGGCTCACCCAGTTGCGTCCGCCGTTGGTGCTTCGAAACAGTGAGCCGTCTGCCTGGGCGAACGGATTCACGCCTCCGGCATAGACCGTTTGCGGGTTCTGCGGGGCGAAAGCGAGCGAGCGCGGTTGTACGGTTAGGAGTCCTTCGCGCGCTTCTTCCCAGAGGTCGCCGCCGTCCTCGGTGCGAAAGATGCCCGCACCGAAACCGCCGGCAAGGATATTGGAGGAGTCTATAGGGTCAACGGCCAATGCCCGAATATCGGTTCCGAACATGCCGTCGGAAGAGATTTGCCAGTTGTCGCCCCTGTCGGTCGATCGATAAACGCCGCCGCCGTTGAAGCCTGTGTATACGGTCGAGGGAGTATTGGGGTCGACAGCGAAAGCGGACGATTCCGAGAAAGGCATTCCGGTGCTGATGGTCTCCCAGGTCGCGCCGCGATCGGTGCTGCGGAACGTAAACGCAAGACGCGTTGCGGCGTAGACCGTGTCGGTGTTGACCGGGTCGATGCGGATCTCGGTAATCTGTCGGCCGAACAACTCTGGCGGCGCCGTGGCGGAGGTGAAGCTGTCGTGCGTGACGGACAACCCGAGGCTGGCGCCCACATACACCGTACCCGAATCATTTGGGTCGATCGCTAAAGCGAGGCCCGCCGTCCCTGCATCCAGGCCGGACCATTGTGCGCCACCGTTGGTCGAGCGAAAAAGCACCCCACTGCCGGGCGTCACGATGCTCGATTGGACGGCATAGAGAACTTGCGAGTCGTTCGGATCGATCGCAATGTCGTTGTAGTCGCCTTCGAAGACCGGCGCGCCGCCATCGGGAGTGAAGATGAGCAAGCCGTTGTTCACCGTAATCCAACCTTGGCCACCGTTGTCGGTCATGAAGATGCCGCCGTTGCGGGTTCCGGCATAGACGACATCGGGATTATTGGGGTCGACGGCGACCGAGCGGATATCGAGGAAGTTGAGGCCGTCGCTGACGCGCTGCCAGGTCAACCCAAGATCATCGGATCGAAACACCCCATCGAGTGCCGTTCCCAAATAGAGACGTCCTTGGGAACCGGCGATCTTCGAAATGGAGACGTTGGTGAGCCCGATGTTGCTGGGGCCCCAACTGAGGCCGCCGTTGTCGGATCGGAAGACTCCGGTGCTCGTGGCCGCCAGGATCAGGCCGGGCTCAGTCGGCTCGGTGTAGAGGTTCGCGACGCGCGCCCCGGGAGGGCCTCCTTGTCCGAGCAGCGCGGTGGTGAGCAAGAAGCTGAGTAGCAAATAGCGCGTGACGAGACAAGCCCGGCGATTCATGATTTCAGTCTATCCATGCTTGGTGTGGTGCAAACGGTATCTTCTGTAAAACAGGTGTAAAAGATTACACGGGCGCCGCGCCGCGTTTGCGTCTGACGGGGCCGACACACGTGGGCTCTCGGGTGTGTAAAAACTACACAGCGCTACGGGCAGCGTCGGAAATTCCGGCACTTTTTACATGCTGAATGCGTATCTTGCTATCGGACGGGTTCCGCGAGCGTCTATGGATTATTATGGGCGCCCGGCCCGTTGTTCAGTTGTGAGGGATAGCGGAGACGTTGCGATGCGGCAAGCGGGAAGTTCAGGCAAGGCACTGATTTATAAGGGATATAGATGGTCAGAACAGGGAATCCGCGGACCGGGACTAGGAAGGCTGCTGAGTCGGGAACGGTGCTCACACGCGGCGCCCTGGCCTCGGATGGCCCACCGATTGCTCAGGTTAGGACAAGTTCTGTCATGAAACCGTTCACGATATCCAATCGAGGTTTGGCCGTCATCGGAGTGCTGGTCTTCGTCCTCTGGAGCCTGATTCTCGCCGAGCGGGCGGTAGTTCGGCAGGCGCACGAGGCCCACTACGAGTTCCTGCGCTCACATCCTCAAAGCTCCCCCGTCGAAACGCCCCGGCCCGCTGCTCATCCGGTTCAGGTTTCACCACAGATTCCCCTCGACGAATTGAGCCAGACTGAATTGCCGCCGGCAGGCCGAGTCTAACCGGCGACGGAACTTCACCTCCGAGTTCCGCTTCGATCGATCTATACTGAAGCTGTTTCCGAGGCCCGTCGCCGTATGCAGCCACTGTCGAGACAGGTCGCCCTCGCCTTAACTCTTTTTCTGGTTTTACCCCCACCGTCTTTTGCCCAAAACTCCGCTGCTGAACGCTCGGCCGAAGCGTTGCTCCAAGCCGTCGATGCGTCCTACGGCGACCTGACAGAGTTCCGTCTTGATGGGGCCGAAACAACCGTCACGCGCTCAGGCGAGTTGGAGCGCCGCACCGAATCCCGCACCGTAACCGCCGCTGGCGACGCCGGCCGATTCCGCGTTGAATCCGACCACCCGGTTGACGGCGGCATCATCGCTTTCGATGGCGAGACCACCTGGATCTACGTGGCCCGGCGCAACCAGTACCGCCGGATTCAAGGCGCCCTGCTCGAAGGCGGTTCCGAGTCGCCCAAGATGGTCCGCCTCAAGAATCGCTTTGTGGGCCGATATCAAGGCGTTACCGAGCGTTTGCAGAGCGCGCGACTCCTACCCGCCGAATCGCTGGAAATCGACGGACACACGATCCAGTGTCATGTCGTCGAGGCGACCTACGACGCACCCCGGGGCCTCGTCGCCGACCGGATCGTCCGCACGTACTGGATCGGCGTCGAGCGGCCGCTCGTCTATCGCGAGAGTTCCGAGTTTGAAGCGAAGAACCCTGTCAACGACCACACGACCGCCGTCTCCCAGCAGATCGTCTTCCGCTCGATCCAAGTCGGTGATGAAGTGAGCGAAGACGCCTTCGTGCCGCGACTCCCCGAAGACGCGGTGCAAGTCTCCGATTTCCCAAGCGTGGAGGGACCTTCGGCCTGGGCGGGCCGGCAGGCCGTCAAATTTGAAGAGAGAGACCTGAGCGGGAACGTCCATCGATCAAGCGATCTCGACGGGAAGGTCGTTTTGCTCGACTTCTGGGCGACCTGGTGCGGGCCCTGCCGTATCGAGTTACCGCTTGTCGACTCGCTCTATCGCGAGTTTTCCGACCGGGGGCTGGCGGTCTTCGGCGTGAATGATGAGTCCCCCGACCTGGCGGGCGCTTTCGTCGAGGATCACGGTCTGAGCTTCCCCACTCTCAGCGATACAGCAGGTCTTCTTCTCGATGGATACGAGGTGCGAAACATCCCTACCACGATCATCATCGGCCGTGACGGCAGGGTCTCGGCCTATCTGATGGGCGCCCACTCGGCGGAGGAACTACGGCAGGCGATTCGGGAAGCCGGGATCGAGTGAGGGTGCGGATTCTCGGGGTGTTGGCGTCCGGATATAGATTCGTTGTTTGTTCGTAGCTTGTTCGCTTTTGGCACAGAATGGAACAGTTCGAGGCGGTTTTTGTGCCGTTTTTTGGTGCGGGCGGCGGCACTGGGAGTTCGTTTCGTAAAAACGGCTGGGGCCGGGTGTTTGCTGGTGGCACAAAGTGCGACGGTTTGACGCCTGTTCTTGGGCCGCTGCTGTGGGGGTGGTCGTTGGGACCGCTCCCTGACGGTCACGGCTCGGTTTGGGCGGCGGCTCGATTTGCGGTTTTGTGGTGCGCGTGACACTTGGTTTTGGCTGTGGGCCCTCAGTTCCGTTATACACCGGCGGGGTGCGGTTGGCGGGGTGGTTGGGGTGGATGTTGTTGAGGGCGCGGGAGATAGAATTTTTTCGGGTTGTGACTGGGGTGATGGGGCGCCCGGTCTGGTGGCTCAAGCCGGTTAGGGAAGGCCTTTGAACGGCCTAGCCGACGGGCGAATTGGCGGGCTGGAAACACGCCCGATAGGGGGACACCCTGGCGCTTCGATCTCGTCTAAGCTGCTGATTTATTTCCTCTTAAATGGGCTCCGTCCCCTTTTCGTCCTGACTGGGGTGATGAGGCGCCCGGTCTGGTGGCTCAAGGCGGTTAGGGGAAGGCCTTTGAACGGCCTGGCCGACGGGCGAGTTGGCGGGCTGGAAACATGCCCGATAGAGGGACACCCTGGTTGGGCTCGCGAGGTAGTGGTTGGTGGGCGTAAGTCGTTGAAACTGTTGGATATTGACAGAAGCGGGTCTAAGCTCATCAGAGAGCCGCTGTGCCAACCGTTCTACCGTAATGTGGCCATAGCACATGAGTTAGGATCGAATACACATGGGGTTGGCATGTCGATTAGGGGTGCCTGTCCGTCGCTTGCCCGTGGCGCTTCGATCTCGTCTAAGCTGCTGATTTATTTGCTCTTAAATGGGCTCCGTCCCCTTTTCGTCCCCGTCCCCTTTTCGTCAAGTGATGTCGGCGATTTGCTCGACGAGCAACCTGGAACGCCAAGCTTTCCGAATCGGATCCATCCGCTCGCGTTGGCGAGTGCGCAACCTACTCTTTCGTAGCTTCTGTCACTGTTGTCTCGTCTATCGCCTTAATGATCAGTGCCGCGGGAAACATACCGAAGGGGCCGAAGCCGTTGCCGAGAATGTGGTCGTCCTCGTATTCCTTGACCGAGAAGTCTGGCGCACACTCCACCTTGCCGGTCACGGTCAAAGCAATTCTTATGTCGTTGAGTCGGGGCCGATTCTCTACGATCACTTTCTCAAATTTGGCCATCGACGTTTGGTCAAGGTTGAACGAATCTAGTTCTGGATCAGGCCGCTCAAGGCTCAGAGTGGGGGGAAGCAGTCTGCCCTTAGAATCTCGAGTCGCACAGTCTCGTGATGCAATCGCCGAACCATGCAAACCGCCACCCCATGTCCCTCGCACCGTAACGACTTTTCCACCCCAGCGACTACATAGTTTTACTATCTCGCATGGAGTAGTAACTTCCAGTGCCTTCCCTCTGGAACTGGACGCGACTATTCCGGAAGCTAGCACCGCCAAAGCGCAGGTGATCTGTATTTGTATTCTAATATATGACATGGCATACTACTCCTGATTTCGTACGAATCGTAAGACTTAGAATTGTATTCCGACACCGCATTTACTATTGATAAGTTCTCGATTCTCTTTTTGCTTTTCTGGAATTATTCTGCCGAACATATCAGTGTCTCTTACGATCTTGGATCCACCCGAACCGCTGCGGAAAAAGGCCCAGAGGGGACAGGCACCTAAACTCTCGGCCTCATCCTGCCGCGACAGCGCTGATTCGCTTAGAAGGCCCGGTTTTGCGGCGTTTTAGCGGCCTTTCCAGGCGTGCTTCGAGTTTCTCCACGAACCCGTCCGAGCCCAGCGGACGGCCGGTTTTGGTCGCCTTCCGTAGCCGCGTCATTTCGTCGGCCTCCATCACCGGGTCGCGCAAGGCGTCCGCCCAATCGCCGCGGGTCGAGATGTTGCCCCAATTTTCCTGGTCCAGCAGACCCCATTCGTCACACCCGTTGACGTGCGCCGTTGCGCTCGACCAAGCGTACTCGACGGCCCGCTCGACGAGTCCGGCGCGGACCGGATTCCAGGTCGACGTAGCGTAGCGCGGTGTGCAGATGATCGCGGTCGAGCGGCGCGGAAAAGAAGCGATTCTGCCACAGGTGACCGCTTCGTATCTTCTGTCGATTCAGGTAGATAGTGTACTCGTAGTGCGCCCGTCCCAGAGCGTGGGCGAGTGAATGCTCGTGCTCGGGGATGCCGACGATGTGGATGTGGTTCGGCATCAGGCACCAGCCGAGAACACGCAGACCGTGACGCGCACTCTGATGCTGCAAGAGCGTCGTGTAGAAGCGCCGGTCGAGGTCGCTGAAGAAAACTTGTTGGCGGTTGTTCCCCCGCTGCGTGACGTGGTGCGGTACGCCGACCGCCACCACGCGAGCGATGCGCGGCACGCCGTGATTGTGCCAGATCGGGCGGCAGCGGTCAAGAGTTTAGGTGCCTGTCCCCTTTGGGCCCTTTGGGCTCCCTCATTGCCGTCCTCATTGCCCTCATTGCGAGCCAATTCCACTCGGCTCTTACTGTTTTGCTAAATCAACATTCACTTCTACGAGCTTCGGAAGGACCTTCACATGACGAGTGTGCAGCACCTTGACGTAGTCTCTGGGTTGCTCTGGGAATCCCTGGACCACTGCGAGGAGGTAGTGCCCCGGCTCGACATATGCGAGCTCGAAGGCCCCATCGTTGGGCAAGGTGTGTCGGAACAACCTGGGTACCTCCAGATCGCCGTTCGTGCCCAGCAGAGGCGTCAAGACGATCCAGAAATCTTCACCACTTGCAATCCATCGATACGGCCGAAGACTTTCGTCATGCTCTCTGCCGCACTTATACCGGGCGACAGCCCCACTCGGACCGAAACCTCCGGGAGGTACAGGCCCACTATCTGTCTACGCGTCGGAAGCCATCGGATTCTACCTGTACGACGTAGTGCCCATAGGGCAATTCGCCGGTCATGTTGGTAAACCGCTCGCTGTAGTCTTTGTCGCCTTGTCGCACGGTCACGGTCGCCTCCAGCCGTGCACCAGTAAACATATCCTGAACAACTAGCGATAAGTGCCCAGTCTGGCCCACAGCTTCGTTCGTGGAAGGGAGCACCGCAAGTGCAACGATGGCTGCGTAGGGTAATAATCTAGGCATCATTCTAATCCTAAAAGTTGTCCGGTCCTGAGATGCAGTTCGACTCCAGCCAAGTGGTAATGTCTTTTGTGTTACCCGGGATCGCATTCGGCAGGAGTTTACCCTGAATGCGATTGGTGCCAGAGAGAGCCGCTGCGCCAACCGTTCTACCGCAATGTGTTCATAGCACGAAAGTTAGGATCGAATATACATGGGGTTAGCATGTTGGTTAGGGTGCCTGTCCCTCGTGTCCTCCTCGTGTCCTCCTCGTGTCCTCTCGTCGCGATTACCGTCGCCTGCGGCCGGGTGCAGTGTTTCTGTTTTGTACTGAAGAAGCTGAATTCGGGCTCTGTCCCTCATTGCTCCTCATTGCTCCCTCATTGCTCCCCATTGTCCTCATTGCTCCCCATAGTAGCTTTCAAGGACTTGCTGAGGAGTGTCAGTTCGACGCAGATCGTCAGCAAACAGCGACCCTACAAAAGAACCAAAGGGGACAGGCACCTAAACTCTGGCACCTAAATTCTGAGCCTCATCCTGCCGCGACGGCGCTGATTCGCCTAGAAGGCCCGGTTTTGCGGGGTTTCAGCGGCCTTTCCGGGCGTGCTTCGAGTTTCTCCACGAACCCGTCCGAGCCCAGCGGACGGCCGGTCTTGGTCGCTTTCCGTAGCCGCGTCATTTCGTCGGACTCCATCACTGGGTCGCGCAAGGCGTCCGCCCAATCGCCGCGGGTCGAGATATTGCCCCAATTTTCCTGGTCCAGCAGGCCCCATTCGTCGCGCCCGTTGACGTGCGCCGTTGCGCTCGACCAAGCGTACTCGACAGCCCGCTCGACGAGCCCGGCACGGACCGGATTCAGGTCGACGTAGCGTAGCGCGGTGTGCAGATGATCGCGGTCGAGCGGCGCGGAAAAGCAGCGATTCTGCCACAGGTGGCCGCTGCGTATCTTCTGTCGATTCAGGTAGATAGTGTACTCGTAGTGCGCCCGTCCCAGAGTGCGGGCGAGTGAATGCTCGTGCTCGGGGATGCCGACGATGTGGATGTGGTTCGGCATCAGGCACCAGCCGAGAACACGCAGACCGTGACGCGCACTCTGATGCTGCAAGAGCGTCATGTAGAAGCGCCGGTCGAGGTCGCTGAAGAAAACTTATTGGCGGTT
>CBDBKC010000026.1:0-9402 GCA_965206655.1 Bryobacterales bacterium | reverse complement strand
ATTCGGATGAGGATCGCCGTGGATGAGTCGTACGATGTCGGCGCGATACTCCGGCTCTCTAGTGCTGACCATAAAGCGGATCGTTTCGCCTTGCTGCACGCTCAATCGATCCGAGTAGCCGGTCAGCGACAGCGACTCCCAGATCGGTTCGGCGGGAACAAGCGCAGCAGGAGACCACAGCATGAACGCCGCGATCGGCATTGCGGCTAGCGTCTGGGATCGAATTCGCGCTGTACGACCGTTTCTCATCTCAACCTTTGAAGCGATCGTAGTGTACGAATCGATCGCTCCGAGAAGCATGCGCCCCACGCTGTACCAAGGGAATACTCTCAGCCCGCATCGTGAAGGTTTCTGCGGGCCGTTCGTGCCTGCGATTGTAACTGGTACGAAGAGTGTGTCAAACCAGGAGGCCTGGCGAGAACCCACCGCTTCGTCACGTACTGCAGGCCCGGCGCCAGGAACATGCTCGCGGTCACGGAACTCCTCGTACGGGTTCTGCACCTGCTGTATACTGTGGCCGTGCCAGGGCCAAAATGGAGATCCTGGTTCGTACCAGAATCGAGAGGGCATTGTCAAGTTAACTGATTGCCGAGGGACCAAGCTACCATATCGAGTATTCAGGCGCGGTTTTGCTACCCATATCTTGGGGCTGTCTCAGCTTGTGATGCGTTAACTTGACAATGCCTTCGCGCCAGCTATCGGCATAGCGGTAGAATTGGACCGGCATGGTCAGCCAGATCAAAGGCAGCCGCCGACAGTGGTTGTTCAAGACTTTGGTCCTCACTTTTTTGGGAAGCTCCTGGACCACGACGGGATTGGAAACCGCCCGCGGCCAGGCAATAGAATCCGGCTTCGAGAGTCTCTTTGATGGGCAAACCCTCAACGGCTGGCGAAAGCACCTGGGCCTGCCGACGGAACATGTCGGCGGCCGTTGGGAGGTGATCGACGGCGCCATCACGGGCTTCCAGGACCCGCCGCGTAGGGGCGGATTCCTGGTCAGCGACCGCGCGTTCGGCGACTTCGTCCTAAGACTGGATGCCCGGCTCGATTATCCCGTCGACAGCGGTATCTTCCTCCGCGTCGGCAAGGACGGTAAGAGCCATCAGGTAACGCTGGACCATCGTCCCAAGGGGGACATCGGGGCCATTTACCTTCCTTGGACGCAAGGCATGGTCCTTCCCAACCCGCTGGGCGAAAGGGCGTTTCATAAAGATGGGTGGAACCGCATAGAGATTCTGATCAAAGGCGAACCGGCGCTCATCCGAGTCCGACTCAACGGACGTCTGATTACCGACTTCCAGCACACCGAAACGACCACGAAAGGGGTGCGGAGGCACGGCGGCATAGCGCTTCAGGTCCATCCCGATGTCAGCCACGTGACGCTCTGGCGCGAGGGCAACCGCGTCCGGTTCCGCAACATCCGCATCAAGGTTCTGGATGAGTGAGTCCCCCACGACAGTTAGTTAAGCCAATTGCGTGCGGTGAGGCGACGGGGCGGTGGTGTTCGACCGCAACACAGATACGGTTGACGACCTCATCAATGAGGACACAGGAAACGCCAGCACTGTACGAAGGCAAAAGGGGCGAACCGCCAAGGTCGTTGTCACGGCGCAGGTTGAAGACTCAGAGAAGTGGGAGCAGGGGTTTCGAACCCACGCTGACCTCTTCCGGAGCCAAACCGTCACGAAACCCATAACCTTCTCAACGATTGAAGACAACCAGGTCGCGGTCTGCTTCGAGCCAGAAGATTTAGACGCCTACATGAAGGTCCTAGATTCTCCCGCGACGGCGGAGGCGATGGCATTTGATGGCGTCAAGCGAGAGACCGTCAGGGTGTTCGTCCTCGACAAAGAATTCCAGGTCTAGCGCGAGATCTAAACACCTGAGGCTTTCGCCAGCCGCAAGCTCTGGCCGCAGCAGCTTGGGTAAGCTGAACCCCACCGTCACCGACTGCCGTGAGGACGGCAGGGTACGGGCAATCCCCGCCTAACGGCCCGTACGGGTACAATCTGACGTAACCCCACGCATGATCAAAGCTGACATCGTTGCACAGGTACTCAGCCGCACTGGTCTGAGTCAGACGCAGGCTGCGATGGCGGTTGAAACCGTATTCGAAATGATGAAGCGCGCGATGGGTCAGGGGGAGCGAATCGAGTTGCGCGGGTTCGGTGTGTTCACCATTCGCCCACGCAAGACCGGTATCGGTCGGAATCCGAAGACTGGCGAAGAAGTAGTCATTCCGCCTGGCAAAGCGGTCCGGTTCAAACCTGGCAAAGATCTGCAGTCGATCTCCGCTCGACGCCCCGCTTCACAACCTAGCCAAGTCAGTCCGCGTCGAGCACCGAGTTCACTCAGTGGCTCATAGAATCGATTCAGGTGGTACCTAGGCGATCACGCCTTGAGTCGCGCGATTGACCAGCTTGATCAGCGGTCATCCGGCGTCTCTGTCACCTGTGGTGCGCAGTTCGCCGCCCGGGGGCTGGATCGGCGGCCTCGGAGACAGTCATAATGGCTTGCGGGAGCTCCGGCCTTGGCCTGCTCGAGTTCGGGCAAGGTGGGAGATTTCCTCCGGCGGCGGGTACGTCGACGAGTGGATTGATTCATGGGTAGGCGGCCTCCCTATGCCGCCCGCCCAAGCTAGAATCTTTCGAAGCAGAAGTGTCGCAACCGATAGCTGTCGAGAAATGATTTCGCACTCGACAATAGGCGGTGAGGGATCCCTCAACAGGAGGCCGGGCTGACGGCAACCCGAGCCGGCTCAAGCACCTGGGGACGAAAAAATGTCAGAGATTGTGACATGGGTTGTTCTCACCAGTAGTCGTGATGCTGTAGGCGTGCAATGCCAGAGCCCAGGACGCTGGGGTACTGGTAACTGAGCATTCCAACAGTTGATGCCATCGGAACCTTGCGCTGCTACCATGAGCGTCGAAAGCTCTCGGAGCAGGAGGAGGAAGATCGATGAACCCCATGTCGCTGCCATTGGCGCTCCGCGCCGGTTTCCTCTTGCTGAGCACAGGCTTGCTCGTTCTGCTTTGGGAAGGCGAATCAACCGCCGGAATCCCCGTCGATGCTTCGGACCCCGACGAGGCCTTCGTTGTCCAGACCGGCAAGCCTGTCGGCAAGCTTTCGTTCCAGATCATCGATGCCACCAACCACATCTCGCTCCCGGCCCGGCTGTACTTTGCTTATGCAGACGGACGCGAGGAAGAGCCGGTTGTCGGCCGTTTCAAGAACTTCATCGTCACTCCCTCCGGTAGAGAAGTGAAAACAATTCCCTCCGGGGAGTACGACGTCTACATCACGCGCGGCACCGAGTACAGCCTCAATCATCACAAGATTTCGATCGTGGAGGGCAAGACGACTCACATCGATTCGCGGCTAGCTCGCGTGGTGGACACGTCGGGCTTCATCTCGTCGGATTTTCATCTCCATCTTCAGTTCGAAATGCGCGACGGGGCGATGGTATCGGCCGCTGAAGGTATCGACCTGTTGACTGCCACCGACCACAATGTCTTGAAGGATTACGCTCCCTACATTGAGTCGCTCAGCCTGGAGCGCTTCATGAAGTCTGTCGTCGGCTCGGAGCTCGACACGGCTTTCGGTCACTTCAATAGTTTTCCGCTGAGTGCCGACCGCTGGAGCAGCCGCACGTTTCGGCACGCCATACGGACGCCGGCCGAGTTCTTCCGGATCGTTCGACAGGACCCGGGAGAGCAGATCATCCAAGTCAACCATCCGCGCCGCTGGGAGCCGAATCCGACGAGTGGCTATTTCGACCAACGCCTGAACGCAGAGACGGGCGAAGCCGGGTACCCGTACTTCGACGGCGGTTTCGACAGCTTCGAGATTTATAACTCAGGCGGCGACAAGAAGGACGGCCATATGGGGCGGACTGCTTTGGTCGAACAGAAGCTCACGGACTGGTACGGCTTCCTGAACCGAGGCATTCTCGCTGCCGGGGTGGCCAATAGCGACGCTCACCGCTACCCGGAGCAGCTGCCCGGCTACCCGCGCAACTACGTGGTTTCCGATACCGACAAGCCCTGGGAGATCGACCCCGAGGAGGTCGTCACCGCCATCAAGAGGCGGAACGTCACGGGTTCTGGCGGGCCGTTCATCCGATTCACCGGGAACGGCGAACCGGTCGGTTCGGTGGTCTCGGATCTCGACGGCAATGTGTCGCTACGCATCGAAGTGCAGGCGCCGCATTGGATTCCGGTGGAGCGCGTCGAGGTAATCCGCAACGGAGAGCTGCTGCAGACATACCCGGTTTCAGCGCCGGAAGAAGACAAGCCGTGGCACTTCGCCGCCGAAATGATCGTGAAGCCGGAGCGGGACTCGTGGTATCTGGTGCTGGCGACGTCCGACAAGCGGTGGTCGAAACCATTCACTCAGTTCAGCTCGTTCTCGTTCACCAACCCGATCTTCGTCGATGTCGACGGCAACGGGTATTTCGATGCGCCGAACGGCGGGTATTCATTGACACCGACGGATGACTAGGGGCGGCATCTACATTCTCAGGTCCCCCAAGGATAACGTGCTCTCGGCGAGGACAGTCGCTGCTCACGATCTTCTCTCAGATCAGTGGCCAAGAGCAGGAATGCCGAGCCGCCCACTCCAGTTCCCGACAAGGTCGTGTTGAGGACAAGCCATGTTCAAGCGGGACTCGGTTGCGAGAGAAATACGGTTGGTCCACGGAGCGTTGTTTGGACCCTAGATCAAGGCTTGGAGCAATCGCCATAGCCGCGCGTCCGGGGATAAATGGCGGGATCTCGCGTTCCGTTCAGTAATCGCCAGCTTGGAATGATTCAGGCTTCTCGGACCCCTGCGGTGCTTCAGTCATTCACTGTTGCTGTCTCGCCCTTATCTCCTTCTAACGACAGCACTTACACCCAATTTTGGCAATTGCAGAAGCTGTCAACGCGACAATCGGCTGTAAGTGCTTGCATGATGGGCACTTAAGCTCTTCTCGGCAACACTAGATGACGGAAGCACCGCGCAAGGAGCAAGTCGATCTAACGAACCGCTTCGTTCACCTGCCCGATTCGAAGACGCCCAACGGTATCGCCGACATGCCCATGACGGATAGAGCCCATCAAGCGTTCGCGGATCAGATACGGGAAAGCGAGGGGTCGGAATATCTCTTCCCGTCGAGCAAGCCAACATCTGTGAAGCCGCATCTGCGGAACATTCGGCGGGGTTGGAACGCGACTCTGCGGAAGGCCGGGATCGAGCACTTTTCGCTGTACGAGCTGCGGCACACGTTCGCCACGCGGCTCAGCGCCGGAGGTGTCGCCGACCACTTCGTCACGCAACTCCTGCGGCAGGGCGATTCGGCGGTGTTTAAGCGCTACAGCCAGGCGAAGCTCAAGATGATGCGGGAGGCGCTGGCCAAGCTCGACCGCGGAGCGGCGGAGCATGTCGGCACTTCTGTTACGGTCTGACCAGCCGTACCGACTTTTGGTACGGTTTTGTTACGTTTTGCCGGTTTCGACCGGCTCGGATCAACGGCAACGATAGGGATGCGTTGAAAACAAACGAGAAAGTTGGTCGGGGCGCGGAGATTTGAACTCCGGACCTCCTGCTCCCGAAGCAGGCGCGCTACCAGGCTGCGCTACGCCCCGTGGTGAAAGAGTGCCTCTTGATTCTACAATGCTGCCGGGAGTTGGTGCTGTCGGCAGCGCGTTGGAAGTATCTCGGTTCGAATTTCGGCGTGGCGATCACGGCCGAAGCCAAACCCGCGTCGGGCAACCGACTCCGGAAACCCACTGAGGGGTCAAGACGCCCGAGGGCTTTGAGGCATCAAGCCCGTCAATCGCGTTCCGGGTACGGTTTCTCTCTCTAGCCTCGATGTCGTTTCGCGCTTCGGTTCTTTAGCCGAAGAGTGTTGAAGCCCAATGATAATGTCCCCATGAGCGCCCAATAGAAATGTCCCCTACTCTGAGGCTCCGAAGGAGGAGCCGAGAGTGGGAAGGACATGGATGAGTGCCAAGGAGTTGAGGCGCGGCGAAGTGCTGAGCCGAGTGAAACGAGGGGAACTGAAGTTGACCGAAGCCGCCGAGCTGCTGGAGGTCAGCTACCGCCATGCGAAGCGTCTGAAGAAGCGTTACCGTGCGGGCGGGGCCAAGACTTTGGTGCACGGTAACGTCGGCCGTGCTTCGAACCGAGCCGATCAGAAGCGACGCCAGCAGGTTCTCGAGTTGGTGCGCGAGAACTATGCGGGCGAGGGGCACGAGCGCTTCGGGCCGACGCTGGCGTCGGAACATCTGGCAGCCGACCACGGCCTGGAAGTGCCGCGCGAAACACTGCGGCGCTGGATGCTCGCCGCGGGTCTGTGGAGCCGCCGTCGCAAGCGCCAACCGCATCGCACCCGGCGCCAACGCAAAGCGCACTTCGGCGAGCTGATTCAACTCGACGGTTCGCACCACCACTGGCTGGAAGAACGCGGCCCGAAAGCCTGTCTGATGAACTTCGTCGATGACGCGACCGGTGTGGCGCTGTGCCGTTTCTCGGACCAGGAAACGACCTGGGCCGCGGCCGATCTGCTCGCAGCCTGGGTACGTCAACACGGCGTTCCCAAGGCGTTGTACTGCGACTGGAAAAACGTCTACCAGCGCCAGCCGACGTCGCGGGAAGCGCTGGCAGGCATCAAGCCCGAGACGCAGTTCGGGCGCATGTGTGCCAAGCTCGGCATTACGATCATGGCGGCTTCCTCGCCGCAAGCCAAGGGCCGAGTGGAGCGCCATCACGGCACGCACCAAGACCGCCTGATCAAGAAGATGCGGCTGCGCGGGATCGTCGAGTACGAGGCGGCGAACCGTTATCTCGACGAGGAGTATTTGGCCGAGCACAACGAGCGCTTCGCCTGTGAGCCGGCGGCGGCAGCGGACTTTCACCAGGCGCTCCCCCGCGGCACCGAGCTGCGAGGGGTGTTCTGTTGCGAGTACGAACGGGTGGTGAGCAACGACCGGGTGGTGCGTTTCGAGAATCGTTGTTTGCAGTTGAAGCCGAAACGCAACCAGGGCGTGGGGGCGGGGGCACGGGTGACGGTCCAACAGTGGCGCGATGAGAGCTTGCAGGTGAGGTTTGACGGGCACGAGATCGAGCACGACGTGATCGCCACGCCGACGCCACAGCTGCGGACGAAGCCAGCACCACAGCAGCGTCCGGGGGGCGGGCGCAAGCCGGCGGCGGACCACCCCTGGCGGCGAGCTGTGTTACGGAAAAAACGGGCTGCGAATACATAAGAGGGCTGTGGAAATGCCGGGTCGGATGGAAAGCGTGGAAAATCTCTCGAGGCAGCAGTACCGGGTTCGAGGAGCGGTGGATGGTTTTCCACCCTTCCCACCGCCCCTTGGAAATCGCTACGCGATTCCCACAGTTCCACAGCCCCGACGACGACGATATCTCTCCTACGAACAAGAAACACAAGGGGACACTTCTATCGAGCTACCGAGGGGGACATTTCTATTGGGCGTTGACATTCTTTAGCTTCGAAGAGTACATTGTTGTAGCCCAATCAAAATGTCCCCTTTTGCGCCCAATAGAATGGACTGGACCCCTGCGGCGAGGCCAAGAAAATAGGGACGGGTTGCAGTTGACTGAAAAAGCATAGCGAATCCAGCCCAAGGGGGGCATGATCAAGTTAGCCGGGGAAGCGGAGGCGGGCTCTGCTGGAGAGCAACCCGCCAAGGAATACCCGGCTGCAGACTCATCGAAACGATGAGGGCGGGGTGTGCGCCTACTCAGGCCGCATCCCGCCTTGTGCTGCGCCATCGGATCGATAGATCTGCTCATGCCTTACGAAAACTCAGGCGGCGTCAGCCGCCTCTTCCCACAGCCGCTCATACTCTTGCGGCGGCCGGTAGCCCAGCGACGAATGCAATCGTGTGCGATTGTATTCCTGCTCAATATAAGCCCCGATCGCGGCCTGTGCCTGGGCCAAACTTTCATACTCGTTGCAGTTGACTTCCTCGCTTTTCAAAGTCTTGAAAAAGCTTTCCACGTACGCGTTGTCCTGCGGGCAGCCCTTGCGGCTCATCGATATCCTCGCGCCCGCTTGCCGTAGTGTGGCCACATAAGCTTCCGCGGCGTACTGCGAACCTTGGTCGGAATGATGAATCCAACCCGGCGCCGGACGCCGGCTGCTCAACGCTTGGTGCAGCGCCGCCAGCGGCAATTCGGTTTTCAGGTTCGGACCCACGGCCCAACCCACCACGCGCCGCGAAAACACGTCCAACACCACCGCCACATAGACGAAGTGGTTTCCCAATCGCACGTAGCTGAGATCGGAGCCCCACAGCTTGTTGGGACCCGTGGGTTGAACCTCGCGCGTCAGGTTCTCGTAACACCGCAACGAGTGCTTCGAATCGGTCGTTTGCGGAACGGTGCGGCGGCGTCGCCGCAAGAGATTCTCTTCGCGCATCACCCGCTGCACGCGCTTGCGATTGACCAGCAGCTTTTGACGGCGCACCTGTTGGGTCGTCCGCCGGGTGCCGTAGGCCGGATGGTCCAAGGCGGCCTGGACAATGGCCTGCCGCAGTTCCCCGACATGCTCGCGGTCGGGTTTACCCTGGCGGTAGAGGCTGGCTCGCGCCAGCCCGCTCAAGCGGCACAAATCGCGTGTGCTCATGTTGCCTTGCCGCCTTGCGGCCCGTACTTCGTTAGCGACGCGCCGGTTCCACTGACGATGCTCGGCCGGCGCAGATCCTCGACACGCCGCAAGGCTGCGGACAAAAAATCAATCTCCATGGCCTGGCGGCCGACTTTGCGTTCCAGCTCCGCGAGGCGGGCCTGGGCTTCGCGGCCGGGCTCGACGCGGGCGCTGCCGCCGGGACGCCGGCCTGCGCCGGGAAAAGCTCCCTCCACGCCGTAGCGCTCGACTTGCGCCAGCCAGTCGTAGAGCTTTTCGCGTTTCACCTCGAGCTCGCGCGCTAGGGCCGAACCCGACTCGCCGGCTTCGAGCCGCCGGACGGCCGCCAGCTTGAACTCCTTCGTGAATCGTCTTCGAGACAAGCGAACCTCCTTACCGTTCCCTGGTTCATTGTCCCTTCTCTACTGGTCTCGCTTTTTGGGTCCATTCCATTTCTATTGAGCTACGACATTCTTTAGCCGAAGAGATGACTTATTGCGTTCAAGGCGCTACACTGGCGGCGTCATGCTTCGTTCCAGGCGATATCCCATCAGGGTCCAACTTCTCGGCGTCTTGGTGCTCACCACCACGTGGATGGCTTGCTCCACAGCAGTTGAGTACGACGTTGTCATCCGCAACGGCACGATCTACGACGGCAGTGGCGAGCCGCCCGTCACCGCAGATGTGGCCGTTCAAGGCGACGTGATCGCCGCGATCGGATCGGTGCCCGATTCCGCGGCCAAGGCAGTGATCGATGCGAAAGGCCTTGC
>CBDBKC010000025.1:0-31097 GCA_965206655.1 Bryobacterales bacterium | reverse complement strand
TAATATGGGCGCCTCTTAGGGGAGGAGCGCGCAGAGCACTTCGTACAGACAGCGCTGCACACGGCACATGATGCTCAGGCTAAAAACAGCGAAACGAACCCAGGGCTTGGCGGCACAAGATCTGTGATGGGAGAGAATCACGCAGGGCAGGGAGAAGACCAATCGCCTAGAGCCACCAAACGAAGCCAAGCTATGTCAATCAAGCTACATAGAATCAATGACTTGTATAACATGGGCAGTCCCGAAGGGAGGCGCACGGGCCGACTCCGTACAGACCGCGCAACAGGGGCTTACACTTCGGCTGAAAAACTGCGAAACGAACTCAAGACTTAGCTGGACAAGTCTATTAGTATCAACTTCTTGTTGCCATCCGGATACGGCTTCGCAAGCCGGGACAACCCACCTTGCCGCCGCTGGCCGCGTACTTGATTGAGCGAGGCGGCGCGAATCAACGACACCCCACTACGGGATGCAGTGACCCTGCTGCGGCCTAGGCGTGTGGGGTACTCTTGTTTGGCGGAATCTCGCACATGTCAGCCCGCTTACCGCATTGGTGCAGCGGACGTAACCTGTTTCCCAACTAGCAGATCGCGCAATCTTCGTGCCTCAAGAAAGCCCCCTGACCTAAGGCGTTCAACCCGGCGCTCGAGGGCTGAAAGTTCATCGAGCTTCCCTCCGGAACAGCGGACCCTCGGGTTTCAGGTAGTACCCAGTAATGTCTTCACCTTGGAAGAAAAGAGTACTCACTTGCCATTGGCTGAATCGGACATTCCGTCGCATCATGGACGTGTCGACGGTTGCTGCACGGCACAATCCCAAGGCACAGTCGAAAAGATCTAAGTCAAGAGAATTTAAGGAGATAAGGGAATGAACAAACTGTACAGTCTGATTCTGAAGCTGCAGCGCGACGAGCGTGGTCAGGACATGGTTGAATATGCGCTGTTGGCCGGCTTCATCGCCGTCGCCGCGGGCGCGATCCTTCCGGGGATCTCGTCCAGCATCAGCGTCATCTTCTCGAAGATGGCCAGCCTGGTTGCCAACGCCGCCGCTCAATAAAGGCGAACTTCCTCCTCAGTCAGTCTCAAGGGCCGGATCCCGGGGCAACCCGGATCCGGCCCTTGCCTCTTCCGGCTCGGAAAGGCCCGCTCAATCCTTCGCATTTGATGCAGAATTCCGGTCATCTCTCCGGTCGAAACCGGCGGGGTTTTCGGCCCATTTTGGTTCCGCACGCCTCGATCCGTTGTTGTCACGACTCTGGAAAAACCTACTGACCGCTGCAAGTAGGCCCTAGGTCTCCGAGTCTCATGCGATGCTCAAAGAGGATGGTATTGTTCATTACAAAGGACTTACTGTTCTATTCCCCATAGCAGTCTATCAGGAAACCCGAGAGTATGGGTACCTTCGTACTAATCGAATTAAATGAAAAACAGTACGCCCGGCCCATTGGCATACCTTAGACTTTTGGTGCAGTATTGAGTAGAGGGACCTGAACAAATCCCGTTCAGGTACGAGACTGATTCTTGAGAACTTAGAGTTGCGACTCTTATGAAGGAGAGGGGAATGACAAGACTATACACGTTTCTTTTGAAGTTGCGCCGAGACGAGCGCGCCCAGGATATGGTGGAGTGCGCTCTGTTGGCGGGCTTTATCGCGGTCGCCGCGGGTGGTCTGCTTCCGGGTATCGCCGATGGCATCAGCATCATCTTCAGCAAGATGGGCAGTTTGATCAACAACGCTGCCGCGCAGTAGCCATATTTCGTCGTCAACCGGCCGGGGGCGCATGCACGCCTTCGGCCGGCTGGACGCTCCGCCGCCGGCCGCGGCCGTTACGCCCCACACCAACCCGCTAGCCGCTTTCAGGCGAGCTTGACTCCTAAAAACTACCGACTCGCCGTCGGCTCAAGCGCTTTCGTTCCGTCGACGAGCGACAGCAGGTCGCATTCCATTCACTTCCCGAAACGCGCGATCGGCACAACAGCTGACTCGGTGTTTTCTATCCCGACAGCTGTAGGGACCAACAGGATTCGGCCATGGAGAGACGTATTTCTCCGATTCCAAAGAATCTTTCTTGGGTGCTCATCCCTTTCCGAAGCCCGGAAACGCGCAGCCGAGTAGTACGATTCCTCCCGGCGTACTCTCCTCCCAAGCAAAGCTACCTAGTTGAATTGAAATGACTTCCACGATGATCGAGCGGATGGTCAATTCCGCGGAGTTTTGTGGGGTGGAGGCACTTTGGTACTGGTCGCACTAAGTGAAAATCAGTACGCTGGGCCCATTGGCACGCCGTATGTCTTGGTGCATGATTAAAGAGGAGGGCGCAGGCCCTTCGAGGCAAGAGACTGGATTCTAAGAAGAGTCAAGATTCGGCGTAGTTTCGGTCGACTTTTTATCTTGACGCAAACTGCGACTCAACTATAGAGGAGATCGAATGGCAACGCTGTGTATGTTTCTCTCAAAGCTGCGTCGTGATGAACGCGCCCAAGACATGGTCGAGTATGCTTTGCTGGCCGGCTTTATCGCCGTCGCCGCGGGTAGTCTGCTCCCGCCCATTGCCGATGGTATCAGTATCATCTTCAGCAAGATGGGCAGTTTGATCAACAACGCCGCCGCGCAATAACCATATTTCGCCGCCAACCGGCCGGGGGTGCATGCACACCTCGGCCATTAAAGAGGAGGGCGCAAGCCCTTCGAGGCAAGAGACTGGATTCAGAGAAGAGTCAAGATTCGGAGTCGTTCCGTCGAGTTTTTATCTTGACGCAAAACTGCGACTCAACTAAGAGGAGATCGAATGGCAAGACTGTATATGTTTCTCTCAAAGCTGCGCCGTGATGAACGCGCCCAAGACATGGTCGAGTATGCTTTTGCTGGCCGGCTTTATCGCCGTCGCCGCGGGTGGTCTGCTCCCGGGCATCGCCGATGGCATCAGTATCATTTTCAGCAAGATGGGCAGCCTAGTCAACAACGCGGCAGCTCAGTAATTTCACTTCAGTGCCGATCGGCTGGAGCTGTCCTGGTTCAGCCGGAACGGGAGAGTGAGCGCTCCGCGTTAGTGTAGATGGCGCCCTGCGGGCGGGGATTTTCAAGGCATCAGGGTCTATCGATCCGATGGGGCTTTGGGACGAGCGCGAAAGGTGACTTCCGCGCCCGTGATCATCGTCTCGATGAGCCCGCCGGGCTATCCCTCGGCAGGGTTGCTTCCCAGCAGAGCCCGCTTCCGTTTTACCCGGCAACGCCATTGTAACTCGATCGGTCAAGCTGCTTGCTGACGGCGTAACTGACGTTGCCGTCGAGCGTGCTCCAGTTTCCGGTCGCGGGCGGCATGGATCTGGGCTTGGCGACCGGTCAGCATATCCAGAGGCGTCACGTATCCGATCGCGCTGTGCAGCCGCACCGTGTTGTAATGCACGACATAACGCTCGATCAGCCGCCGCGCATCCTCGGGCGTCAGCGGCACGCCGGGCCGAATGCATTCGCTCTTCAACGACTGGTGCCAACGCTCCAACTTGCCGTTGGATTGCGGATAGTAAGGCGACGTTCTCACGTGCGTCATGCCCGAGATGCGAATGAATTCCTTGAAGTCCTTGGCGATAAACTGCGGCCCGTTGTCGGAGATGATCCGCGGTTGGGCCTGCGGATATTTCTCCTTGGCGGCCTCGAGAATGATCTCGACATCGACTTCCCTCATCGCCTCGCGCAAGTCCCACTGCACGATCGCACGGCTGTAGCCGTCCAGCACGCTGCATAGGTAATAAAACGTGCTGGAGACATTGAGGTAAGAAACGTCGATATGCCAATGTTGATGCGGTTCCGGCGGCTGTTGGAAACCCGTGCCTTTCTTCGACTGCTTGCCATTCCATTGGCGCAGCAGGCCCGCTCGATGCAGAACTCGCCACACGCTCGAGGGGCTGACGGCCGCGATGTCGGCGTCCAACATCATGTAGCTCAAGCGGCGGTATCCTTCCAACGGATGCTTCAGGTGAAAGTCGACGATGGCTTGTTTCTCCCAGGGTTCGAGCCAGTGATCGCGCGGGACCCAACCGTTGTGTTCGTTGACCGAGCCGTAGCGTTTCCGCCAGGAGTAGAATTTGCCGGGCGAGATGCCGAGCCACGGGATAAAACACCCGACCCCGATCTCGGTCTTGAGCGACCAACGCCGAACGAAATCGACGATCTGGTCGCGGACATCGGGCTCGGTCCAGGTTCCGGTTAGAGTTCCCCAAGGCTTTTTTTAACGCGATGTGCTCGGCCATCAGCTCGACGAGAACTTCGTCCTTGGTTCGGATTTTCTTCTCCAGCCGCGCGATGCGTTCCCGCTCGGGTTGGCGACTGCTGCGGTTCTTGGTCTGGAAAGCGGCGGCGCCGTTCTCGAAGAACTCTTTCTGCCAACGATAAAAAACCGTCGGCTGAAGTACCAGCTGGTCGCAGAGCTTCGAGACCGGCTCGTTGTCAATCAAATGCCGCCTCAGAACGGCGACCTTCTCTTCGGCTGTGTAGTGCTTTCGTTGCTTTCTCATGCGTCCTCTCCGTTAGCTTAACGGCGGAACGCTTTTCTCCTGTTCCAGCTGAGGCGGGACAGAGGCGCGGCGAGATAATTCGCGTCCCCGGCCGGCTGGAATGTGTATCGGCCTGTGGACCTGGACCGTAGGCGAGTCATGCGTAACCCGCGGACTATATTGGCCGTGCTTCAGCGCGAAGAGAAGGGCCGGCATCTGGTCGAATACGCTTTGCCGGCGAGCTTCGTTGCGGGTCGGGCGGGTTGCTCCGGCCGGTTGCCTCGGGCGTCAGTATCATCTTCAACAAGATAGCGAGCATCGTGGACCACGTCGCCGCGCTGTAGAGGCTACGGCTGTTACATACGCGGCGTTATCAGCGCCGATCGCCTATCGTCTGGTCGATCCACTCGCAGAGGCCGGATTCCGGACAGACCATTACTCGTGAACCGGAGGGCTTGTTCCGCCGGGTCCACGCTTCCCCCTTCACGAACAGCGCCGTAGCCCAGACTTCGCTCTCAAGCGTCGTCGGGGCGATCACAGATACTGAGATCATTCCGTCGACGGGGCGACCGGTTCGCGGGTTCATCAGGTGGCTGTAGCGCTTACCGCCGACCTCAAAGAACTTTTCGTACGATCCCGAGGTCGAAAGGGATGCATTCTTCAGATAGATTTCGTGCGGAACGGCTGACTCATCACCGCCGTCACGGATGCGCACTTGCCACCCGCGTGCGTCCGAAGGTGGCGGATCGCCTGCGCACAGACTGCTGTCGCCCGCGCTGATGAAGAAACGCTCCAGGCCGGCTTCCTCTAGGACGGCCGCCATTCGGTCGACCGCGTAACCCTTGCCCATTCCGCCGGGGTCGAGTTCGACCCCCTCACGCAGGAATCGGACCGTGCGTCGACGCTGGTCTAGTTCAACAAGTTGATAGCCGACCGAGCCGAGAGCGCGGCGGATTTCGCGATCGCTCGGGGTGCGCCCCGAATCTCGGAAAAAACCCCAAGCGCGCATCAGCGGCCCGACCGTCATGTCGAATCCGCCTTCGCTGCGCCGACTGAAGTCGAGGCAGCGACTCAGCAAGTCCGCCATCGGCTCGGAAATTCTCCACGGGCCGTCGGCTGCGTGCCGATTGATAAGACTCAATTCACTATCGGGCTGATAATTGCTGAGCATCGCGTCCGCTCGGCGGACTTCCTCGAACGCCGCGGCAGTAACGGAAGCGACAAAGCCGCGTTTCCTTCCATAGGCCGCGACGGTAAACCGAGTTCCCATCGCGGAAATCGACGCTTCATATCGTTCCAGACGGGCGCCTTGCTCGCCTTCCCGCGCCGCGGAAGCTCCCAGCCCGACCGCAACCCAGGCAAGCACCATAAGGCTCGTCTTACGGCGCTTTGCGATGCGTCCGAGAAGGGTTTCGACGCGCTCGACGTTTTGCGATCCCCGATCGAATGAGAATCGCAACCGGGGAATTCGACGCAACGGCAAACGCTCGGCCAGCGCCGAGCGGAAGAAACCCTCCGCACGATCGAGCGACCGTTCCAATTCCGCCCCCCCGGGACTCTCTCCGGAGGATACGAAACGCACTTTCGCGTGTCCCAAGTCACGGGAAAGCTCGACACCGGTCACCGTCACGGCCTCGAACCGGGGGTCGCCCAAATCACCGGCGAAGATTTCGCTGAACTCGCGCTGAATCTGCTCGGCCACTCGGTTCGAGCGCCCTGCCTTGTCCGCCACCGTTAGAGCCTTTCTCTGTCCGCGCGAATCAAGTCATCGCCTACAAGCCGCGCGGTCTCTTGCTCGGCGTGGTCGAGTACTTCCTCGGCCCGCGCGGCGTCGGAAGAGACGGCGGCAACCGCCACCACCGATCGCTGATGGTCGTCGTGAAAGTCGGTCTCGGCCACCGAGACGTTATGACGCCCCCGCAGGCGCTCTTTCAGACGCCGTAGAACCGCTCGCTTGTCCTTGAGAGATCGGGCGCCCCGGATGCGCAGTTCGAGAGTCAGCAGCCCAACCGTCATGGCGTGAAGGCGACAACTCCGTGCAGGGCGGCCGGACGAAAAGAGTAAGCCGCTCTATGCGAGGAGTTCCTGCGCCACCTGTTCGGTCTCAAACGCCTCGATAACGTCGCCCTGCTTGACGTCGTTGTAGTTTTCGAGCCCGACGCCGCATTCCTGGCCCGAGCGCACCTCGGAGGCCTCGTCCTTGAAGCGTCGGAGCGAAGCGACCCGGCCGGTGTAGACGACGACGTTGTCGCGCAGTAAGCGAACCTCGCTTTTGCGCGTGATGCGGCCCTCCTCGACCCGGGAGCCCGCGACCGTTCCGACCTTCGAGACATGGAAGATTTCGAGCACGTCCACGCGGCCGTGGAAGGTTTCTTTCGTGACCGGGTCGAGCAGGCCCGCCATGGCGCGCTTGACCTCGTCGATCAGCTCGTAGATCACGGTGTAGAGTCGAATGTCGACTTTTTCCTGCTCCGCGATGGTCGAAGCCGTGCGTTCGGGGCGGACGTTGAACCCAATGATAATCGCGTTGGCCGCAGTGGCCAGTAAGACGTCCGATTTTGAAATCGCCCCTACTCCGGCGCGAATGATGCGTACCCGAACTTGTTCGTTCGACAGCTTGTCGAGCGTGTTGCTAAGCACTTCGACGGATCCCTGCACGTCGGCCTTGATCAGGAGAGACAGCTCTTCGACTTCGCCCTTCCGAAGTTGCTCTTGGAACTGATCGAGCGAAAGCCGCGAGGTTTTCGCCATCGCCTGCTCGCGTGCTTTGTTTTCGCGGAACTCGACGATCTTTTTCGCCTTCTCCGTATCGGTGACGACTTGGAACGAATCCCCGGGCTCCGGAGTTCCGTCGAGTCCGAGAACGACTACCGCGGAAGAGGGCGGCGCTTCCTTGAGCTTGTTTCCGCGGTCGTCGACCAAGGCTCGTACTTTCCCAAACACCGAGCCCACAACGAAGTAGTCGCCGACGCGCAAAGTTCCGTTTTGCACCAGAACCGTTGCGACCGGCCCCTGGCCACGTTCGAGCTTCGCTTCGAGAACGGTGCCGACACCCGGCCTGAAAGGGTTGGCCTTGGGCTCTTTCAGGTCGGAGACCAGCAGCACCATTTCGAGCAGCTGATCCAAGTTTTCTTTTGTCTGAGCGGAAACCGGCACCATGACGGTATCGCCGCCCCACTCTTCCGGCAACAAACCGCGGTCGGCCAGTTGTTGCTTGACGCGATCCGCCTCCGAACCGGCCTTGTCGATCTTGTTGATCGCGACCACGATCGGCACCTCGGCCGCCTTGGCGTGATCGATGGCCTCGAGCGTCTGCGGCATGACCCCGTCGTCGGCGGCCACGACAAGAACGACGATGTCGGTAACCCCGGCGCCCCGCGCGCGCATGCTGGTAAAGGCCTCGTGGCCCGGCGTGTCGATGAACGCAATTTGGCGATCGCCGACCGAAACTTGATACGCGCCGATTGCTTGGGTGATACCGCCGGCCTCCCGTTCCGCGACGTTGGTTTCGCGAATCGCGTCCAACAGCGAAGTCTTGCCATGATCTACATGGCCCATAACGGTCACGACCGGAGCTCGCGGCGTCAGGTCGCTGACCTCTTCGGCCGACTCGACTTCCTGTAATGCTTCTTCTTCGAACGTGACTTCGGTTGTCGTGGCGCCGAAGTGCTTACAAAGATCCTTGATGGTATCGACGTCGAGCGTCTGGTTGATCGTGGCGAACAATCCTCGATCGACCAATGTCTTGATCACGACATTGGCCTTGATGCCGAGCTTTTCGGCCAACTCCTTGAGAGTCATTCCTTCACTGACAGTGATTTCCTTGTTCACTGCGACCGGAGGCGCTTGCGCGGCCTTGGAGGCCTGCCGACGCAAGAGTTTCTCTTCACGCTCAGCCTCGCGATCACGTATTTGCCGCGGTCCGGGGCGTGGGCCGCGGCGAGGGTCGAAACCAGGCCTTGGACCGCCAGGGCCGCCGGGCGCGAAACCCGGGCGCCCGACCGGATGCATCGGTCGCGGCATGCCCGGTTGCGCACCGCCGCCGGGTCTAGGCGTCGGCATTCCCGGGACCGATCCGATCTGCCTTGGGCGCTGGTAGATCGGCTTGCCGGGCACCACAATGGGGCGCGCCGGAGCGCGCCGGGCCGCCGCTTTGGCCGTGACCCGCGGGGTAGGACTCGGCGTGCCGCCGGGCGGCACCAGCGGACGGCTGGCGGGGCGTGCCGGGGAACGCGTGGCGGCCCCTCGAGCAGTTGGGGCGATCGGCCGTAGTGGCGGCGTCGGCTGACCGCCGGCGCGCTTCGCGGCAAGCCGCGGAGCGACAGACGGGTGAGCCAGTGGAGCGCGCGGACCGGCGGCGGGTGTGCCCTCATCACCGGTTTCGGCCGGAATCGGTTTTACCGGTGTCCCAGTTGGGCGAGCCGGAGCCGCCGGAATGGAAGGCTCGCTTGGGGCTGCCGAAGGCGCTGAAGCATGGACCGGCGGAGACACAGCCGGCGGCGCTACCATGTCGCCCCCCTGTTTCAGTGGAGGGCGCAGGGCTTGCACCGGCGGACGGAGTGGAAAGCCGCCACCAGCGATCGGCGCGCCGGAGCGAATACTGGGAAGAGCCTTTCCGGTCCCTGATGAGGTCGAGGGACGGTTCGGTGTAAGGGACGAGGCCTCGGGAGGCGGAAGGTCGAGCTCGACGGGACCACGTTTGGCTTCCGGCGCCGCTTCCCTCAGCTGTGGAGCTCCGAACCAGACGCGAATCTTGACGGCAGTTTCCGAATCAACGGAACTGGAGTGGGTTTTCGACCCTTCGACGCCGACATCCGCCAGCATGGCCAGGATTTCTCCGGCTTTGACTTCCAGTTCCCGAGCCAATTCGTTGATTCGGATATTCGATGTCCGCGTCAAAACAGCGCTTACTCCTTTGCCGTGTTTACTTCATCGCCGATCTCCTCGGTCGAAGTCTCACCCTCTTCCGGCGATGCCTCGGTCGCCTCCGTCACGTCCGTCGTCTCCGCGGCGGCAACGGCGGTTTGGCTCGGCTCGGACTCCCCCGAGCCGTCCGGTAAGTCCATGGTATCAGAGTCTTGGTCGGGCTCAAAAACCTCGTCATCGTCCTCGGCGCCTTCCACCGGTAGGCCCGGCATGACGGCCCCGGGCGCGGCCGCCAACGGAGGCTGGAGTACCGCACTCGGCTCGGCAATCGGCTCGGGTTCGGGCTCGGGTTCGGGCTCGACCTCGGGCTCAGCCACTTCGGGAAGCTGACCGGCTTCGTCGAACTGTGAGTAGAATCCGTTCACCGCGAGCTGGATCTTCTCGACAATCTTCGGGCCAACGCCGTGAATTTCGACGAGCTGCTCTGGCGTCATATCAGCTAGTTTTTCGACCGTCCCGGCACCGGCTTCCAACAAGCGATCGACCAGTTTCTCTCCCAGTCCGTGGTCCAGCAGAACGCTCACCGGCGTACCTGACGATACGATGGCCTCCATCGCCGTCTCGACTTCTTGGCGCTTTTCCTCTTCACTCTTGATGTCGATGCGCCAGCCCATCAGCCGGGCCGCCAACCTAACATTCTGGCCACGCTTCCCGATAGCGAGAGAAAGCTGCGTATCGTCAACGATCGCTTCGAGATGCTTCTCGACTGGGTCAATAATGGCCACCCGGCTGATGACCGCCGGACTCAGGCTGCGCGTCACCATCTCGACGGTATCGTCGAAATACTGGAGGATGTCGATCTTCTCCCCGCGCAACTCTCGAATGATCGATTGAACGCGCATCCCCTTCATGCCGACGCAAGCGCCGACTGCGTCCACGTCGCGGTCGCGGGAACGAACCGCGATCTTGGTCCGCTCGCCCGCCTCCCGCGCGCACGCTTGGATCTGAACCGTGCCGTCGTAGATCTCGGGTACTTCCTGCTCGAAGAGCGTTTTCACCAACGCTTCATCAGCTCGGGAGACCACCATCGCCGGCCCGCGGCCTACCTTTTCGATTCTCTTGATGACCACCCGAACGCGGTCGCCCGGCGAAAAGCTCTCCAGCCGCGATTGCTCGCGACGCGGCAAACGAGCCTCGGTCCGACCGATGTCCACGATCAGGTCGGACCCTTCGATGCGCTTCACTGTGCAGCTCAGCATTTCGCCCAGTCGATCGGAGTATTCGTTGAAAATCGTCTCGCGCTCGGCCTCGCGGATCTTCTGGAAAATCACCTGTTTCGCCAATTGGGCCGAAATTCTTCCCAAACCCTCGGTCGGCTTGGCATAGCGGATCACGGCGCCGATTTCCGCTTTCGGATCCGCGCGCCGCGCCTCGGTTAGGCTGACCTCCTTCATCGCGTTGGAAACAAGATCCGTCACCGTCTTGAGCGCATACACCTGCACCTGCCCGGCGGCCGGATCGAACTCGGCCACCAAATCTTCCGTCGTGCGGTAATACTTACGGGCCGCGACGACGATGGCGTCCTTGACGGCGTCGATGATGACCTGCGGATCAATACCCTTGGCTTGGCTAAGCGCCTCGATATTGCTGAAGAGATTTTCCATGGCGACCTCAGTGCCGAAGCACTTACAACTCCACGACCAATCGGGCGTGCTCCACCTCTTCGTATTCGACGTGGATCACGGTGTTCTCGTTCTTTGCACTCTTCTCGCTCAATTCCAAGGCAATGCGGCCTTCTTCAAAGCCGCGCAGACGCCCCGTAAACTGCCGCCGGCCGTCACGCGCTCGGCGCAACTTCAAACGCGCCTTTTTTCCGCGAAACCGCTCGAAGTCCTCGGCTTTGACCAATTTGCGGTCGAGGCCGGGCGACGAAACTTCAAGCGTATAGCTCCCTGGAACGACTTCCTCGACATCGAGAATCGTCCCGACCTGGGTGGAAATCAGCTCGCAATCACCGTGAGAAATACCTGCCGGTTTGTCGATAAAAATTCGGATTGTGAGCCGACGAGGATTCCCTTTGCATTCAACATCAACGACTTCCATCCCTTCAGAGCCGGCTACGCGACTGGAAATCTCCCGTACCTGCTGATCGATTCTGTTGTCGGGCCACGTCACCGTTGGATTCAGCCCCAAAATAAAAAAGCGGGCCACGAGCCCACTCTTCTCGTCACCGATGTTGTGCAGGCAATCCTTATTCTAGAGGGCGGCCACGCGGCGAGGCAAGAGCGCCTTTCGAAGAGGGGCGGGTGATTGGGATCATCACCGCTGCTCCATGGTGGTGCATGCGCCTAGATCAACAGCGAACCCAGACTGAACGGCCCACTCGCCCTCACGGCGCTGCTCGATCTTGTAGTCACCCTCGGCGGCATCTTCGCGAACCCTCCACTCGGACTCGGGTTGGGTGGGCGGGCGGTTCCGCAATCTCGGTTTGCGGCTCGTGATCTGGCGGATCAACCACGAGCGACCACCGTTCATGCTTTCGTAAAGCTCAAAGGGGTCGCCGGCGACCGTATCGCGGTCGACAATCAGCAGGCCGTGCTCTTCACTGTCGAAATGGAACTCAAGTATGCTGCCGGTGTGCTCTTCGTCCTTCGAGATTGGGTACCGATCCCAACGCTTGCCCCCGTTGTGCGTCGCCAGCAGAACAGGCTTCGAAGAAGAGTCGAGTTCACGCTGTTGTCCCGTCGCCCAGCCGTGGGTTTTACTCACGAATCGGATCGATTCGAAGGCCGCCCCGGAATAGCGCTCGACAGGTTCCCGCCATGTCTTGCCGCCGTCGTCGCTATCCAGCAGCACCGAGGAGACCGTAGCCGACGCGGTGTGGACGTTTCCGACCACGAAAACTTTCTCGCCTGCCGCCTCAACAGCGGTGAGCTCGAGGAGAAGTTCACAAGGCGTAACGTCCGAACACACGATGCCCGCCCTATCGAAATGATCGTACGCGCAGTCGAGAGGGACCACAAGGGGTTCGTCTTCGTACATCAGCTTGACCGGTTGGGGTTTAACCGGTTCGGGAGACGCGTCTTCAATGGGGGGCTGCGGAGGCAGCTTTTCTCCGACAACGAACTGAGCTTGCAGGGTTGCTGTGACCGTGAACCCGTGGAGAGCAACGCCGATGGCTGAAAGGAGGAGCGGACCCGTCCAAGGGCGCCGGGACGTCGTCTCCGATCTTCGGGCCGCGGGTTGTTGAACGGGGGGCTGTAAGTTGCGCATCGCCGGCACGGCCGCTCTACCCCAAGGATATCGCGTCGTCCCGCGGTCGGTCGGCTGCGTCAGCAACTTTTCGAACATTGCCAACCGCCTGTAGGGTCACGGACCAAAAGGTGAGAACCCCGTGCAGTCGGGAAGCGGCTCGCATTAGCCTGCATTTCTCAGTGCGCCTTTTCGGCGCGGACACCCTGTGGGAGGAAGGAGCCCGCCCATGTAGTTGTTGGTAGGCATGGAAGCTGACGAGCGGCGGGGTCGAGCAATCGATCTTCGTCGAAGCCTCGTGACAAAGCCCGGGGAAAGCCGGGCAAGCGAGCCGGCAGGCCGTAACGCGCAGTAAGCCTGAGCAGGCCTCGAAAGGGAAGTCGCGGACGCCGACCCCCTGAGAAACGGGGAAGGCCGCACGAACCGGGAAGCAACCGACACGGGCACCGGTTCGGTCCGTCGGGGTAGTGGGCACGGCATGTCGGTGAAGGGAGACCGCGTGCAGGAAGGGAGACCCCGACGGGTGGAGGTCGCCACTCCGCCGTCCTCGGCAAGGAGGACGGACTCGGCGGGGAGTCGGACAGGGCCGGAGTAGCGTGGAAGCCGGGTAACGCCGGGGGAGCGAAGGGCCCTGACTTGCGGCATGCTTCGGAAGCGGACGAGGATCAGGCGATTGACATGAGTCTGACAACGCCGGAAAAGATCAGGACGCTGCAGAAGAAGCTTTATCTCAAAGCGAAACAGGAGCCGAACTTCCGCTTCTATCAGCTCTGGGACAAGGTCTGGCGCGGGGACATTCTCGATCACGCCTACCGGATGGCAAAGGCCAACGGCGGGGCTCCGGGAGTGGACGGCGTGACGTTTGAACAGATCGAATCCCAAGGCTGCGAGGAGTGGTTGCGAAGCCTGCAACAAGACTTGCGCTCGAAGACCTACCGGCCTCGGCCGGTGCGACGGGTGAAGATTCCCAAGCCCGGCGGCGGCGAGCGTCCGCTCGGTATCCCGACCGTTCGGGACCGCGTGGCGCAGACCGCCGTGAAGCTGGTGATCGAACCGATTTTCGAGGCGGATTTGGACCCGGAGGCTTATGGCTACCGGCCGAAACGGAGCGCGCGACGCGATCCGCAGAGTGCACGAACTGCTGTGTGAAGGCTACACCGACGTGGTCGACGCCGATTTGTCGAAGTACTTTGATACGATTCCGCACGCCGAGTTGCTGCGGTGCGTGGCACGGCGCATCTCGGATCGGCAGGTCTTGAAGACCATCAAAATGTGGTTAAAGACGCCGGTCGAGGAGCGGGATGAAAACGGGAAACGGCGGATGACGGGCGGCAAGCGGAGCAAGCGCGGCACCCCGCAGGGTGGCGTGATCAGTCCCTTGTTGGCCAATCTGTACATGAACCGATTTCTGAAGTACTGGCGACAAAAGGGGAAGGGTGTCGAGTGGCGAGCCGTGATCATCAACTATGCGGACGACTTTGTGATTCTCAGCCGCGGCGGCGCGGCGGAAGCGCTGGAGTGGACCGATGGGACGATGGCGCGGATCGGGCTGACCCTGAACCGGGAGAAGACGACGTTGGTGAAGGCGAAGCAACAGCGGTTTGACTTTCTGGGATACACGTTCGGGCCGTATCGTTTCAAGAAGGATGGTCATGGGTATTTGGGAGCGGCTCCGTCGAGGAAGAGCGTGGCGCGGTTGAAGCGGAAGGTGCATGAGGTGTTACGTCCGAGCGCGGTGGGAACGTGGGAGCAAGTGAGCGGACGGCTCAACCGAGTGTTGCTGGGCTGGTCGAATTACTTCTCGTATGGGACCCGGCTGATGGCGTATCGGGCGGTGGACAACCACGTGTGCGAGCGAGTGCGAGGATTTTTGCGGAGGCGGAAGAAGGTGTCGTCGCGCGGCGCCGGACGGTTCAGCGACCAGGTGGTGTTTGGCGAGTTAGGCGTGGTTCGCCTGCGCCGGATCCATGTGGGGCCGCCGCCTGCGACAGCTTGAGGGATGAAGCCGTTCGGAGAGCCGGATGCGGGAAATCCGCAAGTCCGGTTCGATGAGCGGGGACGGGAAACGGGACCAAGACGCCCCAGGCGTCCGGAGCACCCGCGCCCGTCCTCGACTCTACCCACCTGGCGAGGCGAAGTGCGTGAGAGGGCTGTCAGTACGAGGCACGGGCCGCCTGTTGCCCCATTTCTTAAGCAAAGAGGTGTACTTGAACAGTACAGTGAGCACGGCAGGCAACCGTAACGACGTAATGACGGGCCTATCACGTGCTCCGACCGGCAGGTGGTGAGAAAAGCGGGCCAGGGTTCATTGCCAGGTCCGAGGACGGGACGCGCTCAACATTGGAGGGCCTGGCGATGCGCTTCTACTTCTCGGCACCCTCCTGGGCAACCGAATTCGTAACCTCCGCCGATTCGAAAGTCGCCATCTCTCGATACAGCCGTAATGCCGCGCTGACCACACCCATCGCCAGGGCCGCGCCGCTACCCTCACCCAGGCGCAGGTCGAGTTGCAACAGCGGGCGCACTTCCAAGAACTCGAGCAACAGCCTGTGACCCCGTTCCGCCGACTCGTGCGAGAAGAAAAGATAAGGTGCCGCTGCCGGGCATAGACGCATCGCCAGGGCCGCGGCGGTCGAAGCAATAAAACCATCCACGGCCACGGGGAGCCGTTGTGCCGCGGCGCCCAACAGAAAACCTGTCATTCCTCCAATTTCAAACCCACCGAGTGCTGCCAAGACTCCGAGCGGATCGCCGGAATCAGGCTGATGGAGTTCGAGCGCCCGCTCGACCACTGCGATCTTATGCGCCAGCCGCTCGTCATCGATTCCTGTGCCGCGACCGACGATCTCGGTGGGTTCAGCCTTCGAAAGCGCCGCGAAGACAGCCGCGGCCGAAGTCGTATTCCCGATGCCCATCTCGCCGACGCCGAGCAAACCGTACTCCAGCTTGCGAGCCGCCCGGGCCAGCCGAATGCCCGTCTCCACCGACGAAACAGCCTGCTCACGGCTCATGGCCGTTTCCCGCAAGAAACTCCGCGTACCCGGCGCCACCTTGCGGCGAATCACGGCCGGCACGTCCTCGAGTGGGTCGTCGACGCCCATGTCCACCACCAGCGGATCGATGTCGTACTCGCGACAAAGCACATTGATCGCCGCACCTCCACCGACGAAGTTACGAACCATCTGCCCCGTCACCTCGCTCGGATAGGCGCTCACGTTTTCTTCTGTGATGCCGTGGTCGCCGCAGAACACAAACAAACCCTTGCGCGGCGCAACAACCGGATCACAACCGCGTGCCATGCCGTACCGCAAGGTGATTTTTTCAAGACGCCCCAAGCTGCCGCGCGGCTTCGTCAGCCGGTCGAGCCGGTTTTGAATGCGCGCCGCCAACTCGGGGTTGTCGACCGAGGAAACTGCTTCGACCGTCTTGTCGAGATGACTCACGGGTCGCTCTTCGAGGCGAGATGGGTGGTTCTGACGCGCCTACCGCATACTGGATCGTGGCTCGTCCACCCGCTCCATTGTCGCTGACGGCATAGGGGCGTTGCGCCTCCCGACCGCGGCACAGGCCCCGCTCCCGCTCCCGCCTCCCGCCCAGAGGTCGCCTTTCGCCTTCCCTTAACCCGTCGTTCTGATATCATGGCGAGCGACAGGGAATGTCTTCTGCTTGATCTTGCCCTCACTGCTTGAGTAGCCGCGACCCCGTTCCGTCTTTCGGGGATCGAGGGAGTAGTTCGCCTACCTGAACGCTCTCCCACGGCTGCTTCCTTCTACAGATTGCGGATTCCGCCCGGCCTTCGCGTGGCTGATTCGGCCTTGCGTGCCGGCCCACGAGAACAACAAAGCAGGCTTTAGTTTTCCTGCCTGCCAACAACCGTTTCGAACCGAAGGAGATGTCAGGCAATGAGGATTGAAGATTTTGGTTGGCGTTCCTTTTTCCAACGACAGCTTGAGACCGAGCCCTCGGCTGGCATGCAACCCGGTCGCGTCCGGGCGACCGGGGCCGGCAGCGTGGATTTGTTGACCGAGGCCGGCGGCGTTACAGCGGCTGTCCCCCAGTCCGTCATCCCGCCGGTCGTGGGCGATTGGGTCATATACGATACCCGAACGGCGCTGCTGGCCCGAGTATTGGAGCGCGAAAGTGAATTCGCGCGCAAACGGGCGGGCGAGACGAGCCAAAAGCAAGTCTTGGCGGCGAACGTAGACTTCGTAGGCATAGTTTGCGGGCTGGACGGCGACCTGAACCCGAGGCGCATCGAGCGGTACTTGATCGCCGTCGCTGAAAGCGGCGCCGAGCCGCTGATCATCTTGAACAAGGCGGATCTATGCGCCCGACCCGACGAGGCGCTCGACACGGTGCGAGCCGCAGCAGCTGGAGCCCCGACCGTGGTGGTCAGCGCCCGGTCAGGCACAGGTCTGGAAGCGTTGTCGTTGTACCTTGAGCCGGGGTCAACCACCGCCTTCGCGGGTTCCTCGGGCGTCGGGAAATCGACGCTGGTGAACCGGCTGCTCGGGGAAGACCACATGGAAACCGGCGATGTACGGGTTTCCAACCACAAAGGCCGTCACACCACGACACGACGGGAACTACTTCCGACGCCTCAGGGCTGGTTGCTGCTGGACATGCCGGGAATCCGCGAGATCCAACCTTGGAGTTCGGCGGCCGCGGTCGGCAATGCCTTTCCTGAGATTGTCGCGGCTGCGAAGTTGTGCCGCTTCCGGGATTGTCGCCACGAAGGCGAACCCGGCTGTGGGGTTGATGAAGGGATCGAGGAGGGCCGGATCGGTCACGAGCGGCTCATCGCCTACAACAAGCTCCAGCTTGAACAGGCGTTTCTCGAGAGGAAGGTGGACGAGCAAGCAGCGCTGACAAACAAGCGACAAGAAAAGCGATTACACAAGATGATCCGCAATCTTCCGAAGAGACGGTGATCGCCCCCACGAGGAATCCAGTCTACTATAGTTGCTTACGATTGAGGTGCCCCTGACTCCAGCATCGGAGGGCTACTCCGAGCGCAATGAAGAGGGCGCTGATGGCCAAGCCCAAAGGATTCGTGCCCGCAACCACAACAACGACCGCCGGCACAATGTACTGGCTCGTATTTCGTATTCTGCCGATTCGTTCGGCATAGTCTGGTGATGGCATATCAGGTGGATTATCGGTAAGAAACAGAATCGCAAAGGATACGCTATTCGGGAGAGCGGCGACTACGAGGGTGAAACCGATTGGGCCGACAGACTTTGGATCATGAGTTCGGTCCCACTTTCCAAGTTTCGGCGGAGATCGGGTGGGAGTCAGGTCTACGGAAGTGCCGCACTATCGCGCTACTTGCGCGACTCGGACATTGGACGCACGCCCGTCGCTCACGGTACAATCGGTTGCATGTTCGGGGGTTTGTTTGCCCGTGTCGGGATTGCTGCGCTGCTGTTTGCTTGTGCCTTGGTACTGGCTGCCGAGAAGCCCGAGAAACCCGACGAACGTCCGAATGTTCTTCTGATTACGGTCGACACGCTGCGGGCTGATCATCTTTCGAGTTACGGGTATCCTCTCAAGACCAGCCCGGCGATTGACCGGCTTGCGGAGGAGGGTGCTCGTTTTAGTTCAACGTACAGCGCTATCCCGCTCACGGGGCCTTCGCATATCTCGCTTTTTACCAGCCGTTTTCCGCAGGAACATGGTGCGCGGGTCAACGGCTATGCGGTGGCCGAGGATTCCAAATGGCTGTTCCTACCGCAGATCTTGAGGAGGTTCGGATACACCAACGCGGCTTTTGTCAGCGCTTGGCCGCTGACGTCGCGGCTCACTCACTTGGACCGATGGTTTGACGTCTACGACGAAGATCTCAAGCGCAAATATCAGTTCTTCAACTCGAGCCGTTATGCCGAGGACGTCACGCCCTTGGCCGTGAGTTGGCTCGAAAACCGCCCCAAGGAGCCGTTTTTCTTGTGGCTTCACTACTTCGATCCGCACTCGCCTTACCACCCGCGGGAGGGGTTCGAAGAGCTGGAGTCAAGCGGGCATCCCGACAACCGTCCGCAGCCTGTCGATGAGGAGATAGCGGAGCGAATTCGTAACTACGACTCGGAGATCGCCTATACGGACGCCCATATCGCGAAGCTGCTCGCGAAGATCGACGACCTGGGGTTGCGGGATTCGACGCTGGTTGTGCTGACTTCCGATCACGGGGAGAGCCTAGGAGAACATGGTTACGTGGGGCATGGTCGCTCGCTTTCGCAAGGGATCGTCGCGATACCGCTGATCATGCGCTACCCGGGCGTCATCCCGGCCGGGCAAGTGATTGACGATAACGTTTCGCTGCTCGACATTACTCCGACGCTTCTCGGTTTCACCATCGGCGACCGGGACGAAAAGGAGCTGCCGACGGCTTTTGCCGGACGCAGCTTGGTCTCGGCGATGACGGCGGAAGAGCCTATTCCCAGCCGCCCGATTCGCTACGTTACCTTCGCGGGGAAGAAGGGTTGGATGCCGCGCTGGATCGCGAGTTTGTGGGTCAACGCCGATCGCACGCCGCTTCGGGTGGGGCAAACACTCGGCGATGAGAAAGCGGTTTGGAATCCGCGCGCCAAATCCCTTTCGCTCGTCGACGTGCGCAGTGACCCTTTTGAAGAGAACCCCACGGTGCTCGGCAAGAAAGATGCTCGTTATCACGCCGAGGCGAAACCGCTGAGTCGCTGGTTCGACGCCACCGATCTTAGCGACGGCGAATCGCGCATGAGCGAGCGCGATGTCGAGGTCCTCAAGAGCCTCGGCTATATCCATTGAGGGCCGGCGAGCTATATCCACAGAGCGTTAGCGAGCTACATCCACTGAGCGTCAGCGAGCTATATCCACTACCCGGCGGCCGGCGCGCCCGGAGACCTACCCTCTCTTGACCTACCGCATCGTATCGCGCAACCTCGCCCATCGGCCCATGCGGACGTTTCTGACGATCGCGGCCATCGGCGTCGAAGTCTGTTTGATCATGCTGATCTGGGGAACGGCCGAAGGTCTGGTTCAGGAATCGAACCGGCGTCGAGCCGGGGTCGGGGCGGATATCTTGATTCGCCCTTCGACGAGCTCGACGATCAGTCGGGGAGCCGACCTTTCGTCGAAACTAGTGGACGAGGTCGAGGCGCTACCCGAGGTGGAGTTGGCGGTCGGTACCATCGCCCAGATGCAATCGGACGCCATTACCGTCACCGGCGTTCGCATCGAGAAGTTCAGCCGCATGGCGGGCGGGCTGACCTATCTCGACGGCGGGCCGTTTGAAGACCCCTTCGATGCACTGGTAGACCAGACCTACGCCCAACACATGAAACTGGCGGTCGGCGACACATTGCGGCTGATGAACCGCGATTTCCGTGTTACCGGCATTACCGAAACGGGCAAGCTTTCGCGTATTTTTATCCCGCTCGAGACGATGCAGGAGTTGACGGGTGATATCGGTAAGCTGAGTCAAATCTTCGTCAAGCTTCGCGATCCGGAACAGACTCAGGCGATGATCGACCAGCTCAAGGAGCGGCTTCCGACGAACCCGATTTACTCGATGGAGGAGTTCATCACGCTCTTCGCCACCGAGACACGAGGGATGGCCGAGGAGTTTATCGCGGTGATCGTCGGGATCGCGATTACGGTGGGTTTTATTGTGGTCTTACTTTCGATGTATACGGCCGTGCTCGATCGCACCCGGGAAGTGGGTATTCTGAAGGCTCTCGGTGCTTCTCCGTTCTATATTGTTCGGATCTTCTTGCAGGAAGCCGTTGTGCTTACTGTGGCGGGGGTGCTGCTCGGCATTGCGTTCGCCTATGGGGCGCAGTCGGTCATTCACAACCGCTTTCCACTGGTGGTGGTTCAATTCCTCGATAGCCACATCGGCTGGGCGGCGGTGATCTCGATTGTGGGCTCGATTCTGGGGACGGCTTACCCGGCGCGGCGGGCGGCGGGGTTGGATGCTATTGACGCGCTGGCTTACGAGTAGGGTGGAGCTTGAGTAAGTCGACGTGAGCTCATCGGGGCGAGTCGAGCAGTTATGGATACGGAAGAGAAAGACTACGAGGCTTTCAAGACGTACGTCCAACTCTGGTCCCGTGAGAATCCAATCAAAACCAACAAGCTTCAAGTCTTGCTGGTCGTGAACGGCCTTCTGGTTTCCGCTCTGCAGGTTGGTGGCGGAGGATTAGAAACCAAGAACTGGCCTCTGTTCTTGGCCGGAGGGGTGTTTTGTTTGATCTGGGTCATGTCGATAGGACGGACAAGTTTGTTCCAGAAGAACTGGCAGACAAAAGCGAGAGCGATTGCTTCGAAGGAGCAGTATAAGGACGATCCGAGGTTCCAGATACTGGATACCGCGATGGTAGAGAAGCAGGCTCCCCGATGGCTTCGGTTCCTTGGCTCCGTGTCGTCGAAGTACTACTTGCTTGGCGCGCCGTTGTTGTTTTCCGTCTCGTGGTTCATCTGCCTGATCTACGCGCTGTCGGGCGGCAACGAACAACCGTAGGCCGGACCACACACCCGACCCTTGCCCCAGCCGTGTTCAATCGCGGGGCGACTCAAGACACTCCTGAAGGAGGTCGTTTCCCCGGCTGGCCTCGTCCAGGTCGCAAACGGCGGCAACTCGTGCGTCCGGGTGGGCGGCGTAACTCTTCGCATGGGGGGTCGCTGCGAGGCCCAGACCAACGACTCCGACACGCACTCTCGACTCGCTTCGCTGCATCTACTTTAGGTAACGCACTAGGTTGGGATGGAGGAATTCGTGGATTTCCGGGTCGGCAAGATCGGCCGCGCTGATCACCTGAACAGGGGTGTCAATTCGTTTCGGAGGTGTCTCCCCATTAAGGTGCGAAACCATCGTTTGGACAGCCACAAAACCAATACGAAATGGGTCCTGAACCACGACGGCATCGATCACGCCGTCTTCGAGGTCCTGTTCAATCGTGTCGCTGTAATCGAACCCGACGAGCCGCACCTTGCCGGATAGTTTCCGTCCTCGGACCGCCCGCGCCGGCCCGACCGTGGCCGGTTCCGTGGATCCAAAAATTCCGTCGAGATCGGGGTGGGCTGTGAGAAAGTTTTCCGCGATCTTGAGGGACCTGGCATGGTCGGCCATACAGTAGTCTTCGGCAACGATTTCAATCTGGGGGAATTCCTTCGCGAGCGTGTCCTTAAACCCCTCTTCTCTCAAGTTCGTCGAGTGGCTCCCCGGGACCATGCGCATTATGGCGACTCGCCCGGAGCCGTCGAGCAACTCACCCATTCGCCGCGCGCCGAGAACCCCACCTTCATAGTTGTCGGTCGCCACAAACGAGACATAATTATCGGAATTGATTCCTGAATCGAAAACGACGACCGGAACTCCGGAAGCCTGCGCCCGATCGACCACGGAGATCAGCGCCGTGGCATCGGTCGGAGCGACGATGATGCCGTCGACTCGTGAGTTTATCATCGACTCTACAATCGTGATCTGACGGGCGTACTCCGTCTCGGTCGCCGGACCTTGCCAAAGCACTTCGACGTCGGCCTCCAGACCGCCGGCTAGAGCGCCGGCATGCACGCTCTGCCAAAACACGAGCCCAGTGGCTTTGGGGACTACCCCGATGCGCTTTCTCACTGCGCGCTCACAGCTGCTGAGCGCGACGAGGCCGAACAAGAAGACAGCGTCTCGCCTTGGGATGGTAGGGCTTGCTGACACGGCGCCCTCTAGCTTTGTTCTTCCACGGGCGACAGCCGGATACCGCCGTGCCGGCTTCTCCACTCAATCACGCCGGCGCGATCTGCCCAAGCTTGCTGCATCTTGGCCAACTCCTCGACCCTCCGCGGCGTTTCGGCAGCAACGTCATGCATTTCAGTGCGGTCGGCATCGATGTCATAGAGCTGCCGGCGGGCACTCTTGTCATCCTCATATCCCCGCTCCTCTCGTCTGTGACTCGCCCGTAACTTGTTGATTCTAGGCCAAGACAGACAGTGGCTGCGAGATTCCCCGCGGCCGGAAGGGCCGGGCCGAGTCGCACCCGGTTCAATCCGGCACTGCCGGCGGCCCCGCTCGCCTCTGTCTCGCTGCATCCTTGCGTGATCAGCTCCAGCCTGAAGGAATTGTACCGCTTCAGATAGATGGCGGTAACAAGCCCCCAACCCCGTTCAATCGCGGCACGACCCAAGACACTTCTTCAGAGAGGAGGATGCATGCCGACTGGAATCGAAGTGGGTCATCATCGCGGGCCTCGCGCTGGGATCGTTCCCATTGCTCGGACATTGGTCGCTTCCGTGCCCCGTAGCTTTCCTATCGCTGGGAGCGGCCGTGGCCGACGAGCGCAGATCTATCCGGATTCTTTCCTGCCGAGACTCAGCGGCTGCCACTCATCGCCGCAAGCTTGTCCTTGCCGTTGGTCAGCCATTCCAGGTTGAATCGTGCGAAGGTGATTTTTTCGTAGGGACCCTCGTCACCCCGCTCGTACAGGCAACCAATCGTCAGATCCTGCAGAACGGTAAGAGACGAGTAGGCCGACGGCCCGGCGTAAAGCTGTTTACTGACCGGCCAGGTCTTGCCCTCGTCGTAGCTGAGGTGCGCGGTCATCTTGTGGCGCTCGGTGCTCGCCGGATTCAGGAAGACCAGCCGGCTCTTGGGATAGTGCAGGCCGTCGGTATGGACGATCAAGCTGCCTTGGCAGCGCGGCTCGATGAGGGCGGGATCTTCGGTCATTTCCGACCAGCTCATCCCACCGTCGTTGCTGCGAGCGATCTTGCGGTTGTTTCCGGTCACGCCTCTCATGTTGAGCAGCAGAGAGCCGTCATCGAGCTCTACTACTTGACTTTCGTTGGTACTCCACGCCCCTTGCGCTTCACCACCGATCCGCCAGGTTTTCCCGTGGTCATCGCTGTAGCTCACAAACGATGCCGAAGGCCCGTCGCCCGGCGTGTAATACCGAGGGATAATCAGACGACCGGCCCGCGTTTGAATCCCTGTCCCAGGGCCGGCGAGCCGGCGCTCCACTCAGGTTTCTTAACCATCGCCGTGATGTCGATGGGCTCAGACCAAGTCTCACCGTCATCATCGCTCTTGACTGCTTGGTACGTGAAAGTGTCCCCGGAGAGCCCAGGCTTGGCGTTCGCACTACCGATCCCCTTGGGACTGTAAACCGAGAGCACCCAGATCGTCCCCGTTTGGCGATCGACCACGCCACAGGAGTCCGCGACCGCCCCCTCTCCGGCGTCTACGAGCACCTGAAGCGGTCCCCAAGTCTTGCCACCGTTGACGCTCCTTTTTAGAGCCAGATCGATGTTGTTGGGCGGATCTCTCTCTTTTTCCACCCGGGCATCGCAAAATGCCAAGAGCGTGCCCTCGTTTGACGTCAGGAGCACGGGGATGCGATATTCGAAAAACTCCATCTTGACCGCCGACGAAAACGTCAGTCTGCTCGAAGACAGGCTCGTTTTCGTTGACCGTCTCTACCTTGTTGCACATAAGGCACGTCACCGCCGCAGCAACCAGCATTATTCTTCGCATTGAGTCATTCTCCTAATTAAGGCCTGTAGACACCATCTACGCCTCAAGGCCGGAGTCCACGGTGAGAGAGGATCTTTTCAATGATTCTCGCACTGGGCAATGGACGATACCATGTTTCGCCTAACGATTCTCGCTCATGGTCGATCCAGCAATTCACGTGCGGGGCTTGCTTTCTACTAGTCGTAGCGTGCGGGCCGGCTAGTCACTTTCATGGCGATCCGAACCCCGAACCGCCCCGAACCGCCCGAACCTGTCAAGGGCGGAGTAAATTTGGACCACTTCGGCGGAGCAAAAGTAGACCAGTTGGTGAAGGGGTAGCGGTTTTCGTGGGACGGCTGGAACGGAGCCTGCGGTCGCCCTTTAGGGCGGCCCAGGCGTAGTGGGGGCCGTCCCACGAAAACCGGGGCGAGTGGCCGGTGGGTCAGCCCAAAGAGTGAGCCCGCTTCTTCTTGCTCTGGATCAGACGGAAGCTTTCGCCGTTCATCTCTAGAATATGAACGTGGTGCGTGAGGCGATCGAGCAGGGCGCCGGTCAGCCGCTCGGAGCCGAAGACCTCCGTCCATTCGTTAAACGGCAGATTCGAGGTGACCAGCGTCGAGCCCTGTTCGTAGCGCTGGGAAAACACTTCGAACAATAACTCCGCTCCGGTCTTCGATAGCGGCACGTAGCCCAGTTCATCGACGATCAGCAGATCCTGCTTGGCCAACTGCTTTTGACATCGCAGCAAGCGCCGTTCATCTCGGGCTTCGAGCAGCTCATTGACCAGTGCCGCCGCTGTTGTGAAGCGTGTTCGATAGCCGCGCTGACAAGCCGCCAGTCCCAACGCCAAGCCGATGTGCGTTTTGCCCGTGCCGGAATTACCCAGTGCCAGCACGTTTTCGCGGCGGTCGATAAACTCACAGCGCGCCAGTTCCAGCACCAGCTTCTTGTTCAACGCCGGCAAGGACGGGAAGTCGAAAGTGTCCAGACTCTTGGTCACGGGAAACTTCGCGGCCTTGATGCGGCGCTCGGTGGCCCGCTGTTCACGGTCGAGCAGTTCCAGCTCGCAGAGTTGTTGCAGGAAGCTCCTCGAATCCAAGCTCTCGGCGGCGCATTGCCGCGCCAGTTTGTCGTACTCGCGCAGGAAGGTTGGCAGCCGCAACGCTTTCAAATGCGCTTCGAGCAGAAGTTTCGACCTCGCCATTACCCCCCTCCTTGTGCCGGCAGTGCCAAATAGTCCGCAGCGGAGGTTTGCTCCACCTGGGCTGCCGGCAGGTGCGGATACTTCGTCAAGTCCAAGCGCGGCGGCCGTTGCTCGATGCGGCACAGCACTAAGTGCCTGACTGCATCCAAGCCAATCGCTCCCAACTCGCAGGCTTGGCGCACCGCCGCGGCAACGTGCTCGAATCGGAAGTCCTCCAGTAATCGCAATACCTGCACGTACTCGCGCTTGCCTGGCTTTCCCAACCGTGCCTCGATCAAACGTCTCAAGCACGTGAACTGTTCGGGCAGCTCCCAGCCCGCCAACGGGGCCGCTTGATCGAGCGCGTTGGTCTTGCGTTCCAGCAGTGCTAGGTAATGCAGCGGATCGAAGATCAACTCTTCGCGTTCGTAACTGCGCCGGTGGCGCGCGATCTCTTCGCTGCCACAACAGATCACGATTTCATCGACGTAGCCTTTCAGCAACACCTGGCGATGTCCGTAGCGTGTGGGCACCGAGTAGTCGTTGGCGCGATAGCGCACCAATGACAGCGACGTCACCCGCGTGGTGCGTTTGTCGCAGGCGTCATAGGGCGTGGGCGGCAAGGGCAACAACGCTTGGCGGTCACGCTTGAAACGTTCCTCAATCGTTTCGGTGTGCCGCCGCAAGCGCCGCTTACGATTGTTGAGGCACTGCGCTTCGAGCTGCTCGTTGAACGCTTCCCAGCTTGGAAACCTTGGCGCCGGCACCATGAAGTTCCGCCGGGCATAACCGACCAGTCCTTCCACCTTTCCCTTGTCGTTGCCTTTGCCCGGACGCCCGAAACGATCGGAGAATAAATAGTGCGACTGCAGTTCACTGAACACCCTGGTCCGCTTGCGCCTGCCGTCGCCCAGAATCCTCGCCACCGCCAAGGTCGTGTTGTCGTAGAGGATGCTGCGTGGCACGCCGCCGAAGTACCGAAACGCTGCGTTGTGCCCCTCGCAAAACGCTTCCGTCGTCTCGGCCGGGAAAGCTTTTACGAAAGCGTCATCGCTATGCGGCAGATCGACCACCAAGTAGTGCGCCTTGCGCTGTACGCCGTCAATGACCACCAGAGCTTCACCGAAGTCGGCCTGGGCATCGCCCGGCGGATGCACCAGCGGCACGAACATCTCTTGCCCGCCGAGCTTCTTGTCGCGAACATAGTCCTTGACGATCGTGTAACCGCCGGTGAAATCGTACTCGTCGCGCAAGCGGTCGAAGATGCGTTTTGCGGTGTGGCGTTGTTTCTTCGGACGTTCCTGATCGTCGATGAGGATCTGATCGACGATTCCGGTGAAGGGATCCAGCTTCGGCCTCTGCGCTGGTTGGCGCCGCCGATAGCCCGGCGGAGTGGCGTAGCGCAACATCTTGCGCACCGTCCCTCGCGCCAGGCCAAACCGTTTGGCGGCCTCGCGCTCACTGAGCCCTTCGACAAAGACACTGCGCCGTACTTGAGCGTATAGCTCCACGCGATACATCCCTCTCGTGTCCCACAAACACCACAGGAATGTTCGCTGGACCACTCGGACGGTCTACTTTTACTCCGCCCAAAAGCAGCTTCGATTCGCCGCTCTATGGTCTAGTTTCGCTCCGCCGTTCTCATTTCAGCGCGACCGCGAGCCCAATGACGAGCAGGTCCAGGTGAGCGAGCTGGAGCAGATGGTGGGCCGGCTGACGATGGAGAACGCCCTGTTAAAAAAGGCCTTGGCGCGGCTCGAGGAACAACAGCTTCCGAGCGCCGCGTCTTCAAAGACAAGATGATCCCCTTGATCGAGCAACAACGGGAAACGGGAGCAGGCTTGTCGTTGGCCGCGATGTGTCGTGTGTTGGAGGTCCCTCGCGCGGCCTACTACCGGGCTCGTCAACCGTCCGCGGGCGGCAACGAGACGGCGTTGCGGGACGCGATCCAGCGCATCGCCGTGGAGATGCCCGCCTACGGCTCGCGGCGCATCACCGCCGCGCTGCGCCGCCAGGATTGGGTGATCAACCGCAAGCGCATGCAACGCATGATGCGCCAGGACAACCTGCTGTGTCTGCGGCGCAAGAAATTCATCCGCACGACCGATTCCGAGCACGGCTTGGCGGTTTATCCGAATCTCGTGCCGACGCTCGATATCAGCGGTCTAAACCAACTTTGGGTGGCCGACATCACCTACCTTCGGCTGTTGCGGGAGTTCGTGTATCTGGCGGTGGTGTTGGACGCCTTCTCGCGGCGAGTGATCGGCTGGTCGCTGGGCCGCACTCTGGAGGCGGAGTTGGCGTTGGCCGCCTTACGGATGGCCTTGCGGACGCGCGAGTTCGGACCCGGATTGGTGCACCACTCCGACCGCGGCGTGCAGTACGCCTCGGGCGATTACACGAAGCTGCTCCGACAGCACGGCATTGGCATCAGCATGAGCCGCAAGGCCAATCCCTACGACAACGCCCTGGCGGAATCGTTCATGAAGACCTTGAAATACGAAGAGGTCTATTTGTTCGAGTATGAAGATTTCGCCGAGGCGAAACGGCGCGTCGGGCAGTTTCTCGATCGCGTCTACAACGAGAAACGTTTGCACTCGGCGCTGGGGTATCTGCCGCCGGTCGAGTACGAGCAAAGCGTGCTCGAACAGGCCAGTCTCGCGGGAGTCGTGGGATGAGTTTTCCGAGGCATGAGGGAATCTTTCGATCCGATGGGCTGGGTCTTGGCCGGAGCGGGGCGCAAAGCGAGCGGCTCCACGCCCCGACCCATCGTCTCGATGAGTTCCCGACCGGCTATTCCTCGGCGGGTTGGTCTCCACCAGAGCCCGTCTCCGCTTCACCGGCCGAGCAGAAGTTTACAATGAAGGCCGCTCCCCAGCCAAGCCTTTTTCAGCGAATGGGGAAACCCTGCTTAACCCGCATTTCCAATTTGATTTCGGCATCCCGACCTTCCAGCGGCCTTCAGCGTCTTTATTGATAGGGGATCGAGCCCTGTCAGGACGCACGGAGGCCAACACCCAATGGGTGAAAAAGAAAACAAGCCGTTTCAGCTCACCTTCAACGGATTTCTCAAAGTCGATTTCCAAGGATCGCGCGTCACCTCGGATGGTGGCCTGATTCTCATTCGGGAACTGGACGAGCGGCTCGGACTGGGCAAGCTGATCGACGAGCATCTGACGGATTCGCGACAAGGCACAAACAAGAAGTTTCCGTTCGTCGATCTGGTGCGGCAATCGGTCTACAGCCGCCTCGCAGGCTACCAGGATCTCAACGATGCCGTGCGAGTCTCCGCCGATCCGACCTTTCGCTTGCTCGGCTCGAAAAAGAACTGGGATCGCGGCGGGGCGCTTACGTCGCGTCTGCAAAGCTTCGAGGCAGAGCTGCTGGCCAGTGAAGAGAACCTGCTTGGGCTGATGGCGGTCAACCGCGAGTTGGTCGCTCAAGCCCAAGCGCAGGACCAGTCCGAGCGTGTCGTGCTCGATATGGACTCGACCGAAAGCCCCGTTCACGGCCAACAGGAAGGCAGCGCTTACAACGGCCATTTCGAGTCCACCTGCTATCACCCGCTGTTGCTGTTCAACCAGCACGGCGATTGTCTGGCGGCCAAGCTGCGACCGGGTAACGTGTCCAGCGCCGAGGACTGGGACGAACTGCTGCTGCCCGAGATCAAGCGCCAACAGGGAGAAGGCAAGCGAGTGACGTTCCGCGCCGACGCCGCCTTCGCCAAGCCGGCGATCTACGAGGCATTGGAGGATCGCGGAGTGGACTACGTCATGCGCATCCCGGCGAACAAGAACTTGGAGTTGGAAATCGAAGACATTCTATTCCGTCCGCCGGGCAGGCCGAGCCTGAAGCCGCTGGTGCGCTACAAGAGCTTCCGCTCTCAGGCCGCGAGTTGGTCGAAGCCCCGGCGGGTTGTGGCCAAGGTGGAGCACCACCAAGGCGAGTTGTTTCCTCGCGTCGGGTTCATCGTCACGAACATGCGCTTGCCCAGCCGCTCGCTGGTGCGGTTCTACAACAAGCGCGGCACGGCCGAGCAGTGGATCAAAGAGGGCAAGCAGGCGACGAACTGGACGCGTCTGTCGTGTCATCGCTTCCGGGCAAACCAAGTGCGGCTGCAACTCGCCGTTCTGGCCTACAACCTGGGCAATCTTTGGCGGCGACTGGGACTGCCACGGCGCATCAAGAGCTGGTCGCTGACGAGCCTGCAGCAGCGGCTGATGAAGACGGGCGGGCGGCTGGTGAAGCATGCTCGCTACTACTGGTTGTTATTGGCCGAGGGACATCTGAACCGCAAGCTGTTCGGCGACATGCTGCACAGGATCTGGGCGCTGCCACTGCCGAGCGGGTAGAACGGTCGCTCGCGAGTGCGAAATCTGGATGCTGCGGAGTGAAGCTCGGAGGAGTGTCTGAAAAACTGCCTTCCGACCGACGAATGGTCCCCTTCGGAGAACGAAAGGGTCCAGTGCAAGCACTTCGGTCCGGCCCGGTGCGTGCCCGCGGTCAAGAAAGGCTTGCCTTCAAGAGAGAATGAACGTAGAATCGAGGCGGCCAAGATCCAAAATGGAAATCCTGGCTTAACGGGTTGTCTCACTGCAGGGGTCCACCGCACAACAGATGCCCTCTTGAAATTGGATTCCCTCTTAGCGATGTTTTCAGTGGCCGCTTTCTACCTGGGACTGGGCTACCTTTTTTACAGGATTGACATTGGCGCCGGAGAGCAATGTAACAAGTGGAGGTCCTTAATACTTTGTTTGTCAAAAGAAGGCGACGTGACGAGCAGGGGGATGGAAGATCTTCTTAGCAAGAGGAAGGAAGATTTTCTTAGCAAGCCTGGAGCAAAGATAGTTTACAGGTGGGCATTTTCGTTAATGTTAGGGATTTTTATCGCCTTCGCGTATCTATTGACTCCCGCATAATATAGAGTAACCTTTTGAGGGTTCTGCTCGTCCTAACAGACATGGGGAACCCAAGAGGCGTAAGACGCGATTTTGATGCTCTCGAGAGGAGACGGTTGGAGGCCGTGCGGCTGGTCGTTGACGAAGGTTTGAGTCAATCCGAGGCAGCACGGCGGGTGAAGGCGGCGCAGCAAAGCGTGAGCCGTTGGGTCAGCGAGCATGGCGAGCGGGGTGCGGCCGGACTCCGCAAGGCCGGGCGTGCCGGTCGCAAGCCGCTGTTGGACGCCACGCAGCTCGAACGCCTCGAGACGCTGCTGCTCGAAGGGCCCGAGGCGCACGGCTTCCCGACGCCACTGTGGACTTGTCCGCGGGTGGCTCGTCTGATCGGAGACGAGTTCGGCGTGCGCTATCACGATGGCCATGTCTGGAAGATCCTGTGGGCGCTCAACTGGAGCCCCCAACGGCCGGTCGGCCAAGCCCGTGAACGCAACGAAGAGGCCATCCGCTACTGGCAGCGCAAGACCTGGCCGGCCACTAAAAAAAAGCCCAAAAACAAGGCCGCACGATCGTCTTCATCGACGAAAGCGGACTGAGTCAGAAGCCGCATCGCTGTCGCACCTGGGCGCCGCGCGGCGAGACACCGCTGCTGCAATTCAACTTCAACTGGCAGAAGCTTTCGGTGTCGGCCGGGCTGACGTTGCGCAACTTTTACTTCCGGCTCTATCGCGGTGCGATCGGCGAGCTGGAGGTCATCGACTTCCTGAAGGCTTTGGTCCGCCACATCGACCGGCCGCTGCTGATCGTCTGGGACCGCTTGCCGGCACACCGCAGCCGCCTGGTACGAGAGTTCATCGAACTCTCCGAAGGCCACATCGCCACGGAATTCTTGCCGTCCTATGCGCCGGAGCTGAATCCGGTGGAATACA
>CBDBKC010000024.1:0-23900 GCA_965206655.1 Bryobacterales bacterium | reverse complement strand
AAGGCCGGTGACCTGCTTTTCATCCCGAAGGACCGCGATCTCACCGTTCGGCGCGATCGCTGCGAGCTGCGCCGACAACTCGGAGTCGCCTACGTCCCCGAAAGACTCAGCACCGTCACAGCCTCCCAGCAATACGAGCCCGATGCAGACGAAGGAGACGCGATGCAATGCTTTCATAACGGCCCCGACCGGCGCGATCGCCTTCATGAACAAGGTATCCTCGGCGACGCGGCTATTTCAACACATCCGGCTGGACCCTGGGGATCTCACGTGGGATCGTGATCTCTGTCAACCGCAACGCGGCTAGCGCCCACTGTGCTCACGGCGATCGGGGAACCAACTTAGAGCCTGGGCCTGGCGCTTGCAGGCTCGATCTCCCGGATGTGGGCGAAGTGTGCGCCGAGTAGGAGACGGACTACGTAAGTCTAGGAGTGTGTCCGAGAAATCATTTCGGACCTGGAGGCGGCGTTGTGTCAGGCGCTCGGCCGCCGAGCCGAATGAACCGGCCGAATCGTGGTGAGTTGCTGCGCCTGCCTCGGGCACTGCCCGCTTCAATACGCCGTCAACAAACGAGCAGCAACACTTCCGACTTGGGGGAGTGGAGGGAATAGGATGCCGCCGCCCAACACACGGGTGGCAAAGACTGTGGGAGCGGACAGATCAGCGATGCCGTGTCGACCGGCGAGCGCCATGCTTCAGTTAAAGGGCGAATTCACGGGCTGCGCTCACGACGAGCATGAGCAGCGCCCCTCGGAGGCGAACGCCATGTTGTCGTCATCGGAAACGATGCCACCTGAAGGACGGCAAAGTATCAGAGGATATTGATCTCAACTACATTGGCCACAATACCATCGACAGTAACGACAACTTGCACGAGGCCGCTTCCAATGAGACTACGCTCAAGGAGTACGTTGAGCTGGTCCAAGCCCTCAAACTGACTTGACGCAGCCGGTCCGAAGATGGTTGTCATCGGTACGCCGTTGATGGTGACTTCGACTGTACCGCTGTTTCGGATGCCGCTTGCAAACAGCGAGAGAAACACCTGATGGTTTTCCGGTCCCAGGTCAATGGGCGTTGCCTGAAAAGGAAACGCACTTGTGTCGTAGACAAGGGATGTGTCGGTCAGTTGTCCATCGACGAACAGCAGTGCATTGGCGGCCGGCACGCCTGAGCCCGAGGAATTTGCGGTAAAGATGCCGGGCGACACCGCGACGACATTGATGGCAATCGAAAAGCTTCCGCCGCTGGCGCGCCGCACAGTCAGCGTAGCCGGCCCGGTTGCTGTTCCGGCGGCGATGATGAAGTTCAACTGGGCCGAGCGTACCTCCGTCTCAACCCGTGCCGCCAGCATCAAGCAATGGCGAGTTACGCCCTGACTGTCTGTTACGTCGACGCTGGCGCCCCCTAGTTGCGTGTCGAGGGGCAGCACGGCATCCGCATCGAAATCAGCCAAGAGTAAGCCGAAGAGCGTGACGATTTCCTGTTCGGCTACGTCACCTGCTTCGAATCGCGCCGCATGGACGAGACCGGCGGCAGTGAACGGAGGCGGATCCCCGCTGAAGATATAGGCCGCCCCTGCGGTAAAAATACTATTGTCCGACTGGTTGCCGTTAATTCCCGTGGCGTTGCTGCCCTCGGTCCGCGCCCCCACTACTACGGTCGTACCAGAGACTCCCACTGAATATCCAAATACACTACTGTCCGGCTGATAAGCGGTGGGCGGCCTGCAACTGGTTGTAGAAAAGTGGGTTAGGTGTTGTTTTTTCTTGCCGCGATTTGAGCGGCGGTGCGCCGTTTGAGCGTCATCCGTCCTGAGCCGACAATGGCTCATGAATCTGGGCCGCACCGTATTCGCGCAGTTGATCAGCTTTCTTCCGGATCGCGAGTTCCGGCGCTGTGTGGCCCGCTACGATGGCGACCGGGGCTCGCGCAGCTTCTCCTGCTGGGATCAGTTCCTCTCGATGTCCTTCGCCCAGTTGACCTACCGCGAAAGCCTCCGCGATATCGAAGCGTGCCTGCGTTCGCTTGGCGGCAAGCTCTACCACATGGGATTCCGCGGCAACGTCGCGCGCTCGACACTGGCCGACGCTAACGAGTCGCGCGACTGGCGGATCTATGCCGATTTCGCTCAGGCCTTGATTCGCATCGCGCGGCCCTTGTATGCCCGCGATCCGATCGGCGTGGATCTCAATCAAAGTCTCTACGCTCTGGACTCGACCACCATCGACCTGTGCCTCTCGCTGTTCCCGTGGGCCAAGTTCCGCCGGCGCAAGGCCGCCGTGAAGATGCACACGCTGTTGGACCTGCACGGTAACATCCCCACGTTTATCCGCATTACCGACGGCAAAACGCACGACGTCAACATCCTCGACGAGTTCCTACCCGAGCCCGGCGCCTTCTACGTTATGGATCGGGCCTACGTGGATTTCGAACGCCTCTTCGTGTTCACCCTCTGCTCGTCGTTCTTCGTCGTGCGAACCAAGAAGAACATCTTGCTCCAACGGCGCTACTCGCATCCCGTCGACAAATCTACGGGCGTGCGCTCGGATCAGACCGTCATACTGACTGCCATCGAATCGGCCAAAGTCTATCCGGACCCGTTGAGGCGCGTCAGCTACGTCGACGCCGCGACGAACAAGCGGCTGAAGTTCCTGACCAACAACTTCGCGCTCCCGGCACTGACCATCGCCGAGATCTACCGTTCGCGCTGGCAGGTGGAGCTGTTCTTCAAGTGGGTCAAGCAGCACTTGCGGATCAAGAAGTTCTACGGCGCCAGCGAGAACGCCGTGAAGACCCAGATTTGGATCGCCGTCTCGGTGTACGTGCTGGTGGCGATCGTGCGGAAGAGGTTGGGCCTGGAGGCGAGTCTCTACCAAATCCTACAGATTCTCAGCGTTACCCTATTTGAGAAAACGCCCATTTTACAGGCCTTGCAGCCATCGGCTCCACCGCCATGGCCTGCTGCACAAGGCGATAGAAGAGCTTGCCCCGACTGCGTGATCTGCGCCGATTGAAGCGGAACACGAACTCGTCGAGATAGTAGTCCAGATGCTCGTGGCTGACCGCCCCCTGATGCGTGCCCAGCATCCAGCGCTTGAGTAGCGAGATCGCCAAGTGCACCCTCGGCAGTAGCTGCGAGGCCTGCTCGCGGCGGTTGTTAATCGAGATGATACGACGCTGGTAGTCCTTCTTCTTGAGCGGATCGTAGCCCGACCAGTTGTCGGTAACAACCACGCTGCCCGGCTCGACCGACTCCTCGACGAAGGGCATCAAACTGGCCGCCGAGGCGTTCTGAACGCGCTGCATGCGGATGCGCCCCAGCCCGGTGCCTCTCTCTTCCGCGGCGACTGCAATCAACGCTTTACGCTCGGTCTGCCGGCCGATTACCCCTTCTTCTTCAGCGCCCCAGTAGGTCTCATCGACCTCGACGAGGCCCGTCAATCGCTCCCGCCCCGGGCGCACCATCGCTCGCCTCAGCTTGTGCATCCAAGTCCAGGCGGTTTGGTAACTGCCCAGTCCCAGAACGCGCTGTAGACCCAGGGCGCTGGCCCCATTCTTCTGCGTGGTGATGGTCCACATCGCCCGGAACCACAGCCGCAGCGGCTTGCGTGTGTCTTGAAAGATCGTGCCGGCGGTGACGGAGGTTTGCCGCCCGCAGCGAGCGCATTCGAACCACACTTTGCGCACCGGCCAAGCGCGCTCATGCCCACACCTTGGACAGCGGAAACCCTCTGGCCAGCGCAAGGCGAACAGATAGTCGCGGCAAGCCTCCTCGCTCGCAAAGTGAGACTCGAATTCGAGTTGGTCGCGCGGGTAATCCTCCACCAGGCCCTACACTACATCTTGGGGTCACCTGAGTCAAGTGGATACCCAGCTTTGAGAAAACGCCCATTTTACAGGCCTTGCAGCCATCAGACTCCCATGAAAACTTACTCGATCACCCCAACCAGCTGATTCTATTCGACTTCTAACCGGACAGTAGTGATCCAAATATGTCGCCTGCGTCAGTGTTCGAGGCCTTGAGATAATCCTGCTGACTCCACACTCCGCCATTGCGCCCAAATGTATATGCCGCCCCGGCATTTTCTGCGCTGTTGTCGCTCTGGTCCCCGTTGACGCCGGTGGCGTTGCTGCTCTCGGGCCAAGCCCCCGCCACCACGGTATCGTCTGTTATCGACACTGATAGTCCGAACTGATCGCTCGCGTCGGGATTCGAGGCTTTCAAATACCCTTGCTGGCTCCAGACGCCGCTGTCACGTATGAACACGTAGGCGGCTCCGGAATCCATCACGCTGTTGTCGTCCTGGTTGCCCTTAGCCGCGCCGCCTCCGCCATCCTCCCGATGAGCTCCCAACACCACGGTCTCCCCTGACATTGCCGCTGAGACGCCCAATCGATCGCCGGCCTCAGTATTAGAAGCTTTCAGATAAGCCTGCTGACTCCAGACCACGCCGTCGCGGACAAAGACGTAGGCTGCCCCGGCGTTTTCCGCGCTGTTGTCACTCTGGTTACCGTTGATACCGACGGCGTTACTATCCTCGGATGACGATCCAACGATTATCGAATCGCCTGAGATCGCAACCGCGCCGCCGAAGAAATCGCTAACATCCGGGTTCGAGGCTTTCAGGTAAGCCTGCTGGCTCCATAGCCCGCCGTTGCGCACAAATACGTAGGCGGCTCCGGATTCCATTGTGCTGTTATCGTTCTGGTTGCCGTTGACGCCGGTGGCGTTGCTACTTTCGGACACCGCCCCAATCACCACCGTATCGTTCGATACCGCCACCGACCATCCGAATAGATCACCCGCGGCGGTGTTCGAGGCTTTCAGGTAAGCCTGCTGGCTCCATGCCTCGCCGTTGCGTACAAAGACATAAGCCGCCCCGGACTCCATCGTATTGTTGTCTCCCTGGTTGCCGTTGACGCCGGTGGCGTTGCTGTCCTCTCGCGCTGCCCCCACGACAATGGTGTCGCCGGATATTGCCACTGCGTTACCAAAACGATCGAGTGTGTCGGTATTAGAGGCTTTCAGATAGGCCTGCTGGCTCCACAGCCCGCCTTCGCGGACGATTACATACGCCGCCCCGGAGGCGATTGCGTCCTCACCCTCCTGATCGCCGTTGACGCCGGTGGCGCTGCCGTCCTGGGCCCACGCTCCCACGACAATGGTGTCGCCGGATATGGCCACCGAATAGCCAAACGCATCGCCGTGGCTGGTGTTAGAGCCTTTCAGATAAGCCTGCTGGATGATCGGATCGACCGTCAGCGGGTAGCGGGCGCCGGCGGTGTTCAACTCCAGCCGCAGACCTGCGCCGGTGGCCTCTAGACGCGCATCGACGACCTTGCCATCGGCGTCCCACGCCTTCAGTCCGGCATAAGTGACCGCAGGCCAGCCTTCGGCGTCGACGAAGGCAACGGCGCGCCCGCTATCACGCACGCGCGGTTCGAGACCGCCCCGCACCGCCATATTCATTTCCAGGGTATCGCCGTGGCCCGCCGGCTGCTGGTGCAGGGTGAAACCGTGTTCCACTCCGCGTCCGTCATTGACAAACCATTCGCTGAGGTTCTCGTCCCAGTTGTAGCTGACGCGTTCGGTCTCGGTGGTCACACGGGGCTGGTCCGTCAGCGCGTGCGCGTGTCCGGCCCAGCCGTAGCTTTGGAGTTGCAATCCCCACGTCCAACCGCCGCTGTTGGGGGTAATCAGAAATCCGCGCCCATCGAAATCGCTAACCCACTGCTGGCCGAAGTTACGCGCGCGATGTCCGCCCGCGATGGGAACCGCTGCATGGCGATGACGCTCGTGTTCGGCACGGATGCTGTTCCTATCGGATGCGCCGAGGCCGTCGGGAACTTTCCCCGCAGCAGCCTGTGCGCCGGCCGGTCCAATGAGTCCAATTAGTACAAGTAGTAACAACATCCTCATTCTTATTAACCTCCTCACAGTTTTCGAGCCTTGGCCCAGAATTTCCATTTTGACCCTGGTACGGCGACAGTATACACCCGCCTGCCCGAATACCACGTCTTTCCGTGCTGAACCCTGCACATCACCTCCGGCGGCAGGCCTGCCTGCCACGGTGCGCGCAATCTCCGTGTCTTCGGCTCCACCGTTCGTGGCGAAGACAACCCCGGCAGCGACATCGATATCCTCATCGATCTGGCCCATGGGCGCAGCTTGTTGGACATCATCGCCCTGAAGCAGGATCTCGAAGACTTGCTCGGCCGGCACGTCGATGTAGTAACGAACGAGGCAATCAGTCCCTATCTGCGAGAGACAGTCCTGAGCGAAGCCGTCGAGCTGTGAAGAGTGACAGTATCTATCTCCGGCACATCCTCGAGGCGATCGAGAAAATAGAACGCTACGTCGCGGTTGGCCACGAAGAATTCTTGGGGGCCTCTCACTTTAGCGGCCGTGTGGAGCATCACAGAGAAGGACCTACCCCCCGTTGAAGACAGCCATCCTTCAACTCCTCGACGAGAATCAGTAGTTCCGGGTGACTATCGACGCCGGCTAAAAGCCCGGCCCTTATCCGCAATCGCCTTGCTGTTAGCCGCGCCGATCCGCACCCCTTCGCGAATCCGGTCTTCCACATTGTGCTCTTTCACAACGTCCAGAAAGGCGATCCCGCCGGCCCTGCAAGCCGCGAACACCCGCGCCCGCGCCTTTTGCATGACTTCGGGGTAGGGCGGATCATGCAACTCGGGCAATCCAAACGATAGGCCCATGTCTCCCGGCCCCCACTCCGCGTAGCCGATCCCGGGCGTCTTCGCCGTCAGTTCCGAAACATCGAGCGCGTACTTATCCTCGATCTTCAGTCCCAGCAGCAACTCTCCCTCCGGGTCCAGCGGCCACGGCTCCGCCTTGCGGATGTATTCGCCCGCCGTAACACCCCAAATCCGCGACGCATTCAGTTGCCCGCCGTTGCCGCGCATGCCTTCGCCAATCGGCTCCGGCCCTTTGCGGTGAGCGAATCGAGCCGCTTCCACGAAAGCCCTCACCGCCCCCGGCGAACGCGCGTGGTTCATCGTGACCCCGTGGACACCCGCCGCCAGCACTTGCTGAACAATCCAGTGGTTGGCGCGTACCGTCGCCTCGTCGTAGCCGCCAAACGGCAGCACCACTTGGACCGCGGGCGTCCGATGTCCGGTCGGCGTAGGCCCCGCGGCCACCAGCCCCGCCATAAACTCCCGCAATGTCGTCACATCATACGCACCGAACTCCATCTCGTAGATGATCATTTCGGCCCAAGTCTTCGCGAGCGCCAATCCTTCTTTGTATCCGCCTTGACTGCCGCCGCGGCCCTCGGTGAAGTAGTAGATCGTCTGATCCTGCTCCAGCATCTCGATCGCGCGATTGATGCGCTTCGGCTTCGTCTGAGCATCGCCGGACCGCAACACCCACGCCGACAACAACACAATCACGGGCAGCACATACAACACCTTCTTCATCGAAACCTCCACAACGGAATTCATCAGCCTATCGCAACAACGGCCGGTGATGAGGGTCCAGTCCAACGGCCTAGGGCTTTCGCGCCAAAGCCGCCCTGGGAATCTTGCAGCCGATCGTACCGGCAATCGCCGCGACATCATACTCGCCTTGAAAACCAATCAACTGGTGCGCCGCCCAAGGTTCCAGCTCATACTCTTCGACCAACCAGCGCACCATGTCGGTCGTAGCGATCTTGAGCGCTTCGTTCAGCGTGTCGCCCGATTTGTTGCCGATCGAAATCAGATACTCTTCGTTCTCAACCCGCAACGTCGTCAACTCAGCCCGCTTCTTCAGATCCACCACAACTTCGACATCGAGCGAAGTCTCAACTCCCGATCCCACCGCTTCGCCGTCCCCTTGCAGCGCATGCCCGTCGCCGAACATCAGGAACCCACCTTCGTGATACACGGGAATATGCACCGTCGCGCCTTCGCGAATCTCCTTGTAATCCATGTTCCCGCCCCAATTCCCCGTCGGTCCCGAACGCGGCGCTTCATCCCCCGCCGGCGGCACGCCAATACAACCCAGCAGCGGACGCGCCGGGAACTCCAGCTTGATCTTCTCGCTGACCGGCTCCCGCATCCGCACCGTATTCCTCTTCAAATCAAGCACCCACGGGATCAGGTCCGTACGCCCCTCCAAGTAGTTCTCCGGTCCACCCAACACCTGCGCCTTTTCATAGAGCTTCGGCACTCTTTTTGTTTCCAGATATTCCTTCGTCAGGGCATAGCCGCCGATGTGATGGGACGTGTAAGCCCATGTCCGGTTCAGGCGTACCTTCTTCAAATGCACAACGAGGGCGTCGCCCGGTTCCGCCCCCTCCACGTAAAAGGGACCCGTCAAAGGATTTCCGTGCGTCTTCGTCCGCCGCACACCTTTGTAGTCCCAGCCCGCCGAATCGACCGTCTTGGTAATAATCGTGTCGCCGGGCTTGACTCGGGCCTCAACCGCGTGATGCCGATCGAAAGTATGGTGGTTGCGTTCGTTGACAACCCGATGCACCTCGCCCCAGCCCACGGTTACGCTTAACGTCACAAGCACCGCCACTCGATTCATCATTCTTGGATGAGAACTATACCGCACGCCGCCACCTCCCCCGCCGCCGTGAGCCTGACATGCCTTCCAGCTGCAACCGATCAGCAGCTCACGTTTGTTCCTTTTCCATCATACGCTCGGCCGCCGGCCCATCTCGCGCTGGACGAAAGTTCAAGTCAGGGCAGTCGTCGCATTCGAGGCGGCGGTCACAAGGCTGCACCCAGCAGCCCACCTCGCCGATCTGCGCATAGTAGATCCGATGCAAATGCTCCAGCGTCAGCCCCTTGAGCAACGCCACATCGCCCTGGCTTAGGGACGTGCGCAGAAACGCTGCGCAATCTTTGGTGGAAGGGAAGGCTCGCAGAGCGGACTTAGGGATGCCGGCGTCCCGGCCGGCGGCGGCTAGTTCGCTGCCTTTTTGCCGACGAAGACCACCAAATCGGCGCTGGCGTGGGCCTTGGTCGCGATCTGCCGGTGACGATCCGACTCGGCGGAAGGTCCGTCATAGAAATCCGCCAGCACGGCGATGCGCCGGCCGGGACCGCTCTCACGCAGAACTGTGAGCGCCTGATCGAGCGACCCCCAAGAACCATTGCCTTCATCGCGCAGCAGGGTTGCCCCGCAAGGCAGCGGGTTGGGCTGTAGCCGCGCGGCCGGAGCCTCAATGCCGTCAAGCGAGCGGGCTGCTAAGGCCAGCGGCACGTCGCAGGCACGGGCGGCGAGCACGGCGGCCAACACGGAATTCGTCCAGTGCCCGCCGACCAGACGAGTCTGGATCGTCTGGCTCTCGCCCGGCTCGCACACGGTGATACGGAAACCGTCCGGCCAAGTGCTGGCGGATTCCGCCGCCCAAAGGTCGTACCGTGGCCGATCAGATTCGCGCGCTTTTCCCTGCGGAGTCGATCCGAACCAGTAGACACGGCACGCCAGATTCTCGGCCATCGCGACAACGAGCGGGTCATCCCCGTTCAAGATCGCCATACCGTCGGACGGCAGGTTGCGCAGCAGCTCGGCCTTCTCGCGGGCTGTTACATCGAGACTGTCAAAATTGCGGCTGTGGGCGGCTCCGATACCCAGCATCACCACAATGTCTGGCTTGACGAGCAGGCGTGAGCGCGACATCTGACCCGGCTGATCGATACCGACCTCGAGCACAACGAAGCGGTGTGACGGCCGGGCCTTGAGCAGCGTGCGGGGCAAGCCATGGCGTCCGTTGTTGCTCCAAGGGGTGCAAATCGTGGGATGGATGTCGCCGAGAATCTTGGCGAGGCAGTCCTTAGCGGTGGTCTTGCCGTAGCTGCCCGTGACGGCGATGACCTTCGTCCTGCGTGGCAGTAAACGCCGCCACAGTAGTGCGGCCGCGCAGACCCACAGGTTGTAGATGAAGAACGGCCTGCCCCCGAACGAGAACATCATCCAGCGGAGCATCCATATGGAGAGGCGATTCATGATCTGGGTAGCCGGTCATGATCTTAGCCTGTTTTTCTCACCACGTCGCGAGACAAATCGCGCGAGAGCGCCTTCAGGCCTGGAGGCCCTCGCCACCTGGAAGACCACATCAAGCGTCGAACCGCATTGATCTCCATGATCGTTGCCAGCTAGACTGTCCCCAAACCATTCACCAACGAGAGAAACCCTACTTCATGCGCCTCACAAGACTCGCCGTCGCGTTGCTCGTAACATCCGCCCTACAAGCCCAGTCTGATCAATTCGACCTCTTATTGAAAGGCGGGCATGTTCTCGATCCGAAGAACGGCGTTGACGCGGTTCGTGACGTAGCGATCCGCGACGGACGTATCGTGGCCGTGGCCGAAAACCTGCCCGACGCAAACGCAAGACGGACCCTCGATGTCGCCGGTCTCTACGTAACGCCGGGGCTGATCGACAGTCACTTCCATGCCTTTGCCGGAACAGAGAATGGCTCCATTACAGCGGGACTATCGAGCATCTTCCCCGATCACGTCACTTTCGGTTCGTGCGTAACGACTGTAGTGGATGTCGGCTCAGCAGGGTGGCGCCGGTTTGAGGATTTCCGCAGGGAGGTGATCGATCGTTCGAGAACACGTGTTCTCGCAATGATCAACATCGCCGGTAGCGCCATGGTCGATTACGACCTGGAGCAGAACCCCTTGGACCTCGATCCCAAGAAAACGGGCGACATGGCCAAAAAGCATGCCGATGTCGTCGTCGGTATCAAGTCGGCCCACTGGCGGGCGCCGAATTTCCTGTCTATCGAAAAGGCCATCGAGGCAGCGGAAATCGCTGACGTCCCCATCATGGTCGATTTCGGTTACTTCCTGCCCGAACGGCCTTATGAGCAGATGGTTCTGGAGATTCTGCGTCCGGGCGACATCAGTACGCACTTTTACCGTTGGCCGGCGCCGCTGCTAGATGAAAGTGGGAAGGTCAGACCCTACCTCTACAAGGCCCGTGAGCGCGGGGTGAAGTTCGATGTCGGCCATGGCAGCGGCAGCTTCCATTTCCGCAATGCTGAGCCGGCGGTAAGCCAAGGGTTTTGGCCGGATTCCATTTCGACGGATTGGCATCGCGGATCGAACAACGGCGCCATGATCGACATGACCAGCCTCATGTCAAAGTTCCTCGCCATGGATGTTCCCCTCGACGAAGTCATCCGGCAATCGACAACGAACCCCGCAGCGCAGGCCGGGCACCCGGAGCTGGGTCAGATCGCCGTCGGGGCCGAAGCGGATTTGGCCGTGTTGCGTCTCGATCGCGGAAACTTTGGTTTTCTAGACGCCCGAGGCGGACGAATCGAAGGCACGGAGCGCCTGGGCTGCGAAGCCACCGTGCGTGCGGGCCGCCTCGTCTTCGACTACAACGGCCGCGCCGGAGCCCCCTGGCGCAACGCCAACATCCGCTACCCCACCCGCTGACCGTAGGGGGGCCCCGCGGGAATCAACGGCAAAGCCAAGACTCGGTGCGAGCCGCTTGGCGCGCAGGCGCACCTGACAGTACGTTGAGCACGGCAAGCAAGCGCAACGAAGTCATGGCAGGCCTATCCCGTGCTTTGGCCGTCAGGCGGTGAGATAAGCAGGCTAGTACTTTCCGCGCGAACCGAGACCGCCCTTCCCGAAGAATGTAGCTGCCGAGAACCCCTGCGATACAATCGGGTCAGTTTTCCGATGACCGTACGAGTGCTTTTTTTCGGCTTTCTGAAGGACCTTCTGGGCCGTTCGTGACCCAAAAGCGGCCGGGAAGGTGTGAAAAAATTGGGACTGTCACAAGCGCGGCCCGAATCAGTCGCTGATATGCAAGGACTTACACGAAGCGCGGCTGACTGTCCCAGTATTTTTTCACACCTTCCGGAGCCCTTTTCGAGCGGGATCGCGAACGCCAATCTACCAACACACGGAGTGTTTACATGACTGAAAATCATCGTATGGGCTCGAACCCACTCTTCACCCGGCGTGAAATGTTGGCAATGTCCGGTAGGGCGGCCTTAGCCGGCCTGGCAGCCGGTACTATTTCGCATGCCCAGGAAAAACGGCCTCGTATCGCTTGCGTCGTCACCTATTGGGCGGCTCCGGGATCACATGCGGATTGGATCATCACCAAGCTGTTGGACGGGTATTGGTGGCAGGGCGCCCATGTTCCTTCGCGGGTAGACGTCGTATCCGCTTACATCCATCAGCTTCAAGAAAGCGGATTGGGCCGGAAAGTATGCGAATCGAAGGGCATTCCGATCTTCAAGACAGTAAGTGACGCCCTCACGCTCGGCGGAGAGGAACTTGACGTGGACGGTGTCGTCCTCGTCGGCGAGCACGGGGTTTATCACAGCAATCTCAAGGGGCAGAAATACTATCCCCGCTGGTGGCTCTACCAGCAGATTATCCAGGTCTTCGAGCAGAGCAAGCGCTCGGTGCCGGTTTTTAACGACAAGCACCTCTCCACCAGTTGGGACGAAGCCAAGTGGATGTTTGACAAATCCCGCGAACTGGACTTCCCCCTGTACGGCGGTTCCTCTATCCCGTTCTACTACCGCAAACCCGAGATCGAGATTGACGCCGATACGCCCATTAAGGCATCGGTCGTGGCGGGAGGCTCCGGAGATGAGGGGAGCCTTTTTCATAGTGTCGACGTGCTCCAGTGCTTTGCGGAACGCCGCAAGGGCGGTGAGACAGGCATCGAGGCGGTGCAGTGCATTCGAGGGCCTGAAGTGTGGAAGTGGACCGAACGCAATCCTTGGGCGGGCAATCTGCTTGATGCCGTGCGGAAAAGCTTTGACATGAAGCCGGGGCACTTTCAAGAGACGTCCCGCAGGCCGTCGGTGACGATCGTCGACTATCGTGACGGCACGAAAGCAGCCGTATATGCGGCTCGGGGTGTCGGGTGGACCTACGCCGGCGACATCGAAGGCCAAAAGGACCCGACGATCATCTCGATGCTTGGCTGGCCCGCGCCCTACTCCCAGTACCACGCCGCGAACGCCTTCGAACACTGGCTCATCGAGATGATGGTGACCAGGAAAGAACCATACAATGCGGAGCGGCTGCTTCTGTCCACGGGGATTGTGTCGTACAACATGGAATCAAACTGGGAAAACGGCCGTTACTCTGACATCGGCCGCCGCATCGAGACGCCGTTCATGGACATGACCTACCGCTCGACACGGGGACCGCTGCATAACACTGCGCCGCGGCCGCCGGTCATCCCGTACATACGGGGTTTTGAGAAATAGTTTTTACGCTTTGGCTACGCACCTGGACGTGCGTTACCGCGGGGCCCGCAGGGAATGCTATCGCGACTGTTAATTGGCACCCGCAGAGCCCCGACCGCAAGGGAGGCGGTTAAGCCTGCTGCTCTTGCCCGGCGGTACGGGCGCTCGTGGGTCTTCGGTCGTTTCTGTGCGTACTCGAGTGACGTGAAGCCGGCGGTACCGTGCTGTTGGGTGACCTTGCGAACCGAACAAAGCTATACTTGACGCGTCTGTGGCGGACCCCATAGCGCCCGAACGGCCCGCTGACGGCCCGACGGCGTACCTCATCACATTCGCCTGCTGCGGCGCTCGGCTCCACGGCGATTCACGCGGCTCGGTGGACCGCTTCCACAATGTGTGGGGGACACCGATGGTCGATCCGGATGTTGATAGGGAGCGGTTCGAACGCCGGTTGAGCGGCCGGTCAGGATACAAACTCAGCGCGGAAGAACGGCTAGTAGTTCTGAAGTCCATTCGTCGCCACGCGGAGATTCGGAACTGGCTCCTCTACGCCGCGCACGTCCGCTCGAACCACGTCCACATCGTCGTCGAAGCGGATGTCCCGCCGGAGAAAGCAATGGAGCAATTCAAGGCGTATGCATCGCGAGCGCTCAATCGAAACGGCGCACGCGGCGGCAAGCGCTGGGCACATCATGGCAGCACCCGGTATTTGTGGCAGCCGCGTCAGATTAGCGCCGCCGTCGACTACGTCTTGAATCAACAAGGTCGACCGATGGCCGTCTACCGCAACCCAAACCCATGGAAGGCGATAGGACCTGCGAAAAAACACACGCATTGACGCGCCGCGCGGTTGGTCATGGAACGCTATCGCGACTGTTAATTGGCACCCGCAGAGCCCCGACCGCAAGGGAGGCGGTTGAGCCTGCGAGCTTGCCCGGTGGTACGGGCGCTCGTGGGTCTTCTGTCGTTTCTGTGCGGACTCGCAGCGCCAGTTCTGCCACGCCGGCGGTACGGCACAATTCGGTGCCATGCTTCACGTCTCCACGGCCAAACCGCCTCCCTCGCGGTCGGGGCTCTGCGGGCGCCGGGTCGAGAAGGCTGAGGCTCTAGGGCGGCTGTGGTCAGCGAGGAGCGCGAGGTAAGTCTCGTGGTCAGAATCAAGCAGGAAGATGTCCTGGCGGTTGGTGCCTCTTTGGGGTAGTAGCGCTGATTCTGATAGAATGGCCGTCCGGTTCGGCCAACAGGCAATGTCGATCTTGATGCAACGATTGCTGCTGGTAGCGGTCCTCGGCTTGGCGCCGTTAGGCGCCCAAGACGCGGACCTCCTCCCCACTGGCGAACTCCCGCCCGGCAAGGCCATCCTGGTCGGTCAGCCGCACCACGACGATCACACCACCGACCACGGCTTCGCCGGCCTGATCGCCCGGTTCGTCGACGAGGGGTACCGCGCCATCTACGTCCGTTCGACGAACGACGAGAAGGACGGCCCGCACGGCTACCCGCGCAACGACATCATCAACATGCGTGAGACCGTGGAGGCCACCGCCGCCCTCGGCATGGAGAAGGTCATCCCTCTCAACTGGCGCAATAATTTCGAGACCCCCGGCCCGCTGAACGAGCTGCGCGAGCAGTTGATTTTTCTGATTCGCAAGTACAAGCCGGAGATCGTCATCGGGCACAACGCCTGGGAGCACTATCAGAAGAACCCCGGCCATCGAAGCGCCTCCTGGGCGCTGGAAGAGGCCTTCTGGCTCGCCGGGTATCGGAACGTCCACCCCGAGCACTTCGAGCAGGGGCTGGAGCCCCACGAGGCCTCGTACCACTACGGCAAGGCGCGACTCGACTGGGGGCTGGGCCACACCCCCAACGTCGTGATGGAGTTCAATGCCGAACAACAGAGGCGGAAGTTACTCGGCTATCGGTTCAGCGAATACGCGGCAAGCCCGGAACAAGCGCGGCTCACCCGCGCGGACCTCGCCAAACGCAATCTCTACGTGCCGGAATTCGAGGGCCTGGATGACGAGGCCGCCGGTATACAGATCTCTGACTGGTGGATGGACTACGTCTCCCGCCTCCACGGCGCCCACGCCGGCGTCAAGCTCGGCGAAGAATACTACTTCATGGACGAGTTCTATGAGCTGCCTGGCCTCAAGCCTTACCTCGAACGCAATGTCGAGCGGCGTTAGCCTGCGAGTCCGGTCCGGCGGGAATGCTATCACGATCTCCAATTGGCACCCACCGAGCCCCGACCGCCAGGGAGGCGGTTGAGCCTCCGTTATTGCCATGGGCGGGACGGTTCGCGGGTCATCATCGTTGCTGTGCGGACTCGTAGCGTTGGCCCCGGGAAGCCTGCAGTACCGCGCAGTTGTGCGCCATGCTTGACGTCCTGGCGGCCAAACCGCCTCCCTGCGGTCGGGGCTCGGTGGGCGCCGGGTCGATAGGTATGAGGCTCTAGGGCGGCTGTGGTGGGCGAGGAGCGCGAGGTAGGTCTCGCGGTCGGAATCAAGCAGGAAGACGTCCTGGTTGTTGCCTTTTGGGGTGATGTGATGCGGTGCGCCGACCGCCACCACCCGCGCCTGACGGGCATGGTTGCCGGAGACTCAATGGTCTATGGGTCTGGGTCAGCCCCCGGTCATGTCCGGCCAAGTTTAGTCACAATCAACTGCGCGAGCTGTTCTGGATTCGTTTCTCGAAGGTCGATGTGGCTGACGGTTCCTGCGAGACCTGGAACCTCCGTATCGTCAAATCGAGCAGGCAGGATGTATTCATCCCGGGCCAGCAGGGCGCGCGACTGAGCGTGAGTCCGTTCATGGCTGGGCCATGGCTTTGCAACATAGTGCTCCGAGATAAACATCACGACGTAGCGGGAACGCTTCTGGTAGATCTCGGCTAGGTGATCAATGAGGTTCTTGCCCCAAAGGGTTGCCTGCTCAAATTTGTCGTAGAACACGCTTATCTCGGCGGCCCGCAAGCGTTCTGCAACTTTTTCGACATAGGTACGGTTCTCTCCCGCGAACGACAAAGCCACGTCGTAGCGTTCGGGTACGTCTGTCGATTGCGCCTCCGGTAGTGCAACGGGGCCCTGCGTTTCATCGCGGATGCTCCTAAGGGACCGTCGAACTGGCAAGCCGAGTTCCGCGAGCCCCCCTTGCATCTGTTCAAGCCTAGTTGCCCTTCTTGTCAACTCGTCGTGCGCAAGCCTCCGTAGCTCGATGTTGAATCGGTCAATGTCCGCTTTTCCCCACCCAAGGTACTCACGCACCTCAGACAGTTGTCGATCGAAGTCTTGCTTCGTAGAACCAACATCAGAACCAGGACGACTGAAAGAGAACACTAACTCGCTGTCTCCGACTTCAGCAAAAGGGAGGACCGTCGAAAACGAGCTCGGCTTGCATTGAAAGACGATCGGATCGCCTACAAACGGAACATAGTAGGTTGTAGCCGTGCCGGGAACAAGAAAAGGTGAATCTCGATCTAGAATCGCCCTGTTCCAATCATTGCTGACATCGACTTGTGTCTCCTCAACAGTGACGCCAATCGCAGCCTCGGTCAACTCGGGAGAAACGACTCGAAACTTGTCCACAAACTGGGCCGCCAGATCGTCCAAGTTTTCGGATCGAACTGTCTCAGCATCAACGCTTTGAATCGCTTCGACCAAACGTTCCTTTTCACCTTCAAGGACAGTGAACAAGGAGTAGTCATGGAATAGGTAGTCGGTCATGGCGGAAAATTTGGGAACAGGCTACTATTCTCGGGCGGCCAACCCGACTCTATCTACTCGGTCTTGACGTGTCTCTTCAGGAAACTCGTCAAGCCCGGCAGCTCGTAGAACTCGTCCATCAAGTAATACTCTTCGCCGAACTCGACGCCGGCGTGGGAACCGTGGAGGCGCGATATGTATTCCATGCCCCAGTTCGCCATGAGGATGGCGATTTCCTGATCGTCGAGATTCTCGAGTTCCGGGATGGTGAGGTTCCTACGAGACAGTTGCGCCCGCAGCGACCGCGCCCCGCCCGGGCTGGCGCGGACGTTGCGGTGAAGCTGGAACGCCGTCTCCTTACGCTTCTGCTGATCGGCGTTGAACTCCATGATGATGTTCGGGCGGTGGCCGAGGCCCCAGGTCAGGCGGGCTTTGCCGTAGTGATAGCCGGCGGCGTGAGGCTCAACGCCCATCTCGAAATGCTCCGGGTGGACGTTCCGGAACTGCGCCAGCCACATCGCTTCTTCGAGCAGCCATCCGACGTTGCGGTGGCCGGGGTTCTTCTGGAAGTGCTCCCAGGCGTTGTGCCCGAGGATGACGTCGGGCTTGTATTTGCGGATCAGGAAGATCAACTGCTCGCGCAGGTCGTTGAGCGCGTACGGCGTCTCGTAGTTGTTGCGCCAGTTGAGACTGATCACCTTCTCCATGCCGAGAGCGGCGACGGCCTCTTTCGTCTCGCGCTCGTTGATCATGTCGTTACGCGGATAGCCGTGGCCGCCGTCCTTCTCGTCGTTGCTCGCCCGGATGTAGATAGCCCGGTAACCTTCGTCGACAAAGCGCGCGATCAGCCCCGCCATGCCGTAGTCGGTCGAGTGGTCGTCGTGGTGAGGTTGCGGGACGAGAACGACCTTGCCGGGCGGAATCTCGCCCGTAGGCAGATCGGCAGCGTTTGCCCGCTGCCCCGCAACGAGAGCCGCGCCCATAGCTACGACTGCCAGTACCTGACTGAGCGCAGTAGTGACGAACACTCGTGTTTGTCCTGGTTCCTCCGGGCCATTGGTTTGGCGCGGTACCAGCACCGAATCAGTCCGGCAGCTCCCGCTAAGCCTGTGTGGCATAAGAGCGCCCATTCTAACATCGAAGGGCTGCCGACTTGCCGGTCATCGGCTCGAGGTTCTTGACGAATCGGACATATTTGTCCGATAGTAGAGATGTGAGGGCGGGCGACTTCGTCCGCAAGATCCGGCGGCTGGGCCGGACTCGTGGAGTCACGGTTCGATTCATCGCCCGTCGCGGCAAAGGCAGTCACGGAACGCTTTACTACGGTCAGCGGTTCACCGTGGTGCCCGATCGCAAGAGGGAACTGGAAGGGGTGAAAAAATCGGGACTGTCACAAGCGCGGTCCGAATCAGTTACTGATATGCAAGGACTTACACGAAGCGCGGCTGACTGTCCCAGCATTTTTTCACACCTTCCTGCCCACGGACACCCTCGGCGCGATGCTCGATCAACTCGGTCTCGAAGCGTCGGATCTGATCTGAACATGACTGACTTCCGATATCCCGCGGTCTTCAAGCCCGAGCCTCAAGGCGGGTTCACGGTCCGATTCAGAGAACTGCCCGAGGCCATCACCCACGGGGACGACCGTGCCGACGCTCTTGCGCAAGCGGCCGATTGCCTGGAGGAGGCCATTGCCAATCGCATTGTGGCGGGGCTGGGAATTCCGCCTCCATCGACGGGCCGACGCGGAACCGTGATTCCGCTCGCGCCGATGATGGCCGCAAAGGCGGCCCTTTATCTTGCGATACGCAATGCCGGGGTGTCGAATGTGGAGATGGCTCGACGCCTTGGCGTCGATGAAAAGGAAGTGCGGCGGATGCTCGATCCTCGGCACGCCACCAAGCTCGCACGTATTCAAGCAGCCTTGGCGCTACTTGGGAAGCGGCTTGTTGTGAGCGTCGAAGAAGCCGCCTAAGGCCTTTCGCAATCCACTACAACCAAACACTACCAGCATTTTCCAATCCAAGAATGATCCTGAAATGAGGTTGGTCGAGGCTGGGACGAAATAGGGTGTGGAACCGTGTGGAACTCCTTTCCTTGGTGGTGGGAGGGGCAGGGTTGTGAAGCGCTGGCTCCTGGGAGTTGCTAACTCGAAGCTTCTCGTTCGTGCCGCGGGCTGCGCCGAGTCGGGCCGCAGGGAGCCCAGAGGGCGAGCGCAGGCCCGGCTCGGCGGCGCGACCCGCCGGCGGTGCGGCGTGACGATCGCTCGAACTCACCACCGCGAGCGGCACGCGGCCAGGAGCTTTCTCTTGGCGGCCTGCATGCGCAGGGCGCATTCGGTGTCGCTGAAGCGCCGCGTTTGCTGCTCGAGGGCGGCGGCGCTGATACCTTCCTTTAAGTGGGTCTCCCACTGGTCGAGTGAAAGCAGCTTTTCGTAAGGTGTGCGGTAGTCGTCGAGCCGATAGTGGCGCCGCCGGCGTCCGTTGTCGGCCTGCTCGATGGTGGCAAACCCGCAGGGGCGATGGTGGTTCAAATAAGGGTTGAAATAGGCCGTGTAGAAACGTTGCAACTCGGCGGCATGCTGGGCCCCGATCGGCTCGTGTCCGATGTGCTTGCGCACGACTGCGCCATTCTTGCCCTCGACCAGCGCGTTGTCGGTCGTACGGTACGCCCGCGATTTGGTGAACTCGGCAACCAGCAGCTTGTTGAGCAAGGCGGCGACGCGCTTGTTGAGAAACTCCGAGCCGTTGTCGGAATGGAAACCACGAATGCGAAAGGGAAACTGGTGCAGGATGGCTTCCAAGACCGGCAGCAAATGAGCTTCCGAGATCGTCTCGCAACAGCCCACGATCTGCCACTGCGTGAGAGTATCGACAGCATTGATGTGATAGAGCCCCTTGCGGGTCTGGGTGTCGCCCTGATGCACCGTGTCGACACGCAGGTAGCCAGGTCGGCCGCGCGGGTCCGGACGCCTTCGCTCGCCGATCGCAACCACGCGGCTGCGCGTCTTGGTGAGATGAACATGATGACGGCGGTAGGTCGCGGTCTGCCGCAGATTGTAGATATGCGAGGCCGAGATCGAGGCCAGCCGCGCGTACTGGCTGCGGCCGTAGACGTGGTACTCGCGCCACAGGATGCGGCGCATCGCCGGTCCCGACAGCCCCTCGTGGGCGGCATCGGCGGCCGCCAGCAGGGCGATGTCCTCGGCCGTGTAGCGGCGCGCGAAGCGATGCCGGCGCGACATGGTCGGCTGGATCTTCCCCCGCTGCCGGTAGCGTCGGATCAGACGCGTGATCTGCGGCAGACTCAGGCCGCTGACCTTGACCAGGTAGCGCCGCACGACCCCTTTGTCTTTCTTGGACAGCCCCAGATAGCGCTGCCGGCGCAGCACGCCCTCGACGAAGCCGTAGATCTCGGCCCGGCTCGCGCCCGCAAAGCTGAGCCCGTCGCTGGCGGCCACAAACCGCCGCATCTGCTCCAGCGTGAGACTTTGAGCATTCTGCATGGTGACTTGCATTCACCTGCAATGTCGCCTGCTCCGACCGATGCATCTTCAGGATCATCTTGTATTGGAAACACTCCCCCTTTTCAGGATCATCTTGCATTGGACAACTCTCTACCACCCGCTTTCAGACCAGCGGTGCTACAATAACGACCCTTCGAAGGCACATCCATGGTCGGCCGACATCTCCTCGCTGTTCTCTTCCTTGTCACCACGCTGCCGCTGTCTCTCGCGGCCCAACGGACCAAGAGCATCGTCGTCGTCACCGCCGGGAGCGGCGACTACCTGTTCGGTTGCGGCGGAACACTAGCCAACTTCATCGATGAAGGCTACAAGGTTTACGTCGTCCAGATCGGCAACGACGAAAAGGATTCCGTCGGGCTCGGACCGGCGGAAACAAGGCTCGTCAATGTCGAGGACGCGGAGAAAGCCGCCGGCATGCTGGGCGTTAGCGATATCCTCAACATCAACGACAAAAGCGGCGAACTTGGCGTCATCTCAACCAACGAGATGCGCAATCACATCTCGGTCATGATCCGGCACTGGAAGCCGGAAAAGCTTTTCCTGCCCGATCCGTACATGCACTACGAGCCCGACTGGGATCAATACTTCACCGGCAAGGGCGCCGAGGAAACCAACTACGCCAATGGCGGGTACTTCCTTCCCGAGGCAACCAAGGCCGGCCTACGGGGCCACGGCATGCGCGAGACCTACTACTACGGAACCTACCGGCCGTACCGTCCCGGCGAGGGCGGCCACAACGCAGCGAAGTTCATGCCGGTGGACATCACCAAGAACTTCAACAAGAAAGCGGCCGCGATCCAGGTGCTACGCAATCGCAATCACCGCTACGCCGTCCATACGAAGGCACGGCTTGAGATGGCCGGCAAGCCCGCCAACCTGTTGCCCGAAATCAACGAAGCCACAACACGCGGACTGATCCGCGCCTACGTCAAAGAACTGGCGGAAGCAATCGGCAAGAAACACGGATTTCAGTACGGCGAAGAGTTCAACTATCACGGCCGCGCTGTTGGCGAACAAGCCCCTCTCGCGCCCTGGATCGAAGAGCGCGCTAAGCCGATTCCCCAATAGCCTTCCGCCCCCGTCGTTCTGATCGGAGCGCGGACAAGGGTTACCCTGAGTTCAGTTTCCGAATCAAGGAACAGCGACTTGTGGCTTTGATCTCAAACCTATCTGGAGATCGTCCTCGCATCACCGGCTGTCGGTTGCTCGTTCTGCTGACCGCCGGCCTGCTCTTCTCGACGGCCGACCATCTTCAGGGCCAGATCTCGATTGATGATCTCGTCTTCGAGCCCGTAATCACCGGCTTCGTAAGTCCGGACGTCATCGCAAATGCCGGTGACGGCTCGGGAAGGCTCTTCATCGCGCAGCAGGCGGGTCAGATTCTCATTTATGACGGTGACGCCCTCCTTGAGACGCCCTTCCTCGATATCTCGGAGCGTGTCGGCTGCTGCGGGGAGATGGGGTTGCTCGGATTGGCTTTTCATCCCAGCTTCGCCGGCAACGGACTATTCTTCGTCAACTTCACCGACAACAACGGGGATACCAACGTTTCCCGTTTTTCCGTTTCGGCTGACCCCAACGTAGCCGACGCCGATTCCGAAGAGCTGATCCTCAAGATCCCCCAGCCCGACTCCAGCCACAACGGCGGACAACTCGAGTTCGGCCCCGACAGCTACCTCTACATCGCAACCGGTGACGGCGGCCCCTCAAACGACCCACAGGACCGCGCTCAAGACCGCTCATCCCTGCTCGGAAAGATACTCCGGATCGACGTCGACGGTGAACCTCCCTACGGTATCCCCGATGACAATCCTTTCGCCGGCGACGAGGCCGCCCGAGGGGAAATCTGGGCGCTCGGGTTTCGGAATCCCTGGCGCTTCAGTTTCGACCGCATGACCGGAGACCTGTTCATCGGTGACGTCGATCAGGATTCCCGCGAGGAGATCAATTTCCTATCGGCAACCAGCGCCGGCGGCGAGAACTACGGCTGGAGCCGCATGGAAGGTAGCGCCTGCTTTGATCGCGATACCGGCCTGCCATTGCCGCCGGAAACGCCCCCCGAGGTTTGCAACGACGGATCCTTGGTGCTGCCGGCGCTTGAGCATTTTCACGAGGGCCGTTGCGGTGGATCAATCATCGGTGGCTATGTGTATCGGGGCGCCGCGTCGCCGACGCTCGTAGGGCACTATCTTTACGGCGACTTCTGCAAAGGAGAGCTACGGGCCGCGATCCCCGACGGCGCGGGTGGCTGGGCAATCGTGGCCGTCCGTGACACCGGTTTTTCCATCACGACCTTCGGCGAGGATGAAGAGGGCGAGATCTTCGTAGCCGACCTGATCTCAGGCACGGTTTTCCTGATACGAGGGACCCCTCCACCGCCTGCACTCTCCTTCATCGCGCCGAGCAGCCACGTCAGCGGTGGAGGCGACTTCGAGATCGTAGCCCAGGGAAGCTTCGCGCCTGCGTCCGTTCTCCAGTGGAATGGCGAAGCTCGACCAACATATGTGTTCGATACCACCAAGCTGCGGGCGACGATTTCGGCAGCCGACGTCGCCGCTCCCGGGGTCGCGGAGATCAGTATCTTCACGCCGCCGCCCGGTGGCGGCGTGTCGCCGCCGGTCGAGTTCCCCATTCCAGCCTCGCCGGACATCTCACCAAGCGTCTTTGTCGGCGGCGTGGCCCATGCGGCGACTTACCGTCTAGGGCAGCCCCCCACCGCTGGTTCGTTGATCTCAGTGTTCGGCACGGAATTGAGCGCCTTCGTTCAAGCACTCGGGAGCAGCTTGGTCGCGACAGGTCTTGGCGGGGCCGTGCTGACATTCGAGGTGCAGGGTGACGACGCCGACAAGGGTGTAGCACCGGCCGAGTTTGACGGACAGATTCGCGCGGCTCTCCTGTATGCGTCGCCCCGCCAAATCAATGCCCAGGTCCCGAGGGAGCTCCAAGGGCTCGACCAAGCTACCCTTCGAGTCCAGGTGGGTTCGCAAATCAGCGAGCCGGTCACCGTTCCTCTGGCTGAGTACTCGCCCGGATGCTTCACCTTCGATGGCGTTCAAGGCGCGGTTACGGTCGGAAACTCACGAGAGATAGCGGCCCCAGTAGGAGCGATTCCCGGGGTTGACACCCGCCCCGCCACCGCATTCGATGTCATCACGTTGTGGTGTACGGGCCTCGGACCGGTCACGAACGAGCCGCAAACAGGCGAGCCGGCGCAACGCCCTTTTCCGCTGACAACGACAGTGCCCGTAGTCACCATCGGCGCGGTCGAAGGGACCATCACCTACTCGGGCATCGCGCCGAACTCAAGAGGCCTCAACCAAATCAACGTGAAGCTGCCCGCGGATGTCCCCGCCGGAGACGCGGTGCCGGTCGTGCTGACGATCGGCGGCGTGGAATCGAACACGATAACGATCGCCGTCGAATAGCCGGCTGAGACCCTACTCGAATCCGTCGATAAGCATCGCGCCAGACGTCGTCT
>CBDBKC010000023.1:0-72926 GCA_965206655.1 Bryobacterales bacterium | reverse complement strand
TCGCCAGGTCTTTAACAAACTTTGCACAGCGTGTCACGGTGTTGATGGCGCCGCCGGTGACCGGGGACCCGCCATGGCCGCGTCACGGCGGTATCTGCGCCGGACCGAAGAGGAACTCTTCGGCGCGATACAGGAAGGCATTCCCGGCAGCCAAATGCCACCGATGAGTCTCCCGGAGAACGACGCCTGGAAGATCGTCGCTTGGATACGAAGCATGCGCGCCCGGGCCATCGAAGTTCCTGTGGAGGGTGATCGGGATTTAGGGGCCGAGATCTTCTGGGGAAAGGGCGACTGCGGTCGGTGTCACGTCGTTCGCGGCCGCGGGGGCCTGCTCGGCCCGGATCTCACGAATCTCGGCGCCGAGATGTCACTCAAGCAGATTCGCGAGGGTCTCACCGTCGAGAAGCCGCATCCGCCGCTCGGCTATCGTCCTGTAACGGTCAAAACCAAGGACGGCCGCACCATCTCGGGTGTCAGCAAGAACGAGCACAACTTCTCGCTCCAGATGATTGGCGACGACGACCGGCTCCATCTGTTCAGAAGCGACGAGCTAGAAGAGATCGTCTACGGGAAGAAGTCCCTGATGCCCGCCGACTACGACGAGCGGCTTGCTGAATCGGAATTCCAAAACCTTTTGGCCTTCCTGAGCCGTCTTTCTCTCAGAGAGTACGACCCCACTCAGCAACGCGGTAGGAATCGACGATGACGCGAGACGAAATTCGAGTCGTACGCAACGCCCCAGGCGGCGCGCTCCTAATCCTAGGACTCCTGGCCGGAAGCCTTTTCGCGGGCGAAGTCACGTACGAAGACCTTCTCAACCCGCCACCGGAAAACTGGCTCACCTACGGCCGCACCTACGATTCGCAGCGCCACAGCCCGCTCGACCAGATCACGAAAGAAAACGTACACCAACTCGCTCCGGCCTGGATCTTTCCCATGCCAGGGCGCGCGCCGTCTGCAGAGCGTTCCGATCGTCGTGGATGGTGCGATGTACGTCACTCAACCGAACGAAGTCTACGCGCTCGATGCCCGCGCCGGCCGGCGGATCTGGAGTTGGCGTCGTGAACCAGCTCGGCAACGGGGGAACAACCGCGGCGTGGCTGTGCTCGGAAATCTGGTTTACGTGTCAACCCCTGATGCCCATCTCGTCGCGCTCGACGCTCGCACCGGCAGCATGGTCTGGGAGTCGGAGGTCGCAAGCTCGGAGGACGGCTACTGGTCGCCGGCAGCTCCATTCGCAATCGACGGCAAGATTATTGCGGGCAACGCGGCGGGCGACTACGGACTGAACGGCTGGCTCGACGCCCTCGACGCGACCACAGGCGAGAGACTCTGGCGCTTTCACACGATTCCGCGCCCTGGTGAGCCTGGTAGTGAGTCCTGGCCTGGAGATTCCTGGAAGACGGCCGGGGGCGCGACCTGGTTATCCGGAAGCTACGACCCGGAGTTGAACCTTCTGTACTGGGGCATCGGCAACCCGGCCCCCGACTTCGATGGCGACGACCGTAAGGGCGACAACCTCTATACCGAGTCCGTGGTCGCGGTGGACGCCGACACGGGCAAGCTCAAGTGGTATTTCCAGTTCACGCCGCACGATCTTCACGACTGGGATTCGGTCGAGATCCCGATCCTCGTTGACGCGCCTTACGAGGGCAAGATGAGGAAGCTGATGGTCCACGCCGACCGCAATGGCTTCTACTACGTTCTCGACCGCGAGACAGGCGAGTTCCTGCACGGGACGCCTTTCATCGACAAGCTGAACTGGGCAACCGGCCTGACTGAAAAGGGCAGGCCGATTCGCGTTCCCGGCGTCCAGCCGACGCTACAGGGAAACTTTGTCTGCCCGTCGACTTCCGGCGCGACGAACTGGATGTCACCGGCCTACAATCCTGCCACCGGCTGGTTCTATCTGGCGGCCAAAGAGGGCTGTGGGGTCAGCTTCAAGGCGAAGCAGGAGTTCCGCCCCGGCGGCTTCAACTACTCGGCCACGGGCTACGCTGAGTCGCAGGAGTTTCCCTGGCAGATGTTTGTCCGTGCACTGAACCTGACGACAGGCGAGCGCAAGTGGGAGTACAAGCAGATCAATTCACGCTCCTACGGCGCGGGAGTTGTCTCGACCGCGGGCGGTCTGATCTTCGCGGGTGATGACCAAGGCTTCTTTACGGCTTTGGATGCCGAAACAGGCGAGCCGCTTTGGCACTTCAACACGGGCATGCGTATTTCGGCCTCACCGATCAGCTACGCGGTTAACGGGCGCCAGTATCTGGCTGTGTCAGCGGGTTGTCAACGTGGTGGCGTTTGCGCTTCCCAGCCCCAAAAAGTGAGGGCCGAGATTCTCTCTAACCTAGTTTCCAAGGGGCTCGGTATTCGTAATGGAGGTAGCGGTTGGCCTCGTCGCTGTTGGTGAAGCGCTCGCTCATCCGGTCCCAGACCAGGTGTTGGCGGGTTTTATAGGCGATGTTGGCGACGATCGCAGTTGTCGTCGAGCGATGGGCTGTCTCGACATCACAGTTGGGAGTTGCACGGCTCTTAATACAGTCGAGGAAATTGCGAATATGGAAGCGGGTGTCGGCGCGGCCTTCGACTTGTTTGGCTTTCATGGCGAGTTCATAGGAGTTGCGATGTTGCTCGCGGCGTGCGCGGCCTTCGGGGAGCGGGTTGCCGCCCGGGGCGGGCAGAGTGGCTTGTTTCTCAGGAATGACTTCCCAGCCGTCGCCGTAGGCGTAGACGGTTCCCTTGGTTCCGCGCCACTCGGCGAGGAAGGGCTTTGTGGCGTTCACGGGGGCGGCGTTGCAGCCGAAATCCGAGAAGGTGACGAGCGTCGCGCCGGGAAATTGCCAGAGGACTTCCATGGTGTCGACGGTTTGGCGATTATCTTGGACCGCGTACTTGCCTCCGATGGCGGTGACGGATAGCGGCGCGTCCTGGCCGAGCCCCCACAGGATCAGGTCAAGAAAGTGAACACCGTTGTCGGTGAGCTGTCCGCCGGAGTAGTCGTAGAACCAGCGGAACTTGTAGCTGAAGCGATTCTCGTTGTACTTCACGGCGGGAGCGGGGCCGAGGTAGAGGTCCCAATCGATGCCGGGCGGCGGGGCGGCGTCGGGGGTGGACCCAATGCCGTGCGGGTACTCGTTGCCGACGCGGGCGGCGCGGGCGACGGTGACGTGTCCGATCGCGCCCGAGCGTACGAAGTCGGCCGCTTGCTTGCAATACGGAGCCGAGCGCCGATGGATGCCGACCTGAACGACGCGCTTGGTGCGCTTGGCGGTCTCGACCATCCGACGGCCCTCGTGGATCGTGAGCGAGAGCGGCTTCTCGACGTAAACGTCTTTTCCGGCGTTGCAGGCGTCGATCATCATGAGCGCGTGCCAGTGGTCGGGCGAGGCGATGACGACGGCATCGACATCTGACTTGGCAATGAGGTCGCGGTAGTCGCCGAAGAGAGTGGGCGAAGTGCCGGCGATTTGCGCCGCGTTTTCCATGTAGTCGCGCCGAAGATCGCAGATGGCGACCATTTGCTGGTCGGCGTATTCCTTGGTGGCGCGGACGAGCGATGTGCCGCGGTTCCCGACGCCGATGAAACCGAGGCGGACGCGGTCGTTGGCTCCGGCAACGCGCTGGTAAGAGAGGGCGGTGAGGGCGGCGGTTTTGGTGAAGGTGCGTCGGGTGGTCATGATTCAGGTTCCCCTAGGTGCGCGTTGAGAAATCTTGCAGGGCGGTGAGCAGGCGGTCGATTTCCTCAGGCGTGTTGTAGTGAACGAGGCCGATGCGCACCATGCCGCCCTGAGCCTCGACACCCAAGCGCTCGGTGACATTCAGCGCATAGTAGTTGCCGTCCCACGTGAAGATGCCGCGTTGCCCGAGAAAGGCGCCGAGTTCGCGGGGCGTGCCGCCATCCATACGTATCGAGACGGTGGGTGTGCGGCGATCAAACTGCTCGGAGTCGCGGATGCCGTAGAAGGTGAGTCCGGGGATATCGAGCAGTGCCGGTACGAGCTTTTCGGAGAGTTGCTTCTCATACGACTGCGTGGCGTTCATGGCGGCGACTAGGGCGTCGCGGCGCGATTCGATTTTTTCGGGCGTATGGCGGCGGCCAACTTCGGCAAGGTAATCGATGGCGGCGATGAGGCCGGCGAGACCTTCGTGGTTCTGAGTACCGGTCTCCCAACAATCGGGGATTTCGCTCGGCGAGGGGCGGACCTTGTAAGGCTGAAGAGCTTCGAGGTGCTCGGCCTTTCCGTAGAGCAGCCCGATATGCGGTCCGAAGAACTTGTACGCCGAGCAGGCTAGAAAGTCGCAGTCGATGGCTCGCACATCGATCGAACCGTGCGGCGCATAGTGGACGGCATCCACAAAACACCACGCTCCGGCCTCGTGCGCGGCACGCGTGATGGCGGCGACATCGTTGATCGTCCCGACGGAATTCGAGGCATACCCGACCGCCACAAGCCGGGTGCGCTCGTTTAGCAGACTCAACAGATGCTCCATGTTGAGGGTGCAGTCCTCGACATGGATGTCGGCGGTGCGGACGGTGACGCCGCGTTCCTCTAGAGCGTGCCAAGGAGCTACGTTCGCGTCGTGGTCAAGCTGGGTGACGATGATCTCATCCCCCTGCTTGAACTCGCGGCCGATTGGGCGGCTGAAGGCGAAGGTGAGGGTCGTCATGTTGGGGCCGAACACGACTTCGCGTGCATCGCAGCCAAGCAGGTCGGCGGCGGCGGCGTGGGCCTCGGCCAGCATCTGTTCGGTACGCTCAGCGGTGAGAAACGCGCCGTGAGTATTCGCGTTGGAGGTAGTCAGATAGCGGGAGATTGCGTCGATGACCTGTTGCGGGACCTGGGTTCCACCGGGACCGTCGAAGAAAGCCGCCGGGTGGCCGGCGACTTCGATAGAGAGCGACGGGAACTGGGAACGAATCCAGGGCAAGTCGAGGCTTGGCATGTGCAAAGCGTCCCCCGGCACCACCATCGCGAATGGGGCGACGGGCACTTCGGCGGCACGCGCCGCATGGGGAAGACCGCCTATTCTATCAGCGTCGTTGGTGGGGGATAAAAGCGAGGGCTCGGCCGCCCCGCAGCGACGAGCCCTCGCTGGAGTAGGCGAGGGGGCCTACGTTCGATCAGTTCGAAGGTTACCCCCGAAGGACCACATCCGTCACCGGGGAAGATCCGCTAGTTCGGGTGTAGCGTTTCGATGTAGGACGCAAGTCGTATGAACCCCGCTGCAAGACGTACGTCGATGCATAGGACCATGGCGTACCGCGGCATTCGATACCACCGTTGCTGGTAGAATATCGGCCTTCGTGACGACGACTCGACGAGGAGAGACAATGCCGGAACCCGCCCCGCAGCAAGCAGGCCAGCGACCCCGGGTTGTGGCCGACGGTCCTCTGGATGACACCGTGCTTGGGTTCATGGCGGACCGCTTCGACTTGCTGCCTTGGGAAGTGGCGATCAACGGTGCATCCGAGCCTCTCGACGGCGTCTACACGTACGGACACCCGCCTCTCAACGGAGAGATGCTCGACCGCCTGCCAGGGGTGCGGATCATCAGTAACTACGGTGTCGGCGTAGATCACATCAACGTCCCCGACGCAGCCGCGCGAGGCATCCCCGTCGGCAACACCCCGAGCATCCTCGACGGCGCCACGGCCGACATGGGTATGGCGCTGCTGCTCGCCTCGGCTCGTCTTGTTGCAAGGGGTGACCGCTACGCTCGTTCGCCCGAGTTCACCCACTACGACCCCGGCTACATGCTGGGAAGGGAAGTCCACAGCACGACCATCGGCATTGTGGGCATGGGCTCCATCGGCAGCCAGGTGGCCAAACGCGCACAGGCGTTCGGAATGAAAGTCCTCTATCACAACCGTCGCAGACGGGACGACGAAACAGCTCTGGGGGCGGAGTTTCGTTCGCTGGATGACCTGCTCAGTGAGTCGGACTACCTTGTGCTGACCTGCCCGCTCACCGACGAGACCCATCACCTGATCGACGCCGAGGCAATGGCGAAAATGAAACCGACCGCAACGCTCGTTAACATCGCGCGTGGCGGCGTCGTGGATACCCAAGCTCTCTACGAAGCTCTGCGCGACAAACGCATCGCCGGCGCCGGACTCGACGTCACCGAGCCCGAGCCGCTCGCGCGCGACCACCCGCTGCTCGCTCTCGACAACGTCACGATTGTCCCTCACCTGGGGAGCGCGACCGTTGAGACCCGCCGTGAGATGGCGCGGCTATCGGTCGAGAATCTGTTCTTGGGGTTGGAGGGCAAGCCTCTCCTGCATGAAGTTCGGCCTTAGCGGATTGCGCTCCGTCCTCCCCTTTGACAGTTGTCCCGTAAGTCGGCTATAGTTCAGAACTTCCCCCAATTGACGAGGTTGCCGGCCGGCAATCCTCTCCACTTTCGAAGACGACAGGAGCGAACACGATGTCTGATACCACTGCGAGCGGCGCCGACTTCAAACAACAACTATGAGACGGCTCACCCAAAATGGGGCTCTTCTTGAATGCGCACAGCCCGACCGTTGCCGAACAACTGGCCCACAGCGGCTATGACTGGCTACTGGTTGACACGCAGCACGGCCCGATGGACCGTGAGAAGCTTTCCACGACAATCTGTGCGATCGGCAGCGGCGGAGCGAAATCGATGGTGCGGGTCGGCGGTTACGATGACCGCGCCGGCATTCAGCAGGCCCTCGATGTCGGCGCCGATGGCGTCCTCGTGCCCTATATCAATACCGCCGAGGAAGCCCGCCAGGCCGTCAGTTGCGCCCTCTATCCGACAGCCGGCACGCGCTCGGTCTACTTCCCGCAGCGCAGCACGAACAAAGCCGGACTGCTGGGCTATGTCGGCCCCGCGAACGACAACATCATCGTGGCGTTGCAGGTCGAGACGGCTTCGTGCATCGAGAACATGGAAGAGATCGCGACCGTCCCCGGCGTCGATATTCTATTCCTCGGCCAGAACGATCTCTGCATGTCGATGGGGCTCTACGAAAAATACGAATTCCCGCACATGTACACCTCCGATGAACTCGGAGCGGCCACGAACAAGCTCGTCGCCGAAGCGCAGAAGAACGGCGTCATCCTCGGCCTATTCCTGTTCGGAACCGATCGCGTCGGTGAGTTCCTGGATAAGGGCTTCACTTTCATCAGTATCGGAAACGATCTGCACCACATCCTGACCCAATCGACCGCGCATGTTACAGCGCTTGAGTCGATCGCCAAAGATAAGGGTAAGGACTGGGCACGACGCCCAACGGCGTTGATGTAGCTATCGACACCGGAATCACAGAGCTTGTGGCGGCGGACCGTTTGTGTTCGTCGTCACTGTGCTCCATCCCGCCCTGCTACGCTCGGAATCCATGGACGAGCGAAAACACACCGAGTACCGGCTGCAGCTCGAAGCCCTCAGAACTGAGTTACGAGCGTCTCTCGATTCCGATTCGGACGAAACTCGCCCCGTCGAGCCCGACCGCGCGATCGGGCGACTGACGCGCCAAGACGCCATGCTCTCGCAACAGATGGCGCTGGAGATCCGGCGCCGCAACCAAGCGCGCCTGGCGCAAATCGAACGGGCCCTTGAACGCATCGAGGATGGTTCGTATGGCCTCTGCGTCCGTTGCGAAGAAGAAATTTCCGAACCGCGACTCATGGTCCGGCCCGAAACACCGATCTGCATCTCCTGCGCCGAAGGGCGTGGTCGCGCCGGCTAACCCTCTATTCGTCTACGTGGTTTCCTCGGAGGTTGGCGGTGCCTCTTCCGTCTCTTCCGGCCGCATTTCCTGATCCATCCATTCCAGATAGTTGGGCGATCCGTCGATGATCGGCACCACGATCATCTCCGGCAGATCGTAGCTATGCAAGGTTTCGAGCGTGTGGCGCACTTCGTCCACCAAGCCGCGTTCTGTCTTGATCATCAAAAGCAGTTCAGTGTCATTCTCAACTTTCCCCTGCCAACGGTAGTAGGAAAGTAAGCCCGGAACGACGTTGACACACGCCGCCCAGCGACTGTCTATCAGGCTTCGCGCAATGGCTTCCGCCTCGGTGATGTTTCCGCAAGTTGTGTAGACGATTACTTTGTCGGTCAAGGGCTCAACCTCTCGGCCTCGGAGTGCAGACTCCGATCTTACTGAAACCAGGCCGCACCTTGGGCTATAGTTGATAACATGTCTCGCGCCGCGAACCTATACGGGATCCGCCGCTGGGCTTACTACGCTTTGCTCGCCGTTGCCGGCGGTGGCTTCTTCTGGCTGACCGGCTATGACGCGCTTGCCGAACTGACCGATTCCTGGCGGAAAGAAGCAGAGCTCAACCAAGCCATCCACCGACTTGAGGAAGACAACCACCGCCTCGAGGCGGCGATCGAGGATCTCGCACCCGACGGCAAGGCTGTTGAACGCATCGTGCGCGAGGACCTCGGCTGGGCTAAACGCGGCGAGATCGTCGTCAAGATCCCCGACAAGAAGTAGCGTTAACGCACGACGCCTTGCAACGGACTGCTGGCCGAAGCATAGGAACGCATCGGCATCCGGCCGGCTTCGTAGGCGAGCCGGCCCGCATCCACCGCGAACTTCATCGCCAGCGCCATCTTTTCCGGTTCCTCCGCCTCGGCAATGGCTGTGTTCATAAGGACACCGTCCGCCCCCAACTCCATCGCGACCGCGGCATCGGACGCGGTACCCACGCCGGCATCAACGATCAGCGGAACCTCGGTAATCATTTCCCGCAGAATGCGTAGGTTGTTGTGGTTCTGAATGCCCAGCCCCGACCCGATCGGCGCCGCCAAGGGCATGACCGCCGCCGCCCCCGCATCCACAAGCTTGCGGGCATAGATGAGATCGTCGTTCGTGTAGGGCAGCACAACGAACCCTTCTTTTACCAGCACCTTCGTCGCTTCCAAGAGCCCTGCGTTGTCGGGAAACAGCGTTTTCTGATCGCCAATCACTTCGAGCTTCACCCAGTTCGAAAGTCCCACTTCCTGGGCCATGCGCGCTGTCCGGATGGCCTCGTCCGCGGTGTAGCAGCCGGCCGTATTCGGCAAAAGAAAGATCTTGTCGCGGTCGATGTGGTCAAGCAATGATTCCTTCGAACGGTCCGTCAGGTTGACCCGCCGCACGGCCACGGTCACGAAATCCGTCCCGGTCAGTTCATGACAGCGAGCCATCTGCTCGAAACTTCGATACTTCCCGGTGCCCACGATCAGACGCGAGGAAAACTTGCGGTCAGTGATTTTCAAGCTCATAATCCGATTGTAGGGTGTGGTGCGAACGGCCCGCAACGGGGGCGCGTTCTGGCACCGGAAAGACCGAGTTTATTCCCCGCCGGCCGCTTGGGCCGACCCCAAACGCTCTCCCTGAATCCACCGCAGAATCGTCCGGTACTCGCGGCTATTCGCCCGTTCGGGCCAACGCAAATCGCCGCCGTGCGAGAATCGCTGGCTGTTGCCGATACCCGCGGCGTCTTCATCCGACGTGGGCTTGTTCAGCAGCAGGCTGCCTTCGGGATTGACGACGTTCACGACGCCAATCGCGGAAGCATAGTTGCCACGAATCTTCGCCTCGTCGAGAACCCCGAACTCATCCGGCTCGTTAAGCTTGAAGATCGTATGATTCGCATGGCAGTTCACGCACGCCAAGCCGTCCGCACCCTTGTTCGCCAAGATCGGCTGTACATGCACCTTGAAATACTCGTAGTCGAGTAGTTGCCTGGTGTCGTACCCCTCGCGGCCCGCCCGCGCATCGAGCGAAGCTTTGAAGGCCAGGGCTGAATTGCGAACCTCCACATCGGCGTCCGTGAGTAACTTCCGCAGCTCTTCGCGAACCTCTCCGTCGTCTTGCAGCGGCTCAACGGTGCGAACCGATGTCAGTGTCGCCGCTCGCAGCTTCGGTGAATTGTGTTTCATTCCCTTCAAGACCAACTCGCGGATCTCATCCATCGCCGCCCCGTATCTGTCGCCCTTGTAGTCAAGCCGGCCAACCAGTTCCAGCGCGGCCCCTAGCTCCGCCGGCGATGCCTGGGCGAAACGTCGATCATACGCCCGGCGCAGAGCGACGAATTTCATCGTCTCGGGCGCTCCTAGAACAAAGCGCAACGACGCTGCCTGCGCATCCTCCTCGCCATCGAAGCCCGTCGCCACCCTTTCTAGGATCGTTTCATTCCTGTGTAAGTCGGGCATGACCGCGAGCAGGTCCGCCAGCGATCCGAACCGCCGCCCCTCGGCCGTTGACACTTGCTCGAAAGCCGCCGCGACCGCATCCTGCAACTCGGCATTCGAAGCAAGAGATTTCTGCTTGCCGTGAGTGAGAATTGCGCTCGCGACATCTATCGAAACCGGGTCTCCTGCTCGCAGCATCCCGGCCAAGCGAGCAACGATCGTTGGATCATCGAGCGATGCCGCCGGGAGAAAACTCTTCGCTTCCTTCGCAACCGACTCACGAACCAGTGACGGTTTCGACACCAACTCCAGCATCCGGTCCGCCAGATTCACTTCAATGCGAAACGGCTTCAGGAATCGCATCGCGCGCAACGTGGCCTCGGCGAGTTCAGGCGTCTCGGCGGAAAGCGTCGTCAGCAGCGCCTCGTTCATCAAGGGTGACGAATCCTCGTAGAACGTCGGCGGATCGCTATCGTTTCCCGTCTTCGCCCGCCTACCGGTTCCGCTGGTCAGCGGGTCGTGAATCGCAAACCATTTGTAGCCGTTCACCCAGGGCCCCGCTACCGTTTCGGGTAGTGCCGCACCCGCGAGTGAATCCACATCGCCGAGCCCTTCACGCAAGACGTGCGTGAAGAAAACACGGAGCAAGCCGTCCCGTGTCCGCTCATTCCCCCGGATCATGGCATCTCGGAACCGCGTCGCCTGCTCCCGGACGTTCTGTTTGTGAGCTGTCCCGATGGCTTCGCGGTCTTCATCGTTCTTCACCCGCACCATCCACGACTTGTAGAGATAGCGCAGGTTGTCGTCAAGGGTGTTGTAGTACGCCTCGATGAAGTTCCGCCGCACCCAGGGATGGTTCTCGCGCCCCAATCCATTTGCCAGGGCGATCTCGATCTCCTTTTTGTGCTCGACGTCCCGATCCCAGAACCACCACTGGTATAGCCCTTGCAGCGCCTGCATTTGTACCGCCGGAACCGGCTCATGCCAGGCCATCCGCACCAACTCGCGCCCCAGCTTCCATTCTTCCGAGATGTATTTGAAATGTTGATTAAAGATGCGCGCCGCCCCCCAACGCACACGTGCGTCCGAAGACCGCATCGCCCTTCGAACCGCCGCCGCGAACTGGGCTCGCACTTCCGGACGCCGCGACCCGATCTGCCGCAGCGACCAAGCCGCCGCGCGTTGAACAACCTTGCTGCGATCCCCCAACAGCTCGGCCAGCGTCCCAATCGATGCAACGTCGGCGAACCGGCCCAAAGCCACGGCTGCCTGAAACCGCACCAGTACGTGCTCCGAATTCAGCAGCTCGCGGATCGCCGCCGCGGTCTCGTCGGAAGGCCGGTCCCAATGGTGGTCGAGGCCTTTCAGCGTCGCCATAACGTCCCGCTTGTCGAACTCGGAGGGCGGTTCGGGGAAGCCCGCGTTCCAACCTTTTTTGCCACCCGCGTTCGGACCCGGAAACAGTTCCGACAGCGCCATGATGGCGTACTGCGTATCCCGAAACGGCGTGTCGAAGTTCTTATACTCCGGCGACCCCTGCCAGGCGCCCGAGGGTGTCTGCTGAGCGAGACAGAACCGCACAGCCTTCTGAAGCCGCGGGTCATCCAGCGTCACGCCGGCTTTCGCCAACGCGTAGATCGCGTGATACGTCTGAAACTCCGACGTCCGGGGCCCGTCTTCACCGGGCCGCGGCGGGATCTTCTTCGTTCTCACCGTGTGCTTGCTCCAGTCGTATTCGACAATCTCCATCGCGAACGGCATCGCCCAGCTTCCATCGCGCTTTTGGTGACTGAAGATGCGTTCGACGTTCTCGCCGATCTTGTCGCGATATTTTTCTCCGCCGAGTTCGGCCAGCGCAACCGTCTGCCAGCAAAGATCCAGCATGTCCGCCGACTCGCCGGCCAAAGCAGTCCGCTCGGTTTGCTCCCGTAGCGCCTTGTATTTCGAATCACCCGTGGCCTTGTAGTAGTGCTCGAACAGAACGCCGCTATGATGCGCCACCTCGTAACCGGAGATACGGGGCAGATTTCCGTTCGATTCCGGCTGGGGTGTAGCAACTCCGGGCCAGTAGAGTTCCATAAACTCACGAATCCCGCGGTACAGCTCCTCCCGCCGCTCGCCGGAGATCTGCTTGTCGAACTTGTCGACGATATACGCCAGCCGGCTCAGCACATTCCCCGGCGCGTGGATCATCCGGGCCCATGAAGCATCCGTCTTTCCGTAGAGAGGCCGGGGATTGTTCGACAGCCTCTCGATCAAGAACTGCAAGCTCGGCCGCGCTCGCACGGGATACCCGTTTTCGACGGCGATCATCTCGCTCCGCGTCGAAAAGTGCGTCGGATGGCAGGCGATGCAGAGCCGCGTCTCCTGCACAGGGTTCGTGGTCCGCAACGCCACCACGCCTCGTCGAGGAACGTTTGCATGCCAGCTATCGCCCTTGCGAACGATGTAGTCCATTGCGACGCGAATCGCTTTTTGCGCGTTATCGTAGGGCGGAACGTCGTAGAGCTCGGTTTGAAGTTGGTAGGCCGGGTGATTCCCCATCACGCGCAGGTAATAGGTTCCGGACGTAATGGCCCGCGCCTGAAACTTGTATAGCCCATGAAGAATCGTCGACTTCTCGGGCTCGAACCGCTCAATCCCGCGGGTGTACTCCACAGGCTCGCCGTCCTTTACGGTGAACAACGCGACATCCACCGGCACATCGCGATCCAGCATTTCGACGTTGATGTGGACGAGCTTTTCGGCCGGTCCCTTGTGCTGGAACTTGTACCAATGGATACCGGCCAACATCTGCTCGAACTTCCCGCGAGCCGCACCAAGCGTAGGAATGTAAGGTCGATCGTCCGCGCTTGCGTAGATGGTCGAACCCAACTCGATCGGCTGAGCATCCCTCCATGCTGTGTGCGTTGCAATCCCTAAATCCGCTCCGGCAACCGCACTCCCCGGGATCGCTTTGAGCTCCGCCTCTAGCTGGATCGACCTTCCGCCGCCGATACGTGTCCCTTCCAGAACAACCGTCGAGGTTCCCGCCTCTTCGGGTCGAACCATTGCGTAAAGATCCCCGTCGCCCGCATGCAGTTGCTTCGTGATCTCGCGTCCCGCCGGGTCACGATAGGTAATTTTCAGAGCGTCTTTCTCCGCGAAAGCAGAGATGTCCGGAACAGAGACCAACAGTCCGTACGCTTGTGCGCTCTCGACCGCGAACCGGGCTGTTTCGCTCGATCCATCACTCAGATCAAACGTCCGCGGCCCGTCGTCCGCCGCCGAACCGATCGTCAGGAACCACGCTACGCCCGCGGCCAGCAGCACGGCGCAAACGATTCGCGAAAACAAACGCATACCTGGACAGCACTCGAAGCTCATAGCCCTCCCGACCGAAGCGGCCCGACTGAAGCGGCTTCTGACCGACGCGCCTCCATTGTAGACCTTGAACATCGCCCGACACCCTCGAATCAGTCGGGGCGCATCGCAGGCCTTAGGAGAAGCTGAGAGTTCGCCGTTAGATACGGGAACGGAGCGACGGCCAGATCTCAAAACCCGCGTCGGCGAAGTGACGGTCGAACGTGAACGCCCGGCGCAGCCCCTGCCTCTTCATCAAGACAAACGAAATGCAATCGGTGTAGCTGACCCGCTGGTTCGCAAACTTACGAAACAGTGCGACCGCCTGGAGTTCGTCTTCGGGGCCGGGGCGCAGGATGACCAAATTGCTTGAGGTGAGCAGGCCGAGCGCCCGCTCCGCCGCGAAATCGTAACTCGTACGGCGTCCCATAAGAGTAAACGCCTCATCGAGAACGAAGTTAGTGGTAAAGCACTCCCAGTTCGATCGAGAGAGTCTCTTCCAGGCGCGTTGTGCTGAGCGGTGGTACTGATCACGCTTGACGAAGCGTGCGAGCAGCGCGCCTGTATCGACAAAGATCATTCGTCGTAAAGATACCGGTCGTGATCTTTCGCTAGATCGGAAGGTGCGGCGCCTTCGTACACCGCTGCGTCCGCGAAGAGAGGGTCGCCGACCCTGTCATCACCAGCCGGCGCGTGGAGCGTTGCCGCCAAGCATTCGCGCAGCAATTCCCCGAGAGAAATCCCGCGCTCGCGCGCGCGGAGCACGGCACGAGCCTTCAAGTCTTCGGGCAACATGACGGTGGTTCGATGCATAACTATGTCGACATAATAACACCGCCATAATATTCTAGGTGGCTGAGTTGTGACGCCTGTTACAGGGCGGGGGGCCCGGAAACCAGGACAAACACGAGTGTTCGTCACTACTGAGACGGTCTCGTGCTAACCTGGATTTTCACACTACAGATCGCGGCGAGAACGAAGGAAAATGTCGAAAATCAGTCACTTAGAAGGACTTGAAGTCCTTGATTCACGGGGCAACCCGACCGTACAAGTAACCGCAACGCTCGAGAGTGGTGCTCGCGCATCGGCACGCGTTCCGTCGGGCGCGTCGACCGGAATGAACGAGGCAGTCGAGCTTCGCGATCGCGCCCAGAAGCGCTATCTCGGCAAGGGTGTGCAGCGGGCCGTAGGCCACGTGAACAATGAGATTCTCAAGGCCGTCAAGGGCTTCAATGCGGATGATCAGGTCCGCCTGGATGAAGAGCTAAAAGCCCTCGACGGGACGCCCAACAAGGGCCGGATTGGCGCCAACGCAATCCTCGGCGTCTCACTCGCCGTAGCTCGTGCGATGGCCAATGAGAAACAGATTCCGCTGTACCGCCATCTCACGGACGCCGAAAGCTACACGCTGCCGGTGCCGATGGTTAACGTGCTCAATGGCGGCGAGCACGCCGACAATAATGTCGACATTCAAGAGTTCATGCTGGTTCCGCTCGGCTTCAAGCGCTTCAGCGAGGCCCTGAGGGCCGCGACGGAAACGTTTCATTCGCTCAGGGCGATCCTCTCGAAAAAAGGCTATTCGACGGCCGTGGGGGATGAGGGCGGATTCGCGCCGCGCCTCAGGTCCAACAAAGAGCCGATGCAATTGCTGGTCCGGGCGATCGAGAAGGCAGGGTATAAGCCCGGCAAGCAGATCTCGATCGCAATCGACGCAGCGTCAAGCGAGTTCTACGAGAAGGGCGAGTACGTGTTCTCGCAATCGGATGGCAGCCGTAAATCGTCGGTGCAGATGCGGAGGATGTGGGCGAGCTGGGCGAAGAGCTATCCGCTGATCTCGGTCGAGGACGCTTTCTCGGAAGAAGACCACGCCGGGTGGCAGAAGGCGACGCCCAAGCTTGGGGATAAGATGCAGCTTGTAGGCGACGATCTGTTCGTGACGAATCCGTCGATCTTCAAACAGGGGATCGCGGAAGGGATGGCGAACTCAATCTTGATCAAGCTCAACCAGATCGGGACGTTGACGGAAACGCTCGAATGCATCGAGATCGCGAAAACGAACAAGTACACCTACATCATTTCGCACCGTTCCGGTGAGACATCGGACACGACGATCGCCGATCTCGCGGTCGCCACGGGCAGTGGACAGATCAAGACCGGTTCGACGTGCCGCGGAGAACGAATTGCGAAGTACAACCGCCTGCTGGAGATCGAAGCCGAGCTTGGCGACAAAGCGGTTTACGCGGGCCGTGCCGCGTTCAGACGCTGGCTGTAGGGCTTCCGCCGCGGCCTGCGCAGATGTTCGGTTGGAAACCTAACCCCTTGGACTTGCGCTGAGATTGTCGCTTAGACTGACGATAGCTCGATTCTGAGCCGGCCTGTTGGCTATGACCCGCGTCACCAAGATCCTCATCCTCACTGTTGTGCTTTGGTTGCACGGCAGTGCGGCGCTGCGTGCGCAAACCGATGGCGATCAGCTTGTGGCTGATGTTCGGATGTTCACGGTGCTCACGGCGATCAACATGGCCGGCTATGACGACGCGCTCGGATCGCCGTCGGACCACCCGCTGCGGCGCGTGGTTCGCGAAGACCTCAAGGGCTTCCAAGGATCGAGCCTCTCTCGGCTCAAGAATCTCTACCGGCAGTTCTTGCTGGACGACCCGGCGGAAAACCTCTCTCAGTACATTGCGTTCGCGCTGCTTTGCGGGGAGCCGCCGACGTTCGAGATTCGGGCCCGCTTACCGACGGACATTCCGCCGGAGGTGCGACGCCTCAGAGTGCTGAGTCCTATTTTGACGGAGTTCTATCGCGAAGCCGACATCGAGAACTTGTGGAGTCGCTATCAAGGGGCTTACGACAATGAGATCGCGCGCTATCAGGAACCGCTGATTCAATTGCTGCTGAGGACGGGCTCCTACTTACGATTTTCTCCGACGAGCCGCGAGATGCAAAGTTTCAAGATCTACTTCTCGTTGATGGGAGCACCCAACCAGGTGATGTCGCGCAGTTACGGGGGAGTGGTTCGAGTCGTGCTGCAAGTTTCAAAGAAGCTGCGCATGGATGAAATCCGTCAATCGTTCTTGATGCACCTGCTCGATCGACTGTCGATACGGAATGCGGCGGACGTCGGGAAGAAAGATGTTCTGGCTCGCTTAGCGTTGTTCGCACCGGCGCTCAACGAAGTCTACAAACACAACTTTCAATTGCTTGTGTCGAAGTCTCTTGCGAACGCGGTGGAGGTGAGATTGACGGATGTGCCCGACAGGGAAAAGCAGGCCAGGGTAGATCAGTACCTGAAAGAGGGTTTCATTCTGACGCCGTACTTCTTCGAGAAGCTTTCCGAGTACGAAGCGCAACCCGAGCCCTTCCCGAGCTTCTACAAGGAAATGATCCGAGGAATCAACCTAAAACGTGAAGCTCAGCGGCTGCAGGATATCGAGTTTGTGCAGTCGGCGCCCACGACGACGTCCTCGCAGCCGATCGTGGCGAAAGTTTCGAAGCTCGACAAACTCTTGAACCGGGCCGAAGGGTTGTTCCGACTCGAGCAGTTGGAGGAAGCGCGGGCTGGCTTCGAAGAAGCGCTAGCGGAGGCCGGCGGGCAGCACGGTCAGGCCGAATACGGACTGGGTCGCGTGGCGGCCTTTGAAGGCGAGCCGGATTTGGCGCGCGAGCACTTCGTGCGGGCCATCGACTCGTCGGAAGACACGTATCTTCGAGCCATGTCGCACGTCTACATCGCCCGGATCGAAGACATCGTCGGCAACCGTGAACAGGCGCTGGAACACTACCAGTTGGCGCTCGATGCGGGTGACCCGTCGCCTCGTGTCCGGGAGTTGGCCGAAGGCGGGCTCAAAGAGCCTTTCGGCGCCGGCGGCGGAAATGAAGAAGAGGAATCGCCGCGGGACGGCCGTTGACGCGGTCCGCAAAGCCGCTAGAATAGGGACAGATTGGGGCCTGCTAGGCGGCTCCGGTTACAACAGGAGATGGGAATGATTCGTGCAGGTTTGTGCTTCTTATTGTTCGTGATATTGGCAGCGCCCGGCATGGCGCAGGATCCACCGAGGCCGAAGTCTCAGAAAGAGGCGGACGACATCAACGCATGTATGGGGGCGCCCGACATGAATACGCGTCTTGATATGTGCGAGAACTTTCTGAACAACCACCCGAGGAGCGGCTACCGAGAGACCGTGCTCTGGACGGCTTGCACGACAGCACCCCAGGTCCCCTCGGCGGGAGTCAAATACTGCGAGAAGCTCGTAGTCGAATTTAAGAACTCCGAATACAAGGAAGGCGCTCTCTATCTGACGATGTTGGGGTATCAACAGTTGAATGACTTCGAAGGCATGGTCACCTACGCCGAATTGGTATTGGAAGAGAATCCCGAGCATTGGGGCGCCCTTCTGGGGCTTGCTTACGTCCTCCCTCTGCGGACGCGCGAGCACGATCTCGACAAGGAAGAGAAGCTGGGTCAGGCGGAAGGATACGCCAAACGAGCACTGGATGTGATTCCTCGGACGGAAAACCCAAACCCGGAGGCGCTCACCGATGACGATTGGCTGATGCAAAAGAAGGATCTGATGGGGGAGGTCCACAAAGCGTTGGGGTCCGTCGCGACAAAGCGATCGGATTGGGTCGCCGCCGAGGGTGCCTACCGGCAGGCTCTGCAAGTAGTGAGTAAGCAGACCGGGCAACTTTTCTACCAGGTTGCCAAGGCGCTGAAAGAGCAGGGCAAGACGGATGAAGCACTCGGTATGCTCGACCAGTCAATCGCCCGCGGCGGATTCAAGATGCCGAACGGCCGCGACGCTGCGGCGATCCTGAAGGCGGAGATCACCATAGCCAGCCTGCCGGCGGCGGGCTCCGAAAGCGCCGCCCCGGCCGTGGCGCAACCGTAGCGGCTTGGTTACGTATTGACTACATAGGGCCTGAGTCCGTTCCCGCTTTCTTTCAAAATCAAGTGTTTGGAATCGGCGAGGGCGCTGAGTCGCCATGACGTCCGCGTCTGAGTTCAATCGACTGGAAGAGCGGATCGGGTATCACTTTGCCGATCGCTCGCACATCGAGCAGGCCCTCACCCACAGTTCCTACGCGCAGGAAGCCCCCAATGAATGCCGGCACAACGAGCGCCTGGAGTTTCTGGGTGACTCCGTGCTCGGCTTTGTCGTAAGTGCGGATTTAATGGAGCGGTTTCCGGATGACTCCGAAGGCGGGTTAACACAGCTTAAGGCCTACCTAGTCAGTGCTTCGCACCTAGAGCACGAAGCGCGGCGGGTGGATCTCGGCCCGTCTTTGCGGCTGGGACGTGGCGAAGAGCGGACCGGCGGCCGCGACAAGAAGGGGGTGCTCGTAGACGCCTTTGAAGCACTCATCGCGGCCATCTATCTGGATGGCGGCATAGCCGCAGCCGAGGCTTTCATCCGCGGGACCGTGCTGCGCACTGTGGCCGTCGACGCGGCCCGCAAGGAAATCGAGACGGCTAACTACAAGTCCGCTCTTCAAGAGTGGCTCCAGGCGCGGAAGTTGCCCTTGCCCGCCTACCGTGTCGCCTCAACGAGCGGACGTGATCACCGCCGGCGCTTCCATGTAGAGTTGGAGGTCGGAAGCTCCTTCAAAGCCACTGCTGAAGGCTGGACCAAGAAATCCGCTGAGCAGGAGGCCGCGCGGCAGGGGCTTGATTTTTTCCGGGAGCAAGACAGAGCGGATGATGCGGGCCTGCCTCCCTGTGAGAGTAACGAAACGTGATCGGGTCGGCGTCCGTAGAATGAAGCAGACGACGTTCCGAGGATCGATGGTGTATAGACGCTCCGTGACAACAGTTCTTTTTCTCGGGGGACTTCTTCTTGCGTGTGTTGGACACGCGGCACCACGACTCTCACCGGAGTTGGGACAAGGTGCTCGGGAGAAAATCGAGCGCATTGACCAGCGCCGGACAGAGCCCGGCGAAGTGATCGTCTTCACCGAAGATGAGCTGAATTCTCTCCTGCAATACGAGTATGCGGCCGAGATGCCCGAAGGGCTTCGGGACGTTACCGTTCGCTTGGCGTCGGAGCGTGGCACGATCCGGGCCCTCCTCGACATTGGCAAGCTTCAGGAGGCATCAGGAGGCTCCTTTGGAGGCTTGTGGGCGATGCTGTTCCAGGGAGAGAAAGAGCTGGTTGCGCAGTGCCGCGCTTCTTCAGAAACGAGCCCGGCGTACGTGGAAGTCGAGAGCGTTCAGTTCGATGGGATGACGCTTCCCGCACCGCTGCTTAAGTGGCTCATCTCGGCAACCGTGACGGACACTGCTCCCGATGCAGGGAATCGCGTTGCTCTTCCGGATTCGTTGCGGGTGTTACGAGTTGAGTCCGGCCGCGCCGTCGTTGTGGCGAACTGATCCCTTTGAGCACCCGTTTCCGGTCTATCCGAGGACCCGCATCCGCGAGAGGTAGTGTGGCAAAATAGCCACAGGTATAGTTCTTCTCACCATTTAGAATCAATCACTTAGAAGTTGGCTCTTGATGTGCTAGAGTCTCATAGTTATACGCGCAATGGCCTGGAGAGAGTAGGGGGCTTATTTGGATTTCGAGACAACGATTGAACGTCCGGTCGAGGTGTCGGGCATCGGGCTTCACAGCGGTGTGAAGGTCAATCTGCGGTTGCTGCCAGTGCCTTCCGGGACCGGAGTCGTCTTTGCAAGGACCGATCTCGACGGTTTTGAGCTGCCCGCCATAGCCAAATACATAGCCAGGGTCAGCTACGCCACGAGCCTGATGCGGCAAGGCGTGCTGCTCTCGACGACGGAGCATCTACTGAGTGTGTTCTACAGCCTCGGTATCGACAACGTGCGGGTCGAGATCGACAATCTGGAAGTGCCGATCCTTGATGGAAGCGGAAAACGGTTCGTCGAGATGATTCGCGAAGCGGGTGTCCAAGACCTGCGCAAAGCCCGCAAGTATTTACGAGTTAAGAAGACGGTTGAGGTCAGGGAGGGGAAGAAGGCGATTGCGATCCACCCGGCGGATCATTTCGCGATCACCTGTAAGACCGACTACGGCCACGCTCTGGCCGGGCGGCAGACTCTCGAGATGGTCGTCACACCCGCGGTGTACGCGGCCGACATAGCGCCGGCCCGTACGTTCGGGTTCGAAGAAGAGCTCGATCGGATGCGCGACATGGGGCTGATCCGCGGAGCATCTTTGGAGAACGCCGTTTGCTTTGGACCCAAGGGCATTCTCAATCCGGGAGGCCTGCGGTTTCCCGATGAGTGTTGCCGGCACAAAGTGCTTGACTTGATTGGCGACTTGGCGTTGTTAGGCCGACCGTTGCTTGGGCACGTCGTAGCTGAATACGCCGGCCACGCGATGCACACGGCGCTCGTCAAACAGATCCTCGGAGATCCTTCGTGCTTTGAATTGGTGGGGTCACATCAACTCGCTACGAGACTCGAGCACGAAGTTGCTGTTTGAGAACCACTGCCCCCTCTAGAGACGATTCTTGGACACGGCGGCGGGGCCGCGCCCTTCCTCTCGACGGCTAAGGGGTGCCGGCCGGTTCGTCAGGAAGCGGCTCGAGGTTTTCCGCCTCGTCGAACGAGATCGAAGCGTCAGCGGAAAACTTGCGGTAGAGGCGGAACTCGACGTCGTTTCTCGACAAGTAGCGGCCCTGACGCATGCGGACACGGGCTTTCAGTGGAAGGAGAAACTCCTGACCGCTGATCTGAGTGAAATCGTAGTCTAGCCGCGACTCTGCGCTCTGGATAGGAAAGTCCGGCGGAACGCCTTCTGCCCGGGTATAAACGCGCAGAACTCGCTCGGACTCTTTGTCGATGTAGACCAGACCGCGGTACCCGACGATCATCGAGTCAGTCTTCATATAGTGGAGGGACCACCGCGAGCGGTGCCGAGAGACCGTAAACTCGAAAACGTAGACGCTGCGGTCGCGGAGTTGGGAGTGGCGGGCCCAGCGAAAGTCAGCGGCTGTCTGCGGATCGAACAATTGGGCAAGTGTACTGCCGAATTCGCCGCTACTCGTGGCACCGCCCAGGTCGTGCATACCGGCGTCAGTGACCCGGTTGTTGACGCTGACAACCTCGTAATTCTCGTGCTTGTCGAAATAGCTGACCCGCGTCTTGATTTCGTCCTGTTTGAGCCAGTCCATCTCGAGCCCGCTGGGGTCAACGAAACGTCGAGTGACTTGCAGACAAATGAAATCCGGCAGACCCGAGGTGTAAGCGAGTGCATTGGAGCGCGCTTCGGCGATGATGCGCTCCTGTTCCTCGGGCGATGGTGGCGGAGGCTGTTCGGGCTCTTCGACCTTGGCGGGTTCGGGAGCTTTGGCGGTGCTGAGACCTCGGGTTCGCGGCTGCAACTCGCGCAGAACCTTGACCGTTCGCGCACCAATTCCCCAGCCTTGAAACCCCTCGATATGGACGTCGGTCAGCTCAAAACCAAGTTGTTGTTTCTTGAGGTAGCCGGCGATCTCTTTGTCACGCAGTTTTTGCTCGATCGAAGAGCGCAGCATCTGGTGAAGCTGCTCGTAGCTCAACGACGCCTGCGCCGAAAGCACCGCTACCGCAAAGAAAACAACACGAATCAAGCGCCCCCCGGGCATGTCCCTATTCTATCGAAAGGTCTGGCGGCCGCTTGTTCGTGACATGACATTGCTGTTCGTTGAGAGTTTCACGAATCGGTCGGTCGAGCCGTTTTGATCGCCATGCCGATATACTTCGAATGCGGAGTTCATCGCGCGTGAGTGTAAGTCTGCCCCGAGGAATCAACATAGCCGCACTGTGGGTATTGCTCGCACTGTGGCTCGTCCCTTCCCTCCCAGCACAGTCCGGCGTCGGCGCGGTCGAGTTCTTCGAGACGAAAGTCCGGCCCGTCCTCGCCGAAAACTGCTTTGCCTGCCATACCTCCACGAAACTCGGCGGCCTGGAAATGTCCTCCCGTGATGCGCTGATTCGGGGGGGCAACTCGGGGCCAGCTATCGAGCCCGGGCATCCCGAGCGCAGTTTACTCCTCAAGGCAGTGAGTCATACGGACGAACGCCTCAAAATGCCCCCGCAAGGCAAACTGAGTGACCCGCAGGTTAGCGACCTCGCCGTGTGGATTCGCGATGGCGCCGTTTGGCCCAACGCTCTGGAGACCCAGGGCGCTGACGATTTCCAAGTGACCGACGAGCACCGGCGGTTCTGGGCCTTCCAACCTGTTCACACCCCACAGCTTCCGGAAGTCCGAAACCACGCGCGTGCGAAGACGCCGATCGACCGCTTCATCGTGGCGCAGCTTGAAGAGAAAGGTCTTGCGCAGGCGCCGCCCGCCGACAAACGCACCTTGCTCCGCCGTGCGTACTTCGATCTGATCGGACTGCCGCCCACGCCCGAGCAAGTCCGCGCGTTCATCGAGAACGACTCCCAGGATGCCTTCGCCCAGGTCGTCGACGATCTACTCAGTTCCCCGCGTTACGGCGAGCGCTGGGGCCGCTACTGGCTCGACGTTGCCCGCTACTCGGACGACAAGCTTAACTCGACCCAGATGGAGCCCTATCCGCACGCCTATCGCTACCGCGACTGGGTTATCAAGGCCTTCAACGAAGATATGCCGTACGACTTATTCGTCAAGGCTCAGATCGCGGGCGACTTTCTCGAAGACGGCAAGAATCCGAATCTCGTCGCCGGGTTGGCTTTCTATGGGCTCAGCCCGCAGTTTCAGGATGACCGCATCGACGTCACCGGCCGCGGCTTTCTCGGCCTGACCGTGCAGTGCGCGCAGTGCCACGACCACAAATTCGATCCCATCCCGACCGAGGACTACTATGCCTTGCTCGGTGTGTTCAATAGCAGTGAGGTTGACGAGTTCCCGCTCGCCGACGAGAGGGCAGTCGCCGCGTACACGGAGAAAGCCAAAGAGATCACGTCTGAGCAGAAACAGCTTACCGAGTTTCTGGGAACGCAAGCACGGCAATTGGCTGAAGTGTTGGCGGGGAACACAGCGGCGTATCTCGAAGCGGTATGGAACGTCCTCGGGCCGCGCAAGCGTGGCGTAGCCGAGGTCGCCCATGAATACTTTCTCGATGAAGAAACACTGGAACGCTGGGTGCGCTACCTCGGCAGCTCGCCTCGCGATCACCCTTTGCTCGACGGGTTCAGTGATTTCCTGACCGACGGCTCCCCCGACCGCTTGCGCCTGTGGGCCTCCGAGATGGAGACTCTCGTCCTTGATGTGCTGCGTGAGAAACGCAAGATCGACAAAGAAAACGAGATTCGGCTCGGAGGCGAGAGTAGTGCCCGCAAGGCCAACGAAGTCGAAATGCTGTCTCTCGAGCGCGACCGGCACTTCCTCTGGCGGGACTTGGGTTCCGCGCAGGCGTTCGATGCACCGGCGGACTTCAAACACGGTGTCCTCTACTACCCGGGAGATGAGATCGGCCGCTTTCTGCCCGGCGTGTGGCGCGACCATGCCGATCGTCTCCGGGCCAAGATCGAGATTCTGGAAGACGCGCTTCCGGAAAAGTATCCATTCCTGCACGTTGTTCATGACAAAGACGAGCCCAAAAACGAACATGTCCACATCCGTGGCAACAAGGACAACCTCGGCGCGGAAGTGCCGCGGCGCTTTCTCACAATCCTTGGTGGCCGGCCGTTCAAACAAGGAAGTGGACGGTTTGAGCTAGCCGAATCCATTGCCGGCCCCGACAATCCGCTTACGGCACGGGTGATGGCGAACCGGATCTGGCTCAATCATTTCGGTAGGGGCCTCGTGAACACACCGAGCAACTTCGGTCAGATGGGCGAAAGGCCCAGCCATCCCGAACTGCTGGACTATCTGGCGGCGAGGTTCGTGGAAAAGGGCTGGTCGATCAAAGCGCTCCATCGCGAGATCATGCTGTCGGCAACGTATGCCCTAAGCTCTACAAGCATCAAGAAGAACGAGGGAGTTGATTCCGACAACCGCTTGCTGTGGCGAGCAAACCGTCGCCGATTGGACGTCGAGACCTTGCGCGATTCGCTCCTTAAGGTCGCGGGCAACCTGGACCTCACTCCCGGCGGCGAGCCGGCGCTGGTCTCCGACGCCGCCAACCACAGGCGCACGGTGTATGCCTATGTAAGTCGCCGCAAACTCGACAAAAACCTCGGGCTTTTCGATTTCCCCAACCCAAATCAAACGAGCCCGCAGCGGATCGGCACCAACACGCCCCTCCAGGGCCTCTTCTTCCTCAACAGCGAATTCGTCATGCGCCAGGCCGAGAGGCTGGCCGACCGCCTGCTCGACGAAGTCGGCCAAGATGACGCGGCTCGCATCCGCCGCGCCTACTGGCTCGTCTACGGGCGCGCGCCGACGAAAGCAGAACTGACGATGGGTCGCTCTTACCTCAAAGCCGAGCCCAACGCTTGGCCGAGCTACGCACAGGCCTTGCTCAGCTCCAACGAGTTCCTTTACATTCAGTGATGAACCGGGCCCCAATGCCACACCCACCGACACCGATCACTCGACGAGAGATGCTGCGCACCGTTGGTACCGGCCTCGGCGCGGTCGGGCTCGCCGGTACTCTCGCGGGGGCAACCGCCTCTCTTGATCCGCTCGCCGTCCGCGTGCCGCACTTCCCCGCCAAGGCCAAGCACGTCATCCACTTGTTTCTCAACGGCGGCCCGTCGCACGTTGACAGCTTCGACTTCAAGCCGATGCTCGACAAGTACAACGGTAAGCCCTATCCCGGCGGCAATCTCAAGACGGAGCGCAAGACGGGCGCGCTGATGCGCTCGCCGTTTGAGTTCAAAGAATACGGCCAGAGCGGCTTGAAGATCAGCGAGATCTTTTCGAACCTCGCCGGCTGCGCCGATGATCTCTGCATCGTCAAATCGATGTACACCGACGTGCCGTTTCACGAGCCGTCGCTGTTCATGCTGAACTGCGGCCATCGCCTCGCCGGCCACCCCTCGATGGGCGCCTGGCTCACCTATGGCCTTGGCACCGAGAATCAGGACCTGCCCGGCTACATCGTTATGTGTCCGGGACTCCCCGTCATTGGGCCGCAACTGTGGTCTTCGGCTTTCCTTCCGGGAAGTTTTCAAGGCGCTTACGTCCGTAACGATGAGGAAGACCCGGAGAAACTCGTCTCTTACGTGCGTAATCCTCGCATGCAGCCCGAGCAGCAGGCGCGCCAAGTCGAGTTGCTAAGCCGGCTGAACCGCATGCACCTCGGCCGGCAGGGGCACGCCCCGCAACTGGAAGCGACGATCCACTCGATGGAGGTCGCTTTCCGCATGCAAGTCGAGGCGCTCGACGCCTTCGATGTCCGAAAAGAGAGCACGAAGACCCGCGAGCGCTACGGCGAAGGCGACTTCGCGCGCGGCTGCCTGGTCGCCCGGCGGCTCGTCGAGCGAGGCGTCCGCATGGTGCAGGTCTACTACGGCAATATGCAGCCGTGGGATACCCACCAAGACATCCAACGCATGCGCAAGCTGACGGCTGACTCCGATGCACCGATGGCGGCGCTGATTCAGGACCTGAAAGCGAGTGGATTGCTGGATGAAACGATCGTGCTGATCAGCGGCGAGTTCGGCCGCACGCCCACCGTCGAGGTCAGCGGACGCATCTCAGTTCAGAACGGCCGCGACCACAACAGCCATGGCTTTTCAGCCGTGCTGGCCGGCGGCGGGTTCCAAGGCGGTCTCGCCTATGGGAACACCGACGACTTCGGTTTCAAGGCGGAGGAGAATCCCGTCCACCCGCACGACCTGCACGCCACCATGTTGCACCTGATGGGTTTCGACCACACCCGCCTTACCTACCGCCACAGCGGCCGCGACTATCGGCTGACGGATGTGGAGGGGAAGGTCGTGGAAGCGCTTCTGGCTTAATGCCGTAGCCTCTACTCGGCGACGAACCGCATTACCACTCCAACTGTTCTCCGTCAAACTCTCTCGTCGGCCGTTGAGGGATGGGTCTGTCGTCACCGGCTTCGCGCAGTCGGCTGAAAGCTTGTTTCCAGCTCTGCCGTGGTCGCGTGATTGGCACACCGGGCCGGTCCTCGTCGATTTTGCATACTACTCTGAGCCTTCTAACTTCAAAGCCACCGAATTGATGCAGTAGCGCACTCCCGTCGGTCCCGGCCCATCAGGGAAAACATGGCCGAGGTGCGCGCCGCAGTCGTCGCAGAGGGCCTCGACCCGCTGCATCCCATGGCTGGAATCCGTTTCCGTCGCGACGGCATGCTCATCCGCGGCCTGGGTAAAGCTCGGCCAACCGGTCCCTGACTCGAACTTGTGGTCGGAACGGAACAAGGCTTTGCCGCACGCCACACAGTGGTACGTGCCGGGCTCCTTGCAGTCGACGTACTCACCCACGAAGGGCGCTTCCGTCCCTTTCTCACGGCAGACGTAATACTGCTCAGGCGTCAACTCCGCCTTCCATTCTTGTTCGGTCTTTTCAGTTTTCATGGCAGTCTCTTGGACGCAACAAGCGTGGAAAAGATGCAAGAAAAACCGAGGCGCGTGGGGATAGCTGAGAGATCTACCAGGTGCGGTCGATACCGACCACTTCAAGCCCCTGGCTCTGTTTCCGCAGGTAGACGGTGACCGTCTGCTTGGAATCGTCAGCCGCAATCCGGGCGGCAAAGTACGATCCGGACGCGCCATTCTTGAGCGCATCGGGAAGCCGAAAACCGCTCGCGTCCGGAATCGGCGTATGTTCTTTGGACCCATTTTCAAAGCGCGACCACGTGGTGTTCAGCTCTCTCGAACCCAACACGCCGTGCTTGACCCCGAGATCCACGAATCTTAGCTCGCTCTCCTCCACTCGAAAATCATCCAGCGGCAACACCTTTGAGAAGTAGACCTCGCCGATGCGGTCGCGGCGCTTGATCAAGTAATCGGTGATCCACTCTTCCGCGCGTTGATCACTGTATGCCGCCAGCTTCACGACCGCCTTCAACTGCTCGTCACTGAAGGCCATCACCTTCTTCGCCCCCCAGAACTCATCGTCGGGAAGACGGTTCTGAAAGGCCGGGTTGGGATAGTTCGGTTTCCACTCTTCAGGCTCGAAACTCGGATACTCGATCTGCCCAAGAGAAGGGTGCTTGATGTACCGGGCGCGAGCCCAGCGTGGCACGAAGATGCCCAGGGAGAAAATCTGCGCCAACGCCGGCTTCAGCTCCCAAAAGTAGGCATTGCCGTCACGAGCCGTATTCGAGACCACGCTCGCGCTCCCCAGGATCGCGCCGAAGTCGATCAAATAGTGGCGAATGAATTTCGAACCGTTCTCATCGACGAGACTATCGAGCGTGTTGATGGCGCGCGAGTCGTTGTGATTCAGCCAGGCGCAGAAAACGAATAAGCCGCGCAAATCGCGCCTGTGTTCATGAAGAACGATGTCATTGAAGTCATCGCTGCGCGTGCCGTAGTAGCGGAATTCGCCGAGGATCTTGCCCGGCAGAAACAAGCTCGCCAGGCCTCGAATACGCCCGTCATCCTGGCGGGGAACACGAGCCAACGCCGCCCTAACGTCGCGGCCCGACATGGGACGCTTCTCGCCAGTCTCATCCGTCACGCTGACGTCATCCCCGAGAACCAACTTGTCGTCATCGAACACGACTAAGTTGCAAAAAACTATCGCCAATTGAATCTCTCCTGCAATACCGTTTCGCAACCCCAAAGCCCTTGAAAACCAGTTCGCTGTCGGGTCGTTGCGAAACCACTCGTTTGTGCAACTTGCACTCGTCGACGAGGGACGCAAGAGCGTCATCTTGGACATCGCTGGATATCCACCCGGCGAACGCGTCAAGAACCAGATCGGTGCGCGCGAGGCTTTGCCCAAGCAGTACGGAGACGCGCCGCAGTACACCCTAGTTGTCGCGGGGGGTGACACGGACATCAAACCCGTGCCGGCAATCGAACTCGAGGCGCGGATTAGACGTGCGCACTCGCTGATCTGGGCCGGCGGACGCCGGGACATCCCCTTTCCCTCGTAAACAGCCACGTCTCCCGGATCGGCCCGCAGCCGTCCAGGGCGCGAAGCGGCGCAGCGAACCCTTGACGGCGAGGACCGATCCGCAATCATCCGCGGCGAGGGAAAGGGGGTTCAAGAAGACGAAACCGGGCGATCCGGAGACATGGAACGATAACATACTTTATCGTGCTATATAAATCCTGCGGGATTGGCCTCTGGATGCCTGGTTACGCGGTATTCCTGGACCGGTGCGCCGTTCGGCTCTCTTCCTATACATCCCTCTTTGGGATATTATAATGTCTTCATGCGGGTCATCGCAAAGCGGACATTGCGCACCTTCTGGAAAAGTGACCCCAGAGCGGAACAACCGTTGAAGGCGTGGTACGCGATCGCCGCAAAAGCCTACTGGTCTTCGCCGACGGACGTGAAAATGGCTTACGGAAACGCGAGCATTGTCGGCAACGACCGGGTTGTATTCAACATCCGCGGGAACAGGTACCGGCTAATCGTCCGCTTTGACTACGCGCATCGAATCGGGTTCGTGCGTTTCGTGGGAACACATGCCGAGTACGATGCGGTCGATGCGTCCAGAGTCTAGGAGTTTGACATGAATATTAAACCGATCAAGAGTGAAACCGACTATGACAAGGTATTAACCGTAATCGACGGCCTGATGGGCACCGCGCCGGACACGCCGGAAAGTGACGAGCTCAAGGTCCTCGTTACTCTTGTAGAAGCCTACGAAGCCGAGCACTGGACGATAGAGGTGCCGGACCCGATCGCGGCGATCGAGCACGTCATGGAGGCCCGTGGCCTGCGCCAGAAAGACTTCGCAGCGCTGATTGGCTCCCAGCCACGCGCTTCGGAAGTGCTCAACCGACAGCGCCCGCTCACTCTGCCGATGATCCGGGCCCTGTCGATCAATTGGAACCTTCCCGCCGACGTGCTTGTACGCGAGTACGACCTCGCGAACGCGACATAGCATAGAAAGGGTAGCGCCCAGATTGCTGTAAAATATACTCTGAGCGGTGCGGGGGAACCGCGCAACCTCGCGACGACCCCTAAAGCGGGAAAGTGACTCTGGAGGTGCACGAAGATAACGCTCCAGCGCGGCAGCTTTACCAGCGCTTTGGTTTTAGCCCGGATTCCCACTTTAGTTTCGATTCTGCTAACCATCGGGTGGCCTCGGACGCCTTTATTTATGCGGGTTGGAAAGCACTCAAGGCGCTGAGGAGATCAACACCCAATGGGTGAAAAAGAAAACAAACCGTTCCAGCTAAGCTTCAACGGCTTATTGAAAGTCGATTTCCAAGGATCGCGTGTCACTTCCGACGGCGGGCTGATCCTGGTCCGCGAGCTGGACGAGCGACTCGGACTCGGGAAGCTGATCGACGAACACCTCAGTGACCCACGGCAAGGCTTGAACAAGAAGTTCCCGCTGGCCGATCTGCTGCGGCAGTCAGTCTACTCTCGGCTGGCAGGCTACGAGGACCTCAATGACGCCGTCCGAGTGTCGGCTGACCCGACGTTTCGCTTGATCGGCTCGAAGAGGAACTGGGATCGCGGCGGGGCACTGACCTCGCGACTGCAGAGCTTCGAGACGGAGATGCTGGCGAGCGAGGAGAACTTGCTGGGGCTGATGGCTGTGAACCGCGAGCTGGTGGCGCAAGCCGAGACGCAAGACGACTCCGAGCGCGTCGTGCTCGACATGGATTCGACCGAAAGCCCTGTCCACGGCCAGCAAGAGGGCAGCGCCTACAACGGCCATTTCGAGTCGGTCTGCTACCACCCGCTGTTGTTGTTCAACCAGCATGGGGATTGCCTGGCGGCGAAGCTGCGTCCAGGCAACGTGCACAGCGCTGAGGACTGGAAGGAGTTGCTGCTGCCCGAGATCAAGCGCCAACAGGCTGTGGGCAAACAGGTCACCTTCCGGGGCGATGCGGCCTTTGCCAAGCCGGAGATTTATGAGTTTTCGGAGGAACGCGGAGTGCAGTACGCCATTCGCATTCCGGCCAACAAGAGCTTGGAATTGGCGATCGAAGACATCTTGTTTCGCCCGCCGGGCAGGCCGGGTCGCAAGCCCTTGGTGCGCTACAAGAGCTTCCGCTATCAGGCGGAGAGTTGGTCCAAGCCGCGACGCATCGTGGCCAAGGTCGAGCATCATCTCGGTGAGCTGTTCCCGCGGGTCGGATTTATCGTGACCAACATGAGCTTGCCAAGCCGGTCGGTGGTGCGCTTCTACAACAAGCGCGGCACGGCCGAGCAATGGATTAAAGAAGGCAAACAGGCCACGCACTGGACGCGGCTTTCGTGCCATCGCTTTCGGGCCAACGAAGTGCGACTGCAACTCAGCGTGCTGGCCTACAACCTGGGCAACTTGTGGCGGCGGCTCGGACTGCCGAACAGGATCAAGAGTTGGTCGCTCACGAGCTTGCAGCAGCGGCTGATGAAGACCGGCGGCCGGCTGGTCAAGCACGCGCGCTACTACTGGTTGCTGCTGGCCGAGGGGCATCTGAACCGGCGGCTGTTCGGTGACATGCTGCACAGGATCTGGGCGCTGCCGCTGCCGAGCGGGTAGCGTTACCTGGACGAGGATCAACAGTTTTTAGCTCCGAAAAGGCTTCGCAGGGAGCAGTGTCGGCCGGTGTGCCGTTCAGCCCGCTCCATCAACGTCTGTGAGCGGACGGACGGGTTTTGGGGCCTGCCGCCGGAGGTGATGTGCAGGGTTCAGCGCGGAAAGACGTGGTCTTCGGGGCAGCGCGGGTGTATACTTTCACCGTGCCAGGGCCAAAATGGAAATCCTGGCCAAGTGCGGCAACGATGCGGCTTCTGACTCAGTCCGCTTTCGTCGATGAAGACGATCGTGCGGCCTTGTTGTTGGGCTTTTTTTTAGTGGCGGGCCAAGTCTTGCGCTGCCAGTTGCGGATAGCCTCTTCATTGCGTTCACGGGCTTGGCCGACCGGCCGTTGCGGGCTCCAGTTGAGCGCCCGCAGGATCTTCCAGACGTGGCCTTCGTGATAGCGCACGCCGAACTCGTCGGCGATCAGACGAGCGACCCCGCGGACAAGTCCACAGCGGCGTCGGAAAGTCATGCGCCTCGGGGCCTTGGAGCAGCATCTGCTCCAGGCGTTCGAGCTGTGTGGCGTGCAACAGCGGCTTGCGGCCGGCGCGCCCAGCCTGGCGGAGTCCGGCCGCACCCCGCTCCCCATGCTCGCTAACCCAACGGCTCACGCTTTGCTGCGCCGCCTTCACGCGCCGTGCTGCCTCGGACTGACTCAAACCTTCTTCGACGACCAGCCGCACGGCCTCCAGTCGTCGCTTCTCCAGAGCATCAAAATCGCGCCTTACGCCTCTTGGGTTCCCCATGTCGCTTAGACGAGGAGAAACCTCAACAGGTTACTCTATATTATGCGGCATCAATAAGTGTAATACTATACGTGAGGGTTGTTTATTTCTTAGGAGTTATCCATGTACCCAAGAAGGCTTGTTTTCATGACAGCGCTGCTGCTGGTCGGGGTTTGCGGAGTCGCGTACGCTCAGCAAACGGCTACCTTGCGCGGAGAGGTAACCGATGATTCCGGCTCAGTCATCCCAGGCGCGGAAATAACGGCGACCAACAACGCCACCGGAGCCGAGGTGACCGGTTCGACGGATGCCGCTGGCGCATACGAATTGACTCTGGAGCCCGGGATCTACACGATTACGGCCGAGAATTCCGGCTTCGAGACTGGCATCGCCGGTGACGTCGAACTGATTGCCGGCCAATCGGTCCTGCGAAACTTTATGCTCGAATTGGCCGCTGTCACCACGTCCGTCGTGGTCGTCGGCAGCCGCGCCGCGCCACGATCGGTGACAGAGTCCACCGTGCCCGTGGACGTCATCCGTGCCGAGGACCTCGCTAGACAGGGTAGCAGGGATTTGGTATCCCAGCTGCGGGCTGTCATCCCCTCCTTCAACGTCAACACTCAGCCGATCAGCGATGCGGGGACCGTCGTCCGTCCGGCTAACTTGCGCAACCTGGCGCCCGACCACACGCTGGTCCTGGTCAACGGAAAGCGCCGCCACCGCTCGGCGGTCATCACTTGGCTGGGAAATGGCATCGCCGACGGCTCGCAGGGACCGGACATCTCCGTCATTCCATCGATTGCCATTCGGCAGGTTGAGGTGCTGCGCGACGGCGCGGCGGCGCAATACGGCTCGGACGCCATCGCCGGAGTCCTGAACTTCCAACTGAAGGACGATCCCTCGGGAGGCAGCCTGGAAGTTCAAACCGGGGGCTTCTTCGATGCCAATGCGGGGGACTCGGCGACGTGCGGGTCGGGCATCATCGGCGACATCAAGCACTCGTGTAACGGAATCGGCGGACGCGGCCGGACGTTTTCCGTAGCCGGCAACGTCGGGGTGCCGCTGGGAGCGAACGGTTTCGGCAACATCAGCATGGAGTACGGCACCGCTTCGCCGACCAACCGCGCCATCCAGCGCCAAGACGCGTCGGACATCATCAACGCGGGCAATACGAATCTGCGCGACACGGCGCAGGTTTGGGGATCGCCGAGAATCAACCACGACTTCAAGCTGTTCGCAAACTTCGGCCATCTGTTCGACGATCGTTATCAACTCTACGGTCACGGCAACTACGCGTCCCGCAAGGTGACCGGTGGCTTTTACTTCCGGAATCCACACACGCGGGGCGGGGTTTTTCGCGGTCCCGTGGTCGACGAAAAACCTACGCTGCTCGTCGGCGACCGGGTCTGGGCCGATACCGCGCCCACCAGCAAGGATCCTCCTCCCGGACGGGAGCCGGGCGCCGGCGGCTGCCCCATCATCCCGATCGTCGACAACGTCCCCAACGCAGGCGCTCTCTCCGCAGTCGAGGCCGACCCGAACTGCTTCACCCTCCACAACCGGTTTCCTGGAGGATTCACTCCGCAGTTCGGCGGGAATCTGATCGACCTCTCGCTGGTCGGCGGTCTGCGCGGGTTCGCCAGCAACGGCTTCACCTGGGACGCGAGCGCCAGCATCGGCACCAGCGAGATCGATCAGTTCATTACCGATACGGTCAATGCGTCGCTCGGTTTCGACACGCCGACATCGTTCCGGCCCGGCGTCTATCGGCAGGAGGAAACCAATCTCAACCTCGACGTTACCTACCCCCTCAACGATCTCGTGCACTTGGCCGCCGGCACGGAGTGGAGGAGGGAGGAGTTCACGATTGGCGCCGGCGATCAGCCGTCGTGGGAGATCGGTCCGTATGCCGCGCAGGGCTTCAGTTCCGGTTCGAACGGCTTCAACGGCTACCGGGCCGACACGACGGCGGGAGTCTGGGACCGCAGCAACATCGCCGTCTATGGCGACGTTGAGTTCACCGACCCGGGCCGGTGGACGCTCGGCACGGCCGTCCGGTTCGAGAACTTCGACGACTTCGGCAAGACGGTCAACTACAAGGTCTCCGGGCGCCTCAAGCTGACCGACATGGCCGCGCTGCGCGGCGCCGTCAGCACCGGGTTTCGGGCGCCGACGCCGGGGCAACAGAACGCGTTCAACGTGACGACCGCCTTTATCGGCGGGCAACTGACCAACCAAGGTGTGGTTCCGGCTACCTCAGCCGTGGCCATGGCGCGGGGCGGAGGCCAGCTCCAACCGGAGACATCGCGCAACTACAGCGCGGGCGTCGTCGTCGAGAAGGGCCCGTTCACCTTCACCGCGGACTATTTCCGGGTCGACATCGACGATCGCGTCGCCCTGGCCCAGGAAATCAGTTTGTCGGAGAACGAGATCGAGACGTTGCTAGCGGAAGGGATTCCAGAAGCACGGAATTTTCCCGTGTTCCGGTTCTTCCTGAACGACTTTTCGACGACGACCCAGGGCATCGACCTGATCTCGACGCTGGTGAAGGGGCGTACGACGTTCAGTGCGATCTACAACTACACGGATACAGCGGTCAAGAACGTCGAATCTTCCGTGATCGACCAGTTCCGCATCACTACGCTGGAACGGGGGCTGCCGAACACGCGGTGGAGCTTCAACGTCAACCACGACGCCCGCCGATGGAATCTCATGGGCCGCTTGAACTACTTCGGTCAGTTCTGGGACAGCGAGGACGGACGGAACGCGTTTGACTTGGGCGTCGTATCCGAGTCGTGGCTGTACCCGTCCTATTCCGGCAAGGCGCTGCTCGATGTCGAGCTGGGCATCCCGTTCAGAGAAAACGCCACTCTGGCCATCGGCGGTGAGAACGTGCTGAATACTTACCCCGACGTGAACGAGCATGGCATCCTGACGGTCGGCAATTACTACAGCCAGTTCTCGCCCTTCGGGTTCAACGGCGCGAGCTTCTACGTGCGGGTCAACTATAGCTGGGGCAGGAGCCGCCCCGGCGACGAAAAGATCGTCTTAGATCAAGCGGCGCCCCAACGCGATCCGGAACGGGTGCGCCAAGAGGTTGCCGAGCAGATCGCGGAGCTCGAAGTGCTGCACGATGAGTTGATCGGCCACCTGAAGGCGACCCAGGAGTCTCAGACCGATTTGTGGTTACAACGCTGGGCTGGAGACCGGGTAGCAAAGGCGCAGATGGCGAAAGAGCGAGACCTGGAGATATTGCGGACAAATTTTGCAAGAAGAGCCGCCGGTCAAGACGTCGAGCCGCTAGGAAGAAGCGCCGAATCGAAGCAGCTACTAGTCAAGGCTCAAATCGCCGATCTCCGCTGGAAGTATGCAACCCGTTTAAGCGCGGGAGGCGTGGCAGACAAGTGGGTGACCCAGATCCTACGGCAAAGTGATGCGAAGGTGTTCAAGAAGTCTTCAGACCAACGCCAGATGGCGATTTCAAGAGCTTCGTTCTGGCAGAAGAATAGTTTCCAGTAGGCAAACCAACTGTGCGGTAGTCGGTGTGACACCAACGTAGCCTCCCTTGCGCCACAATGCGACGCGGCGATCACTGAGGTCAAGGCCGAGATCAAAACTCAGACTTCCCGTATTGATGTTCTACAGCGAGTGATCTGGCCGCTGATCGTTCTGCTGGCTACGACTGTCTTCGGCCTGCATCGCAAGCGGAACCGCCTTCGACGCTCGCGACCGCCATCGCTTTGCTGCGTGTCGCACGGAATCCCTGCTGAACCAGCCATTGAACTGCGTCAACGATGGCTCTGTTTCGCACGAAGTTTGCATCCGGGTCCTTGCCTCGCGCTGTCGGCCGCGAGCGTTTCCTCGCCAGCACGTCGGCCATCCATGAGGCCAGCTCGCCGGGGAGCGGCTCACCGTCCCGCAGCAGTTGTTGAGCAATCAAACTGACGCCATCCCACGCCGCCCTGATCTCTCTGGAACACCAGATCAGTTGAGCAAGCAGCACCGGTCGGCGTTCCGCGGGAGCCTTGCGGAAGCCCTCGGCGAGGGCTTCCGGCGACGTTTCCATCGCCGCTTCAACCTCCTTGCGGGTGTCGCTGGCGAGCTGCACAGTCGACTTGAATCTCGCGTCATCCATGCAGACGTACCACCTTCGCGCTGCCGCCGGTCATGTACGCCGCCCACTGATCCATCAAATGAAAGCGCTTCTCGAACTGATCCAACCTCGCGTAACTCCGTTCTACGGCAGACTACACAGCGGCGCCAGCGCCAGCTCCGCAACGGCGTGCGGCGCGTTGGTCCGCTCGCTCGCCCAGATCTGAACGACGTGATGGTAGTGCGGCCTAAAGTGTGTAAAGGGGTCAAGACTTCGACGCCGAAGAAAAGGCCCTCGACCGAAAAGGTCGCGTACTGCCGGGTTCCAGTGGGGTTTTCCGTTCCCGCGTGCTCTGACATCAGGCGTTGACTCCCGTTCGCTCCGTCGTCGGCCTTTTCTCACGCACAGCCGCCGCCAGCTTCTCGATGGAACGCAGCATCGCCGTACGGTCAAACTTCAACTGATATTCGTCAAACTCCGGGCCCGACTCGGGACGCCGACTCATCTGTTCGGTGGAAGCTGAGAGTGCCAGGGCGGGCACGCGGCCGACTTCCGGCAGGCTCCGCACACGCGTCAACAGTTGCCCGGCGCTTTCCCCCGGCAGATCGAGGCTGGAAACAAACACATCGACCGTCTCGGTCCGCAGACACTCGATCGCTTCTTCGGAGTTGGAAGCCTCATGGACCCGGTAGCCCGCCATTTCGAGGTGGGTTCTCATCAGGCCGCGTGTAAAGCGCGAACTCTCCGTGATAAGAATACGCGCGCCCTCGGCTGCCTGCTCACGTCGGGCGCCAAACCAGTTCTCAGAAGCTTCTTCGATCAGATAGTGCAGATCCAGGAAGTCAGTGACTTGGCCGTCCAGTACGGCCGAGCCCAAGACGCCCGGCTGTGACGAGCGGGACCGAATTGTGATGGCCTCGTCGAGAATGTCGAGGATTTCGTCGACCACGATTCCGAGGCGCTCTTCCCCTTCGCTGAAAACGATGACCTGGACCTTCTCGCCCGACGCCGTGTCGCGTGGAGTGCCCGCCGCGCCGCCGAGATAGCTGTCCAGCGGCACCAGGGGCAGAATGCGCCCACGGTACTGAACGACCTTCCGCTCTCCGGAGAGCTCAATGGCTTCCGATGCGAACTCCTCCAGCCGGTCGACCAAAACCAGCGGTACCGCCAGCCGTTCCTTCGCGCCGGCCCGAAACAGGAGCACCGCCTGCCGTTCCGCGACGCCCTCCGATATCGGATCGCTCGCCGGCTGTCCGTGCGCGGAACTCTCACCGACCACACGGCCGAGCTGCGCCAGCCCCATCACATCGAGAATGAGCGCAACGTGGCCATCTCCCATGATGGTCGCCCCTGCGTAACAGTTCATCCCTTTGAGGAGCTTGCTGAGCGGCTTGACGACGATCTCGGCCGTGTCGTGAACGCCGTCGACAACCAAACCGAATGTCTTCTGGTCGGCCTGCACTACGATGATGTTCACTGACTCGCTAGTCCGGTGAGTGCCTTCCAAACCCAATACGTCGCTAAGATAGACGAGCGGTAGAAGTTTCCCCCGCAGCCGATACACGGGCGTATCGCGGATCAGCTCGATCTGCTGCTGTCCTTCCTGACCGGATTCGAGGCGAACCAACTCGACCAGGTTTACTTGCGGGATGGCGAACCGCTCACCGGCGCACTCGACGACCAGCGCCGGAATAATTGCCAGCGTTAAGGGGATCTTGATCTTGAGGGTCGTGCCTTGGCCGGGTAGGCTTTGAAGATCGATTGAACCGCCGATCTTCTCGATGTTCGTCTTGACGACATCCATGCCGACACCGCGGCCGGAAACGTTCGTCACCGCCTGGTCGGTCGACAGACCCGGCAAGAAGATCAGATCGAGAGCTTCGCGGTGCGACATGCGGTCGGCCTGATCGGCCGTGACAACACCGTTTTGGATGGCCTTCTGCTTGAGGCTGTCGGGATTGATTCCGTCACCGTCGTCGGAGATCTCGATATTGACCTGTCCGCCCTCGTGGTAGGCCCGCAAAAATACCGTCCCCTTGGCGGGTTTGCCGGCTGCGGCGCGGACATCGGGCATTTCGATTCCGTGGTCGCACGAGTTCCGCACAATATGCGTCAGCGGATCCTTGATCGCCTCGATGATGGTCTTGTCCAATTCGGTGTTGGCGCCATCCATCTGCAATTCAAGTTGCTTCCCAAAGGACTGGCCAGGTCGCGGACGACCCGCGGAAACTTGTTCCAAACAACGCGGATTGGTTGCATGCGGGTCTTCATCACATTGGCTTGCAGCTCGGTCGTGATGAGATTCAGCCGCTGCGAAGTCGAGGTGAACCCAGCGTCTTCCTGAGTGTCGGTGTATTGCAGGATCTGGTTGCGCGTCAACACCAGTTCCCCGACCAGATTCATGAGTTTGTCCAGCAGGTCGACACTCACTCGAATGTTCGAGTCTGCCACCGAGGTTCGTGCGGGGGCGGGGGCCGCGCCAGGTTCCTGGGCGGCGATCCCTTCCTGCTCGCGGGCAGCCGGCAGCGCCTCATCATGCTGACTGGCGGGATAGGAATGCTCGTACTCCGCGCCGCTGGCGTCTTGTTCTCCGGACTCCGCCCCTCCTGGGTCCACGGTTTCAGCGTCGCCGGTCTCGTTTGCTGACTCCGGTTCCACCGCCGCCTCTTCGCCGCTGGACTTATCGTCGCAAGCCGCTTGGAGACGCCCGACAAGATCGAGGTAATGTTCCGAACCCTCGCTTCCGGAGGCTTCGATCTCGCCGAGAATCTTCTTGACAATGTCAACGGTTTCGAGCAGTAACGTTGTCAGCTCGGGCGTTAAGCGGCGTTCGCCTTCCCTGAGCTGGCTGAGAATATTTTCAGCGCGGTGCGTGATCGCTTCAAGGATTCCGAAGCCAAGCACGCCACCAGTCCCTTTGATGGTGTGAATCGTCCGAAACACGCTCGACAGCAGTGCGTTGTCCTCCGGCCGCTGCTCAAGCTCGATGAAGTCCTGATCCAACTGCGTGAGATTTTCGCTGCTTTCGATCAGGAACTCTTCTATGATTTCTTGGGTTTCGTCCATCTCCGCCTTCCGAGCCAGAAGCGTGCCAACGCGCTGCTGAAGTTATCGACGCAAGGTGGCCGCGGCTTTACCACTGCCGCGGATGCTTCGAATGTTGTGCCAAATCCGGCCGCAAACGACCGATAAGAACCCTTGTACGCGTCAGGTGAGCGGTAACTTCGAGCCGGAATTTCTCCGTGCCTCACCGGGCGACGGTGGGCCGGGTTCTGCTTCGGAAGACCTCTGACCCGCAAAGGGAGAACAGGAATGGCAATGAAAGTGTTGGTCATAGACGACTCGTCGGCGATGAGAAAGTTCATCCAGAGAGCGATCAAGACTTCGGGAGCTGATATTGAGAGTTTTTTGGAGGCCGCCGACGGTGTGGCGGCCCTGGAAGTCCTTGATGGCAATTCGGTGGACATGATCTTCTGCGATGTCAACATGCCCAACATGGATGGGGAGACCTTTGTCAAGAAAAAGATGGAGGACGAACGGATTCGATCCATCCCCGTCGTAATTGTCTCGACGGATTCGACCCGCGAACGCGTCCGCTCACTCGTTGGACACGGGGTTGTCGGCTACGTCGAGAAGCCGTTCCAACCCGAAGATCTGCGCAAGGAACTCGACCGTGTTATCGACAGCGCCTAACCCGGGCTGAGCCGCGCGTAGCCGCACAGCGTTCCCCCAACCAGCACTGTCGGACCGACGATAGTAAGCGTCTCGCCACGTGGCGGGCCGAGCCGGCTAGGAGTTCGCGGCGAGGATCCTCAACCGGGTCTTAAACAGGTGCCCATCCCCCCATTCAAAGAACCACTGGGTATCCAGCGCGGCTTCGCGGTCACTGCGCTCTCGGCCCGTCCGATCTCAGGCAAATGGAGATTCAACTCGACTCTTTTCTCGTCGCACAGGCTTTTGATGCGCCCCCCATACATGTTTAGAATCTCCTGAAGTGTGGACTCCACGATCTCGGTGTCGACCTCTTCCTCCGGCAGATCCAACATCACCTTCGCGAACTCGCGGACCATTGTTTCCTCGGCCGCGATGTTCGCCTCGATCCGCAGGTCATCAGAAGCGGAATCGAGCGATACTGCGCCAAAGATTCCGAAGTGGGGCTCGCTGTCAGGCTGGGGCCTTTCATGAGGATCGGCTCCCGTCAGGGTCCCAAGCACCAGACGGATGGCGCCGGGCATCTCTTGTTGCAGCATGGCGAACGGCGAGCCATCCAGTTCCCGCGGCAGCACGTCGTTCATGATGTCGGAGACTTCCGCACGGAAGGCGGCGGGGACGAAGGTCCGCATCACCGTGCCGCTGACCCGCTGAAACCCATCCGGCTGCTCACCGGCTTCGCTCGTCAACAGGTAGACGTGTGTCGAAGGCTTCGGTCCGCCCAAACGCAACTTCTTGAGAAGGAACTCCAGGCGGAAGCCCGGCAGTGCCGGCGAGACTAAAACCAGAGGCGGCTTATGCCGAATCGAGCCCACGAGTAGTTCGCCGGCGTTCTTGGCTGTCTCACATCTAAAAAGGCCTTCAAGCGTCGTACGGGCAAACTCGCGAAAGTTGGCATCCCGGTCAGCGACGAGAACTGTTGGGAGCGAAACTAGGTTATTTCGCTCCTCTCCCTTCTGCACAAGGGCACGAAGGACGCCCTCCAAGCGGTGAATCACTTGATCTTGAAGGAGCGGCTTAACAATAAAGTCCGAGACCCCCATCTTTACGAGTTCCGTGACCAGGGTCTGGCTGCTATCCACGGACATCGCTACGACCTCCGTGTGCCCGAGGTCGGGGTCATCTCGAATGAGTGACACGAGCTCAAGCCCATTGAGCAGGGGCATGTGGATGTCGGTGATGACGAGATCGGACGGCTGTTCCGTGAGCTGCTCGAAGGCTTCGAGGCCGTCGGCCGCCTCCGACACGTCGACGTCCAGGGCACGCGTCAGCCACCGCCGCAGAACCTTGCGGGTAGACGAATCATCGTCAACGATAAGAACGCGCAAATTCGACATCGAGCAGCCCTGCGGGCCTCGCGGCGCGGAGAAATCCCGCAGCGAATAAAGCTAAGTCCCTTATCGGCCTCGCGGATCGAGCCGTGAGATCCGCCTGGAAAAAGCGGCGCTGTATCGCGGATGTTCCCTAACGGGCCCGGCGAAGGAGTTTCGAAGAAGAGTACAAGACGCAACTCGGACATCAGTGCCCGCTCGGGAAGCAGACGGCTTACGAGATATGAGCGCCTCGTGTCTCGACATACACGGAGTACAAAGACTGACTCCCCGTCATGAAGAGCCGGTTGCGTTTCGTCCCGCCGAAACAGACGTTCGAGCAAATCTCCGGCAGCCGAATCTGGCCGATCCGCACCCCGTCGGGGGCAAAGATATGAACACCGTCGTAACCATCGCCGACCCAACCGGCGCTGGCCCAAACATTTCCATCGACGTCGGCCCGAATGCCGTCCGCCAAACCGGCCCCGACCCCACTCAGTTCCATCGACGCGAACTCCCGCCCGTTCTCCAGTTTCTTGTTGTCGACCACGTCCCACACCTTGATCACCCGCGGCGCCTCCGGATAGTGACTGGCGCCCGTGTCGGCCGCATAGAGCTTGCTGTAGTCAGGCGAGAAACACAGGCCGTTCGGTTTGTAGATGTCATCGGCGACCAGACTCATCGCTCCGGTCCTTCCGTCCACCCGGTAAATCGCTTCTTTCAGGTGCAACGGCCCCTTGTTTCCTTCATAGTTCATGAGGCTGCCGTACCCCGGATCGGTAAACCAGATGTCGCCATCAGGATGCACAACAGCGTCATTCGGCGCATTGAGTGGTTTGCCCTGCCACTCGGACGCCAGTACGGTCACCTTGCCGTTATGTTCGTATCGAACCACGCGCCTGTTGCCGTGCTCACAAGCAATCTGCCGTCCTTCCCAATCGAAGGTATTGCCGTTACTGTTGCCTGCCGGCTGGCGTAATACACTCACATGCCCGTCTTCCTCAAGCCAACGTAACTGCCGGTCGTTCGGTATGTCACTCCACAGCAAGTAGCGCCCGACCGCGTTCCAGGCCGGACCTTCCGCCCACAACGTCCCCACATGCAGCCGCTGGATAGGAGTATTACCAAGTTTGTACTTCGCGAACCGCTGATCGATCACCACGATGTCCGGATCGGGATACCGCACCGGCGTCTTTCCCGACCAATCGCGCTGCGCCCGCGCCGCCGCCGGCGCCAGCGCCGACCCCAGCAGGGCCGCCGATAAGAACGAGCGGCGATTCGACACTCCGAAGGAACTCTTTACTTGCTTCGTCACGCTACGCTTCTCCCTATAGGTTTCCACATAGGGTAACGGAAACCTATCCCCGCCGCCCGTCAAAGCTTCGACTGAGCGGTGACGCGCCCCAACTCTTCTTCGCGGCGGCCGTAATTGCTGTCGTAGTAGTCCCGATAGGCGCCCGAGCGGACACGCTCGATCCAGTCCGAATTCACGCGGTACCAATCAATCGTTTGAGCCAGACCCCGCTCGAAATCCATCGCGGGCGACCAGCCGGTCGTCCGTTGAATCTTTGCGCTCGATAGCGCGTAGCGCCGGTCGTGGCCGGGGCGGTCCTCGACCGTCTTCAGAAGGCGATCCGTCTTGCCTGTGGCCGCCAGAATCATACGTACCACATCCAGATTCGGAAGAGCGCGGTTTCCCCCGATGTTGTAGATCTCGCCGGTTTGCCCTTTTTCGAGCAGAGACTCAATCGCCCGACAGTGATCGTCGACGTACAACCAATCGCGAATCTGCTGCCCGTCGCCGTAGATCGGAAGTGGCTTGTCATCGAGGGCATTCGCAATCATTAACGGGATCAACTTTTCCGGAAACTGATAGGGCCCGTAGTTGTTCGAGGCGCGCGTCACGATCACCGGTAGCTTGTACGTCGTGAAATAAGAAAGCGCCAGCATGTCCGATCCGGCCTTCGAAGCGGAATAGGGGCTACTGGGCCGCAGGGGGAAATCCTCGTCCGCCTCGGCGGGCGCATCAATACTCCCGTAGACCTCGTCGGTGGAAACGTGAATGAATTTCTCGACTCCGTGTCGGCGCGCCGCTTCCAGTAGATTGAACGTGCCGGTGAAATTCGTATCGATAACGGGCCTAGGGGAAAGGATGCTGCGGTCAACGTGCGATTCCGCCGCAAAGTGCACAATCGCTTCAGGCCGGTAATCAGCCACGGTGCCCTCCACGGCCTCGGCGTCGCAAAGGTTGGCTTTGACGAAGCGGTAGCCGGGCCGGCTCGCGACGAATTCCAGATTCTCAAGATTACCGGCGTAGGTCAGCGCATCGAAGTTCAGCAGCTCGACCGGCGAACCGCCCCCGAGCACAAGCCGAATGAACGCGGAGCCAATGAAACCGGCCCCGCCCGTGACGAGCAGCCTCATTTGTGCTGGGTCTCCCAGTCGTACTGAATGCCGGGGTCGTCGTAAGCGATGCGACCCTCGTCGTTCGGGTTGTAGTGGCGGTCGGTGACGTAAACCAACATTCCGGTACCTTCGCCGATCACCTTGTAGCCGTGAGCGACTCCCGGCGGAATCAAAATCTGCCACGGGCGCAACACGCCCACGTAGAGAGTATTCCGCAGGCCGAAGGTGGGCGAGTCTTGGCGTAGGTCTGCTAGTGCCACCTGGAACATGCCTTGGACCGGCACCCAAAAGTCCGTCTGCTCCAGGTGATAGTGAAACGCCTTGATCGTCCCCGGATAACTCAGCGCGGTCGATACCTGCGTCGACTCGGCGGGAAACGCAGCGGGCAAACCGTGCCCCAGGCGGGCAACCTCGAGAAAGTAGCCGCGGTCGTCCGGCCAGAGAGAGTAGGGCTGGACCCGTACGCCGTCGATCAGGTCGGTGGAGTCCGCCTGAGCGATCAAACTCCCGATCCCGGATTCTAGCTCGGGGACCGCGAGAGTCAGCGGATCCGATCGGCCGGTGATCGGCCGGCACGGGGTACGCAATGGTTTCGCTTCACTCGCCATGGAATGTATCTCCCACCATCCTATAGCCTCTTGGCCGCGGTCAAGCGGAAGGGAGTCGTGATCGCTACAATCGAGAGGTTTGATTTTCCACTTCGCCTAGCCTGTGAACTAGGTTCAAGTCATCGAGAGGTCGTTTGTGTCTCAAGGAATGAATCGCCGACAATTCATCGCAGCCAGTGGCGTCGCCGGAGCCTCACTCTTTCTGCCGGCTTCCGCGCCGGCGGAGCGGGCCTTCCTCGGAGCAGGTAACGAATGGCGATTCTACGGCGGAGATCAAGGCGCCTCCCGCTACTCCCCACTCGATCAGATCAACCTCTTCAACGCACATCGCCTCAAACCCGCCTGGATTCACCACACCGGCGACAAGCTCGACCGCCCCAAGACGATGATCCAATGTACGCCGATCGTCATCGGCGACACGATGTACCTGACGACGGCGCGCATGGCGGTTCGAGCCCTCAACGCCGCAACCGGTGACGTCCGTTGGAACTTCGATCCTTACCAGGGGGAGCGTTCATCGCGCGCCCGCGGGGTCAATCGCGGCGTAACGTATTTCGAAGACGGTAGAGACAAACGCATCTTCGCGGCCATCCAGACCAGGCTGTTCTGTCTGAACGCGCAAACAGGAGAGCTGGTTAAGACCTTCGGCGAGAACGGCGTCGTCGATCTCAAAGCTGACTTCGATCGCGACATGACGGACTTGTTCTACAAATGCACGAGTCCGCCGGTGATCTTCGAGGACTTGATCATCGTGAGCGGGGGAGGCGGCGAGGGGCCGCGGCCCGAAGGCCCCGGCCATATCCGCGCCTATGACGTCTACACCGGCAAGCGCAAGTGGATTTTTCACACGATCCCATTCCCCGGCGAATTCGGATACGGTACCTGGAACGACAACTCGTGGGAGGTGAACGGCGGCACGAACAACTGGGCCGGCATGAGTCTCGATCCCGAGCGCGGATGGCTGTTCGCGTCGATCGGCTCGCCCTCATTCGATTTCTGGGGCGGCGACCGCATCGGTGACAACCTGTTTGGCAACTGCGTCCTCGCCCTCGACGCTCGTACCGGGAAACGGGTTTGGCATTACCAGATTGTCCGTCACGACGTATGGGATTACGATTTGGCTGCCCAGCCTTCGCTCGTTCGCTTGCGGCACGAAGGGCGAATGGTCGACGCCGTCGTACAGACCACAAAGATGGGCCTGATCTTCGTGCTCGACCGCCAGACCGGAAAGCCGCTCTTCCCGATCGAGGAATGGCCGGTTCCGCCGAGCGACATCCCCGGCGAACAGCTCGCCAAGTCCCAGCCGGTGCCCCTCAAGCCGGCAAGTCTCTGCCGCCCGCAGTTCACCGAAGACCTCATCACGGACATCTCATCGGAAGCTCATGCGTTCGTTCTGAAGAAGTTCCGCGCCGCACGCACCGGGCCGCTCTACACACCGCCGACCCGACAGGGGACCGCGATCTACCCCGGGTTCAGCGGCGGAGTGCTCTGGGGCGGCATCAGTTTCGACCCCGACCGCAACTGGATGTACGTCAACTCGAACGAAACGACAAACTTCTGTACGATCGTCGACGGCAAGCCGGAAGACGCCTTCCGTTTCAATCACGCCGGATACATTCAACTCCTCGACCCCGATGGCTACCCGGCGATCAAGCCGCCCTGGGGCAAGATGAACTGTATCGATCTGGACTCAGGCGAATACGTGTGGAAGGAGATCCTCGGTGAGCACGCCGAACTGACGGCCCGTGGTATCCCGAAGACCGGGACACTGAGCTTCGGTGGCTCAGTCGCCACCAAAGGCGGTCTGGTGTTTATCGGCGCGACAGCGGACCCGAAGTTTCGGGCGTTTGACTCGAAATCCGGCGCGGTCGTTTGGGAATGGGAACTGCAGGCCGGCTGCAACGCCTCGCCATGCACCTACGAGCTCGGCGGTAAGCAGTACGTCGCTATTGCCGCGGGCGGTGGACGCCCCAAAATCAACAATCCGTCGGGTGATGAGATTGCCGCGTTTGCGCTGAGCTAGCCGCGGCGTTGGCGGGCGGCCTGAAGGGTATTGACCATCAGCATCGCAATTGTCAACGGCCCGACCCCGCCCGGAACCGGCGTGTAAGCGCCAGCTATTTCCACCACATCCTTTGGATGTACATCTCCCACCAACACCGAACCTTGGCTGCGGAATCCTTCGAGCTTCTTCGGCAGACCGGCGCAAATTGTTTCCACTTGGTCCGGATCGGTGAGCCGATTGATCCCGACGTCGAGCACGACCGCGCCCGGCTTGATAAAATCCCGCGTCACAAACGCTGGCCGTCCGATGGCGGCCACGAGGATATCCGCCTCACGGGCCACAGCCGGCAAATCCACGGTCTTCGAATGGCAGATCGTCACCGTCGCGTTTTCGTGCAATAGCAACAAGGCCGCCGGCTTACCGACGATGTCGCTGCGTCCCACGATGACGGCCCGCTTGCCGGCGATCGGTATCTCGCTGCGCTTGAGGATCTGAATCAGCCCCGAGGGGGTACACGGAACGGGTCCCCGCCGCTTCGTCACGAGGGCGCCCACATTAAACGGATGGAATCCATCCACATCCTTCGCGGGTGATACGGCCGGCAAGATCATCGCCGAATCCACTTGTGCGGGCAGCGGCAGTTGTACGAGGATGCCGTCGATGTCATCGCGGTTATTCAGGTCTTCGATCAGAGCGAGCAACTCCTCCGTCGTCGAGAGCGCGGGAGGCGTGATTGTTTCGCTGAAGATGCCGACCTGCTCACAGGCCCTTACCTTGTTGCGGACATAGATCCGCGAGGCAGGGTCATCACCGACAAGCACGGCCGCCAGGCCGGGTTTCACGCCCGACGCCACGAGCGCCTTTACGTCTTCCGCAACTTCGGCGAGGATCTCGTCGCGAATGCGATTTCCGCTAAGAATACGAGCAGGCAAATGAGACTCCGGGTCAGGAAAACCGGCATCATAGCACGGCTCTCGGCGGCATAGAAAAAGGGCGGGACGACATGCGTCCCGCCCACAAAGAGACAAAGACAATGATTCGTTTGCGTCGCTACGATTCGATCGGCATCGTGCGCGTCCGGCCCAAGCGCTCCTCGGCCTTGGCAAGGACGTCGCGCTCGGCGGCTTCCTTCGTTGGGCCTTCCGCTCGCGCGATATTCGCGCCCGGAGAGACGTTATCGGCAGTGGCGAGATACTTATCGCCCAGCTTGTACGAGATGACCCGTACCGGCCAACCAGCCAACTCCAGGGCGCGTTCGGAATGATCTTCCGGTTTCATCGATCCTGGTCCTTAGGCGCCCTTTGCGACCGGGGCGCCGACAAGGTTGCCCCACTCGGTCCAGGAGCCGTCATAGTTCGTTACGCCATTGAGACCCAGCAGATACTTCAGCACAAACCAGCTATGGCTCGAACGCTCCCCGATCCGGCAGTAGGCGATGACGGGCTTCGTGCCCGTGATGCCCGCGCCTTCGTAAAGTGCCTTCAACTCGTCGGCGTTCTTGAACGTACCGTCGTCGTTGCAGGCCTTGGCCCACGGAATGTTGCTCGCGCCGGGGATATGCCCGCCGCGCTGGCACGTTTCCGGCAGACCGGGAGGCGAGAGAATCTTGCCGCTGAACTCGTCCGGGCTGCGGACGTCCACCAGCTCGACGGTCCCGGCGGCAACGGCCGCGTAGACATCGGGCAGAAAAGCGCGAATCGAATTATTGGGAGAGGCGGCAGCATAGCTCGCCGCCGCCGGTGAAGGGGCATCCTGCGTCAGATCCCGGCCTTCGGCGACCCACTTCTTACGCCCGCCGTTCATCAGCCGTACATCTTTGTGGCCGTAGATTTTGAGCTGCCACAGAGCCCAGGCCGCGAACCAGTTGTTGTTGTCCCCGTAGAGAACAACCGTCGTGTCATTCCCGATACCGGAGCCGGACATGAGATTACCGAACTCGCCCAAGGGAATGATGTCGCGCTGCACGGTATCGCAGAGCTGTGTATTCCAAGACCAGCCGACCGCGCCGGAGATGTGGCCTTCGTCGTACGCACTCGTATCGACATCGACCTCTACTACTTGCACGTTACTGTCACCTGCGTGATCGGCGACCCAATCCGTGCTTACGAGCATTTCGGGGTGTGCGTAGTCAGCCATTGTTTTGTGTTCCTCAGTAGTGCGATGGTTTAACCGACCGTTGATTGTCGGTTAAAGACTATAGCATGCGGCTCGCCACAGCAAGGGTTGTGCGAGCCGATGACGCCGTCATTTTACGAGCACCTCGCAAACAGGGACCATTGCGCCTCTTTACCAGATCAGGAACACGGGCTGGGCACAATACTTTTCACTTTGGATGCGAACACCACGTGTGGCGCACGGCAGCGCCGTGCCGGGTCGCGCTAAGCGCGACCTAGCCTCAATACTCTTCACTTTATAACATTTTTGTGGCATTCTGTTTTTAGAGCACAGGAGGCCACAGATGGCACGAACGAGAGCAGCGCTGCCGGCAGGCAGCCGTATTACCGACTACATCAGCCTGGGAGTGATCACGCGCTGGTTCCCGCGTCACAAGATCGATCGTGTGTTGCGGGACTGCGGGCGGGCCTCGCGGCGACAACGGGACTTGCCAGCGCATGTGATGGTCTACTACGTCATCGCTCTGGCGCTGTTCATGCAGTCGTCCTACCGCGAGGTGCTGCGTTGTCTGCTGGAAGGACTACAGTGGCTGCAGGACCCTGCGACGCCCCTCAAGGTGGCGGGCGATTCGGGGATCTCGCAAGCCCGTTCGCGATTGGGGGTGGAGCCGGTCGAGCGGCTGCATGATGAGTTGATACGACCGTTGGCGACGAAAAAGACGCGCGGATCGTTCTATCGGGAATGGCGCTTGGTTTCGCTCGACGGCTCGACGCTCGATGTGGCCGATCAGGCCGCCAACCGCACGGCGTTCGGCTATCCGGGTGCGTCGCGGGGAGCGAGCGCGTTTCCTCAGCTGCGCTTTGTCTCGTTGCTGGAAAACGGCACCCATGTACTGTTCGCCAGCCGCATGGGTCCCTGCGCGAGGGGTGAGATCACGCTCGCCAAACAGGTGTTGCCGGCACTCGAGAAGGATATGTTGTGCTTAGCCGACCGCAACTTCCTCGGCTACCAGCTGTGGCGGCAAGCACGCCAGACGGGCGCGCAACTGCTGTGGCGGGCTAAGAAGCATCTGCGCTTGGAAGTGCTCGAGCGCTTTGCGGACGGCTCCTACCGCAGCGCGATCTACGCTTCGGAAGGCGACTGGCGCAAGCGCCGCAACCCGCTGCCGGTGCGCGTGATCGAGTATCGTCTCGAAGGCGTCGAGCATGCCGAGCCCTTCTATCGACTGGTGACGACGATCCTCGATCCCTCCCAAGCGCCGGCTGTGGAACTGGCGGCGCTGTACTGCGAACGCTGGGAGATCGAAAGCGCGCTTGACGAGCTCAAGACGCATTTGCGCGGGGCGCGCATGGTGTTGCGCAGCAAGACGCCGGAGTTGGTGCGCCAGGAATTTTACGGCTTACTGATGGCGCATTTCGCGATCCGCGGGCTGCTGCACGAAGCCGCCTTGGAGGCCGACGAAGATCCGGATCGCCTCTCCTACCTGCACGCGGTGCGGGTGGTGCGACGCAAGATGGCCCAAGCGGTCGCGATTCCCCCCTCAGGACAAACGCAAGTTTCATAAGGGGGTTTTGGCGGAGCTGCTGCAGGAGCGCGTGCGGTCGAGCCGCGGCATGCAGCGTCCGCGCGGGGTTAAGCGCAAAATGAGTGGCTACAAGCTGCGACCACGCGGCGCGTTGCCGCGCCTCCGCATCGACTTTGCGGCCTGCGTGAGGGTTCTTAAGTGAAGAGTATTGAGGCTAAGCCGGCAATTCAATCGTCTGCGCGTACTCAACAGCCTCCAACTCGAGAAGCTTGTCCAGCACAGGCTTCGGAAGCGGCTCGTCGATCCGCACAACCGCTACGGCGACGGCGGGCTCGGAAGCAGGCTGATGATCCTCTTCACGGCCCAACGAAAAGTCGGCGATGTTGATCTTGTTCTCACCCAACAGGCTCCCCATGCGGCCGATCACGCCGGGAACGTCAACATTCTTCGTGAAGACCATGTGACCGATCAGGCGGGTTTCGACGTAGATGCCGTCGACGCTGATAAGCCGCGGGGAGCCGTCGGAGAAGACGGTGCCTTCGGCGGTTCGCTGACCTTCGTCGGTCTCGATGACGATGGTTAGCGAATCGCTGCCGTAGCGGCGACCATGGCGGCTTTCACTGATCGACAGGCCACGCTGCTCGGCGATGCGGTTCGCGTTGATCAGGTTCGGCGGGCTCGACAGGTAGCGCTTCAGTATGCCGCAGAGCGCCGCGTTGCGGACGAGGCCGGAGTTGGTTTTGCCGAGATTGCCCGCGTAGATGAACTTGACGCGGCTCGGTCGGCCCGTTGCGATCTGCGCGGCGAACGAGCCTAGGCGCTCAGCGAGGTCGAGGTCGGGCCGCAGGCGCTCATACTGCTCGGCGTTGATCGACGGCATGTTAACCGCATTGAGAACGACGCCGCTTCGGAGGTAGTCGCGGACCTGCTCGGCGATACGGATGCCGACAGTTTCCTGGGCTTCTTCGGTCGAGCCACCGATGTGCGGCGTCGCGATCACACCCGGGTCGGCCAGCAACGGGGAATCGGGCTCGGGGGGCTCTTCGGCAAAAACGTCGAGCGCGGCTCCGGCCACCTTGCCGCTCGCAAGCGCTCTCTGCACCGCGCCGGTGTCGATCAGTTCGCCGCGCGCGCAGTTGATGATGCGGACGCCGTCCTTCATCTTGGCGAACGCTTCTTCGTCCAGAAGGTTGCGAGTACTGTCGTTGAGCGAAAGGTGCAGGCTGATGTAGTCGCTGTTGGCGTAAATCTCATCGAGTGTGACCATCTCGACCCCGCGGTCGCGAGCGATGTCGGGATTCACGAAAGGGTCATACGCGAGTAGCTTCATGCCGAAAGGGCGTGCGCGACGGGCAACAAGCAAGCCGATATTGCCGAGCCCAACGATGCCGAGCGTCTTGCCGTTGAGTTCGGTGCCGAGGAACTTCTTCCTTTCCCACTTGCCGGACTTCGTGGATTCGGCCGCCGCCGGAATCGAGCGGGCGGAGGCGAGCATCAGCGCCAGCGTATGCTCGGCGACAGAAATGGCGTTGCCGCCGGGCGTGTTCATGACCAGAACGCCACACGCGGTCGCCGCGTCGACGTCAACATTGTCGATACCGACACCGGCTCGTCCGATGACGCGCAAATGAGGAGCCTTTTCGAGAACCTCGGCGGTGACTTTAGCGCCGCTGCGGATGAGCAGCGCGTGGGCGTCGGGCAGATGCGCCTGGAATTCTTGCGGCGAGGAGGCAATCACCTCCCAGCCCGCTTCGGCGCGCAGGACTTCAAGGGCGGAGGGTGAAACGGCGTCGGCGATAAGAATATTCAAAGCAGGTTTCCAGTCAAACTCACAGCCGCGGGCGTGAGGGGCTGTGAAAAAACGGGGACTGTATCAAGCGCCGCCCGCGTAACTGCTTTGCTCGTAGCGTTCATGAGCGGCGCGCCGTGGACTGTCCCCAGTTTTTTCACAGCCCCTGAGCCTGCGTTGATGAACCCCCAAGGCAGCCGAACCCGTTTAGTCTTCGTCTTCTTCCACGCCGGCGCTTCCAGCCTTGGCGGCCGCGATGACTTTCTCAGCGAACTGACTCGGAATAAAGTCATAGTTCGCCATCTCCATCGTGAACGAGCCGCGCCCCTGGGTCATCGACGTGAGGTCGTTGGCGTAGGTCAACATCTCGGCCATCGGAACGTCGGCGCGGATGATCTGATTGCTGCCACGGGTCTCCATCCCCTGGATACGTCCCCGGCGGCTGTTGAGATCGCCCATCAGGTCGCCGGCGAAGTCCATGGGCGCAACGATCTCGACGTGCATGATCGGTTCGAGCAGGGCCGGCTTCGCCTTCTCCATGGCGGCGCGGAAGGCTTTGCGGCCCGCCAGCTTGAATGCCAATTCCGACGAGTCGACGTCATGATAGGAGCCGTCGTACAAGATCACCTTAAAGTCGACAACAGGATATCCGGCCAGGTAGCCCTTTTCGGAGGCTTCGAGAATGCCCTTCTCAACTGCGGGGATGTAGGTCTTCGGGATCGAGCCGCCGAAGATCTCATTCGAAAACTCGAAGTTCTTGCCGCGCTCGAGCGGTTCCATCCTGATCTTGCAATCGCCGAACTGGCCGTGACCGCCGGTCTGCTTCTTGTGGCGTCCTGAAACGTCGGCTCGGCCGCGGATCGTCTCCCGGTAGGGGATCTTCGGCGCGTGAAGCTCGACTTCGACCTGGTACCGCTTCTTGAGCTTGCTGACCACGATCTCGAGATGCTGCTGCCCGTTGCCGCCAAGCAGGAACTCTTTCGTCTGCGGATCCCGGTAGAAGTTGAGGGCTGGATCTTCTTCGAGAATCCGGTGGATCGACTGCCCGAGGCGGTCCTCGTCGTTGCGTGTCTTCGGCTCGATGGCGTAAGCGATGGCCGGCACCGGCATGACGGCCTTCGGATAGGAAATCGGATGCGCTTTGTCGCCGAGACTGTCCCCGGTGAGCGTGTCCTTCAACTTGGCGACCGCTCCCAAATCACCGGCGTGAATGGCGTTAACCGGCCTCAACTCCTTGCCAAAGACCAGACTGATGCGCGACACCCGCTCCGACGAGTCACGGTCGTAGTTATATACGTGGTCGTCGTTGTTCAATACGCCCGACACCACTTTGAAGTAGCTGACGCGGCCCGCGAAGGCGTCAGCGGCGGTTTTGTAAACGAACAATGAGAGCGGTTCGCTGTCGGACATCTTTCGCGTGACATCGCCTTCGGCTTGGAACTCGTTCCGCACAGTGGGTGCGGGAGAGAAGGCTCGCAAAAAGTCGAGCACTGCGCCGGACCCGATGTTGTGTACGGCGGAGACGCACATGACGGGAAAGATATTCTGCGCAAGGATGCCCTTCATTAAGCCGGCCAGCACCCTCTCCGGCGGCAGGGTCAGATTCTCGAGATACTCGTTCAGCAGGTCGTCGTCGCATTCCGCGACGGCTTCGATCAGGCTTTCGCGGGCCGACTCAACATCCGAGGCCATCTCAGCCGGGATATCTATTTCCTTGCCCTTGCCGTCGCCGCCGGCCTCGTACACATACGCCTTCTCATGGACCAGGTCGACGACTCCGTTGAAGTCCTTTTCCGAGCCAATCGGCAATTGGACGGCAACGGCTTTCTTACTCAGAACTTGCTGAACATCGGCGAGGGCCTTGCTGAAGTCCGCCCGCTCCTTGTCCATCTTGTTGATGAGAACGACTCGCGCCTGGCCGTAGTCTTTGGCGAAGCTCCACCCTTTTTCTGTTTGGACTTCGACCCCGCTGACCGCATCCACCACGATCAGCGCCGTGCCGGCGGCGATCAACGCGACTTTGGCGTCGTTGATGAAAATGTTGTAGCCGGGCGTATCGATGAAGTTGATCTTCGTCTTGTCCCATTCGACAAAGGCCAGGGAGGAAGTGATCGTTACCTTGCGGTTGATCTCCTCTTCGTCAAAGTCGGTGACGGTATTGCCTTCATCCACACTCGTGAAGCGATTCGTAGCACCCGCGGTGTAGAGGAAAGCAGCTACCGCGCTCGTCTTGCCGCAGTCACGATGCCCGACGACGCCGATATTGCGAATATCGTTTCCCTGATATGCCTTCATCCTCTAGTCCTCTGCTCCCGCTGGAGGCGAACTGCACCGTGATCCCAAAACGGGCCGAAATCACTTCGCCCGCCGGTAGCCGACTCCAAGCCAAACTTACCCAGTGTAGCGTTTGTCGAGCGGCGTTGAGAGGCTTCGTTGCCGCACCCAATCAGGGTCGCTACTAACGGGATCAGATCGAGCGGGCGTGCGCCTCCAACCTGGCTTGGGCTTGAGCAACCACCTCACGGTCGCGGTCGAAATCAACATCTGCCCCGCGTTCCCGCAACCGTCTCGTGGCCTCGTCCTTGGCTTTGGTCACTTCCTCGACATCCACCTCATCACCCCATTGAGCCGCATCCGCCAGCACGCGGACGTGGTCGGGGAGAACTTGCATGACTCCACCATCGATCGCCATGACGCGTGTTTTGCCGCCCGCCTGAAACGAGAGGACGCCGACTTGGAGCTGCGTCATAAGCGGCGCGTGGTCGGGCAGCACGCCGAGATAGCCGCCGGCGGCGGGTGCCTGGACCTCGTCAACCTCTTCGTTGACGAGCTGACGTTCGGGGACGGCGACTTCCAGCCTGAGCCTCTCCGCCATGGTCTAGGCGGCCTCCTTCTCAAGCTTTTTGGCTTTCTCAATAGCCTCTTCAATCGTGCCGACCAGGTAGAAAGCCTGCTCGGGCAGCTCGTCGTGCTTACCTTCGAGGATTTCCTTGAAGCCTCGGATCGTATCGGAGAGGCTGACGTACTTGCCTTCGAGCCCCGTGAACTGCGCGGCCACGAAGAAAGGCTGCGACAAGAAGCGCTGCAACTTGCGGGCGCGCGCGACGATAAGTTTGTCTTCCTCGGAAAGTTCTTCGACACCGAGAATCGCGATGATGTCCTGCAGTTCCTTGTAGCGCTGCAGCACCTGCTTGACCGCCTGAGCCGTATCGTAGTGCTCGTCGCCGAGAATGATCGGATCGAGAATGCGCGAGGTCGAAGCGAGCGGGTCGACAGCCGGGTAGATACCCAGCGACGCGATCTCGCGTGACAGGTTGGTGGTCGCGTCGAGGTGCGCGAAGGTAGTCGCCGGAGCCGGGTCCGTGTAGTCGTCGGCGGGCACGTAGATAGCCTGCACCGAGGTGATCGAACCCTTCTTCGTCGACGTGATACGCTCCTCGAGTTCACCCATTTCCGTCGCCAGATTCGGCTGGTACCCCACCGCCGAAGGCATGCGGCCGAGCAACGCCGACACTTCCGAGCCTGCCTGTGTGAAGCGGAAAATGTTATCGATGAAAAGCAGCACGTCCTGGCCTTCGACGTCACGGAAGTACTCGGCAACCGTCAGGCCGGTCAGGCCGACACGCAGACGCGCTCCCGGCGGCTCGGTCATCTGACCATAGATCAGAGCTGCTTTGGACTTTTCCCAGTTGTCCGGATCGACTACGCCGGACTCCTGCATCTCGAGCCACAAGTCGTTCCCTTCGCGGGTGCGTTCACCCACTCCCGCAAATACCGACACACCGCCGTGCTTCAGGGCGATGTTGTTGATCAGCTCCATGATAATGACGGTTTTACCAACGCCGGCGCCGCCGAACAGGCCGATCTTGCCGCCCCGCACATAGGGCTCCAGCAGGTCGATGACCTTGATGCCCGTCTCGAACATCTGCAGCTCAGTCGACTGCTCGTCGAGCGGTGGCGCCGCGCGGTGGATCGGGAACCGCTGCTCCGTCTCGATCGGACCCCGCAAATCGACAGGGTCGCCCAACACGTTCATCACGCGGCCCAGCGTTTGCGGGCCGACAGGGACGCTGATCGGGCCCTCCATGTCTTCGGCGGGCATACCGCGTACCAGACCCTCGGTGGGCTGCATCGCGATCGTGCGGACGCGCCCCTCCCCGAGGTGCTGCTGCACTTCGCAGATGATGCTGATCGGTTCAGGGGCATCGAAGCCCTCACTCGTAATCCGCACCGCGTCGTGAATCTGGGGCAGCTTGCCCTCGCCGAACTGCACGTCCACGGCCGGACCCGCTACCTGAATGACTTTGCCAATATTCGTGCCCATAAAATCCTCGTGTTTCCCGAGACCGCCGCCGGGGGACCGGCGCTACAGCGCTCCCGCGCCGCTGACAACTTCGATCAATTCCCTCGTGATGCTCGCCTGCCGCACCCGGTTGAGATGCAGCGTGAGCTTATCGATCATTTCTCCCGCGTTGCGCGTCGCCGCGTCCATCGCGGCCATACGCGCGGCGTGCTCGGCGGCCGCGGATTCGAGCATGGCCTGATAGACGTTGATCTCCACGTAGCGCGGCAGCAACGTTTCGAAAATAGTCTCCGGCGGCTGCTCGTAAATGTAGTCGACTGTATTGTCTGCCTCGCCCTCCGTAGGCTGGATCGGCAGCAACCGGCGGAAGATGATCGTTTGCGCCAACGCGCTCTTGAACTCGTTGTGCAGCAGATAGATAACGTCCGTTTCGCCCTCACAAAAGCTCTGCATCAGCTCGGCGGTGATGTCCTTGGCCTGCGAAAACTCGATCGGCTTGGCGAACAGATTGACCCACTCGCGGTTGATCGGCACGCTCTTGCGGCGGAAGAAATCGCGGCCACGCCGGCCGATGCACTCGAGTGTGATCTCGTTGTCGGGGTGCTCGCTGAGAAAGCGCGTTGCGAAGCGGGTGATGTTGCTGTTAAAGGCGCCGCACAGCCCCTTGTCGCCGCTGACGAGCAGCAGAGTGATTCGCTTCTCGTCGCGGCGTTGCAGCAGGTCGTGTTCGAGTACAGGCGAACCTTCGGGCAACTGCGCCAGGATGCTCCCAAGCATATCGCGCATCAGCGAGGCGTAGGGCCGCGAGGCGATGACGCGATCTTGCGCCCGGCGCAACTTCGCCGCCGACACCATCTTCATCGCGCTCGTGATTTGCTGGGTGTTCTTAACCGAGCGGATGCGCCGACGCAGGTCAATCAGGTTCGGCATGCTAGTGGGCCGCTACTCCGTGCTTCTGCTCCGCGAGAAATGACGTCTTGAAATCACCGAGCGCTGTCTTGAACGCGGCTCTCAATTCATCGTCGATCTTCGGTTTGTCGCGGAGCTGATCCAGCACCCCGCCGTCCCCTTGCGTATCGAGATAGTCGTAGAGCCCCTTCTCAAAGGGCCGGCACTGCGCAATCGTCAAATCGTCTAGATAACCCTTCGTCCCGGCGTAAATAATGGCGATCTGCTTTTCGACCGGCAGCGGCTGATACTGACCCTGCTTCAGGATCTCGGTAAGCCGTTCGCCGCGGTGAAGCTGTTGCTGAGACGCCTTATCCAGATCAGAGCCGAACTGCGCGAAAGCAGCCAGAGCGCGGTACTGCGCCAGTTCCAGGCGTAGCGTCCCGGCAATCGATTTCATCGCCTTCGTCTGGGCGTTGCCACCGACACGGCTGACCGAGAGTCCCACGTTGACCGCCGGCCGCACGTTCGCGTTGAACAAGTCGGCTTCCAGATAAATCTGTCCGTCCGTAATCGAGATCACATTCGTCGGAATGTAAGCCGACACGTCACCGGCCTGCGTTTCGATGAACGGCAGGGCGGTCAGCGAACCGCCGCCCTTCGCCGCACTGAGTTTCGCCGCGCGTTCGAGCAAGCGGCTGTGGAGATAGAACACATCCCCCGGGAACGCCTCCCGGCCCGGCGGCCGCCGCAGCAGCAGCGAAATCTCGCGATAGGCGGCAGCGTGCTTCGAAAGATCGTCGTAGATGCAAAGCGCATGCTCGCTCTTGTCGCGGAAATACTCTCCCATGGCGCAACCGGCGAAGGGCGCAAGATACTGCATCGGCGCCGGATCGGAAGCCGAGGCCACAACCACAATGGTGTAGGCCATCGCGCCTTTGTCCTCAAGCGTCTTAATGACTTGGGCGACTGTCGAGCGCTTCTGGCCGATAGCGACATAAATACAGATGACGCCATTCCCTTTCTGATTGATAATCGTGTCGATGGCAATGGCGGTCTTGCCGGTCTGGCGGTCGCCAATGATCAGTTCGCGCTGTCCGCGGCCGACCGGAATCATGCTGTCGATCGCCTTGATGCCGGTCTGCATCGGCTCGGTCACCGGTTGACGTTCGATGACGCCCGGAGCGAGTCTTTCGACTGCGAAATACTCTTTGGCTTCAATCGGCCCCTTGCCATCAACAGGGCGCCCGAGCGAGTCGACAGCTCGCCCGACGAGTGCTTCCCCCACGGGCACGGAAATGATCCGGCCCGTGCGGCGCACTTCGTCGCCTTCCTGCAGATTGGTGTAGTCGCCCAGCAACACAACACCCACCTGATCCTCTTCCAGGTTCATGGCGATGCCGGCGACGTTGTGAGGGAACTCGAGCAGTTCCCCTGACATCACCTTCTCCAGGCCGTGGAGCCGGGCGATGCCGTCGCCGAGCGAGATGATCGAGCCGACTTCGGCGACCTCGACCGTACCCTCGTAATTCTCGATCTGCTCGCGAATGAGCCTCGAAATCTCTTGTCCGCTGATTTGAGCCATAGCTATTTACCGATCCCCGGCCAAAGCGTGATCGAGCGCGTTGAGCTGCGCCCGCAACGAGCCGTCATAGACAGTCCATCCATGCCGCACGACCGCTCCACCGAGTAACTCCGGGTCTTCATGAAATTCCGCGCGAACCGTGCGCCCCGTCACACCGCTGAACCTGTCAAGCAGCAATCGTTGCAGATCGTCATCCAACGCCTGCGCCGACGTCACGTCCAGCCGCGCGATACCCACGCGGTCATCAAGCCATGAACGATAGGCCGCGACGATGTCGTCGAGCAGCCCGACCCGCTTGTGGTTGATGACGATGTAGAGAAAGTTGCGAATCGGCTCCGCCAGGCCGATACGCTCACCCAACACCTTGACCAACTCGCGCTTCTGGGCCGTGTCAACCGCCGGCGAAAGCAGAACGTTCTTGAGCTCCGCCGATTCGGTCAGCAGTTCACGGAACGACTCGATCTGCTCCAGCGCCTGCTCAGGCGGTAGAGGAGAGTCGGGGCGGCCGAGAACGTCAGCTAACGCTCTCGCATAACGGTTCGCAATTGCCGGCGTCATCTGGGGCTGTTAGAAAGACCATCTCCACCACTACGGCGCGCCGCGCTCGTGTTAACTTCAGTTTTCGACTTCGGAGGAAAGCGGGATCAGGCGTTCAGTTGGTGGAACAAAAGGGCCTTTGGAATCATCAAGTTATCACAGCGGGAAAATAGCAGTCAACTCAGGCGTTGCTAGGCGCTGGGTGCGGTGCGCCGCGCTCGTCGCATCCATTCCAAAGGCACCCAAGAAAGTCTGATTTTCCAGCCCAACTACGCTAAACTATTGAAAACGAACGCAGCCGCAACCCTACAAGAGCCCTCTGGAATTGCCGATAGTTCTCCGGGGACACGGGTGGTGGTCGCATGGTCGCTCTTCCCGCAGCCGCGGCCGGCTATTTTTAGCAAGCCGAAGTCCTTCGCCTCATCCCGCCCCTGAGGTCGTCTGGCTGGGATGGTCTTGAAAATGATCTGTAGTTATTGCGGGCACTGGAACTCGGACCAAGAAACACGTTGCGGACATTGCGGGCGTCGTGCGGAGCGCTCCGGACGCGAGACCGGCGGGCGCGCACCGGCGGAGACGGCCGCGTCCTCTTTCTCGAGGCTCCCCCCGATCAGCCGCGGCCGCGCGAGCCGCGGCGAGATGCCTCCTCCGCTTCCGCAGTGGAAAAAGCAGCTCAACCTGAAACTCGAGACCTACCGCAGCCGCCAACAGACCGGCAAGCAAGCCGTAGCGGTGGCCGAGCAGCCGCCCCCCGAGAATCGCCCTTCACTGCCGCCCCCTACGAACGTGATCGCCTTTCAAGCGCCCGCCCCGAGCGCCGTCGGCGTCTCCGTCGAAACCGAGCCACCCCCGTCCAAAACCCACGATTGGAGACGGATCGAAAAAGCCGCCCGAACTCTGCCGCCGCTCCAGCGCTCGTTCGAGGACCTCATCAATGAACAAACCTACGCCGGCGCAACCGACCAAGTAGCCTCCGGCGAGACGCCCTTGCCCGAGACGCGCGCCCCTCAAGCGCCGGACGCAACGCTCCAACAAGACCACGCGGTCGCACCGATTCAGGCTCGAGTCATCGCCGGCGTCCTTGACTTTTCACTCGTCGTCGTGGCGCTCGGCGTCTTCCTCGGCATCTTCCACACCGGCGGCGGTACCGTCGGCACGGGGCCGGAAGCCTTCCGCACCCTCGCCTTCGCCTTTCTCGGGCTGCTCTTCTTCTACTGGATTTTCTATCTCCGCTACGTAGGAGAGACCGCCGGCATGACTTGGATGAAACTCCGCGTCAGGTCACTCGACGGAGGAACCCCTACTCCTTTCCAAAAGTGGCTGCGCGCCGGCGGCACCATACTCAGCTATTGCGCGGCCGGTCTCGGCTTCCTCTGGTCAGTAGTCGACGAGGACAAGCTCACCTGGCACGACCGCATGTCGCGCACCTACCTCACCCAACTCCCGCCTGCGCCCCGCACGCCCTTAGACGTAGAAAACCCGTAGCGCGGCCTCGGGTCTTGATCTCCGCGGCCTTTCCGTCCCAGCCGCACCCAACCCCACTCGGTGACTGTCACCTTTTTTCGCCCGCAAAGCAATTCGCACCAACGATCAACTCACCGGCGAAAAATGGCTGACTGTCACCTAATGCACCCAGCCGCACCCAACCCCCAATCAATCCTCCAAAAAAACCTCCGCGATAGCAATACCCGCTTCGCCCGCCACCGCATAGAGCAAAAACATCCGGCCCTCGTCCTCGAAAATTGCCGGATCTCGAAGTTGATTCACGCGCTCATAGGCAACACTGCGAATCGACGCCGCCGCCGCCACATCCGCGCCTTCCCACTCACGCTCCGGACGCAACACTTCCAGCGGCTCCGTCTCCTTCCACTCCATCCAAGGCTTGGATAGATCGATCGTGCTAAGCAGGATTCGTTCCGGCGCATGACCCACCTGCGTCCAAAACACATACAGCACATCCGCGCGCTTCAGCACCGCGCAATGGCGCATGTCGGGGTTAAACAGCATCGGCCCTTCCTCGAATCCGCCCAGCCCGTCCCGAGACCGATACACCTGCCCCGGCATCGCGATGCCATAGGTCATGCCCGCGTGCCTGAACACCCGCAAATACGTCCGGCCCAGCTTTTCCGAACGCGCCTGAAAACGTATACCGTCCTCCGAGAGCGCCACCCGCGTCAATTGCGTCGCGAAACTGTCAAGACCGTGGAAATACATGATCACCCGTCGGTTCGCCTCATCGACATGCACATCGGGCGACGCGATATGGGGCGCCGTCGATTCCTTGGCAAGCGAGTGCGGCAGCTTGCTCCCCGCTCGGCCCTGACCCGCGCGCCGGGCCTCTACAACCTCCAACCCTCCCTCGGGAATCGGCGGCGGTTCACTGGGGAAATGAGAGTCCGCAATCTGCAAACTCCCCGCTGGATGCACCCGCCACGGCCCCCGCACATCGTCCGCGTACGCCAGCCGGATGTAGCTGCCCTTGTGGTCGGCAAAGTAGAGGTAGTAGCGGCCCAGCGGGCTCTCAACCCAATCCGGCGCCCGTATCAGAGAGGGCCCCTGGATGTTCTTGCCGATGCGGGGATGCGTTTCCGGCCCAATGATCGGAGCGTCCAACAGCCGCTCAACCCGCACCGTCTTAACCTCCCCGGCCAACGTCGGCATCACCACCAACAGCCCCAAACCAACCCGAGCCATCCAACCCAAACCCATCCGCCACATCCTCCCCAAACCCGCACGATCATAACAAACACCCGCCGCGGCAGGAGTCCCCGTTCTTACGTTTATCGGTCGGACAGAGCGCCGTAGCGAGGACCTCGGTTTTGAGGTCCGCGGCCTTTCCGTCACCGCACCAGCCAAGCGAAGGAGGCGCGGGTGTCAACCTGCGCGTCCGCGCCGCAAGGCGCGCGCCTGCTTCGCCAATTCAACGGCGCCATCCAGGAGTTCACCAAGCTCCGCGAAAGAGGCATCGCAGCATCCCCATCCGCGTCCGACCCCGACCATCTCGCCCGCCGACGCCTTTACAGCGGGCCCGCCGGTCCCGCCACGCGACCCAGATCCAGACTCCAACGCTCCCGTCACCCTAGAGCAGTCCCACGACCCCGGCCACAGCAGACTAAGAAATACCAAACCAACCCACCAACCCCCAACCAGCACAAACAAAACAACTTACCAGCAATCCCCAACCGAACCCGGAACGCAAGTGACGGGCCCAAAGCCCCACGGCCCTTCCGCCAAAGGGGAAACACCCCCCACCTAACCACCCATCATTCCCAAAGGAGCCACCCAAACAAGCCAACAACCCCCACCAACCCGCAAAACTCCGCGCACTCCACCTGCGCCTACATCACGTAGAATCAGTCTCTAGCCATTTCCATCCATGCTTCTCTTTCGTTAACAATATGAAAATCACATTCTGGGGCGCCGTCGGCACGGTGACCGGTTCATTGCACGAAGTCGAAGCCGCCGGCCGGCGGATGATCCTCGACTGCGGCCTCTATCAGGGCCGTCGCCAAGAGGCGCGAGAGCGAAACCAAAAGCTGCCCATTCCGGTTGACTCGCTTGACGCCGTCCTCCTCTCACACGCCCACATCGACCACAGCGGGAACCTGCCGTCCCTCGCCAAAGCCGGGTACCAGGGGCCGATCTACGCGACGCCGGCAAGCGTCGATCTGTGCGGCAAGATGCTCCTCGACTCGGCGCACATCCAAGAGAAGGACGCCGAGTACGTCAACAAGCGCTCTCGCCGCCGCCGCCGGCTTGACCCCGGCGCGAAGCATGGCAAAGTCGAGCCGCTCTACACCACAGCCGACGCCGAAAAGGTGATGCCGCTCTTCAAGCCCACGCCCTACCACAAGCAGACGACGCTCAGCGACGGCCTCACCTTCGAAAGCTACGACGCCGGCCATATGCTTGGCTCCTCGTCGATCATCCTGCGCGAGAAGAACGGCGGCGGGGAAACCCGGCTCGCATTCTCCGGCGACATCGGCCGCGCGGGCCTGCCCATCATCGGTGATCCGGAAACATTGCCCCCGGTCGACTATCTCATCATGGAAAGCACTTACGGCGGGCGGCTCCACGAGCACGAGGAAGAGGCGAAGAAACGGCTCGCCCAAGTCGTTAGTCGCGCCTGGGACCGCGGCGGCAAGGTCATCATCCCGGCCTTCGCCGTCGGCCGTACCCAGCAAATCGTTCTCTGTCTTCATGAACTAGCTCTCGAAAACCGTATCCCGGCAATCCCCGTCTTCGTCGACAGTCCTCTTGCCGTAAACGTCACCGAAGTGTTCCGCGAGCATCCCGAGTGCTATGACACGGAGACGCGCGAGCACCTCTATGAAGACCGCGACCCCTTCGGATTCAAGATACTGAGGTACATCCGGGATGTCTCGGAATCGAAGGCCCTCAACGACATGCGCGAGCCGGCCGTGATCATCTCGGCTTCGGGCATGTGCGAGGCGGGCCGCATCCTGCATCACCTCAAGAGCAACATCGAAGACCCGCGCAACACCATCGTCATCGTCGGCTACCAAGCCGAGCACACCCTGGGCCGCCGCATCGTCGACAAACGCCCGGAGGTCCCGATCTTCGGCGAACCGAAACGTTTACTCGCGGAAGTCGTGAGGATCAACGCCTTCAGTGGCCACGCCGATCAGCGCGAGCTGCTGCTCTGGTTGAAGCCGCTCGTACCCCACCTCAAGCGTATGTTTCTCGTCCATGGCGAGCACCACCAGTCAGAAGCCCTCGCAACGGCGATCCGCGACCTGTTCGACCTCGAAGTGGAGGTGCCCGCTCCCGGCGACTCCTTCGATCTTGCCTAACAAATGCCATCTCCAACCCTAAGTCCTCCCCCACCCGACGACCATCCACGAGCCGAGCCGCGAGAGACAACGAGCGGTCCGACCCGTCTACTGAATCTCCAACCCGACGTCGTCAGGGCCGGAATAACTCAGAGGCCGAGCCGGTTTGGTATCGTAACCGTTTTCGGCTTGATGCCCGGCCGTATCCGAGGTAAAACCCCATGGCGAAAGTCGTAACCTTTGGCGAGATCATGTTGCGGCTCGCGCCGCCGAATTTCGAGCGGCCGATGCAGTCGGCCATGTTTGTCGCGACGTTTGGCGGCGGAGAAGCCAACGTAGCGGTCTCGACAGCCAACTACGGCCTGCCCACCTACTATGTCACGGTACTGCCTGCGAAGCACCCGGTCGCCGACGCCTGTATTGCCGAGTTGCGCCGCTTTGGAATTGACACCAGTTCGATCGCAAGAGGCCCGGGCCGCATGGGGATCTATTTCCTTGAGCCCGGCGCCAACCAGAGACCGTCCAAGGTGACCTACGACCGCGACAACACCTCGATCGCCCTGGCGAAGCCCGGCGATATCGACTGGGATCACGCTTTCAATGGCGCGACGTGGTTTCACATCACCGGCATCACGCCCGCCATCTCGCAAAGCGCGGCCGACTTGTCGATCGAGTCAGTCAAGAAGGCACGCGCGAAGGGACTCACCGTTTCCTGTGATTTCAACTACCGCAAGAACCTCTGGAACTACGGCAAGACCGCACAGGAAGTCATGACCGAACTGGTCAAGTATGTCGACGTCGGCATCGCGAATGAAGAGGACTGCCAGAAGTCTCTAGGGATCTCGATTGACGTGGACGTCGAGTCAGGCGAGCTGGACGTCGAGAAGTACCGTACCCTTTCGGACAAGGTCCTCGCCACGTTCCCGGATATGAAAGCGCTTGCGATTACCTTGCGCGAGTCGATCAGCGCCTCGCACAACGGCTGGTCCGCCGTACTGAACGACCGCGAGAATTTCTTTCAAAGCCGCAAGTACGACATCACGCACATCGTGGACCGCGTGGGCGGAGGCGATTCATTCTCGGGCGGAATGATCTACGGCCTAACCACCTATACCGACGATCACCAGACGGCACTCGAGTTCGCCGTCGCGGCATCGTGCCTGAAGCATTCGGTTCCAGGGGACTTCAACCGTTTCTCGGCCGATGAAGTCGTCTCACTGATGAAGGGCGGAGGATCGGGGCGCGTGCAGCGCTAACCGGTCGCCCAAAATCGTTAGTACCCTCGCGCCTTATTCTCGACCACATTCAGCAGCGGCTCGCCTTTGAGCCAGCGCTCAACGTTGTCGCACAACAAGCGCGCCGACTCGATGTGGTACGTGGTCGTCACATCAGTGCAGTGCGGCGAGAGGATGATGTTCTCCATGTCCCACAGTTCGCTGTCTTCCGGGAGTGGCTCGGTCTTGAAGACATCGAGTCCGGCGCCGGCAATCCAACCCTCTTTCAGAGCGCGGATCATGACATCTTCCTGCGTCGTCTTGCCGCGGCCGACGTTGATGTAAATCGCTGTCTGCTTCATCGCACGGAACTCGGGCTCCCCAAACATGCCCTTCGTCGCATCGGTGGAGGGCAGAGCATTGCACACGAAATCCGCGGCCGCGAGCGCCTCATGCCAACGCTCCAACGGGACCAACTCATCGACCCACTCGGCACCCTCGACAGTTGAGGTATTGCGCTTCACGGCGATGACCTTCATGCCGAGGGCCTTCGCCTGCCGAGCCGTTTCCCGCCCCGTCCCGCCATAGCCGATGATCGCCAGCGTCTGACCCCGAGCTTCTTGACCAAGAAAGCGCTCCCAGTAATGCTTCCGGCGGTTGGCGTCAATGCGCCGGAAGCCCTTCACGAAAAACAGAACCGAGAAAATGACGAACTCCGCTAGTGCCGGTGCGTAGAGACCCTGCCCGTTGACAAGCACCACCGGACTTTCGATCAGTCCCGGCGACATGATTCTCTCCAAGCCCGCCGAACTGATCTGCATCCATTTCAGCTTGGTTCCCTTGTCGAGCGAATCGCGGACCCAGAACGCCCCCTTCTCCCAGGCAAACGCGATATCCGCCTCGGGAAGCAGCGAGACGGTCTCCTCTTCCGTCGTCCCGCGACGGATATCCACGCGGTCTTCAACCGCCGAGAGGCGCTCGAACCAATCTTCAGGCGGCGCGCCGGCGACAAGGAGAACGGGACGGTCAGGGGAGGGCTGATTCATGTGTGAATTCGCTCCAAGGCAAACCAGTGTAACCGAGGTGGACCGGGTGATGGATCGCGTGTATCCGCAACAGCTCGCGAATCCGGTCTTGGGCTATGATGGAACGGGGTTGAGGACAGTCGGCAGGCCCGGTTCTCAGCCATCTGGATGACGGCTCTTAAACACGCCCATGGCTGCAACGCAATACGATGTCTTGGCCACGAAGACGGCCTCCAGCGTGATCGAACAGGTTGCGAAGACCTATGGCGTTGACGACTGGGGGTTCGGGTATTTCTTCATCAACGAGCGCGGCCATCTCGCTGTCGCCCCCTCCCACGATCACGGCCGTTCCATCGACGTCAAGGCAGTCGTCGACGAACTGATCCGGCAGCAACACTCGACGCCCTTCCTGCTGCGCTTTCCGCAGATCCTTGATGACCGCCTAGAGGCTTTACACAACGCATTCCGGAAGGCGGTTGATGAGTTCGAATACGAGGGCCGCCATCTCGGCGTCTACCCGGTCAAGGTGAATCAGAAATCGGAAGTCATCCAGAGGTTGGTCACCTCGGGACGGCGCTTCCAATATGGCTTGGAAGTGGGCAGCAAGGCGGAATTGATCACGGCGCTGGCGATGCCGCTCGCGGAAGACTCGCTCATCGTTTGTAACGGCCTGAAAGACGACCTTTTTCTGCGCTCTGCCATCCTTGCGGAGAAAGCAGGAAGGAAAACGATCATCGTCGTCGAAGACACGGCCGACATGAAGCTCAGCCTGGAACTCGGCGAGAAGCTCGGCGTCGCTCCGCACATGGGAATCCGAGTGAAACTCTACTCCCGGGGAAGCGGTAAATGGGAGGAATCGGGCGGCGAGTTCGCCAAGTTCGGAATGAGCACCATTGCCCTCGTCCAAACGCTTGAAATCCTGAGGAAGCAGGGACAGGCGAAGGCCCTGAAGATGCTCCACTTCCACATCGGCTCCCAGATCACCAATATCAAGAGCGCCAAACAGGCGGTGAAAGAAGCGGCTCGGGTGTATGCGAAGGTCCGCGAGATGGGGTTCGAGGTGGAGTACCTCAACGTCGGCGGAGGACTCGGCGTCGACTACGACGGCAGCAAGACGGCATCGGAATTCTCCGTCAACTACTCGGTCCAGGAGTTCGTTAACGACGTCGTGTACGTCATCAAGGAAGTTTGTGATGGCGAGGGCGTACCGCATCCGACGATCGTCACCGAAAGCGGCCGCGCGATCGTGAGCTACCACTCGCTGCTTGTTGCGGATGTAAAGAAAGTCATCGCACCGGGCCGGTCGAGCCTCTTCTCAATCGATGCCATCACGTCAGAGTCCGAGCCGGTGCAAGAGATGATCGATCTGGCGCGCGAGATCAACTCGAAGAACCTCCGCGAGTACTACCACGACGCCATTCAGCACAGAGAAGACCTCAACTCGCTTTTCGACTTGGGCTACCTCGATCTTGAGGAGAAGGCTAAGGGTGAATGGCTTTTCTGGAGGATCTGCCGCCAGGCAGCCAAGCTTTCACGGTCTTTGAAGCCGCGCCCCGAGGAGTTTGAGAATCTCGACAAGCTGCTCTCATCGAAGTATATCTGCAACTTCTCGATGTTCCAGTCGATGCCGGACTTCTGGGCCTTCGACCAACTCTTTCCGATCATGCCCATTCACCGCTTGAATGAGCTCCCGACCGAGCGCGGCGTGTTGTGTGACATCACCTGTGATTCGGATGGTTCGGTGGATAAGTTCGTCGACATCAAGGATGTGAAGGAAGCCCTCGAGCTCCACCGCACGCACGAAGACGAGCCCTACTATCTCGGGTTTCTCCTACTGGGGGCCTACCAGGAAACCCTCGGCGACCTGCACAATCTTTTCGGCGTCGTTACGGAGGTCAGTGTCGTCGTCGGCCCCAACGGCCGCCCGCTTCTGAATAAGATCATACGCGGCGATTCCGTACGTGAGGTGATCGAGTATACGGGTCACGACACCGATGAGCTACGCGAGGCCCTGGCCAAGCGTCTTTCCGAGCGAAAAGATCTGGGGCTGATCTCTGACGACGACGAACACGAAGTGCTCGCCACCGTTTCGCTGGTACTCGACGACTACACGTACTTGGCGTAGAGCCGCGTTTCAAGCGGCGGGGGTCTGATTGTTCGGAATCAGCCCGTCCGCCTTCTCGTCCCAAGCGTCGATGGGATTGTCGAGTTCCCAGTCGCCCCGCGGATCACCGATCGCGGCCCGTTTTGACGCCCCTGCTCTGGCCTTGGTCAACACTTGCTCCAGGCGCCGTGCCACGATCTGTTCCTGGCCGGGTTCCATCATCCAAGTAACGATCGTGATGCCCATCGGCGTCCGCAGCGGAACGACGCTCGGTTCGCCCTCCTGCAATTCCTTGAAACAATCGCCCCAGCTATAGCGCCAGTCCTTTTCCGGCCAGCGGACCCACAACCGCGGCACGTGGTTCGTGACCCATTTCGGAACATAGCCGGTCTCCACATCGGGGATCTTGGACATCGCTTCTTTTACGTGGTCGACCTGATCCTTCCAGCGCTTCCATTCCGCTTCGTGGTCGAGTTCGATGTAGCGCTCGACAGCGGCCAGCATGCCGATCAGAGTCTCCTTTGCGACTTTCAGATCGCGGCCGATTCCACTGTAAGGGCTCTGGAAGCGCTGGGCTTTCTCGATCAAATCCTTGTTGCCGAGAAGCAGCCCCGCATTCTGAGGTCCCCGCAATCCCTTGCCGCCGCTGAAAGCGACCAGGTCCGCGCCCATCTGGGTGTACCGCCAAAGATTGTCATTCGGCGGCAACTCGGCGGCAGCGTCGATCAGCAGCGGGATGCGTGTCCTCTTCGCTATTTCGATGCACTCTTCGAGCGAGACCTTGCCTCCCGGCGCGTCGAGCCGGTCGCGATACTTGCCGAAATGCTTGTCGGCAACGAGGTAGTAAAGCATGGCGGTCTTGCCGGTGATGGCGCGCTCCATCTCGTCCTTGTATTCCACGGAGACGATCCGCGCGCCGGCGGCTTCGCACTGCCGAGTCCAGCCGGTGCGATGCAGGTTCTGGCAGACAACCTCGTTCTTCATGCCGTCAGTGAAAGGCAGCCGGTTTCGCTTGTCCTCTTCGTCACCGGCGATGGCCGCGCAGGTCGCCACAAAAATCGCGCCGGCGGCTCCGGTTGTGACCATCGCGCCTTCGTTCTTGGTGAGTTCGGCGATGCGGTCACCAACGGCTCGGGAGAGATCACGAATCGGAACATAGTGCCGGCCGGCGTCGAGCATCGCATCCACAATCTCCGGCGGCATGAGCGAGCCCCCCAAGTGCGTGTATGTGCCGGCCGCATTGACGATGGGCCGCAAGCCCAGTCTCCTGTAGACCTGACTGGACTCGGCGCCCGATCGGGCCGCCAGGGCGGGTGCGATCGTCCGAACGCCGGGAATCGCCCCAAGCAGACTCAGCAGACCTCCGCCCTTCAGAAAACGTCTTCGATTCCCCATCAAATATCGAGCCATATCGCCTCCTGTCGATTCGGCAATGCCGGCCGAACCTTTCCACTCACGGCTTGCAGCAACCCGCGCAGTGCACACCCGCGGCGGCTATCTTCGCTAGAATTGTCAGGTCCGGGCTGCAATCAGACACCCTCCACTTTGGGCGACCGCATGCTCGGGTGTCAACGGGAATCGCCAGCCGGAATGTAACCGGGCGCGCGGTCGGATCGCCTCTTTTGAATCCAGGCTTCGACAATGAAACCGGGATAACCGCTGGGAGAAAGACAAACATGCGTGAAGGATGTCGGCTGCTGTACTTCGGATTGTGCGTTTTCCTCGCGCTACAGCCGGCGGCTTGGTGTCAGCAGCCACGGTCGATCCGCATTGTGGTCCTCGCCGGTCAGGACGCCATTAACAACGTCGAGAAACGGGTTGTCACCGAGCCGGTCGTCGAAATTCAGGACGAATCCGGAACGCCTGTCGCCGGCGCCGAGGTCGTATTCAGCACACCGGCTACGGGGCCTACCGCGACCTTCTACGGCGCGACCCGGAGAACCGCCGTTACGACCGACGATAAGGGCCAAGCACGCGCGCAGGGAATGACACCGAACACCGATGTTGGAGTCTTCGAGATCGAGGTGACGGCAACTCACGGCTCTGTCCAAGCCGAGACCATCATCACGCAGACCAATTCCATTCCTCCGGCGGAAAAGAAGAAGGGTCGCCTTGGGTGGCGATTGATGACTGCCATCGGCGCCGGAGCCTTAATCGGCGTTATTGCCGCCGCGCGGCGCTGACGGAAATTCGATCTTGGCGAGTTCGGCGGCGACCGCTTTCGGCACGCTAGCCAGGCGGAAACCCAGCGGCGCGGACGCCCGCACGGGAAGTTCTTCCTACCGAAAGCGCTAACTTGGTAAGGTGATGAGCCCGGAGCAGATAGCGGCTACGGTCAAGGAAATCCGTGACCGCGCCCGCGGCCGGCGCCAGAAGAAGGTGCCGGAAGTCGCGGATTTCGACCTGCCCTCGCTCGATGATCTGGGCTATGCCCGTGACTCGGCCGAAGGCCACGTGGCGTCGATCGGCCGAGTCAATCCGCGGCCTCCCGGACTCGCAAACAAGGTCGCCCAAGCCTTCAAGAAGCTCGTTGCACGGCTGCTCGATTGGCATATCCGCGATCAAGTGGACTTCAACCGTGCCGCCGTCCGCTACATGGATACGGCCCTCGAAATCGAGGCGGAGCAGAACTACAACCTTCTCCGCGTCGCCCGCGGCCTGGCGGAACTCAAGCAGGTTCAGGAAGAGCGCTACCACGAACTCAAGGGTCTTATGGAGTCAGTCGCGCAGCAACAGCGTGGCATGTTTGAGTCGGTCACGCAGCAGCAGGGTGACATTCTCAAGCATTGGAGCCAGTGGCGGCCGGCCTGGGAAGAGAAGCTGGCGGCCTCAGAAATCAACCTGCTCCATTCCATGCGCGAGATGGAAGCAGGAGCAAGAGACCGGCAGGACTCCTTCCGCGCCCGCTTGGAACAAATGCATCAGCAATACAGTGACGCGCTCGCGGGTACGACAAAGGAGATTCAAGAGCGTTTGTGGCGGGACCTAGAAAAGCTCAAGTCTGAGCAGGAAGACTTGATCCACACCGAGCTGAAGTTAATCCGCCGGCGAGCGGGTGGCGCCCTCCCCCAACAGCCCGTCGCCAAACCGGACGAACCCTCCGCTTCGAACGGATTCGCCCCGCTCGAGGGTTTCGACTACGCGCGCTTCGAAGAGCGCTTCCGGGCCGTGAGGACTACGTAGCTGCCTCACAAGAGTTTTATCTGCCACGGTTTCAGGGTTGCCGGCGGGTTGTGGATCTCGGCTGCGGACGGGGTGAATTTCTCGCACTCTTGCGCAAGCAGGGCATAGATGCTGAGGGAGTCGACCTCGACGCCGGCGCAGTGGCGGCATCCCGCGAGAAGGGCCTCAAAGTCACGCAGTCCGATCTCTTCGGCTTCCTCGATGCACAGCCCGAGGGCTCGCTCGATGGGATTCTGTGCTCTCACGTGGTGGAGCACCTGCAACCCGCACGCCTCATCCAACTGGTTTCCGCCGCCGCCGGGAAACTCGCGCCCGGCGGCGTTCTCGCGATCGAAACCCCGAATCCCGCCTGCCTCGCTACCCTCTCAGGCGACTTTTTCCTCGACCCTACCCATGTCCGGCCGGTTCCCGCGAATCTGTTACATTTCCTTTTCGAGGAGGCCGGTTTGGGCAGCATCGAAGTTCATGACCTGCGGTTGGCCTCGGAGGTGATACCCGAGATCATGGCGCTGGACAAAGTTGAGGGCGGCAAAGTGTTCCGCGAGAGGTTTTTCGGTGGACTCGACTACGCCATCGTGGGCCGGGCGCGAGCATCTTGATGGAGTTCACTGGCGAACGCGTCATTCCGGGGAAGACCGACCCGGACCTGATGAATGAGCACTGGGCGCGCTACAAGTTCGCCGAACCCCTCGTGTATGGCAAGCGCGTTGTGGATGTCGGTTGCGGCGTGGCCTACGGCTCGGTCTATCTGGCTGATTCGGCCCAGCGAGTGGTCGGGCTGGACGCTTCATGGGAAGCCCTCGGCGCCGCTCGAGAAAACTTCGGCCACTCGCGGCTCAGCGTCCTGCAGGGCGACTGCGGGCATCTACCCTTTCGCGATGCTTCCGTTGACATCGTTGTGGCTTTTGAAGTCATCGAACACCTTGATGACTGGCAGACGCTCATCAGCGAGGCAGCGCGGGTACTCGTGCCTCATGGGCAATTCGTGGTTTCCACGCCGAACCGTCTCTACTCAGCCGAGTCCCGCGCTGAACCCAATCCGTTTCACACACACGAGTTCGAACATGAGGAATTCAAGGAGGAACTGGGCCGGCACTTCCCCCACATTCTGCTCTTCCTCGAAAACCATGCTAATGCGATTACGTTCGTCCCTCCCCAGGTCGAGGGCGTACGAACACGCTTGGAAGACCGAAATAGTGAGCCGGAGGCCGCGCATTTCTTCCTCGCGGTGTGTTCCCGGCGCGCGCAGCACGGCTCACCCGCGTTCGTTTACCTGCCTTCGGGAGGCAACGTGCTGCGCGAGAGGGAACGGCACGTCGACGTTCTGAAGGCGGAAGTAAGTCGAGTTACCGCCGACCTCGTAAAGCTCAACCGCGATCACGATGAGTTGAATCGGCTACATATCAAGTCGCAGCAGGATGCACGGCGGGCCTTGGACCGCCTCGAGCTGGACAACGCCGAAAAGCTCAAGTGGGCTCAAGAGCTGGAGGGCACCGTCAAACAATTGGAAGCCGACCGTGGGACGTTGATCGAACGGCTGGAAGAGACCGAGCAGCGCGTCACCGCACGTACGAAATGGGCCCAGCGGCTCGACCGGGAACTCGAGCAAGCCCGACAGGAGCTAGCGGCGATTAAGGCGACGCTCGCGTACCGGGTGAGCCGCCGCGTCGGGATCATCCGTGATGCGCCCGAGCTCGCTCCGCCGGACCCGAGCGGCGCGTCCGATTCCTAAGCCGCCGCCACTTCTCGGGGCGGCCGTTCCTTCCACCACGAAGCCAGCGTCGAACCGGAAATATTCATCCACGTTCCGAAGATCGCCGGGCCCAGCGCGGCGCTCGGACTTTTGAGCACCTCCATGGCAAGGGCCGTCCCCATGCCGCCGTTCTGCATGCCGACTTCAAAGGCAACCGTGCGAGCGTCGCTTTCGCCAATGCCGCCGGCGCGAGCTCCCCAGTAACCCAGGAAGTAT
>CBDBKC010000022.1:0-55743 GCA_965206655.1 Bryobacterales bacterium | reverse complement strand
TTGACCAAACAACGAAACTGTGAGGAGAGAGATCAGACCTACCAAAGACAGTGTTTTCCGGACCATAACGGGATCACCTCGGAGAGAAGTGTGCGAAATATAGAGATGTCGTCTCAGCGGCTGCGGGATTCCGCCCACGACAATTTACTGCGAGATTGTTTTAGGATACCACAGGGTGCGCCGGCCGGAGGTGTCTTTCGGCGTGATTTCGCCCTGTAAACAAACGGTTTGTGAGGCCCTTTGGACCTCAGAGACCGCTATTGGTTCTACGCTACGCCGGCGGCTTCGGCCCGGCGCGCGGCGACAGCTTCGCCGACGGCTTCGCGGAAAACATCCAGCGAATCCGCCAGCGCTTCCTCGCTGATCATGAGCGGCGGACAGATCTTCACGGTGCCGCCACCGGGGCCGACCGGACTGAACATCAGCAGTCCCTTCTCGATCGATCGCTTCACGATCTCAAACGCCAAGGCCGGATCCGGATCCCCTGTATCGGGATCAGCGACTACAAAGCCGGCCACAAGCCCGCGACCCATCACAGCCGCAACCTCTCTATTTTTATCCTTTAGTTCGTGCAGGTTACGGTGGAGAATCTCACCCATTCGTTTCGAATTCTCAGTGAGGTTTTCTTCGACGATGGTCTCGATATTGGCGAGAGCCGCAACACAGCAGACCGGATTCCCCGTATGAGTCGAAGTCATACTGCCCGCTGCGTGTAGATCCATCACATCCGGTCGCCCGGCAACAGCCGCCAACGGCAACGAGCTCGATATCCCCTTACCGAAGCAGGTCAGATCCGGGACGATCCCGTAGTGCTCGAATCCCCAGAACGTCCCCGTGCGACCGAACCCCGCCTGCACCTCGTCACATACCAGAAGCGCCCGGTGCTTGTCGCACCACGACCTCAAGCTTTGCATGAATTCTGTCGGGGCAAATGCGCCATCCGCACCCTGATACGTCTCCAGGACCACCCCCGCTACCGAGTCGAAATCCACTCCCTCCGCGCGCAGCCGCTTTTCGAAGGCCTCGAAGCTCGTGTCCTTTTGGCGGTAGCCGTCCGGGAACGGAAGTTGCACGAAGCCCGGGTCCAGATTCCCGATCCACTCCTTGAGCGCCGGGATGCCGCCCGCTTGCTGCGAACCGAGTGTCCGCCCATGGAAGGCATTGGCGAAAGAGACGACCACCGTCTTGAGTGGCCCGCCGACCTTCGCCCCGTGGGTCCGGCATAGTTTGATGGCGCACTCCACCGTCTCTGACCCGGTCGTGAGCAGGAAGACCTTCTTGAGCGGGTCAGGGAGCAACGACGCGATCTTCTCGACCAGGGCCAGCCTGGCTTCGCTTGGGAAGCAATAGTTCGTCAGAAGCCCATGCTCAACCTGTTTGCGAAATCGCCTCGTTGACGCGCGGAGCGTTGTGGCCGGCGTTGGTGATCAAGACTCCCGACGACCAATCGATCCATTGATTTCCCCAGCGGTCTCGCACCAGGAACCCGTCAGCTTGGTCCCAGATGACCGGAGGCTGCCCCTGCATCGCCCGCGGCTCAACCGCCTGCAACCGTTCGATCAGCGGCACCGACTCCGGGACGGGAAAGTCCGTCACAATCCGCCGAAACTTCGTTTCCACCCGCGGAACGCTCCGGGGCACGAGAGAGAACACAGCCATAGCAACCTCGCCACCAAATCAGGGAAGGTTCATTCTATCGCAGCCCCCGCGGCAGGAGCGCCCGGCTTTCCGCGTCTGGGGGCGAGGGTGGTTTTGGGGCAGGGTTGGGCGGTGGGAGTTCGTTTCGTAAAAAACGGGGGTTTGGTGTTCGTGTTTTGTTCGCTTTTGGTACAGAATGGCACACTGAGGTCCGTTTTTTGTGCCATTTTCTTGAGGCGGGGCGGGGGCCGGAGCCGGTTGCGGTGAGCCCGTGCAGCGGGGTGGAGATGAGTTGGGGCTTTGGGTCCGGCCGGAGACGACCGGGCTAGGTGTGGAGTGTCAACAGGTTGTTCATAGGAAGCATGAGTCTGGAGAAGGGCGGACGGTAGCGGAGAGCGGCGTGAGGGCGATGCCAGTTGTAGTCGTGCAGCCAGGGTAACAGATGAGCAGCGCGCTGCTGGGATGAGCAGTAGGAGCGAGCGTAAGCCCATTCTCTCAGAGCGGTCTGGATGAAGCGTTCGGCTTTGCCGTTGGTGCGCGGCGTGTAAGGCCGTGTGAAGCGATGACGAATACCGAGACGACGGCAAGCATCGCGGAAGAGCCGGGAGCGGTAACAAGAGCCAGTTGTCAGTGAGCAGGCGGCGGATGCGGACGCCGAGCGAGCGATAGTAACCGACGGCAGCATTGAGGAAAGCTACGGCGGAGTCGCTCCGCTCATCGGAGAGGATCTGGGGAGAAAGCCACACGGGAGTGGTCGTCGATGGCGACGTGCACGAATTCCCAGCCGGCGCCGCGGCAGCGGTGGGATTTGTCGGAGGTGACGCGATGACCGGCGCGCTGGAAGCGGCCGAGCTTCTTGATATCGAGATGTAACAGATCGCCGGGTGCGGGGTGTTCGTAGCGGCGCACGGGCGGGGCGGGTTCGAGATCGCGGATGCGGTTGAGGCCGGCGCGGCGCAAAATGCGGCTGACGGTGGCCTGAGAGACTCCGACACGAGTGGCAATGCGGTAGCCGGCCCAACGTTGTCGGCGCAGAGCAACGACACGGGCCGCGCTGGGCGCAGCAGTGCGGCGCGGGCTGCGAAGGGGGCGTGAGGAGCGGTCGACGAGACCGGCCTGACCCTCAGCCCGAAACCGCGCGAGCCATTTGCGTACGGTTCGCTCTGAGACGCCACAGGCCGCCGCGGCGGCCTGTGCGTTCTCCCCACCGAGGACGCGGCGAACCAACAGGGCTCGACCTTTCGGTGTCAATCGTGCATTCTGATGGATGTTCATTCGGTCTCTCCAAGGTTGCTGTTGTGGGATAACTCCAGCTTCCTTGGTCCGGGACCGAATGAACAACCTATTGAAAGATCACAGCTAGGGCTTGGCTTCCGCCGGGGAAGCGGTATGAAGACGGCCCAAGCAAAGGTGAGGCGACGCTGGAAGTCGATTTCAACCAACTCGTGACGGTCGATCGGGGTGGCGCGGTGAGGTTCGGCCCGTTTCGTCCACAGGGGTGTGAACGCAGAGTGAGTGGTAACTTCCTTCTCCACCCGAAGGGGTGGGGGTTCTTTGGTGGCGGCAGCGAGGGGCATTGCGAATTGCAATGGTCGCTGGGCACGGAAACCGGCGCCTACGAGGGAAAACGTCATCTCGGCGATCTGCCCAAGCGCTGGACGGGCGTCGCATCCGCCGCGATCGACCCGAGTGGAACACTCGCGGGGGTGGTAACTTCTTCGGGCGTGGGTCACATGACAAGGGTCCTTGATTCCGTCTTCGTCTTTCGCCTAGAAGACGGGCACGAGCTTTTTCGTCGACACCTGCCGCTCACGTTACGCCGCTACTCGGACGACGCCGTCGTTGTGTTTGTAGGCGAGAGACAGTTTGCGTTTTCACTCGATGGTGTTGTCCGGGTATTTCGCGTTCCAAGCGAACTGGACTGACGCGAGCTATGAGTCTCTGTGCCGGGTACCGACGAGACTGGGCTACTAAGGAAGCGCGGATTGATGTTGTGCGATTTTTTCCGCGCCGTTCGGCGCGGGCTGCCGGATTCACACCCGCCGCTCCGTTGCTTAGCGGAGATAGATAAACTCGTTGGTGACTAGGGGGGGCTTGGGTGTATTCGATGATGTGGGTGTCACGGGTATCACGGTAGGCTTGAGCTTGGTCGAGTTCTCGGGGAGTGCGGTTGCGTTGTAGCGTGCGCCTGTAGAGGGCTTGGATCTTTTCTCTTGAATCGCAGATGTGGTGGACTCGTTGGGCTAGGCTTTTGGCTTGGTATTCGAACCATTCGCTGTTTAGGACCAAGAGTTGTTGCAGGGGCGTGGTGGTTACTTGGCGCTGGGAGCGCTGGGTAACGTCGGGGAAGTCGTAGAGCTGGAAGATGGCGTGGGGGCGTCCGCGGCTGATTTTGGAATAGACGGCGCGGCAGGCTTCGCGTTGGGTGTCGATGGGATCGGACGGCCTGGTGTCGGTGGCGGTTGAGCGGGGGATTGAGATGGGAGGGGTTCTCCGCGCTTTTTGGCGCGGGTCGCCCGATTTACATCGGGGCGCTCTGTTGCTTTGGCCGATTGGATTTAGATGCGTCGTTGTCTGGGTAGGGCCGATTGGACTCACCTTTGCTACGCTTTGGGCGATTACTGAGTCCCGCATAATATAGGGTAACCTTTTGTAATGGAGCGACGTCTTTTGGATATGGGTTTTCCAAAAGGCGTGAAGCGAGACTTTGCGGCGCTGGAGAAGCGGCGCATTGAGGCGGTGCGGCTGGTCGTGAAAGAAGGACTGAGCCAAGCCGAGGCGGCGCGTAGAGTCCAAGCCGCCCAACAAAGCGTCAGCGGCTGGGTACAGCGTTACCGCGAAGACGGCCGTGCCGGGTTGGCCAAAGCCGGCCGCGCCGGCCGCAAGCCGTTGCTGAGCACCGCGCAGCTCGCCGAGCTGGAAGGGCTGCTGCTCGAAGGACCCGAAGCGCACGGCTTCCCGACGCCGCTGTGGAGCTGTCCGCGGGTGGCGCGGTTGATCCGCGACCGTTTCGGGGTGCGCTACCACGAAGGCCACGTCTGGAAGCTGCTGCGGGCACTCCACTGGAGCCCGCAACGGCCGGTCGGCAAGGCCCGCGAGCGCAACGAGGAAGCGATCCGCGCCTGGAAGAAACAGACCTGGCCCGCCATTAAAAAAAAGCCCAAAAACAGGGCCGCACGATCGTCTTCATCGACGAAAGCGGACTGAGCCAGAAGCCACATCGCTGCCGTACTTGGGCGCCGCGCAGGCAGACGCCCGTACTGCAGTTCAACTTCAACTGGAAGAAGCTCTCGGCGGCGGCCGGAATCACTTTCCACAACTTCTATTTCCGTCTCTATCCCGACGCCATCCGCGGTCCCGAGGTGATCGATTTCCTCAAGGCGCTGCTGCGCCACATACAACGTCCGTTGCTGATCGTTGTGGGATCGCTTGCCGGCGCATCGCAGCGCGTTGGTGCGCGAGTTCATCGCGTTGTCGCAGGGCCACATCGAGACCGAGTACTTGCCGGGCTACGCCCCGGAGCTGAATCCGGTGGAATACATCTGGGCCTACTGGAAGCAGCACGAGTTGCCCAACGTCTGCCCCAACGACTACTGGGAGCTCGACGAGCGGGCACGCACGACCTTGCGCCGCATGCGCCGCAAACGGCGCTTGATCGCCGCCTTTTGGAAGCAATCTTCTTTGTCGTTCGATTAACTGAATATTATGCGGGACTCAGTAGGTGCCGATGTTTTGCCTGAGCGACCGGTTGCGTCGGCTTGGGCTTATTTGATTACGTTTTCCTGCTACGGAACGAAATTACATGGGCGAACGGCGGGTTCGGTCGATCGCTTTCATAAAGCTTGGCGCGGGCGTTTACTCGATGAGAGTCGGGCTCGTCGCGACCATGTGCGGTCGCTTCTGCGCCATCCTCCGGTAAGACTAGATGCCGACGAGCGGCGGATTGTTCTCGCGGCGGTTCGCGGGGTTTTCGCGTACGAGGGGTGGTTTCTTCACGCTGCCCACATTCGGAGTAATCACGTTCATGTGGTTGCGTCGGCTCGGGTTGAACCGGAGCGAGTGATGAGGAAGTTGAAGGCGTACGCCAGTCAAGCGTTGAACCGCGAGTTTGCGAAGAAGGACACTCGATGGACGAAGCACGGGAGTACGGTTTGGATTTGGGAGGCGCGAGAGGTGGATTCGGCTGTGGATTATGTGGTTCGGCGGCAGGGTGTGGCGATGGCGGTCTATGAGCGGACGGATCGTTGGGAGGCGTTTTTGCGTTGGTAGGGGGGAGGAGATTTAGATTTGTGAGGTTTTCCGCGCCTTGCGGCGCGGGTCGCCCGATTTACATCGGGCGCTCCGTTGCTTGGGCTGCACGGATTTACACAATCAGTGGAGGTAGATGAATTCGTTGGTGGCTAGGAGGGTTTGGGTGTATTCGCTGATGTGGGTGTCACGGGTGTCGAGGTAGGCTTGAGCTTGGTCGAGTTCTTGGGGAGTGGGGTTGCGTAGCAGCGTGCGCTGGTAGAGGGCTTGGATCTTGTCCTTGGGGTCTTTGATTTGGTGAACGCGTTGGGCTAGGCTTTTGGCTTGGTATTCCATCCATTTGCTGTTTAGGACGAAGAGCTGTTGCAGGGGCGTGGTGGTTACTTGGCGTTGGGGAGGGTGCTGGGTGACGTCGGGGAAGTCGTATAGCTGGAAGATGGCGTGGGGGCGTCCTCGGCTGATTTTGGAGTAGATGGTGCGGCGGGCGTCGCATTCGGTGTCGACGGGGTCGGAAGGGCCGCCCATGCTTAGGTCGAGTTCGCCGGAAACCTGCAGAATGGCGTCGCGCCAGGATTCGATGTCTAATCGGCGCGGCGTGTAGCGCCAGAGCCAGCGATTGGTGGGGTCGGCTTTGGCGGGGGCGTCGAGGTGGCGGCTCGCCTGTCGGTAGGCGGCCGAGAGCATGATCTCGCGGTGGAGCCACTTAAGCGACCATCCGTTTTGGACGAAGCGGGCGGCTAGGTCGTCGAGCAGATCGGGGTGGGTGGGGCGCTGTCCCTGGGCGCCGAAGTCGGACGGTGTTCCCACGAGGTGCTGTCCGAAATGCCATCCCCAGACGCGGTTGACCCAGACGCGGGCGGCGAGCGGCGCGGCGTCGTTGATGATTTTGTCGGCGAGTTCCAAGCGGCCGGAATTCGCTTGGGAGAAAGGTTCCGGGGGACCCTTTGATAGCACTGTCAAGAAACGGCGCGGGACAATTTCGCCGGGGTTGGCGACGTTGCCGCGGATGAAGATGGGCAGGTCGCGGGGCTGGCCGGGGCGCAGATCGATCCAGGTGACGGTGGGCCTTGAGCCGTCGATCCAGACGCCGCAGTCGACGACGGCGTGGGTGAGCGGTGTCGAGTCCTGGGAGAGCTTGGCCTCCAGCTCTTTGATCTCCTGGTCCATCTCGGCGACCTTGGGGTGGAGCTCAGGGGCGATGGTATCGAGTTCCTTGATGTTGCCGAGCATGCCTTTGATGCGGTAGAGGCGTTCGTGGTCCCAGACGAGCTTGTCGGCGGCGGCGGGGTCCATTTCGACGATGGGGCGCTTGACGAGCCAGGTGCTGGCGAAGACGCCGGCGAGGGCGTGGTAGTCCTTATTGGTGATGGGGTCGAATTTGTGGTCGTGGCAGCGGGCGCAGGCGACGGTGAGGCCGAGCAGGCCGCGCGAGACGGCGTCGACGCGCTCATCCCAGTCGTCGGAGGCTAGGGTTTCGATGACGTCGCGGGAGAGGCGCGGATCTTTGTGGTACATGGGCGAGTTGCCGATGTAGCCGAGGGCGCGCATGTCGGCGGGCTCGAAACCGGGCAGCAGGTCGGCGGCGAACTGCATGCGGATGAAGCGGTTGTAAGGGATGTCGTCGTTCAAGGCCTCGATGACCCAATCGCGGTAGCGCCAGGCGTAGGGGTGCGGGCGGTTGGTGGATTCGCTGGTGGGATGGTCTTCGGCCCAGCGGGCGACGTCGAGCCAGTGGCGTCCCCAGCGCTCGCCGTAGCGGGGCGAGTCGAGGAGGGCGTCGATGAGGGCGGCGTAGGCTTCGGGCGATGGATCGGCGGCGAAGGCTTCGGTTTGGTCGTAGGTGGGCGGGAGTCCGATGAGGTCGAAATAGGCACGGCGGATGAGTGTGCGCGGGGCGGCGGCGGGCGACGGCTTTAGATTGTTCTCGTCAAGCTTGGCTAGGACGAAGTTGTCGATCTTGCGGGCAGCCCAGTTAGGGTTGGAGGTTTTGGGCGCGGGGTGTTGAGTTAGGGGTTGGAAGGCCCACCATTTGCGGCCTTCTTCTATGGGGGTGCCGGGTCCTTGTTGTTTTTGCTTGGTGATGGGTCCGGTGGAGTCCTTCGGTTTGGTGGTTCTGGGGTCCTCGGCTCCTTCGGTGATCCATTTTTTGAAGTCCGCGATGACGTTGTCCGGCAGCTTGCCGGTGGGCGGCATCTTTAGATTGGCGTCTTTGTAGGTGAGGGCGTTGAGGAGGAGGCTCTGGTCGGGTTGGCCGGGGATGAGGGCCGGTCCGGATTGGCCGCCTTGGCGGAGGGCTTCGCGGGAGTCGAGGCGGAGTCCGCCTTGGGGTTTGTCGAGGGTGGAGTTGTGGCAGATTTGGCAGCGGTCGACTAGGATCGGGCGGATTTTGCTTTCGAAGTGGTCGAGTTGGGGCGATTGGGCGGCGGCGGGGATGCGAGAAATGGCTAGGAGTCCGAGGAGGAAAAAAATGGGGACAGTCCACGGCGCGCCGCTCCTAAATGCGGGGATAAAAGAACGTGCTCGGGCGGCGCTTGGTACAGTCCCCAATTTTTTCGCGGGCGCGGCATGTTGTGTCCCCACGGATCCAATCACGCCAGCAACTCCTTCAATACGCGGCCGTGGACGTCGGTTAGGCGGAAGTCGCGGCCGGCGTAGCGGTAGGTTAGGCGTTCGTGGTCGAAGCCGATTTGGTTGAGGATGGTGGCGTGGAGGTCGTGGATCGAGACGCGGTTCTCGACCGCCTGAAAGCCGAAGTCGTCGGTGGCACCGTGAGTGATGCCGCCGCGGACGCCGCCGCCGGCCATCCACATAGTGAAGCCGTAGGGGTTGTGGTCGCGTCCGTCACCGGCTTCAGAGACAGGGGTACGGCCGAATTCCCCGCCCCAGACGATGAGGGTTTCATCGAGCAAGCCGCGGCGCTTGAGGTCGGTGATGAGTGCGGCCGCAGCTTGGTCCATATCGGGGCAGCGCTCGCGGAGTTTTTTGTTGATTTCCTTGTGGTCGTCCCAGGGTTGGCCGGGGCCGTAGTAGACGTGGACGTAGCGGACGCCGCGCTCAACTAGACGCCGCGCGAGCAGGCAGCCGTTAGCGAAGTCGGTCGTGCCGTATTCTTCGCGGACGGAGGCGGGTTCCTTGCGGACATCGAAAACGTCGAGCGCCTCGAACTGCATGCGGTAGGCGGTTTCCATGGCCTGGATGCGTGCGTCGAGAAAGGCGTCGGGGCCAGTGGCTTCGCGGTGCTGGCGGTTGAGGGCCGTGAGCAGGTCGAGTTGTTGGCGCTGCGCGTCGGCATCGAGCTTGGTGTTCCGCAGGTAGCGAATCATTTTTTCCGGGTCGGTCTCGGAGTGATTGAAGTGCGTGCCCTGGTGTTCGGCGGGCAGGAAGCCGGCGCGCCAGAGTTGGCTCGAACGGGTCGAGGGGCTGAGGGCGACGAAGCCGGGAAGGTTCTGGTTCTCGGTGCCGAGGCCGTAGGAGATCCAAGAGCCGAGGGAGGGGCGCGTCGAGGCGATGTTTCCGGAATGAATCAGATTGCGCGCCGGGGTGTGCGTCGGGTTGAAGGTGTACATCGAGCGAATGATGCACAGCTCGTCGGCGATGCCGGAGAGTTTCGGGAGGAGCTCGCTGATTTCGGCTCCGCTTTGGCCGTGGCGTTTGAACTCGAAGGGTGACGGGAGCAGGCCGCCGGTCATGCGTTCGGTGCGCAGGTCGACGGAGTCGGGGCGCCGGCCGGCGTGTTTGTGCAGTGCCGGCTTGGGGTCGAACATGTCGATGTGGGATGGCCCCCCGGTCATGAACAGGAAGATGATGTGCTTGGCTTTGGGTGCGAAGTGGGGGCCGAGTGGCGCGCCGGTGTCAGCGCGGAGCATGCCGGCGAGGCCGATGGCCCCGAATCCGCCGCACAGCGATTCGACGAAGTTGCGCCGGGAACGAAGGGCGTGGTGCGTAAGGGATGCGGCCATGCTCCTTCCGATTTTAGCCTGGGGGGACCCGGCGTGGGTCGAGGCGCCCGGAGCGAGCGCGAGCACGGTCGGCCGTGAAAGTAAGAAGGGGCGAGATTGGCTTAGCCACGTAAAGAAACGCGGGTTGACCTATCTCGCCCCTGAAGTATGTTCGGGTAGGGCAGCGCCCCACCCTAGAGATTGTTTACCAGCGGTCGCCACCGCCGCCGCGACCACGGCCACCACCACCACCGCCGCGCCCGCGGCCACCACCACCACCTGGGCGTCCACCACCGCCGCCGCCACTGCGTTCGGGGCGTGGGCGGGCCTCGTTGACCACGAGGCTACGACCGGCCAGGTCGGCGCCGTTCAGAGCGGCGATCGCCTGCTCGGCCTGATCGCCATCGGCCATTTCGACAAAGGCGAAGCCGCGGGGTTGGCCCGTGTCGCGGTCGGTAACGAAATGAACAGACGAAACCTCTCCGTGTTGAGAAAAAGACTCTCGGACGTCGTCTTCGGTAGACGAATAGCTAAGATTGCCGACGTAAAGTCGCTTCATTGAAAATCCTCCTTAACAACTTGAAACTAGCGATAGGGGAAGTGGAAAGGGAAGGATGTTCAAGAGGCAGCCTTCTGCAGTCGACTCGACCTGGCTTACGTTTCAGTACTTGCTTTGAGCGTAACAGGTTTGAGGTGCGCGGCGGAGGGCGGGGATCAGGCTGCGGAAGTGGGTTTGGTGGGTGGAACGGGGTCGGGGGAGAATGGATCGCCGGGGATGGTCCGCCCCGGGTATTGGCGGGGGTGTATACTGAAGTCATAGTATCTTTCCGGCCGCAGCCTTGCGGCCCCGGCGCACAACAGGGTCTCCTTACAACGGATCGCGCCGTCTTGGTTGTTTCTCACTCCTATTGCTGTTGTATGGGTTTGAACGGGAGCGGTGTTCGCGCGCGTAAAAGCGCCGCGGCCACCGAAAGGTAATTTTCCACATGAATGAAGTTTCTTCCCGGCCCAAGGCCGGGTTCTCGCAGTTCAATCTGCGAAGCAGTCTCCAACGCGGTATCGAGGGGCTTGGGTTTACCGAGCCTCGGCCGATTCAGGCGGAGACGATCCCAGAAGGATTGGCCGGGCGTGATGTCCTGGGCTTGGCCCAGACCGGAACCGGCAAGACGGCGGCATTTGCGTTGCCGATTCTCGAAAGGTTGCTGGCAAAGCCGAGACCGGGCCCGCGTGCGCTGATTGTTGTTCCCACGCGGGAACTGGCGATGCAGATCTTGAACGAGGTCAACGCATTGGCCAAATTTACTGAGATCAAAGCGATCACGATTTACGGCGGCGTGCCGAGTCCGCAGCAGATTCGCGGCTTGAAGGCCAAGCCGGATATTTTGATTGCGTGTCCGGGGCGGTTGCTGGATCTGCACGGACAGGGTTTCGTCAATCTTGACTACATCGAGACGCTGGTGCTGGATGAGGCGGATCGGATGTTCGATATGGGTTTCTTGCCGGATCTGAAACGCATCCTCCGGCTGCTGCCGAAGAAGCGGCAAAACCTGATGTTCTCGGCGACGATGCCCGCGGCGGTGCGGTCGCTGGCGGATGAGGTCTTGGACAACCCGCACGTGGTTGAGCTGGCACACTCGATGCCGGCGGAGACGATCGAGCATTCGCTCTATATTGTTCGGGCGACGCAAAAGGCGCAACTTTTGCGTCATTTACTGGGGCAGGATGATTTTCGGTCAGCGATCGTCTTCTTGCGAACCAAGCATCGGACGAAGCGTCTTGCCCTGCAATTGAGCCGGGCAGGACACGGAGCGGTGGGGCTTGAAGGCAACATGACGCAGTCACAGCGCGACAAGGCGATGACAGGCTTTCGAGAAGGGAAATACGACGTTCTTGTGGCTACCGATGTCGCCGCGCGTGGCATTGATGTGGCGAATGTGTCGCATGTGATCAACTTCGACGTACCGGGCACACCGGACGATTATACACATCGCGTGGGACGGACCGGGCGCGCGGAAAAGAGCGGCATGGCGGTGACGTTTGCCGCGGTTGACGAGCTGCCGAGCGTCCACGCGATCGAGCGCAAGTTGAAGTCGAAGATCCCGCGGCTGGAGGTTCCCCAGTTCGGTCCGGAGATCGGGCCGGTCAGCGGCGCGGCTGAGCACATGGTCGAAAAGCGAGCGGCGGATCGGCCCGGCGGGCGGCAGAGTTCGCTCCGCGCGGAAGGCTCGGGCGGGGCGGGGCGGTCTCGTCCCCGAACGGGAGGTCCTCGGCGGTCAGAGGGCGCTCGCGGGCCGGAAGATGCCGGCGCTTCGCAACGACCTCGGCGGCGGTCGAGACGGCGTCGTCCGGGTCCTAGGAAGAGCGAGTCGGCTAGCTAGGCTCCTGCGGTAAGACGGGTGGTGCTGAGGTCGCGCACAGCGCGGCCCGGCACGGCTCCGCCACAATGGGGAGCGATGGTTGGGACGGACGTTATCCATGTGGCGGGCGTCATCGATCAAGATGAAGCCGACTTGTTGCTGGAGTGCGGCTTCACACACCTCGGCTTCCCGTTTCGACTTGCCAAGAACAAACCGGATCTGACGGAAGAAGACGCGGCTCGGATCATCCGCGGACTACCGGGTGATGTGACGGCGCTTCTGATTACGTATCTTCGCGATCCCGAGGCGGTGGTTGCGCTGTGCGAGGAACTCGGCGTTTCTTATGTTCAGCTTCACGGTGACGTTTCGGTGGAGGAGCTTTCCCGGCTTAGAACTCTCCGGCCGGAATTCACCGTCATCAAGAGCCTCGTGGTGCGGGACGGAAATCAGGCGGAACTCGAAGCAGAAATCGCGAGCACTTCGTCCTACCTCGACGGATACATTACCGATACTTTCGACCCGCGGACCGGCGCAACCGGGGCGACGGGGAAGGTTCACGACTGGAAGGTGAGCCGGCGACTGGTGGAGATTTCACCGCGCCCGGTGATTCTGGCCGGGGGGCTTAATGCGGATAATGTGGGCGATGCGATTCGGGCGGTGCGGCCGGCGGGGGTTGATGTTCATACTGGGATTGAGGGGTTGGATGGGCGGAAGGATGGGGAGGTGTGTCGGCGGTTTGTGGAAGCGGCGCTTGGGGTGTTTGGACGCGTCTACAGATGACTGGAAGAGGTTGTTCCCTGCGATGGCACGGTCCCTCCGACATCTGTGTGTTACCTACTGAGTCCCGCATAATATTCAGTTAATCGAACGACAAAGAAGATTGCTTCCAAAAGGCGGCGATCAAGCGCCGTTTGCGGCGCATGCGGCGCAAGGTCGTGCGTGCCCGCTCGTCGAGCTCCCAGTAGTCGTTGGGGCAGACGTTGGGCAACTCGTGCTGCTTCCAGTAGGCCCAGATGTATTCCACCGGATTCAGCTCCGGGGCGTAGCCCGGCAAGTACTCGGTCTCGATGTGGCCCTGCGACAACGCGATGAACTCGCGCACCAACGCGCTGCGATGCGCCGGCAAGCGATCCCACACGATCAGCAACGGACGTTGTATGTGGCGCAGCAGCGCCTTGAGGAAATCGATCACCTCGGGACCGCGGATGGCGTCGGGATAGAGACGGAAATAGAAGTTGTGGAAAGTGATTCCGGCCGCCGCCGAGAGCTTCTTCCAGTTGAAGTTGAACTGCAGTACGGGCGTCTGCCCGCGCGGCGCCCAAGTACGGCAGCGATGTGGCTTCTGGCTCAGTCCGCTTTCGTCGATGAAGACGATCGTGCGGCCCTGCTTTTGCGCTTTTTTTTAATGGCGGGCCAAGTCTTCTTCTGCCAAGTCTGAATCGCTTCCTCGTTGCGCTCGCGGGCCTTGCCGACCGGCCGTTGCGGGCTCCAATGCAGCGCCCGCAGTAGCTTCCAGACGTGGCCTTCGTGGTAGCGCACCCCGAAACGGTCGCGGATCAACCGCGCCACCCGCGGACAGCTCCACAGCGGTGTCGGGAAGCCGTGCGCTTCGGGTCCTTCGAGCAGCAGCCCTTCCAGCTCGGCGAGCTGCGCGGCGCTCAGCAACGGCTTGCGGCCGGCGCGACCGGCTTTGGCTAGCCCGGCTCGGCCGTCTTCGCGGTAACGCTGCACCCAGCCGCTGACGCTTTGTTGGGCGGCTTGGACTCTACGCGCCGCCTCAGCTTGGCTCAGTCCTTTTTCCACGACCAGCCGCACCGCCTCGATGCACCGCTTCTCCAGCGCCGCAAAGTCTCGCTTCACGCCTTTTGGAAAACCCATATCCAAAAGACGTCGCTCCATTACAAAAGGTTACTCTATATTATGCGGGACTCAGTAGTTGGCTGAAAGGAGCCGACCGGGAACTGATGGAGGTAACTGTAGGGAACCGCAAGGCGTAGCCGCGAGGTGAAGCTGAAGGAAGCGGGGAACAAACCTTTGACCGTAGGAACACGAATCGGCAGAGAGGCCGTGTACGGGCGGTAAGCGTGCTAGCCAACGTGAAGCCCGAAGTCCATCCGAAGACGTGCGCGGTAGAGCCGGGCGGTGTGAAGGGAAAGATTCAGCACCTTACCTGGGGAGATCTCCTCGGTGAGAGCGGAGGAGAAGTCAGCAGAGGCCGTAGTAGCGAGGAAGGCGGGTAATAGCGCCGGAGCGAAGGGCCGAAGAACCAAGGAGCAAAGCGAGAGGAGCGACTCGAACCGAGCCGAAAGAAGTCCGGAGTCCCGGACCGAAAGGTCCTTCCCCATCGGGGGAACGCAAGGGGAGCAGGGGCAGGCAGGAACGGTGGAACCGGGATGGGCCTCCCTCCGGCGGCGACGAGGCGAAGTTCGGCGAGACTCATCGAAGAAAGCAATGCACGAAGAACTGATGGAACAGGTGGTCGGAGAGGAGAACCTCGAACGGGCTCTGCGGGCGGTGAAACGCAAGCGGGGCGCGGCGGGGATCGACAAGATGACGACCGAAGAACTCGAACCTCACTTTCGCCGTCACGGCACGGAGATTCGAGCGAAACTCGTGTCCGGGCGTTGGACGCCGAGTCCCGTAAGGCGGGTAGAGATACCGAAGCCGAGCGGGGGGAAGCGACAGCTTGGGATACCGACGGTAATAGATCGGCTGGTGCAGCAAGCGTTGCTGCAAGTTCTGCAGCCGATCTTCGATCCGCGGTTCAGCGAGTCGAGCTACGGGTTCCGGCCGGGACGGAGTGCGCATGACGCAGTGCGAGTGGCGCAAAGATACGTTCGCGAGGGCAAGGACTGGGTGGTGGATATTGACATCGCGCGGTTCTTCGACGTGGTCAATCACGACATTTTGATGCGGCGGGTGGCGGAAGTCATTCGCGACAAGCGAGTGCTGGGGTTGATCGGCCGGTATCTACGGGCCGGAGTGCTGACGGAGGGGGTGGTGGTGCGCAGCGCGGAGGGCACGCCGCAAGGCGGGCCGTTGTCACCGTTGCTGGCGAACATCTACCTTGATGCGCTTGATCGGGAGCTGGAGAGACGTGGGCTACGGTTCTGCCGGTACGCGGATGACTGCAACATCTATGTGGGCAGTGAAGCGGCGGCGAAGCGTGTGCTGGCGGGGATCACGGCTTGGATCGAAAAGCATCTGCGACTGAAAGTGAACGAGGCCAAGAGCGGGGCGGGGAGGCCGTGGGAGCGGAAGTTCCTGGGGTTTCGTCTGAACCGCCAGGGGCAGGTGGAAGCAGCGCCGGAAAGTGTCGAGCGATTCAAACGGAAGGTGCGGGAGATCTGGTGCGGCAACCGCTCGGTCACGAGTCGGCAGTTACGCGACGAGTGGCGGCGGTACGTTCGCGGCTGGTGGGGATACTACCGGTTGGCGGAGCGACGGCGTGCGATTTTCCTACTGGAAGGATGGGTGCGGCGGCACATACGGAAATGTTTCTGGCTGCGCTGGCATGGCGCAACGGGACGCCGGCGGGTTTTACGTCGGTTGGGCATTGGGGAACGGTTGTTGAAACTGGTTCCGGCACGTCGCGGCGCTTGGCGCATAGCGGCGAACGGACTGTTGCAGACAGCGTTATCGAATGCAACGTTGCGGCGCTACGGGTTTGTGATGCCATCGGATCTTGCGGCGCGAACGTAAGGCCGCTGGGTTCAACCGCCGGATACGGAAAACCGTATGTCCGGTGGTGTGGGAGGGTGGCGGGGCCTCAATCCCCGTCACCCGACCCGATCGGGTCTTCGAGTTGCGAAGAAAACTGGGGACAGTCCACGGCGCGCCGTTGGGCCCCTCACTTGCGTTCGGGGTTCCGTTTTTGGGCGGTGGCGGGCGCGGCGTGCTTCGGGAGGAGGGCAATCGCAAAGGCCCCGATGGCCGCCATGCCGAAGACCGCCCACAGTGCCGAGCCGTAACCGCCCCAGAGTGTGCGCAGTTCAGCGATCAGGCGCGGGAACCAGAACTGCGCAATGGTGTCGGATGGCAGAATGGCTGACATGGCCTTTCCGAGGGACGACAATCCGAATTGATCGGCGGCCATGAGCGGAATCAGCATGTAGTCGGCGCCCATTGCAAACCCGAATACGATGGCGAACACGTAGACAAAATTCGGCTGCTCGGGCGTGACAAGGAACAAGAGCGGGATTGCTAGCGCCACCACCGCGTAGGTGACGAGCATGACGTATTTGCGCGGAAGCTTGTCCGCCAAATAGCCAGCCAGCAGCCTGCCTCCAATACTCGATAGCAGATAGAAGAACGAGGCGTCGCTCCAGACCTGATCACGCGCCGCTTGCTCAGTGAAACCCTGCTCTTCGAACACGAACTTCATCAAGAAGTTGACGGCGGCGATGGAACCAATTGATGCAGCGCTACCCAACAGCAGAAACCAGAACGCCGAGCGGCCCATCAGAGTGCCGTAGCTCTGGGGCGCTTCGACAGGCGCCTGGTTGACCGCCACTTCAGCCGTAGACTCAGCGCCGTCGGGCAGTTGCCCGATGTCCTCGGGTCGGTCTTTGATCATAAAGAGCGCCAGAGGCCACGCGATCAGGAGCAGATAGCTCATGATCTTGAGCGCTTCTGTGTACTCCATCTGGGATGCGAGATAGGGGCCCAGCTTGCTGCCCATGGCGCCGATGATGGCGACGCCCACGTAAGTGATACCCATGGCCCAGCCACGTTTTTGCTTGTACCAATTGGAAATGATAATCTGGTGCGGAATGGGCCCGGAGAGGAAGTAGCCGAGCATGTAGAGACACCATGCGCCGTAATACTCGTATGTGCCTCCGCTCAGACGCCCGAACCATTGAAAGGCCCCGAAGGTCATGGCCGTCCCGATGAGGATCAGCAGCCTCGGGCTTACGCGAGGGACAATCGTGGGGCCGGCCCAGATCGTGAGCAATACGGCAAGCGGGGCACCCATCGTTACGAATTCCTGCGTCCAGCCATGGCCGTCGCGGAAGTAGTCGAAGAAGAAGGCGATGTTGTAGTACGGGAAGCCCGTCGACACCCCGAAGGTGACGAAGCAAGATGCAATGATCCAAGGCCCGTAAAAGGGTTTTTTGTTCGATTCCATGTCCGCCCGACCTGATGGGAAGCCGGCGATTGCCCAGCCTGCGTCCCTCTGTGCGGCGTGAGAAACGCGGCCTTGGCTCGCCGCGGTTTTGAAGCAACCTCTTATACCACAAACGGGCGATTGATCCGTGGCGAAGAGGGGCGACCCAGATCCGTGGGTAAGATGGAGCCGCTGGGAGGAGTGTGGCTGGAGTTCGGACCCCATGCTGAAGCGATGGGCATCAATCTTTCGCTCGCCGGTGGCTCGCTGTGAACTCCCTCCCCATGTTCTCTACAGTTCTCAGTCGATTGGGCGGCAGCACTCGCAATAACTCCGCGCTCTTTTACGGCTTGATTCTCTCTCGAAGCCGTGAAGAGCTAGGTTCTCAAGTAGGGCTTGAGCGCTTCGAAGTCGTGCTCGATCTGAGCAACGGCCTGCGGCGAGAACGTGTAGTCGCCACGGCGGGACACGGTCGTCTTGAAGACGCCACGCCGCTTCATCATGTAGTACTTGAGACCGGGAATGTGCCGTTCGAGATTGGTCATGACAAGAAGCTTGGCGAAGACGTCGCGAACCTCGTCATGGTGTCCGGCGACATGCAATTCCCAAATGTGGGCGTAGACATCGGCGTACATGGGACCACCCGTTAGCGTCCCGTCCATGCCGAGACGCATTTCGTAGGTCCAGCCCAACGCGCGTTTCGCACCGAGAATACTCTTGATAGGGCCCGGCCGATACTTGCGTAGCTCTTTCATACGGGGAATCGCATCTTTGTATTCCTCTTTGAGGTAACCGAAATTGTCGAACTTGCGGCCCATTTCAACGAGAAACTCCACCGTAGGCTCGACCTCGGCCGCGCCTCCGGCTGTCTGGCAGAAAACAGGCCGTTGAGTGGCGCGGCAAAGGGCGGAGTAGTATTTGCGGTAGTCGTCGAGCGACTTCGCCTCCGTGGGGGGAATGGCCATCAGGGCGTCCGGCGCCAGTTCCTCGGCTCGGCGTGCGTATTCGAGCATCTTCTTGGTATTCTCCGCCTGTACGCCCAGTACGAGGGCCGGTTTCGTTCCCTTCGCGGCTTCCGCAAGAACCTCCATGCCGCGCATACGCTCTTCGTAGGTCAGAAACTTGAGGTCGCTGGCGTGCTGCGGCCAGACCATGCCCTGTACGCCGCAGCGGTCGAGGAACTTCACTTCAGCGGCGAGATCTTCATAGTCGATCGCCTTCTCACTCGTATAGGGCGTGGCAAGAATCATGAATGCACCGCGCATGGGTTTCCCAAGCCGAGTGGCGGCGGCGGTGCTGGTAGCAAGTAGAGAGCCTGCTCCCAGCGCGGTTAGCCATTCGCGGCGGCTGTAGTGGCTTGGACTTGGAAGGGTGGATCGTGGGTGGGTTTGTGTGTGCATGGCCTCTGTCCTGGTTGCTCTGGTGGCGCGAGCCGATGCTATCGTAGCGCGATTGGAGTGGCACCGTCCTACTCTCGACCTGAGTTACACCTAGAATTCGACCGTGCCCAGGAACGAAGTCCTCCCGCGGTGGGCGGGCGACCCCCGGAAGAACCGGTCTAAGCGCCTTGGCTGGACCGCGATGCGGGCCGGTTCTGTTCGGTGATACAATTCAGCGGCTGCGGGGATCGGTCTGCCTGCGCATGCCGAGGAGGGTGTGATGGAGCGGCGTTCGTTTTTGGGGGGGATGGCGGGGGCTTCGGTTTTGTCGGGGAGTGGTGGGGCGGCTGCGGCGGGTCGGCCGGCTGGGCGTCCGCCTAATGTGCTTTTCATTTTGTTTGATAAGTGCCGCCGGGATGCGTTTGGCGCTTACGGTCTAAAGCCGGTTCATACGCCGAATATTGATGCGCTGGCTCGCGATGGCGTTCGGTTCGATAGTTACTATGCGCCGGCGGGTTTGTGTGGGCCTTGCCGGGCATCGATCATCACGGGGATGTATCCGCATGAGCACGGGATGCGGAAAAACTGTCATCCGACACATGGGCGGGGGCAGAATTCCTATCACGGACGGAATCCTGATCCGTTTCATGACGAGCGGTTCCATCTGTGGGATAACTTCCCGTATGTTCTGCATAACGCCGGCTATCAGACGGCGCACATCGGTAAGTGGCATCTGGGGCCTTCGAACCCGGGCTTCTTTGATACATGGCGGACGTTCAATTCGCAGATGTTCCACTGGATCGGTAAGCCGCATGAGTCGGTATATCGGCCGGATATGCTGACCGATCGGGGGATCGAGTTCATTGATGCGAATGCGGAACGGCCTTTCTTCCTGTATCAGTCGTTCTATCCGCCGCACCCGCCTTGGGATCCGCCGAAACAGTATTACGAGCACTACCAGGGGACGAACTTGGAGCCGAAGGGCTACTACGAGTCGGTGACGAGCCTTGATTGGAACGTGGGGCGGTTGGTGGATACGTTGCGGAAGCGGAAGATTCTCGATAACACGTTGATTATTGTTACGACTGAACACGGGATGACGACGGGCGAGCGACCCGGCACGGGGGTACATGGGTATTCGAGTCCGTATGACGAGGTGTCGCGAATACCGCTTGTGATGCACTGGCCGGACGGACTGCCGAAGGGGGCGGCGTGGCAGTCGGGGGTAAGCGTGGTGGATCTGGCTCCGACGATCATGGACGCGGCGGGCGCGGTGGGGCGTCTTCAGGGGCAGTACATGCCGTTGGAGGAGCGCAGCCTGCTGCCGTTCCTGCGCGCCGGACGCGATGAATGGCGCGGGCCACTGGTGATGATGAATCACTGCCAGCGGCTTTATGGCGGGGCTTACTTCGAGGACCGCGCGATTCGGACGGAGCGGTGGAAGCTGATCTTGCGGCGTTTCAAAGCGGAGTCATCGGGAAGTCGAGGCTCGCTGTATGACATGCAGGCGGACCCGGATGAGCGGAACGACCTTTATGGTTCCGTTGCGCATCGCGAGACGGTTGTGGATCTTGCCGGTCAGCTTAGAGCTTGGGGGGAGCGGCAGGGTGACGAGCTTGCGATGGAATTGGGAGCCCGGGAGTGGATGGGGTGACTTAGGGGCGCCGGGCTAGTCGTCGAATTCGTGGAAGTCACGGCTATCGCTCAGGTAGGGGTCGCGGCTCATCTGGATGCCGGCGAGATAGCTGTCGCCTTCGGCTTTGCAGTACCAGATGACGCCGACGCACTGCATAGTTTTGCCGGACACTTTAACGGTTGTCCCGGCCGCGACGGGCTCGGGGACTTTCACCTGCATACCGTCGGCGGCAATGTTCTTCACTTCAACGAGGGCTTCGCGAGACCGCTGGTTCGAGCCGATCCAACGCATGATGGCGCCACCTTGGGCAGGAAGGCGCGGGAAGCGGCGGCGGTCGTTGCGAATGAGACGGAGTCCAATGTTCCACCCGGAGTCCGAGTCTTCTTGGTGGCGTACGTTCGCCTTGATGTCCTCGCCGTCTTTGGGTAGGGAAACGCGGATTTCGTCTCCGACCGTAAATTCTCGGGGTGCGACGATGCGCAGTCCGTCGACTGAACGTTCGATCAAGGAGGCCTGAGCGGTATGCTGATTGCCCTCGTCATCGCGCCAGCGCAGCTCGACGTCGCCGAGCGCCTGCCAGCGCTCCTGGCTCCGGCGTTCGACGGACTCGACGGCGACCGGCTCTTCTTCGATCGCGACCGAAAGAGGTTCGTCGGTTGGATAATCCCAAAGGTTGAGGACCCGCTCTACCATGGACCCAGCGTAAGGCCGGGCCCTGGTTGGAACCAATCGGGTGATTACATTAGATGGGGCGAGCCGGGTGGCGTGGCCGTTGCGTCGGCCTGTCACATGAGGGCTAGGAGCTGCCCGCACTTCTTATATGGATACCCAAAAAGTGAAGAGTATTGGGAGCTAGCCGTCGATCGGCGTGGAAGGTATCTCGACGAGGGCCGGTTTCGTGAGCGGGGAAAGAGCAGCGAAGAGGCCCACCAAGCCGCCGAGAAACAGCAGGATATAGACGACAATCCCGTCAAGCCCGGCTGCTTCGACGAGCTCTACGGCGTAGCTACCCAAGCTGTAACAAGCAAGGCCGCTACCGACCAGGTGGAGAGCGAAGACGCTCGTTGACAGAAGCGTCTGGTCGTCGGTCCGTGGTTGCTCCGGCCGAGGGGAAGGGATGGGGATCGACATGCGATTCGCTAAGGATCTACGATCCTCCGTACCGGGATGACGACTTCGAGACTTGTATCCGCCGCCCCGGACGAGGTCTCCGCGGCCCACTGTTGTTCGATTTCGTGCAGCTCACGATCGACGATCAGGCGTTCGATAGCGACGCCAAGCCGTGGATCTCCAGTCGCCCGCCGACAGTTGGCGATCAACGTTAGCACGTCAACACTCTTTTGCAGGCGCTCTTGACAGCGAGTTGGCAGGGACATAAGAGAGTCTCCGGAAGTCTATGGGAATATCCTCGCACGGGCCCATCGCCGGGGAAGACCGCCATGGAGCGTGGGTACCGAATCGCCTAATATCCTAGCCCGACGCCGATGAAACGAAAGTACTGGGCGCGGTGTAACGGTGGCCTATGACCTTGCGGCGGGAAGTATCGCATCTGTCCGACTAACTGCTTTTTGTCCAACCACTTACAGATATAGGCCCGTTGCCCGATGTGGTAGGCCTCGTGGTAGGTGAGGAAGTTGATGGCGCCGCGGATCGTGGCGCCTGCTTGGTCTGGCGGCACATAGTTGTGTTCCCGGTCATAGAACTCCCGTGCCGGTACCTGGGCTATTCATCGGCATTCGGCAATCTATGAGGCAAGTTTTGCGAAGAGCACGGTCGCGGTAAGCTGGGTTGGAATGACCGTGGCGCCGAGGCTGTGGAGCCGGAGGAGTGGAACCGCCATGAGGTCCTCCCCGGGGTGACCGCATCTGGACAGCGCTCGACGGCACGCCCCGCGCGGCGATCAAGGATTGATCCCGGAGCGGAAAGATCGTTTTCAGATCACGGCGCCCCGCCCCCAGACGGTTCACTGCCGCAACCCGACGTCGACCCGTCATCCGAAGCTTAGGGCGGCCGGCTTGAACGAGCAGAAATTGAACACACCTGTGAGCGACCTCTTGACCAAAACAAATAGGCATCCACTGCGACGACTAGCCGGCCTCATCCTTCTCTCTTGTATTTGCGTCGCCGGGGCATCGGCCCAAAGTGAAGATGACTGGCCGACCTTCGGCCATGACCCGCAACGCAGCGGTTGGGCCTCGGGCGAACGCTCGCTCAGTCCGGAAAGCGTCTCGAAGCTCGAGTTGAAGTGGAAGACCAACGTTGACAACAAAGGCCGACTGCTCTTTTCGCTTACCGCGCCCATCGTGGCGCTCGATGTGCCGACCGCCAACGGCGTAACCGATGTCGCCTACACGGCCGGAACCGAGGGCGGCGTTTTCGCCATCAATTCAAAGACCGGCGCACTCCTCTGGCAGTGGAAGCCCCGCACCTACGGCAACCCCAGCGAACTCGGTCTGCAAGGCAGCGTCTACTGCCCCAACACCGTCAACGCCACACCGACGTTCGACCGCCGCACGAACATCCTCTACACCATCGCCATCGACGGCGCGCTCTACGGACTCGACATGGGCAGCGGCGAGGTCCGTTTCGGGCCCGTCCAGTTCGTTGCGGCCTACTCGAAAGGCTGGAGTCTCAACCTCGTCGGAGACACCATCTACACAACGCTCGCACAAGGCTGCGGCGGCGCGTTGTCGGGCATCTACGCGATGGACATCAGCGACCGCCATCATCCCGTCGTGCACCAGCTTCTGCTCGGCAATACCACCACCGGCGGCATCTGGGGACGCGGCGGTCTTGTCATCGGCGAAGACGGCCGCGTCTACGGCTCGACGGCCGACGGGCCCTTCGACCCAGCGGCGGGAGACTATTCAAACGCCGTCGTCGCGGCTTCGCTCGACACGCTTGATCTGGTTGACTACTTCGTGCCCGACAATTGGTTCGAGCTTTGGCGCGAGGATCTCGACTACGGCGGGGCAAGCCCGGTCTGGTTCGGTTGGCGAGACTACAACGTGCTCGCCAGCGGCGCGAAGGAGGGTGTCCTGTATTTACACGACGCCTCTTCGTTGGGCGGCAGAGACCATCAGACGCCTTTGATGGACGGTATTCGGCTCGGCAACGACGAAAAAGCGTCTACCTCGCGTGGCATTTGGGGCGGGATCTCGACTTGGCGCGCCGACGACGGCGAAAGGTGGATCTACGTCCCTGTGTACGGTCCGGTGTCGAAGGCGGCGCCGAAATTCCCCATCACGCACGGCGAGGTCACCGACGGCAGCGTGATGGCGTTTAAGATCGTTGCTGATGGCGCAACCGGAAAGCCCGTCGCGAAAGCTGGCTGGGTCTCGGAAAACTACCGGGTGCCCGATCCGGTTGCCATCGCCAATGGAGTGGTGTTTGTTCTGGAGACAGGCGAGAATCCCGACCAGAGCGGTCAGTCACGGACGAAGACCGCCGGAGCGCGTCTGACCCAAACGAACAACGCGGTGCTGCACGCGCTTGATGCCCGTACCGGAAAGCCCCTCTACAACAGCGGCGACGCCATGAGCACCTTCGCGCATTTTAGCGGGTTGGCGATTGCAGGCAGCCGGATCTATACGGTGGATTATGATTCCAACGTGTATTGTTTCGGTTTGAGGTAACGATCGAACAAGAGACAGGAAAGATCCGGAGGATTGATAGAAGTGGCTCAAACGCTGGGCGGCCGCCCAGCCGCAAGCTGACCAGGATCGGAATTTCAAACTGATCCACGCCCCCCGATTGCGAGGCTCCCGCAGCGAGAGTACAATGGGGCACAGTAGTTATAAAGGGGAAGTGTATCTAGTTCACGCCGGGAGGCCTAGCCGTGTTCCGACTCGATCACCAAAAATCTGTCAGCTTCTGTGATGGGATGCGCCGCCGCGACTTCCTGCACGCCGGTTCCGCCGGAGCGTTAGGACTTGGGCTGACGGACTTCCTGGCGCTGAAGGCGCAGGGCGGCGTCCACAAGGACAAGAGCGACATGAACGTCATCATGTTGTTCCTCGTCGGCGGACCCAGCCAGCTCGACACGTTCGACATGAAGCCGGACGCCCCGTCTGAGATCCGCGGCCCCTACAAGCCGCTCAAGACGAACGTGCCGGGCATAGAGATCTCGGAGATCTTCCCGCGCATGGCGCGCCATGCCGATAAGTGGTCGCTCGTACGGACGCTCTATCACACGGCGGCCGCGGTTCACGACACGGGGCATCAGATGATGCAGACAGGCCGGCTCTTCCAGGGCGGGCTCAACTATCCGCACGTGGGTTCGGTGCTCGGTAAGCTGCGGGGCCCCAAAGGTGATGTGCCGCCGCATGTGCTGCTTCCCCGCCCCATCGGTAATACCGGCGGGAATATGCCGCACGGCCAGGACGCCGGATTCCTCGGCAAAGCGCATGACCCGTTCGTGCTCAACGCTGATCCGTCGGAGCCGAACTTTGAAGTGCCGGACATGCTGCCGCCCGACTATATCTCGTCGATGCGCGTCGACCGCAGGCGCAAGTGGCGCGACATGATCGATGACGCGGTGAAGCACTTTGAGGAAGTTCCCGACGCCAAGCTGCTCGATACAACCTTCCATCAGGCCTACACATTGATGTCGTCGGAGAAGGCGCGTGCCGCCTTCGACCTCACACACGAATCCGACGATACCCGAAAGCGCTACGGCCAGAACCGCTTTGGGCAAAGCTGCCTGATGGCGCGGCGATTGATCGAAGCCGGCACGCGCTTCGTGACCGTCAATATGTTCGAAACAGTGTTCGACGAAATCACGTGGGACATTCACGGCTCAAGCCCGTTCAGCCCGATCGATTGCTACAGCAACCTCGTCGGACCCATGTTCGACAACGGCTTCACCTCGCTCGTCGAAGATCTTTCTCAGACTGGCATGCTCGACAACACGATGATCATCGCGACGGGCGAGTTCGGCCGTACGCCGAAGATCAACCCGGCCGGCGGACGTGATCATTGGCCCGCTTGCTGGTCGGTGGTAATGGCGGGCGGCGGGATTCAGGGTGGCCGGGTCGTGGGCGAGTCCGACGACATCGGCGGCGCTCCGAAGAGCCGGCCTACGACACCGGCCGAAGTAGCGGCGACGGTCTACCATAGTCTCGGCATCGACCTTGAGACCGAACTTCCCGGACCGCAGAACCGTCCGATCCGTGTCGTTGATCATGGCGTCGAGCCGATCATGGAGTTGTTTAGCTAAGAGCCGCCTCGTAGAGCGGCGCGGCAGTCACCCCGAGTGGGTTTTTCGGGCAGGGACCGGATGATCAAACGAATATTCGCAGCGGCTCTTCTTCTTGCGGCGCCCAGCTTCGCGGAGACTCCCGCGTCAATCGAGATTCTGCCGGGCGATATCGTCCTCACCGGACCTCAGTCGAGCCATCAACTGATCGTCCAAGCGCACCTCGCTGAAGGACGTGAGCAAGACCTGACATCCAGAGCGACCTTCCAGCCCGCCAACCCCAAGATCATCAAAACCGAAGGCGGCGTCTTGCTTCCGCTCGCTGACGGTTCGACCAAGCTGACCGCCGAGGTCGAGGGTATTAGTGCCACGATCCAGGTCACCGTTCGTCACTTCGCTCAGCCGCTCGTCCCGAGTTTTCTGAACGACGTCCAACCCGTCCTGACAAAAGCCGGTTGCAATTCCGGCGCCTGTCACGGATCGGAATCGGGCAAGAACGGTTTCAAGCTGAGCTTGCGCGGATACGACTCGGAATTCGATCATCTCGTTCTCACTCGCGAAGCCGGCGGACGACGCGTCGCGCGCTGGGATCCCTCGAAAAGCCTACTGCTGCTCAAACCGACGTTGACGATTCCGCACAACGGCGGCCGGCGCTTCGCGGTTGATTCCCCCGACTTCCGAATCATCGCCGAATGGATCGCGAACGGCGCACCGGCTCCCGACAGCAGCGAAGCGCAAATCGAAAGTCTCTCCGTTTTTCCCGAGGAGACTTGGCTCACGCCCGAGGCCGATCAGCAGGTGATCGTCCAGGCCAACTACTCTGACGGAACGAGCCGCGACATTACCCGCTGGGCCAAGTTTTCCAGCACGAACTCGGGCGTCGCCACGGTCGATGACATGGGGCGCGTCAAGATGCAAGGGCCCGGCGAAGCGGCGATCACCGTTTGGTATTCGAGCAAGGTTAAGTTTGCGCGGGTGGGCGTTCCGTTCACGCACGAGATCGATCATAAGATCTACACCGACGCAACGCGAAATAGCTATATCGATGATCTGGTTCTCGAAAAGCTCGAGGCACTTCACATCGCGCCTTCCGGGAATACCGATGACAACACTTTCCTGCGGCGGGCATACCTCGACACGATGGGCGCCCTGCCGAGTCCGGCTGAAGTCGAGCGGTTTGCGGCCGACCCTTCGCCCGATAAGCGCGAGCGGCTGGTCGAGTCGATCTTCGAACGACAAGAGTTCGTTGACTACTGGGCGTACAAGTGGTCGGACTTGCTGCTCGTTTCAAGCCGAGACCTGGGCTCGAGCGCGATGTGGTCGTACTATCGGTGGGTTCGAGAAAACGTCGAGAAGAACACCCCTTGGGACCAGTTCGTTCGTCAGATACTCACCTCGACCGGCAATAGCCGTATCAAAGGCGAACTCAACTACTACCAGCTTCACCGCAACACGATTGAGCTGGCCGAAAACGTTACGCAAGCCTTCATGGGATTGCGGATCACCTGCGCCCGCTGCCACAACCACCCGCTTGAAAAATGGACGCAGAAGGATTACTACCAGTTCGCCAATCTCGTTTCACGCGTCGCTCAGAAGGGCGGGACGGGCGACGGCGATGTAGTGGTGTACCGGAGCCCGGCGGGCGACATCAATCACCCTAAGTTAGGTAAGCCGTTACCGCCGCGCCCGCTTGACGGCGAAGAGCTTGCACTCGAAGGGGCGGCCGATCGGCGGCAACATTTGGCCGACTGGCTCACCTCGGCTGACAACCCCTACTTCGCGCGCGCCGTCGTCAACAAGATCTGGGCGAACTTCATGGGACGCGGCATCGTACATCCGGTCGACGATATGCGCGCCAGCAATCCGGCGAGCAACGAAAAGCTGTTGACCGCGCTGACCAACGATTTCATCGAACATAGGTTCGACGTGAAGCATTTGATCCGGCGCATTATGCTTTCGGCCACCTACCAGCGCTCATCGCGGAAGAACAAGACGAACGCGGATGACGAGGTCTACTACTCGCATTACATCGTCCGGCGGCTGCCGGCGGAGGTCGTGCTAGACGCCGTCAGTGAAGTAACGCGAGTGCCGACACGCTTCAGCGGCTACCCCGAGGGAACGCGGGCGCTTCAGCTTCCCGATACGCAGGTGAGCTCATACTTCCTGACCGTCTTCGGCCGCCCGCCGCGCATCAACGTTGACGCCGCCGAGCGCGAACACGCGCCCACGATCAAGCAGGCGTTACACGTGATCAACGGTGACACACTCAACAACATGCTCCGCGATGAAGAGGGTGCGATCGAGATGTTCTTGAAGCTCGGGTTATCAAATCCGAAGATTCTCGATCATTTGTACTTGTCGGCTCTGAGCCGCTATCCGACGGCCGCGGAGCGCCAGGCGCTCATCGCCGCGCTCGACGAAGCCGAAAAGGAAACGGCGGCCGACCCTCTGGAACGCGACCCGCGGAGGAAGCCGCTGGAAGACCTGATGTGGGCGATGCTGACCGGCAAGGAGTTTTTGTTTAATCATTAGACCCCGCCGGGCGACTGTAAATGTCTCGATGACTCGTTGGCTCATCGCCTTTGTTTTGACAGCGGCCCTGTCCGCCGCGGGCCCTTCTTTCCGGACGGATGTATTCCCCATCTTCCGCGACAACTGCCTGGCTTGCCATAGCGCGCAGACGAAAATGGGGCAGCTCGTGGTGGAGGATTACGACGGGCTGATGAAGGGCGGAAAGACCGGTCCGGCTCTTGTCACGGGCGACGCGGAATCGAGCTTGCTGGTTCGTATGCTTGAGGGGCGCGCCCAACCGAAGATGCCTTTCGGAGGAGGCGACCTGCCCGCGAAGAACATCGCTACCATCCGGGCTTGGATCGACGCCGGGGCCAAGGGCGAGGCAGTCACCTCCGCGACGCCGTCGTTGCCGGACATCGCACCTCGCGGCAACGCAACGGCCACGCCGGTCAGCGCCTTGGCTTTCTCTCCGGACGGCGCCTGGCTCGCCGTTGGCGATTACCAGCAGGTCCATGTTTTCGGCAGCAAGGACAAGCGTCTCGTAAGAACCCTTACGGGGCACGCCGACTTGGTACGCGCGCTGGCCTTCTCGCCCGACGGGAGGTTGCTGGCCGCCGCGGGCGGCGCACCCTCGCAGTTCGGTGAAGTGAAAGTCTGGGACGTTGCAACCGGGGAACTTCGCCACACGATCAAAGGCCATAGAGACTGCATCTATTCCGTCGACTTCTCGCCCGACGGCAAGCAGATCGTCACAGCGAGCTACGATCGCATGATTGAACTGTGGAGCGCCGAGACGGGCGATCACGTCCGCACTTTGAAAGACCACGTCGATGCCGTTTACGCAGTGGAGTTCGGCAGCATCGCCGGGCAACTGGTATCCGGCGGCGCGGACCGCTCAGTGAAACTGTGGAACCTCGCAACGGGCAAGCCGAGCCTCACGTTGAGTGAGCCGCTGGCGGGAGTCCTAAGCGTAATATTCCATCCCGACGGGAGAACCTTCGCCGCCGCCGGGGCTGACAAGACCATCCGCGTCTGGCGCATCGCGAACGACGAGAATAGTGCCGCTGATTTAGTGAAGGCCATGACCGGCCACGAAGGCGCGATCCTCAAGATTGCCTACTCGCCCGACGGAAGGACGATTGTCTCGACGTCGTCCGACCGCTCGCTCAAGATTTGGGACGCCGAAACACTGGCGGAGAAGGCCGTGCTGTCCGATCAATCCGATTGGGCGCAGGCATTGGCGTATCACCCCGACGGCAAGAGTTTCGTCGTAGGCCGCTACGACGGATCGCTGACGAGTTACGATGCAGTTTCTTTGCAACCAACATCGGGATGGCAGCGCGCCGCAGCCACGCCGAATCTGGCGGGCCGTTGATGCGGCCAGTGGGAGGATTTATGAAACGATTCTGGACCTTAGCTCTGTTGCTGGCGATGCCGGCAATCCTCCCCGGCGACAAGCGCACCAACCCGCCTACTGTTCAGAAAACGTCGCCGCTCGCGGTCTCGCGGGGGCTGACGACGGAACTCAAGATCGAAGGCATCAATCTCGTCGGCGCGAGCCAGATTCTCTTCGAAGACCCTGCCATCCAGGGAAAGATCCTGCATGTCAATACGCTGGGCGAATTTGTCGGAACGTTCATCGGCTCGAACGGCGGTATCAGCACGGTGCAGCGCGGTGATCCGCCGCCGCTCAACCAGGTGGCGATCGCAGTGGAGGTCGATCCCGAAGCCAAACTTGGCGTCTATTCATACCGCTTGGTGACCAAGGACGGCACGACCAATACCGGCAAGATCAGCGTCGAACCGTTCTACGGCGCGCGTCCTGAGATCGAGCCCAACGACACACTCCAGGACGCGTTGCTCCAGGATGCCTATGTCTTCCCGCCCGCCATCATTACCGGCACGTTGCGGCAACCCGGCGACATCGACCACCTGCCGTTCGAGGCTTTAGCGGGCGAGGAGATCGTCCTTCACATGACGACGGCGGAACTGGGATCCAAGCTACGGTGGAAGCTCGCACTGCTCGATGGTGAGGGAACGACGGTAGCAGCGCGTTCGGTCACCGACGGTGAACGTGAGCCCGTGCTGGCTTATCGGATTCCGTCCAACGGCAAGTACTTCGTCGCTATCTCCGACGTTGAACGCGGCGGCAGCCGAGGCCACTTTTACCGCCTCAAGATCGGCGCCTATCCCTATCTGACGGGTGTTCAGCCGCTGGGCGTTCCCGAAGGCAAGCCGACCGAGGTGAGTCTGCGCGGTCACAATCTCGGTGACAAGCGAACACTGACCATCGCCGGCGAGTCCGGCTATCAGTCGATGGCGCGGCAGGATGTGCGCCCGGACCTCGATCTTGGCTACCCGCACAACGAGCTGAAGATCGCGGTCGGTAAGCACCCTGAAGTCTCGGAGGAAGACGGAGGCGCGGACGTGGCTTCGGCGATGACTCTGAACACACCCGTCACTGTGAACGGCCGCGTGAGCGGATTCTCGAAAGACCGTGCGCCCGACGAAGACTACTTCCGGTTCGCCGCAAAGAAGGGAACGGGCTACATCATCGAAGTCGAAGCACGACGGCTGGGCTCGCCGCTCGATTCAGTTCTCGAAGTTCTCGACAGAGAGGGCAACCTTGTTCCTCAAATTAAAGCTCGCGCCGAGCTCAAAACTGACATCGAGCTGCGAGATCACGGTTCGAACCAGAGCGCCCTACGCATCAGCTCGCCGGAAGAAAAAGGGTTCCGCGTTGGCGACCACATAATGATCGGCAACGAAATTCTGCGCATCAGCGCCCTGCCCCGCGGACCGGACGACGGTACCGTTTTCACGAGCCTCGGCGGACAGCGCATCGGTTATTTCAACACCACTCCGGAAGCACGCGCCCTGGCGACAGCCGTTTACAAAGTGAGTCTGCATGCACCGGACGCGGAGTTGCAGTCGAACGGATTGCCGCAAACGACTTTCTACTATCGCAATGATGACGGTGGCCCCGGCTATGGCAAAGATTCGCTGCTGAGTTTCACTGCACCGGCCGACGGCGACTACTACGTCCGCTTGCGGGATCTGCGGGGCGAGCAGGGTGAGGACTACGCCTACCGCCTGACTTTGCGAGAAGCAGCGCCGGACTTCCAACTGAGCGTGAATCCCGCGAACCCCAATCTCCCGCGAGGCGGCGGCACGACGATTACGGTTACCGCGCTGCGGTATGACGGCTTCGACGGTCCGATTGAAGTAGAGGCGCTTGACCTGCCGCCGGGTATCACCGCTACCAGCGAGACCATCGTGCCCGGCGAAAGCTCCACCGTCCTTACTCTTTTCGCCGACGCGGACGTGAGTCTGGAACAAGCCGTCCCGCTTCATGTCGTAGGCCGCGGCAGGCTTCAAGGTGAAAGCGTCGAGCGCGTCGCCAATGCGGATGACAAGCTGCGCTACATTGCTCTCACCCAGCCCGCCGATTTGGATGTCGAGGTTGAGTCCGCCGAAGTTAAGCTCGAAGCGGGATCGAAGACCACCGTTGCGGTTCGCATCACGCGCCGCAACGGCTTTGAGGGACGTGTCCCCATCACGATCATGAACCTGCCGTTCGGCGTGCGGGTAACGGACGTCGGACTTAACGGCGTTCTGATCACCGAGGACTCGACGCGACGTGAGTTCGTTCTGGAAGCCCTGCCCGATGTGAAGCCGACCGAGCGGCTCGTCGCCGTGAGCGGGACGGTGGAAACGCGGTCGCCGATTCGTCCGACTTATGCCGCTAAGCCGTTCAAGTTGAAAGTGGTGCCGCGCAGAATGTCACAGGCGGCACCGGCTTCATCACGACGGGCAAGCTCATCATCGTCCTCCAACGAGCAAAAGTAGCGGGTTGGCTCAGGTTGTCTCGGTGTTAGGCATCCAAGCCTGACACGGTTTCCGTTCGGTGTCCAACCCCCGGGTCCGTGCGAGGCCGCGGGCACGGCATGCGGTGCCCCTACGTTTCGGACAGATGTGGCTAACGCCGCGAACGGATTGACGGACCGTCTGCTCAGCGACAGATTGGATCCAGCGAACGCTCGTAAAGAATCGCTACGATACAAGACCCCGTAGGTTGAGGAGTACCTCGCATTGGCCCAACGGCGACCGAACATCATCTTCATCATTACTGACCAGCAACGCTTCGATACCATCGGCGCGCTCGGCTTCCCGTACATGGATACGCCGAACCTCGACCGCCTCGTTCGCGAAGGTGTCTCGTTTACAAACTGTTTTGTGACGGCGGCCTCGTGCGCGCCGTGCCGCGCCAGCTTGTTTACGGGGCTCTATCCGCACACGAGCGGGGTGCTGAAGAATGCCGACCGTTGGAGCCATTCTTGGGTCGAGAATCTGCAAGCCGCCGGCTATCGAACGGTCAACATCGGGAAGATGCACACCTTTCCCTATGAGACACCGCTCGGGTTTGACCAGCGTTACGTCGTCGAAAACAAGGACCGCTACCTCGAAGGACGTTACTACTTCGATGAATGGGACAAAGCCCTCTGGGCACGCGGCCTGAAGAAGCCGGGCCGCCTGCAATACCGTGATATGCCTGACTACGGCGAGCGGCTCGGCGCCTTCGAGTGGGAACTGCCCGAAGAGATGCACTCCGACATGTTTGTTGGGGATATGGCGTGCCGCTGGCTCGAAACGTATCCCAAGACCGAGCCTTTGTTTTTGCAGATCGGCTTCCCCGGGCCGCACCCGCCGTACGATCCGACGCTGCGCTACGCCGAACCATATCTCAACAAAGACCTGCCGCTGATGGAGGTCACACAAGCCGAACTCGACGGCCAGCCGCCCGCGTACCGGGCCATGATCCAGCACAACACCGAGTTCGACCACGATGCCGTCGTCCACCAACACAACCCAACGCCCGAGCAACGCCACCGCCAGCGCGCCTACTACCTTGCGAACGTCACGATGATCGACGAGAAGGTCGGGCAGATCCTCAAGATCCTCGAAGAGCAGGGTTACTTGGAAGACTCGGTTGTGATCTTCGCCTCTGACCATGGCGACGCGCTCACCGACCACGGCCACAGCCAGAAGTGGACGATGTACGACATCGTTACCAGGGTTCCGCTGATCGTCTGGTCACCGGGACGATTCGACGGCGGTCGAACTGTCGATGGTCTCTGTCAACTGATGGACATCGGCCCCGCTATTCTCGAGATGGCTGGGGCGGAAAAGCCGGAAACTCTCGAAGCGGAGTCGCTGTTGCCCGCCATGAAGGGTGAACCCTGGCAGGGCCGCGACTACGTGTTCACCGAGCAGGCCCGTGACACGAACCTCACCGAAACCGACTTCGAAACGATGGTCCGCGGCCGCGATTGGAAGCTTGTACACTTCCTCGACGAACCCCACGGGCAGTTGTTCGACTTGAATAAGGATACCGGCGAGATTCACAATCTATGGGACGACCCCAGTTCGCGGGAGAAGAAGCGGGAGCTCCTGGATGTCCTGCGAGAATGGCGCATCCGCAGCCAGTACGAAACGCATGATTGGACTAAGAACTGGAGATAACATGTCTCACCCACGAAAACCCGCCACCGCGGACCGCCAACCAACGATGCATCTCAGCGGGGCCCTCGTGCTGCTTCTGCTGCTTGCGGCCTGCGCGGCGGTTGTTTCCGAGACGACCATCGGCGAAATCCAAGGCGACCCGCCCGCGTACGAAGGCAAGAATGTGACAGTGAAGGGAGAAGTGGTGTCGCGGCTTTCGCTCATTCTGTGGAAGACGTATACGATCAAAGACGACGCGGCCGAAATCACCGTTGTCACGCAGAGAGCCATGCCCAACGTCGGCGCTCAGGTGGAGGTCACAGGCCGGGTCGAGGAAGGGTTTTCGTTGGGCTCGACCCAGACGTTGGTGATTGTGGACGAGTCCGCCCAGAGCAACTAGCTTGATCCTGGATACAACAAGACCCCGACCGCTTGACGGCCGGGGTCTCAAATGAATTCTTGGATCAAAGCTAAACCTTTTCAGGCACCTCGAATCCCTTGCGGTAAGCCTTCCGCCTCAGGTAACCGTTCGCGTCGTCGTCGTTGATGAAGCGCTCAGTCTTGCGATCGAAGTCCAACTTACGCCCCGTTTGCAACGCAATGTTCGCAATGTGCGCCACGCTCGACGACGCGTGAGCCGTCTCGACCGGACCGTGCTGGTCCGATGTCTTGCGGCTACGAACCGCCTTGATGAAGTTCGCGAAGTGGTCGCCGCCCAGGTCGGCCTTCGGACCCGGCTCACGTTTCTGCCCGAAGTAGACTTCATAGCTGTTGTACGTCTTCATCAGCATGAAGCCCTTTGAGCCGTAGAAGATGTTGCCGACGCGAACACCGTCCTCGTAGTTGCTGCTCCACGGGCGGACAGCGATCTCGCCCATGATGTTTTCCTTCTTCCACTTGAGCAGCGCGGTCATCGTCTCGGGCGTTTCCTTGTCGTCGTCCCACAAGAACTTGCCGCCCATCGCCATCGCTTCATCGGGAAGTCCGACGCCCAGGCCCCACAACATCAGATCCGTCTCGTGGATGCCCTGGTTGCCGATGTCGCCGTTGCCGTAGTCCCAATGCCAGTGCCAGTTGTAATGGACGTAGCGTGTCGAGTACTCGCGCTCCTCGGCCGGCCCTTGCCACACGTTCCAATCGACGTGCGACGGCGCGCTTCCACTGGGTTTATGGCCGACACTCGGACGCCATTTGTAGATCAGCGCGCGACCCAGATAGATGTCGCCGATGATGCCGTCGCGGAGAAGCTGAATGCCCTCGCGCATCGCCACCGAACTGCGAAGCTGCACGCCGTGCTGCACGATGCGGTTGTATTTCTTCGCCGCGGCGACCATCTGCTGCCCTTCGTAAATGCTGTGCGCGCCGGGCTTCTCGACGTAAACGTCCTTGCCTGCCTGGCAGCCCCAAATCGTGGCCAGTGCATGCCAGTGGTTCGGCGTCGCGACGGTGATGCAATCGATGCTTTTGTCGTCGAGCACCCTGCGAAGATCCTGCTCAATCGCGGGCTTGCGTCCGTATGTCTTTTCGAAACTGGCGGCGCGTTCTTCGGCGATCTTTCGGTCAGGATCAACGAGTGTCGCGACCTCGACGTTCTCGAGCGGCTCGAAGCCGGCGATGTGACTCTTGCCGCGCCCGTTTACGCCGAGCACCGCCACTCGAATCCTGTCATTCGCGCCCAGCACGCGGCTGCTTGCAGCCGAGAACGCTAATCCTTGGGCGGCCACCGCGCCCGCCGCGCTCTTTACGAAAGTCCGTCTTTCCATGGTTATCTCCTCCGCCGGCTGAAACCACCGAGTCCTGCGGGTATTGTAGAACATTCCGGGCGTCTCTCTACACACGAAGGAACTCGATCGGGTCGGGTGACGGGGATTGAGGCCCCGCCACCCTCCCACACCACCGGACATACGGTTTTCCGTATCCGGCGGTTGAACCCAGCGGCCTTACGTTCGCGCCGCAAGATCCGATGGCATCACAAACCCGTAGCGCCGCAACGTTGCATTCGATAACGCTGTCTGCAACAGTCCGTTCGCCGCTATGCGCCAAGCGCCGCGACGTGCCGGAACCAGTTTCAACAACCGTTCCCCAATGCCCAACCGACGTAAAGCCCGCCGGCGTCCCGTTGCGCCATGCCAGCGCAGCCAGAAACATTTCCGTATGTGCCGCCGCACCCATCCTTCCAGTAGGAAAATCGCACGCCGTCGCTCCGCCAACCGGTAGTATCCCCACCAGCCGCGAACGTACCGCCGCCACTCGTCGCGTAACTGCCGACTCGTGACCGAGCGGTTGCCGCACCAGATCTCCCGCACCTTCCGTTTGAATCGCTCGACACTTTCCGGCGCTGCTTCCACCTGCCCCTGGCGGTTCAGACGAAACCCCAGGAACTTCCGCTCCCACGGCCTCCCCGCCCCGCTCTTGGCCTCGTTCACTTTCAGTCGCAGATGCTTTTCGATCCAAGCCGTGATCCCCGCCAGCACACGCTTCGCCGCCGCTTCACTGCCCACATAGATGTTGCAGTCATCCGCGTACCGGCAGAACCGTAGCCCACGTCTCTCCAGCTCCCGATCAAGCGCATCAAGGTAGATGTTCGCCAGCAACGGTGACAACGGCCCGCCTTGCGGCGTGCCCTCCGCGCTGCGCACCACCACCCCCTCCGTCAGCACTCCGGCCCGTAGATACCGGCCGATCAACCCCAGCACTCGCTTGTCGCGAATGACTTCCGCCACCCGCCGCATCAAAATGTCGTGATTGACCACGTCGAAGAACCGCGCGATGTCAATATCCACCACCCAGTCCTTGCCCTCGCGAACGTATCCTTGCGCCGCTCGTACCGCATCGTGCGCACTCCGCCCCGGCCGGAATCCCCAGCTCGACTCGCTAAACCGCGGATCGAAGATCGGCTGCAGAACTTGCAGCAACGCTTGCTGCACCAGCCGATCTATTACCGTCGGTATCCCAAGCTGTCGCTTCCCCCCGCTCGGCTTCGGTATCTCTACCCGCCTTACGGGACTCGGCGTCCAACGCCCGGACACGAGTTTCGCTCGAATCTCCGTGCCGTGACGGCGAAAGTGAGGTTCGAGTTCTTCGGTCGTCATCTTGTCGATCCCCGCCGCGCCCCGCTTGCGTTTCACCGCCCGCAGAGCCCGTTCGAGGTTCTCCTCTCCGACCACCTGTTCCATCAGTTCTTCGTGCATTGCTTTCTTCGATGAGTCTCGCCGAACTTCGCCTCGTCGCCGCCGGAGGGAGGCCCATCCCGGTTCCACCGTTCCTGCCTGCCCCTGCTCCCCTTGCGTTCCCCCGATGGGGAAGGACCTTTCGGTCCGGGACTCCGGACTTCTTTCGGCTCGGTTCGAGTCGCTCCTCTCGCTTTGCTCCTTGGTTCTTCGGCCCTTCGCTCCGGCGCTATTACCCGCCTTCCTCGCTACTACGGCCTCTGCTGACTTCTCCTCCGCTCTCACCGAGGAGATCTCCCCAGGTAAGGTGCTGAATCTTTCCCTTCACACCGCCCGGCTCTACCGCGCACGTCCTCGGATGGACTTCGGGCTTCACGTTGGCTAGCACGCTTACCGCCCGTACACGGCCTCTCTGCCGATTCGTGTTCCTACGGTCAAAGGTTTGTTCCCCGCTTCCTTCAGCTTCACCTCGCGGCTACGCCTTGCGGTTCCCTACAGTTACCTCCATCAGTTCCCGGTCGGCTCCTTTCAGCCAACTAGATTCAGCCCATGCTGGGCACACTAGCGAGGACCCCGGTTTTGGGGTCCGCGGCCTTTCCGTCCGAAAGGCAATTCCTCACGAACCACATTGACAACCTCTCGCAAACTCTCTAACGTCTCAAATGAGGCCCGCCATGAAACCCATCGAACGCCGTACCTTCCTCAAATCCTCCGCCGTTGTCGGGGCCGCGTCCCTGCTCGGCACGTCGCAAAGCTGGGCCGGCGCTAACGACCGTATGCGTGTAGCCATGATCGGGATGGGTGGACGCGGCGGCAGCGTTATGAAAACGGTCGCCGATATCGACGGCGTTGAAGTGGTTACCGTCTGTGACCCGGACGAGAACCGCATGCGAGAACGCGCCGGCGAGCTCGAAGCCCGCACCGGCAAGCTCCCCAAGCTGGAGCCCGACCTGCGGCGCATCATGGACGACTCGTCGATCGATGCCGTCGTGATCACCTGCTGCAACCACTGGCACGCCGTGGCGGGCATCCTCGCCTGCCAAGCCGGTAAGCATGCCTACGTCGAAAAACCCATCTCGCACAACCTGCGCGAAGGACGCATGCTGGTCGACGCAGCACGCAAGTACAAGCGCGTCGTCAGCGGCGGCACGCAGCGGCGCTCGCACCCGAATTTCCAGCACGCGATCAAACTCATTCACGACGGCTTGATCGGCGATATCTATATGACGCGCTGGCTGCTGCCGAGCCACCGCCCGTCGATCGGCTTCAAAAAGCCCGAGCCGCCACCGAGTTCGCTCCACTGGGACCTTTGGCGCGGACCGGCCCCCGACCAGCCCTATCACGCCAATCTCGTCCACTACAACTGGCACTGGTTCTGGGACTTCGGCAACGGCGAGATGGGCAACAACGGCAGCCACTCGGTTGACATCTTGTGCTGGGGCCTCGGCAAAGACAAGGGGTTACCGACGCGTGTTCACGCCACGGGCGGACGCTTCGGCTACGACGATCAGGCTGAGACACCGAACACGCTCACCTCAACCTATACCTACGCGGACGGCACGATCCTCGTCGGCGAGATTCGCGGCGTCTACACCGGCGAGCCGCGCAGTTGGCATTTCTATGGGACGAAAGGGCACATGGAAATCGCTTCCGGCGGTTTGTTCAAGGTCTACATGGGCAAGGGCAAGGAGGCGGAACCAGAGTTCAAGGCGCCCCAAGATCCCGCACTGGGATTCGGGCCGGTCGATCGGACGCAGTTTACGAACTGGGTCGACGCCATCCGCGCGGGCAAACCCGAAATGCTGAACGCCGCGATTGAAGACATTCACATCTCGAATGCGTTCTGCCATTTGGCGAACGCGTCGTACCGGCTGGGGCGAGAGCTGACCTTTGACCCCAAGTCCGAGACATTCGAGTCGGATGAGCAGGCCAACGAAATGCTCACCCGCCACTACCACAAGGATTTCGGATTACCCAAACACGTATAGGAGGCGCGGTTGTCAAACCACGTGTTCGCGGGCGCAGCCCGCGGAAAGGTATTTACACAACAGACACGCAACATCAGCGTCACCGTCCGCGCGCCTTTCGGCGCGCACGCGCGGGTTGACACCCGTGGCTCTGTTGCTTGGTTGTGCGCCGGTGGAGTGGGTGGAAGGAAGGGCCGCGGACCTCAGAACCGAGGTCCGCGCTACGGGCTAGGTCTTTCGGCGAAGAAGCCGAAAGCAGGGACAGACACGAGTGTCCGTCACTACCGGCGAAGGTTCGGAAGTTCTATCTCTCGGCCAGTTCGGCCGCGCGAATGTCTTTGAAATCAAGATTCGTGGTCGGGTCGTGCGCCTGCAAACTCAGCACACCCGGAACGATCCTTGCCTGACGTCGGGCATTGTTGCCCGGCGGACGCGGGTCTTCCCAATCGGCCGTTTGGACCCCGTTGATCCAAATCGCGATGTGACGACCGTACACCGCAACAGTCTTATAGAAGAATTCGCCGTCGCTCGGAATCACACGCCGAGCCGGGACATAGAAGTACAGCCCGCCCGTGCCGGTATCGACCGGCTTCGTGCGGTCGCCGTCGCTGAACTCGTTCCGGATCTGCGACTCATAGCCGCTCCAAAAAACGCCCTTCTCGGCGCGGAAGAAAACACCGCTGTTCGGATGACGGTCGGCCGAGGGTGGATTCGTCTTGATCGCAAGCTGTAGCACGAAGTTCTTGAACTCCTTCTCGGTCTCAAGCTGCCCCGCGCCCTTCTCCACATGCAGGATGCCGTCCCGCACCGACCATTCATGCACGTCGTCGCGATTCGGCCGATCGACCTTTCGCCAGCCGCTCAGGTCCTGACTGTTGAAAAGCGGGCTGAGCCCGAGCGGTTTGAGCTTGATGTTACGGAACTCGATCGGCTTGTCTACGTTATATTGCAGGCCGATCACGCCCGCGGCATGTGTCGAGTCGTTGACGTCGAGCACCTCGCGGCCGTTCAGCTTGACGACAAACCGGTCGCCGACCGCCCGCACGTGATAACTGTTCCAACGTCCGCCGATAAACTGCGCCGGCTCAGCCTTCGAGTAGTAGACGAGGCTACCTGTGTTGAATCCCTCCGGCTGCCGATTGAAGATCTGCAGCTCGTAACCGGTCTGATGCGGCAAGCCGCGCCGGTCAGACCGCAAGAACACGCCGCTGTTGCCGTCCGCCGCCGTGCGGAAATCGAGGGTCAACTCGTAGTCCCCGAACGTGCTTGTCGTCCCCAACCAGCCGCCTCCACCACCGTCCGACCTCAATACACCTTCGGCAACCTTCCAACGCGCATCACCGTGCCATTCCCAGCCGTACTCCGTCTTGCCGTCCCACAAGAGTACCCAGCCCTGCGCAACCTCCTCAGGCGTCAAGGTATTGTGTTGAGCGACAAGCGCGGGCCCTAACAGCAGCCCGAATACGACTGTAGACGCAAGGATTTTCACGTAGCCTCCTCCGGTAAGAAACGTCTAGTATACGCCCCGCGGCAGGGCGAAGGAGTCCTGCGACCCTGTGATGACTTTCAGCCTGGGCCACATGCTACGGTTGAGGGACTCGTAACGAACGCATGACTGAACCGCAACCAGCATCCGAAACCAACGACGACGCCCGACGATTCGTAATACAACGCATTTGCCTCAAGGACCTGTCTTTCGAATCTCCCGCCAGCCCGGAGCTTTTCTCCGCCGACTGGCAACCTCAGGTTCGGTTGGAGATCGGTACGCGATCCACCGAGGTGGCGGATTCAATCTACGAGGTCGTTATCCAGCTCACCATCACAGCCGAGCAAGAGGGCAGGACGGCCTTCTTGATCGAACTGCAACAAGCCGGATTATTCAACATCACCGGGATTGAAGAAAGGCTAATGCCGCAGGTGTTGCACGTGACCTGTCCCTCGGTGCTATTCCCTTACGCGCGGGAAACCGTCGACGCTTTGGCTCTCAAAGGCAGCATTCCGCCACTGCTGTTGGCGCCTATCGACTTTGAAGCGTTGCGACAAAAGATGGAGGAGGTCCGGCAGCAACAATCCGACACTCCAGCCGACAATCCAGGCCCCTCATAACGGCTGCACACATGGATCTCTTCTTCGGCCCGGCCTATCCGAACAACCGCAGTTGGAACACGCGGGCCAGAATCAAGATAACAGTGAGGCCCGTAAAAACGGCGAAGCTACCCCAACTGAACCAGATCGTGAACCTGGACGGGTAGAACAATCGGTCGTCTCGCGGAATGACGGTTACGCAATAGAACAGGTTCAGAAAGAAGATAACGGGCGCGATGAAAAAAGCCAATGCCGAGGCTATCAGGACGAGAAAAACAGGTCGTGGCAGCCCGGCGATGATAGCAACCGCCGCAATCAGCGAGAAAACCATCGTCGCGCGATAGATGTTGTACTCGGAATACCACTCGCGGCGACGCTCGGGCGTAAGATCTGCTTTGCCTATGCCGTCCAAAGCGGCCGTAGAGCGAAACAAGTTGCGACAGCAGGCGCCGACAATTCTCGGCCACCCATCAAAGTAGTTGAACGCCGTGGAGTAGGTCGCCGCCAGCGCCCCCACCAAGAAAACGATCATCATCCACGGACCGACGCTCTCGGTGAACATCTTTGCGATCTCACCCATCACCTCTCGTCCCTCGACCGGGCTCGGGTACAACCATACCGCCGCCAAAAGCAGGAAAATGCAGGCGAGAACGAATGACACGATGTGACCCAGGCGAAAGTCCAGCAAACCGATTTTGTACCAGCGGGCACAATACTCGCTGACTTCAGTGGGTAGTTTCGAGCGATCGACCGAGAGACTTTCGCGCGTCGGCCGGAACGGATCGAACGTTTCGGCGAGACCGGCTTGCTCCAACCGCTCGCGCACTTTGCCCATTCCCACTTTTTTTGCTTTGCCCCATTCGGATGCTTGCAAAGATACGTCCATCCCCGTGGGTAGCAAACCAAGGAAAGCAGCAATGATCAACCATGAGCCCTCCGGCGTATCAATAATAAGGAAATGCTCGAACGCGGACAGCGGAGCAGGGCGTACAAAATAAACTCCGAGAGTCGATACAACGAGAATGCCGGCGAAGATGCGGGTGAGCGACTCCAGCGCCGCGTAAGAACCCTTAAGAATCACCACAACCGCAGACAGTCCCAGCACAAAGCCCAACAGCGCCATGGGGACCTCAACCCCGAACGCGATCTTGAACAGGTAATACAGAACAGCCGCGGCCGCCACCAGTCTTCCCGCCTGTCCGATGGCGCTCTGCACGACTGTCGTCACAAGGACGTACCAGAGGGGCCACTTTCCCCAGGCGGTCGAGTAGGCCTCCATGAGGCTTTTGCCGGTGGCATTCGTAAACCGGAACGCCATTTCAAAGCCGTAATACTTGAAAACGTAAGCAATCGGGATACACCACAGCAGCGCGAACGCGAACCGTCCGCCGGCCGTCGGCGCGGTGACGAGGTGGCTCGTCCCGATGCCGGTCATCATCAGGATCATGCCCGGGCCGAATCCGCGCAGCAGACTCAAGACATCCATCTTGGGCAGCTCGAGATCCCGCCAATCTTGTTCCCGCTCTTTGCGCATGATTTGCGGCGACTCTGCTGTCAATGAGACAATCTTGCCGTCGTTACAGCCTAGCGAAATCCGCTTCCGGTGGAAAGACCCGATAGGCAGGCATGCCGGTGAGGGCCTTATCGAGCTGGGTTCGGCGATCGCTGTATGCAGTCACCAACCCGCGCCCGGAAAACAAACAGACACACGGTGGCGAACAAGAACACTCTCTCGGCGTGACATTCCGTTCTGCGGCGAGCAAAACACGAACAGAATAGCCGGTGCACAATCCGGGCCCGGGGATGCGTGGTCATACTTTTCACGCCAAGGCACTAGGTACCGAGCACGTCCGTGAAGGTGTGACCCTATAATAGGGTCTTGTTTTTCGGCTGATGGCAAGCTCTGAAACTCTACTTGATGTGGTTGAACGTGCTCGCAGGAGAGCGCTAGCTCAATTGACATTTCATGAGGCAGCGGTCGCGCTCGCGATTGCGCTTCTCGGACCCGTAGTGCTCGCGGCGCTGGGTACTGACCTGCTTCCGGCGGGATTGGCGCTCGTTTTCCTGCTCGTCGGGCTTGGCCTGGGAGCTTACCGTTGGTTTCAGCATCGGCCATCACGCTACGGCCTGGCGCAAAGGATCGATGCGGCCTGGCATGCCGAGGATCAGGTCGCCACGGCTTATTATTTCGCGCGGCATCCGGCTGAGGCCGGACCGCTGGCCCACCCTCAGAGCGAACAAGCGGCCCCGCTGGCGCTGGCCGGCGATCTGACGCAGGCTCTTCCGTTCACACTTACCGGAAGCGTCTATGCCCTGGGTGCGGTGGTGCTGGTATTGGCGGGGCTGTTGGGGCTGCGATATGGCATGCAGTCGAATCTGTCACTCAAACCGCCGCTTATTTCGCCGGCGATGCCATCGCTTTTTGCTCCGTCGGCAGGTGATGAATTAAGCCAAGAGGAACAGGCGCGGGTCGATGGGACGAGCGAAGAGCCCGCTCAGTCGCTGCGCAAGGACAGTCGTTTGGAGGAGCCTCCCGAGACAATGGAGAGTGAGGCGATTGCGATACCCGCCGAGGGAGCGGCCGCTGGTGATGCCGTCGCCGGCGCAGAGGCGGCCCTGCCCGAGGTCGAGGGACTCTCGGTCGACAATGAGTTCGGTGACGAGTTAGCCACGGGAGCGGGAGAAGGGGAAGGTCAGGGGGAAGGTCCAACGGGTATAGAAGACGATGCCGGCTCGGAAGGCGACCCGGGCGCGGAGCAAGGTTCGCCTGAAGCCGGCGCACCGGGCGAAGAGTCGAATGATTTGCTCTCGCGGCTGCAGGATGCGTTCAAGAACATGCTCTCGAGCATGAACATGGACCCGCCATCGGGGTCGCAACCGGGCGAGCCGTCCGATCAAGAGTCAGGGGAATCATCGCCTGCCGAAGGAACTCCCACTGGCCAGGAAGCGGCCGGCGAGGCGGCGCAGGCCGGTGAAAGCACCAGCGACAGCGAGGGATCGGGAGGAGCGGCCCCCGAGGCGCCGCAGGAGCTCTCGCAGGGAGAGTCGGGAAGCGAAAGCGCGGGTGCGCCGCCGGAAGGTTCGACGACGTCCTCGGCGGGAAGCAATGATGGGAGCAAGGAGCTGAGCGAGTCGGCGCAGCTTCAGGCAATGGGTGAATTGAGCGAGCTGTACCAGCAGAGGGCAGAGGAAATGGCGGGCGAAGTACTGATCGAGACAGAAGCTGCTCCCCAAGAACTGCAAACGCCTTACACACCCACCGCCGCGGGACACCGAGATCTCGGTGGGCAGGTGAACCGAGATGAGATACCTTTCGCATATCGCCAGTACGTACAGAAGTATTTCGAGGCGTTGCGTCAGAAGAGCGAGAACTAATGGTTGCTAGCGAACAATTTCTCCAAACAGTTACGGAGCAGATCCAGCTCGTGCGCGACGAGATCGGGAAGGTCATCGTCGGACATGACGATGTCGTCGAGGGCGTGGTCATCGCGCTTGTGTCGGGTGGGCACGTGCTGCTCGAAGGCGTGCCGGGACTTGGTAAGACGACACTCCTCCGGACTCTCGGCGACGCAATGCATCTCGACTACTCCCGGATTCAGTTCACACCGGATCTGATGCCCGCCGATATCATCGGCAGCATGATCCTCGAGAACGATTCGGTCGGATCGAAGGCACTACGGTTTCAGCGGGGGCCGATCTTCGCCCACCTTGTGCTGGCGGACGAGATCAATCGAGCAACTCCGCGCACGCAATCAGCCTTGCTGGAAGCAATGCAGGAGCGCACCGTTACGACTGGTACGACGACCTATACTCTCGAAGATCCGTTCTTGGTGATGGCAACGCAAAATCCGTTGGAGATGGAAGGGACCTATCCTCTGCCGGAGGCTCAACTGGATCGCTTCCTGTTGAAGCTGATTGTCGGGTACCCGACAAAGACGGAGATGGAAGAGATCTTGAACCGCACGATGGCCGCCGCTTCGCCATCTGTTGATCAGGTGATCAATCAAGAGCAGGTGCTTGACGCCCGACGCGGAGCACATGATGTACTGGTTGCACCGCACGTGCGAGACTTCGCGATCCGACTGATTATGGCTACGCAGCCGGAGCAGGAGGAGGCACATGAGTTGGCAAAGAAGTATATCCGCTACGGCAGCTCGCCTCGCGGCGCGCAATCCCTTATGCAGGCCGGGCGGGTGCGTGCGCTGATGCGCGGACGTCTGAACGTCAGCATTGGCGACGTTCGCGAACTCGCGTTGCCCGCGTTGCGGCATCGCATCATCCTCAATTTCGATGCGCACGCGGAGGGCAAGACGGCGGATCAGGTATTGACGGAGATCCTGGGGTCGCTTCCGGACGGCGCGGCGTAGCCCGCGCTCGATCGTGCATAATGTACGGCTGTGACGATACGGCTTGCTAAGTCTCTTGTAGTTTCCATTGCAGCGCCGCTACTGGCCGGGCTGTCAGCGTGTGCGCCGGAACCGGGCGCGGATCAATCCGAAACTCAGGAAAAGGTTATGTTCGAAAACCGCGATGCCTGGCGGATTGAGAATGATCGCCTGCGTGTGACCGTCCTCGAAGGTGGGGGACACCTTGCCGAGATTGTTCTCAAGGAGGACGGCGGCGTATCGGTCAACCCGTGGTGGATTCCGCCGTGGCCGTCGATCGACCCCTGGACCTATGACATCGGCAAACATGGCGAGGTCTACGGGACGGATTCGGAAGCAGCTTTACTCGCCGGCATCATGGGGCACAACCTTTGCTTCGACTATTGGGGCGCGCCGTCTCAGAGTGAGTTCAAGGCGGGCATGTTCTTCCACGGCGAAGTTTCGATTGTTCGCGCCGAGAAGATATCGCAAGATGATCGCTCGCTCGTTCATCAGTTGGATTTGACGAGGTCGGGAACGTCCATTACCCGCACGATGCGGCTGGCGGAGGGACAGTCGATCCTGTATGTCGAGGAGACGGCCAAGAATGCCCTGAGGCTCGATCGGATGTTCGGTTGGGTTCAGCATGCGACATTCGGGCCGCCGTTTCTTGATCCCGACCACACGTTCTTCGATTCTTCGGCAACGAAGGGCGATCTGGGAGAGGCGAAGGACTACGAACCGCTCGCGGATTGGCCGGTTGGGTCCGCGAGTGAACGAGAGATGGACTACCGCCGCTTTGCGCCGGAACCGCCGAGCCAGAAGATGGCTTACTTCTTGCTGGATCCGGCGCGGGAACTGGAGTTCATCAGCGCCGTGAATACGGAGCATCGACTGTTGATTGCTTACGTGTTCTTGCGTAAGGACTATCCGTGGATGATGGTCTGGGAAGAGAATCGTGAGATCAAGCTGCCCCCCTGGAACGGCAAGGCGATGACCCGGGGCATGGAGTTTGGGAATACGCGGATACCGGGGACAGCGCGAGCGTACGTTGACAAGCCCGAAATGTACGACACACGGACGTTTGGTTGGCTCGACGCCCAGGCCGAACTGACGGCTCGATATCTCGTCGTGATGACTTCAGTGCCGGAAGGGTTTGCAGAGGTGAGCGATATCCGTATCGCCGGCTCGGAGATTGAGATCAACGGCGTCGGGAACTTCGATCCGATTCGCGTGCCGTTCACGCCGGAATGGTTCCCGCTCGATTAGGTGGCTTGGTTTAGGCCGGCACAGCCCGCTCTCGACCTAGATACAGTGCGACCTTCGGTGCCCGCTGCTTAATCGAAGTGAAGGCGTTGAGCCGTCGCTCGGCAATCCTTCAAACGCTTCAGGAGGCAGGTTCCGCACGCGCCGCAGAATCAGCTCCGAGACGGTACGCAAGGGCTGGCTCGGAAGCGGGTCAGGGGTCTCGTTCTCCACCTCAAGGTCTCGTTCCAGCACGTGTTGAGCATAGCGCTCCGCGCTAAGGCCCGCTCTTAGGAAAAACTTTTTCGCTGGATCATCGGCATATTGCGGGGCCGAAGCCGGCACAGCCCGGAGGAAAGCATCACGTTCCAGAGGAGTCAGGTATTGGCGCTGTCCGCGTGGGTCGTGAAGCTCATGCTCAAGGTGGTAGCATAGCCCGCTCTCGAATTGAAACACTATGGGTAATTCGGTTGCACAGACGGTAGTGGATCATTAGGGGCGTCGGGACGTGTCCGCGCCCGGCGAATTCTGCGCAGCGACAAGCGAGTGAGGCCCCTGTCTCATCCGTGGTATTCTACCGCCTGTGATCGTTGGGCACTTCGGTGTTGGCTTCGCAGCGAAGACTATCGCACCTCGGACTTCGTTGGGCTGGCTGATTGCCGCGCCATTGCTGCTCGACCTGCTGTGGCCAATTTTTCTCCTGCTGGGTTGGGAGTCCGTCCGTATCGACCCCCAGGCCACGGTCGTCATGCCGTTCGATTTCGTGAGCTACCCAATCTCTCACAGCTTGCTTGCGGCGACAGGCTGGGCGGCGCTTGCAGCGATAGCGTATTGGACGCTCAGTCGGTATCGTACAGGAGCGATCGCAGTAGGAGGGTGCGTGCTCAGCCACTGGGTTCTCGACTGGATCGTGCATCGACCCGACCTACCTCTATACCCTGGCGGGCCGAAGGCCGGACTCGCATTGTGGAATTCAGTTCCGGCCACCTTGGCCGTCGAAGCTTTGTTCTTCGGAGCCGGCGTCTGGCTGTATGGGCGATCGACTCGGGCCACATCCAAGGGAGGACAGATAGGCTGGTGGACCTTCGTTGGCTTTCTCATCCTTGTCTACGCCATGAGTCTGCTGGGCTCGCTGCCGGCACGGGTCGAGGAGGTCGCCTTCGTGACTCTGACGCTGTGGCTAGTTGTGATCTTTCAATAGGTTGTTCATTCGGTCCCGGACCAAGGAAGCTGGAGTTATCCCACAACAGCAACCTTGGAGAGACCGAATGAACATCCATCAGAATGCACGATTGACACCGAAAGGTCGAGCCCTGTTGGTTCGCCGCGTCCTCGGTGGGGAGAACGCACAGGCCGCCGCGGCGGCCTGTGGCGTCTCAGAGCGAACCGTACGCAAATGGCTCGCGCGGTTTCGGGCTGAGGGTCAGGCCGGTCTCGTCGACCGCTCCTCACGCCCCCTTCGCAGCCCGCGCCGCACTGCTGCGCCCAGCGCGGCCCGTGTCGTTGCTCTGCGCCGACAACGTTGGGCCGGCTACCGCATTGCCACTCGTGTCGGAGTCTCTCAGGCCACCGTCAGCCGCATTTTGCGCCGCGCCGGCCTCAACCGCATCCGCGATCTCGAACCCGCCCCGCCCGTGCGCCGCTACGAACACCCCGCACCCGGCGATCTGTTACATCTCGATATCAAGAAGCTCGGCCGCTTCCACCGCGCCGGTCATCGCGTCACCTCCGACAAATCCCACCGCTGCCGCGGCGCCGGCTGGGAATTCATGCATGTCGCCATCGACGACCACTCCCGTGTGGCTTTCTCCCAGATCCTCTCCGATGAGCGGAGCGACTCCGCCGTAGCTTTCCTCAATGCTGCCGTCGGTTACTATCGCTCGCTCGGCGTCCGCATCCGCCGCCTGCTCACCGACAACGGCTCTTGTTACCGCTCCCGGCTCTTCCGCGATGCCTGCCGTCGTCTCGATATCCGTCATCGCTTCACACGGCCTTACACGCCGCGCACCAACGGCAAAGCCGAACGCTTCATCCAGACCGCTCTGAGAGAATGGGCTTACGCTCGCTCCTACTGCTCATCCCAGCAGCGCGCTGCCCATCTGTTACCCTGGCTGCACGACTACAACTGGCATCGCCCTCACGCCGCTCTCCGCTATCGTCCGCCCTTCTCCAGACTCATGCTTCCTATGAACAACCTGTTGACACTCCACAGCTAGTGCCGATCTGGGCGTGGAGTTTCGACAGGAAAAGAGCTATCACTGGGCGAAGCCATGCGCTGCCAGGGTCAAACTAAAAGCTACTCGGAAGGCCGCTAAGAAAGTGACGGCCTGGAGTTCGGTTTGCCGTAGGCCATCGAGAGTACTCAGTTGAGCGACGACGAGGGGTCTCACAACATCGCGCGTGCGAGATCCCCAGGCGCCGAGAGGGTTGGGAAAAGGCCAGAGTCAAGATTCTCGACCCTTTCGACCGGCCAGTTAGCGATCATCCTGTCCTGAAGACTCGTGGTCAGGATGCGGTCTGCCGTGGAGCGGATGAATGTCTTGGGCACGGAGCCGAACCTTGCGTCTGTCAGATTCAGGGGCGTCATGAAGGGCTGGGTGGACGACGTTCGGCGAGTCGCGGCAGGGCCGCAAGAATCGCTTCTTCGCTTGCGTCGTGGAAGGCCACCTCGCGCCAGGTTTCCTCGCGGTCTGGAAACTGCTGGGCAGAAACGTCGAGCGCGATCCGGATCAACAAGAGGAGGGGGACGATCTTTCTGCAGGGATTCATGACTTCACCATCCTTCGCACCCCAAAGCTATCACGCCGCATCGACAGCGGAGGTTTCTAGGCGGCTGGTTCTGACAAGTCCGGTTCGCGGAAGTGACTTCCAGACCGGAGCTTCGACAGCTCCGTCTCCGACCTTGATAATAAATGACTTGCAAAGCCCGGCCGGGCTGAAGCGGATGACAGGGCTGGGCGTCCCTGGTCAGGCAGACCGGCTCTCATCCGCACTGTACTCTTCGAATATCGAGTTGCGCCCGTCGATCGGTGCCCCGTCCATCGGACCGGGCCGCTAGATCCTAAGTACAACGGCGCAGGGCAACCGAAGCGGCTGAACCCGCCGGAGACAATCGCCATCCGGAAGCGATCCGGGATTGGATCTCGGGACTGATCCGCTGCGGGCCGCTTTCACTAGGATCTCGGGACGTGCGGTATAGTAGCGCTAGATCTTTCCGCTACGTCCTGGCGAGTAGCTTGATGCTGCTGATGTCGTGTCTTGCTCCCATCTCAATTCTGCTGCTTGTTGGTCTGCTGACATTCGCGGCGGATCTGCGCGCCGCCGATTCCCCCGACTTTGAGCGTGACATCCAGCCGATTTTCGAAGCTCGGTGCTACGCCTGTCATGGGCCGCAAAACCAGTTGAGTGAGTTTCGATTGGACCGCCGGGCGGATGCTTTGCGCGGCGGCGGCTCGGGAGTGGCGGCGATCGTCCCGCGCAGCAGCGGCGAGAGTCTGCTGATCCGTTATGTGAGTGGCGTAGACGAGAAGATGGTCATGCCGCCGCAGGAGCCGCGCCTAACCTCTGAGCAGGTTGCGCTGCTGCGGAATTGGATTGATCAAGGTGCTGCCTGGCCGGACGACGGAAGCGGCGAACAGGCCGAGCATAGTGTGCCCGACGGCAAGGACCACTGGGCGTTTCTGCCGCGCACAGATCCCGAACCCCCAAGCATCGAAGACGCAGAGTTGCGAGGACGTGTCCACAACCCGATCGACAACTTCGTGTTCTCGCGCCTCGAGAAACGTGGTTGGCGGCCGAATCCGCAGGCACAGCCGCACCAACTGCTGCGGCGCGTGCATCTCGATCTCGCCGGGCTGCCACCGACGATCGAAGAGCAAGACGCTTTCTATCGAAACCCCTCGCGGGAAGCGCTTGCGGCGGTGGTCGACGATCTTCTGGCGCGGCCGGGGTACGGCGAGCGCTGGGGGCGACACTGGCTCGACCTGGGACGCTTCGCTGAAACCAACGGCTATGAGCGGGACGCCACAAAGCCATTTGTATGGCGCTATCGCGACTATGTGATCCGGGCGTTCAACGACGACAAACCGTTCGACCGCTTCGTCCTCGAACAGCTCGCCGGAGACGAGTTACCGGATCGCTCGGCCGAAACTCTGGTTGCGCTGGGTTACACGCGCCTCGGTCCGTGGGACGATGAGCCCGCCGACCCGGCAACGGACCGCTACGACCAACTGGACGATCTGGTTAGCACAACGTCGCAGGTTTTCCTGGGGCTGACGCTCGGTTGCGCGCGTTGCCACAACCATAAATTCGAACCCCTAACCGCGCGGGACTACTACCGGTTCGTGGCCGTATTCAATCCGCTGGAGCGCGCTCAGAACGGCCGCCGCGAATTGGACCTGCCCATCGGGAAGCCGGAAGAACTCACACGGCTGGCGCGGCGCGACGCCAAGATCGAACCACTCGAGAAGGTGATTGCGGAGATTCGGTCTCAGTTTCGGATCGAGTTTCTCGAAAAGGGCGACAGCAGGCTGAGCCGCGAAGTTCGTGACGCCTTTTTGACGGAAGGTGGAGACCAGACGGATCGGCAAGGGGATCTAGTCAAGGAGCATCAGAAACAACTCGACGAGGAGCTGGCTGTCGCTCTGCCAGCCGAGAAACGTGGTCGCATCGAAGCGCTGGAGGGAATTGTTTGTGAGCTACGTGAGGAAGTGCGCGACCTGCCACGCGGTTACTTCCTCCACGAGCCGGAAGGCGAGCCGGCCGCAACTCACCTGCTGATCCGAGGCAAGGCTACGGCGCCCGGTCCGGAAGTGACACACGGCATCCCGGCCGTGCTGGATGCGGGTGGAGATGCGCTTGTTCAACAGGCGAATTGGGAGGGTGAGTCAGCGACAACCAGCTTGCGGCGGCTGGCATTGGCGCGTTGGATCGCGAGCCCGGACAATCCTCTGACAGCGCGCGTCATCGTGAATCGCGTTTGGCAGTTTCACTTCGGGCAAGGCATCGTGCGGACGCCCAGTGATTTCGGTGTCATAGGCGACCCACCAACCCATCCCGAACTGCTGGACTGGCTGGCGAATTGGTTCATCGAGAACGGCTGGTCATTGAAGAAGCTGCACCGGCTCATTTTGGCGAGCAGTACCTACTCGATGAGCAAGGAGTGGCGTGAGGAGTACGGCGAGGAGGATCCCGAGGCGCGCTTGCTCTGGCGGACGCCTTACGAGCGGCTCCAAGTGGAAGCGATCCGCGACTCGATATTGGCGGTGAGCGGGCGCTTAAACCACAAAATGTATGGGCCCAGCATGTATCCCTTCGTGCCGGAAGCCGCGCTTGAGGGCCACAGCGATCCGGACAAGATCTGGAAGCCGTTTGATGAAGAAGAGGCATCCCGAAGGACAATCTATGCGTTCGTGAAACGTTCGATGATCGTGCCGATGATGGAGGTGCTCGACTTCTGCGATACCACCCGAACCGCGGCGCGGCGAGTCAACACGAGTGTGGCGACGCAAGCCTTGACCCTGTTCAACGGCGATTTCGTCAACCGACAGGCCGGACACTTGGCACGCCGGTTGGGTGAGAAAGCCGGGACTGAAGTGGAGCGGCAGATTACACTTGCCTACCGTCTCACCTTGGCGCGTGAACCAACCCAGGATGAACTCAGCGAGTTGGTCGGGTTCCATGGTTCCGAGACGACGCGTCTCGAAGCCGGCGGGGGCGGTCTGAGTCGGGGAGCGGTCGCCGAGAAGGCGCTGCAGCAAGTTTGCCGGGTCATCTTGAATCTGAATGAATTCGTCTACACGGACTGACGAATACCCCGAACGCGGCGAGGGGCCCGCAGCCGACCGACATCGAGCAAATCGGTTCACGTTTGGGCTGCGTTTCGGGTTAGGGGCGTTGTTGTTCTGCCTGGCGTCGTGCCAAGACCAACTCCTGCAGCCGAACGTGATTCTGGTCGCTCTGGAGAGAACACGGGCCGATCACATCGGCGCTTATGGCGACGAACCCTCCGCAACGCCGGTTCTGGACTTCGTAGCGCGCTCAGGAATTAGGTTCACGAATGCCTACTCGCCCGCGCCGGGTGGCACAACAGCGACACATGCCCTGCTGTCGGGAAATACTGCCGCGGAGGGCGCTCTGCTTCAGGAAATCCTGCAGGGCGAGGGATACGTCACGATTGCTTCTCTGAATGATCGAGACGCTGCTGATCCTGTTCTACGGCGGGGTTTCTTGGAAATCGACGATGCAGGCGGGACGCCCGAGGCGAGAGCGGAACGTCTGTTCGGGCTGATCACGGCTCGTGTGATGGGGGAGAAACCGATCTTCGTTTTCTACCAGGCCGAGCTGATCGAGGCGCCCTACGAGAATGCCGCCGAGGCTTCCAGAGCACAGGAAGCGCGCGCGGCGCCGATCGACTTCGAGATCCTCAGAGGTAGGTTGAGTGCGAGTGAGTCCCTCGATGACCCAACAAGGCAACAGCTCAACGAACTCTATAGCGGCGAGCTGCGCCGGGCTAACCTAGCCTTGACTGAGTTCATGCGACCGCTTCGTAAATGGGGATTCTACGATCGCTACCTCACGGTAGTGACGGCGGTTGGCGGAGAGGAACTCGGCGAACGGGGGAGCTATTCGCCGGCCGGAACCCTCTACGACGAGATGCTGCGGGTACCGCTGATGCTCACGGGCAACAAAATCGATGCCGGCGACGTTCGAGACGAACTCGTCAGCACAACCGACGTTGCGCCAACGATCTTGCGGTATGCAGGGCTGACGGTTCCCGCCACCGCTCCCGGCCGTGACCTGCTTGATGAGACTCTATCGTCACTTGAGTCGGTTCAAAGCCGTTTCGAGAGCACGCGGTCTATCAGGACTTCAGAATGGAAACTCATCGAAAACGGTGAGGCGACCGCTACCGAGCTTTATAATCTAGTTGCCGATCCGGAAGAGCGGCAAAACCGGGCGGCCGAGGAACAAGACGTCGTGAAGATGTTGAAGGCCGAATTAGACAGGTAGCCGCGAAGAGGAGCGAAATGCGTTCAGCGAGCGTAACCGGATTCAGCAGGCGGCGAATGCTGCAACAAATGGGGGCCGGGTTCCCTGCCCTCGCTCTCATCGATCTTCTCAGCCGCGATGACTTCTTTGCGCAAACCGCGCTCGCCGCTACCGAGAGCCCTTCGGCCGGAGGGTTGCTGCGGGCGAAGCCGGCCCACTTCCCGGCCAAAGCCAAGCATGTCGTTTTTCTGTTCATGAACGGCGCGCCGAGTCAGGTGGATACGTTCGACTACAAACCGGCGCTCACGAAGTACAACGGCACACCCTACAAGGGCGAGGCCGAGGTGGGATCCAACAATCGTCCCGTCGGTCATTTGATGCAGTCCCCGTTCAAGTTTCAGCAGCACGGGGAAAGCGGCCAGTGGATCAGTGATCTGTTTCCGCATACCGCCAAGTTTGCTGACGATCTTTGCGTGATCAAATCCTGCTATACCGACACTGCGGCACACGCGTCGGGTTGCTTGCAGATGAATACGGGCAGCGTAACAATCGGGAAGCCTTCGCTCGGCTCGTGGCTCAGCTATGGGCTCGGGACTGAGAACGAGAGTCTACCGAGCTTCGTCGTGATGACGGACCCGCGGGGAGGGCCGATCAGCGGGGCGTCGAACTGGACGGCCGGGTACATGCCGGCGGCCTTCCAAGGCACGCTGTTTCGTAGCAGGGGGGCGCCGCTGTTGAACTTGAAGACCCCCGAGGGGGTCAGCGAGAAGACGCAGCGTGAAGCGCTGGACATCCTGGGGAAACTCAATGAGCGGCATCTCGAGAAGCATCCCAAGGAGTCCGAGCTGGCGGCGCGGATTGAATCCTACGAGCTGGCTTACCGGATGCAGACGAGCGCGGCGCAAGCCGTAGATCTTGAAAAAGAATCCGCGGCGACCCGCGCGCTTTACGGGCTCGACGACGACCTGACCGCCGACTTTGGAAAGAAATGTCTGATCACGCGGCGACTCCTGGAGCGGGGCGTTCGGTTTGTGCAGCTCTACTCGGGTGGCGGGCACATTGAGGACACTTGGGACGGCCACACGGATTGCATCACCAATCACACTTTGCACGCGGGCGAAACGGACAGACCCATTGCGGCCTTAATCAGCGACTTGAAGCGAACCGGGCTGTGGGACGAAACTCTGCTGGTTTGGGGCGGTGAGTTCGGGCGGACTCCGACGAGCGAAGGCGTCGACAAGCCGGGCAGGGATCACGATTGGCACGGATTTACGATGTGGCTCTCCGGGGCGGGAGTTCAGGGCGGGCAGTCGATCGGCTCGACTGACGAACTGGGATTCAAGGCGGTGGAAGATCCGTACCACGTCTCCGATATACACGCCACTATTCTGCACCTGATGGGGCTCGATCACACGAAGCTCACCTACTTCTACCAGGGCCTGGATCAGCGTCTGACAGGAGTGCGCGGCGAGGTCGTCAAGAAGGCTCTCGCGTAGAGGCTGTTGCGGCGCGACATCCCGGAAGGAAGGTTTGATTTTGAAGACACTCATCTTTGCGCTCTTGATTTCGGTTGCACCGGCTTGGGCAGCGGAGGTACGGGGCATCGTACCCACGGACGGCCAGAAGCCGACGGGCCCCTACACGCCGGGCGTGATGGCGGCCGACTATCTCTATGTTTCGAGTCAAGGTTCGAGGAAGCCGGACGGCTCGATCCCCAATACAATCGAAGAGCAGATTGACCAATGCGTCGCCAACGTCAATGCCATCGTGAAGGCAGCCGGACTGACTCTCGATCATGTCGTCTACACACATGTATACCTCGACGACATGGCTCTGTATGACAGGGTGAACCGTGCCTATGCCAAGCACTTTGTCCGAAACGCACCCGCTCGCGCGGTCGTTGGCATTTACAAACGAGACAACGGTATGCAAGTAACCATCAACGCGGTCGCGGTACGAGACCTGTCGATGAAGCAAACCGTCAGCGTGCCCGGATGGGACAACAGCGAGCCCTATGCGGCGGGGATTCTTACGCACGACCGGCTCTTTGTTTCCGGGATGTTGGGGAGGGACCCTGCGAGCGGGGTGTTGGCCGAAGGAACCGACGAGCAGGTGGCGATGGCGCTTGACAATGTCGGGGCGGTACTGAAGGCTGCGGGCCTCGACCACCGTCACATGGTCTTTGTGAACCCTTACGTGGGGCCGGGAGTGCAATATGGCGAGCTGAATAAGGTCTACGCCACGTACTTCGAGTTCGGCAACACACCGGCGCGGGCAACGATCTTTGTCACGTCGCTGCCGCACCAAACCCGTATCGAATTTACGGGCGTGGCGGTGCGAGATCTTTCGAAACGACTGGCCGTCCGCCCGAAGAACATGAATCCGAGTCCGACGGCCAGCCCGTGC
>CBDBKC010000021.1:0-37521 GCA_965206655.1 Bryobacterales bacterium | reverse complement strand
CGGGACAGGTTCAGATTCAGATTTCGCACTGCGGTGTTTGTGGCACCGACCTGCACATCTTCCACGGCGCGATGGATCAGCGTGTCCGCATGCCTGCGATCCTCGGGCACGAAATGTCGGGTACGATTTCGGCCCTGGGGGCGGGTGTCGAGGAGTGGGCGCTGGGGGACGCCGTCACGGTGATGCCGCTCGATCCGTGTGAGAATTGTCCGGCGTGCAAAGCAGGACATGCCACATCTGCCAGCACCTGAATTTTATGGGGATCGACAGTCCCGGCGCTTTTCAAAGTTTCTGGACCGTGCCCGCGAAGACGTTGCTGCGTCTGCCGGCGAGCTTGTCGTTGCAGCACGGGGCGTTGATTGAGCCACTGGCGGTGGCCTGTCATGATGTGCGGCTGGGCGGCATTCAGCCGGGCGAGAATGTGGTCGTGATCGGCGGGGGACCCATCGGGATGCTGGTTGCTCTTGTGGCTCAACACGCGGGCGGGAAGGTGATCGTGTCGGAGGTGAATCCGTTTCGGGTCGAGCTCGCGAGCAAGATGGGGCTCGAAGTTGTGAACCCGAAAGCGGTGGATCTAGTCGCGCTCGTGAACGAGCGGACGGGCGGCGCTGGGGCGGACGCGGTGTTTGAGGTTTCGGGTTCCCAAGGCGGTGCGGAGGTGATGACCGACCTGCTCAGAACGCGTGGTCGGATCATCGTTGTCGCGATTTTCGCTCAGAAGCCCAATATCGATCTGTTTCGGTTTTTCTGGCGCGAGCTGCGGCTGCTGGGGGCGAGAGTTTACGAGCGCCAAGACTTTGCCCAGGCAATCGAGATCGCGGCGGCGGGCGCGCTTCCGCTGGATCAGTTGATCACGGAAGTTGCGCCGCTTGAGCATCTCGGCGAAGGCTTCGAGAAGATGGCCGGCGGCGGCGCTTGTATGAAGATCCTGATGGATTGCCAAGCGTAGAAGTGCTCAGCGGGAGAAGGATTGGGCGGCTATGGGGATTCTCGATCGTTTCAAACTTGACGGCAAGACGGCGCTAGTTACGGGTGCGCGGCGCGGTATCGGGCAGGCGATGGCCGTTGGTCTGGCGGAGGCGGGCGCGGACATCGTGGGAGTAAGCGCTTCTATGGAAGGCTCGGGTAGCAAGGTGGAAGAAGCCGTGCGCTCAACGGGCCGCTCCTTTCGCGGTTACGCGTGCGATTTCTCAGACCGTGCGGCGCTGCACGAGTTCATAGCAAAGGTCAAGGCGGACGCGGCGCCCATCGACATTCTCGTCAACAACGCGGGAACGATCCTTCGCAAACCCGCCGCCGAACATCCGGACGACTACTGGGATAAGGTCGTTGAAGTGAATCTCAACGCCCAGTTCATTCTGAGCCGCGAGTTCGGCAAGGACATGGTGGAGCGCGGCGCGGGCAAGATCATCTTCACTGCGTCGCTGCTGAGCTTTCAGGGCGGCATCACAGTGCCCAGCTATGCGGCCAGCAAGGGCGGCATCGCCACGTTGACGATGGCACTGTCGAACGAATGGGCCGGGAAAGGCGTGAACGTCAACGGCATTGCGCCGGGGTACATTCGTACGGACAACACGGCCGCGCTGCAAGCTGACCCGGTCAGGAACCCGGCGATTCTCTCCCGCATTCCGCAAGCCCGCTGGGGCGACCCTGAGGACCTAGCGGGCGCGGTGGTCTTCCTGGCGTCGGAGGCGGCAAACTACGTCAACGGCACGATTCTGGTCGTGGATGGTGGCTGGATGGGGCGCTAGCTTTCGGCCCGGCCAGAAGGGCTTCGGAAGGTTTGACAACCCACACGGTGTTTGCGAGCATAAGGTCCAGTTGTTCCCTCCTTGCTACTCCTCAGTAGCTCAATGGTAGAGCATCCGGCTGTTAACCGGAGGGTTGTAGGTTCGAGTCCTACCTGAGGAGCCAATCTTTTCGATCAGTTGAGGTCTTTCGCAGCCGACACCGGGGGCAGTCCGATTCATTCCCACTTAGACGTCAGGATGCCGAAGGATGTTCACCCCGCTTCCTGGCCAAGAATGTGCTTTGCAAAAGCGCATCGGTCTTGTTATGCAGCGTGTGCTATGCGGAGGTGTCCGACGCTGCGTGTTGTGGGCGCGCTCGAAGATCGTAAAGTTGCAGTCTTTCACTAGCGAATACCTGGGGGTATCGACCACGCAAGTGCTCATCCAACTCGTTGTAGTGTTGGAGCCACCAGAAAGTCGGCCAAGTGAAGACGACCTTCCGGGCACCCAGAGCCCGAAGACGTTCCAGTTCACTAATGGCGCTTTGATCGTTGCTTGGCAGCCCCCAATACCTTCCTTCTCTCTCCGGAAAAGGAACCGCCTGCCACTGGGAGTAGAGTTGCGGATCAAAGCTTCCCCCGTCAACGAAGACGATGTCTTCACCGGGAGTTAGTAGGCTGTTGAGCTCCTGCAACATCCATCTCGTTTCCTTGGACCAGGTCCGCTTTAGCAACCGGCTTTGGAGAATCCGCAAGAGCCTTCCGAAGAGCGGCAGACGGTCTGCCGCAACCAGTAGGTCCCTGACAAATTCCCCCCGACGAGAACGGCACCATTGCAGCACCTCCTGGTAACAGAACCCACGATCCCTCAGCGCTAGAGGTGCGCGTCGAACTGCAGCCAGATGTTCTCGCAGCAACTTCCAGGCCGGGAAGATCAAGGTCCCCGCCTGACTCGGGTCGTACCAAACCACGGCTTCATGAGGTCGACGAAAGTCAAAGCGTCGCACAGAGCGGCCGCTGTGTTCTCGCTCATGAAAGAGAAACTCAGAGATTTCGAAGAATCGTCCATACAAACTGAGTTCCGCAAGGAGAGGTCGATCGTGCTCAGGGTACGGGCCGAGAAGAGGTGTGAGGCCCAGGATCTCTGTTCGCATCAGACCCCATATCGGAAATGTATCTTGCCGCGTGAGGACGTCCCGCAGCCTTCGATGTGGGACATGAGACGCCAAGTCGGGCCGGCTCTTCCATTTTTTTCCTAATCGGCCCGCGGGGTCGATCGTTTGTGTGCGAGCGTGGCATAGAACGACTGAGGGATCTCGGTCGAGCACTGCCACGCATTGGCCAAGAAAATCCGGCAGGCAAACATCGTCGTGAGCGGCCCATTTGAAGTATTGACCCCTGGCCTTGTCGAATACGAGGGTGTAGTTCGCTGCCGCTCCAAGGTTTCGCTCACTCCGCAAGTACCGAACGCGTGAGTCCGACTTACTATAAGCCTCACAAATCGCAGCCGTTTCATCGGTAGAGGCGTTGTCGGAGACAATCAGCTCCAGGTCTGCAAACCGCTGCTTCAGAATTGATTCAATGGCCTGGCCGAGGTACGACGCGCCGTTGTAAACCGGCAAGCCAATCGAAACTTTCGGTACCATTGATCGACTCATCCGCTTGTTGTTCAGCATCGCCCAGGTCGCGCCAAGCGCCCCAGATCCGTCGGTGATTAGAGAGACGACGCAGCCCCCATTTCAGTAGTTCCAATCTGGTTCTCGCGGACAAGCTGGCGCCTCGGCACCGGAAACGCTCTCATCTTCGTACCTCGTAGGTCAAAAATAATCAGCCTCTCATCTTCCGAGATACATGGGTAATTGGAATAGAGGTGTTTTGCGAATCCTTTGTAGAAGTCAAGCCACCAGAATGAGGATCGTCCGAGCACGAAGAAGTCAAATCCAACCCGCCTTTTGCGTTCGAGATCATCAATGGCTGATGTGTCGTTCGGAGGCGGCCCTGTAAACTGGCCCTGCTTCTCAGGGAACGGTGTCGCGAGCCCTCCCGCTACGGACTCAGGCACCCAGACACCGCGGCCCGCATAGAGAAAGTCGGAGCACGGCGGAATGACAGCGGCGATCTCATCGGATTCCTCTCGCTGGATCTCCCGCCAAGAGCGACTGATACCGGGAATAAGCGAATTTGTCAACTTGCTCCGTATTTGGTTCGCCGCTTGGAGCCTTTCGCCAAGCCAGATCCGAAACGATGAATTCGCCGCGCTGCCGGATGAGGCCAAATAACCGATTGCTTCAATAACCTCGGATGAGAGTGATGCATCCTCGATTCCTCGCATGAGCGGGAATGTGGGCTCTGGATTCTCGCTATCCCGGGATCCGGAGCGAATCAGCTCGCCGTCAAGCGCCACGAGGTTAAAGCGGGATGCAAGTCGCAAGCAGAGGTTGACCTCAAAAAACTGCTTCGAGTGTGTAACCTTGAGGCCGCCTACTTGCTGGATGGCTGATGTCCGGTATATGACTGTGCCCGGGCGAATGTGCCAGCCGTCAAGATCCACGAAAAGCCGCAGATACTCCTCGCCGCGAATACGGCCGCCTGACAAGTCGTGAGGAGCACGCCCGTCCTGTGATCCGCCGCGGTCACTTTCCCGCTCCAGGGGGCCTGCCACGAAGGCGGCCGAGGGGTACCGCATCAAGGGACTCAGAGCGTTCTCGACAAAACCCGGCAACAACGTGTCCCCGGCGGCCAGGGTCATGAAATAGGGGCTTTCGTTGAGTCGCAGACCTCGCTGCCAAACTGCAAACGTATCCGCATCCGGGTACTCGCGAATATAGCTGACTCTTCCGTCCTGAAGTGAATCTACAATCTTCGCGGCTCTGTCGCTAGATTCCTGATCGATGACAGTGATCCGAACTCCCGATCCCCCGTGCGCCAATACGCTATCCAGGGACTGTTTCAAGCACTCCGCATTTCCGGAAACCACGACGGTCAGAATGCCCCCTTCCGGGCGCGGGCGAGAACGAGCCGCTGCCCGCTCCTGATGCCCTCGCTGGCTCTCGAAACTGTTGGACGGAGTTGACCAACCGCTTCGTTGTAAATAAGCTCGCCAGGTTTGTGTTGCTGGATGTGGGCACTGCAGGGACCACGGCTTTTTTGAACCCGTAAAGTGATGAATGTACGCAGTTCGTAGAAGGTCGCGCAAGAGGGGCCGAATCGTTTCCTTATGTGCGGACGGCGGCCAACGATCGAATGTCACCAACCCTGTTCCGACATTCCATTTCGGAGGCAACTGAGCCCAATCTTGGGCCAAGATGGCGTTAAGTCCGTCTTGATCTGAGACCACTACTGTCCGGTTAGAAGTCGAATAGAATCATCTGGTTGGGGTGATCGAGTAAGTTTTCATGGGAGTCTGATGGCTGCAAGGCCTGTAAAATGGGCGTTTTCTCAAATAGGGTAACGCTGAGAATCTGTAGGATTTGGTAGAGACTCGCCTCCAGGCCCAACCTCTTCCGCACGATCGCCACCAGCACGTACACCGAGACGGCGATCCAAATCTGGGTCTTCACGGCGTTCTCGCTGGCGCCGTAGAACTTCTTGATCCGCAAGTGCTGCTTGACCCACTTGAAGAACAGCTCCACCTGCCAGCGCGAACGGTAGATCTCGGCGATGGTCAGTGCCGGGAGCGCGAAGTTGTTGGTCAGGAACTTCAGCCGCTTGTTCGTCGCGGCGTCGACGTAGCTGACGCGCCTCAACGGGTCCGGATAGACTTTGGCCGATTCGATGGCAGTCAGTATGACGGTCTGATCCGAGCGCACGCCCGTAGATTTGTCGACGGGATGCGAGTAGCGCCGTTGGAGCAAGATGTTCTTCTTGGTTCGCACGACGAAGAACGACGAGCAGAGGGTGAACACGAAGAGGCGTTCGAAATCCACGTAGGCCCGATCCATAACGTAGAAGGCGCCGGGCTCGGGTAGGAACTCGTCGAGGATGTTGACGTCGTGCGTTTTGCCGTCGGTAATGCGGATAAACGTGGGGATGTTACCGTGCAGGTCCAACAGCGTGTGCATCTTCACGGCGGCCTTGCGCCGGCGGAACTTGGCCCACGGGAACAGCGAGAGGCACAGGTCGATGGTGGTCGAGTCCAGAGCGTAGAGACTTTGATTGAGATCCACGCCGATCGGATCGCGGGCATACAAGGGCCGCGCGATGCGAATCAAGGCCTGAGCGAAATCGGCATAGATCCGCCAGTCGCGCGACTCGTTAGCGTCGGCCAGTGTCGAGCGCGCGACGTTGCCGCGGAATCCCATGTGGTAGAGCTTGCCGCCAAGCGAACGCAGGCACGCTTCGATATCGCGGAGGCTTTCGCGGTAGGTCAACTGGGCGAAGGACATCGAGAGGAACTGATCCCAGCAGGAGAAGCTGCGCGAGCCCCGGTCGCCATCGTAGCGGGCCACACAGCGCCGGAACTCGCGATCCGGAAGAAAGCTGATCAACTGCGCGAATACGGTGCGGCCCAGATTCATGAGCCATTGTCGGCTCAGCACGGATGACGCTCAAACGGCGCACCGCCGCTCAAATCGCGGCAAGAAAAAACAACACCTAACCCACTTTTCTACAACCAGTTGCAGGCCGCCCACCGCTTATCAGCCGGACAGTAGTGATCTGAGACATTCACGAATTCACTGTATTCCCGGAAGTAATCAAGGATCCTTTGGGCCGTCCGCTCTCGTCTCCACTTTGCCAGGTTGAAGACTAGGACGCCGGCATTGAAGTACGGATCGTGCATATCAAGATTTAGCGCGGTGTATTTGACGATCCCTCCGGGTGAGGAGACATAGGGAACCAAATGGTCTTGGACGGCGAGTAGGGACTTGTCATCGAAATCGAGATTCCAGAGATGATACAAGTCCGCTTGAACCAGAACGTCGCAGTCGAGATAGATCGCTCTTTCGATCTCTACTGGTAACAAGTCCGGGATCAAGAGCTTCGTATAGGTTGTGTGAGTCACATGCCCGCACAGTTTGAGTCGAGTGGGGTATCCACTTGACTCAGGTGACCCCAAGATGTAGTATGCGGCCTCGTGGAGGATTACCCGCGCGATCTGCTCGAGTTCGAGGCGCGCTTCGCCACCGAAGAGGCCTGTCGCGGACTATCTGGTCGCGCTGCGCTGGCGGGACGGGTTCCGTTGCCCCAACTGTGGGCTTGAGCGAGCTTGGCCGGTGCGCAAAGTATGGTTCGAATGTGCTGCCTGCGGTCGCCAAACGTCCGTCACGGCCGGTACGATCTTTCAGGACACACGCAAGCCGTTGCGGCTTTGGTTCCGAGCAATGTGGCACGTCGTCTCGCAGAAGAACGGAGTCAGCGCCTTGGGTTTGCAACGCGTTCTGGGACTGGGCAGCTACCAAACCGCCTGGGCTTGGATGCACAAGCTGCGGCGGGCGATGGTGCGGCCGGGGCGCGAGCGTTTGACGGGCGTCGTCGAGGTGGATGAGACCTACTGGGGCGCGGAGGAGGAGGGCGTTCGCGGCCGCCAGATCGAGCGTAAAGGATTGATTGCAGTAGCCGCGCGGAGGAGAGAGGCAGCGGGCTGGGGCGGATCCGTATGCAGCGCCTGCGCAACGCCTCGGCGGCCAGCTTGATGCCCTTCGTGGAGGAGTCGATCGAGCCAGGCAGCGTGGTTCGCACCGATGGCTGGCTGGGCTACGAGCCACTCGAGAAGAAGGGCTATCGGCACCACATCGTCTTCCTCAAGGGTCGCCGCGAGCAGGCGTCGGAATTGCTTCCGCTGGTGCACAAAGCGATCTCGCTGCTCAAGCGCTGGTTGCTGGGTACGCATCAAGGGGCGGTCAGCCACGAGCATTTGGACTACTATCTGGACGAATTCGTCTTCCGGTTCAACCGGCGCAGCTCACGTAGCCGGGGCAAGCTGTTCTACAGGCTGGTTCAGCAAGCGGTCGCTGTGGAGCCGACGCCGTATCGCTCGATCATCGCCCACTGGGACGCCGAGCCGTTCTGAACCCCAAACACAAGATGTTGGGGTCACCTGAGTCAAGTGGATACCCCACTGAGTCGATTCAGAGACGCCAGTGCGGGAGTTAGCCACTTGACTCGAAGGTCGACATCGTTGAACTGAAGAACGCGCTCCAGGCGCCTCCGATTGGCCGCTGAGATTCCGCTGTCGATCAAATACAACACAAGTCGGCGGCCTGGACCGAGATGCGTCAACACCGAGAAGAGTGCCACCGCCAGCGGCATCGCGTAACCGTCATCAGACGCGGCTACCAGAACAACCGGAGATTCCTCGGGATCCTCAGTCGTCTCCCAACGCCGGCGCCCAACCGCGCGTTGGTTATCTGGATTGCTCATGAAGGCCCTTCACTACTGTCCGGTTAGAAGTCGAATAGAATCAGCTGGTTGGGGTGATCGAGTAAGTTTTCATGGGAGTCTGATGGCTGCAAGGCCTGTAAAATGGGCGTTTTCTCAAAGCCGGGTATCCACTTGACTCAGGTGACCCCAACATCTTGTAGTTGGGCTCACAGCGTCTTAGCGTCCCAATCGGCGACGATCGAGCGGTACGGCGTCGGCTCCACCGCCATGGCCTGCTGCACAAGGCGATAGAAGAGCTTGCCCCGACTGCGTGATCTGCGCCGATTGAAGCGGAACACGAACTCGTCGAGATAGTAGTCCAGATGCTCGTGGCTGACCGCCCCCTGATGCGTGCCCAGCATCCAGCGCTTGAGTAGCGAGATCGCCAAGTGCACCCTCGGCAGTAGCTGCGAGGCCTGCTCGCGGCGGTTGTTAATCGAGATGATACGACGCTGGTAGTCCCTTCTTCTTGAGCGGATCGTAGCCCGACCAGTTGTCGGTAACAACCACGCTGCCCGGCTCGACCGACTCCTCGACGAAGGGCATCAAACTGGCCGCCGAGGCGTTCTGAACGCGCTGCATGCGGATGCGCCCCAGCCCGGTGCCTCTCTCTTCCGCGGCGACTGCAATCAACGCTTTACGCTCGGTCTGCCGGCCGATTACCCCTTCTTCTTCAGCGCCCCAGTAGGTCTCATCGACCTCGACGAGGCCCGTCAATCGCTCCCGCCCCGGGCGCACCATCGCTCGCCTCAGCTTGTGCATCCAAGTCCAGGCGGTTTGGTAACTGCCCAGTCCCAGAACGCGCTGTAGACCCAGGGCGCTGGCCCCATTCTTCTGCGTGGTGATGGTCCACATCGCCCGGAACCACAGCCGCAGCGGCTTGCGTGTGTCTTGAAAGATCGTGCCGGCGGTGACGGAGGTTTGCCGCCCGCAGCGAGCGCATTCGAACCACACTTTGCGCACCGGCCAAGCGCGCTCATGCCCACACCTTGGACAGCGGAAACCCTCTGGCCAGCGCAAGGCGAACAGATAGTCGCGGCAAGCCTCCTCGCTCGCAAAGTGAGACTCGAATTCGAGTTGGTCGCGCGGGTAATCCTCCACCAGGCCCTACACTACATCTTGGGGTCACCTGAGTCAAGTGGATACCCAGCTTCTCAAATAGGGTAACGCTGAGAATCTGTAGGATTTGGTAGAGACTCGCCTCCAGGCCCAACCTCTTCCGCACGATCGCCACCAGCACGTACACCGAGACGGCGATCCAAATCTGGGTCTTCACGGCGTTCTCGCTGGCGCCGTAGAACTTCTTGATCCGCAAGTGCTGCTTGACCCACTTGAAGAACAGCTCCACCTGCCAGCGCGAACGGTAGATCTCGGCGATGGTCAGTGCCGGGAGCGCGAAGTTGTTGGTCAGGAACTTCAGCCGCTTGTTCGTCGCGGCGTCGACGTAGCTGACGCGCCTCAACGGGTCCGGATAGACTTTGGCCGATTCGATGGCAGTCAGTATGACGGTCTGATCCGAGCGCACGCCCGTAGATTTGTCGACGGGATGCGAGTAGCGCCGTTGGAGCAAGATGTTCTTCTTGGTTCGCACGACGAAGAACGACGAGCAGAGGGTGAACACGAAGAGGCGTTCGAAATCCACGTAGGCCCGATCCATAACGTAGAAGGCGCCGGGCTCGGGTAGGAACTCGTCGAGGATGTTGACGTCGTGCGTTTTGCCGTCGGTAATGCGGATAAACGTGGGGATGTTACCGTGCAGGTCCAACAGCGTGTGCATCTTCACGGCGGCCTTGCGCCGGCGGAACTTGGCCCACGGGAACAGCGAGAGGCACAGGTCGATGGTGGTCGAGTCCAGAGCGTAGAGACTTTGATTGAGATCCACGCCGATCGGATCGCGGGCATACAAGGGCCGCGCGATGCGAATCAAGGCCTGAGCGAAATCGGCATAGATCCGCCAGTCGCGCGACTCGTTAGCGTCGGCCAGTGTCGAGCGCGCGACGTTGCCGCGGAATCCCATGTGGTAGAGCTTGCCGCCAAGCGAACGCAGGCACGCTTCGATATCGCGGAGGCTTTCGCGGTAGGTCAACTGGGCGAAGGACATCGAGAGGAACTGATCCCAGCAGGAGAAGCTGCGCGAGCCCCGCTCGCCATCGTAGCGGGCCACACAGCGCCGGAACTCGCGATCCGGAAGAAAGCTGATCAACTGCGCGAATACGGTGCGGCCCAGATTCATGAGCCATTGTCGGCTCAGGACGGATGACGCTCAAACGGCGCACCGCCGCTCAAATCGCGGCAAGAAAAAACAACACCTAACCCACTTTTCTACAACCAGTTGCAGGCCGCCCACCGCTTATCAGCCGGACAGTAGTGAAGGCCCTTAATCGTCAATCTTGTGTCCGGATTTCTAAATCTGCTAGCAGTAAGAGTACCACTAAGAGGAATGTGGTACAAGCGACAAAGCACTTCATGATATCTAGTACTTATAGTCCATTAGTGTCAAAGACCTTAGGATGAGATACGCGAAGAGGCTCCGTTTCAGGAGCGTGGTGCAACCGCGGGTTGTGTTTCTTTCGCTGACGGTACCTATAGTCCAGGATTTCCATTTTGGCCCTGGCACGGTGAAAGTATACACCCGCGCTGCCCCGAAGACCACGTCTTTCCGCGCTGAACCCTGCACATCACCTCCGGCGGCAGGCCCCAAAGCCCGTCCGTCCGCTCACAGACGTTGATGGAGCGGGCTGAACGGCACACCGGCCGACACTGCTCCCTGCGAAGCCTTTTCGGAGCTAAAAACTGTTGATCCTCGTCCAGGTGACGCTACCCGCTCGGCAGCGGCAGCGCCCAGATCCTGTGCAGCATGTCACCGAACAGCCGCCGGTTCAGATGCCCCTCGGCCAGCAGCAACCAGTAGTAGCGCGCGTGCTTGACCAGCCGGCCGCCGGTCTTCATCAGCCGCTGCTGCAAGCTCGTGAGCGACCAACTCTTGATCCTGTTCGGCAGTCCGAGCCGCCGCCACAAGTTGCCCAGGTTGTAGGCCAGCACGCTGAGTTGCAGTCGCACTTCGTTGGCCCGAAAGCGATGGCACGAAAGCCGCGTCCAGTGCGTGGCCTGTTTGCCTTCTTTAATCCATTGCTCGGCCGTGCCGCGCTTGTTGTAGAAGCGCACCACCGACCGGCTTGGCAAGCTCATGTTGGTCACGATAAATCCGACCTGCGGGAACAGCTCACCGAGATGATGCTCGACCTTGGCCACGATGCGTCGCGGCTTGGACCAACTCTCCGCCTGATAGCGGAAGCTCTTGTAGCGCACCAAGGGCTTGCGACCCGGCCTGCCCGGCGGGCGAAACAAGATGTCTTCGATCGCCAATTCCAAGCTCTTGTTGGCCGGAATGCGAATGGCGTACTGCACTCCGCGTTCCTCCGAAAACCCATAAATCTCCGGCTTGGCAAAGGCCGCATCGCCCCGGAATGTGACCTGTTTGCCCACAGCCTGTTGGCGCTTGATCTCGGGCAGCAGCAACTCCTTCCAGTCCTCAGCGCTGTGCACGTTGCCTGGACGCAGCTTCGCCGCCAGGCAATCCCCATGCTGGTTGAACAACAACAGCGGGTGGTAGCAGACCGACTCGAAATGGCCGTTGTAGGCGCTGCCCTCTTGCTGGCCGTGGACAGGGCTTTCGGTCGAATCCATGTCGAGCACGACGCGCTCGGAGTCGTCTTGCGTCTCGGCTTGCGCCACCAGCTCGCGGTTCACAGCCATCAGCCCCAGCAAGTTCTCCTCGCTCGCCAGCATCTCCGTCTCGAAGCTCTGCAGTCGCGAGGTCAGTGCCCCGCCGCGATCCCAGTTCCTCTTCGAGCCGATCAAGCGAAACGTCGGGTCAGCCGACACTCGGACGGCGTCATTGAGGTCCTCGTAGCCTGCCAGCCGAGAGTAGACTGACTGCCGCAGCAGATCGGCCAGCGGGAACTTCTTGTTCAAGCCTTGCCGTGGGTCACTGAGGTGTTCGTCGATCAGCTTCCCGAGTCCGAGTCGCTCGTCCAGCTCGCGGACCAGGATCAGCCCGCCGTCGGAAGTGACACGCGATCCTTGGAAATCGACTTTCAATAAGCCGTTGAAGCTTAGCTGGAACGGTTTGTTTTCTTTTTCACCCATTGGGTGTTGATCTCCTCAGCGCCTTGAGTGCTTTCCAACCCGCATAAATAAAGGCGTCCGAGGCCACCCGATGGTTAGCAGAATCGAAACTAAAGTGGGAATCCGGGATAGTACCTATAGTTGTGAAACCAAAGTACTAGTCAGTACTATCGACTAACATCGGCACCCCGTGGTATTGTCAGCGGGTTTAGTTGCTCGATAGATATCACAGTGGCGTATGTATCGGACCGTCGGCGAACGGCCGTCGGATGGCCCCAGAAGAGGATGCTTTGTGAAGGTTGTAATCATGGCCGGCGGATTGGGTTCGCGGATGGGTGGGTTAACTCAACGCCGGCCGAAGCCCATGGTCACGATTGGCGGACGGCCAATCTTGCTGCATATCATGAGCCGTTTTTCGTCTTACGGCCTCAACGAATTCATTGTCGCCTTGGGTTACAAGGGCAATGTGATCAAGGAGTTCTTTCGTGATCTCGAGTTCTCGGCGGTAGACATGTCGATGGACCCTACCAATGGAGCGGCCAAGTCGAAGAACGGCTACGCACCCGATTGGAAGGTCGATCTAATCGAAACCGGCGCTCGGACTCTGACCGGGGGCCGCATTCACCGTTTGGCACCTCATATTGGCCAGGAGACCTTTCTATTGTGTTGGGGGGACGGCCTGTCTGACATCAATCCCCGGGAGCTCCTGCGGTTTCACCACGAGCACGGAAAGATAGGCACCCTTACAGTCGTTGAGCCACCTCCACGATTCGGACATGTCGGGTTGGAGGAAGGCCGAGTCGTGACATTCGACGAAAAGCCCCGGGGTCGCGAAGGTTGGATCAACGCAGGCATATTCGTGTTTGAACCCGGCATCTTCGACTATATCGAGGGCAATGTGCAGTTAGAGAAAGATCCGCTTCAGCGCCTATGTCGCGACCGCGAATTGATGGCTTACCGGCATACCTCCTTCTGGCAATGCATGGATACGCCACAGGAGCGACAGGCTCTCGAGCAGTTGTGGGAGAGCGGGGAGGCGCCCTGGCGGGCGGAGGCTGGATGAAATGAAAGTACTGATTACGGGACATCGCGGTTACATCGGAGCTGTCCTTACACCGCTGCTTCGTTCAATGGGACATGACACTACTGTCCGGCTGATAAGCGGTGGGCGGCCTGCAACTGGTTGTAGAAAAGTGGGTTAGGTGTTGTTTTTTCTTGCCGCGATTTGAGCGGCGGTGCGCCGTTTGAGCGTCATCCGTCCTGAGCCGACAATGGCTCATGAATCTGGGCCGCACCGTATTCGCGCAGTTGATCAGCTTTCTTCCGGATCGCGAGTTCCGGCGCTGTGTGGCCCGCTACGATGGCGACCGGGGCTCGCGCAGCTTCTCCTGCTGGGATCAGTTCCTCTCGATGTCCTTCGCCCAGTTGACCTACCGCGAAAGCCTCCGCGATATCGAAGCGTGCCTGCGTTCGCTTGGCGGCAAGCTCTACCACATGGGATTCCGCGGCAACGTCGCGCGCTCGACACTGGCCGACGCTAACGAGTCGCGCGACTGGCGGATCTATGCCGATTTCGCTCAGGCCTTGATTCGCATCGCGCGGCCCTTGTATGCCCGCGATCCGATCGGCGTGGATCTCAATCAAAGTCTCTACGCTCTGGACTCGACCACCATCGACCTGTGCCTCTCGCTGTTCCCGTGGGCCAAGTTCCGCCGGCGCAAGGCCGCCGTGAAGATGCACACGCTGTTGGACCTGCACGGTAACATCCCCACGTTTATCCGCATTACCGACGGCAAAACGCACGACGTCAACATCCTCGACGAGTTCCTACCCGAGCCCGGCGCCTTCTACGTTATGGATCGGGCCTACGTGGATTTCGAACGCCTCTTCGTGTTCACCCTCTGCTCGTCGTTCTTCGTCGTGCGAACCAAGAAGAACATCTTGCTCCAACGGCGCTACTCGCATCCCGTCGACAAATCTACGGGCGTGCGCTCGGATCAGACCGTCATACTGACTGCCATCGAATCGGCCAAAGTCTATCCGGACCCGTTGAGGCGCGTCAGCTACGTCGACGCCGCGACGAACAAGCGGCTGAAGTTCCTGACCAACAACTTCGCGCTCCCGGCACTGACCATCGCCGAGATCTACCGTTCGCGCTGGCAGGTGGAGCTGTTCTTCAAGTGGGTCAAGCAGCACTTGCGGATCAAGAAGTTCTACGGCGCCAGCGAGAACGCCGTGAAGACCCAGATTTGGATCGCCGTCTCGGTGTACGTGCTGGTGGCGATCGTGCGGAAGAGGTTGGGCCTGGAGGCGAGTCTCTACCAAATCCTACAGATTCTCAGCGTTACCCTATTTGAGAAAACGCCCATTTTACAGGCCTTGCAGCCATCAGACTCCCATGAAAACTTACTCGATCACCCCAACCAGATGATTCTATTCGACTTCTAACCGGACAGTAGTGCTGATTTGTAAACACCGCACAACGGCGCTACACTACTGAGTCCCGCATAATATTCAGTTAATCGAACGACAAAGAAGATTGCTTCCAAAAGGCGGCGATCAAGCGCCGTTTGCGGCGCATGCGGCGCAAGGTCGTGCGTGCCCGCTCGTCGAGCTCCCAGTAGTCGTTGGGGCAGACGTTGGGCAACTCGTGCTGCTTCCAGTAGGCCCAGATGTATTCCACCGGATTCAGCTCCGGGGCGTAGCCCGGCAAGTACTCGGTCTCGATGTGGCCCTGCGACAACGCGATGAACTCGCGCACCAACGCGCTGCGATGCGCCGGCAAGCGATCCCACACGATCAGCAACGGACGTTGTATGTGGCGCAGCAGCGCCTTGAGGAAATCGATCACCTCGGGACCGCGGATGGCGTCGGGATAGAGACGGAAATAGAAGTTGTGGAAAGTGATTCCGGCCGCCGCCGAGAGCTTCTTCCAGTTGAAGTTGAACTGCAGTACGGGCGTCTGCCCGCGCGGCGCCCAAGTACGGCAGCGATGTGGCTTCTGGCTCAGTCCGCTTTCGTCGATGAAGACGATCGTGCGGCCCTGTTTTTGGGCTTTTTTTTAATGGCGGGCCAGGTCTGTTTCTTCCAGGCGCGGATCGCTTCCTCGTTGCGCTCGCGGGCCTTGCCGACCGGCCGTTGCGGGCTCCAGTGGAGTGCCCGCAGCAGCTTCCAGACGTGGCCTTCGTGGTAGCGCACCCCGAAACGGTCGCGGATCAACCGCGCCACCCGCGGACAGCTCCACAGCGGCGTCGGGAAGCCGTGCGCTTCGGGTCCTTCGAGCAGCAGCCCTTCCAGCTCGGCGAGCTGCGCGGTGCTCAGCAACGGCTTGCGGCCGGCGCGGCCGGCTTTGGCCAACCCGGCGCGGCCGTCTTCGCGGTAACGCTGTACCCAGCCGCTGACGCTTTGTTGGGCGGCTTGGACTCTACGCGCCGCCTCGGCTTGGCTCAGTCCTTCTTTCACGACCAGCCGCACCGCCTCAATGCGCCGCTTCTCCAGCGCCGCAAAGTCTCGCTTCACGCCTTTTGGAAAACCCATATCCAAAAGACGTCGCTCCATTACAAAAGGTTACTCTATATTATGCGGGACTCAGTAGTGCGCGAGTAGACAAGCCCACCGGGACGGCCACCAGACCACTCGCACCTTGGTCATGGAGGACGGGGCATATCAGAATACGGTCAGGAGACTGCATGGCTCACCCAATCAAACATCGGGATTTCGGGATCTTTCTCACCAACCCCGCTCCGGCAGCCGAGCGCATCAATTTCTCATTCATTACCCCACGTGCTTTACCGGTCATGGCTGCCGTTACTCCCCAAGATCGATTCGTCAAGCGCTTGCGGCTGGTTGACCAAGCCGTTGAGGAGTTCCCCTGGGAGGAAGTCGAATCCGGCGACATCCTCGGCATCAGCATCCATACGTTCAACGCGATTCACGGATACGCTCTGGCGAAAGAAGCCAAGAAGCGCGGCGCGACGGTGATCTTCGGCGGCCCGCACCCCTCGATCTTCCCCGAAGAGACCCTCAAGCACGGGGACGCCGTCGTAACAGGAGACGCTGAGATCATCTGGTCGGAAGTCTTGGAGGACTACTCGGCGGGTCGCCTCAAAGAGAAGTATCGGGGAGGCCAAATAGACGGGACGGCCTTCACTCCCGCGCGTTGGGACCTGATGCAGACCGACCGCTACCTGATGGGAACGATCCAGACCGTGCGGGGCTGCCCGAAGCAATGTTCGTTCTGTTCCGTGTGGGTGCAGGACGGCCGCGTCCCGCGTCTGCGGACGAATGACGCCATATTGCTGGAGGTCCACCAACTCTATCGCGCCGGGTTCCGCTTGGTGTTCTTCGCCGACGACAACTTCTATCCCTACAGCCGCCAGGACATCGCCAACGCACGCGACGCACAACACAAGCGGGACCTCGAAGCAGGTCTCGAGCAGCGCTTCGATCTACTCAAGCGCCTCGGCGACGAAGTTCCGCACGACATGTACTTCTGCACGCAGATCACGATGGAGGTAGCCGACGATCCCGAATACATGGCCGCTATGAAGAGGGCGCACGTGAAGGGTGCGCTGATCGGCATTGAGTCCATCACCCAGGAAGGGCTCAAGGCGACGCGGAAGACTTTCAATTCGACGGGTAAAGAACTGGTGCGGAAACTGGAAACAATCCGCACCGAAGGGTTCCCGTATATCATGGGGGCCTTCATTTTCGGGATCTCAAGCGACACGGAGAAGTCGCTCGAGGAAACGATTCAGTTCGCGCGCGACTGCGGAATCGCCATGGCGCAGTTTATCCCGATGACACCATTGCCCGGAACCGTGGACTTCCACATGATTCAGCGCGGCAAGACGCCCTACAAGATGCTGAGAGCGGACTACGACTACTGGCTGGACCCGGATCATCCTCGGATTCTGTACGAACACCCCAACATGACGGAGAAGCAGCTCCTGCGAAAAGTGGAAGCGGCTTGGCGGGAGTTTTATGGTTTTTCGGCGGTGATTGCCCGATCGAAACGTTTCGGGCTGCTCGGCGATTGGCGCCGGTTCCTAGCCTATTTTGTGGTTTGCCGCGGATTGCTGACTCGCTACAAGCGATATGGCCTCTCCGCCGACAGCGCGGTCAAGGGACAAAGAAGCGCCTTGCGACTCTACTGGGAAAGGCGGCAATGCGCTTGATGAAGCGTCCGGCGATGCCACCGCTTCCCTTGGAACCTGACCGACCCATCACGAAAAGCGCGGCTGCCTAGGCCCCACGCTGTCTGGCCGGCGCCGACGAGGTTGTTCGGCTTCGCGCCCAGGTTAGGGGGACGGACAGACGGAATGCCGGCGAAAGGGCGTCTAAGACACCGAGAAACAATTTCCGGTCGAACGCTCAGCTAGCGGAGCCTCTTCCAACCATCGCCGGGCGTATCTGAATCGAGTCCCATCAGGGGGCTAGCAAGACTCCGGGCCCATCGCGAGTGACATCGGTTGTTCCCGCCATCAATCCGTAGCGAGGTAGAATCGGACCGGCATGATCGGCCGCACCAACAGCTACTACAAGATCACCCGGAAGCCCGGCGAAGGTGGTATAGCGGTGGTGTGCAACGCTGAGAACATGTCATTAGACTGTCCCGTTGTGCTGAAGTTCCTCGCCGCCCACCGGGTCGCCGATGAGGATGCACGTGGACGGTTCGAACGTGAAGAGAAGGGTTATTAGTGAAAGCTCTGTTAGGAACCGCACTCGTCTTCGGTTTGTGGAGTCTTCCTGCCGGGGCGCAGTCGGTCACTCAGACCATCGAAGGTGTCGTGAGAGACGCCACAGGCGCTGTCGCCCCCGCGGTGGCGGTGACGATTACTCATCGCGAAACGGAAATCTCCCATCATCTCGACACGAACGAGAAGGGCTCCTATCGTTTCTCCTACGTCCCGGTCGGCTTGTACGACATCCGTTGTGAGCTCAGAGGATTCCGGACCAGGACGCTGCGTGGGGTACGTGTCGAAACCAACGCTCAAGTGCGTCAGAATTTCGAGCTGGAACTAGGCGAAGTCTCGGAGACGATCGAGGTGTCCGCCTCGGCCGTGCTGCTGAATACCGAGAACGCGAATGTCAGCAGCGTGGTGGACAACAGGCGGGTCACGGAGTTGCCATTAAACGGCCGGAACGTGAGCCAGTTAGCCGTGCTGGCGCCGGGAGTTCAGTTCGGACTTCGTTCGGGCCTGGCCAACAGTCAAGTAGGCAACCCGATACCGGGCTCCAGCGTTGCTTTGATTGGCAGCGGGATACGCGCCTATCATCAGGTCGTCAGCATTGACGGAATCGACGCCAAAGAACCGAGAACTCACGCCACCCCTTTTATTCCTTCTATCGACGCGATCGAGGAATTCAAGGTTCAGACCAACTCCTACGATGCTCAGGTCGGCTTCGGCGGCGGCGCCATCGTCACCATCACGATGAAGAGCGGGACCAACGCGTTCCATGGGTCGGTCTTCGAGTTCTTGCGTAACGATACGCTCAACGCCGAGAACTACTTTCTCAACTTCGAACTGCCGCCTGGCGCCGGCCTCCAGATTGAAGACACGCGCCGCCGCAACCAGTTCGGCACTTTCTTAAGAGGACCGCTGGTCAAGAACAGGACGTTCTGGGCGTTCAGTTGGGAGTCGCAGCGCGACATTCAGACGCAGGTCGGCCGCGAATCCTACCCACTTGACTCTTTCCGAGAAGGTAACTTCTCTGAATTGCTGACAGGCACGATCAATCCGGAGACGGGCACCCCTTTTCCGCCAACCGATTGTGCTCTACGACCCCATTCACCGGAGACCCCTTCCCCAACAACATGGTGCCGCAGAGCCGCCAGCATCCCGGCATCGTCAACAACATCTTTCCCGAATTTGTCCCACGAGCGCGATTCCGGCAGGCTGATCCGCTTGACTTCACCGAGATACGGGGAGTGCCCCAAGGGGTCAACAAAGACCAGTACTTCGTTCGCATCGACCACCACTTCAGCGATGCCGATCGCATCTTCGCCCGCCTCTTGCTCGATCAGTCCGACATCGATTCACCCCAAACCAACCCCCAGTTTCGGAGCCTTCACCGATTCCGATACGACCAATCTCGCAACCCAGTGGGTGCATACTCTCGATCAACAAAGCATCAACGAACTGCGGGTCGGTTTCCAAACGGCCGACCAGGTGCGTACGCATCCGAGGACCAACGACGAAAACTTCGACCTCGATTCCCTGGGCATCGGACCGATCCGAGCCGTTGCCGATAACAACCGGGTGCTGACACCGCGGGAGCATGGCTTGCCGCGATTGAGGCCGTTCCTGCCTTCCGACACGGCCCTGTTTGACTTTCCTGACACGTTCCAGGTCGGCGACCACGTCTCGATGATGCGGGGGAACCACAACCTGAGGATGGGATACGAGTTGTATCACGTCTCCATGGAGCGGACATTCGGTAACGCCGAGAACGGATGGATCTCTTTTTCAAGTGCCGAGACCGGGTTGGACCAAGCTTCCTTCCTGATGGGGCTCCCCAACTTCACTCTGACTCCCATGGCCACCGGGCTCAGTTTCCTCGATCGACTCGGCAGGGCGCCTACATCCATGACGATTGGAAAATCAGTGCGAAGCTGACACTCAACCTTGGTTTACGTTTCGATTACAATGGCAACCTGCGGGAAATCACCGGCGAATGGAGAACGATCAATTTCCCCGGCGGCGGCCGGGGGCTCGATGATTTCGTCGTTCCGGCAACGGGAGAACTGATTCCCACCTTCGGCCCCGAGTTTGTGGATGAGCGGGGCGCGGTGAAACTTTGGAAACAGGACGTGAAGTTTTTCATGCCGCGCGTCGGAATCGCCTACCGGCCGGCGGAGAAGTGGGTGCTGCGCGTCGGCGCCGGTTGGTTCGACAACTTGATGCATCAGAACACCTTTACGCTGCTCAATCTCAATCCGCCGAAGTCGGTGAATTTTCGTTTCAACTCCGTCACGGACAACGCCCAAACGATCCCGGTTACCGGTGCGGATGGCGCGTCGTACAACGTTCGAACACGAGCGTACCGGGAGGGGAACCCGGTCATCACTCTAAATGACCCGTTCTTCGTCAATGCGCCCGGCGACGCGGTCCAGGGTGCCATTAGTTCGCTCCACATCCCTCCGGACTACAAAGACGGCGATGTCTGGAAATCAGAGTGTTGTACCGCTGGCGCCGGAAGCAGAGACGCCCGACCCCACGCTGAAGTAAGCGCTTGCGGTACAACGATTTGAAGGAAGTGACCCCGATTTGGCAGGGCAATTGCTCTATGGGGTTTGTATCAGACTTGTGTTGCCCAATGGGGTATTGGTGCTGCGCGGAAGCAGATCGGTGACGTCGTCGCTACCCCTAGTTCTCTGACCGCGTGATACTTGGTCTTTCATAGCCGAACTTGCGGCGTGCGGTTTTGCGGTCGAAGCGCCAGTCGATCTTCACCCGCTCACGGTTGACTCGGCGGTTCCAGGCAGCCGCCTCGCGTCGCAGTGTTGCCAGGTCCGGGATGCGTCGCTTGCCCAAACATTGCCTCGAGAACAGACCAATCTCGATCTCCGCCTGGTTCAGCCAACTGCCGTGCTTCGGCGTGTAGTGCGGCGTGAAGCAGTCCCAAATCTCACCGCCGAACTCCTCGCCGCAGAGATCGGTCAGCGACTTGCGGCTGTGCGTCGAGAGATTGTCCATCACCAAGTGAATCGTCTCGGCCTCGGGATAGGCGAGCGCCACCTCAAACAGCGCCTTGGCGAACTCAACGCCCGAACGGTCCGGCGTCACGAACGTGAAATGGCGACCGGCTTTGGGCTCGACCGCGCAAAAGACATTCGCCGTCCCGCGGCGTTCATACTCGCTGTCCCGACGAGACTCGCGGCCCGGCTCGGCCGGCGTCGGCGCACGAACGTCGGCATGCAGCGTGACCGGCTTCTCGTCGAAACAAATCATCGGCTGCGTCGGATCGTAGGGCCGTTCGTAAGTTTCGAGCACGTCTTCCATGCAGGCGATGTAGGCTTCATTGAGCTCCGCCACGCACCACATTTTTTTCCCGCCACGGCTTGAGGTCGTGGCTGAGGAGCAAAACACGAATCGTTTCTCGGCCCGCCCGCGGGACCAGTCGTCGCTTGACAGCTTCTTCGGCGACCAGTCGCACCGTCCAGCGGGCGCGGCCCTTGGGCGGGTCGCTGCAAACCATTGCGATGATGCGCTGACGTTGTTGTGCCGAAAGCAAACTGGCCGCGCCCGGCCGCTGCTTGTCGTAGAGTGCGCGCTCGAGGCCGCCTTGCTGATAGCGCCGCGCGAGATTACGAACCGATTGCCGCGTCAGTGGCAGCACAGCGGCAATCAGTGGCGCGCTCATTCCTTCTCCGAGCCTTTGCAACGCCACTGCTCGTAGCGTCACGCGAACCTGTTCGACTCCGCCAGTAAGAAGTTTCTTCAACGCCGTTTGATCCCTCTTGGAAACCTTCACACGCAGAGCGGGGCGACCCATGCCTCAAGTATGCCCCAAAACATTTCCACCCAAACATGTTTGTTTGTAAACTCTTCAGGCGGTCACAGAACTAGGTTGATCGAGTGGCATCGCAGTTGCCTTGCCAAATCCTACCACGCGAAGCGTCTGTCGCAAAGCGACTTCGTTCAAATGGAGTTTTGACATTCAGCGGGAGTCGCCCTTCGAAACGCTGTTCACGGTTGGCTATGTCGGCAGTAAGAGTACCCACGTAGCGAACAGCGTGCGTAATTGGAACAGCCCGCTTCCGAGCCCTGACAGCAACATTCAGGCCAACCGGCCCTACCAGAGCGTCTACGACCCGGCTACACCCGAGTTGGGCGTGCGGCCCCTCGGGGTCATTCGCTACTTCGACAGCTACGACAACGCCTTCCACCATGGCTTGCAAACCAAAATTGACAAGCGATTCTCAAAGGGGCTGACTTTCGGCGTTTCCTACACCTTCAGCAAGACCCACGGCGACGGGGAGGCGGGCGGCAACGAGGCAGCCCAGTTCCAGAACCCGCGGTTCGACCGCCGGGCCGGGGAAGGCTCCAGTTCGATCAACGGCACAACATGGTGGCGCACTTCGTGTGGGAGATGCCGGGCGCGAACCTTCCCGGCGCTCTCAAGCACGTGTTCGGGGGCTGGCAGAGCAACGGCATCATTTCGCTGCGGTCCGGTTTCCCTTTCACGGTACGGGGAAGGAGGGGGGACGTGAACGTGGGCGACTCCGATGTGCGTCCCGATCTGGTTGGTGATCCGCGGCTCGACAACCCCACCCGTAAGAGCTGGTTCAACCCGCAAGCGTTCCTGCGGGTTACGTGCGATCTTCCCGAGCGCCAGGATCGCTGTCATTTCGGAAGCGCCGGTTACGATATTCTGGATTCGCCCGGCCAGAAGAACGTTGACTTCGGTTTCTTCCGGAACATCAATCTGACGGAACGCATCCGGCTTCAGATCCGCTCTGAGTTTTTCAATGCCCTGAACACACCCTACTTCGGCGCCCCACGTGGGATCTCCTACCGCTCACGCGACACACTCACGCCCGACGGTCCGCGAGACGGCGAGATCCGAGGCACCCGAACCCCCATGCGCATCATTCAATTCGGGGCCAAGATTGTTTTCTAAGCGGTGGGAACGAACCCGCTACGCCGTCATCGCTCGAAGCGGGTTCCTCCGATCTGAGACTAATTCAGAGTTTTGATCTCAAAGCCTGCGGGCGGATCTCGAAAGTGAGATCCGCCCGCGCTGGTTCCGCCGCTTTACGCTAGGGGGCTTGCCCGTGGCTAGCGCCTGCTTACGGCAGCGTTGTGATATCGAACGAGAAGTCCATCTCGCCCATGAAACACTTGATCGCTTTGTCATTGCGATTCTTCGCCTTTTCCACACAGACCGGGCCCTGATCGGTGACCGTCCAGGTCGAGCCATTTTTCTCTACTCGCACCGGTGTACTAATCCCCTTGCAGGGCCCCTTCTCGGCCGGCTGGAAGAGGAGCTGGTAAGCATTGCCGCCGTGAAAGAAGCGGGCCTTCATCGGGGAGGAAACGGAGTTGTCCGGGCCATCGCCTATTCCAAAGGCTCCGCCGTTGACAACGCTCTCGACGTCGGCGACGAGGAACTTCAAGTCGAAGAAACTAGTTGTTCCGTTGGGGAGAAAACACGCCGGGTCGGAGTTTGCGGGCACAGCGATTCGGATCTGCCGCGCGCCCGGATCGTTCAGGTCAATGTTTCGAAGAAAGATGTTACCGGCTGAGCCGATGAAAACCTCTAGGTTCGCGGGAACACCGTCCACATAGTGAGGAGTCACCGTTGTAAGCACATCACTGAGGAGGCCGTCAGTGGCGCCGTCCCTGAAAGTCAGCTCGGACGGTGTCGGGTCGGTTGGGTTGCCGCCGCCATCGCCGCCGCAGTCGGGGTCCGCACCGTCAATCAGTCCGTCACCATCGTTGTCCACTCCGTCCGAGCACTTGTTCTCCTTCTTGGGGCCCATTGCCTCTGCTGCGTCGGGCGCCACCAGAGCCAGTGCCACGAGTACACCGAAAAAAATCTGGAAGAAAGTCAGCCGAACCATATCGTTCTCCTTTAGTCGTTGGTTGGGTTACGAGCGGCCCGCGTGCCTCAGCGGTTATCGCTAGGTCGCGTCCGGCCCCTCAGTTACATACGGGCCTAGTTTCAACCGCAAGTGCCGGCTGCGCAACCGATTAGCGGACGAACTTTTTGTGACCGTCTACGTTGTGGATTCTAAGTAAGTTACTCAACATAGAAGGCCTTAAGACCCCTTGGCTGTGTACGGCTCCAGCGTATTTCAGGTCGTTTCTTCCCGGAAAGCGCTGTATATTAATACCGGCCCCAGCTTTAAGCCCGGATTCCCACTTTAGTTTCGATTCTGCTAACCATCGGGTGGCCTCGGACGCCTTTATTTATGCGGGTTGGAAAGCACTCAAGGCGCTGAGGAGATCAACACCCAATGGGTGAAAAAGAAAACAAACCGTTCCAGCTAAGCTTCAACGGCTTATTGAAAGTCGATTTCCAAGGATCGCGTGTCACTTCCGACGGCGGGCTGATCCTGGTCCGCGAGCTGGACGAGCGACTCGGACTCGGGAAGCTGATCGACGAACACCTCAGTGACCCACGGCAAGGCTTGAACAAGAAGTTCCCGCTGGCCGATCTGCTGCGGCAGTCAGTCTACTCTCGGCTGGCAGGCTACGAGGACCTCAATGACGCCGTCCGAGTGTCGGCTGACCCGACGTTTCGCTTGATCGGCTCGAAGAGGAACTGGGATCGCGGCGGGGCACTGACCTCGCGACTGCAGAGCTTCGAGACGGAGATGCTGGCGAGCGAGGAGAACTTGCTGGGGCTGATGGCTGTGAACCGCGAGCTGGTGGCGCAAGCCGAGACGCAAGACGACTCCGAGCGCGTCGTGCTCGACATGGATTCGACCGAAAGCCCTGTCCACGGCCAGCAAGAGGGCAGCGCCTACAACGGCCATTTCGAGTCGGTCTGCTACCACCCGCTGTTGTTGTTCAACCAGCATGGGGATTGCCTGGCGGCGAAGCTGCGTCCAGGCAACGTGCACAGCGCTGAGGACTGGAAGGAGTTGCTGCTGCCCGAGATCAAGCGCCAACAGGCTGTGGGCAAACAGGTCACCTTCCGGGGCGATGCGGCCTTTGCCAAGCCGGAGATTTATGAGTTTTCGGAGGAACGCGGAGTGCAGTACGCCATTCGCATTCCGGCCAACAAGAGCTTGGAATTGGCGATCGAAGACATCTTGTTTCGCCCGCCGGGCAGGCCGGGTCGCAAGCCCTTGGTGCGCTACAAGAGCTTCCGCTATCAGGCGGAGAGTTGGTCCAAGCCGCGACGCATCGTGGCCAAGGTCGAGCATCATCTCGGTGAGCTGTTCCCGCGGGTCGGATTTATCGTGACCAACATGAGCTTGCCAAGCCGGTCGGTGGTGCGCTTCTACAACAAGCGCGGCACGGCCGAGCAATGGATTAAAGAAGGCAAACAGGCCACGCACTGGACGCGGCTTTCGTGCCATCGCTTTCGGGCCAACGAAGTGCGACTGCAACTCAGCGTGCTGGCCTACAACCTGGGCAACTTGTGGCGGCGGCTCGGACTGCCGAACAGGATCAAGAGTTGGTCGCTCACGAGCTTGCAGCAGCGGCTGATGAAGACCGGCGGCCGGCTGGTCAAGCACGCGCGCTACTACTGGTTGCTGCTGGCCGAGGGGCATCTGAACCGGCGGCTGTTCGGTGACATGCTGCACAGGATCTGGGCGCTGCCGCTGCCGAGCGGGTAGCGTTACCTGGACGAGGATCAACAGTTTTTAGCTCCGAAAAGGCTTCGCAGGGAGCAGTGTCGGCCGGTGTGCCGTTCAGCCCGCTCCATCAACGTCTGTGAGCGGACGGACGGGCTTTGGGGCCTGCCGCCGGAGGTGATGTGCAGGGTTCAGCACGGAAAGACGTGGTCTTCGGGGCAGCGCGGGTGTATACTTTCACCGTGCCAGGGCCAAAATGGAAATCCTGGTTAAGAGGCTCGCGGATGGCGGCAACCGACCACCACAAACGCCCGTCGGCCGACGAACCGAACCGCAGGGTCCGGTTCGGCCCTTTTGAGGCGGACCTGCGCGCCGGGGAGCTTCGCAAGTACGGCATCCGCATCAAGCTGGCCGAGCAGCCGTTTCGGATACTGGCAAGACTGATCGAGCGGCCGGGCGATGTGGTTACGCGCGAGGAGCTGATCGAGCTGCTATGGCCGGCCGGAACGTATGTCGAGTTCGATCACAGCTTAAACGCGGCTATCAAGAAGTTGCGGCGGGCGCTGAACGATTCACCCGCAAATCCGAAGTTCATCCAGACCCTCCCAAAGAGGGGGTATCGCTTCGTTGCGCGGGTAGAAGCGCCGGCCGAAGCCGAACCTGCATCGCCTGGGGCGGAGGGCACGCGAGGCCGTCGGCCGGTGATCACGATGGATGCGGCCCGAGTTGCGCCGACCGCACTACCGTGGGTCGGCACGAGGAGTAACGCGAGGCGAATCGCGGCGGTGGCCGCTGGCGTCATCATCGCCCTCGGAGCGCTCGCGTTGCTGCGGGAGACGACCGGGTCCGATGAGGGCTCTTCGGTCGAAGCCGGGCCCGTGCGTCTGAAGGTGCGTTCATTGGCGGGCTTGGCGGGGCAAACGATGCTTCCCGCGCTTTCGCCCGACGGGAAGTCGGTTGCCTTTTCGTGGAACGGAGGCGAAGGCTCCGAGGATCCGGACAATCTGGATATCTATGTCCAACGGATCGATGGCGGGTCCCCTGTCCGGATCACGACTTCGCCGGGAAGGGATCTCGGCCCGTCATGGTCGCCCGATGGCTTCTACATCGCGTCATCGCGCCACTGGCCGGCGCCGGCGCCCGGCGCCTACCTGTTGTCCCTGCGGGACGGCTCCGAGACGAGGATTATGGGAGCAACCCGGGGCAGTCCCTCGTGGACACCTGATGGGAACTGGCTGGTTGGGTCTGAAGAGGGCCGTATCGTGGCGGTGTCGATCGAAACTCGCGAGCGGCGAGAACTGGGGGCGAAGGCCGACGGGGCGTCCAGTGACTCGTTCGCCGTGGTTTCGCCGGACGGGAAGTTGTTGGCCTTCGCGCGTTGTGTGCGGAACTCGAGCTGCGATCTCTATGTGCAACCGTTCAAGGGAGGACAGCCGCGACAGCTTACGTTCGACAAGGGTTCCTTCGCGGGCCTGGCGTGGACGCCGGATTCGGAGGCGATCGTTTACGCCTTGGAGGGGCGGATCTATCGGATGACGGCGAATGGCCGCCGGTCCCCTCAACCGGTAGAGTTCCTTAGCAACGACCCTCTGCTTGGGCGCCTCAATTCTCCGACGATTGCCCGCTTCGCGACGAACGGTTCAAGTCGGATGATCTTCCGGCATACCCGTGTCAGGGACGCTGACGTTTGGGAGACGGACATCACCGAAAGTGCGGGGGTAGCCTCTTCCGAGAACCCGCGCAAGGTCATTGATTCGCCGGGACTGGACTGGCGTCCGGCGTATTCCCCCGATGGCCAATACATTGCGTTTGAATCGCGTGAGAGCAGAAACTATCAATTGTGGATCTGCGGCCGAGACGGAACGAATCGCAAACAACTTACGGATTCTACCTATCGGATGGGAAACCTATGGCCCCCCGCCTGGTCGCCCGACGGCAGTCAAATCGCTTTTCGCGCATCCACACCTTCTGACCAGGCGTATCACATCTACACGGCTGCAGTGGATGGAGGAGTTCCTCGCCGCGTCACTGTCGGCGAGGACGAGACGGCCCCGGGGTGGTCGCGGGACGGCCTCTGGGTTTACTTCTTGTCCAAGCGATCGGGACAAAACGAGATCTGGAAGGCCCCCTCGAATGGTAGTGGTCCCGCCGTCCCGGTAAACAATACTCTTTCGTGGTCATACGCCGAGTCGCCCGACGGCCGCTTTGTGTATTTCTGCGGCGCGGAGAAGAAGGGTACGCCCTATGGCTCACTGCACTACTGTCCGGCTGATAAGCGGTGGGCGGCCTGCAACTGGTTGTAGAAAAGTGGGTTAGGTGTTGTTTTTTCTTGCCGCGATTTGAGCGGCGGTGCGCCGTTTGAGCGTCATCCGTCCTGAGCCGACAATGGCTCATGAATCTGGGCCGCACCGTATTCGCGCAGTTGATCAGCTTTCTTCCGGATCGCGAGTTCCGGCGCTGTGTGGCCCGCTACGATGGCGACCGGGGCTCGCGCAGCTTCTCCTGCTGGGATCAGTTCCTCTCGATGTCCTTCGCCCAGTTGACCTACCGCGAAAGCCTCCGCGATATCGAAGCGTGCCTGCGTTCGCTTGGCGGCAAGCTCTACCACATGGGATTCCGCGGCAACGTCGCGCGCTCGACACTGGCCGACGCTAACGAGTCGCGCGACTGGCGGATCTATGCCGATTTCGCTCAGGCCTTGATTCGCATCGCGCGGCCCTTGTATGCCCGCGATCCGATCGGCGTGGATCTCAATCAAAGTCTCTACGCTCTGGACTCGACCACCATCGACCTGTGCCTCTCGCTGTTCCCGTGGGCCAAGTTCCGCCGGCGCAAGGCCGCCGTGAAGATGCACACGCTGTTGGACCTGCACGGTAACATCCCCACGTTTATCCGCATTACCGACGGCAAAACGCACGACGTCAACATCCTCGACGAGTTCCTACCCGAGCCCGGCGCCTTCTACGTTATGGATCGGGCCTACGTGGATTTCGAACGCCTCTTCGTGTTCACCCTCTGCTCGTCGTTCTTCGTCGTGCGAACCAAGAAGAACATCTTGCTCCAACGGCGCTACTCGCATCCCGTCGACAAATCTACGGGCGTGCGCTCGGATCAGACCGTCATACTGACTGCCATCGAATCGGCCAAAGTCTATCCGGACCCGTTGAGGCGCGTCAGCTACGTCGACGCCGCGACGAACAAGCGGCTGAAGTTCCTGACCAACAACTTCGCGCTCCCGGCACTGACCATCGCCGAGATCTACCGTTCGCGCTGGCAGGTGGAGCTGTTCTTCAAGTGGGTCAAGCAGCACTTGCGGATCAAGAAGTTCTACGGCGCCAGCGAGAACGCCGTGAAGACCCAGATTTGGATCGCCGTCTCGGTGTACGTGCTGGTGGCGATCGTGCGGAAGAGGTTGGGCCTGGAGGCGAGTCTCTACCAAATCCTACAGATTCTCAGCGTTACCCTATTTGAGAAGCCGGGTATCCACTTGACTCAGGTGACCCCAACATCTTGTAGTTGGGCTCACAGCGTCTTAGCGTCCCAATCGGCGACGATCGAGCGGTACGGCGTCGGCTCCACCGCCATGGCCTGCTGCACAAGGCGATAGAAGAGCTTGCCCCGACTGCGTGATCTGCGCCGATTGAAGCGGAACACGAACTCGTCGAGATAGTAGTCCAGATGCTCGTGGCTGACCGCCCCCTGATGCGTGCCCAGCATCCAGCGCTTGAGTAGCGAGATCGCCAAGTGCACCCTCGGCAGTAGCTGCGAGGCCTGCTCGCGGCGGTTGTTAATCGAGATGATACGACGCTGGTAGTCCTTCTTCTTGAGCGGATCGTAGCCCGACCAGTTGTCGGTAACAACCACGCTGCCCGGCTCGACCGACTCCTCGACGAAGGGCATCAAACTGGCCGCCGAGGCGTTCTGAACGCGCTGCATGCGGATGCGCCCCAGCCCGGTGCCTCTCTCTTCCGCGGCGACTGCAATCAACGCTTTACGCTCGGTCTGCCGGCCGATTACCCCTTCTTCTTCAGCGCCCCAGTAGGTCTCATCGACCTCGACGAGGCCCGTCAATCGCTCCCGCCCCGGGCGCACCATCGCTCGCCTCAGCTTGTGCATCCAAGTCCAGGCGGTTTGGTAACTGCCCAGTCCCAGAACGCGCTGTAGACCCAGGGCGCTGGCCCCATTCTTCTGCGTGGTGATGGTCCACATCGCCCGGAACCACAGCCGCAGCGGCTTGCGTGTGTCTTGAAAGATCGTGCCGGCGGTGACGGAGGTTTGCCGCCCGCAGCGAGCGCATTCGAACCACACTTTGCGCACCGGCCAAGCGCGCTCATGCCCACACCTTGGACAGCGGAAACCCTCTGGCCAGCGCAAGGCGAACAGATAGTCGCGGCAAGCCTCCTCGCTCGCAAAGTGAGACTCGAATTCGAGTTGGTCGCGCGGGTAATCCTCCACCAGGCCCTACACTACATCTTGGGGTCACCTGAGTCAAGTGGATACCCAGCTTTGAGAAAACGCCCATTTTACAGGCCTTGCAGCCATCAGACTCCCATGAAAACTTACTCGATCACCCCAACCAGCTGATTCTATTCGACTTCTAACCGGACAGTAGTGGGCTCACTGTTTCGTGTCCCTGTGGAGGGCGGACAGGTAGAGAAGGTGCTTCGACCCTTCAGTTTCTTTCGCCTCCAGTTCCACGGGGAAGGGCTATATTTCCTGGACCGTGGGACCAAGGAGTTTAGAGGTACATTGATTCCGCTTAAGAGACTCGATGTCCGAACTGAGCGGATCACTGAAGTGGCTCGCATCAAGGACCCTGGTGGACCCCGTGGATTCTCGCTTAGCCCGGACGGCCGCTCGATTCTAACGACTGAAATGGGTGAAGCGAAGGTGGACATGATGCTGGTCGACGATTTCCGTTGAAGGCACGGTTCCTCTCAGCGATCTATGTGCTGTGTGCCGACAATCACCACATTGGGCGGACTCGATGTCGACCGAGTACGTCCCGTACGAAGAATTCCGCGATCGAGAGCAGGACTAAGTCCCAGGAAACGAATGACATAGAGGGTTATTCGTGGAAAGGTGTTGCGAAATCCGGATCGCATGAGTCTCCGTCCGCTGGAGTGCGCTGAAAGCTCCGCGGAGGATCTCCTGATCGCTGCGCCGTCGGTAGAATGAAATTGGGCGCGGCCTTCTGCCCGTCCACCTCACTACCGAAAAGGAGTCCTTTCCTCATGCACAAGTTCGCAAAGATTTCTCTCATCGCGGCCTTCGGAGTCGTTCTGTTCGGCGCCGGTCTGCTGGTTGGCGCCGGCGGGACGATCGACAAGCCTAGCTCGGTCATCCACGTCGTCACACTCGATTGGAATGACGATGCAACCCCGGAGCAGATCACGGCCGCTCTGGACGGAGTCGCGAGCATGAAGTATCCGGGCATCAAGCGTGTTTGGCTGCGATCGATCAAGTCGCAGACGAAGCAAGCTGCGTTTGCGATGGAGTTCGAGAGCGAGAAGGCGCTTGAGGATTATGCCGGAAGTCCCGCGCAAGAAGAGTGGTACAAAGTGTACCTACCCATCCGGAAGCAGTCGGTCACGAGCGACATTACCAACTAACCGGTCGGCTAGCGAACTGCTACGCGGAGTTCGTTGCTGACGCATGAGGTATCCTCTAAGTCGATTGCGGTTGGGTGGAGAAACTCGCTTCAGTCACGGCAACAGCGCGCCCCGCATGCGACAAGCGAAAGTACTCCTCTCCGGTTTGTTCTTTTTTGGATACCTTGCCGTTCAACTCGCGTTGCCCGCTTCCCGGCTTTGGACGGACTACTTTGCTCGTTTCGGTTGGACAATGTACGCGGGGCTCGGCCGAAGGCCCAGCATCAAGGTGATTACCTTGGACGGAAGCGAAATATCGCTGGAACAGATCCAAGCGACAAGAAAACAAGGCATCATTCTTCGCAGCAAGGTTGACTATCGAAAGTTCGTGCTTCCCTACCTTTGCGAGGCGATCCCGGAAGCACGACTGGTCGTTCTGCGGTATCCCCGCCGGCAGACGCAAGAGACATACCCTTGCAGTCACTAGCCAACCTTCGAGAGTTTCTCACCGAACGGGTTGACGCACGGGCCTTGGGAATGTGCCGCGTCGCGGTCGGGGCGGCTGCTTTTCTGCGCGGTCTGGTCAGCTATCACTTAATAGACCGGCTATTTTCCGAGGGCTATGTTCGGGCGCGATCGTATCCCTGGATTCCCGACCTGAGCCGCGAGACGATCGTTTTGTTCGTCGTGGTTTGGCTTGTTTGCAGTCTGTTGTTCACGTTGGGCTATCGGACGCGGCTGAGCGGAGCAGCCCTAACGGGACTGATCGCGTACCACCTCTACGTGGATCAGAATCTTTTCTGGAGCCATATCTACTTTCTCGGACTGCTTGTGCTGCTCCTTACGCTCGCGGATTCGGGCGCGGCCCTTTCGATAGACGCTCGGCGCGATGGAGAGCGCGGCGCGCTCCGCTGGCCTCTGGTCCTGCTCAAGGTGCAAGTCACGCTCGTGTATTTCTATACAGCCCTCGCGAAATGCAACGCAGCGTTTCTCTCGGGAGCGGTGATTGCCGATCGATTTTGGATGCCCACGCTGTTCCGTCAAAGCTCGGGACCCGAGCTGCTGGCTTGGGCGACCATTCCACTGGAGTTCTTTTTGGCTTTCGCATTGTGGTCGCGGCGGCTGCAGCCATGGGCCTTTCTCGGCGGCTTGATCTTCCACACGCTGATACCGGTTCTGTCTCATCTGTATGGAGGACTGATCGTTTTCAGCATGAGTGTACTTGGCTCGTACATGGCGTTCCTCGATTGGGGAAGAGAGTCGCGGGTGGTCGAGTGGGAAGGCCGCCGCCGCTTCCCGTCTTGGCTGGCCCGGTGGGCGCGGCGCCTGGACTGGTGGAATGCTCTGCAGTTTCGGGAAGGCGGCGGTACGGCGCAGGGTGATTCCGGTGAAGCCACTAGCGAAGGATTTGTGCTTCGAGTGGCGAACAGGAAACACGAGGGGTTTGACGCCCTCGTCGAGATCCTCTCCGCACTCCCCATCAGCTTCCTCTGGGCGGCGGTGCTGCGAATTCCTCCCGCGCATCAGGTCGGCCGGTGGCTGTACTCTCGGTCAGCGGGAAGCGATCCGGGAAGTCGCCTTCCGAACTACCCCCAACGTGGCTGTTGACACTTGGGGCGGGCGACTCTATGGTTGATAGTGAATCGGCGCGAACGCGCGGTACCAGCGCATTTCGTGGAGTCCATGCGTCCCACTTCCCTTCCCGGATACCTCGCGACAGCCTTCGTGCTCGTCAGCGTATCGCTGTGCGGGGCTCAATCGGCCGACGAGGCCGGCCTTCGACTCTTCTCGAATCATATTCAGCCGCTGTTCGCTAAGCAGTGTCTGACGTGTCACAACACAGACAGTCAGCAGGGTGGTCTCGACATCACAAACCGCGAGGCGCTACTTCGCGGAGGAGGCCGAGGACCGGCGATCGTGCCGGGGGACGCGCGAGCGAGCCTGCTGCACAGCGTGCTCAACCATACCGCTGAACCCAAGATGCCGTTCCAAGGAGAACAGCTTTCACGGGAGGCGATTGGGCTCGTCGCGACCTGGATCGATCTCGACGCGCCCTATGCCCCTGTTGCCGAGCAGGCTTCGGATACGGCGGCACTCTTCGAAGATGTGCGTCCAATCCTCGAAACGAAATGTCTTGTCTGTCACGGCGGCAAGTTCAAACAGGCCGGCCTGGATATTTCGACTCGCGAGAACCTGCTCAATGGGAGTGATGAGCACAAAGACGTGGTTGTCGCGGGTGACGCCGAGTCAAGCCTGCTCATCAAGAAGATTCGCCACGAGCACGAGCCCGGAATGCCTTACCAGTCGGACAAGTTGCCGGCCGACGCCATCGCGAAGCTAGAGGCCTGGATCAACGCCGAAGTGCTGTACGCGACGGCGTTAGTACTCCCGGCTGAACTGAGCGAAAAAGCGTTTTCACACGGCCAGGATCACTGGGCCTATCAGAAGCCGGTCAAGCACCCGGTGCCGGAAGTTCGTGGCACAGGCTGGGTTCGGAATCCGATCGACGCCTTCATCGCGGCTGAGCGTGACAAGCGGGATCTGCGGCCCGTGCCGGAAGCGGCCAAGAGGACGCTCGTCCGCCGACTCTACCTGGACGTTCTGGGACTGCCTCCTACCCCCCGACAGCTTGAGGAGTTTTTGTCCGACCCGGACCCCAGAGCATACGAAAAACTCGTCACTCGATTGCTCGACACCCCGCAGTACGGCGAGCGCTGGGGGCGGCACTGGATGGACGTGTGGCGCTATAGCGACTGGTACGGAAGGCGCTCCGCCGGAGACATACGCAATAGCCAGCCGTTCGTTTGGCATTGGCGGGACTGGATCATCGATTCGCTCGTTGCCGACAAGCCTTACGACCGGATGATTCACGAGATGCTCGCTGCCGATGAAATCGCCCCCACCGACACCGATGCGCTGCGCGCGACCGGGTATCTCGTACGCAACTGGTTCCGGTTCAACCGCAACGTCTGGGTCCGGGATACCGTTGAGTACACGGCGGCCGGTTTCCTGGGTCTGACAATCAAGTGCGCGCGATGTCATGACCACAAGTTCGATCCGATCGCGCAAGAGGAATACTATAAGCTGCGGGCCTTTTTCGAGCCGCACGACGTTCGTACCGACCGCATCCCCGGGGAACCCAATCTCCAGAAGGATGGCCTCGCTCGGACATTCGACGCCGAGCCTCGCGACGACCTCACCGAGGCGCCGTTCTATCCGGGGATCTTTGAGAAGACGTACCGTTTCATAGGAGGAAATGAGAACAACCCGGACAAGGCAAAACCTCTCGATCCGGGCGTGCCTGAAATCCTGGCAAGCGCTTCGAATCCCGTCGAGATCACCCCGATTGACTTGCCGCTTGAGTCTTACTATCCGGATTTGCGGCCCGCCGTTCATGACGACTTGATCTCGGAGGCTCGCAGGGAGATTGATCGTGCCGACGCGGCGCTAGAGAAAGCCCGGGAGGATCTGGCAAAAGCGGAACGGGCATCTCGAATGAGCCCACCGATTGAACAGGCCGCACCGCCGGAAGCCACGGTTGCTTTCAAGGAAGACGTGCAGCCCATCCTGCAAACTCACTGCACGTCTTGCCACAGCAGACGAAATCCAAAGAGTGGCTTGAACCTAACGTCCGCCGACGCAGTCGCCGCGGGCGGCGTGATCAGCGGCCCCGTCGTCATTCCCGGGAAAAGCTCGGAAAGCCCGCTGATTCAATTCCTGACCGGACTGGCGGAGCCCCGCATGCCCTACCGTCAAGCGGCCTTGCCCGAATCGAAGATCAATGTGATCGCTCAGTGGATCGATCAACTCCCTCCCGAGGACCCGCGAATCACGCTGCGCCGAGCAAAAGACCGCGTAACAGTTGCCGACCGAAAAGCCGAGTGGGCCCGCGCGAATCTGCCCGCCGTGCAGGCCCGCATCGCGGCCGAGAAAGCGAAGTATGCGAAGCCTCCCGATCCGAACGCCGAGGAACACGCTCAAGCAGCCCTGGATGCGGAACGTCAGGCACACCTACTGAAAGGGCGCATGGAAATCGTGGATGCGCAACAAAGGCTCGACGAAGCTCTTGGCAGCCCCCGCCCCAGCGACGATGAAGCCCGGAAAGCTCGCGAGAAAACGGTCGCCGCGGCGACCAAACGCTTGCAGCAGGCTCAGGAGACTCTGAGCAAGGCCACCACCGAGTACACACCGCTGGGGAAAACCTATCCGAAGCAGAGCACGGGCCGCCGCACGGCGCTCGCGCGCTGGATCACGGGACGGGATAATCCGCTGACGGCTCGCGTGGCGGTGAATCACATCTGGATGCGCCATTTCAGTCAACCGTTGGTCCCGACGGTCGCGAACTTCGGGCTGAACGGCAAGCCACCCTCGCATCCTGAGTTGCTCGACTGGCTGGCGGTGGAATTTATGGAGTCCGGTTGGAGCATGAAGCATCTGCATCGTCTGATGCTGACGAGCAGCACCTATCGCATGCGGTCGACAGCTCAGGAAGGCGGCGACTCCAACGCCGCGACAGACGCCGGGAACCAGTGGTATTGGCGCATGAATCCCCGGCGGATGGAGGCGGAGACGGTGCGTGACAGTCTTCTTCACATCGCGGGCGAGCTCGACATAACAATGGGCGGACCCGAACTCGATGAAGCCATGGGTGAGGTTTCCCGGCGGCGGAGTCTCTATTTCACGCATACGCCGAACTCCCAAATGCTTTTTCTAACGCTATTCGATGGGGGGAATGCATCGGAGTGTTACGAGCGCTATGAAAGCATCGTGCCGCAACAGGCGCTCGCCCTTTCGAACAGTACGCTCAGCCTCACCATGGCAAGACTGTTGACCGCGAAGCTTCTCGATCAAACCGGAAGCGAGAATGATGAGGGATTCATTGACGCAGCGTTTCAAAGAATCCTTTCCCGGCCACCAACGAACGAGGAACGGCAGATGAGTCGTGAATTCTTGCTTGCGCAAGCAGCGCTTTTCAGCGACCCGTCACTCCTGACTACCTTCAGGGCGGCCGAGAAGAGCGAGGTGGCGCCGGCGGAAGATCCTGCCGTACGGGCGCGGGAGAATCTCGTGCATGTCCTGTTGAATCGGAATGAGTTTGTGGTGATACGATAGGGCAGGCGCTCCTTCAATAGGGGCACGGTAGTCTTGCGAAGATGAAACACCTTTCCAGCGCGGTCTGCAATTGCAACCAGGTAGGCCGGCGGACGTTCCTTGCCGACCTCGGCATGGGCTTCACGGGGCTTGCGCTGGGCGCGATGCTCAATCGTGACGGCATCGGAAGGGCCGCAACTCCCTACGACGCGGACGCCTGGAGCCTTCCCGACGGCTTGCCGCATTTCGCTCCGAAGGCGAAGAGCGTGATTTGGCTCTTCATGCAGGGAGGCACGAGTCATCTCGAGAGCTTCGACCCGAAACCCGAGCTCAATAAATACGCCGGCAAAACGATGTCGGATACGGCCCACGCCGGCGTTCTCGAATCTCCCAATCTAAAGGACAATGTCGTCGAATTCACCGCCGCCACGCGGAAGATGATGAAGACGATCTACCCCTTGCAGGTCGGCTTCAGCAAACGCGGTCAGAGCGGCATCGAAGTGAGTGATTGGTGGCCGCAACTCGGCGAGATGATTGACGATGTGGCCGTGATTCGTTCCGTCTGGACGACGGATAACGACCACGCCGCCCAGCTTCAGTTCCACACCGGCCGGCACATCTTCCAGGGCTACTTTCCGTCGATCGGCTCCTGGGTCCATTACGGGCTCGGCTCGCTCAATGACAATCTGCCGCAATTCATCGTGCTCGGTGGGGGCGTGCCACCGCAGCTCGGCGGTCCTGCGGCGGTTGGCGGCGATTACCTCGGCCCCGAGCATAACGGCGTCAACCTCAACGTCGACCCCGATAACCCCCTGCCCTTCGCGCGACCCGGTGACGTCTACCGTGAAGAACAGGCCGCCGAGTTCGAGTTTCTCCAAAAACTCAACCGCATGGAAGGGGTCCAGTACCCTGACGACCCGGCTCTCAAGGCGCGTATCAAATCCTATGAGATGGCCTTTCGGATGCAGACTTCCGTTCCCGAGCTTTTCCAGTTCGCTGACGAATCGGCTGCCACTCAGAAGCTCTACGGCATCGGCGAGGAACCGACCGATTATTGGGGACAGATCCTACTCACATCCCGACGCCTTGTCGAGCGTGGCGTACGGTTTGTGCAATGCTTCCACGGTTACCACGATGCTGGCGGAGGCGGTTGGGACGCCCACTCCGAGCTCAAGAAGAATCACTCAAAGCTGTCACTCGAAGCGGACAAGCCGATCGCCGGCTTGCTGAAGGACCTTAAGTCGCGTGGGCTGTTGGACGAAACTCTCGTCGTCTGGGGCACCGAGTTCGGCCGCACTCCGGGCGTCGAGGGTGACCGTGGCGGACGCGATCACCATCCCTTCGGTTTCTCTTGTTGGATGGCGGGC
>CBDBKC010000020.1:0-8062 GCA_965206655.1 Bryobacterales bacterium | reverse complement strand
ACTCCCACTCTCTGTTCGGCGCGCGATGCCAGACCAAATCGGGCGCTCGAAAACGTTGCGCCCGCGGCTCCTCTCCGGGCGGCAGCGGGACATCCAGTTGAAAGGCGTCGCCGGTGGGCACGAGAATGCCCCGTTGGTCAGTTTCTACGGTATGAACCAGCACCAAGGGCTTGAGGGCTGTCCGGCCGGCGCTGCGTTGCAAAGGGGCGGGCAAATGAACGTACTCCGGATAGCCGCCTTCCCACAACACCGCCACCAACGACGACCGCCGCGGACCTGCCCGCACCGCGACGCCCTCCAACCCGCGCTTACCGAATTCGCTGAAGGGAGCGCCGTACGTCGCCACAACGCCCGTGGAGCACAGCAGCATCCGCAGCCGTTCCGAAAGCACGACGACCCGTCCGTCGTTCAATACTTCGATTGACTCCAGATCGCTGACAAAGGGACTCGATTGGATGGAAACTCTCTGTACTTCAGCGCCGCCAAGAGGAATCGTTGGACCCTGCCGACCGTCCAACGGGATCCGAAAATAGACGCCGGGATGTCCGTCGTCGACAACCAACAAGGTGTCGCCCCGGCGCGTAACGCCCGAGGCTTCCGCAAGCGACACTGAGTCGCCCGCAGCCGCTCCAGTCAGGAGCGCACACAAACCGATCGCCATCGATGCGAGAAGGGGGCGCATATCGGCTAGTTCTAGTCTAGTCAAAGACGTTGGGGGCTTCGCGAGCGTTACGAACCGCTACCCCGCGCGCTCTGCACCGAGCCGGCCGGAGTCAGGGAACGGCAACTAATCGATCGACTCTTCCCACTCCTCTTCGAGCATCTTGGTGTACTCGCCCGAGGCATAGAGAGCAAAGGGAAATTGGGCGGCGGGAATGATGACGTATTTCGTGCCGTCGCGCCAGCACGAAAAGGCGTAGTCGGCGTAGCGGTAATACGAGCGCAAGTGGTCGGGCTGGAGCAAGTCCTGCGGGGGCGGTTCGCGGAACTGGTTGAAGACGCCGATGCCGCGCGCGAAGATGCGAGCGTACTCGATGACACCCCAACTGCGAAGCTTTTCGGCCACGTCGTCCGGCGTCTGCTTGATTAACAGATGAGCGAAGGTAGGCGGCGTAATGCCCTTATCGCTCAGTGCCGGATCGCGCTTGCAAGCATCCATGCATTGGTCGACCCAACGGAAAACGTCCTTGCCGACGTAGAACAGCATGCGCAGTTCGGCGTAGCGGCCTTCGAGAACGTGGCGCTCCAGTTCCCGCTGGTTCTCGGCATCGTGGCCGTCTGTCCTCATCAACGACAGAGAGGCCTTAGCGCTTTCGAGAACTTGAACCGTCGAAGAGGATTCAGTGAACGGGTGGAGAATGAGCGGCGGCAGGGCATAAACGCCCGCAAGTTCCAGCTTCTTGGGTTGTGACATCCGATTGACGCGTCTATCAACTTATCGACAAGCAATCAATGAACTTGGCGGGGGCGGGTCAACGTTGCTTCAGACTGACTCACAGTATCGACGCCCGCCGGGTTTGGCGTCAAGTTGAGTGGTAGTTGGAGTACTATTACCAGCGATAGATGGTCTCCGCGGGAGGTAGTGGGTCGGTGATTGGTTAAAGGTGCTCGCGCCGTAAGAGGCCGTGCGGGCTGTGACCCGCGGGACTGGCGGCTGCGTCGTCCTCGGAAACTTGAAACCACCGGCCGAGGGTGATCTCAGAGGAGCAAGGGCGGCGCCGTTCGCCGGCTGAGTTGGCTTGGGCTTGAGAGCGCGCCAAGACTCGCGAATCTGAGAAGGGTTGCGGCCTAGGGCCCTCCAGGACCAGCTCTAATGACCCGTTACACCCTCCAAATTCCCGCGTAGCCCGCCAGGTACTTCGCGGTTCGCGGTTTCGCTTGCGGCAGGTCCGGACTGGACCTATACTAGACACAGTTAATTCGCCCCAACGAACGGACCCATCCGGGTCGGCCCATGCTCACGATTAAGAAGGACAACAAGAAACTCGTACCCGTTGAACGCCTCGAGCTGGCCCCGCAATTGCTCGATGACTACCTGAACCTGCGCGATCTGATTTGCAACAGTCCCGACGAATTTCTGGAGGAGATCGGCGAAAGGCTCTTCGTCATCGGCACGCGCGTAACGGTGGCGCAAGCTTCGTCGCTGAGCGCTGACATCGTGGCGCTTGACGCGGAGGGGCGAGCCGTTGTCGGCGTGATTGACAACGGCACGAGCGAGCAGCCGCCGCTATTCCGCGCAATCACTTGCGCCGGGCTTGTTTCGTCATGGAAGGAACAGGACTTCTTCCGTTCTCTGAGTCGCGAGCGCGTAAGGCGGCTCGAGAGCTTCCTGTCGGAGGGGAAATCGGTCAACCACGCCCAGCGGGTTCTGATGATCGCGGAGCAGTATAGCTTTGACGTGTTGGCGGCGGCGGAGTGGCTCGGATCGCGCCATGCAATTGACATCAGCTGCGTGCGTGCCGTGGCGTTTACGGACTCCCGATCCGGCCGCACTTTCTTTACCGGGCAGAGGGTGATGCCGACGGCGGAAGTCGTGACTGCTCCGACGATCACTTCCCTTGAGGGCCAAGACGTGGAACTGAGTGAGTCGAAGACGTCTTCGGAGTTGGAAACGCTGACGCAGCGGCTGGTGCACGAAACATCGAACCGCCAACGCGCCGAGGAGGCCTTCCAGGCCAGCGAAGCCCGCTACCAGATTCTTTCAAGGCTTTCGCCGGTCGGGATTTTTCACACCGACGCATCAGGCAATTTTCTCTACGTCAACGAGCGCTGGTGTGACATCGGGGGTATTGACGCGGAAACAGCACTTGGGCAGGGGTGGGCCCGCGCCATTCACCCCGACGATCGAGGCCGCGTACTGCGGGAATGGGCGGAAAGTACGGATCAGGGTTCTCCTTTCAGGTCGGAGTACCGCTGCCTAAGAAACGACGACGGTACGAGTTGGATACTCAGCGAGGCCTCGGTGCAGGCCGACGAAGCAGGAAAGGTGATCGGCTATGTCGGTACGATGACCGAGTTGCACCGAAGCGAAAGCGAGAATCATTCGAGCTCGACCGCGGCTGACACTCAGGCCGTCGCGCACGATCGCAACGCCTAGCCCGCATTTCTCACCAGCTGACGGGCGAAGCACTTGATAGGCACGCCATTACTTCGTTGCGCTTGCTTGCCGTGCTTAGCCCCGTTTGTTCTTCAATGCTACGTCGGTCGCGCTCGGGTCGTCGTCGGTCTTCGGCTCCTCTTCCCACTCCTCGAAATCTTCCCGCTGTTGGTTGCGCGCACCGCCTTTCAGTGCGCGGCGATCGTGCATTGCGCCCGCGCCTGAGCGCTGCTTAGCGGGTGCGACGTACGGGTTGCGGGGGCGGATTTTTTGACTCATCAGAAAGTCCTGATCGCATCAGCGAAGCCGGCAAACCTGGGTCTTAGCTCATCATAGTAACCCGGCCGGGTGAGCGACTGAACGCCGGCCTGTCGCGGACGGTCGCTACAACCGAACCGGCCGTTCGCGATCCATAAGTTACGATGGTTCGAGTGCGGGCGCTTCTTGTTCTTTTGCGCCCGGGCTTTTCTAAGACCAATACCATGAGTCAAAAGTCGGAAAACATCCGGCAAGCCGCCCGCAAACACTGTGAGGAAGTCATTCTTCCTAACGTCGATGCCTGGGAATCAACCACCGAGTATCCCCGAGAGGCGGCGGCCGCGGCGGCTGGGGATGGTCTGCTGGGGCTGTACTGTCCCGCGGAATACGGCGGGCAGGGTTTATCTTTTTCGGAAGGTATTCCGGTCTACGAAGAACTCGGCAGGGGGGCGGCGCTCTATGGCTTTACCCTATCGATGCAGAATGCGGTGGCGCACGCTGTCTGCAGTCTCGGCGGGACGGCATTGCGCGACGCCTGGGCTTCTCGCTTGACTTCCGGCGCCTCCCTCGGAGGCTTTGTCATCACCGAGCCGCAGTCGGGGTCCGACGCAGCCGGTTTGCGGACCCGCGCCGAGATCAAGCCCGATGGTTCCTACACGATCAACGGCCGAAAGGCCTGGGTCTCGCTGGCGAACGTCGCGGATATCTACCTGGTCGTCGTCAAAACCAGCGACGAACCGGGACACAAAGACATCGCCATGGTGGCCGTGCCGAAAGATACGCCCGGGGTACGATTTGGTGAACCGTACAACAAGCTCGTCTCACCGTTTCTGCCCATCGCCGATATGTTCTTCGAAAACGCGACTGTTCCGGGAGATCACGTGATTCTGCCTCCGGGGAAAGGGCTCAGCGGCTCTCTGACGGCCATCGATCTGGCGCGCACATCGATTGCCGCGGGGTGCTGCGGTCTGATGTCGGCCGCGCTGGATACGGCGTTGAGTTATGCCAGGGACCGCCGGATGTTCGGCCGGTCGGAGCTGGATTTCCAAGGCATCCAGTGGATGCTGGCCGATGTGGCAACCGATTTAGAGGCGAGCCGCCTGCTCTACAGGGACGCCGCGGCGAAGCTGGGCACCGCGGAAGGTCGTGTGGCGGCGGCCCATGCCAAACGATTCGCCCCCGATGCAGCCGTGAAAGCGACCGCCACGTGCATGCAGGTTCTCGGCGGCTCCGGCCTGTTGGCGCCCTATGCCCTCGAGCGGATGCATCGTACCGCGCCGGCGATGAAAGTCGTGGACGGCACGACCGAGATCCAGCGCGTTGTCATTGCCCGCGCACTGCAAAAGCGCGCCGAGGGGCTGCCCGCACTGCCGATCCCGGGCGAGAAACGAGGGCCGGCCTCGGATTAGTTTCCTCCGGCAACAAGTAGTTGATTTGTCTGGCGGAGACGAAGAAAAGCGGCGCGAGCCGAAACCCCCGCTGCTGTCCGTTATCCGGACACTCGTGCCCGCAAGCAACGTCCGCAGCGGGAGCGATGTCGCCATCGCCTCCTCGCCGGCAAGTCCCTCTCCAAACCCGCCGGCGATCGATGCGGCCGCCAATCCGAAGTCACCACGAAAACTCGCTCGCGAGACACTGGTCAACATTGGTGGCGGTGTCCCGGGTTCAATCTTGGCAACCAGAATGTCCGCCAGCCCCTCGCTGCTGGTTTGCAACGCGCCAACCGTGACCGGCTGAAAAGGTTACCTGAGCAGTCAGGGTACCCAGCCCCAGCCCCATTTGTCGCTTCCAGTGCTTGTGCTCCGATGTTCGCTATTCTGATGCCGAGGCATTCCTGATCATGACGCGCACAAGGCTGCTTTCGATCTTTTCCGCCGCCGTCGTCGGACTGCTCAATGCACCGGCGCACGGCTTCGCGCAACCGTACCCGAATCCCTATCGCATGGTGGACGGCTGGGCGCGGCCTCCTGACGGCCGAACGATGGGCGCGGTAGGCGGAGTGACGATCGATCCGGACGGCAAACACGTTTGGGCGATTGTTCGATGCGACGCTACCGAGCCCGAGCGGTTTGGAAGCGAATGCCTCGATTCGGATTTGGATCCGGTCCTAAAGTTCAACATGTCCGGCCGAGTCGTCGAGAGCTTCGGCGGCGGGATGTTCATCTGGCCCCACGGGATCCACGTCGACCCGAACGGTGATGTTTGGGTAACGGACGCCGTAAGCGCCGAGCGAACGCCGGAAGGCGCGAGGGGACACCAAGTCGTCAAGTTCAGCCCGACGGGAGAAGTTCTGATGCAACTCGGCACTCCGGGTAAGCCCGGAACCGGCCCGAACAGTTTCAACTCTCCCAGCGACGTCGTGACGCTCGAGAACGGAGACATCCTCGTCGCGGACGGCCATGTCGCGGACGGCAACAACCGCGTGGTGAAGTTTTCGAGCGACGGAACGTATCTGATGTCCTGGGGGGAAACCGGCTACGGTCCGGGCGAGTTCCGGACGTTACACGCCATCGCCGTCGACGCCCAAGGACGGGTGTTCGTGGCGGATCGGTCCAATAGTCGAATCCAGATCTTCGATCAGCAAGGCGCCCACCTCGCCACTTGGACGCAGTTCGGGCGACCGAGCGGGATCTTCTTTGACGACAACGATAAGATCTATGTGTCCGATTCGGAGTCGGACAACGTGCAGAACCCGGGCTGGGAGATGGGCATTCGGATAGGCGACGCGCGAACCGGTTGGGTCGAAGCTTTCGTGCGCTACCCCTGGGGAGATCCGCGCGTAACACGCGGCTCCGGGGCGGAGTTTGTCGCGGCCGATCGCAACGGCAACCTCTATGCGGGCGAACCCTTCATCCGTGTATTGAGGAAGTATGTGAAGGTTCGAAGGTGACGACGCCGGTTACCAAGAAGAATCAAGTTTTACATGAACGAGAAGGATCTAGTGATTCGTGACCAGCTCGACATCCAGGCCGGATGGATCGCCGTCGAGCCGCCGGAAAAGCCCGAAATCGACGTGAAGCTTCGTGAGGGGGATTCCATCGCGCTCGCCGAGCAGGCGTTTGATGTGCTCGACACGCCAGGACACACGCCGGGAAGCATCAGCCTACACATCCCGAGCCAAAAAAAACTGATCGCCCGGAGACACTCCGTTCCGCGACAGCATCGGGCGACCGACCTGCCAGGAGCGTTGTTATTTTCGATGTCGAAGCTACACCGACCGGTGGGAAATGTCCAATATGATTGATGAAACCAGGTCCGTAGATCACCGCGTTTCTGAGGCGAAACCGACAGAACTCTCTATCGATATCGTGATCGTCTTTGCGGTGTCAGGCCTCGCCTTTTTTCTCGAGGATCTTGCCAATGCCCGAGGATGGATATCTGTCGGAGCGGAAGCACGTGGCGTGACCGCCGTCCTCGGCGGCGCTCTCGCTGCGGTCGGCGTAGTTTTCGCCCGCGGCGGAACCCTCGCCGATCTGGGGTTCAGGCGGCCAAAGCGCTGGGCAACGGTTCCCTTGCAGGTCATCGGCATCCTCGTTGCCTTTATTGCGGTGCAAAATCTGGCGCCGCTGCTTGTTTCATCGTTCATCTCCTTGCCGGAACCGGACCTGTCTCGACACGATTCGATTTCCGGCAACCTCGGCGCTGCCATCACCATGGCGTTGGTCCTGCCGCTGACCGCATCAATCGGCGCTGTTGCACGATTCGATCCCGGCGCGAGTCGGGCCGCTTTCCCAACCCCTCGTTCACGACACCACGGCGTAGGACTGCGGCCTGCCGAGCTCGGCCATGCGGTTGAGGATGTGACATCCGATCGTGGCCTCTCTCCGTTGCGCGTTGCTGTTCCTCGCCTTCAGGCCGCCTCCGAGCATTGACTTGTATCGGAAGAACCCGTTCTCAACGCGCGCCTGCTGTCGGTAGCCCGATTCCTTCTGCCACTCTCGTCGTCCAACCTTACGAATCCTCTGAAGAGCCGTTTCGCGCTGTGCCCACGGGCCCTCCGTGGGCCCCGCCGACGCCGCACAGCGACGAGGCGGGATCACGATAACGACCTCCTCGGTACCGGCCGCGCCGACCCGATCGTAGATCGACCTGTGGTCGTAGGCCCCGTCCGCCGTGAAACGCCGGATGGGAACCTCGATCTGGTCGAGCAGATCAGGGAGGGTGGAGGCGTCGTCCCTGCTGCTCGCCGTGAGCGCGGCCGCCACAATGAACCCCTCGTCATCGACTCCGATGTGCAGCTTCCGCCAGTCCCGGCGTTTCTTCGATGCCTTGTACTTGTGCGCGTTCCATTCGCCGGAACCCAGGATCTTGAGCCCCGTGGAATCGACGATCAGGTGGATCGGGCCGTCGTGGGCTCGTTTCAGGGGCGGCACCTCAGCGATTTGGTTCCGGCGCGAGAGTGTGGTGTGGTCCGGGGCCGCGAGGTCGAGACCCATCAAGCTGAGCAGCGAGCCCAGAAAACCCTCGGTCTGGCGAAGCGGCAGGCAAAAGACGACTCGCAGGGTCAAGGCGGTCAAGATCGCGAGGTTGGAGTACCGCCGCTGGCCTTCGCGCAGACCGTTCTTGGCTGGTGTCCAGGCGGCGATCGCCTCCGCGCTCAGCCAGATCGTGACGTCGCCGCGGCTCCTGAGGCCACGCTCGTACTCGCTCCAGTTCCGGACTCTGTACTTCGTCTTGTACTTTCGGTTGACTCGGCTCGACTTCCCT
>CBDBKC010000019.1:0-54224 GCA_965206655.1 Bryobacterales bacterium | reverse complement strand
CGCCGACCTCCTAGCCTGCCGCCGCCGAAACGTCCTTTGTGGAACGGGAAGGGCGGACTTTGACTTTTGCTTGGTACATGCGCTGGTCACTGAGATTGACGAGGTCGTCGATGTCGAGGCCATCGGAGGGGTACATCGCTGAGCCGACGCTGATGCTGACGGTGGTGAACCTGTCATCAGCAACTTTGATCGGTTTTTTCGAAACACATTGACGCATTGACTCAGCCATCGAAAACAAGTCTTCGCGGGAAAGCCCGGGAAGGACCGCAATGAACTCGTCGCCCCCGAGCCGCGCCGCGATGTCGTAGGCGCGAAGACGGCCTTTGAGCCGTGCCGCAACTTCGATCAACAACTCGTCCCCAGCACGGTGACCGTAGTTGTCGTTTACGGGCTTGAGTCCGTCCACATCCATGAACAGGATGCCTACGCTGGAGCCATTCCGCTCGGCCCGCTTCATTTCTGCTTCCAGTCTGCGGAACGCGGCCCGAGCGTTCGGCAGACCAGTAACTGTGTCTGTCTCGGCTTCGGCGGAAATCTTCTGGACGGTGCGTGAGGAAAGCAAGGTCCGCGCTAGTTTTGGAGCGATCAAGCTCAGCGCATGCGCTTGCTCGTTGGTGAAAGCATCTTCCTGCTGGCCGCACAAGGCAATCATCCCAACCACACGCTCGTCGACAACGAGAGGCGCAACAAGACTACTCCTGACGTCGGTGAGATAGCGCGGCGCTCCCTCGGAGGGCAACTCGGACGGCGGCGCGTTTGCCGTGATCGCGCTACGGGAAATCGCTGACTGTGCGACGAGGCCGTGATCGGGCGAGAGCGACAGCCGAGAGATGCAGTGCTGCGGGAAGCCCTCGGCGGCGAACAGAACGAATCGGCCGCCTTCGAGCACGAAGATACCAGCCTTATCGTACGGGATCGGTCGGCAAAGAATGTGCAGGCAGACTTTCAGACTTTTCTCGAATTCGAGATCCGCGCCCAGCATGTCGAGAATTTCGTAAATGGCCCACAGATGATCCGGAGTACGAGAAAGTCCTTCGAGGCTCTTGTGACGTAGGGCCCTGGTGTTCTCGGCGCCATCCTCCATCCAGGTTTGCTGAATCGAAATCGCCTGGGCGCTGCGTGAGATCCGCTGTTCCGGTTCGGAATCCTCGGCCGGGTCGTGGCTCGCCATCAACCCCGGAGCCAACTTCAGGAAGGCGTCGAGGATGCCCGGATCGAAGATCTTCCCGCGCTTCTTTTTGAGTACGCCGATCGCTTCTTCGACCGACATCGCCGGCCGATAGGGGCGGTCGCTGGTGAGGGCATCGAAGCAGTCGACGATCGTTAGAACGCGAGCCAAGCGCGGGATCTGCTCCCCCTTGAGTCCGCCGGGATAACCCGAACCGTCCCAATGCTCGTGATGGCATCGAATGATCTCACCGACAGGATCAGGGAACCGTGCCGAATCGACGATCGCCGCACCAATATTTGAGTGCGCGGCGATCTGGCTAAACTCGTGCTCGGTCAGAGGCCCCGGCTTCATGAGGATATAGTCCGGCACACCCACCTTTCCGATGTCATGAAGGAGCGCCGCCTGCTCGATGAGTTCCCTGTCCGCCTGGCTACAGCCCACGATCTCGGCCAACTGGACGGCTGACCGCCGCACGCGCCGTAAGTGGCCGGCCGACGCGCCATCCTTCGATTCGATCGCGGCTGCTAGCGTTTCGATCGCCCGGTGGCGTATGGCCGCCACTTCACGAACATGGTCTTCATAGTCGGTGAGCCGCGACCAGTAACGGCGCAAGTAGAGGTAAGGAACAAAAATGAGAGTCAGAGCCAGCAGACTCTCTTCGGTGCTCAGCGCTGTGGTCAAACGTTGGACCAAGCTCAATCCAACGGCAGCTAACAGGTACACGGGCCCGCTCCAGAAGAAGCGCTCGTTCCAGACCGTCCACGGGGCTTGACCTTCCTCAATGGAGATCAGGAACGTGCGAAGCAAGCTGCTGACGGCGTAGTAGGCGATTGCCGCGGCCGCCGACCGGACCGGACCCTCCAGTTGGCCCGCGAACTGTTGATAGCAGAAAGACGTCGAGAAAACACAAATCGCCAGCGCCGCGAAACGGAACGAAATATTTGCCCAAGACAGCCGCTCGGGGCGCTCGGCAATGACACTGTGAGCCTCGGCGACCGCCGCGATATAGAACGCCGAAGCCGCCGGCAACTCGGTCATCGCCGCGAACGTGAACAGGAAAGAAAGCGAGACGGACCGGTCAACCCGGGGCAGCCCTACTTTGAGAGGGTTCGTCGTGAACGCCATCACCAATAGGATGATGAACGGCACCCAGCCCGGCTCGGCGGAATCGACCGTCATCTTGGCGACGACAGCAGCCCCTAGCAGATACACCACGGCCAGGTAGGGGGCCCGAAGCACTAACCATTGATTCGGCGGCATGGGACGACATGGCAGGGGGTGTTGGGTACACTTCGCCCACTGTGAGTCTCCCTATTCTCTGTCCGCGCGCCTTTTCGGCTCCATAGCCCATCGGTACCAAAGTGAACCAGGGCAAAGCGTACCTCGCTCTGGATGAATCGCTTTATGACCGCGCGGTTCGCTGGTATTACGACCTTCTGATGGAATACGATCCTAGATCCGTCGATAAGCAAACGGTCCACCAATCCAGTCGCCGCGGAGCCGCACCCCGAAATGGAGGGGCATGACAAGCGGAGGGACGCAAGGGATGAACTGCCAAGGGCCGTTTCTATAATAGTGGGCTACGACAAAAGTCGGCATTGTTACCTCCGGCGCGCCGATGATAGGATCATACTGGGTTTATTGCAGGCGAACCCAACGACTCGATGAGTGCCAAGAAAGCACTGTTCCCAACTATTCTATGCGCGCTAGCGGCGCTCTTCCTGACCGCTTGGCCGACCACGGGCGTTAGAGCCGCCCGTGTCGAGAACGACTTTTTCACCGAGAAGCTGTATCCGGTTCTCGATCAGGCTCAATGCCGCCTGTGTCACGGCGAAAAGGGAGTCGCATCGACGACCCGCCTGGAATTCCCCGGCGAAGACGCACCACCCGGCCAGATCATGGAATTCGGGCTCGGGCTCGCCAGGTTCATCGACCCCCGCGACCCGAAAAACTCCCTGCTATATCTCAAACCCACCAATCGCGACCAGCACACCGGCGGCGAGCGTATCAGGCAAGGTAGCGACGAAGAAAAGCTCCTGCTGTCGTGGGTTGGCCGGCTCGCCGAACTCTCGGCCGCAGAGCGAAGCGCCGCGCTGACCTCGTCACTGACGCATAAAGACACCGCTTACGACGGCGTGATGCGCCGCCTCACACACAGCCAGTACAACAACACCGTCCGCGACCTGCTCGGCGACCAGACACGCCCGGCCAGTCACTTCCCGCCGGAAGACTACATCCACGGATTCAGAAACCAGGCCGAAGGCCAGAGTGTGCCGCCCTTGCTTGCTGAGGCTTACGGCACGGCGGCTGAGAAACTCTCGCGCAATACGTTTCGTGGCGGCGACCGTAACAACCTGATCCCCTGCACGCCCGCGGCGGCGAGTGACGCGGCCTGCCGCGCGAAGTTCCTGCGCCGTTTCGGACAGCGCGCCTTTCGGCGGCCCTTAACCGATGAGGAAATCGCCCAATACGACTCCCTCTTCCAGCGGCAAGCAAATGAGAGCGGTGAGTTTTTACGTGGGGCGCAGATTGTCGTCGAGGCGATGCTCCAATCGCCGCACTTTCTCTTCCGCATGGAGCGCGGCCCGGCCGGCCCCTGGTATTCCTACGAAGTAGCCGGACGCCTTTCGTATTTCCTGTGGGACACGATGCCGGACGACGGGCTTTTCGATCTGGCCGCGGGCGGCAAGCTCGCCACCCGTGAGCAGGCGGAGCAAGCCACGCGCACCATGCTGGAAGATCCGCGGGCGCGCAAGTCGATGGAAGAGTTTCTCGGGCAGTGGCTGCGCTTTGACCGCGTCCTCAGCACAATCCGCGACCGCCGGCTTTACCGCGGATTCAGTTCGGAGCTCGCCGCCGCCATGACGGAGGAAACGAAGCGCCTGTTCGGCCACCTTGTCTGGGATGACGGCAACTTCATGGACTTCTTCAAGGCGGACTACAGTTTCGTCAGCACGGACCTAGCTACTCTCTACGAGTTTCCGGAGCCCGCGGAGCAGTTTGCGCGGATCGATTTTCCGGCCGACAGTGGACGCGGCGGCATCTTCGGGCAGGCGATGTTTCTTACTGTGACGAGCAAGCCGTCCGACACCTCACCCACGGAACGCGGGCTCTACGTTCGTGAACATTTTCTTTGCCAGGCCGTACCGCCACCGCCGCCCGGCCTCAACGCCTCACTGCCGCCGGTCACCGATGAGAAGCCGATGACCAACCGCGAGCGGCTCAGCATACACCTCAACAACGAGACCTGCGCCAGTTGCCATCGCTTGATTGATCCGATCGGCTTCGGCTTCGAGAACTACGATGCGATCGGGCGCTACCGCGACAAGCACTATCTGACTATCTACCCGACGCGCGACGAGAAGATGAAGGGTCTGAAGAAAGAGGAAACGAAATACGAGTTGCCCATCGACGCGTCGGCCGGCGTTACAGGCATTCGTGATTCGTCGTTCTCGACGCCCCGCGAGTTGGGCGAAGTCTTAGCCAAAGAACCGAGTTGCCAGAAGTGCGTCGTGCGGCATATCTTTCGCTACGCGATGGGCCGCCAAGAATCCCCCGAGGACCGCGCGACGATCGAGAGGCTCTATGCCGATTTCCGCGACTCGGGTTTCCGATTTCGCAAGCTCATCATCTCGTTGGCTACATCTGAAGTTTTCAGAGGAGCGCAAGCACATGGAACCGAATAGCGCACTATCTCGACGAACCTTCCTGCGCGGTCTGGGCGTGGCCGGGGCCGCCGTGAGAGTGGGGCTGCCGGCGCTCGACGCGATGTTCAACAGCAGCGGCAACGCCTATGCCGCAACGCTGCGGATTGGTTCGGATGAGATCGAATCGCGGTTCGTCCTATGGTTCAACGGGAACGGCATAATCGAGCGGTTCTGGATTCCCCGCGAGACGGGCTCGGGCTACCGCATCACCCCGTGCCTGACGCCACTGGCGCCGCATCGCGAAGACGTCCATATCATCACCCGGTCTGGACAGCCCCGCCGCGCGGCTACCCGGGCCCGGCAACGATCATCACCGCTCGATGAGCGCGCTAATGTCGGGTACCTCGTTCACCGGTCGTGGCTCGGGCGGGCCGTCGATCGATCAAGTGATCGCCAATAAGATCGGACGCGATTCGCGCTTCCGTTCGATCCAGGTCGGCGTCTGCCAGGAATCGTTCGGCGAGAGCGTGCAGCGCAACATGAGTTGGGCGGACCGTGACCGCCCTTTGCCGCCGGAGATGATTCCGCAGCGGCTTTTTGACCGGTTGTTCGGCACCAAGGACGAACACTGGATCGACCGCAAGAAGAGCGTGCTCGACGCAGTTCGTGATGACGCTTCAACTCTGAAAGGGCAGCTCGGCCACCACGACAAGGCGCGCCTCGATGAATACCTATCCTCTGTGCGCGACGTGGAACGCTCGATCGCCAGTCTGCCGCCCGAGTACAGCGAGGTCGTCGAGCGTCCGGCGGAGGGCGGCGATCTCAAGGACTGGCCGCGTATCGCGAAACTTCAGACTGACTTGATGGTGCATGCGATGGCGTCCGGGCAGACCCGCGTGGCGTCTTACATGCTGACCAAGTGCCAGGGACTTTCCCGCTTCCCGTGGCTCGGCCACACCGCCTGGCGGCATCACGAATACACGCACGGCGACGTGGAAACACCCACCGGCCAGCGCATCTTGCGTGACATCAACCGCTGGCATGTCGAAGAGTTCGCGTACATGATCGCCAAGTTGAAGTCGATCCCGGAAGGCGACGGGACGCTGTTCGACAACACCTGCCTCGTCTACGTTCACGAGCACGCTGAAGCAAATGCTCATAAGAACAGCGGGCTGTCGTTGATCGTCGCCGGCGGCATGAGCGGGCTGAAGACCGGCTTGCACACCCGCGTGACGGGCACGATCGGCGATCTGTATCTGACCATCGCGAGTGAGATCTTCAAGACCGACATCGAGACTTTCCCGACGGCGGGAAAGAAACTAGCCGCGATCGTCTGATCAGGAAACCACCGAGCCGCCGGATCGGTGGACCTGAGCGCCCACGGTACTTCCGGTTCCCGCTATGGTACTTGCGTTTTGGCCGGCCGCCGGCCGCCATTACGATCGCCTGAGTCCTCGAATGTCGTAGTGCTCTTCGCCGAAACGACGCGGCGCCGGCAGCCAACCGCAAGAAGTCAAATGACTTACGCCCCCTCAGCTTTCTCCGAGCCGGCCGCGTGCGCCTTACGACCCTTACGACTTGGGCGCGAGCCGTAGGTAATTCTCGATCCTTGATTCGTGTGCTTGACCCGTTGTCGCGGCCGGACCTTAGTCCTAGTCTTGACTTTGGGAGGCATGAAGACCCGCTGCAACCCATCGGAGGGCACTGTGCATTCGAATCAAAGCCGGAACGGCATCGCGTTGCCGATGATGGCCGTTCTGACAACCGTATTTCTGGCTTTTTTGGGTTTGGTGTTCGACACAGGCTACATGGTCTATAAGAAACGGACCATGCAGGCCGCCGCCGACGCCGCTGCCATCGACGGAGCGTACGAGACGCTGCGGTCCAACGCCGGCCGCGTCACCAGCGCCGGCAAGTATAGCGCGCGCATTAACGGCTACACCGACGGAGTCGATAGTGTGGCGGTTGTGATCAATAACCCCCCTGCCGTCGGTCCTAATCAGAATGCCCAGCATGTGGAAGCGATTGTCAGTCAGACCTCACCCACTTTTTTCCTGGGGATAATAGGGATCGGCTCGACGGACGTGACGGCCCGCGCCGTCGCGGGTTGGCGCAATGCAGGTGATTTCTGTGTTCTGGCGCTGGATCCCGCAAACGGTTTGGATGCTTTGCTGGTTTCGGGAACAGCCGGCGTTACGGCGGATTGCGGCTTTCGTTCAAACTCCTGCTTCACAGACGGCAATCCCACCGGCGGGAGCGCTTCCTTCCGCGTTAAGGGCACATCGGGGTTGCTGCTCACGGGCATTCCCAAGCCGCAAGCCGTCGCATGCGGAGATACCAGGGAACAAGGCAGCGCCATAGCCGACCCCCACCTCATCACCGACGCGGCCACGGAAGCCGACCCCTTCGCGGGACTCACCCCGCCAACGGTACCCGTGATCGCCGACTGGACGGATTTGCCGACCATCAATGGGAATACAACGTTGAATCCCGGCTACTACGCCTCGACCGATGGCACAGCGGCCATCCAGATCTCCAACGGCACAGTTACCTTTACTGACGGTCTTTACATTGTCGAGGGGCTGCGAATTACAGGCGGCACCATGACCGCGGCTGACGCAACCTTCTTCAACACCGGGGCCGAAACGACGTTCTACATCGGCGGCAACGCGACGATGGATTTCAACGCACGATCCGTTGACGACACGCCCGTGGACAATCAGCACATCCTGTTTTGGTGCGACGCCAACTCCCCTACCTTTGACAGTGGCGGCGATCCGGTCGAGCACCAGTTTCGTGGTACCGCGGCAGACAACTTGACCGGAATCATTTACTGCACTACGCAGCACACGGATTGGGCGGGCACCTATGATTCCGTCAACGGAGAGTGGGGCATGATCGTGTCGAACACGATCGAGTTTACGGGAAACAACGCGCTAAGCATCGTTGGGCCGCCACCGACTGTGATTCAAGATCTCGGCCTGCAAACCATCGCGATGAAGGAATAGCAGTTGTCCTCGCATCGGATACGGAGTGGAGAATAGAGCCATGAAAGCGAAACGAGCAGTGGAACGATTTCGATCCAAACGAGGCGGAGCGATGGTGGAATTTGCCCTTGTGTTCCCGCTCCTGCTGGTGATGTGCCTGGCGGCGGGTGACTTTGGCCGGTTGTTCTTTCACGGCGTCACCGTCGCAGGTGCGGCGAGTTCGGGCGCCCACTACGGTTCGTTGAATAACGGCTTCGCCGCCCAGTCGGGCGAAATACGAGACCGCGCCGAAAAGGATGCGGGCGACCTGAGCGGGGTGACAACAACCGCGACACAGTATTGCGACTGCCCGCCGGCGAGCGCGAGCGATTTCACGTCGGATCCGACGGTGGTGAGCTGCGATCTGGCCGCGGTGCCCGGCACGTGTGCGGGAGGCGGGTACAGCCTGCCGCGCGTCTACGTGCGTTCAGACGTCAGTCAGACCTTTGAGACCGTCGGGCCCTATCCGTCGATCCCAGAGCTGGCGGCTGTCAATGGACGCTCCTATATGCGCGTCCAGTAAATTTGCGAGGAGGAGTGTCCGGCATGAATAGAAACGCCACCACATCCCAATCATCTCGGAGACCGGCAAGCAGGGGCCGCCTTGGGGCGACCATGGTTGAATTTTCCTTCTTCTTCATCGCCTTTCTCGTGGTGGCTATTGGTCTGATGGAACTCGGAAGAGGCGTCTGGACCTACGTTACGCTTTCGCACGCCGCCCGGGCGGGCGGGCGCTACGCCATCGTCCATGGTGGCTCCAATCCAATTCCGGTGAGCGGGACGACAATCGATCAATACGTTAGGAATAACGCGGTTGGACTCAACGACAGCAACCTCACCGTTGCGGTGTCCTACGACACCGGAACTCCGGGTGATGCGGCCGCAAACGCCCAGGGCAGCGTCGTCCAGATTCGAGTGCAGTACCCCTTTCAGTTTGTCAGCGGCGGGTTGATCGTACCTCAAGCAACGGTGCAGATGGCCAGCACGGCGAGAATGATCGTTCTGAACTAGCCTGCCCCGTTTGTAAGCCCGGGTTCCCACTTTAGTTTCGATTCTGCTAACCATCGGGTGGCCTCGGACGCCTTTATTTATGCGGGTTGGAAAGCACTCAAGGCGCTGAGGAGATCAACACCCAATGGGTGAAAAAGAAAACAAACCGTTCCAGCTAAGCTTCAACGGCTTATTGAAAGTCGATTTCCAAGGATCGCGTGTCACTTCCGACGGCGGGCTGATCCTGGTCCGCGAGCTGGACGAGCGACTCGGACTCGGGAAGCTGATCGACGAACACCTCAGTGACCCACGGCAAGGCTTGAACAAGAAGTTCCCGCTGGCCGATCTGCTGCGGCAGTCAGTCTACTCTCGGCTGGCAGGCTACGAGGACCTCAATGACGCCGTCCGAGTGTCGGCTGACCCGACGTTTCGCTTGATCGGCTCGAAGAGGAACTGGGATCGCGGCGGGGCACTGACCTCGCGACTGCAGAGCTTCGAGACGGAGATGCTGGCGAGCGAGGAGAACTTGCTGGGGCTGATGGCTGTGAACCGCGAGCTGGTGGCGCAAGCCGAGACGCAAGACGACTCCGAGCGCGTCGTGCTCGACATGGATTCGACCGAAAGCCCTGTCCACGGCCAGCAAGAGGGCAGCGCCTACAACGGCCATTTCGAGTCGGTCTGCTACCACCCGCTGTTGTTGTTCAACCAGCATGGGGATTGCCTGGCGGCGAAGCTGCGTCCAGGCAACGTGCACAGCGCTGAGGACTGGAAGGAGTTGCTGCTGCCCGAGATCAAGCGCCAACAGGCTGTGGGCAAACAGGTCACCTTCCGGGGCGATGCGGCCTTTGCCAAGCCGGAGATTTATGAGTTTTCGGAGGAACGCGGAGTGCAGTACGCCATTCGCATTCCGGCCAACAAGAGCTTGGAATTGGCGATCGAAGACATCTTGTTTCGCCCGCCGGGCAGGCCGGGTCGCAAGCCCTTGGTGCGCTACAAGAGCTTCCGCTATCAGGCGGAGAGTTGGTCCAAGCCGCGACGCATCGTGGCCAAGGTCGAGCATCATCTCGGTGAGCTGTTCCCGCGGGTCGGATTTATCGTGACCAACATGAGCTTGCCAAGCCGGTCGGTGGTGCGCTTCTACAACAAGCGCGGCACGGCCGAGCAATGGATTAAAGAAGGCAAACAGGCCACGCACTGGACGCGGCTTTCGTGCCATCGCTTTCGGGCCAACGAAGTGCGACTGCAACTCAGCGTGCTGGCCTACAACCTGGGCAACTTGTGGCGGCGGCTCGGACTGCCGAACAGGATCAAGAGTTGGTCGCTCACGAGCTTGCAGCAGCGGCTGATGAAGACCGGCGGCCGGCTGGTCAAGCACGCGCGCTACTACTGGTTGCTGCTGGCCGAGGGGCATCTGAACCGGCGGCTGTTCGGTGACATGCTGCACAGGATCTGGGCGCTGCCGCTGCCGAGCGGGTAGCGTTACCTGGACGAGGATCAACAGTTTTTAGCTCCGAAAAGGCTTCGCAGGGAGCAGTGTCGGCCGGTGTGCCGTTCAGCCCGCTCCATCAACGTCTGTGAGCGGACGGACGGGCTTTGGGGCCTGCCGCCGGAGGTGATGTGCAGGGTTCAGCGCGGAAAGACGTGGTCTTCGGGGCAGCGCGGGTGTATACTTTCACCGTGCCAGGGCCAAAATGGAAATCCTGGGTAAGAGTAGCGCCGGACCGTGTAAGCCATCTTAGTTCACAACAAGCATTTGCGTTGTGCTCTGGAGTTGCAGCGTGCTCTGTTGAACGATGAGACTGCCCGTCACCAACGCAAACGGGTAAGAAACACGGATCATTACGACACTGCCGGGCTCCCGGTTTGGGGTCCATGTCGGAGTGTCGACCACGATCTTTGTCGGGTCCAAGCCAACGGCATTCGCCTTTACGATGGTCGCCACTTCGGCGTTGGTACCGTTGCGGTGGACCATGGCGAAGCGAGCTCCTCGCCGCGCAGCATGAGAGAGAGTCGTGTAGGTCCAGACTCCCCGGCCGAACTCCATCAGGCCCACAACCAAGCCAAGAAACACCAGGAACGACAGACTAAACTCCACCATCGCCGCGCCTCGGCGGGATCCTACGGTTCCGTGGGAACGTTTCATTACGGAAATGTCTCCTTCCTACTGGGCTCTCATGTAGCCGGCCTGAGAAATCGCGGAGGTCTCGGGGATCCCGGGATAGGGGCCCAACGTTTCGAAGTCGTGGACCACCCGCGTACGCACGAACACTCGGGGTATGCCGTAACCATTGGGACAACTCGTCGCGCCACAATCGACAACGTTTGTGGTGTCCCCCGGCCCGGATGCAGGACTCCCGGGGCAATCGCAGTACATCTCGGAGGTGGCGGTAATCGCATCGACGTCCGCCGCGCTGTTGGTGGCCATGGTCTCCATGCCGCTTGAATTCACGATGGAGGCGTGATCCTTTTGGCCAAAGATCGCACCGGCGTTCGAGGAAGCCACCACGGTCATCGTGTGGTAAAAGAGGCGGCCGAAGTCGCCGGTCCCCATCACCATCAGAAAGATCAAGGGAAAGCTGAGCGCAAGATCGATGAGAGCGGCGCCCCGCTTTTCCCCGAAAGGTTGCTTGGTCGAAGACTGCCTTTGGGAGGGCATCTGTCGCAAGTTCTCCTTTGCCTTTCCTTCGCCGGCAGCGGTGGGGCGCGACTTACTCAATCAGGCGCGGCCGGGTGATGCCTGGCAGGTCGTCCGGATTGGGCGGCAGGCCGATCTACTGAATGTCGGCTGTCCCCGAAATGTTGATCGTATTCGCCACCACCATCGTCCATTCTCCCCACCCAGCGGCAAAGCGCGCAATAATTCAATACCATGTCCTCCACCAAATCAGGCCTCTCGACTCTGGGCCGCCGCTCATTTCTCCTCGGATCCTCCGCACTGACGGCGGCGACAGCCGAGGCTGCCCCCGCCCCTTCTCCACCGAAGGGCGATAAGCGACCGAACTTTCTGGTCATCATGGTTGATCAGCACCACCCGGGGCATTTCGGTTACGCCGGGCACCCGGTCGTTCAGACTCCCCATATCGACCGACTTGCCGCCACTGGCGTGAACTTCAGTCGCGCGTATGTGGCCAACCCGCTCTGCATGCCGTCGCGGGCCTCTTTCTTCACCGGGCTCACGACACGCGGCCACCGCGTCCGGATGAACGGTATTCCGCTGAGCCGAGATGTGCCCACCTTCACCGAATCCCTCCGCAGGGCCGGATACGCGACGCACGCCTGCGGAAAACTTCACTTCAACACTTCGAACATCCCGAACGGCGCTTCGCCGGACTCCATCGACCCGGCCGAGTTTCCCGAAGCATCCGTCTTCTGGCGGTCGGGACGCGTCGCGCGGCTTCCTGTGCCTTACTACGGTTTCGAGTCCGCTGACTACACAAAGGGACATGGGCCGGGCACTTCCGGAGAGTATCTGAACTGGCTCAAGCGTGAGCATCCGAGAGAGGCGAAGCTCTTTCTTGACAAGACGCCGCTCGAGCCACCGACCGCGGCCTTTCAGCAATACAACCGCACCTCGTTCAAATGGGCGCTACCCGAGTCCGTCCATCCGACGACTTGGGTGGCGGACCGATCCGTCGAATACCTCAACAAGCAGGGGCGCGAACAGCGGGAAGGCGGACAGCAACCTTTCTTCCTTTTCTGCTCCATCGCGGACCCCCATCCACCTTTCGCACCGCCTCGGGAACTGGCCTACCGCTACGACCCGCGGGATGTCGTCCCGCCACGGCGGCGGCGGGGTGAACTTGACCTCATGCCGCCCCACTACCGCGCACAGTACGAGACCGATCTAACGACAAGTGGTTCCAAAGGCCAGCCGATGAGCGCGACCGATCCGTACCGCGCCGAATGCGCCGCACACTACTATGCTCTCATCGAGCTCGTGGACAAAAGCATCGGCCGCGTCCTGGACGCGCTACGCGAGAACGGCTTGGAGGACGACACGGTGGTCGTTTTCGCCGCGGACCACGGGGAAGCCTTGGGCGACCACGGCATGTGGGGCAAGGGACCGTATCACTATGACAGCGTCGTGCGAGTTCCTTTGCTCATCCGTTGGCCGCATCAGGCACAGGCCGGTCATGAACATTCCGGCCCGGTCAGCTACGTCGATATAGCCCCCACCATCCTTCACATGGCCGGCCTACCGATTCCGGTGGGGGAAGCGCCCGTTGAACCGGAGGCGCCAAATGCACCCCCTCCGTGGCCCGGCCGCAGTTTGGCGCCGGTGCTAACGGGAGAAGATCGTTCCACCGACTCCACCGCGCTGGTTGAACAAGACGAAGACTACCTCGGCTTTCGAATGCGCACACTGGTAAGCGAGCACTTCCGTCTGACCACCTACTCGGGTCAGTCATACGGCGAACTCTTCGACTTCCGGGAAGACCCCAACGAGTTCCAGAACCTCTGGGGCGATCCAGCGCGGCGATCGCTGAGAGACGAGATGCGACTCCGTCTGCTTGACAAGATCATGGAAACCGACCACCCCCTGCCCCGGCAGATGTGCCGCTCCTAGCCGGGCCTGGCCGCGAAACTCTTCAACAAGTTCGCAGCCACTCTGCTCGTGACTCTTTGGCCCGCCGATCTCGTTTCTTCGGGCTCTCTCCCTACCGGTCGAGGGTCTGCAACGCGCCGTTCATATCGCAGCGGTGACCCTCGGCACACGTAGTCTCCCGGTTTGAGCCTTGCCGCCAACGCTGTCACAGCACTTGCGGCTATTTTTTGTCTTGTATATCAACCACTTACGGTTTTTGGGCCGGTTAGCCCCCCTCCGACGGGTTATAAAGGTAGTGAAGGAAGTGGCACAAAAACAGGCTCTACTGAGTCCCGCATAATATAGGGTAACATTTTGTAATGGAGCGACGTCTTTTGGATATGGGTTTTCCAAAAGGCGTGAAGCGAGACTTTGCGGCGCTGGAGAAGCGGCGCATTGAGGCGGTGCGGCTGGTCGTGAAAGAAGGACTGAGCCAAGCCGAGGCGGCGCGTAGAGTCCAAGCCGCCCAACAAAGCGTCAGCGGCTGGGTACAGCGTTACCGCGAAGACGGCCGCGCCGGGTTGGCCAAAGCCGGCCGCGCCGGCCGCAAGCCGTTGCTGAGCACCGCGCAGCTCGCCGAGCTGGAAGGGCTGCTGCTCGAAGGACCCGAAGCGCACGGCTTCCCGACGCCGCTGTGGAGCTGTCCGCGGGTGGCGCGGTTGATCCGCGACCGTTTCGGGGTGCGCTACCACGAAGGCCACGTCTGGAAGCTGCTGCGGGCACTCCACTGGAGCCCGCAACGGCCGGTCGGCAAGGCCCGCGAGCGCAACGAGGAAGCGATCCGCGCCTGGAAGAAACAGACCTGGCCCGCCATTAAAAAAAAGCGCAAAAGCAGGGCCGCACGATCGTCTTCATCGACGAAAGCGGACTGAGCCAGAAGCCACATCGCTGCCGTACTTGGGCGCCGCGCGGGCAGACGCCCGTACTGCAGTTCAACTTCAACTGGAAGAAGCTCTCGGCGGCGGCCGGAATCACTTTCCACAACTTCTATTTCCGTCTCTATCCCGACGCCATCCGCGGTCCCGAGGTGATCGATTTCCTCAAGGCGCTGCTGCGCCACATACAACGTCCGTTGCTGATCGTGTGGGATCGCTTGCCGGCGCATCGCAGCGCGTTGGTGCGCGAGTTCATCGCGTTGTCGCAGGGCCACATCGAGACCGAGTACTTGCCGGGCTACGCCCCGGAGCTGAATCCGGTGGAATACATCTGGGCCTACTGGAAGCAGCACGAGTTGCCCAACGTCTGCCCCAACGACTACTGGGAGCTCGACGAGCGGGCACGCACGACCTTGCGCCGCATGCGCCGCAAACGGCGCTTGATCGCCGCCTTTTGGAAGCAATCTTCTTTGTCGTTCGATTAACTGAATATTATGCGGGACTCAGTAAGTGTGCCATTTTGTTCCACGCCGCCCGCAGCCGGGATTACTTCTTGTCGGGCGCTTCTTTTTTTGGATCAGGAGGGGTGGCCCACCAGGTGACGACAATCGCCGGGTGTTGAGCTCGAAAGCTTTCAACGGCATCCAAGGTGATCTTCGTTCCTCCGACGAAGACCTGCTGGAGGGACGGCATCCGGCTTGCGGCTTTGAGTACGTCCGCCGTCACCGATGTTTCCGCCAGGTCGAGGACTTCAACCTGTTTGAGCGCCGGCAAGTGTGCTGCCAAGTCGTCTCCGACCTGCTCGCATTGCCAGAGCTTCAGACGTTTCAGTTCCGGCAGGGCCGTCAAAGCCTCGACGCCGCGCCCGGTTATCGGTGTGCGGCTGAGGTCCAGACTGTCGAGATTCCGCAAGGCGGCGAGGCGTTTCAGGCCCAGGTCGGTAAGCTTCGCGTCTTGCAGATTCAGAGATTCGAGAGCCGTGAGCGCTTCGATGCTCTCTAGGTTGAAGTCCGAGAGCGCCAGGCCCCAGCGCCCGGAATCGGTGCGCTGCAGCCCTCCGAGATCGAGATGGGCGAGCGCGGGCAGCATCTGCAGGAGGGGCAATGCGACGCCGCTCATCTTGTTACCGCCGAACCCGAGCGATTTCAGTTCCGTTAAATCGGCTAGATTCTCAAACCCGTCGTCGGTGACGCGGCTGAAGCCCACGTCGAGAAACTGCAGCGTCTTGATCTGGCCGACGTGCTCGAAGACGCGGCTCGTAACCTTGGTCCCTCGCACATCGAGGTGCCTGAGTTTCTGCCAATGCTTAACGTGCGCAATGCCGCCGTCCGTGATCTCCTCGGTGTAGTGCAGAATCAATTCCTCGACGTTCTCCAAGGATTTGAGATGCTCCATGCCGAGGTCGGTGACCCAGGTATATGACAGATTGATGGTCCGCAGATGTGGCATCCGCGCCAGCTTTTCAAGATCCGAGTCACTCACCCATGCCGATGTGAGATCGACGCTGACGATGTTGCCACCGGAGTCCCGGCCGAGCTGGCCGTGGATGTCCTCGACCCAGGCCTCCGCGTTGAACTCGGACAGTTCTGCCGCCGGCGCCCATCCGACTGGGACGAGGACGGCAAGCAGCAACAGGAAGACGCCGCGCATCAACTGCGCCTCCGGTTGGGCAAAGCGGAGTCGCGGTCCCAGATGATTCGGCAGCCTTCGTAGTGGCTCTTGAGGTCCTCATACGCGGGCTCGCCGACGAGCGTGTGATACAGGTTCAAAATCTTGAGCTTGGGAAACACTTTGAGGTGATCGAGTCCCTTTTCGGTGACCAGCGCGCTATCGAGACTTAGCTCCCGCAGTTCTTGCAAGCCGCGTAAGTGCCGCAACCCGGCGTCGGTAACGTCGGTGTAGTCAAGGTTCAAATAGCGTAGTTTCGTGAGCTTGCCGATGGTAAAGAGCTGGGGATCCTTGAGCCGGGTACGAACGAGGTCGAGACGCCGCAAGTTCGTCAAGCCTTCCAAATGGCACAGCCCATCCTGCCGAAACCGGGTGTAGCTCAGCGACAGCACTTCGAGACCGCTCAAGTCCGCCAGATACTCGAACCCGTCGTCGCGGACATCGGTGCCGGCCAAGTCGAGTTGCTTCAGGCCTTGTAACGGCGCGATGTGGTGCATACCGTCGTCGTCGATGTTGGTGTAGGCGACGGACAGCTTCTCGAGCGCCGGAAGCTCACGCAATACGGCGAAACCGTCGTTCGCGACCGGCGATCCCAGCAGGCTAAGCTCGCGGAGCTTTGCGAGTCCCTTCAGATGAACCAGGCCCGCGCCCTCGATCAATGTGTTGCTGAGCGTAAGCTTCTCCAGATTTCGCAGGCCGACCAGGTGCGAGAGCCCGGCATCGGAGACGATTGTATTGCTCAGATCCAAATCGGTTAGCGTTGTGAGTTTTCCCAAGAAGCCAACGCCCAGGTCTCCGATTTCCGTGACCTGCAAATCCAGTTTCCGGAGACCCTTGAGATGGGCGATATGTTCGAGGTGGGCGTCGGTGAGCGGTGTCGATGCAAGCGAGACCTCGCTGAGGACGCCGCTTTCGACTGTGGCCGTTCCGCCCAGGGAGAGAACCCACTCCGCGGTCGCCGCATCGCTACTGTCTCGCGGCGCGGCCATGGCTTTGTGCTCGTCGGCTGCTTGCAGCGAGAAATCCAGGAAAACGAGTCTCGCCTCAGGTAGCGCTGCCCGCAGCGCATCGACGCCCGAGCCGGTCGCGCGGGAGTACCGCAGGTCGACCTCGCGCAGCTTGGTGAGAGCCTTCAGTTTTTCGAGCCCGGCGTTCGTCACCTTGGAGCGGTAAAGGTTGAGGACCTGGAGGTTAGTGAGCTTCGCCAGGTGATCGAGACCGGCGTCAGCAATGTCGGCGCCCAGCAGGTTTAGCTTCTTGAGTTTGGTCAATCCGCTGAGGTACGTGAGGCCGTTGTCGGTGATGCCGGTGCCGCCCAGATCCAATTCTTCAAGTTCGGTGAGGTTTTCGAGCGCCTCCAACCCCTTGTCGGTAACGAGCGTGTCACCGAGCCACAAGCGCCGCAGTTTTCTCATGCCCACGAGGTTCGCGACACCCTCGTCATCGACGGGAGTAAACGTCAGGTCCAGCGATTCCAGATTCCGGAACGGCCCCAGCGCGTGCCCTTTGACCCTGGTTTGCCGAACCCGAATATTCTTCAGATTCGTGAGGGACTCGATCTGCTCGAAGCCGTCATCGATGAACCGAATCGAGGCCAGAAAGGTGTAGCTGAAGGTCAACGTTTCAAGCGTCGAGAGCGGTGCGATGAACTTGAGGTCGGTGCTTTGGTTCTTGTTCGCTCCCGCGCTGGGGTTCCACATGGGCCCCGGCAGGTGGAGTTCTTTGAGCGCCGACAGGGTGCTTAATCGGGCCAGATCCGGCGGGTCGATATTCCCGCCGACGAGGTTGAGGGTTTCGAGCCGGAAGTCCTCGGTGGGGAGATTCTCGACGCTATGAATTCTCCCGTCTCGGCCGTGCAGGTCAACCCATCCGCCCATACGGATGGCCCACTCGGCTACGTCGCGGTCGACGGGTTCCGCGCGGAGGCCGGCGACGCCGCACAGCCAGACCAAACCCGCGAAAACGGGGATCGCGAAAGTGCGGAGGATGGGATGGAGAACTCTCAAACGTGCTCGACCATATCTAGACTCTAGCAGACGTTCGCGCTCGCTCTGAATGCCCGACCAACGCGGGCGGCACGTGGTATTCTCGTAGCTTCCCGACCTCATGGAAGCTGCTGTTCAAGCACAAACGGGCGGTCTGAGCGAGGCCGCCGTTGTCGCAACCCACCCGTTCGCCGGCGCGATTCGTGTTTCCGTCGTCATCCCCGCGCGCAACGAAGAGGACTCGATTGGCGAGGTGATCGAGGGGATTTGTGACAGCGGTGTTTGGGAGATTGTCGTCGTCGACGGAGCGAGCGAAGACGGGACTCGAGAGCGGGCGCGAGCCGCCGGCGCGAACGTCATCGAGTCAGCGGCAGGGCGGGGCACCCAGCAGAACCGGGGAGCTGCCGCGGCAAACGGCGATGTACTGCTGTTCCTGCATGCAGACACGCGTCTGCCGGCGGACTTCTTGATGCAGATTGAGGCCGTGCTTGCGTCCGGCGGTGTGTGTGCGGGGGCCTTTCGTCTCGCCGTCGATGCGCCGGGTCGAACCATCCGCTGGGTGGAAAACATGGCGAATTGGCGTTCGATCTACTGCCAGTTGCCCTATGGCGATCAGGCGATTTTCGTTCGGCGAGAGACATTCGAGCAAGTGGGCGGTTTCGCCGAAATCCCATTGATGGAAGACTTCGAGCTGATGCGGCGTTTGCGGAAGGTGGGGCTCATAGGGCTGGCGTCGACGGCCGCGACGACATCGGCCCGCCGCTGGAAACAACTTGGAGTTTGGGGCGCGACTTGGAGCAACCAGCTTTGCATCCTCGCCTATCTGGGCGGTGTCTCACCTCAGCGCATCGCGGCTTGGCGTGACGCCAGGGGTCGGTGAGCGGCCGTGAAAAAATCGGGGACACTCCACGGCGCGTCGCTTGAAAAGGCTGCGAGCAAAGAACTTAAGAGGGCAACGCTTGGTACAGTCCCCATTTTTTCACAGCCGGTGACGATGCGGCTGGGGCGGCTACTCGCGCTTTCGTGCGCGCTTGGGTGCCTGGCGGCGCAAGAGCTGGCGCGCGAAGAGGTCCGGGAGACACGCTACAAACCGTCAGCGTTGAGCCTAGCCGGCGAGTTTCCCGGTGAGCGCATAACGGAGGCCGGCGTCACGGCGGATTGGCCCGTGGCGGCTGCCACTCGTGGCGGGACTCTCCACATTGCGTACGTTGAATGGACCCCTGAGGCCGCCGACAAGGTGGTGGTGCGCACGAAGAAGCCGGGCGGCGCGTGGTCCGAGCCGCTGGATGTGTCGGGCAAGGGAGACCACTACGCTCCGGCGATCGCGGCTCGTGGCGAAGGGGCGATGGTCGTCTGGCCGGCGCACGTTGGGGGCAACTTCGAACTCTTTGGCGCTGAGATTTCGGCGGAGGGTTCGGCGGGCCCCCCACAGCGGCTCACTCGCGCGGCGCACAGCGACTTCAATGTGCGCGCGGCCGCCGATGCCTCCGGCAACGTAACGATCGTCTGGCAATCATTCCGAAATGGCAATGCGGACATTTACGCTCGCCGCTTCACTGGTGAGGGCTGGGGGCGGGAGACGCGTGTTTCGTCCAGCGCCGCGAATGACTGGGCGCCCGCAATCGCGCTCGATTCGAGCGGCAAGGCGTGGATCAGTTGGGACTCGTACCAGCACGGAAACTACGATGTGTTCTTGCGCTCGTTCGACGGCTCCGAGTTGGGTAAGCCGATCCCCATCACCACGGAAACGACGGCTCAGTTTCACTCAAGCATTGCCGTGGATGAGCAGGATCGCGTGTGGGTTGCTTGGGACGATGGTGGGGAGAACTGGGGTAAGGACTTCTCTCGTTCGAGCGCCGCGCCCGGCAGCCGTGGGCTTTACAATTCCCGCTCGATCGGAATCCGAGTTTGGAGCAACGGACGTCTGCTGGAACCGAAAGCCGATCTAGGCCGCGTGCTGAGGGCGGACATGGCGCGCTATGCGGCTCTGCCTCACATTTCGTTTGATGAGAACGGCGCTCTGTGGCTCGTCTTCCGGCATTGGACTGAATCCGAACCGATGACGGTTCATCAGTTCTTTGCGACACGGCTCTCCGGCGATGAATGGACACTGCCGTACCGGCTTTCCGACAGCGCGGGCCGCGCTACGCAGCTCGCCGCGCTCTCTGCCTCGGCGGACGGGGATCTTCTGGTGGCGTATGCAGCCGACGGGCGTTCGAAAGACAGCGGTCCGACCGACCAAACCCACGCCTTGCACTATGGCGTCTTTGTGAGCCGTCTGGCTGGCGGTGATCCGGCTGCCAGTGAATTGACCGAAGTAACGCTGCCCGCACCGGGCTCCGCGCCTTCGCGCCGGCCGCGGGAGACGATGACGGTCGACGGCACGACTTACCATTTGCTGCTCGGCGACTGCCATCGCCACACGGACATCGAGCCGCACCGCGGACCGGATGGCTCGATTCTCGATACGTACCGTTACGCGATCGATGCTGCTCAGATGGACTTCCTCGGTACGGCTGACCATACGGAGACGCTGGCAGGGCGGAATCCCGAGGGCCTGCGCGACTACCAATGGTGGTGGACTCAGAAGGCTGTCGATCTGATGACGCATGCTCCGCGGTTCATGGGTATCTATAGCTACGAGCACGCGATGGAGCGCCCGGGCGGGCACCGCAATCTGCTGTTCCTCAAGCGCGGCGCACCGATGCGCCTGATCGATCGCCGCGAGAACCAAGCTGACAATCAGCCGCCGAACTTTTGGAAGTGGATCGAGGCGAATGTCCTGACGCAACCCGGTCAGAAAGTCGTCGCGGTGCCGCATACGTTCGGATCGGGTCCGCTGGCGGATTGGAATTGGCAGAACCCTTATTACGATTCGGTGCTGGAGATCTATCAGGCCTTCCGGGGCAGCTACGAAGCCTGGCGTCTGCCCGATGAGGAGAAGCGCGGTCCGACGCAAACGGATGAGCCGGGGCACTTCGCCCGCGACGCGCTTGACAAGGGGAATCTCTACGGATTCGTCTCTTTCAGCGATCATTTCTCGACGCACAATAGTTGGGGTGCGGTGTGGGCGGCGACCGAAGACCGCGAGGGTATTCTCGACGGGATGATCGCGCGGCGGACCTATGCGGCGAGTGACGAGATCGTTGTGAAGGCGACGGCCGGGGGACGGCTACCGGGCGAAGAATTCACGGCGTCGGTTGCGAACCCGCCGACGATCGAGGCTACGATCACGGCGCCGGACGAGATTCGCCGTGTTGACGTGATTCGCAACGGGGAGTATGTTTTTACGACGAATCCTGACGGGAGGACGGCGCGGGTGAGCTATCGCGATCTGGACGCGACGCCGGGCAAGAGTTATTACTACTTGCGGGTGTTTCAGCGTGATCCGGAAAATCCAGGCGGGGATGCGGAGATGGCTTGGGTGTCGCCGTTTTTTATCACTTACACGGAGTAGTCTTGTTGGCTGTCAATTGGCGAGTGTCGTGGATTTCTCTTGTGTGGTTGGCTCTGGCCGGCTGCGGGGCTGTGCCGCCTGACTTTGCCGAATCGGGGAACCCGCTCGACGAGCGTCCCCAGCCTTGGGTGCGGCGCGCTGAACCGGTCCTTTCCGCCTATACGACGGAGCAAGACTGGTCGAAGGTGGTTGTCTACACGCCGTTCGTCATGCACCGGGACGGGAAGTTCAAGATGTGGTATCTCGGCACTTCGACTGGTTCGCGCTCGACAGACATGGCGCTGGGATATGCGGAGTCGCACGACGGCCTTCGCTGGCGGGAGCACGCGGGAAATCCGATTCTGACGGGCGATGACATTCCCTGGGGACCTAACTTTCAGACTCCCTTTGTGCTTTTTGACGAGGAAGAGCAGATCTACAAGATGTGGTTTGTTTCGGTTGTCCATATCGAGCGCGGCCCCGACGGCAAGATGACCGAGATGACGCAGTCGCTGGGCTACGCGACGAGTCCGGACGGATTGCGATGGGATGTACATCCCGAGCCGATCTATGAGTCGGGGCGGTCACCTTCGGTGATTAAGGAGGGGCCGAACCGGTACCGCATGTGGATGGGGTCGCGTCCGAGTCGTGAACACCCGGCGGGCGACCTGGCACGCAACTTCTATGAGTTCACATCGACGGACGGGGTGAAGTGGGAACGCTTGGACCCACCGGTCTTGCAGCCTTCAGGCAAGGCGACGACGATCGTCTATCCGTTTGTGCTCAAAGAAGACGGCCGGTATGACATGTGGTACGGCGGGCACATCAAGGGTGGCACGTTCGAGATCTTCCACGCCAAGTCAAATGACGGGACGCGCTGGACGACGGATCACGAGAATATTGCTTTCCCTTCGACTAAGGATAGGGATCGGTTTGACGGGCGCTATACGTCAACGCCTTGTGTGTTAAGCCTGCCAGACCGGTACTTGCTCTACTATTCGGCTCGCGATTGGCGGAATGAGTATATCGACAGCCTGGGGCGCGAGCGCACTGATAAGGATGGGATCTATGCGCACATAGGGGTGGCGGTGATCGAGAAGTGACAGGAGGCCTCGAACTTCTACGATCAGTCCACAACGTCAGCTTTCAGAACCAAGAAGATACCGTCAACGGCGCCCTGAACGCCAGCCTTACCAACGACGACGGTCTCGCCTTCCCTCATCGCCATCGTCGTCTGAATCTTGAAGGATACCCTGCTGATACCCACCTGCGGGGAAGGTGTTCCTTCCGGCGACATAACGATGGGCACTTGTCCTCCTAACTCCACGTGGCGTAGCGCGATCGTGCTGTTGTCTCCGCTAGGCACGACACTTCCTAGGGTCAGTGTCAACCCGTAGTTTGCGGTGTGCATATTCAAGGGCTGAGGCAAGAAGTTGGGGATGAGTCCCTCCACGACTCCCCTCTCACCGGCCCGCACTCTAATTATTGTGCTGTCCAACACACGGTAACTTCTGTACGAAAACTTATTCTGGAGCTCCTTGACCACAGGCCGGAGTACCGGCGGCATCATCGCCACATCCTCTCCGGTCAACGGCTGCCTGGCGGCTCCTAGAATGTAGCCAGTGAACTCAACTGTCGGCTTTCTCGGTGCTTCGAGAGAAGGTACATCCAACTTCGCTATCGTCTCTTGCACGAAGGACATGGTCTGCGGAGGCGCATGCACAATTAGAAGGCCGAGTTCGCTATCCGTCCTTGTTGAGCCGGGCAAATCGCGAAAAAGAGTGCGGAGCTTGCCCAGGCTTATGTGCTGAACCTTGAACGACTGCGTGATCCAGCCGGGACCCGTCTCCTTTACCTTTTCCTGCCCTAGTAGTGGTGCTGCTACAAGGAATAGAACAACCACAAGCAACACCGCCACAGCAGCAATGCTATTCGTTTTCCGCATCTTCAATCTCCGTTCTGGCCTACGAGCCAGTAGATCGTGATATCAGGGTTGTTTGAAGCCAGCCTCAGAACGACATCTGGGTTGGCGTCCGGGTCGTCTGCCTTTGGGTCCGGCATAGATACGACCTCGATTTCCGAGTTGGCTGCCGGCTGGGCTGGTCGCTCTTCAATGAGGCTTGGTTGCACGCGGGGCGCGGCCTTCCGCTCGACCTGCTGAAGTCGGGGCGGATTGACGTCGGCTTTGTGCGGCACAACGGCCGTTTCGATGGGCCGGTCTTCAGGAACCGGTTGTTCCGGGTTCGCCTGAACATCCGGAGCCGGGCTCTCGAGGGGAGGGATCGCGGCGATTGCGGGCTCCTCCTCCGCCGGGCCGGGTCTATTGAAACTCCAGAAGGAAACGGCCATGAGGGCCGCCGCCAAGCCTGCCAGGGCCAAGCGGGGCCGAAGCCACGTAGGGCTGGATAGGGCTTCCCACCCTAAAGCTGGCGGAACCGCCGTCTTCCGTACTTCATCCAGAACCGTAGTCCGCACGGCCGCCAATCGGTCTTCTTCGAGCGCCGCACCGTGCAGCGCCCGAAACGATGCCTGACTCGCTTGTAATTCTTCGGCGAAGCGGCTGCACGCTTTGCATTGGCTGAGATGTGCTTGGAGGACGGCTGTTTCGTTCGGTCCGAGGTCACCCCCGATCTCCAGCGCCATCCACTCTTCAAACGTTCGGCAACTCATCTGTTCTCTCCCAACAACCGCAGTCGCACCTCTCGCAACCGCAGCCGCGCGCGGCAGACATGCGTGCGCACGGTGGCTTGCGCGATCCCGAGGATCTCGGCGACGGATTCCTCGGGTAGGCCTTCCAGGTCCCGCAGGACGATCGATGCCCGTTGCTTTTCCGGCAGGGCATTGAGAGCCCGTATCATCGCCCGCCATTCCTCGGCGTCAGCGGCCTGCCGATATGGGCTCGGCGCCGGGTCGCGTGGTTCCAGGTCGGGACGCTGAGGCGCGTCCATCGGCAGAGCGGTAGGCTCGCGTCGCCGATTCGCGTCATGGCAGACGTTCACCGTGACACGGTAGAGCCAGGGCATGATGTCGTGATCTTGCTTGAGCCGGCGCAGATGCTTGTGGAGTCGGAGATACACTTCCTGTGCGGCGTCCTCGGCATCTTCGACTCTCCGCAGCAATCGCAGCGCGGTTCGGAACACCTGCCTCTCGTGCAACCGGATGATTTGCTCGAAGGCTTCGATGTCGCCGGTCTTGGCGCGTCGCAGTAATTCGGTTTGTTGCCGACTCGCCGCTTCCCGCCCCGAGTCCATGACGATCAACCCGAGACCGTCGCTGCGCAGAACCGATTCTTGGCTGGCCACACTGTCCGCCTTCCCGTTAAGTATTACTCCCGCGGAGGCGATTCCGTTGACAAGAAAATGTGACGAAGGTGACGGCTCAGCAATACGCGGCGCAGACGACGCGTTTGCCGCGGGCGTGCTGTTCGTAGGCGCCTTCGGGAGGGGTGACGAGCTCAACACGCTGAAAGCCGGCTTGCTTCAGCATGAATTCGAGCGCTTTGGGCGAGGGACAGGTTGCTACCGGTGAGTGGCCGGTCTCGGTATTGTCGGCTTTGAATTCGTCGCTTTCGTCGATCAGTGCGAGGACGCCCTGATAGGGCCGGGTCCATTCCCTGGCGCCCCACTCGGCTTCCCCCTCGACCTCGTCGATGACCTGCGTCTCGATGACACATAGCTCCGAGGTGACCGCACGCAGATTGCGCAGAGCCCGCATCGGGTTTTCCAGGTGGTAGAGCACGCCGAGGAATAGAACGAGTTCGCGGCTGCCGAGCGAGGTTGGGTCGATCTCTTCAATATTGCCTTGCTGAAACGCGATACTCGCGTACCCGAGTTGCCCCGCTGCGAATCGAGCTTTTTGGAGGTTCGCCTCCCGGACGTCGAGCCCCGTGATGTGCTCTATGCCGAGCCGAGCCATCGCGAAGCTGTAGAAACCTTCGTGGCAGCCGATGTCGAGGCAGCGGATTTGCGCGAGGCGGTCGGCGAAGTGGGCGGTGACGACGTTTTCGAGCATCACACAACGCGTCTCAAAAATGTCGGTGACATGAGGCGGGACGTTGGAGGTTGTTCGGATGCCGCCGAAATCGAAGGGATAGAACCACGGTCCAAGCGCCTCGATTCGCTCCTCGATCTCTTGCTGTGTCATTCGAATTTTCTCGGAAAGATTCTACGTCCGCCGGCGCAGCCAGCCGCCGGGCCAGTAGCTTACGGCTTCGGGCAGATCGGCGACACCGGTTTGCGCAGCAGGCGGGGTGCGCTCGAACTCGGGGTGCGCCGCGAGGAAGTCTTCAATGGCGGCGGCTGGGTTATCTTCCGTCCAAGACGCTTGGCCGCCGGGCACATCGATGAGATCACGCATGATCGTGTCCGCGGCGATCAAGTACGATCCCGGCGTTACCAAAGGCGCGTAGGCTTCGAGCTCCTTCCGCACATGCTCGCGGCTGTGGTTGGAATCGAGCAGCACAAGTGTTGTCTCATCAGACTCGTGTATTTCCTCGATTCGCTTGAGGACTTCAGGCGAAGACGAGTCTCCCTCGATCAAGGTGATGTACGAACTGAGCATGTGCTTGCTGATCGCCTCGCGCACGCCGGGCTGGACATCGATATCGACTCCCACGACGCGTCCGGCGCCAAGCGCTTTGCAGAGGCTGGCGTGGAATAGCAACGACCCGCCCTGATAGACACCTGTTTCGATCACGAGGTTCGGCCGCACTTCCCAAAATACTTCTTGGAAGCGCACCAAGTCATCCGGCAACTGAAGGACGGGCAGCCCCATCCAGGTGAACCCGGAGTAGTAGCGCAAGCTCCAGCCGACCCGGACCCATTGCCGCGAGATATGCTCGAACGCTTCGCGGCTGTAGAGGTCATGGGTGGCCGAGTCCCCATTCTCGACGGCGAGGGTCCGCGTGTCTGTGTCAAGGATGAGTTTCATGGCAGGCTAGCGGGGCCATCGGCGGGGCCGAATCCCTTGGGAGAGAAAGTTTGGGGTTCGTGTTCGGCGGAGGGTTCGGACCGCTCCTTGCCAGTCGCGGCTCGGCTAGTGGATGGTTGCCGGATGGCGGAGGATGTAGGTTTTTGAATTGCAGTTTCAGGTGAGACATCGTGCTCAATCAGCGTCCTCTGCATCAAGGCTATCAACAAGCCGCTTCCACAATTCAGGGTCAACCTTCTGCGGTCCTGGATGTACGGCCCGCCCCTTCTTGCCAAATCGCGGCAGGACGAGTTGATCATGCACCACCTTGCCGAAGTAGTGCTCCGGCTCGGCGACGAGCAACTGATCGTGGGGCCGCGCGATAACCTTCATGCCGGCACTTCGCAGCAACGGTTCGAGCGCTTGATAGTTGGGGATCCACCAGTTGGTCGGGTCGCCGTTGTAGAGTGTCTCGATGAACATCATGCGCGGAAAACCCGGGTCGTTGACGAGTGAGTCATCCGCGCCGCGCTCGTAGTTTGCCTTTTGGTCGTCGGCGCCGCTGTCGAGGCCCAGCAGGTGGGAGTGAAAGTAGAGGCGACTCTTTGTCATTTCCGCGATGCGATCGAGCACGATTACCGGATACTTCAGGTGGTAAAACAGCCCGAGGAAGATGACGTAGTCGAAGCGCTCGGTACATGTGAGGCAAAACGTCAGGGCGTCGTCGTGAACAATTTCGACTTCAGCGCCGAACTGCCCCGACGCGAACTCGGCCTGCCTTACAAATTCTTCGTAGGGCTCGACCAAGACGCAGCGGCCGGCGCCGCGTAACTTCATTTGAATCGAGAAGAAGCCCGCGCTGCCGCCGAGATCGAGAACGGTTTTGCCTTCGAGGTGGGGGGGGACGAAGGGCTCAAAGAGCTTCCAGCGTGTCTCGGGACGGTAGGCGGGTTCTTGGCCGTTGCCGGTGGAAACGCCGCAGGGCAACTCGAAGTGCTGATACCACCACCCTAGCTCGCGAACGCGGCGGGCCACTTCGTCTTTGAGCGTTGCGTTAGGTGATACCGACATGGTCGTCGCAAATAGTGTTGAGCAAAAAGCGTAGGGGCAAACAGCGCCACATTATAACGGAGACATGGTTTTCGACCGTTAAGAAGGCCCCAAAGTCGCCGTGACTCGATCCAGAGATTCACGAAAGGACGGATTCGGCGACTCGGCTTCCCGCTCGACCGCGATGCGGTAGCGCCGCAAGGCCTCGTCGAGGTTACCCTGTACTTCGTCCGTCAGCCCCAGGTAGTAGGACGGATAGGGGTTGCCTGATTCGTCGAGCGCGGCGGCTTTCTCGAAATGGCCGCGTGCGCGCCCGGCCATGCCCCAGTCCCAGTAGATAGTGCCGGCTTTCAGGTGGTGATACCACTTGTCAGGTTCTTTCTCGAGATCTTTCAAGACCAGGGCGAGGTCGGGAACGAGGATACGATCGCGGAAGAGCGGGTCGGTCTCGGCGTTTCGCAAATGGGCTCGTTGGTAGGCGGAAGAGAGGGTGCCGTCGGAGTGAAAGGCGAAGGCGTGATCGAAGTCCGCGAGGTTGACGTCTTCCAACCCGACGCGTCGAACCAGATTTTCGCCACCCCGTGGTCCCTCCCGTTCCGTCACGACCGTCCAGCGGCGCTCGCGGCCCAGCTCCCAGGCGACGTAGTTTTCGTAAGCCGGAACGTAGAAGGGGCTGAAGGGTGACTTCACGCCGGTAATGAGGATTTCTTTTGCGTCTGGGGGTGCTCGCCGCAAGAGTTCAAACGAATCGACGATGTTGCCCAGAGTTCTCTGCTGCTCGACCTGCCAGCGGCCCGCCTCATAGGGACCACGGTCGAGCGTCCAGCCGGCCACGATGAGCAAGCCCGCTCCTCCCAAGACGGCCCGCCGGGTCCAACAATGCTTGAACTCAATCGCACCCAACAGCAACAGGGGCGAAAACGTCAACGTAGCCCCGACCCAGCCGTAGTTTGGCTCCAGGTGGTTCGGGAGCAGGGAGTGTGGCAACAGAGCCGATATCCCGGCGACCACGAAGAACAGCGCCGGCCCACGCAACTCGCGTTGCCGGAACGCGACTCCTAAGGCAAGCGCCAGCACGAGCGCCGACGCCAGCGGGAGTTGATAGGACAGCAATGTCGCCAGCGAACTGAGGATCGAGTCGGGCGAGACATTAACGAAGTAAGGGTGGCTCGCGTCGCGGCTTGGCTGCACGAAACCTTCACGTGCGCCGAGGCTGACGAGAGCACCCCCGAGCTCCAACACCAGTACGGTGATGAGAAAGATGACTGTGGTGCGTCGCCGCTCTCGGGACGCCATCAGAACCTGCGCCGACCAGTAGACCAATGCGGCGAGAAAATAGGTTTCCTTGGTCAGCACCAGCAGGAGCAAGAGTGGAATCGTTAAGAGCGCCCATCCGATGTGGCCGGACTGTTTCCAGGTCTCCCAGGCATGCATCGCCAGTAACAGATAGAGGAGCGATAACGCGGCCATAGCGTCGTGAGCATGGTTCAGATAGAACTGGGGATGGCCGAACAAGAGCGCCCCATAGATAACAACCGCCGCCCAGCCAATCATCTCAACCGGCCGCAGCGCCATTCGACGCCACAGCTCGAACGGTCAGCGTGGCGTTGATGAGCGACAGACCGATGATGAGTGCTGTCGCTCCCTGCAGTCCGAGGTGCCCGAACAGCCACAACACGAGGAAGCCCATGGGCCGCGGATAGTCCATCTTCTGCCAGATGGGCTCCGCGTCGGCCGCGAGCGCCGGAGCGAGGTAGTAATCGGAATGCAGCGGATCCGTCGGTGCGAAGAAGCCAGGGAAGACGAACTGGAGGCAGAACCAGTACAGCGCCGAGATGAGCACGAAGGTCAGGCCGAAACGCTTTGCGTTGAAACCGTATACGGCTGTCTCGGTCATGTCGAACGAACAAAGCCGAGCGCTGTTTCGACGAGCTGAGAAGTCGAGAGCCCATGCTGCTCGAGCATGTAGGCCTCACTCCCGCTCACGCCGGGCTCGAGTTGCATTACGCCGCAACGGACTACTCGGCAGTCGAGTCCGCCGCTCGCGACAATCTCACAAACCAGCGACCCGATACCCCCGGTTTGATAGTGTGCCTCGACCGTGATGACGCGGCCGTACCCATGAAGCAACCGCGGCAGATTCTCAGGCGGGGCGGCCCCGAGATTGTCAATTAGAGCGACGGCGGCATCGACGCCAGGGGACGTAAGCGTGTCGGCCGCCGCGACGGTTTGGTGAACCGCCGTACCTAGTGCGACGAACAGCAGATCGTCCCCCGGGACCATTAGCTGTGCACGGCCCAACTGAAAACGCCCTTCCAGGTCGGGGACGGTTGTCTCATCGTCTTTACCGAGGCGAAAGTAGACGGGTCCCGGCAGATCGGCCGCGGCGCGCAAGGCGCTGGCCGCTTGCAGGTGATCTGCCGGCGCGATCACCATCACTCCGGGCTGGGCGCGCATGAGGGCTATATCTTCAAGCGCGTAGTGGGAGAACCCGTTCGGCCCGTATTCGAATCCGCCGCCTACACCGACCACCCTCACCGGCAGCCGGTGCTGAACCGGTCCGTTGCGGAAGAACTCGTAGGGGCGCAACACGGCGAACGGAGCAATCGAGTAGACGAACGGGATCATGCCGGCTTCGGCCAAGCCGGTCGCGATCCCCATCATGTTCTGCTCGGCGACGCCAACGTTGTAGAACCGTTTCGGGAAGCGATCGGCGAAGGGCTCGACGGCAAGATAGCCAAGGTCGCCCGTCAGGAAGACAATGCGAGGGTCCTGCTCAGCCAGCTCGACGAGCGTCGAGATGAAAGCCTTCCTCATGAAGCGTCGACTTCCTTTGGGGCTCGGCTGTATTCGTCGTCATCCATTGGCCAATAGTGCCACTTCACCTGGTTTTGCATGAACGAGACGCCTTGGCCGAAGCGGGTATGTGCGATCAGAACGGTCGGTGAACCGGTGGACGTGTCAAGCTCGTTCAGCTTCGCTGCGATGAGATCTGCAGCGTTGGGTTTGACCGCGTCCTGCTCGATCACGTCCCAGCCGAATTGGCGCCAACGGTTGGTGAGTGGAGAGAGGTCGAGAACATCCTTGGTGTGACCGAGCGCCTGCTGTCCGTTGAGGTCGATGACGGCCACGAGATTCGACAGCCCGTGATGCGCGGCAAACATGGCGGCTTCCCAAACCGAACCCTCATTGCATTCCGCGTCACTCAGCAGCACGAACGCCCGCCGAGAGCTAGCCTGCAACCGCGCGGCGAGGGCCGCGCCGACCGCCATCGAAAGCCCGTGGCCCAGTGAACCCGTCGCGAAATCGACGCCGGTGAGCGCCTCTTCCGGGTGTACACCCAGCAGGCTCCCGTCCGCGCAGAACGAATCCAGTTGCTGCTGCGTGAGCCAGCCTTTCAGGTGGAGGGCCGCGTACAAAGCCAGTGCCGCATGGCCCTTCGACATTACGAAGCGATCACGCTCGGGATCGGCGGGGCCGTCGATTTTCAGCACGCCGCCGTACAGCGCCGCGATGAGGTCCGCGACCGAGAGCGCACAGCCGATATGGCCGACATGCGCGCGGTGTGACTGCTCGAGAATGATGCGGCGTATGCGACGGGCGTCCATCGTGTGCCGCGGCCGGCGGGCTGCGGGAACCCTCTAGTCCCGGATTCCCACTTTAGTTTCGATTCTGCTAACCATCGGGTGGCCTCGGACGCCTTTATTTATGCGGGTTGGAAAGCACTCAAGGCGCTGAGGAGATCAACACCCAATGGGTGAAAAAGAAAACAAACCGTTCCAGCTAAGCTTCAACGGCTTATTGAAAGTCGATTTCCAAGGATCGCGTGTCACTTCCGACGGCGGGCTGATCCTGGTCCGCGAGCTGGACGAGCGACTCGGACTCGGGAAGCTGATCGACGAACACCTCAGTGACCCACGGCAAGGCTTGAACAAGAAGTTCCCGCTGGCCGATCTGCTGCGGCAGTCAGTCTACTCTCGGCTGGCAGGCTACGAGGACCTCAATGACGCCGTCCGAGTGTCGGCTGACCCGACGTTTCGCTTGATCGGCTCGAAGAGGAACTGGGATCGCGGCGGGGCACTGACCTCGCGACTGCAGAGCTTCGAGACGGAGATGCTGGCGAGCGAGGAGAACTTGCTGGGGCTGATGGCTGTGAACCGCGAGCTGGTGGCGCAAGCCGAGACGCAAGACGACTCCGAGCGCGTCGTGCTCGACATGGATTCGACCGAAAGCCCTGTCCACGGCCAGCAAGAGGGCAGCGCCTACAACGGCCATTTCGAGTCGGTCTGCTACCACCCGCTGTTGTTGTTCAACCAGCATGGGGATTGCCTGGCGGCGAAGCTGCGTCCAGGCAACGTGCACAGCGCTGAGGACTGGAAGGAGTTGCTGCTGCCCGAGATCAAGCGCCAACAGGCTGTGGGCAAACAGGTCACCTTCCGGGGCGATGCGGCCTTTGCCAAGCCGGAGATTTATGAGTTTTCGGAGGAACGCGGAGTGCAGTACGCCATTCGCATTCCGGCCAACAAGAGCTTGGAATTGGCGATCGAAGACATCTTGTTTCGCCCGCCGGGCAGGCCGGGTCGCAAGCCCTTGGTGCGCTACAAGAGCTTCCGCTATCAGGCGGAGAGTTGGTCCAAGCCGCGACGCATCGTGGCCAAGGTCGAGCATCATCTCGGTGAGCTGTTCCCGCGGGTCGGATTTATCGTGACCAACATGAGCTTGCCAAGCCGGTCGGTGGTGCGCTTCTACAACAAGCGCGGCACGGCCGAGCAATGGATTAAAGAAGGCAAACAGGCCACGCACTGGACGCGGCTTTCGTGCCATCGCTTTCGGGCCAACGAAGTGCGACTGCAACTCAGCGTGCTGGCCTACAACCTGGGCAACTTGTGGCGGCGGCTCGGACTGCCGAACAGGATCAAGAGTTGGTCGCTCACGAGCTTGCAGCAGCGGCTGATGAAGACCGGCGGCCGGCTGGTCAAGCACGCGCGCTACTACTGGTTGCTGCTGGCCGAGGGGCATCTGAACCGGCGGCTGTTCGGTGACATGCTGCACAGGATCTGGGCGCTGCCGCTGCCGAGCGGGTAGCGTTACCTGGACGAGGATCAACAGTTTTTAGCTCCGAAAAGGCTTCGCAGGGAGCAGTGTCGGCCGGTGTGCCGTTCAGCCCGCTCCATCAACGTCTGTGAGCGGACGGACGGGCTTTGGGGCCTGCCGCCGGAGGTGATGTGCAGGGTTCAGCGCGGAAAGACGTGGTCTTCGGGGCAGCGCGGGTGTATACTTTCACCGTGCCAGGGCCAAAATGGAAATCCTGGCTAGTGTACTGCGGCTGATTTCATCGATACTCGCGAACCGAACCCGGCGTCGAACCCAGGCTCAAGGGAGGCCAGTTCGTATATAATTGCCGCAGTTAGGTTCTTGGGAGGATTTCGATGCATAAGCAAGCTCTTGTTCGGACGTTTGTCCTGGCTGTTGCGGTCGCGGCCTTGTCGGTTGCCTATGAGAAAGCTTCGACTGAAAAAACGATGGAAACCGCCGCTACCCGGTTTTTGAGTTCACTCGACCAGGCCGGCAAGGCGAAGGCACAGAAGGATTTCAATTCGGAGGGCCGCGAGAACTGGCACTTCGTCCCCGACAGCAGCTTCCAGAGCACCTATGGTTATGGCCGGAACGGCCTGACGTACAAAATGATGACCCCGCAACAGCGCAGTCTTGCCAACGCGCTACTGTCGTCTGGGCTTAGCGGCGACGGGCTCCTCAAAGCACTGTCGATCATGAGTCAGGAAGAGATCTTGCGCGTCAAGGAAAACGCAGCGGAGGGACGACGCGATGTGGAGAAGTACTACTACACTGTGTTCGGCAAACCATCCGCGTCAGGCAACTGGGGCTGGCGCGTAGAGGGGCATCACGTTTCGCTCCACTACACTCTGCGCAACGGCAAGCTGGTCTCGGCGTCACCGACGTTCTTCGGTGCGAACCCGCACAAGATTGACGGCGGTTTTCGTTCGTTGGGCGTCGAGGAGGATGTGGGCCGAGACCTTGTCATGTCGTTGAACCACAAACAACGCAAGACGGCGATTGTCGCGGACATCGCATACAGCGACATCCTCACGAAAGCGGATTCACGGGCGAAGCTCGAAGACCAGCCGCGCGGCTTAGCGGCGTCGGAGATGTCGGCGAAGCAGCGGCAAACCCTGACAGCACTGATAGAGACGTATGTGGCCAACGTGCCGGCATCGGTGGCGGCTGAGCGTCGCAAGGCGGTTCGGGCTACGAAGCAGGGCGATCTCCTTTTCGCGTGGGCCGGAGCGACCGAACCCGGCAAGGGCGACTACTACCGCGTGCAGGCGCCCAAGTTTCTGATTGAGTACGACAACACGCAGGGTGGCGCCAATCACTCGCACACGGTCTGGCGGGATTTCGAGGGCGATTTCGGCCGCGACGTTCTCGCGCTGCACTACGAGTTCGATGATCACGGCCTCCGGAAGCAACGGCCGGTGGCGGCGGACTAGTTCGGGACGTAAACAATCGTACGTGGCGCTCTCCGCCCGGCGAATCGGCGGTCTACAATAACAGTGGGCTCGGTGTGTTCGGGCCGCTGTCTGTGCTCAGGAGAGGTCGGTCATGAAAGCTCGGAAATGGTTTCTCGTCGCCGCCATCCTTTTGGCGCTTCCAGGGCTGCTGTTCGCCAAGGACGATAAAAAGAAGAAGCCCAAAGGGAAGAAGAACGATGTTGAAGCGATCGGCGACCGGGATGTCGACGGCAAGTTGAATTTCTATTCTCTTGAGAAAGAGATTGCTCTTGGCAAGCACTACGCGGACGAAATCGAGCGGACCTCAAAGATGGTCCGCGATCCGATCATTTCCGAGTATGTGAACCGCATCGGCCAGAATCTGGCTCGGAGCTCGGACGGGAAAGTGCCTTTCCAGTTCAAGGTTGTGGACGACGAGGCGGTTAACGCTTTCGCGCTGCCGGGTGGCTTTGTCTTCGTGAATACGGGGTTGCTCGTCAAGGCGGATACCGAGAGCGAGGTGGCGGGCGTTCTGGCCCACGAAATCGCACACGTCGCGGCACGGCACGGCACACGCCAAGCTACGAAGGGACAACTGGCCAACCTGAGTATGATCCCGCTCATGATATTAACCGGCGGCTGGACCGGGTTCGGTATTCAACAAGCCGCGGCGTTCGCCATTCCGATCACTTTCCTGCAGTTTTCAAAGGGGATGGAGGCGCAGGCGGACTTTCTCGGCCTGCAGTACCTCTATAAAGCCGGCTACGACCCCTTGGCGTTTGTCGACTTCTTCGAGAAGTTGCAAACGATGGAAAAGAGAAAACCGGGTGCGCTTGCCAGCGTCTTCCGAAGCCATCCGATGACGGATGACCGTATCGCATCGGCACAAAAGGAAATCGAGCGCATTTTGCCGGACAGAGCTGAGTACGTGGTCGACCGTTCGGAGTTCTTCGACGTAAAGGACCGCTTCTTGGCGTTGGCGCGCCTGCGCAGGGAAAACGAGAAGGATGAGAAGGAAGGGCGGCGGCGCGGGCCGGTGCTGCGCCGAGGCGGCGGCACCATTTCCACAGAGACGATCGAGGCGAACGAGGAACCGGTCGAGACGAGCGACGACGATGAGCGTCCGAAGCTCAAGCGGAAGTAGGGCTTAGCCTCGGTCGGCGTTTCCCTGTAGTCGCCGCATTCCCCTTAACCAGCGATCATAGTCGTCCGCCTTATGCCGGAAGTATTCGGCGACTTCGGGGTGCGGCAGAATCAGAAACCGTTCGTCGGCCAGGCCCTCGACAACCGCTTCGGCGACCTGCTCGGGGTCGAGAGCGGACTCCTTGAGCATGCTGGCGATCGGCCCGTCATCCTGATCCAGGAGGCGGGTGCGAACGCCCTGCGGACAGACACACGAAACCTTGATTCCCGCGTCACCGTATGTAATCGCCAGCCACTCGGCCAAGGCCACGGCGGCGTGCTTGGTGATCGAATACGGCGCTGACCCGATCTGCGTCAGCAGGCCGGCGGCGGACGCTACGTTCAATAGATAACCTTCCCCCGCTCGATCATTGCGGGTACGACGGCCCGGGCGGCGAATAAGTGAGCGCGGAAGTTGACGTCCCAGATACGCTTCCAGTCGTCATCGGAAACGTCGAGTCCCCCCGCAACGAGGATTCCGGCATTGGAGCAAAATAGATTGATGACGCCGAAGTCCTCGATCGTGCTCCGCACGAGTTCCGTGATGTCGGCTTCGCTTGTGACGTCGGTCTGAATCGCTCTGCCGCCGACTTGCGCGGCGACTTGCTGAGCGGCCGGACCATCGATGTCGGCAACGATGACGGAGCGCGCGCCTTCCGACGCGAAACGCTCGCAAAGTGCCCGGCCGATGCCGTTGGCGCCGCCCGTTACGACGACAACTTTATCTCGAAGCTGCATGAATCCGGTCCCGCGCCGGCGGACTAGGGGGTCGTCCCGGTTGATTCGAGGCGCACGGCGCGATACCCGCCTTGGGATTTGAAGTAGAAGAACAGCGCCCCGAAGATAACGGTCAGAATGATCGGCAGCACACCGACGTAGCGGAACGCCGACCCGGCTCCATAGTTGTCATACCAGCCGCCCATGATGGGCAGAATCAAGGCGACGGCGAAGTTGCCGGTGCCGCCCATAATTGCCAGGGTGACGGCGCCGCCTTTGGGGAAGAGTTCGGCCGTGACGCCGAGCATAGTTGGCCAGAAGTAAGTTTTTCCAACACCGAAAACGGTGGCCGCCAGGAAGGCGTGGAACGGCGTTACCGCTGAGCCGAGGCCGAACAATCCGATAGCAGCCAGGACGGCGGAAATTGTGAGGAGCCCCATCGGAGAGAAGTAGCGCGCCAGCGGCCCGCCGAAGAAGCGCAGAACGAACATGATGCCGGCGGTATAGACGAGGATCAGGATGCCTTGCATCCCGGTGAGGTTCGTGACGAGCGAGCCAACCCACTGGTCAGTACCGAGTTCTGTCACGGCGGTCATCCACATACAGAGCCAAAGCAGTAAGAAGAGGGGCCGCAGGCACTCGCGGAACATGTCGCGCGAGGAGACCCCGGCGGTTACTCGCTCGGTCGCCGGGAACTTCTGCCCGAGAATCACAATGCCAAAGAGTATGCCCGGTACGAGAATGGTGGCGAGTTTGATCTTCCATCCGAGGGTCGCGGTTTCGGCGGAGACCGCGGCGTCGAGGCCTATCATTTTCGTAATGGCGAAAGCCAGCAAACCACCGATGATGATCCCGCCAGGCCACCAGGCATGCAGGACGTTCATGCGATGCGTTTTCTCCGTCGGATACAAGGTCGCGCACAAGGGGTTGATCACCCCCTCGACCAATCCCTGGGACAGACCCAAGAGCAGCATCGCACCGTAGAGAATCACGAAGCCCGTATCCGAGTAGTACGGTTCCACGGGAGCTGACGGCAAGGGGGCGAACAAAATGGCGCTCACCGAAGCGATGTAACCGCCACTCGACAGCAGCAAGAGATTCCTCATGCCGAAATAGTCGACCAGCGAGCCGCCGATCACGATCGAGAGAGTAAAGCCCCAGAAAGCGGGGCTGAGCACAACGCCGACCTGTGTTTTGTCGAGTTGGAAATCCGCTCCGAGCGCGTCGAGGATGTCAGCCCGGATGGAAAAGACCATCGAAGTGGTGACGAGCGCCAGGCAACTGGCGAAGAAGAGTCGGCCGGGATGCATCTCAACAAAGCCCCTGAGTCAAAAGTGAAGAATCGCTAGCGCAGTGTACCTGCCCGACCTACTGATGTCAAAACGGTGCTTCGGCCTGCGAGAATGGAAGTTCGTGTCTTGAGCGATGGCTTTGCGGACCGCAACATCCATGGGTAAGTTTGAGCGGCCGGGCCACGGCCGAAACCGGCCCGCGCCGGGCCAGAAGCGGCTGCCACTCACGAAGGATCGCGTCTTCTCCATTGCGGGAGACGTTTGGGAGCTCATCGCGCCGCGCCGCAAGGCCATGATGTTGGGACTGGTGCTGGTTGGGATCAGCAGAGGCTCCGGCCTGGTGCTGCCTGCGTCAACGAAGTACCTCATCGACGACGTGATTATGCAGCGTCGTGAAGAGCTACTCGTTCCGATTGTGCTCGCGGTACTGGGCGCGACGATCGTGCAGGGTACAACGGCATTCGCGTTGACGCACCTCTTGTCGAAGGCGGCGCAGCGTGTGATCGCCGAGTTGCGCCGCAAGGTGCAACAGCACGTGGGACGGCTTCCCATCGCCTACTACGACAGCAACAAGTCAGGAGCTTTGCTCTCGCGCATCATGAACGATGTGGAGGGAGTGCGAAACCTCGTCGGGACGGGACTGGTGGACCTGGCGGGCGGACTGCTGACCGCTGTGATCGCCCTTATCGTGCTGTTCGCTATCAGCCCGTTACTGGCCGGAATGGCGCTGACGATCGTCGGCGGTTTCGTGACGGTGCTGTTCCTGTCTTTTCGGTATCTCCGCCCCATCTTTCGCGAGCGGACCATCATTCGCGGCGAGGTCACCGGGCGATTGTCTGAATCACTGAGCGGCATCCGAGTCGTGAAGGGATATCACGCGGAAGCTCGCGAGGCGGAGGTCTTTTCGGGTGGGGTGGCGAAGCTCCTGAACAATATTTTGAAAACCCTCACCAGTACGGCGCTCGTAAGTTTCTCGGCTGTTGTCATGATGGGGATTGTGGGCGCGGTCGTGATGTACGTCGGTACGAAGCAGATCTTCGCCGGTACGCTAACCCTGGGAGACTTTGCAACGTTCACGGCTTTTGTGGCGTTCCTTGTCTCGCCGCTCTACCAGATGGTGAGTATCGGGACGCAGCTTACCGAAGCCGTCGCCGGTCTCGAGCGCACCCGCGAGGTACTCAACGAAAAGCCCGAAGACGAGGACCCGGCGCGAACTGTCGATATCGGGAAGATTCGTGGCGCGGTCGAGTTCGAGAATGTTACGTTCGCCTATGAAGAGGGCAAACCGGTCTTGCACGGGATCTCTTTCGAGTCCGAACCCGGAACAGTGACCGCCCTGGTCGGACCGTCGGGCTCGGGAAAGTCGACCATCATCGGATTGGTGACGGCCTTTTATAAGCCCAACGAGGGCGCGGTCAAGGTTGACGGAACGGATCTTTCCCAGGTGCGCCTCTCGTCGTATCGAACACAGCTTGGCGTCGTGCTGCAAGACACGTTTCTTTTCGACGGAACGATACGGGAGAATGTAGCTTTTTCTCGGCCGGATGCGACGGAAGAGGAAGTTGTCGCGGCGTGCCAGATTGCCCGTGTTGATGAGTTCGCCGAAGAGTACGAAGACCGCTACGACACCGTCGTGGGTGAGAGGGGCGTGAAGCTTTCCGGGGGCCAGCGGCAACGGGTTTCGATCGCACGGGCTATTCTGGCCGATCCGCGAATTCTCATCCTTGATGAAGCGACATCGAGTCTTGATTCGGAATCAGAAGCACTGATTCAGGAGGGCCTCTCGTACCTCATGCGTGGCCGGACGACGTTTGTCATCGCGCATCGCTTGTCAACGATTCGCCGGGCGCATCAGATCCTGGTCGTCAACGAAGGGCTGATCGTGGAGCACGGCCGACACGATGAGTTGTTGGCGGCAAAAGGGCTGTACTACGATCTTTATACTCGTCAACACGGGTTGGAGGAAAACCTTTTCCTCGCTCCGGGCGAGGGGGATTCGGAAGACCAAGCAGACGCCGACGAGCGCCGCGAAGGCAACGGGCTACTGGAAGCGCTGCGGCTGCTGCGGGAGTAACACTCCTACCAGGAGATAGACTAGCTACGCACTACAATGAAGCCTCGGTCAGGCGATTCATCTCTTTTCCTCGATTCCTACGCTTCTCTTGTAAGGCACTGGACAAAGTGCGCACTGACAGTGACTATCTAAAGAACACACAACACTACTGTCCGGTTAGAAGTCGAATAGAATCAGCTGGTTGGGGTGATCGAGTAAGTTTTCATGGGAGTCTGATGGCTGCAAGGCCTGTAAAATGGGCGTTTTCTCAAATAGGGTAACGCTGAGAATCTGTAGGATTTGGTAGAGACTCGCCTCCAGGCCCAACCTCTTCCGCACGATCGCCACCAGCACGTACACCGAGACGGCGATCCAAATCTGGGTCTTCACGGCGTTCTCGCTGGCGCCGTAGAACTTCTTGATCCGCAAGTGCTGCTTGACCCACTTGAAGAACAGCTCCACCTGCCAGCGCGAACGGTAGATCTCGGCGATGGTCAGTGCCGGGAGCGCGAAGTTGTTGGTCAGGAACTTCAGCCGCTTGTTCGTCGCGGCGTCGACGTAGCTGACGCGCCTCAACGGGTCCGGATAGACTTTGGCCGATTCGATGGCAGTCAGTATGACGGTCTGATCCGAGCGCACGCCCGTAGATTTGTCGACGGGATGCGGCGCTGTTGCATGATTCAACTGCGGCGCGAGTGGGGGCGCTTTTCCAACTTCTCGTTCAGGACACCACAGCGCAGGATTTCGGCCTACCCAGCTCGGCCATCCGGTTGAGGATGTGACACCCGATCGCAACTTCTCTCCTTTGTGCCTCGCCGTGCCTCGCCTTCAATCCGCCTCCGAGCACGGACTTGTATCGGAAGAAGCTGTTTTCAACGCGCCCCTGCTGTCGGTAGCCCGACTCCTTCTGCCACTCTCGTCGCCCGACCTGGCGAATCCTCTCAAGAGCCGTGTCACGCTGCGCCCATGGGCCGTCCGTTGGCCCCGCCGACACCGCGGAGCGACGAGGGGGAATCACAATCACGACGTTCTCTGTACCGGCCGCGCTGAGTTGATCGTAGACCGATCTGTGGTCGTAGGCCCCGTCCGCCGTGAAACGCCGGATGGGAACCTCGATTGTGTCGAGAAGAGCAGGGAGTGTGGAGGCGTCGTCCCGGCTGCTCGCTGTGAGTTCGGCCGCCACAATGAACCCCTCGGCATCCACCCCGATGTGCAGCTTCCGCCAATCCCGGCGTTTCTTTGATGCCTTGTGCTTGTGCGCGTTCCATTCGCCGCAACCCAGAATCTTCAGCCCTGTGGAATCGACGATCAAGTCGATCGGGCCATCGTGGGATCGGGTCAGGGGCGGCACCGCAACGATTTGGTTCCGGCGCGAGAGTGTGGTGTGGTCCGGGGCCTTGAGGTTGAGGCCCATCAAGCGGAGCAGCGAGTCCAGGAACCCCTCGGTCTGGCGGAGCGGCAGGCTGAAGACGACCCGCAGCGTCAACGCGGTCCGGACCGCGAGGTTCGAGTACCGCCGCTGGCCTCCGCGAAGACCGTTCTTCGGTGGTATCCACGCGGCAATTGCATCCTCGCTCAGCCAGATCGTGACGTCGCCGCGGCTCCTGAGGCCACGCTCGTACTCCCTCCAGTTCCGGATTCTGTACTTCTTCTTGTACTGGCGGTTGACTCGGCTCGACTTCGCTGCGACCACGACGTTACCCCCCCGATCTCTATGATGGACTGGACCCCACCCCCGCCGCTAGCGTGCTCGCTTACACCGATTCATGCACCAACGCCTCCTTCCTTGGGTATCTCCACTTTCCGGACCCGCTGGGGTCGATAGCTCCGCTGCACCAACTCCTCGCGAAGTCGGTCAAGAAACCCCTCCACCCCTTCGGCCTCAACCGCCTCGAACGTTACTCCGTCAATTCCCGGAGCTCCGTTGTTGCGCTTGGCCAGCCGATAGGCTTCCCACAGGGTCTCCCTTTTGCAGACGTGAACATACAACCCCCAAAAGCACCAAGACGCTTCAGCCTTCGCCTTGACGTATAGTCTTCGTCTCAGGTCTTGCAGACTGCTGGACGCTTTTATCATTCGTCCCTGCCTCCCGGTGTTGACGAAGACTTCATGTGCAGCAAGGCCCCTTCGCTCCACGGACGTTACCCCGCTTCACCGCTACTGCGGGCCTAGCCGCCACCCTCTCGCCTTCCACCGATTTCCCGGTTGACGCCGGTTATACGGCTTGACTTGCTCCGCCGATTTCTCGACGGGACGAGGAGGGTTTCTCCAGTTGCTCAGCATGCCCTTGTCACCGTGCTGTCCCTACCACCCCGCCGGAGTGGGCTAACGCCTCAGTCAGTCTGCGCCAGCTCATGCTGCCTTCGCCCTTGCGAAGCGGGCTCGGCCTCCGGAGTTTTAGCTTTTCGAGGCCACCTATGGGTTCACTTTCGTTACGGCCCGGTGACTTGCTCACCATCCCAAGGATGGCTTTGTCAGTTGGCTTCATCTGCTTCGTTTTCTCCACAGATACAACTCAAGCTACGGGGCTCTGACTCCTACCCCGGTGGGTCTGTCTCCCACTGAACATGCCAGCCTTCACTGGACACACTTCGCGATAGCTAACGCTTTCGAGGTAGAATCGGACCGACGTGATCGGCCAGACTATCTCCCACTACAAGATCACCGAGAAGCTCGGTGAGGGCGGGATGGGCGTCGTCTACAAGGCCGAGGACACCAAGCTCGACCGCCCCGTCGCTCTGAAATTCCTCGCGCCGCACCTACTGCGCGACGAGGAAGGTCGCAAGCGATTCGAGCGCGAAGCTAAGGCCGCCGCCAAGCTCGACCACCCCAACATCTGCACGGTCTACGAAATTGACGAGGCTGATGGACGGACGTTCATCGCCATGGCCTTCCTCGAAGGCGACGCGCTGAGTGAGCGCATCAAAGAAGGTCCGCTGAAGCTGCCCGAAGCGCTCTCTGTCGCCATTCAGATGGCCGAGGGCCTGGAAGCCGCGCACCAGAAAGGCATCACGCATCGCGACATCAAGCCGGACAACGTCATGCTCATGTCCGGCTCGCGTGGCCTCGTCAAGCTGATGGACTTCGGGTTGGCGCAGCTTGCGGGCAGCTCGAAGTTTACGCGAGAGGGGACCACGCTTGGCACGGTCAACTACATGTCCCCCGAGCAGGCTGCGGGCGCCGAGACAGGCCATGCCACGGATACCTGGTCCCTCGGCGTTGTGCTGTATGAGATGGTCGCGGGCCAAAAACCGTTCCGTGGTGACTTCGACCAAGCAATCGTTTACTCCATCATGAACGAGCCGCCGGAACCGCTGACAGCGGTGCGAACGGGCGTCCCGAAAGAACTGGAGCGGATCGTCAACAAGTGCCTCGCGAAGAAGCCAGAGCAGCGCTATCACCACACTGACGAACTGCTCGGCGACCTACAGGCCGCTCGGGACGAGCTGGAGCCACCACCGTCGCGCGTAGCACTGCCACGGGCGGAAGCTAAGCGCCGGTCGCCGGTGTTAATGGCCACAGCGGCTGCAGTCCTGCTTGCCGTACTCGGCCTCGGTTGGTGGTTTGGTCGTTCATCCGAACCGATTGCCGAAGCCCCACGTCAGTACAATCTCGCGCAAATAACCCGGGATACCGGCTATAGCGGGGATCCAGCTCTGTCATCGGACGGCAGGCTGTTGGCCTACACATCCGACCGCGGTGGCGAGGGTAACCTCGACATCTGGGTGCAGCAGTTCGGAGGCGGCGAGCCGATCCAGCTAACGATTGACGAAGCGGACGACCGACGCCCGTCGTTCTCACCCGACGGCAACCGGATTGTCTTTTTGTCAGGCCGCGAGGGTGGTGGGATCTATGTGGTGCCCGCGCTCGGGGGAAGCCCAAGGCGAATCGCGAGTGGCGCGTGGCCGCGGTTCTCACCGGACGGAGAATGGCTAAGCTATTCCCGCTTGGAGTTCGATCGCTCGAATCGAACGCTGGCCTGGATTGAGATCGTACCGTCTTCGGGAGGTACTTCAAGACGAGTAGAGACGAATCTAGAGATGGCCTTGTCAGCCGTCTGGTCACCAGATGGGAAGTACTTGCTCGTCGTTGGTAGCCTCAAGGCGCCCGGACTGGGAAGCGGTGCCGGACTGGACTGGTGGATCTTACCAGCCGAAGGCGGTGACGCAGTCAGCTTGGGTTTTCGCGAGTTGTCCGAAGCAAAGGGGCTACAGCTTGGCGGGCGGGGGAGGCCAACGAGTTGGTTGGAGGAAGGGAACTGGTTGATCTTTAGCGCACGGATGCGCGAGGGAGGCACTCGGCATCTGTGGCGCATTCAGGTCTCTCCCGGCGATGGTCGCCTACTTAGCGAGCCTCAAAGGTTAACCGCCGGAACCGGTGAGGGCCAGCCTTCCGCTTCCCAAGACGGCCGAATTGCGTTTGTCAGTTCGACGGTTGATTGGGACATTTGGAGCCTGCCGCTCAATGCCGACCTTGCCGAAGTCAGCGGGCAGCCTGAGCGTATCGTGTCCGGTTTGAGCACAGACTGGTTCCCATCGATCTCAGCCAATGGTGGCTTGCTGGCCTACACCTCGGACAGGGCCGGTAACAGAGATGTCTGGCTCCGGGATCTCTCGAAGGGTGCGGGCACAGACACGCAGATCACTATCAGTTCCGCCCACGAACTGCGCGGCAAGATTTCTCCGGACGGTACGCAGGTCGCCTTTCACCGTACGGAGCAGGGCAAGAACAACGTGTACCTCACTGAACTGGGCCGCGGGACGGAACGGCGGTTCCTTGAAGGTATCGGTGGCCTCATGGACTGGACGCCGGACGGCAAAGCACTGCTGTTTTCTACGACACCGCCCATCCGGTGGATAACGGTTGATGCCGCAACCGGTCACCAGCAGGACCTTGGGCTTGAACACGCGCAATACCCGGTACACGACGTCCGGCTCTCTCCCAATCAGGCTTGGGTGGCGTTCAAACTGCAGTCTCCAGACGCACCAGCCTTCGTTTCCCGCTTGATCAAGGGAGCTGCTCAGAAGGAGGATCAATGGGTCTCCCTTGGGGAACTTAGCAGTCGAAACTCGGGGCACTTCTGGTGGTCCCCCGACGGCAATACCCTCTACTTTCTTTCGAGGCAGGACGAGTTCCTTTGTATCTGGGCCCAGCGTCTTGACCCATCCGCGAAGAATCCCAACGGCCCGCCGAAGGCCGTACAGCACTTTCACGAGCGCCTGCGTGTACGAGGTGGTGCTTTTTTCGGCTACGCCATGACCGACGACAAGCTCTACCTCCCCCTGGGCGAAACCAAGGGCAATATCTGGTTGGCCGAGCCGGTTCCAGGGAAGTCATGACCGATTCGTCTTACGAGAGGTGGTCGGAGCGGTCAACGAATCACAACTTGTCAACCGCTTAGTGCGGGATTGGCACCATCAGGTCCGTGACTGCAAGCAGGACTAAGTCCCACGGAACGAACTACATAGGAGCCCGTTCGTACATAGGTGTCGCGATATCGCGTACCGTCCACCTTTCCGTCGGCTGAAGCCTACCTGGCCTCTCGGCGGACTAGATCCGCCCTAGTCATCATCGGTTGATCCAGCCGCGCCAGAAGGACATAGGACGCCCCTTCTCGGAACGACTTGGAGCGCTAAACTCGGGGGACCAGGCAGACGTCCTGCCGTCTCGCGGAAGCGCTCTGCAATACGTGAGGGAACTTCTGAAACGGTGTACTTAGGCGGTGGCGTCTCGACCAGTTCGCCCTCGCTGAGCTCGTGAAACATCCCGTTGTTGGGAAGGCTCTGGAACTCGGCGAGAGATAACAGTGTCGTCGAGGTGACCATGTCCCCATTTTAGTTCGATGAACCTTCTCAAACAAGGTTGAAACCAAGCGCTTCCGGCCGGTTCTGATCAACTGGCAATCGGGTCGAGTCTGATTGGACCCGCCGCTGTTGGCGGGGTGCTGAAGACGTCGGCCGGCGGGGCCGGTCCCTCACACCCTTGATAGACTGAGATCGTTTCGGGGGGTAGCACGTCGAAGACAGGGTCTGATGTTCGGCGAGAGGATATTAGTGTGTCTTGCGGCGGTCGCCCTGCATTGTGCGTTCGCGTTGGCGGTTCTGTGTCCGCCGGCCTGGGGCCAAGAGACGTGGCGCCAGGCAATGGACGAAGGTGAAACCGCGCTGGCCGACTCGCGGCCTCGCGCGGCAGCAAAACACTTCATTCGCGCGATCGACCTGGCGCGCCAATTCCCGTTGGGCGATGAGCGCCGAGCCGTGACCCTTGTCCGGCTTGCGAGCGCCTACCGGTCTCTGGGCGACCTGGCTAAACCCGAGGAGCTCTACGAAGACGCCATCAAGATCGCGCGGCAGGCCTTCGGGCCCGACAACATTGACTACGCCCGCTACCTGCATGAGGCGGGCCGCTATTTTCACGCCCGGCGCAAGAATCCGCGTGCCGAAGAGCTTTATCGGGAAGCCTTTGGCATTCGCGTTCGCCATCTCGGTAAGGAACATCCCGCGGTTGCCGAGAGCATCAACAATCTAGCCGTGCTGTACGAAAACGAAGCACGCTACCCCAAGGCGGACATCTACTACGAGCACGCTCTTGCTATTCGCGAAAAGGCGCTCGGCGCCGAGCATGTGGACACCATCGTTACGCTCGAGCACTATGCGCGCCTGCTCATCAAGATGAATCGCAGCGCCGACGCGCAGCCGATGCTCGAACGAGCCGAAGCCGTCCGGGCTCGCCACGTTGCCGAGTCCACCCCGGCAGTGGAGGGCGAGGTCTTCCGCCGCGGCCCGGGAGTCATCCCGGCGAGGCTCAGTGAAAGGACCGACCCCGACTATACCGAGGAGGCCCGTATCGCCCGTCACGAAGGTACCGTCGTGATTGAGGCCGTCATCACCCCTGCCGGGAGCGTCGCCGGTCTGCGACTGGTGCGCAGCATCGGCCTTGGCCTTGACGAGAAGGCGGCCGAGGCGGTTCGGAGTTGGACCTTCGTCCCGGCCCGTAGGGGCGATACGCCGTTGTCGTTCCAGGTCAGTTTGGAAGTCAATTTCCGGATGCTGTAGGCGGGCCGAATCCGGTCAGTGAAGTTTGGCGTAGAATTCCTTCAACCGTTCCACGTAGCGGTCCCCCGCGACCAGAACGATATCGTTGTGGCCGGACCCTTGAAGCGTCCACAACTGTTTCGGTTGGTTGGCCGCATCGAAAACCTGACGCCCGAGTGCGTACGGAATCACCCCGTCGTTATCGCCGTGAATGATGAACACGGGCGCCCGCACGTTGCGAATCTTGTCGCCGGTTTCGAGCCCGCGCGCGACCAGCGGGCCGATCACGGGCAAAATATACGCTGCGACGGAACTCGCCGAAGGGAAGGGCGCTTCGAGGACGACGCCGGCGCACGGCTGACGAGACGCCAGATCCACCGCTACGGCCGTCCCGAGCGACTCGCCATGCATGACAATCTGCGCCGGCCCGTATCCCTGGTCGCGGACGTACCGATAGGCGGCATCGGCGTCGCGGTAGATGCCTTCTTCCGAGGGACTGCCTTCGCTCTTGCCATAACCGCGGTAGTCGATGATGAACAGATGCGAGCCGGCGGCCGTGATGGCTTCGATATGGTCAATGCGGTGCGAGATATTGCCGGCATTGCCGTGAAAGTAGAGCGTCATCCACTCCTCATCCGTGCCCGCCCCGATTCGCCAGCCGTGAATCTTCACCCCGTCGGACGTTTCGAGCCAAACATCCTGTGCCCCCAAGCGCTCCTGCAACTCCCAGGGCCCGGCCGGATAAGGCGTCGGATGAAAGGTGGCCTGTTTGGCGAAGTATCCGAGCACAAAGTAGGTCCAGAGCGCGAGCGCCGGCCAGCCGATCCACTTGGGGATTTTCGGGCTCGCCATCATTGAAATCTACAACGAATCGATCATATCGAGCAGGCCGTTGACAATGGCGTCTTCGGCGCAGCCTCGCTTGACGCGCGAGACGACGATCTCGTAGCTGATCTGGTCGTAGGCAGCGTCGTCGGGGATGTAGCCGCTCGAGCCGTTAGCGTGTGTGACCATAATCGTACCGGCAAGTGGGGACTCACGCTTGAGGCGGGTATTGATTCCGGTAAGAACTTCACCGGAAACACCGGTGATGGCGATATGGTTGAGCATGATGAGCGACAGCCGAATCGGTGTCGGATCCGCGTCAAGGAACTGGTAGTTCAGATCGTCCCTGCGGTTCGGCCCTGGCGGATTCTTCTTGCCGGGGCAGTTGATCACACGCTGCATTCCCGCGATCCGCATGCGCGGCGACGTCTGGATCCTGTCCGCGACGCGGATCACCTCTTCGCCTAGAATCCGCCCCAAGATATCGACGTGGTCGAAGTTGTCTCCGACGCGATAGAGCGGGTCCTGGTCACCGGCGGCCGCGCTCGTCCAAGAGACGACAACGTCGCCGCCGAAGTGCTGCTCGACGAATCGTGACGTCGCGCCGGGCAGATCGCCTGAAATCTGAAAGTTTCTCGGGCCGAGCACCGTTCCGTGTACCGAGTAATTGACGAAGAACGCGAGTGGTTCACCGCCCGCCGTTTCGAACTTGACGACCGCGACCGTCTTGTCCGAGGGCCCCTCGGGATTGACGCCGAGCCACCAGCCCCCGTTCGCCAGGCGTGCCCGCCGATTCATGTTGACGTGGGCTTCACCGGTTCCGAACCCCATGAGGGCCGGCTCCAACCGCTCTTGCGCTTCACGAACGGCCGCCACGATCTTGTCGTCGAACTGAGCGAGATAGTCGGCGCCCGGACCCGACTCAGTATCACGAAGCCGCCGGAAGTTCGGTCCCGCATGGGTGTGCGTCGCACTCAGCAGAATGTGTTCCTTCGGAATGTTGGTTTCTTGGTCGATGCGCGGGGCAAGCGCTTCCCACGCCGCATCATCGATAAAGATCCCGTCCGCGCCGACGAGCGCCGCCTGGGTCGAGCCGTCGTCGACAACAATGGCCCGCGCATGGAGCCGGTCACGCACGCCCTGGTGCCCATCCTGGCGGCCCGCATAGCCGGCCATCGGCAAGGGTGTGTTCTCGGGCGGGGTGATGTCGATGCGGGCAGCCCCGGCGCGTAGCGTCCCCTTTTCAGCCGCCGGCGCGGAGGGTACGAGACTGAGAACGGCCGTTAGGGCGACTGTTCGTATGACTCCGCGAGGACGCATTGGGTTTGCTTACTCGTTCGGGTTCGCGCGGTTAGCGCGGCACAAATTGCTGAACACGCCAATTGGTGATCTCGGCGACGTAGAGACTGCCGGTAAGCGGCCCGACAGCGAGATGATGGCAGAGTTCGAGTTGACCCGGGAGCTTGCCGTGTTTACCCAGCGCGCCTAGGATCTTCCCATCACGATTCAGTTTCAGTATGCGGTCGTTGTAGCCATCACTCATGTAGAGCGATTCGTCGGGCCCAAAATCGAGACCCCAGGGCGACCCGACATGTTTCCACTGGCGCAGGAACTTACCGTCGCTATCGAAGATCTGGATGCGGAAGTTTTCGCGGTCCGCGACGTAGACATTGCCCTGTTTATCGAGCGCGACGCTATGCGGGGCGTTGAATTCGCCTTCCCCGACACCGCGTTTCCCCCAAGCGTGGATAAACGTTCCGTCTTTCGCCAGCTTGACGACGCGGGAATTTCCGTAGCCGTCGGTAACATAGATATCGCCGTTGGGCGCGGTAGCTACATCCGTCGGCTGATCGAAACGGTCGTTCGCCTCGGCCGCCTGGCCGCGCCGACCCAGAACCATCCGAATTTGGCCGGTGTTGTCCATTTTGAGAACGACGTGGGTGCCGATGTCGGTCGTCCAGATGTTCCCTTCCTGGTCGACGTGGAGACCGTGAGCGGCGGTGTAGACGCCCTGTCCGAGTGAGCGCAGATATTTCCCGTCTTTGCTGAAGACCATGATGGCTTCCGCACCGCGGTGGAAGACGTAGACGTTTTCGGCGACATCCACGGAGACGCCCGCCACCTCGGCGAAGTTCTTTCCTGCGGGCAGCTTCGGCCACGCCGGGTCCGCATCGAATGCTAGTTCGGGATACTTCGACTGAGCGAAAGCAGCGAGGGTAATGACAAAAAGAATGAGAAGAGCGCGGCGCGACATCAGCAGTCCTCCTGAAGACCGTAGACTATCGTACGCTTGAGGGCCGGCGCGCGGCCGCGGGGGTCGGCGAAGAGAACCCGCTATTCCTGGCCGGCGGGTTGCCGCGCCAGTTGCTCCCGGCAGCGCTGGGCTTCACTGTCGGCGATTTCCATCTCGGTTTCCCGCAACACAACGAGCTGCCGCAGGTAGCCCTTGAGTTTCTCCGACTCGGTGACGTTACGGTCGCGTGCGGCAACGAGTAGTTCGGCGACCGCCGCGTTCTGATACCGGCGAACTCCCTGTTCAAGGGACTCGATCATCGAGCTGAGGCGATCGATCCAAAGGAAGGTATCGACGACCGACTTCAGCTTGTCGGGATGCCGAATCATGTCTTGCGCGGAGGCTGCGAGGCTATCGATCTCGCTGATCATCCCTTCGTGTTGTGTCACGTAAGCATCGGGAGCGCCGTCTTGGATCCATTCCTTCGGGCGCACTTGTTCGAGCAGCGCCTTCATCTCTGTCGCGTGGAGGTCGACTCCCTGGGCCATTTCGATGACCTCCCAACGCGGAGCCATCTCCTGCGGCGTGGCCGGCAATGCACCCAGGCCCGCAACGAGGAGTGCAACGCTAGCGAGACGGTTCATCGAAGCCATGGTAGATTCTCCGGGGTAGTCTGATAAGGGTCTGCTCTAAGGCGTCTCGGTCCGGGAAAACAGCGGGAAATCACTCATCCTTCGGAATGACTTCGCCGTCAACCAGGTTGAAGCCGGTAGGGTGAAGCGCATCGGCCGAACACAGTAGCTTGGGATCACCCTTTGTTCCCCGAAGCTCCGGCTCGGTGACGCCAAAGTCCGGGTCATCGGGTGCGAGCGTCCAAACCACTTTTCCCCTGAAGCTGAGTCGTACTTCCAGCGCCGCCCCACACGCCCGGCACAGATAGACGGGCTGCTCTTGGGGCTCTCCCATCGCCAATTCATTGTAACGATGGTGACTGAGCGCCGCTCCATGCACTGGGTATCACAATCGCTCGACAACTTCCAGCGCTTCCATGAGGCGGAACTCCAGCCGTTCTTCGGCGGACATCTCGGCGGGTTCTCCGCGCGTGGCCGCCGCGGCGCCACCGCCAGCGCCGGCGCCGACTCCCGCTCCAATAGCGGCTCCTTTTCCACCGCCCGCGATCGCTCCAATCAGCGCCCCAATGCCGGCGCCGATGCCGACCTTCTTCGCGTCGGACCCGGTGGACTTCGGCCCTTCGTGGTGAAGCCGGTTCGAGACCAGATCCACGGTTTGGCCATCGGCGGTATCGATACGGACGAGTTCGAGCGACAGCTTTGCGATTCCCTTGACGCGCCCTGCTCGAACTGCCTCGACAACCTTGCCCTCTACGCGGGTCCCTTTTTCTGCGATCACCATGTCGTCGACCACAATGTCGTGGTTGAGCGAAGCCGTGAAACTATCTCCGGAGAAATTCCGTTCGCTCGACAGTCCGAAGTCGAGTCGCACCACAACATTCATGCCGGCGGGCAAAGTGACTCTCCGCGGCTCGGGAGGAGGAGGTGGCGGCTCGGGTTTCACATGCCCGGAGATCTGAATCGGTCCCTTCGCCGCGGCGGCGGGTTCGACGACAGGAGCCTTCTCGACCGGCCTTACGGCAACTGGGGGAGACGTGCTCGTCTCAGTCCGAGCAACAGGCTCGACAGTCGGTTTCGAGACACTGGGTTTCGAGACACTCGGTTTTTGCGTTGCTGCCGCGGGCCGCGCCACCGGCCGTACCGGCCGAGGCTTGGGCGCCGGCTCAGCAATAGGCTCGATCATCGTTTCGGGCGCTTCGAGGGCGGATTCGGCATCCGCCAAATTGAGCGTTACCCGTTCGCTGTCGGACGCCTCCGGCGGCGCCGCGCGCTGGTTCAAGTAGATAGCGCCCAGCAGCCCGACGATGCCGACCAAGCACACCAGTATCCCTACCTGCACGTAGCGCATAGCATCCTCCGCGTCGTCTTCAATGGACGGCTGCCGGGAGAGCAGCGTTACAAACTTCTCCCATCTGTGGCACGCTGACCTATGCCGGCGGATACGGCGAATCCAAGTGCACGAAATTCTGTCTCACCTGAAGAAAGGCTGGGTGCTCGATTTGGGAAGCCGCTTCGGCAGCTTTGACGCTCGGTCCTTCCCTTTCAAGACCGTGCGGGTTGACCTCGACCCGCCACCTAGTGTTTCCACTGGATGGGTGGTTCGCGGCGACGCCGCCGAGCTGCCCTTCCGCGACGGAAGCTTCAGCGCCATCATCTCGAACCACAGTATGGAGCACTTCGAGCGCCTTGATGAGTCCCTGCGAGAGGTTGCTCGGACGGCGGGTTCGAACGCGGCGTTGTTCGTGAGCGTTCCCGACACGTCTACCATGACCGACCGACTCTATCGTTGGCTGGCGCGAGGGGGCGGCCACGTAAACCCGTTTCGATCAAGCGAAGAATTGAGCGCCCGGATCGAGGGGGTTACGGGTCTGAAGCACGTCGCAACGCGCCCCCTCTTCTCGTCACTCTCGTTCCTCAACAAGAAAAACTTCCCGGGCCCGCCCCCGCGCAAGATGTGGCTCCTGATGGGAGGAAGCGAGAGACTATTGTTCGTGATCAACTGGTGGAACCGAATGCTCGATCGGATGCTGGGAACGCGTCTCTCGATCTATGGCTGGGCGCTCTATTTCGGACACATTTCCGAGCCCGTCTCGACGGTGGGTTGGCGCAACGTTTGCGTTCGCTGCGGAGGCGGGCATCCGGCCACGACGCTCAAAGCGGGGGGGGGGATCGCAAGAGCGTGGGGAGTCTTTGTTATCTACCGTTGCCCCGTCTGTGACGCGCCGAACACCTTCACCCCGGACTCGAAGACGATCGGGTCGGGTGACGGGGATTGAGGCCCCGCCACCCTCCCACACCACCGGACATACGGTTTTCCGTATCCGGCGGTTGAACCCAGCGGCCTTACGTTCGCGCCGCAAGATCCGATGGCATCACAAACCCGTAGCGCCGCAACGTTGCATTCGATAACGCTGTCTGCAACAGTCCGTTCGCCGCTATGCGCCAAGCGCCGCGACGTGCCGGAACCAGTTTCAACAACCGTTCCCCAATGCCCAACCGACGTAAAGCCCGCCGGCGTCCCGTTGCGCCATGCCAGCGCAGCCAGAAACATTTCCGTATGTGCCGCCGCACCCATCCTTCCAGTAGGAAAATCGCACGCCGTCGCTCCGCCAACCGGTAGTATCCCCACCAGCCGCGAACGTACCGCCGCCACTCGTCGCGTAACTGCCGACTCGTGACCGAGCGGTTGCCGCACCAGATCTCCCGCACCTTCCGTTTGAATCGCTCGACACTTTCCGGCGCTGCTTCCACCTGCCCCTGGCGGTTCAGACGAAACCCCAGGAACTTCCGCTCCCACGGCCTCCCCGCCCCGCTCTTGGCCTCGTTCACTTTCAGTCGCAGATGCTTTTCGATCCAAGCCGTGATCCCCGCCAGCACACGCTTCGCCGCCGCTTCACTGCCCACATAGATGTTGCAGTCATCCGCGTACCGGCAGAACCGTAGCTCACGTCTCTCCAGCTCCCGATCAAGCGCATCAAGGTAGATGTTCGCCAGCAACGGTGACAACGGCCCGCCTTGCGGCGTGCCCTCCGCGCTGCGCACCACCACCCCCTCCGTCAGCACTCCGGCCCGTAGATACCGGCCGATCAACCCCAGCACTCGCTTGTCGCGAATGACTTCCGCCACCCGCCGCATCAAAATGTCGTGATTGACCACGTCGAAGAACCGCGCGATGTCAATATCCACCACCCAGTCCTTGCCCTCGCGAACGTATCCTTGCGCCGCTCGTACCGCATCGTGCGCACTCCGCCCCGGCCGGAACCCGTAGCTCGACTCGCTAAACCGCGGATCGAAGATCGGCTGCAGAACTTGCAGCAACGCTTGCTGCACCAGCCGATCTATTACCGTCGGTATCCCAAGCTGTCGCTTCCCCCCGCTCGGCTTCGGTATCTCTACCCGCCTTACGGGACTCGGCGTCCAACGCCCGGACACGAGTTTCGCTCGAATCTCCGTGCCGTGACGGCGAAAGTGAGGTTCGAGTTCTTCGGTCGTCATCTTGTCGATCCCCGCCGCGCCCCGCTTGCGTTTCACCGCCCGCAGAGCCCGTTCGAGGTTCTCCTCTCCGACCACCTGTTCCATCAGTTCTTCGTGCATTGCTTTCTTCGATGAGTCTCGCCGAACTTCGCCTCGTCGCCGCCGGAGGGAGGCCCATCCCGGTTCCACCGTTCCTGCCTGCCCCTGCTCCCCTTGCGTTCCCCCGATGGGGAAGGACCTTTCGGTCCGGGACTCCGGACTTCTTTCGGCTCGGTTCGAGTCGCTCCTCTCGCTTTGCTCCTTGGTTCTTCGGCCCTTCGCTCCGGCGCTATTACCCGCCTTCCTCGCTACTACGGCCTCTGCTGACTTCTCCTCCGCTCTCACCGAGGAGATCTCCCCAGGTAAGGTGCTGAATCTTTCCCTTCACACCGCCCGGCTCTACCGCGCACGTCTTCGGATGGACTTCGGGCTTCACGTTGGCTAGCACGCTTACCGCCCGTACACGGCCTCTCTGCCGATTCGTGTTCCTACGGTCAAAGGTTTGTTCCCCGCTTCCTTCAGCTTCACCTCGCGGCTACGCCTTGCGGTTCCCTACAGTTACCTCCATCAGTTCCCGGTCGGCTCCTTTCAGCCAACTAGATTCAGCCCATGCTGGGCACACTAGCGCCGTATTGCTCCGGCGACCGATGCCGCACGGCTAAGAGGCCCTGCGGTCTGCCGGAAAAAACGGGGACTGTACCAAGCGCCGCCCCCGTAACTGGCTTGTTCGCAGCACTCACAAGCGGCGCGCCGTGGACTGTCCCCAGTTTTTTCACAGCCACTAAGACGCCCCGCGGTCTGCCGACGCCGCTGTCCCGATAGGGACAATCGTTTCCGCCACGCCGGTTGAGGTGCGGACCCGCACGCGGAGATCACGCTGGGGTGAAATGTCC
>CBDBKC010000018.1:0-75680 GCA_965206655.1 Bryobacterales bacterium | reverse complement strand
TGTCCGTCCCAAACGCACTAACCGTCTGACAACCAAACAACGGAGGCGCGGGTGTCAACCTGCGCGTCCGCGCCGCAAGGCGAGGAAGTCATCGATGCACCAAACCGTCCGACAAACTCGGACCAAAGGAATTCCCAGTCATGACACAAAAAAACATCTCGCAAGAAAAACTTCACGCCAACCAACAAAACGCAAAACATTCCACCGGCCCGCGCACCGACCAGGGCAAGCAACGTTCCTCCCAAAACGCGCTCAAGCACGGCCTCCTGGCCCAACAAGCCGTCCTCCCCGACGAAAGCCTCTCCGAATACGACGGCCATCTAACCTCCCTGGAGCAAAAACTCCAGCCCACCGACTTTCTCGAGTTCGCTCTCCTCCGCCAAATGGTCGACGCCGAATGGCGACTCCGCCGCCTCACCCGCATCGAAACCTCCATCGCCATTCGCGCCGTTGCCGTCCGTCGTAGCTTCTGGACGGAAGTTCACAATCGCTCCGACGAGCCATCCATCTACGGCCCCGCGGACACCGACAGCCCCGAAACCCGCGAAGCCCTCCGTGAAACCGAGATCTTCGGCGACGCCATGTCCCATCAAGACCGCACCCTCGACACCTATAGCCGCTACGGCGCCCGCCTCACCCGCCAATTCGACCGCGCCATCAGCCAATTCACCAGAATCCGAGAAATCCGCATCGGAGCATCCCAACCCCAAGCCGACAACCACCATCTCCACCCCCGCCCACCCCAATCCGAACCCCAATCCGAAAACCGCTACAGCCCACCTCCCCCACCCTCCGACCCCTTTACAGCCGGCCCGCCGGCCCCGCCACACGACCCACATCCGGACCCCAACACCCCCGTCACCCTACAGCAGTCCCACGACCCCGCCGTCCGTGCCCGCCTAAGGGGCGACCCCGGCCACAGCCAACTAAGAAATACCAAACCAACCCACCAACCCCCAACCAGCACAAACAAAACAACTTACCAGCACTCCCCAACCGAACCCGGAACGCAAGTGACGGGCCCGAGCCCCCACGGCCCTTCCCCCAAAGCTGAACCACCGCCCGCCTAACCACCCATCATTCCCAAAGGAGCCACCCAATACAAGCCAAACACCCCACCAACCACCCACCCGCGAAACACCGCGTACCCCACCCGCGCCCGCCATCAAGCTTTCAAGCACTAGCCGTTACCCAGCCAATAAAAGATATGGCGGTGAGACTGCGGCATGCGGTAAGCTCGACAAACGCATTTATTGGTGCGAGGACGGGATTCTTGTCGGAATCTGTACAAAAAAAGGATTTTTTCGTTAGCCGAAACGGCGCTGACGCTGCCTGGGCGGAATGGATTGCCGGGGTACTGGAAGATAACGGCTATACGACCGTGTTGCAGGACTGGGATTTTAAGGCCGGCCAGAATTTCGTCCAGCAGATGCAGAAGGCGATCACGGAGTCGGAAAGGACTATCGCGGTCCTGTCTCCTCAGTATCTCGGCGCCGAGTTTACACAGTCAGAGTGGCAGGCGGCTTTCCGCAAAGATGCAAAGGGTGAGGAGGGCTCGCTGATTCCCGTCATCGTTCAAGAGTGTGAGCCTCCGGGGCTACTTTCTCTAATCGCGTACATCAAGCTCGTGGATAAGCCGGAAGCCGAAGCGCGCCGACTGTTATTGGATGGTGTCGAACGGGGGCGCGCAAAGAGGACGGTCTCGTTTCCCGGCTCGAAGGCGGCTCCAGGGCAGACAGCACGGCGCTTTCCCGGAGCCCTTCCCGAGATTTTCCGCTTACCGCACCAGCGCAACCCCAACTTCACAGGGCGGGACGACTTGTTGCGGGACCTTCGGGCGACGCTGGCGGGTGGGGAGTCGGCGGCGTTGACACAGGCGGCGATTCATGGGCTGGGCGGGGTGGGCAAGAGCCAGCTTGCCATCGAATACGTCTACCGCTATGCAGCGGAGTACTCGCTTGTTTGGTGGCTGCGCTCGGAGGGAGCGGAATCGCTTAACGCCGACTATGAGGCGCTGGCTAAGAAGCTGGGACTCGTGTCGGAGGACGATCGTCCCGAGCAGGCGCAGGTTGTCGAGATGGTTCGGGAGGAGTTGGAGCACCGAAGCGGCTGGTTGCTCGTATTCGATAACGCTCCTGATCCGAAGGGCGTGACGGAGTATCTACCGCGGGGTGCGGCTGGAGATGTGCTCATCACCTCTCGCTATGCGGCTTGGGGAGGTGTGGCGAAGGCGGTGTCCGTCAAGGTTTGGGCGCCCGCCGAGTCGATACAGTTTTTGCTGCGGCGTACGGGCCAGAGCGATGAAGCCGCGGCCGGCGAACTCGCCGAGGCGCTCGGACATCTGCCGCTGGCGCTGGAGCAGGCGGCGGCGTATATCGAAGAGGCCGGGCGCTCGCTCGCCGGCTATCTAGAGTTGTTCCGGCAGCACAAGCTGCGGCTGTTTGAGACGGACAGTAAGGCATCGCAAGAAGAGGCGACGGTGACCACGACCTGGGAGATCAGCTTTCAGCAGGTGCGTAAGGATTCGTCCTCTGCCGCCGACCTGTTGCATCTCTGCGCCTTTCTGGGGCCTGATGATATCCCGTTGGACATGATTGTCGCTGGGGCCGAACGCCTGCCCAAAGGCCTGCGGGCGACCGTCAGCGACCCACTGGACCTCGACAAGGCGATCAAGGCCTTGCGGAGCTATTCGCTGCTGGAGGTAGGGGGCGAGAAACCGCAAGAGCGAGGCCTATCGATCCACCGGCTGGTGCAGGCCGTCACGCGGGAACGGTTGCCGCAAGAGGAGCAAAAAGCCTGGGCCGAGGCGGCTGCTAGGGCCGTCAGTAAGGCGTTTCCGGAGGAGTCGAATGACGTTCGGAACTGGCCGGTTTGCGCCCGATTGTCTCCCCACGCTACACAGGCAGCCGATCACGCTGAGAACTTGCAGGTGGGACTGGAAGCCGCCGGCTATCTTCTGAATCAGCTTGGCCTGTTCGTAAAGAGCCGAGCCGAACTGGAGCGGGCGAAAGGGTACTACGAACGGGCGCTCATACTCCACGGAAGAGCCTATGGCCCCGAGCATTCCGAAGTGGCTACCGTCACCAGCAACATCGGCTCAATTCTGAAAGCCCAAGGGGATCTACCAGGGGCGTTGGAGTACACGAAGCGGGCGCTCGCCATCGGCGAAAAAGCCTACGGCCCCGACCATCCCACCGTGGCCATCCGCGCCAACAACATCGGCTCGATTCTGAAAGACCAAGGGGATCTGCCCGGAGCCCTGGAGTACACAAAGCGGGCGCTCGCGATCGATGAAAAAGCCTATGGCCCCGACCATCCCGAGGTGGCCAAAGACGCCAACAACATCGGCCAGATTCTGCTAGCCCAAGGGGATCTGCCCGGGGCGTTGGAGTACACAAAGCGGGCACTCGCGATCAACGAGAAAGCCTATGGCCCCGAGCATCCCACCGTGGCCATCCACGCCGGCAACACCGGGAAGATTCTGCGAGCCCAGGGACATCTGGCGGGGGCGCTGGAGTACAGCCGCCGGGCGCTCACGATCTTCGAAAGAGCTTATGGCCCCGACCATCCCCACGTGGCCACAGCAGCCGGTGACATCGGCCAGATTCTGAAAGCCCAAGGGGATCTGCCCGGGGCGTTGGAGTACATACAGCGGGCGCTCGCGATCCACGAAAAAGCCTACGGCCTCGACCATCCCAACGTAGCCATAGACGCCAACAACATCGGCGGGATTCTGCAGGACCAAGGGGATCTGCCGAGGGCGTTGGAGTGGGTGCAGCGGTCGCCACGGATCTTGGAATCGACCTATGGAGTGGACAACCCGACCACCAAGACCGTGGCGAGGAATTTAGAGGGGATTCGGGAAGCGATGAAGTAGTTTTGGTGCGTCGATCTCCGGCGGCTGGGGTGGTTGGCGGCGGTGCGGTCCCGGTGTGCCATGTCCCTCCAACAACGGGACCTCGCCCTTGTCGACCCGTTCCAACAGCTTCGCCAAGCGCTTTTCGATCGCCTCGATCTCAGACTGCGTGAGGCCGAGTTGCAGAACCTCCGGGTCCTGCCGCGTGCCCTTCTCCGGCTCGCGATTCCCGGCGGGCTCGACATTCTGAAGGACGCCGGCAACAAGCGTCGCTCTCAATTCGAACGACGACCTTGCGTTCATTGGCCTGTACACTTGATCTCATGGTAGAGCGTTGGAGTCCGAAAGGATCGAGAGCGCCCGACTGGCGCGCGCGGCTCGGCGAGGAGGGGTTGCCGGTGGGCGGACGATTCGAACTTGAGAATCGACGTTTCAAGCTAGAATAGCGTCAACACCTATATGGCGGATTACAACCCGGAACTCGAAAGCCTCGTCCGTGAGCTCAACAAGAAAGCAACGGGTGCGGGGCAACCCACGACACCAGAGCAGGCCGAAGCGGCCACGGAGCCACGGCCGGTTGACCCGTTGCCATCCGGAGCGACAGATTCGCTCGACCGAATCCTACGATATTCCTATGAGCGGGATGCGTCGGATGTGCTGTTCGTGGCGGGATGCGGTGTGGTTCTGCGGCGGGGCGGGCGTATCGAGCGCTCCATGGACCCGATCCTGAGCGCCCAGGATATTCGTGACTTGCTTCTCCCCTTGCTGTCACCCGAGCGCCGCCAAGAATTGGAAGCGCATCGCTCGTTCGATTTCAGCTTTGTCCGCGAGGGAATCGGACGTTTTCGCGCCAATTTCCACTATCAGCGGGGGACGCTGGCGGCCGCCATCCGCATCCTGCCGGCCGAAATCCCCACTTTGGAATCCCTCCATTTACCTCCACACCTGGGCAAGTTGATCGAGCGCAAACAGGGTTTGATTCTCGTGACAGGGCCAACCGGGTCAGGTAAGACGTCGACACAAGCGGCCTTAATGGGAATCGTCAATCGAAAGTATCCCTATCATGTGGTGACGATCGAAGATCCCATTGAGTACTACCATTCCGATGAACAATCGGTTTTTGAACAGATCGAGGTTGGACACGACAGCAACGACTTTGCATCCGCGCTGAGAAGCATCCTACGGCAGAACCCGGATGTCATCCTGGTCGGCGAGATGCGCGACCCGGAAACGGTCGCCACGGTTCTGAGCGCCGCGGAGACGGGACATCTCGTTCTATCGACGCTCCACACGAACGACGCGGTGCAGGCAGTGAACCGCATTGTCGATCAGTTTCCGGCCGGGCGGCAGGAGCAAATCCGGCAGCAGCTTTCGCTGGGTCTTCTGGCCGTGATCGCGCAGCAACTCATACCGGCGGTGGACGGTGAGGGGCGCTTCCCGGCCCTTGAGATCCTGATCGCAAATACGGCGGTGCGGCACCTGATCCGCAAGGGGGAAGACCACATGCTGAGCTCGCAATTGAGCTTGGGCCGGGGCGAAGGAATGATCATGATGGAGCAGTCGCTGGCCGAGCTTGTCCAGAAGGGCGCGATTACTCGCGAGGCGGCAAACATGCATTGCCTTCGAGAGGGCGAGCTGCAACGGTATCTTTCTTGATCGCCCGCCAACTAGTTTCGAAGTTTCGGGCTTCGCAACTCATAAAGGTTGCGGCGGAAGGCTCTCCGCCGGTTTCCCATTTGTTGAAAGATCTTTGCTGATGCCATTTCGAATTGCGTCCTCTTACGAGCCTCGCGGGGATCAGGAAGCTGCGATTGATCAGCTCGTGCGGGGCATACGGGATGGGGAGATGCACCAGGTCTTGCTCGGGGTCACGGGCTCGGGCAAGACCTTCACGATGGCGAAGGTGATCGAGGCGATGGACCGCCCGGCCCTCGTGCTGGCTCACAACAAGACCCTGGCGGCGCAGCTCTATCACGAGTTCCGGAACTTTTTCCCGGAGAGTGCTGTTGAGTACTTCGTCAGCTACTACGACTACTATCAGCCGGAAGCCTACCTTCCGGCGTCGCAGACGTATATCGAGAAGGAAGCGACGATCAACGATGAGTTGGACAAGTTGCGACTTTCGGCGACACGGTCTTTGTTTGAGCGGCGCGACTGCCTGATCGTGGCGAGCGTGAGTTGCATTTACGGCCTGGGGTCTCCCGAGGCCTATTACGGCATGCTGTTGATGCTCGAGAAAGGGCAGCAAATCTCGCGGGGGGAGATCACGCGGCGGTTGGTGAAGATTCTTTACCAGCGGCGAGACGGGGAGTTCAAGCGCGGGACGTTTCGCGTTATCGGTGACGTGATCGAAGTCTATCCGACGTATGACGATTACGCCTACCGGATCGAGTTGTGGGGGGATGAGATCGAGAGCTTGGTGCAGATTGATCCCTTGTTGGGGCAGGTGCGGCAGACATTTCTGCGATTGCCCGTGTATCCGGCGACTCACTATGTGATGTCGGATGAAACGAAAGAAGGGGCCATTAAGAGTATCCTGGCGGAGCTGGACGAGTGGAACGCCGGGCAACAGGACATGGGCAAGCGACTCGAGGCGCAAAGGCTATCGCAGCGGACGCTGTTTGATATCGAGATGATGCGCGAGGTAGGTTACTGCCACGGCATCGAGAATTATTCGCGGCACTTTTCGGGGCGGCAGCCCGGAGAGCCTCCGCCGACGTTGCTGGACTATTTGGCGCGGGACGCGCTGGTCTTCATTGATGAGAGTCATCAAACGACCCCCCAGTTGCGGGCCATGTATCGCGGAGACCAGTCCCGCAAGACGGTGCTAGTGGAGCATGGTTTTCGGCTTCCGAGCGCGTTGGATAACCGTCCTCTGTCTTTTGAAGAATTTGAAGGGCGTGTCAATCAGCTCGTGTATGTTTCGGCAACACCGGGTCCATACGAGTTGACCAAATCAGCGGGAGTGGTGGCGGAACAGATCATTCGTCCAACGGGGTTGTTGGATCCGCAAGTGGAGATTCGGCCGGTGAAAGGGCAGGTGGATGACCTTCTGGGGGAGATCCGGCAGCGTGCTGAGCGCAACGAGCGAGTCCTGGTAACGACTCTCACGAAGAGAATGGCGGAGGATTTATCGGAATATTATGCCGAAATAGGGATTCGATGCCGATATCTGCATTCGGAAATCGATACACTGGAGCGCGTGAAGCATCTGCGCGATCTGCGGCGCGGCGAGTATGACGTGCTGATCGGCGTCAATCTGCTGCGGGAGGGTCTGGATTTGCCGGAGGTTTCGCTGGTGGCGATCCTTGATGCGGATAAAGAAGGCTTTCTGCGTTCGAAGGGTTCGCTGATTCAGACGATCGGGCGGGCGGCGAGGCACGTGAGCGGGAGGGCGCTCCTCTATGCGGATCGGATGACGGACAGCATGAAGGAAGCGATCGGCGAAACGGATCGGAGGCGGGCGGTGCAAGAGCAGTACAACGAAGCGAACGGTATCACGCCGCAATCGATTTCAAAGCCGGTGGATATGAGCTTGGTTCGAATCGTGGAAGCGGATTACCTGCAAGTGCCCGACGACCCGGCGGCTGATGAAATTCCGACTTCCCCCGCTGAGATGAAAGAACTGCTGGAGAAATGGGACAAGCAGATGCGGGAGGCCGCGAAGGCTTTCGAGTTTGAAAAGGCGGCCAAGATTCGTGACCGCATCAAGGCTCTCAAGACACGAAATCTGATGGGCGTCGTCGAGGCAAGCGGGTGAGACTAGGACTCGTGGGGCCCGGAAGGGTTGGCCGGAGCATCATACAGTTGCTTCCACCGGACAGGTTCCGCTTGGGCCCGGTGCTCTCACACAAGCTCACTTCGGCGCGCCGCGCGGTGCGCCTGATGCAATTAGGCGAAGCAACCGATGATCCGGAGGATTTGAGGGGCTGCAGGGTCATCCTCGTGACGGTGCCGGGGCGAGCTCTGAATGAGGTCATGGACAGACTGGCGAACGTCAGGTTCTCCTATGCCAAGAAGGTGGTGCTCCACACAAGTCTCGGACGAAGCAGCAAGGCGCTGGCGCCGCTCCGCCTCAAAGGCGCGCCGATCGGATCGTTGCAGCCCTTTTACGGCTTTCAGCATCCCGTGCTGAGTCTGCGAGGCGTGTACTTTGGGTGCGAGGGCTCACGCGCGGCCGCGGACCCGGCACGGCGAATCGTGAGAGCGTTGGGTGGCGAGTTTCAGCTTGTGAAGGCGTCCCACAGTGCCCATCATTTAGCGGCTCACTCGATGGCGACCGATCTTTTGACAGGTTTGATAGAAGGCTCCGTACGTCAAATGATGTCGAGCGGATGCGGGCGTCGACGCGCGTTCCAGGCGGTCTCAAAACTGATCGAACTTACGGTGAAAGACTATGCCCAATCCGGCCGAAAGAGCCGCCCGGGACCGTTACTCCAAAAGGGAAACGAGGCAGCCACCCAACTTCTTACGGGCTTGGAGGGTTTCGATTCCGAGACGGCCGATGACTACCGCCGGTGGGCTCGGCAAACTCTTCGCATACTGGGTCGCAGTTTAGATGGCTTGGAGGATTGGCGTTGACCCTAATTCGCGGCGGGCTTTTGCTGTTGGCGCTCGTGAGTGGGGGGGCGGCGGACTCCCCGGCTGCGCCCCTGAACCTCAACAGAGCAAGCGTGGAACAACTGGAGAGCCTACCGGGCTTGGGCGCGAGCCGGGCTCGGATGGTGGTGCGTATGCGTGAGAAGAATGGCCCGTTTCGCTCGGTGCATGAGCTGCTTGCCTTGCCGCGGTTGACTCGAGCACAATTCGAGAGCCTGAGAAAGCGCCTTCACGTGGAGTCCTCCCGGGCGGCGGAGCGTTCCGAGCGGACGAGGACAAGGCCCTAGTTGTGCTACATTCAGGCGCATGAAAAAGTTCATCTTGACCCTGCTGCTGGCGTCTACCCCCATGTGGGCGCAACTGGACGGCTTCTCAAAAGAACAGCTCATCAAGTACACAGCAAAGAACCCCTTCGACCGCTTCGACGACGGGCGACCCAAGATTCCCCAGAAGTACATTGACGGCCTGAAGAACGCTTCGTCGGAGATGCTATGGGGGCCGTTGCGGGGCGCCGAGTATACGAATCAGTGGGCGGGCGGCTGGCAGATCGTGCGGCCCGAGAAGAAGCTGATCGGGCGTGTCGTGACCGCTCAGTTCATGCCCGTACGGCCCGACGTGAACGACATCGTTGAGGCGGATAACAATCCAGACAAGAAAGTAGGCAACAACCAACGCGTGATCAATGCTCTGCGACCGGGGGACGTTCTGGTCGTGGACCTGTTCGGCAAGATCGAACAGGGAACGTTCGCGGGCGACAATCTAACAGCCTCGATTCTCTCGGCGACCGGCAACGGTTTTGTGATCGACGGGGCCGTGAGAGACCTAGACGGGATCTACCCTCAAGGTATTCCGGTTTACGTGCGCGGGTTTCATGTATCGGCGATCGGCAACGTCATGCTCACGGGAATCAACGTGCCCATTCGGATCGGCGAGACAACCGTGATGCCGGGCGACCTGGTCGTGGGGGATCGAGAGGGATTGACGTTCGTTCCTCCGCATCTGGTGGAGAGTGTTTACAAAAGCGCAAAGCTCACCGAGCTGCACGATATCTGGACAAAAGGAAAGTTCGCGACGGGGAAGTACAAATCGAGTGAACTCTACCCGCGGCCAAAAGATCCCGCGCTCATCGCGGAGTACGAGGCCTGGTTGGCCCAGAAGAAGAAGGAACTGGGGATCGAGTGAAGGCCCACCGTTCGCGCTCACAGCATCGGAGCGCCTTGTGTCTACTGGCTGGACTGTTGCTCGCCGCTTCCCTGCCCTTGCCCGCGCAGTTCGAGGGTTTTGGGGAAGCGGAACTCGTTAAATACACAGCGCGGAATCCCTATGGGCGCTCAGCGGACGGCCGCCCGACCGTTCCCGATTACTGGCTGACAAGGCTCGAATCAGTGTCAACGACGACGGCTGCCGAGGTGCTGCGGCAGGCCGGCTATCCCAACCAATGGGAAGACGGCTGGGCAATCCTGCATCCCGATAAGAAGCTCGTCGGCCGAGCCTTCACTGTGCAGTTCATGCCGTCGCGGCCTGATTTGGAGCAAGCCCTCGAAGCCGAGGCCGTGGAAGCCGCCAATGAGGAAGAGATCCCCACGCCGGTAACCCAGCGGGTGATGGAAATGTTCGGTCCGGGCGATGTGCCGGTGGTGGACGTGATGGGCCGCATTGAGGAAGGCACGTTCGGCGGGGACAACTTGATCTTCAGCATGTTCGTCGCCACCGGAAATGGCTTCGTGGTCGATGGCTCGTTTCGAGACCTCGACGGCGTCTACCCGATGCAAACCATGGTGTTCAGCCGGGGGTATCATCCCGGGGTTCGCGGCCATTCGATCTTGACCGGATTAAATACGCCAACCCGAATCGGGAAAGTGACGGTCATGCCCGGGGACATCGTGCTCGGAGACAGGATGGGCCTCGTGTTCATTCCACCGCACCTGGTGCAAGCAGTCGTGGAGCAGGCGGATGGTCCCTTGTTCGGACCCGAGCCGGTACGATGAAGCGGAAACCGGCGGACAGCGGGACGGAAAGAGGAAACAACGTATGTCGACGAGTCGCCGAGAGTTTGTAAAGAAGGCCGCTCTGGGAGCGGGTTTGGCGGGGGTCGCCCCGGCTACCGCACGGGCGCAGGCCGGCGCGAACGATACGGTCAACATCGGAGTCGTGGGTTTCCGCGGCCGGGGCCGCGCGCACTATCGAACCTTCGCCGACATACCGGGTGTCCGGGTCGCTTACTTGTGCGACGTCGATGAGCGTCTCTTCCCGCGGGCGGTAGCAGAGGTAGAGGAGATCGGAGGCTACCGGCCCAAGACCGAGCACGATATCCGCGAGCTGCTCAAGCACAACGATCTCGACGCCATCTCGATCGCGACGCCGGATCATTGGCACGCGCTGATGACGATTTGGGGCTGTCAGGCGGGTAAGGATGTTTATGTCGAAAAGCCCTGCTCGTATACGCTCTGGGAAGGCCGGCAGATGGTCAAGGCGGCGCGCAAGTACGATCGCATCGTCCAAGTCGGGCTCAACAATCGCAGTAGTCTACGCGTGCGGTCGGCCCTTGACTTTGTACGGAAGAAGAGATTCGGGGCAGCCTACCGCTCGAAGGCGATCATTTACCGCGGGCGCGCCAGTATTGGGCGAATCCAGGAAGCATCGATCCCACAAGGCGTTCACTGGGACCTCTACCTCGGGCCGGCACCCTATCGGGCGTTCACGTTGAATCGCTTCCACTATGGCTGGCATTTTTTCCGAGACACCTCAACAACCGAAGTAGGGAACAACGGCGTTCACTCGCTCGATCTCGTCCGTTGGGGCCTGGACAAGGGCGTCCACCCTGTCAAAATCCATTGCGCCGGCGGACAGTTCGTCGAGGACTCCGATTCGGAAGTCCCGAACGTAATGGTGGGAACCTACGAATATGCGGATGGCACCCTAGCCGAGATCGACATGACGACGCTCTACAGCCCGACCTTCGGCGGGTCGCGCATGGGAACGTTCTTCTACACCGATCAAGGATACGTGGGGTCCACCGGAAACTGGAAAGCCGTCAAGGGAACATTCACGCCTGGTAGTAACCCGGACCTGCCGTCCGGAGTTTCACTGCGAGCTTCGAACCTGAGTTTTCCGAAGATCGAATACGGTGACGGGCCGGAGATTCCGGGCCTTCCGGAAACAGAAGTTAGTCATTTCCAGAACTTCATCGATTGCGTGCGTTCACGCAAGCGGGCCGATCTGCATTGCGAAATCGAAGAAGGCCATCTGTCGACATCGCTGTGTCACCTGGCGAATATCGCCTTCCGAACCGGGAGAAAAGTCGTCTTCGACCCCGCGTCCGAAACATTCCCCGGCAATGCGGAGGCCAATGCGCTCTTGCGGCGTGAATACCGCGAGTCGTACGTCGTCCCCGAAGAGGTTTGAGCGACCCAGCCGCGCGTCGCCGCAAGCACGCGGGCTGTACTTAGGCCGTCACGGCCTCCTTCATCGCCCGTTATTGCCTCTCTCGAAAGAACAGTATCTTGGGCTGTACTTGGCGGTGCCCAACGAAGGGGATGCGGGCATGTATGTCGTAGAGGACTCCGGTCCGCGCGATCGCCGCCCGGACGGCGGCCGGATCATCATGACGGTGATAGGTACAGATCGCCATCTCAGGACGAAAACGCTCGATGGTCTCCTGTCCGCCTTGCAGAGCCTCCCGCTCGGACCCCTCGATATCCATCTTGATGAAATCGACTCGTTCCAAGCCCAGATCGGAAACGATCTGATCAAGAGGTGCGACGGGTATCGAAAACACCGCGGTATCCTCGACGGGCTGGTGAGGAACGATGTGCTGAGACGAGTCATGCATGTTGCGCATGAACGGGATTTCGGTCTCCTCTTTCCAGACTCCCTTTTCGACCACGATCACCGCTCCCGCAGCGATCTCGTCCGCTAGGTTCCGCCGCAGGCAAAGCAGGTTTACCGGATCGGGCTCGATCGAAACCACGCGCCGCGCCCCCCGTTCGAGGGCATAGCGCGTTGCTACCCCGACATGGGCGCCGCAATCAATGACTGTGTCCCCCTCGTCGATCTGGACGGTGTGGCCCTGATAGATCTGGTCCTTGTAGACCTCCCAGAACAGCCATGCTAGTGTTCCACGGCCCTCTCCCGGTATCCAAAAGTCGCCGCGCGAGGTCCGATACTGTCGCAAAGTGACATTGTCGATCTCCTCTTCGTCAATCTGCTTAATGTCGAACGCAAAGTCGTCGCCAGGCTCGCACTTATCATTGGAGATCGAAGCTCGGTAGATGTCGGCCCAAGATATCTCTGGCGCTTGTCCGGCGCCCTTGGCAACGACATAGCTCGCGCGCCAGAAACCCGAGCATCCGAGCTGGTCCAAACTCGACCAGTAGACGCCGACAGCGAATACGCCCAATGCGAATGACCAGCCACGCCAGTTTGTAGCAACGGCCCCGGCCCCGGCAGCCAGGACCCAAAGCACGAGCGTATACATGTCGTGAAAATGAAAGAAAGCATCAGCCCCAAGCAGAACGACGGCGAGTCCTAAAGCCGATAAGCCTTTTGTACGTGGGGACACGTCGGTGCGAACCGGGACACTCTAATGCGGCCGAACTGCTCGGCGCGGCGCCGGTTGGAGGCCTCTTACTCGTTGTTAAGTATGGTCTGTCAAGGGCGGAGAGAAATTAGACCACTTCGGCGGAGTAAAACTAGACCAGTTGGGGGAGTGGTAGCGGTTTTCGTGGGACGGCTGGAACGGAGCCTGAGGGCGCCCTTTAGGGCGACCCAGGCGTAGTGGAAGGCGGCCCACGAAAACCGGCGCGAGCGGCGGGCGGGTCAGTCGGAAGAGCGAGACCGTTTCTTTTGACTCTGTTTGAGGCGGAAGCTTTCGCCGTTCATCTCCAGGATGTGAACGTGGTGGGTGAGGCGATCGAGCAGAGCGCCGGTCATGCGCTCGGACCCGAGCACCTCTGTCCACTCGGTGAACGGCAAGTTTGAGGTCAGCATCGTGGAGCCTTGTTCATAGCGTTGCGAGAAGATCTCGAACAGCAGCTCAGCGCCGGTCTTCGACAGCGGCACATAGCCCAGTTCATCGACGATCAGCAGATCCTGCTTGGCAAGTTGTTTTTGGAAGCGCAGCAGCCGTCGCTCGTCGCGGGCTTCGAGCAGTTCATTGACCAGTGCCGCAGCCGTGGTGAAGCGTGTTCGATAACCGCTCTGACAAGCGGCCAGGCCTAGCGCCAGGGCGAGATGCGTCTTGCCGGTGCCGGAGTTGCCCAGAGCCAAGACGTTCTCGCGACGGTCGATGAACTCACAGCGCGCCAGCTCCAGCACGAGCTTCTTGTTTAACGAAGGCAACGCTAGGAAGTCGAATGTGTCGAGACTTTTCGTCACGGGAAACTTGGCTGCTTTGATGCGACGTTCAGTCGCCCGCTGATCTCGGTCGAGCAGTTCCAACTCGCAGAGTTGCTTCAGGAAGCTCCTACAGTCCAAGCCCTCGGCGGCGCATTGCCGCGCCACTTTGTCGTACTCGCGCAGGAAAGTCGGCAGCCGCAACGCTTTCAGATGGGCTTCCAGTAAGAGATTCGACTTCGCCATCAGCCCGCTCCTTGCCCCAAGAGCGCGAGATAGGACGCTGCCGAAGTCTGCTCGACTTGAGCCGTCGGCAGGTGAGGATACTTCGTTAAGTCCAGCCGTGGCGGACGTTGTTCGATCGCGCACAGCAACAGATGCTTGACGGCGTCGAAGCCGATCGTTCCCAGTTCGCAGGCTTGGCGCACCGCCGCCGCAACATGCTCCAGCCGAAAGTCCTCCAGCAGACGCAACACCTGCACGTACTCGCGCTTGCCCGCTTTGCCCAAGCGGACTTCGAGCAGGCGTCGTAATCGCGGAAACTCGGGCGGTAGATCCCAACCCACCAACGGCGCGGCTTGATCGAGCGCATTCGTCTTGCGCTCCAGCAACGCCAGATAATGGACGGGATCGAAGATCAACTCTTCGCGTTCGTAACTGCGCCGGTGGCGTGCGATCTCTTCGCTGCCGCAACAGATCACTACTTCGTCCACATAGGCTTTGAGCAACACCTGGCGATGGCCGTAGCGCGTCGGCACCGAGTAGTCGTTGGTCCGATAGCGCACCAGCGACAACGACGTCACCCGGGTCGTACGTTTGTCGCAGGCATCGTAGGGCGCGGACGGCAATGGCAGCAACGCTTTCGCGTCGCGCTCAAAGCGTTCTCCGATCGTTTCGGTGTGTCGCCGCAAGCGCCGCTCACGGTTCTTGCGGCACTTGGCTTCGAGGTGTTCGTTGAAGGCTTCCCAACTCGAGAACCGGGGGATCGGCACCATGAAGTTGCGCCGCCCATAGCCCACCAAGCCTTCCACCTTGCCTTTGTCGTTACCCTTGCCTGGCCGGCCGAAACGATCAGCGAACAAGTAGTGCGACTGCAACTCACTGAACGCTCGTGTGCGTTTGCGCGTACCGTCGCCGAGAATCCTTGCTACCGCCAACTTCGTGTTGTCGTAGACAATGCTGCGCGGCACACCGCCAAAGTAGCGAAACGCGGCGTTGTGTCCTTCGCAAAAGGCTTCCGTCGTCTCGGCGGGAAAGGCTTTTACAAAGGCGTCATCGCTGTGCGGTAGATCGACCACCAAGAAGTGGGCCTTACGCTGCACTCCGTCAATGACAACCAGTGCTTCACCGAAGTCAGCTTGCGCATCGCCAGGAGGATGTGCCAGCGGCACAAACATCTCTTGACCGCCCAGCTTCTTCTCGCGAACGTAGTCCTTGATGATTGTGTAACCGCCCGTGAAGTCGTACTCGTCGCGCAAGCGGTCGAAGATGCGCTGTGCCGTGTGACGCTGTTTCCTCGGCTGCTGCTGATCGTCAAGCAGTATCTGATCAATGATTCCTGTGAACGAATCCAGCTTCGGCCGCTTCACCGGTTGACGCCGCCGATAGCCCGGCGGCGCCTTGTAGCGCAGCATCTTGCGCACCGTCTCCCGCGCCAAACCGAACCGTTTGACGGCCTCGCGTTCACTCAGCCCCTCAACGATGACACTCCGCCGTACTTGAGCGTATAGCTCCACTTGATACATCCCTCCGGTGTTCCACAAAACACCTCGGGGATGCTACGCGGACCACCTGGGCGGTCTAATTTTGCGCCGCCCTCACGCGGCTTAGAATCGCCGCTCTGTGGTCTATTTTGGCTCCGCCGTTCTCAATGGTCGCTGCGTATCGATCGCCGCAAGCGACCGCACTCCACTCAGCGACCTTCCACTAGAACATGCGCTTCATGCGATTCCGAATACTCTTCGCAAGATCCTCAATGCGCTCGGCCTTGCGCAAAGCGCGAAGATCCACAATGTGCTCCTCGTTTTCTTCAAGATCCGCTTCCAGTTCCCAGGCCAACTCACGGATCTCCGCGATGTCCTTCAGCGACTTCTCGTGATCGAGCTTCAGGATTGCTTTCCGCTGCTGCTCGCGGGTCAGGATGCCCGGCCCTTGCGGCGGCGTCGGCGGGAACAACAGGAGGAGAATGAGGGCCCAGGCTGCCATAACGAAACTCCTTTACTTACTCGATGTTACAACGTCCGGCGTAGACGCCGGTGAGTGACGGCAAGACGCTCGAGCCCTTCCGCTCTGCTTTCTCTCCGGCCGTCTTCCAAGTTGAAAAGGTCATGGGAAGCGCCTAGACTGAGCTGTTGACGCGCACCCCGCTTACGCGGCCGACCTTGTCGGTCATCATCCCGGTTCACAATGCCGCCGCCCATTTGAAGCGCTGTCTTGACCACGTGGGGCGGTCGGCCTTCACCGACTATGAGTTGATCGTTGTCGATGACGGCTCGACCGACGGCTCGGCCGAAGTGGCCGAAACATATGGCTGCAAGGTCGTTCGCTGCCATACGAACGGCGGGCCGGCCGCGGCGCGCAACCGCGGCATTCAGGAAGCATCGGGCGAGATCCTCTACTTCTTTGACTGCGATGTGTGCGTCACGCCCGACACGCTCGGTCGCGTGGCCGATTGTTTCGCGTCCTATCCGGAAACCGAGGCCGTGATCGGCTCGTACGATGAAGAGCCCGGCGAGCCCGACTTCCTCTCCCAGTATCGAAATCTCTTCCATCATTGGATCCATCAGGGTGGCAGCAGCAACGCGACCACTTTCTGGAGCGGCTGCGGGGCCATCCGTAAGTCGGTGCTGGTCGAGTACGGCGGATTCAACGAGGAGTATCGGCGTCCGTCCATCGAGGACATCGAGTTGGGCTATCGGATGCGGTCCGACGGCCGCCGGATGCGGCTCGACAAGCAACTTCGGGTCAAGCACATGAAGCGCTGGACGTTCTGGCAAATCCTTCGCACGGATGTCTTCGACCGCGGGATTCCCTGGACAGAGTTGATGTTCAGATACCCGAAAATCCCAGGCGATTTGAATGTGACGTTCGATCAAAAGATCAATGTCGCGTTGACCCATTTGCTGGCGATCGCTCTGACGGCCGCAGTGTTCGTACTCGGGGGTGAGTTCGTGGGGCCGGCGATACTGGCCGGGTGTCTTGTGGCTGTGAATTATTGGCTCTTTAGCTGGCGGACGGCCCGCCTGTGGGCGCGGCGCTCCCTGGAAGTGCTCGGGGGTTTGACGGCGTCCGGCCTCGCCGCCTACGCGCTGGGGATAGCGGCGCTGATGCCGGCGCTGTTATTCGGGGCTGCCATCATCTTCCTGCAGCACCAGTTCTTGCGTCACCGGCGCGATTTGACGCCTGTGCGTTGGTTGTCGAACCTAACCGCGCTGGCGCCGCTGGGAGTGATCGGATTCTTGTTGGCCCAACTTCCCATCCACGCCTTGACGCTGACGATTGCCGCGCTCGCGCTCGTACTGCTCATGGCTAACGTCAAGCTGTACGCGTTTCTGGCCCGGCGGCATGACGTTTTCTTCGCGTTCACCGCGATACCCTTTCATTGGATGTACTACTACTACTGCGGGGTATCGTTCGCGGCCGGGGTCGGGCTCCACGTCAGCCGCAAGCTGACCGGGCACCCGCGGGGGGTAAGCCAGCCGGCAGCGACCATTGAATAAGAGCAACAAGGCCGGGCTAGCGGTCTTCGGTCGGCCGTGTGCCGGGCTCCATCAGGTAGTCCCAATGACGGCCGGCCCGCTGAACGATACCGGGCAGGTCTTTACCGAGCAAATAACCATCTTCAATCAACCGAATCGCCGCGTCGGCGACGAGGCCGGTGTAGTGCGCGCGGCTTTCGTAACGCTCCTCGATCGAGGGCCGCGGATCATGACTTTGTTTGCGTTCGGCTGCCGCCGCCGCGAAGGGAATGTAGGAACCTTGCATGTTCGAAAGCTCGTCAGTCGGCCCCGACTTGGCGTTGAACAGGTTCCAGCCCATGTAGGTGGCCAGCGGCACTTGCTGCTCGGGCATACGGATCCCGCTGATTTCGTTGCCATCGCGGTCAACGGCGCTGACGAGAATCGGAAATTCTTTTCCGATTTTTGGTGGTTCTTTGCTGACAATGCCGCGCGAATAGAAATCCGGTCCGTAATCGGCTCGATAGGCCTTGTGGACACGGCTTGAGAATCCGACGCCGGGGATTTTCGGGAACATCAAGTCCTCGGGGCGCACCAGGGTATGCTCCTTGCGCAGCGGATACTGGCTGGCCGGCGGTTCGTCTCCGGCGGCGGCCCAACGGTCCATCGCCTTGAACAGCGCGCGCATCGACCAACGGAAATCCATCGGATTGCTCGGCTGTTGCCCGCTCGTCACTTTCGACGGAAAGCCCGCCGGGCCGTGTTGGGTGCCGGCGAACATGTAGATCCGCACGCTGTCGTAGAGGGAGATATCCTCCTTGCCGTCAAGTGTGGTGTGGATCAGCGAGGCGGCACGGCCCCAGTACTCGTACGACGAGTTTGTATAGAAGATCTTGGGCCAGAACTCGCGCTTCAGGTGGTGGGTGAGAATACCGTCTTTCAAGCCCGTCTCGGGATCGGTCTGTTCGACATCAGTGAAGGGAAAGATATCGGTGGGATGAAAGAAGTTCATGTAGGGATGCGCATCCCGCGAGGCCTGCGCAAAGCGGTGATTGAAACTGCCCCGCCCTCCCCCGGCGACGTGAGAGATCAAACCATCAAACGCCTTGCGGTGCTTTTCGTCTTCGTTGAAGCCATAGTAAAGAAACGTCCGCAGGAATCGGCCGCTCTGTGAGATACCGAACGCGAGGGCGCGATCGATCACGTCCGGCCCGATCGAGAGCGTCGCCGACCCCTCGAATTTAAGATGCGAGACCATGTCACGCACCGCGGCCGGCCCAAGCCCCACAAGCGGCGGATTCTCAGAGGTGTAGACAATCTCGTAGATCTTGTGTGGCTCGAAACCGCCCTTCAGATACACCCGGCCGCGGTCTGCCACGACCTTACCGCTTTCCATGCGGCCGAACCTCCATTCGGAGCGGGGGATCTCGCGGCGCGGCGCGTCAACTCGGTCTCGCACGCTGAGCATCGTTCCCGCGGCGTTGGGATCGGCAACCTCGTAAGGAATATGCGAACGGTCCGAGAGCAGATGATCGTAGACGCGGTCGGTCACGATAAAGTCGCCCCGCACCAGGCCGCGAATCGGCTTCCCTTTGTCGGTCGCCACGGGCGTATCGAGTCGCACCTTGCCCTTGTCCCGCGGGGGGTCCCATTGCCAGCCCAGCCATAGCAAAGTGAACCCTTCCTCGAGCAGAAAGCCGTCCCCAAAATGCTCGGCTTGCGAGGGGTCAAGGTTCCCCCGGGCGAGATTAAAAAAACTCAGCATGCCTTTGTTGCCGCGGTTCGAAACCTCGTACAGCACGGCGCCGTTCCCGCGTGCGGCCTCAACCGGCTTGATCAGGTAGAAGTCGGAAGAAAACTCAACTTCGCCCCGGCTGTTTCTCGGCGCAAGATCGATGTCAGCGATGATGCGGTTGGCCGAATTGTCCGGATCAACCGCGAAGTAGACCTTTCCGGTGATCTTCTCGTACGGACCTACCAAGCCAAACGGTTTGCCGTCCAGGAGCGTTTCGCGGTTGTCGGCCGCGACACGCACGACTCGCGAGAAGGCGCAGGGCATCGAAAAGCAGGCGAGCAACAGGAGGACAAGTGGTCTCGGCATGCGCCCATTAGAGGACGTTAGCGATGATCCCGTCAAGCGGGAAGGTGAATCGGATCAGGCTGTCTGAAAGCGGCGCATGGCGCGCTCGGCCCGGCCGGCTGCCCTATTCGCAAGTAGTTCGGCCACGTGAGTGAGCAGCGAAGGGATGTCGACCGGCCCGATTAGCAGATCCTCTGACTCGGCGGGATACGCACCATGGTCCCGGGCCGTCATGAGATAGGCGGTGGCGGGACGGCCGTCCTGCCGGCGGGCGAGACGGATGACATCGCGTGAAGCCCCAGCCGACTCTCCGCCAAGGTTGCAGAGCACCAGGGCGTATTGCTCGCCCTCAATCAGGTCCATCGCTTCAGCCGAAGAAGCAGCCGAATCAACCGAGTAGCCGCTTTTGCTCAACACGGCCTCGAGGGTCAGGCGGGCGGCTACGTCATCCACCGCAAGCAATACCCTGACCCCCTTCGAGAATCGTCGGGGAGCTTCCAGGTTCGTACCGGGAGTATAGGTAGAGGGTACCAATGCGTAATTCTATCCCGAGATGGGCCAAATAGAACCACAAATTTTTAACTTTGTGCTTTCCGTCCGTAAGTAGTACAAAACAAAGGGACAACATGGTACTATCAGGGTTGCCCTGATGAGCCTGTTCTCGTACTGGGGGTACTAGTGTTTTGCGAAAACTCGATCAAATATCTGATCGACATGGCGGAGCTGATGCTTTAGTGTGAAGGCTGCATCGATCTCGTCCGGGGTGAGCGCGGCGGAGATATCAGGGTCTTCTCCTACCAGTTCGCGAAAACTGGACTCTTCTTCCCAAGCTTGTAAGGCGTTCCGCTGCACCCAGCGGTAGGCCGTCTCACGAAGCACGCCCTTGGCCGCCAACTCGAGCAGCAGTTGGCCCGAGTAAACAAGTCCGCCCCCCAGATCGAGATTCTTCTCCATTCGCTCCGGGTAGACGAGGAGCTTGTCGATCAGGTTCGTGGTCTTGGCCAGCAGGTAGTCGGCCAGGATGGTTGAATCGGCGAGAATCACGCGTTCGACGGAGGAATGGGAAATATCGCGTTCATGCCACAACGCAATGTTTTCAAACGCGGCTTGCGCGTTCGACCGCACCACGCGCGCTAGACCCGTTATCTGCTCGCACGTGATCGGGTTCTTCTTGTGCGGCATGGCTGAGCTGCCCTTTTGGGACTTCGAAAAGTACTCCTGGGCCTCGCGGACTTCGGTGCGCTGCAGATGCCGCACCTCGACCGCGATCTTTTCGAGCGTGGCCGTAATCAATGCCAACGAGCAGACATAGTGCGCATGACGGTCACGCTGAATCACTTGTGAAGAGATCGGGCAGAACTCGAGCCCCAACTTCTCGCAGATCAATTCCTCGGCCTTGGGGCTGATATGAGCGAACGTGCCAACAGCGCCCGATATCTTGCCGACGCGCATCTGCTCGGCGGCGTCTTCGAAACGCTGGATCTGACGGCCGATCTCGGCGTACCAGTTGGCCAGTTTGAGACCAAAGGTCGTTGGTTCGGCGTGAACGCCATGCGTCCGGCCGACCGTCACCGCGTCCTTAAACTCATGCGCCCGGCGGCCGAGCACCTCATGCAGTTTGACGAGCTCTTCGCGAATCAAGCCCGAGGCTTCCTTGAGTTGCAGTGCCTGCGCCGTATCAACAACATCGTTCGAGGTCAGCCCGAAATGCAACCAACGGGACGAATCAGCGGCGCCCGCCGCGGCGAGTTTTTCAGATACAGCCGTCGTGAACGCGATGACGTCGTGCTTGACTTCGGCTTCAATCTCCTCAATACGCGCGACGTCAAAGTCGGCGTGGGCCCGCAGCATTTGCGCCGCTTCGCTCGGAACCTCGCCCAGTTCGGCCAATGCTTCCGAAGCCGCCAACTCGACCGCCAGCCATTGACGATACTTATTCTCGAGCGACCAGATGCGGCCCATCCCCTCGCGGGTGTAGCGGGGAATCAAAGCTCAAATACCTCAGTCGCTCGGTGCTGTTCGGCCACGACAAGCCGCGTCGCCGCGCCTTTATGTTTGAGCGCCGTGTCGGCGAACAGGCGCGCCACTTCCGGGTGATTATTGCTCTCGCTCAAGTGCGCCAGCACCAGCCAGCGGCATTCGGAGGGGAAGTCCGCTGTCAGAAAATCCGACACGGCGTGATTGGAAAGATGACCCACGCGGCTCATCACACGCTGCTTCACAAACCAAGGATACGGACCGACCTTCAGCATGTCGAGATCATGGTTCGATTCGAGCATGAGCAAGTCGCTGCCCCGGATCTTGTGCTTCACCGACTCGGTCAGGTAGCCCAGGTCGGTGACAAGACCGGCCTTCAACCCTTGGTAGCGAACGGCAAACGCCACCGGGTCGGCCGCGTCGTGAGGAATCGTGAACGAATCGATATCAAGATCGGCGATACGGAGCGTCTGCCCGGCCTGAAAGGTTGCAAGCCGCGGCACGACGGGCCCCCAATCGATCGTTCGTTCCGTGCGCTCGGTCAAATAAATCGGACACTTGAGGCGCTTGGCGATCTGCTGTAGCCCTTTGACATGGTCGGAGTGTTCGTGCGAGACGAGAACGCCGTCGAGATTCTCGGGCTCTTCGCCGATCGCCTTCAGGCGCTTGGTCATCTCGCGGAAGCTGAAGCCGGCGTCGACAAGCAGACGCGTGCGCTCGGTCGCGACGAACGTTGCGTTGCCGCGGCTGCCGCTTCCCAATGCGCAAATGCGAAGGCTCGTAGCGCTCCCCCTGATCGAAATCGTGTAGATTCTCTATCGGTAAAACTAGTCTTTGCCGATAGAGACACTTCTTTGTAGCAGGAAGATATACTGTGTGACAAGCTCCGGGGTACAGTTTGCGGTATGGCGGTTCCGCGAACGGCACTATTTAGCTGGGATCGCTTTGGGGAAGGAAAGGCCTACCCGGCGCCGGAACGACCCACCGAAAGCTCACCCCAATGCGTTGAGGCATCTATACCAACACCCCGTGAACCACTTCGCCATGGACGTCGGTCAGGCGCATTTCACGGCCGCTGAAGTGGAACGTGAGTTTCTTGTGATCCATGCCGAGTAGGTGCAGGATCGTCGCGTGCAAGTCGTGGACATGAACCTTGTTCTCGACAGCGAAGTAGCCGTACTCGTCGGTCGCGCCGTAAGTCGTTCCGCCCTTGACGCCCCCGCCGGCCATCCACATCGTGAATCCGAAGGGGTTGTGGTCGCGGCCGGTGGCGTTCGGGTCGCGCTGGAACTGCGCCGTGGGCGTTCGTCCGAATTCTCCGCCCCAGACAACAAGAGTGTCGTCGAGCAAGCCGCGCGACTTGAGGTCCTTGAGCAGCGCCGCGATCGGTTTATCCGTTGCCTTACAATTGGCCCGGTGACCCTCCTCCAGCTTCGCGTGCTGATCCCAACGGTCGGTCCGGCGCTTGGGCGTAAGCAACTCGATGAAGCGGACGCCGCGCTCGATCATGCGGCGCGCCAGCAGACACTGTCGCCCGAACTCCTCGGTGTCTTTTTCGTCTAAGCCGTAGAGCTGCCGGGTCGTCTCCGTTTCTCTGCTCAGATCGAGCAGCTCGGGGACTTCGGCTTGCATGCGGAAGGCAAGTTCGTAGTTCGAGATGGTCGCTTCGAGTTCGCTCACGGCGCCAAAGCGCTCCAGCACTCCCTGGTTGAGCTTACGCAGCAAATCAAGCTTGCCTTGTTGCAATTCGGGCGTCGTTTCGCGTGGTTCGAGGTCGGCGATCGGGTGTTCGCCGCGTCGAAACAGAGTTCCCTGATAAGCGGCCGGTAGAAAGCCACTCCCGAAAACATCGACGCCGCCCGGCGGGATCAGGCCGCTGTCAAGCACGACGAATCCCGGCAGGTCACGGCACTGGCTCCCCAGTCCGTACGTAATCCACGATCCCATGCTCGGACGCCCTTGAAAACCCGACCCCGTGTGCATGAAGTAGTTCGCCGCGGTGTGCTCGGAGTGATCCGCCACCATCGACCGGATGATGGCCAAATCATCGACGCACGTGGCGACATGCGGAAACAACTCGCTGACCCAAGCGCCCGATTCGCCGTATTGGCGAAACTCGAACGGCGACGGGAAGATCTTGTCGCTGATATTGAAAACCGTGGTCGGAGTTTCGAGAGGAATCGAGTTGCCGGCTTCTTGATCGAGGAGCGGCTTGGGATCGAACGTATCAATCTGCGAAGGCCCCCCATCCATGAACAAAAAGATGACCGACTTCGCTTTCGCCACGTGGTGCGGCGCGCGCGCCTGCATCGGATTGACGCTTCGCCCAGGGTCCGTGCCCGTCGCTTCCTCCACCATCAGCGCGGCCAGCGCCAGACCGCCGAAACCGTTGGCCGCGCGGCAGAGCATTTCGCGGCGCGATGGTGCTTGCGGTGCGTTGGATGCGTGTCTCATCGAATGAAAATAAACTCTGTGCTGTTCATCAGCACGTGCGCCAGGTCGGCCCACGGACGTGGGTCGCCGGTACCGGCGCCATCATAACGGCCGGCTTGTTCGGCGATAAACGTCAAGGCCTCATCGGTCTCGGGTTGCTCCGGTTCACGGCCGAAAGCGATCACGAACATATTCTCGACACGCCGGCGGGCGTCCGTCTCCTGGCGCAAAACACGCACCGCCCAGCGGCCCGCCTCCAGAGCCACGAACTCATTGTTCATCATCATCAGCGCTTGCGAAGGAACGGTCGATGTATTGCGCCGCCCGATCGTTGAGGTCGGCAGCGGATAGTCGAATGCCAGCAGCAGCGGCGTCAGAAAATTACGCCGGACATTGATGTAGAGGCTCCGTCGGCGGTTGCCGTCGAGCGCGCCGGGTATTGGCGGCTTGCCCCGTCCGTCTTGATGCTCGCTGATATGCGGTATCACCGAGGGACCGTAGAGCGTCGGGTCGAGCGACCCCGAAACGGCCAGCAGCGAATCCCGTATCCCTTCCGCCTCCAGCCGCCGGACCGGCATGTGGTGCAGTAGTCGATTGTCGGGATCCTTCGATTCACCCAGCGCAACCGGACGGCTCGACATACGGTAAGTGTTGCTCAGAACCATCAGGCGGTGCATGGCCTTCACGGACCAACCGCCGTCGATGAATCTCCGCGCCAAGTAGTCGAGCAGTTCGGGATGGGTTGGGCGCTCTCCGGTCTTGCCGAAATTGTCCGCCGAGCGCACGATCCCCTGCCCGAAGTGGTGCTTCCAGATGCGATTGACCATCACGCGCGCCGGTAGAGGGCTGTCGCTGCGAGCCAGCTCCGCTGCGATTCGTAGCCGGCCGCTGCCGTTCGTATTTCGGTCAGGTGGCGCTGACGAGATCACCCTCAGGAAGCCACGGGGAACTTCCTCTCCCAGATTCTTGTGATTGCCGCGCAGGTGAATCTTGATATCACCCGGCGACTCGTCGCGACTCGTCATCGCGAAGGAAGACACCGGTATCGACCGCTCGAACTTTGCACGCTGCTGTCGTCGGCTCTGAAGCTTCGCTTGTGCGACCGCGGGCAAAACCACCACGGTCTCTTCCAATGTCAAAGTAGGCCGGAGCGCATCCACAAGCGGATCGGCGTCGCCGTCACCTTGCTCCTGTAAGGCCGTTTGGTAGAGCCGTTGATACGCGCCGGCCAGATCGCTGAACGACCGAACGTCCTCCCGTTCCAGCAAGCCCTCCACTCTCGGATCAACCCTTCCATCATCCGGCGGCGTTTCCGAGTCCGAAATCACAATGCGGTCGACAATGATATGGCCTCCACGGCTCCGGTCAATTAGCTCGAAATAGCAGAGGCGGTCGAACTGGGTCGTCATCCGCGCCGACCGCCACTCGAAGCGCCCTTCCTCGGTGGGCACGAACGACGTGCCTTTGTGGCTATCCACGACAAGCGTCAGCCGCACCTCCGACAAGGACGATCGGGCCACCCCGCCCGCGCGCCCCGCCAGCCTCACGTGAAGCCAGCGCTTGGGCATGCGGAACTTCCGCGAAGTCATGCTTCCCACGAAGAAGTCGGAACCTGTCCTATAAGAGTCGGCTACGCCGGCCCCGCTGTAGTCGGCAAGTGGCAAATCAGGGGCCGGACGATATCGCGCATTGCCGACAAAGGCCTGTCCCGATAGCGTCCAATCCTCGAAACCAGGCTTCTCAAAATCTTCAAACTCCAGGTCGCCCCGGTCGGCCGCTTCGGCAACTGCGTTCGCCCGTATCTCCGTCTTGACTTTCGCGGCGGCACCGGCAAAGTCGGCCGCCTCGCCTTGTGCGATGATTTGCGCGATTCGAATGAAGGGGTGGAACGGATGGGCGCGATCCTCCAGCGCTCGCCGCAGTTGCGCTGCCCTTGCCCGCCGCATCACATCCACGCCGCGGACTGTCCCCGTCTTTTCAGGACCCCTGAGATAAGCGTCCTCCCCGACAACAAGATCGGCCGCCGCCGTCAGGTCCGATGCCAGGCTTGCCGCGAGCCGCTCCGTCGCGGGGTCTAACACTTTTCGAATCTCTTCGTTCGTCGCCGCGATCCCGTTCGCGAGCCGGGCGATTTCTCGCTCTCGCTCCGGCGAATCGACAATCGCTTCGCGAATGCCGGTGCTATGCATCACACCCGCCAGCGCATAGTAGTCGGCGGTCGGAATCGGGTCGAACTTGTGATCGTGGCAACGCGCGCAGGCGACTGTGAGCCCCAGAAAAGCCTTGCTCACAACGTCAATCTGATTGTCGACCTGGTCGGCGCGAGCTTTCAGCGAGTCGGTTGGGCTATTCAGCACCTCGCCGAACCAATACATACCGGTTCCGATCGGCGAAGCGAGCGAGGCGCCGTCATGCGCAAGCCGCGGCCGCTCGAGCAGGTCACCGGCGATCTGCTCCTCGATAAACCGGTCGTACGGCAGATCGTCGTTGAAAGCGCGGATGACGTAATCACGATAGCGCCATGCGTCAAGCTTGTCGTTGTCGAACTCGTGTCCGTTCGTCTCGGCATAGCGGACGAGGTCGAGCCAGTGCCGCGCCCAGCGCTCGCCGTAGTGCGGTGACGCGAGCAGGCGCTCAACGACTTTCGCATAGGCGTCCGTCGAGTCGTCGGCGAGAAAGTCGTCGATCTCCCGCGGCTTCGGCGGCAAACCGATCAGGTCGAACGTAACGCGTCGCAGCAAAGTCCGCTTGTCGGCGGGAGGCGCGGGTTCGAGGCCTTCGGATTCAAGTCGACTCAGGATGAAGTTGTCGATGCCCGTGCGCGACCACTCGCTCCGTTTGACGGATGGTGGAGCATGGTCTTGGACAGGCTGAAATGACCAAAACCGCCGTCCTTCTTCGATGTCAATCGGTTCCGGCTCGGCTGCGCCCCCGATTTCGCCGCCGCCGGCCTCGTTACTACGCGGATCAGGGGCGCCCATGCGAATCCATTCACGGAAATCAGCGATCTGCTGATCGCTCAGCTTGCCCGTCGGTGGCATTTTGAGATCGAGATCCCGATACGAGATCGCCTTGACGAGCAAACTCGTTTCCGGCGACCGGGGAACAATCGCCGGGCCGCGGCCCCCGCCTTCGAGCACGCCCGCTTTCGTGTCGAGCCGAAGTTCGGCCAGCGCCTGCGTTTTCGCGCTATGGCAGACGTAACACTGCTCCGCCAGTACAGGCCGAATCTTCTTCTCGAAGAACTCGATCTGCCCAGCAAGTTCCATCTTGTCAGTCGTGGTTTGCGATAACACTATTGCCGGAAGGCCGACCGCCACGGCAACGCCCACCAGCGCACCCGTCCCGGCGGCTCGCGAGAGCCGCCCAGTGAGATCAAGAAGAGTACGGGAAAGCACGTTTTGCCTTCCATGATAGGCCGACGAGTGCGTGATTGGGAACACGCGCGCAGCGGCTTGCGTAGTCATGACAAGCAAACACGAGACGAAATCATCGAAGATACGGGAGGCCCTTATGTGGCGATCACGCTCCGGTGTGTGCCGACGTCGCGGTTGGACATTAACGCTACTCATCGCCCTGGCGATACCCCTCGGCGCGTGGCTCGCCTGGAGCGCGCGGGGGAATGCGGAAAAGGAAGTATCACGCTTGGTCCATCGGCTGGAGCTCGAACCGGGCATGACCGCCGCGGAAATCGGCGCGGGCCGGGGAGCCTTGACGGTGGCGATGGCGCGGCGGCTTTCTCCGAATGGAAGAATGTTTTCAACAGATCTAGAGCCCGATCGGGTAGCCGACATTCGTGAAGCGGTCAATGAGGCGGGCATGGAGAACGTTCAAGTGCTCGAAGGCCGGAAATCGGTCGCCGGTCTGCCTTCCGCCTGCTGCGACGCCATCTTCATGTCAAAGGTCTATCACCACTTCACCGATCCGGAGACCATGAACCGCAGCTTCTTCGACAGCCTTCGGCCCGGCGGACGACTCGCCGTAATCGACTTCGAGCCCGCCGGATGGCAGATCTGGCTACGCCATCCCAGCGGGGTCCCCGAGGATCGCGGTGGGCACGGCATGCCGCGCGATCTGCTCATCCAAGAACTCAAGGCCGCCGGTTTTACAATCGAACACGAGATCGCCGAATGGTGGGGCGGGGGTGCGCGACAAATATGTGACGCTCAGGCGGCTTTGGCGCGATTCTCCCAGTAGTCGTCGAAGCGGTTGGAGAGCCGGGCGCAACGCAGGGCGGTGATGGCGTTGGCGCCGCGCACGCTCCAGAACATGCCCGAGCGTTTCAGTCTCGACGCGATTACGGTTCGGCAACCTGCCTCGATCACTCCCGAGCCGACAAACAATCCTTGGCGCCGAAACGCGCGGTAGCGCATCCGCTTGGCATTGCGCTCGAAGTATTCCGCCTCCAAAGCCAACTGATGCGTCAACTCCGCATCCTCGACCTCGATCCCGCGGAGTGCGGCGACCAGTTGCTCAATGCGCCCTGAGTCGAGCTTCTTGTTGAGCCGCCGCGCCCAACTGCGGCGACGCTTTTCGTCCTGCGGAAACAGCTTCGCCGCCAACTCCCACAGGTGTTCGCGGGCGTGATAGAGGTCGACGATCTCGATCGCGCCGGGGAAGTATTCGTGCGAGATATTCCAGATCCAGGGCGCGCCATCTGCGATGACGACCTTCTGGCGCGCCCGGCTCCAGCCCCGTCGGCAAGCCTCGCTGTAGATGCGCCGGCCGAAAGAGGCGGCGTCCTCGATTGCGCCGCTGTAGCTGGTCGAGTCTTCGTCGCGGACAGGGCGGCTTTGCTCGTCACAGCTGGTTTGCGTGAAGACACAGCCCAGCTTGACCTCGCGGGTACGCGCTTGCGGGCTCGTTTTCCCCCTGCGGCCCGCCGTGTCAGCGTCCGTGACCGGCACTCCCGTACCGTCCATCTCGATGTAGAGAAGCGGAGTTGCCGGCCCGCGGATCTCAGCTAGATCAAGCTGCACAGCACGTGCGATCTCGGCTTGCTCGCGGGTCGCGATGTCCGCGCCGATCGCTTCCGCTTCGCGCTCCACCGCCTTCGCGGTCAGCTGCACGCCGGCCAACTCTTCGAGCAACGCGCGGCCGCGATCGAACGAGGTCTCGGAGCCGACCAACGCGGTCATGCGGCGCACACCGGGCGAATACTGAGTCTCGTCAACGTCCAACTCTTGGTCGCGCGGCGCAAAGCCGACGCGGCAACGTTTGCAGTGATAGTACTCCCGCTCGACGACGACCGCGCCCAGCATCGTGACGAGTTTCTTCGAGCGCTTGCCGGCGGAGCGCGCCGCTTTGCCGCAAGCGCACAGCGGTTGCAATTCGCTCGCTCGCTCCTCGTTCAATAGCGTCTCGATCAGCCTCGCACCCGCTTGGTGCAACGCATCGCGGGTCGCTTGTTCGACGGCTTCCAGATCGAGCTTGCCGCTCCTGCGCCGATCGGCGAAGACGACCTGCAGCAGTCGCCTTACTTCTTCGGCGACCTCTTGCTCGATCGCTTCAGCCGTTTTTTTTCCTGCGGGCTCAAGGCGGCGTCTTCTTCCACGGGACGCAGCCGGCAGATCTGCTCATTGACTTCGAGCAGCTCTCGACTCAGCCGCTGAAACTGCCGAAAGGCGGCGATCTCGCGCTCCGCCTTACGGCGAGCAGCCGGACTGACGATGGTCTCGTTAAGCGTCTTTCCGTTGACCTTGTAGGACAAACGCAACTGAGGACCATGCCCTGGATGATCCCGTGACATACACACGCAAGCGGCTTTGCCGCAACGTCGGAACGAAGCGCTCAGAGAGCCTCGTCGGAAATCGCCCAGCTCAGCCAGTTGGCGAGTGAGCCCAGCGCGACGATGCTCCAAGGCAGGCAATGATAGCGACATGCGACCCTCCTGGTCTCTGAGAGTATATTATACCCTCAGATAAGGCCGCCCGCATTCCCTCCCCCTTCCCGCTTCACTTCTGTGTCGCGCACCCGTGGGGCGGGCCGTTCGGACGCTACTGTGTCATACTGCGTAAACCGCTCAGTTGATGCACCGACGGCGGATGAAGCCCGCCTACTCATTCCGGTTCCCGGCGATAGAATCGAAGACAGTAAGGACTTGCCCTTTCCCGGATGTGGATTCGTACTCTGATTGCCTGTCTGCTGCTGCGGCTACTCGCGCCTGTGGCTCCCCTGCCGGCCCAGTCCCGAGGAACCATTCGCGGCTCCATTTCCATGAAGGAAACCGGCGGTCCGCTGCACGACGTGAACGTGCACATCGTTGAGCTCGACCGCGGCGCCCTCAGCGCTGACGATGGAAGTTACGAGTTCGAGGATGTCCCACCCGGAACCTACCATGTGGTGGCCCACCTCGACAGCAATTTCACCGAGGCCGCTCAGCTCGTCACGGTTGCCGCCGGGGGAGTCGGCGTCGCGAACTTCACGCTCGAGCTGGCCGCGCAACGCGACGAAATCATCGTTACGTCGAGCGACCACCGGGAGACCGCTTTCGAATCCTTCCAAAGCGCCGAGTCGCTAACTTCATACGATTTGACCGAATCCACCGACGTCTCACTCGGCGAGACGCTCGATCACAAAGTAGGCAGCGGAATCGCCAAGCGGAGTTTCGGCCCCGGGACCTCGCGGCCCATCATTCGCGGCTTCGACGGCGACCGCGTGCTCGTGATGGAAGATGGCGTACGCACCGGCACGCTTTCCTCGCAATCAGGCGATCACGGCGAGCTCATCAATCCCGCTCAACTCGAACGCCTGGAGATCGTAAAAGGGCCCGCGACATTGCTCTATAGCGGCAACGCCATGGGCGGCACGGTCAACGCCGTCAGCCGACACCACGAAATTCACCACCATCCGCATCAGGGCATGCGAGGCTTTGTCTCCGGCTCGGCGGGCTCGGCCAACGCGTTGGGCGGAGCGAGTTCCGGGTTCGAGTATGGCCACGGTAACTGGATGGTTTGGGGACAAGGAGGCACCGTGCGTAGCGGCGACTACAACAGCCCCCAGGGCCCCGTCTTCAATTCCCGTTCGCGAACAACCAACGGTGGCGGCGGGCTCGGCTGGTACTCCGACAAGACGTTCTTCAGCCTCGAGGCCAAGTACGACGACGGCTCCTACGGCGTGCCCTTCGCCACCGCGTTCCACGCGGACGAGGACGAAGAGGATGTCGAACGCATCGCGCTCGCCTCCCAGCGTCAAAACTACCGCTTCAACTGGGGCTTGAACAACCTCGGCCCGGCGATCGCAAGTTTCGCCCTCAAGCTCAACTACACCGACTGGCAGCACGATGAAGTCGAGTTCTTCGCGGACGGCAGCCAAGCCATCGGTACGGCTTTCACCAACGATCAGTTCGTCTATCGCGGCGTCTTCGAGCAGCGAAAGTCAGGGTCGTTGGGCGGACGCTTCGGTTTCTGGGGTTTGGGCCGCGCCTACACCGTGACGGGCGAAGAAGCTCTTTCGCCTCCGGTCGACCAAACAGCCTTCGCTGTCTTTGGGCTCGAGGAACTCGAGTACGAGAGCGTCAAACTCCAGTTCGGCGGACGGATCGAGAGGCAAAGCTATACCCCGGGGTTCGCACAACGCACAACGGCGGGCGGGGTCATCGCGGATGCCGTCGAACGCTCATTCACGGGCGTTTCCGCCTCCGCCGGCCTGCATGCCGATACCTGGAAAGGCGGAGCGTTGGTCATGACCTACGCGCACTCCTATCGCGCGCCCGCCCTCGAAGAACTCTACAATTTCGGCCCCCACCTCGGGAACCTGGCGTTTGAGATCGGTGATCCCAGCCTCGGTGCGGAAACCGGAGAAGGCGTCGAGCTATCGCTGCGGCATCAGCACCGACGCGTCAAGGGCGAGTTCAACCTCTTCTATTACCACTTCAGCGACTTCGTTTTCCCGTTCGCGACCGGCGTCGTGGAGAGCGGACTCCAGGTCATCGAGTTCACGCAGCGGGACGCCCGGTTCGCGGGCGGCGAAGCCCTGCTCGACATCGGACTTCACACCAACCTACGGATCAATCTGGGCGCCGACTTCGTCGATGCTCAGGACACCAACGTCGGCACGCCGCTTCCGCGCATTCCTCCGCTCCGCGGCAAGGTCGGCCTTGAACTTTCGGGCTCCGGCTTCCGGCTGGCGCCGCGGTTGATCGTGGCAAGCCGCCAGCATCAAACATTTACAGCGGAGACCGAAACGCCGGGTTACACAGTAGTGGATCTCAAGGCTTCCTACACGCTCGCACGCGCGCATGCGGCGCATCAGTTCGCCGTGAATCTCTTCAATGTCGGCGACCGGCTCTACCGCAACCATGCCTCGTTCATCAAAGACCTGGCGCCCGAGATCGGCCGCGGCGTTCGCTTCACATATATGGTTCGGTTCTTCTAGTCGAGTGAGCGTGGGCGGCGTGTGTCCGCACCTTCCAGCACCCGAATATCCGGCAGATTCCGGTAGCGCCCGTCGAAGTCCAGCCCGTAGCCGACCACGAACTCGTCAAGGACCTCAAATCCCACGTAACTGAGCTTCACCGGTTCAATCCGCCGGCTCGACTTGTCAAGCAGTGTCACGATTCGTAACGAGCGGGGCGCTCGCTTGAGCAGCAGGCGCTCGATGAACTTCGCCGTCAGGCCTGTATCGACAATGTCCTCGACGAGCAAGACATCGAGTCCGGCAATGTCGTCGTCGAGATGCTTCGTGATCCGTATCCGCCCCGACGTTTCCGTGGCGGCGCCATAGCTGCTCGCGCCGATGAAATCAATCGAAACATCGCGCCGAATCGCGCGCGCCAAGTCCGAGGCAAAGAAGCAAGCCCCTTTGAGCGCCACCACCAGATGCAGCCGTGGCCCCCGCTCCGTCTCGGGATAGTCGGTATCGATCGCCGCCCCCAATTCGGTCACGCGCGACCGAATCTGTTCGGCCGAAAGCAGTACGCGAAGCTTCGGCGAGTCCACCGACCCATTGTCCCGAACCAGGAGCGCCAGGGGCAATCGGCTATAATCAGTTCCAGTTCCTTCCGAGACGTTTCCCCCACCGGGACGGTAGCTCAGTTGGTAGAGCAACGGCCTTTTAAGCCGTGGGCCGCGGGTTCGAGCCCCGCCCGTCTCACCACTTCCCCCTTTAGAATCAGCACCCCCTAACCCCCAAAAATGCGCGGGGGCCACCGCTGACTAAGCGAGGCCGTAGGTGCTCGATTTGGCAAACATATAGCAAACGATCTGAATCGCGTTATGGTCGCCCGCTGAAACGCTTCCCGACCGGCCTATGCTGCCGCGCCGTCGCAGACCTCTCGATAGTATTCCTCGTAGCGCGGAATAATCTTAGTGGCACAGAAACGGGTCAGCGCCGTCTTTCGAGCCGCTCCCGAGACGGCTTCGTACCGCTCAGGATCAGAGAGCAGATCACGGCAGGCCTGGGCCATAGCGTCGATGTCACCGACCGGGCACAGCATGCCGTCACTCAAATGAGTGATCAGTTCCGGTACGCCCCCAACATTCGAGGCTACCGCGGGGACGCCGCAAGCCATCGCCTCCAAGGCCGCCAAACCAAAGCCCTCCTGCTCACTGGGCAAAAGAAAGACGTCCGCCAGCGCCAGCAGCGGCGCGACCTGAAGTTGTTTTCCAAGAAACTCTACCTTGTCTTCCACGCCGAGTTCGCGGGCTAGAGATTCCGCCGCGCCTCGCTCAGGCCCCTCGCCAACGATCAGCAGACGCGCCGGCATGTGTTGAACAAGGCGCGCTAGTATCCGAACGCAATCCAGCGGGCGCTTCACCGCCCGAAGGTTCGACAGATGCATCAGGATCTTCTCTTCCGGCTGCGCATACGCGGCCCTCAACGCGGCATCCTCGACTACCTGATACAGATCGCAGTTCACGAAGTTCGGAATGACGCGGATCGGATTCTTCACGCCGAAAACATCGACGGTACGTTTTCGCAGGTACTCGCTGATGGTCGTCACACCAGGGCTGCGTTCGATTGCGAACGACGTGATGGGGAAGTACGACGGGTCGTTGCCGACAAGTGTCACGTCCGTTCCGTGGAGAGTCGTGATGAACGGCAGGCGCCCCTCCAGCATCTGGCTCGCCAGCAGGGCGCTGATGGAGTGCGGAATCGCATAGTGAACGTGCAGTAAGTCGAGCTTCGCCGACTCAGCCACCTCAACCATCCGCGAAGCGAGCGCCAAGGCGTACGGCGGGTACTGAAACAGCGGATAATTGGTCACCTCCACCTCGTGGTAATGGAGGCGAGGAGACTCGGAACTCAGGCGGATCGGGTTCGCGTACGTGATGAAGTGTATTTCATGACCCCTCTCAGCGAGCTCGATGCCGAGTTCGGTAGCCACGATCCCGCTGCCGCCGTAGGTGGGATAGCACGTGATGCCGATGCGCATTCTGCTGGGTCTCGATACTTAATCCTATGCCTGTGCCAAGCGACCGGCGATGTCGTCGGCGATGGCGATTCCGTGAAAGCGTCCGTTCTCGATGAAGATCTCGTTGGTGTGCATGCCCGCGACGATCACACCCGCCAGGTACACGCCGGGACGTTCGCTTTCAAGCGTGTCGGCGTTCGTGCGCGGTTTCTGTGTTTCGGTTTCGAGCGTGATGCCGACCCGCTTCAGGAACTCCAGGTCCGGCGAGTAGCCGGTCATCGCAAGCACGAAGTCATTCTTCAATGTCTTTTCGCCATCGGGGGTCGCAATGCGAATGGTGTCTATGGTGATGTCGAGAACGCTCGATGCCGGGTAGGCTGCGATCTCACTATTCTTGATGCGGTTCGTGATGTCGGGCAGAATCCAGTACTTGATCCTGCTGCTCAACTCCGCATCGCGGTAGATGAGTGTGACGCGTCCACCGGCGCGGTAGACTTCGAGGGCCGTGATCGCCGCTGAATTCTTCGCGCCGATGATGGCGACATCGCAATTGTAGAAGGGGTGCGGCTCTTTGTAATAGTGGAGTACCTTCGGCAGTTCCTCGCCCGGCACGTTCATCATCACGGGGATGTCGTAGTAGCCGGTGGCGATGATAATCTTCCGCGCCTGGTAGCGGCGGGCTTCACTTTTGCGATCCGTTGAGAGAACCGAGAATTCCCTGTCGTCGCCCTGTACGTCGTCAACACACTCGTACTGGCGGATGTCGAGTTCGTAGTGTTCGGCGGCGCGGCGGTAGTACTTCAGCGCCTCGGCGCGGGTCGGTTTTTCGCGGACGGCAGTCATCGGTAGATCGCCGATCTCAAGCAGCTCTGGCGTCGTGAAGAACGTCATCTGCGTCGGGTAGTGGTAGAGAGAGTTGACGACGCACCCTTTGTCGAACACGACAGCGCCCACGCCACGGCGCTTCAGTTCGATCGCGCAGGAAAGCCCAGTCGGGCCGGCGCCGATCACTGCTACGTCCACGGATTCGCTTGGTTGGGGAGGGGACTGCGGCATCGACGGCAAGACGAGAGGAATTTTCATTCTACCGGGTTCGCCAGTCCCTATCGGATCCGTCAGCGCCCCGAGTCAGGCGCTGAAGTTGTGGCGAAGTGTGACGGCGCAGTAAGCGCTGTAAAGTCCGAACATCAAGACGATGTGCGCCAAATCGTTCTGATTGAAGTGCTCGTGGAGCGAGGGTCCGACAACAACAATAAGCCCCCCCATGCCCGCCGCTACCGCTATCGTCTTTAACCATCGCGCCCCTGATACGAGGCGGCGTGGATCGTGCGTCTCGGGATGCCTCGCGGACTCGATTCCCGCTTCGAGTAAGGAAAAACCTGCCGCGACGACGCCGATCACCGTCACCAAAAGAAGAAAGATAAGTGCGGATCGGTTCATCGTCAGTTGAAAGCCGTGCAACGTGCCTCCCGCGAGCGCACCGGCCCCGGCGGCGTAGAACCCCTTGATCCACTTACGGACCTGCCCCGAGGGATGCTCTCGGGCTTTGCGCTGAAGCGCCCGGCCGTGGAGCCCCGCCTGCATTGCGAGGATGTAGTCGGTGACCATCGTCATCGGCTCGGTGATCACGATGTCGGCGCCTTCGAAGAACATGCGCTAGCCGGGGCTAACTGCTTGACCGTCGCACGAGTGCCGGCTCAGACCACTCCGACCGCGTGCAGAAAGACAAGAACGATCGCCACCGGCACAAGAAACTTCAACAGCAACAACCAGGCTTTGTAGAAGTATCGAAGCTTGGTTCCGGCAAGAAAGTGGTCGTGGCGGAGGGCTTCATCCATGCGCCACGCCGTATAGACAGCGATGCCCAGTCCACCGAGCGGCAGCATCCAGTTGGTCGCCAGATAGTCAAAGGAATCGAACCAGTTCTTGCCCACGAGGGCTTCCATATTTGCCCCGAACAGAGCCGTGCCGCCGCTCAGCGCCGAGGGGATGCCGACCAGGAAGATCGAGCCCCCTGCAAGCAGCGTCGCCTTCTTGCGCGTCCAGCCCATGCCGTCGATGAATGAAGATGTCGTTACTTCCAGCATCGAGATGGCGCTTGTCAGCGCAGCGAATACCAGCAGGCCGAAGAAGATCGGCGCCAGGTAAGCGCCTCCGGTCATCTGAGCAAACGCCATCGGGATACTGATGAAAACCAGGCCCGGGCCCTGTGCCGCCTCCATGTTCTGGGTGAATAGGATCGGAAACAGTATCATCGACGCCGCAATCGCGATCCCCGTATCGAGCACGGTAATCGTGATCGATGCGCCCATGATGTCGTCGCTCTTACGGAGATAGCTGCCGTACGTCAGCATCGCGCCCATCCCCAGGCTCAGACTGAAAAAGGCATGCCCGAGCGCTTCCAACGCGCCGGCGGCTGTCAACTTGTCCGTGCGGAAACCGAACATGAAGTCCACCGCTCGGTCAAATCCGTCCAGAGTGAAGCCTTTGATCAGCAGGATGATCATCATGACGAATAACCCAGGCATCAGGATGCGCGACCAGCGCTCAACGCCTTTCGAGACGCCCCCCAACACAACGGACATCGTCAGCCCGATGAAGATGGCGTGCCACCCCAGATTCAGGCCGGATGAGGAGTAAACACTTCCGAACAACGGCTCAAACTCCGCCGGATCGAGATTGACCAAGTTGCCCGTCAGCGACAAGTATGTGAAGTGCAACGACCAGCCGGCCACAATGCTGTAGTACGAGAGAATGACGAACGCCGAGGCTACGCCCAGCCAGCCCATCGAAAGCCAGGAACTGCGTTCGCCGGCGAGGATGCGGAAGGCGCGAACCGGCGAACTCTGCGTCGAGCGGCCGATAAGAATCTCCGCCACCATCACAGGCAGTCCGACCAAGCTCACACAAAGCAGGTAAACCAAAACGAATGCGCCGCCGCCGTTCTCACCCGTGATATAAGGGAACTTCCAAATGTTCCCCAGCCCGACGGCCGAACCCGCCGCCGCCAGGACAAAGCCCATCTTTGAACCCCAATGTGCTCGCTTCTCCAACGTTTCGTCCCCTTAAGACCGCCTATCCCGAGGCGCGTTCGCCTGAGCCGAAAGGCCAAGATAGCACAACGTCGGCAGTGAACCTCGCTGGTTGTGGGCGGTTTGGACGCCGAGCCGAGCGAGAGATGGCGGGCACGAAAGATTGCCTGTTGGAAACCTCGTTTGCTCTCGCCATTTACGGGGCGTACAATCCGCTAGGGTCATCATCAGCACGTGATAGGCGCCACAATCTCGCACTACCGCATCACCGAGAAACTCGGTGAGGGCGGCATGGGTGTCGTCTACAAGGCCCAGGACACCAAACTCGAACGCACCGTCGCGCTCAAGTTCCTGGCTGGGCATCTACTCAACGACGAAGAAGCCAAGGCCCGCTTCCTGCGCGAGGCCAAGGCAGCGGCGGGACTGCATCACCCCAATATCTGTCCCGTCCACGAGATCGACGAGGCCGAGGGCAGAACGTTCCTCTCGATGGCCTTCCTCGAAGGGGAGCCGCTCGAAGCCCGCATCGAGCGAGGGCCGTTGTCTTTGAAAGAGGCTCTGGATATTGGCCGACAAATCGCCGAGGGCCTGGAAGCGGCGCATGCGAAGGGCGTTGTCCACCGCGACATCAAACCCGCGAATGTCATGGTCGATGCCAAAGGCCACGCCACGATCATGGATTTTGGATTGGCGCGGTTGACGGAAGCGTCTCGTCTCACAAGGGCCGACCAAACCATGGGCACGGTCGCCTATATGTCGCCCGAGCAGGCCCAGGGCATGGAGGTGGATAGCCGTTCCGACATCTGGGCGCTAGGCATCGTGCTCTACGAGATGGTGACAGGCGCGCGGCCCTTCAAGGGTGAGTATGACCAAGCTCTGCTTTATGAGATCGTCCACCAGGAACCGGAGCCCCTGACAGGGTTGCGGACAGGCCTGCCGATAGAACTCGAGCTGCTGGTCGACAAGTGCCTGGCCAAAGATGGCAGCAGCCGCTATCAAAACGCCGCGGATCTGATTGTTGATCTTCGAACCTTGGCTCAGAAACTCTTCTTGGGGCGTTCGCGGGCGCTGAGCGTGACGGGTGCTGTTGCTGGAGGAGGGGCAACAGCCCACGGTCGCACCACCGTGCATCCAGGCGTGGCCGATCAAACAGCTCCGGCGAATAACCGAACCCGCGACGCGCGCGTCTCCTGGGGTGTAGCCGCGTTGGCGGCGGTAGCCGCCCTCTCCGTCGCGTTCATTCACTTCACTGAATCCGGCCCTCCGCTTGAAGCTACGCGTTTTTCTATCCAAGCCCCCGACGGGGTCCGCTTCCGGTCACACGCAGCAGAAATTTCCCCCGATGGGCGGAAGCTGGCTTTCATTGGGAGTTCAGGGCCTGGTGCTCAGCTCCTGTGGGTGCGTGCGATGGACTCCCTTGAAGCGCGGCCTTTGGCGGGAACGGAAGGCGTGGTCCATCCCTTCTGGTCGCCTGATAGCCGTTTTCTCGGGTTCTTTGCCAACAACAAGCTCAAGAAGATCGATATCACTGGAGGTGCACCTCAAATCCTGTGCGACGCTCCAAGCCCCCGGGGCGGTACGTGGGCTCAAGGACCGGACGGAAGTAAGGGAGTTATCGTTTTCGCGCCTCGCGCGACGGGCCCTCTTCAGCGTGTCTCAGATGCCGGCGGGGAGCCGATACCTGTCACAACCCTAGGCGACGCCGAGTCCGGTCAGGGGGTGTCACACCGGTATCCGCATTTCCTTCCGGATGGCACGCATTTCTTGTACGCGGCAGGCTTGATTGGGTCCCGAGAGGTTTACGTAGCCAGCCTGGATGATCGGTCTACCCAGGAGCCTGGATCCAAGAGGAACGTACCACTTCTGCGGGACCACACAACCGTCCGCTACGCACCCCCTTCACCAGGGCACTCCAAGGGGTATCTGCTATTCGCACGGGACTACAGTCTGATGGCACAGGAGTTTGATCCGAGGCGCCTGGAGTTGGACGGCCAGCCCTTTCCCATCGCGGAAGGTGTGAGGGCCAACGCGGGAGCCAATCCTAGTGATTTCTCGGTTTCGCAAACCGGGCTGCTTGCATACGGCGGAAGGGGCGGGGTCTCGCACCAACTGGTGTGGTTTGACCGGCAGGGTAGACGGCTCGGCTCGGTCGGCGAGCCGGCGGCGCATGGCGCCATCAGCCTTTCCCCTGATAGTGACAGAGTTGCTGTCTCGCTTTTTGCGGAGGCCGCTCGAACCGACATCTGGATTCACGATTTGGACCGCGAGGTCATGTCGAGATTCACGTTCGATCCGGCATCGGAATGGACGCACGCGTGGTCGCCAGACGGCGCACGCTTAGCTTTCAGTTCCACCCGAGGCGGTGGCTCTGCCGATCTTTACGTGAAGGCAACGAGCGGCGCGGGTCAGCCGGAGCTTCTGCTCAAAACAGCCAACGTCAAGGGGCCACTCGATTGGTCCCGTGATGGAAGCTTGCTTCTTTTCAGGGAGCAGAGTCCCGACACGAGGTGGGACCTATGGGTCCTGCCGCTGGAGGGCAACAGAGAGCCCGTCCCGTATATTCAAACGAAGTTTGCCGAATCAACGGGTCAGTTTTCGCCCGATGACCGATGGGTTACCTATGTGTCAGATGAGTCGGGTCAAAGCGAAATCTACGTCCAGCCGTACCCGGCTGACGGGAGCAAATGGCAGATATCGACGGGCGGAGGGTTGCAGCCCCGTTGGAGTGCGGACGGCAAGGAGCTGTTCTATTTGAGCGCCGATCGTCGGATGATGGTCGTAGAGGTGGAAGCTCAGGAGACTTTTCGGCCGGGAGTACCTTCGGCGTTGTTCGACGTACCTGAGTTCAACGATCTCAGGCCTGACATTTTCTATCACTACGACGTGTCTAATGACGGCCGGCGGTTCCTGATCGATGTAGCGGCCGGGGAGTCCGGGCGGGTGCCCGTGACCGTGGTACTGAATTGGCAGGCCGAGCTGGGTCGGTAAGCTATCGCTCTGTGCCGGGTCTTGCAAGGCTCGAACGCACCGTCGCGCTGAGGTTCTGAGACGCTCCGGCGGTAGCCCCTTCTCTTTCGCTATAGCATCAAACCACCATGAGAGAGCAAACCTCCGTTGTCCCGCTTCGCCTTTGTCTGGCGGTAGCCCTTTGCACACTCGCCACTTTGTTACTGGAACTATCGCTCACACGGATCTTCTCAGTGGTGCTGTTCTACCACTTTGCCTTTGTTGCCATTTCGGTCGCATTGTTCGGCCTGGGAGTAGGGGGTATAGCGGCCTACTACATGCCCGCGGTGAAAGACAAGGAATCGACTTGGTCCCAACTGGGCCGATTCTGTACTACTGAGTCCCGCATAATATTCAGTTAATCGAACGACAAAGAAGATTGCTTCCAAAAGGCGGCGATCAAGCGCCGTTTGCGGCGCATGCGGCGCAAGGTCGTGCGTGCCCGCTCGTCGAGCTCCCAGTAGTCGTTGGGGCAGACGTTGGGCAACTCGTGCTGCTTCCAGTAGGCCCAGATGTATTCCACCGGATTCAGCTCCGGGGCGTAGCCCGGCAAGTACTCGGTCTCGATGTGGCCCTGCGACAACGCGATGAACTCGCGCACCAACGCGCTGCGATGCGCCGGCAAGCGATCCCACACGATCAGCAACGGACGTTGTATGTGGCGCAGCAGCGCCTTGAGGAAATCGATCACCTCGGGACCGCGGATGGCGTCGGGATAGAGACGGAAATAGAAGTTGTGGAAAGTGATTCCGGCCGCCGCCGAGAGCTTCTTCCAGTTGAAGTTGAACTGCAGTACGGGCGTCTGCCCGCGCGGCGCCCAAGTACGGCAGCGATGTGGCTTCTGGCTCAGTCCGCTTTCGTCGATGAAGACGATCGTGCGGCCCTGTTTTTGGGCTTTTTTTTAATGGCGGGCCAGGTCTGTTTCTTCCAGGCGCGGAATCGCTTCCTCGTTGCGCTCGCGGGCCTTGCCGACCGGCCGTTGCGGGCTCCAGTGGAGTGCCCGCAGCAGCTTCCAGACGTGGCCTTCGTGGTAGCGCACCCCGAAACGGTCGCGGATCAACCGCGCCACCCGCGGACAGCTCCACAGCGGCGTCGGGAAGCCGTGCGCTTCGGGTCCTTCGAGCAGCAGCCCTTCCAGCTCGGCGAGCTGCGCGGTGCTCAGCAACGGCTTGCGGCCGGCGCGGCCGGCTTTGGCCAACCCGGCGCGGCCGTCTTCGCGGTAACGCTGTACCCAGCCGCTGACGCTTTGTTGGGCGGCTTGGACTCTACGCGCCGCCTCGGCTTGGCTCAGTCCTTCTTTCACGACCAGCCGCACCGCCTCAATGCGCCGCTTCTCCAGCGCCGCAAAGTCTCGCTTCACGCCTTTTGGAAAACCCATATCCAAAAGACGTCGCTCCATTACAAAAGGTTACCCTATATTATGCGGGACTCAGTAAGAACGCTCTCCTCGTGGTCGTGACATTGCTGCTCGTAATCGACCGTCCGCTTTACCTGGAGGTCACTTGGCTGAATGCCCTGCAATTGGTGGTCGTATATATCGTATGCGCCCTGCCGTTTCTAATCGCGGGAGTTGTCGTATCGCTGGCGATTGCGAAAACGGTCAAGGATGTTTCTCGGGTCTATTTCTACGACCTAATCGGCGCGGCGATCGGCTGCCTGTTGCTCGTACCACTTCTTGACTGGGTGGGCGGCCCCGGAACGGTGATAATGGCAGGTGCTTTCTTCGCCCTGGCAGGTGCATTGTGGCACAGCCTGGCGCCCGCCTCGGGTCGCCGCGTGATGATCTCGATCGGCTTGGCCACGGTACTGGTGCTGCTCGTGATCGCAAACCGTGATAGCAACATGATCGATGTCCGCTACGCGAAAGGTGGGCGAATCCAGGGTGAAGAGTACGTTCAGTGGAACTCGTTCTCACGCATCAGCGTTGGTATTGCAAACGAGACAGGTAAGCCCAGAATTGCGATCGATTTTGATGCGTCCAGCGATATCGCCCAATGCGATCCGGCGACGATGTCCGCCGAAGAGCGGCAGCAGCTTCTCTCGACCGGCCCCGCCTTGCCCTACCGCGTTCGCCCGGGCGGCAGGGCGCTGATCATCGGAGCGGGCGGAGGACCCGATGTTTGCCGCGCACTGGTCACCGGCAGCAGCGACATTACGGCCGTTGAGATTAATCCGATCATCGTCCGCGATGTAATGATGGAGCGCTACGCGCAGGCGAGCACGGGCCTCTACTTGCGTCCCGAAGTACATGTCGCCATTGAGGACGGGCGCAGCTACATCCGGCGAGTCGACGAGTCGTTCGACGTGATTCAGATGACCCTGGTCGATAGCTGGGCGTCAACCGCCAGTGGCGCTTTTGCTCTAGCCGAAAACCACCTCTACACCGAGGAAGCCTTTCGAGACTACCTGGAACACCTCAGCCCCGACGGTGTCTTGGCCGTCACGCGTTGGGAGTTCGAACAACCACGTGAGTCGTTGCGCGTAGTCTCGCTGGGACTTGCCGCGCTGCGACAGATGGGCGCCAATGAGCCACACCAGTACTTCGTGATCGCTCGAGAAGACGTCGAGGCTCTCAGCGGATGGGGCGCGAAGGATACCATTCTCATCAAGCGCAACCCCTTCACAAAAGGGGAACTTGCGGACGCTCGTCGAGCCATCGAGCAGTATGGCCTCACCACTATCTACACGCCTGATGATGCCCCGGCTAACGTATTCACCGAGTTGCTTCGCAGCAAGGATCCGATCGCCTTTGCTTCCAGTTATCCCTACGACATTTCACCCGTCAGCGACGATCGTCCGTTCTTCTTCTACACCTGGCGGGGCAGCCATATCTGGGAAACGATCCGGCCGCGCGCCGACGCCGACGCGAAGATCAATCTGGGCGTAATGCTGCTCTTCGTTTCCCTGGGTCTGTCCGTTCTGGGCATGGCGGTAATCTTGGTAATGCCCGTACTGCTTCTCAAGCAACAGATCCCGCGCGAGCGCCCGCTATGGTTCCATCTGTTCTACTTTCTATCGATCGGGATGGGCTTCATTCTCGTGGAAATTGCATTCGTGCAAAGGATCGCTCTGTATCTGGGACAGCCGACATACGCTCTGACCGTCGTGATCTTCTCGCTGTTGCTTTCGAGCGGCGCGGGTAGCTACACGAGCCGCCGGGTGGTCGGCGGGAAGGACCGTCGCTTGATGATCCTCCTGTTCTCGGTAGCGGCCCTAGCTTCGATACTGATCGTTGTCACCCCGGACGTGCTCGACAAGTCGTTGTCGCTCCCGCTCGAGGCCAAGCTCTCGGTGGTAGTCCTGCTATTGGCTCCTATCGGATTCTTGATGGGTATGCCCTTCCCATCAGGCTTGGCGCGACTTGAGAAGCGGTACCCTCAGGCCGTCTGCTGGGCTTGGGCAGTCAACGCCGCGGCGAGTGTGCTCGGCTCGGTCGGGGCGATTTTCCTTGCCATCCATATTGGGCTTGGGCTGACGATGATGGTCGGCGGTACATGCTATCTAGGTGCACTCACAGCCGTGCTGCTAACGCCGGCATCCGGGACGGCCAAACCAAGGCGGTGCCGTCCCAAGTGTCATTCGGCCTCTCGCAGTAGCCTGCCAACATCCGTGTGTGCAGCCCGCAATCCCAGCGATAGCTCCGGCTAAGTAATAAAAGCGTCGCAGCGAGCTTCCGACGGGTTTGCTAGTCTTCCTGCCGCGCCGGTTACTACACCCATGGCGATATGATATCTGGTTAGGACGGGCGGAAGTATTGCACCGGGGCCCGAGCTCTCGCCCGACGGCCGGTTTGAAGCCTGCTCGTCCAGCGAGTCCGGCAGGGACGAAGTCTATGTGCTGCTTTTCCCGAAGGGAGCCGGCCGCCGCACGACCGTCTCCAATAACGGTGGCCGGCAACCGCGTTGGACCCGGGCCGGCAAGGAGTTGTCCTGCGTCGACGATGGCACGCTGATGGTTGTTCCGGTCGAAAGCGGGTTTTATCTGACGAACCACCGCATAGCGTATCGCGACTCGCTCTTGTGGAACTTGAGGGTATAAGGGTCAATGAGCCGGCGGGCGACAAAGCCGTCCGTGCGCGGCATCAACCAACCGAAATCCCAGCCGCCGCTGCTGTATGCCAAGGGGATCGCGGGGCGTACGCGAACCAGCGGATGCGTTTCGGCAATAAACAACTTGCGCCGGGTGTAATAGTAGCCGGGGCCGATATGCGCGAAAACTTCGTGGGCCGGAACGTCCGCGGGATCCTCGGCCAAATCAGCGCTGAGCCCTCGAATACCCACTTTGAACTCCCGGCCGGCGGCGAATTGCTCGGCCAGAGCATCCACTGACCCGGAAACGACCTCGCCCTCGGCGGTGTGGCTGAGAACCTCTTCCCAGTCGTCGGAGACGCAAAACCGGTACGTATTGAAGTCGTAGCTGAAGTTGCTGCTCGGGGCGTTCGTGGCGGCGTCCCAACTGTCGTGCTGGTGATACTTGGGCATTTCGCTGTGGTCGTCGACCGGCGAAGGGCCCCGCTCTCCGGTAGCCGGCACGCCATCGAGATGCGGCCGCGCAATGGCTTGTTGCCCATTCTGGTTGTACAGGAAGAATGACATCGACGGACGCGGGCCAAAGCCGTTGGGCAGATCGACAGGTTGGCGGAGGCTCATGATCCCCGCCGCCCAGCGCTTGTCCAACAAATACGTGACTCGAAAATCGGCTACTTCCTGTATGAGTTCGGGGTTATCCGACTTCGTATCGATGTGCTCGTTGTGGCGAAACTCGGTGTAGATCCGCAGATCCGCGCCCCGTCCGATCGCGGCGGCGAGTTCGTCGGCGCTACCCGATTCGGGCTCGCGCTTCGCGTTGAGCACCAGCACAGTCTTCCAACTATTCTTCGACGCCGCGGGCATGGGACCTCCTTGGAGAGACAAAGCCGCCGATGCGGCGAGGAGTGTGTTTCCCGCGAGGGTTAGAATCCGCCGTCGATCGTCGTCCATGCTGTGTGCTCCCGGGATGGTTCGAGTGTAGCGAAAACGAAACCCGGGGCAGCTTCTTGAAACAATTCTCAGCAAGCGGGCTCAAAACGGGCTGGGGCGGCTATCAGCGGAGCGACAGATCATATCCCAAGCTCGGATTTGTCGGCGGCCGCTAACCCTCGAACTGTGCTATTCTCCTCGCCGGGCTGAATGCTTGGCCACCGCCAATGGCGATCGCCAAGCCGCAATGGAGGGCACACCATGGATTTGAGATCCGCAATTCGAGCCGCGGCTGCTGACGCGCCTCTCGCGGCCGTCGAAGGGCTGCGGCTTGTCGAGAGTGAGATTGCCGAGTTTGGGTCGCTCGACAACGAACGCCGCGCCGCGCATATGATCGGGCAGTGCGCCCATGAATCGCTCCGTTTCACTCGTGTTGTTGAATCGCTGTTCTACACCTCAACCGGCCGGCTGATGCAGATCTTCGGCAGGCATTTCAGGGATGAGGCCCACGCTGCCCGGCACCTACGCAACCCGGAGAAGCTGGCCAACCACGTCTATGCCAACCGCAACGGCAATCGATCCCGGCAGTCAGGCGACGGCTTCCGGTTTCGCGGGCGCGGCTATCTGCAGTTGACTGGTCGCGCGAACTACCGCATCGCCGGCCGCCGCATCGGAGTCGACCTGGAAGCCGACCCGGAAAAAGCCGCCGAGCCCAGCACCGCCTGGCTGATCGCCGCAACCTATCTCGCGAACCGCAAGCGGGGCGGCAAGACCGCTTTCCAGTGGGCCGACGAGAACAACGTCGAGGCCGTCACACGAATCGTGAACGGTGGGCTAAACAACCACCGCCTGAAAGGCGGTGGGTTCATTTACGACTGAAAGTCGGCTTGCGGCTGAAGCCGCCTGAAGAAGCCCCGGCTCAGAGCCGGCTCAAGGCTTGGTGGGCGCTGTGATCTTGAATCCCTCCTCATCCTCGTCCCATTGCTGGCTCTCGATGTACTTCTTGATCGTTTCCTCGTCCACCGCGCCCACCGTCGCGCAGAAATATCCGCGCGCCCACAGGTGTTGCCCCCAGTATCGCTTCCGCAATTCCCCAAACTCATCTTGCAGCCGTCGTGACGACCTGCCTTTTACATACTGCACCAGCTTCGACGGTGCAAGCTGCGGCGGTGCCGATACCAAGACATGCACATGATCCGGCGACACCGCACCCCGAATCACCACGACGTCTCGCGCTTGGCAGCTCTGTCGGATCAGGTCCCGTGTCCGCTCCGCCACCCTGCCCCGCAACACCTTGTAGCGATATTTCGTGATCCAGACCAGGTGATATTTGATGTCGTAGACCGCGTGCGCCCCTCGCCGATATTCGCCCATCCTCCTATTGTCATCCAGACCCGCTTGAAGCTGACCGCCTGAAAGGCGGTGGGTTTAGACCTGGTGATGGAACTAAATGGGCTCGCCGATCGGCGCAATCGCACGGCGCGAGCGCTCGCCGCATTGCGCGGGGTTGAGCCGCAACCGCTGCTCCGCAAGGGCGACGATGGCGAGACGGTCGAGATCTTGCAGCGTGCGCTGGCGGCCAGGGGCTTTTCGCCCGGCGCCATTGACGGCGATTTCGGCAATAAGACGGATGACGCCGTCAAGGCCTTTCAGCGCTCGCGCGGGCTCGGCGCTGACGGCATCGTCGGGAAAGATACCTGGGAAGCCCTTGATCCCTTGCCTTCATGAGCAGGCGCTACCCGGCGGCGGCTTTGCTGATTTGCGAGCCGAAACGCTGAATCTTTCGGACCGCCTCGGCGATCTGCTCCATGTCTCCGCGGGAACCAAGCAGCATCCCCTGTGTGAACCAGACCGCTTCTTCGCAGAGGCGGTCATTCTCGGGCGTGTGATTGCGCTCGTGCCAGTCGCTGATTTCCTTCTCGCTATAAATCGCGCGGAAAGCCCGTGACTGCAGGGTGTGGTCGAGAAACTTGTCCCTGTTCAACGGGCTGTAACCGGCCGAGCAATGGACGCCCTCGGCTCGTAGTGCACCTATGAACCCTTCCCGCGACAATCCCGCGAAAGAATTCGGGTCGTAGCGAAACATATAGAGGTGGTAGGCATTACGCGTACAGCCCTCGTACATGCGCGCCGGCTCGATCCCTTCGATATCGTTGAGCATGCTGGTCAGGTAGCCCGCATTGTTTTCACGGGCGCTCGCCTGATCTTCCAGCCGGTCGAATTGGGATGCCAGCAACGCACCCTGAAACTCAGTCATGCGAAGATTACAGCCGTTCGTGCGATGTGGAATCGGAAACTTCGATTTCCCCACCGACCCGCCGTTCGAATGGAAGCGCTCGGCCTTCGCCAACAACTCATCGTTGTTGGTAATGAGTGCGCCGCCTTCGCCGCAGTTGAGATTCTTTGAAGCTTGAAAACTGAAGCAGCCCGCGTCGCCCAGAGTCGAAACCGGCTGTTTGCGCCACTCGGCGAGATGCGACTGGCAGGCGTCCTCGACGACCGGCAGCCCGTGTTTCTTGGCTAGCGTCAGGATCATATCCATGTCCGCCGACGCGCCACCCAGATGGACGGGCAGAATGCAGCGCGTACGCGGCGTAATACGCTCTTCGATCTTCTTGGCGTCGATCTGAAACGTTTCGCGGTCGGTGTCGACGAACACAGGAAGGGCGTGTTGCAGCAAGACGACGTTCACCGTCGCGATGAACGTGTAGGGGGGAACGAGAACTTCGTCCTTCGGCCCGATGTCGAGCGCGTTCATCGCGGCCCAAAGGGCGGTTGTACCCCCGGACGTGGCCAGGCAATGACGTGCGCCGAGCCGTCGCGCCCAGGTCTCTTCGAACTCCTTGACCGCCCCGCCTCTGCGGCGGTTCCAACGCATGCTCCGCAGGACGTCCATCCAGGCCCGCTCATCGTTCTTGCGGACAATGGGCCAGGAAGTGAACGACTTTTTCCGAACCGGCTTACCGCCGAGCGCGGCAGGCTGCTCGCCCAAGGTCGCTGCCGCCGCGCGGGCGGCGCCAGCACCGGCCGCCGAAGCCATACCGAGAAAGAAACGCCGCGATCGATACCCCGCCATGAGGTACCTCCTTGGGTCCTGCCTATAGAGGCGGCTGGGGCAGGTCACGCGGGGTGAGGACGACCTCACCCCGCGACCGTTACCCGTAACCGCTATTCGTTCGTCCGAGCCGGCTTGCGCTTATCTCGCTGTTCGCGCAGCACGGCTTTCCGGCTTAGCTTGATTTTATTGCCATCAAGCGCTAGACACTTGACTAGAATCTGATCGCCCTGCTTCAGCTCGTCTGACACACTGGCGATCCGTTGCTCGGCGATCTCGCTGATGTGCAGCAGACCCTCCGTTCCGGGAAAGATCTCGACAAACGCGCCGAAGTCCACAATCCGCGTCACGGTCCCCAGGTAGGTCTTATCAACCTCGGCCGACGCGGTCAAATCCTTGATCATCTGGATCGCCCGGTTCGCCGCCTGCTCATCGCTCGACGCGACATGCACGGTACCGTCATCTTGAACGTTGATCTTCGCGCCCGTCTCTTGAACGATGCTCTTGATCATCTTGCCGCCGGGTCCGATCACGTCGCGGATCTTGCCCGTCGGTATGGTCAGAGTGTAAACGCGCGGCGCGTAGGGTGAAACGTCCGCGCGCGATTCGGGGATCGCCGCCTCCATCGCGTCAAGAATCTCGAGCCGTGCCTTCTTGGCCTGCTCGAGCGCTGTTTCGAGCACTTCGAGGCTCACATTCGGCCGCTTGATATCCATCTGCAGCGCCGTGATACCCTCGCGCGTGCCGGCCACTTTGAAGTCCATGTCTCCGTAGTGATCCTCGGCGCCGGCGATGTCGGTGAGAATCGCGACGTCGTCGCCTTCGCCTGTCACGAGCCCCATCGCGATGCCGGCCACCGGCGCCCTCAGCGGCACACCGGCATCCATCATGGCAAGGGTTCCGCCACAGACCGTCGCCATCGAGCTCGACCCGTTTGATTCGAGAATGTCGCTGACAACGCGAATCGTATAAGGGAAAGTCTCTTCGTCGGGAATCACTGCTGAAAGCGCCCGTTCGGCCAGCATGCCGTGGCCGATTTCTCGCCTTCCCGCACCGCGCAGGAACGAAACTTCGCCCACGCTGAACGGCGGGAAGTTGTAGTGGACCATGAAGGTCTTCTGGGTATCGGGGTTCTCGAGCCTTTCCTGCCTCTGACCCTCATCTCTTGTCGCGAGGGTAACGGTGGCGAGGGCCTGTGTCTCACCGCGTGTGAAGACCGCTGAGCCGTGAGTCCGCGGCAGTTCCGACACTTCACAAGTAAGCTGTCGGATCTGATCGAACGCGCGACCGTCGAGCCGCCGTTTGTTCTCGAGGATCGACTGCCGGAACAGAGACTCCTTGAGCTTGTTGAAGAACTTGCCGGCTTCTTTCGCCTTTGCCTCATCGTCGCCGGCATCAGCCACGCATTCTTTTTTGAGACTGCTGACGCTCGCCTGGCTCTCGAGCTTGTCGACCTTGCTCGTATCCTGAGCTTCGGTCAGGGCCGTGCTCCACTTTTCAGCGAACGCGTTGTAGCCTTCTTCATTGAAGGACGGCGGCTCAACCTCTCTCTTCGTTTTGCCGGCCTTCTCGACCAGCTCGTGAATCCCCTTGATGATCGTGCGGCAGCCTTCGTGGCCGACGCGCATCGCCGCGACCATATCGGCTTCGCTTGCGTCCGAAGCGCTCGATTCGACCATGACGAGCCCCTCTTCGGCGCCCGCAACCACGATATTCAAATCGCCTTCGTCAAGCTGAGGATAGCTCGGGTTCAGCACCCAGTTACCGTCCACGCGGCCAACACGCACCGCGCCGATCGGGTAGAGGAAGGGGATGTCTGAGATCGAAAGCGCCGCCGACGCGCCGACCAGGGCCAACATGCTCGGATCGAAGTCCGACTCGGCCGAAAGGACGAACGCTATCACCTGCGTTTCGTTGCGAAATCCGTCGGCAAATAAGGGACGGATCGGCCTGTCAATCAGGCGGCTCGTCAGAACTTCCTTCTCTGACGGGCGTCCCTCACGTTTAATGTAGCCACCGGGAATTCGCCCGGCGGCGTAAGTGTACTCACGGTAGTCCACCGTGAGAGGGAAGAAGTCAATACCTTCGCGGGGTTTATCGGCGGCTGTCGCTGTGACGAGCACGACCGTATCGCCGCAGCGCACGATGACGGCGCCGCCGGCTTGTTTGGCCAATCGGCCTGTTTCGAGCTCGATCGTTCTTTCGCCCAGCTCGATATTTACAGTCTGTTTCATTTTGTCTTTCGGTTACAGTAAGCCGCTTCGCTGCACGCCTCGGAATTGGGGCGCAACGCCGGCTTCCTCTTGGTCTTCAGAATAGGAGGAAAGCAGAAGCCATTCGCCAGCTTTAGGCCGACATGTCGAAGGTTGGGACAGGGTGGAAGCAGTTAGACGCAGCAAGTCAATTCACCCGGCGCCGAACCGACCGTTCACTGATCGTTTTGTAGGGAAAGCTGCGTCCGTTCGGATTCATCCCGGACACGACGAACGTTTTATCCGCGCAGGCCCAAACTCTTGATGAGATTCCGATACCGCTCAGGACTGGTGTTGCGGAGATACCGCAACAAACGGCGGCGCCGGCTTACCATCGTCAGCAAACCTCGCCGCGAGGAGTGGTCCTTGTGGTGTCCCTTGAGGTGTTCGGTGAGCTCCTGAACGCGTTTGCTCAGGACCGCCACCTGCACTTCGGTCGAACCTACGTCGTTGCCGTGGGTTCGGTACTTGGCGATAATCTCTTTTTTCGCCTGTGGCTCTAGGGGCATTACGTCCGTCTCGACTCCTTGTCTTCTTTTTCTCTCTGTTAGGTTATGTGGTGAGTATAGCATAGGGCCCGCAGCCCCTGAACGGGAACATCCCAGGGCAACAATGTTTCAGCTTTGGCGGTAGCGGCTCCCGGCTACGGGCTGCGCGCAAATCTCATTTCGAGGCGGCGTCCGGAAGCCTGTCATCGTGTTGAGCGGTAAGTTTTTCTGGTACAGTTGGCGGCGTAAACGCGCCAACCGAGCGTACGCCAACCAGCCCCCTCGGAGCATCCTTCAGTGACTGGTGCTGTGGAGTCGCCTGTGGTGCGGCCCCTTGTTTCCATGCGAGCCATCCTCATTGTTGTTGACGTCTTTGCCTTGATAACCCTAGCCGGTTGCGTGGAGCCCGGCCGCTATGAACTGGACCAGGCCCAAGCGATAGGCGACGTTCCTGTCAAACTCGTCGTCCTCCGCGACAGTGAGTCCGGCGTCGAGGCCGCCATCGCCCCGGACCGCGGCGGCGAACTCAGCAGTCTCCGTTTCCGCTCGGGCGACAACTGGACCGAACTGCTCTACCTGGGGCGCGACTACAGCCCGCGCGATGACTGGACCGGCAAGGCTCCGCTGCTCTGGCCCGCTACCGGCCGCAACTTCCCGCCCGACCTCGAAGAACGACGCAAAGCCGGCGAGATCTTTCACGATGGCGCCTGGGAGTCGAACGAACAGCGCTATCCCATGCCGATCCACGGCTTCGCGCGGGACCAGCCGTGGGAGGTGCAGGGCTCTGGAGCAACCCCGGACTTTGCGCAGACTCAACTCGCGCTAGAGGACACGCCCACAACCCGCGAAATGTACCCCTTCCGCTTCCGTATCACGGTCGACTACGTCCTGGCTGATGGAGCGCTCGAAATCGAGTACGAAGTGACCGCCGACACAGAGAACAAAGAGCCGATGCCGTTTTCGATCGGCAACCATATCACTTTCGTGGCGCCCCTGGTCGCCGGCGGCGATCCCGGCAAGGTTGTTCTCGTCACCCCATCAACCCAAGAAATCCTCAAGACCAACTACGGCGTTCCAACGGGAGAAACGCGGCCCCGCTCCCACGCCGACGGCATCGAGCTGGCCGACTTCGAACGCCGTGGCGCTGTCTCTCTCACCGGTTACTCCGGCGAACCCTATATCGAACTCACCGATCCGGCCGGTCTAACGATTCGCATGAGCCATACCGCGTCGGAAGTTCCGGCTCAACCCATCATCCTCTACAACCTCTGGGGCGACGCCCCGGGCGGCTTCTTCAGCCCCGAGCCCTGGGTCGGGTTGCAGAACTCTCTCGTCACCCAGAAAGGCCTCATCCACCTCCAACCCGGCGATAAGTTCGATTGGACCATCCACATCGAGATCAGCAACGCAAGCCCGTAGCTACGGCGCGGTCTGAATGAAGCGGATCAAGTCGGCCATCTCTTCCACGCTGACCTGATTTTCGAGGTCTTCAGGCATCGCGGAAAGCTGAGCGGAGTGCATAGCCTTGATGTTGCTCCGTTCGATCACGTCCTCTTCCCCGCCCTCGCGGCGAAGCGTGACCGTGGCGGGGCTGGGTGGTCCGAGAACGCCGTCGAGCGTTTGTCCATCCGTCGTTTCCACGATGTACGACTCATACTGCGGCTCGATCGATTGACTGGGGAGCAAGGTGTCGGTGAGGATGAACTCGGCGGGGCGAGTGCGAACGGTCGCGAGGTCCGGGCCAACCTCTTTGCCAACACCGTCGATTGCGTGACACTTCGAGCAGACCTCCTCAAAGACTTCTCGGCCGGACTCTACATCACCGGCCATATCCAGCGCGGCGCGATAGCGCTCGACGACCTTCTGCCGCTCCTCGGGGGCTTGTGTAATGAGACCGCGCGCCCGCTCGCGGAAGGGCGCGTCGCTGTGCATAATCAGGTTTCTGCGAAGGCGTCCCGCGACGGTCCAAGGTTCGATCTCACGCTTCTCGATGGCTTCGACAACCAAGCTGAGGGTCTCGTCATCGCGAGCTAGGGCATCCCCAGCCGCGCCACGGGCCTGGGTAGGCAAAGCGCGCCACTTCGCGAGCAGAAACGGCCCCAAATCGCCGTTGTCTGCAGGGTCAGTCATGCGGTCAAGCGCGCGAATGGCGGCCGCTTGCACCGCGGCGGGTTCGTAAGGCTGTAAGAGTCGCTTGAACAGCGTCTCATCCGCATCCGCACCTAGTGCGAGCAGGCGGACCGCATCGGCTCGCGCTTCGGCGTCGAGGCCGGCGTCTTGGGCCCGGCCGAGCGCGGCGGCAAGAGCAGAGGCCGAGAGTTTCGGCACTTCGACCCGTTCAAGTATCCGGATGGCTGGTCTTCGCAAGCTGACCTCCGGGGATGCCGCCAGTTGGGCCAGTAACGGAAGACCCGACGTCGACAGATCGAGCGAACGGTCTCCCGCTGATGAAAACCCGTTCGCCAATCCATCGAGAACCTCCGCCCTCCACCAAATCTTGTCAATGCTCCCCGTTGCCATCAATCGAATCGTGTTCTCGATGTCACGCACTTGGCCGGCCGCACCCACCATCGCGGCAAGCTGCTGAAGAAGTTCCCGGGTGTTCAGACTCTCGGTCTGTGTCAGATCCCCGCGGCGCACGGCTTCCCGCAGAAATTCCGCCGGGCGCGTGGCGCGATGAGTCAGCGCCGCAACCCGCATCCAGGGGTCATCGATATCGTCGAAGAAAGCCTGCTCGGCGTGGCGGCGAACCGCTGGAGAATCCACTTGCCCCAACGTCGCCAACAATTGAAAGCGGACACGCGGATCCGGATCGTTCCCCATCGCCAACAACTGATCAGCAAACAGCGGATAATCCCGCAATCGCGGCTCGGCAAGAAGTACGGCGTTCTCGCGAACACCGGGCGCGGGATCTTCGAGCGCCAGCGCGATCAACTCGCTCGATAGACGCTCCATACCATCCAACGTCCACAGCGCATGCAATCGCGCTTCGACCGTCGGACGCTCCTCGATTGCGGCCCGCAACAATTCCACTGAGCCCGCACTTCCCCGCTCCACCAGCAGGCGCTGCGCCGTACGGCGCCACCAGATATTCGGATCCGACAGCTTGTCGACAAGCTGAGCGTCGGACGCGTCCCGAAGGTCGAGACCCGTCGCAAACGGCAACCCACCTTCAGGAACGATGCGATAGATGCGTCCGCGGTCCTTACCGTCGTAGAGCTGCGGTGACTCATACGTTTCCGCCGAAGTCCACTCGGGGTGCTCGATGACTTCCCGGTAGTAGTCCAGTAGATACAGCGCCCCGTCCGGGCCTACATACAGGTTCACGGGCCGGAACCAGCGGTCCGTCGATGCCAGAAACTCGCGCTCAGGATGCGCACGGGCGGCCTTGAACGTCGCGCCGTCCTGCCGCCAAACGTCCCGATGAACCAGATTGTGCACCGGCTCGGCAACGAACGACCCGCCCTCGAATCCCGACGGAAACGCGCCGCCCAAGTAGACTGTCAGACCGCACGCCGAAGTCATCTGCCCCGCATCCGACAGCAATTCAAAACGTGGCTTGACGGTGATTGGATAGACGGGCGCCGGCGATCCATGATCCGACACCTCCTCATAGGGACGCGGAACTCGGAGCTGAGGATTGCGCTCCAAATACCGCGGCGCAATCACCTCATGCCGCAGGTGACGGGAGTTATTGTGGACAAATAAGTGCCCCCAACGGTCAAATGCGTGGCCGAACTGTGAGGGGTTCGTCAGGTATTCGACCTCATGCGTGTCGGGACGGAAGCGGAGGCTACGGCGTTCGATCGGCAGCCGCGGCCCGTCAGGCCGCCCGGGGAAATGAATCTCGCTCCCCGCGTCGCCGAACTTATCGGCGAATACGGTCGAGCGGCTGAAACCTTCATGCGAAAGGTAGATCCAGTTGTCGAGCCCGTAGTAGGGGCTGCTCACCGTGTGCTGCGGATTATTGAACGGGAATCCGGCGAGCAGCACTCGGCGTTCGTCGGCGACGCCGTCGGCATCGGTGTCTTCAAAATAGAGCACCTCAGGCGGATCCGTGACGATGATGCCACCCTGCCAAGCCATCACGCCGGTCGGCATGGTGAGCCCCTCAACAAACGTAGTCGTCCGATCGGGCCTCCCGTCCCCGTCCGTATCGCTCAGTAGCTTGACGCAGCCCACCGTGCCCTCCACATTCAGCGGATAGCCGGAGTTTTCCACGACAAAGATACGCCCTGATTCGTCGAACTCCATCGCGATGGGGTCGACCACATCGGGTTCCGACGCGAAAAGTTCGATCTGAAAACCGTCCTCGATTTGGAAGGTTTCGAGCGCTTCCGAAGGGTCGTAAGGCGGTTTCTCGGAAGAACAGTGACCTGTAAGCAGAACCATGCCCACCGCGAGCGCAGTTTTGAGGTACCCACAGCGACTCACCATTTGCGTATCGGTCGAATCGGGTCGGGCCCGGCCCCGGGAATGGTCTTGAATTGCTTCACGATCTTACGGTCAGCGATGGAGATAACAAAGACCGTGTCTTGGTCCTGTGCGCCCGCGAATGCATGCTCGCCGTCGGGCGAGGTAGTCAGCGAAACGGGGCGGCCACCGAGATCCAAAGTTGCGGTCTGTTTGCCGGAGGCAACATCGGCGAACCCGACTTGCCGGCCGGTAATGCAGGCGTAGATGAGTGTTTTGTCGTCCGGTGAAAGTCCTACGCGCGCGGGCTCGCGGCACGTCTTGATCCGCGCGGTCAGCTTCTTGATGGCGGTGTCGATCGCGGTAATCTCATCGGACTCACGATTCGCGACGTAGAGCGTCCTACCATCGCCCGAAAGCACGCTCCCCTCAGGCCGATCGCCCACCGGAATGAGGATCGTTTCTCCCGTCGTAAGATGAATGGCCGCAACGTTCGACGACCGGGCGTTGCTCACATAAGCCCACTCGCCTTTGGCGTCGCACGTTACGATGTGCGACGTACGGCCCTTCGTGTCAAACGTGCGTTTGACCTTCTTCTCCTTGACATCCACCACGATCAACTGGTCAGGGTTCTCCGACGACACCAACAGATCACCGGTCACGGGATTGACGTCGATGCCGTGGGGCCGATGATACTTACCAAGCGAAACCTGCGCCACGCGAGTGCGCTTCTTGAGGTCGATGAACGAAACCGTGTTGCCGCCTTCTCCGGAAACTTCGATCGTCATCGTGCCGTTGTCCGTCGTGTAGGCATAGCGCCCGTCGGCGGAAAGCACCATTTCATGCGGGTGCTTGCCGACTTGAACGGCGTCAAGATGCTGACCCTGCCAAGTGTAAAAGCCAACGGTGCTCGCCGCCTTCTGTGAAACGAGCAATAGCGAATCCTGCGCATGCAAAGGGAAGGATGCGAGCAGAACAAGAATTAACCAGCGCATAACTCGGCGGTCTCCTTTCTCAAGATGATCGCAGAAACCTTGGCCGAATGAGTCAGCGTGATATCCTCTGAGGCGACCGATTGAGGAGTCACCCCTCTTATGTTGCGCCACCAATGACCACGGACGAACTGTGCTGCAACACCACCGAAGTACGCGGCCAACGACGTACGCGTAGAGACTTTTTCCGAAAGTCTACGTTACTCTCGACAGCGGCGCTTGTTGGCGGCTGTTCAACCCGGCAGACAGCCCCCTCGTTATTCCAAGACCAGCCGCGCAAGTTAGCGCGGGTGAACGTGACGCGGGAGCGAGTGATCCGGACAATCGTGGGGCTGCGACCTCATCGCGACTCAGGGTTTGTCGTCCGCGCGGACAAGTTCAACGACAAAGTCGTCGTCCACAACTACGGGCACACGGGGGCCGGGATCTCGCTTTGCTGGGGCACCGCGCACCTCGCGGCCAACTTGGCGCTAGAAACCGGCGTGAAGGAGTTCGCCGTCCTGGGTGCCGGCTGTATGGGACTCTGCACCGCCCGCTTGCTGCAAGATCGCGGCTTTCCCGTCACGATCTACACCAAGGACTTGCCTCCCAACACGACTTCAAACATCGCCGGTGGCCAGTGGTCTCCTTCTGCTGCCTACTCGCACGGCCGCGCCACACCCGAGTACCGGGCTCGGTACGAAGCGGCGGCGCGGTTTGCTCACAAGTACTTCCAAGAGCTGAATCTGCCTCGCTACGGCATCCGCTGGATCGAAAACTACGTCCTGAGCGAACGGCCGCTCCCCGACTACGAAACCTGGGCTCAGCGGAACCCCATCGCCGACCTCTACAAGGACTATCGGCTCCTTGAGTCGAACGAACATCCGTTTCCCGTGCCGTATGCGAGACGCCACACGACGATGTTGATCGAGCCGCCCATCTTTCTGAGCGAGGTCATGCGGGACCTTCGGCTGGCGGGTGGCAAGGTTGTCATCAAAGAGTTCACGGACGTGAAGCAGGTCGTGTCACTCCCGGAACGAACGATCGTCAATTGCACTGGCTTGGGAGCGAAAGAGTTGTTCGGCGACGACGAACTGATTCCGGTCAAAGGGCAGCTATCGTTCCTGATCCCCCAGCCGGAAATTGATTACCTCACCGACGGCATAGGGGGCCTCTATATGTTTCCGAGAACGGATGGCCTCCTTCTCGGGGGGACATACGTCCGGGGTGATGGCTCCCTCGAACCAGATCCGTCTGAGACGGAACGGATCATCGAGGGGCACCGAGGGCTTTTCGGCGGCATGAGTTAGAGAAACGGGTCCAGCATCTCTCCCGAAGGTAGATCCGGACTGTCGACGGAAACCTTGTTAGCTAATGGCTTAGATCCTATGTTTCAGCCCGTAGAGAGCCAGCTCAACCCGGCCCCGCAACTGCAACTTGTCAAAAATGTGCCGCAAGTGGTTGTTCAGGGTATGCGGACTCACGGTCAACTGCGCGGCGATCTCACGATAGCGGAGCCCCCGCGAAACCAGCGAGACGATCTCCGTCTCGCGCGGAGTGAGGTCTGAACCGTTCAGCTCCGGGACACTGATATGGCCTCGCGAGCCGATCTCATCAGCACCTGGGAGATCGCGGTCGACCCATTTCATCCCTTGGTAGACCTCTCGGATCGCGATCAAGAGCTGCGACGTCTCAGCCCGTTTCGAAATGATCCCCTTCGCTCCAAGTTCCAACACGGCACGGGGATCGACGCGCCCTTCCTCCTCAACCAGCACTAGCGTAGGGACGCGGCAGCCCGCGACATGCATGTTACGCAACACATCGTAGCCGTCAACCTCGGGCATCACCAGGTCAAGCAACAGCACGTTCGCTTCTCTCTCTCGCAGGACCTTGAGAATCCCATCCCCGGAACCCGTTTCCGCAACCATTTCCATGTCCGGCTGCTCTTCGAGCAGCTTCCGAAGCCCCTGCCGTAGTAACGTATGGTCGTCGGCAACGGCAATTCGGATCGGTCTTCGATGGAAAGTTCTGCCCAACAGGTATGCCCGCCTGTCCTCATATCGGCCGGCGCCGGCAGAGGCTAGCGCGACGAATTCCTGATAAGAGGCGCCCGGCAGGTCCGTTGTTATAGTGATCGGAAGTGTATGTGCGGAATCGCCGGCATTCTCGATCGACAGCTCCCGGACGGCGAGTTTCCGGCGCGCCTGAACCGCATGGGCGAGGCGCAACGCCATCGCGGGCCCGATGAAAGCGGGCTGATCTTCGACCCCGAGATGCGCGCGGGGCTGCATTGCAGCCGCCTCAGCATCGTCGACCTCGTAACCGGCAGCCAACCCATCTCCAACGAAGACAACTCGATCCACGTCGTCCTCAACGGCGAGATTTACAACCATCGCGAGCTGCGCCGAGACCTCGAACAACGCGGCCACCGCTTCCGAACCAACGCCGACACCGAGGTCATCGTTCATCTCTATGAAGAGAAAGGAACGGACTGCTTCATCGAACTGAACGGCATGTTCGGATTGGCGATCCTCGACGTGGCCCGCCGGAAACTACTGCTCGCGCGGGACCGTGCCGGCATGAAGCCGCTCTACTATGCCGAAACGCCGAACGGGTTCGTCTTCGCCTCGGAGATCAAGGCCGCTCTGGCCTCGGGATTATTGCCTCAGGAACCCGACTGGCAGGCGCTGGACGCATTCCTCGCTGTCGGATACGTGCCGGCCCCACAGACCTGCTTCAAGTCGGTCAAAAGCCTGCCTCAAGGCTCGTCCCTGACTCTGGATTCAAAGGGTCTACGCACCGCGCCCTACTGGTGCATGGCGTTCGATAATTCACATCCACCCAAAAGCGAAACGGAATACGCGGAAGAACTGGAAGTGCGCCTCGAAAGCGCCGTGCGGTCACATCTTCAGGCCGACGTGACGGTCGGCGCGCTCGTCAGCGGCGGCTGGGATTCCTCAATCGTCGCGGCACTGGCGGCGCGCAACCTGAGCGGCCGCCTTAAGACCTTTTCGCTAACGTTGCCGGATAGCCCTGAAATCGACGAATCCCAATACCAACGCGCCGTCTCAAAGCATCTCGACTCAGAGCACTACGAAATCGAGTTCCGCCCGGCCGACATCCCCCGGCTCGTTTCCCAAGGTATTCGGCACCTCGAACAACCCTTTGAAGGCCCAGCTCTTCTCGACTTTCAGATCGCGAATCTGGCCTCGCAGCACGTCAAAGTCGCTCTCAGCGGACAAGGCGCCGACGAGCTACTGGCCGGCTATCCCTGGACGGTTATCGACCCCTTCAACCGGCTGCGGCGCGTCTTTCCAAAACCATTGGCCCGGATGCTACAGCCGGTTCTCCCGGACCCCTACAGCCGCATGCTCCGCATGATCGGCGCGCCCGACGAGGCCCGCGCCGACGTTGAGTTTTTCCGGATCTTCACAAGAAGCGAGATCGGGCAGTTCCTCTCCCCTGATCTGCCCTTGGTCCACGCTGACGAGAGCATCTTCCTAGTCGATCCCCAGGTTATCGCCACCTGCGGCGATCGTCTCCAGCGGCGTCTCGGCTACGACTACACGCTGCTGCTGCCGAGCATCATCCTTAACTATCACGACAAGATGAGCATGGCTCACTCGCTCGAAGTCCGCATGCCCTTCCTCGACGCCCCGCTGATCGACTTCGCCTTATCGATGCCTTCGAACATCAAGCTACGCGACGGCCAACCGAAGTATATCCTTGGACACTTGGCGGACCGCCTCCTGCCGCCCGAAGTCGCACGTCGCGAAAAGCGCTGCCTGCAGTACCCTCTCAACCAATACTTGAATGGTCCGCTGAAGAACTTCACACGCGAGTTTCTTCTTGACTCAAACGGAAGCAACGGCTTGTTCGTGCGTCCCAAGCTGGAGAAGCTCCTGTCCCGGTGGCTCACTCCCAAGGACCCTCACCTCTGGCGGCCGTGGTCGCTGATCGGATTACAGGCCTGGTGGAATGAGTTTATGGCCCAGCCGAGCGGCATGTAACCTAGTGACTGCGGTATCCTTGCCGCGGGAGTTCCTCATGAGACGAATCGTTTGCCTTTACCTGATCGCCGGTGTCTTCGCACTGTTGCCCGCCCAACAAGGCTGGTATCCACACGAGGGCGGCCTGATGAAGTACCGCGTCAACATCCGCTTCGGCGAAGAGCCTGACACGATGCCCGCCGGCTGGAAGTTCGGACGCGTCTCGGCCGTCGCCGAAGACAAAGACGGTTTCGTCTACGTCTTCCATCGCGGCAACAAGGCCGATCCGATCGTCGTCTTCGACGCCAAGGGAAACTACGTTCGCTCCTTCGGGAAGGGAATGTTCGGCACGCCGCATGGTCTGCGCATCGACAAGGATCAGAATGTCTGGACGACGGACGTTCGCCATCACACAGTCATGAAATTCACCCGCGAAGGCGAATGGCGTCAGACCATCGGCAATCAGGGTAAACCGGGACTCGATGAGTACAGTTTCAATCGGCCCGCGGATATTGCTTTTGGGCCCGATGGGTCGCTCTATGTCGCCGACGGCTACGGCAACTCACGCGTCGTCAAGTACACCCCGGAAGGCAAATACATCACCTCCTGGGGCAGCCCCGGCAAAGGGCCAAGCGAGTTCGACACCGTTCATTCCGTCGCGGTCGATTCGGACGGATTCGTCTTCGTAAGCGACCGCGAGAACAACCGCATTCAGATCTTCGATGCCAACGGCAAATACCTGAAGGAATGGAATCACCTCGGCGCGACCCAGAACATCTTCGTCACGCCCGACGACCAAATGTGGATCATCACCCACCGCGACAACATCGAAAACATTACCTACGACACGCTCGCGGGCCGCATCATGAAGGTCGACAAGCACTCCGGCAAGATCCTCGGTGCCATGGAGAGCCCCGGCCACTGGATTCACGTCACCCCCGCCGGCCTCATCTTCATCGGCAGCCTCACAGGCAACGTGTTCCGGTGGTATCCCGGTTGGCTCGACACCGGGCTCGGCGCGGACGAAGCCTTGCGGCCTCCGAACTAAGCTGGTTGGCGATTCCCTACTCTGCCGCTTTCTCTTCGGCCTCGAGCGCGGCTACTCTATTCTTTAGAGACCAGACCGTTTTATCGAGCTCCGGCAACCGGTTATAGACCGCCGTACAACGCAGCCAGCGGCGGTTGTCAATCGACGGCGCACCCGAGATCTTCTGCCCGTCCGGGATGTCCGTTCCCACGCCTGTCTTGGCTGTCATCAGCACGTTGTTTCCGATTGTCAGGTGGCCGATCACACCCACCTGTCCCGCCAGGATGCAGTTATCTCCCAGCGTCGTGCTGCCCGCAATCCCGGACTGCGAACAAATGATCCCGTTCTCGCCAACTGTAACCGCGTGTCCGATCTGCACCAGGTTGTCAATCTTGGTGCCCTTGCGGATGCGCGTTTCACCGACTGCGGCACGGTCAATGCAACTGCCCGCCTGCACCTCGACGTCGTCTTCGAGAACTACCTTGCCGACTTGGACGATCTTGTAGTGCGAGCCGTCGTCCTGCTGCGCGAAACCGTAGCCATCGGGTCCGATGACGGCCCCGTTCTGCAAAATCACGCGGTCTCCGATCTCACACGACTCCCGCACCACCGCATTCGAGTGCGCGGTAAAGTCGTCGCCGATCTTCGCGCCGCGATAGATCGTCACGTGCGGATGAATCACGGCATTCTTGCCGATGACAACATCGTCTGAAATCACGGCATACGGTCCGATGCTCGCGTTGGGGCCGATCACGGCCGATTCAGCCACTACGGCCGTGGGATGGATCGCGGCCTTCGGAACAGGAGCTTGATAGAACAGTTCCAGCGCCCGCGCGAAGTCGAGATACGCGTTGTCGGAAATCACCTGCGCTACATTCAGTTCCTTCACCTGCTCGCCGACAATCACAGCCGCCGCGCGCGTCGAGCTCAGCCGCCGCTTATAGCGCGGGTTCGCTAGGAACGTTAGCTCGCCCGGGCCGGCTTCATCCAGACCGGAGACTCCGGTAATCTCTGTGTCCCCGTCACCGACGAATCGGCGGCCAAGATGCTCAGCAATTTCTTTGAGTTTCATGGGAGATCCTTCAAACGGAGGCCTGGGCACTCGACGCAACAGTGAACCGGCCTTTAAGCACGGGACTGCGAAGAGTCAGTTGCCTATCAAGCGACGCCACGCACCTGTATTGCTCGCAACAACCCCGAAACAGCTACGAGATAGCCTGCAAGTACCAGCTCAGAATATCATCGCCCCAGAGCGTGACCAGAATCGCCGTCGCTCCAAGATACGACCCGAAAGGCAGCGCGTAGTCCCACCCCCGGCGCGCCAACAGCACCACCGCAAGGCCGACGAGAGAGCCGAGGATCGAGCCGAGAATCAGGGTCATCAGCGTCGTACCGAAACCCCAAAAGGCGCCGATCATCGCCACCATCTTGACATCGCCGAATCCCAGCCCCTCCACCTTGCGAAGCCTGTAATAGCCCTCGCCCAACAAGAAGAGAAATCCGGCGATCAGCACCGACGCCCCGATGGACTCAAGCACCGAGACTACCCACGGCGGATACACCTTATCAAAAATCGCCAGTACCAGTTTCAGCGGCCCTCCGCTCAGAAGGAGGAACGGACTGAGTACCCATCCGATCACTATCCCGCCGATCGTAATCTCATCCGGCAGAATGTACTCGGTCCAGTCCGCGAAGATCAGCACCAGCATCATCGAGCCGAATAGAGCCAGTTTCAGACTGATAGGCTCCAGACCGTGCTGCCAGAACACATAGCCGAAAAGCAGTCCGTTCAGTAACTCGACCACAGGGTACTGCACCGATATCGCCGCTTGACAATAACGGCACCTCCCCTTGAGCAGTACGTAACTCAGAACCGGCAGCAGATCGCCCCAGGCAATCGTCTTCTCGCAAGACGGGCAGTGCGAGCGCGGGGCGACGACCGACTCGTCGCGCGGCCAGCGAAAGATGCAGACGTTGAGAAAACTCCCGACGAGCAGGCCCAGCAGGAAGAAGAACACCAAGCCAGGAATCAGGGGGATCGTCACTCGGAGGGGGAACGCTCACGCAAGACGGAGCAGTAAACTTCCTCCGTGCGCTCGACCATTATATCATCGGTGAACTCCTTCGAAACGAGCTCAAAGGCTGTATCTATGCACCTTTGAGCTAGTTCGGCGTCGCCGGCCAGCCGTTCAATGGCGGTCACTACCGACTCCGTTGTGTTGTCGACAAGCAAACCCGTTTGTTGATCGACAACCAGTTCGGGCAATCCTCCAACGCAGCTCGCTACAACCGCTTTCCTGTGCGCCATGGCCATCAGAACCGCCGAGCCCAGCCCCTCACTCTCCGATAGATAGACGAAGACATCGGCTCGCGGAATATCCCTTTTCAAGTCGTCGGACAGGATGAACTCCGCCCCCAGTCGTTCACAGGCTTTCCTCGCTAAGTCGCTCCGCTTAAGAGCGTCGTCAACCTGTGGCGTTACCACCGTCAATCGCCCCCCGGGTCGAACACCGAGGCGAGCACTTGCCGGAACGCACTCGGCCTTAAGTTCCGTGCTCTCAACCCCGTCATACACAACGCACACTTTCTCTTGCGGAGTCCCCGCAGCGATCAATTGCTGCCGTACGTGCTCGGAAACAGCCAGGAACATACTCGCCCGACCGTACTTCCAGCGTGACAGAATCCCTGGGCCGACCCGGAAGGCAACACGCCGCGAAACGACGATCGGCTTTCCCCAGCAAAACTGCGCCGCCAGCGTATGGGCCCTGCCGCTATGGGCATGCACAATGTCAACCTCGCGTGATGCACGCCATAGAACCGACGCGCGCACCTCCTGACCAGGCCAGCGCCGCAAAACCTCGCCGCGCCCCAAAAGCACCTGCTCGTGGCCGCGCTCGTTCAGCCCGGCGAGCAGCATCAACAACTGCCACTGCCCCCCTCGCAGGTCGCGACCCGTATCGATGTGCAGAATCTTCATCAGCCCGCTTCCATCGCCCGGGCTTTGGCGTACTTCTTGAAAACGTAGAGAGACGCCGCGTAGGCGATCACCAATCCCTGGTAACCATCGAGGAAGCCACGCTGGATCACATACGTCTTAAAGAACGTCCAGGGCGGGTCAACAACCAGCCGTGCCAACCCGGTACTCTTGCCGCGCTCAACCATCTCCTCAGCCGCGAGGTCCGTGTAGCGATCGAGAGTGGCAAGATGCTGCGAGAAACTGTCGCAGGTGTAGTGCAACAGGTCACCACGGAGTTCAGCGACGGGTTCGGTCGTCACGACGGATTCATGAACATAGTCGCCGATCCATCTTGCTTGGCGGCGGTCGTACAGCCTGATCTTCTGATCCGGATACCAGCCGGAATGATGGATCCACTTGCCCAGATAGTGCGTCCGTCTCGGCAAGCGAAACCCGGCCACCTCCGGTTCGCCTTCCCGAACCTCGAGAATCTCGCGCCGTAGCTCGTCGCTCAACACTTCGTCCGCGTCAAGAGAGAGTATCCAGTCATTCGAGGCTGCCTCGGCAGCGAAGTTTTTCTGATCGGCGTATCCCGTCCAGTCCCGGTGCAGAAACCTCGCTCCGAACTCCTCAGCGATCACCTGAGTCCGGTCTTGTGAGCCCGAGTCCACCACGACGACTTCATCGCACCAACGCAGCGACTCGAGGGCGCGCGGCAGGTTTTTCTGCTCATTCAGGGTGATGATTGTCGCGGAGATTTTCACGGGTCACGGGCCGTTCGATCATCGGCCGGGGAAATGGGGACTGTACCGAGCGCCGCCTGCCAACACCGCTTTTCGTTCCGACATCACGGGCGGCGCGAAGCGGACTGTCCCCAATCTTCACGGCCGGCGCACGCGCTGAAAGCCTCGCTCTAGCTTAAAGGGTGCGAACGAGGTGTTTGCGGGATCTCCACCCGCTGCCCGGCTCGGAAGTGCGAGGCGTACACTCCTTGAATCATCTCCATCACAAATGACGCGTCTTCCCCGCTCGCGGCCGGCTCACCGCCTTCTTCAACCGCCCGGATCAAGCTCCGCACCAAATACCTGTTCCCTCGCGGAATCCAGTCGCTCAAATCACGCGGCTTGTGCTCGGGCGTAAAGTGCCACTTCTCGATCCAGGTCTTCCGCCACTCAAGGTCCGCGAGCTCTGGCAGGACCACTGCCGCTGGGTACACGTAGATATCCCCGAGCCGTCGAATATGCAGCAGCGCTTTCTCACACTCAATCCGCAACCCGTAGAGCGGATATCCGGGCCGGTCCGTCTTGGCCGACGAATCGAAGAACCCACGCACCCCGTCAGCGAAACCGAAGGTTGCGGCGATCGAGTCACCCGCAATCGGGCCCACCGGTTCGTTGCCTTCCCGGCGGTCGGCCTTCGCCGCGTCGCGATCTCCTACAGCCACATGCCCGCTCACCCATCGTGGTCTGCCCGCGAACGCAATCATCAAGTCAAACAGGTGCGTCCCGTGAACCGTCAGTTCCTCGCCGCCGCCGCGATGGTCGTCTTTCGGCCGCGCGTAAAGACGCAAAAGCCGGCCATACTTCCCTGCCCTCACATCCCGAATCGCTTGCTGCACAGGCGGCATCCCACGAAACTGATGCGCCACGGCGATCTTTACCCCCGCTTTGCGGCAGGCGGCCATCATGGCGTCCGCATCGACTAAGTCTCCCGCGAACGGCTTCTCGCAGTAGATGTGGCAACCGGCGCCCGCCGCCGCTTCGACCATCGCCGCCCGGTCGGTAATCCAGCGCGGTCCGATCGAGACGATATCCAGCCTCTCGCGCTCAATCATCCGCCGGTAATCGGCGTAGAGCCGCTCGACACCGAGACGCTTCCCCGCCTTCTTCAGCCCGGCGGCGTCATCGTCAGCCACGGCGACAACTTCAGCGTTGGGAACCCTCTGAAAGGCCGTATCGAGCCCATGGCCGTAGTTGCCCTTCCCCGTAGACCCGATGACACCGACCCTGTACATCTTATTCACTCTTCAATCGGAAGAATCCTCGGCCAACCGGAATCAAAACAAGCGCTCGAGTCGAAAGCTATGGAAGCGCCGTCGGCGGTCTTCGTCGTCCTTAGTACCGGGACGCCGTACGGGTATGACCACCCCGCTCACCGCATCGCGGGCAGCGGCGCGTTCGCGGGTCAACTCGATGCCTCCCTCGCATACCACCCCGTCAAAACGGTACTCCACAATGTTGATCTGATTACCCGCCTGCTCTCGCGTCTCGACTACAAACCACACTTCCCCGCGCGCATCGATTTCGCCCTCGACGATCGGACTGCTCTCCCCGTCTCGATACAGCTTGCCGCCGAGCTTATCGCCGCGTTGGGTCAGGCGAAACTCGATGTCCTGAGCCAATCGCCGGCCCGAAGGGGGGATAAGGCCCATCCAGGTGCCCGTGAGATCGGCCGCCGACAACGTGGCAGTCAGTAGAGCGGAGGAAATGAGAATCGCAAGCCGCCGCATGGCGCCGTTGTCCATCAGGTGTGCAGCAACCCTGCCAGTGGCCCCGTGCTATCGGCGAAGCGCTCCACAGGCGTCCCGAACGCATCCAGCATCGATACGTAGAGATTCGACAGAGGAGCGTCCTTGGCGTAAACCAAGTGCTGCCCCGTATCGATTCGGCCGCCGCCGCGCCCACCGACCAGAATCGGCAGCTTGTGGGGGTCGTGCTTGCTGCCGTCGCTCAACGCCGAAGCAAACAAAATCATCGAGTTATCCAACACACTCGACTCGCCCTCTTTCATCGCCGCCAAGCGCCGCAGCAGGTACGCGTACTGCTCGACGTGCCAGCGGTTGATGACTTTGTACTCGCTCAGCTTGCCTTCCTCCTTGTTGTGATGCGAAACGTCGTGATGCCCGGCGCTCACATCATCAAGGAAGCGGAAACTTACATTGCTGACCGCGTTGCCGAACATGAACGTGCTGATCCGGGTGGTGTCCGTCTGGAACGCGACCGCAATCATATCCAGCATCAACCGCACATGGTCTAAATGGCTCGACGGACGGTCTGTCGGCGAATCCTCCGGGGCCATCGGGGCACGCAATTTCCAAGAGTCCTTCCCTGGATCGCTCGCGCGCTCCAGCCGCTCTTCCAGTGAACGCATCACCGAAAGATACTCGTCCAACCGAACCTGATCTTCCTTGCCCACCCGGCCGCGCAACTGCCTCGCATCCCCCAGCACCCGGTCAAGCAAGAGCGAGTCGAGCTTTGCTTGATCCGCTCCCGAACCGTTGGCGGCCCGGAACAAACGCTCATACACTGCCCGTGGATTGAGCTCTCTGGCTAGCGGCGTCGCAGGGCTGCTCCAAGAAATATGCGACCCGTAGACCCGCGTATAACCGACGACGGCGTCGTTGCCGACTGCGACGGGCGTAATCCCCAGCTCGAGCGACGGCAGAGGCGTCGAACGTCCGACGCGTTTGGCGGCGACCTGATCCACCGAAATGCCGTTGCGGATATCCGCCCCTTGGGTCTTCTTGATCCGCGTGCAAGTGAGGATGGCTGCTTCCTTGACGTAGTGCCCGTCGCCATCCTTCGACTGCTCGTTCCACATATTGCTCAGAACGGCAACCTCTTTGCGCAGATCCGCCAGCGGTTCCAACGATGGGGGCAACTCAAAATCACGCCCGGCGCACTCCGGAGTCCAACTCAGCGGATAGGCCCCATTCGGCATATAGAGCGCCGCCATCCGAACCGGGCTGTTCGGGGTCGCCGCCGCCCGCCCCAGCGTCGGCGTCATCGCTTCGAGCCACGGCAGCCCCACCGCGGCGCCAACTCCGCGCAACAGCATGCGGCGGGAGATCGGCTTGGTGCGGATCACGTTCATCTTGTTTCCTCCGCGCGGGTCAGCGGCTCTTGGAAAGGTGTGCTGACGACAATTTCCGAGATCAGCGCCCAGGGCTCGTAATCGGCCTCCCTAACACGATCGACAATCGTTTCAACCGCGCAAGCGTCCGCTGGGGTGAGTCCTCGTCCTACAGCATACCCCAACATTCTCTTCGTCAGATTACGGATAAACAGTTCTTTGCGGTCGAGCAGCGCCTCTTTCAAACCCGCCGGACCGTCAATCCTCGTACCATCCGTCAGCTCGCCGGATGCATCGATCGGCTGTCCGGCCTCCTCTTCGCGCCATCGTCCGATCACGTCGTAGTTGTCGAGCCCAAAACCCAACGGATCAATGCGGTTGTGGCAACTCGCGCAGACAGGATTCGCGCGGTGTTGCGTCAGCATCTCGCGCATCGACTTCGGCGTCTCCGCCGTCTTCTGTTCGTCGAGCGGCGGCACATTCGGCGGAGGCGGCGGAGGCGGCGCGCCCAGAATCGAATCGAGAATCCAAGTCCCCCGCAGAACGGCACTCGTCCGGTAAGGGTGCGACGACACCGCCAACACCGCCGGCATACTCAGTAGACCGCCCCGATTCGACCCCTCGGGCAGCTTCATCCACTCGGGGTTCTTCGAGGTCTTCTCTTCGGTCTCGATCACAAAGTGCTTGGCAAGCGCCCCAGTCAAGATCGTGTAGTCCGAGTCCAGGAAGTTCAGCAGCGACTTGTTCTCACGAAGCACGTATTGAAAGAAGAAGACCGGCTGCAAGAGAATGTCGGAGTGCAACTCTTCGTCGTTCGCGTACTGCGGAAAAAGCTCGTGATCCGGGCTGTGGGCCCCCTCCAGCTCGCGGGTCCGCAGCCACTGCTCAACAAATCGTGTGGAGAATTCGAGCGAGCGCGGATCGCGCAGCATCCGTGGAACAAGATCCCGCAACACCTTCGGGTCATCCATCTTCCCGGCGGCGGCGATATCGAAGAGAAACTCGTCCGGCATCGTGCCCCACAGGAAATACGAAAACTTCGACGCCAGCGCGTACTGTCGCAGCTTCGAATCATTACCCGCGGGCTCCACATGGAAGAGGAATCGCGGCGATACAAGCGCGCTGCGCAAAGCGAAGAAAACAGCCGGTTCGAAATCCTGGTCTTGCTTGCGGGCCAGCCGGAACAAGTCCAAGTAGTCATGGACGGTTTGGTCGTCAATCGGCCGCCGGAAAGCCTTCGGAAGAAACTTCGCAAGAATCTTCTCGGCCGCTTCCTCTTCGGAAACATCGCCAGCCGGCCGCGCCACGAAGATCTTCACCCGTGACTTGAACTCCTTCGACGCCGCGTCCACCACGAGCTTCGCCGTCTCAACGTACTTCTCCGCGTGCAGCGGAGAAAGAAACAGTGTTTCCGCGGCGTTGTCGAAGCCCTCGCCGCCGGGTCCATCGACCGGCAACGCCTCGCTGAAGTCAAGCTGCAGATCGAAAAGGTCACGAATCGTTGCCGCGTATTCGTCCCGATTCAAGCGTCGGATCAGATGCGACGTCGGCTTCACATCCGCGGCGCAAGCCTGACTCCGCCAAGTCGACTCCACCCAGTCGAGAAACTGCTCGCGCTCGTCAAGGTCGGGAGCGGGCGCACCCTTGGGCGGCATCTCGCTATTCGCTACCCGCGCCGCTAGTCGCGTCCAGTCGTCCGGTTGCGCGCGAAACGATTCGACCGTTCCAAGATCCTCAACGTGAAACTTCGCCGCAGCCGACTCACCCTGATGACAAGCCTGACAGTGCTTGCCAAGAAACGCTCGCGCCTCCTCCTGCGAGTAGGTCGCCGCCGTCCCCTGCGGCGTAGCGCATGTCATACCGAACCACGCAAGCACAACGACCCGAGAACAATTCGCCGCGCACCGCCTTAAAAACTTTCCTGTCACCACGGTTGAACTCTATTCTAGATTGGCTCAGAACGGGGCGTCGAGAAGCGGCAACCACCGAGGGCCCCCCCGTCCCACTAACGTTGACGTCACCGCGGCGAAACTGCGAAGATCCAAGCATGGAAAACCCGCTCCTCAACCGCTTCCCCGGCGTTATCGGATTCCCCGTCTCTCCGTTCTCAGACGCCGGCGAATTCGATACCGCGGCCTTCCGCGAAAACGTCAACTTCATGCTCGACACGCGCCTTGCCGCCCTAGCCTTCTGCGGCAGCAATGGAGAAATGCAGTCCCTCACCATCGATGAATACCGCGAGCTGTCCGCGATCGCCGGAGAGATGGTTGGGGACAAGAAGGGTCTGATTTTCGGAGTCGGCCAGACCCTCCGCACCGCGCAAGCCCAGGCGCGCGCCGCGCGCGAAGCCGGCGCCGACGCCGTGATCATCATGGCGCCCTATTCACCCGATACGAATGAGCCGGGCCTCGCCGACTACTACAAAGCCGTTGCCGAAACCGCCGAAATCCCGGTCTTCCTCTACCAGACCAAATGGAGCGGCGTCCTCGACTTGTCGCTCCTCGATCGCTTGGCCGATACCGAAAACATCTGCATGGTCAAGGATGAGAACGGTAGCATGTCGCACTATCTCAACGTGCGCGCGAACTTCGGCGATCGCTTCCATTGGATCAACGGTATGGCCGAACCCTTCGCCCCCACCTACTGGAATCACGGAGTCCACACCTTCACCTCGGGCTTGGCCTGTTTTATGCCGGAGATCACGGTCGAGATCCACGATCTCGCCAGCGCCGGGAATTGGGACCGCATCAAGAAGATCCTTGACGAAATCGTCGTTCCTCTTTACGAGATCCGCAATCGGCGCCCCGGCTACAAATGCTCCATGATTAAGATGGGCATGACGCTGGCGGGTCTTAACGGCGGGCGTGTCCGCACGCCGCTGATCGAAATGAGCCCCGAAGACGTGAACGATCTCAAGGAGCTGATGACGCGCACCGGGCTGGTGGCCGAGCCCGTCACCGCCTAGTCACTCGTCAATATGCCCATTTGCGCTAAGGACAGGCTCTTCGCGGTGATGGCCTTGAGTGGCATCCTCGCCGGTTGCGCTACCGTCAGCGCTGTCCTCAACAAACCGGCCACCGGCGCCGACGGGGACGATCGCCAACCGCTCCAAATCGGGAAACTCATTAAGAAACGCCAAATCGCGCCGGTCACCTCAGTCGCCATGGCCGACTGGCTGAACCGCCCTGCACGCGAGGCGGAAGAACAACCCGACCGCGTCATCGAAGCCCTCAATATTCAAACCGGGCAGCACCGTGATCGACCTGGGCGCGGGGACCGGCTACTTTACGTGGCGCCTCGCCCACCGCGTCGGTCCCGATGGACGCGTCATCGCCGTCGACGTCCAGCAGGGTATGCTCGACCGCCTCCGCCGCAATCTCGAAGGCCGCGGGGTTTCGAATGTTCAACTCGTGCTCGGCGAGCCCGGCGATCCCCGCATTCCACCCAACTACGCCGACCTCGTCCTACTCGTCGACGTATATCACGAGATCGCCCAACCCGAAGCAATGATGGACCACGTCCGCCGCGGGACTCAAACCCGGTGGCCGCGTTGTCGTTATCGAATACCGCAAAGAGGACCCGGCCATCCCGCTGCCGCCGGTCCGCAAGATGACGGTTGCCGAGGTGCGGTCGGAACTCGAGCCTTTGGGATTTCGGTTCGTGGAAGCGATGGACTTTGTCCCGACGCAGCATATCATCGTCTTCGAAGGTGCTTCCGGACGATGATTCCGCGGATCTAGCCTGCTTGTCTCACCACGTGGCGAGACAAAGTGCGTGAGAGACCCGTCAGGACGAGGCGCGGGCCGCTTGGCGCGCGCAGGCGTACTTGACAGCACGTTGAGCACGGCAAGCAAGCGCAACGAAGTCATGGCGGGCCTATCGCGTGCTTTGGCCGTCGGGCGGTGAGATAAGCAGGCTAGCTGCAATACTCTTCACTTTAGAACATTTTTGTGGCATTCTGTTTTTAGAGCACAGGAGGCCACAGATGGCACGAACGAGAGCAGCGCTGCCGGCAGGCAGCCGTATTACCGACTACATCAGCCTGGGAGTGATCACGCGCTGGTTCCCGCGTCACAAGATCGATCGTGTGTTGCGGGACTGCGGGCGGGCCTCGCGGCGACAACGGGACTTGCCAGCGCATGTGATGGTCTACTACGTCATCGCTCTGGCGCTGTTCATGCAGTCGTCCTACCGCGAGGTGCTGCGTTGTCTGCTGGAAGGACTACAGTGGCTGCAGGACCCTGCGACGCCCCTCAAGGTGGCGGGCGATTCGGGGATCTCGCAAGCCCGTTCGCGATTGGGGGTGGAGCCGGTCGAGCGGCTGCATGATGAGTTGATACGACCGTTGGCGACGAAAAAGACGCGCGGATCGTTCTATCGGGAATGGCGCTTGGTTTCGCTCGACGGCTCGACGCTCGATGTGGCCGATCAGGCCGCCAACCGCACGGCGTTCGGCTATCCGGGTGCGTCGCGGGGAGCGAGCGCGTTTCCTCAGCTGCGCTTTGTCTCGTTGCTGGAAAACGGCACCCATGTACTGTTCGCCAGCCGCATGGGTCCCTGCGCGAGGGGTGAGATCACGCTCGCCAAACAGGTGTTGCCGGCACTCGAGAAGGATATGTTGTGCTTAGCCGACCGCAACTTCCTCGGCTACCAGCTGTGGCGGCAAGCACGCCAGACGGGCGCGCAACTGCTGTGGCGGGCTAAGAAGCATCTGCGCTTGGAAGTGCTCGAGCGCTTTGCGGACGGCTCCTACCGCAGCGCGATCTACGCTTCGGAAGGCGACTGGCGCAAGCGCCGCAACCCGCTGCCGGTGCGCGTGATCGAGTATCGTCTCGAAGGCGTCGAGCATGCCGAGCCCTTCTATCGACTGGTGACGACGATCCTCGATCCCTCCCAAGCGCCGGCTGTGGAACTGGCGGCGCTGTACTGCGAACGCTGGGAGATCGAAAGCGCGCTTGACGAGCTCAAGACGCATTTGCGCGGGGCGCGCATGGTGTTGCGCAGCAAGACGCCGGAGTTGGTGCGCCAGGAATTTTACGGCTTACTGATGGCGCATTTCGCGATCCGCGGGCTGCTGCACGAAGCCGCCTTGGAGGCCGACGAAGATCCGGATCGCCTCTCCTACCTGCACGCGGTGCGGGTGGTGCGACGCAAGATGGCCCAAGCGGTCGCGATTCCCCCCTCAGGACAAACGCAAGTTTCATAAGGGGGTTTTGGCGGAGCTGCTGCAGGAGCGCGTGCGGTCGAGCCGCGGCATGCAGCGTCCGCGCGGGGTTAAGCGCAAAATGAGTGGCTACAAGCTGCGACCACGCGGCGCGTTGCCGCGCCTCCGCATCGACTTTGCGGCCTGCGTGAGGGTTATTAAGTGAAGAGTATTGAGGCTAGCTGCCGGCTCCTGCGGCCCGCACGATCTCTTCTCCCTCTTCGTCAACTGGGGCTGTGCCCAGGCCCGCGACGGGACCCTTGAGGTAGCGGTCGAGGTGATCCGGAAAAACTTCCCGCACCGCTTCCACGATGGGGTGCACGACAAGGTAACCCTCGCCGCGATCGAGGTGGCGAGAGATCTCTAGATAGCCCTCGTCGACCGAGGGAATGGGGATGCGAAGCGTCCAGCAATCCTCCGGCCGGAGCATGAGCCGCTTCTCGTGGAGCACTTCCATCCAATAGACCGGCCGATGCTCCTGACTCCCGGCGACCACCAGCCGAACGATATCGAAGTCCAGCTCCCGGAGAGCAACAACCGTGTGCTTCCAACACTCCTGAAGTGACTTGGCCTCGGCAAGGTAGTGACTGAATGCGCGGAGCTTGACGTCGGACGCCACGAGTTTTCGCACCGTCCCGCCCAAGAGAATTCGGCGAGCTGACCCGAACTCCGTGTAACCCAGATGCTGGAATCCGATCCATGACACCACGCAGAACAGGATCAAGATGACGGTATTGCCCCGCCCTTCCGGATACGACATCAGCAAGGCGAACGCCGCGCCCAGGCCCGCAATCCCGTAAACCAACACGGCCACCTGCCTAGGACCCAACCCCTTGTCGAGCAGTCGATGGTGGATGTGTCGCCGGTCAGCGCCGAAAATCGGGCGCCCCGAAACGAAGCGCCTCGCGACTGAGATGCCGGCTTCAGCGATCGGGAAGCTGAGGGCCAGAACCGGCGCCGTCATTCCGAGAATCGTGGCGGACTTGTACGACCAGATGATACTGTACGCCCCCAGCAGGAAACCGATCAGTAGGCTCCCACTGTCGCCCAAAAAGATCGATGCAGGGTTAAAGTTATAGCGCAGAAACGCCAACAGCGCGGCCGCTAGCTGTGGAGTGTCAACAGGTTGTTCATAGGAAGCATGAGTCTGGAGAAGGGCGGACGATAGCGGAGAGCGGCGTGAGGGCGATGCCAGTTGTAGTCGTGCAGCCAGGGTAACAGATGAGCAGCGCGCTGCTGGGATGAGCAGTAGGAGCGAGCGTAAGCCCATTCTCTCAGAGCGGTCTGGATGAAGCGTTCGGCTTTGCCGTTGGTGCGCGGCGTGTAAGGCCGTGTGAAGCGATGACGGATATCGAGACGACGGCAGGCATCGCGGAAGAGCCGGGAGCGGTAACAAGAGCCGTTGTCGGTGAGCAGGCGGCGGATGCGGACGCCGAGCGAGCGATAGTAACCGACGGCAGCATTGAGGAAAGCTACGGCGGAGTCGCTCCGCTCATCGGAGAGGATCTGGGAGAAAGCCACACGGGAGTGGTCGTCGATGGCGACGTGCACGAATTCCCAGCCGGCGCCGCGGCAGCGGTGGGATTTGTCGGAGGTGACGCGATGACCGGCGCGCTGGAAGCGGCCGAGCTTCTTGATATCGAGATGTAACAGATCGCCGGGTGCGGGGTGTTCGTAGCGGCGCACGGGCGGGGCGGGTTCGAGATCGCGGATGCGGTTGAGGCCGGCGCGGCGCAAAATGCGGCTGACGGTGGCCTGAGAGACTCCGACACGAGTGGCAATGCGGTAGCCGGCCCAACGTTGTCGGCGCAGAGCAACGACACGGGCCGCGCTGGGCGCAGCAGTGCGGCGCGGGCTGCGAAGGGGGCGTGAGGAGCGGTCGACGAGACCGGCCTGACCCTCGGCCCGAAACCGCGCGAGCCATTTGCGTACGGTTCGCTCTGAGACGCCACAGGCCGCCGCGGCGGCCTGTGCGTTCTCCCCACCGAGGACGCGGCGAACCAACAGGGCTCGACCTTTCGGTGTCAATCGTGCATTCTGATGGATGTTCATTCGGTCTCTCCAAGGTTGCTGTTGTGGGATAACTCCAGCTTCCTTGGTCCGGGACCGAATGAACAACCTATTGAAAGATCACAGCTAGCGGTGTCGTCAAAATCAGCAGCTCCATG
>CBDBKC010000017.1:0-133529 GCA_965206655.1 Bryobacterales bacterium | reverse complement strand
CGAACTGCCGCTTGCGGCTCTCGAGCAGGCTCTCCGGCAGCGCCGGCCGAAACCAGGCTTGCTGCATCATTCCGACCAGGGTACGCAGTATGCGTCGCACAAATACGTCGACAAGCTGCGCGAAAACGACGTGACGATCTCGATGAGTCGCAAAGGAAACCCCTACGACAACGCCTTCGCCGAGAGCTTCATCAAGACTCTCAAAACCGAGGAAGTTCATTGCAACGAATACGCCACGTTGGCCGAGGCGCAGGCCCAGATCGGCGCTTTCATCGAACGGGTTTACAATCGCAAGCGGCTCCACTCGGCGTTAGGGTACGTGCCGCCCGTGGAGTTCGAAGAAGCGTTCGCGGCGGACGGGACGGCGGCTTAACGCCGCCGGAGTTTTCCAGGCAGGGGCGGATCTATCGATCCGATCCGGTGTTGGCGAAGACGGGATGCGGCACTGAGGCCGCACCCCGCGCTCATCGTTTCGATGAGTCCGCAGCCGGGTATTCCTCGGCGGGGTGCTCTCCAGCAGAGCCCGCCTCCGCTTCCCCGGCTGCTGCCATCGTGCGACGATACGCTCACATAGGCAAGCTTTTCTCAGCGAACAGCAACCTGTCCCTTCTTTCCTGGCCTCACCAAACGACCGCACTCCACGCCGTGCCGGGTCGCGCTCTGCGCGACCTCCGACGCCCGGCCACATCGCTCAACCCGCTCACGAGCCACGGGAAGGAGGCGCGGGTGTCAACCTGCGCGTCCGCGGCCCAAGCGACCCGAAACCGAGCGATGGATCACAAGCAATCCGATCGGGTCGGGTGACGGGGATTGAGGCCCCGCCACCCTCCCACACCACCGGACATACGGTTTTCCGTATCCGGCGGTTGAACCCAGCGGCCTTACGTTCGCGCCGCAAGATCCGATGGCATCACAAACCCGTAGCGCCGCAACGTTGCATTCGATAACGCTGTCTGCAACAGTCCGTTCGCCGCTATGCGCCAAGCGCCGCGACGTGCCGGAACCAGTTTCAACAACCGTTCCCCAATGCCCAACCGACGTAAAGCCCGCCGGCGTCCCGTTGCGCCATGCCAGCGCAGCCAGAAACATTTCCGTATGTGCCGCCGCACCCATCCTTCCAGTAGGAAAATCGCACGCCGTCGCTCCGCCAACCGGTAGTATCCCCACCAGCCGCGAACGTACCGCCGCCACTCGTCGCGTAACTGCCGACTCGTGACCGAGCGGTTGCCGCACCAGATCTCCCCGCACCTTCCGTTTGAATCGCTCGACACTTTCCGGCGCTGCTTCCACCTGCCCCTGGCGGTTCAGACGAAACCCCAGGAACTTCCGCTCCCACGGCCTCCCCGCCCCGCTCTTGGCCTCGTTCACTTTCAGTCGCAGATGCTTTTCGATCCAAGCCGTGATCCCCGCCAGCACACGCTTCGCCGCCGCTTCACTGCCCACATAGATGTTGCAGTCATCCGCGTACCGGCAGAACCGTAGCCCACGTCTCTCCAGCTCCCGATCAAGCGCATCAAGGTAGATGTTCGCCAGCAACGGTGACAACGGCCCGCCTTGCGGCGTGCCCTCCGCGCTGCGCACCACCACCCCCTCCGTCAGCACTCCGGCCCGTAGATACCGGCCGATCAACCCCAGCACTCGCTTGTCGCGAATGACTTCCGCCACCCGCCGCATCAAAATGTCGTGATTGACCACGTCGAAGAACCGCGCGATGTCAATATCCACCACCCAGTCCTTGCCCTCGCGAACGTATCTTTGCGCCACTCGCACTGCGTCATGCGCACTCCGTCCCGGCCGGAACCCGTAGCTCGACTCGCTGAACCGCGGATCGAAGATCGGCTGCAGAACTTGCAGCAACGCTTGCTGCACCAGCCGATCTATTACCGTCGGTATCCCAAGCTGTCGCTTCCCCCCGCTCGGCTTCGGTATCTCTACCCGCCTTACGGGACTCGGCGTCCAACGCCCGGACACGAGTTTCGCTCGAATCTCCGTGCCGTGACGGCGAAAGTGAGGTTCGAGTTCTTCGGTCGTCATCTTGTCGATCCCCGCCGCGCCCCGCTTGCGTTTCACCGCCCGCAGAGCCCGTTCGAGGTTCTCCTCTCCGACCACCTGTTCCATCAGTTCTTCGTGCATTGCTTTCTTCGATGAGTCTCGCCGAACTTCGCCTCGTCGCCGCCGGAGGGAGGCCCATCCCGGTTCCACCGTTCCTGCCTGCCCCTGCTCCCCTTGCGTTCCCCCGATGGGGAAGGACCTTTCGGTCCGGGACTCCGGACTTCTTTCGGCTCGGTTCGAGTCGCTCCTCTCGCTTTGCTCCTTGGTTCTTCGGCCCTTCGCTCCGGCGCTATTACCCACCTTCCTCGCTACTACGGCCTCTGCTGACTTCTCCTCCGCTCTCACCGAGGAGATCTCCCCAGGTAAGGTGCTGAATCTTTCCCTTCACACCGCCCGGCTCTACCGCGCACGTCTTCGGATGGACTTCGGGCTTCACGTTGGCTAGCACGCTTACCGCCCGTACACGGCCTCTCTGCCGATTCGTGTTCCTACGGTCAAAGGTTTGTTCCCCGCTTCCTTCAGCTTCACCTCGCGGCTACGCCTTGCGGTTCCCTACAGTTACCTCCATCAGTTCCCGGTCGGCTCCTTTCAGCCAACTAGATTCAGCCCATGCTGGGCACACTAGCGCGGACCTCGGGGTTGAGGTCCGCGGCTTTCGCCGCTCGGGGATCCGGGGGACAGAGCGACAGCGCCGGGATCAAGCGGCAGGCAGTAGAGGATGAAAGAGCCCCACAGGAAAGGGAATCATGAGAGACAGGAGCCCGATAGCAGCAGAATGTCAGAAGCGACGCTGTCGGGGTTTCCGGTTTCCGTTCTCGACCGCAAGCGTCGCGAAAGTTGCCGAACGAACCCTGTAAAAGTAGCGCCGCCATGGCCCCAACCCGCAGTAGCCAATGCGGCCCACTACCTTGTGCCCCGCTTGCTGATTGAAGTGAAGTGAGGCGCGGTTCTCGGGCCCAATCGCCGAGAGCACGCCGCGGTATCCGGCGTCGATGAGAGGCTTTTCCATCAAGCTCGTTCTGGCTCCCGCGAGGCCCCTTCCTCGGAATTCCGGCTTCGTAAAAACCTCGTAAACATACCCGACGTCCGAAGGAAGCTCGACCTCACAATCCAAATAGTCGATGTGGGCTCGGCCCCGCCTCACCCAGCAAACATGAATGATCTCGTCTTCTTGATTCATCGCGAAGCAAATGTCGCCTCGCTCCAGGCGTGCACGAATCTCGTCGAGGTCCGCATCCGGGTGAAACCGGCTGTAACGATCCAAGTCCGATGTCGTCAGCATCGACAAACAATCCCATGCACCGGATTTCGGTTTCGAACCATCAAGGACGCGTTCCACCAGCAACACCCGGCGGTAACCGGTCTCGCCCAGGATCTTGAACCAGAGACTGCGAAGCCCTTCCTCTCGCAGTACTTCCAGCGTTCGCCGCCACAGCCCGCCGATCGACCAGGAATCAAAGTCGCGATGGCTCACTCCCGTTCAGGATACGCTTCAGGATGGCCGCGCTGCGTGTCGCCGACCCTCGGTCAGAGAGCAAGGGCTGCGATGGTGGGCTCGTCCAGCCGGCCGGTCGCCTCAAGCTTTTCAGCCTGCTGAAACGAAAGAAGCCCCTTGCGGAGCGAGTCTCCCGCGACGCAGTCGGCAATTCCCCTACTGTGTCGGAGTTCAGCAAGGCGCAGTTGAGCATCGCAGACAAGGCGGCCGGAGTCGCCGGAGCGCGGAGGCGCACCGGCCGCGGCGAGGAATCCTTCGATCTCGGGAGAGCGAACTGCACTCACATAGTCAATGACTGATCGGTCTTGGATGTCGCGGAGGCGGACATCGGCACCCTCGGCCAGCAAAAACTGCACCACGTCGGTCCAGCCCATCATAACGGCGTTCATGAGAGCTGTCCGACCATCCTGGTGTTGGGCGTTTACCAGCGCTCCCGCCTCGACTAGAGTCCGGGCCATTTCTAGAGGAGCCGCGAGCTGCTGGGCTTTTCGAGATTCGGGAAGTCCGCGCTTTTCGATGTTCTCGACCCGACGACGGACGATCCAAACACCGGAAGCAATCATCAAAGGTGTTCCAAATTTCGGCTGAGAGGCGTTCACGTCGGCTCCGCGCTTAACGAGGAAATCGACGATCCGCGCTCGCCCTTCGAGGCAGGCTCCCATCAGAGCTGTCCACCCAACCGAGTCGGCCGCGTTGACGTCCAAGCCGTCGGCGAGTAAGGCTTCGAGAGCGGCGATGCCCTTCGGCTCGTTGCCGAGGGAATGGCCGACGGCTACCGCCTCAATGAGGCGTTCGGCTTGCTGAGCAGCAGCCGGAGCGACCAGAAGAAGCGCAACGAAGGCCAGACGAAGTAGGGTCATACAAGGTAGAGACACCGAAAGGAGGCACAATGTTCCCGCAGGCTTCATGGTTGGACCCGCGAGCGCCGAATCCCGCCTGGTCCGAGGCTGCCTCCACTGGCTACGTATGGAAGACGACGCTTTGCGAGATGTAACAGCCGCACTCTACGCCGCGCCGGGCTTCAGCTCGAGAGTAGCCCGCGTCTGAAGTTTCTCGCGCTCAAACTCCATCGGATGGTAGCGTCCGTTGATCCACTCGTTGAGCTGATCGCAGTAGTGATCGCCGCCCACGTGCCCGGACTGGCCTTGGGCGTCGACGGCTTGGAAGGTGGGTGGCGACGTACTGAAGTCGGTGATGAGGCGGTAGTTGGCCCCCATAGGCGCGCCCCAGTTCGGGTCGAAGCCCGTGTTGCAGACGGTGATGCCATTACCGCGCACCGGGATGTTTCCGCAGTCAAACAGTTCGCCGAGATCGCCGCGTCCGCCGAGGACATGCCGTAGCTGAATCTTATGCAGCCGGCCCCATTTCCAGGAGTCGATGTCCGAACCCAGGCGCTCTTCAAGTTCATCAAGCGTGGCCTGGAAGGCCTCTCGGATCGCATCGAGACGATTGCTCCGGTGGAACCAGCCCGCGGTATCATCCGCCAGCAGAACCGACGCCAAACCACCGGCGCTGTTTTCGAGGAACTCGGCGGCACCGCCATCGAATCGCTCCCACACCACACGGCGCGACCATTGCACAAAGAATACTTCGAACAAGCTAGCGGCCACGCTTTCAGGAAGCATGTCGCCGTTCCACGCGCTGAGATGTGAAACGGCTTGTTCGATTCTCGTGTTAGCGCTCTCCCCAAGGGCGCTGACAACGTGCGGCACACACTCGACGGCTCGCAGCGACTTCGCGTCCTGGTGTATGTCGGCACAGTCGCCCGGCGTGAGCCTGTCGCGCTCTTCGATCATTTGACGGATACGCCGTGCGCGGTGCCCGCTGCTCCAGCAGCCATAGAGCGAATAAGGGAAGTCATCCGCCGCCGGACGGTTGTTCGCGCTGGCGATCCAGCCGCGCTCGGGGTCGGACCATCGCGGCATGCCTTCGTAAGGCGTCAGGCCGCGCCATTGGTGCTCGGGATTCCAGCCTTCCCGATAACCGAGCTTCCAGTCATCCCGCAACGGAATGCGGCCCACCGCTTGATAGCCGATGTGCCCGTCCGCGTCCGCGAACAGCAGGCTCCAGGTGGGAACCATCCAGGGCTGTAGTGATTCGCGAAACTCGTCGCAGGACTGCGCGCGATCCATCGCCAGCAAAGCTTCCAGCCAGCCGGAGTTGTCCGTTCCCATCCAGCGAAGCGAGACGGGACCGGTGTGCCGCACGGCGGAGGGCAGCAGCTCGTCGACGATCGGCCCGTTTCGCGAGAACGTGATCTTCTTGGTGACAGGCTCCGCGCCACGAACGTTGATCGTTTCCGCGATCTCGCGGACCGGCTCCCAAGCGCCGTCATAGAGAAACGCGCCCGGGTGGCCGGCGTCCGTCTTCTCCTGGTAAAGATCGCGCTGCGAGCAGATGTTATTCGTGATCGCCCAACCGACCCGGCGGTTCGCGCCGAAGATCACCGCCGGCACGCCGGGATATGCCATCCCGACCACATCAAACGAGCCGCCCGAGAGATGGACTTCGTACCAGCACGAAACCGCGGCGAACGCGATATGCGGATCGCTTGCGATGAGCGGTCTGCCGCTCGCCGTCTTCTCGCCGGAAAGAACCCAGTTGTTACTGCCTTCGCCCTCGTTGGGGTCGCTTAGTGTACGCCCCACAGGCTCGCTTCCGGATTCTGCTTTGGGATAAGAACGCGGCGGCAGAATGCTCTCCTCATCGGCTTCACCCTGTAGGAACGCCTCCAGCAACGGTCCTTCCCCGAGCGTTCGGCGGGCGAGATCAGGGCCGCAGATGATAGGAAATCTGACGGTCAAATAGTAGGCAAGTTCCGTGGCGATCGCGTAGCAGTCAACAGGCGACCAGGCTTCCGGTTTGTAATCGAGCAGATCGAACTCAATCGGCAGCGGCGAATCAGTGTCGCTGAGAAACGCGTTGATCCCCGCCGAGAAGCGCTCCACAAGTGTTCGCGCCCCCACCCCAGCCTCGTTCCATTCAGCGGCCGCGATCCGACTGAAGCCCACGGTGCGTGCGATCGTGTCGGGTTCGAGGCCGTCTTCCCCCAGAATCTCGGCCAGCCGGCCGTGCGATTTACGCCGCAGATAGTCGAGCTGAAAAAGCCGGTCTTGCGCCATCGCATAGCCGAACGCAAAGAAGAGATCCCCGTCGTTGCCGGCAAAGATGTGAGGAATGCTCCACGGGTCGCGTTCAATCGAGACATCGGCGGACACGGCGGCGGCAAGAGAACCGCTGTGATACGGTACTCGCGATCGCGTTTCAGCCTCCCACCATGCGTCAAACTCCCCGCGGGTGATGCCGTCCGCCCGGCAAATGTCGCTGATTGATTTGCCGCCGCCTAGTTGCCGCAGCCGTTCTTGGGTTATGACATTCACGGTGGTGGGGTTGGACACAGCTTCTTACAAAGTATAGTTCCGAATCCGCACCAACTTCCGATCCACATCCGAAACACTCGCCACGCCCGCCATCCCCATATCCAAAGCCAACTCCGTCCGCAATAGCTCAATCACCCGCGCTACGCCCTTTTGCCCAAACGTCGTCAGACCCCACAAGTATGGACGCGCAATGCCCACCGCCGTCGCGCCCAGCGCCAGCGCTTTCAGCACGTCCGAGCCGCGCCGGAACCCGCCGTCGATCAGCACAGGAATCTTTCCGCCCGCCGCCTGAACGCATTCCGGCAACGCCTCGATCGTCCCGCCGACATGGTCAAGCTGTCGCGCGCCGTGGCTCGATACAACCACGCCCGACATCCCCGATCTCACAGCCATCTCGGTGTCTTCCGCCGTCAGTATTCCCTTGATGATGATCGGCAGGTCCGTCAATTCACGCAGCTTCCTCACCGTGTCCCAAGTCGGTGTCGGGAACGGACGCGACGGAAAACCGCCCGTCCGCCAGGGCTCGTCACCTTCCTTGTAAATCAGATTTCCCTGCGGGTCCCTTGGCACGCCCGTATTACACCAACTCCGCACAAGCCCGTTGTGGATGCTCCGCTCGCGGTGCGACACGTGCATGATGTCAACCGTGAACGAAATTGCGCTCGCTCCCGAGTCCTCGACACGCTCGACGAAATTGAGCATCGCATTCTCGGTCCGAAACTCGCCGCCCGTCGTGAACTGCCACCAATTCTTCGGACCCTGACCTGACTTGACCACCTGCTCGATTCCGCCATTCGAAATCATCAGCGTGTCCGTCTCGCCGGCGCCCCGCGCCACTTCGTTCTCGCCATCCGGATAGAAACAGTTCTTCCCGCCCGCCGGGTCGATAAAGATCGGATGCCGTAGCGTCTTACCGAACAGCTTCGTCGAAATGTCGATCTTGTGAACATCGGTCAAGAACCGTGGACGCAGGATGATGCGGTCGAAGGCCTTGCGTGCATCCCGCAGCGCCGCCTCATCGCTCGCACCCTCAGCCATGTAGTCCCAAGCCACCGGATCGAGCTTCTCCTGCGCCAGCTTCGCGAAATCCATTACGTTCGCCGGCTCCAGCACCGGATCGATCTTCGGCGGCCCCTGCGAGCGCAGCATCTGCTGCTGCAAAAGAGGTGATGCAAGAAACATCTGTGCCAGACTTCGCAGAGCCCGGCGGCGGTCAACTTTCATAACAATGCTCAGCCTTCTGCTCAACCTTCTCCTGTCAAGATTCTTGTCGTCGCCTGAACCTCTCGCACGTCCGAGAAGTGCAGGGCGCTGGCCACCTCGCGACCCGAGTCGTCCGTAATCGGAGTCGGCCGGCGCAGAATGAACTCCGCCCGGTCGAGCCGATTGTAGGCAATGTGAGCCATCTCCAGGCGATCGATCGCCTTGTCCTCGTCCGCATCAAAGTCAGGAACAAGCAGCGGTCCCGTATCCACCTGAAACGAAGCGTTTTCCGGACGGAAGTTCATTGTCTTGATCGGATACTCAAGGACGTACTTTCGCCCGGACTCATCGCTCAGCTCCGTGCGGCCCACCAAGGGAACATTGTTCTCCGTCGCTTCGTTGATCGCTTCCGGTGTATCAAGCACTCGCGACGCAGCAAAACGGGCGACGTCGATTTCGATCGACCGGAAGCCATCCGTAATCGGAGTGGCAGACGATGTCTCACCGTCATGCGAGATTGCACGCCCCATCGATCGCTGCTCGGTCAGGGAGTAAATGTTTCTGTACTCGCGACTGGGGAGTTGAAACAATCCACTTTCCGCATACACCCACTCGGTCCGGCAGGCGGCAATCAGTACAAACTGCTCAATGCTCCCGCTTTCGTCGTTGATAACGTCAACCATGGCTTCCAACTGAATCCGGGCTTTGTTGCCCAAAGGAATGTTGTGCCGCGCATGAGGGCGTGGGTCAGGACGCGGCGGAAGGTCCCACGTCATATACGAACACTGAAAATCGCACGCCTGTCCGCGGGTCATCGATCCCGGCTCCTCGGCGGTTTCGACGCCCGGCTTTGACTCTCGGCACGCGGAAGCGATTAGTGCCGTTCCGGCTGCGATCCACTTCCCGGCGCTTACCGACACCTGCCTTCGTGTCAACGATTTGCTCTTCGGACTTACCACGGTCTCAAATGCTCCAGTTCCGAATCCGCACCAGCTTCCGGTTGATGTCCGAAATCTTAGCAACGCCGCTCATCCCCATGTCGAGCGCCAACTCGACCCGAAGCAACTCCAGCACCCGCGCTACCCCGCGGCTTCCAAAGCTGGTCAGCCCCCACAGGTAAGGACGAGCAATTCCCACCGCCGTCGCGCCCAGCGCCAGCGCTTTCAGCACGTCCGTGCCGCGCCGGAAGCCGCCGTCGATCAGCACCGGCATCTTGCCACCCGCGGCCTGTACACACTCGGGCAGAGCCTCAATCGTCGAACCCGTGTGGTCCATCTGACGCGCGCCGTGATTCGACACCACCGCCGCCGACATTCCGTAGCGAACACACAACTCCGTGTCCTCGCCCGTCAGCACGCCCTTGATGACGATCGGCAAATCAGTCATGTCGCGAAGCTGACGCAGATTGTCCCAAGTCGGCAGCGGGAACGGACGCGACGGATACACATCGCTGCGCCAAATCTTGTCCACATCGCTCTCTCTGAAAACCACTTCGCCGTCATCGTTCCGGGGGACGCCGCCTTCGTTGCACCAAGTGCGCACGAACTTGTTTTTGATGCTGCGCTCGCGGTGTGAGACGAGCATGTTGTCCACCGTCCAGCAGATGCCCGTGTAGCCGGCCTCCTCGACACGGTCGACGAAATTAAGCATGTCGCGTTCCCGGCTGAAGTTCCCGCCGATCGTGTAATGCCAGCAAGTCTTCGGCCCCTCGCCGCTCTTGACGAGATCGTCGATCCCGCCATTCGTAATCATATGAGCGCCCGCCTCGACCGCCCCTTTGGCCGTCTCCAACTCGCCATTCGGATAGAAGCAATTCTTCCCCCCGGCCGGGCAGACGTAGATCGGGAAGTTCATCTTCTGCCCGAGCAACTCGGTCGATAGGTCGATGTCATGCACATCCGTTAGCCAGCGCGGTCGCAGAATGATGCGGTCGAACGCCTTGCGGTTCTCGCGCAGCGAAACTTCGTCCTTGCCGCCCTCATCCATGTAGTCCCAGGCGATGGGATCAAGCTTCTCTTTAGCCAGCTTCTTGAACTCCCAAACGTTGATGGGATCAAGCAGAGGATCCTGCTCGGGCAGGCCCTGCCCGGAAAGCAGTGGTGAAGCCAAAAAGAAGCTCGCGAGATTTCGCAGAGCGGCGCGACGGTCGATGTGCATGGCGAAGGACTCCGAAGGCGAAGCTAACACGCGCCGCCGCTCGCGGTCAAACATTTGCACTGGCACAAATGAAATCGAGCGCTTCGATTCTCTTGCCTCGATCCCGTCCGACGCGGCAACTATCTTCTAGCCGAGCCGCGACTGGCAAGGAGCGGTCCGAACACTCACGACGCCACGGCCGGCCGGAAGAAACGTCTAGCTCGGCGGCGACGCTAACCCCGCCCCAGCACCAAACCGATCACACCACCCGCCAAACCCATTCGGACGGCATTCACCGCCGTATCAGCCGGTATGAGGATGGGCTGCATCATGTTCGACGTGGCGTAGAACACAAGGTTCAGCCCAATCGCGAACAGCAAACCGAGCACTACCCCCGCCTTGGCTCCCGCGGCAAAACTGGTGATACCCGGCCACCGGATGAGAATCAGCGTCAGGAACGCGGCGATGAAAAGCTCTCCAAGAATCAACAGCGGCATGTCCGGCACCTCTTTCATAAACCCTGGCGCCGAGTTCGCGGCCATGAAATCCCTCAGGAGTACTCCATAGAGCACAGCACCCGCCGCAAACAACGTAATTCCTCCGGCTAGCGTCGCCAGCAAGAACTTCTTGGCATCCATAGCTACTGCCTCCTTTTCGCCCACAACCGAAAAAACCCGTTCCCCTACCGCGGACAAGTATACGGACGTTACGCGCTCGCTGCAACACCTGTAAATCAGTCAAACGCGCCGGTACGGCGTGGGGATGAGTTCGAATGGTTGTGGGGAAGGATCGACTTTAGGACGCGGCGCTACATGTTGATCGCCCGCCCCGCCACATCCAAAGCCGCTTCTTTGACGGCTTCGGCGAGCGTCGGGTGGGCGTGGCTCGACCTTGCCAGGTCTTCGGCCGAAGCGCCGAATTCAATCGCTACAGCGGCTTCGGCGATGAGGTCGCCGGCACGAGGTCCGAGTATGTGGACGCCGAGGATACGATCCGTCTCGGCGTGTGCCAGGATCTTCACCTTGCCGTCGAGCTGACCGAGCGCCCGCGCCCGCCCATTCGCCCGAAACGGATAAACGCCTTTGCGGTATTCGACACCGGCGTCGTTCAGCTCCTCCTCGGTGCGGCCAACGGACGCTACTTCGGGGTGGGTGTAAACGATGCCGGGGATGGCGTCGTAGTTGACGTGTCCGTAGCCGGTCACGATCCGCTCGACGCATGCAACTCCCTCATGCTCGGCCTTGTGAGCGAGCATGGCGCCGCGAATCACATCGCCGATGGCATAGACGTTCTCGGCGGACGTCGCAAAGTGATCGTCGACAGGAATACGTCCGCGGTTGTCGAGTTCGATGCCGATGGCATCAAGACCGAGGTTGTCCGTATTGGGCGTCCGTCCGACGGCAACGAGGACGCGGTCGCATTCGATCGTCTCGGCGCCGTCGCGCTCAATCAAGGCGCGGTTGCCCTCAACGTGCGCGCCGATGACCTTGCTTCCGAGTTCGAATTCCATACCCTGCTTCTTGAAGATTTTGTAGGCTTCCTTGGCGGTGTCGGCATCCATACCCGGCAGGATGCGGTCAAGGTATTCAAGAACGGTGACCTGCGCACCCAGTCTCAGCCAAACTGAGCCCATCTCGAGCCCGATGTATCCGGCCCCAATCACCACGAGATGCTCGGGAACTTCGTCGTAGCTGAGCGCTTCCGTACTTGATGCGATGCGGTCGCCATCCAGTTCAACACCGGGCAGGGTGGCCACTTTGCTTCCTGTCGCGATGATGATGTGCTTGGCCTGGATCTGTACGTCTTCGCCGCCGCCCGAAACTTCAACGCGCGACGAATCCACGAACCGGGCATGGCCCAGATACCGTGCGACCTTGTTCTTCTTGAAAAGGTAGTCGACACCGCTCGTCGAAGTCTTGATGACCTTCTCTTTACGGGCCAACATGCGCTTGAGATCGAGCCCCACGTCCCCCAACACGACGCCGTGCTGCGACATCCCCTTGCGAGCCTCCGCATAGAGCTCGCTCGATTCAAGCATCGCCTTGCTCGGAATGCAGCCGACCCTCAAGCATGTCCCACCGAGGGCCTTCTCTTTTTCGACGCAGGCAACGTCGAGGCCGAGCTGGGCCGCGCGGATGGCGGCTACGTATCCACCGGGCCCGGCGCCGATGACCAGTAGGTCGTGTTGATTCATGGTTCGATTAGATCTCGATCAAAATGCGCACCGGCTCTTCGATCACGTCCTTGATGTGCTTGAGGAAGCCGACCGCTTCGCGTCCATCGACGATGCGGTGATCGTAGGTAAGAGCAAGATACATGATCGGACGCACAACGACCTCGCCATCCACGGCCATCGGGCGGTCTTTGATCGCATGCAGTCCCAGTATCCCGCTTTGCGGCGGATTGACGATCGGCGTCGAAAGCATCGAGCCATAGATCCCGCCGTTGCTGATCGTGAACGTCCCCCCCTTAAGCTCCGAGAGTTCAATCTTATTCTTTTGTGCGCGGCGCGCGAAATCAGCGATCGCCAGCTCAACCTCCGCGAAGCCCATGCCTTCGGCATTGCGCAGGACGGGCACGACGAGTCCCTTGCCGCCGCCAACGGCAATCCCGATGTCGAAATGATTCTTGTAGACCACATCCGTCCCGCGAACTTCGGCGTTGACGGCTGGAAATCGCTTCAACGCCTCCACCGCGGCCTTCACAAAAAACGACATGAAGCCGAGCTTGATCTCGTACTTCGCTAGGAACGTCTCCTGGTGTTTCTTGCGCAGCGACATCACGGCCGACATGTCGACTTCGTTGAAGGTCGTGAGCAGTGCCGCGTTCTGTTGCGCGGCGACGAGATTCCGCGCGATCACCTTGCGCATCGGACTCATCGCAACGATCTCTTCACCAGGCTGGAGTTCAACGCCGCCTTGCGTGCGGGTCCCGGGGGGCACAGCAGGCGGCACAACCGGCGCGACCGGCTCAGGCCGAGAGGGCTGTTGTTTCGTATGACGAACGACGTCTTCTTTCAAAAGTCGTCCGCCGGGGCCGGTGGCTTCGACTTCGGCGGCTTCAAGCCCTTGTTCGGCAAGCTCACGCCTGGCGGCGGGCATAACGCGCGCTTCCGACACCGGCTCAGCGACCGGATTCGGTTCCGTTTCTTTCTTCTCCGGCCGCGGAGCCGCTTGCTCAGCCTTAGTCGTAATTTTCTTTTTGATGGATGCCGCCGCGCCGCCCTCGGCCGACTCTTCAATCAAGGCGATCACTTCCCCGACCGCGGCCTCTTCGCCTTCGCCCTTGAGAATCTCTTTCAGTACGCCGGCCACGGGCGCCGGCAGATCCATGGCGGCCTTGTCGGTTTCAATCTCGACCAGCACTTCATCGAGCTCAACGCGATCACCGGCGGCTTTACGCCATTCGCCGATCTGGACTTCGGTGATCGACTCACCGGATTGGGGGATCTTCAGTTCAACGGCCATGGATTCGCTTTCGATCTCCTACACGCGTACGGAGGGCGTATCGAACGCCTCGTCGATGATCTCCTGCTGTTCGAGATCGTGGGAGGCATGAGAACCCGTCGCGGGGCTCGCGGATTCAGGCCGGTAGATACCGTGCAAAGGCCATTTGCCCCGCAGTTTCTCTCCGAAACGAATACGCATATAGCGCCACGCCCCCATGTTCTCCGGCTCCTCCTGGACCCAGTAGACACGCGTTCCTTCGGCGAACGGTGAGAGCGCCTCCTCAATGAAGCGGTCCGCCAGCGGATAAAGCTGCTCGACGCGAAGGATGGCGATGTCGCCGCAGCCGGTCTTTTCGCGCGCCGCCATCAGGTCATAGTAGATCTTGCCGCTACAGAGCAGGACCCGGTCCACGTCTTTGTAATTTTCTCTCGACTCACCGATCACGCGTTCAAAACGTCCGTGGGCCAGCTCGTCAAGCGAGGAGACAGCGCTCGAATGACGAAGCAGGCTTTTCGGCGTGAAGACGACCAATGGCTTGCGCCAAGGGCGCAGAATCTGTCGGCGCAGCAGGTGGAAGTATTGCGCCGGCGTGGTCGGGTAAACGATCTGCATGTTGTCCTCGGCGGCTTGCGTCAGGAACCTCTCGATGCGAGCGCTGGAATGCTCGGGACCCTGACCCTCGAAGCCGTGCGGCAGCAACATGACAAGACCGCTCAGCCGGTTCCATTTGTCTTCGGCGCTGGAGATGAACTGGTCGATGATGACCTGCGCGGCGTTCACGAAATCACCGAACTGAGCTTCCCACACGACCAGACCGTCGGGCCAATCGAGGCTGTAACCATACTCGAACCCGAGCACGCCCGCTTCCGAAAGCGGGCTATTGAAGATGTCGACCGCGGCTTGGCTCCGCATCAAGTGTTGCAACGGGACGCGAACACGGCCGTCTTCCTTATCGTGTAGTGCGGCGTGGCGCTGGCTGAAAGTGCCGCGTTCCGCGTCCTGTCCGGTCATCCGAATCCGAAACCCCTCGACGGCCAGCGTGGCGAAGGCAAGCGATTCAGCGGTGGACCAATCCAAGGGACGCTCACCGCGGCCCATCTCGCGCCGAGAGTTGAGAAGGCGCTTGATACGACGATCAGGCTGGAAGTCATCGGGAACCCGCGTGAGCTTCTCCATCAGGGCCGCGAGGCGATCTTTCTTGACATAAGTTTCGACGTCGTCAGCGGGCTCCGGACCGCCCTTGTAACCGCTCCACAGACCCGTGGCGCGGTACTCGCGGTGAACAAACTCGTCGCTGCGGGCGGCCGAGAGTTCCTCTTCCAAATGCGTTCGCCGTTCGTGGGCGATCTTGTCGGCTTCCTCGCGGCCGATTCCGCCCAATGTCAGCAGATGTTCCAGGTAACCTTCACGAACGTTCTTTCGTTTTGAAATCGCCCGATAGAGCACCGGCTGCGTGAAGAGCGGCTCATCTCCTTCGTTGTGGCCCCAGCGCCGGTAGCCGTACATGTCGATCACAAGATCTCGTTTGAACGTCTTGCGGAACTCCATCGCCAAGTGAATCACTTGGGCCACGGCCTCCGGATCTTCACCGTTCACATGGAAGATCGGAATGCGTAGCATCTTCCCCAGTCCGGACGCATACACGCTCGAGCGGCTCTGCTCGGGCGGTGTGGTGAACCCGATCTGATTGTTGACGATCACGTGGATCGTCCCGCCAACGGTGTAACCATCGAGTTCGCTCAGGTTGAGCGTTTCCTGAACGACGCCCTCGCCCGCGAAAGCCGCGTCTCCATGCATCAGAATGGTAAGTCCACGCTCTCGCTGGTAATCCTTGTGCCGGTCCTGCTTGGCGCGCATGCGGCCGACCGCCACCGGATTCACAAACTCCAGGTGGCTCGGGTTGAAACAAAGCGAGATGTGGACGTTGCGCCCCGTCGTCGCCTGCCAGTCGCTACTGAATCCCAAGTGATACTTCACGTCACCCTGACCGCTGTGCAGGTGCGGATCGACGTCCTCGAACTCGCGAAAGATCTGCTGCGGGCTCTTCCCCATGATGTTCGCGAGGACGTTGAGCCTACCGCGGTGAGCCATGCCGAGCACGACTTCGTCGATGTCGTCCGCCGCGGCTTGTTCGAGAGCGAGACCCAGCAATGGAATCAAGCTTTCGGAGCCTTCCAGCGAAAAGCTCTTCGCCCCCACAAACTTCTTCTGGATGAACTCCTCGAACATCACCGCGTCGGTGAGCCTCGTCAGAATCCGCAGTTGCTCATCGCGGCTTAGCGTTCGCCGATTCTCTGAGCTTTCCATCCTCTCTTGGAGCCACTCGCGCACCTGCTCGTCGTCGATGTGCATGAACTGCGCACCGATCGAGCGGCAGTAAGTATTGCGCAGCCGCCGAAATACGGCGCCCACCGTGCTCGCCTCCCCGCCCGAAAGGGTGTTGGGCGAGACCGGCTGGCTGAAATCATCCGGACTCAGCCCGTGGTAGGCCGGATCAAGTTCCGGAGGCGCCGGACGGGGCAGCCCGAGCGGGTCGATCGCCGCGATCATGTGCCCACGAACGCGATGTGAGCGAACCATCTTGTCAACGCGATCCTGAGGGCCGACGGCCTGCTCCGATCGAATGGCAGCGGGAAGCGTCGAGCCGTTGGAGCCCGAACGAAACAAACCCGGCGCCTGAAAGCTGGGGCCGGGCGCCCAGGCGTGCGACGACGATTCGGAGCCGTTTGCGCCGTTGCCAAACGAATCGAAATACAGCCTCCACTCTTCGGAGACGGATTGCGGATCCACGAGGTAGTGGGCGTAGAGTTCCTCGGCGAAGGCGAGGCTCAGGTCACCCGGCCGGTCAGTGGCATCACTCATGCTCAGGCTCAGTCCTCATGACAGCATTGGCGGATATAACGGTCAAGAGATCGGGGTGTGAGGCCGCACCCAAAAACACCGATTCCACGACACATCCAAGTCGTAACAGAACTATATCGACACTGCGTTGCGGTCAATATAGGTGTTGAGCTTCGATGGCGCCGGGCCGATGTAGTGAAACTTCTCGGCGTACTCAACGCCGAACTCCCGCCCCAACTCACGATCGTTGTCGAGAACGAACTCCTTGACGTATTGCCGGTTGGCCGTATCGTCGTCGTCTCCGAGGACCGGAAGCTTCTTTCCCTGCTCGGCGAGTCGCCGCCGAAGCCTTGAGCCGCTGACGCCCGCCGGCCCCTGCGTATCGTTGGCGACATTCACGTCAACCTTCTTGTCGATGTAACTGCTCACGTCAACCACACGGTTCACAAGCTGCGGTCCGCGCGCAAAGTAATACTTTTCGCTGACACCATGCGGTTGGATGCCGGCAACGCGGTGTTCTGGAAAATCAAGCCGTCCGCCCGACATCCAACAAGCCGCCTCAACCGCGCTTGCGATGAAATAATGATCGGGGTTCTCCTCGTAGTGCCCCCAGGGGTCGTAGCAGATCACGGTGTTCACCTTCATCACGCGAAAGATGAAAATCAACCGCGCGCGCAGCTCGATCGGATGCGCATCGTCGAGCCGGTGATTCTGATAGCCGAGATCGAATACCCGTTTTAATCCCATGCGGCGGGCGATGTCGAAATTATCGTCTTCGTTGTTCGCGATCACCTCGGCCGGCGTTGCGCCGCGCCCGGCATGGTCGTCGTTGGTGGCGCGGATCAGAATGCCTTCGTAGCCCTCGTCAATCAGCTTCAGCACCGTTCCCGCGGCAAACAGCGGCACGTCGTCATTGTGCGGCTGGATGACGGCCAGCATCTTGCCCTGGTGCGGCTTCCCGGATTGATTCCGTTCGAGAAACGGCTGACCCTTCTCGGCGCCCCACTGGCGCGGAGCTTGGGACGCCGCGGCGGATCCGGCGAACATACTACCGGCCACGCCGGCTCCTAGAAAACCTCGTCTGTGCATAGTTGGCTCCTTGGACTCGTGGAAGAGCCTAATTGTATCGATTGACTCAGTGGAACGTATGGAAAACCGCCCTAACCATCGCTCCGTATCGTTCCACCCACGTATCAACTGGCACCGCGCGTGGCAGAGTAGGAGGCGCGGATGTCAATCCGCGCGCCCAACAGCATTTTCTCATCGAAGGATGAGCCTGGAGAAGCAGGGGAGCACTGAGTCGCTGGGCTCCTTTCTGGGATTGGTTAAGAAGGGGAGAGAATCGTCGTCGGGGCTGTGGGAATGTGGGAATCGCGGAGCGATTTCCAAGGGCGTTGGGAAACGAGGGAAACCGGTTTTTGGTTTTCCTCGTTTCCCATCGCCCGTCATTTCCGCAGCCCTTCTCCCGTCGCGCGGCGCGGCAGGTTCGCGGATGCGAAACTCGCAAACAGCTTGCTCTTGGCTTGTTGCATCCGCCGCGCCGCCGCAGTGTCGCTTTCGGCCTGAGCAATACGGTCGAGGGCCTTGATCGCCTGCCCGGGCTTGAGATAGTCGGCGGCCCGCGGCAACTTCTGGAAGGTTTCCCAAGGGGTCTGATAGTGGCGATACACGCGCTTCTGCTTGCCTTTGGCGTCGGTCAGCAGTTCGGGTTGTCCGCAGGGCCGGTGGAAGTTCAAATAGGGATTGAAGTGCTGTTGATAGAAGCGCTGGATGCGCGCCGCGTGCGGCGCCGCGATGTGCGTATGCCCCATGTGCTTGCGGATCACGGCGCCGTTTTTCGATTCCACCAAGCCGTTGTCGTTGGTGTGCCTCGGCCGCGACTTGGTCTGTTCGATCAGCAGCTTGTTCAGTAATTTTTCCACCGTGCCGTTGAGGAACTCGCTGCCGTTGTCGGAATGGAAGCCGCGCAGGCGAAAGGGGAACTGCTCCAGCATGGCCTTGAGCAACGGCTCCAGCCAGGCTTCGCTAATGGCCGCCGTGGCGCCGACCACTTGCCACTGGGTCACTTCATCCACCGCGTTGATGTGATAGACGCCCTTCACGCCGTCGCGATCTCCTTGATGTACCGTATCCACTCGCAGGTAGCCGGGTTGGCCCCGCGGGTTGGGCCGCCGCCGCTCGCCGATCGACACCGCGCTGGGCCGAGTCTTGGTGAAATGCAGCCGCCGCTGGCGGTACACCCTGTGCCGCCGCAGTCGATAGATGTGGGCCACCGAGATCTCCGCCAACCGCTCATATTCACTCTGCTGGTACTTGTGATATTCCCGCTGCAGGATCTTGCGCGTGGCCGGGCCGCTGAGGGTTTCGTGTGCTTCATCGACGGCCGCCAGCCGCTCGATATCGGCCGCCGTGTACTTGCCGGCAAAGCGATGCCGCCGATAGCGGGCAGGTACCAGCTCACCCCTCTGCCGATATTGGCGGATCAGTCGGGTGACCTGCGCCCGGCTCAGTCCCGTCATCTTGGCCAGATATTGCCGCAGCAGTCCTTTGGCGGCTCGGTCTTGCCCGCTGTAGCGCTGCCGGCACAGCGTTTGCGCCACCCAGGCGTAGATCTCGGCACGCCCTTTGCCCTTGAATCGTATTTCATCGCTGGCCTCCAGAAACTGCCGTATCTGCTCCAGGCTCAGCGTCTTGCCGTCTTGCATGTGGATGGTCAATCCCCAGCATGCTCACTCCCCCACCCTTCAGGCTCATCTTGTGTGAGAAACTAACTCCTCCTTCAGGCTCATCTTGCATGAGACAAGACTCCAACTGTTGTAGCCCAGTTAAAATGTCCCCTTACGCGCCCAATAGAAATGTCCCCTCTGGACCAGGATCGTGGCCGGCCCCTTCGCCTTGGAGGCTGATGATGGCGACGCCGAGGGACCCGTCAAGGGTCCGCGAAGCCAATCCCTACGGGCTCGCCCTGGACTGCTCCCTCGCCGTCGCGAAAACACCACTCGGCTCAACAAGGCGAAGGGGCTCAAGAGCTTAGCGCGTAAGGGGACACTTCTACTGGGCTAAAGAGGGGGACATTTCTATTGGGCTACGACATGAGACAAGACTCCAACTTGTCCCCACCCGCCCGTCCGGTGTATCCTAGAGCCCGGCTCGGATAATTACGGCTTTCAACACGGTCTCTGGTCAGAGACGTTAGAGGAGGAACTATGGCTTCAAATCGAGGAGTTGCTTACATGGGAACCGGAAAGGTCGAGGTGCAATCCATCGACTTTCCGAAGCTCGCCCTGGGCGACCGAAAATGCGAACACGGCGTCATCCTGAAGGTTGTTTGCACAAACATCTGCGGCAGCGACCAGCACATGGTTCGCGGACGCACGACCGCCCCCGAGGGGCTCGTCCTGGGACACGAAATCACGGGCGAAGTCATCGAGGCCGGAAGCGACGTCGAGTTCGTCAGCGTCGGCGACATCGTCTCCGTCCCCTTCAACATCGCCTGCGGACGTTGCCGCAACTGCAAGGAAGGCAAGACCGGCATCTGCCTCAGCGTGAACCCGGCGCGCCCCGGCGCCGCCTACGGTTACGTCGACATGGGTGGCTGGGTCGGCGGTCAGGCCGAGTACGTCATGGTTCCCTACGCCGACTTCAACCTGCTGAAGTTTCCCGACAAAGATCAGGCGATGGCGAAGATCAAAGACCTGACCTTGCTCTCCGACATTTTTCCGACGGGCTATCACGGCGCCGTCACCGCGGGTGTCGGACCGGGAAAGATCGCTTACATCGCGGGCGCGGGTCCTGTCGGATTGGCTTCCGCGCACGGTTGCCAGCTTCTCGGCGCCGCCTGTGTCATCGTCGGCGACTTGATTCCCGAGCGGCTCGCGCAAGCAAAGAGCTTCGGGTGCGAAACCGTTGACCTGCGACAGGATGCCACCTTGGGTGAGCAGATCGAGCAGATCGTCGGCGAGCCGGAAGTCGATTGCGGCGTCGATTGCGTCGGCTTCGAAGCACGCGGACACGGCAAGGATACGGCTGTCGAGCGTCCCGCGACCGTGCTCAACGCGCTCATGGAAGTCGTCCGCGCGGGCGGCGGCCTCGGCATCCCCGGCCTCTATGTCACCGGAGACCCCGGCGGCGTTGACGACAATGCCAAGGTCGGCAACCTCGGCATCCGCATCGGGCTCGGCTGGGCGAAGTCACATCACTTCATGACCGGCCAATGCCCCGTGATGACCTATCACCGGCAGCTCATGCAGGCCATCCTCTACGGCAAGGCAACTCCCGCCAAGGCTTGCAACGCCACGATGATCTCGCTCGACGAAGCGCCACAGGGCTACTCCGACTTCGACCAGGGCGCGGCGAAGAAGTATGTCATCGACCCGCACGGTTCGGTAGCGGCATAGCTCGATTCACAGCAGGCTTCCGAACGAAGCCGGTTCGATACGAAGAGGGCGCAGGCAACTGCGCCCTCTTTCGCCTGCTGCGCCCCGCCAACCGGTACAATACCTCTCACAAGCGTCCGTGAACCTATCAAGCACAGCGCCGTCGAGCGGGGTCTTGTCCATACTCGTAGACAAATTCACTGAAACGGGGTTCGCTAGTATTCCGGGTTTCTTGAACGCCGACGAACTGGCGGAGGTCGAGTGCCGACTCGCCAGATATATCCGGGAAGTCGTGCCCGGCCTTCCTGCCCAAGACGCTTTTTACGAGGTCAAAGGCCGTCCCGACACGCTGAAGCAGTTGCACCGCGTAGTTGATCACGACAAGTGGTTCCACCGCTTCTTTCTCAGTGATCGCTTCCTGGGTCTCGCGCAGCGACTGCTGGGGACCGAGGTGGTTCCCAGAAACGTTGAGTATTTCGCAAAGCCGCCACGGATCGGCGCCGCGACACCACCGCATCAAGATGGCTACTACTTCATGATCGAGCCCAACGAAGCTCTGACGATGTGGGTCGCGCTCGACGATATCGATGAAGAGAACGGTTGCATTCGCTACGTACGCGGATCTCACCGCAAAGGGCTCCGGCCACATGCCAAATCAGGCGTACTGGGGTTTTCGCAAGGTATCACCGATTACGGTCCCGACGACCGGAGCGCGGAAATGCCCATGCTGTCCCGTCCCGGCGACATGCATATTCATCACAGCTTGACGATTCATCGCGCCGACCCGAACCGCGCCGATCGGCCGCGCCGCGCGCTCGGTCTCGTCTGCTATTCGGAACGAGCACGCCACGACGCCGAAAGCTCGGCCGCCTATCAGCAGGAATTAGCGCGGGAACTCCGGGAAGCGGGAAAGATTTGAGGGCGCCGCGCCGAGTCGAGCGATTCGGAAGGGGAAAGCAATGCGCGACGTAACAAGACGAACTTTTCTCGGCACGGCCGGCGTACTGAGTGTAGCCTCGGGCCAAGCCCAACCAAGCGACCGCGTCAATGTCGGAATGATCGCCGTGGGCTCCCGCTCCCAGGAACTGCTCGAAGGCATCAAGGAAGTCGAAGGGGCCGAGATCGTCGGGATCTGTGACGCCTATCGCGGCCGCTTGCAACGGGCCCAAGAGCGCACCGACGGACGCGCGAAGATCTACTCGAATCACAGCGAACTCTTAGCCGACCCCTCCATCGATGTGGTCACCGTTGGTTCGCCTGACCACTGGCACAAACAGCACGTCATCGCGGCCCTCGAAGCCGGCAAAGATGTCTACTGCGAAAAGCCGCTGACCCGCACGATCGTCGAAGGCCCCCAAATCGCCGCCGCCGTCAAGAAAACACGCAGACTCGTGCAGGTCGGCTCGCAAGGCATCAGCGCTAACGTCCAACAGAAGGCCCGTGAATGGATCCAAGCCGGCAAGCTCGGCCGGGTAACAATGATCCGCGCCAGCTACAACCGCAATACCGCGAGCGGCGCCTGGATCTATCCCATACCAGCCGACGCCTCGCCGGAAACCGTGAACTGGGAAATGTTCCGCGGTTCGGCACCGAAGCATCCATTCGACATCGAGCGCTTCTTCCGCTGGCGCTGCTACCAGGAGTACTCCGGCGGAATCGCGACGGACCTGTTCGTTCACCTCACGACGACCATCCACTACGTCATGGATGCCGTCATGCCCTCGAAGGTCGTCGGACGCGGCTCGCTGTACCGCTGGCGCGAGAGCCGCAATGTCCCGGATACGCTGAACGCCATCCTCGAGTACCCCGAAGGATTCACGGCCAACCTCAGCTCGACCTTCAACAACCAGTACGACCCGGCCGGCTCATTCGAGTTTCTCGGCACCGAGGGAACACTTCTGTTGGGCTGGTCCAAGCTGACCTTCATTCCCGAGCGTAATTTCGAGAGCAACGGCTGGATCACGCAGGCCTGGCCGGTCGACCTTGAAGAGGCATACAACGAGTCGCCCGAGGTTGAGCGCGAAGCGGAGGCTCGCCGCAAAGCCCGCGGCACCGAGCGCAAGATCGAAGAGTTCAAAGAGATCGGAGCCAGCCCCACCATCAAGCACCTGACGCGGTTCTTCGAATCGGTGCGGTTGCGGAAACCGACCGCCGAGGGTGTGATGGACGGGCACCGCGCGGCGGCTTGCGCTCACCTCGTAAATGATTCCGCGCGGCGCGACAAGGTCGTCGAGTGGGACTTCGTCAAGGACCTACAGAAAGGCTAGCGGTAAACAAGTTATGTCAGATCGCGTGTTAATGGAGGAAATGACTTGGCCGGAGGTGAAATCCGCCCGCGAGCAAGGCACCGAGACAGTCATCATCCAAACAGCCTCCGTCGAGCAGCACGGGCCCCACTTGCCGCTGCTGACCGATACCCTCATCGGCGGCCATGTCGCCCAGATGATTGCCCGCAAGCTCGGCAAAACGCTCGTCGCGCCGGTCGTACGCCCGGGGCTTTCGGTGCATCACATGAAATTCGCCGGCTCGTTTACCACCGCCCCGGAGACGTTTCGGACGGTCGTCGAGGAGGCCTGCACGTCACTTGCGACGCACGGGTTCAAGAACCTCATTCTGATGTCGTCCCACGGCGGGAACTTCACGTTCATTGACGGCATCGGGCCCTATCTACAGGACTCGATGACCCGCAAGGGCTACGACGTACGCATCATTCCCCACGTCAACATCCTCCACTACTCACGGATTCAGCAGGATTTCCTCGGCGAGAAGTTCGGCGTCCCCCTCGAAGAGGCCGGCTTTCACGCGGACGTGATCGAGACGGCCTGCATGCTGGTCATTCGGCCCGATTTGGTTCACATGGATCGGGCCGTACCGGGTTTCATCGGCGACAACAAGCCTCTGCTCGACAAGATCTTTGTCGAAGGCATCCAGTCGGTAACCGAGAACGGCATCGTGGGCGACCCGCGCCGGGCAACGCGAGAGATGGGCGAGGCGCTGCTCGAACATCTGACCGACGTACTTTCCGGCGAGTTGCGTCAGCGGCTCGGCTGGTAGCCGAACCTAGCCTGACGGAACATATGCCACCCGTCGATCATCTCCAGCGCCTCCACCGCTATGACTGCTGGGTCCGGCGCGCCGGCGGCAAACCCGCCGCAACCGACTTCGTCTTCGCCGTCAGAAGCCACGGCATCTAGTGCGCTTTCCAAACATCGATACCGCAATCCACGCCGGGCCAGAGACGGTCGGGTTGGTGCGGTGAACTCTCCTTACCGGCCTTTGGTTGGAGAGTAACATGGGTGGCTAGTTTTTTCGGTGGATGGCGGGGGCGATGGGGCGGTAAGTTGTTGTGGGGATGGGGCGAAAGAAATTTGCCGGCCTTGTGACTGGTAGAGCAGGCTGAGCTGTTGGATTTGGGACATTTGGCGGTGTCGGGATTTGTGGGGCGAGTTGCGGCCGGAGTTCGTTTGGTAAAAGCGGTTCTTGGTGTTCGTGTTTTGTTCGCTTTTGGCACAGAATGGAACAGTTGGGGGCTGTTTTTGTGCCGTTTTTTGGTGCGGGCGGCGGCGCTGGGAGTTCGTTTCGTAAAAACTGCTGGGTCCCGGTGTTTGCTGGTGGCACAAAGTGGCACAGTCGGACGCTGTTCTTGTGCCGTTGCCGTGAGGAGAGCCGGCGGGCGTGGTGGTTGGTTTGCTTTCGGGGATGTTGCGGCGGCCAAACCGGTCACTGGCGTTCCCGGCCCGGTGGGCGCTGGTTGGGACCGCTCCGTGAGGGGCTGTGAAAAAACTTGGTACAGTCCACGGCGCGCCGCTTGTGAGCGCTGCGAACAAAGCAGTTACGCGGGCGGCGCTTGGTACAGTCCCCGTTTTTTCACAGGCCCTCACGGTCGGGGTTCGGTTTGGGCGGCGGCTCGATTTGCGGTTTTGGGGTGTACGTGACACTTGGTTTTGGCTGTGGGCCCTCAGTTCCGTTATACACCGGCGGGGTGCGGTTGGCAGGGTGGTTGGGGTGGTTGCTGTTGTGAGCGCGGGAGATAGAATTTTTTCGGGTTGTGACTGGGATGATGGGGGCCTGGCCTGGTGGCTCAAGCCGGTTCGGGGAAGGCCTTTGAACGGCCTGGCCGATGGGCGAATTGGGGGGCTGGAAACATGCCCGATAGGGGGACACCCTGGTTGGGCTCGCGAGGTAGTGGTTGGTGTGCGTAAGTCATTGAAACTGTTGACTCTTGACGTAAGACCCGCTGAGCCCAACCGAGCGCCGATGTTCCAACCATTCTGTCGCAATGTGTTCATAGCACGTGAGTTAGGGTCGAGTCGGCACGGGCGTTGGCTGGCGGTTAGGGTGCCTGTTTCAATGCATAGGTAATGAGGAAGAGGAATCCTCCTGGGGGCAGAATAGTGAGAACGACCGAGAGGTCGGCTCAACGCCACATTCAGGAGGATTCCATGGAAGAACTGTACTACATCGGACTCGATATTCATAAGAAAACGATCAGCTATTGCACCAAGACGAAAGATGGGACGATCATCGCCCGCGGCAAGATCGACGCGACACGGCCGGCGCTGACGGCATGGGCCAGGGCGATCCAGCGTCCTTGGGTGGGCGCGCTGGAAGCAACGATCTTTACGGGTTGGATCTACGATCATCTCAAGCCGCACGCTGTCGAGTTGCAGGTGGCGCATCCGGCGATGCTGAAAGCGATTGCTTGCGGCAAGAAGAAGAACGACAGTATCGACGCCGCGAAGATCTCTGATCTGCTGCGTTGCAACCTACTGCCGCAGTGTTACCTGGCGCCGCCGGAAATGCGTGAGCTGCGGCGCGTGCTGCGCTATCGCAACCTGCTGGTTTCCGAAGCCGTGCGCATGAAGAACAAGATCAGCGGACTGCTGATGGAAGTCGGTGAACCTTACGATGCCAAGCGGCTGCACGGCCGCAAATATTTCTATTCGCATCTGGACAGTCTCAGCGACACGCCCGAGTCGGTGATCGAGCTGCTGACGATCACGCGCGGCAGCCTGGAGATGTTCGACTCTTTGCAGCGCCAGTTGCTGCGCGCGCTGGAGAGCCATCCGCTGTTGCGGGAACGCGTGGAACTGTTGCTGTCGATTCGCGGCGTGGGCGAAGTGACGGCGCTGACCTGGGTGCTGGAGATTGTCGAACCGGAGCGCTTCGGGGCGCTGGGCCGGGTGGTGAGTTATAGCGGGCTGTGCGCGGCGCAGCGCGAGTCGGCCGGAAAGACGCAGCGCGGACCGCTGTCGAAGCAGCGCAACAAACATTTGCAGCGGGTGCTGATCGAGGCGGCGAAACTGGCGCCGCGTTGGAATCCACAGTTGCGCGCCATCTACGAGCGGGAACTCGAGCGAGGCCCGCGCAATCGCGCGACGTTGGTAGTGGCGCGCAAGCTGGTGGCGTATTTGTGGGCGGTGGACACGAGTGGCCGGCCGTTTGTGCCGCGCGTTGAGGACGCGGCGGCGTAAGAGCAAATCCGCTTTTTCTGTTGAAAGGAGAAACGAAGATTTTCACCGACCTAGCGCGGTGTCACGAGTTGCCCGCCGGTTCTCGCCGAGAGGGACTACGCGAGGGAGTTTCGTTGCGAAACTTCTGATGCGTTCATTGTGTCTGTTTCGAGACCGGCGGGCTTTGACACAAACTGAATCTTCCGCGACGGTCCCCCGGCGATGCCGGGCGACCCGATGCGCGCACATGGATGTCTGGTCACGTGACTCGTTGACCCTGGGACTGGATTCGCACAAACGCTCGCTGCCACGCTTGGTCACCGTTCGACACAACCACCCTGCTCACGGGAGGCTTAGGATGCCTGCATCCATCCTTGACAGATACCTATCATGGATGTCGAACCGGAGCGCTTCGGGGCGCTGGGCCGGGTGGTGAGTTATAGCGGGCTGTGCGCGGCGCAGCGCGAGTCGGCCGGAAAGACGCAGCGCGGACCGCTGTCGAAGCAGCGCAACAAACATTTGCAGCGGGTGCTGATCGAGGCGGCGAAACTGGCGCCGCGTTGGAATCCACAGTTGCGCGCCATCTACGAGCGGGAACTCGAGCGAGGCCCGCGCAATCGCGCGACGTTGGTAGTGGCGCGCAAGCTGGTGGCGTATTTGTGGGCGGTGGACACGAGTGGCCGGCCGTTTGTGCCGCGCGTTGAGGACGCGGCGGCGTAAGAGCAAATCCGCTTTTTCTGTTGAAAGGAGAAACGAAGATTTTCACCGACCTAGCGCGGTGTCACGAGTTGCCCGCCGGTTCTCGCCGAGAGGGACTACGCGAGGGAGTTTCGTTGCGAAACTTCTGATGCGTTCATTGTGTCTGTTTCGAGACCGGCGGGCTTTGACACAAACTGAATCTTCCGCGACGGTCCCCCGGCGATGCCGGGCGACCCGATGCGCGCACATGGATGTCTGGTCACGTGACTCGTTGACCCTGGGACTGGATTCGCACAAACGCTCGCTGCCACGCTTGGTCACCGTTCGACACAACCACCCTGCTCACGGGAGGCTTAGGATGCCTGCATCCATCCTTGACAGATACCTATCATGGATGTCGAACCGGAGCGCTTCGGGGCGCTGGGCCGGGTGGTGAGTTATAGCGGGCTGTGCGCGGCGCAGCGCGAGTCGGCCGGAAAGACGCAGCGCGGACCGCTGTCGAAGCAGCGCAACAAACATTTGCAGCGGGTGCTGATCGAGGCGGCGAAACTGGCGCCGCGTTGGAATCCACAGTTGCGCGCCATCTACGAGCGGGAACTCGAGCGAGGCCCGCGCAATCGCGCGACGTTGGTAGTGGCGCGCAAGCTGGTGGCGTATTTGTGGGCGGTGGACACGAGTGGCCGGCCGTTTGTGCCGCGCGTTGAGGACGCGGCGGCGTAAGAGCAAATCCGCTTTTTCTGTTGAAAGGAGAAACGAAGATTTTCACCGACCTAGCGCGGTGTCACGAGTTGCCCGCCGGTTCTCGCCGAGAGGGACTACGCGAGGGAGTTTCGTTGCGAAACTTCTGATGCGTTCATTGTGTCTGTTTCGAGACCGGCGGGCTTTGACACAAACTGAATCTTCCGCGACGGTCCCCCGGCGATGCCGGGCGACCCGATGCGCGCACATGGATGTCTGGTCACGTGACTCGTTGACCCTGGGACTGGATTCGCACAAACGCTCGCTGCCACGCTTGGTCACCGTTCGACACAACCACCCTGCTCACGGGAGGCTTAGGATGCCTGCATCCATCCTTGACAGATACCTATCATGGATGTCGAACCGGAGCGCTTCGGGGCGCTGGGCCGGGTGGTGAGTTATAGCGGGCTGTGCGCGGCGCAGCGCGAGTCGGCCGGAAAGACGCAGCGCGGACCGCTGTCGAAGCAGCGCAACAAACATTTGCAGCGGGTGCTGATCGAGGCGGCGAAACTGGCGCCGCGTTGGAATCCACAGTTGCGCGCCATCTACGAGCGGGAACTCGAGCGAGGCCCGCGCAATCGCGCGACGTTGGTAGTGGCGCGCAAGCTGGTGGCGTATTTGTGGGCGGTGGACACGAGTGGCCGGCCGTTTGTGCCGCGCGTTGAGGACGCGGCGGCGTAAGAGCAAATCCGCTTTTTCTGTTGAAAGGAGAAACGAAGATTTTCACCGACCTAGCGCGGTGTCACGAGTTGCCCGCCGGTTCTCGCCGAGAGGGACTACGCGAGGGAGTTTCGTTGCGAAACTTCTGATGCGTTCATTGTGTCTGTTTCGAGACCGGCGGGCTTTGACACAAACTGAATCTTCCGCGACGGTCCCCCGGCGATGCCGGGCGACCCGATGCGCGCACATGGATGTCTGGTCACGTGACTCGTTGACCCTGGGACTGGATTCGCACAAACGCTCGCTGCCACGCTTGGTCACCGTTCGACACAACCACCCTGCTCACGGGAGGCTTAGGATGCCTGCATCCATCCTTGACAGATACCTATCATGGATGTCGAACCGGAGCGCTTCGGGGCGCTGGGCCGGGTGGTGAGTTATAGCGGGCTGTGCGCGGCGCAGCGCGAGTCGGCCGGAAAGACGCAGCGCGGACCGCTGTCGAAGCAGCGCAACAAACATTTGCAGCGGGTGCTGATCGAGGCGGCGAAACTGGCGCCGCGTTGGAATCCACAGTTGCGCGCCATCTACGAGCGGGAACTCGAGCGAGGCCCGCGCAATCGCGCGACGTTGGTAGTGGCGCGCAAGCTGGTGGCGTATTTGTGGGCGGTGGACACGAGTGGCCGGCCGTTTGTGCCGCGCGTTGAGGACGCGGCGGCGTAAGAGCAAATCCGCTTTTTCTGTTGAAAGGAGAAACGAAGATTTTCACCGACCTAGCGCGGTGTCACGAGTTGCCCGCCGGTTCTCGCCGAGAGGGACTACGCGAGGGAGTTTCGTTGCGAAACTTCTGATGCGTTCATTGTGTCTGTTTCGAGACCGGCGGGCTTTGACACAAACTGAATCTTCCGCGACGGTCCCCCGGCGATGCCGGGCGACCCGATGCGCGCACATGGATGTCTGGTCACGTGACTCGTTGACCCTGGGACTGGATTCGCACAAACGCTCGCTGCCACGCTTGGTCACCGTTCGACACAACCACCCTGCTCACGGGAGGCTTAGGATGCCTGCATCCATCCTTGACAGATACCTATCATGGATGTCGAACCGGAGCGCTTCGGGGCGCTGGGCCGGGTGGTGAGTTATAGCGGGCTGTGCGCGGCGCAGCGCGAGTCGGCCGGAAAGACGCAGCGCGGACCGCTGTCGAAGCAGCGCAACAAACATTTGCAGCGGGTGCTGATCGAGGCGGCGAAACTGGCGCCGCGTTGGAATCCACAGTTGCGCGCCATCTACGAGCGGGAACTCGAGCGAGGCCCGCGCAATCGCGCGACGTTGGTAGTGGCGCGCAAGCTGGTGGCGTATTTGTGGGCGGTGGACACGAGTGGCCGGCCGTTTGTGCCGCGCGTTGAGGACGCGGCGGCGTAAGAGCAAATCCGCTTTTTCTGTTGAAAGGAGAAACGAAGATTTTCACCGACCTAGCGCGGTGTCACGAGTTGCCCGCCGGTTCTCGCCGAGAGGGACTACGCGAGGGAGTTTCGTTGCGAAACTTCTGATGCGTTCATTGTGTCTGTTTCGAGACCGGCGGGCTTTGACACAAACTGAATCTTCCGCGACGGTCCCCCGGCGATGCCGGGCGACCCGATGCGCGCACATGGATGTCTGGTCACGTGACTCGTTGACCCTGGGACTGGATTCGCACAAACGCTCGCTGCCACGCTTGGTCACCGTTCGACACAACCACCCTGCTCACGGGAGGCTTAGGATGCCTGCATCCATCCTTGACAGATACCTATCATGGATGTCCCCCTCGGCCCCCCCTCGGCCCCCGGTCCGAGGGGTTCTTCTGGCTCTTAAGGCCGTCGGCGCGGTTGTAGGTGTAGATGAAGTTGTAGCTCTTGCGCGCTGTCCCATCCGGGGGGTCGGTGTTCTGTTGGCTGGTGACGACGCGCCCAAGATGGTCGTAGGTGAAGAGGGTATCGGAGAGGTCACGGTGGACGTGGGTCAACTGGCCGACGTTGGGCGGGTCATCGCTACCGGAGCAGGATGAACCGTTCCAGGTCTGGCCGTCGTAGCAGCGGCGGGTCGTGGGGGTGGCGACCGTATCTACTCCGAGCGTGTAGCTTGTCGTTGTAGGTCGATTCAGCTCGTCGTACGTGTAGTCGGTGATGGTACCTCGGTCGTCGGTTCTTTTGACCAGGTTGCCGTTGGGGTCGTAGAGGTAGTCGATGGTTCCGCTCTCGATGTTGGTGGCGGACCTAAGCTGGCTGAGCCCGTTGTAGTCGAAGGTGCGGATTTGAACGGGATCGCCCAACGGGAACGAGAGGGGAACGAGAGGGGACAGCCACCTAAACTCCATGGGTGGGTCTGTGGATGGGTGAGGGCTTGCACCGCTTACTATCGTGCGCGGCTCGGTTTGTGGATGATCGGACGGGTCGCGGGATTTACGCGCGAGTGGGGTGGTGATTGTCGCTTGCTGGCGCGTGGTACGCAAAGAGGGGTGGGTGAGGCGGCGGGGGTGTAGGTAGTGACGAGAGGCCGGTTGAGGGCGTCGTAGCCGGTTTTGGTTTCGATGCCGCGAGCCCGCTCCATGACTGTCGCGGCTCTTGTTCTTGTTGTGGGAATTGTTCCGTTGGTGTGAGCCGTGTGCCGTCTGGGAGTTGGTCATCGCAGCCTCACGGCTGCGGCTCTGAGTTTGGTTGTGGGGCGTTGTACCAGGCGTAGAACGCCTGGACCCACCGCCTTTCAGGCGGTGATTGTTTAGAGGGGCGTACTATGATGGGCGGCGAGAGGAATTGGACAGAACCATGAACCATGACCGTAGGACGTTTCTCCAGATGGCCGGCGCGGGAGCTGCCGGCCAGCTCATCGGGTGCGGTGGGCCCAGCGCTGATTCACCCGGTCAAGAAGCAGCGGGACCGAGCATCGAAGAACTCGGTCGGGCGGCGTCACGAACGATTCTCAACCTTGCCGGTCTCGACGCACCGGTGATTATCGAATCGATCCGGCTGCTTGAGAAGGACGAGGAGCAGTTCGTACACGTCCGGTCGAAAGACGGCGCCGAGGGTCTTTCCCTTACAAACAGACGTCGATACTTCGCGCCGATCCTCAAGGAAATGATCATTCCGTTCTTTATTGGCAAGGACGCACGCAAGCTGGAGTCGGAGCTTCTTTTCGATTTGTATCGCTATCGCAGCAACTACAAGCTTCAGGGACTCGCGTTCTGGTCGGCGCAGGCGTGGGTCGAGTTCGCGATCCTCGACATGTTGGGGCGCGTCGCGGGCAAGTCAATGGGCGAGCTACTCGGAGGCGTGGTCCGCCGTGAGGTCGCGTACTACATCGCCAGCGGCCGACGGGATTCGACCCCTGAGGAGGAAGTTGCGTATCTGCAGGAGCTGCTGGATGAAACGAAGGCGAGTGCCGTGAAGTTTCGAGTCGGCGGCCGCATGAGTCGCAACGAAGACGCTTCGCCGGGCCGCACGAAGGCGCTGATCGCGCTTTCACGCAAGACGCTCGGGGACGGGATTGATATCCACGCTGATTCGAACAGCTCCTACGACCCGCCGCAAGCGATCGAAGTCGGGCGCATCCTCGAGGACATCGGGGCCGTGTATTTCGAGGAACCGTGTCCGTTCGACCATCTCGAAGACACAAAGCGCGTGACGGACGCGCTGACGATTCCCGTATCGGGCGGTGAGCAGGAGTTCAGCGAACGCCGCTTCCGCTGGATGATCCACAACCGCGGCGTCGATATCGTTCAGCCTGATTTGCACTACTACGGGGGCTTGATCCGATCGATTCGCGTAGCGAACATGGCCGCCTTGGCGAGCATGCCGACGACGGTTCACATTTCAGGGGGATTCGGATTCATTTATATGTTGCACTTCGCCTCATGCGTGAACGATGTCGGCCGCTATCAGGAGTACAAGCGAGGGATCGAGAAATACAACGGTTGGTTTGCCACTCCACTTGAAGTCAAGGATGGCAAGCTGACCGTCCCCGAGGGGCCGGGCGTGGGGATTAAGGATATCGCGTACGTGATCAAGGGCGCGAGGGAAGTTGTGTAAGTTATCACCCGCCTGTCAAACGGGTGCTGCCCTACGCCGCGGCTCGGTCTCGTGCCAGGGGTGCTTTTCCCAGGCCCGGCCAGATGCGAAGGACTCCAAAGCCCGCTCGGATGAGAGTCCAGCCCGCCGTAACGATCCAGAGGTGATACAAAGCCGACGGCAGTCTTTCATCGACGAACGCAAGCCCGACTAGTCCCGCACCGGTTGCCGCGATCACGGCGTTGCGCAGGTAGCGAAAATCGCCCGTACCCCAGTGAATCCCGTCCGTTCCGAACGAGAGGGCGTTAACGGGCTGGGAAAGCGAGGCGATGATCCAGGCCTGATAGAACAAGGCGTGGGCGGTGATCGGCACGAGCATTCGGGCTGCTAGTTCGGTCGACAGCAGCATGGCGGCCGAGAGAGCGACCCCACACCCCAGGCTCCACTGGCAAACGACCTTGGCTACCCGGCGGCTTTCGACAATGTTTCCGGCACCCATGAAGTAGGCGATGAGGCTTTGACCTGCTATCGCAAATGCGTCTAGGAAGAGAGCAGTAAAGGCCCATACCTGACGTATTGCTTGATGTGCTGCTCCTGACTCGGCCCCCATCTCAGTGGCCGAGCGCGTCGTTAGCAGAAGGAAGAAATTCAGAGTGGCAGTTCGGATGAACAGTTCGCTGCCGGTGCTCAGCAGGCTGCCGAGGTGCGAGAAGTCGGCGCGCGCCGGCAGACCGATCCGCCGCAGAATTACGGCCACCGCTGCCAGCGCCCCGAACCATTGAGCCACAACGCTCGCGGCGGCTGCACCGGCCACTCCCATCGCCGGCACCGGTCCCCAGCCGAAGATAAGGATCGGGTCGAGGATGATGTTCACGGCATTCAAGCCACCCGCGATCCACATGGGCGAGCGCATATCTTGCAGCCCGCGGAGAGTCCCGAAGGCGGCGACTGTTGCCAAGACCGCCGGCGCGCCGAGTAGGCGCACGGTGATGTAGTCGGTGGCGGCGATCGCGATCTCACCGTCGGCGCCCATAAGGCCAACCAGTTCGTCGACGACGAACCACGCTAACAGAGCAAGAACGACTCCAATCAATCCGCTGAGTGCCAGCGCCTGGGCGTTGGCCAGACGAGCGTGTTCGAGATCGCGGCTGCCTTCACTACGGGCGACTTCGGTTTGCGTGCTGATACCGAGGAAGTTGAACACCCAGAACACGCTCGACAGCACGGCGGCGCCGACGCCCAGGCCGGCCAGGTGTGCCGCGCCGAGGCGTGCCACGAAAGCGGTATCGGCCAGTCCAGTGAGAGGTTCGGCGATCAGTGACAACAGTAGGGGCGCCGAAAGGCCGACGAATGTGCGATGGGGCGAGCGGGTGAATGGATGCGGGCGTTGCGACAAGTCGGCGGTGGGGTTCACCAATTGAGTCCGGGAGCGGTAAAGAGAGAATGGGAGTAGCGATGGCTTTCAGCGCGCGAAAGTCTACCCGTGAGCATAGCGAATCCTCTCCGGTTGACTTTCTCCGGGTGTCCACGGAATGATGATGTCGAATGACATCTCTTCTTGCGGCCGATCTTCGCCAACGCATTCCTGTTCTGCGGGACAGCTTCCTCAAGGCCGAACCGTTTCCCCATGTCCTCATCGAAAACTTCGTCGAGGCTTCTTTCCTTGATCGGTTGATGGGAGAGTTCCCGGCGTTCGATCGTGAGAAGGCTATCAGCGAGCTGGGGACAGTTGGCGGGAAGTCGGTTCACCAGAACCTCCCGGAACTCGGGGAGGCTTATCGGGAACTGGACGGCATTCTGCGGTCGGAGGAGTTCCTGGATCTAGTAGGTGAGGTTACGGGCATTCCTGACCTGCGATATGACCCGGAGTATATTGGCGGCGGTACCCATGAAAATTGCCATGGGCAGGATCTTGACCCACATGTGGACTTCAATTATCACCCAACAACACAGTTACATCGACGGCTTAATCTCATTTTATTCTTGAATCCTGTATGGAAGGAAGAGTGGGGCGGTGCTCTTCAGGTTCATTCCGATCCTTGGGAGTCGGGAGGGCCGGACAAAGTAAAGTCGTATCTACCACTGGTGAACCATTGCGTGTTGTTTGAGACGTCGGAGATTTCGTGGCACGGCTTTCCCCGAATCGACCTACCGGAGGAGAAGCGAGCCCTCTCGCGGCGCTCGATCGCCGTGTACTTCTATACGAAGGAGCGTCCGAAGGAGGTGACGGCGCCGGACCACAGTACGATCTATGTCCAGCGGCGGCTGTCGAGCAAATTTGCGCCGGGGCGTACGCTTGATCAGCGGGATGTGCGGGAGCTGCGGATTGCCATCGACCGCCGCGACCAGCAAATCCGCTTCCTTTACGAGCGTGAGAAGGATAAGGAGATCGCGCAGCTTGTGGCCCTCAACGAGCGACCGCATGAAGAATTGTCGAGGCTTGAGCGCGAGCACGCCGACATGTTGGAGCGTATTTTTCGCTCACCGACGTTCCGGCTGGGGCATGCCCTGACTTGGCCGCTGCGGGTGGCGAAAGGGTTGTTTGGGAAGTAGCGTTCGCTGTGAGGCGCCTTCGATGAACTCGTACTCGACCCGCGTTGCGACGGGTGCTGACGACGGTTTCTTGTGGGAGATGCTCTACCTGGCGATCTATGTGCCACCGAGTACGAGGCCGCCACCCAGGGAGATTCTTGGACTTCCGGGAGTCGCCCGCTATCTGGATGGGTGGGGGAGGGCGGGAGACCTGGGCTTTATCGCGTTTGATGTCCGGGATGAGACCCCCGTGGGCGCGGCGTGGATGAGGCTTTGGACAGAGGGCGATCACGGCTACGGTTTTGTCGACACTGAGACGCCGGAGCTTATCGTGGCCGTGGATGAAGCCCACCGTGGTGAAGGTGTCGGAACTTTGCTATTAAGGCGATTGCTCAGCGAGGCGGCGTCTCGGTTCCACGCGGTATCGCTCAGTGTTGATATTCGAAACAGGGCGATGCGTCTGTATGAGCGGTTGGGGTTTGAGGTCGTGGCGCAGGAAGGCTCTTCCTACACAATGCGGCGAGATCTTGGCACGGCGTCGCCATACGGTCGCGGCTAGGCGGGGTCTTCAGTTGGGGGCCGCGAAGACCGCCAACCCTCGCGCAGCATCCCTTGCAGGCCGTTGACCAGGCTCACGTTTCGGGGGAGGTTCGCGAGGTTGCGGGTTTCGAGCGGATCTTCCTGATAGTCGTAAAGCTCGGCGGAGGTGTAGGGAGAGTCTTCCGCGCGCCACTCGGTGTATCGAAACCGTCGTGTGCGAATCGAATATCCCATTCCCGCGCCGACTCCCGGAATTTCCCTCGGGTATTGGCTGAACGCCGCTCGCTTCCAGAGCCGATTGGGGTCGTTGAAGAGCGGGACGAAGCTCGATCCTTCGAGGCCGCGCGGAGTATCCAGGCCGCACAGGTCGCAGAGCGACGGGTAGATGTCCACGAATTCGGTAAGAGCCTGGGTCTTGCGTCCCTTACTCAGCCGTCCCGGCGCTCGGACAATAAGAGGAGCGCGGGTGGCCGCTTCGAAGTTCGTGTGCTTGTTCCACAAACCGTGATCGCCGAGGTGATAGCCGTGATCGCCCCAGAGCACGACAACCGTCTTTTCACGAAGCCGCAACTCATCCAGCGCATCGAGCACTTTCCCAATTTGAGCGTCGACGTAGCTCACCGACGCGCGGTAGGCGCGAATCAGATCGCGAGCTTTGGCATCGGAGATCGGCCCTTCTTGCGGGATATCGGTGTAGCCGCGCATCTCATCTGAGTTGTGGAGGGCGAAGGGAGGAGCGCCCGCCGGAGATTCCCGGAACCGGGCCAAGTCGATCCGCGACTTGGGATACAGGTCGAAGTATTTTTCCGGTGCGACGAAGGGCAGGTGCGGTTTGAGAAAACCGGCCGCGACAAAGAAGCGCTCGCGGCGCAGTTCCGCGAGTGCATTGACCACAGCGTCCGCCGTCAGGCCGTCGGCGAGTTGGTTGTCGGCGACTCGCCGGCTCTCCCAACTCGGCATGCCCCAGCCGCGTTGGCCTTCCGTGGCGGGCACGCGCTTCGAAGGTTCGTAGTAAAAGCGCTCGTCCGAGAGCCAGCCGTTGGCTTGAAGGTCGTTCCAGCGTTGCTGAACAGACTCGCGGCTGTCAGTGCTCTTCCACTCGTGGTCGCCGGGGATCCACGAAGGGATGCTCCACGACGGATAGTCATCAAGTTGCGGCTTGTGAAAGATTTTGCTGAATGCCGCGGTTGTGAATCCGCGATCTTTGAAGTGCTCGGGGAGCGTTGTGGCGTCGGGCCGGTAGCGCCGGAAGTGGGTTTGGAGGTCGTGGACACGCGTTGTGTCAGGCCGTAAGCCTGTCAACAACGAGGTACGGGACGGACTGCAGACGGCCTGCTGGCAATAGGCGCGGGTAAACATCAGGCCCTGGGCGGCGAGGGCGTCGATGTTCGGTGTGCGGATATCGGGGTCGCCGTAACAGCCCAGCGTTGGGCGCAAGTCATCGACGCCGATAAAGAGGACGTTCAGGTCGGGCGACGCTTTCTTTCTCTGCGCCGGGGTGCTTCTAGGAAGCAGAGCCGCTAAGGCGCCTGCCGAGGCCGTCTGAAGGAGTTTGCGCCGTGAGCGGAGGCCGGGAGTGGCTCTAGGGTGTTCGTTGCTGGGCGCCGTATTCAACAAGGGATCTCGTGATGGGGCAGGTCAGGGGGCTGACAAGGCCGTTCGTGGAAACCAAGCCTTAGCCTAATGCAGTAGCGCCTGATCGAGGTCCGCCTCAATGTCTTCGACGGCCTCAATGCCGACCGAAAGGCGCACGAGATTGTCTCGAATCCCGAGCCGTGCGCGGTGCTTCGGCGCCAGATCCCGGTGCGTGCTGATAGCCGGATAGAGCATCAGGGAATGGACGTCGCCGAGAGTCGTCGCGGCGACGATCATGTTGAGGGCGTCCATGAACTTGAAGACTTCTTCGCGCCCGGCGTCTTTGATCTCGAAACTCACGAGCCCGCCGTAAAGGTCCGGCGGGAGAAGGCGGCGTGTTGTCTCGATGTCCGGGTGGTCGGGATCACCGGGAAAGTAGATTCGTTCCACGCGCGGGTGATCCTTGAGCCAATCGAAGATACGGACTGCGTTTCGGCTTTGCCGCTCAACGCGCAGCGGTAGGGTCTTGATCCCTCGCATCGCCAGGTAGGCCTCGAAGGGGCCGATGTTGGGTCCGAGGGTGCGCGTCAGGACGGTTACAAGCTGCCGGAACTCTTCACGCGCGATCAGGGCGCCGCCCATGATGTCGCCGTGCCCCGCCAGATATTTCGTCACGCTGTGGACGACGAAGTCGACGCCGAGGTCGAGAGGACGCAGCAGCACCGGAGTAGCAAAAGTGTTGTCGACGATGACCAGCGCACCGTATTTGTGCGCAAGATCCGCGACTGTGTCGACGGCGGCGACGCGGAGCAGGGGATTGGAAATAGGTTCGATGAGGACACAGGACGGCTTCTGTTCCGCGAGCGCTTTCTCAAAGGCCGCAAGATCGCAGGGTTCGGCGAAACTGACGTCAACGCCGGTCGGTCCGAGGACGTTGGTCAGTAGCGTGATGCTCTGGCCGTACATCACGTTGGCGCAAAGCACGGACCGCCGCCGATCGGTCATCGCTGCTGTCAGGGCAAGGTGTAACGCGGACATACCCGACGTGGTCGCAACCGCCAAGTCGCCGCCTTCGAGCTGCGCGAGCAGCTCTTCGAGAGCATCGGTAGTGGGGTTGCCGTAACGGCTGTAACCCTGGCCTTCCATCTCCCCGTTAAAGACCTGATCAAGGTCTTCCATATGCTCGTAGGAGAAGCTGGAAGTCCCGAAAATCGGTGTTGTCGAAGGGATGTAGTTGCCTAGCTTCTTTCGATCGCCCGCATGGACGGCGATAGTCTCAATCTTCATTCGTGGTGTCCAGGGACGTACGGCCGGAGGTCTTGACGTGATTATAAACGGTTGCATCTGTTGACGTTGCACCGCGGAGTGCCTTCGACGATCGGACAAGATCGCACGCTACAATAAAGGGGCCCGTATTCCCGCCTTTTCTCTCCCATGCTCGACAATCTGCTCGCCACAGTCTTCGGCACCAGACACGACCGCGAAATCAAGCGGATGCAGCCCGTCGTGGCTGCCATCAACGACTTGGAGCCTGAGATTCAGAGGCTCAGCGACGACCACCTGAAGGCCAAGACGGCCGAGTTTAAGCAGCGGATCGAAAACGGCGAGAGCCTCGACGATCTGCTCATCGAAGCTTTTGCCGTTTGCCGCGAAGCCGGTCGGCGAGTATTGCGGATGCGTCACTTCGATGTGCAGTTGATCGGCGGTAAGGTACTGCACGACGGCCAGATTGCTGAGATGAAAACGGGGGAAGGGAAGACGCTTGTCGCGACTCTTGCGGCCTACCTGAACGCGCTATCGGGGAAGGGAGTTCACGTAATCACTGTCAACGACTATCTGGCGCGTCGCGACTCGGAGTGGATGGGCCAACTTTACGGCTTCCTCGGCCTCAGCGTAGGCGTCATCGTCCACGATCTGAACGAGCGGGAGCGGCGCGAAAGCTACCACTCCGACATTACCTACGGCACGAACAACGAATTCGGGTTCGATTATCTACGCGACAACATGAAGTTCGACCTCGCTGATTGCGTGCAGCGGGAGCACAACTTCGGGATCGTCGACGAAGTTGACTCAATCCTGATCGACGAAGCCCGCACACCGCTCATCATCTCCGGCCCCAGCGAAGAGTCGACGGACAAATACTACAAGGTCAACCGTTCTATCCCCAAGCTGGAGCGCGGCGAGGTCATCGAAGGTGATGAGCCGCGTGACAAAACCTACACCGGTGACTACATCATCGAAGAGAAGCACCGTACGGCGTTTTTGACCGAAGAGGGGGAAGTCAAAGTCGAGCAGGCGCTCGGTATCGATAACATCAACGACCTCGCCAACTATGAGCTCAAGCATTGCGTCGAACAGGCGCTGAAAGCGCATACGATCTTCCAGCGTGATAAAGACTACGTCGTCAAAGAAGGCCAAGTCATCATCGTTGACGAGTTCACCGGACGTCTCATGCCGGGCCGGCGCTGGAGCGACGGCTTGCACCAGGCAGTTGAGGCCAAGGAGCGCGTCAAGATCGAGCGGGAGAACCAGACACTCGCCACGGTCACTTTCCAGAACTACTTCCGGATGTACGACAAACTATCCGGCATGACCGGCACGGCCGATACCGAAGCGGCGGAGTTCGGCAAAATCTATAAGCTCGACGTGGTGGTGATCCCGACGAACCAATCGTTGATCCGCATCGAAAATCCCGACATCGTTTATCGCACCGAGGAAGAGAAGTTCCGCAACGCCGCGAAAGAGATTCAGGAGCTTCACGAGGGTGGTCAGCCGGTGCTTGTGGGCACGATCTCGATCGAGAAGTCAGAGAAGCTGTCGCTCATCCTGAAGAAGATGGGCGTCAAGCATGAGGTGCTGAACGCCAAGCAGCACGAACGCGAGGCGCTGATCGTGGCGCAGGCGGGCCGTAAAGGCGCCGTTACGGTTTCGACGAACATGGCGGGTCGCGGCACGGACATTCTACTGGGCGGCAATCCGGAACACCTGGCGAACGAGGCGCTCCGCAAGCAGGGCCGCAACCGTGATTTGCTCACCGACAAAGAGTGGAAAGCGGAAGTCGTGAAGTACAAGGAGCAGACCGACAAAGAGCATGACGAGGTCGTCGAGGCCGGCGGGCTCGTCATCGTCGCTACGGAACGCCACGAATCCCGCCGCATTGATAACCAGCTTCGCGGACGCGCGGGCCGCCAGGGCGACCCCGGCGCATCGCGGTTCTTCCTTTCGTTGCAGGACGACTTGCTGCGCATTTTCGGCGGCGAAAAGATCCAAAACCTCATGCTCAGGCTGGGCATGGAAGAGGATGTGCCCATCGAGTCCGGGTTGATTACCAAACGTATTGAAGCGGCGCAAAAGGCTGTTGAAGCGCAGAACTTTGCGGCCCGTAAACATCTGATCGAGTACGACGACGTGATGAACAAGCAGCGCGAATCCGTTTACGGCACGCGCCGCAAACTGCTTGGAGGTAAAGACCAGCTCGAGGACATCATGAACCTGATCGGCGACATCGCCGGCGGTTACGTTGAGAGTCGCTGTCCCGAGAAGACCCATCCCGACACCTGGGAGTTGACGGGTCTTCATACCGACATCGAGAAGCAGTTCGGCGCTAAGGTCGATCACCTCGACTTCGATGGGCTTGACCGGCAGGAGATCGCCGATCTCATCACCGACGAACTCAGCAAGAAATATGAGGAAAAGGAAGAGCAGATGGGCGCCGAGCGGCTTCGCTTCTCTGAGCGCATGATTATGCTCCAACTGCTTGACGGGCAGTGGAAAGACCACCTGCTGTCGATGGATCACCTCAAGGAGGGGATCAGCCTTCGCAGCTACGGCCAGCGTGATCCGCTTGTTGAATACAAGAAAGAATCGTTTCAACTGTTCGAAGACATGATGGCGCGGTTTCAGGAAGAAACGATCCGCTTCCTGTTTTACCTACGGCCCGCCGCGGCCCCGCCCGAGTTGCGGAGGACAGCCGGTGTGCCTCTTGGAGACTCCGATGTCGATGGGGCGTCATCCACATCGCCTGAAAGCGCCCGCAACGGCGCTACGATCGAGGACTTCACCCGCGATGTTCGCCGCAAGAAAGAGAAGGAACTGGCTCATGTACGTCTCGCCGGGGCCGGAGACCAGCGCGCTGAAGTCAAACAAGTCGTGCGCGGCCACAGGGTCGGGCGCAACGACCCATGTCCGTGCGGCAGCGGTAAAAAGCACAAGAAGTGCTGTGGCCGTGCCGCCTAGAGAATTGCAAACCGTGTCCGCCGTTTCTCATCCCTCGTATCGTCTACTCACATCCGTCTTAGTGTCCGTACTCCTGTTTCCGTTGTCCGCTTTGGGCGTCGAGCTTGTCCCCGAGGCGCTCGGCGAGTTTACTCGGCGGAGCGTAGAGGCCTTCGAGCCCGGCGAAAAAGATCTATTCGCGGAGTTCGGTTTCGAGGAAGGCCAACAGGGCGCCTACGAGACGACCGACGGTAGAGATCTCAAGGTAGCCGCCTTTCGCTTTCAGGACGCAACTGGGGCCCTCGCCGCGTATCAATGGTTGAGGCCCGAGGGCGGAGAGTTTGTTCCGTACGGTGAGCGAGCGTTGGTATTGGGCGATGTCACGGTCATCCATTTTGGGAACTTCGTCGTGCGTATGTCGGGCGACGAAGCGTTCGATGAGCATGTGGAGGCGATGCTCAGCTTTCTGCCGCGTGTGATTTTGCAGGCCGAACCGCCGGTCGTGCAGTTCGTGCCCCAGCCGTCGCTGATTCCGTTTTCAGGCCGCTTTATCCTTGGACCTGTATCGCTGGAGAAGCTGGCATCGGAGGTGCCGCCGTCGGTTGCCGCGTTTCGGTACGGTACGGAGGGCCAGTTTGTCCGTTATACGTCGGATGCGGGTGAGCTCAGGATGATCCTGTTCTACTATCCGTCTCCCCAGATCGCACGCGCCCAGGCCGACGATTTCGAACAGCTACCAAACGTAACCGCGAAGCGTAGTGGTCCCATGGTCGCGGCCGTTCTATCGCCGCCGTCCGCCGATGAAGCCGAGCGTCTGCTGGCCCGTGTGCGCTACACGGCCGAGGTGACCGTGGTGCCCCGTATCCCGCGCCGCCACGACAACTTGGGCACACTCTTGCTCGACATCTTCATCTTTTGTGGCATTCTCGCCGTGCTCATGATCTTCGGCGGCGGCATTGTCGCCGGTTCACACATGCTTGCCAGCCGCGTGGCCCCGAATTCCATCATCGCCAGCCCTGACGACGCCATGGTCCGCCTCGACATCGACGATCGAAACTAGGCCGGCCGACGGAGGGGTGTTTTTTTCAAGGAGTTTCGCATCACCGTGCCCAAAGCCAATTGGAAGTCCCAGGTCTATAACGTCGTACAGAGCTTGCTCTACAACAACCCTCACCGAGTCATCGATTACTCTGTCCGGAATGAGGCCGGGGAATGGCGGCCGCGGTCTGATCTCCCCGCACCGGTGCGGCGCCTCTTTGAAACCGAAGCGTCGCCGGAACGGACTTGTCTTCAAACCATTCAGTTCGTTCACCACATGATCATTCCGCCCGGCGGACGCCACGTGCAGGAGCTGCATATCCACCCCAACGCGGAGGAACTCGTTGTCATTACCGCCGGGGCGGGTGAGGCGACGATCGGCAACGAAGAACACCAGGTGGCGGCGGGAGACGTTCTCTATATTCCCCCCGATGTCGAACACGAGGTAAGGAACAGCAGTGAGGATATGTTGGGCGTGCTGTTCATCAACGTGCCTACGGGAGAAGGCCTGGAGAAGCTCAAGGCGGCCCGCCGGCAAGCAAAGCCGTGAGATCACGCGGCCCGGCGGTTTATAATCGGGGGCAAGTTGGGGAGACGCCCATGCCGCGGATGATTGATCGTCGTGTTGTCTTGTTCCTCGCCGGCCATGTGTTGCTCGCGGTGACATCAGCCGCGCCCACGGCTACTGAACCCGACCCGAGCTTGACGCCGGAGCAAGTCACTGCCATCCAGCTTGAGGCGCTCAAGAGCAACCGTGACCTGCCCGACGATGGGGGCATCGCGATTACATTCAACTTTGCCTCGCCGGCCAACCGCAGGATGACGGGACCGCTCCCGCGCTTTATCCAGATGCTCAAGAATCCGCTCTACGCAATCATGCTGAACTTCGAGCGATACGAGTCGGCGAAGATCGAGTACGACGGCGATATCGCCAGGCAGCGCGTCACCCTGATCGATGCTGACGGGAAGCGATCGTTGTTTCTCTTCGTGCTGTCGAAGCAGAAGGAAGCGCCCTACGAGAACTGCTGGATGACCGACGTTGTCCACCGCGTCGACCCCGACCACGATAAACCTCTCGTAGCCTGAGATGAAGGCTCGTGGTGGCTCCGATTTCTTGGAGCAGCTCGGGGTCTGGAAGGTGTGAAAAAATGCTGGGACAGTCAGCCGCGCTTCCTCTAAGTTCTCGCGGATCAGCGAGTGATTTGGCCCGCGCTTGTGACAGTCCCGATTTTTTCACACCTTCCCGGTAGCGTGCCCTCGCGCCTCGGGCGTTAAGCGGACCCTGATGTAAACTCAGAAGAACTCATGAGCCATCCCACGATCTATGCGCCGGAGCTACTGGAGCGCGCGGCTCCCATCAAACTGTTGCTCATGGACTGCGACGGCGTGCTGAGCAACGGTCACATCTTCTTCCTGCCCGCCCCGGACGGTGGCTTGTTCGAGACGAAAAGCTTCGATTCGCAGGATGGCATCGCTCTCCAGTGGGCCCACCGCGTGGGTATTGAAACCGGGATTATCAGTGGTCGTACGTCGCCTGCCGTCGAGGAGCGGGCTCGCAGCGCGCACATGCGGTATCTTTATCAGGGCGATACCCGCAAGCTGCCGCTACTTGAAGAGATCCTCGCCGACTCCGGGCTCGGGGCGGAACAGGTGGGCTATATTGGCGACGACATAACCGACGTCCCCATCATGCGGAGTGTTGGGTTGGCCGCCGCGCCGTCGAATTCGCGTGCGGAGACGCTTTTGGCGGCGCACTACATTACCCCCTCCCACGGCGGCTCGGGATGCGTTCGCGATGTCATGGAACTGCTACTGAAGGCCCAGAACCGCTGGGACGAAATCCTAGCCCTCTACGGCATCGGCTAGCCGATGAAGTCGCAAGGCCCATCCCGGCAAATCAAGAAAGCACGTCGCAAAGGCCGCTCATCGCCTCCCCTGACCGCCGAGCAAACCGTTTCCGGGCGGCCGAAGTGGTTGGTCCCGCTCGTCTTTGCGGCGCTGCTGATACTGGGCGGACTTGCGATCTACAGCTCGACTCTTCCCGGCGCCTTTGTGTTCGAAGAATTCGATTTGAGCGAGGTGACGAGCGCGGTGCGGCGCAGCGAGGGTGTCAGCGATCCCTTGGCACAGATCTTCCACTTGATCGCAACGCGCCGGCCGCTGCTCATCGCCAGCTACATTCTCAACCGGAGCCTTACCGGCTATGACCCGTTTGGCTTCCACCTAACGAACATCATTCTTCACATCATCAATGCTCTGCTCATTTGGGGACTCTTGGGAACCCTTCGCCGGCACGGTCATCTCGATCAACTGATCCCTGAATCCCTACAAGGGGTTTGGGTGTACGGCATACCGCTGCTGTTTCTTGCGTCGCCGTTGCAGACGGAATCGGTCGCCTACATCAGCAGCCGTTCCGAAGCGCTATCGACGATGTTCGCGGTCGGCTCGCTATGGGCCTTCGCTTCGGGAATGAGGGAACGGTATCCGTGGTTGAACGCCCTTCTGGTGGCGTTCCTGTTCGGATGCTCGGTCCTTTCGAAACAGGACAAGGTGGCACTGGCGCTGTTAGTGCCCCTGGCTGACTATCTGATCTTGGCGAAGCTGGAGTGGCGGGCACTGGCGAAGAACTGGCGCGTCTACAGTTTGTTCTTTGTTGGGGCGATCGGGGGCTATTTTCTTGTCATCGAACCGTTGCTCTACTCACCATCCGCCGGCTTCAATCTTCCGTGGGCGGAATATCTGTTCACTCAGTTCAGGATGTACTTCTTATACTTCCGGCTGATTGCGTTCCCGTTCGGTCTCAATGCCGACTACGACATTCAGCCGTCCGCAACGCTGTTCGATCACTTCTCATGGCTTGCTCTGTTGGGCCTTCTCGCGATCGCAGGAGCTGTCATTTACTATCACCGTCGCTTCCCATTGATTTGCTTCGGTGTCGCCTTCTTCTTTCTGTTGCTGGCGCCGACGTCGAGCTTCTTCCCCATCGCCGACTTCGCGGCGGAACGTCGGCTCTATCTGCCGATGCTCGGTATTCTGATTGCGGTTGGCACGGCGATCGCTCGCTTTGTCCGCCCGGATGCGCGCAAGGCTTGGGCGGGCGTCATTGTCCTGGCGGCGGTGTACTCGGTAGGGACTTATCAGCGCGCGGCGATTTGGGCGGACCCGCTCGCCTTGTGGCACGACACCACCTCGAAGTCGCCCCACAAAGAGCGTCCTTGGAGCTGGCTGGGCAAAACATACAACGACACTGGGATGCACACGCAGGCCGTCCAAGCTTGGCACGAGGCAGAGAAATACGTCGACGTGGGTTCTCGCCAACAAGCGCACCTGATGAATAATCTCGGTCTGGCCTACGCCAATCTTGGTGATCGTGAGCGCGCGCTCACGTATTACCGAAAGGCGGTCGAGATGGGGCCCCGAGTGGCGCAGTTCTGGGCCAATTTGGCTGTTGCGCAGCTCAGGGTCGGACGCGAAGCGGAGGGTTGGCAAAGCTTTGAACGTGCGGCGCGGCCGGGAGGCACCGAACCCGGCGTCTTCCTTCTTCGCGGTCAAGAGTACTACCAGCGGGAACGCTACCTCGAGGCGAAACAGGACTTCGAACGGGTTGTCGCCATGACACCCGAAGATCCGAATGCCATTCGAAAACTCCGCGCGGCCGAAGCAATGTTGGCGCGGGCGGGAGCTCAGGGGCTGTAAAAAAACGGGTTCGCTTCGATGCCTCAGGCGGCCCGGCCTTCCACGCGCTTCATCGGTCTCGAGGGAAGCGCGCACCGCTCGTTGTCTCTCGCGGCTCGGCTAGTGGACGATTGCTGATTGGGGGAGGATTTAGACTTTGCGGATTAAGGTGTCGTTCAGCGGCAGGCGACTCCTGGGGGCTGTGCCGTAAGAGCGCTCCACGGCGCCTCCGTGTCATTTGTAAACTCCCTGAATTGCGACAAAATGCCGCAACCGCGCGGCAGGGCTCGATGGAATACTGAAGGTTCCGTACAAGTGACCCAAGCAGATGAACTTAGTTCGAGTCTCTTTCCGCGTAGCCTCCGCGGTACTTTCGTTCATCCCCCACGCCGTGGCTCAGAACATCAAGGCCTCCGTCGCGGGTCTCATCGTTGACCCACAGGGGGCCGGTGTCCCGGACGCGCTCGTGACGCTGCGCAGTTTGCAGACCGAGCTCGCGTTCACGACCGTTTCCGACTCTATGGGACGTTTTCGTAAGCCCGCCCTTGATCCCGGTGGCTATCGCCTTGAGGTCAGCAAAGAAGGGTTCACTCCGTATCAGAGCGCTCCGTTCGAACTCGGCCTGGGCGACTCTTACCAGTTCGATGCCAAACTCGCTCTCGGCGAGTTCACAACGACTGTCGAGGTGACCGCCGACCTGCCCAAAGTTCTACAGGTCGACGACACCAAGCAGTCCCGCAACTTCAGCGCACCCGAGATGAACGATTTGCCGAATCCGGGGAATGGTTTCGCCGGCCGCAACTTCTACGTCCAAGCCCTCACCACTCCGGGCGTGAGTTATTCCCCGCTGGCTCACCGGCCGTTTGCCGTTAGCGGCCAGCGTCCCCGCAACAACAACTACATGATCGATTCCATCCAAGTGAATGATCCGAGTTCGGGCTTCATTGCGGGTCGCGGCAAGACCGAACAGGTTGTCAGCCAGGAAGCTGTTCAGGGTATGGAGGTGATTACCCATAACTACAAGGCCGAGTACGGACGTAACTCCGGTTCGATCGTCAGCCTTGTGAGCAAACAAGGCTCAAACGATTTCCACGGAAGCGCCTACTGGTACCACCTGAATTCCACGCTCAGCGCCCGAAACTTCTTCGAATCCGAAAAGGCCAAGAACCGTACCAATCTGGCCGGCTTTACCGCCGGGGGCCCCATCAAGGCGAATCGGGCGTTCTTCTTCGGCAACTACGAAGTGAATAACTTCCGAGGCGACCGCGTCACGAACTTTCGCTCGCTCACACCCGAACAGCGTGCCCAGGCTGTGCCCGCTGTGCAGCCGCTCGTTGATCTCTATCCCGTCTCACCCACAGGATCCCCGATCTTCGCGACCGGCATCCCTGCGCCAACGAATCAAAAGACCTACATGATCCGCGCCGACATTGCGCTCACTGATAGTCAGAACCTGATGGTTCGGAACAACTTTACCGACAACGACAGCGACCTGAAGAATCTCGCCGGGTTTGTCGGCCACCATGTTGTGACCGGCCGCCGGACGCAGAGTTTTACCGCGCACCATACCTACGCCGCTTCAGCAACTGTCCTCAACGAATTCCGCGCCGGCTACATGCGGTTCTCGTTGTTCGACGACATGATCAACCCGCTGACGATCGGCGAGCCCGCCATCAACGGCGACATCGGTTTCATGATCGTTCCCGGCCTCAGCCCCGGCGGCACTCTCAGCTTTATGGGGGCGCAACGGGCGGTCAACGTCTTCTCGCTCAGCGACGACGTTTCGTGGACGCTGGGTTCGCACACCCTGAAAGTGGGAACGTCGGCGCGCCAGAATCGCATTGATGGGGGCGTCGTCAACAACAGCTTCGGCGGAACGATCTTTTTCCCCAACGTCAATGAGTTTCTCGCCGGCCGGCCGCTCAGCTACAGCCGCAACGTCGGTAGCCCGCTCATTGGTCTGCGGCGTAACGAGTGGGACGCGTATATCCAGGACGACTGGCGTATTGCACCCCGGCTTACCCTCAACCTCGGCCTGCGCTACGAGCTCTACTCGTCGCCGACTGAGATGCATAACCGCATCAATCACGATGTCCGCTTCCCAACCGACAGAAACAACTTCACGCCGCGCGTCGGTTTCGCCTGGAATGTTGCCGACAAGACGGTCGTCCGTGCCGGCTGGGGGATCTTCTACAACGCCCTCGAGATGGACTTCATCGGCTTGACTCGCTTCAACCCTCCGAACATCGTCACCTTGAGCGCCTTCCGTCCCCAGCTACCCAACTTATTGGCCTGCGGAGGCGAGGCGGTTCCCAGCGGCGTTACCATTCCGGATCAGGGTGCGCGGACCCCGTATGCTCAGCACTACAACTTTGTCATTGAGCGCGAGCTCTGGAATCCGCGGACGACGTTCACCGCCGGCTACGTGGGTACGTCGGGGACGAAGCTGGCGCGCACTCGGCTGCCGAACGGCGGTGAGAATCTGGCTCAGGAACTGCGTCCTGATCCAACGGTCGGCATGATCAATCGCCTTGAGACCTCCGGCACGTCGAGCTATCACGCTTTGCAAGCCGGACTCAATCAGCGCTTCTCCGATTTCACTCTGAAAGCTTCGTACACCTACTCGAAGTTCATCGACGACGTCTCCGATCTCGCCGACAGCAATACCGGTCATGACCGTGAGATTCTACCTTTCAGCGAAATGAATCTCGGACTCGACCGAGCGGTCTCCGACTTCGACATACCACACTCGCTTTCATTCAGCTACATCTATCGCTTGCCGTGGATGAGCACAAACCCGTTGCTGGGTGACTGGTCGATCTCCGGCATTACAACGCTGCAATCCGGCCGCCCCTATACGCTCTACAGCGGTACTGACAATCTCGCCGGGGCGAACAACAACCGCATCTTCGACATCCCCGGCACGCTCCAGCGGGATAGCGGCAGTGCTCGGCCGGTCAGCGTTGTAGGCGGTCTTGACACCGCTTTGCTGCTTGAGCCCGATACGGGTCAGCTCGGTTCCATCGGCCGCAATACCGAACGCCGCGACAGTCTCTTTAGCTGGAACATCGGCGTCCACAAAGATCTCACCCTCAGCGAGGGCGTGAGCTTGCAGATTCGCGGCGAGCTGTTCAATATTTTCAACGTCACGAACTTCTCTGAAGTCGACAACGTGCTCGGAGTGCAGCGAAGCCGAGCCGGTCAACCCGTCGGCTTCAACCAAAACTTTGGAAGCTACACCGAGGCCTTCGCGCCCCGAAGCGCGCAGGTCGCCTTGCGAGTCGTCTTTTAGGCGGCGAAGATTGGGTCACTCGGAAGGCAAGTCCATGAGAGCAAGCATGAAACTTCGAATTCTTGTCACAACCGTCTTGTTACTGGCTGTTCTCGGCTGCTCTCCGAGCCCTGCTACGAGTCAGCCCGAGGCCGTGCCGGCATTCAACTTCGCGCCTCAGCCGATGACGCCGCTCGCCGGGTTTGGCGTGGACAGCGCCCGTGATCCCCGGCTCGCGGTACGCGCTGCCTCGGGGAGCGTCTACCTCATGGCCGTGCATCAAATGCAAGGGGGCGCTCGGCTCGGACTCATGCGCTCGAATGATGGCGGTGACAGCTTCGCACCGCCCGAATACATCAGCGAGGAAGGTGCGCGAGTCAGTAGCCACGGCGAGAATAGCCCCAGCTTCGCTTTCGGCTTGGGCCGGGAGCAGTACGCCTTGTTTGAACAGATGGCTCCGGGAGGCCTCACGGATCTGATGTTCGCCCGCGCTCCGATTGGCCACGGCTGGGAGAAGCCCAACAAGATCACTGACAAAAAGAAACCCTCCGCGAACGTCTTCTCGGGACTGGCCGTGTCTCCTCGATGCAGCGTCCATGCCGTTTGGCTTGACCAGCGGGATCGCAAAAACCTTCCGCCCGGAACAGCATCCGTGTACATCGCGTCGTCATTCGATCGCGGTGCCACGTTCGGTCCGAATATCTCGGTCGTGGAGGGGGTGTGTCCCTGCTGCCGTCCAAGTCTCGCGTTCGGCGCGAAAGGAGAAATCTACGTCTCTTGGCGACATGTCTTCGAAGGAAACGAGCGTGACATAGCTGTTGCCGTTTCTACGGACGACGCCAAGTCCTTCAGCACGCCGGTTCGTGTTTCACCCGACGGTTGGAAGGTGCAAGGCTGCCCGCATTCCGGTGCGGAAATGATTCAGCGTGACGATCGGCTCTACGTCACGTGGTATTCCGACGGAGATGGCAAGACGACTCCCGCCGGCGTCCGTCTCGCTTGGTCTGACGATGGCGCGCAGACCTTTTCCGAGCCTGTGATCGCTTCTCAGAACATTCTCGATTCAAACCACCCTCGGCTTTCTCTCGCCCCGGATGGACGTCTCGCGCTCATCTTCCAAGGTCGCGATCCGATGAAGAACGATACCTGGAGTCCGACGGGCGCCTTTGTTGTGGACATCGATCGCGACGGATCAGTTACTGTCCCTGTTGCCGTTCCGGGCCACACGCGCACCGTAAACTATCCATCGGTCGCCTACGGGTCGGTGGGCCGTCTCTTCGTTGCCTGGAGTGAGGAGGGCCCCGACGGCCGAACGATCTATTTCAATCGTGCGCGCGGCCAGAGCGTCCCCACTACAACCCCGCCGGTGAGCATGGTCCTACCGCTTTCGAAGTAGCCTGATGCCTCTTCGGGGACTACGGGCAACGTCACAGACCGTTGGTATACTTCAACAGTGTTCCGACCACAGCTCCTTCTAACCCTCTTGATTGGTTGCCTGACTGCTCTGCCGGCGGCCGATTGGCAGCAATGGCGTGGCCCTGATCGTGATGGGATCTCGAAGGAAACAGGACTCCTGCAAGAATGGCCCGAAGGGGGGCCACCGCTGGCGTGGAAAGTCACGGGTCTGGGTGAGGGTTTCGCGTCGGTCGCGGTCGCTGATGGACGTGTCATAACACAGGGGCAGGCCAGAGGCGGTCAAGCCATCATTACGTTTGACGAGGCCACGGGTGAACAACTCTGGAAGGTGGCTAACGGCGACGCGTATCTCGATCGGCGCGGGGGCGGGCCGCGGGGCACCCCGACTATCGACGGCGAAACCGTCTACGTACTCGGCTCCAACGGCAGCCTGATCGCTCTCGAAGCCACCAGCGGCCGGAAACTCTGGGACACGAACCTATTGACGCGTTTCAACGGACGCAACATAAACTGGGGGATCAGCGAATCACCCCTCGTCGACGGACGGCAACTCATCGTCAGCCCCGGCGCCGCCGGAGCCTCCGTCGTTGCGCTCGACAAGAATAACGGCAACGTCATCTGGAAATCTCTCGACGACGAGGCGGGGTATTCTTCCGCCATCGTTACCGAAGCCGGCGGAGTGCGGCAGTATATCCTGCTCACCGGCGAAGCCGCGGTAGGTGTCCGCGCCGACGATGGAAAGCAACTCTGGCGCTACAGCCGCGTCTCCAATTCCACCGCCAATGTTGCAACGCCTGTCATCCGAGGGGATCGTGTCTTTGTGTCAAGCGACTACGGTACGGGCGGAGGACTCCTCGAACTAGCGCCGAATGGCGAGGGTGTTGAAGCCAACGAGGTCTACTTCAACCGCGACATGCGGAACCACTACAACACGGCTGTGCTTATCGACGACCATCTCTACGGCTATTCCAGCCGCATGCTCACGTGCATGAATTTCGATACCGGCGAAGTTGCCTGGCAAGACCGCGCCGTCGGCAAAGGACAAGTCATCGCCGCCGACGGATTTCTGTATCTACTGAGTGAAGATGGCGTCGTCGGTCTTGCCGAAGTCACTCCGGAAGGCTATCGCGAACTTTCCCGCTTCTCAATCCCCAGCGGCGAATACCCCACCTGGGCCCTCCCCGTCGTTGCCAACGGCCGCCTCTATCTGCGCGAACAGGATACGCTCTACGCCTACGACATTTCGGCCCCGTAGTCCGCGGCGCTCCTATAGCACATGAAGCCGCACACCATCGCGCCCTATTGCGCACCGCCTTTGGTAAAGATCTTCCGCGATCCCACCACCAAAATCGGCAGCAAGAAGAGAAGCCAGAAAGCATAGGTCGTCAAACCATAGCCATCACTGATCAACTTGACCAGCCCGAACCTGTCCGCCATCCAGATGGCGACGACCAGTAACCCGGCCGCGACGCCCAGCCGATGCCAACGCGACATCGTATGGCCGCGTTCTTTCATCACGCCTGAGATCCGCTCGTTGAAACCGTGGATCATTCCCGTTCCTGTCTCAATGAAGGTCCCGAACAGAATGATCTGGAAGAACGTCTGGAACCAGGGCATCCCCAAGCCGGTGAGAACAAAGTTGGCCGGAATCGCCTCCTGCGCAATTCCCGGATAGTCCGCCAGAAACGCTGTGTAGATCAGCGCGCCTGGGAACATTGCGATGACGCCCGCCAATGCTCCCGCGCCGAACGCCTCGCGGCGGTGTTCCAGATGTCGCAATGCGAACAGCATGGCCGGTAGTGCCGCCATGTTGTAGGCGGCATACCGAAGGCCGGCAACCAGCCATGAAGACCCTTCCGTCCAAAGCGTCATGTTCCGGAAGATTGTGTCTCCCGAATCACCCCAAACGAGGATGATCATGACGAGATAGACCGCATAGAGACCCGCCGACCAAACCGCAAAGAATCGCTCGATCAGCCCGCTCCCCCAGTAGGTCAGCAAACCCACCAAGGCCATCAGGATCAACGTCCCCGCCAACTTCGGCCAGCCCAACGTCACATGCAGCAGCTCACCCGAAGCGGATCCCACGACCGCTACCGTCAAGATCGCCTGCAGTATGTACAGCACCTCGAACGCCACCCAGCCACGGCCGAGGAGCGCGCCTAGAAACGTTCGGTAGTCGTAGTGCCGCCCGAGCCGCGCCAACTCGAAGCTGAGGGCGAGCATGACGCCCCAGATCACCGTGGCGACCAGCATGCCCAAATACCCACCCGCCGGCCCTTCGCTCAGAAAGAACTCGACCAGCTCGCGGCCCGTCCCATAACCGCCGCCGATCACAATCGACTGGAACACGAAACCGGGAAGAAGATATTTCTTGTAGAAATTCAGCATGTCACCCCAACGGCCTGACCCTTGATCGCGCAATCATACCGCAATCACCCGACCGGTGCGAGGCTTTACAGCGTCAGGCGCAGTGCGCGAGAATCCTTGGCATCATGGCTTCAAGACGTAAGTTCCTAGGTTCCCTCTCCGGACTCGCCGCCGCCCCGGCCGCAGCCATGCCCCCGGCTCCACAACGCAACTCGCTTGAAGGCGACCTGCTCGCTGCCATTGACCGGATTCCGCTCGTCAATACCCACGAGCACATCATTCCCGAGGCCGAGCGCGTTGGCCTGGATGTCGATTTCTTCACCCTCGCCGGACACTACGCGATCAGTGATGTAATCTCAGCCGGTCTAGGCGGGGACGACTTGCGGCTTGTGCGAGACGAGACTGCTTCGGCCCGTGACCGCTGGGCCGCCTTCGAGCCGCACTGGAACAACGCGCGCTTTACGGGTTACGGGCAAGCCCTACGGATCGCCATCGAGGACATCTATGGCGTGGCTGAAATCTCCGGCGCCACGATCGATGAGATCAACAGGCGCATCCGTGACAAAAACAAGCCGGGACTATACGAAGACGTGCTCGTGACGCGGTCGAACATTGCCTACTCCGTTCTCGATGACTACTGGAACCCTTCTCCCATCAAGCCCGACCCACACTTCTTCGTCTACGCCCGCAAGTTTGACCGCTTCGTGGCGCCACAGTCCGCCGACGATGTTCGCGAGCTCGAAAACTAACCGATGTCGCCATCACCAACCTGCGGAGCCTGAAGCAGGCCATGGAACGCAGCTTCGAGCAGAGCCTCGAAGCAGGGATGGTGAACGTCAAGTCAACACTTGCCTACGCCAGGGAGATCCACTACGCCGAAGTGCCCGAGTCACAGGCCGAGTCACAGGTTCAGGTACTCCTCAAAGATGGAAGAAAGGTGCCGGACGGATTTCGCAATCGGGTCGAGCGGCCCTACCGCGCGATGGAGGATCACCTCTTCCACCATCTGATTCAGCTCGCCGATGCACATAAGATTCCCGTGCAGATTCACACCGGCTTGCACGCCGGGAACGGGAACTTCATCGAGAACTCAAAGCCCACGCATCTGACGAATCTTTTCTTTCTGTATCCCAATGTGAAGTTCGACTTGTTCCATATCAGCTATCCCTACCAGGGCGAGCTATCCGTTCTGGCGAAGATCTTCCCGAACGTCTACGTCGACTTCTGTTGGGCGCACATCATCTCGGGTAGCCTCTCGCGGCGCACGATGCACGAGATGCTGGAGACCGTACCGGCAAACAAGCTCTTCGGCTATGGAGGGGACTACCGCTATCCCGAGCTAAGCTACGCCCAGGCCAAGATGGCTCGCCGGAACGTCGCCCGTGTCTTGACGGAGAAGGTCGAGGAGGGATTCTGTAGCGATGAGGAAGCGCGGGAGCTGGCGCGAATGATTTTGCATGACAACCCTGACGCAATGTTTGGGTGGCGGCGCGGGTGAACGTGTGATGCTGCGCCGTTACCGCTATCGCACCGCGAAAAGGTGATCGTCCGTTCGCAAGAATAGGTAGCCGTCCGAAAGGGCAGGGGATGCCAAGGTCCTTTCGCCGATATCGTTCTCCGCGACAATCTTCAGCTCCTTCCCCGCTTCCAGAACGAACGTCTTACCACTCTCTTCCGTCAGATAGACCCTACCCGCCGCCACGATCGGGGACGCGCTGAACACGCCTCCGAAGCGATGCCTCCAAAGCGTCTCGCCGGTCTCGGCATCGACGCCGGTTCCGATGCCGCGCTCGTTCGCCATATAGATGACTCCCTGGTAGACCAGCAGGGACGAAACGTAAGGCGCCCCCGTCGGCACGCGCCACTTCAGCTTCGATTCCGAGACGTCTCCGGTGCCGTCGACACCCAGCGCCATATAGGGCCCGCTGTTATAGCCTCGGCTCGAGTACAGCACCCCATTTTGAAAGACGGGCATCGGCACAGGGACCCGGTTCGCCTCCCCTATATGCCAAAGCACCTTGCCGGTCTTCGGTTCAATCGCTTCAATCCGGTCATTCGTATTGATAATGATCTGATCCCCCGCATCACCGCGCAAAACGAACGGAGTCGTGTACGTCCGCTTGCCCGTCCCGCGTTCCACCTTCCACAAATCCTTCCCCGTTTTGCGGTCCACCGCCAGCAGGTAAGAGTCGTCGGGGTGATCGACGAGAAGCAGAACGGCATCGTCGTAAAGCGCCGGTGAGCTGCCATGTCCCCACCGGATGTCGAACGGTGTTCGCTCCTGTCCCAGATCACGCTTCCAAAGCAGTTCACCGTCGAGGGTCAACGCCGCCGCGAGCCCCGTTCCGAACCAGGCGTACACACGTTCGCCGTCAGTCACGCAACTGGGGCTGGCGAGATTGTGCTTGAGATGCACGGCGGGAAGATGCTCGCCGGCGTTGAAGACCTGTTTCCAAACCGCCTGCCCGTCATCGCGCGCAAAGGCTTGCACGATGAACTGAACGCCGCTGCCGGTTCCCGTGTCTTTTCGAGTTTGAGCGTTCTCGAAATCGCGTCCGCCGGCGCCGGGGCCGTCGCCGATTTGCGAGGTGACAAAGATCCGGTCACCCCAAACGATCGGCGTCGAGGTACCCATGCCTCTGAGGGGCGTCTTCCAGGCGATGTTCTCCGAGGCGCTCCAGCGAATCGGTACATCTGTCTCCGTCGAGATGCCATCGGCTGAAGGGCCACGCCAGTGTGGCCAGTTCTCCGCGCGCAGTGTCCACGAAATCAGCAAGAGAAGCACGAGCAGACGAGTCATGTCCGTTACTCTAGCGCACCAGGACGGCGGCGCCGCGCACTAGTGTTCGTCTCACGAGGGGTCCCTCTTACGGCTTCGGCGGACGCAGATCTCACCTCCCGCCAGGATGATAAGAGCGCCGATAAATCCGCCCAATAGAAGGGTCACGGATATGAAGAACGGGCCATAGGCGTCCCTGACCCTGAGCAGCGGCCAGACCCAAAGATACAGCTCATATGCTCCCCCGACAGCCACCGAGGTCAAGACCGCCACGGGAGCGATTGTCCGAAACCGGACCGGCCCATGGGGCAGCTTCCAATAGATCAGCAGGATAATTGCAATCACAAACGGCAGAGAGACGAGGCGCAGGACGGCGACCCTCCAGGCATCGGCCAAGGCAGGCAGATTCCCGAACAGCCGCTCGATCAGGTTCACATTGGCTGAACTGACAACAGCGGCCCCTATTGCGAGTAGCCCGCAGGCGAGCACGAACAGAAAACTCGCAAGCTGGTTTGCCCAATAGCTGCGGTCGTCGGAGAAGCCCCACAGCCGATTCAAGGCAACCTCGAGCGGCATGAAAATTCCCTGACTGCTGATAAGCAGAGCCACCGTCGATATAACCTCGACTTCTCCCCGCGAAGAAACGGCCGCACTCACATTTCGAGTCACAAAGCTAACCAGTCCCTGATCCTTCGGCAGGAAATCTCCGACCGCGATCAACACCATCTCTCCAACACCCGATCCCGGGAGGAAAGAGCGCGTGAGCGACAAGATCAGAACAAGGAACGGGAAGAACGCGAGCAGGACACTGGCCGCGATGGCCATGGCATACACGTGGCTCTCGATCGTGAACAGATAGCCGACCGTAGGCCGCAGCGCTCCGACGATCTTCTCGGGAACCGATCTGTTGCTCGCAATGGATTCGAATGAACGCATTTCTCAACAGTTTCAATGGGTCAACCCGGATCGTGGCGGGGAACTCGCCGCAAGGCATGACGAAAAAGTTTCTTGTGGGCGTCGATGGACTCCTCAACATAGGTCGTGCTCAGGCCGAAGGCGCGCGCCCGGGCCGACCACTCCGACCATTCTTCGTGATCCGCCTCAATCGCCCATGTCAATATCGAGCGAAATTTGTCTATCTCCGACAGGGCAACATCCCAGCCTACGCCTCGTTCGGTGAGATCGCGCCAAGGCGTCTGGTCGCTCATCAGAACGGGACATCCCGCGATCAGAGCTTCCGGCACAACATGCCCAAAGTTTTCGCCATGGGTCGGAAAGAAAAACAGATCGTAGTTGGCAAGCGTCTGCACAACTTCGTGATGCTCGATGATGCCGCGATAGTTCACTCGGATGTTCTTGGGCAGATTGGCGGCAATGCGTTCACACTTGCGCCAGTATGCAGGGTCGCTAACGGGGCCGATGATGTCAAAGGTAATCTCCCCGTTCAGCTTTTCCAGAATTCGCAAAGCACCATCAACATTCTTTTTCGGAGAGATGCGCGAGAGCCAGGCGAGACGGATTGTCCCAGGTTGTTTCCGGGGTCTCTTGGGGAGATGCTGGTTCAGAGTGTCTATCGTTGGCATATCCATCGCGACATGGATCTCTGCATCGTGACCAAATTCTCGCCGAATATGTTCTGCCTCGAGCTCGCTGGTCGCTTTCCAAAGGACACACTTGTATAGACCAAGACGCTTGACGAGGAAGATAAATAGTCTCTTTTTGGCGCGCTTGATTGCCAGCGCCCCGGGGGAGAACTCCCCTTGTGGAGCAATGACAATCGGGCTGTCAATTGCTTTGAGGTATCGCAGCAGGATCGATTTGATGCTGAAACGGAAATCAAAGAAACTAGTCAAGAAGATTACGTCATGAGGTGTGTTGTGGATCAAATCCCGCAACGCTCTAAAACCGCGGGACCTTGGATCTCGGTAGTTGACGAGTGCATTGCCAACGGCGTTCCAAACCAACTCGATGTCGGTATAGCTTTGCCCGTCGCCCGCATCGCGGTCAGAGGTAACGATCTTGAATTCAATATCCTCGCCCAGAACCTCGACAATCCGAGCCACTGTACGCAACTGCCCGCCCGCCTTGTAGCCGGGGAGATAGCTCCGAACGAACGTCAGAACTTTCAGCCGATCAGCTTTGGGCGAATCCATAGTCATAGGGCGGCAACCCACGTGGTCGAACGGATACTCCCGCGGCTTTGAGTCATCGTGATCCGGGCGCCTACCCAAGACATGCCTGTGCGATCGAGAAAGTAGGAGACATCCATGATAGGTAAAACTCAAGGATGGATGCAGAGATCCCAGGCCCCCCGCGAGCAGGGTGGTTGTCTGCGACGGTGACCCAGCGTGGCAGCGAGCATTTTGCGAATCGAGTCCGAGGGGCAACGAGTCACGTGACCACTCGAGTTTGCAGGCATTGGCCGCGGGTTGCGAGCCGCCTGGTTGGCTTGGACGAGTTGGACTTTTGTGAAGGTGTGGGTGGGTCATGTTGTCATCCCGGGCTGGTTTCGCTGATCGGTGGAATTGGTTGCGGGAACAGCCGCGGACCTCAACCCCGAGGTCCGCGCTAGTGTGCCCAGCATGGGCTGAATCTAGTTGGCTGAAAGGAGCCGACCGGGAACTGATGGAGGTAACTGTAGGGAACCGCAAGGCGTAGCCGCGAGGTGAAGCTGAAGGAAGCGGGGAACAAACCTTTGACCGTAGGAACACGAATCGGCAGAGAGGCCGTGTACGGGCGGTAAGCGTGCTAGCCAACGTGAAGCCCGAAGTCCATCCGAAGACGTGCGCGGTAGAGCCGGGCGGTGTGAAGGGAAAGATTCAGCACCTTACCTGGGGAGATCTCCTCGGTGAGAGCGGAGGAGAAGTCAGCAGAGGCCGTAGTAGCGAGGGAGGCGGGTAATAGCGCCGGAGCGAAGGGCCGAAGAACCAAGGAGCAAAGCGAGAGGAGCGACTCGAACCGAGCCGAAAGAAGTCCGGAGTCCCGGACCGAAAGGTCCTTCCCCATCGGGGGAACGCAAGGGGAGCAGGTGCAGGCAGGAACGGTGGAACCGGGATGGGCCTCCCTCCGGCGGCGACGAGGCGAAGTTCGGCGAGACTCATCGAAGAAAGCAATGCACGAAGAACTGATGGAACAGGTGGTCGGAGAGGAGAACCTCGAACGGGCTCTGCGGGCGGTGAAACGCAAGCGGGGCGCGGCGGGGATCGACAAGATGACGACCGAAGAACTCGAACCTCACTTTCGCCGTCACGGCACGGAGATTCGAGCGAAACTCGTGTCCGGGCGTTGGACGCCGAGTCCCGTAAGGCGGGTAGAGATACCGAAGCCGAGCGGGGGGAAGCGACAGCTTGGGATACCGACGGTAATAGATCGGCTGGTGCAGCAAGCGTTGCTGCAAGTTCTGCAGCCGATCTTCGATCCGCGGTTTAGCGAGTCGAGCTGGGGATTCCGGCCGGGGCGGAGTGCGCACGATGCGGTACGAGCGGCGCAAGGATACGTTCGCGAGGGCAAGGACTGGGTGGTGGATATTGACATCGCGCGGTTCTTCGACGTGGTCAATCACGACATTTTGATGCGGCGGGTGGCGGAAGTCATTCGCGACAAGCGAGTGCTGGGGTTGATCGGCCGGTATCTACGGGCCGGAGTGCTGACGGAGGGGGTGGTGGTGCGCAGCGCGGAGGGCACGCCGCAAGGCGGGCCGTTGTCACCGTTGCTGGCGAACATCTACCTTGATGCGCTTGATCGGGAGCTGGAGAGACGTGGGCTACGGTTCTGCCGGTACGCGGATGACTGCAACATCTATGTGGGCAGTGAAGCGGCGGCGAAGCGTGTGCTGGCGGGGATCACGGCTTGGATCGAAAAGCATCTGCGACTGAAAGTGAACGAGGCCAAGAGCGGGGCGGGGAGGCCGTGGGAGCGGAAGTTCCTGGGGTTTCGTCTGAACCGCCAGGGGCAGGTGGAAGCAGCGCCGGAAAGTGTCGAGCGATTCAAACGGAAGGTGCGGGAGATCTGGTGCGGCAACCGCTCGGTCACGAGTCGGCAGTTACGCGACGAGTGGCGGCGGTACGTTCGCGGCTGGTGGGGATACTACCGGTTGGCGGAGCGACGGCGTGCGATTTTCCTACTGGAAGGATGGGTGCGGCGGCACATACGGAAATGTTTCTGGCTGCGCTGGCATGGCGCAACGGGACGCCGGCGGGCTTTACGTCGGTTGGGCATTGGGGAACGGTTGTTGAAACTGGTTCCGGCACGTCGCGGCGCTTGGCGCATAGCGGCGAACGGACTGTTGCAGACAGCGTTATCGAATGCAACGTTGCGGCGCTACGGGTTTGTGATGCCATCGGATCTTGCGGCGCGAACGTAAGGCCGCTGGGTTCAACCGCCGGATACGGAAAACCGTATGTCCGGTGGTGTGGGAGGGTGGCGGGGCCTCAATCCCCGTCACCCGACCCGATCGGGTCTTGCGGGCGGCGCTTGGTACAGTCCCCCTTTTTTCTGGGGCCGACGGTGTATCGGCGGCAGACCTCTCCCTTGCGGTCGCGGCTCGATTTGGAGCCGGTGACCGATGGAGGAGTGGTGTTGTCGGGAGGCTTGGCGCGTGTTACGGCGCGCTGTGCCTTTAGGATACCGGCGGTGTCAAGGGTTTTGTGGGGTTGGCGGTTGGGGTAAGGCCCCTGAAGGGGCCTGATTCATCCGGTGGGGCATGGTACCAGGCGTAAAACGCCTGGCCTATTTGAAACCAAGGCCCGTGAACGGGCCTGACGTAGGGGGTTGGCGCAGCGTTTGAGGACGGAGAGTTTGATTCCCGGGAGGGCGGTTATGCGGCGGGGTACCGGGCCGAAAAGGCTGAGGCGATCTTGCGGAGGGACGGTGCGTCTGTGAGCACGGCTATGGGTTCGGGCTCTGTCCGCATCGGGGTTCCATCGGGTGCCCATCGGGTCCCGCCGGCGAACGGTGCGGGCATGGGAAGAGGCCCCTCACTTGCGTTCGGGGTTCGGTTGGTTGGGTGGCGATATCGGCGGCTTCGTCGTCGCGGCTGCGCGGCAAGAGCCGTGGATTAGCGCAACGGATTCGTTATTTTTTCTCGGGTTGTGGCGGCGGCTCGGGGGGGGGGCTTCCTTGTCGTCGAAGGTGATCTCTGACTCGGTTTGGAAGAGGGTGGAGGCGGCGGAGAATTTGCGGTAGTTGCGGAAGTCGATCTTGTTCCACGTGCAGCTCAGATCACCCCGCATGCAGGCCAGGTTTTCGGAGTGTACGGGCAACAGGTACTCCTGGCCCGCGATTCGAACCAGGCCGTAGTCGATATTCATTTCCAGCGTATCGACGGGGAAGCTCACGGGCAGGTTGACCGCTTCCATCTCGATCCGCAGCACGCGGGCGTTTTCCTCCGCGATCCAGATGGCTCCGCGGTATTCGGGTAGATACGAAACCGAAGCGACGTTCGCTTCCCAGTTTGAGCGCGATTGCTCGACGTGGAACCAGTACACCTTGCTTTGGGGCCGCGTCGTCCGATCGGTCTTACGCAGCTTGAACTCGGCCAGTGTCCACGGCTCGAGCAGGTTGTTGAGCACGCTGCCGAACTCACCCATTGACCACGCGCCGCCATCCAGTTCGCTCATTTTCTGCTTCTTGAGCAGCTTGCCGTTGACTTTGATCGACTCGTACGACTCCTGGCCGTCCTCGAAGGCCACTTCGGCTTCCACGATGTCGAGCGCGATCCAGTCGGCGGGTTTTGAATTGCTTCCGAAGCGCGAAACGAGTTGCCGGCAGATGAAGTTCGGAAGATTCGCCGTAAAAGCCTTGGCTGTCTCGCGGGCTTGCTCGATCAAGGCGTCAGGCTTTTTCTCATCCGCCACGGTGAACGTTTCGGTGGGCGGCACGGCGGGCAGTACAGGGGGCTGCTCGGGCGGCGCAAGAATTTTCTCGGTCTGCTCGCGTTTGATTTCGGCGATCTCTTTGCCGGTCTTGCGGCGAAGAACAGGCGGTCCGGGATCGTCGTCGTCGACAGGGATGTGCGTACGCGGCGGCGGCTTCGAGTAATCCGACATGTCGGTTTCTCGCTGAATCGTCGGCCGATCGTCCCCTTCGCCAGCCTCGGCTGTTTCCTCCGGTTGCTCCTCTGACTTCGTCTCGGCTTCCGTTTTGGCTTTCTTGGATTCGACCGTCTCGTCGACGAACACACGCGTGGCCGCTAGGAAGCCCTTCTCAGATCGGTCGGCTTCGACACGCACCTCATCGCCTTTGTGCACGTCGGTGCGCTTGGCCTCCTCTCCTTCGCGGAAGTACTCTGTCGAGTCAAAGAGGTCGAATGTGATGAAGCGTTTGTCGCCGGTGACAATGACGAGCTGCTTCTCGCCGATCTTGTCTACGGCTCCGTAGTGTGTACGCGGACCGGTGTAGTCGGGTAGGTCGGGAGCGGGAACGGTGCGCTCGGTACGACGGCTGGTGCCGGGCACAGGGTAGGGGTAGGGGTTGGGCGGTCGCCTCGTCGGGACGGGCGAAGTGCGTGGATTGGGGACGGGGCCGGGAACGGGCCCACGGGTGCGGCCGTCAGGGAGTCTTCCACCAGGGAATTGCGCCGGCACGGGGGCCGTTAGGACGACGGCGAGGACCGTCAAGAAGGCGATTCTGAAAGTTAGGAAGCGAAACACGCTCACGATAGGGACGTAGTGCTCTGCTAAACGGATACAGCTTTATTGTGAGGCCTGCGGCGTATTTGCGCCAGCACGGTTGGTGATGTTCTCAACCTGAGTTACCGCTTTCCCCGTTTGCCTGGATGCCCGCCGAATGCTTTCCTTGCGGGGCTGTTACCATCAGCGATCCGCTTGCGGTAAGATTCGACGTCTCTATTTCATGCTTGGCGATCGTTTTATCGAACTCTCGATGTTGGCCGCGTATCTTGCGCTGCTGCTGTGGATCGGCCTTCGATCGGCCCGGCGCATCCGGACATCGGACGACTATACGCTTGCCGGCCGCGGCGTTGGGTGGATGGTCGTCCTAGCGACGACCGCGGCGACGATGATCGGCGGGGGCGCGTCGGTGGGGATGGTGTCCCGTGTTTTTGAAGTTGGAATCGCGGCGGCCTTGGTGACATGCGCATGGCACCTGCAGCTTCTGTTTACCGGGTTGTTCGTCGCGCCGAAGCTGCGGGACCTGAACTTGATCACGGTCGGTGACTATTTTCATTTGAAGTTTGGTCCGCTTGCTCGCGAGTTGGCCGTGATCAACTGTGTGATCTTTCTGGTGGGGGCGTTAACGGCTCAGATGGCGGCCATGGGTACGGTGACGAACACGGTGCTCGGCATTCCCTATTCGACGGCGTTGCTGATCGGCGGGGCGGTGACGGTTTTCTATGCGACGGTCGGGGGGATGCGAGCCGTCGTCAACACTGACGTTCTGCAGTTCGCCATCTTGGTGGTTGGCATTGGCACGGCTTCGGCGGTGCTTTTGGGGCGGTACGGCGGATTCGAGCCGATGCTGGCGGCGGCACACGCCGGGCAGGCCGGCATCACGACCCATTGGTCGGCGACGAAGGTGCTGAGTCTCTTCTTTGCGTTCCTGCTCGGCGAAACGTTCTCTCCGGCCTATACAGTGCGGTGCTTTATTGCCCGGGACAGTCGGCAGGCTCGGTGGGGTGTCGCCGGGGCGGGGATCTTCTTGCTGCTGTTCTTGCCGATTGCGACGTTTATTCTCGGCACGGCCGCTCAGATTGATCCCGACGTTCAAACGGCGGTCGTTGCCGAGCAGGAGCAGGTGATGCAACGGGCCGCCGCCATGGGGCAGCCGATGAGCCAAGACGCTGCTCTTGATCGCGCCTACCAAGTTGCTTTTCCCGAGCTGGTTCGCTCGGCCTTCCACCCGGCGTTCGCGGGAATCATGATCGCGGCGATTGTTGCCGCCGTGATGTCGTCGGCCGACAGCGCTTTGTCATGCTTTGCCACTCTCGTTATGGAGGATACTTACCGCCGGCATCTCAACAAACAAGCAACAGACCGCCAACTGTTGCGGGTGGCGCAGGTAACCACGTTTGTTGCGGGCGCTACGGGCGCCGTATGCGCGTTCTTCTTCAGCAACGTCGCCGACATTCTTGTGTTTGTCTACGACTTTTGGGCGCCGACGATGATTCTGCCCTTCCTGGTCGGCGTGTTTTGGTATGATCGGTCGCGCATTTATGCCGTTGTCACCTCGATGATTGTGGGTGGGATCGGCACGGTTGTGTGGCGTTTCGGATTGGAATCACCGGGGGATATCGGACCGGCTCTTTTCGGTTTCGTAGCAGCGTCAGTGGCGTTCCTGCTGGCTCTCCCATTAACGCGGCATCTGCCACTTTCCCGGCTTTTCCGACCGAGCGACCAAGAGGAGATCGCGTGATTCCGGCGGTGCTACTGACGGCACTACACTATTTGTCGCTGGGTGCAGCGGTCGTTGTGCTGTTGCTGCTCGGCCGGCACTATCTCAAGTCTTTCCGGGCGGAGTGAACGATGTTACCCAAGTCAGCGAATGTGGTTGTGATCGGCGGTGGCGTGTTGGGCACAAGCGCCGCGTTTCATCTGGCGGAAGCCGGCCAGGATGACGTCCTACTGATCGACCGCGGACCGATCGCGAGCGCCACCACACCGCAGGCCGCCGGCCAAACAGGCTACTTGAACGTTGATCGTTTTGCTCTCAAGTTCGGCACGTACTGCATTGAGTTCTTCGAAAACTTCGAGCAGCGCACGGGCCACGCTGTCGACTTTCACCAATGCGGCAGCCTGCGAGTCGCTTTAACGGAACCCTTTCAGAAGGATCTGGAAGCGCGGCACGCGGCGGCGCTCGAGCTTGGACAGGATGTCGAGTTTCTTTCGCCGGTGCAGGCGCGAGAACTCGTACCGACGTTCGATCCGCCCGAGGACTGCCGTATCCTTCTGATTCCGCGGGATGGATATGTTGAGCCGAAATCAGTGGCCGTAGCCTATGCCGCGGCGGCCAAGGACCGCGGTGTGGCCATCGAAATACGAGTCGAGGCAACCGGTTTGCGAATCGATGATGGTCGCGTAACGGGTGTTCATACGCGCCAGGGAACGATCGCGGCGCAATCGGTTGTCCTGGCGGCGGGAGCGTGGGCGCGGCAATTCGGTCAGCAAGTCGGACTGAACCTTCGCACTGTGCCGGTCCGGCATCAAGCGTTCGTGACGGGTCGCCTCGCCGGGGTGCGGCCGGAGCAGCCGATTGTCCGTATCACCGAGCCGCAGATCTACGTTCGGTATGAAGCCGGGGGGCTGCTGGTCGGTGGTTACGGCTACCGTCCGCTGAGCTTCGACATGGATGATTTCGATCGAGGCTTCGAGGTTTCCGCGCTCGAGGCGGACCCGGTCTACTATCAGCAACTGGGCGCGGCGGCGATGAAGTTCTTTCCGTCGCTCAGCGACGCCGTCGTCGTCCAAGAGCGGCGCGGCTTGCCGACGATTTCTCCTGACGGCCGGCTGATTGTTTCCGAACCGGGCGGGCTCGGTGGACTCATCGTTCTGTCGGCCTGCGGAGTGGGTGGGATTGACCGTTCTCCGGGGGCCGGCCGTATGGTGGCCGATATCGTCAGCGGCCGCGAGCCATGGATCGATCCATCGGTCCTCAGCGCCGACCGTTTTGGCGACGACTATGCAACGGATCAAAGCTTGAGGGCGCGCTGTGAAGAGATCTACGCGCATCACTACCATGAGGTCTATTGAGGGCCATCCAGGTGGTGAAGGAGCGGGGTTGTGTTCTCTGCCGCCGCGGATTCTTCAGCAAGCTGGGCGATGGGCATACGTTCGAACTCACCGCCCCAGATGACATCAACGCAATAAAGGAGGAGACAGATGAAGTACATGATCAGTTGGTTCGAACGCCCGCAAGGTTCACCTACGGAGTACGAGAACGCCCAGAAGCGAATCCTTGAAGTGTTTGGTCAGTGGAAGCCGCCGGCTAATTTCAAGATCGAGGTGTTCGTAGTGCGTGTGGGCGAGTGGGGTGGGCACATGTTGGTGGACTGCGACGATCCGTTGACGGTTCACAAGGCCTGCTCGACGTTCCCTGCATTCGAATTCCAGGCGCGCCCCGTAGTTGCCGTCGAGGACGCGGTCCGGGTCGAACTCGAAGCAATCGCCTGGCGCGACGGACTGCAAGGCGAGTGACCTCCGATAGGATCACCCCGCAGTCACGTTGTGTGGCGTGGAGCGGTTGATCGGAGTTGAATTGTTCCGGATGACGCGGGCTCGTAACCCGGCAAGGCTGGAATCTCGCGCCCCATAGACTCAGGCGAGGATTTCTTTGACGATGCGCGCTTCGTAGACGGACGTCAGTTTTTCCTGCAGCCCGTTCTGATCGAACACCAAGCGCTCGTAGTCGAGCCCCAGCAGGTGGAGAATGGTGGCGTGCCAGTCGGTGACGCTGACACGGTCTTCGACGGCTTTGTACCCCAGGTCGTCGGTGGAGCCCAGAACGGTTCCTGCCTTGATTCCCGCACCGGCCATCCAGGTTGTGAAGGCGTGTGGATTGTGGTCCCTGCCTGCCGCGGATTTTTCAGCGAGTTGAGCGATCGGCATACGGCCGAACTCGCCGCCCCAGATGACGAGCGTTTCGTCGAGCAGGCCGCGCTGCTTGAGATCGCTTAGGAGCGCGGAGACAGGCTGATCGGTGCGTTCGCAGGCTTTCCGTAGGTCGCCTTCGAGCTTGCTGTGGTTGTCCCAGATCTGGCCGTTAATGAAGAGCTGCACGTAGCGCACGCCGCGTTCGACCAAGCGCCTGGCCATGAGACAGCGCCGTGCATAGGAGTCGGTGGGTTCGGCGCCAACGCCGTACATCTCCAGCGTTTTTGGGGTCTCCTGCGTGAGATCGAGTGCGTCGCTCGCTTCGATCTGGAGCCGCGCCGCCAGTTCATAGCTTGCGATGCGCGCGTCGAGCTGTAACTGCCCCGGCCGGCTCCGCTTGTGAATGTTGTCCAGCTTGCCGAGGAGTTCGCGCCCGACCTCGACGGCCAGCGGCGACTCTTCCACCTCGGGATGCAAATTCAGAATCGGCGAGCCTTCAGCGCGAATGCGCGTGCCCTGATAGATCGGCGGCAGAAAGCCCGCCTGCCAGTTCTGGACCCCGTTGACGGGGAGTCCCAGAGGATCGTCGAGCACCACGTAGGCGGGCAGGCTCTGATTTTCGTTGCCCAACCCGTAGGTCACCCACGAGCCAATCGTCGGCCTTCCTTGAATGATGCGGCCGGAGTGAATCATGAACAGCGCCGGTTCGTGGTTCGGATGAATGGTGTACATCGACCGAATCATCGCGACGTTGTCGACCTGTTGGGCGAAGTGCGGCATGACCTCCGACACCCACATGCCGGACTGGCCGCGCTGGGCGAACTTGTAAGGGCTGCGCATCAGCCCGCCGGCATCCTCGGGTCCGGTAAGGTCGGCGGCTACTTCGTCGAAATAGGGTTCACCGTCATGCTTATCGAGGACCGGTTTCGGATCGAACAGATCCATCTGGCTCGGCCCGCCATGCATGAACAGTTGAATGACAGATTTCGCTTTGGGCGCGAAGTGTGGCGGACGTGGCTTGAGGTCGTACCCCCGCCGGCGGCCGAGCGGCTCAGTCGGAACCGCTGTTGGTTCCGCGCCGTAAAGATCGCGGCTCAACAAGGTTGCGAGCGCGGCTCCATGCAGTCCGCCGGCCATGTGGCCGAAGAAGCCGCGCCGTGTTAGCCCTCGATCACTGCCTGGATTGTGGATCGTCTTCAAGCGTCACCTCAATCGATATACAGGAATGCCGCCGAGTTGAGCACGGTATGGCACAGTTTCGTTAGCGCCGCACGAGCGGTGTTTTCCGCCCCGCTCCCGCTCGGGTTTTCGGTGAGTTTCGTCCACGCGGATAGGTTTAGATTGAGTTCCTCGTCGGTCGGCGGGCGGCTGAGCGCGATCCAGTACATTGTTTCGATTTGCGCGGCGGGGCTCGGGTCTGCTTCGTTCTCGACGCGCTCTGCAAGCGCCGCCGCCCATTCATGCACCTGCGCGTTATTCATTAAGAACAGGGCCTGCGTCGAGACGGTGGAAGCTGTTCGCTCGGTGCAATTTGGACTCATCGCGGGCAGATCGAAACTGTCGAGTACAGTGGGGATCTCTTTTCGGCGTTGCTGAACATAGATGCTCCGTCGCCAGCCGCTTTCGGTCGCAATCGGTGTTACTAGTCCGTCATCTCGCGCGAGGACAGGCGACGGACGGCCGTACGGCGTTTCATCCAGTCGGCCTGAAACCGCCAGTATCGAATCGTTCAGTACCTCGGCCTCCATCTTCCTGAGAGGCATCCTCGACAGCAGGCGGTTGTCGGGGTCGCGATGTTCTGGCTCCGGTGTGAGTTTCGACGCCTGGCGGTAGACGCTGGAAGTCACCATCAGCCGGTGCATCGCTTTGATGCTCCACCCCTCCTTGACGAAGCGGACGGCGAGCCAGTCGAGGAGTTCCCGGTGGGAAGGCTTGTCGCCTGTTTTGCCGAAGTTGCCTGTCGAGCGTACCAGCCCCTCACCGAAATGGTGCTGCCAGATGCGGTTGACCATGACGCGGGCCGTGAGTGGGTGATCGGGTTGAATGAGCCAGCGCGCGAACGCCAGACGCCGGCCCGTTTTTTGGGAGCCCGGCCAGGGGGGCGTTGCTTCGAACGGTGTCCGGCCGTCTGTCAGGACCGAAGGTACGCCGGGCCCGACTTGGCGTCCGAAGCTGGTCGGGTCGCCGCGGCGGAGGATGTACGTCGGCGAGGGGACTCCACGGTCCCAGAGCGCGCGAATCCGGGGCGGTGGTATTTTCTCGGCTTCGAGGAGCTTGATCCGAACGTCGTGTTGCGCGGCCTCGTCGCGGTAGGCCGGGTTGAGATCCTTCAATTCGCGCTTTGAGATCGTGATCTGCGATTCATACTTTCCCGCCAACGCCTTCTGTGCGTCGTTTCGCTCCTCGACCTTTGTTGCCAACATTTTGCGCAGGTGTTCGTGCAGGTCTTGTGGTACAGCTTGCAAGCGCTCCTCTTGTACTTTCTTTGTTAACCCTTCCGTTCTCTCGTCGAACGCCTTCTTGACCTCCTTGAGTGTTCGCTCGACGGTGTGATTGTGAAGCTCGCGGTCCTGCTCCTCTTCGAGCAGCTCCATCGGTTTCACGCCCGGACGAACGTACGGCAGGTAGCGTCCCGGATACTTGAGTCCGTACTTTTCCTGCGTGACGGGCGTGAGCCAGTCGTATTCGTCGTAGGCGCCTTTGAAGACAGCCATTAAGCGGTAGTAGTCACGCTGCGGAATCGGATCATACTTGTGGCTGTGGCAGCGCGCGCACTTGACTGTCAGCCCCATCACGGCGGACCCGAGAACGTCGATCTCATCCGCGATCACGTCGACGCGGTCGGCGACCGAGAAGACTTCGCGCTCGCTGGTGGAATCGGGTCCCATGCGCAGGAAACCGGTGGCGATGAGCTTTTCGTTGATGTCCTCAGTGATGACGGTAGCGTTTTCGTAATCGACGAGTTCGTCTCCGGCGATCTGTTCGAGCAGGAACTGGTCGTACGGCTTGTCGCTGTTGAAGGCGCGGATTACATAGTCGCGATAGCGCCAGGCATGGGGGCGCATGATGTCGGCGCTGAGCTTGCCTCCCTCGGAATCCGCGTACCCGGCCACGTCGAGCCAGTGGCGCGCCCAGCGTTCGCCGTAGCGGTCTGAAGCGAGCAACCGGTCGACGAGTGTTTCGTATGCGCGCGGGTCTTTGTCGGCGAGAAATGCTCGGACCTCATTGGGCTTGGGCGGTAGTCCGGTGAGGTCGAAATAGATCCGGCGGATGAGCGTGAGGCGGTCGGCCTCGGACGAAAGGCTAAGGCCGTTGGCCTCGAGCTTTTCGAGCACAAAGGCGTCGATGGGGTTCCGGACGAGGGTTTGATTCCGTACGGCTGGAACCGGAGCTTCCCGAGGAAGCTGGAAGGCCCAGTATTGTCGGTCTTCGGAGCTGACAAGAGGATCGGGGTTGCCGTCGGCGATGTCGGCTGCCGGGCGGTGAGTGGGAGCGCCGTGCTCGATCCACGAGACGAATTTGGCTAACTCAACTTTACTGACCGGCTTCACACCATTGGTCAGCATTTCTTTCTTCGGCGGCATGTCGCCGGCCTCGATGCGGCGGATGAGCAGGCTCTGGGAAGGCTCGCCGGAAACGATCGCCGGGCCGGATTTGCCGCCTCGCAGCATGGATGCGTGAGTGCGAAGATCGAGCCCCCCTTCTTGGCGCCGCAGCCCGTGGCACGCCGTGCAGTGATTCAGCACGACCGGGATGATGTCGTCGTACGTAGCGGCGGTGGTTGCGGCGACGGCTTTTTCACCATCCGGGGAAGGAGCGCCGGCGTCGATCCAACTTCGGATGGTCTCGATATCTTGCTCACCCAGGTGCGTGTCGCCCGGTGGCATCATTCCTTTGCTGATTAGCTCGTAGAGACGGCTTTCCTCGGGCTCGCCGGGGACGATTACGGCCCCCGACTCGCCGCCTTTCAGAGCGCTTTCCCAAGTCGAGAGGTTCAACTCCTTCTGCTGAAGATCGGCGCCATGGCAGACTATGCAGTTTGTCTTGAAGATCGGCAGAACACCGGTTTGGAAGGCGTTCCGCGCGGTGGGTTGAGATGCGGCGGGAGTTTTTGAATCCGCAGCCGGCGCGAGGTGAGGCGACAGCAGGGCGGCAAAGATCGCGACGCTCAGGACGCGCTTGTTCTTAGGAATACGCGACATTCGATGGTTCGCGCGTTTGCGGGGCGCGTAATCATCTTAGTTGATAGGGGCTTCATTGATAAGGGTGCGCGGGCCGATCATGACTGTGGACGCGGGCTGAGAACGGCGTACGGACGGCTTTTCGCCATTCGCGAGATGCGGCGCACAAAACGGGCCAATCCGTCATAATGCTCTTTCCCCGAACAAGCGAGTGAAGTCACTATGGTTTTCTTCCAGCGTTGGTGCGGTTTAGCGTTAGCGGTGGCCCTGCTCCCGGCGGCCCTGCCAGCGGAGTCACGGGGCAAGCAGCCCGTTACGATTCGTGCCGATGTCCCGACGGCTGCTCCAGAATGGGCGCTGCTCGAGCGGCAGCTCATCGAGACGATGAATCGGGCCGGTAAGGAGTTCGCCGACGCCTATGTGTTGCCTGATGGCTCGTTGCGCTGGAAAGAGCGCTATGAGGGCGGCATGAATTCATCCGACGATGCCTACGAGGCCTTCCGCGGCTACTCATTGCACTATGTCCTCGGCGGCTCGCGCGAACTCGACATCCTTCACCGGCATGTGTGGGAAGGCATCACGCGCCAATTCAGCCGCTATGGGCAGATCTACCGCGAGTTCGACAGCAATTGGGATTGGATGCACCACGGTGAGGGCTATGTCTCTCTCTATCCGATGGGCATGGCCGATCCGCGCGACGAAACGTTTCGGGACCGCGCGGTCAAGTTCGCCGCGATGTTTACCGGGGAGGACCCGGAAGCGCCGAACTACAACCCCGAACTGAAACTCATGCGGGCGTCGATGAACGGCAGCCGCGGCCCAAAGATGGAATGGCGTAAGCGCGACTGGATCCCGACCAACGCCAACCTGGTCTACTATCACCTGCCGTTCGACGACATTCCCGGCGTTGATTCTTCAACCGGCTGGATCAACGACCATCCTAAAAACGATCAATTCGCGCTCATCGTCAAAGCAATGAGCGACCACATGGCGAAGGGCGACGTGCCGATCAACCTGACTTCGACGCCGCTCATTGCCAACGCCTTTCTCTATACCGGCGCGGAGAAGTACCGCCGTTGGGTTACGGACTATCTCGGCAAGTGGGTTGAGCTGACAAGACAGAACAACGGCATTACGCCTGACAACATCGGGCTGAGCGGCAAGATCGGCGAATACAACGACGGCAACTGGTGGGGCGGTTACTACGGCTGGAAGTGGGTGCGCGGTGGGACTGACATCGTGCTGGCCACGCTGACGGCGGCCAAGGTGGCGTTTCTGCTGACAGGCGAAAAGCACTGGTTCGACTTGCCGCGAAGCCAAATGGCCATCATGCGAGAGCGCGGCAAGATTGTCGAGGGCGTTCCCCGCGTTCCGATTCGGTATGACGCCCGCAACGGCTGGCATCATTTCGTGCCGGAGTCATCTTCGCCTTACGTGCAACTCTGGCAGATGTCGCACAGCGAAGACGACTGGCGGCAGGTCGAGCGCTTGGCCGAAGCCCAGCAGGCCAGTGGCGGTTTGCGTGATGCCGGTCTCAAGTGGGCTTACTTCGTAAACGGGAAGAACGCGGCACATCCTGTCGAAGCGTTCCGCAACGACCTGCGCTACATACAGAACAAGATGGACCAGATCTTGAACGAGCACGGCGATCCGGAAACCTGGTTTGACGCGAAATGGTTATCACTTGACCCCATGCCGACCGACAATCTCGTTCGCCTGACGATCGGCGGCGTTCCAGTTCATAAACGAGGTGAAATGCTTCACGCGCGGCTGCGGTACTTCGACGCCGACCGTCGCGAACCCGGCCTTCCCCAGGGCGTCGCCGCACTCGTCACGAGCGTCACGGAGGATGTTGTCGAAGTGGACCTCGTGAATACGAATCTGTCCGAGTCGCGTGAGGTGACCGTTCAGGCAGGGGCATACGGAGAGGATGAGATTGAGGAAGTCGCTTATCGGGGCGCACGGGGTGGGCCGGGGGCTGAGGAGAAATCCGTCGAGGTGGGGGCACCCGTGCTCCAAGTAGACATGGCGCCGGGAGCGGGTGTCCACATACGTCTCCGCACTCGCCGACACGCGCATACGCCTTCGTACGAGTTCCCGTGGCAGCGGGGCGAGGAGGCGGAGTGATCACAAGGGCGATGGTTTGCAGATTGTGTGCTCTTCTTGTCTGCCTGCCCGCCTATCCTCAAATGGGCTCGCCGGGCGGCGGGGAAACGCAGGCGATTGCGTTGCATCCGACGCATCCTGAAATCATTTACGTGGGGGCCGCTAAGGGGCTTTGTAAGACGACCCGAGGCGGAAAAGACAACTGGCCGTCGACAGGTTTGGCGAACTTGGGCCCGCGTAACATTGTGCTCGACCCGTCGAACCCAGATGTCATCTACACGGGGACTTACGAGATGGGGGTCTACAAGAGTGCCGACGCCGCGGGCTCGTGGGCGCCGGTCAATGAAGGACTGACGACCGGCAGGATTCGAGGTTTGGCAATCGATCCCACGGCCGGCGGAACGCTTTACGCCGGCACCGATGGTGGCGGCGTGTTCAAGACAACGGACGGGGGCGGGTGGTGGCGCGAGGTCAACCGGGGACTGATTGACAAGACTCTCCGCGCTCTTGTCATTGATCCACGCGACGCCCAAATCCTGTACGCCGGCACTTGGCACGGTGTCTATAAGACGACCGATGGCGGGGAGAACTGGAAAGCCAATACTGCTGGGCTGTTCGATATCGATGTGCGCGCGCTCGCTATTGATCCGACGGATTCGCGCGTGCTGTATGCGGCTACTGATCCCGGCGGCGTTTACCGCTCGGCTGATAGCGGTTGGACTTGGACTCTGGGAGAAGAGCCCCTGATCCAGCACATCCTCACCTTGGCCGTCGATCCGCGTAATCCTGCCCATGTTTACGCCGGTACCGGCAAGGGTGTCTTTCGAAGCGCGGACAGCGGAAGGAGTTTTGAGGTTGCCGGGCTTCAGTGGTCGAACCGCACATGGACGCTCGTTTTCGACGCAAGGACCACGCCCAGTACGCTCTACTATGGCGGCGAAGGGGGCGTGCTGAAGACAACGAACGGCGGCAAATGGTGGGACGTGACCGGGCCCCAACGACAGTGATACGCGAATCGCGGCGACGCCTACGCCGAGGATGAGAGGCGAGTAACCGCGCGGTCGGGCGAAGCGCCCTAAGGATGCAGGCGGAACCCCGCCGGCAAAACGAGACACACCATGTGGCCGACTCAGATTCTCTGGTTCGTACGGCTCGTCTTGCTGCTCGGCGCGGTGTCTCTGTTCGCTCAGACATCACGCGACCCGAAGCCGGACGTCATTTTCGTGCCCACTCCGCAGGCGGTTGTCGACGAGATGCTGAAGCTGGCGCGTGTGGGACCTAACGACGTGGTGTATGACCTGGGTTGCGGCGATGGGCGAATCGCCGTGTCGGCGGCGAAGCGCGGGGCCCGCGCGGTCGGCATCGACATCGCCCCGGTGCGGATCGCTGAGTCCAAAGACACCGCGTCCATTGCCGGCGTGACCGATCGAGTGACCTTCCGCAATGAGGATCTCTTCACGGCCGACATCTCCGAGGCCACTGTTGTCACCCTTTACCTGCTCCGCTCGCTGAACATTCGGTTGCGCCCGAAGCTGCTGTCCGAGCTCAAGCCGGGCACGCGTGTTGTTTCCCATAACTTCAACATGGGCGAGGAGTGGGAACCCGAGAAGCGTGTCAAACTCGAAGATCGGTCGATCTACCTTTGGATCATTCCGGAGGAATAGACGCCTCTGACATGTATCGCAGGGACCGATGCGCGACAAGTAGCGCTCGAAAAGATCACAATGAGGATCTTGCTATTCCGGAGTTTCCGCTCCGCGGGGATCGCGGTAGGGAGTAGGCAGAACTAAATCGCTGGAGGAAGAGTCGGCGCATGGCGGTAAAACTCACCAACTACATCAACAGTCATTGGCAGGAGTCATCGGCCGTCGAGGCCCTGGATGTAATCAACCCGGCCACCGGTGAGGCGCTTGCGGCAACGCCCCTCTCTGGCGGCGGCGATGTCGCTGATGCCGCCGATGCCGCGGCCCAAGCCTATTCCGAATGGCGCCGGACGCCGCCCAACGACCGGGCGCAGTTCCTCTACAAGCTCAAAGCCCTGCTCGAACGCGACCTTGACGATATAGCGCGCACCGTTACTCTTGAATGCGGCAAGACCCTTGCTGAATCGAAGGGCGAAATCCAGCGCGCCATTGAGAACGTCGAAGTCGCCTGTGGCGTGCCGATGCTGCTTCAGGGATACAACTCCGAGGACATCGCCCCCGGGATCGACGAAATGATGATCCGGCAACCGGTCGGGGTTGCCGCCATCATCTGCCCGTTTAACTTCCCGGCGATGATCCCGATGTGGTTTTTGCCCTATGCGCTGGCCTGCGGCAATACCTGCATCGTGAAACCTTCGGAAAAAGTTCCGCTGACGATGCAGGCGCTCTTCCGGCTGATTGACGAAGCGGGCTTTCCCAACGGGGTTGTCAACATGGTGAACGGTTCAGGGGAGGCCGTCGATGCCATTCTCGACCACCCCGCGATCCGCGCCGTCAGTTTCGTCGGCTCGACGCCGGTCGCCAAGTATGTCTATTCCCGCGCCACCGCCAACGGCAAACGCGCGCAATGCCAGGGCGGAGCGAAGAACCCTATCATTGTCCTGCCGGACGCCGATATCGAAATGACCGTCCGCATTGCAGCCGATAGCTCGTTCGGATGCGCCGGCCAGCGCTGCCTAGCCAGTTCGGTGGCCATCCCGGTTGGCGATGCCGTGAAAGAATTCAGCGAGGCCCTCGCCGAAGTCGCTCGCTCCCGCGTTGTCGGCAACGGACTCGATGCCGGCGTCGAAATGGGTCCTGTGATTTCGCACGGGAGTAAAGAACGCATTGAGGGCCTCATCGCTAAAGGTGCTGCGGAAGGCGCTGAAATCCTTGTCGATGGACGTTCGCCCCGGGTGTCCGGCTGCGAGAGTGGTAGCTTTGTCGGCCCGACGGTACTGAGCGGTGTTCCCGTTGAAAGCGAGGTGGGTGCGACGGAGATCTTTGGTCCTGTGCTGACCATTCATCCCGTCGAAACCATTGATGACGCTATTCGATACGTGAATCGCGCCGCTTACGGGAATATGGCCTGTCTGTTCACATCGAGCGGCGCCCACGCTCGTAGATTCCGTTACGAGGCGGAGGTCGGCAATGTCGGAATCAACGTCGGCGTCGCCGCGCCGATGGCCTACTTCCCCTTTAGCGGATGGAAGGAAAGCTTCTTCGGCGACTTGCACGCACAGGGGCGGCATGGGATCGAGTTCTTTACTCAGACTAAAGTTGTGGTCGAACGCTGGCCCAGTGACTGGTCGCGGAGGTTTTAGCCTGCTGTGGTAATCTTGCGCCGGATGCGCGAAGCCCTTTCCTAGGAGAAACTCTCATGAAGCTATCCACCGCTATACTGCTCGCCCTCGCCCTTGCCGCCATGGGCTGTGTTCAGGACTCGGCTGCGGGGCCCGCGCCGACCACGGCCAATCTTTCCTACGGTCCGCACCCAATGAACGTCATTGACTTCTGGAAGGCCCAGGGCGACGGTCCCCGCCCTTTGCTCGTTTACATCCACGGCGGTGGCTGGACGGGCGGCGACAAGAAGCAGCCCGTTGAGAACTTTCGCCCATTCCTGAAGAAGGGGGTCTCGTACGCGGCGATCAACTATCGGTTGACGGGCGAGGCGCCGCTGCCGGCTCCGGTTCACGACGCGGCCCGGGCGATTCAATTCATCAAGTCAAAGGCAGCCGAGTGGAACATCGATAAGACCAGAATCGCTCTCACCGGAGGCAGCGCCGGCGCTTGCACATCGATGTGGCTCCTGCTGCATGACGATCTGGCGGATCCCAACTCACCCGATCCCGTGCTAAGGGAATCGACGCGAGTTGCGGCGGCGGCGGTCCGAGGCGGGCAAACGTCGATCGATCCGAAGGTGATCGAGCCGTGGCTGGGACCCAATGTCCTCACGCACCGCATGATTAACATGGCCGTCGGCGAGAAGACCATCGAAGGCGCCCTGGCGAACTACGAGAAGCACCGCGACCTCTACGTGGAGTTTTCCCCCTACAACCATCTGACCTCCGACGATCCGCCGTTGTTGATGACGTACGGGAACAATATGACGCTCCCGTCCGAGAACGCCGGCCACGGTATCCACCATCCCGTCTACGGCGTAAAGATGAAAGAGAAAGCAGATCGCGGCGGGCACGAAACTCACCTCCTGATTGAGGGTGTTTCGAAATCCGAGAAGTACGCCAGCGCGCAGGACTTTCTGATGGCGAAGCTCCTTGGACCCTAGCTCGCTCCTCCCACCTCGTATGGAAGGAAACGAGGACGCCTGCGCCGGGCGGTTTGTTATGATCGGCTCTCGCTATGCCCGAGATTCCACGACTGTCCATCGTTGTCCCTGTCCGGGACGAGCAGGATACAGTTGAAGACCTCGCCGGGCGGATCGCGGGTGTCCTCGACGACGGCTACGAGCTGATCTTTGTCGATGACGGCAGTGTTGACGATACCTGGGCACGGTTGCTGGCGCTGCATCGTCCGGGCCGCGTACGCGTTCTGCGGCTACGCAGAAACTTTGGCAAGACGGCGGCCTTGATGGCCGGGTTCGCCCTCGTACGCGGCGAGACGGTGATTACGATGGATGGCGATCTACAGGACGATCCCTCCGAGATCCCGCGCTTTCTGGCCAAGCTCAAGGAAGGCTACGACCTGGTGACCGGGTGGAAGAAGCGGCGTCACGATCCGATTAGCAAGGTCGTCTCGTCACGGTTGTTCAATTTCGCGGTGCGGCGGTCTACGGGTCTGGATGTCCGTGACATCAACTGCGGTTTCAAGGCGTTTCGGGGGGAGGCAGCGCGCTCGTTGCGGATCTATGGCGAGATGCACCGCTTCATTCCTGTGCTCGTGGCGGCGGAAGGGTTTCGGGTGACGGAAATCGAGGTTACCCATCATCCCCGACGCCACGGACGTTCGAAATATGGCATCGAGCGGATGTTCAAAGGTTTCTTCGACTTGGTAACTGTCATCTTCTTGACGCGCTTCCGCGAACGGCCGGCTCACGGGTTCGGCTGGGCGGCGACGCTTTGGTTCCTGTTCGCGGCGGTAGCACTGACCGCCTGGGTGACTCTGGGCGCGGGACCCGCATTGCTGCTTGCGGGAAGTGCGACATGTTTTCTAGCCGGTACACTCTTTCTTGGCATCGGCTGGGCCGCGGAGTACATCTTGGCGTTCCGGTCCGTGGGGTCGTCACTGCCGTTCTACGCCGTTAGGGAAAGGCTCGACTGAAGCCGCCGGTTTGCTGATCTGTTCCTGATCGATGACAGAGTTTCGATCCCCGTGAAGCGCCTCACGAACGTACTGAAGTACCTGGTCCCGCTCGTCATCGCGTTCTTCATCGGGCGCGTGATCTATCAGAACTGGCAGGAGGTTCGCAACGCCGCGTGGAGTTTCCGCCCGCTGGAGCTTACTGCGTCGTTCTTGCTGACGGGCTGGTGGTTCGTGGTGCGTCCGCGCATTTGGGCGTACATCCTCCAGCATTTCGGACACAAACTCAGCTTCCAGCAGGCCTTCGAGGTGGTCCGAAAGGGTGAGCTAAGCCGCTACGTGCCGGGGACGATTTGGCAGTACTTGAGCCGCATCTATCTCGCCGGTTTGCACGGGGTTCCGGCGCACGCGACGATTGCCACGACTCTCGTCGAGACGGTGATCTTGTTCCTGGCGTCGATCATCCCCGCGTTATGGTTTCTCTCGGAGACATTGCCTGCCCTCAACCGCTACCACCGCCTCGCGATATGGATCGTCCCGGTTGTTGCTTGCAGCTTGATTCATCCGAAGGTGCTGAACTTCTGGGCCAAGCGTCTGTCGAGCAGGCTCGGCCAACCCTACGAGCCGTTGCGTATCCACTGGCGGGCGATGGCCGGCATCTGGCTGTTCTACCTCGCGACCTGGCTGATCTTCGGGGCGTCGGTAGCCCTGTTCGTGAGAGGCGTCCTCGACATACCCTGGGAATCCGTGCCGCGGTTGGCGAGCGACTATGCGTTGGCGTGGCTCGTGGGTATGATTTCGATGATCGCGCCGGCCGGGATGGGCGTGCGGGATGGGATGTTCGGTTTGCTCGTGAGCCAACGCATGCCTCTCGGCACGGCGATGACAGTGGCGGTGGGCGTGAGGCTGTGGCTCACCTTGGCTGAACTAATCTGGACGTTCGGTGTGCTGTGGATTCTAGGACGGAGCGAAGAAGATACTCAAACCTCACCGTAGTGCGGACCGGTGGTAGATCTCGTAGGTTCTGACTGAGGGGGTCCGGTGGCTGTCCCACCACGATAAGCGACTGGGATAAGAGTACTCCCACACTTTTTCGTAGCGCTCATCCAGGTGGCGGGGCGTCTTCCCCCCGCGGGGATTCCAAACCACATACCACTCGACGCCTCGGTAGTCGTCGAACTGATCGTCGGGAATGAGGCCGCGAAACTTCCCGTTGTGCGGAACGTCGACGTCGAGCAAGGCTACCCAGCGCATCTGGGGATGGTAGAAGTACGCAGCCATGCCTTTGACGTTGCGATAGAAAGCGACCTGTTCGCCGGGCCGAATGTTCTCGTCAAGAAACTCTAAGAGTGGACCGTTGTAGGAATCGTCTGCCTCGAATTGACGCTCGAGCAGTTGTTCCGCACCGGAGTGATTCCAGTCGAGATTAGGCCAAACGAGGAGGCCGGCGAGAAGCAGGCCGGCGGCCGGGCGTCCCGCGGATTTCTTGATCTGGCCAGCCGCCAGCGCGCTGAGGAGGAGCGCCGCCGGGAGAGTTTGATAGTAGTGACGCGCAAAGGCGCGGTGTTTACCGCCGGCGATGGCGATCAACGGCGAGAGCAGCAGAATCAGTCCAGCCAATACGGCGGCGCGGGCCCACACGCCGCGTGACGGCAGTCGTCGCCAAGCCCAATAAAAAGCGGCCGGCACCGACAGGCACACGAGAGCGTAGACCCAGAACGCCGCGCCGGGAAGTTGCGCCGCGTCCCTGCGATCGAACACAAACGGCGACAGAACAATCAACGTGCTCAAAGCGAGTCCGCCGGTCAACAGCAGTGGGGAACTCGTCACACGTTTAGAGAACAAGAGAAGTCCGGCGGGCACGAGTAGCACTAACGGAACCATGCGCCAGAAATCGCTGCCACGCCCCATTAGCGTCCCGGCGTAAAGCTGCCATGTGCTCCGTGGGTCGGGGGGAGGCCAATTCTCGGCGAATTCGGAATGCAGGAACCAGAACTCAATCCCAAGAACGACGACCAGAACACAGGAAAGCGGTATGAGCCCGCGCAGCAAGCGGCGGTCAGGTTCGAGCAGGGCAAACACCCCGAGTGCGGCCCACGTACCCGCGAAGCTGACATAGTTGCCGAGGTAGATGAGCACGCCGTACAGGCCGATCCTCACAAAGAATGATGCTCGCGCGGCACGCTCGGGATCTCGAAGGTAGTGAACGATCTCGAGCAGCAACAGCGACACGGCGAAGATCACGAGTACGTAGTAGCGGCATTGCCGCGCCGCCGCCAAAAAATGGATTGACAACAGGCCGAGGTACGGAAGCGTCAGAGCCTGCAAGCCGTTCCCGAACAACGCCACTCCGATGCGGTAGAACACGAATAGGGTCGCCCCGCCGATCAAAGCAAACGGTAGGCGGGCTGTCCAAGTGTTGACCCCGAAAAGTTCGAAACCTAATCCCGAGACATAGAACTGCAACCAACTTTGCATCGCGGGCAAAAAGTGGGAATTGACGTCGTGGCCGTCGGCCGCTTGGACAATGAGTTGGTCGCCGTCGTAGACACGGGGGATCCACACGTCACTTTCCGCCATGAGTCGGCCCCAGTTGGCGGTTGTCGTCTCGTCGCGCCACAGGGGGACGCTATCCAGGCGCCAGAGCAACAAGAATACGGAGAGAACGACAAGCAGAACGGCGAGGGCGGTGCGCATCCGGGAAGGGAATCGGCGGCGATGTTCGACGGCGAAGGCCCAGTATAGCTGACGGCCGCAAGCGAGTCTTCCCTGTAAATTCGTGACTCTTGAGCGTCTTTTCAAGCACACTGGGCGCCTGTTTCGGCTTGGGGATCATTGCGCCCGACCGGCGGCGTGCGCTATCTTGCCGTTGCGGGCTCGACGCGTGAGCCCTCGGTCCGCCGCGCGCAAGCGATCAGGCGGGACGGGGCATGGTCTATCGAAGGAGGTCTACATGGCGTTAATTCCCTCTCTTGTCCGCCAACGCCGTGTTCTACCGTTCGTTGCCCTGGCGCTGATCTTTGGTGTTGCATCGGTGCTTCACCTGAACTATGTCAGCCGGCAGCGAAAATACTTGACCGAGCGTAATTTCCGAGTCCTGGGCTCAATTGCGCACCAAATTGAAAATCAGATCGTCAAGGTGACCGATGTCATCCGCAGCGTTGCGCACAGCGCCACCGTTGTCGGAGGATTCCTCCCGGCGCGTGATGACACCGAAAGGCAGTCGAGCGCGTCTGGAATGCAGCAGTCCGTTCGATTCTCGTATTACGATCCGAAGATTGTTCAGGACTATGTGCAGGACTATGCGGAGCGTCAAAAGACATCGACCGGCAAAGAGCAGAAAGAGCAGATAGCGCATCTTACGGAGCATTTGAAAAGCGTCCCCCAGCTTTGTGGCACGTCCGTTGCGGCAAACGAGGAGACCGCGAATTCGCCCCCGGCCGCTCAAGAGCAGCAGGTCCTGCTCGAACTCAGCGAGTGTGAAGGGGAGCCGTCGATCCGTTTGTTGTATCACCTCGCCGGATTGCGCGCCTCCGTTGATACCAAGATCCCGTTCCGCTATTTGGTAGCGCCGATCGAACAGGGTGATCTGTTTGACGGCCTTATGGTCGCGCGGGAGGACGGAGGGTCGGTCTACATTAACTTCCATGAGCGTGAGAATGTTTCCGGGGCGGATTTGCTCGTCGACACCGGGGGCGCAAGGGTCGACCTGGAATACCTGAGCACCCATGCGAATCAGGCCCTGTCCATCCTCCACGGCACCGTCTACTCCTTGTTTGCCCACCCCTTTTCTCTACCTTATCCCTCCATGCAAGACCCCACGGAGGGATCGCCGAAAGGCGCGCGGCAGCGTCTGATCCTTAGTGGGGTTCGACGATTGAAGAGTTTCGATGCGGACGCCCGACACGTTCCCTATACAGCCTTGATCATCTTTGTGTTTCTCCTTTCCGTCTGCGCTCTGAGCTGGCCTTTCTTCAGGATGTTGAACTTGGGCCCCAGCGAGGCACTGCAGCCGCGGGCACTTGTGGCGTTGATCTATTCGACGCTGCTCGTCTTCTCGCTGACAAACCTTTTTCTTCTCGACGGCTATTTCTCTCTGAAGCTGAATGGCTACTGGGATGACGAACTGGACCAGATCGCGCGGCGCATCGAGACGAACCTGACTGCGGAGTTGCAGAGCATTGACGGGCAGCTCGACCGGTTCGAAGACTCGCAGAAGCATCCTCGCTTCGGGAAAGATGTCGAGTCACTACTGTCCGGTTAGAAGTCGAATAGAATCAGCTGGTTGGGGTGATCGAGTAAGTTTTCATGGGAGTCTGATGGCTGCAAGGCCTGTAAAATGGGCGTTTTCTCAAATAGGGTAACGCTGAGAATCTGTAGGATTTGGTAGAGACTCGCCTCCAGGCCCAACCTCTTCCGCACGATCGCCACCAGCACGTACACCGAGACGGCGATCCAAATCTGGGTCTTCACGGCGTTCTCGCTGGCGCCGTAGAACTTCTTGATCCGCAAGTGCTGCTTGACCCACTTGAAGAACAGCTCCACCTGCCAGCGCGAACGGTAGATCTCGGCGATGGTCAGTGCCGGGAGCGCGAAGTTGTTGGTCAGGAACTTCAGCCGCTTGTTCGTCGCGGCGTCGACGTAGCTGACGCGCCTCAACGGGTCCGGATAGACTTTGGCCGATTCGATGGCAGTCAGTATGACGGTCTGATCCGAGCGCACGCCCGTAGATTTGTCGACGGGATGCGAGTAGCGCCGTTGGAGCAAGATGTTCTTCTTGGTTCGCACGACGAAGAACGACGAGCAGAGGGTGAACACGAAGAGGCGTTCGAAATCCACGTAGGCCCGATCCATAACGTAGAAGGCGCCGGGCTCGGGTAGGAACTCGTCGAGGATGTTGACGTCGTGCGTTTTGCCGTCGGTAATGCGGATAAACGTGGGGATGTTACCGTGCAGGTCCAACAGCGTGTGCATCTTCACGGCGGCCTTGCGCCGGCGGAACTTGGCCCACGGGAACAGCGAGAGGCACAGGTCGATGGTGGTCGAGTCCAGAGCGTAGAGACTTTGATTGAGATCCACGCCGATCGGATCGCGGGCATACAAGGGCCGCGCGATGCGAATCAAGGCCTGAGCGAAATCGGCATAGATCCGCCAGTCGCGCGACTCGTTAGCGTCGGCCAGTGTCGAGCGCGCGACGTTGCCGCGGAATCCCATGTGGTAGAGCTTGCCGCCAAGCGAACGCAGGCACGCTTCGATATCGCGGAGGCTTTCGCGGTAGGTCAACTGGGCGAAGGACATCGAGAGGAACTGATCCCAGCAGGAGAAGCTGCGCGAGCCCCGGTCGCCATCGTAGCGGGCCACACAGCGCCGGAACTCGCGATCCGGAAGAAAGCTGATCAACTGCGCGAATACGGTGCGGCCCAGATTCATGAGCCATTGTCGGCTCAGGACGGATGACGCTCAAACGGCGCACCGCCGCTCAAATCGCGGCAAGAAAAAACAACACCTAACCCACTTTTCTACAACCAGTTGCAGGCCGCCCACCGCTTATCAGCCGGACAGTAGTGATGTCGAGTGTTTCACTAGCCACCCTGAAAGCGTCGCCCGGGAGTGCCCGTCAGGGGATTTGCTCTTGAAGACATACGCCGAGCCGGATGGCCCCATTGATCCCCTAGTCGGGGAGCCCTATCCCTACCTTGATATGGTCTTTTGGACGGATGAAGAGGGCCGGCAGGTCATCAAGTGGAGCGCGGAGAAGAAAGCCACGCCACTTGTTGATACTTCGACGCGCGACTACTTCAGCCGGATAGACCGCGAGGAAGCGTGGATGCTCCGCGGCGCCGACCCGCCTACGGAATTCTATCTACAACCGGTCTCTTCGATGACGACGGGCCGGCGTCAAGCTGTGTTTGCCCGGCCGGCGCCGGAGGCCCATAGCAAGCTCGGCGTGGCGGCAGTCATCACACGCCTGCATTCGATCATTGATCCGGTACTGCCACCTTCGTTCGGGTTTGCGGTGATCGATGCCGCCGGATCGGTGCGCTTTCATTCCAATTCGCGCCGCTCGCTCCTGGAGAATTTCTTTGATGAATGTGAGCACGAGCCGGCTTTGTTGGCCAACGTTGCGGGACGTACCGCCGGCCGCTTCAGCGCCCGCTACTTTGGACGCGACCACAGCATGTACGTCAAACCCCTATCGGGATTGCCGTGGTCACTCGTTGTGTTTCGCGCCCGAGCGCCACTCCGTACCGCGCGTCTCGAGGTGCTGACTGAGGCGGTCTCCGCGACGGCGCTGCTCAACGCGATCTTCCTGCTGCTCTTCTTCGTGCCTTGGTGGCTGGGGGGCTTCGAAACCTTCATCTGGTACATCTGGCCGCACCGCGCGTCGCAGAGCCGCTACGTCATCGTGCTGGCGGCCTACGTACTGTTGGCTATCGGATTCCTCAGCGTGGTGACTCAAGGATCGCTGGATCAGGTTCTCGCAGTCACTCTTCTCATTCCCGCCATCGCCTTCTGTTGTGGCGCGCTGTGCATCGAGCCTCCTTACGATGCCGAGACACAGGCGGGAAGGTTGCTGTTGCGGTCGATTTGTAAATGGGCCGGCTGGATATGCGTCCCGCTTCTGGCGCTATGGTTGGCCTCGAGCGGACCAAGCTGGTTGGTTGTGTTCGCTGCTCTGCCGTTTGTCGCTCTAGGGATGTGTCTCTTGGCGGGTCCGATCGAGGCGCTGGCCGGTCGCACGCCCTCCGTCTCGAAGAGACTCCCCGATCATCGGACGGGATATGCTCTGGCGGCGACTGGAGTGATCTGCCTGTTGAATCTCCTGCCGACGTTCGGGTTGTTCCAGATTTGCTATCGAACGGAGATCGAACTGCTTGTTCGGCACCACCAGCTCGGCGCCGCCGAAGCGCTGACCGGGCGTGCACACAGGCTGACTTCCCAATACCGTGAACTACTGGGCGCGGAAGATGCCGCAGCGTTCTTGGAGCGGCGCCTGAGTCTCGGCACGGATGCCCGAACTCCCAGCGAAGGCGTGTCAGCCGGCGAACCGTGGGATGTCTACCTTCTCAGCGGATCTCGCGCCCGCGTGTCGGATGGGCCGCCGCCGGACTGTGTAGACGCGAACGATTCGGACTGGATCAAACAAGGCGTGGCAAGAGTTCGTCCTCCGTATAACGATCAGGCTGTTGCAACACGAGCGCTCCTGAAGGGTTCGCCGGACGATGGCTCGTGGGGGTGGTACTCCTGCCCCGGGGAGGGTGGCGAGGCGGATCTGCTACTTCAGATGGCGGGTATGGGAAACCGGCCATCGATCGAGTTGCGGTCCCGCGTCCCGTCGCCCGGACGTCCCGACGCGATGGCATGGGGCATCGTGGCGCTCTTTATGGGGTCTATCGTGTGGCTGGTGATCAAGCTTGAACGGAAGAGCATTTTAGACCGCGTGTTCGAGGACCGAAGACATATCCTGCCCGATCGCGACATGCCGGTCACGGGCAATATGCTGATTCTTGGTCTCCCTTTCAGCAGCAAGACTAATATTTTCGATTCGCGCCCCGACGTCTATCCCGTGGATGTCGCCACAGTGGCACGTGAGGACGGGTGGAGCCGCGAGGCGCAAGAGATCGGCAAGGCTTCCCGCGACATCGTGTTGTTGGACCATCTTGACTACGCGGTCAAGGACGAAGATACGATTCCGCAACTGACATCCTTTCTTGAAGATTTGATCTTCAAGAAGAAAAAGAAGGTAGTGGCACTGTCAAATGTGGCGCCTGACTTCTATTTCCGGCATCGGGGAGCAGGCCGAGACGAGGATCGCGGCGGTCATCCGGCCGGTGGGCCTCGCGACCGATTCACGCAAATAATCAGCGGTTTCGAGCAGCGTATTTTGGAGGATCCTCCCCAGCCGGAATACCGAGAGGCCGCCAACGAATGCCTGGGGAAGATTCTCCTCCGGAAAGGCAACGGATCTTCATTCTCGATCGACCAAAAGCGGCGCGTCCAGATCCTCTCCCTTGTGATCGAAGCGTCACGGCTTCATGCTCCGCTGCGGCGCATTGCACTGAGAACGTTTGGCGATCTAGCCGGGGCGGATTGTATTGTGAGGCAGGACGTTTTCTATCGGTTTCTGAATGAGGCAAGGTGGTATTACCGAGCCCTGTGGGATAGTTGCTCAAACGATGAGAAGACGATCTTGTTGCAACTGGCCGGAGGTGGGATCGTTCAACCTCGGTCGGCCCCGATCATTCGCGAGCTGCAGCGCAAGCGCTTAGTCCTCAAGAAGGAGTACTTCACGCTCGTGAACAATTCGTTCGCGGTGTTTGTCCAGGACTCGATCCGCCCCGGGGATTCGTCCCTGGTGGTTCCTGAGGCCGACTGGACGGCGGCAAAGCATCCTGCCGTACTGGCGCTTGTAGCGGGATTCGTCCTGATCTTCATCAATGAGCGTGAAACCGTGGTCACGATCATCGAACAGATCGTCAGCGAGAACAATCTTATTGCCGTACTTCCCCTGCTGGCGCCCGCGGTCATGCGTTCTTTCATGGGTTCACGCGGCGCGGTGGGGCCGTCGATACCTGTTTGAAGCATCATCGAGCGGACCGTTCGCCGACGCCGCCTTGATGTTTCTTCTCTTTTCTTCGCAACTTTTGCCTCGCTGAAGAGTTTGTAATCAGTGAAGAGCGAAGCCGGCCGGCAACGCAAGTCAAATTGGAAACAGGGCATGAAGGAGAGCGAACAATGACGCGAATCACCCGTTGGATGACCGTTGGAATGTGCAGCCTGACTTTGACCGCCGGCCTTGCGCTTGCCGCCAAGCCGACCGTCAGAAACCGTCAGGTGAACCAGGTACGCCGCGTTCGAAATGGCGTTGGGAATGGCTCGCTGACTCGTCCCGAGGCGAGGCGGCTGACGCGGAATCAGGGACGGTTGCACCGCTCGATTGTGCGCGACCGCGTGGACGGCGGTGTTTTCACGCCGCGCGAACGAGGGAAGGCACACCACCGTTTGAACAGACAGAGTCGTTCGATCGCGAGACAGAAGCACAATCGTCAGAATCGGCGGTAGACGCCGGCTCCGAGTCTGAAATTCTGTCGTGCTATAAGGGGGAGCATGCAGCAACGCTCCTTCCTGGGCACATCGGCGGCGGGCCTCTCAACGGCTTCCGCCGCCGACGTGCGTAAGGACTCAAACCAATACATCGAACTCCGCTTCTTTCAGCTTCGCAACAGCAAGGCCGATCAATCGAAACGTCTTGTCGGCTTTCTGGAAGAGCACCATCTGCCAATGACGAAGCGCAACGGCTTCGGACCGCTCGGATACTTTCAGGTCTATCTCGGACCCGACATGCCGAAGGTCGTGATGGTCACCGCCTTCCGTTCGTGGAACGACGTGGCCGAGCAACGCGCCGCGCGGCAAGCCGATCAGAAATGGAGACGGGCCGCCGACGCGATGGGAGCATCCGACGAGCCGGTCTTCGATCGCGCTGAGACATGGTTGCTGCGCACCTTCGACGGGATGCCCCGCTTGGAGGAGCCGGCTATCGAGCCCGGCAAAGCGTCGCGATTCTTCGACCTGCGCACGTATGAGGCGGAGACTTACCGTGATTCGGCGATGAAGATCGATATGTTCAACCAGGAAGAGATCAAGATCTTTCGCCGGTCGGGCATCCATCCCGTCTTTTTCGGACAGAGCATCTACGGTTCCAGGCAGCCGAACCTAACCTACATGGTTTGGTACGACGATATGCGGGCGCGTGAAGCGGCTTGGAAAAAGTTCCTCGCCGATCCCGATTGGATACGCATTCGTAACAAGCCCGGCTGGACGAACGCGGAGGCGGTTTCGAACATCAGCAATACGTTCTTGCGTCCGCTCCCGTTCTCGCCGATTCGATAAGCGGCAGACCTAAACGATGCCCGGCAGTTCGCGGCGGGCGTTGGGGAAGCTTTCGACGCCGGCTTGCATGGCGTTGTTGGCAAGGCTGAGATAGAGGTCGCCCATCGTGCCCGTCGTTTCGGTGTGGCGTCCGGTGAAGATGCCGTTGGCATGGCCGGCGACGATCGCGATCATCCCGTTGTTCTTGTGGGCGTTCGCTTCGGCGTGTTCGTGGACGTAGACCAGGCAGCAATTGTCGAGCAACGTGCCGTCCCCTTCCGGGATCGACTTCATCCGGCCCAGCATGTAAGCGAATTCCTCGACGTGCCAGCGGCAAATGTCGCGCAGCACTCGCTGCCCTCGCGGGCCTTCGGCCTTGTTGTGGGTGTAGTCGTGGTGGCGGAGCGTCGTGTACCCGAGCCAGGGTAGTCGCGTCAGGCTCTGGCACTTGGTGAGCATGTAAGAGGCGACGCGCGTCTGGCCGCTCGCGAACGCGTGAACCAGTAGATCCGTCTGAAGCTTCGCGATCCGTGGCCAGTCCTTCATGTCACCGCTGACTTCCGGTTCCTCGACAGCGCTGTATTCAGGTGGCAGACTTCCAATTGCCCGTTCCAGATCGCGAATCGAGGATAGATAGTCGTCAAGCCGCGCCTGGTCGTGCTTTCCCAGATCGGCGTGCAGCGACTTCGCACTCTGGTGCACCGCATCGAGGACGGTTTTCTTGCGATCGACCCAAGCAGGGTCTTTCACTCCAAAAATACGGTCGAACAGGTTTTGCGGGATCAGCTCGGGAGGCAGCGCTCGGTCTTTACCGGCCCAACTCATGTTCCGCTGGATGCTATCACCGTGTGATTCCGGGCAGACACCGACTTGCAGCGAGCGGAACCGTGAACGCCCTCCGACTTTCGCTGCGACAACCTGATCAATGGATGGCCCGCCCGCGCCGCGTCCGGTGAATGGCACACCCGTCATTAAGCCGCTCATCGAACGGTGATGGTCGTTGCCGGGGCCGGGTACCCGTGCGATGTCGTTATCGAGCCCGCTGAGGATATGAATGTCGTTGCGAAACGGCGCCAGCGGCGACAGGCAGGGCGTCATGCGATAGCCTGCGCCGGTCTCCGTCGGAATCCAGTAACGCTCAGGGATGCCGTTGCCGTTGAACCACGTGAGGAACCGTGACTCGATCGGCTTCTCGACGATGCGTCCCGCGGGTGTGGCTGCGGCGTAGGCGGTGCCCGTCGAATTGAACATTGCCTCCAGCGGAGGCAGAGCGATGCGAACGGCGGCCCCGGCGAGGGTCGTCCCGCCGAGGAAGCTGCGTCTTGAGATGCGTCTTACCGGCATGGCCAAGGGTCTATCGATATCATACGCTGATTTGCGCTCGGTTTCGAGTCTGACTTCGGCAATGTCTCAGTTTGCATTGGTGAAGTCCGCGAAACGCCCTTTCTGCTATGCCGTCACAATGCCCAGCGGCTCACGTCCGATCCACTTGCCGCGAGTGAAGTCCGGGAAGTCCATGGTTCTGCTATTGGCGGCGATGGAGTGCTCACTCAACTCCGACACCGCGCACAGCGCCGCGCCATCGTAGACATCGCTGTCGAAGGGCAAGCCGTTACGCAGGCAATAGACAAGACGATAGGCCTGGATGAAGTCCATGCCACCGTGGCCGGAACCCTTTGCTTTCTCCTCCAAAGCGCTCCAGAGGGGGTGCTCGAACTGTTCGGCGTACGTCGCGATGAGGTCTTCCCATTGGTGTTTGGGGCTCTTGCCGTCGAGGTAGACGAGGGGCTCGGGATACTTGCGAACCAGTCCCTTGGTGCCTTGAATCAGGTGGTCTCGGCTGTACGGGCGGGGCGTATCGGTGTCGTGGGTGACGAGAACGGTTTGCCCGGCGCGGGTGCGGATTATCGACGTGACGACGTCGCCCAACGCGATATCGAGCTCGGCTTGCGGACTGTCGGGGCCGAATTCGGCCACGGCGTATTCGCGCAGGCTCTGTGATTTCGAGCTCATGGCGACCATGTGGTCGAACTGATTGCCGCGGTTGATATTCAGACACTGCGCCACCGGGCCGAGTCCGTGCGTGGGATACAGGTCGCCGTTGCGCCGCAGCGTGTGTTGAAGTCGCCAGAGCGTACGGCCGTTCCGCTCGCTGAACTTGCCGGCGCGCAGGTCGTGCAGATAGCCGCAGCGCGCGTGAACGAGATCACCGAGCAGATTCTGGCGCACCATGTTTAGGACCATCAGCTCGATGCGATCGTAGTTGCAGTTTTCCATCTGCACGCAATAGCGTCCGGTCTGCTCGGAGGTTTCGACGAGTTGCCAGCACTCGTCGAGTGTCACGGCGATCGGCACCTCGCTGGCCGCGTGCTTGCCCTTCTTCATGGCTTCGACGCAGACGGGCGTATGCCACTCCCAAGGCGTTGCCGTGAAGACGAGGTCCAGGTCGCCGCGATCGCAAAGGCGCTTGTAGTCGGCGTCGCTGCGGGAATAGGCCTGCGGTTGCGGTTGGCCCGCTTCGGTTACCATCTTCTGCGCCTGCACCACCTTGCTCTCGACGATGTCGCATATGGCGCGGACTTCAACGCCCTCGCACTTGAGAAGGTTGCGCAGGTCGCCCCGTCCCCGTCCGCCGACACCGACGAATCCGATCCGGACTTTGTCCATCGGCTTGGCGGTGCTCTCTGGGACGGCAGCGGCCGCGAGCGAGGCGCCCGCGCCGACGGCGGCGATTTGGTTCAGGAATTGTCTTCGATTGTAGGCAGCCGACATGGCCGTTCCTCCTTGGCGATCGGCGAGAGCGCGGCGAGGCCGCCCGGGATGAATCCTCTCGCCTGATGGATTCTATCATCGCAACCTGACAGCGGAAGAGACTTCATCAATGCGGCAAGAGTCCAAGCAGGTCGCGCGAGCATGCTGATGGGCTAGAATTCCTTCATGCTTCGCACCATCCTTCTCGCAATCGCCCTGGCCGCCTGCGCCTCGGCGCAAACCGAGCCCTTCGCCGCCGTCGCCCGCAACACCTTCCTGGACCTCCTGAAACTCCCTGCCGCGCACCCGCAAGTTCAAGTCGCATCCCATGGCACGCGAATCGAGGAGGGTCTCCGAATCGAAGACATTTCGTGGACATCGCTCGACGACGAGGTCGTACCTGCCTATGTTGTGATGCCCGAGAATCCAAGCGGACGACTGCCGGCGATCATCTGCCTGCACGGGTCGAGCGGCAGCCGCGAAGCCATGGTCACAAAGGAATTCGGCCCGGGTCAGTGGACTCGCTATGGCCGTGAGGAACCGCACACCCGCATGCTCGGCTGGGCGCGCGAGCTGGCGCGGCGGGGCTACGTGGCACTGGCGATGACCCAACGTGGACTCGACCGCCGCGGCCCGCCCATCAATACACAATCCAACGTACTGCTCACGCAAGGCCGTACCGGCATGGGAGCCGTGTTGCACGAGATTCGCCAAGCGGTGACGTACTTGTCACGGCGGTCGGACGTTGACCCGAAGCGCATCGGTGCGACCGGTATGTCGTTCGGCGGCATTACGTCGTTCTATATGTGGATCATCGACGACCGCATTGCGGCGGCCGCCCCTCTGTGTGGAGGTGTGGGCTCGGTCGACACGTTTGGGCGCAAGGGACGCATCAGCTATCACGGCACCTACTGGTGGGTTCCCGGCATGTTGGCCAAAGGCGACCAGGCCGATTTCGCGGCGGCCATCGCACCGAAACCACTCATGCTGTGGGCGCCCACCGAGGATGTCGGCATGCCGAAGGAAGCCGTTGATCAGTTTGTCGCCAAGGTGCGCCCCGCATACGAGCGGGCCGGAAAACCGTCCGCGTTCGTCGTGCATCAGCAGCCGGGAGTACATTCGTTCACGCCGGAAGCGTTCGATGCGATGTTCGAGTTTTTCCAGAAGCAGCTATGAGTGGATAGCCGTCACGAGCTTACGCCCGGCGGCTTACAATAGGAATCTTCCTCTGATCCGGTACATGTCCACTGAAACGACATCGTTCACTCGGAGCGCCCTCATCAAGGCGGTGACGATCGCGTTGTTATGCTGCGGCGTCGTCTTTGCCGACGAAGTCACACCCCAGCGCCTGAACCAGGCAGAGAAAGAACCGCAAAACTGGCTTACCTACTACGGCACCTACAACGCCTGGCGTTACAGCGAACTCGATCAGATCAACCGGCGCAACGTTAAGAAACTCGCTCCCGCTTGGACCTTTCAAACCGGCGAGATCGACGGCGGCCTCCAATCCTCACCCCTCGTCGTCGACGGCGTCATGTACATCACCGGCGCCTGGAACCGCGTTTTTGCCATCAACGCCGTGACGGGCGAAGAGCTGTGGCACTACTACCACCCGCGCACCGAGGAGATCCCCGGCGTCTACGGTACCTGGAACCGCGGTGTCGCCGTCGGGCACGGACTTGTCTTCATGGGGACGCTCGACAACAAGCTCGTCGCGCTCGACGCCAAGACCGGCCGCGAGGTTTGGCAAGTCGAGATCGAAAACGCCAAGCAGTGCGGCTGCAATATCACCAGCGCGCCGTTGCTCGTGAAGGACAAGATCATCACCGGCGTCACGGGCGGTGACTCGGCCCACCGCGGTTACATCAGCGCTTTCGACGCCAAGACAGGCCGTCACGCTTGGCGCTTCTGGACGATCCCTGCCCCCGGTGAGCCGGGCAACGATACCTGGAAGGGCGATAGCTGGAAATACGGCGGTGGTTCAAGCTGGATCACCGGCTCCTACGACCCCGAACTCGACATCCTCTACTGGGGCATCGGCAACCCAGCCGCCGATTTCTATGGCGAATCCCGCAAGGGCGACAACCTCTATACGGATTCCATCGTCGCCCTTGATCCCGACACCGGCAAGCTGAAATGGCACTACCAGGAAGTCCCTCATGACGTCTGGGACTGGGACGCGGCGTATGAGATTGTGCTGGTCGATCTCGAGTACCGCGGCCGCAAGCGCAAGCTACTCGTGAATCCGAATAAAGGCGGCTACACCTGGGTGCTCGATCGATCGAACGGCGAGTTCATCAAGGCCTGGCCGCTCGCGGAGAACATCGACTGGATCTCGGGCATCGACGAGGATGGCAAACTCATCGGCCGCAAGGAGCCGAAAGTCGGCACAACGATGAAGATGTGTCCCTCGATCGGCGGTGGACGCAGTTGGAATCACGGGGCCTACAGTCCCAAGACGGGCTGGTTCTACTCGACCGGCATCGAGTGGTGCCAGAACGTGATTTCACGGGCGGAGGAACCTCGCGAAGGCATGACGTACTTCGGCGGAGAGTTCACACTGGCTGAACCCAACAAAGGCGAACCCGGCGGACATCTTTCCGCGTACGACCCCATCACGGGAGAGCGCCATTGGCAGATCCGGCACAAGTACCCGCTGCTCGCCTCGCAACTCGCCACCGCCGGGGATTTGCTTTTCAGCGGGGACGCCACGGGCAAGGCGTTCGCACTCGACACGGAGACCGGCAAAGAGCTATGGTCCTTCCGGACCGGCTCGGGCATCCGCAGTTCCCCCATGACTTACGCCGTCGACGGAAAGCAATACGTGGCGATTCCAAGCGGCTGGGGCTCGGCCCTCGCCGGTCTGATGACCCAACTCTGGCCCGAAGCCAAGGACTTTCCCAGCGGCGCGACGCTGTTTGTTTTCGCTTTACCGGATTGACCGACTCATGACCGCGCGCAGTCTCATCGTTCTTATCCTTGGCGCCGGCGCTCTCGGTGCGCAAACTACTGTCGACCTCAAGAGCGCTTCTGCCATCTCGCGGGGCAACACTCTCTTCGCGCAGAACTGCGCTACGGGCTACTGCCACGGTTCAGAAGGCCGCGCCGCGCGAGGCCCCGATTTGCGCAACCGTGACTGGGACGCACAGGCGCTCTATAACTCGATTCACGGCGGTATCCCCGGCACGACGATGCCGCCTTGGAACAACATCCTTCCCAACGAGGACATCTGGGCTCTCACGGCGTACATCATTAGTTTGGGTCCGGGGAATCTCGCCTCTTCCGTGGTCACGGTCGGGGGCCCGGCGAGGGGTCCGGAAGCTCTCACCGGCCAAGCCAAACGCGGACACGACCTTTTCTTCGATCTCAACAACCAGAAGCGCTGCGCCGTCTGCCACAAACTGGGCGGTAAGGGAACTGCGGTCGGCCCGGACCTTTCCGCGGCGGCGGCAAGCAAGTCACCTGACGAGCTGATGCAAGACATTCTCGACCCCGGCGCATCTATCGCGGACGGTTTCGGTCAGGTCGTGGTCACGTCCGGCTCGGGCGAGACCATCGCGGGAGTGAAGAAGGCCGAGACGCGCGAGCGAATCCAAGTCTACGAAGCGGAAGCCATCCCGCCGCCGCTCCGCACCTTCTACAAGGACGAAATTATGAAGGTCGAAAACCGCCGGGTGTCATCCATGCCTGCGTACCGCAACTCCGTCTATTCCCAAGCCGACCTGGAAGCTATCGTCGCTTACCTGAAGTCAGACAGCTTCTAGATCAAGACAGCAAGTTGGCTTCCCGCCGGTTTTCATTTCTTCCCCCAAGTTCCCGAAGCGCTCTGTTACTCCATCGTGCCCTAGCTGTGATCTTTCAATAGGTTGTTCATTCGGTCCCGGACCAAGGAAGCTGGAGTTATCCCACAACAGCAACCTTGGAGAGACCGAATGAACATCCATCAGAATGCACGATTGACACCGAAAGGTCGAGCCCTGTTGGTTCGCCGCGTCCTCGGTGGGGAGAACGCACAGGCCGCCGCGGCGGCCTGTGGCGTCTCAGAGCGAACCGTACGCAAATGGCTCGCGCGGTTTCGGGCCGAGGGTCAGGCCGGTCTCGTCGACCGCTCCTCACGCCCCCTTCGCAGCCCGCGCCGCACTGCTGCGCCCAGCGCGGCCCGTGTCGTTGCTCTGCGCCGACAACGTTGGGCCGGCTACCGCATTGCCACTCGTGTCGGAGTCTCTCAGGCCACCGTCAGCCGCATTTTGCGCCGCGCCGGCCTCAACCGCATCCGCGATCTCGAACCCGCCCCGCCCGTGCGCCGCTACGAACACCCCGCACCCGGCGATCTGTTACATCTCGATATCAAGAAGCTCGGCCGCTTCCAGCGCGCCGGTCATCGCGTCACCTCCGACAAATCCCACCGCTGCCGCGGCGCCGGCTGGGAATTCGTGCACGTCGCCATCGACGACCACTCCCGTGTGGCTTTCTCCCAGATCCTCTCCGATGAGCGGAGCGACTCCGCCGTAGCTTTCCTCAATGCTGCCGTCGGTTACTATCGCTCGCTCGGCGTCCGCATCCGCCGCCTGCTCACCGACAACGGCTCTTGTTACCGCTCCCGGCTCTTCCGCGATGCCTGCCGTCGTCTCGATATCCGTCATCGCTTCACACGGCCTTACACGCCGCGCACCAACGGCAAAGCCGAACGCTTCATCCAGACCGCTCTGAGAGAATGGGCTTACGCTCGCTCCTACTGCTCATCCCAGCAGCGCGCTGCTCATCTGTTACCCTGGCTGCACGACTACAACTGGCATCGCCCTCACGCCGCTCTCCGCTATCGTCCGCCCTTCTCCAGACTCATGCTTCCTATGAACAACCTGTTGACACTCCACACCTAGCGCCGCCACTCTCTTGTAGTGTCTGATAGCGATGGGTTTGCTCTCGCGGACGGCATCGCTTCGCTCATACGCGATTCCGAGGTTGAACATCGCGCCGGCTCTCCCCCGCTGGAAGGTTCCACCTAAATCGAGGCTGTTCCCGGTTTGCCGGTTTGGCCCGGTTTGCCATAGACCCAGCTCCGGTTACATCAGTGGATGACGAGCTTCGCTTGCGCTTCCGGGTCGGAGGGCAGCGGCTCGTCGCCCGGCTCGACGCCGTTGACCTGGAAGACGTAGGCCAGCATATCCAGGTAAAGCTGGTCCGCCAGGGAGCCCGGGTCGGCGGGCGGCATCTTTTTCTTGGCGTACTCGAAAAGTGCGCGGACCGTGCTGCCCGACCACTTCTGGTCGAAGTATGGCCCCGCCAGCGGGGTGCCGTGAGCGCCGTTGGTCAGGTTGCCGCCGTGGCAGACGGCACAGTGCGCGGCGTAGCCCGCCTTGCCCGCTTCCGCCTGTGTTGCGGTGAAATGCGGGGGCGGACCCTCAGCCGCGTCGGCCGGCGCCCGCCGCAACGCGCCCGGCTTGTTCTCGGTCAGCCTGACGGGCTCGATCGGCCCGTCTGCCTCTCCTTCGTAGGTAAACGCCACAATCGCGCCGGGATGATCCATCATGGCAATCGTGCCGCCGCCGATCGCCTCGGCCAGGCCGCTGGGGTCCATGGCGATGTAGATCGTACGGCGGTCGGGGCTGACCGCGGTGTCGCGAAAACGGTCCTCACTTTGGAAGTGGCGGACGATCGGGCCGGAGACCTTCCGCCCCGACTCGTCCAGCGGAATGGTGTAGAGCGAGCCGCGCTTCAGACCTGTCACGAAGAGGACTCTCTCCCAGCCGGGGATGCCGCTGTCTCCGGCCGCGTAGTACTCAATGCTCGATGGGCCGATGGTCGGCCAGCAGATGTAGTAGATGCCTCCGCAGTTCGGGGTCTTCGAATTCACCGTCGGCCGAGGTGAAAAGCGGCGCGATCGGCTCAATGAACGGCTCTTTGAAGTCCGATTCCTTGGCGAAGGGAACCGACTCCGGGACATAGGTAAAGTCGTAGGTCAGATCTTCGCAGGGGGTGCTCGAGTCGGCCCAGCGGGCGTAGACGTAGAACTCGTCGTCTTGCCGTCCGGCGACGTGCGGCCAGCCGTAATTGCCGCCCGCGCGGATGATGTTGACTTCGTCGTCGGTGTGTGGCCCGTGCTCGGAAGCGTAGAGCGTGCCGTCCGGAGCGAAGGAGATGCCCTGCGTATTGCGGTGGCCGTAGCTATAGACGTGGCTGACGACGCCGGTGAGCTTGGGGTTGTCGCCGGGTACGGAGCCGTCCGGATTGATGCGCAGGACCTTGCCGACGTAAGCCTCGTAATCGTCGGCGTCGAGCTCGGCCTGGGTCGGCAGTCGCTGTGATTCGATCGGTAGGCAGAAGTTGCCGAGTTGATTGTGGCCTTGATCGCCGATGGTGAGGTAGAGCTTGCCGTCGGGGCCGAACTTGATGCGTCCAGCGTTGTGGTCGTTGCCGGAGGGTAGGCCGCGGATCACTTCGGCTGGATCGCTCAGCTCGCCGTTCTTGGCGTCGTAGGTGAACCGGACGACCTTCATATAGAGGTAGTGGTAAGTCGGCGCGGCGACGGCGGCATTGGGTCGAGGCCTTTCTCCCGATCCTCGTAGGTGTAGGCGATGTAGACGTAGTCGCGGCCCTTGCCCTGCAGTAGGTCCGGGTGAAGCGTCAGCCCGAGCAGGCCGTCTTGGCCGCCCGGAGCCCGCACTTCGCCGATGACGGCGGCGACTTTCTGCTCCCCCGTCTTCGGATGAACGCGCGTCACGCGCCCGGCGCTACGCTCGGTGATCCAAAGCCAGCGGTCGGGTCCCCACTCGACCTCCCAAGGGTCGGCTAGTTGTGGAGTGTCAACACGTTGTTCATGGGAATGAGGAGCCGGGAGAAGGGCGGACGGTAGTGGATGCCGCCGTGAGGGCGATGCCAGTTGTAATCGTGAAGCCAGGGGCATCAAATGAACGGCACGCTGCTCGGAAGAGCAGTAGGAACGAGCGTAAGCCCATTCTCGCAAAGCGGTCTGGATGAAGCGTTCGGCTTTGCCGTTGGTGCGCGGCGTATAGGGGCGCGTAAAGCGGTGACGGATGGCAAGACGACGGCAAGCATCGGAGAAGAGGCGGGAGCGGTAGCAAGAGCCGTTATCGGTGAGCAGGCGGCGGATGCGGATGCCGAGCGAGCGGTAGTAGCCGACGGCAGCTTGCAGGAAAGCCACGGCGGAATGACCGCGCTCATCGGACAGGATCTGAGAAAAAGCAATGCGGGTGTGGTCATCAATGGCAACGTGCATGAATTCCCAGCCGGCGCCGCGACAGCGCTGGGATTTGTCGGAGGTGACGCGATGACCAGCTCGCTGGAAGCGGCCGAGCTTCTTGATGTCCAGATGCAGCAGATCGCCCGGTGAGGGATGTTCGTAGCGTCGCACGGGCGGGGGCGGGTTGGAGATCGCGCATGTGGTTCAGGCCGGCGCGGCGCAAGATGCGGCTGACGGTCGTCGGCGACACTCCGACGCGAGCGGCGATGCGGTAGCCGGCCCAACGCTGCCGCCGCCAGAGCAATGACGCGGGCCACGATGGGCTCAGGAGTACGATGTGGGATGTGATGGGGTCGTGAGGAGCGGTCGAGCAGACCGGCAGGCCCCTCGGCGCGGTACCGTTGCAGCCAGTGGCGCGCGGTGCGTTCGGAGACGCCGCCGGCCGCCGCGGCGGCCGACGCCGTCTCCCCGGCGAGGATGCGTTGCACCAAGCCAGCTCGACCTTTCGGTGTCAATCGGCATTCTGATGGATGTTCATTCGGTCTCTCCAAGGTTGCTGTTGTGGGATAACTCCAGCTTCCCTGGTCCGAGACCGAATGAACAACCTATTGAAAGGTCACAGCTAGTCCCGAGACCACGACGGTCCTTGCGAATCGTTTCGAGCCCCGCGCCGGCGGGTTCTTCTCGGCGGCCGGTGAAAGCGCGGTGAAGGTGACGGCGGCGAGGAGGAGGGCGGTGAGAAGAGTTCGTTTGACCATGGTCTACCGCAGGGTGCGTTTTCAGAATAGAGCAAGTGGTAGTGTAAGTTCCTCACCTGCCGCATCGTTCCTTGCGCCCTCGCGGCAAACCTACCCCCGCGCCGCCCGCAACAAGATCGCCAGCGTCTGTTCGGCGGCCGTTTTCCATTGGTACCTCTCGGCCCGCTCGCGTCCCCAGGCGCTGAGCTCAACCTGACGTTCCGGATCGAGCACGCGCCGCATCGACTCCGCGATATCCGCCGGCGAAAGCGGATCGAAAAACTCCGCCACACCGTCGGCGCTTTCGCGTAACGGAGGGATATCCGAGCAGGCCACCGGCAGGCCCGCCGCCATTGCTTCGACGACGGGCATCCCGAAGCCCTCGAACGTCGATGGAAACACCAGTGCTTCGGCGAACTTGAACAATCCCGTCAATACTTCCCGAGGCTGCCACCCGACGAGGTGGACACGGGCCGCGAGCTGATGCTCCGCAATATGCTTCTCGACCGCCCTCCATGACTTCCCGCGCAGGCCGGCGACGACGAGATGCTCGGGACGCCCTTCCTTGACGAGCGCTTCGTAAGCCTCCAGTAACCGGAACCAGTTTTTGTGAGGATGCACCGTCGAGACCGCCAATAGATAGCCGCACTCTGGTACGCCCGCCTGACGAAGTAGTGATTCTCCGAACGTAGGGTCATCCTTGAGGGTGGCAAAGACCCGCTCGACCCCGTGAGCGATGACCGAGATTCGGCCCGTGGGTGTTTTGTAGAACTGCTCGATGTCGCGGCGTGAGTTCTTCGACACGGTAACAAGCCAGTCGGATGAGCGAACAGCGGACCAAACCATCGCCTCCCAGGCCCAGCGCTCGAGTCGCCCGAAGTTCTCCGGTTGCCGTTTGTGCTGCAAGTCGTGGAGCACGGTGACCTTCCTCCCGCCACCGAAGGCAGGCGTTGAAAAGCCCGGGGAGAAGAGTACGTCAATCTTGTGCCGCCTCGCCTGGATCGGCAGAACCGTTTGCTCCCAGATCAATCGCGCCGGGCGGAACCGCGCCGGGACCGCTGAGGGCACGCGTTGAAAGTTCGCCGCCGGCGGACAGATGTCCTCGCCCGTCTCGCGATTCGTGAAGATGAAGTAGGCGTTGCGGTGGTCGATTTCAGCGAGCGCCGCCAGCAGGTTTCGCAAATAGATTTCCGTGCCCCCTACCCCGCCGGGGATCAGGTAGAGGGCGTTGACGCCGATGCGGCGTTGAAGCGGCATGTGGGTGCGGACTGACGATCTGAGTCGTACCCCGGCCCTTGCGTGAAGGGCTGAACGAGGTGGAGAGGTTTCATGATAGCGGCTCGGACCTCAAGCGCCAGCCCACCGCCCGCCTATAATGTCAAGGTAGTTTGGGATCGTCGTCGCGCCAAGCCGGCATGGGATCACCCCGCATGAATCCATCGGCCCTGCGAGAAGCCTGGCTGGTTCGGGTTTCCGGAACGGGTTCTCCCGCGCGCTTGTTGTTGCGGGGCGACGTGGTTCGTATCGGCCGAGACCCGTCGAACGACGTTGTTCTCGACGCCTCCACGGTTTCCTCCCGTCATTGCCAGATCCGGTTCGACGGCCTCGCCTATCGCATCTACGACTCCGCCAGCACCAACGGTACATACGTTGATGGTCAGCGAGTCCAGCAGGCGCTACTGACCCCCTGCGTGGAGATTCGGCTGGGTGCCGCGGGGCCTCGCTATACCTTCGAGGTCGAACACGTTACGGCTGCCTCCGATCTCGATGAGACCGTGGTGTTTTCAGAAAGCCAAGTCCGGCGGGAAGAAGTCGCACAAGAGGCGCGGTCCGAGCAGACGGATGGTGCTGTCAATCGGCATGACGAACAGCTCCTCTCGGCCGCCGTAGCCAAAGCGCGCGAAGCCCGCCAGATGGGGCGTCTCGATCAAACGCAGACCATCATGCGCGAAATGCTCGGCACCGCAAAGGGTCGTGCCGGCAAGCGCTTCAAGATTGCCATCGTGGCGCTCGCCGCGTCCTTGGTTGTCGTCAGCGCGGTTGGATACTGGAAGGTCGAGGAGAAGACCGACCTGGACCGGCAGATTGACAACATTGAAAGAAGGTTGGCATCCGGAGAACTCGACCAGGTCGAAATCGACGGCCTCATGGAACGTCTTGACGAGCACCAGCGCGAGGCCCAGGCGTTGCAAAGCAGCCTGCTCTTCCGCTGGGGCATACTCGGCGAAGAGCAGCTTTTCATCCAACGCGAAGTCCGCACGCTGATGAAAGAGTTCGGCGCTGAGGCCTATAGCATCCCGCCGGGCTTCATCGAGCAAGTCAACCGTTTCATCGAGATCTACCAGACCCGCGACCGCGCGCACGTCGAAAGGGTGCTCGGCAAGTCAAACGCGGATCTCGAACGGATGCGGACAATCTTTGTCGAAGAAAAGCTTCCTCCGGATCTTGCCTACATGGTGCTTGTCGAGAGCGCCTTCCTCGCCGGCAGTTACAGCCGCGCCGGGGCGGCCGGTCCGTGGCAGTTCCGAGCGGCAACCGCCCGGGAATATGGCCTCACCGTGACCGCGGGAGTTGATGAGCGCTACGACCTTGACAAGTCGACTCGGGCCGCCGCCGGCTACATTCGCCGGCTGATCCTGGATTTCGGCACGGGCAGTTCCGCCATGCTCGCACTCGCGGCCTATAACGTCGGTCCCGGTAAAGTGAAGCGTGCCGTGCGCAAAGTTGAGGACCCGATCAAGCAGCGCAACTTTTGGTACCTCTATCGTGCGCAAGCCCTGCCGACCGAGACTCGGGAGTATGTTCCCAAGATCATCGCCGCCATCATCATCGGTCGCTATCCGGAGCGATTCGGCTTTGGCGCCCCGGTTTCCGATCCGTTAGCTGCGTCCGCGCCCGCAGGATAGATGCCGAGCATGCTACTCCCAAAAGAGATGTCCCATCCGCTCGCATGATCCCGGCGGCGTTCCAGGCCGTTTACTCCGGCCTTTCTCAGTACAGCCCAGGAAGCAGGCTGTCGACGCGCAGGGCGCTTGGTCTGCTTCCGCGCCTTCCCGGATCGCCGAGGGTTTTTGATCTGGGTTGCGGGGCCGGCCGCCAAACTCTGGAGCTGGCCCGCGAGCTCAAGACGAAGATTGTCGCGGTCGATCTTCACCAGCCATATCTTGACGAGCTCACGGAAACGGCCCGTGAAGAGGGGCTCGACAAAGTTGTCGAAACCCGTTGTGCCTCCATGGGCGAGATCAACGAGCCCGCCTCATCCATCGATCTGATCTGGTCGGAGGGCGCGGCCTACAACATCGGCGTCGAAAACGCTCTGAACGTCTGGCGTCCGCTCCTCCGCCCCGGCGGAGCTGTTGCTTTCACGGAGCTCGCGTGGTTGAGTGACAACCCTCCCGCCGAGGTCGCCACCTACTGGGCCAAGGCGTACGCCGACATGACGAGCGTCGCCGCTAACCGGCTCAAAATCGAGCGCGCCGGCTACGAGGTGCTGGGCTCATTTCCGTTACCCGCTGACGATTGGAGAGCCTACTACGGGCCGTTGAGGCGCCGCCTCGCCGAGCTGCGGCCCCGAGCCCACGATTGGTCCGAACTCGCTGACGTGATACATACTACCGAGGAGGAGATCCGTATCTTCGAGCAATTCGGGGATGACTATGGCTATGTCTTCTGCATCGCTCGGAGACCCGAGTTGTAGAATCGGGAAAGGGCTCGCTAAGGCCCGCTGGGAGACCGAACGATGTCCAGTATCACTAAACTGCTTGCGACGATGGCTGTACTCCTCTCGATCTCGAATGCCGGGGCTCAAGAGAATGAACTTGGACTTCCCAACCCCGCAATGGCCGACCTGCCCTACCTGATTCACGCCTCGCGCATCGTTGCGACCGAGCGATCCGAGGCCACTGAGACCACGAGGAAGAATGAGGTAATCTACACCGTTCCGGGCGCGAGCTCCCCCGTCAAGACCCCCCTTGCCAGCCCCGAGTTTCTCTTCTTGTCCGAAGCGACAGACCCGAACGATCTGACCTTCTTCCGATTTGAGTCCAAGGGCGGGCAGCGCGAGCTGCTGTTCCGAAAGAAGAAAAAAGTGCTCGCTCGAATGATCCGGCTGACGGTCTTTCCCGTGAAGGACAAACTTTTCAAGGTACGGGTTGATGAAAGCCTCGCCAGTGGTGAGTACTGTTTGACGCCGAACGGTTCGGACGCTGTGTTCTGTTTTGGGGTTTTCTAACGAGCGCGACCCTGTCCAAAGCTGGGCCCGCTTCCCTCTTGCCACCGGCTCGCCCGCCGATCCGGGCGATCTTCTCAGCTTGCCTTGGCTCTCGCAACCGTATCGTACAGATTGAAATCCGACCGGAGCAGCTTCATGAAGGCCTTGGGAGCGAGAGGACGGCTTGCATAGAAACCCTGGATCCTGTCGCAGCTATGCGACTTTAGAAAACTAAGCTCTTCACTTGTCTCCACCCCCTCGGCAGTGACCGTCAACTGCAGTTGGTGCGCCAAGTTGATCAGCCCTCGCGCTACTGCGGCGGCCTTCGCATCCGTCGTTAACCCAGCCACAAAAGAGCGGTCCATCTTGAGCGTGCGGAACCTAAAGCTCCTCAAGTGTTCGAGAGACGAGTAGCCTGTACCGAAGTCATCGAGAGCAATGCCAACACCGATCTCGGCCAGTTCGTCGATCGTCCGGGCCACCGAATCGACGTCACTCATGAGCGCGGTTTCCGTGAGTTCGAACTCCAGCAGCCCGGGTTCTACGCCGGACTCGGCCAGAAGGTCTTGAACGTGGGAGGGAAGCGATTCGCCGCGGAGTTGGCGGGGTGAAACGTTGACACTGACCTTCAACGGGGGGAGACCGGCGTGCTGCCAATCAAGACACTGGAAACACGCTGTGCGAAGCACCCATTTGTCAATCGGCTCGAGTAGCCCCGCTTCCTCTGCAATCGGAATGAATTCACTGGGACCGATCATGTCTCCACTGGGATGCCGCCAGCGAATCAAGGCCTCGGCGCCGACGATCCTTCCACTCCTGGCCGACACGATGGGCTGGTAGTGCACCGCCAGCTCTCCTCGTTCGAGGGCTTTAGCAAGATCATTCTGAAGCTGGTTCAGCCTCATCGCAGCCGCATGCATATTGGAGCTGAAAAACTCAATCGTCCCTCTGCCATTTGACTTGGCGTGGTACATCGCCGTATCGGCGTTCCGTAAGAGGTCCTCGGCGCGCTCGACCCCTCGCTCCCACAACGCAATTCCAATGCTGACTCCCGTTCGGATTTCGTGTGTTCCCAAGCGGAATGGATCTTCCATCGCTTTGACCATTCGTGTAGCGACATTCAGCGCCTGATCGCTCGCTGGCAATTGTGTTTCGGTTGACGGTGGTTCCTCAATGAGGACAACAAATTCGTCTCCGCCAAACCGAGCAATCAGATCACCCGCTTCATGACGAGTGCAGTTTCGAAGCCGAGCCGAAACCGCCGCTAACAACTGATCTCCCACGAGGTGTCCGAGGCTGTCATTGACAACCTTGAATCGGTCTAGGTCCAAAAACATCACGGCAAAACACTCCAGCTCACCCCTTTTCACGTGCTCAACCGCCTGCTCAAGCCGAATCACGAGGGCTTCACGGTTCGCCAGGCCGGTCAGGCGATCACGGTAGGCCTCGTCCCCGACGATCTTCTCAACGTCCACGAGTTCTGTGATATTGATCTGTGAACCCGCGATAGCGACGGCAATCCCGTCGGAGTCCCGTAGGGCCACGCCTCGATTCATCACCCAAAGAAGTGTCCCGTCTTGATGCTGAATCCGGTACTGACTCTGGAAGCGCTCGGTCTTGCCATACAGGTGTGCCGACAAGGCCTCCTTGAGTTTCGGCAAAGAATATGGGTGGACCTGACTGAACCAGGCCTCTGGACCCGTTCCCAATTGGTCAACTTCATACCCCAACATGCGTGCCCATGAAGATGAAAACTGGATTACATCGGTTCTCAAATCCCAGTACCAATGGCCATTCTCCGAGGCTGCGATCGCTATCGACTCCCGCTCATAAGCCTCTGCCCTGAGATCTTCCTTTCCTTGTCGTTGCCACTCTTCTAATCCTTTCAGTCGCTCTCGCCGCCTCAACCACATCCAGTGGCCGAGAGAAACCAAGGCGGCCAGCGAAACAACAAAAGTGGTCGATACCAACTCTGCGGAAGGAGCAATCTTCGACGAGACCAGCGCCCAGAAAACCACGCAGCCTAACAGGACGGGCAACACAAGTCGTGACGTACCCAAGAAAAAGGGAAGACTGACCACAATGATCACAACCCCCGTGATTTGGTAGCTAGCCCCATCGAAGTGGAGATGGCTCAAAGGGCTAATGAGGACCAAACTTGCAGCAAGGGCAAGCTGCTTCTGCACGTTTTCTCCTTTGGCCGACGCTCGGCGGACCGTCTGCCACACCCGCCAGACGCAGGCCAGCAACCAGAGGTCCGTCCCAACAAGGATCAATCCCTCTAGAGAAGGTAGTCGGGGTAGTGCCAGTGAGAGATTGGCGCCGATCAACCCTCCCTGGAGCATCAGGAAAAGCCGATATCTGCCCTGCGAGTCCGATCGAGTGTGCGGCGCGATTCTCACCTGGTTGATCTCATGACCTCTGTTTTTCCGCTGGTCCGAAAGCTGCGGAATCTGCGCCGCCGAAGGTTCAGGCAACACCTCTGTGGAATCTATAACTCAATCCTGCGCTGGTTGCCGGCGGCTGCCCATAGAACAGCGGTCTCATTCCCGTATACGGTTTTACGGTGAGTCCAAGGGGTATCGCTATCAAAATGGTACTAGTACTTCACTCGTTGACGTAGCCCAGAGGTCCGATGGAACGGGACGGCGAGCAGTTGCTGGACCGGAGACGGCGACCGCTCGCTGCCCCGTCGCTTCTCCTTCGTTTTGGTCCGTGGAGTGAGAAACTCGAGAGCGAAGCGCCTTGCGCCGTCTGGATAGAGAGGCTCCTAGCGCCCCTCGATGTTACGGACAAAGCGGCGGAGCGGGCATAGTCCGTTGTGTGTCAACTCGGGTCTGGAATTCGGCGGTTGTCCATGACGTCCTCGGCAGTGTAGCCTCCGCGCCAACCATAGGTCCCGAACTTCTCCTAGTACGCATGTTCACTGGCTCCTTGTCGGCTCGTGCGTCTGTAGGCAGAAAAGCAAATGCTCAATAGGGTGAGTGCCCGGTCGCGTATCAAACGGACTGAGTGTATTGTTTTTGTATGTTGTACGAAGAGAAACTGGAACTTGCAAGGGATAGTGGACGGCCTTTGAAGCATAGCGAGCGCCGCCGCACACCACGATTCTTAACGGCGGGGCCGGCAGTCATGTGTTGGGTCGGCCGGGGCTACAACTCCTTTCAAGCCGAGGTTGACGTGACCAATGTGGTCGCGGGTGGCTTGCAATTGAAGTGCTCGAAACCAGTCGTAAACGGGACGCACGTCAAGGTACTGGGTGAAGCGATGGAGATCACTACTGTCCGGTTAGAAGTCGAATAGAATCAGCTGGTTGGGGTGATCGAGTAAGTTTTCATGGGAGTCTGATGGCTGCAAGGCCTGTAAAATGGGCGTTTTCTCAAATAGGGTAACGCTGAGAATCTGTAGGATTTGGTAGAGACTCGCCTCCAGGCCCAACCTCTTCCGCACGATCGCCACCAGCACGTACACCGAGACGGCGATCCAAATCTGGGTCTTCACGGCGTTCTCGCTGGCGCCGTAGAACTTCTTGATCCGCAAGTGCTGCTTGACCCACTTGAAGAACAGCTCCACCTGCCAGCGCGAACGGTAGATCTCGGCGATGGTCAGTGCCGGGAGCGCGAAGTTGTTGGTCAGGAACTTCAGCCGCTTGTTCGTCGCGGCGTCGACGTAGCTGACGCGCCTCAACGGGTCCGGATAGACTTTGGCCGATTCGATGGCAGTCAGTATGACGGTCTGATCCGAGCGCACGCCCGTAGATTTGTCGACGGGATGCGAGTAGCGCCGTTGGAGCAAGATGTTCTTCTTGGTTCGCACGACGAAGAACGACGAGCAGAGGGTGAACACGAAGAGGCGTTCGAAATCCACGTAGGCCCGATCCATAACGTAGAAGGCGCCGGGCTCGGGTAGGAACTCGTCGAGGATGTTGACGTCGTGCGTTTTGCCGTCGGTAATGCGGATAAACGTGGGGATGTTACCGTGCAGGTCCAACAGCGTGTGCATCTTCACGGCGGCCTTGCGCCGGCGGAACTTGGCCCACGGGAACAGCGAGAGGCACAGGTCGATGGTGGTCGAGTCCAGAGCGTAGAGACTTTGATTGAGATCCACGCCGATCGGATCGCGGGCATACAAGGGCCGCGCGATGCGAATCAAGGCCTGAGCGAAATCGGCATAGATCCGCCAGTCGCGCGACTCGTTAGCGTCGGCCAGTGTCGAGCGCGCGACGTTGCCGCGGAATCCCATGTGGTAGAGCTTGCCGCCAAGCGAACGCAGGCACGCTTCGATATCGCGGAGGCTTTCGCGGTAGGTCAACTGGGCGAAGGACATCGAGAGGAACTGATCCCAGCAGGAGAAGCTGCGCGAGCCCCGGTCGCCATCGTAGCGGGCCACACAGCGCCGGAACTCGCGATCCGGAAGAAAGCTGATCAACTGCGCGAATACGGTGCGGCCCAGATTCATGAGCCATTGTCGGCTCAGGACGGATGACGCTCAAACGGCGCACCGCCGCTCAAATCGCGGCAAGAAAAAACAACACCTAACCCACTTTTCTACAACCAGTTGCAGGCCGCCCACCGCTTATCAGCCGGACAGTAGTGGATGGAGATAGTCGGCTCCATCGTCTACTGCAACCCTGACGCAAGTGGATACTTGATCGGGATCCAGATGAGCCGAGACCCCTACGAGAAGAATTGTCGTGACTACAAAGAGTAGAGCGCTGGCGCCCATCTCCTAAGCCATCCCCGCGAAGCACGCACCGTAAGCGGCCCCAGCCGGTATTTTGGGAAGGCACAGGCTGAAGCTCTAACGCCGCACGACGAACGAACTCGCATCGGCTGTTAGGAATCCCGGGCAGCATCCACCCATTCGTCCAGCCCGTAGGCGCTGTTCGTGTCGCTTTCGTTGACAGCCTCAGGGGGTGGTGATAGCTTGAGGTGTCACTTTTGCCCCGATGTCCTCCGCGACTGCCGAAAAACCCCTTGAGAAGACGCCCTTGAACGATGTCCACCGCGCTTCGGGCGCGCGGATGGTGGACTTCGGCGGATGGGATATGCCGGTCGAATACGGCGGCATCATCGACGAGCATCTAGCTGTTCGCAAAGCGGTTGGGCTGTTCGACGTCAGCCATATGGGCGAGATCGAAGTGTGCGGCCCACAGGCTTTCGAGTTGGTGGACTACATCACGCCCAACTCTGTTTCGCGGCTCGAAGACGGTCAGGTGCACTACTCGGCGCTGCTCTATCCGTCCGGAACTTTTGTCGACGATATTTTGGTCCATCGGATGGGACCGGAACATTACTTTCTGTGCGTCAATGCTTCGAACCAGCAGAAGGACTTTGAGTGGATCGAAGCACAGAACAACTTTGAAGCCGAGGTCGAATTCGCGAGCGAAAAGTATGTGCAGCTTGCGATTCAGGGACCGCGTGCGATCGACACGCTGAGCAAGTTGACAGAGACGGACCTGGGCGCGATCGGCTACTACTGGTTCGAACACGGACAGGTGCTCGGCCTGCCGGCGATGATTGCCCGTACCGGCTATACGGGTGAGGACGGGTTTGAGATCTACATTCCGCCGCAAGAGGGCGCGCGCGTTTGGAACGCAATCCTTGAGGCCGGCGAGGAGTTCGGCATCAAGCCTTCCGGCCTGGGCGCCCGCAATACGCTGCGGCTGGAAGCGGCGATGTCGCTTTATGGGCACGAGATCGATGATACGATTACGCCTTACGAAGCGCGCCTTGGCTGGATCGTCAAACTTCAGAAGGGCGATTTCATCGGGCGGGACGCCTTGGTTGCGCAAAGGGAGCAAGGTTTGACGCGGCGGCTGGTCGGGCTTGAAATGACCGGGCGGGGGATCGGCCGCGACGGTTATCGCGTGTTCGACGGCGATAACGATATCGGTTGGGTGACGAGCGGCTCGCCGGGCCCCTATGTCGGGAAGAATGTGGCGCTGGCGATGCTCTCCATTGATAAAGGCGAGCCGGGAACGCAAGTGGAAGTCGAGATCCGAAACCGCAAGGTGGAAGCACGCGTAACGCCGACCCCGTTCTATTCGAGAAAGAAGTAGGGAAGAATCAGAGTATGTATCCGAGCGAGTTTCGATATACGAAAGAGCACGAGTGGGTGAGCGTGGACGGTGACACCGCGACCGTGGGAATCACGGACCACGCTCAAGACCAACTCGGCGATGTTGTCTTCGTCGAACTGCCTCAAGCCGGCGTTCGCACCCAGGCGATGCAATCGTTTGGGACGGTCGAATCGGTTAAGGCCGTATCGGACATTTACGCTCCTCTCACAGGGCAGATTTCCGCCGTCAACGAAACACTCGTCGACACCCCCGAGCAGTTGAACGAGTCGCCGCACGAGAAGGGCTGGCTGATCAAGATCAAGATCGAGGACAAGACGGAACTCGACAACTTGCTGTCCGCTGAGGAATACCAAGCGTACATCGACGCCGAGAAGGAGTCGTAGCCGCGGCGTGCGATACCTTCCCAAATCTCCTGAAGAGCGACAACAGATGCTGGCGGCCCTGGGGATGGGGTCGGCGGAGGAACTGTTCGCCCATTTGCCGGCGGATGTGAAGCTCGACAGGCCGCTCGATATCCCGGCCGGCCAGTCGGAGTACGAGATTATCGAGTACTTCGACAATCTCGCGGCGGAGAATGCGAACGGCTATGCATCTTTTCTCGGCGCCGGGGTCTATCGGCATTTCAGGCCGGTCGTGATCGACCCCTTGGCGACGCGTGGTGAGTTCCTCACCGCATACACGCCCTATCAAGCCGAGATCTCGCAAGGCGTCCTCACAACGATCTTCGAGTTTCAAACGATGATCGCCCAACTGACCGGCATGGACGTCGCCAATGCCTCGATGTACGACGGCTCGACCGCGGTTCCCGAGGCGGGCATGATGGCGGTGCGGATCACTCGGCGTGACAAACTGCTCGTCGCTAAGACCCTGCATCCGGAATACCGCGAAGTGCTCGCCACCTACGGACGGCATCAAACAATTCCTGTGGATACGGTCGGTTACGACGCCGAGAGTGGGCAACTGGATCTTGAGGATCTCGAAACGAAGCTTGATGACGAAACGGCGGCAGTGATCGTTCAGTCGCCGAACTTTTTCGGGGTCGTCGATCAGACGCGCGAGGCGGCCGAGATTGCCCACCGTCATGGGTCTTTGCTGGTGTTGATCTTCACCGAGGCGGTGTCGCTGGGATTGATCGAGCCCACTCATGAGGCGGATATCGTTGCCGGCGAGATGCAATCGTTCGCGCATCCGCCGAGCTATGGCGGACCTTTTGTCGGTGTACTGGCGACGAAACAGAGGAACATTCGTCAGATGCCCGGACGTCTCGTGGGCGAGACGGTGGACGAAGAGGGCAACCGTGCATTCTGCCTGACGCTCGCTACGCGGGAGCAGCACATTCGCCGCGCCAAGGCGACGTCGAACATCTGTACGAACCAGGCGTTGATCGCGCTGATGGCGACGATATATATGTCGGTGTTTGGGAAACAGGGTCTGCGGGAGCTGGCGGAGCAGAATCTCTCGAAGGCCCACTATCTGGCCGAACAAATCGGAGCCAACGGCGGGCGGCTTGCCTTCAACGCGCCGTTCTTTAACGAGTTTGTCGTGCGGCCGAATGGAGTTGGCGCGGCCGACGTGAACCAGCGCGCGCTCGACGATAACATCATCGGCGGACTCAAACTAGGACGCTTCTACCCCGAACTCAAAGGAGCCCTGCTCGTTTGCGCGACCGAAGTGAACAAACGAGACGAGATGGATCGCTACGCCGCGAAGTTCAGCGGTCAAGGAACGTAGGGGCACGCCATGCCATGCCCGCGGCGAAACAACTGATGATACGCAAAGTTCGTAGTCACCAGACGCAGAACGAAGGTCTCATCTTCGAGCGCTCGTCGCCCGGCAAGAAGGGCTATCAGCTTCCGCCCTTGGATGTGCCCGCAGTCGATCCGTCGGAAGCGTTGGGGGCAGCGAACGTGCGTGCGGAGATCGCCGGCTTCCCCGAGGTGAGCGAAGTCGAAATCATCCGACACTTTACGCGGCTGTCGACCTGGAACTACGCGATCGATTTGGGGCTGTATCCGCTGGGCTCGTGCACGATGAAGTACAACCCGCGGCTCAATGAGCACGTCGCACGGATTGCGGGCCTCGCCCAAGCCCATCCCTATCAGCCGGAAGAATTGGCGCAGGGCGCGATGCGAGTGCAGGTGCAGCTCGAAGAATATCTCGCTGAGATTACCGGCATGGCCGACGTGACGTTGCAACCGGCGGCTGGCGCTCATGGCGAGCAGACCGGGATTTTGATCATTCGCGCCTATCTCGAATCGCAAGGCGCCGCGCGGAAGAAAGTTCTGATTCCCGACTCGGCGCACGGCACGAATCCGGCGACAGCCGCGATCGCGGGATACGAGGTCGAGGAGATCGCGTCGAACGCCGAAGGCATGATCGACTTGGAAGCGCTGGAGCGGGCCGTCGATGATTCCGTCGCGGCGCTGATGGTGACGAATCCGAACACGGTAGGCATTTTCGAGAAGGACATCGCCAAGGCGGCCGAGATCCTGCACGCAAAAGGCGCCCAACTTTACATGGACGGCGCGAACATGAACGCGCTGGTCGGTATTGCGCGGCCCGGGGATTTTGGCGTCGACGTAATGCACTTGAATCTGCACAAAACGTTTTCGACGCCTCATGGCGGCGGTGGACCCGGCGCCGGACCCGTGGCGGTGAGGAGCCACCTCGTTCCCCATCTGCCGATCCCCCGGATCGCGGAATCCGGTGGCCGGCTGAGTTACCAATACGACCTGCCGCAAAGCATCGGCCGTGTGCGTGCGTTTTACGGCAACTTCGGCGTACTGGTTCGCGCCCTGGCGTACATCCTGGCGCATGGCGGAGACGGGTTGCGCAACGCGACGATCGATGCCGTGTTGAATGCGAACTACATTCGCAAAGGGATCGAGGACCGCTACGAGCTTCCCTACAAGGCGCCATCGATGCACGAATGCGTATTCAGCGATGACCGACAGGCGAAGTTGGGAATCAAGACGGGGGACATCGCGAAGCGGCTGATTGACTACGGCTTCCATCCGTATACGGTGAGCTTTCCGATGATTGTTCACGGCGCGCTGATGATCGAGCCGACCGAGACCGAGGGCAAGCACGAGTTGGATCTGTTTGTCGATGCGCTGCGATCGATTGCGGATGAGGTGGAGAACGATCCGGAGCTTGTGAAAAGTGCGCCGCATTCAACGCGTACGAAGCGCGTGAATGAAACGCTCGCGGCGCGCCGGCCGGTTGTTCGTTGGCAGCCTCCCGCCGAAGAGAAGCAAGCCGCGGACTGACGCGCCCTGTGGCGCACGGCTGAGCCGTGCCGGGTCGCGCTGTGCGCGACCTAATCTCGACCGGAGGTCGATGTAGCCTCACGCGGCAGTTTAGTTCCATCACCAGGTCTAAACCCACCGCCTTTCAGGCGGTCAGCTTCGAGCGGGTCTGGATGACAATAGGGAGATGGGCGAATATCGGCGAGGGGCGCATGCAGTCTACGACATCAAGTATCACTTGGTCTGGATCACGAAATATCGCTACAAAGTCTTGCGGGGCAGGGTGGCGGAGCGGACACGGGATCTGATCCGGCAGAGCTGTCAAGCGCGAGAAGTGGTGGTGATTCGGGGCGCTGTGTCGCCGGATCATGTGCATGTATTGGTATCGGCACCGCCACAGTTGGCGCCGTCGAAGCTGGTGCAGTATGTGAAAGGCAGGTCGTCGCGACGGCTGCAAGATGAGTTTGGGGAATTGCGGAAGCGATATTGGGGGCAGCACCTGTGGGCGCGGGGATATTTCTGCGCGACGGTGGGCGCAGTGGACGAGGAAACGATTAAGAATTACATTGAGAGGCAGCAATGGGACGAAGACGACCAGGGCTTCAAGATCACAACGCCCACCAAGCCTTGAGCCGGCTCTGAGCCGGGGCTTCTTCAGGCGGCTTCAGCCGCAAGCCGACTTTCAGTCGTAAATGAACCCACCGCCTTTCAGGCGGTGGTTGTTTAGGCCTTCTTAGAACCCATCGCCACAATCACATCAAACTCGTTCTCGGTGAGCGGCTGCACCGAGAGGCGGCTTTGCCGAACCAAAGCGATATTCTCCAGGCCCTTGGTTTCCTTGACTTCCTGTAGCGTTACCGGACGCTTCAGCGCCTTGACCGGTTTCAGGTCTACCACCGACCAGCGGTCGTCGTCAGTCGTCGGGTCCTGGTAGTGCTCTTTGATAACACGTGCAATACCAACAACACACATACCTTCGTTGGAGTGGTAGTAGAGCACGAGGTCGCCCTTCTTCATTGCGCGGAGGTTGTTGCGAGCCTGGTAGTTGCGGACGCCGTCCCAGTAGGTTGAGCCGTCTTTGACGAACTGATCCCAGGAGTATTTGAAGGGCTCGGACTTGACGAGCCAGTAGTTAGGCATAAGTTTTGTCTAATGAACAGGTTGCTGATCCAGGCTAACATCTGGGCTAACAAGCTGATCTATCTTCGAGACATCATCTAGCGTCCCGACGTGTGAATAAAACTTCAAGGTGGTCACGATGGAAGCATGACGCATGAGCTTCTGCATGGACTCCGGTGATACTCCGGCTTGGCGGCCAAGAGTACAAAACGTGTGCCGGAGATCATGCCAGGAGACGACGCCTAAGCCAAGTTTCTTGGCGACCGGCCTGAGTTGCCAAGTGGCTACGTTGTCCATGTTCTTGGGTTTGTTGACGCGGCCAGCGAACACGTAGTCCGTGTCTTTGGGAAACCGCGTCTGACGCCGCCAAGCTCGAAGCATGGAAGAAACCCGAGGCGTGAGGGGTATTGAAGCCCGCGAGGCGCGGCTCTTGGGGGAGCCTACCTCACCTCGGTACACGGCTTGGTCTACCTGCACCGTGGTGTCTGTTACTTCCGTCCACTGAAGCGCCCCGATTTCTCCGGCACGAAGGCCGGTAAAGATGGCCAAAGCGACCATCGTGGAATACGGCTCCGGGAATGATCCAATGTACAGGTTCACCTCGGCTGGGGTTAGCACACGCTTCGGTCTACTGAGTGTGTGCGCTGGCAGACGAAATCGACCGGTTGCCACGTTCTCAGCTACCCAGCCCCATTCAACAGCCAGTCCCAGCAGTGTCTTTAGATTGGTCCGTAGGTCCGCTACGCTTCGAGAGGATAGCTTGAGTGAGTTTTCAATCAAGAAATCCTGTACGTCAGCCCGTTCAAGCTGCTTAACAGGCGTATCTCCAAACGCCGCTGATATCTTCGCAAACGACCATTCGTAGTTTCGCTGGCTGGATTTCTTCAACAACCGTTTGAGACCATGCCTCCAGCGTTCCATCAGATCGTTCATCGTTCGGCTAGAATACTCAACACCAGTCTCCAGATCATTGACCGCCTGAAGAAAGTTCCGAGCTTCCCCGCAAGCTTCAGTGAACGTCATAGAACCCACGTCACCCAGCGTCCTCGCGGTCTGCACTCGACGGTGAGTACCGTCCGGATCTATGACGTCCTTTCGATACCAAATTTTCCATTTACCTCTATCCTTTCGTGGTCGAGGATTCTGCCCCGACCGTCTTTGACGAGCCATTTTGCGCCATCTCCTTTCGGGTGATGGCTCGTCTGGTTGGACGAGATGTAGCATAGCAGGCATCGTCTCTGCGGCAGCGGAATCAGTAACCGTCCGGTGGGAGGGGGCCAGTTTTACTGGGTGAGAAGAGGGGTTTGTGGCATGGTGTAAGCGGGTCTCACCCACCGAGTTGAGAACTGGCAGACTCATTGCTCGGATTTGAACCCCACTGCACATCCCACTCCCAATCCCCCTCTCACCCGATAGAACTGGCCCCGCGCCCGGACAACTTCTTGCACTTCTTTCAGGCTTCCAACGTGGCGGACGCACCCTCAAGAGTCTTGTACGGCCACCTTGCGCTCCCCTCACCTCACTTCTCCGTCTCCTCTGGACTGGATGGACCACTTGGACCGCTTTCTCCAGATAGGACCGAAAGGTTGAGGTGAATTACTCTCTTCCGATCTCCCCCGATCATCTTGCGGGCAGTGTGCCTGTTCTCTTCCGTCGAAAGCAGAAGTTTGCGTTGCGACATTCTCTTCCAGAGAGTCTGCTCCGCTATCGGGATCGATGCACCTTGTTCCTGTTGCGCAAGCTGTTGCACAACCGAGAACGCAACTCCAGGATCTAAAAGAAGGTCCGAACCATCCAACCACCCGACGCAAGCGCCGCAGGGCGTAGGAGCGTGCTCTACAACCCTCCATCCCCATTGACCATGCCTAGAGGGAGGTCCGATGGTCTTCGCATCATTGAGATGGGCCCTCCCGGACTGGAGGGCGGTCGAAAGCAGTTCACAGAAGCGATCAACCTCGTCCTGTTGCGCTTGACTCCTGCCTTGGTTTTCACCCACTTTCAACAACACAGCCCAAGCCTCGTCCCAAAGGTTCGATCGTTCCTCTGGGCTGATCTCATGCGCCTCTAGGGCTAAATCAATGAAGCTCTCGTAACCGGTCAAAAGGCTTGCGAGGTTATCGGGAACACGGTCGTGACTGAACGTAGTCTCAGCTCTAAACATGTCGCGCAGTTTCGCGATGCGATCAGGAATCTCCGCCTTTAGTTGGTCCATACGTCCAGCGAGCCATTGAACGTAGCCAGACATCGCGGATGCAAACAACCCATCTCTGGCGGCACTTTGTGCCTCCGTCAGTCTGGTGAGGTTCACGTCGCCTGAAACGACTTCCAGAACAACCATCCGTGCCTGGAGACTGTGCCCGGTTGGAACATCTTCACCACTAGCCAGCACCAAACCACGCGGATAGTAGGTCTGCTGCCCTGAACCATCCGCGTTCATCCGACTACGGCCTTGCTGATTACCCTGCCCACGCAGAAGCCTGTCTGCCTTCGAGTGGAGGTCTTGTGTTTCGTTGGTACCCCCTCTGGGCTTAAAGTCGTCCACGGTGAGGATGGTGTCCTTGGTAAGGAAGCCGTTTCGTTCCAGAGCATTCGCAGTGCTTTCCCAACTTTCTGGAAGGTTCCTACTGTTGAAACCGGCACCAAAGTGAGACTGAGCGATCGCAGTCTCCTCAGTCTTCTGTGTGCCTGTTCTCCCGTCAATGAATACGCTGTGATCAACAGCTCGGGCTTCTCCCAACGGCGTACGGTAGACGCCCCCCAAGAGCGGGAGAGTGATGTGTTTCGGTGCGACCAATAGGGTGTTGAACGAGGCTCGAATACTCTCTCTTAGCCGATCACCCACCGGAGGCTCGGGAAGCTCGTAGGACGCCAGACTACCTGGCAGCCAAACCTTTACGCTCGCGGTATTCCCGGCTGTCCCGATTGCTCCACCCGAATGGAGGTAGAACCATTCATCCTTGATCTTGCGCCAACCTGTATGGGTGAAGACCTTCTTCTCTTCGGCATCCCCAGAGAGTTCTTGGATTGCGGCTCGGGTTTTGTCCTTGTTGCCCCAGCCAGGGCGAACGACGAACTTGGCTCCACCTTGGTTAATCGGCCAATCCATCTTCGTGTACTGGTCCGCTGGACCTTCGTAGCCCGAGTTTTGCCCTCCTGGGAAAGCTCGATCAAGAACTGGCGCTGCTCACTCGCACCGTCGTCCTCAATGGTCTGACGAAGTATCTTCGCGCCGAAGTTGGTCAAGGTATTCGTAGCCGTGCCGCGCTCTGAGATGTTGAGTTCGTAGATGCCCTGATCCGATTGGGTGTATCTGACCTCGGACATCTTTGCGGTTTCGGCCTTTTGCAGAGCAGATTCAACCTCGTTGGCGACCAGAAGGAGCTTTTCTTCAAGGGTTGTCATATCAGCTCCAGGAGCCTTGGCACCAACTTCCTTGGCAAATTTCCTTCGCTCTCGACTACTGCCGAGCTTCACCTCGTCTGTGTGAATCGTTTTTCCATTCAACACCTCTACCTGGGCTACAAAAGCGGTCCGTGTGGGCCATGCGGTCCGCACTTGCAGATTGAGTTCATCGTTGATCGGTACCACAATAGGGTTCGCTAATTTAGTCATTCTCGTTAGTCTCCTCATCTAGATTCGTTGTCGAAACCCGTTGGCCTTCCACGAAGGCTCTCAGGTCTTCACTGCTGTACCGAACCAGACGACCATTCCGACAGAACACAGGTTCTTGACCGTTTTGTCGCCATTTCCGCAGTGCCGCTACCGAGCAATTGAGCCAAGCAGCAGCCTGCTTTTCGTCCAAGAGCGAACGCTCCTGACCGTTACATGTAGTGCAAGTATTCATAGGTAAATATCTCTCCGTGAGAACGGCGGAGCCAAAATAGACCACAGAGCGGCGATTCTAAGCCGCGTGAGGGCGGCGCAAAATTAGACCGCCCAGGTGGTCCGCGTAGCATCCCCGAGGTGTTTTGTGGAACACCGGAGGGATGTATCAAGTGGAGCTATACGCTCAAGTACGGCGGAGTGTCATCGTTGAGGGGCTGAGTGAACGCGAGGCCGTCAAACGGTTCGGTTTGGCGCGGGAGACGGTGCGCAAGATGCTGCGCTACAAGGCGCCGCCGGGCTATCGGCGGCGTCAACCGGTGAAGCGGCCGAAGCTGGATTCGTTCACAGGAATCATTGATCAGATACTGCTTGACGATCAGCAGCAGCCGAGGAAACAGCGTCACACGGCACAGCGCATCTTCGACCGCTTGCGCGACGAGTACGACTTCACGGGCGGTTACACAATCATCAAGGACTACGTTCGCGAGAAGAAGCTGGGCGGTCAAGAGATGTTTGTGCCGCTGGCACATCCTCCTGGCGATGCGCAAGCTGACTTCGGTGAAGCACTGGTTGTCATTGACGGAGTGCAGCGTAAGGCCCACTTCTTGGTGGTCGATCTACCGCACAGCGATGACGCCTTTGTAAAAGCCTTTCCCGCCGAGACGACGGAAGCCTTTTGCGAAGGACACAACGCCGCGTTTCGCTACTTTGGCGGTGTGCCGCGCAGCATTGTCTACGACAACACGAAGTTGGCGGTAGCAAGGATTCTCGGCGACGGTACGCGCAAACGCACACGAGCGTTCAGTGAGTTGCAGTCGCACTACTTGTTCGCTGATCGTTTCGGCCGGCCAGGCAAGGGTAACGACAAAGGCAAGGTGGAAGGCTTGGTGGGCTATGGGCGGCGCAACTTCATGGTGCCGATCCCCCGGTTCTCGAGTTGGGAAGCCTTCAACGAACACCTCGAAGCCAAGTGCCGCAAGAACCGTGAGCGGCGCTTGCGGCGACACACCGAAACGATCGGAGAACGCTTTGAGCGCGACGCGAAAGCGTTGCTGCCATTGCCGTCCGCGCCCTACGATGCCTGCGACAAACGTACGACCCGGGTGACGTCGTTGTCGCTGGTGCGCTATCGGACCAACGACTACTCGGTGCCGACGCGCTACGGCCATCGCCAGGTGTTGCTCAAAGCCTATGTGGACGAAGTAGTGATCTGTTGCGGCAGCGAAGAGATCGCACGCCACCGGCGCAGTTACGAACGCGAAGAGTTGATCTTCGATCCCGTCCATTATCTGGCGTTGCTGGAGCGCAAGACGAATGCGCTCGATCAAGCCGCGCCGTTGGTGGGTTGGGATCTACCGCCCGAGTTTCCGCGATTACGACGCCTGCTCGAAGTCCGCTTGGGCAAAGCGGGCAAGCGCGAGTACGTGCAGGTGTTGCGTCTGCTGGAGGACTTTCGGCTGGAGCATGTTGCGGCGGCGGTGCGCCAAGCCTGCGAACTGGGAACGATCGGCTTCGACGCCGTCAAGCATCTGTTGCTGTGCGCGATCGAACAACGTCCGCCACGGCTGGACTTAACGAAGTATCCTCACCTGCCGACGGCTCAAGTCGAGCAGACTTCGGCAGCGTCCTATCTCGCGCTCTTGGGGCAAGGAGCGGGCTGATGGCGAAGTCGAATCTCTTACTGGAAGCCCATCTGAAAGCGTTGCGGCTGCCGACTTTCCTGCGCGAGTACGACAAAGTGGCGCGGCAATGCGCCGCCGAGGGCTTGGACTGTAGGAGCTTCCTGAAGCAACTCTGCGAGTTGGAACTGCTCGACCGAGATCAGCGGGCGACTGAACGTCGCATCAAAGCAGCCAAGTTTCCCGTGACGAAAAGTCTCGACACATTCGACTTCCTAGCGTTGCCTTCGTTAAACAAGAAGCTCGTGCTGGAGCTGGCGCGCTGTGAGTTCATCGACCGTCGCGAGAACGTCTTGGCTCTGGGCAACTCCGGCACCGGCAAGACGCATCTCGCCCTGGCGCTAGGCCTGGCCGCTTGTCAGAGCGGTTATCGAACACGCTTCACCACGGCTGCGGCACTGGTCAATGAACTGCTCGAAGCCCGCGACGAGCGACGGCTGCTGCGCTTCCAAAAACAACTTGCCAAGCAGGATCTGCTGATCGTCGATGAACTGGGCTATGTGCCGCTGTCGAAGACCGGCGCTGAGCTGCTGTTCGAGATCTTCTCGCAACGCTATGAACAAGGCTCCACGATGCTGACCTCAAACTTGCCGTTCACCGAGTGGACAGAGGTGCTCGGGTCCGAGCGCATGACCGGCGCTCTGCTCGATCGCCTCACCCACCACGTTCACATCCTGGAGATGAACGGCGAAAGCTTCCGCCTCAAACAGAGTCAAAAGAAACGGTCTCGCTCTTCCGACTGACCCGCCCGCCGCTCGCGCCGGTTTTCGTGGGCCGCCTTCCACTACGCCTGGGTCGCCCTAAAGGGCGCCCTCAGGCTCCGTTCCAGCCGTCCCACGAAAACCGCTACCACTCCCCCAACTGGTCTAGTTTTACTCCGCCGAAGTGGTCTAATTTCTCTCCGCCCTTGACAGTACGCAAGCCAATGGGAAGTTAGCTCCATTCGGTGTGCTGAAACAGGAACCAAAGCGCCAGTACTAGAGTTCTGGTGGTACCAGTGGCCAAGAAAAGGGATAGAGGGTAAGGGAGCTACAACGCCCGCTCCGGCGGCAATGCCAACGACAAGCCGACCGTCGGCCGCCACCAAAAACTGTCATGCAAGCGCCTCAATGAATTGCGCCAGCACACGGTTGAACTCCAACGGCTCCTCCAAGTTAGGCAGATGCCCTGCCGCGGGGATCACCACATGCCGCGCCCCCGGAATCAACGCCGCCCACTCCTCCATCTCCGCCGCTGGAATCATCGGATCCTCTTCGCCCGAAATCACCAGCGTCGGAACGTTGATGTCGCCTAATCGCGGCGTCGAGTCCGGCCGATCGGCCAGAGCCTCAAGCATGAGGACAACAGCCTCCACCGAAGCCGCCTCGACCATCTCACGCGCCTGCCTCACCACCTCGGGCCGGCCCTCCAGCGTGCTCGGACCAAACCAGCCCGGAACCATGCGCTCCACCGCGGCCGCTACGCCCTCTTCCTGAACCATCCGGGCCATCGCCCTGCGCCCTGCCCGAGCCGCTTCCGAATCCGCCGCAGCCCGCGTATCCGCCAGAATCAATCCGAGCAGCCGATCCGCATGACGCCGCGCGAACGCGAACGACGCGTAGCCGCCCATCGACACGCCGCCCACCAGCGCCTTCTCAATCCCCAGTTCGGTCAAGACCACCGCCGCCAAGTCGGCAATCGCGTCCATCGACACCGGCCCCGGCTCCGACTCCCCCACGCCCGGCACATCGAACGTGATCACCTTCGCCAGGTCGGCCAGCCCTTCTAACTGCGGGGCAAACATTCCCCGGTGCAGGGGAAAGCCATGAATCAGAAGCAACGGAACCCCGTCGCCCCGCACATCCATCCCGACCCGCTTCCCGCCAATCATCCTCGTCATAAACTCATCCCCAGACTATGCAAACAGACTATGCCAAACTGTTGTTCGAACCTACCATGATCTACACCGGACGATCCCCCGAAACCGGAGAGCTCCTCCACATCCACGAAGAAGACGGACGCATCGCGACGGTCGAAGAAACCGGACACGCCGGCGACGCGCCCTACATCGCGCCCGGCATGATCGACATCCAGGTCAACGGGTTTTCGGGTGTGGACTACAACTCACCCGACACGCCCCACGACGAGATCGCACGCTCGATCGAGGTGATGCGGACCACCGGAGTCACGCGCTTCTTCCCAACCGTCATCACCGGCTCCCATGAGAACATCGCCGGCTCGCTCAAGAACCTCGCCAAGGCCAAGGCGGAACTATCCGTCGGCAACTCCATGTCACGCTTTCACGTCGAAGGCCCCTGGATCTCCCCTGTTGACGGCCCCCGCGGCGCTCACCCTGTCGAGCATGTGCGGGCCGCTACAATCGACGAATGGAAGCAGTTCGAGGACGCCGCCGACGGCAACATCGGCATCCTCACGCTCGCGCCCGAACAAGAAGGTGCGCTCGACGTCATTGAGCACGTAGCAGGGCAGGGAAGAGTCGTCGTCGCCATCGGACACACCAACGCCAACACCGCCCAAATCAAGGACGCTATTCAAGCCGGCGCGACGATGAGCACGCATCTCGGCAATGGCTCCCATCAAGTGCTGGCGCGCTTCCCGAACTACATCATCGATCAGATGGCTTCCGACGAGCTATGTGCCGGCCTCATCGTCGACGGCATCCACCTTGATCCCAACTTCGTGAAGGTCGCCGTCCGTGCCAAGGGACTCGATAAGTCCATACTCGTCACCGACGCCGTCGCCCCCGCGAAGTGTCCGCCCGGCATCTATCGCATTGGCCACCTCGAAGTCGAGCTCACACCCGAGAACCGCGTCGAACTCACGAGCAGCCGCCGCCTCGCCGGCTCCGCTCTCTGCATGGACCTCGGCCTCGCGAACCTCATCCGATTCAGCGGGATCTCGCTCTACCAGGCCCTGCGAATGGGTACCGTCAACGCCGCCGTCGGCACCGGACTCGAACGTCGCCAAGGCTTTCTCGAACCGGGCGACTTAGCCGACCTCATCCTTTTCGACCACGACACCACTACCGGCGACATCCAAATCCAACAAACGATTTGCTCCCCACTCTGAGAAAAAGGTCCTCACAGCGGGGCCCTCGCAGCGGGGAAGCAGCCGCGGAGAACTTTCCGAGACTCAATCCCTTGCCGTTTGCAACTTCAGTGACTGCCGCAGTCATCAGCCGACATTCGTCTGAATTGCCATAATCATGAAGCTATGAAAACCAGACGCAACTTTCTCAACACAACCGCCGGCGCCGGTTTGGCCGGAGTCCTCGCCTCCGCCGCACCGCCCGCGTTTGCGCAATCTAAACGCAGGAAACGCGGTGTCAGCTTGGAGGAGGCCGAGGAAGTCCACAAGCGAGCCCTCATCATCGACGGACACAACGACATTCCCGTCGAGGGGGTCGCCCGCGGGCACAACCCGCTCAACTGGTCGAAACGCGACCCGGCCTTCCATACCGATCTGCCGCGCATGAAGGAAACGGGCTACGACGCCGCTCTCTTCATCGTGGGCGACGGCCCGATCGCGAACGTCTGGGTCACCATCGAGCGTGTCTTCGCCGAGATCAAGAAGAACCCGAATGACCTGATGCTCGCCCTCTCGTCTTATGACGTTCTTCGCGCGTCAAGAGAGGGCAAGGTCGGCATCATCATGTCGATCGAGGGCATTGGACGTTGGCTCGACGGAAAGCCTGAGATCCAGAGCATCCTCTATCGGCTCGGTGTCCGCTCGATCGCCATCACCCACGGCGAGGGCGGCCCGGAAGCGAAGTTCTTGCAGGGTACGAAAAGCCCCTACGGCCCTTGCACTCCGCAAGACCGCGAGAACGAACGTAAGAACGCCGGTGGCCTGTCAGCTCTGGGACATGAAGTGATCGCGGTCAATCACGAACTCGGGATATTGACCGACCTTGCTCACATCAACGACAAAGCATACTTCGAGACGCTCGATCGGCTTTCGCGTCCTCCGATCGTGAGTCACACTGCCGTCTTTTCCGAGTGTCACCACTACCGCTGCCTCACGGACGATCAGATCAAGGCACTGGCCCAGGCCGGGGGTGCCATGGGCATTGCCTTCGCACCCAGTTTCATCGACCCGGACCCGAAGAAGGCCACCATCGACCGCTTCGTCGAGCACATCTGCTATGCAGCCGATCTGGTCGGGATCGATCACGTCGGCATTGGTACGGACTTCGATGGCCTCGGCAAGACGATCCCCGTTGTTCCTGAAATGTCGCAGCTCGTGCGCCTGACGCGAAGCATGATGGCCTACGGCCTGAGCGAAGAAGAGATTCAGAAAGTCTGGGGAGGGAACTTCCTGCGGCTGCTGCAACGGAATATCGACCATGGCGGATAGGTGACAGTCAGCCCTTTTTCGCGCCGTTATGCGGCGGTGATGGGTGTTGTATCGATGGCGCGAAAGAAGGGTGACGGTCACCTACAGGGGCGGTTGACGCGTGTGGTTTTCCGCGCCTTGCGGCGCGGGCGCGTGGATGTGACATCCGCGCCCCGTTCGTTGATTGGACGGCGGGTTGAGTGGGTCGAAGGAGGAGCCGCGGACCTCAAAAGCGAGGTCCGCGCTAGTGTGCCCAGCATGGGCTGAATCTAGTTGGCTGAAAGGAGCCGACCGGGAACTGATGGAGGTAACCGTAGGGAACCGCAAGGCGTAGCCGCGAGGTGAAGCTGAAGGAAGCGGGGAACAAACCTTTGACCGTAGGAACACGAATCGGCAGAGAGGCCGTGTACGGGCGGTAAGCGTGCTAGCCAACGTGAAGCCCGAAGTCCATCCGAAGACGTGCGCGGTAGAGCCGGGCGGTGTGAAGGGAAAGATTCAGCACCTTACCTGGGGAGATCTCCTCGGTGAGAGCGGAGGAGAAGTCAGCAGAGGCCGTAGTAGCGAGGAAGGCGGGTAATAGCGCCGGAGCGAAGGGCCGAAGAACCAAGGAGCAAAGCGAGAGGAGCGACTCGAACCGAGCCGAAAGAAGTCCGGAGTCCCGGACCGAAAGGTCCTTCCCCATCGGGGGAACGCAAGGGGAGCAGGGGCAGGCAGGAACGGTGGAACCGGGATGGGCCTCCCTCCGGCGGCGACGAGGCGAAGTTCGGCGAGACTCATCGAAGAAAGCAATGCACGAAGAACTGATGGAACAGGTGGTCGGAGAGGAGAACCTCGAACGGGCTCTGCGGGCGGTGAAACGCAAGCGGGGCGCGGCGGGGATCGACAAGATGACGACCGAAGAACTCGAACCTCACTTTCGCCGTCACGGCACGGAGATTCGAGCGAAACTCGTGTCCGGGCGTTGGACGCCGAGTCCCGTAAGGCGGGTAGAGATACCGAAGCCGAGCGGGGGGAAGCGACAGCTTGGGATACCGACGGTAATAGATCGGCTGGTGCAGCAAGCGTTGCTGCAAGTTCTGCAGCCGATCTTCGATCCGCGGTTCAGCGAGTCGAGCTACGGGTTCCGGCCGGGACGGAGTGCGCATGACGCAGTGCGAGTGGCGCAAAGATACGTTCGCGAGGGCAAGGACTGGGTGGTGGATATTGACATCGCGCGGTTCTTCGACGTGGTCAATCACGACATTTTGATGCGGCGGGTGGCGGAAGTCATTCGCGACAAGCGAGTGCTGGGGTTGATCGGCCGGTATCTACGGGCCGGAGTGCTGACGGAGGGGGTGGTGGTGCGCAGCGCGGAGGGCACGCCGCAAGGCGGGCCGTTGTCACCGTTGCTGGCGAACATCTACCTTGATGCGCTTGATCGGGAGCTGGAGAGACGTGGGCTACGGTTCTGCCGGTACGCGGATGACTGCAACATCTATGTGGGCAGTGAAGCGGCGGCGAAGCGTGTGCTGGCGGGGATCACGGCTTGGATCGAAAAGCATCTGCGACTGAAAGTGAACGAGGCCAAGAGCGGGGCGGGGAGGCCGTGGGAGCGGAAGTTCCTGGGGTTTCGTCTGAACCGCCAGGGGCAGGTGGAAGCAGCGCCGGAAAGTGTCGAGCGATTCAAACGGAAGGTGCGGGAGATCTGGTGCGGCAACCGCTCGGTCACGAGTCGGCAGTTACGCGACGAGTGGCGGCGGTACGTTCGCGGCTGGTGGGGATACTACCGGTTGGCGGAGCGACGGCGTGCGATTTTCCTACTGGAAGGATGGGTGCGGCGGCACATACGGAAATGTTTCTGGCTGCGCTGGCATGGCGCAACGGGACGCCGGCGGGCTTTACGTCGGTTGGGCATTGGGGAACGGTTGTTGAAACTGGTTCCGGCACGTCGCGGCGCTTGGCGCATAGCGGCGAACGGACTGTTGCAGACAGCGTTATCGAATGCAACGTTGCGGCGCTACGGGTTTGTGATGCCATCGGATCTTGCGGCGCGAACGTAAGGCCGCTGGGTTCAACCGCCGGATACGGAAAACCGTATGTCCGGTGGTGTGGGAGGGTGGCGGGGCCTCAATCCCCGTCACCCGACCCGATCGGGTCTTGGTACAGTCCCCATTTTTTCGAGTATCGACCAAGTCAGTAGGGGCACGCCAGGGGGTCCCGGCGGGTTCGGCATGCCGAACCCTAACATTTTCCTAAAAGGCGAAGCGCAGGAAGAATCGAAACGTTCGGCCCTCGTTCAGAGTGTTCGTAATGCGTCCGAAGTTTGGGGAACTCAGTGTCGATCCGGGCGACGCAAATTGTGGGCTGTTGAAAAAGTTGATCGACTCGGCTCGAAACGTAAAAGCCTTCTCGGCACTAACGCGCCAGGTGCGCGAGAGCGACGTGTTGACGTTATTCACGCCGTCCTTGCGAAACGTGTTGCGGCCGATGTTGCCTCGCAGTTCACCGACCGACATGAAAGCGAAGGCCGAGGCGGGCAAGCCGGCCACGGACGTGTCGGGGTTGTCGATCGTGCGTCCAAGAATGCTCGGGTCAACGATATGAACCCTGTCGCCCGAGTTGCCGTCCACGTTACCAATCCCCGGCGAATCGGCACCGGCCTCGATCGTGAAAGGCGTGCCGGTCTTGATGAGAGTCACAGCCGACAAATCCCAGGCCCCGAACGCTTGCCGGAGCCAAGAATTCCAGCCGGCCGGCGCAGGCGTTACGTAGGTGAAACGCGACAGGAAAGCATGCTTCTGATCGAAACCGCTGAGCCCGCGCAGATCTTCGTGAATCAGGAATTCCGATTGATTCCGATTCGAGAGGTTCTCAACGAACGTACCCGTATTTGCGTAGCCCGCGCCGAGATCAATCGCCTTGCTGAACCAGTACGACGTATCAACGGTGAGGCCCTTCCATTCCGGCACGATCAGGGTCGCGCGAGCCGCGTCAAAGTATCCGCGCGAAGAGTTGATGATTTTGCGAATGTCGAAATGATCCTGATCGGCGCGGCGGTCATTCGTCGTGCCGGTCGTCATTTGAGATAGATCATCGACAGGCTGTGCGCGATTGGTGTACCACCGCAAGAACAGCTTTTGCGAGCGGCTTCCGACGTAGCCCAATTGAAGCTTCACGCCATTCCCAAGGGAAGGTTCCCAGCTAAAGTTGTACTGGTGCGAGTAGGGCGCAACGAGGCCCGGCGCGTTCTGGAAGACCGTCGCTCTGTCGTTCGGGTCGAAATCGTCGATCGTCCGGCCGGCGAGTGGATCAACGAGGTCGGGGTTAGGGACAACGAGTTTGAACGTTGCCGGAGGATTGAAACGCACTTGCTGATACGTCGCCGGCGTTACCTCCGAATAGTGAAGGCCATAGGCCGCTCGCACAACCCCCGCTCGGCCCGGCAGATCGTATGCGAGGCCGAAATGACCACCGACATTGTTGCAATCACAGCGAATGCCGACGTCGGTCAGGTTGTTCACTTCCACCGGTTTCGTATTCGGTTCATAGCGGAATGCCATGCTCACCGTGAAGTTGCGTGTTGCGCGCCATTCGTCTCCTATGTAATAGTTCATCCGCCAATCGCGGAAACCACGTTGGTTCAAGCCCACGGCCCCGGAGTATCGCGTCGGAATACCCAGCCGCAGATTCGTGATCGCGTCCCGGCCGAAGTTGGTTCGAAAACCCATCGTTCCACGGTGGCTGTTGGTTTCGGCGCTGTTGAACTGCCGCCGCTGGAGGTCGAATCCGATGGTTAGATTGTGTTGTCCGCGAACATGGCGCACTTGGCCCGCGTATCGATACGAGGTCACGGCACGGTCGATGGGTATGTCGGAGCCGGGGCCAAGCCTTTCGAAGACATCGCCAAAGGTGTAGCCACTGAACAAAGCTCCGTCGGGGGGTGTGAGCAGGGACCCGGCGCGGTCCAGTCCGGCGGTGAAATCGGTAATTGTCGCGGGCGTCCAGGTGCGGTTCCAGCCGATGCGGACCCGGTGGCTCCGAATCATGGTGTTCGGATTCTGCCCATCCACCAGTTGAAACGCGTCAACGCGCTGCGATGTCAACCGGTGCTGAAAGAAAAGCCTGTCACTCGCGCCCAGGTCCTGAGTGAGCTGCGAGCCAATCGTATCCGTATCGATGGCTTGGCGCGCATTGGTGTTCAGCGCACGTGGGTCGATATCCGTTCGGTTGGGCGCCTCGTCGGGATAGGAGCCGAGGATTTGCTCGACCAGAGCACGGGTGGCCGGGTCGTTTGTTCGTGTCTCGGGGTGATCGTTGAGCGGCGTGCGCTCATCGGGGCGGGGAACCAGAATGTTCCCGTTGACGCTGCCCCGTAGCCGCTGTTGGCTGGCGTTGACGGTGAAGTATCCGCCCTTCCAAACGGGCAAGCCGACGTCGAATCCGTAGTCGTTTTCCCGCGCCGGTTGAACATCGCCTACCTGGAAAAAGGAACGCGCCTGGAAGAGGCTATTCGTGTGCGCCCCGTACAGGCTGCCATGAACACCGGAAGCGGTCGACCCCGGCAGGTGCAGGGGAGACGTCGGTGGGTTCCCGAACTCCGATCCGAAATAGCCGCGGTCCGGCTTGAAATCAACAATCGTGGCGGTCGTACCGAGGCGAGTATTCAACTCGCGAAGAGCGTTGTTATCGACCGCGTTGAACTGGACGTTTTCGTTGCGGCGGCCTTCGCCGGATTCGGTGTCGGTTTGCCCGAGGAGGTTGAGGTCGAGACGGGCTTCCGGGTCGACGGTTGTGGAAATGCTAGCGCCTTCCGGTGAGGTCTGCGGTGCATCCGGTGCTGCTTGCCCGGCCGGGCCTGACGGTTTGGGTTCAGCGGTCTCAGACGCGGTGCTTTCACTCTGCGCCCGTGAAGAATCCGCGTCGGCCAGAAGTCCGAGAGAAGCGCTGCTTAGGATGATCGCTAAGCGGGCAATCTTGAGGTGATTGAACTTCAATTCTTACATTTCAACACAGTCTCGGTAGGACACCCCAGCATGGCCAAAAGGGTGGGGACGGAGTGCTGTTGCCGGTCCTTGGCTGACTAAACGTCGTCCACAAAAACACGTGGCAGCCGCTCCATCCCAGCCTGGTTCAAGGAAAACCCTTTGTACAGGTTACCTACTCGATCACTGTTCCAGCGTTGCCTGCCAATTGAGGACGACCGTGATGGGGGAGCTAAGCACTTCCTCCGTGTAGGCGCTGACGATGAAGCGCCGGCCATCAGCGGTCACGTCGTAGTTGTGGCCGACGGCCATGCCGACTTCAAACAGGGGTTCGGCCAATCCGGCCTCTATTGTCTCGCCCTTAACGCCGATCGGAACAGCCATGAACATGCCTCTGGCTGATCCGGTGCTGGAAAAGTAGAACAGCTCCTTTCCGTCGCCTCTCCATCTTGGTCTCGTACCTCCGTTTGTCGACACTTGCCATCTGGCGCCGGTCGGTGGAAAAGGCTGCACAAAAATCTCGAACCGACCTGTCTCGCGCGACATGTAAGCGATCCAACGCCCGTCGGGGGAGAACTGACCCTGTATGGTCTCGAAATCCGTCCCTAGCGGTGTCTCGGGTTCCTTGCTTCCTGTCAACGGGAGAGTCCACAACTTGTATCCGGATCCGTCGTGCGTGGAGTACGTGATGACGTCGCCTTGAGGCAGCCAGTCGGACGCCCACATGAGCATATCTAGCTCGAGCAAGAGTTCTTCCGAGCCCGCGCCGGAGGCGGGTTTACGGTAGAGGCCGACGTTCCCCTCCCCCTCGGTTGAGAAGATGATCGACCTACCATCCGGAGACCAGATGGGGCTGGTCGCTGAGCCCTTTCCGAAGGTGAAGCGCCGCGGAACATTGCTTCTCAGGTCAACAATCCACACGTCGGAGTTGTTGTCGTCTTGAGTTGGACCGCGCACAGCGAGGCTCTGCTCGTCCGGAGATAAGCGGGGTCGCTGATGCCTCGCCGCTGTCTCGACTACCTGGAGCCGTTCGCCGTCTCGGCCCAGCCAGACTAACTCCGTCTCAGAATGCGGATTGCCGACATGGTAGGCCAAAGTACCGTTGCTGGAAGCGGAAAAAAAGCCGTTGCGCCTGTTGCCGACGCCGACCGCGTTGGCGATGAGAAGGGGAGTTCCTGTGAGTTCGCCGCGCGCGGTGTCGAACGGTTGAGCCATCAACGTATTCTCACGAGCGAAGAGGAGATAGGCTTGGGGGTGCCATGGGGTGGGCGCAACGTATGTCGCATGTGACTGACTACTGACTACGCGGCTACGCTCCGGGGAGTCGAGACTTCCCAGAAAAATCACGTCCTCCCCCTTCCTCAAGTTCCGGCTCCGATACAGAAAACGGCGGCCATCAGGAAGGAAAGAGGGGTAGCGATGGTCTTCTTCGCGGCGCTCCTGATCCAGCGTTGTAGCGGGCAAGAGTTCGCCTCCCGAAGGGGATATGTGTTGTAGACCCTGGCGCGAGCTGGCGACGAGAATCACGCCTTGGCCGCCTCCGCTTTCCGCCCATGCGCCGCCACGGCCCGAGGGTACATCACAGAGTTCCAATGCTGAGCCGCCGGCGAGATCGATCCGTTTCAGTTTGGACTCGGCAAAGAACCCAAGCTGACGACTGTCCGGAGACCAAAACGGGTAACTGGCTCCATTGGTGCCCGGCAATGGCCGAGCATCGAGGGAATCCAAGCGTCGCACCCACAGTTGACGGAAAACCCCTTCGGACGATGCAACGAAAGCCACGGTACTTCCGTCGGGCGAAATAAGAGGCGCGCCCCAATTGGATTCGAAGCTAACGCCCTCGGGCGCCGCGATCGTAAAAGTCGTGGCACTCGGCGCCGGCGGCACAGTAGTCAGCCAGAGTGTCGATATCGTGGCCGCAAGCAAGACAGAGCAAACAGCAAGACCAAGCAGGATTGCGTGCTTTCGGCGTAGCTTCCGGTCTGCTCTGCGCGCTTCATCCTCCGAAAGTACCCGGATGGCGACGGAGCGATTGAGCTGCGTGTCCTCGGCGCGATAAACGATGGTGTTGTCCGCTTGTTCGAGGTTCTCGATGACGCGGTATTTGACGAGCGGATGTTCGGTCACATCCTCCGCGGAATGTATGGGCACAGCATGTGCCCGTGTTCCTGTTGCCGCTTCAGAGTCCGCGGGCACGGCATGCCGTGCCCCTACTGATCCGGGCGGAACAGCGCTCATGATGGTCGACTTGCCGGACTCCAGCTTTTTGCGTAGCGTTTCCAGGTCGACGACCATGTCGGCGGTCGACTGATAGCGCTCTTCCGCGTCTTTCGCGAGGCACTTACCGACAATCCATTCCATCTCCATCGGAACGCCGGTGCGCAGACCTGTCATCGGCTCAGGCTCTTCGTTGGTGATGGAATACATCACGGCCTTGTCGTAGTGGCCCTTGAACGGTTGCTGCCCGGTGACCATCCCGTAAATGACGACACCCAGCGACCAGATGTCAGAGCGATGATCGAGGTCGGCACCGTAGGTCTGTTCGGGGGACATGTAACCGACCGTTCCCATGGTTTCATCGGTGCGGGTGAGCTTAGAGCGATCGGCGAGTTGCGCCAAGCCGAAGTCCATGATGGTGACGAGTTGCTTTGAGCCGGAGCCCGTAATCATCAAGTTGGCCGGCTTGATGTCGCGATGGACGATCTTCTTTTCGTGGGCGGCCTGTAGGCCTTGCGCAGTTTGGATCGCAATCGCCAATGCGTCCTTGAATTTCAGAGGGCCGGCTTCAATCCTCTTGTCGAGCGGCTCGCCTTCTAAGAAGGCCATCGCGATGAAAGTCTTCCCCTCGACCTCGCTGATTTCGTAGACGTGGCAGATGTTGGGATGGTTGAGTGCGGCGGCCGCTTCCGCTTCTCGCCGGAAACGCGCCTTGACATCCTCGTCACCGAGTAAATGGGCCGCCAGGAATTTCAAGGCGACGGGCCGCTTGAGATTCGTGTCCTCGGCCTTATAGACGACACCCATGCCACCCTCACCGAGCTTTTCGGTGATGCGGTAGTGGGAGATCGTCTGCCCGATCATCGCTGAAAGGATTGTACCCCTATGCGAGGTTGGAACGCGTGCCAGTTCCTGCACGCCGGTTGCATGTCGGTCTCGCAGCCGAGGACGCTATTCAAACGCCGCTGTGACAATGTTGCTACAGGCCTCTTCAACGCAGACCTGCACCGGTACCTCGGGTCCCGAGGGATCATTCGTCGGGATCGCAACGTACTGATTGGCGCCGCAAACGAGCTGTGGCGCGGAGCCCGCGAATAAGACCTGGGCGTCCACGCCATCGACAAGCACTCGAACGGGGAGTTGCAGTCTTGGCAGGGGTTCCGCGGAGGGCCCGACCTCGCCGTCGGGGCACGGCGGTTCAACCACGCCACCGCCTGTTCCGAACAGTGAGAAGAAGCCGTCGGCCGGCACGGGGTTGTTAGGTCCGTTGACCGAGAAGTCGGGGTTGAGAATGGCACCCTGTCCCGTTCCAGCCGCGTTCGCCGTGTAAAGGCCCGGATTCGCCGGTACGACCGGAACGGTGATCGTGTTTGATGGGTCACCGTCTACGATGAACTGGACGGTCGCCGTATTGTCGGCAGCCCCTTTTGCCGTCAGCAAATCAGCCGGCGCGACGAAGCTGCTCTGAAACCGCGAAGCCGACACCATCGGTGTAGCCGCATCGTTGACCAAGGCCTGCGTCCCACCGATCTCGCGGAGTGCTGTACCATCCTGGCCGAATATCAGTCCGACGCCTACTTCGGGTCCGACGAAGACGCCGAACTCGGTGACAATCTCCTGCGGAGAGATTCCTCCCCCCTCGGCCTGAGAGAACTTGGCTGAGTTGACCAAGCCATCCAGGGCGACGAAGGTTTGGTTAATCACCGCCCCGAACGCATCGCTTGCCCCTCCGCCGAATTCCAGTTGGGGCGCGCCAGGGGTCGTCGGGAAACCGGCGCCCGCGGTGCCGCCGACGGCGAGCTGGTCGAAAGAGTCGATAAAAACGCTGTTAGCGACATCCGCACCAGGACCGCCCATGTAAGTGGACATGTCGATTCGCGTGCCGTGATCGCACATGCGTGTGACGACAGCGTCGGTCGCTCCTCCGCCGTACTCGGGCTGCGGAGCGCCTTCGGTCACGGGGAAGTTGGGGGAAGTCGTGCTTCCCACGACGACTACGCATCCGTTGCGATCGATCCGGACGCTCTTGGCGGTGTCTGTGCCCGACGTACCGAGGTATGTCGCGCCCAGGAACCCGCTTGGGCCGCCTCCCTTTTGCGTTGAGTTCGCGAGAGAATACCAACTCACGTGCATGCTCTCGGGCCCTCCGGGGTAGTCGGGGGAAATAGCGTCAGGCAGCGTGTCGAGATCGGTTGAGTTGGTGCTCACTGCCGCCGTCCAACGCCTGATCTGCCAATGGTCCCCTTCGTAGCGCTCGTTGCCCTTGCCGCCGATGTACCGCGAATCCTCCACGAGCGTGGACCAGGACGTTCCTTGGGTCCCATCCAAGCGCAGATTGAAGTCGTAGAAGCCTGCGTAGGCATCGCTGCCGCCATTGAGATCCCCACAACAGGAAGGCAGCCCCGCCGTGCTTGTCGTCATGCCCGCGAGAGCCCGGATGCGTATGTTGTTGCCGTCGCGGAGCGTATCGACAAACCGTATTCCACCGCCGATATCCTCGCCGGGTCCGCCCAGATAAGTGGCTGAGCGATCGCGGAGGGTAAACTCACCTGTAGTTGGGTCTTGCGTGAACAGGAACGCTTCCCCAAAGGCGTCGAAGAGGCCGCCACCGTGCTCATCCATGAGAGCATTCGGAGTGACATCAAAGTCGCTGGAGATCGTTCGACCCGTGGTGCCGACGATGAGGATCGGTTCGGTGCTCGTGAGGTCCATCTCCACGAGCTCGATCGCCAAACCGTCCTCGCCGCCGCTGCCGCCCGTGATCCGGGAGAACTGGAGATCATTGCCTTCAGGGTTGATGATGGTGAGAATCGAATTGAAGCCGGCGGGTGGGGGCGGCGAGCCCGGGGATTGCGGATAGTTCGTTGAATCACTGAAACCCGTGAAAGCGGCGTTGCCGTGGCTGTCAACGGCGCCGCCGGTGCACTCTTCCGAGCCGTTACCACCGACCAGGGTCGAGACAACGATCTCTCCCTCACCACTCACCTTGACAAAGAAACAGTCGGATGCACCGCTTCGCATGGTGTTGAAAGATCCCGGTTTCGTGGGATGGTCGCCAAACGCTGTACCGAACACGTAGATGTTCCCGTCCTGATCCACCACGATCGCCTCTCCGGTGTCTAGGCCGTCTCCACCGAAGAAACTGCTGCCGACGGCTGGGTCGATGACGAGGGCGTACTCGGGATCGTAGGTCCCGAGCTCAAACGATACAAGGCGTTCCTGGTCGAGTACGTAGCGGCCGCCGACCTGAGTCGTCGCGCCCGCAATCTCCTGGTAGACGAAGGGGCGGCTGTGCCGTAGGCGCCCGCGGTCTG
>CBDBKC010000016.1:0-21697 GCA_965206655.1 Bryobacterales bacterium | reverse complement strand
CCTGGTTCGGGAATTCCTGACCCAAATCGCGGAGCGGGAAGATCGCGCGCGCGACGCCCGCAAGCGCATCCGCGAACTGAGCGAGAGATCGCCCGCGCGGCTTGGGCCCAAGACATGGAGCCGGGACGAGTTGCATGAGCGCTGATTGCTTCCTCGACACCAACGTCCTGGTATATGCGGCGACTGGCAGGGGCGCTGAGGAACCGAAGCGAAAGCGGGCGCTCGAGCTCATCGAGGGAGAGGACTTCGCCTTGTCGACGCAGGTGCTCCAGGAGTTCTATGTCACCGTCACTCGCAAGACGGCGAAGACCTTGGCGGTCGATCAGGCCCTCGAGTGGCTCGAGCAGTTCGACGCCTTTCCTTGTGTGGAGATAGACGCCGCGTTGGTGAAGATCGCGGTTGAACTGAGCGAGCGCTACCAACTCTCGTACTGGGACGGGGCCATTGTCGCCGCTGCGGAACAAGCGCGAGCCAGCATCTTGTACACAGAAAATCTCAACGACGGCCAGGCGCTCGGCTCGCTGCAAGTGTGCAATCCGTTCGCGGGTCTGGCCCGGTAGGAGGAACAGGTCGCTCAGTCCTCGATGTTCGCGGTGTCGCGGACGGCCGCCCCAAGTCCTGGGCCCGGGGGCAGGGCATACGTCGCCCCTTGGGTGCGGATCGGCTCCTGGAGATAGCGGTTCGCGACATCGAGCACCTTCGGGTTGTACTCGACCAGCGGGCAGTTCGCGGTCGCGGATGCAATGTGCAGCGCGGCCGCGATTTGCGGGAGATGATCCCAGATCTCGACGTAGATCGCCGTCATATCGGCGGCGGGCATTTGACCGCGAGCCCCGCGAGTGATCTCTTCGATCATGAATTGGCCGTTGAGGCCGCCGAGCAGCGTCAGGGCCGGGGCCGCTTCAGCGACAGCGCTGATCTTTGGAGCGGTGGGGGCGCCTCGACCTTTGCGAACCGCACTAGGCGGCCTCCCTGGGTTGTGGCGCGCTGTTGGCCGCCAACGGTCCGCGGATCAACAAGTGTACGAGCACGAAAGCTACCGGGTGCAAGAAGGCGATCGTGGTGAAGATGGGGGCGTAGGAGATCCCGAGCTCGGCGGTGATTTCGGAGGCGAGGACGGACAGGGTCTGGCGGTCGACGTAGTTGATGACTGAGGCGAAGAAGAGCAGCGCGGCAATTCGCCAGCGCACGTTCGGGATCTTGGCGGCGCTCATGGACGCACCCCGGGAGATGCAGATAGGCGACCCGGAGCCGCGACCGTCTTGCCGGAATTGGATCCCCGACATTTTTTCACAGCCCCTGACGGTCGCGGCTCCGGGGGCGCTCGATCGGTCGTTTCGTGACGCGCGCAGGACCTCGGCGAGCCAGCGGCGGGCGGCTCTCCTGAGCGGAATGTCGCGCAGAGTCCAGCCCGCGTTGTGATTCCGGTACGGGAGCGCATGAAACGTGAACGGTGCGACGATGCCTGTCTGCTCGATGTAGTTGCGCGTTTCCTCAACGGATCGCTCGTGCGTGATGAACGACGCGCGCCCTTTCAACCGCTCGAGGCGGACTCGCGCGTCTTCGCGGCGTATCGCTTGCACACGCGCCGGACAGCTCGCTTGGCGTAGTCGACGGTGGCTTCGACGTCTCCCCACCACCAGGCTTGATTCTTCTTCTCCTGGGAATTGACAAACGGGAGCGCCAGCCAGATGAAGCCCTCGCCGCCTGAGAGGCCGTAGCCCATCACGCTGCCCTCGACTTCGCCCGTGGAAACGTCGCCGTCCTTGTTCTCGTAGGGACCGTTGCCGGCGTACTCGACGATCACCGGATAGAGCTTGTCCCGGCGCCAATCTCGGGGCAGATAGACGATGTGGCGAACATCCGTACCGGCGTACTCGCTCTCTTGCTCGTAGACTCGCTTGCCGGGGCCAGGTTGGGAATGCTCGAGGGTGGGGACGGTCAAGTCAGGGAGTACGCTGCCGATGTCGGGCAGTTCGGCCGCCAGAGCCCCGGCACACAGGCCCCCGCCGCACAGGACGGCGCCGCAGAGGGCTCCGGCGCTAGTCAGCGTCTTTCGCACAACGGAGACCGAGGTTGGGCGTCTTCTGGTTAGGCCGCACCCAATTGCGGAAGAATACGGTGATTCGGCGCGGGCCTGATGACCACGAGCCGCCGCGGATCACTTTGTACATGCCGCTAGCAGGGCCGCTGGGGTTCTTCGGCGGGCTCGTTTCGTAGTAGGTGCGCTCGAACCAGTCGGAGCACCATTCGGCGACGCCGCCGACGATGTCGTAGAGTCCGAGATCGTTTTGTCTGAATTTTCCCGCCGGGCCGGGGCCCCTGGGAGTGTTGAAGCGCGCACGGTCGGTGGGCTTGTCGTCGCCCCAAGGGTAGTCCATCGCGTCGAGGCCCCCGCGGGCGGCGCGTTCCCACTCGGCTTCAGTCGGCAATCGCTTGCCTGCCCAGTCGCAGTAGGCGGTCGCGTCTTCCCAGTCGACGTTGTGGATGGCGATGTCCGCCTTGCCCTCGGGCATGCTGCCCTGGGGCCAGTGATAAGGCGGCGTCCGGCCGGCCGCGGCGACGAAGCGTTCGTAGTCGGCCTGGCTGACTTCGTTGACGTCGAGGTAGTAGGAATCGAGGTAAACCGTGTGAACCGGGCGGTCGTCAAGCAGCGCCTTGGGACGCATGCCGGTTGTATCGTCGTCGGTCGACTTGGTGCGGCCCATTTCGAACTCGCCGGCGGGGATGAGGACCATACCGGAGTCGCCCGCAAGCGCGACCCCGGCCAGGACTATAAGGGCCGAAAGGACGCGGAGCACTTAGACGAACAGCTCCTCGATCTCATCGTCAACGCACATTTCGGTCGCGCCTAGCTGGTCGACGTAGCGATAGGCGCGCTTCGAAGGCGTATCGAGGATCTCGGTCCGCCAGTCGATTCCCAGCGCCGAGAAGACCGAGGCGTAGATGTTCTCGGTCTTGGGCTGCCGGCGATATTTCCAGCCCGTCTCGACGGGTTGTTCGCCGCGGGAGTCGGTTTGACCGATGATGCGGCCGCCCTTGACGCCGCCGCCCGCAAAAAGACCGATGTAGGTCTGGTTAAAGTGGTGGCGACCTTGAACCAGATTCAACTTGCCGGGGATGCGGCCGAACTCTGTCGGCACGACGACCATCGTCTCGTCGAGCATCGTCCTGCCGGGGTTGTGCTTCGACGGCGTGGCCGCCAGGTCGCGAATGAGGCTCGCCACGGCGCGGTCGATGTCGTTGCAGTGGATGTAGTGGTTGGAGGTTTTCGAGTGGTCCCAGATGTACTTGTGGTGATCCCACCCGGAGTGCTTGATGTGGACGTAGCGAGTGCCGGCGTCTTTGAAGATCAGGTTGCGGGCGAGCAGGCAACCCAGACCGACTTCATTTTCTCCGTAGCGCTTCTTGTCTTCCTCAGGGGGACTGAGGGCGTCGGGCCAGCGAGGGTCGCCAAGGATGCGGTAGGCGTCTTGCTGGAACGTGCCGAACGCGTTGGGTTCGCGTCCGCGCTTTCCACGGTCGTCGGCAACTGCTTTTTCGAGGTCGTTCAACAGCCGGAAACGTTCTTCGAGCAGCGTAAGGGCGTCGCCTTTGGCGGCGACGCTTCCGGCGCCGGCCTTGGCGTTGATGTCGAGGCCTGAGAAGCGCGGGTGCAGAAAGCCGCTCGGTAGAGCGACGTTCTTGAGGTTGCAGCTCACGTAGGTCGGGAAGGTGTCGGACTCGCGGCGCTGGGATTCGAGCTCGTAGGCGACGACCGAGCCCACGGGCGGAATCTCGGACGCTTGCGCGGGGTTGAGCGGACGTCCGACGCGGGTGTAGTACTCGCCCCGGAAATGCACGACCTCGTGGCTCTTGAAAGTGCGCACGACCGAGACTTTGTCCATTTCCAACGACAGCTCGGGGAAGAGACGGTAGGGGAGGTAGAAGCCGTTGCGAACTTGCCGGACGTCAAAGTCGGCCTGGGTGCCTTCGTCTTCTTTGAAGTCAAACGTGTCGACATGCGAGATGGCGCCGGCGGCCTCGACGACGATGCAGTTGCGGGCCGTGCCGCCGCGCCTGCGTGCGGCCGGCCGCACGCAGGCGCGGCGAGGGCGCCGAGCAGGCTGAGCGTGCCGTACTTGACGGCGTCTCGTCGAGTCGGAAGGATGTCGCGGACGGTCTTCATCTGAGGCGCCTCCGGCGGGCGTGAAATGTTAGCGTCTTCAGCCCGGTCAGGAGCGACGTAATCGTAGCCCACTGCGCAAGCTGTGGGAAAAGAAAACGAATAGCGAGATCCTTTTCTCACGTCCGCGCAGCAAGACCCACAGCTCCCGCTGTGGGCTATGGTTATGCCGCCCCTGACCGGGCTGAAGAGATGATGCGTGCGCGCCCATGATTAGTAGTTGAACAGAAACTCCGGCTTGTTCAGCAGCGCCCACTGCAGGTTCTCAAGTCCCCGCTCGCGATCTTTTGCCAAAGCTGTCAGAGCCACGTCGGACTCGGCCGGGATTGGCTCGCGTGACAGTGTCGCGAGATAGAGTAGATCGAGACCATCGGCCAGATCAACGCCCGGGGGAGATGCTCCAGGCGCTTGCTCCGGCGCCAACCCTGCGCCGGTCCGCTCCTCGAGCCCCATTGAGACTTGGTCGCGATCAGCCGCCGCCAGCAAAACGGACGCCAGTGCAAGGGCCAGAACGGCCTGGCCGGTTGCATGATACTCCATCGCAGACCCTGACTGCACTTCGTATACGATAGCGCCCCGCTTCCCAGCCGGTTACTTGGCGCTAACTAAGCTAGTCGATGCGGTGTGAGACCGGCTTCTTGCCAGACACGATGCACCATCGTTTTGCTCACGTCAAGGTGCGAGGCGAGCTTGCGGGTGGACCTACGCGTGGAGCCGTCGCGAGGCTTGCAGCGAGTGGCATTGAGAATCCGCTCGCGCAGCTTCGGCGCAGGCGTGGGCGGCGCTTGCCCGGGCCGGTCGGTTTCCAGCCCGTCGACCCTTGCTTCGAGGAAGCGCCGTTTCGAGCGCCCGACCGTCCGGGCATTGACGTCCAGTTTGTCGGCGATCGCCGAGTAAGGTCAACCGTCAGCTAACAACCACAAGATCTTAGCTCGACGACAAGCCCTGCCGGGCAGCGACCGCGATCCGCTACTCTCTTCGAGTTCGACCCGCTGACGTCGATGCAAAACGACTGGCTGCGCTTGAACGGGCATATCTCATAGGCGCCTCTTCAACAAGGGCAGTTACTCTAGGACACTCCACTAGCGCTGAAGCCTATCTGGAGCCACGCCTTTGACAGAGTGGAGATCAGAGTTCGTCTAGTCCGCGAGGCCCGAGCCTTTGCCTTGGTGGACTTCCTAGAAATCTGCCCTACGGGGTCACCCGATGGTGAACCACTTACGATTGAGCTGCGTTGGCAAGCGATTTGCTTCTAATCGAACTCGACGATGCCCCGCCACCCATTCCAGCTCACGCCCGCCGAGGCGGCCCGGGAAACCAGGACGAATGTCGAGAGCGGGCTATCGACGGCTGAGGCTAGGCGGCTGGCCGAACGGTACGGCCCCAATCGCCTCGAGGAGGCCGCCGGACGTAGCGTTGGCCGGATCCTCTGGGACCAACTCGCGGCGACGCTTACCGTTGTCCTGATCGTAGCCGCCGTCATCTCATCAGCTCTTGGCGACTACCAGGACGCGCTGGCGATCCTGGCGATCGTTATCCTCAACACGGCGCTTGGCGTCACGCAGGAGTCCAAGGCAGAGCGCGCTATTGCCGCTCTGAAGAAGCTTGCTACACCGCTGGTCAGGGTCCGTCGTGACGGCGCGATCCGGGAGCTCGCTTCGCCCGAGCTCGTTCCGGGAGACGTCGTCCTGCTCGAGACAGGGAACATCATCCCCGCGGATCTGCGTTTGCTCGAAAGCGTCAATCTGCGGCTCGAAGAAGCCGCCCTGACCGGAGAGTCCGAACCCGTCGAAAAGGAGGCGGGGTTTGTCGCTGCGGGAGACCTAGCGATCGGGGATCGCCGCAACATGGCCCACATGGGCTCGGTGGTGCGAATGAACTATCTCGCGCGGTGAACTGAAATGAGAATTGCCTTCTTCATCGCCGCAGTGCTCGGTCTCACATCGTCAGTGCAGGCCGATTTCGTCCTCGTCGATTCGCAAGCTGGGATCACCCTGCGTCCCCATGGCCAACCGAAAAATACGACGATACGGATGGAGACGTCAAAATGAGCTGCGTCCCCTTTAGTCTTTCACTTCGCCTTACTCTTCCGCGGAAACCCTGGCCGCTTCAATCTGCTTCAACCATCCTTCGACAGTGAAATCGTCGCTGCCGAGTTCGCCGGGTTTCAGGCAGGAGAGTTTGTCGCGTGGCGTTCGGCGGATGCCAATGTCCGGCAGTGTTGCGCCCCTGGAATGCAGAGCAGTGCCGTAGTGTGATTCAAGTTCGATTCCGTTTTTGTCACAGTAGTCTCCTGCGTTCATCGTCGGCAGAGCACGAATTTGTTCAAGCGCCATCGCCGGTGTTCCCAGGTGTTTGTGAATCCATTCCAGTGCTTCTTTGTAAGCGATATAAGGGCGATGGCCTCCTTCAGCTTCATACCAGGTTTCGATTTTCCCCGTCGCCCCGAGTTGCTCGTAAATCCCGGCTGTGTGGGTGACCGATTTATCCATGCCTTTCCAGGCGCTATCGTCGTCTTCCTTATCAATGACCCAGTCGGCATCACCGTTCACGATCTTTAGCGCGCAATCCGGCGCCGCGAGTGCCAGATACTCGGGCCAGGTTAGCATCTCGCGCATTCGCTGATTGGGCAGACTTGTACAATACTTGGTGCGCATGTTGATGTTTTGGAAAGTCCAACCGGACACGATGGACATTTTGAGGCGTGGATCCAGCACGGCCATCCATCCTGCCGTGGCGCCGCCGAGGGAGTTGCCGGCCACGCCTATCTTGTCGTGATCGATGTCATCGCGTTCCATCACAAAATCGATGCCACGCATCGTGTCGAAGAGCATTTTTCCCATTATCAAACGGCCGGCCTTATCGGCACGGTCGCTGACGGATTTGTGGTCGTGGGCGCGGGTTCCCAGCTTGCCATCCTTATGTCGCTCTTCTTCTCCCATCGGGTCAATCGTGAGCGCAGCAAGTCCCATGTGTGCGTAAAGTTGACCGCTGAAGTTGTAATACCACTGACTCTTGCTTCCTCCGTGGCCAAAGGTCAACACGATGGCAGGCATCTTTGCCGGTGGATTCTTGGGTCGGTAGAGAACCGCCGGCACGCGTGATCCCGCTTCCGAGTTGAATACCCATTTTTCGACCACGATTCCATCCCATTCGAACTGTCCGCGTTTTTCCGCGTTGAGCGGGCCGCGCTTTTGCGGGATGCCCAGCATCTTGCGCAGTTTTTCGCGCGTACCGGCTTGCCAATTTCTAAACGCGGCCGGCTCCGTCGGCACGGAGGTGATTGGATCTATCTTGCTTTCAGGCAGTGCAGGTTTCGGATTGCTCCAAATCGCGGTGTTGATGGCAAAATACTTATTCAGAAAGGGGGGCTTTTTCCGGCTGGCGTACCAGATTCGCAGAGAGCCGTTCGGCAGACGCATAATCGATTGGCTGGTTGTGTAGTTCGATTCCCACGGCCTCATCGGGGCAGGGCGATAAACCGGATTCTGCGGATGTTTGTACCACTTCAGACCATCAATACTGACCGCGAGTCCAAGTGCAGTCGTGTCAGGGCGCGCGGTCCAATAGCTGCCGTACCACATCAGGTAGGCGTCGTCGATTTTGACGACGGTGGGGTAGAAGAGATTGCCTTTCTCCCATGCCTGATCGAGTTTGATAACCGGGTCGGGAAAAACACGCCACTTGATACCGTCCGCGCTGTCGGCCTGGCGTATCATCCAGGGCTTGCCTGACACATCGGTGTACCACATTTGATACCGCTCGCCGATTTTGATGATCGACGGAGCATAAGCCCCCTCCAGCAAAATGGGGGACGGTTCCGACCAGACAACGCCATCAATACTGCTCGCCGCGTGAAGGGTGTGCCGTCCGGATTTGTCGGTGAAGTCGGTAGTGCTGAACCACATCCGCAATTTGCCGTTATCGCGCAGCGTGCTTCCATCCGGATTACGCAGCAGAGTGGGAGTGAGCACGGATTTCAGGTTTTTGCCAAATCGGAACACCGGGCTTCGGGAATCGCGGGTGAAGTTGCGTCCGTCAGTACTGCTTGACATGCCGAGTTGGAAAACGCGTTCAGCCACGGCGCCCGTCGAGCCGGAATGCCAGAGGGTGAACTTACCGTTCTCCAGTGCCACCATCGGAGCAAATATGTGTTCGGCGTCGAACTGACCCTTCTTACCAAGAGACAGCACCGGCCCGTCGGTGTCTCGCTGCCAGGCTTGAGGTGATTCGAGCCAGGGACGCAATTCGCGAGGGACTTGTGCCTGTGTTTGTGGAACCGCAACAAACAAAACAAGCAGTGCGAACACCTGGCTCGCGATGTGCTGACGCGTGGTGGTGAGATCAATCATTGTCTTATTGGAGTTGTTTCTTCAGGTAGGCAAAGTCTTTTTTGATGTGCTCGATCCCAGCCAGCGCTTCGGCTCTTGTTTTGGGCTGCAGGTAGGGAACGTGGAGTGAGACAGGTGCTCGAAAAGCAGTTTGCTTGAGGCTTTGGTAAAAATCGTCTCCCACCAGTCCCGTGCCCATGGGTACATTCACTGCTTGCGCTTTCTCAAAAACAAAATCTTTCACATACGCGGCCTGAATCCAATGTCGGATCAGATGGAAGTTGATCTTCCAGGCAGATATACCTTCCACCATGGCGTGGCGGATATCGTACGCAACGGCAACTTCCCGGGGATCAAAATCCTTCATCAGGTAGTGCAGATCCCATACCTGGCCACCGACGTTCGTTTCGCCGCCGTGGTTTTGGTAAACGGCGGTCAAGCCGAGTTCACGGTTGATCGCGGCAAGATCGCGCAGTTGAGGCTTGAGAGCGTCCAGTTGGGGGATGACGGGTTTCTTCAAGTCATATTGGAATTTGGAAAGGCGGTAGCGTTTGATCCCAAGCAGGGCGGCGGTTCTCAGCGTTTCTTCCGCGTACGCTTGATCCGATCGACTGATGCTGCCGGCCACAACGAGGACCTTCAGATCACTCTCTTTCAACGTTTCCACCAGCGCGGGCAGTTCGTCTTTCGCTCTTTCCGGCTCGATGCGTCCCCCTTCACGGACCGTCGCCTCTACGCCATCGAAGCCGATCGCCGCCAGTTGGCCTGCCAATTCGTCAGCACTCAACAATTCGAGCGGCTTCTCAAAGAAGGCGACAGGGATGACTGCCGGTTCCGAATCAGCAGCCAGTAACGATGTGGAAGGCAGCGCCGCGGCACTGGCTGTAAGAACGGATTTGCGAATCCATGCACGTCGTGAGATACTCATGATGGTGATGTGATCCTTGCTTGGTTCAAATAGGAGTTTGCATGACCCCCTCGAGCAGTATAACAGTCCGTGGCAGAAGTCACGCGGGTCGCGTTGCGCGCTTTTTGGGAGTGATTTGAGATGAACAAAGGTGAGAGACACGGTTGGGCCAGTTTGGCATCGATAGGCGGTCAAGGGCGCGCAACCCTACGGGCGACAGTCATTCGCGGTCGTCGGCTTTGTCGCTCGTCGGAGAAGATCGGCCCGGATCGCCCGCCTCCTCGCTCCTCGCCGAGCGACCGCAGGAGCCTGCCGGCAGGGCCACGATTGCGCGCTCAGCGCGACCCACGGGACTTGCACCACGGACTGATAACCACTTCGAGCGGATTGAAATCAAGCATGCGCAACTTCCCCGCAATAAGATACTTAACAGCAGGGCTTATCTTACTATTCGCCACTGCCATTTCTGGTCATCTTAAGGCCCAAAAGGCTTCCGATAAATGGTTTTCGGTTGTTTCGATATTAAAGCACAAGGAGGCGCTGGGTCGTGCCCACGACGTCGGGTTGTCAGGCAATTTGGCCTTTGTGCCGGGTAAGGATGGAGCCATCGCGATTATCGATATCGCGCAACCGCAGGATCCTGAACTTTTGTGGTATAAGGCGGGCCTGGGAGATTCGGAGACGGTGCTTCTGTACGGGTATCATCTTCTGTTAGGCACGAATGACTTTTATTCCGTGGACATAAGCGATCCGAAAAGGCCGGTGTTCCTAAAAAAACTATCGGAGCCGACAGATATGCGAATCGATAAGATCAACGGCATGGTCAAACGAGGGAACACGGTCTTCGCGGCTAACAAATCCGGGTGGATAAATGCCTTCGATATACGCGACATCAAAGCCCCGTCCCTGTCAGGCTCTCTGAATGTGGCCGAAGAATACGATCTGATGAGTCCGCACGACATTGATTCGTTTGGCGAATTCGTGATCATCGTCGATCCCCGCAAGTTCGGACGCTCTCCCACCGGAACAGGGAAAATCGCCATTATCAAGGCAATCGACAGAGCCTCGGGCCAGGCTCTCCCAGCGGATGAATGGGTGCTGGCCGGGGAAATCGAAAACAAGCAATTGAGTGGCGCCAACCGTGTACAGGTCTCAGGTTCATTTGCCTACACAGCATCCAGTTATGGGCCGGACCGGCCCATCCGCGCCCCGATGCTGGGCGTGGTCGATATTTCCAATCCCCATTCTCCGCGCTTTGCGGCCTCCGTTCCTTTTGACGGCAACCATGGACCAAACGGCTTAACCATTGCAGGAAAAACAGCCTTCCTCGCCGGCGGTGAAACCATCGAGGCTGTGGATATCACAGACCCGCGGCATCCGATCAAGTTAGGCAGTCAGAAACTTCCAGCCAGCAACATCAATCCAGATTCAAGTTATGCGAACGGCAAACGAAAGACTGACAACGCCCATGACCTGATTTACCGGGACGGGCATCTTTATGTGAGCTGTCAGTCCGACGACAGTTTTATGATCCTGAAAATCAACGATGAACGTATCCAGTCATTAGCCGAAAGTCGCTAAGCGTATTTTACCATTCCAGGGCGGGTCTCATCAGTTCACTCGGAGAAGTCCTCTCGATGAGTGACTGGAGAGAACAAAGAGGCCCTGGGAACTGGCCTTTGGCAAGGGAGACGCCTGAAAGAACAGTTCCACTGCGGTGTCGCCAAGGTCGTAGGCGCGCTTCGGTCGCTACCATGTTAACGATTGTGGACCGTAGGATCGATCCGGGCCACGATCCAAGCGACTCAATGAGGAGCCTTACCGAAGCCCTCGGGCCTTTCAGTAAACGAGTCATTGACTAATCCAGTCCTTGTAGATTTCCTCAAAGGCGGTTTGTGAACTCCGAGCAAGCACCGCCGAAGGGGGAACGTCGTACTCGCGGAGCGCTTCGTCCACCTGCATCGGCTCACCAACAGCTGAGCGTGGAGCCACGACCCAAACCGGCCGGGGCAGTATGGCCGCCATCAGGTCCGGTAGATCAAAATCACGCACCGCCCCGGGCACAACGCTCTGAATCACATTCGCGTGGTGTTCGGCTCGAACTATCTCCATGTAAGACGTGATGGCCCCCTCGGAGGCAACCCTGGAAACCCTTTGTTCCATCGCAGCGGCGTAGAGGGTGACAACACCGCCGTGGCCCTTACCCAACATTGCAATCCTTTCCGGGTCAACATCGGACCGCGACTGCAGATAGTCAAAGCAACGGAGCAGACTCCCGACACGCATTCCAACTAGAGTCTTGCCGACCAGCATTGCGCGAAGAGCCGTCAAATACTCGAGGCCAAAGCGGCCTGAGATCGGTTCCTTCGCAGTGGGCATCGAGCCCCTGGTTTCCCCCCACCCGGGTAGGTCAGGGGCCAAGACGAGGTGGCCGGCACGAATGAGCGCCTCTATATCTCCACCCGCTTTTAGGTCCGCGGTCCTCCCTTTAGGCTGAACATACAGTACCGCAGGCTTTCGTGCGGCGCTCCCCTTCGGGACAATCACCGCAGCGGGGACGAGAATTCCGTCCTCAATGCTCAAAGCCACAGTCTCGATGCGATAGGTTGGTGTTTCTGCCTCGCCATACTGCTTGGACTCCGGCACGCCCCGCTTGGGCTGCAAACGAATCCGCTGCGAAACTCGCGAACGTAACTCGGCAGGGGACGGCATCTTGAATTCCGCTCTCAAGCGCTCAGCCTCTGCCAGATTTAGTGACCTGATGGTTTCTGCGTCGAACGAACTTGTTACCTGGCCCGTCCGGGTCACATTCAACTCCGACGGCTCTTCAATCTCTAGTGAAGATTCCGGCGTGGCTGTTGTTTCCCCCAGCAGCCACCGCTGCATCCAGGAGTATGCGGCCTCTCGACTGGACTGCGACCAATTGTGAACATCGTTGAATTCAAAATGATCAACGCGATCGGGAACCCCTAATATGCTATAGATTCGTTTGGCTTCATCGAAGGTCTCACGAGCGCCCTTTATTGGGAAGAAATCCTGAAGGGCCGATAGAATCCGCACGGGCCGAGGTGCAGCGGCGATAAGGAAGTCGGAAAAATCCAAACCGTGTTCTAAAAACCCAACCAAGTTTTGCTCGCTGTCGCGGGGGCCAAGTTCCATCCAAAGCCGCTCCCAGGATGTGATGTAGCAGCCAGGAGCAGCGGCGCTCAGCCGAGGCTCTAGGGCTGCCAGGTACGTAGTTTGAAGACCGCCCCCGGAATTTCCGGTCACTGCTATGCGTTTAGGATCAACGTCGCCCCGAGTCAGGAGATAGTCCACCGCTCGGATGCCATCCCAAACCTCGTAGCGCGCAATATTGCTTCCCGTAATTAGGCACTGGATGCCGACCATGGTGTGTCCAAAAGACCCCCGGAGTTGCAAGCCATCCGTTGTCTCCTCAATACGTTCGCCTTGGTTTGGAGGGTCGTAGGCTATGACAAGGATTCCTCGCTTAGCCATTGAAATCCAAGCTCGCTGGTATGTCTCAGCTGCTTTCCCGTCTCCGTTGTGGCCAGACGTACCCAGAACTGCTGGGAACGGCGGATTGCGGGTTGTTGGGACATAGACATTGGCGGTGACGTAAAGGCGAGGCAAACTTTCAAATACGAGCTTTTCGATCCGGTAGCCGTCCCGTTGTAGCGAGCCTAGGACCTGGGCGCGCAAAGGAGTCTTTTCCGGAAATCCGCCAAGCGCCTGTTCCAGACGTGTCCGAACGTACGCCTGCTGCTGGGCCACATCTTCCGGGGTTCGGATCCGCTCGAGCCGCTCTTTATGCGACCGCCAGTCCGTGCGCGCGATGTCAGTGAGATAACGATCGACCATCGCATCGAGGTTTTCCGCTACACGTATCGTTTCCGAACCGTTCAGTTGGGATGCGAGACAGAACGCCAGCAGCAGAGTAGGTCGGCAACGTTTAACTCTATGTAGCCAAGTCTTGAGCGGCGCTCGTTTCACCATGACCGTTTTCGTCCAGGCCTTCTTCGAACGAACGCGCCGCCGACAGACCCAACTCTGAGATGAAGCGAAAGTCATTCGTTGACCTGCGCAGTGGACGCCCTCATACGATGTCGGCGTACTATAGCCTCCTGCCCTGCGGCAGGTAGCGTTGCGCGAGGAATCGTGGATTTCCCGAGGCGCGCGCATTCTCTCCGAACGGGTCGCGAAAACGGTTCATTAACTCATAGAGACGTGCTCGCATGTCGTCCGTCTCGGGCTGCCGCGATTTGTCGTAGGCGATGTTCACCAGCTCGTGAGGATCCTCCTGCAGGTCGTAGCACTCGTCGTAGTCGTAGCCGTTGAAGACATACTTGTAGCGTTCAGTAACGACAATCCGATGGATCAGCGGGAAATTTTGACCGTACCAGGGAGCGAAGACCATGTCGCGCCAATCGCTGCGGCTCGGATCTTCAAACAGCGGCTTGAGAGACACTCCGTGGGCATGCGGCAAAGGTTCTAGTTCAAGCAGGTCCACCAGCGTGTGGCCGATGTCATGGAGTTGGGCCAAGCAGTCCGTGCGCCCGCCGGGCTCGATCCGGCCCGGCCAACGCATCGCCATCGGGATGCGATAGAGCTCCTCGTAGGGCGCAAAGTTTGGGATCCACATGTGATGTGCGCCGTAGGGGGCGCCGTGGTCCGCCGTAAAAATAACAAGCGTGTTCTCCGACTGACCGCTGCGGTCGAGGGCGTCGAGCACACGGCCGACTTGTGCGTCCAGTTGTTCGAACGAGGCGTAGTAGTGGGCAAGGCCTTCCCGATAGTCAGCCTCGTTCATGTCTCCATAGGTTTCCGCATCGCGCTTCTGGAGCCCCGGCTTTCCCTCGAAGGTGTCGTGGAAGTTCGGCGACACCGGCAGCTCGTCGGGGTCGTAGCGCTCGAGATACTTGCGCAACGGCCATCCGCGCGGCCGCTCTGGGAAGTGAACCTCGACCATCCAGGGTTGCGCGCCGGAGCTGAAGCGCTCGATCATGTCGATGCCGGCCGCCGCCACCTCGCCGTAGAGGGTCCGGTCCTCGCTTTCGCATTCCGAGTAGCCCCACAATCCGAACGGCTCGCTGCCCGGCCACGAGATCGTCTTCGTCGGCACACGGGTTTCGCTTTCGCCGGGCCTGGCAAGGCCGAGCCTCTCGGGGGTGTCGGCGACATCGCCGCGGTAGCGGTCAGGCGCGCCGATCTCGTCGTAGCCGAAGTCCAGAGGCGTCCGCTTGGTTGACGTGTGCCACTTTCCGTTGTAGCCCAAACGATAGCCGGCTGCGCTGAGACGCTGCGCATAGGTGACGATGTCGGGGAACGGGTCGTTCGAGATGGCGGAGGAGTTGTCAGGCTGATTGTAGGTGCCGAACTCCCAGTTGAACGCCCCCGTCAACAGGGCGTTGCGGGCGGGGCTGCAAACGGCCGCCGAAGTATAGGACCGGTTGAAGAGCAGGCCCTCGTCCGCCAAGCGATTGATATTCGGCGTGTGGCACGGCGAGCGATCGGCAATCGTCGTTGATTGCATGTTGTCGCCGAGAATCAGTAGGATGTTCGGCCGATTGGCCGCACCAGCCGCCGCAGAGGACTGGGCCCGAGAGACGGACGCCACCCCCGAAGCGAGGCTTGCCGCGGCGAGAAACTGTCTGCGATCAACGAAATCCATGGGAAAATAGGTATGGGAGGCCGGAAGGGTCCCGGCCTCCCAAGGGGTTCGTCCTAGAAAAGGAACTTCAGGGCAAACTGAATCACGCGGGCGCCGCGGGCGCCGGTGATACGCCCCATACGGCTCCCGGCGTTTAATGCCCCATTGGGGTTGTTGAGATTGACGTTGTTGAAAGCGTTGAAGAACTCGCTGCGTAACTGCAAGCGCATGCCTTCGCGTCCGGGGATGCTGAAGTTCTTGAACAGGCCTAGGTTGGTTTGAAACGCGCCGGGACCGATCAGAGAGTTGCGACCGACATTACCGAAGGTCCCCGCGGCGGGGTTCGCGAACGCAGCCCGATTGAACCAAGCTTGGATCTGCTCCCCTCGAGAACGGTCGCCTGAGAGCTGATGATCGCCGGTCACATTCGGACGTTGGTTGCGCGTGCCGATCAGGGCGTTGTCTATACCGGTAATTACGTCGAACGGGTTGCCCGAGCGGGCCGTGATCAGGCCGTTGAGCTGCCAGCCGCCGACTATACCCCGGAGTGCGGCAGACTGGTCAGACAGTCGCGGCAGGTCCCAGATCCACGACGCCGAGTAGATGTGTTTGGCGTAGAACTCGGAGAGGCCGAACTGTGAGCGGATGTTAAACGGGTTCGGCGGCGATCGGTTGATGCTGGTGGTGATGCCCGAATCCATGTCGATCGAACGGGCCCACGTGTAGGCCATCTGGAATGAGAAGCCTTTGCTGAAGCGCTTGTTGACCTCGACCTGCAGCGCGTTGTAGTTAGAGTTGGCCTGAGCGGAAATCTCCCGGTTGTTACCGAAGCCTTGGTGAATTCGCCTGGCGTTGATATTGCGCAGTGTCGCCCCCTCCTGAAAAGGGGCCGGGTTGCCCGCTACCACCAGAAAGCCCTTGCGAGACAGCCTGCCCACATAGCCGACCTGAACCATGAGATCCGGGACAATCTCCCGTTGCACGCTCAAACCGAACTGCTGTACGTATGGTGAGCGCATCGTTGGTTCAAGGAATGAGAGCTGCTGGCGCCCGACGAATTGGGGGTCGACCGTGTTGACCGTGAGTGGGATTTCCGCTTGGCCGCGCAGCGGATCGGTGAGACTATGCGGGCGGTTAAAGGTAAACGTATACCGATAAGGCTGGCCATCGTTCTGGATCATGTCCGCATTGAGAGTCTCATAAAAAATCCCGTAGGAACCGCGCACCGAGGTGCGCCCGTTGCCGAACGGATCCCATGCAAAGCCGAAGCGAGGAGCGAAGTCGTTCTTGTCCATCGCCACGGTGCCCCGCGGAATGCCGGGGTCGCCGGGAAAGACGATGCCTTCCGGTGCGTTGGGAATGACCTGCGATTGCTGCCCAGGGCGGAAGGTTTGCCACCAATCGTTCTCGTGGAACCAGGGAACACGCCCCTCGTATCGCAGCCCGATGTTCAGCGTCAGGCGCGGGTGGACGCGCCAGTCGTCCTGGATGAAGAAGTAGTGGGCGTACTGGATACCACCCTGTTCGGATACTGGAGTGCGCAGGTCCATGCGGGCGGGCCGGCCGAGCAGGAAGTCGGCGGCCGGGTCGCCACTGAGTTGGCCCGTGAGCCGAAAATCACCGTTCGCCCTGGAGCTTGTTCGGTTGAGATACCTCATGCGCATGAATTCATAACCAGCCTTGACGCTGTGGTCTCCACTGATCCAGCTAACACTGTCGGCGATCTGCAACGACTCGTTTACCTGCGCCTCGACCGGCCCGCCGTTGTTCCCCAGCGTGACCCGGCCGGAGATTCGGAAGGAGGGTGGATACTTCGGCCCGAAGTCCGGAAAAATGCCGCCGAGATCGGTGAGGTTATCCTGATTCTCGGTCGAAGCGGTTGCGAAAATGCGGTAGGTGCTGATGCGAAAATTATTCAGCAGGTTCGGCCGTATCGTGTACGTGTCGCCCACCGTGGCCGAGTGCATGTCCACATTCGTGTCGCGGGAGTAGTAGGAGGGAATCTGGCCCCGACCCTGCGTGGAAAAAGCAGAGTTGAAGTTGTAGCGCACGTGCGTGGTGTGGTTGCCGCGGTGATGGTCGACTCGCGCCAGGAGCTGATCGCTGTCAACCGGCGTCGGGAAAGTCTCTAGATACCGGCCATCCGGGGCGTTGGGCACTGGCATTAGGCCCCTGCTCAAGACGTTGTCTGCTACCGTGTCGAAGCGGCTGGCAGAAATCTGGTTATTCGGGATGACGTCCCCTGTATCGGGATCCACGATTGATTTTCCGAGGTGCGAGAAATCGCCCCTGCGCTCGGCCTCGGTGAGGGTGAAAGCGCTCGCGGATAGCGCGTCCGGCCGGATTCTCAGTCCCTCGTAGGAGCCGAAGAAGAACAGTCGGTTCTCGATGATCGGACCTCCAACGGCCGCACCGAACTGGTTCTGAATCAGCTTCGGGATCTCGGACCCGGCAAAGAAGTTGCGGGCGTTGAGCGAGTCGTTGCGAAGAAACTCCCACAGGGAGCCATGGTAGTCGTTTGACCCGGAACGAGTGACCATATTGAAGATCGCGCCGGCGTTGCGCCCATACTCAGCACTGAAGGCATTCGTCAGAACCTTGACTTCCTGTAGCGCGTCAGGCGGAGGATTGTACAGGCCCGTGTTACGAAACAGCGCGTTGTTGTGCGCGCCGTCGAGCAGAAATAGGTTCTGATTGGTGCGAGCCCCCGATACCGAGAGGGTGGGGCCGCTGCGGTCTCCGGTGAAAGTCTGCGGGGCTCTCACGTTGGAGACGCCGGGCAGCAGAACTGCCAGGTTCACGATGTTGCGGCCGTTGATCGGAAGTTCAACAACCCGGCGGTCGTCGATTAGCGTGCCTACCTGGGACGAACGGCTGTCAACCTGCGGCCCTTGAGCCGTCACGGTAATCTCCTCGGTGACACTGCCGATTTCGAGTTTGGCGTCAACCCGCACGTTCTCACTCGCGGTCAGCGTGATATCGTCACGAACGAAGGACTTGAAGCCGTCTCCCTCCACGCGGACGCTGTAGCCGCCAATCGGCAGCAACGGCAGCACGAAGTCGCCCTGAACATTGGTTTCGGCAGTTCGGGACAGGCCGCGCTCGACCAGAGTCGCCTCCACCGCGACGCCCGGTATCGCCGCTCCACTTGGATCGGTGACCGTGCCGTGAATCGTGCCGACTCCTTGAGCCGGCAGGGAAGATGTCGCGAGCAGAAGGGCGGCCCCGCCCACGAGCGAACGTGTCTTGAAACCGTACATTAAGTTAACCCCCCTTCTTCAATCGCCTGCACACCGTTGCGCCGAGAAACTCTACGACCCTCGCTGGCTACAACGATCTAGATGTAGACGCGATCAAATTTTAGCATAAAATCGATCATCGGTCAATGATAATATGGGAGCCACAGCGGTTCCGTATCCAATTCCCCAGAGGGCCTGAAACCACTGATTTAGCAGGTGTTTGGGGTAGGGCCGGCGGTTCGAGCAGATTCGCATTCGTCTTGGGGAATTGCATGGCACCTTGGCTCCGCGCGAACGCGTCTGCGGCAAGCCCAACTGTCGCTGTGCGCGCGGGCAACTGCATGCCTCGCTGTATTTGGTGCGCTCGCGCCAGGGGAAGGTGCAACAGCTGTTCGTGCCGCGCAGCTGGGAGCATCGCGTGCGGCAGGCCGTAGCCGACTATCAGCAGCTCGAGCGGCTGCTCGAAGAGGTTTCCCAGCGCGAGTGGAAGCGGCTCCAGAATCGGGAGGAGTGACGTTCTTCGACGTCTGATCCAGTACGCGGAGAAGTCTTACGGTCTGCGCGGCCGTCTTCTCGCCGGGGCAGGGGCGGTGAAAGGTCAGATAGGGGTTGAGGAATTCGCGATAGAAACGCTCGACCGATTGGGTCGCCTCAGAAGGCAAGAACTGATAGCCCAGCCACTTGCGAACGACGGCGCCGTTCTTGGTTTCCACCAAGGCGTTGTCGTTCGAGCGACGGGCTCGCGATTTGGTGAACTCCACTCGCACACCTTGCCCGGAATCCGCACTTTTGATCATCGACGAAGCTGCTCGCGTCGAGGATGAACTCTACTACTCGGTTCGACCTATGATCGCTGTCTCTGGCGGGCGGCTAGTTGCTCTGTCTACGCCTTGGGGACGAAAGGGCTGGTTCTACAACGAGTGGGCGAAATTCGGGCTACTGGAACAAGGTTCGAATCACCGCACACGACTGCCCACGCCTGAGCGAGGAAATCCTCGATCAGGAACGCGAGTCGATGGGGGACGCCTGGTTTCGTCAGGAGTACCTGTGCGAATTCCTCGACGCCGGCGGCGAGGGCTTCATCTACGCTGACTGGCTCGAGCGATGCTCGGACCTCGACGTCAAGACGTCCGAAGTCGATCAGGTCTTCATTGGTTTAGATGTCGCCAGGTCGGTCAAGGGCGACAAGACGGTTTTCGCGATGGTGCGCGGCAATGCAGTCGTTGAGATCGAAACTAGCCGGCAGCCGAACCTAATGGCCACGGTCGGTCGAGCCGTGCAGCTGATTGATCAGTACGAAGCTCGCGCCATCCGAATCGACGACACAGGTGTCGGTGGCGGCGTAACTGATCGGCTCAGCGAACTCGCAGAAGGTCCAAGCGTTTCGCGGGCTCTGTTTCGCTGTGAAGTACTCGGGTTCAACTTCGCAAGCAAGCCCTTCTGCGAGGAACGATTTGCGGATATTCGAACGGAGATGTGGTGGAGCCTTGGGGAGAAGCTCCGGCGGGAGGAGCTGAAGATCCCTCGCGATCCCGCCCTGTTTGAGCAGCTCAGTGCGCCGATGATGCTGCAGGACAGCCGGAGTCGCCTCAGAATGGAGTCCAAAGATTCGATGCGCAAACGTGGAATCAAGTCGCCGGATTTGGCGGATGCGTTGGCGCTCGCGGCCTACCCGGATGACTGGTTTATCCGGTCGGGCGTTTGGCTGACGTGAGCTAAGCACACCATCTACTAGGCGAAGGCGGCCCCTGCGGATCGGCACCTCGCAGCACACAACGAAACGCAAAAGCACGCCAGACACCGTGCGGAGTCCTGACCGCGCTTGTTAAGCGCTCTGGCTACGAAACCGGGTCAGGCGGGGATTTGACCACTCTCCAAGGGTAAGACTGAAAGTAAGACCCATTCTGCACACGCCTACATACATCGCTCAAAACAATACAGTTATTTAATAACAATGGCGGAGGAAGAGGGATTCGAACCCCCGGGAGCCGTTAGACCCCAACGGTTTTCAAGACCGCCGCCTTCAACCGCTCGGCCATTCCTCCGACCTCAATCTAACATTTCAGGCAAGCGATGCGGGGATGCCCGAGTGGTAGGAGGGGTACTCGAGCGTGACATTGAGCAGTCTACGGATCGCGCGGCCGTCGACTTGGCGGCCGTCGACTTGGCGACCTGGGCGGCGGGTTTCGCTCAAAGTTTCGGGCGCTTCACCCGTGATCACCGGCGCGTCAAGGAGTCTTCCGACCCACTCCGCGATCTCGACGGAAGTACATGCGTGGTCGTCAGCCACCGGGTAGGCGCCGGTGAGGTCGGACATCAGCGCCGCCGCGGTGATCGCCGCGAGGTCGTCGACATGGATCCTCGAGACGTAGTTCGAGCCGTCCCCCAGAAGTCGATACTTGCCGGCCGGAAGAGCGACTTGGACTCCTCGGCCTGGACCGTAGATGGCCGCCGGCCGGAGGATTAGCGATTCCCATGGGCCTGAGGCGACGGCTTGCTCGGCGGCGGCGCGGAGGCGTGTTCGTTGAGTCCGCGGGTTGATCGGAGTAGTTTCGTTGACGATTGAGGTCGGTCCGTATACGCCGGTCGTCGACAGGTACACGAACCGTCGTGGTCTGTCGCCGAGAACGCTGACGATATCGGCGGTGGCTTCGTAGGGACCGTCGTCGCCCACTAGCGTTGGGATCGAATGGAGGACGCTTGAGCCGTCGGAAACGACGCTTGCCAGGCTCTCGGGATTTCCGGCGTCAAACTTGTGCGCTTGAAGACCTAGCTCGATTAATTCCCGCAGAGGCTCGAGGGAGCGCGCGGTAGCCGCGACGCGAAACCCGGCGTCCAATAAGCGGCGTGCGACTCGGCGGCCAGTGTAGCCGCAGCCGAGGATGATGAACGGGCCCAAGGCGGTCTACCCGATGAGCGCGAAGGCCTTCTTGATGGATTCGACCGTCTTGGCCGACGCTTCTTCGTCGTTCATCTCATTGAGCGTCTTGTTGAATGGCTCGGCGCGTACAGGGCCGTCGTAGCCGATTTTCACCAGAGCGTCGAGAAAGTCCTTGATCGGGATCACGCCCGTCGCCGCCGGTAACTCGCGTTGGTTGTCCATCTGCTCGATCATGGTGCGGCCTGTCGGGGCGTCGTTGACGTCGCAGGAAACGACGTCGGCATTGGTCAAGCTGAGGATGTCGTCGACGCTGTCCCCGGCCGTCCACCAGTGCCAGCTATCCATTACGAAGCCGATGTTGGTCATGCCGGTTGCGGCGATCAGCTCTTTGGTTTCGGCCATCGTGTGGATGAACGGATATCTCCCGCGAAGCAACAGGGTATCGGTGCCGATGTACTCGAGTCCCAGCCGCATGCCGTGGTCCCCGCAGATGGCGGCCATTTCGCGAAGGCGTTTGGCGGTGC
>CBDBKC010000015.1:0-22973 GCA_965206655.1 Bryobacterales bacterium | reverse complement strand
CGTCGAGCACGCTGTCATCGTTACCGAGAGAGCAACGTTGCCTCGCGCCAGATAGGCCATCACATTCGAAGCGACGCCCCCGGAACACGAGCCGATCAGAATAATGCCCGTGGCGACCTCCGGGTCGAAGCCGAAGGCGTGGGCAATCGCCCAGCCGGCAAGCGGCATCACGGTAAACTGCAGCGCCATCCCGATCCCTACCGCTCTCGGCATCCGCAAGGCGCGGCCGAAATCAGCGAGGCTCAGGGTGGCGCCCATGCCAAACATGATGAGCTGAATCAGGGGAACGATCAGCCGGCTCTGCTTAAAGCTGCCCCAGGTCAGAAATACATCCGGGTAGAACAATGCACCGATGAAGAAGGCGAACACCCAGAAAGTGAAGGCGAATGTCTTCAGCACCGGATGCCGTTGGAAGTGAATCGCCAGGAAGCAGAGCATCCCGACGACCCCGGGCCCGAGCAGCGAGATGTTGTCCGTCGCCCAACCAATCACGGCGGCAAGCAGCGCGGCTCCGCTCAACGCAAGGAACAGGTTCCCCTGTGAATTTTGATTTTCTTCCGCCGGAATTTTCGACATGAATATGGCGTCGTTTGGAAGCCAAACGGCAAGCTCTGGTACAACTGTAGGCGTGCCGCCCAAGGCGACCGATCAACCTGCCGCGTTCCCGATACCCAGACGCGGCATCGTATCACAACGCAGTCCCGAGACGACACCGCGGTCTGTTTGGACTCGCCGCGCCGTGCTGGCGCTGCCGGTTCTCGCCGCGGCCTGCCGCCGCAAACCCAAGGTCCGCATCCCGCCGCCTATCCCGGCCGTGATGGGCGCGAGAGAAACCGGGCAGGCGAGCTGGTACGGACATCCTTATCACGGGCGCCGCGCCAGCAGCGGCGAGATCTATGACATGAACCAGATGACGGCGGCGCACCTGCGATTGCCTTTCGGCACCCGAGTCCGCGTGACCAATCTGAGCAACGGACTCCACACCGACGTTCGTATCAATGACCGCGGCCCCTTCGTGAAAAACCGCATCATCGACCTGTCCCGCGCGGCGGCGGAGCAGATCGAGGTGATCGGTCCCGGCACGGCGCGCGTGCGCCTGGAAGTGGTCGGCCTCCCGGGCGCCGTGCTTCCCGGCCGCACCGCCGCACATTCCAAGCAGCCTGAGGAGGCAGCGCCGTCACTGAGCGCCCCGCAACAAGACGAGCCGGCGGGGTGCGGCGGCGACACCGCCTACGGAGTCCAGGTGGGGGCTTTTCGGAAATTGGAGAATGCCGAGCGCACACAGGCCAAGATGAACGAGGCCTATGGCGGCGCCCGCATCTTCCGCCAGCAGGGACCGCGAGGAGACTTGTACAACGTCGTTGTCGGCTCGGCTCCGGACTCTTACACCGCGAACGAGTGGCTAGCTCGACTCCAGGCTGACAACGTGAACGGCTTCGTCACGACAACATCGACAGGGGTTTTCCTGGATTGTTTATAATGTTTTCGTCTAAATAGCGTTCTTTTCCGTGATTGACCATAGCTCTTTCGAGGGCGATGTACCTGCACACGGCCTGATCGGCGATTCGCCGCAACTGCAAGGCGTCCTGCGAATCATTAGAAAACTGAGCAATGACACTTCGCCCGTCCTGATTACAGGCGAGAGCGGCACGGGGAAGGAGCTCGTCGCGCGCGCCGTCCACGAAGTCTCTCCGCTGGCGGGCAGGAAACTTGTGCCCGTCGATTCCGCGACCCTGGTCGGCTCGCTGATGGAAAGCGAATTATTCGGCCACGTCAAGGGTGCGTTCACCGGCGCCATCGACAACAAGCTGGGTCTCGTGCGGGCTGCTGTCGGCGGAACACTCTTTCTCGATGAGATCGGCGAGCTCAACCCGGAGACCCAGGCAAAACTTCTGCGGCTCCTTCAGGAAGGAGAGATCCGCCCGATTGGCGCGACAGAGCCGATTCGGGTCAACGTTCGCGTCGTTGCCGCTACCAATCGAAACTTGGAAGCTGCCGTCCAGGAGGGCGAGTTCCGCGAGGATCTGTATTATCGGCTCAAGGTCATCACGATCCGCGTTCCCGCCCTGCGGGACCGCCGGGCGGACATCCTACCTCTTGCTCATCACTTCATCGCCAAACACTCGTTGAATCCGGTGAGCCTTTCCGAGGCCGTCGAGCGGCGACTCATCGAGTATTCCTGGCCTGGCAATGTGCGCGAATTGGAGAAAACGATTCGGCAGATCGTTGTTTTGAATTCGAACCCGGTGGTGGAAACCACAGACCTGCCGACAAACCTTCGCAACGCCATGAAAAGAGGCGCCGCCGCGAACGGACACTCCGCTGACATTCTGCCTCTCGAAGAACTCGAGCGGCGTCACATCATGCACGCCGTCGATTCCGCCAAGGGAGATATCACGCACGCCGCCACGGTTCTCGGCATCAGCAAGGCGACCATCCGGCGCAAGCTGAAGAAATACGAAGATCAGGAGAGGGGTTTCGGCGACCCTCAAGGGCGGCTGCCCTTCTAGGCCGGCTGGATTGGTTCGAACGTTGTGTTGCAAGAAGTTCCTGAGCCAATGGGCCGAAGTGCCGGCCGGAGGCAGCTTGAAGCTCCGGCCTCCTATCCCTCATGCTGGATAGCGTGAGTGTGATTCAGGCAGAGGAGCGCGCTCGGGCGCTGGCGGATGAAATTGTGCGCTTCTCCGCGCCGCCAGGTGATGCGTTCGAGAAGGCCGTCGACGAACTTGCCTCACTGGCGCTGGCCGCGAATCCGGAGGTCGCGAAGCCGGCATCGCGGGAGTTGTTCGCAAACGTCGTAGAGACTCTGGCGGATCGGTTCGAACCGGGATTCTGCGAGCTCTATGTCCACGTTTTTGGCAGGTTGGTCACCGCCTGCCGACAGCATCCGAGCCTCGATCGCTTCGACCGGCAACTCCGAGGATTCGGCCTCGACACCGAACAGGCATTGCTCCGGCGCGCGCAACAGGTTCGCGGCCCGGCCGCCTTCGACATTGCCGATCGCGGGAACGTACAAAAGGCCCTGGTTCTTTCCCGCGTTACGCTCGGAGCGGACGTCGCTGTCACCAGCGTGGTCCTCGACGGAATGAAGAGAACCTTCCCCAACGCCGAGGTAGTCCTTTTAGGTGGACCCAAGGCCGGGGCTTTCTTTGCTTCCGATTCGCGGATTCGGTTGCGCGAGGTTCCCTATCAGCGCGAAGGTTCACTGCTCAATCGCCTGAACGCTTGGCCCGCGCTTGTGGAAACCATTCGTCAAGAGACGGCGGATCTTCGCCCCCAGGATTACCTAGTTGTCGACCCGGACTCGCGCCTGACCCAGCTCGGAGTACTCCCTCTCGTCCCCGATGATTCCCGCTACTTCTTCTTCGAAAGCCGCTCCTTCGAGTTTCGCGGCGCGAAAGCCCTCGGCGACTTGACGGCGGGCTGGCTTCAGAGAGTTTTCGGCGCTGAAGCTCAGCGTAGCCTTCCCTACGTCAGCCTTTCCGCTGAAGATAAGCTGCGCGGCCGACAACTCCGCGACGCCGCCGCGGGCCGCCGCCTAGCCGCGGTGAACCTGGGTGTGGGCGAAAACGACGCCAAGCGAGTTCGTGACCCCTTCGAATCAGAACTTCTCAGGCTACTGTCGGGCGAAGGCTACGCCGTCATTCTCGACCAGGGCGCGGGGGAGGATGAACTCACTCGCACGTCGAGGTTGGTCGAAAAGATCGAAATGCGCGGCAAGAGCGTAGTTCGGATAGGGCACAGCAACAAGGTCATCGCCGACCTCAATGTCTGGCGAGGCAGCCTGAGCGGTTTCGGCGGTCTGATCGCGGTTTCGGATCTCTATGTTGGGTACGATTCAGCCGGCGGACACCTTGCCGCCGCCCTCGGCGTACCGGGTATTGACATCTTCGCCGGCGCAACCTCACCGAGGATGATCGAGCGCTGGCGTCCCTGGGGGCCCCGACCCGCGGCGGTCGTCCCAGTCGACGTCGCGGACACACCCGATAAGGTCCTCGAACGAGTACGCGAGCGACTGCCGTGAAAATCGGCCTCGACGCTACTTACAGCGCGGACTCCTCGCCCACCGGAGTCGCCGCCTATTGCTCGAATCTCATCCGAGCCCTCGCCGACTACGCACCCGATGATCGGTTTCTGCTCTGCTATCGCACCAACCGTTTGTTGCGAGCCCTGACCTCGCCGCGCTGGGGCGACAACATGTCGCGGCATCTTCTAGAGGACTTCACAACCTCGCTCATCCGCCGGCGGGTGGACCTTTTCCACGGGCTCAACCAAAGACTACCCGCAGCCAAGTTTCGACGCGCGGTCACCACCTTTCACGACTTGTTCGTCATGACCGCCGACTATTCGACTCCGGCGTTCCGCCGCCGCTTTACCCTGTTTGCCGAAGACGCGGCCGCGCGCTCCGACCACATCATCGCGGTCTCTCACTACACCGCCGAGCAGGTGGCCAAACTGCTCTTCGTTCCGCGCGGCCGCATCTCTGTCGTCCACCACGGGGTCGAGCGCATCCCCACGATCGCCGTCGAGGAACTCCAGGAGTTTCGCCACAGGCATGATCTGGAAGCCCCCTTCATCCTGCACGTCGGCGCGATCCAGAAGCGTAAGAACATCGAGTGCCTCGTCGAAGCCTTCGAACGCATCGAAGGCCCGACGCGACTCGTCCTCGCGGGAGCCAACGGATACGGCGCCGACCGCATTCTGTATCGGATCGAACAGAGTTCGTCGGCACCCCGAATTCGCCGCATCGGGTATGCGGATCGTCCGATGCTCGAACGCCTGTATCGGTCGGCTTCCGTGCTGGCCTTCCCTTCCCTGGATGAAGGTTTCGGGCTTCCGGTCCTGGAAGCGATGTCGGCGGGACTGCCGGTCGTCACCTCGAACCGTGCCGCGCTGGCGGAAGTCGCCGGCGACGCGGCACTTTTAGTGAACCCGGAGGATCCGCATGAACTCCGCATCGCCATCGAAGAAGCGCTGGAGGCGGGCGCCGTCCGCCGCCGCCTGATCGAAGCGGGCCTACAGCGCGAAAGCGAATTTAGTTGGATGAAGGCCGCTCATGAGACGATGCAGATCTACCGTTCGCTGACGAAGTAGCTCTCCGCAAGATGGCTTGCGCGGAAAGAGTGAAGGACCGTTCGTATCTACAGAAGAAATCAAAGTCCAATGATAAACTAGAGGCGCGTGGACATCGAGAAAACCATCGAGTTCATCCTGCAAATGCAAAGCGGCCACGAGGCGCGCATGGCCGAGCTGACTCAGAAACAGAGCGACCTGGCTGAGAGGCAGGAAGACTTGACCACGGCACTGGTCAAACTCACCGAGAACGTAAGCAACCTCGCGGACATCGTCGGAGACGTTTCTGAAGCGCAGGCGCGCACCGAAGAGGAGTTACGCCGTACCGAGGAGCAAAGCCGTCTTGCCCACGAAAGGTACGAGGAACGCAGTCAAGCGACCGACGAAAGGCTCAGCGCCCTCATCAAGATGATGGACGATTGGATCCGCCACCAAGGGAACAGAAACGGGGCGCAGGGCTGAGTCCACATCAGCGCCAAACCGGCTTCGCGCCAAGCCGGAACTGCCCCGCCGGTTTCGTCGTTCGCCAAACCCGGTTCAGCCACTGCCCGAAATCATCAAACAGGGTGTAGTAGGTCGGCAGGACGATCAGCGTCAGTATGGTTGACGCGAGCAAACCACCCATCACCGTCCGCGCCAACGGAAAGTACTTCATTCCCACCATTCCGCTGTCGCCCCAAGCCAGCGGCACAAGCCCGACGATCGTCGTCGTGGCCGTCATCACGATGGGACGGAAGCGTTCCCGGCAGCCCTCGCGAATCGCATCGGGCCGCGCCATGCCTTTGCGCCTGAGGTTGTTGATGTGATCGATCAAGACGATGCCGTTGTTGACAACGATCCCTATCAAGACCATCGATCCGATCCAAGCCATCATGTTGAAGGGAGTATTGGTCAAGTACAAAAAGACCGCTACCCCTACTAGAGCAAAGGGCAATGAAACCATGATCGCGAAGGGGTGCGACAAAGACTCGAACAACGATGCCATTACGAAGTACACCATGAACAGCGCCAGTCCGATGTCCCACCAAAAGTCTTGCCGATCGTTGTCGAATTGGTTCGTCCAGAAGCTGTAACTCCAGCCGTATCCCGGAGGATAATCCAGCAAGTTCATCACTTCCGTCATGGCGGCCTTGCCTACGTCGCGCTGTCCGCCTTTGTACTCGGCCCACAATGACAAGCTCGTGCGCCGCCCTTCGCGGCGGATGCGGCCCGGCACTTTCTCAATCCGCAAATCCGCGACCTGCGTAAGCAGAATCGGCTCGCCGTCAGCTCCGGCGCCCACGGTCATCGATTTCAGGTCGTCCAGGTCTTCCCGATCCTCCTGACGCAGTTGCACAAGGACATCGACTTCGCCCTCCGGAGTACGGAACCCGCGGATCTGCCGACCCTGAAGCACGATGCCGAGCGCCTCCGACACCGACTGTGGAGAGACGCCGTACTGCCGCGCCAGTTCTCGGCGAAGCCGAATCTGCACCTCTTCCTCCGCGTTGTCAACCCTGGGACTGACGCGTGAGAATCCGGGCCGAGCCAAGAGTTTCTCCTTGACCTCAAGAGCGAGTCTCTCCAGAGTCTCGGGGTCATCACCGAATAGGTTCGCGCTGAAGCCAGTGCGGTCTTCCCCTCGTTGACTGCCTAGGGTGATTTCCGACCCGGGGATCTCGGGCAGCTCCTCTTCGATCTCGTCGCGCAACCCCTGCAGTTCGTCGTGGGTGATGCGCTCGGAATCGAAGAAGATCCGCGTCGAGGCACGATTGTTGTCGTATTCCGTACGAATGTCCTTGATCTTCCAGCGCTCCCGATTCTGCATGAGAACCTCTTCCACGGGGATAACGTAGTCAGTCACGATCTTCGCGTAATGGAAGTTCTCAGTGAACTTGTAGCGAACCTGGACATCCCGAATACTGAGCGCCTCGGGGGTCATGTTCGGAACCTTGTTCATCAGCAGCCAACTCGACCCGGCGATCATCGCCGGCGCCAGGATCAGGCCCGATAAGGTGCGATGCGCCAACGGCCAGGAGACGAGCCACACATAGCCGTCGATAATCGGGTTCGACCTTCTCTCGTTCTCGGAGCTCACGCGGACGGCGTCCCGTTGCGCGATCGACGCTGTTTCGGGCCGGCGCGAGAACACCCGCATTCGACGTGCCATCCACGCATACCATCTCGGGCGAGACTTTACGTCCACCCGCAGGAACTTGGCCATCGTGAGCGGAATTAAGGTGAGAGAAATGAAAAGAGAACACAGCAAAGCGAAGATGATCGACGTTCCGGCATGGCCGAGGTAAGTGGAGAACTCCGACTTCTGTCCGAAGACAAGCGGAACGAAGATAATCACCGACGTCAGTGTCGCGGCAATCACCGCCGTGATTACTTCCTGCGTCCCCACGCGGGCGGCGACCACGCGGTCCATGCCCTTCTCAAGCTTCTGGTAGATCGACTCGAGAACCACGACCGCGTTGTCGACCAACATACCCGTCGCGAGCATCAACCCCAACATCGTGAGGGCATTGAGGCTCTTGCCGGTGAAGTACAGAAAGCCGATCGCCGAAATGATCGAGAACGGAATCGACAGCGCGATGATCAGCGATGCATCCAGTCTACGCAGGAAGAAAACAAGCACTACGACGGCAAGTACCGCGCCCACAATTCCCGAATTCAGCAGACCGGAAAGTGAATTAGTGATCTCCTTCCCCTGGTTGAACCACAAGAACAGCCTGATATCGCCCATCGTGGGATCGTCCCGCAAACCATCGATCGTCCCGATGACGCCGTTGACCGTATCGACGACGTTCGCCTCGGACGTCTTCCGCACCATGAAACCCAGGGCGTCGTTTCCGTTGAGGCGGCTGCCCGACGAGCGCGGCGGGGCCTCGTAGACGATGTCCGCGATGTCTCGCAGCAACAGTCCGCGGTCATTCACCGGAATGGTCTCGATGTCGGTTAGCGAGGTAAGCGTACCCTGTGTCAGCGCACTGTACTCAACCTCGCCATCCACAACACGGCCGAGTGATCGGTTGATATTGATGCCGTCGAGTTTTCGGAATACCTGGGCCACGTCGACCCGGTACCGCTTGATGTCATCCAGCCGTAAGTCGATGTTGACCTCTCGCCGGCCGACGCCCCAAAGCTGCACTTCGGCGACGCCCGGCACCCGTTCCAACGGCTTCTTAACCTTCAAATCCAGGAAGTCCGCCGAATGCCGCAAGTCTCGTTCGGAAGAGAACGAACCGTACAGGATCGGGTTTTGCTCGGAGTTCCAATTCCAAATCCCGATGCTCTCGACGTTGGGCGGAAGTTCATCTCGGATCTGGTCGACCTTGTCGCGAACCTCGTTCCGGACCATGCCGACATCCTGGCCCCAGTCGAAATTCAACTCGACGCTGCCACTCCCAGTCGACGCGTAGGACTGCGATCGTTGCACCCCGGGGATGGTCGCAAGCGCTTCCTCGAGTGGCTTAGTAATCGATTCAAGGTTTTGGAGCGGCGTGCTGTTCGGTTGTCGAACGTTGACGTTCAGGAAGGGGCCTTCGATACTCGGCATGAGAACCAGCGGAATCTTGAAAACAGAGATGATTCCCAAAGCGAGAAGCAGCACGAAGGCCATGCAGATCGAGACCGGATAGCGGACAGAGAAGTCCGCCAAGCGGTTTCCGGCCGCGGCGCTCAGCGCGGAGGGCGTTCGCGACCGCGGCCGATCTTGATCTTGCGAATTCATCTTCCGGTCCAATCGAGAACCTCAGCGGCTATCTTCACCCAGGGGGCCCCAAGACTGTTCGATCCGAGGTTCGATTTCGATTTGCTCGTCATCGTCGTCCAGCTCGGCGGTCGCCGGGATGCCACGGTCTACAATTTCGTATACGACAGGTATGAGAACGAGCGTCAATAACGTCGAAAACACGAGTCCACCCATCACGGCCACAGCCATCGGCGCCCGAAGCTCCGACCCCTCACCCCAGCCGAGCGCCATCGGAAACAGGCCAAGCACGGTCGTCAGAGTGGTCATCACGATCGGTCGCAGCCGAACCTGCCCCGCCCTGAGAATCGCCTCGCGCTTCGCGACACCGTTGCGGCGGAGCTGGTTCGTATAGTCCACAAGAACGATCGCGTTGTTGACCACGATGCCCGCCAGCACAATGACACCGAGGAATACCAGCACGCTCATGGACGTTTGCGTCACGAAGAGCGACAACACGACACCGACCAAGGCGAGCGGCACGGTAAACAGAATCACGAACGGATGGGTCAACGATTCAAACTGGGATGCCATGACGAGGTACACCAGAAAGACGGCCAACGCCAGCGCGAATTGCAGGCTTCGGAAAGACTCCTCGGCCTCCTCATTCTGTCCCGCCAGGCCAACAACCGTATTAACGGACAGTTCGGCCCTCAGTTCCCGCAGCTCGGCGCGAATCTCGCTTGAGACGCTAGCCAAATCCCGGTCCGTCAGGTTCGCCGAGACAACGGCCGCCCGTTGCGAGCGAATGCGCCGTACTTCCCCGGGTCCGCGCGCGATCTTTATGTCGGCAACCGCTCCCAAGCGTATCGGTACCGGCGCGGGCTGGTTGTTCTGCTGGTTCTCGTTCACCGCTTGCAACTGGTTCCGTGGATTCTGATTGGTGTTTTGGCCGGCGCTCGTGTTCGTGGTAGCCGAACCTTCCGATCCGCTTTGTTCTCCCCGCTGCGTGTTCTGTCCGGATGCGCCGGAGGTGTTGTTGTTCCCTCGATCGTTGATGACAAGGTTGCGCAGGTCGGCGATCGTGTCGCGATCTTCCTCGCCGGCGCGCACGAGGATCTCGATCTGCTTCTCATCCTCGCGGTAGCGCGACGCGACCTCGCCACGAATCTTGTTCCGGAGAACCTCGCCGATCCGGGTTTCATCGAGCCCCAAGCGGGCCAGTCGCGCCCGATCAAAACGAATCTGAATCTCGGGGCTGCCGAGCTTGGTCGTTGATTGAATGTCGCTGAGTCCGGCGATGCGCTCCATCCGTGCCACGACTTGATTCGCGGCTTGCCGCTGCTCCTCAATATCGAAAGCGTATACCTCAATCTCAATGGGAGTTTTGAAGCTGAACAACGTAGGCCGCTGGAAGGTGTAGGTCCCGTCGGGATGTCGCGCCAGCGCCTTTCGCACCCGCCCAATGGCCCGTTGTTCCGCTTGGCGATCCCGGCGATCTTTCATCAGCACGAAGACCTGCCCGACGTTCTCTTCGAGCGCGCTCTGGCTGAACTGGTTCTCGTTGCTGCCACCCACACTCGAGAATACAGTTTGGACGCCTTCGATCTCTCCCACATCCTTCTCAATGGTTTGGAATGCACGGTCGGTCGCTTCGAGCGGCGTTCCTTCTGGAAACCGAATCTCGAACGAAAACTCTCCCTGGGAAAGGGGGGGGATCAGCTCACCGCCGAGTTGGCCGTAGAGCAGGACGGACAGGACGACCAGCCCGAGAACCGCTGCGAACACAAGCGGCTTGCTGTTGAGCGACGATTCGAGAATACGCGGATAGGTCCGTTCAACCGCATCGAAGCCGCGCTGGAACAGATTCAGAAAAGGCGAGAGGATCCGCAATAGCAAGCGCGCGATCTCGGCTAGGACGAACCGAATCGCCCAAACGACCGCCGGAATGGCGGCGGAGAAGATCGCCCACACCGCGCCACGCCCCACGGCCAATAAGTCGCGGTAGATCAGCGCGACCCCGGTTGCAGGTTGAGTCGCGGGCTCCCCGGAGTCTTCCGGCGGTTGATCGTCCGGTTGAGCTTCCAGCTCCTAGTTCACACGAAAACCGAGCACCATCGGAATAAAAGTTAACGCCACGAGCAGCGACGCCAGCAACGAATAGGTAATGGTCAGCGCCTGGTCCTTGAAGAGCTGCCCGGCGATTCCCTCCACGAAAACCAGGGGTAGGAATACGGCCACCGTGGTCAGCGTCGACGCCGTAACGGCCATGCCGACTTCCCGAGTCCCGCGGTAGGCGGCGTCCGCCAAGCTCACGCTGTCGCGCCGATGGCGCGCCACCGATTCCAGTACGACGATCGAGTTGTCGACGAGCATGCCGACGCCCAACGCCACACCGCCCAGCGACATGATGTTAAGCGTGATGTCGGTTTGATACATCATCGCGAACGTCGCCATAATCGAAATCGGTATCGACAGCGCAATGATGCCCGTACTGCGCGCATCACGCAGAAAGATAAACAAAATGGCGGTTGCGAGCAAGCCGCCGAAGACGGCGGCCGTTCTGACGTTATTCACTGACTCGGTGATGAATCCCGCCTGATCGAAAACAATTTCGTGGGAGATACCCTTCGGGTAGGAAGGACTCTTTCCCATGTTCGCGAGCTTGGCGCGCACGTCCCGCGAAACGGTCACCGTATTGGCATCGCCTTCCTTGTAGATCGCCAACTCGACGCTTTCCTTGCCGTTGAAACGGGCGATCACCTCGCGGTCCTTCGCTCCCCGCCTAACGTCGGCCACGTCTCCCAGTACGACTTTACGGCCCTCCCGGTCGCGCACAATGATGCGTTGGATTTCGTCGATCGCACGGAATTCGTTCAGCATTCGTACCAGGTACCGCGCGTCCTGGTCATAGAGGCTGCCGCTGGCCTGATTGAGGTTCTCCTGACGAAGAATATTCGTTACTTCGGTAATCGGAATACCTAGCTCGGCAAGCCGCCGTTCATCCACGTGGATCAGGATCTGCTCTTCGCGGCCACCGAGCACTTTCACCGCGGCGACGCCTTCGGTCGACTCGAGACCCTGCTTGAGTTCTTTCTCGCCCAGGTAGCGGAGTTGACTCAGACTCAGATCACCGAACACCTGCATTCGCATGATCGGGTCGTGTGAGGGATCGAACCGAAGCACGACGGACTTTTCGGCATCCTCGGAAAGAGTCAGTCCGTCGAGCTTCTCACGCACATCCATGGCGGCGAAGTCCATGTTTGTGCCCCACGCGAACTCGAGAACCACTTCCGACTGGCCCGAGCGTGAAACGGAGGTCAACCGGCGTAGTCCCGAAACAACACCGACCTGCTCTTCGACCGGCCGCGTGATCAACGACTCGATTTCCACGGGCGCGGTATCAGCCAGCTCGGTCTGGACGGTCAGTGATGGGTAGGAGATGTCGGGAAGAAGGTTCAGCGGGAGTCGCTGAAGCGACACGATGCCAAAAAGCATGACCGCTACGACAAACATCGCCACGGTCACTGGGCGGCGGATAGCGGTCTTCGTGATCTGCATCGACTCTTGCCCGAAGCGCCACAATTACAAAACGCGCCGTTGTGGTTGGCGCCGCTTCAGCCGGTGGCGGAGATCCATCCTGCCTGAATTTTCAGAGCCTCTCAGCCTTCCACGGCGCGGATCTTTGAGCCCTCTTTCAAGTTGCCTTGCCCCGCGACAACGACCGCTTCTCCGGCGTTCACGCCCTCGCGGATCTCGACCTCATTGTCATTCTGATAACCGAGACCGACCTTGCGCCGGCGGGCCGTCTCGCCCTCAGCCGTGAAGATATAGCTTTCACCGTCTTCTTCCACGATGGCGCGCTTGGGAATCAGGACGGTGTTCTCCCTAGTGTCGGTTCGGATGTCCACACGGACGAAAGCGCCCGGACGAAACTCACGGCCGCCCGGCTGCAACTCAACGGTCACTTTGACGGTGCCGGTGGAATCATCCACGATCGGACTGATACGCACAACACGGCCCTCCGCACGATCTCGGGCTTCTACCCCCAGCATTACCGCGGCCGCCTGGCCGGGCCGAATCAGGTCGGTTTCTTGCTCGGAGAGGTGGACATCCGCGTAAAGCGGAGAAAAAGCCGCCAGCTGAAAAAGACGGTCTTGGTTGCGGACGGTCTGTCCCAACTCGACTTGCCGCTCCGTAATGTATCCGCCGAAGGGCGCCGTGATCTCGGTGCGCGAAATCTCAAGTTGTCCCTGCTCGATCTGGGCTTCCAATTCCTGGACTCGATGGCCGAGTTCACGTACACGCGATCCGGCGACGCGCTGATCGTGGGTCTGCTCGTCGAGTTGATAGCGGAGTTGCGCCACTTCCTGCTCGCTTACAAGTTGCTCTTGGAAAGCGGTCTCTTTGCGTTCTAGTTCCGCTTTGGTATTGGTAATCTGGGTGGCGGACTTCTCCGCTTGGATCTTTGCCTGTTCGAGTTGGACTCCGGCTTGCGCCATCTGCCGCTTCGTAAGCGTTAGGTTGATCTGAAGGTCTGTGTCGTCAAGCGTGCAGAGCGCCTGACCTTCTCGAACGAAGTCCCCTTCCTCGACGTTCAACTCTTCGACGATGCCGTCGACCCGAGCCGTCACCTCGACGTTGCGCCGCGCCCTGAGGTTTGATGTCGATGACAGATACGAAGAGATCGCTCCGGAGGTGGCCTCGACCAGCTCGACAGGGATCGCGGTCGCTTCCGATTTCTCGGTCTTTTGGGTGTTGCCGGCGCCTTTGTTCGCGGCCTTGGTCGTCGAGCCGGCTCCGTGGGACTGGCTCCAATAGTAACCGCCCCCGCCCAACACGATCAAGAGCACGAGGATTCCGTAGGCTTTTACTCGGGGACCCATAACGTCATCCTACCAGTGGTGGAAAAACGGCCACTCTGCTCTCTCGTATCCCAGCGTCGGCACTTTACTTACGCACACAGACCGCAGCTTGTTCCCTCCGACACGGGGAAACGGCTTGGCCGCTCCTAAGACTCCCCCCGACTGGATGGACGTCTACCTAAGGTTAGACGTTACTCGGCACCCGTTTGTTTGCATAAATGTGACTAGTTTCTCAATTAAGTTGTTCACGACGATTCGGCGGACAAGAACCCCAAGACCCGGCGGCAGGCCGAGGGAAAATTCCCTTGAACATTTCCGAGGTGTTCGCAGTCAACCCTATAGAGCCTGCAAGAAAGCAAGCCCTACGGATCCGCAAGGCAGAACGCTTACAGAAGGCCTTTGGAAACTCCACCGCACGTTCGGTCGTACCGGGCGTCACGGTGGCCTAAGGAGACTTGTCATGAATTCGAAGCGTCACCTCGCCCCGTGCGCGATTCTGGCCACCCTCGTCGTGGCCGTTCTGTTCCCATCTTGCCGCGGCGACGCCTCTCCGCGCCGCGACTCCGGAGGCGCCGCCGAAGCTGTCGCCGGCTCGCTGATAAGCCTTGACGATCAAGGCAACCCGCAAGGTCTTTGCCCGCTCAAACACACCGATGTGGACGCCAAGATCAGTGGCTTCCTCGCGCGGGTAACCGTCACTCAGGAATTCGAAAATCCCTTCGAAGACCGTATCGAAGCCGTCTACACCTTTCCTCTACCCCAAAACGCCGCTGTCGATGACATGACGATGCTCATCGGCGAACGCGAGGTGAAAGGCAAGATAAAGCGGCGTGAGGAAGCCCGCAAAATTTACGAAGACGCCCGCAATCAGGGTCATGTCACCGCTTTGCTCGATCAGGAACGCCCCAATATCTTCACGCAGGCCGTTGCCAATATTCTGCCCGGCGAGAAGATCAAAATTGTCATCAGTTACGTCGAGCATTTGACCTACGACGAGGGCGCTTACGAATTCGTGTTCCCGATGGTCGTCGGGCCACGCTACATTCCCGGCAGCGGCATCGGAAAACAAAGCGGAGGTTGGGCGCCCGACACCGATCAGGTCCCCGATGCCTCGCGCATCACGCCTCCCGTGACTCCTCCGGGCACCCGCGCGGGACACGATATTTCCGTGGAGGTTTCCGTCGACGCCGGCGTTCCGATCGACAGCTTCGTTTCGAAGACACACGAAATCCTGCTCGAGCGCCCCGGGCGAAGCCGCGCCGTCGCCCGCCTCAAACAGAAGAGCGTGCTTCCCAACAAAGATTTCATCCTGCGCTACGAAGTGGCCGGCTCGAAGATCGAGGATGCCATTCTGACTCACCAGGCCGAGAAGAGCGGTTTCTTCACGATGATTCTCCAGCCGCCGGAGCGCTTCACGGTCGAGGACGTCACGCCCAAGGAGCTTGTCTTCGTCATCGACACATCAGGTTCGATGAGCGGTTTCCCCATCGAGAAGGCGAAGGAGACGATGAAACTCGCTATCGACGGCCTCTATCCGCGCGACACTTTCAACCTGATCACATTCGCGGGCCAAACCAAGGTGCTGTTCCCAAAGCCCGTCCCCGCGACGCACGAGAACATCCGAGCAGCGCAGGAGTTTCTTGCCTCACGCCGGGGCGGGGGTGGAACCGAGATGATGACGGCCATCCGCACCGCGCTCGACCCATCTGATTCCCAAGAACACGTCCGGATCGTCTCCTTCATGACCGACGGCTATGTCGGTAACGACATGGCGATCATCGATGAGATACAAAAACATCCCAACGCCCGCATCTTCTCGTTCGGGATCGGCAACTCCGTGAATCGTTTTCTGCTTGAGAAGATGGCGCGATACGGCCGCGGCGAGACGGAGTTCGTCAACTTGCAGGACGACGGCTCGGCTGCCGCCCGTCGCTTCCACGAGCGCATCCGCAACCCGTTGCTCACCGATATCTCCGTCGATTTCGCCGGGCTTCCTGTGGCGGACGTCTACCCGAAGCGCATCCCCGATCTGTTTTCCGCCAAGCCTGTTGTTCTGACCGGCCGCTACACCGGAGAAGCTCGGGGGTCGATTCGCCTCAAAGGCAAGATGTCCGGGCGCAACTTCGAGCGCACCATCCCGGTAACGTTCTCGCGGCGCGGCAAGGAGCATGACGTGCTCGCCACTCTGTGGGCGCGCACCCGCATCGCCGACCTGATGAGCCAGGACTTCGCGGGCATTCAGAGCGCCGCCCCCAAGGCCGACATTGAGGAACAGATTACGCAGCTCGGGCTCGACTATCGCCTGATGACGCAGTTCACGTCCTTCGTTGCCGTCGAAGAGCGAACCATCACCGAAGGCGGTAAACCGCGCCGCATCGAAGTTGCCGTTGAGATGCCCGACGGCGTTAGCTATGAGGGCGTGTTCGGCGAGAAAGAGGAAATGCTCGGTAACGCTCGGCAGCAAATGGTCCGAGGCATCCGTTCAAACAAACTGGTCGGAGACCGGCTCGCATGGAATGCGCCGACGCTGGAACGACCGGACAGCCCGGTCGGGCAGTCACGCAGAAAAGCCGGTGGCCCGGACATCGTCCTGCGGTCGAACATCCCGACCCCTTCCGCGGAACCCGCCGCGCAAGAGTTCGGCGCCAAGATCCACGCCGACCTTGCTTCCGTCGTGGCCGCGGGCCAACCGGGCAAAGTCGAGATCGAGCTCTGGCTCGCCGATGCCACCCCGGAAACTCTGACGGCTCTCAAGAAGCTCGGCTTCGAGCAAATCGGAGAGCCCAAGGTGGCGAAGATTCTGTCCGGACGCATCGATGTCGCCCAGGTGGAAGACCTGGCCCGCCTCGCCGGCGTCCGTTACATCAAGCTCCTGACCCTGTAGGAGCAAACTGCGAAACTTGCTCACCCTGGGCGGATGTAAATCCGCTCAGGGCTTTTTTTTTGCTGCCGGCGCTGGGTCCGTCACCCTATGTTTCTCGCCTCGAAATACGAGATGCGAATCACGAGCCGCGCCCCCTCAAGGGTTATCCAGCTTCCACTGAATCTGTCGCAACATTCCCTGAAACGTCCGCGCATCCTTCGGCGCTAACCTCAATCGGCCCACCCAGCGCCGCAATTTCCGCATCTGGGAATCGCGGTTCTCGGAAAGAATGAATCCGCCGGCTTCCAGCATCGGAACCAGCATCTGAATGATCCGGTCGCGCTCGTCCGCTCCCACCGTAGCCGGGGTCTTCAGACTCGGCACGGCCTTTGAGCGACGCGCAATCTCGTAGCAGCAAAGCGCCACCGCCTGGCCCAGATTCATTGACGGACAGCCGTCTTCGGTCGGAATCGTCAGAATCCAGTCGCAGTGGCTTAAGTCGTCGTTACTCAATCCGAACTTTTCCGACCCGAATATAAGCGCGGCGTTGCGGCCCTCAAGGTGAGTCCGCAAAGGGTACGCCCCCTCTGGCAGCATTCGTCGTACCTGACCATCCGCCCGTCCCCGCATGACGGAAGTTCCCACCACCAGTGAGGCGTCGCCCAGAGCCGAAGCCAAATCCGAGGTCACACGAGCCTCCTCCAGCACGCCCGACGCCCCCACTGCCGACCGGGCATCTCGAAATGCCTTGTCATAGGGTTCGACGAGCCACAGGTCGCCGAAACCGAAGTTCAGCATCGCTCGCGCCGCCGCTCCGATATTTAGAGGATTGCGAGGTCGTACCAACACCACCCGCAGCCGATCTCGCCAACTCACGAGCCGTCAAACCCTTGCGCCGTCAAGCTCTTCAAAAAGGACATCTGCTTCAACGGCCACTAGTATAATGATTCGAGTATGTTCAACCTGTTCCGTAGCCAGAAGAAGGTCGTTCGCTTACTGCTGGGCGGCATTCTGAGCGCCGTCGCGCTATCGATGGTCATCACGCTCATCCCGGGTTTGATGACGAACCCCGACGAAATCGTCGAGCTCGTACTCGGGGAAGTGGACGGACGCCCCATCACAGCTCAAACTGTCGCGACTCACATGCGAAGCCAGGGCGTCCCCCCGGATCTGCCTCTCAACAGCATCGTTCTGTCGTCCGCGGGCGCCGTCAACGCCCTCACAGAGCGAGAAGTGCTCGTGATGGAGGCGGAAAAGTTCGGCCTATTCCCGGATGACCAGGAAGTAGCGGATTGGCTGAAATTCCAGATGCCGATGCTGTTTCCCGAGGGCGTCTTCGTCGGCACCGCGACTTACGCTCAGTTCGTTCGACAAAACTATCGATTATCGGTTCCTGAGTTCGAAAGGCAGCTCGCTGTATCCATGGCGGTAGACACACGACTCCGACGCCTCGTCACGAGCAATATCGTCGTCCCCAACAGTGAATTGCTAGCGGACTACCGACGCCGCAACCAGCAGGCCAAGGTCGAGTTCATCAAGGTTTCGCCCGAGGACTTCACCTCCCAGGTCCGAATCACCGCGGAGGAACTCCGCGCTCGATACGAACAAGAAAAGTCTCAGCACCGGATCCCGGAAGAGCGGACGGTCAAAGTCCTTACGGTCGACGCCGCCCGTCTGCCGACGGCGGAGATTCCCGAGTCACGGTTGCGGCAATACTACTCCCGCAACCGGGTCAGCTACCGTCTGCCGGCACAGGCGCGCGCGAGCCATATCCTATTCACTCTGGAGCCGGGAGAAGAGGAAAACTCGGAGAAAGAAGCCAAAGCAAACGAGGTCCTCCAGAAAATTCGCGACGGCGCGGACTTCGTTGCCATGGCGAAAGAGCACTCCGAGGACGCCGCGAACGCGGAAAATGGCGGCGACTTGGGGTGGTTCAGTGAAGGCGAGTACCCCGAAGCCTTCGAGAAAGCCGCGTTCGCCCTCGAGCTGGACGTGATCAGCGAAGTCGTCAAAAGCATCGCCGGCTACCACATCATCAAGGTGCATGAACGCGAAGCCGGCCGCACCCAGCCGTTCGACGAAGTGCGTGGCCAGATTCTCGGAGCCTTGCGCGCCGAAACGGCTCAAGCGGATCACGTGAAGGTCATCAATGAGATCGCGGCCGCCGCCCGTGAGGCCGGCTCGGATCTCGAGTCCGTGGGACTCAAATACGATTTCGAGGTCCAGACCCTCGATGCCTTTAACATCAACGATCCGCCTCCCCAGATCGCCGGCGACCAAGTTTTCATCAATACACTTTTCACCACCGAACCAGGAACCCCTGCAACCAGCAACCAGGACGGCGTCACGAAGATCGGGATTGTCACCGCTTTGGTACCAATGCGACTGGCTGAGTTTGAGGAAGTGAGCGATACAGTTCGACAAAGTCTACTTGAACAAAAAACGCAAGACTTCGCCCAGCAAAGGGCCGCGCAAATCGCCGAAGCAGCCCTCGAGCCCGGAGCGTCGTTGCGCCGGGTCGCGTCACGCTTCGGGGCGCGGGTCCGCACCAGCGATCTTTTCAATTCGACGGCCCTGATCGACGATCTCGGCCAGGCCGGCGAACTCGGCCCCGAGCCGTTCGAAGGCGATCTCAACGTGGTCGTCGGTCCTCGCCAGATCGGGGACAACTTCGCTATTTTCCGGGCAATCGAGCGCGCGGAAGCCGACATGAGTCGGTTTGAGGACCAGCGCGAGAATATCCGGCGAACCCAGGTGGGCACGAAGGCGAACGCTGAGTTTCGCATTTACGCCGAAGGGAAAGTCGCCGAGTACGAAGCCGCCGGACGGGTCAACAAATACGAGGACCGCGTGCGCGAGTTCGCCGAACTCTACACCCGAAGCCGCAACTAGAACGGTCGGTGCCGACTTGCCCGTTCCCTATCAATCGCGGCGGAGCTCCCGCAAAAATCGGCGCGGACTCCAGCGGTGCCGGAACGCTTCCCGGCCATCAATCATCACAACCGGGACTTCGTGATCGTAGCGCTGTTTGAGTGCGTCATCAGCATCAATATCGACTTCCATCAGGGCAAACCCGTGCTCGGACCGCAAGGTCTCCAACTGAGCCCGCACCTCCTCACAAAGGTGACAGCCATCCCGTGAATAGAGAGTAACCCTCATCAATCCCGACGAATGCGGCGGCTCACCTCGTCCAAGCCGGGTGTCCCCGTTAGCGTTCCGTTAGCGTGCTTTTTTTTCCGCTTGGCGAGCCTATTGCGTGCTTTGGCCGTCACATGGGGAGAACAGGAGGCTAGTGGAGATACTTCCGTTGATAGCGCCGCCTCCGCGGCCGACTCCAAATCAAAACAGCGCCCGCCAGGAATCCGCCCACATGAGCCCACCAGGCCACACCTCCTGATCCCCCTGTACCCGTTTCCGCCGCTCCGCTAGCAAACTGAATGAAAAACCAGTAGACGAGCATCAACGCGGCGGGCACCTCGATGGTCGTGATGAAGAAGAGGACCCAAATCAAAGTCACAATGCGGGCCTGAGGAAACCGAACCAGGTACGCGCCCATGACTCCGGCAATCGCGCCGCTTGCGCCCACCGCCGGAATCGTCGACTCCGGATTCGCCACAATGTGAGCCGCGGAAGCCAACAACCCGCACGCCAGATAGAACAGCAAGTAAGAAAAGTGCCCCAGCTCATCCTCGACGTTGTCCCCGAAGATCCACAGAAACCACATGTTTCCGATCAGGTGCATCCAACCGCCGTGGAGGAACGTCGAAGTAAACACCGGCCCGATCCCCGCCAGCAGCGGATAGCGCCCCGCAAGCGCATGCTCGGCCCGCAACGGAATAGCGCCAAACGTCTCAACGAAGGCTTGCTGCGCCGCGGGTGTTTCGAGCGCCAACGAGAACTGATACACGAATACCGCGACGTTGACCGCGATCAATAGGAACGTCACAACAGGAGTGCCGAATCGGGGAGCGTCGTCACGTATTGGAAACATGCAGGCTAGCCTTGTGAGACACGCGACAAGAAAGCCGGCGAGGAGCGCCGCTCAGCCGAAGCCATCAACTCACGCGCTTCCCGGGCAGACGCTATTCCGCCGCGTGCGCCCATAGCGCGGCAGTTCAGCGCCGCCATCGCGTTGGCGAATTCCAAGCTTTCCTCAAGATCATAGTCCCCGAGCAGGCCGTAGCAGAAGGCCCCGTGAAACACATCGCCGGCCCCCGTGGTATCCAAACACGGCACCACAAAACCCGGCGAGTAGTAGAAACGGGACTGCCGCAGGGCCAACGCGCCCCACGACCCGAGCGTCATCGCCGCCACCTTCATTCTGTACTCAGCCTGGATCAGCTCCAGTGCCCGGAATGGATCCTCCTCACCCGTCCACCGGGATGGGAACTCCGCCGATGCCACCAGGTAATCGACAAGTGGCAGGACGCGATCGAAGCCTTTGTAAATCGTGTCAACATCCACCGTGACGGCAATGCCGGCGTCCTTAGCAATCCGCGCGGCGCGTTCGACGGCCGGCGTGTCGTGGCCATCGATATGAAGAAGCCGAGCACACCCAATCTGGTCCTCAAGGATCTGCTCGGGGTCGATTCGCAGGCAGTCATCGCGCCGCCAGAAGATCGTCCGCTCACCGGTCTCCTCGTCGACAACGATGTAGGCCGACTGGCTGGCGCATCCCTCACGGATTTGAACGTGCTCCAGGTCGATGCCGGTCGATTTCAGACTGTCAAGTTGAATCCGCCCGCGCTCGTCGTCGCCGACGGACCCAATGTATTTCGTTCGCAATCCCAACGACTGGCAGGTCGCCAAAGCGCTTGCCACCTGCCCGCCGGGGCTCAGCACCTCCTTCACAAACGGCGTCTTGCCGCCATGAGGGGGGAACCGCGACACCGTGAGGATGGTGTCGGTGGCATTGAGCCCTACGCCAACAACATCAAATCGGCGCTCCACAGTGACCCTATTGTACGGTGGACGATTTGTGAGGGGAGCGACCGCGCTCGCGCGACGTGCCGTTGGCTCCCAGCCGCCTTGCACCCTCCATTGAGCCTTGTCGCAAATCCGTTTTGACGCTACTCTAGTATCGGAACAGCTTGATGACGCCTCTCCGCCAAGTTGCAACAATCGTTCTGACCTTGTTCGTCACCGGAGCTGCGATGCAACTCAACGCCCAGGCCCGCATCGGCACTGGCGGCAGCGGCGGTGGGCGCGGCGGCGGTATCGGTGTCCGGTCAGGAGGCCGAGGCGGCGGTATCTCGGCCGCGCCCGGCAGCATCGGCGGACGCGCGGGTTCCGGGAGGACTCCCCGCGGATCAACAAGCCGCCCGGCCAACGTCGGCGGAGGAGCGACACTCAATCCCTGCGGCAACATCGGTGGCTCGGGCACAGCAAACGCGCGCTTCCCGCAAGCCCCTGCATCACCCGCGCCGGCAGCCTCACAGGCGCCGGCTCATGCTTCAACGCCGAAGGCAAGCGTTGGAGTGGGCTCAGTTTCTCGAACGTTCGTCAGCGTCCCCCGAGGACGTCCATCCATTCCGCCGCTCGGCAACTCAATCCCCCCGCTCGAAAGCAGCGGTCAGCATCCCCGCCCACGGATCGATGCCGGTAATGTGCGCGGCTTTGGTTTCGCCGGCCTCGACTTCGGCCACCGTGGCCGTGGGCGCTTCCGACACCCTTACCCCGTCGTTTACCTACCCTATGGCTACGGTTATTCCGACTACTCGAGTCACACGGAGCGCATCGTCATCGTCGACCACCGGACCGAGTCCGGCGCGACCACCGAGACGACTCCGCCCGCAGCTCCGCCGACAGCCCCCCCGGCCTCGGCCGACGCCAAGATTATCGAACTTCGCCCGCGAGACCCGGACCCTGAACAACCGGCTCCCGACAACACGCCGCAAGATCCATCCTCGGTGGAGGTTCTAAGCGGCTCCGAATCCGAAACGGGCGAGGTGAAAGAAGCACTCTACCTGCTCGCGCGAAAAGACGAAACCATCGTAACTTCGCAACGACATTGGATCTCGGGCAATACTCTCCACTACATCACCCCTAAGGGACTACGCCGCCGCATTCTTATCGAGAACCTCGACCTCGATCTCACCGCCCGACTGAACCGGGAACGTGGGCTGCCCTTCACGCTGGAGGTTCTCCCCGAAAACGGAACGGATGAGCGTCCGGGTCGCCTAGATTGATCCAAGGGTGCGGCGCTTCCCGCCCGCCAAGGCCTAAGTAGCCGTATCGCATGAACTTTAACGCGGCAGAAGTCGTCCATCCTCCCACAAGTTGAGCGCCAAGTCGTTCGGCACCCGGTTCTATTCGCTCTCGTGACTCTCCCGCCCGGATATCATCGAGCGGTTCGGCATCCTGACCGCCCTCTGCTTGCCGGGCGTCTCCCCGGATGCTGTCCCAGCGGATCTCAGCGCTGTCAACGCGTTCAGGCTGATTCTTAACCTGTACTTCGATACCAATCTCGACCTTCTGGAATCCAAGAATTACTATGTCA
>CBDBKC010000014.1:0-38710 GCA_965206655.1 Bryobacterales bacterium | reverse complement strand
GCCGCTGCCGAGGCAGACCTTCGGCCGTGGTTGGGGAGGAGTTTGGAATGCGTCCGCCCGTGAATAGTATGCACCTGGGGTGGTGGGTTAGCGGGGGTGGGTTGGAGCTAAGTGGTTGAAACTATGTGTGATAAATATTTTGTGAGCTTGTGATGGGGTTTGGGGAAAGGCTGATTATTGACGCGAGGGCTCGGGGAGATAGGGTGGCGAGTCAGGCTATTTCTGTCGTTTACCAAGGACACTGAATTAGGGCACCCCGTACTTGTCGTACTTGCCGTAACGCTCCCATAGGAGCTGCGGCTGTTGAACCCGCTGAGAACGCTCAGCGACCTCTCGGCAGGACACTGAGAATCCTATTTTCCACCAACTACCGCCCATCTCTGAAACGCCGTCCAGCCGTTCGGCCGGACACAGGCCGAGCCAACTTAAGCACTTGGCGACGAAAACATGTCATAGTTCATGCAACGCTAGAATTGAACCGTCGTGATCGGCTCTACCATCTCGCACTACAAGATCACCGAGAAGCTCGGCGAAGGTGGGATGGGTGTTGTTTACAAGGCCGAAGATACGAAACTCGATCGGCCCGTGGCGCTCAAATTCCTGGCGCCTCATCTGCTGCGCGACGAAGAGGGCCGGAAGCGTTTCGAGCGCGAAGCCAAAGCGGCGGCAAAGCTCGACCACCCCAACATCTGCACGGTTTACTAAATCGACGAGGCCGAGGGACAGACATTCCTCGCCATGGCCTACCTCGAAGGCCACACGGTGAAGGATCAGATCGCCGACCGTCCGCTCAAGCTCGACCAAGCACTGGACATTGCGATCCAAACCGCCCAAGGCCTGCAAGCCGCCCACGACAAGGGCATCGTCCATCGTGACATCAAAAGCGCCAACCTGATGGTGACGCCGCAGGGCCAGGTCAAGATCATGGACTTCGGCCTCGCACAGCTCGCCGAGCGATCGAAGCTCACCGAGACGACCGCCATCCTGGGTACGCCCTCGTATATGTCCCCCGAACAAGCAGTGGGAGAGAAGACAGATCGCCGCACCGACCTTTGGTCGCTGGGAGTGGTGCTCTACGAGATGGTGACGGGTCGCCTGCCGTTTGAGGGAGAGCGTCAAGAGGCGATCCTGTACGGGATCAGTCATCAAGAGCCTGAACCTGTTACGGCCCGGCGGGCGGGTCTGCCGATGGAGCTGGAATGGATCGTCGATAAAGCCTTGGCGAAGGACTGTGACGAGCGGTATCAACACGCCGAAGACCTTTTGGTTGATCTACATAGCCTGCAGAAGAAGCTCGCATCAGGGACTGCGTCTAAGTCGACCGCCCTTGATCGGCCCCGATCGAGTGTGCCAGCTTGGCCGATCGCTGTGGGGCTCGCCCTACTGGCAGCGGCAGTCATGTTCTGGGCTGGAAAGCAGTCGCAGAGCCCGGAGCAACGGAAGTCGTGGAGGATCACCCGCGTCACGTCGACGCCCGAGTGGGAGTTCAACCTTTCGGCCTCTCCTGCATCGGGCTTGATTGCCTATTCGAGCATGGCCCACGGGAATCTGGAGATCTACGTGATGCCGGTAGGAGGCGGAAAGCCACTGCGGCTTACCACTCACCAGGCCGATGACACTCAGCCTCGGCTTTCGCCGGACGGCGAGCTTGTTGTCTTTCATTCCGGCCGCGACGGAAGTCTGTACGAAGTACCCGTGACCGGCGGCGTCCCGCGCCGTATTGCTCGAACGAATCACCGTCATGTGGAGGGGATTATCGGCGCACAACCTTGGCGTACAGAGTCGGGGCGGCAGGAGCTCTTGTTCTCACGCTGGGACGGCGAGGGCCGCGCTGCGATCTGGAAGATCGACCCGGCCTCCCTGGAGGAAAGCCAGATCTCAAAACCTGGGGAAGGAGAAGCGCACACCGCCGCGTCCTACTCACCCGACGGGAGGCGGATCGTCTTCAATCGAGAGGTCGGGACGAGCCGCGGTCTCGTTGGGCTGTGGACGATGCGTGCCGAAGGGGGCGAGACTCAGCCGATCGTCCAGGACGAATTCGCCAATCGGATGGCTGCGTGGACCTCCGCTGGCGATCGGATTGTATTCGAGTCGGACCGCTCAGGAGCACAGAATCTTTGGGAACTGACGATTGGCTCAGGCGAGCTGCAGCCGGTCACGGTAGGTCCGGGTTGGGATCGACATCCGCTTGTCGTCCCCGGCAAAGGCCTTTTCTATACGCAGTTCAGTCACACCCTGAATCTATACAGTGTCAACCTCGATAACGGCACCCACGAAAGGTTGACGATTGGTTCCGAATTCCAGCAGATCAATCCCCGATTCTCGCCGGACGGCCGGTTCTTGGTGTTCGATTCGAACCGCGGGGGTGACTTCGAAGTGTTCAACCTTGATCTTGAGACTGGAGAGTCAAGGCCTCTGAGCGATAACTCGGCGCACGATCGGTATCCCGACTGGTCGCCGGTATCGGACGAGTTGTTGTTCGTGTCGACTCGTTCACGATCTCCTGAGTTATGGCTCATGGATGGGAACGGCGGAAGCAGCCGGTGGCTGGATCCCGGCCCCACAGCTATTCGACCGGCTTTCAGCGTCTTTCCGCATGACACACCTGGGCCGCCGCAGTGGTCGGCAGGGGGAAGGGTGATTGGCTATGTGGGTGTCGGCGAAAACGGGCCGGAGCTCTGGAGCGTCCGCCCAGATGGTGGGGCAGCCAAACGGCTGCTCACGGGCGTTCATTCATTCGACTGGTACGGCGATTCAGGAAACGTGGTCGTGTACTGTACGACCCGCAGCGAGGCCGGGTCGGAGGGCGCCGAGCTACGGGCCATCAACCTGGACAAGATGGACGAAGTCGTGCTTCTCGAAGGTTTGTACGGGAATCTCGACGTTGCGCCGGACACGTCGTCTGTGGCCTACCTCACCCAACACGGCTTGCCCAGCCAGCAGTACTTCGTGTTGCCTCTGACCCCGCCGAAAGAGCCCAGCGGCCTCCCCCGCTCCGCCGGACCGCCAAAGCCGCTCACCGAAGGCGGCGGATTCTGGCACACCCATGGCGGATCGTTCTCGCCTGACACATCGTCGTTCGTCTACGACCGCGACACCGACAAAGGAGACATTCTCCTGGTTGAGAACTACAATTGACAGGACGCGAAGTGCAAGGCTACAGCAGGGCAATGTGCTAACTCGTCTAGGTCAAGTCAGATCTTCTTGTCGCTTGGGACTATTGTCCAGGTACTCCGATCGCGACGGGACGGATCGGCGATCCTCCGCTGCCCTTCTCTCGAAGCGGCAAGATGATCGCGCACGACGTCGAGACCTGGTCCCGCGCTAACTCGCTCAGGTTGATGTTCTCGAGGGTATGGATTCCGGCTTGGGTTAGAAAGTAGTAGTGGACGGCGAATGCCATCCCTTCCGGCGTCCCAGGCGGTGGGCCCGCGTTTCCGGCGAGCTGTCCCTCGGCGACGGGATCAACGAACGGAGTGTCCAATCCTGCGGCGACGACGCGTTGCTCGCCGAGATACTTCGCCGCGTCGTACGAGAAGCCAGGCGCCTTGGAGTAGTAGACCTTCTCCGTGTCGGGATCTCGATAGTGATCGCTCCAGCCGGTGTACACGAACACCACGTCACCCGGAAGGATGCCTCGCTCCCCGAGCCCCTGTGCCTTGAGCATCGCTTCGATGTGCTGCGCGGTAACGACTTCCCCCGCGTTCATCGGCTTCCCGCCGCCCACGTGTTTTTTGGCGTCGAGCAGAACCGCGGTGGTGACGATCGGCGGTACTTTTTCCATGCCAAGCTTGAGGAGCGGTGATTCGGGTGTCGGTTTCACGTCCTTCTGCGTGAACCCGCCATAGTAGCGCGCGCCTTCGGCGAAAGAGGGCGATGTGCCGTCCCAGGCTTCATCGATGGAGGCAAAATGCCCAAGGGCGTCCATTTGAGTGCCCTGCTGTCCCGGGCTGGCGTTCTCGTTCAGCACGTCCCAGTTGTAGGCCTGCGTCGTTCCCGGAAGGCCAACCGAAGGAAGGTATTTGATCTCGAAGGCGCCCGCGAAAGGAGAGAGCGGCATCGTGTTTGAGCGGACATGAGAAAGCTCGTACACCTTGGCGCCGGGACTCGAAAGGTGCTCCGCGCAGCGGGCCCAGGTTGCAGGGCCGAGCTCTCTCGCCATGCCGAGCTCGTCGCCTGCGGACGCCTCCGACTGGCTCTGCGCGGCTCCTCGTGGCATCGAGAAAATACACATCGTGACGACAATCGCGAGCTGTGTGAATCGGACCTTTGGGTTCATGGCCTGCTCCTTTCGCCTCGTGTCGCGAGACATTAGATCATACAGGACCCGGGATTCTAGGTTGGGGAATAACGGGCACAGAGAACTCTGGAACGCGAAGACCGTCGATCCGGGTGGTGCAGAATTGGCACGAAGAGTTCCGCGACCGCGAGCAGCAGCAGCTTGCCATTGCCCGAGCACTGGTCAGCTCGCCGAAAGTGCTGTTTCTCGACGAACCGACCGAGGGCATCCAGCCGTCCGTAGTCCGTGAGATTGAGATCGCCCTGGAGCGCATCGCCCGCGAGATGGGCGTCGGGGTCCTGCTGGTCGAGCAATACCTCGAGTTCGCCTGGTCGTTCGCCGGACGCTACTACGTGATGGGAAAGGGCAACATCATCGACTCCGGCGCCCCGTCGGAAGACGCCCTGCTGACCGTGACGGAACTGCTCAAAGTCTGAGGAGCACCCGGTTCGCCGTGGCCGTGCTTAGGTCCGGCCAACCGCCCTCGGGTAGTTTGCGCGCTAAGCGCGCGTACAGGCTTGGCTCTCCCTTAAAACTGCCCCTCATTTCGAAAGCTTGTGAGGGTTCCGGTTTGGGCACTCGCGCCGTGAGCATCGGTCGGGAATGGTCTTGGTTCCTTCCACCATGAGGGCGCCACATTTGGTTCCGTCCACTTTGTAGTTGCACATTTTGCCCGTAGGTTTGGACGTGACCTGACACTGGCACAGTGGCCGGTTTGTGCAGCGCCAGATCGGTCCGAATCGGCCACGTGCAGGCTCGAATGCCTTGTTGCCACACTCCGGGCATTTGACTTTGACGGGTTTCAGTTCGTCGAATGCGCATTCCGCTGCCATTGGCTTCTCCTTGGGCCCTCACCCGCCCGAATAGGAAGAAGAGCGAGGCCGCCATGCCAAGAACGACCATGGTAACGTGAATCGCCACGTCGGAGGCTGGCGTTGTTGCCGATGGTGCCGAAGGTCCATGCTTCGGCGCACCCTCGTCGGCCACAGCCATGATCGGGTCTTTGTCAACATCGAGCCCAACATGCAAAGGCCGTAAGGTAGTATCTGGCATGGGAGGGTTTCCTTTCAATGGTGGGTTTGATTTTGGCTCACAGCTCGCCGGCTCGCTTGTGAACTCCCTCCCCACGTTCTCTGCAGTTCGACATGAGGTGACGGCGCAGCGACCGGGTTGGTGGGAGGTGAGGCCCTGGCCGGGGAATCGTGAGTTATCATGCGTCACAACGGAGGAGATGAATGCGAGTGCTTAGATCCCTGATAGCGGTAACGTTGGCGCTGACGATACATGGCGTGGGGCTCGGTGAGACACACGAGGTTTTTCCGGACCGCTTCTATTCGACTTTCTCGTTTGCGCATGAGCCGGTGGCGACGGTCGAGCCGGGCGATACGGTTGTGACGACATTGCTCGATTCGCGAGGGCATGACAAGAACAGCAAGTTGGTGATCTACGCCGACAACGTGCTGACAGGACCGTTTTATGTCGAGGGGGCCGAGCCGGGGGATACGCTTGTTATCCACTTCAACAAGGTGCGACTGAATCGCGATTGGGGTTGGAACGGCGTGCGACTGGGGACGAGTGCGCTGCTGCCGGGTTACGTCGAAGGGCTTTATGACAACAACTTTCTGGAGGAGTGGTTGCAGCCGGGTCGGCGGAACGCGCTGAAGTGGTACATCGATTTGGAGAAGAAGATTACGTATCCGACGCGGCCTTTGGGTGACAAGGTCAAGATGGAGTTCCCGGCGATTCCGGCGGTGGGTTGCGTGGGTGTGGCGCCTCCGAACAAGACTGCGATCACGTCGGGACCAACGGGTCCGCATGGCGGGAATATTGACTACAACGGGATCATCGAAGGCACCACCGTTTACTTGAATGTGTTTGAACCGGGTGCTTTGTTCTTCCTGGGCGATGGGCACGCGGCACACGGGGATGGTGAACTATTGGGCAACGGTACGGAGACGTCGCTGGACGCCGAGTTCACGGTGGACGTCATCAAAAACAAGCGCATCGGCCTCACGCGGCTGGAAGAGCCGGGTCATTTGGTTACGTTCGGAACTTTTCCGGGTCGGACGCACATGGGTTTTCAGGCGGCGATTACAGAGATGATTCAGTGGCTTGTGAACGACTATGGCGTGAAAGAGCCGGAAGCCCATGTGCTGCTCGGGCTCGCCGCGGAGTTGAAAGTGGCGGCCTGGAACAACACGTTTATGTGCCGAGTGAACAAGAAGTATCTGCCGGCGCCGAAACCGGTGTCGCTGCTGTCGAGGTCAGGCGGCGGTTAGGGATTGTAGAAAGTGGATGCCGCCGCGTTACTCGCGGCTTGGCGTAAAGCCTATGAAAATTGCAATTCTGCGCGGCCCTCGTGATCTGAGGATTGAGGATCATCCGCTTGAGACTGATCGCCTGGAGCCTGATCAGATTTGGGTTGAGACACAGATCAGCGCGCTGAAGATCGGCACCGATCGGGGGAATTACGAGGGGGCGGAGCAGGTGCCGGGGGCGCCGAGTTTCCCTCGCTGGGTGGGCGATAGTAATCTTGGCACAGTGCGTGGGGTGGGTTCGGATGTGACACGGTTTGCGGTAGGTGATCGGGTCGTGTCGCGGTATCCCCATCAGTCTGAATACGTGGCTCGGGAATCGGAGTGCATCGTAAGGGTTCCCGAGGGCGTGGATGCGGAGGATGCGGTGTACTCGCATCTCTACGCGCTGAGCTCGAAGTGTTACCGCAAGGCTCATTTCACGCCGGGAGAGAACGTGGCGGTGGTGGGGCTGGGGGTTTTGGGACTGGGGGCGGTGGCTTTGGGGCCTTCGTTTGGGGCGCGGGTCGTTGGTCTGGGGAATAGTCCCGTACGGCTAGACATGGCGCGCCGCATGGGGGCTCATGAGGCTTTCGCATCGAATGACCCGGATCTGGGGGCGAAGCTCGACCGCTTCACGGACGGCGCGGGGATCGATTTGGTGATCCTAACCGCGAACCCTTGGCCGGCCTACCGCACGGCGCTCGAGGTGGTGCGTCCGAACGGGCGGGTGGCGATTGTGGCGCTGACGGGGCGCGGCGAGAAGCCTCTGGATTTCAATCCGCTGGCGATGGAGTTGTTCTACATCAAAGGCATCTCACTGATTGCGGTGTGCGAAGAGGATGGTTACCTATATCCCGTATCAGGGGAGCGTTTTTCGGGCGAGCGGGCCTGTGCGCATGTTCTCTCGTTGATGGCGGACGGGCGGTTGGAGCCGAAACGGCTTATTACCCATCGTTTTGGGTACGAGCAGATGGTTAAGGCGTATGAGATGGCATACCGTCGTGAGAAAGAGATGCTCGGCGTTATTTTTCAATGGAAGTCTGGTTAGGAAAGAATGCGGAAAAACAAGATAAGAGAGTTACTGAAGGCGGATAAACCAACGATTGGGACGCATGTTCATAGTAGTTGGCCGTCGGTGACGGAGATCGTCGGGCACACGGGGATGTTCGACTATGTGGAGTTCGTTTCGGAATATGCGCCGTTTGATCTTCATGGGCTTGAGAACATCTGCCGCGCGGCCGAGTTGCATGGGTTGTCGTCGATGATCAAGGTCGATCAGGCGCCTCGCAGTTTTCTGGCGCAGCGGGCGATTGGAGCGGGATTCCAGAGTGTGCTCTTCGCTGATTGCCGCACGGCGGCCGACGCGGAAGAGTGCGTGCGAGTGGTGCGCCCGGAAACGCCCGAGGATGGCGGCACACACGGTGTAGGGACGCGGCGGTTTACATACATGTTGTACGGGGGTACTCAAGCCTACGTGGAGGCTTTGCGTGATGTCGTCGTAGCCCTAATGATCGAGAAGAAGACGGCGGTCGAGGATCTGGATGAAGTGTTGTCGGTGAAGGGAATCGACATGGTGCAGTGGGGCCCGGCGGATTATGTGATGAGTATTGGGCGGCCGGGCGAGTGGTTCGAGCCGGACATCAAGGCGCTCGAGAGAAAGGTGATCGCGGCGGCGCTGAAGAGCGGGATAGCCCCGCGGGCGGAGATCGAGACGCCGGATCAGGCGAAGTACTATCTCGATCTGGGTGTGAAGCATTTCTGTATTGCGACGGACGTAATGATCCTTTTCAAGACCTGGCAGTCGAAGGGCGAGGCGTTGCGGAAAGTGATTGGCGGCTAGCTGACTTCCGGCACTTGAGCTCGGCCCTTGTACCTTTGTGCCTGCTTGGGGCGCGGGCACGGCATGCCCCTATAGTCTGCTTGCTAGGTCTGGATATGATGAGCTATTGATGCCTTCCGCGAGCATAGCGCTGCTTCTGTTCCTGTTCGCCATGACTGGCTTTGCGCTCGAAGTGTGCGAGAGCGTCCCCGTCTACGAGCCGTGTGAGATCTCGCTGGAGATGTCGGCGGCGGAGTTGGAGGTCCATCCGAACCCCTACGTGAGTGTCGAGTTGCGGGCGGAGTTTCGTTCGCCCAAGAAGGGTACGACGTACGTGATACCGGCCTTTTGGGACGGTGGCGGGCGATTGCGGATTCGGTTCTCGCCGCTGGACGAGGGGCGCTGGGACTTCCGGCTGATTTCAAATCTGGACAGCGTCAACAAGAAGATGGCGAGCTTCGAGGCCACGGCGCCGCGGACACCGGGGTTTGTGCGAGTTTTCAATCTGCGCTACTTCCGTTACGACCAGCCGGAAACGGCGCACTTCTGGATGGGCGACACGTCTTACAAGTTCGCGACGATTCCGTGGGAGACGTTTCGGGGGGTGGTCGACAAACGGGCGGCGCAGAAGTTCAACCATCTGCGAGGGTTGCTGCTGGGGTTTGATGAGAATGCCGAGAAGGTTCTCGCGGACCCGGACCGGCCGCCACCGGAGTATTTTCAGGAAGTGGACCGGCGGGTCGCATACATGAACAGCCAGGGGATGACGTACGATTTGATCCTCGCGGGTGATCAGAATCAGTTGGCTGACCTATTGCCGAAGCGCCGGCAACGGGAACGGTTTGTGCGGTATCTGGTGGCGCGCTATGCGGCGTTCAATATTACCTGGCAGGGGGTTCAGGAGTTTGAGGAATATAGCGACGGCGCGAAGCTGTTGCGCGAAGTTGGCGGATATCTCAAGGAGATGGACCCGTACAAGCACCCGCGGTCGACGCACGCGGTGACTACGTCGGGGTCACTCTTCCGTGACGGCTGGATGGACTATGTGGTCCATCAGTCGTCAAATACCGATTTGGCAGCGGTGGAGTACGAGCTGTATCCGGTGCCGTTTGTGAATACGGAGTTCGGTTACGAAGACAGCGGCGCGGGCAAGTCGCATGACCACCATGTTGGTACGGCGGAGTTTAGGCGGCGGCTTTGGAACGCGGCGATGAATGGGCAGTATGTGACGTTCGGGAATACGGGGACGTATGGCGGACGGAAGTTTGATGTGGATTTACGGTTCGCGGATTCGCCAGGGGCGGAGCAGATGACGCACCTGTATGACTTCTTCAACCAGACGCGGTATTGGGATATGGAGACGTATCCGAGGGCGGCGGGCGGTCCGGCGATGGCGTTGGAGTTGAAGCGCTTCCGGCAGGAGCGGATGGAGGGTGTGGAATACATGCTCTATTTGGAAAAGGCGGGCCGTGTGGAAATGCTTGTTGCTAAGGGCAAGTATGACGTGAGTTGGTTTAACCCAATTGACGGTTCTTGGGTGCATGAGAAGGAGAAGTCCAAGGGTGAACGGTTCGTGGCGGCGGGTCCGCCGGACGCCTCTCATGACTGGGTTCTGTACATACGGCGCGAGGGCAAGAAAGAGGGTATGAATAAGTCCTATTATTTGGAAGCCCGCGTGCCGAAGCCGAAAGAGATTGATGGTTCGCCGGTGCATACGCCGTTTACCATCCAGCTTCCCGAAGAGCGGAAGTTGGTCGCGGGCCAGGAGTACGAGTTTAATGCAACGTTGACGAAGGATACGCCGGCCGCGAAGCGGACTCGCTGGATGTGGGCGGCGGACGTGCCGGGTTCGGAAACGGGGTACCGGGTGCTGGGGGCGGCACAGTTCGGGACGTTTCGTATCCCGAAGAATCTGACGACCAGGTATCCAAATACCCTACAGGTGCGGTTGGTGGGTGTGGATGGGCTGCGCCGCATCTATGAGGCGATCAAGATTTTCACTCTCGAGAAAGAATAGCGCGCCGCACTCGGCATGATCGTACTTGCTCTTGATACGACGAGCCGGCGGGGGAGCATTGCCCTGCTGCGCGCCGGCGAGCTGGTGGAGTCGCGGTGGATCGAGGCGCCGGACGGTTTTGGGGCGCTGCTTTATACGGAGATACGGGAGACGCTGGCGCGGCAGGGTCTCGAGGTGGGGGAGATCGACGGCTTCGCGGCGGCGGCCGGCCCGGGTTCATTTACTGGGATACGGATTGGGTTGACGGCGATCAAGGCGTTGGCGGAAGTGAACGGGAAACAAGTGGCGGGCGTTTCGAACCTGGAAGCGTTGGCGGAGTTGGGCAACGGGCCGTTTCGGGCGCCGGTGATGGATGCGCGGCGCGGGGAAGTGTATGCGGCAGTCTATGCCGAGGCAGGTGAGCTGGTCGTGGACGAGGTGGGGACGAAGTGGGAGACGTTCTTGGATTTGGTTCTGGGACGGGAAGTTTCGTTCGTGGGCTTGGAAGGGACTTTGTTCGAAGTAGAGGGAGTGGCTCCATTACCGGATCGAGCCGCGCGAACCGTGGCTTCGGAGCCGACGGCAGCGGCTGTGGCGCGCATCGCGGCGCGACGGTTCGAGGCGGGCGAGGGGCTGAGCCCGGAAGCGCTGGATGCGAACTACGTGCGGCGTCCGGAGGCGGAATTGAATTGGAAGGCTCCGGTTTGAAGGGCCGGGTGGAAGAAGGCTGAGCGCAATGCTCTTCACTGAGAAAGGCTGGCTTTCGGGCGGAAGCGGCGGGACCGGCGTTCCGTGACATCGGTCTTCGGCCGATCTCGGAGGTCGCGCGCAGCGCGACCCGGCACGGCACAGCCGTGCGCCACAAGCGGGCTCGTACCAAAGTGAAGAGTATTGGGGCTAAGCGCGCTTCCGCGGGACCGATAGTCTTTTCGCGTAGACGTCTTTCAGAAGTCGTATAGGAGCTTTGCTGTTTGTCCCCGGATCTTCACACGGTCAGCGTCGGTGGCGTAGTCGAACATCAACTCGAATACTTCGACGGCCTTGTCGAAGTCGTCCATCGACTTTCCCAGACCACCCCAGATCATACGGTCGGGACCGAACGCATCGAAGGCTTTTCGCACTGTCGGTTTTGCGTCGCGATAGGGATGATCTTGTTTCGACGAGTAGCGATAGCCGGAGAACTTCATGACGGTGTTCGGCAGTTTGGCCAGCCGTAAGACGCCGTCGTAGTCGGCAGGTGTCCCCATGCCGGCGCGTCCGAGGTGGTCGAGGACGACCGTCACATCGGGGAGCTCACGCGCAAGGCGTCCGATGCCGGGCGCGTACCAGGGTTTGAAGTGGATCTGAATCGCGAGTCCTAGCTGGCCGGCTTTTTGCCAAGTCTGCTTCATGCGAGGGTCGGCGAGATTTCTGTTCTTGATCGGTCCTGATGTCCAAGGCTTCTCGCCGCGCTCGTGCATCTGGTGGACGCGGAGCGCGACGATGCGTCCCGGGTGTTTCTTGACGAGCGCTTCCATGCGCTTGGCGGTGTCAGACCGGAACGGATCGAACAGACACGTTCCCTTGAAGAAGCCGGGTGACGGCTCGTTGGCGAAGCAGTACTCGAGATAGCGGTGATCGTCTTGGTAGGGTTCCGGATGGACGATCACGACGTGGTCGATACCGGATTGCGCGATGAAGCGTTTGTAGGCTTCGAGGCCCGCCTCCGGAGGTCGATAAGGGGCGTCTTTGTGATAAGGGAAGCGATTTTGATCGGTGGCAAAGAGGTGGATATGGGTATCGATCAGGAGGCCTTGGGGGCGGGGGGCTGCCGCCGCGGGCAGGAGAGTGAGGGCGCCCGCCATGAGATCGCGCCGGGAGAGGGAAGATTGCATCGCGGCCAGTCTACCAGAACGGGTCGCGATTACGGGGCGGAATAGCGTGATCCAGATTCGCGCGAGAGCTTTTGTTGGTCTTGAATGACCGGCTCGGCGCGAAGAGTTTGAGTAAAGCCCGAGGCTCCGAAGCTGATGGTTCCGGGTCTGGGGTAGTTGGTTTCGATCGTCCAGCGATAGAAGGGGCGGTCGAGGCAGATTTTCTGATTCGTGATGCGCTCGCGTTGGATCTGATGGATCGAGGCTTCATGGAGGGCGACTTGGCAGCCGGTGTCACCCCAATCGATATCCAGTTTCAGGTCGGTGACGTTGTGGAAGGCGAGCGTGGCCGGCGCGACGCGGAACCGCGCATTGCCGTCGACACCGCAGATCCATTCGACGATGTAGTCGATATCGAGCTCGAGGTCTGCGTCCCAGTTGCGAATGGCGAAGTGGATGCCGTAGATGTGGTTGTCGTGCCAGGAGAGAGCGGGGAAACTCTCGGTGGTCTGTTGGGTCGGCATGTTTGTCCGCGAATATAGCAGGCGGCTGATTCATCTATGCTAGTCCGATGGCTATGCGTGAGCTGACCCGGCGTTTGGGGCTTTGGGACGCGATGGCAATTGTGGTGGGCACGATCATCGGGTCCGGCGTCTTTATTGTGCCGGGGGAGATCGCGCGCGCTCTGCCGTCGGGTGAGTGGATGCTGGCGATTTGGGTAGCAGCGGGTTTACTGTCGCTGTGCGGGGCGTTGGCGTTCGCGGAGTTAGGAGCGATGCTGCCGCACTCGGGCGGGCAGTACGTGTATCTGCGCGAGGCTTACTCGCCGGTGTGGGGATTTCTGTTTAGTTGGGTGTTGCTGCTGGTGGTGCGTTCGGGGTCGACCGCAACGCTGGCGGTGGGGTTCTCGATTTATCTGAGCTATCTAATGCCGATGTCGCCGTTGTTGGAGCGATTGAGCGCACCTGCGATCATCCTCCTGCTGACGGCTTTGAACTACCGGAGCCTGGCCGGAGGGGCGCTGATGCAGAACGTGACGACGTTGCTGAAGGTCGCGGGGCTGATGTTCGTCGCGGCGGTGGCCTTGATCTCGCAGGGGTCGGTGACCGAAGAAACGGCGCCTATGGGGGAAGTCACCGGCAGCGCTATCGGGGTGGCGATGCTGGCCTGCTTGTGGGCGTATAACGGCTGGTTTCAGGCGGGATTCGTGGGTGGCGAGATTAAGAACCCGGGGCGGAACCTGCCGATTAGTTTGGGGATCGGAGTGGGCGCGGTAATGCTGCTCTATCTATTGGCGAACGTGGCCTATATGCGAGTGCTGTCAGTCGAAGAGATCGCCGCGACGGATCGGGTGGCGGCGGTGGTGTTAGAGCGCGTGTTCGGTCCGGCGGGCGGGACGATCATCTCGCTGATTATCCTGATCTCGATAGCGGGGGCGCTGAACGCAGGGATATTGACGGGGCCGCGGGTTTACTTTGCTCAAGCGCGGGATGGATTGTTTTTCAAGATCTTCGGTGAAGTGCATGCCCGGTATCAGACGCCGGCTCTGGCGGTGTTGCTACAAGGAACCTGGGCGGCGCTGCTGTCGTTGAGTGGGAGCTATACGGGACTGTTCTCATTTGCGATGTTCGCGGCGTGGATCTTCTATGGAATGGCGGTGTTGGGGGTGATTCTATTGCGTAGGAAGCGGCCGGAGTGGGAGCGGCCGTATCGGATGTGGGGGTATCCGGTGACGCCTTTCTTGTTTGCTGTGGCGTCGCTTTGGTTGGTAGTGAATACGATGCTGGAGAGGCCGCTGCCGTCGTTGGCGGGGTTGGGTTTGATCTTGAGTGGGCTGCCGTTTTACTGGTGGTGGCGGAGGCAGGGGGCGGCGGTAGCGGTGACGAAGGGTTAGGTTAGCCCCCTTCCTCTCCACCTGCGGGGAGGGGTGCGCGATAGGTCGCGCACAGCCCGCGCGCCACTAGCTTAGTTTTCGTTTTGCCAGTAGGCGATTTCGGTGGAGACCATGAGGGCCATGGCGCCGCCTCGGTCGTCGGGGCCGAGAATGGCGGTGCGGTCGAAGTAGTCGCGCAGGGTTTTCTGCTTGCCGGTGCCGGTGCAGACGTCGACGAGGTCGCCGTCGGGGGCGATGCGGGTTTTGAGGGCGTCCCAGGCGCGGTTGACGGCGGGCTCGTAGTGGGCTTGGGGGAGCCAGCCGCTGCGAAGGCCGCGGACCATGGCGAAGGTGATCATCGCGGTGGCGGTGAGTTCACGATAACTTTCTGGATGGTCGATGACTTGATGCCACATGCCGGTGGGGTCTTGGTGGCGGAGCAGGGCATCGAGATGGCGGCGAAAGGCGCCCAGCATGTCGGTGCGGCCGGGATGGTCAGCGGGTAGCGCGGTGAGGCTTAAGGCGAGGCCGAGGGCTGGGAAGCCGTTGCCCCGTCCCCAGGCTGCTTCGTCGAGCGGGGAGTGGCGGTAGATGCCGTCGGAGCGCAGGCAAAGCTTCTCCATGAACTTCATGTGGCGCAGGGCCATGTCGAAGTATTTTCGTCTTCCGGTGTGTTGGCCGGTTTCAACGAGGATGGGCGTTCCCATGAAGAAGGAGTCGCTCATCTTGTTATGAAAAGGCATGGAGGGCCGCGGGTTGCCTTGTTCATCGAAGCCGAGGTCGGCGGCGGCTTGGGCGAGTTCGATGTAGCGGCGGTTGCCGGTAGTCCGGGCAAGTTCACTGAAGACGAGGTGGCCGGAGAGATTGCTGCCGGAGGGTCGTTCGGGGAGGGTTGGTTTGCCACCGCTGACGTAGGGGGCGACGATGCGTTCAACGTCGGCGAGGTGGGTTGGGTCGCCGGTGAGGTCGCTGAGGCGGATGCGGCCGACGAGAGCCAGGGCGGGGATGTAGGCGACTTGATCGAGTTTGTGTCCGTAGTGTTGGGCTAGTTGCTGGGCGACTTCGAGGGGGGTCCGGTTGAGGCGGGATTGGATGGCTTGGCGGGCGGAGGAGGGCGTATTGACGGCGAGACTTGATTGGTCGATTTTCTTGAAGAGTTCGGCTGGAGTTTGATCGGAGTTGGCAGTGACTTGGATGGGAACCGCGGGAATGGGTCCGACGGCGCTCGCGTTGTGGCCGGGAAGTTGAGTTACGAGATCGTCGCCTGCTGGCGCGGCTCTCTCGGCGACGTGAATCTCGATGACGAGGTCAGGCGCGTGCATGCCGATCCAGCGCCAGAGGTAGGCGGCTTCGGGATCGGTGGGGCTGTCGTAGGCGGTTCCTTGGGGCGGGTAGCCGCGGGTCGGGTTTCCGTTCGAGCCGTTCGATGGACCGACGCCGAGGGCCCAGCCGTCCGGGTTCGCCACCGGGACGGCCGATACGGCGATCTTGTCGCGATACGCTCGTGCCTCGGCGTTTCGGTAGAACCACCGGAAGGCGTCCATGGTTGCCTGTACGGAGGCGTCTGACCCATCCAGGCCGCCTACCAAGAGGATCCGTGTCTTTGGGGTGAAGTAGTCGAGATCGTCCTTGGTGATCAGTGCCGGGATGGGTGTGCCTTTGCGCGTCACGCCTATGCTGGTTTGAATAACGTCCGGGAGTCGTAAGTCGGCCAGGAGCTGGTCGATCTTGTGGGCGGGGGTTTGCGCGGGGAGGGTGGTTGGGAGAAGGATTAAAAGTGCCAGCGTGAGGGCTTGGATCTGGGTCGTTCGCCTCGCTGGGGTCGCGGGCACGGCATGCCGTGCCCCTACATTTTTGGCTGGGGGGATAGTGTTCAAGGTAGCTCCCGGATGCGGATGCTTCTTAGTTGGACTTCCATGGGATCGCCGGTGTGTAGCTGGACTGCGATCACGCCCTCGGAAGCTTCGGTGTCGTGGGTGTCGATGGTGACGGTGTCGTTGAGCGTCAGGCGGATGTGGTCGCCGTTGGCGTAGATTTCGTAGTCGTTCCATTGGCCCTTGTGGACGATGTGTTTGGCGCGGTCCCAGCCTTCGGAGGGCGTGACCATGACGTTGCGGCCGCGTCCTTTCTCTTCGTAGAAGTTGCCCCAGGCGGAGCGCTCGCCGGCGTCGGAGGCGTCGGCTTGATAGCCCTTGACGACCCAGTTCGGAAAGCGGCGGCTGCGGAACTGAATGCCGGTGTTGCCGTTGCGGAGTTTGATTTGGAAGCGCAGGACGAAGTTGCGGTAGGGACGGTTGAGTATCAGGAAGGAATTGTGTTCGATGCTGCTGCCGTCCGTGGAGCCTACGATGGCGGCGTCCTCGACGCGCCATAGGCCGGGGGCGCCGTCCCAGCCGTTGAGGGATTCTCCGTCGAAGAGTAGCTTGTAGCCTTGTTGCGTTTCGTCCTTGGTGAGGTGGTTGAGGAGGGGTTCGGCGGCGGGGAGCGGCGCGACAGCGAACAGAACCGCGACCAGCGCGAGCGAAGATCGGAACCTTGACATGCCGGCAAATAGTTTAGCGTGATGCGAAGCAATCGTGAGGCTGCGGGTAAGCAGGGACAGGGTTACGGGCCATAGACGAATCGTTTTCATGGCTCGGCGGAGCTGCAAGCGGTCTATGATGACAATCGAAGACCAAAATCACCGCGGCAAACCCGATCAAGCGCGGAGCCATCAACAAATCGATACAATACGGGACGAATCAGAGAGGTCGTCCCATGCTCACTCGACGCCGCACGCTCTTAACTCTATCGAGCCTTGTGCTCAGCCCGCTCGTCCGCGGACAGCAGGCTGGGCGTCTACCCAATCGGCCCGCGCGCAACGCCCGCCTGCGCGTTGACTTGCGCCGGCGGATCGAGGCCGGCGGGAAGCTGGTGGTCAACGAAACGAACGCCGAGTGGCAAGTCTCGGAAACCGCCATCATCATTTGCGACATGTGGGACGAAACCTGGTGCCGCTCCGCCGCGCGCCGCGTGAACGAGTTTGCGCCGCGCCTGAACGAGGTCGTCCAGGCGGCCCGCACCCTCGGGGTGCAGATCATCCATGCGCCGAGCAGCACGATGGACTTCTATGCCGGTACGCCCCAGCGCCGCCGCATGATCGAAGCCCCCTATACCGCGCCGCCGGTCAAGATCCAGCGTTGGTGCTACCTGGAGCCCGAAAGGGAGGTGCGCCTGCCGATCGACGACTCCGATGGGGGCTGCGACGACCCGGATGACCCCAAGTCCTACCGAGCGTGGAAGCGCCAACACCCCGCCATAGAGATGGCCGAATACGACGGCATCAGCGATAGCGGCCAAGAGATCTTCAACCTCTTCGAAGAGCTTGGCATCAAGAACGTAGTGATGATGGGCGTTCACACCAACATGTGCGTGCTGGGACGGCCTTTCGGCATCCGCCAGATGACCAAGCTCGGCAAAAACATCGTGCTGGCCCGGGACCTCACCGACGCCATGTACGACCCCCGTGACTTCCCCTACGTAAGCCATTGGCGCGGCACCGAGATGGTCGTCGAGCATGTTGAACGGTATTGGTGCCCGACGATTGACAGCAGCGATCTGGTGAAGCGAATTCCCGCGTCTGACTCCATACCCGCCTCGCGAACATCATCCGGTGGCTAGGCCGCCGACGATCCGTCGCCATGCTCGTGAAGTAGAAAGACCATCGTCGCCGGAAGTTCGCAGGGTCGGTGGCGGAAACCTCGCGCGGAGAGTACGATCAGGGAAAATGAGCGTCAGCAAAGCGGACCACGACCACTATTGGTCCAAAGGGTGGGTGGTCATCGAAGGTATTTTCGGCCGCGATGAGGCCGACCGCGTCGCGGAGGTTCTGCTTGGGATTGCGGAGCGCGAGCGGGAGTCGGCCAAGGACGGCTATAACCTGGACATCTCGGAAAACGGGGAGCAGGCGCCGCGGAAGGTCAACGAGCCTTTTGTGAAGGATGCGCTGTGCCGGAAGATGTTGCTCGATGCGCGACTGACGGGTTGTATCGAGGAACTATTGGGGCGCCGGCCGTTGTTGTTTGTGGATCAGGCGTTTCTCAAGCCGCCTCGGTTTGGGTCGGCTAAGCCTTATCACCAGGACAATTTCTATTTCCGCTGCCGGCCCGATGATGAGGTGATTACGGCTTGGCTGGCTCTTGACGATGTGGACGAGGAGAACGGTTGCTTGCGTTATATCGATGAGTCGCACCTCGGACCCATCATTCCGCATGAACAGGTCGCGGGTGAGGATTACAACTTTGTTCCGCCGGCGGAGCTGATCGATTTGAGCAAGGAGTCGCTCGCGCGTGTTCGCAAGGGCCCGTAGTGTTTCATCATTCGAAGACGCTGCACACGTCGCATCGCAATGAGTCGGACCGCTGGCGCAAAGGTTGGGCGACGCATTGGGTGACGGCAAATGTGACGAGCGAGAAAGAGACGCTGGACAGGGCTTATTTTCTGCGGCCGGAACTGCGCGAGGTGTTCGCCTCGTGAACGGGCCTGGCTTGCTGATGGGCGCGGGTCTTATTGTGTTGGCGCTTGGGTCTTCATGTTCGATGGAACATTTCGCGGGACGCAACAACGTGGAACATGAGCAAGAAGTCCTGGCGTGGCGTGAGGAGCGGCTGGCTGCTTTGCGAGCGCCTGATGGCTGGTTGAGTCTGGTGGGGCTTCACTGGCTGCAAGAGAGTGAAAACAGGTTTGGCAGTACGCCTGGGAACGCGATCCGATTGCCTGCAACGAGCGGTGTGGAGTACGGTGGGTCACTTTGGCTGGCGGAAGGGCGGGTGCGGGTCGAGGCGGCTGAAGGGAGCGGTTTGACCGCGGACGGCGAGCCGGTGACTTCGATGGGGTTGCGTCCCGATGGCGATGGCACGCCGACTGTACTGGCATTGGGGTCAGTTCGCTTCCATGTGATTGAACGGGACGGCAGGTTCGCTCTTCGCGTGAAGGACAGCGAGGCGGAGTCCCGGACGCAGTTCAGGGGGATCGATTCCTACCCGACTGATTCCCGCTGGAGGTTTATGGCACGGTTCGAGCCGTATGATCCGCCGAAGGCGTTGCGGATTGTGAACATCCTGGGAATGCCGGAGCCGGCGAAATCGTCGGGGGCGTTGGTCTTTGAGTTGGATGGGGAGACGTACCGGCTGGACCCGATTGATGAGGGCGACTCGTTGTTTGTTGTGTTCGGCGATGACACGAACGGCTCGGAGACGTATGGCGGCGGGCGGTTCGTCTACACGGATTTGCCGTCGGCGGACGGAACCGTGGTGTTGGACTTCAACAAGAGTTATAACCCGCCCTGCGTGTTTACGGAGTACTCGACGTGCCCGTTGCCGCCGGAGCAGAATAAGTTGCCGATTGCCGTGCTGGCGGGTGAGATGGCTTACAAGTAGGGCCGTTTTTGCTCGCGTTTGCTGACCTTCAACGACGTCTCGGCGTAGCGGTTTGGCGCGATGCCGGGGAGGGGTGAGCTGGAGCTTGATCGTTTTGACCGACGCGCCGGGTTTGGGGTGTTCGATGCGGATGTTGCCCGGCGTGGTTGTCAACGCGGGCCTGAAGTGGTTGCGAGTCCAGCGAAGGATGCGGCTTAGGGGTTTGGGAATGAGGCCGCTGAGACGTTCCCGCCATGTGAAGCGCCAGAGGGACGATTGGTTGTAACGTTGTTCCCACCATCCGTCTGCATGAGGGTCGAAGGTGGGCGCGTTGGTGCGGGTGAAGAAGGCGGTTCTGTGGATGACTTGTTCGAGTTCGAACATATCGCCCGAGCATAGAAACAGGAAGAGGTTGTGGATCGTCTTTATCTGCAGGTCATCGATAACAAGCAGTCCGCCCGACTCGATTTGGGGATAGAGGAAGTAGTATTCGAGGTCGGGGAACGGATAGGCGTGAGGACCGTCGAGTAGGACGGCCTGGAGCTTTTTCGGAAAAGTGTGTCGCGGCAGAGTCTGCTGGGTGGGGCCGTCGACAAACCGTAGTTCCGCCGGGCCCAGAAATGAGGAGGATTGGACGTTTTGAATAGTGCGGCTTCCCGCATCCTTCGCGAAAACGGTGTGGTTCTTACTTAGGTGAGAGAAGAGCAGTGTGCTGGCACCGGCGCCGGTCTCGGCGGAAAAATGAACGTCGCGGCGGGCGAGATGACGGGCAAGGTTTCGGAGAACGCCGGGTGGTAGGGCCTCGGCGGGGTGGATGCCGGGAGCGATTTCGATGATCGGATCGATCACTTCGTCTGAGGCGTGGCTTTCGCCCGCGGTTGGGTGTGGCGGCATTGGGCCAATCGGATCGAGTGTCCCGATTCCGATTCTTGCACGGCGCCCGCCGATGTTCCGAGGGCGATCACAGGATATACTCGTTTGTTTGTCTTAAGGAGATCTGATGCCTACTGATTTTGATCGCCGTTGTTTCTTGAAAGGGGGCGCGGTTTCGTTGGCCGCTGCATCCATCGCCGCGGGGCCCGCGGCGGCGAGCGTGCGCACGTTTGGTTCGGCGGGGAAGGAGTGGCCGGTTTATGGCGGGGATCAGGGGGCGACGCGGTACTCGCCACTCGACCAGATCAACCGTGAGAACGTTGGGCGATTGAAGCAGGCCTGGGTGCATCATACCGAGGACGCTTCGCGTCGGCCGCGGACACGCATCCAATGCACGCCGATTGTGGTGGACGGGGTGATGTACATCTCGACGGCACGCATTCAGGTACGCGCTTTGGACGCCGCGACGGGCAAGCAGCAGTGGAACTACGATCCGTTTTCCGATATTGAGTTGCGCGGCAATCCGGGTGTGAACCGGGGCGTGTGCTACTGGGAGGACGGCGGGGAGAAGCGGATTCTTCTTGTTGTGAAGGACCAGCTTCTTTCGATCGATGCTAAGACCGGAGAGCCGGACCGTACGTTCGGTGAGAACGGGCGCACGGACTTGACGAAGGACTTCGATCACAACATGACGGGTCTGGACTTCCGTCATACCAGCCCGGTTGTCGTTTACCAGGACGTGATTATCGTAGGAGGCGGAGGCGGCGAGGGGCCGTATCCGGAAGCGCCGGGGCACATTCGCGGTTATGATGCGCGGACCGGCAAGCGGCGCTGGATCTTCCATACGATCCCTAAGGCAGGCGAGTTCGGCAACGATACGTGGGAGAGCGATACGTGGGTTTCCACAGGGGGCACGAACTGTTGGGGGGGGATGAGTGTGGACGCCGAGCGCGGCTGGGTGTTCGCGGGCATTGGTTCACCGGCGTTCGATTTCTACGGCGGGAACCGCAAGGGAGCGAACCTGTTTGGGAATTGCGTACTAGCGCTGGATGCGCTGACGGGTGAGCGCAAGTGGCACTACCAAACGGTGCATCACGATGTGTGGGATTGGGATTTGCCGTGTCAGCCGGCGCTTGTGAAGGTGAGGCACGGCGGGCGGGAGATTGATGCGGTCGCGCAGCCGACGAAGCAGGGGTTCATTTTTGTGCTCAATCGAGAGACGGGCCAGCCGTTATTTCCCGTCGAGGAGCGCTCGGTGCCGCAGACGGATGTGCCGGGTGAAGAAACATGGCCGACACAGCCCTTCCCGACGAAACCGCCTCCGCTGACCCGGCAGGGATTTCCGGCGGAAGAGATCACGGATGTTTCGCCGGAAGCCCACGCCTACATCAAGGAGCTTCATGACAAGGCGGATGCGGGGCGGATGTTCACTCCGCCGAGCAAGCGGGGGACTTTCATTCATCCGGGATTTCGCGGTGGGGCGTTGTGGGGCGGGTCGGCGTTCGATCCGCGGACGAATACGCTGTTCGTTGACACGGATGAGAACACGAACGTTGTGCGGCTGGCGGATGCGCGTCCGGATCAACCGTTTCGGTATGCGCTGCCGGATCGCATTCAGCTCAGGGATAAGGATGGTTACCCGGCGATCAAGCCTCCGTGGAATCATTTGACGGCGGTGGATTTGAATGAAGGCGAGTTCGAGTGGCGTATCGTGAACGGGGAGTTTGAGGAGTTGACGGCGAAGGGGATTCCGAAGACGGGAACGCCTTCGGAGGGTGGTTGTATTGCAACGGCGGGGGACTTGGTGTTTATCGCGGCGACGATGGACGCTAAGTTTCGAGCGTTTGACTCGAAGAGCGGGAAGGTTCTTTGGGAAACGAAGCTGACGGCGCCGGGTCTGGCTACGCCTTGTACTTATGAAGCGGGCGGGAAGCAGTATGTTTGTGTGGCGGCGGGTGGTGGATTTGGGCGGCAGGCGCCGGCGGATGAGTTTGTGGCGTTTGCTCTGCCATAACGGATCACCCGTATGAGGTCGATGCCCTAGCTCAAGCGGAAGTGCTACGCAACGACTGACGGTTTATTGGATTTACGGTTGCCCGGCCATTCCGAGCAAGATGGGCTTATTGCTCTGGTCCCGGTTGTCGAGTAAAGCGATAAGGGCGTACCAAGCCGTCCATAGCGTGAGAATGAAGAACGGCACTACGGCCCAATCAGCAGCCCTTACCAGGTCAGGGTTCCTGTTGAGCAGGAGTACTATCGGAAAGACCAGGACAAGGGCGGGTGCGTTGACAATGAAGAAGCAGTAAGCAAGTAGATCAAGAGCCACAGCCGAGGGTTGTTCGACCGGCGGATGGAGGGGCAGCGTCGTGAGGCACGCCCATCCCACCATGAGGGTTGGCCACCAGTAGCGCTTATTCTTGTCGTACCTCCGGAACCAGTCTTCTCGGCGGACTGATTCCGTGAGTTTCCAAACTAGGACAGTGATGGTCGCCAATCGGAGCCAGATCATGGTGTCCTCTCCCATGGGTTCGCCACATATAGTGACCCACTACTGTCCGGCTGATAAGCGGTGGGCGGCCTGCAACTGGTTGTAGAAAAGTGGGTTAGGTGTTGTTTTTTCTTGCCGCGATTTGAGCGGCGGTGCGCCGTTTGAGCGTCATCCGTCCTGAGCCGACAATGGCTCATGAATCTGGGCCGCACCGTATTCGCGCAGTTGATCAGCTTTCTTCCGGATCGCGAGTTCCGGCGCTGTGTGGCCCGCTACGATGGCGACCGGGGCTCGCGCAGCTTCTCCTGCTGGGATCAGTTCCTCTCGATGTCCTTCGCCCAGTTGACCTACCGCGAAAGCCTCCGCGATATCGAAGCGTGCCTGCGTTCGCTTGGCGGCAAGCTCTACCACATGGGATTCCGCGGCAACGTCGCGCGCTCGACACTGGCCGACGCTAACGAGTCGCGCGACTGGCGGATCTATGCCGATTTCGCTCAGGCCTTGATTCGCATCGCGCGGCCCTTGTATGCCCGCGATCCGATCGGCGTGGATCTCAATCAAAGTCTCTACGCTCTGGACTCGACCACCATCGACCTGTGCCTCTCGCTGTTCCCGTGGGCCAAGTTCCGCCGGCGCAAGGCCGCCGTGAAGATGCACACGCTGTTGGACCTGCACGGTAACATCCCCACGTTTATCCGCATTACCGACGGCAAAACGCACGACGTCAACATCCTCGACGAGTTCCTACCCGAGCCCGGCGCCTTCTACGTTATGGATCGGGCCTACGTGGATTTCGAACGCCTCTTCGTGTTCACCCTCTGCTCGTCGTTCTTCGTCGTGCGAACCAAGAAGAACATCTTGCTCCAACGGCGCTACTCGCATCCCGTCGACAAATCTACGGGCGTGCGCTCGGATCAGACCGTCATACTGACTGCCATCGAATCGGCCAAAGTCTATCCGGACCCGTTGAGGCGCGTCAGCTACGTCGACGCCGCGACGAACAAGCGGCTGAAGTTCCTGACCAACAACTTCGCGCTCCCGGCACTGACCATCGCCGAGATCTACCGTTCGCGCTGGCAGGTGGAGCTGTTCTTCAAGTGGGTCAAGCAGCACTTGCGGATCAAGAAGTTCTACGGCGCCAGCGAGAACGCCGTGAAGACCCAGATTTGGATCGCCGTCTCGGTGTACGTGCTGGTGGCGATCGTGCGGAAGAGGTTGGGCCTGGAGGCGAGTCTCTACCAAATCCTACAGATTCTCAGCGTTACCCTATTTGAGAAAACGCCCATTTTACAGGCCTTGCAGCCATCAGACTCCCATGAAAACTTACTCGATCACCCCAACCAGCTGATTCTATTCGACTTCTAACCGGACAGTAGTGATAGTGACCATTTCGAGGTTTACCTCCTGCTGGGCCTGAGCCGGAAGTCCGGTAGACGCAGCCGCAAGGATGACGGACATGGCCTGCGTAGTTCTCGATTTGCTGTGCATGGTTAAGAAGCCTTGCCAAGCCTCAGGCTGAGAATCTGACAGGCCCACCTTTCTTCGAGATCTCGGATGATCCCGAACCAGCTCATCCAGAATACGAGTCCAGCGATGACTACCAATAGCCAACCGGGTTCTTGGACGCACAACGTCAGCTGCAGTAGCGCGATGCAACAGGGGCTAACTAGAAAAAGCGCCGAGACTATGAGTGCCGGCAAATTCGCGACAAAGTAGACCGTGACGAACAACGCCAAAGTGTCGCTCCAAGGTTCGCCAGTCCATTTCAGTGAATCGGCCAGGACGAGGACCGGACAGGTCAACACCATTGCGGTTGGCCAGCCGTAGCAGATGGCGTTCCAGGATAGCCCGTCAACTCTTCCTCGCATCCATTTATCGAATAGTGCCCATCCGCCGCCGACAAGGAAAGCTAGCCCGAGCCAGGCGGCGGTGGCCACCCAGCCAGGATGGAGTGCATGTGTGGACCACGCTGATCCGAGTGGGAGAGCGAATATTCGCATTTACGATTCACCGATTTCCAGACTGCTGGTAGCACCTACTGGTGATGTAGACACCGGTACCGTGTTCGTTGTTCCCGTACGTCCAACATCTAAAGACCTGCGGACTATACGCGGTTTCGCGTGGCAGAATGAGTCTGATATGCATAGGGTGTTGGTTTTGATGTTGGCGGGGCTGATGTTGACGCCGGCCGTGATGCTGTGGGCGCAGTACTCCCCCAAGGAAGAAAAGCTGCCGGGTGAGCCGGTGGAGCAGCCTCTTCCTTACAGTCACAAGGTGCATGTGGGGCTCGGGCTGGAGTGTCTTGGCTGTCATACGATTCCTCCGCCGGGTTACATGGCTAGCTATCCGCAAGAGGCGACTTGCATGCTTTGTCACACGGCGATCAAGACGGATAGTCCGCACATTCAGAAGCTGGCGGAGTTTGAGAAGTCGCAGAAGCGCGTCCCGTGGGTGAAGGTGTACTCGGTGCCGGACTATGTGTACTTCTCTCACGATGCACATCATCGTCGGGCGCAGATTGCGTGCGCGGAATGCCATGGCGACGTGGCGCAGCGTACGGTACTGTTCAAAGAGAAGTCGACGGCCATGACGACCTGCATGGATTGCCATGCCCAACGGCAGGCATCGAATGACTGCGGCTTCTGCCACGATCCGCACCCGGAGTAGAAAACAATATGACTCGTAGATCGTTTCTTGCTTCGACGGCCCTGCCGGCCGTTGCCCCCCTGTCCGCGGCTGTTCCCGAGGGGCCGCCGAAGCGCATCGCGGCGGTGATTACCACGTGGTTTCGGCGCTCGCACGCTGACGTGATTGTCGGCAAGTATCTGGAAGGGTTTCATCAGAACGGCAAAGCGCCTTATCCGCGCTCGAAGATTGTGTCGATGTACACGGCGCAGGTGCATGAGAAGGATTTGACCCGGATTCCCACTTTAGTTTCGATTCTGCTAACCATCGGGTGGCCTCGGACGCCTTTATTTATGCGGGTTGGAAAGCACTCAAGGCGCTGAGGAGATCAACACCCAATGGGTGAAAAAGAAAACAAACCGTTCCAGCTAAGCTTCAACGGCTTATTGAAAGTCGATTTCCAAGGATCGCGTGTCACTTCCGACGGCGGGCTGATCCTGGTCCGCGAGCTGGACGAGCGACTCGGACTCGGGAAGCTGATCGACGAACACCTCAGTGACCCACGGCAAGGCTTGAACAAGAAGTTCCCGCTGGCCGATCTGCTGCGGCAGTCAGTCTACTCTCGGCTGGCAGGCTACGAGGACCTCAATGACGCCGTCCGAGTGTCGGCTGACCCGACGTTTCGCTTGATCGGCTCGAAGAGGAACTGGGATCGCGGCGGGGCACTGACCTCGCGACTGCAGAGCTTCGAGACGGAGATGCTGGCGAGCGAGGAGAACTTGCTGGGGCTGATGGCTGTGAACCGCGAGCTGGTGGCGCAAGCCGAGACGCAAGACGACTCCGAGCGCGTCGTGCTCGACATGGATTCGACCGAAAGCCCTGTCCACGGCCAGCAAGAGGGCAGCGCCTACAACGGCCATTTCGAGTCGGTCTGCTACCACCCGCTGTTGTTGTTCAACCAGCATGGGGATTGCCTGGCGGCGAAGCTGCGTCCAGGCAACGTGCACAGCGCTGAGGACTGGAAGGAGTTGCTGCTGCCCGAGATCAAGCGCCAACAGGCTGTGGGCAAACAGGTCACCTTCCGGGGCGATGCGGCCTTTGCCAAGCCGGAGATTTATGAGTTTTCGGAGGAACGCGGAGTGCAGTACGCCATTCGCATTCCGGCCAACAAGAGCTTGGAATTGGCGATCGAAGACATCTTGTTTCGCCCGCCGGGCAGGCCGGGTCGCAAGCCCTTGGTGCGCTACAAGAGCTTCCGCTATCAGGCGGAGAGTTGGTCCAAGCCGCGACGCATCGTGGCCAAGGTCGAGCATCATCTCGGTGAGCTGTTCCCGCGGGTCGGATTTATCGTGACCAACATGAGCTTGCCAAGCCGGTCGGTGGTGCGCTTCTACAACAAGCGCGGCACGGCCGAGCAATGGATTAAAGAAGGCAAACAGGCCACGCACTGGACGCGGCTTTCGTGCCATCGCTTTCGGGCCAACGAAGTGCGACTGCAACTCAGCGTGCTGGCCTACAACCTGGGCAACTTGTGGCGGCGGCTCGGACTGCCGAACAGGATCAAGAGTTGGTCGCTCACGAGCTTGCAGCAGCGGCTGATGAAGACCGGCGGCCGGCTGGTCAAGCACGCGCGCTACTACTGGTTGCTGCTGGCCGAGGGGCATCTGAACCGGCGGCTGTTCGGTGACATGCTGCACAGGATCTGGGCGCTGCCGCTGCCGAGCGGGTAGCGTTACCTGGACGAGGATCAACAGTTTTTAGCTCCGAAAAGGCTTCGCAGGGAGCAGTGTCGGCCGGTGTGCCGTTCAGCCCGCTCCATCAACGTCTGTGAGCGGACGGACGGGCTTTGGGGCCTGCCGCCGGAGGTGATGTGCAGGGTTCAGCGCGGAAAGACGTGGTCTTCGGGGCAGCGCGGGTGTATACTTTCACCGTGCCAGGGCCAAAATGGAAATCCTGGTTTGAGCCGTGAGATGTCGCGGAAGCACGGCGTGCCGATCTACCGGACGATTTACGAGGCGCTGACGATGGGGACGGGCGACCTGGCGGTGGACGGCGTGCTGATCATCGGTGAGCACGGCGACTATCCGCTGAATGATAAGGGGCAGAGGCTGTATCCGCGGTTTGAGTTGTTTCTCGAAGTGACGGATGTGTTCCGGCAGACGGGCAAGGCCGTGCCCGTCTATAACGATAAGCACCTCTCTTACAGTTGGATCAAGGCGAAGCGGATGGTCGAGATTTCGCGCGAGATGGAGTTCCCGATGTTGGCGGGATCGTCGGTGCCGGTGGCGTTTCGCGATCCGCAAGTGGATGCGCCCTGGGGAGCGAAGATTCCGCACGCGGTAGCGATTGCGTTTGCCGGGCTTGAGTCGTATGGGTTCCACATGCTGGAGTCGATTCAGGCGATGATCGAGCGGCGACAGGGCGGGGAAGTCGGTGTGTCGTCGGTGCAGTGTTTGCAGGGAACGGCGGTTTGGGATTACCTGGACAAAACGCCTTGGGTGCGGCCTCTATTTGACGCGGCGCTGTCTCGCTGTAAGACGCGGCAACCGGGCGAGCTGAGGGAGATCGTGAAGAAGCCGGCGGTGTTTCTGGTGAATTACCGCGACGGGGCTCAGGCGGCGGGGTTCATGTTGACGGGCGCGGTGAAGGATGACTTTGCGGTGGCGGTGCAGGTCGAGGGGCAGGCGGAGCCGGTGTCGACGCTTTGCTGGCTGATGCGGCGTCCCTATCATCATCACTTTGGTTGTTTGATCAAGAACATCGAGAAGATGTTTGAGACGGGGAAGCCGCCTTATCCGGTGGAGCGGACGCTGCTCACGAGCGGAGTTTTGGACTTCCTGTTGGATTCGGTAAAGGAAGGAAATCGGGTAGTGGAGACGCCGGAGTTGGGGGTGGCTTATCGGACGCCTGATGCTTCTCATTTTTGTACGGAGGGTTGGGCTTAGGATGTCCGGTCGCGAGGGCCTTTGGCTCGGCGGGCAGGAGACGAAAAGGTGGCTGGGTCCGCTCGTTGTCTCTCGCGGCTCGGCTAGTAGATGGTTGCCTGGCCGCGGGTGATCCGGGCACGAGGCGGGCTGGATTAGAGTTGCTTCTGATCGCTGTCGGTCACCAACGAGAGGAGTTTTAGGCCGTACTTTGCCGCTAGAGTGGGGCCGAAGCCGTGGATGGCCAGGAGGTCAGCTTGGGAGTGGGGTTTCGTTCTTGCGATCTCGACGAGGACGCTGTCGCGGAGGATGCGGAAGGCGGGGATGCGGCGGCGGTGAGCTTCTTTGAGACGCCAGTCTTTGAGGGCTTTGAGTAGGACGAGATCGGTAGTGTCGTCTTCTGCTTCGTCTGGGGATGCGGCTGGGGCGGCTTCGGTGGATTGACGTTTCTGTTTCGTCCCTGATGTACGGCCGGCTGCGGTCGCCTTCTTCGGTTTCCGCTCGCGCTTCTTCTTGGGAAGGGCCGCCGCGAGCGTGACGATGCCTTCGAGTGAGCCTTCGTGGGTGAATCCATCGGGGGTGAGTTCGATCCAGCGGAAGCGGATGGTGGCGCCGTCTTTCTCGAATGAGTCGTCGATCATGCGAGCGAGGGCGGCGCGCGCGAGGGCGGCCACGAGGTCTTCGAAATCGTTGCGGCTGATGTCCTCGTTTTCGAAGAGCGCTTTGTGGAGGCGGCCGGAGGTCTGACGTCCTTGCTTACGCAGGGCGGCCAGGATGCGTTCGAGGTTAGCGAACTGGCCGGCGTTGGGCTTACGGTAGCGCTGCAGGAGAGTATCGTCTTGGGCGCAGATGTCGCAGATGCCACAGTGACGTTGGGAGTCTGCCTGATCCCCGAAGTGGCTGACAAGGCCGAGCATGCGACAGACGGGAGAGTCGGCGTAGCGCGTGATGAGATCGAGTTGCGCGAGCTTATGTTCGCGCTGGCTGTTGTAGTCGGGCTGCCAGTGGCCGTGACCGCGTGTGATACGTTGGTCGGGGTCGACGACGGCGCCGCCGTGTATCCAGAGTTTTTCAAGGGACTTCTCGAAGACGAGGTCGTCGGCGGCCATGCGAGCGAGCAACTGTTCGTTGGTTTGCGGTTCGCTGCCGAGAAAGTTCCAGAGGCGTTGCAAGTGCGAGGTGTCGGGGTAATCGCGGTCCCAGAAGAATTCGTGGGTGCGGCGGTCGGCCCAGGAGTACATCAGGATGGCGCGTGAGGGCTTGCCGTCGCGTCCGGCGCGGCCGATTTCCTGGTAGTAGCCCTCAAGGCTGCTAGGTAGGGCGGTGTGAATGATCGTACGGATGTCGGGTTTGTCGACGCCCATGCCGAAGGCGATGGTAGCGACAATGACTTCGAAGCGTCCTTTGAGGAAGCCGTCTTGGACGAGGTCGCGGTCGTCGGCCATCATACCGGCGTGGTAGGGAGCGGTCGGGAAGTGATGCTTGAGTTCAGCAGCCAGAGCATCGGCGTTCTTGCGCGAGGCCGAATAGACGATGGCGGGGCGGCGGTTGGGATCGCTCAGCAGTTCGAGGGTCTTGTCGCCTCGAATGGAAGGCGGCGCCTCGACGATTTCGATGGCGATGTTTTCGCGACGGAAGCCGTGGATGCAGAGATGGGCGTCGATGAGGCCGAGCTGCTCTACGATGTCGTTCTGGACGAGCGGCGTCGCGGTGGCCGTGAGCGCGATGACCGGCGCGGGACGCAGGGTGGGGATGCGCTCACCGAGCCGACGGTACTCGGGGCGAAAATCATGGCCCCACTGGGAGATGCAGTGTGCCTCGTCGACGGCGACCAGGGCCGGGGTGCGTTTGGCGAGCATCTCGGGAAAGCCCGGGACGGCGAGACGTTCCGGCGCGATGTAAAGGTAATCGATTTCGCCACGTAGGTAGGCGAAGCAGACTTGGCGCGAATCGTCGCGGCTGCGTCCTGAGTGGATGCGCTCAGCTCGCAAGCCGATCTGCTGGAGTTTCGCAACTTGGTCTTCCATCAACGCGATCAACGGGCTGATGACGAGGGTGACGCCTTGGCGCGCGAGTCCGGGAAGCTGATAGCAGAGCGACTTGCCTGCGCCCGTGGGCATGACGAGCAAGACATCACGGCCGTGCGCGACGGATTCGCAGACATCCTGTTGGTGCGGCCTGAAAGTCTCGTGGCCGAAGGCAGAGTGGAGTAGAGAATCGAGCGAAACGGTTGCCGCCGCGGCTGATGTCTCCGTCTGTGGCTGTGGATCCAACGGGACTATTCCGATGCTATTCCTAGTGTCTCATCGATGGTGGCGGCGGCGATGGGGTGGTAGAGCGGGCGGGCCTTCTTGTAGATGGCAACGGCGCGCTCCTTGCCGGCCTTGGTCTTGGCGAGCTCGGTGTAGAGCGGCTTGAGGAACTTGCGGCGGCCGACGGAGGTGAGGAACTCCTCGACTTTCGGGTAGGCCGGTTCGTAGGCGTTGCGGACGGACATGAGCAGCCACTGGTGAAGGATCTCGGAGTTGCCGCTTTCCGAAAGAGAGAAAGCGCTGTCGAGTTCGCTCATGCGGTCGGCCTCGAGTTTCTCGGGGAGTGTGCGGAGGAAGCGGAGCCATTCCTGGGTGGTCAATTGGTTGGCGGGGACTTGAGCAAGATCGAGACCGCTGATATACCAGCCGTTAGCAAGGGACTCGACCCGCTCAAAGGCGCGGGATGAAGGCAGAGCTGCGTGGGCGGGAAGGCCCGGCTTAAGAAGCCAATCTTCCACGGGAACTTTTTCGGCTAGCTCGGGATTGGCGCTGAGCAGATAGCGGCTGAGGTAGTCGAGGAAGTCGGCGGTCGTGATGCTTCGGAATGAGAAGTGGTCGAAGTAGCTGCGCAGAAAGGTATCGAAGCGGTCGCGGCCGACGGCTGCTTCCAGGCTGCGAAGCAATAGCATCCCTTTGACGTAGGGAACGAGAGTAAAGCCCTCGTCAGGGTCGCGACCTTTGAGTTCGACGTGCAGGACTTGATCGCGCGGCTGGAGTTCCTTGAATTCCTCTTCGAGTTCCTGGACTTCGAGGGACGCTTCCATTTCGGCGCGCTCGCGTCCGAAGACGGCTTCCTGGATGCGGTTTTCGAGGTAGACCGTGAAGCCTTCGTTGAGCCAGAAATCACGCCAGGTGGCATTGGTAACGAGATTGCCCGACCAGGAGTGGGCTAGCTCGTGTGCCACGAGGGAGACGAGGCTCTTGTCGCCGGCGAGGATAGTGGGAGTGGCAAAAGTGAGTCGAGGGTTCTCCATACCGCCGAAGGGGAAACTGGGCGGGAGAACGAGGATGTCGTAGCGTTGCCACTGATAGGGGCCGTAGAGTTTCTCGACGGCCTGCATCATGTCTTCGGTGTCTTCGAACTCTTTGGCGGCGCGCGCGACGACGGAGGGTTCGGCGTAGACGCCAGTCCGTTCGCTCATCGCCTGGAACTCGATGTCACCGACGGCGAGCGCGATCAGGTACGAAGGGATAGGCTGCGGCATTTGGAAGCGGTATTCTCCGGGCGTGCCGGCATCCGAAGGTTGTTGCGCCTCCATCTCGGCGCTCATAACGGCGAATAGCTCTTTGGGGGTGCGTATCGTTGCGGCGTAAGTAACGCGAACACCGGGGCTGTCTTGCAGCGGAATCCAACTGCGGGCGTGGATGGCCTGCGACTGCGTGAACAGGAACGGGTGTTTCTTGCCGGCGGTTTGAGTAGGGCCGAGCCACTGCAGCCCGGATGCGCCGGGGCTCGTGGAATAGTGGACTCGAACGCGAGCGGCGTTAGGCGATACCGCGATTGTCAGAGGCGCTCCTAGGATGGGATCGGAGGGGCCGAGTTCGAAGTTCGTGGACGCGAATTCGCCGGATGGGCCGGATGCTTCGACCGTTTCGATGTTGAGGTCGCGGGTATCGAGGACGAGGTTGTTCCCGGGGCTGTCTCGCCTGAGGACGAGGGTGGCTGTGCCCTCCAGGGATTTGCGCTCGAAGGATACGTCGAGGTCCAACTCGACGCGGGTTACACGGACTTGGTCGGGGTTCGAATAGGAATGATGGTCTTCTCGCACGTTGGGTATGGGCGAGTTATCCAGTTCCGCGTTTTGGCAGCCATGCGTCAGGCTGAGAAGAATTAGCCCCACCAAGGGCGGCACGGAACAGGATCGGCCCACCCTAATGGCCCCAGGTACCCGGCTAGATTTGCGGTTACCTGCCGACAAGTGCTCTGTGAGCATGCGCCAGCCGGGAATGGCTTGCTCGCTAGTCTTTTGTCGTAGCCGTTTTCGCAGGCCGGGCGGGGGGAGGAGGCACTCGGCCAAAGCTCGCCGGGGGGTGCGTTGGCTTGTCAGGGCGAGCGACTTCCTTCCTGAAAGTTTTCTGCTGTAGTTTCTTTTCCATCGTTTTTCTTGTCGGTCAGAAGCAGTTCCCAAATCCTCGTTACCCGTACGTCATCTGGACTTGAGTATACAGCAATTGAGTTTATCGTCTCGCCGCCAAGGAAAATCGATTGGTAGGGCAATGAAACATAGGCTCCCCTCTGCTCATCCAGTTCGGCCGGCTCCTCAAGAATGATATCGCGTTCGTCTCGCGACACCGAAACGTCGGATCGAGCCAATATACCTGCGTACGCTCGCCCATTTCGAAGAGAGACGATCACCCAATGGTTACGGACGTTCGAACGTGCGAATTCATCCCAAGAACTGTTGTAAGGAGACACTGGTGAGAACCTTGACCAGAGCCGCTTTGAGAGAACAAACAGCGCGCCAGCGGCGAGCCCACCCAAGAGGTGCCCGACATAGGGGGGCGCGAGCGTACGGAGAAGCTCCGGGTTGGTGTTTATTTTGAGCAGCTCCGCAGGTACAACGTGAACGGGCGGCCCCAAGCTGAGAGTGGGAGAAACGATTAGGTAGAGCACCAGCCCTATTACACTGAAGCCACTTACTGAGTCCCGCATAATATAGGGTAACCTTTTGTAATGGAGCGACGTCTTTTGGATATGGGTTTTCCAAAAGGCGTGAAGCGAGACTTTGCGGCGCTGGAGAAGCGGCGCATTGAGGCGGTGCGGCTGGTCGTGAAAGAAGGACTGAGCCAAGCCGAGGCGGCGCGTAGAGTCCAAGCCGCCCAACAAAGCGTCAGCGGCTGGGTACAGCGTTACCGCGAAGACGGCCGCGCCGGGTTGGCCAAAGCCGGCCGCGCCGGCCGCAAGCCGTTGCTGAGCACCGCGCAGCTCGCCGAGCTGGAAGGGCTGCTGCTCGAAGGACCCGAAGCGCACGGCTTCCCGACGCCGCTGTGGAGCTGTCCGCGGGTGGCGCGGTTGATCCGCGACCGTTTCGGGGTGCGCTACCACGAAGGCCACGTCTGGAAGCTGCTGCGGGCACTCCACTGGAGCCCGCAACGGCCGGTCGGCAAGGCCCGCGAGCGCAACGAGGAAGCGATCCGCGCCTGGAAGAAACAGACCTGGCCCGCCATTAAAAAAAAGCCCAAAAACAGGGCCGCACGATCGTCTTCATCGACGAAAGCGGACTGAGCCAGAAGCCACATCGCTGCCGTACTTGGGCGCCGCGCGGGCAGACGCCCGTACTGCAGTTCAACTTCAACTGGAAGAAGCTCTCGGCGGCGGCCGGAATCACTTTCCACAACTTCTATTTCCGTCTCTATCCCGACGCCATCCGCGGTCCCGAGGTGATCGATTTCCTCAAGGCGCTGCTGCGCCACATACAACGTCCGTTGCTGATCGTGTGGGATCGCTTGCCGGCGCATCGCAGCGCGTTGGTGCGCGAGTTCATCGCGTTGTCGCAGGGCCACATCGAGACCGAGTACTTGCCGGGCTACGCCCCGGAGCTGAATCCGGTGGAATACATCTGGGCCTACTGGAAGCAGCACGAGTTGCCCAACGTCTGCCCCAACGACTACTGGGAGCTCGACGAGCGGGCACGCACGACCTTGCGCCGCATGCGCCGCAAACGGCGCTTGATCGCCGCCTTTTGGAAGCAATCTTCTTTGTCGTTCGATTAACTGAATATTATGCGGGACTCAGTAGGCGCAGAACGGTTTCCGAAAAATGCTCTCGCCAGTCAACGCCGACGAAGGTTCGGTAGATAAACTCCCCGAAAACGCCTGGAAAAATCGCCAGCAAGACGAGGAGGGCCGTGATGGTAGGGGGCATAGATGCATAGTAGTCTGTGCCGCGGGGTTTGTCAGCCAGGCAATAAAGGTAGGTTTAGCCAAATCGTCTGCTCCCGTTTCCAGCGTCATTCAGGGCCTGCAGTTGTTGACGGCGTTTGATCTTCGTCGCGGGGGATGAGGTTGTCGAGGATGATGCCACAGATCCCGGCGACTGCCATGGAAGTTTCGCCGATCGCTCTGACAATGCTTGCGAGCCACTCAGGCATTGCGTTGAGCAAAGGTTCCGGGCCGGGAGGGTACAGAGCCGCCGTGGAGCCGTCGAGAAAGGCAGGAACGCTGAGGCCCATGAACAGGCTGAATCCGGCGATCATGAGGGTACGATCGCTTCTCAAATCGGCCTTAGCGAGTTGCTGCACGCCTATGGCGGCGATCAGGCCGAACAAGACGCAGTAGAGTCCGCCCACGACGGGTCCTGGGATGGCTGCCGCGAATGCGCCGAACTTCCCGAAAATGCCGAGGGCAATCAGCATCACGGCCGAAATCTGCACGACGTAACGGCTGGCCACTTTTGTAATGCCGATCAGACCGATGTTCTCCGAGTAGCTGGTCGAGCTGAATCCTCCCAGCAGGCCTGTTAGCAAGCAGCCCGCGCCCTCGGCGGCGATGCCACGGGAGATCTGCTTTTCGGTCGGGTCGCCGGCGCCCGACATATATGAGCAGGCGTGGTAGTCGCCGAACGATTCAATCATCGAAGCGAAGTAGCCGGCCAAGGCCGCCAGGATGAATCCGATGGCGAACTTCGGATAGCCCCAAGGCAAGATCAGGTCTCGGGGATCGAGTCGCGCCCAGGGACTTGCCGCGACGGCCGAGAGATCGACGAACGCCGGGTGCGCCGGGAGCGTGTCGCCACTAGGTTGCACCGAAGGGCCGTAAAATACGCCGCCCGCGGATAGGGCCCAGCAAAGCGTAACCATAACGACGACCGCGCTGAGAATCGGGAACAACTGAAAGAAGCGGACCCTGGGCGCCAGGATCATCGAACAAACGATCATCACCACAATCGTCAGGCCGCCGGTAGGCAGATGGTGGCGGCTTTTGGGAAGCCATGTTTGAAGAGCGCGAGGCCGATTAGCATGATGACGGGCCCGATGACGACGGGGCTGATGGCGCGGCGTAGCCGGCCGGCGAACCCGGTCAGGCCGATGAGCAATTCAACGATTGCTCGACGAGGATCGCGCCCGCTATGTACTGCATCATTTCGGCTGGGCTCCAACCCTCGCGTGAGCCTGTCGAGATAACAGCGAAGAACGCCGCGAGGAAGCTAAACGACATTCCTTGGATGATCGGGAGGCGCGACCCGTAGGTGGCTTGAAGAAGCGTCGCCAGGCCGCTGCTGAGCATCACACACGAGATGAGAATGGCGATTTCGGTGTGCTCCATGCCCATGGCGGGCCCGAGAAGCAGCGGCACCGAGACCGTTGCGCCGAACATGGTGAGGACATTCTGGGCGGCTAGGACGAGGCTTTGTCCGAGAGGCGGGCGGTCGTCAATGGCGTAGAGTAGACCCCCTCTCGCGGACGTGTCGCTTTCGTTGGACATGACGGAGGTCGTTGCCGGGGAGAAAGGGGACAGGGATTCAGTCTGATTGGAATTGGCGGCTAATTCGCGGCGCTCGATCTATCGGCCAAGCAGTACAGGTAGCTTGAAGTCCTAATGAAGATTTGCGAGCCAGAGATGGCCGGCGAGGCCAGGGTGTAGTCGTTAAGTTTGTTCGTGCCGAGGATCTTGAACTCATCACCGGCACTGATGACGGTGGTCGCACCTTCTTCGCTGGTGGAGTAGATTTTGCCGTCGGCGAGGACAGGGGAAGCGCTGTAGGTGCCAAGTTCCATACGGCTGCGGCCCCAGACTTCGCTGCCATCCTTGACGTTGAGGCAGAGGACGATCCCTTTGTCGTCGACGATGAAGATACGTTCGCCGTCACTTACGGGTGTGGGGACGTCGGGTCCGTGCTCGGTGGACCACAGCCGGTGCGATGTCGACACATCGCCGGATCCGCCGGCTCGAAAAGCGATGAAGGGTTTGACCCGGCTAGGCGCGAACACGATGTCGCCGACGACAAGCGACGACGCGATGGTTCGATAGTTACGGGCCTTCTGAGGATTCAGCCCGCCACCGCGCCAGAGCTCTTCTCCGGTGGCGATGTCGTGCCCGGTCAGGTAATCTCCACCCGCGACGACAAGCTGTTTCCTTCCATCGACTTCGACGAGCATGGGGGTGGAATAGGAGTCTGGTGATTCGTGGACGGCGTCTGTTGGGCGCTCGACTTTCCAGATGGTCTTGCCGTCAGCGGCATCGACAGACACGAGATACGACGGCTCATCAGTCTTCATACCGTGCAGAACCTGGATGTAGAGGCGGCCGTCGTCAAGCACGGGAGAGGACGCGTATCCGAAGGCGAGACCGAAGGCCCAGTAGTCGTCGGAAATATTGCGTTCCCAGACGGGGTTGCCTTCGAAGTCGAAGCAACTCAACGCGCCCAGACCGGTGAGAACCCAAACGTGGCGACCGTCAGTGACGGGGGTCGGGGAGGCCATGTTCTGCTTGTTGAGGATCTTGTTGCCTTCACCGATGACCTGCTGCCAGCGGATCGAGCCGTCGTTCCGATTCAGAGCCAGCAGGAGGAGCTGGTCGGTCGGATAGATCATGCTTTTAACCCGGCTGACTGCCCGATCGACGATGCCCGCTGCTTTGCTCGCGGCAAAACCTTCCTGTGCCGACGTGACGAAAACGGTGTCTTCCCAGATGATGGGCGTGGCTGCGGCCCAACTGGGAAGCTTCGTGCGCCAGACGACGTTCTCGGTTTCGCTCCATGTCACCGGAAGGTTGTTGGCGGTTGTGCTGCGGCCATCGAGGTGCGGGCCGCGCCATTGCGGCCAGTTGTCGGCGGGGCCTGCGGGGAGGAGACCTGTGATAAGAAGACAGGCCGAGAAAAGTCTAAGGAGGGAGCGCGGCACGGCGTTTGCGCCCAGCAGATACGCCCAAGAAGTTGTCACTCGGTCATGATATCAACGTCTTGGCACGAGGGGAGAAATCAGGACGAACACGAGCGTCGGTCCTAGCTAGGTTCAGTCTGATTGGGAACGGGGATACAGCGGGTTGACTCCGCGTACACTGTCAGGATGACAGAAATTCGTCAGCCCGCCCCTGCCATGGTCGCGACGCGACCGTTTGCACGAGATTATCTTCGAGGCGGACACGCCCAGCGGGAAGTTCTTTGATGTGGCCTTGCTGTGGGCGATTCTGCTCAGCGTGACGACGGTGATGCTCGACAGTGTGTCGTGGATCAGTGCTCAACACGGTACCTTGCTGCGCGGGCTGGAATGGTTTTTTACGGCGCTGTTTACTGTGGAGTACTTGTTGCGGATCTACTGCGTCGAACGTCCGGCGCGTTATGTGAGGAGCTACTTCGGGCTCGTCGATCTTGTCTCGATCCTGCCGACGTATCTGAGTTTCTTTGTTGCCGGCACGCAGTCTCTGCTGGTGATTCGGGCGCTGCGGTTGTTGCGGGTGTTCCGCGTCCTCAAATTGGCGAAGTATCTTGGCGAAGCGCAAGTCTTGATGGCGGCCGCGCGGGCAAGTCGTCAGAAGATCGTTGTGTTCTTGGTCGTGGTTATGACGGCCGTGGTGATCGTTGGAGCGGCGATGTATCTGATTGAAGGGGAGGAGAACGGGTTCGACAATATCCCGAGAGCGATGTACTGGGCGATCGTGACAATGACGACGGTCGGCTATGGCGACATATCCCCTAAAACGGTGGCGGGTCAATCGCTGGCTGCGTTGTTGATGATTCTCGGCTACGCAATGATTGCGATTCCTACCGGTATCCTTTCGGCCGAGCTGGCGCGTAAACCTTTGGGCGATGTGGGCACGCAAGCCTGCCGTGATTGTGCGGCTGAGGGGCACGACCATGATGCCTCTCACTGCAAGTATTGCGGCGCGGCGTTGTAACCATCGGAGCTGGTTTTGCGAGAAGCACGTAGCGCCCCTTAAGATGGACGGATCATGAAAGCAGCCTTCTATGCGGGCAACCGCACCATCAACCTGGGCGAGTGTAGACCCGTCGAACCCGGCGCGGGACAGGTTCAGA
>CBDBKC010000013.1:0-110148 GCA_965206655.1 Bryobacterales bacterium | reverse complement strand
GGCAGGACCGCCAAGTCATTGCGCATGCGGAGCCGGTAGATGGGCGTCGCTTCGACCAGCGACAGAAAGCGATCGGCCATCTGCCGCTTCCGCTGAGGATCGCGTAGCGTCACGCAATGGGCCTCGGTGAGCAGCGCCTTGAGCGCGTCCGAGGGGGACTGATTTTCAATCACCCACGGCGGCAGCGCAGGGTCGTCGTAGCGCGGTCCCAGCGTATAGATCTCGCTCAGCGGCAGGGCGTCACGCTGAAGATGGAGTGTCCAAGACGATTCTCCCGGCGCGAAGTCCGCCAACGGCAGACCCACACTCCGAGGAAACGCGCTACGGGCGGGTTCCCGAGGTTTGATCTCCTGTGGCAACCTTGTCGCCCGCACTTCTCCGGTCGGCAGGAAGGAAAACACCAGGGCATCGTCCCCGTAGGGATCCGCGCCACAAGACAACGCAGCGGCAGCGAGTGAAGACTTTCCGGTTTCGCGATCCCCGCAAAAAGCGATTGCACGCCCTTGCGCCGCGACCGCGCTGGCGTGAAGGCACTCCCACCCATACATAGGCAACAGCGCAATACAAGCCACGTGGAGGAACTGACTCAACACCTCCCTGTTGCCGACCTCAGCGGGCGCGTAAGCGGTTACAGTCGGATTCTGGCGGTGTGCATAGAAGCTGATGGAGCCGGTTAAGTCAATCCGCAGAGTGCCCGACTCCGAGCCTGTTGCCAGACCGTAGGCCGGCCCGCCCTGCGTACGCAACTCTTGTTCCCACTCCTCCGGGGCCTGACATTCAAAGCTAGCCGAAGCCCCCCGCCGCAGATGTAAGCATTCTACGGGGTGCGTCGCGCAACTCAGGAGCGATCCGGGCGTGACACGCTGCTCGACGCCCTCGTTATGACGCGGCGATACCGCCATGAAGAAGGAACCGAAGGGCGCCTAAGGGCACGACTGATCGGCGCCGCCCTGGGCTGGCTTCCGGCTTTCACCAGGGTCACCGGCGATGAAAGTACACTTCCCGTTGCCTTGTTGTACAATCTCATCCAGGGAACCGCTGAAATACAACTCTGGCCGCTGCCACTTCGGAATGGCACCGAGCAACTGAACTCCATCTTTCATTCGTCTACCTCCCTTGGCTTTCAGACGCTCGGACGCCAATCTGCTTGTTTTGAGTTCGCACCCATGCCTCTGCTGAGGAGAGGATCCAGCTCCGAGCCCACACAAATATATTACTCGAATCCCACGACATCCGCAAAGTGTTCTTCGCAAGCTCCGGGTCCATCACCCCCAGATCGGCAAGCGCTTGGAAACGCCCCAGCTCGTCCCAGAGGGGGGGCACCTCACGCCGATACGTCTCCAGGAAACTATTGGTGGCAGTCACTTTTTTTTGCTTAGCGAAGCCTAGCTCCGGGAAACGCTGCTCCATCGTCTCTCGCACAAGTGCCTTCGACTGCCCTCCCCGAATCAACGATTCGGGCGGGACACGCAGCAGAAACTCGATGAGCTCGCGGTCGAGATAGGGGTGCAGCGAGGGTATCCCCGCCTTGATGTCACGAAAAAAACGCTCTTCGCGGACAATCTCAAAGAAGGGTTGCCTGAGGACAAAGCGCGTCTCCGTGAGGTAGTGCGAATCGGTGATGTTCGTACTTCTCCAACGCTCTAGAAAGCGCTCGGTTAACTCAGCCCTGAGCTGAGGTTCGGGAGCTAGCCAATCCGGCATGCCTCTGGCAAGCAGCCGCCGCCGGCGCGCGCGGGCTAGGCTCGGCATCGTCCGCCGCATGCGCTCGCGCAGCAGGGGGCGGAACCCGTTAGTCCAGACGATATTGCGAGTCCCCGGCAGCACAGGGATGGTCCAGAACTTGAGCGTCATGCGCAAGAGCCTCGCAAGCCGCAAGAACTGGCCACGTGCAATTAGATCGGCGGCGTACACAGGGGTAACAGTGAGCCACTCATCCCCCCCTTCGCCCGTCAGAGCAACTTGGCACCCCTGTTCCCGCGCCCGGCGGAGCAGTCCGACGTAGGCCGGCTTCAAGAGGTCAAACGGCGGTGAGGGAAGCTCCCCCCCCATCGCGACGGTGCCCGCCAACAGCCCGGGGTCGTGCTGATACGACGAGAGCTCATCAAAATGTTGCGTCAGGCCCAGCCGTTGCGCGACGCTCGACTGTACCGCCACTTCGTCGTCGTTGCCCGGAAAACGCATCGAATACGCCTTGATCAAAGGTCCGCCGGTCCGTTCGGTCCAGTCCGCGGCGCAGGCCGCCACGCTGACCGAATCAAAGCCGCCGCTGAGTAAAATACCGGTCTGACCGAAACGCAAGGTCCGTTCTACAGCTTTCTGAAGCAGTGCCGGGAACTCACGTAATTCCTCGTCGTTGACCCACTCGATCTCCCTACCTTCTGGCATCGGGTCCCAATAGCGTTCAACCCTTTTGCCCCGATCGGATAGTTCCAAGACGTGCCCCGCCGGCACTCGCAGGATGCCTTTCCAAAACGTCGCATCCTGGTCGATCCATCGCGACATCACATGCTCGGCAAGCACGACCCGGTTCAAAGCCTTCGGGACGCCGGGTTGCCGCGCGATCTCCTGGATGCTCCACGAAAACAGGAGACGGCCGTCTTGTAGCCAATAGAAAAGCGGGTGCAGACCGCCCGAGTCTCGGGCCATGTGGAATTGTCTGCTCTGTTCATCCCAAACGGCGACGGCGAACGTGCCTTGCAACTTGAGGAAGCTGTCGCGTTTCCACCGGGAGTAGGCTTGCCACACGAGCTCGGCGTCCGAAACTTCGGCCGCCCGTTCCTGGCTCATAGCGGGTAGATCGGCCGACAAGTCGTCCCGATTCAAGAGAAAGCCGCTAAAGAACGCAAGGCCGGCCGTGCTACGGAAGACGGAAACTGGCGGTAGCGGCGCGCTCGGCGGCAGGTGAAGTCGCACAGGTCCGAAGGTGACAGTTGTGTCAGGTTGCTCGAAAATCGTACCGGCATCCTCGGGAGGCTTTCGAAGCGATACGGATCCCAGCCACGGCCGGGACTCCCCGCCCTGGACTTCCTGCCCCGTTCTCATTCCCGGGAATCGGCTGGTTTGACCAAGCCTTCCTCGACCAATTGCTTTAGGAACCCCGCCACTTCATCCTGAATCTGTTCGTCAGGCCGCTGGTACTCCGCACCGAGCAGGGCAACAATATCGGAGTCGGCATGGCCTTCGGCCAGTACACTCCAAACTCGGGAGCCTGTGAGATTCGTGTGCAAGACGCGGTCCGTTCCCAGATGAATCAGGACGGTTTCCTCGCCGATTTGCTTCACGAGGACATCCGCGTCTGGACTATACTTCACGAGCTATTCGGGGCAGCCGAAGAACCCACATCGACCACAGCTCCGGAAGCGATAGGCTGCGGCGGCCAGGGTGACAAAGGCGATAAGGACCACAAACTCCAAGCAACTCCATTGTACCATTGGGCTCTTTCTTCACCGGCTATGGGCGATATGCTGAGGATCGAAGGTTGGACATGGACGAGGAATCGAGCGCCAGACAGGACCGCAAGTCCGCGGAGCGAGGTCAGAGAGGCGACCCGGAGCGCGACCCGCGGCCGAATTTTGGCGCCACCAATCCCGAGCCGGAGTTGCGGGACCTGATCGGTGACATGCCCCCGGAAGAGTTCCGCCGATACGGCCACCAAGTCGTGGATTGGCTGGCCGACTACTTCGAGCACCCCGAGCGTTATCCGGTACAACCCGATGTGAAGCCAGGGGCGCTGGTTGATGCGTTGCCGGCGTCGGCGCCCGACAAAGGCGAGCCGATGGAGCGCATCCTCGAGGACTTTGAAAAACAAATACTGCCCCACGTCACGCACTGGAACCATCCGGGCTTCATGGGCTACTTCGCGACGACGGGGAGTGCACCGGGCATTCTGGCTGAAACGCTCATCGCGGGGCTGAACAATATCGGGCTGCTTTGGGAGACGTCGCCGGCCCTGACTGAATTGGAGCAGGTGACACTGCGCTGGCTGGCCGAGTGGCTCGATCTGCCGACGAATTGGTTCGGGATGACGCTGGCAGGCGCTTCGGTGGCGAGCCTGCACGCGGTGATTGCGGCGCGCGAGGCAGCGCGCGAGCAGGACCGCGCCACGGGCCGCGAGTTCGACATCGAGAAGCTCGTGCTCTACGCGTCCGAGCAGGCGCATTCGTCCATCGAGAAGACAATGCTCGTGCTCGGGCTTGACCGCGACCACTGCCGCAAGATCGCGGTGGACGCCGAGTTTCGGATGTGCCCCGAAGAATTGCAAGAAGCCGTACGGGCGGACCTCGCAGCGGGCCTACGGCCGTTTTGCATCGTTGGGACAGTGGGGACGACCTCGACGACGAGTGTGGATCCGATTTCGGCTCTGGCGGATGTTGCGGCGCGGCACTCGCTGTGGCTGCACGTCGATGCCGCTTACGCAGGTGCGGCGGGCATTCTGCCCGAAAAACGGCCATTGCTTGATGGGTGCGAACGGGCGGATACGTTCTTGTTCAATCCGCACAAATGGCTGTTTACGCCGATGGAACTTACCGCCTTTTACTGCCGTAGGCCTGAAGAGCTGCGGCAGGCGCTCTCGCTTGTGCCGGACTACCTGCGGAGCGGTGAGGACCCGCGGGCTGTCAACTTCATGGAGTACGCGCTCCCGCTGGGCCGACGCTTTCGGGCGCTGAAGCTGTGGTTCGTGATGCGGTACTTCGGCCGAGAGGGGTTGAGCGCGAACCTGCGCGAGCATATTCGCTTGGCGGAGTGCTTCGCGAAGCGTGTGGACGAGCATCCCGAGTTTGAACGATTGGCGCCGGTTCCGTTCTCGGTCGTGTGCTTCCGGTATCGGCCCGGGGGATTGCCGGAGGATGCGCTCAATGAACTGAACCGCTGTTTGATCGAAGCCATCAACGCCGGTGGCGAGTTCTTTCTGTCCAACACGGTTTTAGATGGCCGGTTTACCTTGCGAGTGGCAATTGGGAATATCCATACGCGTGGTGAACATCTAGATCGGCTTTGGGAGTTGCTGGTGAAGAAGGCGGGCGAGCTTACCCCTGACGGTGGTGTCTCGACGCGGTAGAATTGCCGCATGAGACGGCGAGATTTTCTTTCGGTCACGGCAGCGGGTGTGGGGGCTTCTTGCGGGTCCGAGGCAGCGAGGCGACCCACGAATGTCGTCTTCGTTCTGACGGATGACCAAGCGCCCCATACTTTGGGCGTCTATGGGAATCACGAGATTCAGACCCCGAACTGTGATCGCCTGGCTCGCGGGGGTTCGCTGCTGACGCGGGCATTCTGCACCACACCGGTTTGTTCTCCCAGCCGAGCAACCCTGTTTACAGGGCAGACACCCTCCCAGCACGGCATTCATGACTGGGTGCGTGATGAAAACGAAGGCGAGAAAGCGCACGCGTTTCTGGCTGACGAAGCTACGTTCACCGAAGTGCTGGCGGAGAATGGCTACCGGGTGGGGCTGAGCGGCAAGTGGCACATGGGCGACAACGCGCGGCCGCAAGAGGGGTTTGACTACTGGTTTGCCATGCCCACCGGTGGGAACCGCTATCAGAATCCCCCGATGTATTGGCAGGGTGAGAAGCAGGAGTACCAGGGCTACACGACGGATGTGGTGACCGACAAGGCTCTCGAATTCATCGACCAATCGAAGGACGACCCGTTTTTCTGCTTCGTGTCGTACAACGCGCCACACACGCCCTACTCAGGCACGCCCGACAAGTATCTCGACCTCTACCGAGATTCCAAGTTCGAGACGTTTCCCGGCGAGCCGCTGAACGAGCCGATCGCACACAATCTGTCGAAACGTAACGTCGGCAATCGCGAGAGCAAAATGCACTACTACGCGATGATCTCGGCGATTGACCACAACGTAGGCCGCATCGCGAGCAAGCTTGACGAATTGGGCTTGACCGAAGACACGCTCATCATTTTCCTGAGCGATCACGGTTTCATGCTGGAACATCACGGCCTATGGGGGAAAGGAAACACGTCCTGGCCGTACAACATGTTTGACGAATCGATGCTGGTGCCGGCGTTCTTCCACCACCCGGGCGTGATACCGGCCGGGCGCTCGATCGGGATCTCGACGAGCTTTTACGATTTCGCGCCGACCGTACTCGACTACTTGGGCCTGCCCCCGCTCGACGCCGGCAAACCCCTCGCGGGCCGCAGCTACGCGCCGGCGCTACGGGGGGCGGAGATGGAATGGGGGGACAACGCCGTCTACGGCGAGTATCAGTACTGCCGCATGATCCGAGATGAACAGTGGAAGTACATTCATCGCACCGAAGGGTTCGACAGCGAGCTATACGACCTGCAAAACGATCCCGGCGAGCGCCGAAACCTCGCTGCGGACCCGGCCCATGAGGGCCGCAGGGCCGGGCTCAAGCAAAAGATGGATCAGTGGTTCGCGCGCCTTGACTGCGGCGACGAGAACCTCTGGAAAAACGCCGAGCAGCAGACTCTTCCCAGCTACCGGCGTGTAACCGGGCAGCCGGCCGGCTAGGAGCCGGCGTCCGGTGCCGCGGCGGAGGCGGCGACCGTCTGAGGGACCCCGAGTGAGCGGAAGACGACGATGTCAGGACGGATCATGTATTCACCGTCGATGCCACACACGCGGCACTCGCGCTGATAACGCGGGTTCAGAGCGGCCAAGCGTTCGGAGATCTCCACCTCGTCGTCCTCGGTCTCTTCGGTCGAAAGCGCCAAACGAGGACCGTGGTTGCGGATCGTGTCGCGCGCGCTATCGAGAACGCGAAGAATCACACCGCGGGTGGATATCTTGATGGCATCAATGCGATCAAGTTTCAACTCCAGCGCAAGCAAGTCGATCTTTGAGTACGGAATCGCACCGTCCGGTCCTCTTTCGCTGTCGAGAAAGAGCGGATAGAAAGTTGCGCTGAATCCGCGAGCCACCTCGCCTTCGACAGCTCCGGGATACATGACGACGTTGCCAAGCTCAATGGCGTCTTTGAAATTGCGCCTTAGACACTCGCGATTCGCGACATCCGTCTCAATCGCCACCACCTTGCCCGCACCGGCGCTGAGCGCCTGGCGAACATAAGCTCCGACACCGGCGCCATGATCGACAACCACGTCGTCTGTCTTAACAAACGCCGCGCCGCCGGCATAGAGATCGACCCGCTGCTCGGCGACCTGAACGGTGAGTGCGCCAACGGTGCCCGCGGGGATCCAGAACTGTCCTGAGGGGGTGTGCCACAGTTCGTATCCTTCCATGTCGGGTTCGAGGAGGCGCATTCCGTCTTGTACGGAGCCAATCGCCTGGATCAACTCGTATCTCCGCTCGGAAGCGCGGTAGGCTTCTTCCTGCGGGCAGTAAGGCGAACGATCCATCTGCGCCAATCCCCACGGGAAAAGCGGCGGGTAGATCCAAACAGCCACGGCGCCCGCGATGACCACGGATCCAACTACGATGAATGACTGAAGCAGTCTAAGTACTATTGTCTGTACAATCTGCACGTTTCACCCCGGTATCCATTCTATACCCTTACGGCCTCGTTGGCGAGGCTTCCGAGGCCGGGAACGTCGATCGTGACGACGTCACCTGGGGTCAGAGCGGCTTGTTGGGTAACGATGATGCCGGTCCCGGTAAGAAGGACAGTGGGGGTGGGAACGGAGTTGCCGCGGGTCAGGTATTCGACCAGCTCCTCGAATCTTCGACGAAGTTGGCCGACGGACGCTTTGCCCTCGAACGTCAGTTGGCCCCGGCGGTGGATGGTGCAGGTCATTTCGAGTTGATAGGGATCCTCGATTTCGTCGGGCGTGACCAGGAAAGGCCCGAGGGCGCAGCAGGCGTCATAAACCTTCGATTGCGGCAAATATAGAGCGTTTTCTCGCTCGATATCCCACGCCGAAACGTCGTTGCCGAGGGTGTAGCCGACGATTTCACCCTTGCTGTTGACGACCAGGGCTAGTTCGGGTTCAGGGGCGGTGAAGGTCGAATCGGGGCGGATGCCGATCTTCTCGTTGGGGCCGACGCAGACGCGCTCGGTGCCCTTGAAAAAGAGTTCAGGGCGGTGGGCGGGATCGGATACGTAGGCGTAGGGTCCGTCCCCGTCACCCACTTCGCCGTCACGGAATTCCGCGCTCGGCGCATAGGAACAACCGCAGGCCCATACCTCGGCGGGCGTCACCGGAATCGCCGGCTCCATCGTGACGGGATCGGCCAACGCCATTTCTTCCGCAAGTTCGGCGAGATCGGCGTCTTCCGCCTCGGCTTTCCGTATCAGGGAGGCCACGGTGTGGCCGATGATGAGCCGATAGCCGTTCTCGTGGACGATAGCCGCCGACAACACTCCGGTTGACGAAGCGCGAACCTGGGCCAACTTCATGGCGAGACCCTCCTCGATGCTCTAGTAGCCGAGATAGACGGTTTTGTAGTCGGTATAGAAATCGAGCGCGGCGGGGCCTTGCTCTTTCGGACCAAAACTCGAATCCTTCGTGCCTCCGAAGGGCAACTGATACTCGACGCCGGCGCTGGGCAGATTCACGGTAACGAGACCGGCTTCGATCTGCTGGGCGTATTCGAAGATGCGTGATACGTCTTGCGTCTGGATCGAAGCCGACAGACCGAACGCGACATTGTTCGCGATGCGGATGGCGGCGTCGTAGTCGGCGGCGCGCATGACGGCGAGGACCGGCCCGAAGACTTCCTCCTGCGCGATCGTCATGTCTTCGCTCACACCGGTGAAAACGGTCGGCTCGATGAAATAGCCCTTGTCGTAGTCGCCCCCGGTGACACGATTGCCGCCACATTCGAGTTGGGCGCCCTCTTTCTTCGCGATCTCGATGTAGCGAAGGTTGGTGTCGAGCTGAGACTGATCGATGGCCGGTCCGATTTGAACACCGGCTTCCAGGCCGTTTCCGACCTTGAGCTTCTTGGTGGCCTCCACGAGCGCCGCTACGAATTCATCATAGACGCCGTCTTCCACGATCACGCGGCTGGTAGCCGTGCATTTCTGGCCGGTGGAGAAGAAGGCGGCGTTGACCGTATTACCGACGGCTTTGGCCAAGATCGCATCGTTGAGAACGATGGTCGGGTTCTTCCCACCCATTTCAAGCTGGATGCGCAGACGGCGTTTCGAGGCTTGCTCATGGAGAGTGTGCCCCGTTCCGCACGAACCCGTAAAGGAAATGGCCTTGAGCGGAGCGGCGTTGATCAGTGCGTCACCCAGTTCGCTGCCCGAGCCCGCAACGAAATTGACCACACCCTTCGGCACACCCGCTTCGTGACAGGCGTCGATGATGCTCCAGGCGCTGAGCGGGGAAGCAGAGGCGGGTTTCATGATCACTGTGTTGCCGGCAACCATGGCAGGGGCGAGCTTCCAGGCGGGAATCGCACTTGGGAAGTTCCACGGTGTGATAAGCCCGACGACGCCGAGCGGTTTGCGGAAGGCGTACATGAAAACACGGTCGCGCTCGGAGGGCACCATGTGGCCGGGCACGCGCGAGCCCTCGCTTGCGAAGTAACGAAAGATGTTGATCGAGCGCATCGTCTCGCCCTTGGCTTCGGGGAGCGTCTTGCCCTCTTCCCGTGTCATCTCCTCGCCAAGCTGATCGAGCTTGGCTTCGAGGATGTCCGCAATCTTGAAGAGGTATTTGCCGCGGGCCGGACCGGGAAGGGCGGCCCACGCGGCGAAAGCGTCCTGGGCCGCCGAGGCGGCCTTCGCGATGTCGTCCGGGCTTCCTTTCGGGAAGACGCCAACGACCTCGTCAGTATTCGCGGGGTTGCGCACCTCGAAGGTCCTGTCGGATGTGACCCACTCGCCGTTAATGTAGTTTGCGTATGTTTTTGCTTCGCTCATGATGGCTCCAGAATGATTGGCGGACGCGGACGTCCGCGAGATGCCCGTTTTCTGCTGTACGACTTCGCTTTGAGGGCTAAAGAAACCGGCGACATTCAGCTGGCCCGGCGCTTGGCCAGCCCCGGCATCCGGGTCGCTCGCACGACGCTAGGTGCGGTCTCCGTTTTCTTGCTAGCCGCCGCTCGCGGCCGGGACGGCTTCGCCGAACCGAATAAGAAGTATCTTTGTACTACAATTGGTCGGCTATGCCAAACTTCCCATCATCGCATGTCTCACTAGTAACCGGCTCCAGCAGTCTTGTCTCATGCAAGATGAGCCTGAAGGAGGAGTTAGTTTCTCACACAAGATGAGCCTGAAGGGTGGGGGAGTGAGCATGCTGGGGATTGACCATCCACATGCAAGACGGCAAGACGCTGAGCCTGGAGCAGATACGGCAGTTTCTGGAGGCCAGCGATGAAATACGATTCAAGGGCAAAGGGCGTGCCGAGATCTACGCCTGGGTGGCGCAAACGCTGTGCCGGCAGCGCTACAGCGGGCAAGACCGAGCCGCCAAAGGACTGCTGCGGCAATATCTGGCCAAGATGACGGGACTGAGCCGGGCGCAGGTCACCCGACTGATCCGCCAATATCGGCAGAGGGGTGAGCTGGTACCTGCCCGCTATCGGCGGCATCGCTTTGCCGGCAAGTACACGGCGGCCGATATCGAGCGGCTGGCGGCCGTCGATGAAGCACACGAAACCCTCAGCGGCCCGGCCACGCGCAAGATCCTGCAGCGGGAATATCACAAGTACCAGCAGAGTGAATATGAGCGGTTGGCGGAGATCTCGGTGGCCCACATCTATCGACTGCGGCGGCACAGGGTGTACCGCCAGCGGCGGCTGCATTTCACCAAGACTCGGCCCAGCGCGGTGTCGATCGGCGAGCGGCGGCGGCCCAACCCGCGGGGCCAACCCGGCTACCTGCGAGTGGATACGGTACATCAAGGAGATCGCGACGGCGTGAAGGGCGTCTATCACATCAACGCGGTGGATGAAGTGACCCAGTGGCAAGTGGTCGGCGCCACGGCGGCCATTAGCGAAGCCTGGCTGGAGCCGTTGCTCAAGGCCATGCTGGAGCAGTTCCCCTTTCGCCTGCGCGGCTTCCATTCCGACAACGGCAGCGAGTTCCTCAACGGCACGGTGGAAAAATTACTGAACAAGCTGCTGATCGAACAGACCAAGTCGCGGCCGAGGCACACCAACGACAACGGCTTGGTGGAATCGAAAAACGGCGCCGTGATCCGCAAGCACATGGGGCATACGCACATCGCGGCGCCGCACGCGGCGCGCATCCAGCGCTTCTATCAACAGCACTTCAATCCCTATTTGAACTTCCACCGGCCCTGCGGACAACCCGAACTGCTGACCGACGCCAAAGGCAAGCAGAAGCGCGTGTATCGCCACTATCAGACCCCTTGGGAAACCTTCCAGAAGTTGCCGCGGGCCGCCGACTATCTCAAGCCCGGGCAGGCGATCAAGGCCCTCGACCGTATTGCTCAGGCCGAAAGCGACACTGCGGCGGCGCGGCGGATGCAACAAGCCAAGAGCAAGCTGTTTGCGAGTTTCGCATCCGCGAACCTGCCGCGCCGCGCGACGGGAGAAGGGCTGCGGAAATGACGGGCGATGGGAAACGAGGAAAACCAAAAACCGGTTTCCCTCGTTTCCCAACGCCCTTGGAAATCGCTCCGCGATTCCCACATTCCCACAGCCCCGACGACGATTCTCTCCCCTTCTTAACCAATCCCAGAAAGGAGCCCAGCGACTCAGTGCTCCCCTGCTTCTCCAGGCTCATCCTTCGATGAGAAAATGCTCCAGCACCGGAATCGGAGCGGCCGCGGCGCTTGATCTGGCCCGCGCAGGGTCCCGCGTGGCTGTTCACTACAACACAAACGCCGAGGCCGCCCGCAAGGTCACAGCCCGGATCGAACAGGAGGGTGGAACGGCCTGGCTCTATCAAGGGGACCTCTCGAACGCTGAGGGTGCACGGCGCTTGGTTTCCGATGTCCTCGCGGGAAGCGGGCGGATCGATTGTCTCGTGAACAACGCGGGATCGCTGATCGATCGCAAGCTGCTGCTCGAGATCAGCGACGAGTTGTGGCAGCAGGTAATGGATGTAAACCTCAACAGCGCGTTCTGGGTAACCAAGGCGGTGGCGGCCCACATGGTTGAGCGCGCGTCGGGGACGATCATCAATATCAGCTCGATCGCGGCTCGTAACGGCGGCGGTCCTGGTGCGATACCCTATGCCACAGCGAAAGCAGCGATGACCTGCATGTCGAAGGGTCTTGCCAAGGAGCTGATCGCCCAGGGTGTCCGCGTCAATTCAGTACACCCTGGCGTGATTCTGACGCCGCTCCACGAGCGTTTCAGTAGCGAGGAGCGCATGAAGGCGATGGTGTCGACCATTCCCCAAGGCCGGGCAGGCGAGTCGGGCGAGATTGCGGGCATGATCACATTTCTCGCGAGTGATCGCGCCAGCCATATCGTGGGCGAGGCCATCGAGATCAACGGCGGGATGTTGATGGACTAGGCATCCGGAAGCTGTGAAAGAACTCCGGGACTGACTCACGCAGTGCTCGGGAACCATGGAAGCAACCACCCTTCCGCCGCGGCTGTCTGTCCCAGCGTTTTTTTACGGTTTCCCGAGGTCGGGACTAAGGTCAGGGAAGTGGTTGCACTCCGTATTCCTCGTGGACACGATACGCTTTGTTCGGTTTGAGGTCGCTATACGTCCGCAGTTGACCGCTGGGCCACTTCACTTCGACGTTTTCCACCGCGAGATCCTTCGCCAGGCCGAACGTGAGCGGCAACTCGCTTTGTGAGCAGTAGCTCGATCCGGTGCGGACCATGCCCCACTGCTCGCCCGAAGGGCTGCGCACCGTGACTTCCGCCCCGATGGCATCGCGGTTGGAAGATTCGCCGACGAGGCTCAGCCGTAGGTAGGAGTTCTCGTTGCCGCCGTCGTTGCGGTAAAGGTGAGCCGGCCCATTGTTGGTCGTGACGAGAACGTCGAGGTCCCCGTCCCGGTCGTAGTCCGCGTAGGCAGCCCCACGGGCTACGAGGGGTTGCGAGAGATCTTTGCCGACGTCATCCATCACAGGTGCGAACTTACCTCCGCCGCGATTGCGGAAAAGCAGCGGAGGTTGCGCGAAGCGTACTTTGGGCTGGACGCGCTCAATGTCCGGATCCAGATGTCCGTTGGCCGCGAAAATGTCGAGATGTCCGTCGAGGTCGTAGTCGAAGAAAAACGTGCCAAACGTTAGTGAGAGCAGACTCGCGCGTCCCACGTCCGATGGCGGCGCATCGTCAATGAACAAGCCCTTGCCTTCGTTGTGGTAGAGGTTGATCATCTCGTTGGAGAAGTTACCGACAACCAAGTGCGGCCGGCCGGAGCGGTCGTAGTCGGCAGCATCGACTCCCATGGCTCCACGCGCGCGGCCGTCTTCGCCAAAGGCAACGCCCGCCGCCAGCCCGACGTCACGAAACGCTCCCTTTTGGTCGTTGTGGTACAGCTTGTTGGGCTGCGTATCGTTTGCCACGAAAAGATCGAGCCAGCCGTCGCGATCGTAATCGAACACCACAACGCCCAGCGCTTTCGAAGTTTCATCAAAGATCTTGGCGGAACGCGTCGCCTCTTCGAACCTGCCGTCCCCGAGATTGCGGAACAGCCGAGACGAGACCCCGTTGTATGACTCCGGAGTGCAGTACGACTTCGTCTCACCGTCGAGTGAACACCAGAGATCTTCGTCAGGCGACCACTTCACGTAGTTCGCGACGAACAGATCAAGACGGCCGTCGTTGTCATAGTCAAACCAAGCCGCGCTGGTTCCGAAGTCTTTGTTCTCGATGCCGGCTGCGGCGGTGACATCTTGGAAGCGGCCGTTGCCATTGTTGCGGAACAGCCGGTCGTCGCCGAGCGCCGTGATATAGACGTCGGAATCGCCGTCGTTGTCGTAGTCGGCGATCGCCGTGCCGAGGCCGAAGATCTCGATGTCAAGCCCGGCCTGGGTAGTGACCTCGGTGAAGGTGCCGTCCTTGTTGTTCTTGTAAAGAGCGGCGGTGGCGGGTCTCCCGGAGGTTGTCTCGAAACTTCGGGAATTGATCAGCAGGATGTCGGGCCAGTCGTCGCCGTTGTAGTCGAAGAACGCACCGCCCGAACCCAGCGTCTCGGGAAGGTATTTCTTTCCGGAACGTCCGTTGTGATGCTCGAACTGAATCCCAACAGCGGTTGTGACATCGGTGAAAACGACATCCGCGTCAGCGGATGCGGCCGTATGCGGCGGGCCGTTCGGCCCCGAGCCGCTAGAGCAGCCGACAAAGGGAGCCACCGCCGCGAGCGCGACTATCATGCGAATTTTCATCAATGGGCGGCGTCCCCTATTGTTCCCCGAGGACCCGGATGGCCGTTTGAATCATAGGGTCGCGCGCGGCAGCGACTTCATCGCCCTTTTCCACTCCGAACGCGAGGTTGAATAGCTCCTGCTTCAGGCGGCTGCGGGTGAAGCCGACGGTGGATGACCACTCGGACAGGCCCGGCTGGATGCGTCGGGCGTCGAGGTAGGAGTGAAACTCATCCAGCAATTCAGCGGAGACTTCGAAGTCCTCACCGATTTCGCCGTGACGGCGCAGATACTGCTGAGCGAACTCGAAGAATGAGTTGGAACTCTCCATCACGGCCTCGAACTCGGAGTAGCCGCGAGGCATGACGATGTGGTCCGGAGTGATGCCGCCGCCACCCTTGACGGTACGCCCGGAGTCGGTTTTGAACTCGGGCTTTTCGGCGGGCTGCTCGTCACAGTGAGCCAGCGCGTACAAGTCGCAATCCCCCAAGGGTCGCTGGACCGATCGGCCGCTCGGCGTTAGATATCGCGCGGTCGTCAGCGCGATGGCGGCTCCTTGGGAAAGCTGGAAGACGCTCTGGACAAGACCCTTTCCAAAAGTGGGGATGCCGATGATGGAAGCCCGATCGTGATCTTGTAGGGCGCCGGCGAGTAACTCGGCGGCGCTGGCCGTGCGGTCGTCAACAAGGACGGAGACCCGGAACGGGTATGGCCGCGAGTTGTCTGGAACGTTAACGTCCTGGGCCGGCCCTTCCCGCGCCGCCACCCACAGAACATTCTGTCCGGGTTCGAGAAAGAACGAAGCAAGCGCTGCAGCCGACTCCACAATGCCTCCCGGGTTCTCCCTCAAATCGAGCACCAAGCCTGTGAGGTTCTCGACGCCAAGCTCATCCACGGCTTGACGAAACTCTCCGGCCGTGGCCTGCTCGAAACTGGCCAGCTTGATGTAGGCGATACCAGGCTCGAGGAAGAATGCATGCCGTACGTTCAGGTCGGCCATCTCGGCCGGGACGAGATCCATGGGGATCAAGCGGGCGAAGCCGGGCCGTCTGACCATCAACTGCGCTTTCTGTTGCCGCGACTGCCCCAACAGACCCATCAACTGTTCAATGTTCAGGCCCGAAAGCGGATAGCGGTTGATAACCATGATTTCATCGCCCGGCGACAACCCCGAACGCGCCGAGGGACTATCGGGAAGCGTCTGGAGGACAATGACACGGCCAGGTAGAAGCGATACGACGCTCCCGAAACCCTTCTCCGTCGAGCGCTGCATTTCGCGCAGGCTTTCATACTGATCCGGATTGAGGAACGCGCTGTGGGGATCCAGGGTGCGGGTCATACCCGGCAGAACCCCTTCGTAGAAGGCGGATTCCGGGTCGATCGGGTCGGCGTAGTTCGCCTCGACGACGCTATAGACGTCAAGGAAGCGCCGCAACTGGGCGTCCAAATGGTCGTCGCCGAGTGCGCTCAGAGGCCACGCAAGAACGAGCGCGAAAAGAAATCGCATCATGTGGGGAGGCTTGCGGAAACCGCTTCTGATTATAGCGGCGGCTTCGGAAACTCCCCGAGCAGGCAATGAGGCTTTTCGAACACTCGCCTAAGGGACCGCGTTGCGAGTTGCCGCATCGGGCCGAGACGCGGAGTTGAGTGCAGGCTTAACATCGGTGGGGTCCGGTCCGCCCGTGTCCGGGGAGCCGATGACAAGAGGCAACGCGTTACTGCGTTTGCCTCTTATCTGGAGCGCGACCGTAGCTTTCGGGCCTGCCAATGCCTCGGGGACGTCAAAGAAAACGCGGTAGAGACCGGATAGGCCATCAACCGGCATCACAGACAAAGGAGCAAATCTTTGGCCGTTGACCAGAACAGCCAACCCACTGTGAACACCGTCGGCGGCGTCGGTGGCCGGAACACCGAGTCCGGTAGCAAGCAGGGCCAATCGCTGTAGTGGGAGGGCCGGCCGGTCGGCGGATAGGATCTGGCCGGTTCCATCAAAGATGCCGAACAAGCCCGGCGAAACCTCTTCGATGTGGACCAGCATCGGCTCGCTCTTCGAGAGGCCGTTCGCGACTTCGAGGACAACGGCCCCAAGACCAACCGAGAACGGGATCTGGAGATTAACCTGGTTCTCGCCCGCGCTCAAGATGCGGCAGGGTATGCCGTCGAGCGTTACTCGCAGCGCGGCCGCGTCCGGGCCGACGAGGCGAGTCCCGAACAACGACGCCCACACTCCGGGAGAAAGATCCGCTGTCATCGTGGCGCTATTCACCAGACTTCCGTATCGCACTCCGGGCCGATCGGTTGTGTTCGCGGGAGAGTCCTCTACACGGAAGGCACTGGCCTGGCTCATAATGTTGAGTCCCGTTGCAACGCTCAACATGAACGCTCCGGCCTGAGCCTCGGGCCGAACGGTCGCTACGACCAGCAGCTCCGTCGGGCTCACCACACTGACTTTGCGCGTCACGATGTCGCTTGTACCGAAGCCGACGATCGTTTCGCCCGCGATGAAGTTGGTGTTTTCGCCGCGAACTCGGACGACGACGTCGGAGTCTTTCTGGGCGAAGTCCGGCGATACCCGTAGGCTCGTCGGCGCTTGTACCGGGAAATCAAGGGTCACATTGCCGTCCGGCAACGTGAGCGCTGAACTTTGGCCGTCCGAGTTGTAGACGGTGACGACCGCGCGGCGTCCCGGAGCGCCGCCAGGGGGGGCGACCCAGATTTCGTTCTCGAAGGGGAAGACGGCCAATGTCTTCGCCGGCAGCCCGTCGAAATAGACCTGCGAGCGCGGGTCGAAATTGTCTCCTTGCACGCTCCAAACAAGGTTGCCCTCGGCGTCCGCCTTTTGAGTGATCCAGTGGATAACGGGCGCCGGGCCCGCCGTAAAGCGAACAGCGCTTGGCAAAACGTAGATGTCATCCGCCGTGTGGAAAACAAGGTGTTTCGGCGTCAAACTGCCGAAGGTAGGTAAGCTGAAATCAATCTGAGCGAAGCGGGCGTCGAAGCGGTACGGACGGGGCCGGCGAACCTCGATGCTCTCGCCGAGCACTTCGAGCTGCACGTGACTGAGGTGGGCGGCAAGGTTCGGCCCCGTGGCGAGGATGAATCCGTTGGGCCGCGTCACATCGAGAAAAGCGGGATGGACGCCGGCCAACCCGTTCCCGGGAAAGCTGAACGTTGTAATGTTGAACAGGGTCGAGCTTGCGCGGGGCTGCACACGAAAATCGTTTCCCCCGCTCACCTCGGCCGCCCGCACCTCGACAGGTTTCGAAATCCCCGCATGTCGCGAGACCCCCAGAAACACGGTTGTGAACGCCGCGCTTGCTGGTATGGCGGCGCCCATGCTGTCGGTGGGTAAGACGATGTTGGCGGGTCCCAAGCCATCCTGGGTTGCCGCGGGCAGCGGGTGCGCGTAGACGCGGTACTGTCCCGGGAACAGGCCGTCGATGCGATAGACGCCGTCAGGGGCGGTCAGTGCGCTGACGACCAGATCTCCTCCGCCGACTGCCACGACGGAAGCCAAGTGGACCGGCCGTCCCGCCGCGGTGAGAACGCGCCCGCCAAGGCTACCCGTGAGTTGATGAAAGGTCGATGTTGGATAAAGGACCGAGAGACCGGCAGCGTCGTCAAGGCCCAGGGGCAACGCTCGGGTAGTCGCACGAGTGACCTCGGTGCTCATCACCGAGCTTGTGAGAGTATGCTGCAAGCCGAGGGCGTGTCCAATCTCGTGGAGCACGCTCGTAAAGAAGAGTTCCGAAAAGCTCGGCCGCACGCGTGTCCCCGATGTCAGGTCATTTGAAAGGATGACCTGCGAACGAATGATCGGGATAGTACCGTCTTGAGGATTACCTCGCGTCACGGGTCCACCGAGACCGATGACCCCCGGCGGGAGTTCGGCGAAGATAATCTCACCCCCGGGGCTCCGCGATACCATCGGCGCCTCGGCGATTCCGCCGAATTTCACTCGCAGGGCCGATGTCGGCACGGCATCCCAGACAGCAAGGGCTTGGCGGATCTGGCTGACCAGAGCTTCGTAGCTATCGTTCGCGGCGGTTCGGGGCGCGGTTCGGGAAACAAAAAAATGAACCGTTCGGTCCGTAAGTGAGTTAAGGTCGAACTTCTCGACAACGCGTGCCGGGAAGGAAGCCTCTGTCGGATAGTGAACAAAGTGCGAGTAAGCTCCGAGAACCGCTAGGCACGGTCCGGCGAGGGCGACGACAACAGCGGCGCATCGGGTTCTGACCCTCACGGGACCGTTGGACCTCCGGTGGCGAGGACAGCGCGGATGCGCGTCACGAGATCTCCGATCGGCATGCGGAGTCTCTCGTTCTTCGCGGCCTTGCCGGTTTCAGGGGCGATCACAAGGTCGGGGCTCGGCTCCCGGATGGCGAAGCGATCGCCCCCCTGTGTGCTCGCGATTTGGATAAGCCCCTGGCTGAGGCCGGTGATCTGGGTCAGGCCACTAGGCCCACGCCATAGGAAGACGAGATACTCTTCGCCGGCTTCCAGCCGCGGTACGCCGCCGAAGCGCTGGCTGATATCCCCAACCCGGCCGCCGGGCAGCGCGATCTCGACGTTGCGCGCCGGCTCACCTTTAAGGCTCTCAGCCAGGCGGAAGGTCGTGAACGTGTAAATGATCGACCCGACCCGCGCGGCACGGCTCTCATCGGCATGTCCACGCACAATCGAAGTGGACTTGAGCGTCAAGTCCTCAATGGACATCTGCTCGAGGGTCGCGGCCCGCGCCGAGAGGCAGGCGACAAGACACAAGCCTAAGATCGATCGCATAGACATTCCGAATGGAGTCCCCAAGGCCGTCCGAAGCAACTGGACGACCAGAGTCTAAATGATTCTACCATTGGGACTTAGGGGTTCCTAAAGCGGGCTCTGAGGTAGCACTGTGACACAGCTCTGTTCCCCACGGCCACGTACTCTTCGAATCCTCTCGCTTGAGGGGCCTGATCGCCGGTCGTGCCGGCCCCGGGAAGCTGTGAAACAATCCGGGGCTGGCTCACGCGGGTCATCGGAAGTCCCATCGAATCAAAAACCCTCTGCCGCGGGTGTCTGTCCCAGCGATTTTTCACGGCTTCCGGGGTCGACAATCTCGCTTTCGGGCCGTCTCTGACTTGCAATGGACGAAACGATTGTTATACTGGGGCGGCGATTCCTATGGGAGACGGCGATGTCGCGGCCTAAAATCTCGTGGAACCGCCCTTGATTCGTTGACTGGAGGGGTATATGGCATTCTGTAGCCAATGTGGCGCTGATGTGACAGGTGTAGTTTTTTGCGCGAAATGCGGAGCTCCCGTCGAGGGTGCCGCGTCTTCCGGAGGCGATGCTGCCCCCGCGACGCCACCGCCCAGCAGTGGGGGAAGTCCGAACGCCGCGGCGGCGAGTGCAGCCGGTTCTCAGGACAACCTGATGGGGGCGCTGGCCTACGTGACGGTTATTCCCGCCATCGTATTTTTGTTGATCGAGCCGTACAAAAACAGTCGCTTCATTCGCTTCCACTCGTTCCAGTGCATCTTCTTCACGCTGGCGGCGATCGCATTGAACATCGCTACTACGATCCTGAGCGTCGTGCTCAGCTTCGTGGGCGGCATCGGCGTATTGTTGGGGATGCTCGGCATGCTGGTCAGCGTCGGCATTTTCATCTTGTGGATCGTGCTGGTGATGAAAGCCTACCAGGGCGAGGAGTTCAGGCTCCCGATCATCGGCGATTTGGCCGCCAAGCAGGCCTGAAAACCAGGTCAGTGACAATAGTTTGGGGCCGGGAAGGTGTGAAGAAATCGGGACTGTCACAAGCGCGGCCCGAATCAGTCGCTGATATGCAAGGGCTTACACGAAGCGCGGCTGACTGTCCCAGCATTTTTTCACGCCTTCCGGGGGCCGCCGCGTCAACAGCGCCCCGGTTTGTACTCCTATAATGCGGGAGTTTTTCGGGCTGCATCCTTTGGTTCGGCCTCACCTCAAGGTCCATGCCGGACTCTCGACCTAACCAAAAGATCCGATCGCGGCTCGGGCACTCCTTCGGCATCCAAAAGGGCGAGTGGGAACCGACGCTTCTGCTTGGCCTTCAGTTGATGCTCGCCATGGCAGCGGTAGTTTGTTTGAAGGTGACCGCTGACTCTCTCTTTTTGAGCCGCTTCGACGCAACGCGACTGCCCCTTGTCGATTTGGCGATCACGGTATTGATGGGCGTCGTCGTGGGAGTCTACCTGCGGCTTTCCAATAACGTCAGCCTACGCCTGCTGATCGCTTCAAGCCAAGTTTTCCTAGCTCTGAATCTGCTTGGCTTTTGGACGCTGATCCGCTGGGATGTGCCGTTCGTGCCGGCGCTCATCTACGTGTGGGTCGGGATCCTCGGTGTGCTCATTCCAAGCCAGGTCTGGACACTGGCCGGCACGGTCTTCGACACTCGTCAGGCAAAGCGCCTATTCTCTTTGATCGGCAGCGGAGGAATCGTCGGAGCCGTGTGGGGAGGGCAATGTGCGAGCATCGCCGGACCCGCGCTGGGCACTGAGAACCTGCTCCTGGTCACAACGGTGCTCATTCTGTGCTGTACCGCAACCGTTTTCGGGACCACCGCTGCTTCCTCGCATGCGGGCGAGGGCTCTCGACCAGAGCCCGATGAACGGGCTTCCTTGACGCAAACCCTCAAAGAGGTGCGGCACAGTAGATATCTCGGCCTCATTACAGCGGCTGTCTTCTTTTCAACGCTGGCGAGCACCCTAATCAAGTACCAGTTCAAGGCGACGGCACAAGCGAACTTTGAAGGCGACCCCGCGGGACTGGTGGCGTTTCTCGGCGACTTCCTCGCGTACATCGCGGTGGTGTCGTTCTTGTTCGACATCCTGTTGACCGGCCGCCTGCTTCGCTGGCTCGGCGTGGGAGCGACAATCTTCATTCTCCCGATTTCGCTCCTTTTCGGATCAGGCGCTTTCCTGTTCTCGACGGCCCTGGGTGCGGCGGTTCTGGCGCGCGGAGCGGACCAGGGATTCCGGCATTCGGTCGACCGCGCTTCCATCGAGTTGCTTTATGTTCCGCTGGCGGAGAACTTACGAAGGCGGGTGAAGAGCTTTCTCGACATGGCGGTCAGCCGCACGGCTGATGGGCTGGCGAGCCTGATTCTGCTTCTGCTTCTGACCGCCCTTGGTTTCGGAATCCCCGAGATCAGTTGGGTGGCGATCGCCGTTGTTTGCATCTGGTTGGGCGTGAATTGGCGCCTGCGAGGCGCGTATGTGAGCACACTCCGCGGCAGCATTGAGCGTAAGGACGTCAGCCCCGAAGAGCTCCTGCGCAGCCTGGCGCAGTCGTCACCGTCCAGCCAGATCGAAGGGACACTCCAAAGCGGGGACTTGCGGGCTGTCGAAACCGCGGTGGACTGGATGCAGTTCAGCGGCGTAGGCGCCGAGCAAGCGCACTTGGCGTCGCTTCTCACCCACGAATCAAGCACGATCCGCCGCAAAACGATGGCCGTGATCGCGGCCCACGGCCTGCCGGATTACGAGAGCGAGGTCCTCCGCTTCCTCGAGTTGGAACATGAAGTCGGCGCACGCTGGCAGGCTCTTCAGTACCTCGATTCAATACATCGTGAGCATTCAGAGAAGCGGCTCGCGGGACTGTTGACCAGCAACGACCGCTCTCTGGCAGCGGCCGCGGCCGCCTTGCTGCTCCGTCACGAAGGAGATGGGCGCGAGCAGATTCGGCAGGACTTCATGGATTATATCCTCGAAGCCGCGCGGGGCGACAAGGGTACGCGGTCGGGCGCCGCGGGGCTCATCGGCCTGGCGCCGCCGCAACCGGAACTAAAAGAGGCGCTCTCCGGCTTCCTCGACGACGAGGACCCGGATGTCGTGCGGTCGGCACTTGACAGCGCCGCCGCATACAGGTCACCCGAAGATTATCCGAAATTGCTACGCTGCCTGGCCGACCGCCGTTTTCGTCCGGAAGCGCGCGCCGCGTTGGCGGCTTTCGGAAAACCGATCCTGGAGCAGCTCAACCGCTCGTTCCTCGACGCGGAGGAGGGGAGACGGCATCGGCATGAGATTCCGCGGGTGATGGGTATGATCGGAGGCGCGGACGCGGCGCGCCTGCTGCTTCTCGATTTCGAGCAGGTCGAGGGCCGTTTGCGGCTCGTGTTGATCAAGGCGCTCGACCGCATCCGCCAAGACCAACCTCATCTTGCGTTCGACAAGGAACGCGTGTCGGAGATCATCCTTAACGAGTTGCAGAGCTACTACCAGGGCGCGGTGCTTCTGGGAGCCATCCCCGCGGGTACGGATCCCGCGAGTGCCGCCTTTCTGCGCCGTGCGCTGACCGAACGTCTGGATCGGCGGCTGGAAGCGGTTTTTCGACTGCTGGCTCTCATCTATCCCCGAAACGAGATCCTCGATGCGTACTACTGGATTGTGAGCGGCCGTCCGGATCTGCGCTCCAACGCGCTTGAGTTTCTTGATACCCGCATTGAGCCACCCCTTCGCCTAACGCTACTCGGAGCGGCGGAACATCGTGGCGGAGAAGAGCTGCTCACCGATGCGCGAGACTTCTTCAAGTTTGAGCAGTTGCCGTATTCGGCAACGCTCCGCCGGCTGTTGCGAGGGAGAGATCCCTGGCTGCAGGCTTGCGCATGTTACGTTGTTGGGGAGGGGCAAATGATCGACATGGAGCCTGCCTTGCCCGACCTGTCCGCTAACCCGGACCCCCTGATTGTCGAGACAGTGCATCTCGCGCGGCAACGGATCGCGGCCCTCGCGGGCAACGGTGCGGGCTAGCAACACGGCTAGGGTGGAGAGCAATCGATTCGATGGAAAACATGACTACGCTCGAAAGGGCGATCCGCCTGCAAAAGGTCGATCTGTTCAGCGATCTCGAGACGGATTTGCTTGCCCTGGTAGCATCGATCGCCAAACAGGTCGAATTGCCGAAAGGCAACACGCTGTTCCAAGAAAGCCGCCCCTTGAACGCGATCTACGTTCTGCTCGAAGGGCGGATCGAAATGAGCCGCGGCGGTCAGCCGCTCTTCACCCTCGGGCGGGATGAGACGATCGGCAATTGGGCCTTATTTGACGAGCAGCCGAGCGTCGTGACCGCGACGGTTGTCGAAGAAAGTCACTTGCTCCAGATTGAACGGGAAGATTTCTTTGACTTGCTGGCGGACCACAGCGAAATCACCAGGAAACTTTTTCAAGCACTGTTCCAACGTGTTCGGGATCTGTTGACGAAGGGGCTGGAAAGCAACTCGCCATCGCCTCCTGTTTCATCGTCTGACAGCACATCTTCTTAATTCGAGCACTGACGCAGGCAACCTGGCGTGGCGCGCTGCGGCCCCAGCGCGATAACATAGCCATCACGCGATGAGCGAAGAGCAACTTCCGTCCACTCTGGCTGAACTCCAGACCGAAAACATTCGGCTCCGGCGCGCGGTTGAGGAATTGTCCGTCCTCAACGGGATCAGCGGCGCCATCAGCTCGATGATGTCCGTGGACAGCATCGTCGAGATGATCGTGCAAGAGAGTGTCAAGTACCTCAATGTTGAGCAGGGCGCGGTGATGCTGCTGCGCAACGAAGAAGACACCGACCCGTTCCGCACGGTGGCCCGCAAAGCCTATTCGGGCTCCGACGCGGTCCCATTCCGCTTTGGCCAGCAGCTTACGGGCTGGATGCTCAAAAACCAAAAACCGCTACTCATCAACGACCTCAAGAGTGACGCCCGCTTCCGCAACATTGCCTCGCCCGATTTCGCAATCGAGTCACTGCTGAGCGTGCCGCTCAAGGCCAAAGGAGAGATGGTCGGTCTACTGAACGTTTTCAATAAACGCTCCGAGGAAGGCTTCACCGTTGACGACCAGCGGCTGCTCTCGATCATCGCCTCCCAATCGGCGCAGATCGTCGAGAACGTCCGCCTTTACGAGGAGCTGCAGCGCCGCAGTGACGAGTTGCAGGAATCAGAAGCAAAGTATCGAGCGCTAACCCAGGAAGCCGGCGAAGCGATCCTTTTGGCCGATTTCGGCTCGCGCCGGATTCTCGAAGTCAACGACAAAGTCGAGCCCCTCACGGGGTTATCGCGCCGGCTGCTGCGCGGCCGCACCCTGGCCGACGTCATTCCGGTCTCCGAATGGGCTGACCACAACACGTTCGAGGCCATGAGCAACGGCAGCCACCTCAGCTATGCCAACGTGAAACTCGGCGACAACGGCGGTCCGACACGATTTATCGACGTCAGCGCGACACTCGTCTCCTACGGCGAGCACAAGATCATTCAAGTGATTTGTCACGACGTGACGGAGCGCCAGAAGCTCGCCGAGCACCTGCGTGATCACGCCGAGGAACTCGAGCGGGAGGTGGAGGCGCGTACTCTCGATCTTCGGAACTCCCAGGCGCAACTCGTGCAACAGGAAAAGATGGCGGCGCTGGGCAAGCTCGTCGCCGGCATCGCCCACGAGATGAACACGCCGATTGGAACGATTACAAGCAACGCTGATACGTTGAGCCGGGCGCTTGAAAAGATGAAAAAGGTCATGGAGTCCGACGAGGTGCCGGAGGCTGTTCGTGGCCTGAGGGGCCTGAAACAGGTACAGGCGGTGCTCGAAGACATCGCCCGCATCAATCAGTTGGCCTGTGACCGGATTATCGGGATCGTCAGCAGTCTGCGGAATTTCGCGCGCCTCGACGAAGCCGAACTGAAGACCGCCGACCTGCACGAGGGTATCGAAAGCACTCTGACACTTGTCCATCATGAGCTGAAAAACCGTATTGAAGTGATCAAGGAGTACGGCGAGATCCCTCCGATTTCGTGCCATCCGAACCAGATCAATCAGGTCTTCATGAACATGCTCGTTAACGCCTCGCAGGCCATTCAGGGCGAAGGTACGATCACGATAAGGACCTTCCGGCAAGGTGATACAGTGAATGTTCAATTCTCGGACACCGGAACGGGCATCCCACCGGAAAGCTTGTCTCGTATCTTCGATCCGGGTTTCACCACGAAAGGAGTCGGTGTAGGGACGGGACTGGGGCTTTCGATCTGCTTTAAGATCGCCCAGGATCACGGAGGCGGCATTGACGTCGAAAGTGAAGTCGGCAAGGGCTCCACGTTCACGATCCGGCTGCCCATCAGCAAGAACAGCGAAGCCGACGCCTCCAGATGAGCACAGAGAAACCTCCCGTAGTTGTGATCGTCGACGACGAGGAGATGGTGCTAACGAGCCTCCGCTCGTTCCTGATGCTCGAGACCGACTACGACATCGACACCTACGACTCTCCAACCAAAGCGATCGAAAAGATTCGGGAAAGTTCCGTCGACCTCGTTATATCCGACTGTGGGGTATCCACTTCATTCAGGTACACCCTATGGGTTGTGGCCTCGCGGCTCCGGAACAGGAATGTGAGATTGCGAGAATCGTGCGAGTGGCCGCCAAGCCGACCCACACGCGAATTCATTGCGGTGGCAGCCTTCGGGCGGCAACTCCGAGAATCGGACGCGCTACGCAGCCCCACGCCGCGCCAGAGCAGTAACCTCGGGATTCGCTTCTTGGTAGATGCTTTCGCGCGACCACAACATCTTGTGGCTGCCTGAGTCAAATGGATACCCCACTTCCGACTATTTGATGCCGGATATGAATGGGATCGAATTCTTACTCGAAATCAAGAAGCTCCAACCCTACGCCACCCGCATTCTTCTGACCGGCTACGCGGACAAAGAGAACGCCATCAAGGCGATCAATGAAGTGGGCCTGTATCAATACGTCGAGAAGCCTTGGGAAAACGAAGAACTCAAACTGATCATCCAGAACGGTCTTGAGCGCCGCTTCCTTATGGAACGGCTCGAAGAAAAGATCAAGGAAGTTCAGAATGTTCAGCAGAACTTGCAGGACATTCAAGCCCAAATCATTAAGGCGTTCATGTAGCTCCACCGGTCCCGCGACTCCCCAACGCTGGCAGTCCCTGGCGGAAGTGGGCGCGGTGAAAAAAGGGGGACTGCCATCCGGTTTTCGCTTGCCTAAGTGCTTTGTTCCCAATGAGCCTCCGTCGCGAAAACCGGTGGCTGTACCCTTTCTTCGCGCAGACGGACCTTCACCACGGACTGCTAGGACGCAATAACTCGGCGATCGGTAGCGGCGTAGTATGCTGTCCTGAATGCCCGCGCGCTATAAAGTGCTGGCGCTGATGTTTGCGCTGACGTTTGTTACGTATCTCGACCGTGTTTGCATCGGCACGACGGCCACCGCGATGTCAGAGGAACTGGGTCTTAGCAAGACCCAGATGGGCCAAGTTTTCAGCATCTTCGTCTTCGGGTATGTCCTGTTCGAGATTCCAGGCGGCTGGCTGGCGGACCGCTTTGGCGCGCGGGCGCTGCTGACTCGGATCGTCATTTGGTGGTCCGCGTTCACTGCCGCCACCGGAGTTGCCTGGAACCTCACAAGTCTGCTGGCGATCCGCTTTCTGTTCGGTTGCGGCGAGGCGGGAGCGTTCCCGGGGTCGGCATCGGCGATCTCACGCTGGTTTCCGTTCTCCGAGCGCGGGCGCGCCCAGGCGGTCGTCATGGTGGGGAGCCGCCTCGGAGGGGCGCTTGCTCCCCCGCTTGTCGTCGCGCTGATGGGCGTCGTAGGCTGGCGCGGCGTCTATGGGGTATTCGCGCTGCTCGGTCTGATCTGGGCGGCCTTCTGGGCTCGCTGGTACCGTAACTCCCCGCAAGAGCACGCAGCCGTAACGCCCAAAGAGTTGACCTTCATTCAGCAGGGACAGGCTCGCGCGGGCCCATCGCACGAAGTCCCCTGGGGGTTGCTCGTCCGGAGCCGAAATGTCTGGGCGCTTTGCGCAATGTATTCCGGCTACGCCTATGGACTGTACTTCTATCTCACTTGGCTCCCTACGTATTTGGAAGAAGGACGCGGTATCGCCTTGCAACAGGTTAGCTTCTACGCGATGCTTCCACTTCTGGCCGGGGCCGCGTGCAACCTGCTGGGAGGCTGGCTCACCGACTGGCTCAGCCGCCGGGTGCGTCTGCGTTGGGCGCGCCGGATACCGGCGATGGCGGGCCTTCTCGTCGCCGCGGTGTTGATCTCGGTCGCGGCGCTCGCCGAAAGCAACACGATCGCCATTACGGCACTGGCTCTCAGCTTTGGCGCGGCAGATCTGATCTTGGCCGTTTGCTGGGCGACCTGTCTGGATGTCGGCGGCGAGCACGCGGGCACCGTTTCCGGCACCATGAATTCTCTGGGGCAGGTGGGCGGGGTTATCGCGCCCATCGCCTTCGGGTGGCTGGTCGATACCTATGGTTCGTGGCAGCTTCCCCTGCTAATCGCGGCCGGCTACTACGTGGTGAGCGCGTTGTTTTGGCTGGTGATCGATCCCGAGAAGCCACTCTTCAGCGCTCTCGAACCGCGCGGCGTCCGCTGAACGGCTAAGGCCTTTTGCCGAAAGTTTTCTGATGCACCCGGTTGCTAGGATGGTACTTTGTCGCTTAACGACCCTATCAATCCGGTCCAGCCGTACGAAATCCCACCTGAAGGGTGGCCTCCGGAGCTACAGCCAAAACCGCCTGTTCCTCGAACCTGGGGATACGTCGATCTGCTGCTCATAACGGTTTTCGCCGGCGCAGCCCTGCTGGTGCTGATGGTGCTTGGCGCCGTGGCCGTCTACGGGCTAAGTTACGTCTTCGGTTGGGATACAAACGTTGAAGACCCCCGTGTGATGGGTCCGCTTGGCGTCGTGGTTCAGCTCCTCTTTTGGGCCGCGTTGTTCGCGTTCATCTACGCTGTCATCACGATCAAGTATCGCCTGCCGTTCGGCGACTCCATCGGGTGGAGAGCCTATGAGGGGTCGGCCTTCCAGTACTTCGTTTGGGGGCCTGTATTGGCGATTGTTGTCGTGCTGATTTCGACGTTGCTGCCCAAGGTAGACGAGAAGCTCCCGTTTGAGAAACTACTCGAGGAGCCAATGGTCCTGGGGATACTGGCGGTATTCGGCATCCTGGTGGCGCCGTTGCTCGAAGAGATGTTCTTTCGGGGCTTTCTCTATCCTGTCTTTGAGAGGTCGCATGGCGCGGCCTCGGCGGTGTTTACGACGAGCGCGCTTTTCTCCCTCGTTCACGGCGTGCAATACGGCTGGCGCTGGCAGAATTTGCTGATACTACTCGGCGTGGGTGTCGTTTTCGGTATGCTGCGGGCGCGCACGCAATCCATCCTGCCTTCAACCTTCCTTCACGCGGGCTACAATGCGACTCTCTTCGCCGCGGTCTTCGTGGCCGGTGATCAACTCAGCAAGCTGTAGCACGACCCCATTCTTCTCATGGTGAAAACAATTGAGTGGACGCCCGACGGCGTCGTCATGATTGACCAAACGCGGCTCCCCGCCGAAGAGACCTACGTTACGTGCAAGGATTATCGAGACGTGGCGGACGCCATCCGAGGCATGGTGATCCGCGGTGCGCCCGCCATCGGCGTGGCCGCGGCGATGGGGGTGGCAATCGGTGTTCAGCATGCCGACCCCGACAACCTGGACGCCGAGGTGCGGGAGATCTGCGCGGTGCTGGCGGCGACTCGTCCGACGGCGGTCAATCTGTTTTGGGCGATAGAGCGGATGAGGAAGCGCTATCAGGATCTGCGCGCATCCGGGTCGGATGCTGATGCGATTCGCCGGGACCTGGCGGCGGAAGCGCAGCGAGTGCTTGAAGAGGATATTGCGATCAACCGGGCCATCGGACGGCACGGCGCGGCGCTGCTCGCGGAAGGCGCCCAAGTCATGACGCACTGCAACGCAGGCGCTCTTGCTACCGGTGGCTACGGGACGGCGCTGGGCGTGATCCGCGCGGCTGTGGAAGGCGGCAACTCCGTCGCGGTGTTCGCGAACGAGACACGTCCCTTTCTACAAGGCGCGCGACTAACGGTATGGGAGCTGCAACAGGACGACATTCCGGTCACTCTGCTAACCGATAACATGGCAGGGCATCTATTGCACAATGGCAAAGTCGGCGCTGTAGTCGTCGGCGCGGACCGCATTGCCGGTAACGGTGATGTCGCCAACAAAATCGGAACCTATTCCGTGGCGGTACTCGCGAAAGAGAACGGTGTACCGTTCTACGTCGCCGCTCCAATCTCTACGCTCGATCTGTCGCTGGCTTCAGGCGACCAGATTCCGATTGAGGAGCGGAACCCGGCCGAGGTGACGCAACTGCAAGGCGTTCCGATAGCGCCGCTCGGGACGACAGCGATTCATCCGGCGTTTGACGTTACGCCGAACCGCTATGTGGGTGCGATCATCACTGAGAACGGCGTCGCACGCGCGCCATATGTGGAATCGCTGAGAAAACTAGCCGAAAGCTAGCGTTGCCGCCGTCCGCGTTTCTTCACAGTCCGGGAGAGGATCTCAACAAATCAGGGTTCGACCGCCGTAGGCGCCCCGCTACCCGGCGATTGCGCCTGACCGGCCCCGATCGCCTTTTCGAACTCGATGAGTGGCTGAATGAAGTTGGGATCGAGCGTAGCGGCTTTTCGAATCTGGGCTAAGCCTTGACCCTGCTGTCCCGTCCCGAAGAGCGCCACGCCGAGACTGAAATGGCCCTCGGCCGAGTTCGGGTTGAGACGCAGAGCTTGCAGAAAGGAGTTGACGGCCTGACGACTGTCGCCCATCTGGTGCAGAGCGCTTCCAAGGTTAAAGTGCGCCTGGAACGAATCGGGTTTCAGGCTGAGAGCTCGCTCATAGAGCGGTAGGGCGTCAGTATAGTCGCCGCGGGCGGCATACATGTAGCCAAGGTTGACGAGGGCATCTACATAGTCTGGGTCGATTTCCAGAGCCTCCCGAAGGTGACGGAGGCCCTGCTCCTGATCACCCCGGCCGGCCAGGTCAACCCCCAGATTGTTATGAGCGATGGCGGAGCGCGGCCGCAACGCGAGCGCCCGGCGGTACTGCCGTATCGCCTGATCATGGTTGCCCTGGCCGGCGAAAGCGACCCCGAGCTGGATGTGCGCCGGGGCGGACTCCGGGTCCAGGGCAAGGGCCCGGTGGAGGTGGGCAAGCCTTCGGGGATGGATCCTCGGTTGACCAACTCCGTGCCGAGGTGGAGGTGGGCATCGGCGTAGTCCGGATTGATCTCGACAGACCGTCGGTAGAGGGCGATTGCTTCCTCCCGCTGATCCCGAGCCGCCGCGTTTTGGCCCATCAAGTCCATCGTGGCGGCGTCTTCACCGAGCAATTCCATAGCCTTCGCCATCGTTCGCGAAGCTTCGTCGAAACGCCCCAGCCAAGAGGAGAGCCGGGCAAGATTGCGCAGCGCGTCACCGTGCGCCTTCTCGTCGAGCCTTTGGTCGATCCGGTCGGCGACCTGCGTGAGAGCCTCTTCGCCCCAGGAATCGTCGACCGTCACCAAGCCCTGCCTTTGCAGCGCATCGAGCAACGCGAGAGCTAACAGACGATGCCCCTTGAGTGTCGGGTGAACGTGGTCAAGGAACTCATCGGCGCCGGGGATTCCGTGCTCGGCCTGCTGCGCGGTCAGTTGATGAAAGTCAACGAGTGGAACGTTGTTCTCCGTGGCGACCTCGTTGATGATATCCCGCATTTCGGGCAGCGCGCGGAGCGGACATACATCCTCCACCAAGGCCCGAACGAGCGCTTGCTTGGCATCTTCATACTTACCGAGTTCGTAGAGCGCCCGGCCTCGGTGGTAGTGCGCCGCAGCATAACGTCCGTCGAGCGCAACCGCTTCGTCCGAACGCGGCGAGGGCATCGCTCCACTGTCCGCCGGAGGCCGCTTCCAAGGCCGTCTCAAAGAGCGTTACCAAACGGCGCTGATCTTCAACGGGGACGCCGGCAGCGGTCTCGCTTTTGAAAGGCGCGCTGTCTTTGAGGTTTGAAGCAGGGGTGACGAGCACGACATCGGCGCCTGCCGACCGGACGATGCGGATCATACGGCCGAGATTGAATCGGAAGTGATCCACGGTTTGACGACGCGCCTCTTCGTCACGGTGATAGGCGCTCGGGCCGGTGCTGCCGGCGAGGATCGTATCGACCTCCGATTCCAAAACAGGCCGCTCGTCTTCTTCAACCGTAGGCTTGCCTTGAAAACGCCGGGACGAGGCGGTCGCCGGCGGCAAAGACGCGGGTGTGGCTCAATGCTCCGGCGGCCTCGGTCAGCGCGCGCGGAGTTTCGACGGCGTCGGGATATGTGCGGCGTTCGAGAAACTCATTGTGTCCGGTATAGATGATGAATAGGTCGGGGTCGTATTGAGCGAGTTCCTCCATCACCACCGCAACCCTGTAGCTGGCGTAGCTGATGCCTCCGGCATTGATGACTTCCCACTGTTTCGAGGGGTCGGCCGCCGCCAGAATCTCGCGCAGCCAACCGCTGAACGAGACGCTGTCGCTATAAGGGCGGCCGTAGGTTGTCGAACCGCCGAGCGTGAAAATTCGATACGAGCTGGCCGGCTTCGATTTCGGGAATCGTTGGCGATTGAACCAGCGTGTCCGGTTGGGCGCCGTGACAAGGTGAGTACCGCCGCCGTCCGCGTCCTCGACGAACAGGGGAATGCTCGATGCGAATCCGACGTAGGGGTCGGAATGCCGGACGAGCGGCTCGATACCAGCCGCCCAAAGTCCGAACTCCAGCAGCAAAAAGAACGCCGACGCCGCCACGGCCGCGAAGAGAACCTTCTTGTGAGGCGGGAGTTGAGGACGCTCGGGGCGAGCGCTTTTCTTCCGCCGGGACATTGGCGTTGATTTTAGCGTGTCCGGGTACGGATACTACCCCTGAGCGTCGGTTGAGACCTTAGAACCGGGATGGGGCCGGGAGTCAGGCCACCTTCCCCAGGCTTTCCGAGTCAAGATGGGCGAGGGTCGACTTGGAGTATTCGGCCAGCCCTAGCATCTCGAGGAACCGAATCACAGGCCAAGCCGGATCGATTTCCCACTTGCGGGCTTTCATCGTCGCTGAACGGGGGAACTCATGATGGTTGTTGTGCAGGCCCTCACCGGCCGTGATGAGAGCAACCCACTGCAGGTTCGTCGCCTTCTGACCCTTGAAGTTCCGGTAGCCTACCTTGTGGCAGACGCTGTTGATCATGGCGTTGAGGAAGATGTACATTCCGGCGTTCACGAACCAGGTGGCAACGCCGAGCAGACCGCCGGCCCACCAACTCAATCCGAAGATGAACGGGAACGAGACGGCGAATATCAGGATGCCGATGGCCGGGCCGAGGTCACCGATCAACGGAACGCGATCAATGAAATCGTGTTTCCAATTGGGAGTGAAGGTCTCGATCGTCTCGATGTTCTTGGTTTCCCGTTTGTACATGACAACATTCAAGAATAAGACCTTCCATAGTCCTTCGATGTAAGGACTATGCGGATCGCCCGCTTCATCAGAGAAGCGGTGATGCTTGCGATGAACGGCGGCCCATTCACGGGGCTTGATGCCGGTGGCGAGGGAGATCTCGGTGTGCATCAAGAATTCGATGAACGGATGCAGTTTGAGGCCTTCGTGAGTCATGGCCCGGTGAAGGTAAATCGTAGTGCAAAACGTGGACGCCTGGGCGATCAGAAAAGCCGCCAAGACGGACCACAAGATGATCGATAACAATGTCATTCTTTCCCCGATGTTTAACGTGAAGCGAAGAGGAGAAATACAACGGCGATGCTGCCGATGACGGGCAGAGAAACCCCTGGAGCTTCCGTCTAATCGTAGCACGCAGCACTGCGGATCGGGTCGAAGCAGAGGTCCGCGCGCCCCGAAATCATCGAGCGCCTCGTTGGAGAGGCGGCAGACGAGGGCTTCGCTGCGTCTAGAATCTGGAGAGTCAGACTGCGCCCTCGGTGCGGTAACGCCGCAACCAACGGTGGGTCGTGAGCTTGCAGACCCCACAGGCCGCCGCGGCGGCCTGTACTGCCTCCCCGCCGAGGATGCGGCGAAGCACCATCCGTTCGCGCTCGCGCTTCAGGTTTCGCACGCCCTCAGCGAACGCCTTGCGTGGCAGGCTGCCCCAATAGATGCAGTTGACGCCACGTTCGAACGCGTACTCCACCGCCGCCGGCATGCCGTAGCTCGCGCTGATGCCCAATCGGCCCACTTCGACCCCAGTTCGGCCCAATACCGTCCGCTCAACTGAACTCTGCATCGCTCACCTCCCGCCGCCCACATCGCGATCACAAGCAGACAACATTTATATCTCCCGCCCCCTCAACAACATCCGTCTCGCCCCACACGCCAACCGCCCCCCGGCACGTTATAAGAGTACTGAAGGCCAACAACCAAGACCAAATCCCGCACATGTCACAAAATCGCAAATCGAGCCGCCGGCCACCCCCCAAAGCGCCCACCGCGCCAAGAGCCGTGTTCACGCGGCTTCCCCCGCCAAAGGCGGGTCATAGCCCGGTCGTTTACGGCCGGGTCCAAAAGCCCAGCTCATCCCCAGCCCGTTTCAACGGGCTTACCCCCACCGGCTTCAGCCCCCGGCCGCCACAACAAAAACGGCACAAAAAGCGCCCTCCAGTGTTCCATTTTGTGCCAAAAGCGAACAACAAGCGAACAGTCACGCCGCGCCACAAAAATTACCAAACCAACCCACCTCTCCCGTCTCCGCCCCGCCACCACGAAAATACGAAACGGACCCACCGCCGAAGCCGCATCGCCTTGTCCGGCTTTACGAAACACGGACCACAAGCAAACACGGCTCACCACCGGCTCAACCGCTCAACGGATAAACGGCTCAACAGCCTTTAACCAGTCACAAGCCGAACAAATTTATTTCACTCTATCCCCACAGCAACTTAGCGCCCTATCGCCCCCGCCACCGGCCGAAAAACTTGCCGCGCCATGATACCCTCCAGCTAGGCCGGTAAGGATCGTTCACCGTAACAACCCGACCGCGCCTGCCCAGGACAGTTCGAGTTGCTCTACTCGTGCGCATCCCCTGCGGACCCGATTCGCAGCTAGATGCCGACATCGGATCGACACAAGCTCGGATCGACACAAGCAACGTGTCGCCCCGAAACCATGCAGCTGTAGTCCGCCTGCATCGTTCAATTCACCCGCGCCGTCTCGCCGCGGTCGAACTGGCCCGTGCTAGCGGCATGGGCTCTCTACTCCGTCGCCGATATACTTGTGGCGTGCCGTTTCCTCGGCTGCGTTGGACTGATCTCGGCTTTGCTCTGGGAAGCCTGTTGGCGGGCCTTGTCATCGGCTGGAGCGCGCTAGGCGTCCAGGCGGACCGCGCCCTGTACGATTTCCTTCTGCGGTTACATCCACCTCCCGCCGAGTCTTCCCGCTCTTTGATCCTGGCATTCGACGGCAAGACCTTAGCCGCAACCGGCGGGTTACAGCAGCTCCGCGAGCCGCTGGCCCGGGCGCTCGCCGTACTGGCCCCGCATGAGCCGAAAGCGGTTGCGATCGACTTGGTGCTGGCCGAGCCGGGTGACGAGAAGGTGAACGCCGAGCTGGGAGAGGCGCTTGCTTCAACGGGGAACATCATTCTCGCTACCCATTTGGCGGGTGACGAAGAGACCTATTGGTTGGAGCCGCTGCCGCCATTCCAAAGGAGCGTCGCCGCCCTGGGCCATGTTCACGCCGAGCCGGATGAAGACGGCGTTTCGAGGCGGCTCATCCTGGCGAAGGCTTCCGGCTCGGTGCGCCGCTGGGCGATGGCCTTGGAGGCGCTGCGGATTTCCGAAGGCGCGGACAGAATCGTCGAGACGGAAGCGGGGTTGCATGTGGGCGACCTGTTCGTCCCCGCATCTCGCCGTGAGGACCGTGCCCTTCCGATTCGCTATGCGAATCCATCCCGGCCGGTCGAGAGATTGTCGCTCATCGAAGTACTCGAGAATCCCTCGGCGGCGGCCGCCGTGCGGGGCCGCGTGGTGTTTGTGGGCGTGGTGGTCGCGGGCGTTCCGGACCGGTACTTGATGACACCGTATTCGTACGGTCAAGCGATGTCCGGTGTAGAGATCAATGCGAACGCCTATGAGACTTTGGTCCGCGGTTCCTTCTTGCGAACGGCGCCGCCGTCGATCGAGCTGCTAATCGCGGTGCTGGCCGTGCTGGCGTTGGCGGTGACGTTTCGCCTGCTGAGCGGGAAGCGGGCGCTCGCGGCGGGGGCTGCGGTGCTGCTGTTGATTCATGCAGCGCCGTTCGCCTCGTTTGGGGCCGATTGGGTGCTGCCTTTCGCACCGCTTGCGGCGGTGACGTGGCTTTCATTTCTGACGAGCGGCGGGCGCCAATACTTGCGCCTGCGCGGACATCTCCAGGAAGCCGAAGACGCCCGCGGCCGCTATCAGCGGGCGGTTCACTACGTGACTCATGAGATGCGGACGCCCCTGACGACGATCCAGGGTTCGAGTGAGTTGATCAGCCGTTATCCGCTGGATGAAGGAAAGCGCAAGGAGATCGCCGAGAGGATTCATTCCGAATCGGTACGGCTGGGCCGCATGGTCGAGATGTTTCTCAGCGTCGAGCGCCTTGCCGCCGGGCAACTGGAGCTCGACCCGAAGGCGGTTTCGGTGGAAGAGGTACTGCGTGTTTGTGTAGAGCGTTCCCTTCCGCCCGCCGACAAAAAAAGCATCCGGATAGAGCTCATTGCGGAGCCGGGTTTCATCCGAGGCGATGCCGAGTTTCTCGAATATGCTTGCTATAATCTGCTTACGAACGCTGTCAAGTATTCCCCCGCACATTCCACGATTACCGTCCGCGCCGACAGCGACAGTCAAAACGTGCGCATTTCCGTGACCGACGAAGGTTACGGGATGGACGATGCTGATCTGAAGAACATCTTCCAGCGCTTCTACCGCACGCAACGGGCCCGCGAGTCGGGCGAAAGAGGAACCGGACTGGGTTTGGCGCTCGTGGAAGAGATCGTCATCCAGCACAGCGGCACGATTGAAGTCGAAAGCCGCTTGGGCAAAGGCTCACGGTTTACCCTTACGCTGCCCCGCGCCGCGCAACCGGCTGTCGGTGTCCAGTGACATTGCCAGGGCGATGTCGCGGAAGGGTGAGAGATGAATGAACGGCCCCGCATCTTATTTGTTGAGGATGACGAATCTCTGCTGCTGACCTTCTCGGCCGGTCTCGAAGCCGAGGGTTACGAAGTCGATGCCGTCAGTTCGACGCACGAAGCGCTGACGCGGCTTGCTAACGGCTCCTACGAGATTGTCATTACGGACATCTACATCGATGAACGGAGCGGGCTCGACGTGCTGCGCGCCGCGCGAGAGAATCACCCTGATTGCGCCGTCATCGTCATCACCGGCCAAGGAACGATGGAAACCGTCATGGAGGCGACATCCGGCGGCGCTTTCGACTATCTCGCCAAGCCGTTTGACGTGAGCCGGCTCGCTGAAACCGTGGGCCGCGCCGAAGAGCATCTGGCGGGCCGGCGTGAAAAGACGGCGGACGCGACCGAGATTCCCCCGACCGAACTGGTCGGATTCTCAGCGCCCATGGTCGAGGTGTACAAGACGATTTCCCGAGCGGCTCCCACGGATGTGGCGGTGCTGATCGAAGGCGAATCCGGTACGGGCAAAGAACTCGTCGCCCACCTGATTCACAAGAACAGCCGGCGAGCCGACCGGCCGTTTTTGCCCGTTGATTGCGGATCGATCGCGCCGTCACTGATGGAAAGCGAGCTGTTCGGCAGCGTTCGGGGCGCTTTCACCGGCGCAGAGCGCGACCGCATGGGCTTGCTGGAATCGGCCAACGGAGGCACGGTCTTCCTGGATGAGATCGCCGAAGTCGACAGTAGCTTTCAACTCAAGCTCCTGCGCTTCATGCAAGAGAAGGAAGTCCGCCCGCTTGGCTCGTCGAAGAGCCGCAAGCTCGATGTGCGCGTCGTGGCCGCCACGAACCGCGACCTGCCGGTGATGGTCGACAGGGGCGAGTTCCGTCAGGATCTGTGGTTCCGTCTGAACGTTGTACGGATCCGGTTGCCGGCGTTGCGCGAGCGCCGTTCTGATATTCAGCCGCTCGCGCAGTACTTTCTTGATCGGTTTCGAGAGCGCTATCAACGTGAGGTGAGCCTCACCCAGAGCGGATTAAAAGCGCTCGAGGAGCAGGACTGGCCCGGCAATGTGCGGCAGCTCGAACACCTTCTCGAGCGCATGGTGATCCTCAGTCCGGCCGCCGAACTCGACAGCGGGCGCGTCCGCGAAGCGCTCGACATGCTCGATCCGCGCCCGCGAACCGTTCACTCGTTGGCGGATGCCGAGGAGGAGCAGATTCGCAAAGTCCTTCAGGCGACCGGCGGGAACAAGACGCGCGCGGCCCAAATCCTCAACATCGAGCGCAAGACCCTCTACCGCAAGCTCGATCGGATGAAGCTGTAAACGCTGCTGATCGGCAACCCCACGACGTTGAAATAGCAGCCCTCGATGCGATCGATGAACTTCGATGCGGCGCCTTGGATGCCGTAGGCGCCTGCTTTGTCCGCTGCCTCTCCGGTGGCGATGTAGTCAGCGATTTCATCGTCGTCGAGTTCGCGAAAGTACACGACGGTTTCTTCGACAGAACCGTGCGCGGAAGAGCCGTCAAAGAAGCACACCCCGGTGAGGACACGATGAGACCTGCCGGATAGCGCTCGCAACATTTGCGCGGCTTCGCGTTGGTCCGCCGGCTTGCCCAGGACTTGGCCGTCGACAACGACCACGGTGTCCGCACCGAGGACGGTTTCACCCTCTTGGCAGACAGCGCGCGCCTTTGCCTCGGCGAGCCGCTGGACGTAGTCTTCGGGCGATTCGCCGCCAAGAATGCGCTCGTCGACGTCGGCGGTCCGGGCTTCGAATGGGATGCCGGCGGTTTGCAGGATCTCTTTCCGGCGGGGTGAAGCGGAGGCAAGTACAAGCCGCACCCTTCGAGCTTAGCGGAGGCTACAAACGAAGGAAGAACGGGTGGCCCTGGCGGCGACTTGAAACAAGGACAAACACGAGTGTTCGTCACTACAGTGCCCGGAGCTCCTACGCGCGGATCTGGATCGTCTCTGCTTGATTCCGAGTGTGTTACCTTTGCCGCATGTCATCGACCCGCAGAACGTTTGTCCGCACCGCCGCTGCCGGTTCCGCGGCGGCCAAGGGCGAAGCCATGATCGGCATCTCCGTGCGCTTCGTCACCGAGCGGCTGAAGGAGACGATCGGCTAGCCTGCCTGGAGCAATCCATCACGATGGACTTCACTGTCGGCAAAGCTACTCTATCGTTCATTGAGGGCGACATCACCAAGGTCCCGGCGGATGCGATTGTCAACGCAGCCAACTCCCGGCTCGCGGGAGGTGGCGGAGTGGACGGAGCGATCCACTGGGCCGGAGGGCCCTCGATCATGGAGGAGCTCGACGCGATCCGGTTACGGATAGGGCGGTGCGAAACCGGCCAAGCCGTTGTAACCGGCGCGGGACGGCTTCCGGCGCAGTTTGTCATTCACGCCGTTGGTCCGGTCTACGGCAATGGCGAGCGGGGAGAAGCGGATTTGCTGGCCTCGTGCTATCGAATTTCCCTCAAGCTAGCGCAAGAGAAGGGGGCGCGATCGATCACGTTCCCTTCGATCTCGACGGGCGTCTACGGCTACCCGATGGCCGCGGCCGCGGTTGTAGCGATCCGTTCGGTGGCGGAGGTTCTTAAGAGCCCCGTGTGCGGTATCGCGCGGGTGACTCTTGTTCTCTTCGGCTCCCCAGCACTGGGCGTCCACATCGCGGAAGCAGAACGGCTTCTCGGCTAAGCCTTGTTAGCCGACTCGGCGGCGTTTCGCCTGCCAAGCGGCGGGTCCGTACTCGCCGAGTTGTACCTCGCCTGACATGGCGTCTCCGCTCAGGCGGCCCGTGAAGTCGTAACTCAACCTAGACCCTTGGTACGACATCAGGCTGCTGAACTGGACACGATCGCCGTCGATAAATCCATGGATCGCCCCTTCCGCATTGCGGCCCTGATGTGTGCCCCGCAGACGGTTCCCTTCGGCTTCAAAATAGAGCTGGTGGGTGGCGCCGCCCCGGACGAACTTCAGATCGGCTTCCCAGCGGCCTGTTAGGTCGGTAGACGGTGCGGCGCGGCGGGGCTCCTTGGCGCGCGGTGCGTTGTGAAACACCTGATAGAGCCGCTCGGCAACCGTCTCAACCTGATCTTGTTCTATGTTGGAGACACGAAGAGGAAACTTATTCCCGCCGCCCGAGGCGAGCGTTTGGAGCCGGGGTTCGCCATCGAATAGGACATCGTGCAACTCACCGGCTGTATAGCTGATCTTGGCGCGATCCCAAGAGACTTGCAGATAAGAGTGGGGATTCGATGGGGGCCGGGCCACAAGGTTGGTGGAGACGCCCGGAACCTGTTCGATGCGCTTTGCGATGCGGCCCAGCCAGCCGCTCCACATCGCGACTTCATCATCGTAGTTGCGGCGCGAGAAACGGGCTTCGACCGCCGCCAGCGCGCCCATGATTTCTTCTTTTCCAACCTTCATGGCTCTGCCGAACGAGTGATGCGGAGCGCCGTTGAGCCACGCGGCGTCAACGAGATCTTTGCGGCCGAAGAGGAAGCCGGCGCACTGCGGTCCGCGATATAGTTTGCCGCCGCTGTAAGCCACTAAATCAGCGCCGCGGGAGAGGTAGGGGTCCGGTGATTGTGGATAGTGCGCGGCGGCGTCAACGAGCACGGGGATGTCGCGCTTGTGGGCCGCTTCCACTACTTCTTCCAGGCGGACGGCCTCTCGCGCCTCCGCGACGCCCATCATTCCCACCATGGCCGTCCGGTGGCTCAGTGCGTTACGGAACTCCTCCCTTGTTCCGGCTGTTACGACCCTGACACCCAGGGTCCGGATGGCATGGTCATAGGTGTAGCGGCGCAGTATCACGACTTCATCCTTCAGGCCCGTCAAATCGGGCAGTTGCTGGATGAGTTCCGGGTCGCCACCGGAGATGCAGGCGGACGTGGCATGAGTCAGCGCCGCCGAGCAGCCTGAAGTGACGATCGCGGCCTCACACTGGATCAGCGCGGCCAACCTTTTTCCGACAGCCGCCATCAGTTCGTCCATATGCACGGAGAAGCGGGACGCTTCATCCATCGCCTCCCTGACCTCGGGCAGCGTCAGCATGCCTCCGTTGATGGTGTATGCGCCGGTGAGGTTCAGGAAGGGCCGGACACCGAGGCTCTCGTAGAGATGCGGCCTGCCGCGTGATGCGGCGGGGGCGGCTCTACCCGCCAATAGGCCCGCCGCGGTGAGGGCCCCGGCCTGGAACAGATCCCTCCGTTTGAGATTGCGCTTTCGGTTCATGGTTGATGGCTGCCTTTCCCGCTCTCGTGTCACCCTAGTATCGTTGCGGCGGCTGGGTCAAGCCCCAGATCCGCAGGAAGAGGAAGCCTTGTGAGGGAATGCGGCCGCGAACAGAGTGGACAGGTGTTCGTACCGCGGTTCCTCTCGGAGCAGGGCCCCTCGCTTGCGTTCGAGGTTCAGTTGCCTTGCGATCCCCTCGTCGATCAACGGCAGGGTGACAGGTCCGACATGAGCCCTGTGTTATTCTCGGAAAAATGGAGCTTTCGGCAGTTTTCAAGAGCCTTGGCGAGCCCGGTTTTGGTGAGCTGATCAAGGGTGTATCAATCGGTAGCCTGCGAACTTTTCAGGTTTACGATTCGTTCAAGATTCACGCCCGTCTCAACAAAGTGAATCGCGAGAGCTTGCGGAAAGCGACGCCGCGGCTGTGGGCGCGCTTGCAAACCGGGGATGAAGAGTTGGCGCGGGAGCTGGCGCACGCTGTTCTGATTTGCCGCATGCCAATGGTCGTGGAGCTGCTCGATTTCCTTGGAGTCGCTCACGACGGCAACGGCTTCTTTGACAAAGACAAGTCGTCCGACGAGAAACTTGAGGCCGGCTGGCAGCAGCGCGTTTTTGATCAGTTCCGTGAAAAGTATCCAGCGCCGCTGCTGCTGCTCTACATCAATCATCTCGACCGCGAGATCGGAGAGCCCGCCGAGCCTTTCGTGGACGGACAGGCGGCGGTAGCGAAAGATGGCTAAGAAGCGGATCGGCATTCTCACAGGCGGAGGAGACGTGCCCGGCCTGAATGCCGTCATCAAGTCAGTCGTCTATGGCGCGACCCAGACGGGGAACTACGATGTCGTCGGAATTCGCCGCGGCTGGATGGGACTTACTCATCCGAACCTCGAGAACGGGTCCGATGACGCATTCGTCCTGCCCCTCGATCGGGAAAACACTCGGCGGATCGATCGCACGGGAGGCACGTTTCTGCACACGTCCCGGACCAAGCCGTCGCGAATTCGCGCTGAGAGCGTGCCGCCACATCTGCAGGCGCGTCTCGCTTCCCTCAAGGAAGTGGAACCGGGTGTCGTGGACATGACGCCCATCGTGCTCGAGAACCTGCAGCGGTTGGGTATCGATGATCTACTCACGATCGGCGGCGACGACACACTGAGCTATTCGGCCGTCCTTCACGAGGAAGGCTTCCCCGTCGTAGGCGTACCCAAGACGATGGACAACGACGTGCGGGGTACGGAGTACTGCATTGGTTTTTCCACTGCGCTAACGCGCGCCGTCGACGCCGTCCGGCGCCAAAGAACAACCATCGGCTCACACGAGCGCATCGGCATTTTTCGTATTTTCGGGCGCGACGCGGGTTTCACCGCGCTGTATACGGCCTATGTCGCCTCAATGCGTTGTTGCATCCCGGAATGCCCTTTCGAGCTGGATGAACTGATCGACGTGCTTGTCACCGACAAGCGCAACAACCCCAGCCGTTACGCATTGCTTGTGCTCTCGGAGGGCGCGAGCTGGACGGGGCGGGAGGTCCAGGAGTACGGCGAGCCTGACGCTTACGGTCACCGCAAAAAGGTGAATGTGGCCGAAGCGTTGAGCGACGAGGTGAAACGGCGATCGGGCACGGAAACACTCGTCAGTGACCTGACCTACGACTTGCGCAGCGGGAGCCCCGACTTTCTCGACAAGATGATCGCTTACACGTTCGCCACGATGGCGGTCGAGTGTATAGCCGAGGGAGGGAGCGGGCGCATGATGGCCATCCGAAATGGGTGCTATGCCGACGTCGAGATCCCTGATCCCAAAGAAGGGGCCCGGCGTGTCGACATCGATACGATGTACAACCGCGAACGCTTCCGGCCGAACTATGGCGGCAAGCGCGGGTTGCCGGTCTTCTTGACCCGGTCCTGACACGCTTACGTCTGAGATTGATGCGGTACGAGCGTGACCGGCAGACTACTCGTTTTGTTGCGAGATGACGCGGTAGATTTCGTCGGTTTTCGTGAACTTGACACGAGGGCGCCCGGACTCGCGCGCGTCGGCCTTGCTCGTCCCAATGAGGCCATCGGGGCCTCGTTTTTCCTCGAAGAGCCGCTCAACGCTGTAGAAACCCGCGGGGACCGGAACCAATGATCGCGATGCTCAAAGACGGCTGCCGGGAGTCCGCTAGCTTTGCCGCGTCCATCGCTGTCACTCCGTTAACTTCAGTATATGGCGGCGGACTTACGTTGCCGCTTCCAAGTGGGTCAGGGCTACAGACTCGCTTTGGGCGCTCGCACTGGGGTACCATTTCAAGGATACGGAGAGGGTCGGCGGAGCCGGCTACCCGTGACAGGAAGAACACGAAAGTGAGCCACATGTCATTTCCGCGAGGATCCCGGATTCTTTTCGTTGCCGCGCTCTTGCTTCCCCTGCTTAGCGCGCAAACCGCCAACACCCTCACCGAGCAGGAACGGAAGGAGAACTACCGTCTGCTCTTCGACGGCAAGTCTCTCGACCACTGGAAGGGCGACATGAAGCTCTGGTCGGCGCGGGACGGCAAGATCGTCGGTTCGACTCACGGGAACAAGATTCCGCACAATAGTTTCTTGATCAGCAAAGAGAAATTCTCCGATTTCATTCTGCGCCTCGAGGTGAACGTCCGAAACCACAACAGTGGTGTGCAGTTCCGCAGCGAGGAGTTGCCCGACTGGGTTGTCCGCGGATACCAGGCCGACGCGGCCGAAGGTGCCTGGTGGGGCAGCATCTACGGCGAGAAGACCGGGCGGGGCATTATCGTCGCTGGATACGAAGGCAAAGGTGAAAAGGTCGTCAACGACGGCGGTTGGAATAGCTACGAGATCATCTGCCGCGGCCAGCAGATCACGGTCACGCTCAACGGTCTGGTCACGGCGGATTTGGAAGACAGTATGTCGGCGGACGGCATTCTGGGCCTGCAGTTGCACGCCGGACCGCCGATGGAAGCATGGTTCCGGAACATTCGTATTCGCTCGCTAGACTAATCGAGAAGCTGGCATCCCCGTGGAAGGATCGCCAAGCAAGGAAAAGTCATGAAGAAGATTTCACTCGGAAGTTGGGCCTTTGCCTTCGGACCGTATTCAGACAACCCGGTCCCCTTTGATAAGACCGCCAAGCGGCTGGCCGAGGCCGGCTTCGACGCCATTGAGATTTGCGGGATTCAGGAACACATTACGCTCGACCGCTATCCGACCACCGAGTCGCGGCAGGAAGTGAAGAAGATGCTCGACGATCTGGGACTCGAGCGCTCCGGATACGCCTGCGACCAGTACGCGTTCGATCCCACCGAGGCGGCGAACAAAGAAAAGTATCTCGAGCAGTTCGCGAAGAACCTCCAGATGTGCAATGACCTCGGGATCCGCGACATCCGTGTCGACACGGTGGCCGATCCCGGCAAGTATTCCGACGACGCTGAATATGAGGCGGCGAAGGGGCGCGTAGCCGAAGTCTTTCACGAGGCGGCTGGGAAGGCGCAAGATGCGGGTGTCGCCATGCATTGGGAGTTCGAACCCGGGTTCATTTTCAACAAGCCGTCGGAGATCGTCGAAATGCACGGCAAGGTGAACCACCCGAACTTTGACGTCATGTATGACACGAGTCACGCCTACATGAGCGCCGTCGCCGGTTCGAGGCACTACGGTGAAAAAGAGACTTTGGAGGGCGGGATCGAAGAACTGCTCTCGAACCTCGAGGGAAAGATTGGGGCGATTCACCTGATTGATTCGGACGGCAGCCTGCACAACAACCACACCAGCACCCACAATCCGTTCGGAACGGGGAACGTGGACTTCAAATCAGTGGCGCCCAAGCTGCTGTCGGTTCCGAATGTCGATTCTTGGGCGATTGACATGTGTTTCTGGCCCGGTTCGTGGGAGTTGGTCGAGGCGTCTCTGGCGTTCGTCAAGAACGTCATCCAGGAAGCCGAGGCCGCCACGGCTGCGTCTTAGCCGCGACAACCGAAGCTCTCTATACGCTCGATTTCATTCGACTCGCAAGGACGGAATTCGCGGGCGCGGCCACCGCGACAAGACACCTTCTCTCGTCTAAAAGTTTTACACTTGCACCTACATCCAGGTGCTAGACTCTGTGTTCGTCAACTACATCCTGGAGGATTACTTATGCGTTTCATGGTCAAAGTTGCCTGGGAGGTCGAGGCAGGCAACGCCCTGGCGAAAGCCGGAACACTTGGATCAGTTGTAGAATCGATTCTTGCCGAGTTGAAACCCGAGGCCGCCTACTTCACAGCCGAGGGAGGTAAGAGAGGAGGCATCCTGATCGTCAATATAGACGATGCCTCGCAAATCCCGGCCATCGCTGAGCCTTTCTTCCTCACAGCGAACGCCAGCGTCGAGTTCCTGCCCGTCATGCTTCCCGAGGACTTACAGAAGGCGGGAGAATCGATCGGAAGAGCGGTAGAAAAATACGGCTAGGCGATACCGCTCAGCTCGGACCCTTACTCGCCGCTGCTGCTCAGTAAGGCTAAGGCAGGGCGAAGGCGACAAGCTTGCCGCTGAAGTCGTTGTTGTACTTGTTACCTCCGCCGGCGGCGATCACGACGTACTGCTTGCCGTTTTCGCCTTCGTAGGTGATCGGCGTGGCGTGGCCGCTGGCGGGGAGACGAGCCTCCCAGAGTTGTTCGCCGGTATTCTTGTCGAATGCCCGGATGCGTTTGTCATTCGTCGCTGCGATGAAGATGAGCCCGCCCTTCGTCACGATCGAGCCCCCGAGATTTGAGGTACCCGTCTTGGGGATGCCACGTTTGGTCAGTTCATCGATCTCGCCGAGTACGGAGCGCCAGCGAAATTCGCCGCTATTGAGATCGATGGCGGTGAGGTGTCCCCAGGGCGGTTTCTGGCAGGGGTACATGTTGGAGTCCCAGAAGCGTCCGAATTTGGTGCCGCGGCTGCGGTAAGGGACTTTCGACCCTTCCGGCCGCTTGACCATTTGCTTTGGAGCTCCGACATCCATCGAATTGACGAAAAGAACGCCCTCCGTTGGATCGAAGGAGCCGCCACCCCAATTGGCGCCGCCGTTCGTTCCGGGAAACTGGATGGTGAGCTGCTCCCGCACCGCGCGGTACATCGGTCCGTCGAAGTAAGCGCCGTCAATCATCTCCATGCACTCGGCGCGGGATTCGGCTGTGACGTCGGTGATGTCGTCGCGAGTCATCGACTGACGCGCGAAAGGCGGTGGTTTCACCGGGAAAGGCTGCGTGGGCCAGGATTCCTCTCCGGGGATTTGCGTGACTTCGACCGGGCGTTCCTCGATCGGGAAGAGCGGCTGCCCCGTGACGCGGTCGAGCACGAAAACGAAGCCGGTCTTGGCGATCTGAGCCACGGCGGGGATCTTCTTGCCGTCGCGCATCACCTCGACTAGATTCGGGTAGACGGGCAAGTCCCAGTCCCACAGATCATGGTGGATGGTTTGGAAATGCCACTGGCGTTTGCCGGTGTTGCAGTCTATGGCGACGACAGCATCACTGAACAGGTTCATGCCTTTGCGGTCGCCGCCGTAGTAGTCGGTGCTGGGCGAGGTGAGCGGCGCGAAGACCCACTCGAGTTCGGGGTCAACGCTCATGGTGGACCATACGTTGGTGCCGCCGCGCTCCTTCCAGGAGCCGTCCTTCCAAGTGTTGTGGCCGTATTCGCCGGGTCGCGGGACGGTATGGAAACGCCAAGCCAACTCGCCCGTGCGGGCGTCGAAGGCACGGATGTCACCGCTGGGGCCCTGTGGCTCACCGTCGCTGACCCAGCCACCGGCAACGACCTTATCGCCACAAGGTGCGACAGGAGAAGTGTTGCCGTAGCGCAGGTGGGGGTACTTATCGACCCACATGCCAACCTGAAGATCGGCCATACCGTCAACGCCGAAGTCCGGGTCAAGCTCGTGGGTTTCCGTGTCAACGCTGAAGAGGCGGCCGAGCTGGTCAGCGAGGAAGATGCGCTTGCGCGTGCCGTCGGTCCAGTAGGCGATGCCGCGGCTGTGGTAGAGATTGACACGCTGAGTGCGGTCGAACTTCGGATCGAACTCCCAGAGTTCTTTGCCGGTGACGGGGTCGATCGCTAGCAGGCGGTGGAAGACGGTGACGACGTACAAGACGCCGTCAACGAGCAGCGGTGTGGTTTCGAAAGCCGAGCGAGTGGGGAGAGAGGTGCCGTCGGAAAATTCGCCGGTGTCATGGACCCAGGCAACCTTGAGTCCGGCGACATTGGTCTTATTGATTTGATCGAGGGTGGAGTAACGCATCCCCCCTGGATCGTTGCCGTAAGAGGGCCAGTCTTGGGCAAGAGACGAGAGAGGAAAAGTTACAAGAAGCAGGATGGCTAGGGAGCAGGCGATGAACACGTTGTCAGTATTGACGCGCGAGTTGCCGGTGTCAAGACATTCGGTCTTGCAAACGGCGCCGCGGGCTTACCTGCCCCGGTTCAGTACGGTGGGTCAAGCCGGACGAACTCGAACTGCAACGGATCGAGCCCTCGTTGCTGGAGCATCGTGACGCAAGCTTCGACGGAATCACCGAGGGCTTCGATACGTTGCAGCGGCAGCGTTTTTGGTGAGTACATCTCTCGCGCGACATAGGAGCCGTAGAGCAGTTCGCGCTCTTCCAGATTGAGCCGGTCCCAGGAACGTCCGGCAAACTTGCTGAGGTCTACTTGCGCCGAGGCCATAGCTCATCATTTTGCGGGAAGAGGGGGTGGTGAATCAAGCGCTTGGTAGTGTGTCAACTTGAGCGGCACGGTTCAAGCGACGCCCATGATGGAGTCGAGGCTCATCATCGGGATGAGTCACAAGGCGAGTTTCTCGTGCGATCCGGCTTTCGCATTGGCAATGAGCGGCTCGCCCCACAAGTCCCGACTCTGTTAGGCCATTCTCGATCGTGGGACTCTTCACGCCATTTCCGCACAATGCGCATCACCGGTCAGACCGGAGTTTCGCTCTCGGGAAGAAGGCCTCGACCATTACGAAGCGGGGGGGGCCGAACCAGCACTGACGGCACCCGGGCGACGCGCCGTCCAGTAGTCAGCCACAGCACCGCCGCCCTGCATGGCCTCCTAATGGCAATAAAGGTAGTGGGGCAGTCGCGTGAACCCGTATGCCGAGTTCGCCTCCGATACGATGCCCTCGATGACTTCCGGGTCGTCGGGTAGGTGCACAGGACGAGGACCGGGGTGGGGCCGCTGCGCCCACCCCGGTAGACAGCCAAATTGAGAGCCCGAAAGGCCTGTGGAACGATGAGCCCAGGAAATGCTAATCTGGAAACACCACACTCCATCTTCAACCCTTGTCGGGCAGCTTCTTTTTGGCTGCCCGATTTTTTTGACGTGTTGAGCGCTAGGGAGGTTCCGAGATGCCGGATTTGACCCGTAGACAGTTTTCACAGCTTGCCGCCGGAGGTGCAGCCGGCCTGCTGGCACACGACTCGGCAGCCGCGAGCCCGTCGATCAACTCGACGTTTGCCGGCGTGCGCGTCGGCGTCCAGAGCTACAGTTTCCGTGACAGGAACCTGGAAGAGGCCATCGCGGGCATGGTTGAAGTGGGGATTGGCGAGTGTGAAATGTATTCGGGCCACGTCGAGCCGCGCGGCCGAGGCCGCGGCGGAGCGCCCGGTCGGGAAGACCAGCGGCGTTGGCGTCTAATGGCGCCCATATACATTTTTGAACGTGTCGGCAAACAGTTCCGTGACGCGGGGATCAACCTTTACGCCTACAACTACAGCTTCCGCGAAGACTTCACCGACGAAGAGATCGAACGCGGCTTTGAAATGGCGAAGGCTTTGGGCGCCAAGGTCATCACGGCGTCGTCGAACGTCACTACGGCAAGAAGAATCGACCCGTTCGCAAAGAAGCACAAGATGCGCGTCGGGATGCACAACCATTCCCGCATTCACGAGAACGAATTCGCGCGGCCTGAGGATTTCGACGCGGCGCGAAAGGGCATGTCCGATTACATCGCGATCAACCTCGATATCGGACACTTCACAGCAGCCAATTTCGACCCGGTTTCCTATCTCGAAAAAGAGCACGACAACATCGTCACGCTCCACATCAAAGACCGCAAACGCGACCAGGGCGACAATATGCCTTTCGGCCACGGCGACACAAAGATCATCGAGGTCTTACACCTCCTACGGGAGAAGAAGTATCCCATTCCGGCCAACATCGAGTACGAATACAAGGGCCAGGATACGGTTGCCGAGGTGCGCAAGTGCTTCGAGTACTGTAAGTCGGCTTTGGTTTAGGGCTGGCCTCGACAAGTGAGCCTCCCCGAGGACCTTGCCAGCCTGCTGCAAGTCCGACGGGGTCACTTTGAACTCGAGTCCGGTCACCATGGCGATCTCTGGCTGGACCTCGAGTCGCTCTGCCTCAGGCCCCGAACCGCCCGCGCCTTGGCAGTTCAACTGTCCGAACGACTTGCCCCGCACAACCCCGATATCATCTGCGGACCTCTTGTCGAAGGAGCTTTCCTCGGCCTGCTCGTTGCTGATGAACTGGACGCCGAGTTCATCTACACCCAGCCGCAACGTGACCCGGATGCCCCGGCGGGGCTCTTCCCTGTTCGCTACCGCCTGCCTGCCGGCCTACGGCAGATTGAGGGCCGTCGAGTCGCGATCGTCAACGATGTGATCAATGCCGGGTCAGCGGTTCGCGGAACCCTAGCTGATCTCAATCAATGTTCTGCTGAGGTAGTCGCGATCGGCACGCTGCTGGCCTTGGGACCGTCACCGGCGGAACTCGCTCAGGAGGCGTCACTCCCGCTGGAGACACTGGCCTCGGAGATCAACACCCTCTGGACTCCTGAGTCATGTCCCCTGTGCCGCGAGGGGCTTCCATTGATTTCGCACCAGGATTCGTAGCAGCGAATCACTCGGCCTTGTTGGACTTCTTTCGCTACTTCTTGGCCGACCGAGGCTGAATGACGCCACTGTCTTCCCAGTCCCGCAACCATCGCCGCGCCCGCTCCCAACTGGGACTCCGCGGCGGCGCCGCAGTGTACAGCCGGTATTCCCGCGCCGCCAACTCGACGTCATTTTGGGCGCGGTATAGCTCCGCGAGCATGTAGTGGGATTCGGGGAACAATGTCGCGTCCGGTGTGCTCAGGGCTTCTCGCAGGGCCCTTTCGCCGCCGCCCATATCTCCGTTTTGGATCAACGCGCCGCCCTTGTAGTAGTGGCCGAGCGTGAAAAGTGGGTTGATGCGCAGCATACTTTCCGAAAGGCGGAGCAGGTCATCCCAGCGCTTGTCTTCCACGGCCAGGTGGGCTAGCCGTTCGTACGCCGCGAGATACTTGGGGTCGATTTCGACGGATCTCCGCAGAGACGCCGCGGCGCCCTCGCGGTCTCCGGTGCGATGCTGGACGCGGCCCAGAAGTGTCCAGGCAGCAGCGTAGTCCGGATAGAGGAAAATCGCTTCCTGAAGGTGTTCCACGGCGCGGTCGAAATCGGGCTCAGCCGTGTTCATTCGCTTCTCGGCCCTCTTATAGGCGCGTCGTGCAGCCTTGGGCGCGGCCAACGTTGTGAAACTGACAAACGAGGGCTTTGTGTCTCGCGATAGCCTTGGGCAGTAGCTGCGTGTCCAACGTGTGCCGTAGGGACTTAGCCAGTCATCGTAGCTGTAGAGGAAGCGGCGCCTCTGTCGGTCCAGCTCATACGAGCCGTAAGAGCGCTGATAGGGCTGGTAGTAGTTTGAGCCGTCTCCTGAGGTCGAGGACGAGGGCGGCGGGCTAGTGGACGTGGCGGCTATAGGGGGAGTTGAGCCCCCGCCACCACCCGTGCTCGTGCGGCCCATGCTCGACGACCTACTTCTCGGTGGGCTCCTCTGAGCCGATGCAGCACTCGCCGCAACGAGCGCGATCAGAACTACGCCTGTTAAGCACCTGCTGCTATCGCCACGCATAGACATGATGAATCGCCCTCTAACGGACGTCAGGGCAATTCTACAGCCAACTCGTGGCGGGTTGACAGCAAAGGCACTTAGCGCTCTGTTCTGATTTCACGGACCCTCTTCGGCGGCTGAATTCCACCAGTGGCGGCCGGAATGGGCCATAGCTAGAAGGTGTACCCAAACGCTGTCACGACTCCATAGTCGTTGCGCTGCACGTCCGCACGTGGTGGTTCGCTGTCGAAACGGTCGAAGAGGCTGAGACTCCAGGTGAATCCGCCCATGAGCGGAATGCGGGCCGTGCTGTCGTATTCGATGCGGTAGCGGCCGGTCTGTACGAGATTCGGCAAGAAGGATAGCTTGGTTGTGATGCCGATCCCCTTGAGGACCACCGTGCGGTAGTCAATTCCGGCTACGACCTCACCGCTGCTTGTGCTGCCCAGGGGAGGCTGGCTCGGGTCTTCTTGGAATTGTTCATTGATGTAGGTGAAACCGCCGAGCAGCGAGAGCTCGGTGTCCTTAGTTTTTGTGACCTTGTAGCCGTAGCCGCCGCCTAATCGAGATCGCAGGTTCAATTGTTGACGGTCGTTTCTTTCGAATCCCGCCAGTCCGAAGGCGAACTGCTTCGGGCTGAGGAAGCGATCATAGCGTGCATCGGCGGTCTGGCGGCTCGTGGGTTCGGCATCATCCTGTCGGCTAAAAAGTGAAGTTGCGCCGGCGGACAGCTCATACGTAGGCCGCCGGTACTTCCCTTGGAGTGCGATGGCGGACGAGTTCAAACGTGAGTTTCCGCGTGTGAAGTTGAAACCGACATCCACAGCCCCCTCGAGAATGTCCAGGAAACCGGGCGGTCTGCCGTCGTCGTAAAAGGCGATGCGCACAACATCGACCGCTTCGACAATGAGAACTTCCTGCTCCTCGGTGACTACCTCAAGGTCTTTGCCCGTCTGTTCGAAACTGCCCCGGTAAAGTCGTCCGGTCCCGACTTCGATCTCCGCTTTTTGTTCGGTTGTGAGATCCTCAACCTGTTGCCAATCGATGCTGATGGTGCCGGCATAGGGCGTTTTGAATGAAAGCTTGCCGTCTTCGAACTTTTCGAGTTCGCCCGTCAGCCGGTCGCCGTTGGCCAGGATGACCGTGTCCAGGCCGCTCAGGGCGGGCACTGCGAACATCAAAAGAAGGCCGATCGCGGAGCAGCGTCGCAGGAACTTCAGTGGAATTCGAATCATGAGCCTGTGTACCTTATCTGATGGAGGGGTCTGGTGGAGGGGACCGGATCAGCGAACCAGCTCCCAGGTGATGTGGCTGAGTTCGGACGCGATGAGCTTTTCCCAAGCGAGGCGGACGGCGGCCGGAGAGCCAGGCGTCGAGAAAACGACCTTGCCCTGGCAAACGCCCGCGGTTGCGCGAGAGAGCATGGCGGCGGCCCCCACTTGTTCGTAGCTCAACATGCGAAAGATCTCGCCGAAGCCGGTTAGAGTCTTATCGAGACGGCCGCTGATGACATCGAAAGTGCGGTCCCGGCGGGAAAGGCCGGTGCCGCCGTTGAATAACAGGACATGCACGCTGGTGTCGGTTGTCAGTTCGTCGAGCACGGCGCGGATCTCGTCCGGTTCGTCGCGTACGATACGCGAGGAATGGACCGAGTGACCGGCCACCGCGAGTTGCTCACGGAGATACCGGCCGTTCACGTCCGTTTCTTCGGTGCGCGTGTCGCTGACGGTGATCAGTGCTACCGAGACAGGTCCCCTGTCCTGAGCCTTTCGCCTGTGTTCGCTGACGCTGCCTGCACTCATGTCTTGCCTTCCTTGGTGATCCGACGTCCGCTGGTACGAAGATTCAGGATCGCGAAACAGGGCGGGTTGTTGCAAATCGGTTTAGGTGGGCCGGCCGCCCCGGGTCGGTCTTTTTGCGGTAAACATAGGAACGATGACTTCTCAAACTTCTCATGGTGCCGATGTAGCGGCGGCGGCTGACGCCCAACTGATTTTCGAATTACTCGACGGGTTCCGCGCGTCCAAGGCCGCATTCACGGCGGTTTCGCTTGGCGTTTTCGATCGCCTGCATGATCGGCCGGCGACCGTTTCACAGCTTGCCGGGGAGTTAAAAGTTGAGGAACACGCCCTAGAGCGGCTCTTGGGGGCGTGTGTGGCCAAGGGCTTGTTGACTCTGGAGGGCGGTCTCTATTCGAACCGCCCCCCGGCGGACCGCTTTCTCCGGCTCCAGAGCCCGGAGACGCTGAGTGGCTATGTGCTCTATTCAGATCGCGTCCTATATCGGCTGTGGGGGAGATTGGAAGACGCCATTCGCGAGGGGACCAACCGTTGGGAGCAAGAGTTCGGGGGCAAGGAGAATCTGTTTGATCACTTCTTTGCGACCGACGACGAAAAACACACGTTCCTGGCCGGGATGCACGGCGCGGGGTTGCTGAGTTCGCCGGCGACCGCGGCGGCGTTTGATTTGAGCCGCTTCCGCCGCATGGTGGACCTGGGTGGTGGGACGGGGCATCTGGTGACCGAAGCTTGCCGCCGATACCCGGAGTTGCGGGGCGTGATATTCGATCTACCGTCGGTTCAGCCGGTGGCCGAAGAATATGTGCGGGCCGCGGGGCTGGAAGATCGGATCGAGGTCCTCGCGGGCGATTTTTTCGCCCATGAGCTACCGGCGGCCGATCTCTACGCGGTGGGGCGGATTCTGCACGATTGGGCTGAGCCCAAGATCAACCGGTTGCTGAGCAAGGTACATGCGAGCTTGCCCGAGGACGGGGCGCTACTGATCTGCGAGAAGTTGCTGCATGAAGAGCGTGATGGCCCGGCGGCGGCGTATTTGCAGTCATTGAACATGCTGGTTTGTACCGAGGGGCGAGAGCGAACGGCTTCTGAGTACGAGGCTTTGGTGAAGGAAGCGGGATTCAGGGAACTCAAGGTCGAGCGGACAGGGGAGCCCGTGGATGCGATGTTGGCGTTGAAGTGATGCCGCCCTAGAACATTCTTTGGCGGGGGCTGAGCGTGCCGAAAGAGCCAACGTTGGCGATCGAAAGAGCGACGCGGAACTGATTTTCGTTGCGCGTCTGGCCGATGGCGAAGCGACGCCACTCGAAGCTGAAGCCGCAGCAGTCGGTGTTGTATGTTGCCTGGGTGGCGTTGTAGATGAAGATGCTCTGGCGATAGTCGTAGTTGGTGCGCACGGCGACGTTCCAGCCGCGCCGGTTGAAGTCGCCGAGCCGCACCAGCGACGAAAGTTGGTTGCTGGGTGGTGAGAGCTCGCGCGGCGTGCGGACGGCGTGGTGGCCGACTTCGACGCTCCACAGATCGTTGATGCGCCAGCCGGAATCAACGCTGCTGTTGACAATCTTGTTGCGGAAGTGATCGTAGTCGTAGCGCCAGCCGAGAAAGGTGCGCCAAGTTGGCATCACACGAAATGAAGTGACGACGGGGGACGCGCTACGAGCCTGGTCGAGGAAGGCGAAAGGCGTGACGTCGATGGTCGAGCTGAAGACGTTTCGCTGACCCGGCACGAGCGCGCCTCCAAAACTGCGGTCGAAGTAGCGCCGCTGCCAGACTTCAAGGCTCGCGACCTCGCGGACCGCTCCGGTCGTCGCATCTTTGGCGAGGAGCCGGTTGGTGATCGAGATGTCTGCTTCGTTGGTGTTGGTGAGCAGGTCGCGTTCATCGAAACGGATTACTTTGGCGAAGTTATCGATGCCGTCTACGAAGCGGTAGCGAATGCGGGGTTCGATGACATGCTTGATACGGTCGCCCAGCCACTTCGGGCCGTCAAAGATGCGCTGAAAAGAGGGTGGGGCGATGTCGAGCGAGAACTCACGGCTGGTGCGGTGAAGGTTCAACCCTTGCAAGGAACCTTCTTCACGGCGCTGCCCGTACGTGGTTTGCCGCAAACCAAAGGTGGGCGTGAACTGGAATTCGGCGAAGCGGAAGCTCGACGTCAGGCGCGGGAAGATGTCCCCGCGTTGCACGAAGCGGCGCGTCTGGAAGCTAGGTTGCGTGCGGCTGACGAGTCCGAACGAACTATCGAGGCTGAACCACAGCGGAATCGGTCCGTCGATTAGTTGCCGGTCACGGCTGTTGAACTCCAGGCTGGGGAGCTTACGCAAAATGATCCTGTCGTCTTGCTCAACGCTCTGGAAGTTCTCGTTGCGCAGCACGGAGACATTCATGCTGAACGTCGACATGTTTTTCGAGAGGAAGCCGATCGACTTCACTTGCGAGAGCACGGCCTCCTCGAACGTCTGTGTGAAGGCCTGCCGGAATTCGAGCGAGCTGAGGTAGTTAATCTGGGCCACGCCGCGGAACCCGCCTGGCATGCTCGCGCCACCTTCCATTTGGAAGGATCCGCCGCCTTGCTTAATGCGGCTGCCATCCCGCTGCTGAAAGCCGCGGTCGTTGACGCCATAGAACGAGGAATGGAAAAAGCTGGTCTTGGTGGGGCGTCCTCGGAAGCTGACACGGCTTGCCAAGCCCCGATCGGTGAACCAGGTGCCGCCGATAGTCGCATCGAAGCTGCGGTTGATCGCCCAGTAGTAGGATTGGCCGAGAACGAAACCGAAGCGAGAGCTGTTCCCGATGTTGGGCGTCAGGAATCCGCTTTGTCTCGGAAGACGCTTGAGTGATTTCCTGAAGTACGGGAAATAAAACAGAGGGACGCCTTTCAGGCGAAAGACGCCGCGCCGGATGATCGCATGCTCGCCCGGAACGATAGTGGTGTGTGGTGATCGCATTGTCCACCACGGATTGCTGATATCGCAGTTTGTGACGAAGCCGTCTTGAACGTTGTAGTGGTCGGCTGCCTTGTAAACGATGTCGCCCTCGATGTAGAACGGGCTATCGGTCGACAGCAAGCGGGGGCCGCCCTGGCTGGCCGATTCAACAATACCGTGGACCTGATAGAAGGTCCCGATTTCGGTCTGGGCGTTGTACGACAGCTTCTCCGCGTAGAGGTCTTCCTGACGTGTGAGGTGGCGGTAGCGAACATTGCCGCGTGCTTCCACTTGCCCGGTGGCGTCGTTGTGGTTGGCTTCGCTCGCGGTGAGGATGAATTCGTCCGTGCGAATCTCCACACGACCTTTGAGGAACTTGAGGTCTCCGTGTTGTTCTTGATAGTCGGCCTGTGTCTGGGTATCACCGGGCCGAAGATCGAGAGCGGCATGGTCCTGCGCGGGCAACGGCTGTACGAGTCGCAGAGCGAAAAGCAAGAGAAGAGGGGCAGGCAGGCTGCCTCTCAGCCGTGGGGAAGAACGTACCATTCACGAGGGGTGAACTTTGAAGCTAGCATGCACCCCTGAGGGCTGCAAGATACAGACGCACGCGAACGCACGTCACTCGTCCCGGTCTCAATCGTGCCGCGGGCTAGGCGTGGTCAGGGAACTTCCAGATGCCGAGGGCGTTCTTGCCAAGTAGCAGCTCGCGATCTTCGTCCGTGTAGAAGTCGCAAATCTTATCGACGAACTCAAGTTCCTTATCCATCGGCAGTTCCCACCGCGGACGCGGATAGCCGGTGCCCCAGACAAGCTGCTTACCCCCGAACTCCTCGTAGATTGCTTTGTAGAAGGGCAGTGTGTCTTCGTACGGGTACTTCTTGATCTCCGACATTTCGTAGGGTTCGGAGTTACTGATCCATACCTGCGGGAACTTCTTGAGCCGGAACATTTTCTTGAACTCTGGCCAAGGATCTTTGAGCTTCAAGTCGGGCTTGCCGGCATGGTCGATGACGATGTTCACACCCGGGAAGCGGCCCGCCATGTCTTCGACCATGGGCATCTGATGAGGCGCGATGTAGTAATTGAAGCAGACGCCGAGCTTTTCAGCCTCTTTCCAGAGCGGGTAGTGCTCTTTGGAATTCAGCCACGTGGATTTCGGGTGGTAGATCGGGCTGAAGCGCATACCTTGGAAGCCCTGCTCCTTCACCCAATAGCGGAGATGTTCGGCGACCTTGGGGTGTTCGGGATTGATGAGCCCGTGCGCCACGAAAAGGTCCTTGTGGGTGTGATAGCAGGAGCTCATGTAGGCGTTGTCCCACCCGAAGTAACGCGGGTTGATGAGGACCGCGTATTTGACGTTGAAATCCTTCATCTGCTCGACAAAGTTCTCGACGGGCGCGTCCATGCGGGCGCGCTTGAAGTCGGGGCGCTCGGGGTGATTAAAGGGGAAACGTGGTTCCGAGGTCCAGAACTCGATGTGGGTGTCGATGATGAGGCGGTTGCTGTCGGCGGCGGGTAACGACGGCGCGACGGCGCCGGCGGCAAGCGCCGTGGCGGATTGGGCCAGGAATTGGCGTCGAGTGTTCATTGAGGGGCTCTCCATGTATCGTGACTGCGTTGACATCGTAGCGCAACCGCCGACAATGTTCTGGTCCTGTCCGCTGTGGGTACTGCGGTCTGTCGATTCATTCTGCCCGCCTCGACGCTGTCACGAACCACTTCGGATAGGGGCTCTCGTTTTCAGGAAGAAGCTACTCGGGCCAACACGGGCAGACTGTTATGATCGCCTAAGCCAATGCCCGAAAAACACACCAACGCCCTGGTCAACGAAACAAGTCCCTACCTTCTCCAGCACGCGCACAATCCCGTAGACTGGTTTCCCTGGGGCCCGGAAGCCCTCGGCAAAGCGCGCACCGAAAACAAACTCATCTTCCTCAGCATCGGATACGCCGCCTGCCATTGGTGCCACGTCATGGAGCACGAAAGCTTCGAAGACGACGAGGTCGCCACCATCCTGAACGATCAATTCGTCTCCATCAAAGTCGACCGCGAAGAGCGCCCCGACCTCGATGAAATCTACATGAGCGCCACGATGCTCTACACCGGCGGACATGGCGGCTGGCCGATGAGCGTCTTCCTCAGCCCCGATTTGAAACCGGTCTACGCGGGCACCTACTTCCCGAAGCACGACATGCAGGGCCGGCCCGGCTTCAAGACCCTACTCAATTTCATCGCCCAGGCCTGGCGCGAAAAAGGCGACGAGATGGCGCAGCAAAGTGAACGCGTCGTTGATGCCGTGCGAGAGATTCACGCCGGTGGCGCGGCCCGTGAGATGCTCACCCGCGAACAGGTCAGCAAAGCGGCCGACCGCATCCTGCAAGCCTACGACTCGCAACTCGGCGGCATCACCAGCGGGTCGAACAAATTCCCACCTAGCCTTTCGCTGGACCTGCTGCTCCGCGAGTTCGCTCACACTCGGCACCACGGCTACTTGAGCGACGTAGAGATCACGCTCGAGCAGATGGGCAACGGCGGCATCTACGACCAACTCGGCGGCGGCATCCACCGCTATTCCACCGACCCGAAATGGCTCGTCCCGCACTTCGAGAAGATGCTCTACGACCAGGGCCTCGTCAGCTCCATCTACCTCGACGGATATCAAGCTATCGAAAACCCGGAGCTCAAGAAACTCTGCGAACAAAAGGCGCGCGGCATCTTCGAGTACGTCCTGCGCGATCTCCGCGCCCCCGACGGCGGGTTCTATTCGAGCGAGGACGCCGATAGCGAAGGTCTCGAAGGCAAGTTCTTCATCTGGACACTCGAGGAAATCAAAGACCTGCTAGGCGAACGCGACGGCCACCTGTTTGCTTCCCATTACGGCGTTACCGCGGTCGGCAATTGGATGCATCCCGGCGACGCCCACGTGCCCCACGGGCCGAAGAACATCCTCCACGTGAGCCGGTCGATCCAGACCATGGCGAAGCTCGAACAGATCAGCGCCGACGAGATCGCACGCGTCATCGAGCAGGGCCGCAAACAACTCCTTGAAGTGCGCGAGAAGCGCGTTCGCCCGGGCCTCGACGACAAAGTGCTCTCCGGCTGGAACGGATTGATGATCACCGCCCTCGCCAAGGGCGCCGCCGTGCTCGACGAGCCTAGCTACGGAGAAGCCGCCGCCCGCGCCGCGCAGTTCGTCCTTGACGCCATGGTTCACGACGGACGTTTACTTGCCACCTACGGCCGCGGCAAGGCGCGCCTCGCAGCCTACATTACCGACTACGCATTCCTCATCGAGGGCCTGCTCGGGCTCTACGAATGGAGCGGCGACGTGCGCCGGCTCAATGATGCCGCGCGCCTGACCGATACGGCCATCGAGTTCTACGGCGACGAATCCGGCGGCGCCTTCTACTTCACGGCTTCCGACCACGAAGACTTACTCGTGCGCAGCAAGACCGCCAACGACGGAGCCATCCCGTCCGGCAACTCCGTCATGTTGATGAACCTGCAAAAGCTGGCGATCTTGCTCGACCGAAACCACTACCGCGAGCGCGCCGAAAAGATCATCGCAACCTTTGGGACGGGCGCCGACCGCACGCCCTTTCAGCACGAACGGCTGCTAGCAGGCATAGGGGCCTGGCACGACGGTTTCCAAGAGATCGCCATCGTAGGTGCGGCGGACGACCCGAGAACGAACGAACTCCTGGGCACCGTCTACAACTCCTACCTCCCCAACAGAATCCTAGCCCGCCTTGCCCCGGATGATACCGAAACCCCCAAGCAAGTCCCCCTGCTTGCCGACCGAGGCTTGGTCGATGGAGCACCCGCGGCCTACGTCTGCCGCAACTACGTGTGCCGGCAGCCCGTGACCACCGCCGGGGATCTGCGGCAACAACTTGCACCGGTTGGGATTAGCTGATCGCCCCGGAGGATGCGAAGACACTACTAAGTACGGATTCTACGTCTCGGGATGAATCGACAAGGCCGGGTCCGCGATGTCGAATGATGGTCCGTCTTTGGTCCAATCATCCGCGCGGAACATCCTGCCCGCGCCCATCGGGCCGTCAATCTCTTTCACCGTGAAATAGATCTTCGACCCCTTCACATGCGCCCAGATCCAATGATAGAAAACCCCGTTGGAGAACCCTTCTCCGCGTATCCGGGCTCCGTTCATCGTGCCGCCTGAGCTGCCAACCTCCATGTAGGTGACGCCGTCATGAACGATGCGCACGAAGCGATGCCCGTGTCCGCTGAGTACGTGTTTGACGCCGTAACGCTTGGCAATCTTATGCAGCCGGAAATCGCCGCTCCCTTCGCGGATCTGCTGAATCCAGTAAGGGTGGTGGAAGATCACGAACTTCGGGTTCTTATCCTTGTGTGCTTCAAGATCCTTTTCCAAGAAATCCAACTGCCCCTCCTCAAGACGCCGGGTCGGAGTGGTGTCCAGAATCGTGAAATGGGCGTCCTGGTAGTTGAAGCTGTAGTGCGTGGGGCGGCCTGACTCCTTCTCGTAGAGGTCACGCGAAAAGTCCGACCAGACGTCGTGGTTTCCGGGCGTGAAGTAGAGCGGGTAGTGGCTGTACCGTGCCCACACCGGGCGCAGCTCCATCCACTGCGACTCGGCCAGCGCATCTTCGGTCCCCTGAATCGTGTCACCCACATTCACTACGAACTCAGGATGCATCAAGTCGACTTCGCGCCACACCCGCCCGTAAATCTGCGGCTGAGCCCCGCCCGTGCGGTCGCCGATCACGGCGAAGCGAAAATCATTCTTCGGTTCTTCGACCGCCTGCAAACCGATCACGGCGAACGTGATCAAGACAACCGCATTGACAATCCAAGCTCGATGAACTCTCGTCATGGCTGAGATTCTAGCAGCGTTCTCTTCGCGATGTCGCCACGGAGTGCCGGCCTTTCCGGCATCTATACTGAGCGCGTGTCCGCCAGGGGAATACGCGGTTGGGCCGGCCGCTGGTGGCCGGCGCTCGGCGTGATCGTCGGAATGCTCGGTTACCTGGGCTGGCGGCATTTTAATCAGGACCACATCGAGGAGATCTTCGAGTTCCTGCCGGCCGATCACGGCCTGTACGCCTATCTCGACCTTGCGACCGTTCGCTCATCGCTGCTCCTGACCGGCAGCGAAACCGTCCCGCAACTGCTGGATGAAAAAGGGCGTCTTGCCGAACACCTGACCGTCCTGTCCGAAGCAGGCATTGAGGACATTGCTCTATCGATCGGCGTTCACGAGATCCGGGCCGTGGCACGGGGCGCCTTTGACGAGACCGAGATCAAGGCCTATATCGAACGGCTGGGCCTAGAGTGCGGCGGTGTGACCGGTGACTTCTCCTGCTTGACCGAGTCACCGCAAACCCGGACCGAAATCCATCTCCGTAACAGCGACCGCATCGAGATCATCGACGGATCGGGTGATTCCAGCGGGAAGTCCGAGCGGGACCAAGCTACCTACCTGGCCGCTCCCGCCCGAGCCGGCCTGCGCGGCGGGGCCGTCCTCTGGATGGCGTTCCAGCCCGACCAACTCGAAGTTGCCATGAAGGACCCGCCGCGAGGGATTATGAATCTGACTCTCTTCGCACGCGCCCTGAGACAGGCGACGATTGCCTACGTCGTCCTCGAACCTAACCTCACGTCACGCTGCCTCGACCTGGAACTCAACGCCCTCGCCCCGACACCCGAACTCGCCGCCATGATGCTGCGCGTTGTCGAGGATACGAACGCTCTTGCCGCGGCCGCCACAGACCTGGGCTTGAACGAGTCCGCTCCCAGCCCCTGGTCGCAGCTCTTTCGAACAGGAAGCTTCACTCAAGACGGCTCCACCGTCCAGGCGGCGTGGCAGATCGACCCGAAGAAACTCCCTGACCTGCTTCCTGAAGCGCGCTAACCAAAGCGCCCTCAGTCGCGAGGCCGGGTTGCGTATCCGTGATTTCGAAAAAAAAAGCTAGTCGGCGAACTGAAAGGCCGCGGTCTTCGGGTTCGCCTGCTGCAGGTAGCGGTAAGGATTCACCGGCGTACCCTTGTAGCGAACCTCATAGTGGAGGTGAGGAGAAGTCGCGCGCCCCGTTCCTCCGGCGCGACCGATCACTTGGCCGCGGCGGACGATCTCACCGGGTCGCACAAAGAAGTCGGACAGATGCGCGTAGTGCGTGGATAACTGATTCTTTCCGTGAGCAAGAATGACCTGCTTGCCGTACTGGCCCGCCCATCCGCTGTGCCGTACCAAGCCATCGGCCGTTGCCACAACCGCTGTGCCGCGGCGCGATCGAAGGTCTACGCCCGGATGGAATGCGCCTTCGCCGCTGAAAGGGTCCCGCCGCGTCCCGAACGAAGAACTCAGGCGCCCCCGCACCGGCCAGAGCGAAGGCGTTGTGTTCTCGAGCAAGTGCAAAAGTGATTTGTTGCTGCCTTCCGGAGACAGCCGAACTTGTTGCAGGAAGTCGTAGCGTGTAACGAAATCGTCGAAGTCCTGCCGCTCTGTTTCTTCGGTCGCGTCCTCTGTCTCGGGCGCTTCCGGGCGTTTAATCCCAAACGCAATCGATACTTCCGTCGCCAGCTCGCCCAGCGACTTGAGCTGCACGTTGCGCTCTTCGACGGTCTTCAGTAATTCCTCGTTCTGCCGTTGCAGCGCTTCCTTCTCGTCTCGTATCTCGTTGTAGGCCGCGGCCTTCCAAAGCATGCGGCCGTAGCTTGAAGCCAAGCCCATACCGACAATCGCTCCGAACAGAGCAAGGCTCAGAACCACGTGAATCGCGTAATGAGGAATGTGAACGCGCCGAATCCTCCCGTGGACGGAGTGAGCGACCACGAGAATCAAGTAGTTCTTGCGATCCGGGGATGCGGAAGTTTTACTCGACATTGGCTACCAGCAGTGCGGGCGACGGGCGCCAAACTTTTGAGCCAGAGAACCGCAAAGCCGCCCTTTCTATCCCTAACGGGCTAGAATTAGCCAAGCTACCAAGTTTCGCGAGGCCTGTCAAGGTTAAGACCTAGACAGCCTCGACGCCCGGAGCCATGCCATAGGCTCCTTCGTAATCATAGAGGAAATGATCGAGGACCGCGTCATTGAGAGGATTCGCGCCCAAGCTGAGCGGTCGCGGCAGACGGGTATCCAGCTTGGAATCGGTGACGATACGGCCATTCTCAAGCCTTTCCGGCCGACTCTCGAAGTACTTGTTACAACCGATCAAATTATTGAAAACACACACTTTATAAAGGATCGACACCCGGCCGGAGCACTCGGCTGGAAATGCCTCGCTCGCGGCCTCAGCGATATGGCCGCGATGGGAGGAAAACCCGCGTATTTCCTGCTGTCTCTCGGACTGCCGGCGTGGACGCTATCTGACAGTTGGCTAAAACAGTTCCTAGGCGAAATGTTTCAACTTGCCGGTTCGGTCCAGATCCCGCTCGTCGGCGGTGATGTAGCCCGATCCGACCGCTTTGCCGCCAACGTCACCGTCACCGGCTCTGCGCCCACCGGCACCGCACTCCGCCGCGACGGGGCGCGGCCCGGTGATCGCGTGTACGTATCCGGAGATCTCGGCGGCTCCAGCCTCGGCTTCGAGCGCCTCCAGGCCGGATCGAGGCGGCTCAAGGATCCGGCGGTGGCGCGGCACATCCGGCCTGAGCCTCGGCTTGGTCTTGGAAACCACTTGCGAAAGACGGGCGGGGCCACAGCCGCCATGGACGTCAGCGACGGCCTCTCCACCGACGCTGCCCGGCTCGCCAAAGCCAGCAAGGTCGGTATCGAAATCAACGAATCCGCCGTCCCCTGCTTTGCCGGCGCGTCTCTCGAGCAAGCCCTACACGGCGGCGAGGAGTATGAGCTGCTCTTCACCGCCCGTCCGAACACACAGATCCCAAAAAGGTGGAAGGGTTTGACCCTCACAGCCGTAGGAACCGTAGTGAAACAACGAGGACTTGCCCTCGTCACAGCAGGCAAACGCCGCCCCCTCAAACCCAAGGGCTTCCAGCATCTATGGAAGAGCCCGTACCGCGGAGGCGGCGCTCCCCCCTAACACCACAGCTACTTGGCGGCCGTGACCGTTATTTCAATCCGGGCCTTGCCCACAAGACTCGCTATCGCTACTGTCGTGCGCGCCGGCGGGTCTTTCTTGAAGTATTCACGGAAGATGCCGCTCATCGTCTGGAAGGTCGAGATATCGGTGAGGTAGACCTTCGCGTCGACCACGTCATCGAACGTATAGCCGGCCGCTGTCAGGATCATGTCAATGCGCTTGAAGGTTGCATGCACTTCCTCACCGAAGTCCTTGGGGTACTCGCCGGTTTCGATGCTGCTGCCCGTCTGGCCGGCGGCCCACAGGATGTTGCCGACCTGTACGCCGGGGCTAAACGGCATGTTCGGCCGATGCTTCTTCATCTCAGCCGGATAGATGATCTTCTTCTCGGCACGGATGACACCGGGCGCAAGCAGCAGGCCCGTCAGGCACAGAAAGACTGGGATTCCTCTTCTCATTACATTCCTCCGAAATTGGTTGGGGTCAGACGCCCAGGCTGCGGCCGCAACTCCATCCAGCGGCGGCAACCTCAAGCAAACTTACAAAAGATCCATCATCTTAACGCAGCACCGCCGCGACTCTTACACCACCGCCTCCATGCACTCCCGGTTCCACCGTACCCGCTTCCCGTGCTCCAGCGACATGTTCGCCAAGTGCAACACCAACGCCGACTGAAAACCGACATCAATCGGCGCCGACGGCGTCTCCCGGGAGCGAACCGCCGCAATGAAATTATTCACATGCGCGGTCGTCGCGCCGCCGAAACCGCCCGGGTCGTTCTTATCGAGCGACGCCGCCTCGGGCGATTCCTTGCGGTAGACTCGCAGCCGCTCCCTGCCCACATCCATGCGGGCCTCATCGCCGTCGTAGGCGTTGAGTTGATCGAGTTCGCCCGGATACCGCATCGCCGCGTAATTAATCGTAAACACTGCTAGGAAGTCCTCGGGATACTCAGCCGTGACGACAACTGACTCGGGGCGATCCGCTCCTTCGATGTGGCCGCCGCAAGCGGAGGCGTTTACAGCCAGCGGATATCCGGCGTCCATGATCATGTGAATCGAGTCGAAGATGTGCGCGCCCTGGTCGATTACGATCCCGCCCGCGTAGTCGGCGAAGTGGCGCCAATTGAAAAACAGCTTCGGATCCTTCGCCCCACGCTTCCCCGGTCCAATCCACTGATCCCAATCGACGGGCCCCTCGAACTTGCGATCCCGCAATGTCAAGCCGTTGTTGAGCCAATACGTCCGCACCATACGGACTGTGCCGAGCGTCCCCGCGCGGCGCAAGTCCCGCGCCTGCTGATACAAGCTGTAGCTCCGCCGCTGCATCCCGACTTGCACAATCCGGTCCGACGCCTGCACCGCCCGCACCATATCGGCCCCTTCTTCCGGCGTGCGGCAAAGCGGTTTCCCGATGTATACGTCTTTTCCAGCCGCGATGGCATCGAGCAGCATCTGATGATGCCAATGCTCGGGCGTCGCGATGATCACGACATTGATCTCTTTGTTGTCGAGCAGCTTCTTGTAATCGCGATAGGCTTGCGAGCCCGGACCCGCCGCCGACAAGCCCGCTTCCAGGTTCGGCTCGTAGACGTCGCACACACCCGCAATCTTGATGTCTGAATGGCGGCCAAACCGCCCCATCACCGTCCGGCCCCGTCCGCCGCTACCGATCAGCCCGACGACGAGCCGATCGGAAGGCGCTGCCGCCAAAGCAGCGCCGCTTCCCGCCATCAGAAACACTCGACGATTCATAGTCCATCCCCCTGACAACGCACTGAGCATATCACTGCCTCAAACCCCTACTGCAACGGGCCGGTTGCGGCGTATCCAAGCCCCGTTACGCCTCAACTTGCATCCTTGGGATAATCGTGGGGCCCGGTTGCCGACCATCCGAGCCTCGATCAGGGAGACACATGGCGCATTCATTCTCTTCGGGACTACTGAAGACGTTCGTCGCGATAGCGGGTCTACTATCCGCATCCACCGGCTGGGCTCAGTCTGTTACGAACGAACAACTCAAAGAAGCCGCGAGCGACACATCCTCCTGGTTGATGTATGGCCGTGACTACTCCGGGCATCGCTACGTTGAGCTGGATCAGATCACCCCGGCCAATGTCGATCGGCTTCATCCCGTTTGGGTATTAGCGACCGGAGGCGAGAATCGCGGCCTGCAAGCAACGCCTTTGATCCATGAAGGCGTGCTGTATGTTTCAGCCGACGGTTCACGTGTGTTCGCGATCGACGCGCGCACCGGCGCGAAGAAATGGAGCTATGACCCGAAGATGTCGAAGGAATCCGAGCGCGTCTACTGCTGCGGTTCAATCAACCGCGGCGTGGCCCTGCTCGGCGACCTTGTCTACGTGGGAACAATGGACGCTCGGCTCGTTGCCCTCAACAAAGATACGGGCGAGGTCGCGTGGGAAACGCAGGTTATCGCGTGGGAACAGGGCTACAGCATCACCGGCGCGCCGCTCGTCGTGAAGGACATGATTCTCACCGGCGTTGCCGGCGGCGAATACGGGATTCGCGGATTCGTTAAGGCCTTCGATGCCAAAACCGGCGAACCGCGCTGGACGGCCTACACCATCCCCGGCCCGGGTGAGCCCGGCAACGAAACCTGGCCCGGCGATACCTGGAAAAACGGTGGCGGCCCCACATGGACAACCGGCGCCTACGACCCGGACTTGAACCTCGTCTACTGGAACACCGGCAACGCGGCTCCCTGGAACTGTCAGGTCCGTAAAGGCGACAACAAGTGGACCGCGGCCACCATCGCAATCGACGCCGACGATGGCGATATCGAGTGGGGCTTCCAGTACACGCCGTGGGACTGCTGGGACTACGACGCCGTCAGTACGCCGGTGTTGGCCGACGTCAGATTCACTGACAGCGGCGATCCTGTCAAAGCTCTCTTCCACCACGACAAGAACGGTTTCTTCTATGCCCTCGACCGCACGAACGGCAAGTTCATCTACGGCGAACCCATCGTCCCCGGTATCACGTGGGCGTTCGGGCTCGACTCTGAAACCGGGCGTCCGAACATCAACCCCGACATGGTGGCCGAATCTGGAGGGCCCGAAGTGGGTCCGATCATCCCGAGTCTCGAAGGCGGTATTGACTGGCAGCCGCTGGCCTACAACCCTGAACTCAAGACGCTCTACTTCATGTCGAATCAATGGGCGATGGGATACAGGTTCTGGAACGAAGGCGAGTTCCAACCGCCCACGAACGGTGAGCTGTACCTAGGCGGCGATTACCAGAACTATTTGACCAGCGACCAGCCCGGGAACTTTGTGGCGTTCGATGTCGTCCAGCGCAAGGTGCTGTGGCGAAGCGTCAGTCCGGCGCCCTTCTGGGCCGGGGCCGTGGCAACTTCGAGCGGGCTCGTCTTCACCGGCGACATGCGCGGCTACTTCATGGCGCTCGACGCCCGCACTGGAACGATTCTCTGGCGGTTTCAGACAGGCTCGGGCATTATCGGCAGCCCCATTACGTACGAGCTTGACGGTACGCAGTACGTGGCGGTCCCGTCCGGAGGTATCGGCGGCGACATGACGTTCTATTACACCGAGCCGAAGGCGGGCAACATCTGGGTCTTCGCGCTGGACGGCGGCGGGCCCGCGCGTGTCGCGCCCGGGACGAATCTCACCACGCTCGAAGGCGGGTTGCCGCATGTCGGCGAACCAGGCCATACACTGGGCGGCCGGGTGCTCGCCGGATACGGCTTCCCTCCCACCGAAGGAACCAAGCCGGTCCGGACCGATGATGCCGTCTGGGCTGCCGACGGCGGGATGACAAATCCGTTTGCCGGGCAAGAGGAAGCGATCACGCAAGGCGGACGCACCTATCGTTCGCGCTGTGTGAGTTGCCACAAAGGCGGAGCCGGCGTCGGCCCAAATGTCTTCCGAAGCCCCCTCGCACCGAGGCATTTCGTCGACACGGTAACAAGCGGCCGGCCCGGCACAGCAATGCCGCCGTTCGGCGAACTGCTATCCCGTGACGAGATCTGGCAGGTTCACGCTTTTCTAACGTCCCGCGACTCGCTTTAGGCGCTCAGATCAGGATATCTTTGACGACCTTGCCGGCAACGTCCGTGAGACGGAAGTCGCGTCCGGAATGGTGGTAGGTGAGGCGTTCGTGATCGAAGCCGAGCAGGTGTAGCATCGTCGCGTGTAAGTCGTGAACGTGAACCGGGTTTTCGACGGCCCGCCATCCGAATTCATCCGTCGCGCCATAGGCGAGCCCTCCCTTGACACCGCCACCCGCAAGCAGCATCGAGAAGCCGTAGGGGTTGTGGTCGCGGCCGTTCTGCAGGAACTGCCTCACGCTGACTTCGGCCGTCGGTGTACGGCCGAACTCACCGCCGATGAGGACGAGCGTTTCATCCAGCAGGCCCGAGGCTTTGAGTTCTGAGAGGAGAGCAGCAATCGGCCGGTCGGCCGAGGGAGCGAGCTTCTGGTGCATCATGATGTCCTCATGGTGGTCCCAGGGCTCTTTCGCTTCGTAGTAAACCTGCACGGTGCGAACGCCGCGTTCGACGAGCCGCCGCGCCAGCAAGCATCCGCGGGCGAAGTCTCCGTCTCCATAGCGCTCGCGAACCTTCTCGGGCTCCTGACCAATGTCGAAAGCGTCCGTCGCTTCGGTCTGCATGCGGAAGGCGATCTCCATCGACTCAATGGAGGCTTCAAGCTCGGCGGCCCCTTCGCGCTCGGCAAGATGGTCTTGGTTGAGCGTGCGCAGGAGTTCGACCTGGCGGCGCTGCTGAGCCCCATCCCACTCGCTATTCCGCAAATTGGGAATGAGTTCGTCAACGCTGAGCGCCTTGCCGTCGTTCTGAATATGCGTTCCCTGGTAGACGCCGGGAAGAAACGAAGCGCTCCACAGTTCCGCGCCAACGGGTGTCGGTTTACCGGGGCACAGGACGACGAAACCGGGCAGGTTCTGGTTCTCGGTGCCCAAGCCGTAGGTGGCCCATGCTCCCCATGACGGTGTGCCGAGGCGACTGCTGCCATTGTTCATCATGAGCAGTGCGGGTGGGTGGTTCGGGATATCCGTGACCATCGAGCGAATGACGCAGATATCGTCAATGTGTTCGGCGATGCGCGGAAACAGCTCGCTCACCTCGATTCCGCTCTGGCCGTATTTCTGGAAGCGAAAGGGAGACGCCATCAGGTTGCCGGTCTTGCGCTCGGTCGGCAGGTTGCCGAGAGGACTCGGCTGACCGTCGTACTTCGCGAGCGCCGGCTTCGGATCAAAGGAATCGACGTGCGAAAGGCCACCGTTGAGAAACAGAAAGATGACGTGCTTCGCCCGCGGGGCGAAGTGAGGCGCTTTCGGAGCCAGCGGGGAGAGGCTCGACGCCGTGGCGGATGTCGAACCCAGCAGGTGGGCGAGTCCGAACATGCCAAAGCCGTTCGCCATAGTGCGTAGGGCTTGGCGACGACTGATCGCGGGAAGCCGGTTACTCGACATACAGAAACTCGTTCGAACTGAGCAGCACCTGAGCGTACCGCACCCAGGAGCGATCGTCCCCGTTGGTGAATTCGAGAGCTGTGCGCTGCTCCTTGTCCGTTGGCCCGCGTTGAAACAGGAGCTGATACACACGTCCTACCTTGCCTGCGGCATTGCCGCCGGCTTCGTGGGTGATCCGGGCGGCCAATGCTTTTGACTGCCGCAGCATCAGTTCGCTGTTCAACAGGAACAGCTTCTGGAGCGGCACCGTCGTCTCGATGCGGCGGGCGCTTGTGGTGTTGGGGTTTGGGAAATCGAAAGTCGCGAGCATATTGTCGAGCTTGCGGCGGCTCACCTCGCTATAGATGGTTCGTCGCTTGTTGCCTGGCTCATTGAGGGGGACAGGCGGACCGCCACGGCTCGGATCGAGCTCGCCCGAGACGAAAAGCAGCGAATCGCGTAGCGCTTCCACATCCAAGCGGCGGCGCGCGTGACGCCACAGCAAACGATTGTCGGGGTCGGCTTCCTGGTTTCGCGGCTGGACGCTCGGGCTCAACCGATAGGTTGCCGACAACATGATCTCGCGATGCAGTGATTTGAGCGACCAGTCGCTCGCAATAAGCCGCCGCGCCAGATAGTCCAGCAGTTCGGGGTGGCTGGGCCGGTCCCCCGTCAGGCCAAAATTACTCGCCGTGCGGACGATCCCCTGGCCGAAGTGGTACTGCCAGATGCGATTTGCGATCACTCTGGCAGTGAGCGGGTTGTCGGGCGTTGCGATTGCTTCGGCAAGCTCAAGTCTTCCGCTGCCGGCCGTGAAGGGCGTCGGGGTCCCGCGGCTCAAGATCCGTAAGAAACGCCTTGGAGCTTCGGCGCCGAGGTTTTGCGAATTCCCGCGAATATGCACGCGCAGGTTTTCCGGCTCCGCGACGTCCTCAATGACGCTCAAGTAGGGGTATGGCTTCGGAACGGCCAGCTCAAGGCGCTCGACCTCGTCCCGTTTCTTGGCAATGAAGTTGAGCCAACGTTCGGGCAGAAAACGTTCGAGTTTCGCACCCTGGTAGTAGAGAACACCGTCAACATTGGGAATCTGGCGATTGAACGAGCCTCTGGGATCCCCTTCGGCAAGCAGATCCTGCCAAAGAATATATTTCGGCCGTTCCATCGTCCGGCCTTCCACCTCGCCCAGCATCCGGCCCGTGCTGTAGCCGTACGAGATGATCTTGTTGAACTCGTCGACCTCCTTCTTTTCCCGGATCACATCGAGCAATAGCACCTCGAAGCGCTCCGACTCTCTCCGAATCTCGGATTCGCCCGCCTCTGAGGCCGCCAACCGTTCCCATTCGCGTAGGAAAGGATGTTGCTTCCCCGGCCGCTTCAGATACTTGATCCAACGCCCGAGCGTTTCGCGATCGACATCGTTGGCAGCCGCGGCCTTGTCCGGGTTTGCCTGAAGCGGGCCGAGCACTTGCCAGGCGGCCACAAGGTAGTCGGCCGTTCTTGCCGCGAGGATGTCCCCCAATTGATAGCTCTCCGTCACAAGGAACTGCTTTAGTTCGTCTCGCTCCTCTTCGTATTCCTTCCGCCGCTGTTTGTAGTTCGCGACGACGTCGGCCGCAGCGAGAGGCGCCTCGCGGGACTGCGTCGCGCGGAAGACGCCGAGCAGAGAGTAGTAGTCCTCGGTCGGGATCGGGTCGTACTTGTGGTCGTGACACTTGGCGCAGGCAACGGTGAGGCCTAGGAAGCCGCGAGTCGCAACGTCAACGCGGTCATCATCAGTGAACTCACTTGGCGCGTCCATGAAGACGGTCAGCGCGGGGAGAAACTCTTCTCTATTGACTCCAGGAAGCAGGTCCGCCGCGAACTGCGCTTTCACAAACAGGTCGTAAGGCATGTCCGCATTGAGCGCGTCAATGACCCAATCTCGGTAGTGGTAGAACTGCGGCGCGTCGCCGATCAGCACGTCGTCGGAGTAGCGTGCGATATCGAGCCAATAGCGGCCCCAGCGCTCACCGTACTGGGGAGACGCCAGAAGGCGGTCAACAACCACAGCGAAGGCCTCGGGCGCTTCATCGGCCAGAAAAGCGTCGACTTCCTCGGGACTGGGCGGCAAGCCCGTTACGTCGAAGGTGGCGCGCCGGATGAGGGTCCGCGTATCCGCCACTTCATTTGGCTCGAGACCCTGTGCTTCGAGTTTCGCCAGGATGAACCGGTCGATCGCCCCGCGCGGCCACCGCTCGGCCCTCACAGCGGGAGGTGCAGGATCACCAATGGGCCGGAACGACCAGAATGTTCGCTGCTCGGGAGTGATGCGAAAACCTCCAGACTCCGGACTCGCCGCAACAGCGGCTTCCGGCCACACCGCACCGGCCTTGATCCACGCCGCCAGATCGCTCACTTCCTGCCCGCTGAGCTTGCCCTGAGGGGGCATTTTGAGCTCCGTATGATCGTGGCGAACTGCCTGCATGAGCAGACTGCCCGCGGGATCACCGGGAACGATGGCAGCGCCGCGAGCACCGCCCTTAAGCATCGCCGGGCGCGAATCAAGCCGCAGACCACTGAGTTGGGACTGCGTATGGCAGGCGTAGCAGTTCTTCGCGAGAACAGGTCGGATTCGCAGCTCGAAGAACTCGTCGGGCTGAGCGGCATGACTCGCCAAGCCACAGACAAGACCGCAAACACCAAGGATGGTGCCTCGTGCAAGTGAACGGACGCACACCGAAATCACATTCCTAGTATGGCGAATTGCTAACATTGCGGACGCGAACTGTCGGATGCAAAGGGGCAAGCAATGACCCGCGGAAGACTCCTGTTTTCAATGATCGTGACAATGCTGCTCTGGTCGAACATGGGCCTCGCGACGGACGCGCTTCAGATCCATGTCCTCTCCGGCCGGCCCGATATGGCGACCGCCGGTGATGCTCTACTCGAGATCTCGGCAGGCACTTCAGAGCCCCTAACTAACCGTGACGCTCAACGGGCGGGACGTCACCGGAGCCTTTCGCGCGGGCCGGGTGCCGGGGAATCGGATCGGCACGGTTGGGATCCGAAGGACTACGCGCAGCCCCTCACCGACGCTCAGCTTGCGGGCTTGAAGAAGATATTCCCCAACGGAGTCTGTGACTACAGCCGCTCCGGCGTCGACCAAACGAACGATCGAAGGCGCCTGGCTCACGTACTAGAAAACCACAACGGCCGGGTCGGAACAGTTGCCTGGATCACCGGCGACGCAGACTTCGTAGGAATAGGTGGCCCCGCCTTTGGCAATCGGGCCGTCCGTGTAAGCGCCGCTGCCGCCGGCGCCCGCCGGAACCCCGAGCGCAACCCCCACGCCGTCACGCCGGATATCGACCGAGCCCACCGGCGCTCCCGACCAACTGATGTCGACGTATTGCCAGCCCTTGTTCTTGTAGCCGTTCGCGCCGGCTGCAATCGCACTTCCCGTGGGAGTTGTTACCTCTCCCGATTCCGCCCAAGCCGAATCGCCTGCCGCATTCGTCGCGGCCACTCGATAACGGTAGGTCGCTTGGGAAAGCAGCCCCGTATCGACGAACGAAGAGGCGTTCGCTCCCGCCGTGCCGGCATCGATCCACGCCCCCCAGGTAAGGTCCGGGTTGCGAACCTGCCGCTCGACCTTGAAACCCGATTCGGTATCGCCGGCGTGGCTCCAGACAACCTCGGCACTGCTCGCGGACAGTGCTATCGCGCTGACATTGACCGGGGCCTCGGGCGGATCGAGGTTTGTGGGATCCTCGACTCGAATGAACAGATGATCAACCGTTACCGAGTCGAGGCTCCGGGCCCCGCGACTCTGGTCAGTATCGCGTAGCGTCACCCCAACAGTTCCACTGATCCCACCGGGCAGGGTCAGCGTCCGATAAGCGTCTGTGTCGGTCGTCTTGTCGATCGTCAGGACTTGATTCGAGCCGGAGACCGTCAATTCAAACTGGTCACCATCGCTCGACACGCTCGTAAAGGCATCGATCCACAGGGTAACCACGCTTCCGCCTGGCCCGATGTCGATGCTCCATTCGTGATCGAGAAAGCTGTAACGATTCTTGGGCTTGCCACCGCTTTCCCTCTCGGTCAAGACCTCCGCGGCGCCGTCGTTTTGCGCCCATGTGTCCGGGTAGCTACCCTGCTGGGTTCCGCCGTTGAGAATCTCACTCGATGCCGTGTAGTCGGTCGATGATCCCGGGTCGCCCGAGCAATCTCCCCACTCGGTGGCCGACGCGCCGCCGGTTGCTTCGTGGACGGTCGCGACGAGACAAACAGCCGGGCCCTGTAGCTCCGTGAAAACGAGGTTCAAGGTGTAATTCCCCTCGACATACTTCGTCGGACGGATCTCGATGCCGTTGAACTCCCCGACAAGCGGATCGGAAGGCAGTTGCCGGTCCATGTGAACGTGCGGGTCATAGCTCGTTCCGTGGTTCGAATGGTACGGGCATTCGTTTGCTCCGCCTGCCTCAAAGCTTCCCCAAGGAACGGCCGAACTATTCTTGTGTGTGTACTGGAAGTTCCAGTCGTCCATCCCGAACCAGGAAGGATTGACGTTGTAGCCTCTCGCATCGGGCGTATTGCCGGGCTGGGGAATCGTGTTGCCGGAACCGTCGCGGACTTCCAGCTCGATACGCTCGACGTCGATGCGCGGCGTATTGACGGTCAGCTCGACGATGGGATGACTGGGGTTGCCCGTGTCAACCGAATCGAAAGTGACCGCCGGCGTCGCCGAACTTTGATACGGCAGGACCTGAAGCGGATGGACGCAGTCCCGCTGCCAAGAGCTGAATTTGTCAAAGCCCGGCGCATCCCGAATCTCAAAATGCAGATGGGCGAATCCGCTGGCGCTGCTTCCCGTGTAGCCGATCAAGTCGCCCTTGTTGACGGTTGCATCGACAGCGACGACGGCCTGCGTCAGATGCATGTAGTTGCTGTGATAGCAGCCGACGTTATCACACGAAGTTTGGCCCGGCCGGAAGTGGCGGAGTTGGACGAGCGGATCAGAGTAGCTGGGGTGATCGCCGGCGATGCGGACAACGCCGTCCGCGATGGCGAAAACAGGGGTGCCCTCGTCGGCGGCTATGTCGATCCCTCGATGCAAATCGTAACGGTCGTTTTCCGACGCCAGCGGCCGAGGTCCGAACGGTGACGCGACCGGCCAATCGGTGAAGTTTACATTGCCCCACCGTTCCGGCGGACATCCATCCGAGTCGATCCAGTTCGGCGGAGGCAGCTCGCTGATGCGCCCACAAAGCGGCCAGGCAGGGGTTGAATCGAACTGTTGCGATAACCCGATCCCCGTCCACGCGAGTGCCGCAAGCACACAGAGAGACCAGCAAGGAGCGATATGCCGCGCGTTCACCTGCATAACTATCCATCATGGCAGCAGACCGTGCCGAACAAAATAGTACTCCCGTACTGAATCAGGCCGGGACTTTTGCGTTAGCCGCGTCCCATCGCGGATCTAGCCCGTACGACGGACTCTATTCAGCGACATGCGGGGAGGATTCCGTGAGGAGGTACAATCTCCCCAGGCGATGGGCGCGCCCATCGCCTGGGACGGCAGGAGCGCCCGAAGGCCCGGAAGGGCGGCTAGGCGCTTAGGATGAAACGGCGATTCGGTTGAAGCCAAGCCATTTCCCAACTCCGGTCTCGTTTATTTGGCCCGGGATCTTGCTCCGGAGCCCCTCTGAGTTTCCGCCAAAATAGCCCTTGAAGTCCGCTTCAGTGGGCCAGTACACTCAGAGCTTCAGCGCGGACAACGAAGGAGCCTGAGAAGTGGCGGATGACACCGAGCAGCACGCCCAAGCCGGAATCGACGCCGCCCTGCCGGCCCTCGAAACCTGGCCCAACCAATTCAAGGGCTACCGCATCAGGGTCGAGATGCCCGAGTTCACGTCCGTTTGCCCAAAAACCGGTCTCCCTGACTTCGGGAAGCTCACTCTCGAATACGAGCCGAACGAACTGTGCATCGAACTCAAATCGCTCAAGCTCTACATCCTGGCCTATCGCAATCTGGGCATTTTCTACGAAAACGTCGTGAACCGCGTCTTACGCGACGTTGTCGAAATAGTCCAGCCCGTTTGGGCTCGCGTGGAAGGGGAGTTTACGCCGCGCGGCGGATTGCAATCCGTCGTGCAGGCTGAGTATCAGGCCGAAGCTCGCGACACCTGACCTAAGTCGGACTTGGTTAGATCAATACTTCCCACGGGTCGCGCAGACCACCCTCATCGGTTTGGTCCCACATCTCCAGTGCTTGGAGCGCGAATACCGTAGCGGTCAGGTCAAGGTGCGGCTGACTCCGCCCGGTCGAGCGGACAAGAGCAAAGCCACCATCGGTTTTGGGGTCCGGCGACTGCGTTTGGAACTCGACAATGGCCGTTGCCTCTTCCTCGGCCCTCTTGTAGTCGAGTTCCATTACGCCGAGCTTGTCCGCATAAAGCCGCAGCCGCAGGATCTGAGCGAGGACGTCGCAGCGCTGAAGATGAGAGGCAAACTCGTCGAGATAGTTCTCAACCCTCAGAATGCCGAACTGGAGAACCCGCCCTGCATCGGCATCGAGTGCTACGGCCGGCAGTAGTCCCTCTAAAAATAAGCAATAGGCGTGGAGACGGTCGATGACCTTGGCATCGTCCACTTCGCCCGGCAGGAACGATTCTTGGCGCTGCATGCACCACTTGCGAAGGGCTACCGCGTCGTGCTCGAATTCGCCGCGCCCCGTTGCCTTATGCAGTTCCAACAGCGCGAGTCCGCCTTTGAGTTGCGGGATTTCCATCTCCACTCTCCACGAGCCCGCGTCCGCGTATGCCCGGTCGGAACTGAGGTCGTAGATGGGGAAGAAAGCGCCATCCACCGTCGGCATGCGAGAGTGGAGGGCCAGCCCGCAGCGCTCGGCACACTCTAGAAAGACCTGATCCTTAGTCGAATTCCACAGGTGTACCAAAGAACGCACAATGATCGTGCAATCGAGGAAATAGGCAAGACGGGCCTGCTGTTCATCGGCTTCGACGCGTAGCGGGAACATTTCCCCGGACATATCGAAGGCGCGTTCCAATAGAAATCTGCCGGCGCGGGAGGCGGTGGCCGGAAGAGTACCTCCGGAAAACCGCTGGGACCAGAGCTGTGCCGAGATGTAGTAGCCCGTCGAGGTGGTTGAGATCGCGGCGTAGTCACTTTCGTCCGACCGAAAGGCTTCCGAAACACCGCCCGATTGGTCCTGAATGCCTGAAAGTGGGGTATCCACTTGACTCAGGTGACCCCAAGATGTAGTATGCGGCCTCGTGGAGGATTACCCGCGCGATCTGCTCGAGTTCGAGGCGCGCTTCGCCACCGAAGAGGCCTGTCGCGGACTATCTGGTCGCGCTGCGCTGGCGGGACGGGTTCCGTTGCCCCAACTGTGGGCTTGAGCGAGCTTGGCCGGTGCGCAAAGTATGGTTCGAATGTGCTGCCTGCGGTCGCCAAACGTCCGTCACGGCCGGTACGATCTTTCAGGACACACGCAAGCCGTTGCGGCTTTGGTTCCGAGCAATGTGGCACGTCGTCTCGCAGAAGAACGGAGTCAGCGCCTTGGGTTTGCAACGCGTTCTGGGACTGGGCAGCTACCAAACCGCCTGGGCTTGGATGCACAAGCTGCGGCGGGCGATGGTGCGGCCGGGGCGCGAGCGTTTGACGGGCGTCGTCGAGGTGGATGAGACCTACTGGGGCGCGGAGGAGGAGGGCGTTCGCGGCCGCCAGATCGAGCGTAAAGGATTGATTGCAGTAGCCGCGGAGGAGAGAGGCAGCGGGCTGGGGCGGATCCGTATGCAGCGCCTGCGCAACGCCTCGGCGGCCAGCTTGATGCCCTTCGTGGAGGAGTCGATCGAGCCAGGCAGCGTGGTTCGCACCGATGGCTGGCTGGGCTACGAGCCACTCGAGAAGAAGGGCTATCGGCACCACATCGTCTTCCTCAAGGGTCGCCGCGAGCAGGCGTCGGAATTGCTTCCGCTGGTGCACAAAGCGATCTCGCTGCTCAAGCGCTGGTTGCTGGGTACGCATCAAGGGGCGGTCAGCCACGAGCATTTGGACTACTATCTGGACGAATTCGTCTTCCGGTTCAACCGGCGCAGCTCACGTAGCCGGGGCAAGCTGTTCTACAGGCTGGTTCAGCAAGCGGTCGCTGTGGAGCCGACGCCGTATCGCTCGATCATCGCCCACTGGGACGCCGAGCCGTTCTGAACCCCAAACACAAGATGTTGGGGTCACCTGAGTCAAGTGGATACCCCACCTGCCTGAAATAGCTAGCCATCGAAGGCCCGCGTGGATACATGAATTCATGCCTGGGAAACACACAGCATATCAGACATACGCCAAGAGAGATCTCTAAGTATCAGCCCAAATTGAACTAGAAGTACTAGGAGTAATTGTCAGCCTTCTTCGCCCTCTCGAGGCCCGCCGGGAACGTGAGGCGCCACTCGTCACGGCTAAACTAATAGCATGCGAATCAACAATGCGATCCGGTTCCTCGCAGCCTGCCTGGCGCTCGGTTCCCTGGCCCTGTCGGCGAGCGCCGAATCAGCCGGAGGCTTGAGTTGGACTACGCCGGACGGTTGGACCTCTCAACCGAAACGAATGCGCGCCGCCAACTACGTTGTTCCCTCCGCGGGTGGTGGTACCGAAGACGGCGAATGCGGCGTCTATTTTTTTGGGGCGGGACAGGGTGGAAGCGTCGAGGCGAACGTGAGGCGCTGGATCAGCCAATTCCGTGCGCCCGGCGGCGGTCCGGCGGACGGCCTCGCGAAGCGTTCGGACGAAACCATCAGCGGCATCAAAGTAACGACTGTTGACGTGACCGGTACCTATATGTTCAAGGCGTTTCCGATGGCCCGCGAAGCCACGCCGAAACCCGGCTACCGCATGGTGGCCGCCATAGCCGAAGGGCCCGAGGGCCCCATCTTCATCAAGCTCACCGCGCCGAAGGCGACGGCCGATGCCGCTGAACCGGCCTTGAGAGAGATGCTCGGATCGCTCGCGAAACAGTAGTCCTACGTCTTCCGCTACTGCTGGGGTTGCGGCTCAGGCTGATTGAAGTTGACCGCTGGAGGAGCCTGCCGGGCTTCCTCGGTTGTACGGAAGTAGGCGTCTTCCCGCTGGTACCCGGAGATGGAAGCCACGATGCTATTGGGGAACAGTTGAATGTGGGTGTTGTACTGCTGGACGGTCTGATTGTACTTGCGCCTCTCGACCGCGATGCGGTTCTCCGTGCCCGCCAGCTCATCCTGGAGTCGGATGAAGTTTTCGCTGGATCGCAATTGAGGATAGTTCTCCACAATTAGCAATAGGCGCGACAATGCTCCGCTCATTTGGTCATTCGCCCCGATGCGATCGGCGGGTGTGCGGGCCCCGGCCATCGCGGCTCGGGCGTTGGCAATATTCGTGAACACTTCCTTCTCTTGGGCGGCGATCCCTTTCACGGTCTCGACGAGGTTCGGCACCAAGTCCGTGCGCCGTTGAATCACGGTATCGACCTGTGCCCAGGCGCCATCAATGCCTTCGCGCATGGCGACCATCTCGTTGCGGCGGCTTACGAACATGCCGCCGAAGGCCAGTCCCGCAACCAGCAACAACGCAACGAGTATGCCAACGACAATGAGTAGTTTGCGCACGATGGGATGATCGCCGGGTTTGAGTCATTCACTTCAAACCCTCTTTTCTACCCCGAATTATAGCCGGTCCACGTGTTTGGCCGCCCTGGTGATCTCGCTCAGGTAGTCTTCGAAGAGCGGGCGAATCTCTGCATCTTTCAACCGCCGATCCGTCGCTCGAACATCCAGCAGAGTCTCGAAGGGCTCCGCCGAAATCGAGAATCGGACTGCCGCTCGCCGGAAGATCTCCCGCTTTTTGACGGGTGGCTCTTCTCCGCCCAGAATCAGCGCGTGGCGGAAGAGCGTCGAGAATGTCGGGATCGAATCGACCATCAACTGAATCAGTTGGCGGCGGTCCTTTTGGAGCGCCAAAAAACGTTCGCGCAGCCGCAGCAACCGCGAGCGCAGCTCGTGCTCCACTTGATGCCGGTGGTGGGCCGGATCAACGGAGATCGCTGAGATCACATCCTCACCATGAAGGATCTTATATGCTGCCCGGATATCAAGGAACTCGATCGCGAAGGCGTCGTGGGCGTTGCGGATCTCCTCGAGCGAGAGAAACGTCGGTGTGGGCTGCTTCTTTTTCATCCAGCGGTCAACGCTGGGATAGGCCTTCTCTAGCTGAGCAGGACCGACGACTTTCAGTACGCAGAGCACGTTCAGGTCCGAAACGTTCTCCTGAAAATCACCCGTGACGGCCGACCCAAACAATACAACCGAATGCAGGTCGTCGCCCAGGTCGTCGCGAAGCTGCTGAACCAGGTCATTGAGGAGTTGCTCTTTCATATATTCACCATGAACCGGAAGCGCCGCCCCCTCCGAAGCCGCCACCGCCAAACCCGCCGAAGCCGCCGGAGCTGAAACCTCCCGAACCGCCGCCCAATCCGCCCCCCCGGAACCCACCGATTCCGCCCAGCATCCAGGCTGTCGTGACCGCGCCGGAGTGCCAACCTCCAGTACGTCGCCGCCGCGGCAGGAAGAGCAGCAGAGTCACCAGCAGGAGGGGCCACCAGCTTCCACGGCGGCGGGAGCGACGGGTAGATCGCCTCGCTACCTGTCCGGTAAGCTCGACGCCGGCGTCTCGGGCAACAACCTGGGCTACCTGCGTTACGGCAACGGTGATGGCGGCATCGTAGTCGCCGGCCCGCAGGTGCGGCGTCATACCGTCGCGGATCTCGCCGGCCCGACCGTCCGGGATGATAGGCTCCAACCCGTAGCCCACCTCAATACGAAGCCGGTGATCCTCAGTGACAACCAAAATCAGCGCTCCGCGGTCCTCGCTGTCGCCGACGCCCCACTTCTCGGCGAGCAGATTGGCATAGTTCTCAATGGTGTCGTCGCCGATCGTGGTGATGATCGCTACGCCCACTTCGGCGCCGGTCTTCTGCTTCAGCTCGACCGCGAGGTTCTCAAGATCGGCCTTGGCCCGCGCGCTGAGGACACCGACGTAGTCGTTGATAAAGCCGGTCGGCGTCAGGTCGGGGGCCTGAGCGAGTGACGCCGTGCCCGTCCACGACAGTAACGCCCAGCAAAAGAACAACGGGTGAAGGCTCGGAAAGCGAAGCCGAAACGCGGGCCTTGGAAGCATTCAGGCTCAGGATAACATTCGGCTTTGCCGGCTCTGGATTCCGGCCCAGCCCGGGCCGGAGATCGGTCGGTTTCTCGCTATAAAGGCAACAGATAGCCCAACATCTCTTGCCGGACCGTTGCCTACTGTGCTATCAATAAGTTCCCGCCTGTGAGCCGCGTCTGATTACGCTTAGTTAGCGTGTGATGACGGTTTCTTTTATCGTTCCTCATCGGAACCGCTGCAAGTTGCTCGCGCCATTGCTGACGTCGATTGGTCGGCAGCGAGAGTCCTTCGGCGGCGAGATAGAGGTCATCATCGTGGACAACGGTTCCACTGATGGTTCGGTGCGTCTGGCCGAAGATCTCGGTGCGACGGTCATCGCCCTGCCCGGGAATGAGGGTGTCAGTCGAGCGCTCAACCGGGGAATCGAGGCAGCCCGCGGAGACTTCGTAGCACTCATCAACAACGATGTTGAGCTTGCCCCGGACTGGCTGGAGCGCTTGTTAGCCTCGCTGGAAGCCGGAGACGCTTGGTTCGCTACGGGCAAGTTGCTGAATTTCAATGAGCGTCGCCAAATCGACGGCGCCGGCGATGCTGTCTGCTGCGGCGGCACGGCTTGGCGCCTCGGCCATGGCAAAGACGACGGCCCCGCTTTCGCCCTTCCGAGGCCGACTTACTTCCCCTCGGCTACAGCGACCGTGTTCCGCCGAACTTTCTTCGATCAAATCGGCTTCTACGAAGAGGCCTTCTTCGCCTATCTCGAAGACGTCGATCTTGGTTTCCGGGCCGCGATCGAAGACAAGCCCGGAACTTACGTTCCCGAAGCCGTCGCGTTTCACATGAGCGGCGAGACAGCCGGCCGCTGGAGCACCCAAATGGTCGAGTGGCTGACCTGCCACCAGTTGCTGCTGTTGGCGAAGTTTTACCCGGCTTCGCTACTCACTCGTTTCGGCTGGCAGATTCTCGTTGCCCAAGCCCTTTGGGCGATCCTCGCGGTTTCCCGCGGCCGAACCTTGGGCTGGATGCGCGGATTCAGTCACGGTCTGGGGCGCTTCTATGCGTTGCGGCGAGGCTCGCGGCCTTTGCGGCTCCACGCTTCTCGGCTGGCGGCGGTTCTGCGATCAACCGAGAGTGAGATCGCGCGCGTGCAGCAGCAGACACAGTGGGATACTTACTGGCGATGGTACTTTCGCCTGGCGGGCGCTCCGACGGGGGTCAGCCCGTGAAGCATACCGTCTCGATCGTTGTTGTAACCTTCCATTCGGCCGGGCATATCGCCCGCTGTCTGCGGTCGGTTCGCGGTGTGGGCGAAATCGTTGTGGTAGACAACGCTTCCACTGACGACACTTGCGCCGTCATCGCCCGCGAAGCGCCCGGCGTCAAGCTCATCCGCAATGCCCGCAATCGTGGTTTCGCGGCCGCTGCCAACCAAGGAGTCGCCGCGACGGTCAACCCCTTCGTCCTTCTGCTGAACCCCGATGCAGTCCTCAACAACAGCCTTCAGCCGCTCGTGGACCAATGCGTCTCGCCGGAGGTCGGAGCAGCCGCCGGCAAGCTGGTAGATGAGAACGGGCAAGCCCAGGCCGGATTCAATGTCAGAACCTTCCCAACACCCACGGCCTTGCTTTTCGAGATTCTGCTCCTAAATCGCCTCTGGCCTCGAAACCCCGTCAACCGCCGCTACCGCTGTCTCGATGTCGATCTCGAACAATTGCAGGACGTCGATCAACCGGCGGGCGCGTTCCTCATGGTCCGCCGTGATGTCCTAAACGAGGTTCAGGGCCTTGACGAAAGCTTCTACCCCATCTGGTTCGAAGACGTCGACCTCTGCCGCCGGATTCGTGGCGCGGGATACAGAATCAGGTACGTGCCGAGCTGTATCGCCCGGCACGCGGGAGGTCATTCCGTGAACAGCGTGAGCGTGGAAGAACGCTATCTGGCTTGGTATGGTAATCTCTTACGCTTCAATTACAAGCACTTCCCGAAGGGGATCCATCGCTGTCTACATATCATCGTTCTGATGGGGTTGCGGCTCCGCTGGCTTGTCTGCTTCGCGGGCGCCGGAACTCGCGCCGAAAGAAAGGCCTACGCACGCGTGATCAAGTCTCTCCGCGGCTTTTCCTTCCGGGACCGGACTTGTCCGGCCGGAATGGGCTCGCCCTCCCCTCTTGAATCGAAGTCGAGTTGAATATTCATGTTTCATAAACAAACCGTTTCGGTCACGCTGGTCACCTACAACAGTGGCCGTTTCATCCGGCGTTGCCTCGAGTCCGTTCTTGAGCAGCGCTATCCCGACCTCGAAGTCATCGTCGTGGATAATGCATCCACCGATGGCACGACCGATATCCTGGAACGCTTCGAGGATGACTGCACGATCGTCTACAACGAGGAAAACATCGGGTTTGCCGCGGCGCAAAACCAAGCCATCGGCATCTCGCGCGGTGAGTGGGTTCTGACGCTCAATCCTGACGTCATGCTGCTGCCCAACTTCGTCGAGATGCTCATGCAGAACGCGGATCTCGATCCGATGGCGGGAACCTTGTGCGGCAAGCTCCTCATGATGGATGCATCGTTCGAGATTCCCGATCAGCGCGTGGTCGATTCCACCGGAATGTACTTCACGCCGATGCAACGCCACTTCGACCGTGGCTGCCTCGAAACCGATAACGGCCATTACCTCAAGTCGGAATACGTCTTCGGCGCTACCGCCGCCGCCGCCTGCTATCGACGTCGCATGATCGAGGATATTTCCGTCGTCAACGAGTTCTTTGATCCCGACTTCTTCACCTACCGTGAGGATGCCGATGTCGCATGGCGCGCCCAATTGCTCGGTTGGAAGTGCATCTACCTGCCGAATGCCTGCGGCTACCATGTCCGCAAACTTCGGCCCGGGATGCGCCGCTACCTGCCGCCCGAAATCAATATGCACTCGGTCAAGAACCGCTTCTTGATGCGGGTGAAGAACATTACGCCGAGCCTATACCTGCGGAACTTCATCCCGATGACGATCCGCGACTTGGGGATCATCGCCTATTGCTTAACCGTCGAGCGCTCGTCGCTCAGGGCCTTCTACTTGTTCGCCCGGGACTTCAGCCGCGTCCTTGAAAAACGGCGGATCATACAGCAGAGGCGGCGTGTGGAAGACAGCTACATGTTGAGCTGGTTCCGTTTCGCGCCCGTCAGCCGGCCTGTGGAAAGCGTCGAGCCGGTGCCGGAAACCATCGAGGTTCACGAACTCTAATCGCCCCATGAAAATCGCCCTTCTGGGCACACGCGGTATCCCCGCCCGATACGGGGGTTTTGAGACTTTCGCCGAAGAGCTCTGCGCGCGCCTCGTCGAGCGGGGACATGAAGTCACCGTCTACTGCCGCCCCGACAGCAGCAATCACCCCGGCCCCTCGTATCGCGGCGTTAGGCTTGTTGTCACCCCGGCTATTCGTCACAAGTACCTCGACACCCTTTCGCATACGTGTCTTTCCACGATCCACCTGCTTTTCCACCGCAGCGACGTTGCGCTCTTCTGCAACGGCGCGAACGCCGTCTTCACGCTTTGGCCGCGCCTTTTCGGCCTACCTACCATCCTCAACGTCGATGGCATCGAACGCCAGCGCCGGAAGTGGAATGCCTTGGCGCGTGGCTGGTATTGGATCTCTGAATGGCTGACCAAGTGGTTCCCTACCGCTGTGGTCGCCGACGCTCAGGTCATCCGGCAGTACTACGCGGCAACCTACAACAAGCCGACTCACCTCATCGCTTACGGCGCGCCCACTGGCAAGGTCGCCACCCGCGCCATCCTCGACCGGCACCGGCTGGAACCCGGCGACTATTTTCTCTACGTCAGCCGTCTCGAACCGGAGAACAATGCCCTGCTCGTCGTACGCGCCTTTGAACGTACCAGCCTCCGCCGGAAACTCGTCATCGTCGGCGACGCCCCGTACGCGAAGGATTACATCGCCGCCGTCAAAGCAACCAACGATCCCCGCATCGTCTTTACGGGAGCTATCTACGGTGCTGGGTATCACGAGCTCCAGTCGCACTGCCTCGCTTATATCCACGCCACCGAAGTGGGCGGCACCCACCCGGCTCTGGTCGAAGCCATGGGTCGGGGCGCTCCCGTATTGTTCCTCGACACTCCTGAGAATCGCGAGGTCGCCGGCGAAGTCGGGTTCGCCTACTCGAAAGATGAAGAGAACCTCGCCGCCGCTGTCACGTCCGTCGCCGACCTGCTTCCGGAAGAGCGAGCCCGGATCGGCCAGGCGTCGATGCAACACGCTGAACAAAACTACGACTGGGAAATGGTCGTCGATCGCTACGAGGAGCTTCTTCAGCAGCTCGCGCGTTAGCGCGCCTTTCACGGCCGCTCACTGAGTTAAGCTGTCACCATCGTCATGCCGGACCCGCGTCAGCCCGACTCTTCTCAAGACCTGCTATCCCCAGCGGAGAAACCGTCCCCTCGGCGCTGGGGGATCTTGGCCCTGCTGTTCGTCTCAATCATGGTCAACCTGCTCGACCGGCAGGTGCTTTCCGTGATGGCCCCCATGATTCGAGACGAGTTGGGCCTCTCGAATGCCGACTATTCACACATTCTCTTCTGGTTCCTGTTGGGGTTGACCTTGTGTCAGTACCCGGCCGGCTTGCTGATCGACCGCAAAGGCGCCCGCTTCGGCCTGCCACTCATCATGATTGTCTGGTCGGTAGCCAACGGGCTCCATGCCGTGGCCCGGAACCTGCTGCACCTTAAGGTCTTTCGCTTTCTGCTCGGGGCCGGTGAGTGCGGAAATTATTCGGGTGGCATCAAGGTCATTTCGCAGTGGTTTCCTATCAAGGAGCGGGCGCTGGCGGGCGGCATCTTCAATAGCGGAACCGTGGCGGGGGCATTCCTCGCGCCTATGCTCATTGTTCCGCTCGGGCTGCACTTCGGCTGGCGGATGACGTTCCTCATCCCCAGCGCGCTGGGTCTGCTTTGGATCATCCCGTGGCTTGGCTACTATCGCGACCGCGAGGCGCCGCCCACCCCGGACAGGATACAGAAGAAAGTCTCGCTTTTGCCGTTGCTGCGGGTCAGACACGTTTGGGGCGCTATCCTCATCCGTGCGCTCGGCGGCCCGGTCGTCCACTTCTACTGGTATTGGCTCCCGGAATACCTCCGACGGGAACGCGGTTTCAGCATGGAGGAAATCGGCTGGGCCGCCGGTATTCCCTTCCTGTTCGCCGGACTCGGAAATCTGGCTGGTGGCTGGTTCTCGGGCCATCTGATCGCTAGAGGTTGGTCCGCCGATCGCGCTCGCAAGACCGCGTTCATCACAAGCGCCGTTCTCTGCGCGAGCAGCATGGCCGTCCCCCTCGCGCCAAACGCGATCACCGCCATGGCGCTCATTTGTGCCGCCACCTTTGGCATTGCCATCAGTGTCCCGACCCACATCGCTACCCTCGGTGACCTCTTCGAAGCGCGCATCCTGGCGCGCCTGGCAGGCCTCACGGGCCTCGGGGAAGGCATCATGAACATGACCCTCATGCTCGCCACCGGGATTGTCGTGGACCGCTTCTCGTATTTGCCCGTCTTCCTGGCGGCCGGGCTGATGCCGGCACTCGGGCTCGTCGCGCTGTTCGGGCTGATTCGTAGGATCGAGAGAGTCGAAGTCTAGCGGGCCATTCGCTTTCCATGCACGTCCATTGAATTACAAGCTGCGGTCAAGGTGGTCAATATTGGCTTCAATGTGGCGGTAGATGCCCGTCAGGGTGCTCGGATCCACGCCGGTTAGCACAATCGCCGATTCAGAAATTGCTCCTACCGCCCTTGACTCGCTCAACCGGCTCACCCACCCTCGACCCAGGCGCGCGCCGATGTGGACAAACCCCACGTGCAGGCTCGCATCAGAGCCGATGGCAGTCCAGTCCGAACCGTCCCAGTGCCGCGCGGCCGCAACAAAGACATCAGGAAAATCCAGGCTTGCAAGAGCACGGCACTCGCTTCCAGCGAATCGATTCCGAGCAGTCGCAGCTCTGCTTCGGCCCTCCCGACCTCTTTCGCCAGTTCGAGAACCGACTCATAGTCGCCCCCCGTCTCAGCCAGCAGAACCACCTCGCCCACGTTGTGGAGCAAGCCCGCGACCATCATCTCGTCCGGGTCCGCCGTAGAATTCAATCGCGCGACTTCTGCCGCCGCTACCGCAGTGGCCAGCGCGACGCTGCGAGCCTCAAGGGCCAACTCGCCGGTAAAGATCAATGTTTGAAGCAGCTTGCCCGCCAGCAAATGACGTAGCAGCCCTGTCAGGCGTCGATGTCCGATGAGGGTCACCGCCAGCGCAAGCGTCCTAATCTCCGAACGCACGCCGTAGTAGGCGGAATTTGCCAGCCGTAAGACGTCCGCCGTCGCGGCCGGGTCGGCGGCGAGCACCTCCTGGAGCCGTTCACTTGTGCATCGAGTATCGGCGGTCGCTCGTAACGCCGCCTGCACCACCCGCGCCGATACCGGCAGTTCTTCCAGTTTGAGCAGGGCTTGGCGGACATGGTCCGCCGCGGTGAGTGGATTCAATTGGGTCAAGTATCCTGCACCCTTTCAGAAGGGTCCTAGAATACTCTTCGACAGAATCGGCCTAACACCCCATCCCAAACGGGCTGATTCACGACCCGGCGGACAATTCCGACACAATTTCCCGCGCCGTCTTCCGCGCCCGCTCCAGCTCATTCGGCCCGTAACTGATCGCGCCCACGCGCGAATGGCCCCCTCCTCCGTAACGTTCGCAAATGGTCGCTAGGTTGTGGGCGGGCTCAGCGCCGGCCCACGGATTCGAGCCGACCGAAACCTTCGTGCGAAACCCGGCATCCAGCACGGATACCGTGTAGACACTATCAGGAAATAAATAGTAGGGAATGAATTTGCTGTACCCGCCCTGATCGGAATCCGCCAGATCGAAGAACACTGTATTGCCGGTACGCTGACTGCGGTCACGAATCAGCTCGATCGATTCCAAGTGCCGCCGGAACAACTCCTCAAAGCACTCCGCGACCCACGGCAACGCCGCGATCTCATCGAGCGAGTATTTCGTCAACAGCGGAATAATCGCCGTACTGCGGTTCTCCTCGGCTGCCTCAAGAACAAGCGTTAACCTCATGGCCGCCGCTTTCATCTCAACGGCCTCTTTGGCGTTCTTGTACTGTGCGCCGTCGATGATGTCGGCCCACTGAATCAGCTCTTCCAGCCCTCCCGGGTCGAACGAGAACTTCTCCTGCGCTATCGTGGCGATAAACTTCGTGCACGACTTGAATGCTGCGTCATAGAACTTCTGGCCGCCCTGGTCGCGCTCGAAGTGCTCTCCATCTTCCTCCGAAAGAAACGCGCTCTGGTGATGATCAAACCACCACGTTAACTTGTCCGAGGCGCAGTATTTGAAGTCGACGATAACGTTCTCATCTCCATCGAATAGCGCTTCATCAAAGAGTTGATCCGCGCGGTGAAACATACCCGTCAGCACGAACTCCGCGTCGGCGTCAAAGCGCTGGCGGAAGAACTCGGCGAAGACGGCGGCTGAGCAAGCGCCGTCGAAGCAACGGTCATGATAAAAAAGGCGGACTCGCATTGGAGGAAAGCCTCATAGAATCTCTCATTTGCTGCCAAAGATCAACAGACCTTTTCTCGGCCGTCGTACCTCTCGTCCCTCAAACCCGAAGACCGCGGCGCTCCGGCGCCCATTTGCTTGCCCTCCGAGCCGATGACATAATGAGGTCTGCCCGGGCTCCCAGCCGGGAACCGAGGTATTCATGCGCGCTGCTTGGGTTGCAAAACGAACCGACCATCCGAATCGTAGCCAGATGCACTATGCCCGCCAGGGCGTAGTCACCGAGGAGATGGAGTACGTCGCCCACCGGGAGAACTTGACGCCCGAGCTGGTGCGTGACGAAGTGGCCCGCGGCAGGATGATCATTCCCGCCAATGTCCGGCACGTCAATCTCGAACCGATGTGTATCGGCATCGCTTCGAAGTGCAAGATCAATTCCAACATCGGTAACTCGGCCGTCACGTCCGAGATCGAACAGGAACTCGAAAAGCTCGACTACTCCATCAAGTACGGCGCCGACACGGTGATGGATCTGTCAACCGGCGGAGACATCCCGCGCATCCGGAAGGCCATCATCGATCACTCGCCCGTCCCCATCGGCACCGTGCCCATCTATGAGGCCCTCACGCGTGTCGACGGCAAAATCGAGGATCTCTCCTGGTCCGTCATGCGCGATGTGATCACCGAGCAGGCCGAGCAGGGCGTTGACTACATGACGATCCACGCCGGCGTGCTCATCCAGTACGTGCCTCTCGCGGTCAAGCGCGTCACCGGCATCGTCAGCCGAGGCGGTTCGCTGCTGGCCGAGTGGATGGTCCGCCACCATCAGCAGAACATGCTCTATGAGAACTTCGACGAGCTCTGCAAGATCTTCCAGAAGTACGACGTGAGCTTTTCACTCGGCGATGGTCTCCGCCCCGGCTCACTCGCCGATGCCAGCGATGAAGCGCAGTTCGCCGAACTCGAAACCCTGGGCGAACTCACCACGAAAGCCTGGGAATACGATGTCCAGGTAATGATCGAGGGTCCCGGCCATATCCCGATGGACCAGATCAAGCTCCAGGTAGAAAAAGAAAACGAGATCTGCCACGAAGCACCCTTTTACACTCTCGGCCCCCTCGTCACCGACATCGCCCCCGGCTACGACCACATTACGTCCGCCATCGGCGCGGCCATGATCGGCTGGCACGGCGCGTCCATGCTCTGCTACGTCACCCCGAAGGAGCATCTGGGGTTACCCAACAAAGAGGACGTCAAGCAGGGCTTGATCGCCTACTCCATCGCCGCTCATGCCGCTGATGTCGCCCGCCACCGCCCCGGCGCCCGTGATCGCGACGACGCGCTTTCGAAAGCCCGCTTCGAGTTCGACTGGAATCGGCAGTTCGATCTCTCTCTCGATCCGGAGACCGCCCGCGCCATGCACGACGAGACGCTGCCGGAGGAGGGCTACAAATCCGCCCACTTCTGCTCGATGTGCGGCCCTAGCTACTGCTCGATGAATATCTCCTCGCGCGTCGCCGAGTTCACCATGGAAGACGCCGAGCAGGTCCTCAACAAGCAGGAATTGGTCTCCATCGCCGGCGACTGACCTGAAGCTCCGATTCTCAAGCCAAAAACTTCTGCCACCCATCCTTGACCCGACCCACGGCTGAATCCGCACCCCGATGTGGCGCACGGCTGTGCCGTGCCGGGTCGCGCTGTGCGCGACCTAGCCCTTAAACCAGGACATGGTCCCGCCCCACTCTATCCCCCGCCTCCAACACGAAGAACACCTCCGCCAATATTTCAACCAGTCGCTCGCCTCCGGCCAAGCCGTCCGCATGGAAACCTGGCACCGCCCGGTCACCGAAAAACTCCTCGACCGCATGGACATCGGCGCTCAAGACCGGACTCTCGAAATCGGTTGCGGGGAAGGCTGGGCTACGCGTCTCATCGCCGAGCGCAGCCCCGAGGGAGCCGTCGTCGGCATTGATCTCGCCGACGACCTGATCGCGTCCGCCCGCGCCAAGTCCATCGACTACCAGAACATCCTCTTCGCTCCGGGCTCCGCCGAAGAAATTCCCTGGGCCGAGGACTACTTCACGCGCGTCATCAGCGTCGAAACCGCGTACTATTGGCACTCCCCCGAGCAAGCGGTCCGAGAAGTGTTCCGCGCTACCGCCTGGGGCGGCCGTGTCTTCCTATTGATGTTCTACTACGCCGAAAATCCCCACTCCCATCACTGGAAGCAACACGCCCCCGCGGAGATTCATCTGCGGTCAGCCGACGAGTGGAGAGAGGTGTTTTCGCTGCTGGGCTTCGAAAACGTCGAACACAGCCGCATCCGCGACGACACCCCGATCCCAACCGACTTCGAGCCCGATCTTCACTGGCGCTCCCGCGAAGAGAAAGAAGCCTTCAACCACGAAGGCGCCCTTCTTATCTCGGCCCGCAAACCCCCGATGCCCGAGCCGGGCCCGCTGACGAGCGAGCCGAACCCGCTACGGATCTTGACCTAGCAACTCCACCGGACCACGGGAAACCCGCCACGATGGGCTCGCAGGGTTTCCCGTCAGTTTCCTCTACAGACGCCGTTCCTGCACTTGCCGGAGCAGCAATCGCTGTTCGCCGTGCAGGAAGCCTTGTTACCTCCGCACGAGCCTGTGTCGCAGGCAGGGTCGCTGGTGCAGTCAGAGTCGGTGCAATCTAAGAACACATCGCAGTCGTTATCCTGACCGTCCGAACAGAACCCTGTTTCATCTAGTGGAGCAGCCCCGCAATCCACTGCGCAGTTGCAAGAGTCCTCCCCCGTTTCGCACGACAAATTGCCGCACGCCGGCCCTCCACCACAGTCCGGGTCGCCGCTGTCGATGACCCCGTCGCAGTCGTTGTCAATGCCGTCGCCACACGAAGAGGATTCATCCCCGGCGCACGCACCCAAGCTGCATGAATACAGCGAACTTGCCCCGGCGATGTCGTCCGATGTCAACAAACCGCCATCGCAAGGGCCGACCGAGGGCGCCATCAACGCACTCCCGTCTCCCGAATGCCCTAACCCGATGAGATGGCCGACCTCGTGAGCGGCAACGGCTTCAATTGAGTACTCCGCCTTCTTGGGAGGGAACACCGTACAATTGCCGCCTTCCCCCTCACTCGTGAAATTGTTGTTGAGATTGAAGACGATATCCGAGTCGGTAATCTCGGTGAAGACCTGGCCGTCATCACACAGCTTCTTGCTGCTGTCATCAAAGAACCCGGTCAACGTCGCGGCTAGGCATGTTCCTTTGCATACGCTGAACGGATCGCCAAAAATGAGATAGCTCGGGCTTCCAGGAGCGATGATTTGGTTCGGGTCGCCGGGAATCACTCCCGGTTCGGCGTCGACGATCGTTCCGGGGACAGTGCTGTTCCATCCTTCCGCGGCGACCACTGTCACAGAGACGCCGCCATCTGTGTCGCTCACGCTCGCCATTCCCGTGTCGTCGACAACCACGGACCGGGAAGGGGCGAACCAGCGGCGTAGCGGTGAAAGCGGTTCGAACGCCAAGCTCGTGCTCGCGAAGAAAAGTGCGGCCAAACTGAGACTAAGAAACGAGTATCGGCGAGTCATCGGTTTCCTCCTTGCGAAGCCAATTGACGCGCCAAACCGGCTACCGTCAAACCGTTCCCCACACCGCCTTGCAGCGTCTGATTCCCTGAGGAGTCTCTTACGACCTTGGACAACCCTTGTGAATAGCCGGCAACCATCGGCGAACCGTCATCCCAGCGGCTGATGAATGCAACCACGGTTGAACCCCTCTGGAACTCGGGAGCACCCTCCATCTTGATCGTGTACCCGTCCACGGTGCCTCCCGGCACCTTGACGACCAGCTCAGTTGCCGATTTTCCGTGCAGCGTCCGGCTGACGTTCAGGGTCACAAAGGTGAAGATCATTCCTCCGCCTATGCGCTCGCTCCGTGTGCCTGCCACTTGCCCTTGTACAACAGACTCCGACATGCCTCGCAAGGTCGGGATGTCCACCTTGACGAATGTCGAAGATCTTGCCGTCGGGCTTAAGACCGCGACGAGCGCCGCCGCAAGCACGCCTACCGTGAGAAAAGAGAGCAGCTTGGGGCGGTCGTCCGGCTTACTTCTGTTTTTCAGCGTCTTCATAGGAATCACCTTTCGTTCATCAGCGCGGTAGCGAGGACACTTAGCCACCAGGCTGCCATAGGATGCGGCGGGCATGTCCTGCCCGGCCGCAACTGACTTGGCCTCGATCATCACAACCTGGGTTGATGGTAGCAATACATGTAACGGCAGTCCATGGGACTATCAGCCTATGACTGTGGTCCTAGGGTGCCTACAGGAGCGCCACGAAGACCCGGCCGCCGTCAAGCCTGACGACTCGGCAGCAGGAGCATTTTCTCATCGAAGGATGAGCCTGGAGAAGCAGGGGAGCACTGAGTCGCTGGGCTCCTTTCTGGGATTGGTTAAGAAGGGGAGAGAATCGTCGTCGGGGCTGTGGGAATGTGGGAATCGCGGAGCGATTTCCAAGGGCGTTGGGAAACGAGGGAAACCGGTTTTTGGTTTTCCTCGTTTCCCATCGCCCGTCATTTCCGCAGCCCTTCTCCCGTCGCGCGGCGCGGCAGGTTCGCGGATGCGAAACTCGCAAACAGCTTGCTCTTGGCTTGTTGCATCCGCCGCGCCGCCGCAGTGTCGCTTTCGGCCTGAGCAATACGGTCGAGGGCCTTGATCGCCTGCCCGGGCTTGAGATAGTCGGCGGCCCGCGGCAACTTCTGGAAGGTTTCCCAAGGGGTCTGATAGTGGCGATACACGCGCTTCTGCTTGCCTTTGGCGTCGGTCAGCAGTTCGGGTTGTCCGCAGGGCCGGTGGAAGTTCAAATAGGGATTGAAGTGCTGTTGATAGAAGCGCTGGATGCGCGCCGCGTGCGGCGCCGCGATGTGCGTATGCCCCATGTGCTTGCGGATCACGGCGCCGTTTTTCGATTCCACCAAGCCGTTGTCGTTGGTGTGCCTCGGCCGCGACTTGGTCTGTTCGATCAGCAGCTTGTTCAGTAATTTTTCCACCGTGCCGTTGAGGAACTCGCTGCCGTTGTCGGAATGGAAGCCGCGCAGGCGAAAGGGGAACTGCTCCAGCATGGCCTTGAGCAACGGCTCCAGCCAGGCTTCGCTAATGGCCGCCGTGGCGCCGACCACTTGCCACTGGGTCACTTCATCCACCGCGTTGATGTGATAGACGCCCTTCACGCCGTCGCGATCTCCTTGATGTACCGTATCCACTCGCAGGTAGCCGGGTTGGCCCCGCGGGTTGGGCCGCCGCCGCTCGCCGATCGACACCGCGCTGGGCCGAGTCTTGGTGAAATGCAGCCGCCGCTGGCGGTACACCCTGTGCCGCCGCAGTCGATAGATGTGGGCCACCGAGATCTCCGCCAACCGCTCATATTCACTCTGCTGGTACTTGTGATATTCCCGCTGCAGGATCTTGCGCGTGGCCGGGCCGCTGAGGGTTTCGTGTGCTTCATCGACGGCCGCCAGCCGCTCGATATCGGCCGCCGTGTACTTGCCGGCAAAGCGATGCCGCCGATAGCGGGCAGGTACCAGCTCACCCCTCTGCCGATATTGGCGGATCAGTCGGGTGACCTGCGCCCGGCTCAGTCCCGTCATCTTGGCCAGATATTGCCGCAGCAGTCCTTTGGCGGCTCGGTCTTGCCCGCTGTAGCGCTGCCGGCACAGCGTTTGCGCCACCCAGGCGTAGATCTCGGCACGCCCTTTGCCCTTGAATCGTATTTCATCGCTGGCCTCCAGAAACTGCCGTATCTGCTCCAGGCTCAGCGTCTTGCCGTCTTGCATGTGGATGGTCAATCCCCAGCATGCTCACTCCCCCACCCTTCAGGCTCATCTTGTGTGAGAAACTAACTCCTCCTTCAGGCTCATCTTGCATGAGACAAGACTGCAGGTAGCGTTCGAACCCCCGCCGCCGGGTATAATGTCTTACTTCGGAGACGATATGCCCTACCTGCAGAACCAATTCGAACGCAACTTCATGACCACCTCGGTTGACTACGTTTTCAACTGGGCGCGCAAGTCGGCCATTTGGCCCCTCACGTTCGGGCTGGCCTGCTGCGCGATCGAGATGATCGCCTCGTCCACCTCGCGCTTCGACATCGCCCGCTTCGGCGCGGAGGTCTTCCGTCCCAGCCCCCGCCAGTCGGACTTGATGATCGTCGCCGGCACTGTCACGCTCAAGATGGCGCCCGTGCTGAAGCGCATCTGGGACCAGATGCCCGAGCCGAAGTGGTGCATCTCGATGGGTGCCTGCTCGTCCGTCGGCGGCCCCTTTAACACCTACGCCGTCCTGCAGGGGGTTGACAAGATCGTCCCGGTCGATGTCTACGTTACCGGCTGCCCCCCACGGCCCGAGAATCTGTTCTACGCGCTGCTCAAACTTCAGGACAAGATCGACCGCATGACGACGCTGACCAGGCGGCCCACGCAAATCCGTCTGGACGAGTCGATGTTCGAAGACTTTAAGAGCCGTGTCATGATCGCGCAGACGCAGAACCCCGCTGCATAGTGGCGCCGCCGGCATGCCTCCGGCGCATCGCTCGCGGGCCGACATCCGAACAAGTACTAGAAACTACTTAAGGCAAACAGCGGGGTCGGTGCAACGCCCCGAATTGTTACGATTCGGAACGGTAAGCTGTGTTTTTGTTTTCTCCCAGCGAGATCCGAAAGTGGGCTCCGGCGCTGCTGTTGCTCACCCTCGTCGGCTGCGGGTCCCGAGGCCGGCACGTGCGGAGCACTCCACCTCCTCCGCCCGCTCCCGTCATCGATACGGCTGAGCCGATTGACCCGGGTGGTCCCGCTCCGCATCTTCCCGTCGAAACCGCGCGCGTTGCGGTACCCAACGCCACCCTGCCGACCCTGCCGCCCAAACCTAGGCCTGTGCGGGCAATTTCCCCCGCACCAGAAGATCCACTAGCGCGGTTTCAAAAGCACGTCTATCAGAGCCCCGCCGGTCAAAAGCTGCCGTACCGCCTCCTCGAGCCTTGGAACTTCGAACCAGACAAAGACTACCCCCTCGTAATTTTCCTGCACGGCTCGAGCGCCCGAGGATCTGACAACCGTCGGCACCTCAACGGCAGCAGCGGGCCAGGCATCTCGTTGTGGACTTCGAACGACGTTCAGCGAGACTACCCGAGCTTCGTGCTCGCACCGCAATCCCGCACCGCATGGGTCCGTAGTTGGGATCTCGTTGAGCGTCCGCCGCATCGGAAGGAACCGCTCGAGTTGGTCTTGGAACTGATCGAGAGCATAAAGCAGAAGCATAATATCGATCCGCGCCGAATCTACATAACCGGCGCCTCGATGGGCGGGTTCGGCGTGTGGAGCGCGATTACGCGTCATCCGACCTACTTCGCGGGCGGTGTGGCGGTCTGCGGCGGCGGCAGCCCCCGGCTCGTCACACCCAATCCGACCCCCGTATGGGCGTTTCACGGGGCCAAAGACCGCGTTGTCTCGCCGCGCCGTTCCCGGGAAATGATCGCGGCCCTTCGACGTGTGGGCGGTGAGCCGAAGTACACCGAGTACAAGGACGTACGACACGACAGTTGGAAGCGCGCCTTTAGCGAGCCCGAGCTCGTAGCCTGGATGTTTGCGCAGCGCCTTTGGTAAGAGCTGTCCGGCTCATTAAGCCGCGTGCCGCACGGCCGCCTTCTATTTCACCTTCGGAAGCGCACGGCCAACGAAACCGCAATGCCACCACCTTGGACCAGGTTTCGCCGCAAACGCCGCCGCCTGCCTCGATTCCTGCGCTGGACCCTCGGTCTCATCCTAGGGTTCTACGTCTTCTGCACCGTTGCACTCATTGGCCTGCGCTGGTTCGTGCCGGTCGCAACGGGCGTTCAAATTCAGCGCCGCGTGGAATCGTTCTTTGAGGAAGGCGACTATCAACCGGTGCAGGCCTTCGTTCCTCTGGAACAGATCCCCGTCGACTTGCAACACGCGGTGATCGCCGCGGAAGACGGCCGCTTCTATCAGCACGGCGGCATCGACTGGCTCGAACTCGAGAAGGTCTTCGAAGAAGTGGAAACGCGAGGCCGGCTGCGGGGCGGCTCAACCATCTCGCAACAACTCGTCAAGAACCTGTTTCTGACGACCCACCGCTCTCCCGTCCGGAAGGTCCTGGAAGTCACTCTCGTCCCAATTGAGGAACTCGTACTTCCCAAGCACCGCATCCTGGAGCTCTATCTGAACTACATCGAATGGGGGCCGGGCATCTGGGGCGTGGAAGCGGCGTCGCGGTACCACTACGGCATCGGTGCTTCGCAACTCACCCGGCGGCAATCAGCGCGCTTGGCAGCATGCATTCCCGATCCCCGGCGGCGACGCCCGCCCCAGATGGACACCTATAGCGAAATCATCCTCGAGCGAATGCGCGGCAGGGGTTGGTGATCCCCCGTGCTCTGGCCGATGATAGACCCAGGGAGGAAATCGTCGGGGCTAGGCCCAACAACCGATAACTGCGCTGCGCCAATCTTCGGTATAATTCGTCAGTCCTGTAATGGCTTCCCTAGGGGTCAGTGTGAGACTGTTCCGGGGCCGTGTCGCCAAGTTGGCGGCGGCCTCGCTGCTGCTCACCACGGCCGCCCTCGGCCAGCACATGATGCGGCCGTCCCTTCATGACGGCTCCATTCGGCTCATCAACTCCGATCGGGCTGTCCTTTCCTCGCAAGATGACCGCACCGACGTTCCCTGCGAAGTGCTTCCGTCCAAACCGAAGCTCGGTTTCGACCTGCAGTTCACCGCGGGATACTTGGTAACGATTCCCCTCAAAGCCCTAGCCGGTGAAAGCAACTCTCTGCGCATTCTGTTTCGTGTCGAGCCGCTCGACGGCGAGGGAGAGAAACATTATTTCTGGGACCGCTATTCGGTGCCGTCCATTGCCGCCGACGCCGACGGGGAGACTTCCATTCCAGGAAAATTCAAGCTTGGGGCCGGGCGCTATCGCGTGGATTGGTTGATGCGTGACCAGGGAGAGAAGGTCTGCTCCGCTCACTGGGAGATCGAATGCTCCGTGCCCGGACTGATTGAGCAGCAGGCGGGTACTCGGCAACCCTTCACCGTGGGTCCCAACGAACTAGAACTGTTTCTGGAAGAGCCGCCCGTCCAGCGCGAGCAAGGCGACGAACCGTTGCACGTCAAGTTGCTCGTCAACTTCACACCCACGGACTCCAGCGAAGTCAGTCTGCGCCCCTACGACCTCCAAAACATCATCTCAATCGTCCGCGCCGTTTCTCGTGAGCCGCGGATAGCATCGTTCAGCTTCGTCGGCTTCAACATGCAGGAGGAACGCATCATCTTCGAGCAAGAGAACGTGCGGCGGATCGACTTCCCCGCTCTCGGCGACGCTGTCGAATCAATCGACGGCGGCATGATTGATTTCGCTCAACTCCAAGACGAGGAAAGCAGCTCACGTTTCTTGACCGGGTTATTCGCGAAACATCTCGGTCAGCAAGAACCTCAGCCGGACGCTGTGATGATCATCGGGCCGAAACTCATGCTCGAGAAGAAGATCTCGCGAACGATGCTGGCTGAGAATCCCCAGATCCACGCCCCCGTCTTCTACCTCGTCTACAACACCGACCCCTATGTCCATCCTTGGCGGGACGCTATCAGCGGCGTGCTCAGGATATACCGCGGTCTGGAGTACACGATCTCGCTGCCCAAGGACTTCGGACGCGCCATGAAGGATATGATGGGGCGTGTGACCGGACCGCGGCAGTCATCGCGAAATGCGCTTGTCGAACCGGCGGTGACCGCGACCCAGTAAGAGTCCCGAGCCGCGAACCAAGGAGAACCACATGAAAATCGTAGTCATCATCCTCTTGCTCTGTATCGGTGCCTGCGGAGCTGTGGGATTCGGAATCTACTACTTCGGAAAACAGGCCGTCGAGAGCGTCGCCGGCGAAGTCGAGCAGCTCACTGGAGAAGGCGGCAACATGGAGAATCCGCTGGGCGCGCTCAGCGCGTTGGGCGGCATGGCAAGCGACTTCCAAGGCTTACAGGAAGAACTGGAGAACATGGAAGCGGTCGAGCCGCTTCATTTTCAGAAGATCATCGACGACATCTTGCCGCAGCCGCCTCCCACGTGGATGGCGAAAGATCCGCGCGGTTCCTCGCAAAGCATGGGCGACTTCCAGTTCACCCAAGCCAGCCGGGAGTACACCAGCGCCGATGGCGCTAAGACCATCACCGTCACCGTGGCGGATTGGGCGTTCAATCGCGCCATCTACATGCCGTTCCTCCTAGCGGCCAACTTCAGCCAGGAAACCACCGAGGGTTACAACAAAGGCATCAAGATCGGCGAAGACCCCGGACGCGAGGAGTTCACCTACGCGAGCAATCGCGGCAAACGGTCACTCCTCTACCGCAAGCGCTTTAACATCGAGGTCGATGGCCGGGGCATCGAACCGGCGGACCTCGAAGAATGGTACGGGCTGGTCCGCAAGAACAACCTGCCGACCCAGTAGCGGCCCGGCCTTGTGAAGCAACCGCTCGGAAGGAAATCTAGGGGTGCCGCGTCCTGTGCCCGCGGCCCCAGAGACGCCGACCTAGCGAAGTCCCACAAGCCGTTCGATCTTGCCGGCATCCTTAGGCAACACCCGGCTCAGTACTCGTGAGCCACCCGGCGTCACGAGTAGCATGTCTTCGATCCGCACACCCAGGTTCTCCTCTGGCAGATAGAGGCCCGGTTCGATCGTAATCACCATGCCGGCTTCCAGCGGCCGATCGAGAGCCGTCGGGTCATGCACTTCGAGCCCCACGTGGTGTCCCACGCCGTGAATGAAGTTCGCCCCCATAGCCTGACCTATCCTGTCGCGCCCCAACTCATCGAAGTATCCCTTCGCGATCTCGGTGAGGTCCTTCGGGCCACCTCCGTAGAGAGTCATACCCGGTTTCACCTGGGCAATCACTTTCTTTTGGACATCGCGGACAAGGTTATAAATCTCGCGCTGCCGACCCGTGAACCGGCCGTTCACCGGAACGGTTCGCGTAATGTCGGCGGCATAGTGAGCATACTCTCCGCCGGCGTCAATCAGCACCAAGTCGCCTTCCGCAAGTTGGCCCGTATTGGTGCTGTAGTGCAGCACAGTCGAGTTCGGCCCGCTCCCGACAATCAGAGGATAGGCCGGCCGGAGACAGCCCCGCGCCGTCATCGCCTCCAACATCACACCCATCAGCTCATACTCGAAAACGGCGGGGCGAACCTGCCTCCAGGCCGCCCGGTGAGCGGCAATCGAGGCGTCAACGGCTCCTTGGATCAATCGAATCTCACTGGCCGACTTCACGCTTCTCATCCCCACAACCGCCGAACGAATGTCTGCCAGCGGCAATTCCCCCGCCATTTCACGCACTCTTTCGCGGCGGTCCGCCTCGGGCTGCAAACTGTGGCTCGGCCGGTGCGGAAACAGCGTATAAGCGCGTGATCGATCTTCAGCCTCCTTCGTCACTTCTGATTTCAACTCAGCAACACCCTGTACCTCGTCGACACCGGTCAGCGCCGTGATCCCGTCATCCTCCGGCGCGGCCCGTACCCCGTTCCACCTTTCATGCGAAGGATTGTCCGGCGGTAGGAAAAGGACCTCGCGATAGGCTTCGCCCGCCTGCTCGCCGTCCTCTCCGTCGCTCCCGCGGGCCGGGACCAGCAGCAACGCGGCGCCCGGCTCATTCCAGCCCGTGAGGTAGTAGAAATTGTTCTCCTGCCGAAAAGACGACCGCGCACTCTGCGATTCCTTCTCACCGTAACCGAGCAGAACCACGACGCCGTCGGGGTGCGCTCCCGCCAGCACCTCTCGTCGTTGCCGGTACACCTCGAGCGGTTCGCGCTCGATCCCCGACGCCGGGATCGCCGCCGGCAGGAGTAGCAGCAAGATGGCAGCCCGTAACATCGGCCTCAGTATACGGGGCGTTCGCTTGTCCAACCACGCCTCCCGCAAAACCCGTCACCAGTGATATCGAGGCGGGAAGAACCCGGTTCAGCAATCCCGCGCCGGTCTCCTTTTCGGTTACAATTCGGAGTCGCCTTTCCCGCTCCGACAACACTCATGCGTTACCTCTCCGGTCCCTTCCGCCTGCTGGCCGTACTCTTCACACTGCTCCTCTCCCTCTTCCTTGTGGGGGTAGGAGCTCTGGCGCTGTGGACAGGCGAAACCTTGCATTTCGACGTTGTGCCGCTGCTCGAGGGTGACGCGTTGGGCCAGGCGTTGATGGGGATGGGTCTGCTCGGCTTGATCGCGCTCATCTTACTGTTCCGACTCAGGCGACCCGCTTCGTGGCTGCTGCTGCTGTGGAACCTGGGAATCCTCAGCATCTTGATCTGTGCGCTCACCCGCTCTTCTTACCGCTTCGCGGGCATGGATCACTTTCTGGACGGAGTCTACGTATCGCTTCTCGCACTGGCCGCCGTTCTCGGGAGCTGGTTTGAGGTGCGTGCCGCGGAGCGCCGGAACGATTGACCGGCGTAGCGCCGGGGGAAAGCGGGCGCCAGAACCGTGGAGGAACTGCACCAAGTCATCGGCATCGGCTTCGCTCTCCTAGCGATTCTCCTGGGGCTTGCCTTCACGATCTTCTGGATCGCCGGCGCCTGGAAGATGTTCGAGAAGGCCGGCCAGCCGGGCTGGGGCATTTTCGTCCCCATCTACAACGCGATTCTGCTCGTCCGCATTGTCGGGCTTCAGGATTGGTTTTTCTTGCTCTTCCTCGTGCCGGTCCTCAACCTCGTTGCCCACATCATCGCGTCGCTGGAGCTGGGAAAGCGGTTTGGGAAGGGCCCCGGATTCACCATCGGAATCATCTTCCTTCCGGCCTTGTTCTACGCCCTGCTTGGTTTCGGCCGATCCGTCTACACACCGCCTCCACCACCCCCGCTGGACGGGGCGCCGCCCCGAGTCGAGGGCTAACGAACCCATGCGACTCCGTGCTGCCCGAGACCGCCTCAAAGTTGAGCACTCGATCCTCGACGGCCTAAGGCGGGTTCTCGAAGACCTGCTCGAACGGAACCCCGGTATTCAGTCCATCATCCCCGGCACCATCAAGCCGGTCCGCAAAGCGCGCGGCAAGATCAAAATCCGCGTCACCGTCCCTACCCAAACCGGATGGAAAGCCATAGCCCTCGCCGCCGGCGCGCGCCAGGAACTCTTCATCACAACCGCGATGACCAAAGAAGATCTCGAATTGCGAATCGCCGCTGTCTTGCCCTAGGGTCTGTCCCCCTTGGGCCACCTACAAGCGATACGCTTCCACCGCCGTGCCGCTCCAGAAACGTCCCTGCTCGGTCTCGCTCAAGCTCGAGACGTAACTCTCTACTACACGGAACCAACGTTCATAGCCCGCTGCCGGCAAGCAAACCGGCCAATCCGAACCAAACATCAGCCGCTTCGGTCCAAACGCCGAAAACACCGTGTCAAAGTAGGGCCTCAACTCCTGCTCGGTCCAATTCCGGTGGTCGGCTTCGGTCACCACGCCCGACACCTTGCAGTAGACATTCGGCCGATGCGCAAGCTGCACGATGTTCGTCTGCCAGGGTGACAGGTAGCCATCCCTGATGCGCGGCTTCGCGATATGGTCCAGCACAAACACCTGATCCGGATGCCGATCGACGAACTGCAAAGTCTGCGGAAGGTGCCGCTCGAAAATCAGGATGTCGTAAACAAGCGAGAAGTCTTTGAGTAACGCCACACCCCGGTTGAAATCCTCTCGCAAGATGTAGCGATCGTCCGACTCGTCATGCAGAACATGCCGGACCCCCTTCAACGCATCGCGGCCGGCGAATCTCTCAATATCGCCCCGCACGCCCTCGCTTACCAGCGGCGCCCACCCCACAACACCCTTGATGAAATCAAGTCGCTCGGCCCAATTGAGTAAACCCTCGGTTTCCTGGAGCGTCTGCCGTGCCTGCACCGACACCACACCGTCCACGCCGACTTTCGTAATCTCGCGCTCCAGATCGGGCGGCAGGAAGTCACGGCGGATCACCTGCATCTCGTCACTGATCCAGCCGTACTCCTTCGGGGAGTACTTCCAGAAATGGTGGTGAGCATCAATCTTCATATCGTGGGAAGCGACAGCCGACTTGCTTCAGCTCACGTAATCGCAGTTTTCCGACAGCCCGCTCGGCCAAATGTGGTTCATCACCGGCCGCACCAGCTCATCGATCTCCGCCAGCAGATCCGCATCCGTACTCTCGTCGAGAATCTCCAAATTCTGCCGCACCTGATCCACCGAAGCCAGTCCCACCAGAGTCGTCGAAATGTGGGGATGATCCAAGCAGAACCGCAACGCCACCTTCGGCGTTGGTGTTCCGCGCTTCTCGCAGAGTTCCACCACCTTCCGGCCTACTTCCTTGACCTCATCCACCGCCGGATGCCAGTCCGGCGCACCGCTTGGCGTCAAGATTCGCAAATGCAGCGGCGAAGCATTGATCAGCCCGATCCCGTGCTCCCGAGCGAAAGGCGTCATCAACTCATCCAGATCGCGCGCCATCAAGTTGTAGCGTGCGTATGAGAGGATCGTGTCCACCGGCGCCGCCTCCGCCACCTTCCGCAAAGGCTTAAGCTGCAATCCCGTGATTCCGACGTACCGAGCCTTCCCGCTCTCCTGAACCCTACGAGCCGCCGGAACAGTCTCTTCGATCACCTGCTTCAGGTCGCCGAACTCGATGTCGTGAATCTGGAACAGGTCGACATAGTCCGTCCGCAGACGGCGCAACGATTCGTCAATGCTCTCTTCCACACGCCGTGCCGAAAAGTCGAATTCGTCGAGGTCGTACCGCGAGCACTTCGTCGCGATCATGACCTCCTGCCGACGGCCTTCGAGCGCTTTTCCGAGCCGCTCCTCTGAAACCGTCCTCCCGTAGTACGGGGCCGTATCGAAAAAAGTTATGCCCTGGTCAATCGCATAGTGAACGGCGCGTTCGGCTTCGGCCGGGTCGATAGCCCCATACTCGCCGCCGAGCGGCGCAGCCCCGAAACCGAGCACCGGCACATCGAGATCAGTCTGGCCAAGTCGTCTGTATTCCATGCTCGTCGAGAGTCGGATTTCTAGCTTACCAAGGGAGCTGGAACACAGGTCTCGCCCACCCGTTCTTCGTCGTGCTGGAAACCCAATAAAGCAGCTCTCCAAGGGGCCTGGCATCGCTCTAGCTGTGGAGTGTCAACAGGTTGTTCATAGGAAGCATGAGTCTGGAGAAGGGCGGACGGTAGCGGAGAGCGGCGTGAGGGCGATGCCAGTTGTAGTCGTGCAGCCAGGGTAACAGATGAGCAGCGCGCTGCTGGGATGAGCAGTAGGAGCGAGCGTAAGCCCATTCTCTCAGAGCGGTCTGGATGAAGCGTTCGGCTTTGCCGTTGGTGCGCGGCGTGTAAGGCCGTGTGAAGCGATGACGAATACCGAGACGACGGCAAGCATCGCGGAAGAGCCGGGAGCGGTAACAAGAGCCGTTGTCAGTGAGCAGGCGGCGGATGCGGACGCCGAGCGAGCGATAGTAACCGACGGCAGCATTGAGGAAAGCTACGGCGGAGTCGCTCCGCTCATCGGAGAGGATCTGGGAGAAAGCCACACGGGAGTGGTCGTCGATGGCGACGTGCACGAATTCCCAGCCGGCGCCGCGGCAGCGGTGGGATTTGTCGGAGGTGACGCGATGACCGGCGCGCTGGAAGCGGCCGAGCTTCTTGATATCGAGATGTAACAGATCGCCGGGTGCGGGGTGTTCGTAGCGGCGCACGGGCGGGGCGGGTTCGAGATCGCGGATGCGGTTGAGGCCGGCGCGGCGCAAAATGCGGCTGACGGTGGCCTGAGAGACTCCGACACGAGTGGCAATGCGGTAGCCGGCCCAACGTTGTCGGCGCAGAGCAACGACACGGGCCGCGCTGGGCGCAGCAGTGCGGCGCGGGCTGCGAAGGGGGCGTGAGGAGCGGTCGACGAGACCGGCCTGACCCTCAGCCCGAAACCGCGCGAGCCATTTGCGTACGGTTCGCTCTGAGACGCCACAGGCCGCCGCGGCGGCCTGTGCGTTCTCCCCACCGAGGACGCGGCGAACCAACAGGGCTCGACCTTTCGGTGTCAATCGTGCATTCTGATGGATGTTCATTCGGTCTCTCCAAGGTTGCTGTTGTGGGATAACTCCAGCTTCCTTGGTCCGGGACCGAATGAACAACCTATTGAAAGATCACATCTAGCCCGCGTGAGAAAAGACGGCTCACCGCATTTCCACGAACTCCCCACAAAACCCGTAGCGAGGACCCCGGTTTTGGGGTCCGCGGGGTTTTCCATCGACCCACTCAACCCGCCACACTGTCAACCAACCCAGGCGCCGGTGTCAACCCGCGCGCCCGCGGACCCAGTCCGCGGAAAGGCCCCAACGGGGCCCAAACAACCTTAGCCCAGCGATTCATCGTTGGGTATCTAAGCGCAACAACACCAAGCCCCACCCGACCGTGTTCGCCACAAACCCCCACAACCAAACTCAGAGCCGCAGCCGTGAGGCTGCGTTGACCAACCCGATAGGACCGCCAACCACCCGGCCCAACACCGCAGCCATCCCATGGCAGCCAGGCCCGTTCACGGGCCTTAGTTTCAAATAGGCCAGGCGTTCTACGCTTGGTACAACGCCCCACAAATGAATCAGGCCCCTTCAGGGGCCTCACCGAAAACCGCCCGAAGCCACAAACCGATAACTCAGTCAGCGACCTAAACCCCGTCGACCCGTTCACTCAACCACTAGCCGAGCCGCGCCCAAAGGAAGCGGTGCAAGCTCCCACCTCACAAAGGAATCCCCGCCTAAAGCCGCCAAAGCCCCACAACCAAACTCCGAGCCACAGGCGTCAGCCTGCGATGACCAACTACCAGTGCTGAAGGCGGTTTTTGGCGCGGGGTGGTTGGGACGGGTTTGGACCGCTCCGCGAGGGGCTGTGAAAAAACGGGGACTGTACCAAGCGCCGCCCGCGCAACTCCTTTGCTCGCAGCGCTCACAAGCGGCGCGCCGTGGACTGTACCCAGTTTTTTCACAGCCCCTCGCGGTCACGGCTCCGAGCTGCATGTGCATCCTTTTGCAACAATTTGCAACGATTTGCAACGTTTACGAGATCTTTTCTTTCCGTGAAAGCCGATCAGGGTACTCGGTTCTGTTATAACCCACGAGTGACACGCCGGCGGAGTGGCAAAGATGGAAGTTGTTGATTCTTAGGCAGATTTAGTTCGCAAGTTGGTGTGACCGCTTTGCGGGACAAGGAGCGAAAATGGACCACCGAAAATAGTTATCGCTATTTCTTTGCCCTTCAATTTCATTAAGTGTTCGTTTATCAGTTACTTGCAGTGCATCAGCGTTCGCGGTACCTTCGTCCACCCGGCGGCATGTCAACGTGCGGGCCGGGCGCGCTACGAGTACACGATCCGGGCGCGAGGGTGTTTCCGCGGGCGTTGCCGGCTGGGCGCGCGGCATCGAAACCACCACAGGCTACGACGCCCTCAACCGGCCTCTCGGCACCACCTTCACCGATCTCGTCACCCCGCCCGTCACCTTCTGCTACGACGGCGCCGACTTCAACGGCCAGCCGACAAAGAACAACGGCAACGTCCACGAACAGAAGATCACCGCCAGCGGCCTGCCCGGCGGCTTCCTCACCCAAACCTACACCTATGACGCCCTCAACCGCCTTGGGTCGATCACCGAGGGCTCCTGGTCGCGCAACTTCGGCTTCGACCGCTCTGGCAATCGCTGGATCAGCGGCACCACCGGACACACTCTCCACTCGTCCACCCCCACGGCCTCCACCGACTTCAACACCGCTACTAACCGCCTGCTCAAAAACTCCGCCACGTTCGACTATGCCGGCAACCTGCTCAGCGAGACGTTTCTCGGCGATATGGCTTACGACGCCGACAACCACCAAACCACCTTCACCGACCCCGTCACCTCCGCCGTCAGCACCTACACCTATGACGGCGCCGGCAACCGCGTCCGCAAGATCACACCCGCCGCAACCACCGTCTACGTCTACAACGCCTTCGGCAAGCTCGCCGCCGAATACGCAAGCGCCGCCCCTTCAGGACCGGTCGGCCCGCAGTACCGCACCACCGACCATTTAGGCTCGACATGTCTTGTCACGAACGCGACCCAGGGCGTCATCTCCCGCCGCGACTTTTTCCCCTTCGGCGAAGAAATCTCCGGCAGCGCCACGTTCGACCGCGACCAAGTCAAAGACGGCCAAGCCAACACCACCTACAACGACCCCAGCGGCTACCGCCAACAGTTCACCGACAAAGAACGCGACGACGAATCCCAACTCGACTACTTCCTAGCACGTTACTACGCCGGCCCGCTGGGAAGGTTCCTGGGCGTTGATCCAGCGAATGCGGGTGCGATACAGACGGATCCTCAGGCATGGAATGCCTATACGTATGTGGGCAACAATCCGCTAGCCCTTCTTTGATCCGGACGGTCGAGTCAGACGGGACGCGAAGGGGCGGGTAATATTTACGTCCAAAGGAAAAGCTCCTGCTCGGCATCCAAGTGGGCCCGTCGCGACATTGGAAATAGGCTCTATGCGTGCTGACGACGGAAGGGAAATTGAAGCTGCTAAGTTCGATCGAGGCGACTCCGGCTTCCTTTGCGACTGCCATGGACTGACGTTCGTAGACGGTCAATACTGGATAAACGATGACCAGGTCGACTCGTTGCTCAAAGGTGATGGCTACAAGAAGACCGACACTCCTGAGCCTGGTGACGTTGGCGTCTATCGAAATGAAAGAGGGGAGGTCGTTCACAGCGTGACTGTTACAGGAGTTGATCCAGGTACTGGTGACGTGAACGAGGTGTCCGGGTTGGGTGGTCTCGAACCAGCTGCGCACTCCGATGCCCCAACGCCGGGTCCGGGCGGCGGCTGGCCGGACCCGAAGGCTACAATCGAGTACTATAAGCGTCCGGCGGGCGCCCGCACGGACGAGCAGCGCCAGCGCGACGTCAGGAGGTCCAAAGGTTTCGTGAAAGATGACCCCACGACACACGAGGCTCCTTGATGATCTCGCAAACCTATCTAGCGGGTATCATTTGCAGTATGCTTGTCGCTTCGCCGGGTTGTATGTGGGGCGCACAGGATACTGCAAGAATGGATTCGTCGCCAGCAGATCAGCGAACCCTCCAGGACATGGGATCTTCTGATCACAATGTAGCTACGCAGGCTGTCCAGAAAGCCTTCGACGACGGCGAAGCAAGTATCGCTTGGCTAGTCGGATGCCAGGGCGACCACCGTCCTTACCCAGGCAAACCTTTCGGTCGAAAACTGTCCAGTACACTGATGCTTTATCCAGAGAACGCTGCATCGGAGCTGTGGCCAATCTCTGTTGAAGTAGCCTGTCTCTACGTCTTGCAGGCGATCTTCGATGACGATATGGAGCACGCCTCGAGCATGCTCCTAACCGACCATACGCTGCCGGTTATGGACCGGCGCGCCAAGAATACCCCAAAGCTGGTGGAAAGGGCTTGGAGAGAAGTTGTGACGTGGTACTCCGAGTACAAGAAGGAGGGGCTCAAATCAACGCGTATTCGATCCCGCTCCCCATTATCCGACGTAGGATTCTGGTAGGAAAGTCGGGGAAACTCGGAGACATCAATGCAACCACCCCACGTCCGCGCCCCACAAAGCCGCACCGCGGGCAAACCAGCACCCACCGAGCCCCGACCGCCAGCGACGGATTGGGCCTCCTGCAACCTCTCCGACAGCAAACCAACCACGCCGTCTCGCCGCGCCGGTCTGTGCCGGTCTGCCCCAACCACAAGCCCACAACAGCCGCACACCGTCCCGCCGCAAGCCCCGAGCCGAGGGGGAAACAGGCACCCTAACCGCCACCACAACACCGATGCCAACTCGGCGCTAACTTATGTGCTATGAACATATTGCGACAGAATGCTTGGAACATCGGCCCTCGGAAGGGCTCGGCGGGGCTTCTACCAATATCCAACAACTTCAACGACTTACGCCCACCAGCCACCCACCGCGCGAGCCCAACCAGGGTGTCCCTCTATCGGGTGTGTTTCCAGCCTGCCAATTCGCCCATCGGCCAGGCCGTGCAAAGGCCTTCCCCTAACCGGCTTGAGCCACCAGACCGGGCGCCTCATCACCCCAGTCACAAGCCGAAAAAATTCTATCTCCCGCGCCCACAACAACATCCATCCCAACCACCCCGCCAACCGCACCCCGTCGGTGTATAAGGGAACTGAAGGCCCACAGCCAAAACCAAGTGTCACGCACACCCCAAAACCGCAAATCGAGCCACCGCCCAAAACCGAGCCGTGACCGTGAGGGAGCGGTCCCAACGACCACCCCCTGGCCCTTCATAGCACCGGCACAAGAACAGCGTCAAACCGTCCCACTCTGGGCCGCCAGCAAACGCCCGGCCCCAGCCTTTTTTACGAAACGAACTCCCAGCGCCGCCGCCCGCACCAAAAAACGGCACAAAAACCGCCTCCAACTGTTCCATTCTGTGCCAAAAGCGAACAAAACACGAACACCGACACCCGCTTTTTACCAAACGAACTCCGCCCGCCCAACCGGCCCAACAGCTCAACCGATCCAACGCCTTTTCCCGGTTCACGAAACACGAAGCACGAGACACGAAACACGGCTCCTTCGAGGTAACCAGATCATGATCCGAACCTACAGAAAACTAGCTCTGCTCGCCATCATCGCCGCCCTACCCCTGGCCGCCCAAACGCCCGACTCCCAGGTCTCCTTCAAAGTCGAGATCCTGCAAGCCGCCGGCGGCGCCGCCAACGCCGCAACATCCGCGACACGCTACGGCCGGGCCCCAAAAGTGGAACAAAAACGGCCTTCCAGTGTGCCATTTTGTTCCAAAAGCGAACACAAAACGAACAAACAGCAAACGCCAACATCCCAACAAAAGTTTTTTACCAAACGAGCTTCCAATCACAACCACATCCACGGCCCACGGCCGTCCGGCGGAATTGAGCATGGGCGAGACACAACGATCACAACGGATGCCACATTTTATTTCCTTGTTTTTCAGTAGCTTGCGTTTTGTGATACCCCCTAGCTCGCTCCGATCGGGTTATAAAGGAACTGAAGGGAGACGGAGACAAGAAGGCTCTCGGGTGAGCCAATGTGCGCCGTCCTTGCCAATATGACCGCTTCGACAAAAATGTCCGTTCCGAGACAGGAACAAGCTTACAGGTTCGCCGGAACACCGCGCGACGGCCGGGCCGGCGCAGAGTTGTGGCGCACTCGCCGTAAGTCCCTGCGCAGCGCCGTGGCCCGTCTTGAAAGGGTCGCTGCCGCGGCTGCCCGAAACCTTACCCCGCTGGCCGGTGCCGAACGACCCGGCACCGGCGCCGTCGCTACGGTCCGCGGAAGCATTCCCCGTGGCCCGGGGCTCAGACACATCGCGGATCGACTCATTGAGGTCGAGAAAGCCGTCGCCGGAGCCCGTCTACGATGACACGAAATCTGTGCTCTCTTCGCAGGCGGATCGAGGGGGTCTCCCAAAACACCCCCGTACATCGCCGCCCGGTCAGGCTCATCTGGTATGACCCGAACTCAGATCCCGAGAACCCGACCGTTTGCTACGACTCCGCGGCCGAAGACCCCTTCTTCACCAACGAGAAGTAGTAGTCGAGTAGGGCGCCCAAGCCCCAGGGCCGCTCAAACTGTTCATCGTGCTGAGTCCTCTCGTCGACGGTCTCGAGGAAGAGGGGAGAATCGTCCGAACCTACTGCTGGGAAATGGTCGACGTGAGCGCTGAGGAGCCTTGGGCGTCCCTCCGCTAGGCGGAGATCCTATTCCGCCCGTTGACCGGGAGGAGCATCATTCGAACCCCGCTCGAGGTCGGCGGAGATTCCAAACCCCGATGATATACTCACGGTAAGGAAGCCCTCAGTGGGCCGCTAGCTCAGCTGGGAGAGCGCGGCGTTCGCAATGCCGAGGTCGTGGGTTCGAGCCCCATGCGGTCCACCAACTTCCCCTTTTTTTCATCGCACTAAGCCCGGTTCGTGACTACTAGACGCGACAAGGGGCCCCGTGTGGAGCCCCTTGTACGGTTGTCGTTGGTTGCTTGATCGATACTTACGAGTTGGAAGCGAGCAGAAGTTGCCGCAACTTCTTCGCGCGCTCGGGGTGGCGGAGCGCTTGAAGCGCCTTCGCCTCGATCTGCCGGATCCGCTCACGAGTGACTTCAAACTCGCGTCCGATTTCCTGCAGCGTGTGCTCGCGATCGCAGCCAATTCCGAACCGCAGCCTGAGCACTTTCTCTTCACTCGGAGAGAGAGTACCGAGGATGTCGGCGGTCTTCGTCTTGACATCCGACGCCAGCAGCGTCTCGACCGGTGACGAACTGGCCGGATCCTCGATCAAGTCTTCGAGCGAGGATTCGCCGGTGCGTCCGACAGGGGTTTTCAATGAGACCGGAGTCCGCGAAATCGAACGCAACTCTTCGACTTTGACCTCATCCGTGTCCATGCGTCCGGCGATTTCACGATTCGTCGGCGGGCGGTTCAGTTCCTTTTCAAGACCCCGCAGGGCTCGCAGGAACTTATTGAGCTGCTCGTGCATGTGTACCGGCACACGGACGGTACGGGACTGATCGGCCAAGGCGCGAGTAACCGCTTGCCGAATCCACCATGTGGCGTACGTCGAGAACTTGAAACCGCGCCGGTAGTCGAACTTTTCGGCGGCTCGCATCAAGCCCATGTTCCCTTCTTGGATCAGATCCAACAGATGCAACCCCCGGTTCACATACTTCTTGGCGACAGAAACGACAAGGCGCAAGTTAGCCTCGACCAATGCGGCGCGGGCACCGTCGGCCTCATCACGCCCAGCTTGCATTCGAGCAAGTGCATGGCGGA
>CBDBKC010000012.1:0-126963 GCA_965206655.1 Bryobacterales bacterium | reverse complement strand
GCGGGCTTGCATGCCTCCTGCGCGCCCTGGCTTAAGAAGCGGGATGTCGCGATCCTCGGAAGCGACGGGGCGAGCGATGTAAAGCCTTCGCTTGTCGAGGGCGTCGACCAGCCGGTTCACCAGATGGTCTTAATCGCGATGGGGATGCCGATCTTCGATGTGATGAACTTGGAGGACCTGTCGAAGGAAGCGGAGCGGCAGGGGCGCTGGGATTTCCTTTTGACGGCGGCTCCGTTGGCGGTGGAAGGCGGGACGGGTTCTCCTTTGAATCCGATCGCGACGTTCTGAGTGTCTTTCTTGAGGGGGAATCTATGCCGAGTCGGTTGTTGCTTGCTTTCGTGTTGGCTGTTTGTTGGGCGGTAGCGGATTCAAATCCGCCTGGAGTTGCCCTTCGAGCTTGAGGCGGGACTGGTTGAAGTTGCCTCCCGGATGGAATTTGCAGGAGACGCCGGGGGTGGCGGTCGGTCCGCAACAGCACGTTTACGTCTTCCACCGCGGGGAGCATCCGATCATCGAAGCTTGACCGCGACGGCAGGTTCGTGCGGTCGATGGGTGAGGGTTTGTTCGGCGCGGCTCACGGGATGGAGGTGGATTCGGAAGGGCAATATCTGGGTCACCGATCGCGGCGACCACACGGTCTTGAAGCTGAGCAGCGTCGGACGGGTGTTGATGGTAATGGGGCGCAAGGGGCAGGCGGCGGAGGGCGAGGACAATTTTGACGGTCCGACGGATATTGCGTTTGCCGCGAACGGGGATTTCTACGTAAGCGATGGCTATGGGAATTCGCGGGTCGCGAAGTTTACGAAAGATGGAGAGTTCATCACCGCATGGGGTAAGGCGGGGAAGGGACCGGGCGAGTTCAATTTGCCGCATGCGGTCGCCGTCGGTGCTGATGGCAAGGTCTACGTCGGCGACCGTGAGAACTATCGCATACAGGTGTTCGACTCGAACGGCAAATTCCTCGAAGCGTGGGATCATGTTGGATCGCCGTGGGGATTGCATATTACGCCGGAGCAGCAAATCTTCATGGCCGATGGGCACAACAATCGGGTACTCAAGCTCGATCGCAACGGGAAGATTCTAGGGACGCTGGGGAAGAAGGGCAAGCTACCGGGGCAGTTCAACTACGCGCATCACCTGGCGGTGGACTTGCTCGGGAATCTCTACGTGGCGGAGATCAAGAACTGGCGGGTTCAGAAGTTTCGGCCGAGGTAACGAGGGGAGTGTGCTGCCCCCCTTGGGCCCACGGCGTTCTTTCTAACAACAAAAACCTACAGACGGGAATCAACTCAGATCTCATCCAGCGTTTGGATGCTTGCTTGCGCGGCTGGCCAGTTCGGAACCGTAGGCAAAGACGGCCGGCGTACCTCCGGTGTGGACGAAGAGGAGCGACTGTTGCGGGCCTCCGCTGCGTGCGGCGTGAATGAAGCCGGCCATGGTCTTGGCTGAGTACACGGGGTCGAGAATCAGGCCCTCGCTGCGGGCGGAGAGCGCGATTGCCTCGACGGCCGCCTCGCCGAGTTGCCCATAGCCGGGCGCAAGGAAGTCGTCGGTGAGGCGTATGTCGTCGTCGCTGACGGCGGGCGGGGTCTCCAGTAACCGAGCGATCTCAAAGCACTGGACCTTGATGCGCTCGGTCTGGGCAGCGGCATTCCTGCGCACGCAGACTCCGGTGACGGGAATCGAGCAGTCAAGGGCTCGAAGGCCCGTCAGAAGGCCGGAGTGAGTGGCCCCACTTCCCGAGGGTACGAAAATCTCGTCGACTCTGATCTTTTGGTCCTCGATTTCAGCAAGCAGTTCGGCCGCGGCGACGATGTAGCCGAGTGCGCCAAGCGGTTTGTGGCCGGGGCCGAGAGGAATGACGTAGGGACGACGCCCCTTCGCTTTGAGGCCGGATGCGATTTCATGAAGACGCAGGTCGGCCCCCTCTTCGTCTTCTCCTTGCGGATAGGAATAGAGAGTGGCGCCGAGAATCTTGTCCAACAGGACATTGCCGGAATTGCGGTAGACAGGGTCGGACTTCGGCACCCGCTCTTCGAGCTGGATATGGCACTCCATTCCGAGCTGACAGGCCGCGGCGGCGGCCAGCCGGACGAAGTTCGACTGCACGGCGCCTGTAATTAGGATCGTGTCGGCGCCTTCGGATTGCGCCTGGCCCAGATAGAACTCCAACTGGCGCACTTTGTTGCCGCCGAAGGCCAGCCCCGTGCAATCGTCGCGTTTCACCCAGGCCTGCCTGATGCCCAGACGCTCGGCGAGGTGTGGCATGAGTTCGAGTGGTGTCGGTGCATGGCCGAGTCGCCGACGCGGTAGTTCGTTCAGGCGTCCCAGACGCGAAGAGGTGAGAAGTTCTGGGCTAGGCATGATGCTCTTTACTTGGGATCTCCGGCTTTCTCAGAGAAGCAGGTCGCGCGGAGCGCGACCGGCGCGGGTTGACACCCGCGCCTCCGTTGTTTGGTTGTCAGACGGTTAGTGCGTTTGGGACGGAAAGGCCGCGGACCCCAAAACCGGGGTCCTCGCTAGTGTGCCCAGCATGGGCTGAATCTAGTTGGCTGAAAGGAGCCGACCGGGAACTGATGGAGGTAACTGTAGGGAACCGCAAGGCGTAGCCGCGAGGTGAAGCTGAAGGAAGCGGGGAACAAACCTTTGACCGTAGGAACACGAATCGGCAGAGAGGCCGTGTACGGGCGGTAAGCGTGCTAGCCAACGTGAAGCCCGAAGTCCATCCGAGGACGTGCGCGGTAGAGCCGGGCGGTGTGAAGGGAAAGATTCAGCACCTTACCTGGGGAGATCTCCTCGGTGAGAGCGGAGGAGAAGTCAGCAGAGGCCGTAGTAGCGAGGAAGGCGGGTAATAGCGCCGGAGCGAAGGGCCGAAGAACCAAGGAGCAAAGCGAGAGGAGCGACTCGAACCGAGCCGAAAGAAGTCCGGAGTCCCGGACCGAAAGGTCCTTCCCCATCGGGGGAACGCAAGGGGAGCAGGGGCAGGCAGGAACGGTGGAACCGGGATGGGCCTCCCTCCGGCGGCGACGAGGCGAAGTTCGGCGAGACTCATCGAAGAAAGCAATGCACGAAGAACTGATGGAACAGGTGGTCGGAGAGGAGAACCTCGAACGGGCTCTGCGGGCGGTGAAACGCAAGCGGGGCGCGGCGGGGATCGACAAGATGACGACCGAAGAACTCGAACCTCACTTTCGCCGTCACGGCACGGAGATTCGAGCGAAACTCGTGTCCGGGCGTTGGACGCCGAGTCCCGTAAGGCGGGTAGAGATACCGAAGCCGAGCGGGGGGAAGCGACAGCTTGGGATACCGACGGTAATAGATCGGCTGGTGCAGCAAGCGTTGCTGCAAGTTCTGCAGCCGATCTTCGATCCGCGGTTTAGCGAGTCGAGCTACGGGTTCCGGCCGGGGCGGAGTGCGCACGATGCGGTACGAGCGGCGCAAGGATACGTTCGCGAGGGCAAGGACTGGGTGGTGGATATTGACATCGCGCGGTTCTTCGACGTGGTCAATCACGACATTTTGATGCGGCGGGTGGCGGAAGTCATTCGCGACAAGCGAGTGCTGGGGTTGATCGGCCGGTATCTACGGGCCGGAGTGCTGACGGAGGGGGTGGTGGTGCGCAGCGCGGAGGGCACGCCGCAAGGCGGGCCGTTGTCACCGTTGCTGGCGAACATCTACCTTGATGCGCTTGATCGGGAGCTGGAGAGACGTGGGCTACGGTTCTGCCGGTACGCGGATGACTGCAACATCTATGTGGGCAGTGAAGCGGCGGCGAAGCGTGTGCTGGCGGGGATCACGGCTTGGATCGAAAAGCATCTGCGACTGAAAGTGAACGAGGCCAAGAGCGGGGCGGGGAGGCCGTGGGAGCGGAAGTTCCTGGGGTTTCGTCTGAACCGCCAGGGGCAGGTGGAAGCAGCGCCGGAAAGTGTCGAGCGATTCAAACGGAAGGTGCGGGAGATCTGGTGCGGCAACCGCTCGGTCACGAGTCGGCAGTTACGCGACGAGTGGCGGCGGTACGTTCGCGGCTGGTGGGGATACTACCGGTTGGCGGAGCGACGGCGTGCGATTTTCCTACTGGAAGGATGGGTGCGGCGGCACATACGGAAATGTTTCTGGCTGCGCTGGCATGGCGCAACGGGACGCCGGCGGGCTTTACGTCGGTTGGGCATTGGGGAACGGTTGTTGAAACTGGTTCCGGCACGTCGCGGCGCTTGGCGCATAGCGGCGAACGGACTGTTGCAGACAGCGTTATCGAATGCAACGTTGCGGCGCTACGGGTTTGTGATGCCATCGGATCTTGCGGCGCGAACGTAAGGCCGCTGGGTTCAACCGCCGGATACGGAAAACCGTATGTCCGGTGGTGTGGGAGGGTGGCGGGGCCTCAATCCCCGTCACCCGACCCGATCGGGTGTTTTTGGAGATGGCGATACGCGGAGATTTCCAAAGGACCGGGGGGCGACATGCCTCTGCGGTTGGTCAGCGCAGGCTGACGCCCTTGGCTCTATGGTTGTGGCGGGATTCGGGTTTTCCGCGCCTGGCGGCGCGGGCCCACGGGTTGACACTCGTGGCTCTGTTGCTTGGTTGGCCGGGGTTGGTATGCTTGGGGGGCTTCTGGAGGAGAGTGGGTAGGGTTGAAGACTGTTGTTTATGTCTATGTGCGGCCGGCGGAGGACGGCTTCTTCGCCGAGTGTTTCGACCTGCCGATTTCGGCCCAGGGGCCCTCGCTGGACCACGTATTGGACGTCGTTCAGGACTCGATTCAGGAATATTTGAAGGACAATGACCCGTTGCGGGCCGGATTCGTGGCCAAACCGGAAGTGCTCGTAACGATGCACTTGGGGCTCCCGCTGACGGAGTAGGAACGAGCCGGATATCGATGTTGCGCCGCCGTCGATAAGAGGGACCGATAAGCGGGACCGCGTCCCGTTGCGTCCGTGTTGAGATACAATCGGTCGCGATGCCCCGACTACTGCTGTCTCTTCTTGTTTGTCTCTCGCTGGGGTCCGCCTGGGCCGGCGAGATCCCCGATGTGGACCAGCGCAAGGTCCTGATCCGCCACACCGACATGCAGTATTCGATGCCGCGCTATGAGTCGTTGGCGGCATGGAAGGAGCGAGCGGCGTCTTTGCGCAAGCAAGTGCTGTTTGCTTCCGGACTGTTGCCGATGCCGCGCAAGACACCGCTGAATCCGCAAGTGTTCGGACGTACCGAGTACGGCGACTATTCGATCGAGAAGGTGCTGATCGAGACGCTGCCGGGATTCTTCCTGGGGGGAAACTTGTACCGCCCTATAGGCAAGCGGGGGCCGTTTCCGGGCATCGTTTCACCTCACGGGCATTGGAGGTACGGCCGGTTTGAAAACTCGGAGGCGGGTTCGGTCCCCGCGCGTGGCATTAGTCTGGCCAAGCAGGGTTACGTTGTTCTGACTTACGACATGATCGGGTACAACGATACGACGCAACTCCCTCACGGTTTTGAAGGGCCGCGCGAGCAGTTGTGGGGTTTGGGGATGCTGGGCTTGCAGACTTGGAATAGCATTCGCGCGGTTGACTTCCTGCTGACGTTGTCGGATGTCGATCCGCAGCGGATCGGAGCGACAGGGGCGTCGGGCGGCGGGACGCAGACTTTCATGCTGAGCGCGGTGGATGACCGGGTGCGGTTTTCGGCGCCCGTGAACATGATTTCGGGCATCATGCAAGGCGGCTCGGTTTGTGAGAACGCGGCGAATTTGCGGATCGATACCTATAACGTCGAGATCGCGGCGTTGATGGCGCCTCGGCCGATGTTGATGGTTTCGGCGACGGGCGATTGGACGCGCAATACGCCGAGCGACGAGTATCCGGCCGTTCGCGGCATCTATGAGCTCTACGATGCGGAGTCGCAACTCGAGCAGGTGCAGATCGACGCGCCGCACAACTACAACCAGCAGAGCAGGGAAGCGGTGTATCAATTCTTCGCGAAAAAGGCGCTGGGGACGCTGCCGGAGGATCTTGGGGATCACGGGATCAGCATGCGGGGCCTGAGCAGCTTGGTGAGTCTCTGGAATCGGCAGTTACCCTCGCACGCAGTCGATCAGACCGCTTTGACTCGGTGGTGGACAGAGCAAGCGGAGAAGCAAACGGAAAGCCTCAAACCCTCGGACTCAGCTTCTCTCGCCGAAGCGAAGCGTGCTTTTCGGGAGCGCCTGAGCCTAGCGCTGATGGTGGAAGCGCCGGCCCCGGACGCGGTGATGGTTCAAGAGCTGGAGGCCCTGCCGAACGGGAACATGCTTGTGCTCGGGCGAGAGGGAAAGGGTGATCGGGTGCCTGGGGTTCTGCTTAAGCCGCGCCGCGCGAATCCGGCCGTGCGGCCGACGCTGGTTGTCCACCCGGAAGGCGTTGCCTGGGTGTTGAGCTCTTCGGAGAGCCGGGACGGGTTCGTTCAGAACTTGTTGACGCGAGGCGGGGTGGTGTTGGGTATTGATGCTTTCCAGACCGGCCGCTCACGGACAACGATCGAGATGCCGGCGGAAGAGCGGCAGCGGCGTTACTTTACTACGTTCAATCGGACTGATGATGCGAATCGGGTGCAGGACATTCTGACGGCGATCGCGGCGCTCCGTCAGGAAACGGGTCAGCAAGTCGTGAATCTGGTTGGAATGAGCGGAGCGGGGGTTTGGACAGTCTTTGCCCGCGCTCTTAGCGATTCCGACGTGGCACTGGTAGCTGACATCGCGCAGTTCTACGCAGCGTCGGATGGGGAATATGTGAATCACTTCTTCGTGCCGGGGATACGAAGAGCCGGAGACTTTCGCGCGGCGGCGACACTGCTCGCCGGCGGTCCGGTGGTTCTGCACAACGTGAGTGCCGGCTTCGCGACCGACTGGTTGGAGGCAAGCTTTCAAGCGGCGGGCGCCGCGGAACAACTTAGCTGGCAACGATCGCCGATGTCGAATGACGAAATCATTGAGGAAGTGGCGCCGCGCTCCACCCGGCGGCGCTAGTTTTCGCCCAGCGCAAAGAACCGCCGAGCCGGTCCGTGAACCGCGAATGTCTTGTCGCTCCCGCAGCGGGCCGCATGCGCCCGGTGAGCGTCGTGGTTTTCCGGAGTGTTCGGCTCAGCGATTGCTTTGTGCTTCGCGGGACTGGTGACTCAGAACGTCCAACTGATACCGAACAGCGGGGACCAGTGGTGGAGGAGGTCGTCGACGTCCGAGTCGATGGAATTGGCGATGATCTTGTCGGGTGTCTTGGTGATGTAATCGCGGAACTCAAAGCGGATCAGGGCGTTGCCACCGATTCTGACTTTGACTCCGACACCGACGTCACCGGCCAGAACGGTTTGGTTCGTGTTGGTGAGCAGTGCGAGGTCGCTCAAGGGCTGGAAGGATTGCTCATCTCCGGTACCCCGGTAGTGCTTGAGTCCAATGCCGGCGGCCACGTAGGGGCGCACGGTCTGCTCATGGTCAGAGAAGTAGTAGAGAACATCGTAGTGAACGGCGTGAGATTGGGCGCTGAACTCGGTGGACTCTCCGCCGCCTTGCAGCTCGATGTCGTTCTGAAAGAAGATATAACGGAACTCACCGCCCCAGCGGTCGCCCATCGATTGGCCGACAACGAAACCGACGGCTGGGCCCAAGATGGGGCCGACTTTGCCGGAGCGCTCGGGTCCAACGACATCGACCTTTTGGTAGCTCGTGATGAGCCCAACGACGCCTAGTTCATAGCGCCCTTGGGCGGAAAGAGGAACGGCCATCAGGCCGAGAAGTGCGACCAGGGTGATTTGCTGTCGTAGTCTTGTCATAGTGGTTCTGTGTTTTCTTTCGACGTACAAAGTGTTCCGTGAGCGTCATGGAGTCGTGGGGGACAACACACTCAGTCAGAAAGCACTACTCAGGGTCAATGACCCTGACGAAGAACGTCTCGGTCACGCCGCCGGCCGAGATCGTGATCGGAACCTGGAGTCCCAGCGGCGCACCCCAGGGCACGAGGAAGTTGAGCTGATAAAGGCCCACGAAACCGGGAGCCAAGCCGGAAAACAGGACTTGCGCGCGGGCGTTACCGACGGTTACGATCGGGTCGACGTTCGTGATCGAGAGCGGATCGCCGGGAGCCGCATTGCCGTCCAGGAGGAATGGTGTCACGGACCCGAAGCCGGTCGTAAAGGCGATGGCGACCTCGTTTCGGCGAATGGGGTTGGAGAGGGTCGCGAGAAGATTGTTTTCGAGTCGAAAAACAGCCGCGAAAAGGTCTTCGTTGGGACCTTGTACGCTGAAGACCGCGGGGGCGGCCGACCGAACATTGGTGAGGAAGATATCGCTGATCCCGCTGTTGGTCCGAACAATAGCGGCGATTGCGCCGCCCACGCCGAAACTCATTTGGGCGTTAATTTGATTGTCCGAGACATAGAGTAGCGGCAGGCTAAGGCCGTTGGCTGTGATACAGGCGCCGCCGAGAGAAAGCGGTAGCGGCGTACCCGATGCGGTGGCTTCCACTTCAGACAGATTCTCACCAAAGATGCTGATGAGTCCGCCCGAGGCGATGTCAGTCTTGAAGTTTGCGGAATTGACAATGGCCGTAATTCGCGGGTTGCGATTGGCGGCATCATAGTCAGCGGGGAATTCCAGCAGGCCCGCCGTACCGAACGAAGCGAGTTTGCCGTTGCGCATGACCGCCAAGGTGCGGACGAATGGGAATACCTCGCTGTTGGAGCGCGCAGGCTCGACCATGCGGGTCGGACTGATCACACGGCCCGGGTCATCGGGATCGAAGCGCGTGATGAGGCCGGTGCCGACTTCATTCAAGGGCGACAGAGTTCTGACGCCGGTACCGTCGGGGAGCATCACGAATCCGGCTGCCTCTTGACCAAGCCGGGCGTCGTCGAAGTCTCGCTGCGGAACCAGAGAGCTATTGAGCAGATGGTTGTCGATGACGAAGAAGTTGTCACCCGTGCCGACCGGGCCGCTCAATCCGCCGAAGTCGTTCCGCGCCAGGATGATCTGCCGGGTGAGTGCTTCCCAGAAGGCCGTCCGGCCATCACTGGAGGCGATGAGAATGCCGGAACGATCGCGCATGGCCAGCAGGGCCGATGCGGGGTCGATGGAATTCAGGAATATGCCCAACGTTTCAGGCGTACGGAACTCGTTGAGGCGGTAAGTGGTGATACGGCCCCCATCGCTGGGCGCTTGCGCGGCAATCAGTAATCCACTATTGTCCTGGGCGACGCTGATGGGATAGAGGCCTTCCCCGAGATTACGCCAGGGTAGACGCACCTCACCGAACTTGCGGAGGCCATTCAAGTCGATGAATGACAGTGTTTCGCCCCGTGAATTCGCAACGACCAACATACTGCCGTCGTGATTGAGGGTCATCCAGGTTGGGGTATTTCCAGTACGGAAACTCCCAAGCAACCGGAAGCTATCGCTGTCGAACATGTGGACCATGAAACGCTGCTGATCCAATACGTAGAAACGGTCACGGTTGGGGTCGGCGACCATGTCGACGAACTGCCCCGGGAATTCGTGAAAGATACCCTTCTGATCGAGGTCGCGGACACTCGCGAAGATAGACGCCGGCTGCGGGATGTTCGCCGCGTTCGTGACGATATTGATTTGGAACTCAGCAGAGCCCTCGAGCGCCCCGACCGCGGCGGAACTTACGGTGACGCGAACGTCGGCCGGCGCCACGCCCTGGTGCGGCTCGAAGTTGATGCCGGTTGCAATGCTTCCATCGGCGCGGGTGGCGGTGAGAAAGAACTCGGCCGGAGCGCCATCGTTGGTATCGAGGCGCAAGGTCCGTGTCTGCGGCTCCTGGTTGCAGAAGTTAAACTCGAAAAGCAACTGGCGATCTTCGGCGCGCACGTCGATTTGCGGCGTCTCCGAGATATTGTGGAGTGGGAAGTAGGTCAGCCCTGATTCACTCACTCCGTACATGCGGTTGCCGTCGGCCGTGAGAGCGAGGCGCCCTTGGATCTGTTCCGCGATTCGGATCCGCTTGCGGACGAACAGGTTATCCGCATCCATGACCAGCAGAAAGGCGCCTGGCTGACGCCCGCCGCCCAAGTCGGCCGGGTCGTCGAATGAGGCGTATACGGTTTCGATCTCACTATCAATCACGTGTCCGCCAAACAGGGGGCCGGCACGCTCACCGAGGGCCGCGGGGGAGTCCGCCATGACGGTCATGCGATTATCGAAGAGCAACTGACCGGCCAGAAAGTACGAGCCGTCATCCGCCGCGCTTACTTGCTGGAACGATGGACTCGCGACCAGGCTGTCGTTGGGCCGTATTGTTAGAAAACCCAATCGCCCGGCGATGTCATACGAAAAAACGAAGGCATTCGTTGTGCCATAGATATACCTGTAGTCCCTGGACGAGGTAGCGTTGGCCGCGGTCAGTTCTCGCGGCAGGGTGGGGAAGGGCACCGGCACGGCAACCGGGTCGGGCGAACCCTCCAACTCGAAAATGTCTCTGAGGCTGCCGTCAACCGGGTCGAAAATCTGCAATTTGGTTGTCGTGATGACGAGCGCCTCGCCGTTGATCGCGAATGCAAGTGCCAGGGGCTGCTCGGCCATAGTATAGTGGCGGCGGTCGGCTGGATCGTTGAGATTGATGACGGTGATGCCGGAGAGCGCGGGCGCGGGTGTGGCGGGTACGTTGGTGACGACGAGATACTGACCGTCCGCGCTCATCGCCATCGCGGACAAGGCCGACGGACTCGTGTCCGAAAGAAACGAGCCGATCCGTTGATTGCTCGTCATGGACACAACTTCGACACGGCCGGCGCTGAAGTTTCCGGCGTACATCTGTCCCCGGGCCTCGTCGAGAATGAGTTCGTTGATGTGACCCGGCAGCGGGATGACTTCTCCGAACGCCGTTGGGTCTCCGCTAATCGGGGACTGGGAGTACCCGACCTGAAGGTAGGTACCGAACAACAGACCCCAGATGACAACCGCGAAAGCCCGTACCAGGAATGGCTTCTTTTCACTTTTTGTTTCGCTGCTCATAGACACCTTCATCACCTCATCGTTTGGCCGACGGAACGTACAAGATCGAGGGGCGCTCTCGTCGGCCTGGCTGTCGCGGTTTCCGGGGGAAGACCGTTGCTGCCTTGTTTCATGTACTTGCTTCTTTCGTGGTCTCCCTTGACGCTCGAGACGGCCTAGACCGACAAGCATGGAGAGGAGATCCCATTGCTGTTTTACTGCTGTGCGCGCTGGCGGCGGCGCATGACGACCACTGCCAGCAAGACAATCGCTAAAACGCCGCAGATAATTCGTATCGTTGACGGATCCATTACTCCCGGATTCCCACTTTAGTTTCGATTCTGCTAACCATCGGGTGGCCTCGGACGCCTTTATTTATGCGGGTTGGAAAGCACTCAAGGCGCTGAGGAGATCAACACCCAATGGGTGAAAAAGAAAACAAACCGTTCCAGCTAAGCTTCAACGGCTTATTGAAAGTCGATTTCCAAGGATCGCGTGTCACTTCCGACGGCGGGCTGATCCTGGTCCGCGAGCTGGACGAGCGACTCGGACTCGGGAAGCTGATCGACGAACACCTCAGTGACCCACGGCAAGGCTTGAACAAGAAGTTCCCGCTGGCCGATCTGCTGCGGCAGTCAGTCTACTCTCGGCTGGCAGGCTACGAGGACCTCAATGACGCCGTCCGAGTGTCGGCTGACCCGACGTTTCGCTTGATCGGCTCGAAGAGGAACTGGGATCGCGGCGGGGCACTGACCTCGCGACTGCAGAGCTTCGAGACGGAGATGCTGGCGAGCGAGGAGAACTTGCTGGGGCTGATGGCTGTGAACCGCGAGCTGGTGGCGCAAGCCGAGACGCAAGACGACTCCGAGCGCGTCGTGCTCGACATGGATTCGACCGAAAGCCCTGTCCACGGCCAGCAAGAGGGCAGCGCCTACAACGGCCATTTCGAGTCGGTCTGCTACCACCCGCTGTTGTTGTTCAACCAGCATGGGGATTGCCTGGCGGCGAAGCTGCGTCCAGGCAACGTGCACAGCGCTGAGGACTGGAAGGAGTTGCTGCTGCCCGAGATCAAGCGCCAACAGGCTGTGGGCAAACAGGTCACCTTCCGGGGCGATGCGGCCTTTGCCAAGCCGGAGATTTATGAGTTTTCGGAGGAACGCGGAGTGCAGTACGCCATTCGCATTCCGGCCAACAAGAGCTTGGAATTGGCGATCGAAGACATCTTGTTTCGCCCGCCGGGCAGGCCGGGTCGCAAGCCCTTGGTGCGCTACAAGAGCTTCCGCTATCAGGCGGAGAGTTGGTCCAAGCCGCGACGCATCGTGGCCAAGGTCGAGCATCATCTCGGTGAGCTGTTCCCGCGGGTCGGATTTATCGTGACCAACATGAGCTTGCCAAGCCGGTCGGTGGTGCGCTTCTACAACAAGCGCGGCACGGCCGAGCAATGGATTAAAGAAGGCAAACAGGCCACGCACTGGACGCGGCTTTCGTGCCATCGCTTTCGGGCCAACGAAGTGCGACTGCAACTCAGCGTGCTGGCCTACAACCTGGGCAACTTGTGGCGGCGGCTCGGACTGCCGAACAGGATCAAGAGTTGGTCGCTCACGAGCTTGCAGCAGCGGCTGATGAAGACCGGCGGCCGGCTGGTCAAGCACGCGCGCTACTACTGGTTGCTGCTGGCCGAGGGGCATCTGAACCGGCGGCTGTTCGGTGACATGCTGCACAGGATCTGGGCGCTGCCGCTGCCGAGCGGGTAGCGTTACCTGGACGAGGATCAACAGTTTTTAGCTCCGAAAAGGCTTCGCAGGGAGCAGTGTCGGCCGGTGTGCCGTTCAGCCCGCTCCATCAACGTCTGTGAGCGGACGGACGGGCTTTGGGGCCTGCCGCCGGAGGTGATGTGCAGGGTTCAGCGCGGAAAGACGTGGTCTTCGGGGCAGCGCGGGTGTATACTTTCACCGTGCCAGGGCCAAAATGGAAATCCTGGTTACTATCTCCTCGGGGGATGACTCATCGTCATCCGCTTTTCATCTACTGAGTCCCGCATAATATTCAGTTAATCGAACGACAAAGAAGATTGCTTCCAAAAGGCGGCGATCAAGCGCCGTTTGCGGCGCATGCGGCGCAAGGTCGTGCGTGCCCGCTCGTCGAGCTCCCAGTAGTCGTTGGGGCAGACGTTGGGCAACTCGTGCTGCTTCCAGTAGGCCCAGATGTATTCCACCGGATTCAGCTCCGGGGCGTAGCCCGGCAAGTACTCGGTCTCGATGTGGCCCTGCGACAACGCGATGAACTCGCGCACCAACGCGCTGCGATGCGCCGGCAAGCGATCCCACACGATCAGCAACGGACGTTGTATGTGGCGCAGCAGCGCCTTGAGGAAATCGATCACCTCGGGACCGCGGATGGCGTCGGGATAGAGACGGAAATAGAAGTTGTGGAAAGTGATTCCGGCCGCCGCCGAGAGCTTCTTCCAGTTGAAGTTGAACTGCAGTACGGGCGTCTGCCCGCGCGGCGCCCAAGTACGGCAGCGATGTGGCTTCTGGCTCAGTCCGCTTTCGTCGATGAAGACGATCGTGCGGCCCTGTTTTTGGGCTTTTTTTTAATGGCGGGCCAGGTCTGTTTCTTCCAGGCGCGGATCGCTTCCTCGTTGCGCTCGCGGGCCTTGCCGACCGGCCGTTGCGGGCTCCAGTGGAGTGCCCGCAGCAGCTTCCAGACGTGGCCTTCGTGGTAGCGCACCCCGAAACGGTCGCGGATCAACCGCGCCACCCGCGGACAGCTCCACAGCGGCGTCGGGAAGCCGTGCGCTTCGGGTCCTTCGAGCAGCAGCCCTTCCAGCTCGGCGAGCTGCGCGGTGCTCAGCAACGGCTTGCGGCCGGCGCGGCCGGCTTTGGCCAACCCGGCGCGGCCGTCTTCGCGGTAACGCTGTACCCAGCCGCTGACGCTTTGTTGGGCGGCTTGGACTCTACGCGCCGCCTCGGCTTGGCTCAGTCCTTCTTTCACGACCAGCCGCACCGCCTCAATGCGCCGCTTCTCCAGCGCCGCAAAGTCTCGCTTCACGCCTTTTGGAAAACCCATATCCAAAAGACGTCGCTCCATTACAAAAGGTTACTCTATATTATGCGGGACTCAGTAAGTGCCGATCAAGGTCGGCAAAAAGTCTCGCGTCACGCGCACAATCATAGGTCCAACCGTCACAACGAAGAGGGACGGAAGAATGAAAAAGAAGATCGGAAACACAAGCTTGACGCCGATCTTCGCAGCCTTCTCTTCGGCTTCCTGGCGCATCTGAACTCGTACGAAGTCGGAGAAGTTTCGCAAGGTCTGGGAGATGCTCGTGCCGAAACGGTCGGCCTGGACAAGCACGCTCACGAGTTTCTTAATTTCCTCAACATCGGTGCGGTCGCCGAGGTGGTGTAATGCGTCGGCCCGCCGTTTTCCGGCGCGCATCTCGAGGTTGAGAATGGAGAACTCATCGCTGATCTCCGGGTGTGCGGTGTGCAACTCCTTGGCGACCTGCATCAGCGCCTGGTCGAGACCCAGGCCCGACTCGACGCAAATGACGAGCATATCGAGTGCGTTCGGCAGTGCCTTACGGAGACGCTTCTGCCGCCGCGCAGCGATTCGGGCGACCACGAAGTTCGGCAGACTCCAGCCCACAAAGAAGGCGGCGATAATCTGAAAGAGTGACAGCTCGCTCTGGACGTCGAACCCGAAAATCAAGCTCGTGCTCAGCAGGGTCAATGTCAAGGCAAGGCTCGCCTTGATGCCGTAGAGCACTTTGAGCGCATGGGGCCCACGGTAGCCGGCGGTGATCAAACGGCGATGGTGGATGGTGACATCGGTCGGATTCTGTGGGATGGAGCTGCCGATTTTGTGCAGCAGCTCGCGAAAGCTCAAGCTCGGGTGACGGACCTCGTGGTGCCCGAGTTCGACCTCGCCCACAACTCGTTCGAGGGCCGCCTTAGGCTGCACCCAGAACTTAAAGCCCACTACGCCCATGAGCAGGGAAATGATGAAGAACAGTAATATTGAAAGGACGAGTGCGCTCATCTTTAGACTCCGATGTCAACAATCTTCCTTATGGAAATGAATCCAAGGAGCTGCAGGAAGATACAAACCACCAACATGATCTTCCCGTCGGGATCATCGAGAAAGAAGAGGATGTATTCAGGGTTCGTAAAGAACATCATCAAGGCGACGACCAGGGGAATCATCGACAACACCAACCCCGAGATTCGCCCGTGGGCGCTGACAGCGCGGATTCGGCCACGGAGTTTGAAGCGTTCGCGAATCAGATAGGCCAGGTTATCGAGCAAGCCGGCCAGGTTGCCACCGGTTCGTTTCTGGAGTAGAACAGCGGAAACGAAGAACTGGACGTCGAGCAGAGGAACTCGTGTCCCCAGCCGCTCCAATGCGACCTCCAGAGGCAGACCGAGGTTTTGTTCTTCGAAAGCGCGCTGGAATTCCGATCCAAGAGGCGGAGCATATTCCTTGTGAAGCATTTCGAGAGAAACCGAAAAGGCGTGCCCCGATCTCATAGCGCGCGAGGCGAATTCCAACGCGTCGGGAAACTGCTCCTCGAACTTGCGGAGGCGGGTCCTACGACGCAGGTGGATAAACAAGAACGGGCCACCGCCTCCGGCCAGGACCCCAAAGAACGAAATGGGCTGACCCCGTGGTATGACATACCAGAAGAGGTTGAAGCCGAGCACGGCGAGGATGAGGGACATGAAAACGGTCCGAGCCGGGTCCCAATCGACACCAGCTTGCTCGATGAAGTTTCTTAAGCGCTGGTTGAGGCTTTGACCGAGAACGGCTTTGGCGACCCGTTCTCGAGTCGGCGGGGCGTCCTCTTTCATGAGCGATTTCTGGCCTGCCTTGACTTGCGCCGGATCTTTTCCCGAGACGAGATCTCTCATCTGGTCGACATCGCGCTTGCGCATGACGTTGTTGGCAAGCACAATCGTGAACACGACAGCGAGCGACAGGATCAGGAAAAAGACGATAAATTGCATGGCGACCTCTATTCCGCTACTTCGACTAACTCCTCGAACACTTCCGCTTCCAGACGATTACCCGCAGCTTGTAACTTCTCGTAGAATCGCGGCCGGATACCAGTAGCGGCGAACCGGCCCAAGACCTTGCCCTCCGCGGACATACCGAGCTTCTCGAAAACGAACAGGTCCTGGAGCATAACCATATCGCCCTCCATGCTCGTCACCTCGGTGATACTGCGGCAACGGCGTGTGCCGTCGCTGAAACGCTCCACTTGCACGACTAAGTCCACCGCCGATGCGATCTGCCCCCGGATGGCGATGATCGGCATGGAGGTTGTGCCAAGGGTGATCATCACTTCGAGACGCGAGATCACGTCTCGCGGCGAGTTGGCGTGGACCGTCGTCATCGAGCCATCGTGACCGGTGTTCATTGCCTGCAGCATGTCGAGGGCTTCTTCGCCGCGACACTCTCCGATAACGATGCGGTCGGGACGCATACGTAGCGAGTTGATAAGCAGCTCTCTCTGACGGACAGCGCCCTCTCCTTCGAGGTTCGGAGGGCGCGTTTCGAGCCGGACAACGTGTGGTTGTTTGAGCTGCAGCTCGGCGGCGTCTTCAATGGTGACGACGCGTTCCCTGGGAGAGATGAACGCTGACAACGCGTTCAGCATTGTCGTCTTCCCGGAGCCGGTGCCTCCCGAGACGACCACATTGAGGCGAGAGCGGACGCAAGCCTTCAGCAACTCCATCATTCCCTGGGTCAGAGCCAGGCTCGCGACCAAGTCATCCGGCATGAGCTTGTCGGTCCCGAAACGGCGAATGGACAGAAGCGGACCGTCGACAGCGAGGGGGCAGATAATCGCGTTGACACGCGATCCGTCCGAAAGGCGCGCGTCCACCATCGGAGACGATTCGTCGACACGTCGGCCTACCTGCGACACGATCTTGTCGATGATCCGAAGTAGGTGGCCATCGTCCTTGAACGTAACGTTCGTCAGCTCAAGTTGACCCTTACGCTCGACATAGACCTGCTTGTGAGTATTGACGAGAATATCGCTGATCGTCGGGTCTTGCAGAAGCGGTTCGAGCGGGCCCAGGCCAAATACCTCGTCCAGAACCTCGTCGCAAATCTGCTGACGCTCCAACGAGCTCAGCAGGGTCGACTCCTCGTCGATGAGCGCCATCAGGGCGCTGCGAACTTCGGCTCGCACCTTCTGGTTTTCTATAGAGGCGAGGGCCTCCAGGTTGATCTTGTCGAGCAACCGGCGGTGGAGCTTGAATTTCAGTTCCTGGTACTCGGGATTCAGGGTCATTCGGCTGCGCATGGTGGCGCGCCGAATGCGATCTTCCCAGCCGTCGCTCCGACTCAACTCTTGCGAAATCTGCATCCCTGTTTCAGCCCTTTATTCCTTCTCAACTCAACCGTTTGACAGCAGCGCCGTGAGTTTCATACCTACGGCGCCTTTCTTCTTGTCTTCCTTGTCAGGGGGCGCAATCGACCTCGCGAAAGCGCGCGTACCCTTCCCGAGATCGCAATTCGGCGCGATCGGCTTGCCCGCGGTGAGAGCGCGATGAGTCGACGCGTGATCCTCGGGAAATACGAATCGAACAGGAAAGTTGAAAACCTTCTCAATATCCTGCGTGGTGAGCTCCTGTCGGCGGTGCATGCGATTGACCAGGAGAGACAACTGTTCGCGGGGCAGTCCCATCTGCTCGATGTAGTTCAGTGACTTGCGAGTCAGATGAAGGGACGGCAATTCGGGGTTGGAAACCAGATAGACATGGTCGGCGTCACCCAGCATCGCCTGGGCCATGCGGTCGTAAATCGACGGCAGGTCCACGACAACGAACTGATACTCTCCCCTTGCAAACTCAAGCACCTCGCTGATACGGTGCGCTTCGATGCCCGCCGTCTCTGGTTTTTCGGGAGCCAACAGCAAATCCACACTATCCCGGGTGCTGATCAATGCCGACCAGAGCGCCTTATCGAGTTTGTCGGCATGACGGAGCGCGTCAAGTACGCTGTAGTGATGGGTAACGCGTAGCGCGAACGATACTGTCCCCGCCGCCACGTCCAAGTCCACGAGAAGTACTTTATTCTTGCCTTCCTGGGAGAGACCGTAGGCCGTGTTGTACGCGATTGTCGTCACGCCCTGCCCGGCTTTAGAGCCGCCGAAGGCAAACATCTTGCCGCGTTCACGAGGCGTTGTGTCGGCCGAGTCCCTCAAACGGAGAAGTCGGGCGATAACTGTTGACACAGAATCAAGGTCAAAAGGCGAACAGAGGAATTCGGTGGCGCCGGCCCGCAAAGATCGAATGATGAGCGCGGCATCGTTTGTGCTATGGAGGCCCACAACGTAGATGGCGGGGCGCATGGCGCCGACGCCGGAGATCAATTCGATCGCCTTATCGTTGTCACTGCCGAGGTCGAGCAGAACAACGTCGGGCTGGGCTTGCCGCAAGCGCGTTTCCAATGTTTGGGGGGAAGGATAGTCCTTGACGTCGGCGATGACCTTGAAGGCACGTTTATCCGGGATCGCGGACTCGAACTCGGCGGCGAGCGGCCGGTTGGGGCAGAGCAGGACCGCTGCCAATTCGGTGTGATGCTGGAATTCGTTTTCCGCCATAACATCCTTCTATTTCTTAGCGCGGGCCTCCATCAGTTCTTCCACTTGATCCAGTCTTCGGTGACCGGCGGCAGGAAGTCGGATGGCATCAAGAGCTCCGGCAATTCGTCTCCCGCTTCATACACCTCGGGAAATTCGGGGGTGACGAGAACCAAAAGTTCGGTCGTGTTCTTGCTTCTCAGCCGGCTTTTGAAAATCTTGCCGAGGAGAGGAATGTGCGCCAAACCGGGAACCCGGTTGACCGTGTCCTGAACCCGGTTGTCAATCAGGCCGCCGATCGCGAAACTCTGGCCCGGCATCAATTCGACCTCCGTCTGGATCCGGCGCGTCGACAGAGCCGGGATCAGAAAGCCTGAAAAAGTCACGGCATTCGCGAAATCGAGAGCGCTCACCGCAGGAGTGATTTGCATCTTGATGGAACCACTCTCTGTCAGCTCCGGCAGGAACTCGATACGGATACCGAACTCGCGGAACTGAATGGTCACCGCGCCCGCACCCGCGCCACCCTGGAGGATGGGGATCGGAAACTCGCCGCCGACCAGGAAGCGTGCTTCCTTGCCGGAGGTCGTCACCAAGTTGGGTTCAGCGAGGATTTGAATCAGACTCTTGGACTGCAAGGCCTTGATAAACGCACCCAGATTCAAGTCCGGCCGAAAGGCGAAAACGTTCAGAAGATCGGACACGGTAAACTGGGTCGATGATCCCTGGAGTGGCGCTCCGATAACGCCGCCTACGTTGGCGCCGGACGGAGGGGCAAATTGCTGTGTGCTCGTGGCCGCGGGGGTGTTGGCCGCGCCGGTGCTAATGAGATTCACGGCAAAATCAGCCGATGCGGAACGCTGCAGCTCGGCGAAACGTACCTTGATGAGGATCTGACGGTCGGGCGGCGGCGGCGGCAGGATCAAATTGTTGACGACCGCGCCGCCGGATGCTCCGGACACCATCGCGATGGCCCGATCGACAACATCGGGCGCCGAAACGCGGCCATCGAGCGTCGTTATGCCCCGGCTGCTGTTGACCCGAATGTCTTCTCCGGGGAACGCCATGACGAGATGCTCCTGGATCTGTTCCAGGTTTGGCGTCACATTGATAGAGAAGAAGTTACGCTCTCCCGACTTGGACCAAATGATCAGCGTCGAAACGCCCGCCGCCTTGGCGTTGAGTAGAATCTCACGCGTCGAGATGGGAACGGCATCCACGATACCGGGATCGGTGATCGAAATCCTCGTAATCTCGTCGGGATGGTCCAGAACGACCGACCGCCCTACAGTGAGGGGAATCTCATCCCCGGCGCCGTCCGGGGCGGCCTCGGCCGGAAAGGTCCACAGTAAAGCGGCCAAACAAATCGCGATCACTCTCGCGAGATAGGCTTGATAGTTCACCCGGGTTGTGTTTCGATCATTGCTCGAAGTGGGTGTCAGTGCAGGGGGACAGGTTGACATACGAACACCTTTTCTTATCTGACTCTTGCTCTCAGTCTTTGTTGTTCTCGGACTCAGTTCGACGTGTTGGCTAAAGTTTCTACCGAGCGGGTGTTACCGCGAATCATTTCTACCGTCACCGGCGGGGGCGGCGGCGGGGGCGGGGCGGTCCGGACCACGACACGAGGCCGGGGACGGGGACCTCGGGCTGGGGGTTCAGGCCGAGTTTTGCCGTAAAGATCTCTGGTGCGGACGCCGGGCCGATCGTCGGCCGACTCATCTTCGTCGATCGGATTCCGCAGAATGAGTTGCACGCTGCCCTCGCGCGTCGCCAGGGTCAGCAGTTCAGCCTGCTCCGGCGTGACGAGGACGTTGACAACAGGTACGTTCTGGGGTTGGCCGCTGGCATCGGGTCGCTGTTGGTGACCGGTCGAGAGAATGGTCACTTTTTCGAGAACCGTGGTGGTCATGCGGTCCCCTTGCCCCGGAGGCGAGCCAGTGAGAAGGATATCGACGGTCGACCCGGGCAAAATGTAGCCCGATACGCCGCTGACCTGGTTCACCGCGATCGCCATGGCGCGTTGGCCCTCGGGAATGAGCGGGGCCAGGCCGTAGCCCGCACCCTTGTCGGTGACCTTGCCGCTCAAGATCGGTTCGTTGATGAGGATGTGCTGCATGACCGTACGGTCGACGACCTCCTCGGGGTCGCTGAAGCCTCCGTCAGGGAAGGCTTGTTCGGGGAAGTCGATCACGCGGACATTGTCCGCCGTGAGGACCGAGCCCATTGGCATTTCACCCTTCGCGACGACAAGCTCGCGAGTGGGAACTTGGGCCTCAAGCCCGGATTCCCACTTTAGTTTCGATTCTGCTAACCATCGGGTGGCCTCGGACGCCTTTATTTATGCGGGTTGGAAAGCACTCAAGGCGCTGAGGAGATCAACACCCAATGGGTGGAAAAGAAAACAAACCGTTCCAGCTAAGCTTCAACGGCTTATTGAAAGTCGATTTCCAAGGATCGCGTGTCACTTCCGACGGCGGGCTGATCCTGGTCCGCGAGCTGGACGAGCGACTCGGACTCGGGAAGCTGATCGACGAACACCTCAGTGACCCACGGCAAGGCTTGAACAAGAAGTTCCCGCTGGCCGATCTGCTGCGGCAGTCAGTCTACTCTCGGCTGGCAGGCTACGAGGACCTCAATGACGCCGTCCGAGTGTCGGCTGACCCGACGTTTCGCTTGATCGGCTCGAAGAGGAACTGGGATCGCGGCGGGGCACTGACCTCGCGACTGCAGAGCTTCGAGACGGAGATGCTGGCGAGCGAGGAGAACTTGCTGGGGCTGATGGCTGTGAACCGCGAGCTGGTGGCGCAAGCCGAGACGCAAGACGACTCCGAGCGCGTCGTGCTCGACATGGATTCGACCGAAAGCCCTGTCCACGGCCAGCAAGAGGGCAGCGCCTACAACGGCCATTTCGAGTCGGTCTGCTACCACCCGCTGTTGTTGTTCAACCAGCATGGGGATTGCCTGGCGGCGAAGCTGCGTCCAGGCAACGTGCACAGCGCTGAGGACTGGAAGGAGTTGCTGCTGCCCGAGATCAAGCGCCAACAGGCTGTGGGCAAACAGGTCACCTTCCGGGGCGATGCGGCCTTTGCCAAGCCGGAGATTTATGAGTTTTCGGAGGAACGCGGAGTGCAGTACGCCATTCGCATTCCGGCCAACAAGAGCTTGGAATTGGCGATCGAAGACATCTTGTTTCGCCCGCCGGGCAGGCCGGGTCGCAAGCCCTTGGTGCGCTACAAGAGCTTCCGCTATCAGGCGGAGAGTTGGTCCAAGCCGCGACGCATCGTGGCCAAGGTCGAGCATCATCTCGGTGAGCTGTTCCCGCGGGTCGGATTTATCGTGACCAACATGAGCTTGCCAAGCCGGTCGGTGGTGCGCTTCTACAACAAGCGCGGCACGGCCGAGCAATGGATTAAAGAAGGCAAACAGGCCACGCACTGGACGCGGCTTTCGTGCCATCGCTTTCGGGCCAACGAAGTGCGACTGCAACTCAGCGTGCTGGCCTACAACCTGGGCAACTTGTGGCGGCGGCTCGGACTGCCGAACAGGATCAAGAGTTGGTCGCTCACGAGCTTGCAGCAGCGGCTGATGAAGACCGGCGGCCGGCTGGTCAAGCACGCGCGCTACTACTGGTTGCTGCTGGCCGAGGGGCATCTGAACCGGCGGCTGTTCGGTGACATGCTGCACAGGATCTGGGCGCTGCGGCTGCCGAGCGGGTAGCGTTACCTGGACGAGGATCAACAGTTTTTAGCTCCGAAAAGGCTTCGCAGGGAGCAGTGTCGGCCGGTGTGCCGTTCAGCCCGCTCCATCAACGTCTGTGAGCGGACGGACGGGCTTTGGGGCCTGCCGCCGGAGGTGATGTGCAGGGTTCAGCGCGGAAAGACGTGGTCTTCGGGGCAGCGCGGGTGTATACTTTCACCGTGCCAGGGCCAAAATGGAAATCCTGGTCAAGAGGTCTACGGCCCACGGTGATTTGGTAGAAGATCGCTGTGATGACGAGTGCAACAGCTACTGCCATCAGGATTACGGTTACGAGACGCTTGTCCATAGTTCATCCTCAGTCAAGAAATTTCATCTCAGGTACGAGAGCCAAAAGGACGCCCAGGCTGATAGCAGGAGCGTAGGGGATCATCGTCTTGCGGGCGGGCGGGGCATCCGGGTCGACTTTGTGAGGCCGCGCGAACCGCGAGAGCTTCACCACGACAAGATAGAACAGGGCGAAGATGGCGCCAAGTATCCCGGTCAGCACGGCCGCCAGCAGAATCTTCTCGCCGCCCAGAATCGCCCCGAACGCAGCCATCAGCTTGATGTCGCCACCGCCCATGCCACCCAACAAGAAAAACACTAGAAACACCGCGAATCCATAAAGGCCGCCGAGCAAGGAGTCGCCCAAACCGGACAGGCCACCGAGATACGTCTGGAGTGCCACACCCGCGACGAATGCGCCCAGGGTGACATAGTTGGAGACGCGCCTTCGCCAGATGTCCTCGCCACTGGCCAGGACCGCCACTAAAACGCACAATGCCAACTGCCCGTTCATACGGTTTTCATAGTTCCCGACACTCGCGCCCGGGAGAGGTACTCAACACGGCCGCTGCCTGCCAAACCCGAGACCAGTTCGCTCGGCTCAAATAGACCTTTAACCACCTGTCTTTTGAGGAAAGTGGGGTATCCATTTGACTCAGGCAGCCACAAGATGTTGTGGTCGCGCGAAAGCATCTACCAAGAAGCGAATCCCGAGGTTACTGCTCTGGCGCGGCGTGGGGCTGCGTAGCGCGTCCGATTCTCGGAGTTGCCGCCCGAAGGCTGCCACCGCAATGAATTCGCGTGTGGGTCGGCTTGGCGGCCACTCGCACGATTCTCGCAATCTCACATTCCTGTTCCGGAGCCGCGAGGCCACAACCCATAGGGTGTACCTGAATGAAGTGGATACCCCACTTGAGGAATATACCATCGTAGACCCGTCCGGTATTCACAGAACCCAGCGTTTTGAGCGGTATCGTCACTTAATACGGCCTAAGTTAACATACTGAGACGTCTGATGGGACTCCTTAAGGCACTTTTGATTGTCGCCTCTAAGAGCTTTTGTATCAATTACTTCCTGTGCCACGCCTGGGCGGCCCCTGTGATCTCTCCCGGCCATGAGGCTCTCCATCTTCTAGGGTATCCTTTCGAAGAAGAGCGCAGTACCATCGTCATAGAGGAGGCGCCAATCCGGGTTTAGTTTTAGTGCCGCCGCAAGTGACCATGATACTGGAATCAAAGCACGGTCGAAGCGGTATTTCTCGAGCACTTGCTTCCACCCCCAGTGCGCCCCGAGCAGATCGACATAGTCATTGCGCACGGCCGGGTCGTAGAAGTCACTGCGACCGTCGATGAATACCGACGCATCGGGGTAGAAGCGGTAAATCAGATAGTCACCCCATTGGTCGGTGCTCAGCACGCGGTGTCCGCGCAGTTGTTCGCGGAGGTTGTCGCAGGCCAGAGCGGGAAACCGTGATCTGGGAAACTCCGCCGTCCAATTGGCCTGACCGGCACGCGCGTTGAGAATCAACCCGAGAGCGATCATGCCGGTTATGCCGAGCAAGCTTATGACAAACGGTCCTCTTTCAGAAGACGAGGCGCCGCTATAGTCACGCGCCATCTCACGAATCGCTTCGAGCCACGAGTTACCTCGATCGGCATACTCCTCGAACAATAGCGTCAGTTCCCGCGTCACGATCGGAACGGCCACGATCATATACAGCGGCATGTGTCGAACCGATGTCAACGAGGCATGCGCCCAAGCGAGCAGAAGCAGCGCTGAAGTTATCTGCTTTCGCCACAGCAATCGGGCGGCGAGCAGCGCCCCCAGGACGAGGAATCCCTCAAACACAAGCATGCTCTCACCGCGGAAACTCGGCGATTGAAACTCCAGGACATTGTCGAGAATGAAGTCCGAACCAAGGTAATGGAAAATATGACTGTGCAGCTCGTAAGTATAAGGATTAATAATGGTTCCTGCGGAGCACAACATGAGTAGCAGGCCGTATCTCTTGAGTGTGGCGGGCAACTGCCATGACCACTTCCGCGCGGACTGATACCGGGTTAAAAGCTCCTCCGCCGCGCCGCCGACGGTGTAGATCGCCAATGTCACGAGCAACGCAACGAAGCCGCCATGCAGGTTCGTCCATACGATGCCGAGGGGAATGAGCCAGTAAACCCGGCGGCTCGGTTGACGTCGATCCGCCTCGAGCAGCCATACCGTCAAGAGGAGTAATCCCCAGGTGTACATGTGGGGCCGCGAAAGCCAGTGCAGCGTTGACGCCGAGCAGGCGAGAAACATACTCACCAGCGCTAGCAGGATGTTCACCTCGAGCCACATCATGTACCGGAACAAGGCCGCCGCGGTCGCTGCAATCACCACTCCGCCCAGAAAGGACACGCCCTTGAGCCCCGCGACCTGATGGACGAGAGCGAAGATCACGTCCGCGAGCCATTCCCACGCGAACCAGGTGCGGCCCTCCATGGTGAACGAGAACAGGTCCTGGCGAGGGAAATCCGCCGTGGCGAGGACGTACTCCCCTGTGCGGATATGCCAGCCCGTATCTCCGTCGGTCAGGAGCGAAGTCGCGGCGGCGGCTCCGAAGAAGAGCCAGGCAAGCATCGTGACAAAGATCCAATCCGTCAGAGAGGGCTTAAGCAGGTCGGCCAGGGCGAGGCCCTTCCGGTTCCGCCGACTGGACCCGTCGGTCTGTGGGCTCGCAGCAACTGGCGCGCGGGAATTTTCGTCCCTGGCATGAGGGCGCGGTTGCATCAGCATCAATTTTACCCCCGGCGCGTTCCGGCCTATGCGGGAAGGTGCCGGAACCTCTCAGTACATCCGTGCCGGGGATTGACGGATTCGAGATGCCGTCCTGATTTCAGAACGGAGTCTCCTGAAGAGGTCTGTCGTTGGTAGTATTCTCCCCCGCTTTGGCGTGATAGTCAATCAGTACCTTGGTCTTAAAAAAAATGGACTGAAGTACTACGACCTCAAGGGCATAGGTAGTATGCGGAAGGTAGCGGGTCGGCGCTGGATCGATCGAGAGCGCCGTAAGGCCCAAGGCGGCACTCTTTGGCCCCTTTTTGCCGGCCTACAGCAAGCTACTCGCCAGCACGGCGGGAGCCCCATGCCAGTGTGCCCGTAGCGGCCAAGCCCAGGACAAACTTGAGCATGTCCAGACCCGTATAGGTGTGGTGTAACCGCCAGAAAGGCGCGTCTTCAGGAGGCGGCGGGTCCCGCGGGATGAAATCGAGGATGCGTCCGAGCCGGATTGTCTCCGGGACGACGTAGAGTTGCAGGCCGAGGACGATCACCAACATCAGCCCGACGAGCAGCAACACTGCGCGGCCCGCGCCTGCCCTCCACGCCAGGGTGAAGGCGATTAAGGCGATGGGGATTTGAACGAGGCCCCAGGCGTCGAAGAAGAGGCGATTGACCTCGGATGCCTGGTGGCGGGTCGTCAGGCGAATGGCTTCGGCGTCAAGTGCGGCCGTGACCTGTTCGAAGCCCGCGGCGGGGGTCTCCTGGAGCGCGCGTGCAACCGCGAAGTTGCGTGTCGCGACGAACCACATGAATACGGAGACGCCGCACCAGACGCCGAGGATGAAAACAAGAATGCTTCGTTGCACGGATTGTCCCATCGCAGTGGATACAATCATGGCATGAACGCGCCACCGGCGGCATCCGCGGTGCATGTCGGGCGGGTCTTCGAGGCTTCGCTGCTGTTGCTCGTCTCGGTCGGCTTCGCTACGGTCGCGCTCGCGGGGCGAGTGGACGCGGTGTTTTTCGGCGTCTTCGCGGCGGCGCTGGTGTTTCGGCTGCTGGTCACCTTCGGTGTCATTCGCGTGAAGTTTCCGCGGCGGGTGGCTTCCGTCCTGGCTCTTCTCTACGTGGGCTACTACTGCTGGGAAGTGTTCGGCGACGACGGCCGGGCATTGGAAAAGTTCATTCCGGCGACGATGCGGATGCTGTTCTTCTTCACGGCGCTGAAGCTGGTGATCGCCGAGACAGGGCGGGACTATCTCTATTTGGGACTGCTGGCGTTTCTGCACATGCTGATGGCGTCGATGTTCGCCGGAAGCGTGATCTACCTGGGATTTCTGACGGTGTTTCTCGTCCTTGCGATTTTGGCTTTCATAAGTTTCGAGATTGTGAAGGGATACACCTCGGGCGCGCCTGTCGCTGAGGATTTCGGAGGGCTGAAGACGCGGAGGATGGGACGTCGTCTGATCTTCCTGGCGGCACTGCTGAGCGCGGCCGTCTTGTCGTTGAGCGTCGGGCTGTTCTTGATTCTGCCTCGGACGCCGGGCTTCGCGTCGTTCCGGGGACTCGCCGGAGACTTTCGATTGGGGTTCGCGGACGAGATCAATCTCGGGGCGACGGGTGGAACGTTGGCGCTGGACACCAGCCCAGTCATGCATGTGCGGTCGCTCAACGACGGCAGGCTCGACAACCTGCGCTGGCGCGGGCTGGGTCTGACACACTTTAGCGGGACGCGCTGGTCGAACCCTCATCAAACGACTTTCCCGATGGAGCCTGGAACGGAGATAGCGGCGTTGGTAGGTGAGCGCCGCCGCGCCCCAAAAGGTAAAGCGATCGACTATTCGGTCACGATGCAACCGTTGAGCGTGAAGGCCGTCTTCCTGGCCGGGCTAACTGACGAGATTGTGATCGAGAGCGGAGCTTTTCGGCGGCTTGAAGTCGACGATACGGATTCGTTCCTCGTGGAGTCGGATGATCTGCAACCGGTGCGTTATCGCGCGCACGGTTGGGTGTCGGACCGCGACTCGTTCAAACCGGCGCCCGTCGTGGAACTGTTCACACAAGATTTTCAGGACAAGTATTTGCAGTTGCCGAGCGTCGATCCTCGGGTGCCAGCTCTGGCGCAACAGATTATCGGTTTGCGGCGATTGCCTTTTGAGAAGGCCAAAGCGATCGAGCAGTACTTGCTGCAACGCTACGGCTACACCTTGGAGCTTCCGGCCGAGAAGGTGGAAGATCCGCTCGCACATTTCCTGTTCGAACGCGGGGAGGGACACTGCGAATACTTCGCCTCGGCGATGGCGGTGATGCTGCGCGGCGAGGGAATACCGACCCGTATCGCGGCGGGTTTCTACGGCGGCGTTTACAACCCGTTGACGGGACTTCAGGTGGTTCGCGCCGGCGATGCGCACAGTTGGGTCGAGGCATATATCGAGCGATACGGTTGGTTGACGTTCGATCCGACGCCGCCGGTTGTCGACCCGAGGGCGGGCCAGTGGATGACGTACTGGCTGATTTGGGATGCGCTGGAATCGTCGTGGTCGGACTGGGTGCTCGACTATGACGTGAATAGCCAGTTGGAGCTGGCTCACGTTGTACAGACGCAAACCCGGGCGGCGGCGTGGAATTTTATGTCGGTGTCGGCGAAGATCGCTTCATGGCTGGAAGGTGTGAAGGGCATCGCGAACGATCTGCCGGTATCGCCGGGGAACCTACCCTGGGTGTTGATGGCGGTGGCGCTGGGCGCGGGAGGTTTGTTGTGGCTGGCCTGGGTGTGGCTTCGTCCGCGGCTGATTCTTTGGTATCGGGCGAGGCGGCTCGAAAGCGGCCGGGCCGCGGCGAATGATTGTTCGTATGTCTACCAGCGGGCATTGGAGATCCTGAGGCGACAAGGCTTCCGGCGGGATGAGTGGCAGACGGCCGAAGAGTTTGCGCGCTCGATTGATTCGGCTTTGGTGAGAGGCCGTTGGGAAGAGGTTGTACGGCTTTACAATGCGGCGCGCTTCGGCGGTGACGCTGATGCGGCGCGGCGGCTACCGAGTCGAGTGATATCGCTGCAGCGGGCTCGTTGAAGGGCTGAGCACCGCTCCGCGCCGGTCGCTTCGCGCGACCTACTCTCACTCGCGGTCGCGGAATTCTTCGTACCAGTTTTGGACGACACGGATCGAGGGCCGGGGCGGGTCGCCGACGGGCCGCGCGATGATGAACTGTCGGCCGTCGGGAGAGACGTCGTATCCAGGTGCAAACCCACCCCCCATCTTCATCTTCAAAGCGTCGGCATCGAAGAGCCGTATTGGTTCTCCGGGCGAGAAACTCGGACTCATGGACACCGGCACAGCCATTAAAGTGTTCCCCTCGACGTAGAACAATTCTTTCCCATTCGGGTTCCAGCGCGGACGTCCCCCCCCGTTGCGAGAGATTCTCGATATCGTCTCGCCCTCAGGAAAAGACTGCACGTACACTTCCCGGCGGTCCGACTGGTCGGATAAGTAGGCAACATAGCGGCCGTCGGGTGAAAACTGTGGAGCCATTTCGATGGCTGGTGTCTGTACGAACGGATGCGGCGTCCAGTCGTCGCCCTCGCGAACGAGGTACCAAAGATCGGCCCTGGTTTTCGCGTCCATTCGGCGGTAGATGAGATATCTACCGTCCGGGGACCAATCGCCGGCCACTTCACGGACGGGTGTGCCGACGAGGACTTCCGGCTCTCCGGTCCCATCGACCCGTTGGCGAAAGATATCGTAGTCTCTCCCGAGGTGATCCGAACTGAACGTGATTGCGCTTCCATCGGCTGACCAGACCGGCGAATAGCTAATAGCCGGTGTATTCGTAAGCCGATTCCGTAAATTACGTTCAAGGTCGTGAATCCATATGTCCCGATTGAAGTCCAGAGCGGCTGAGAACGCGACGCTACGGCCGTCCAGCGACAGAGTGAGATCAAATACCTCCATCGGTTGACCAATCTGTTCGGTCGGAACACCCTTTCGATCGACGAAGACCAATCGGCTCATCAACGGTGCGTGGTCGAGATAGACGAGAGTTCCATCAGCGGCCACTGTTGGACCACGACTGTTCTCTGAAAGCAGGATGGGGTCCCCCGTGGCCTTTCGGTCACTCAAAGAAAAGGGCAGAGCCCACAGTTCGTACTTGATGTAACCGGCCTGGTAGACAAGATGACCGCTTGGCGAGTAGGCAGGTTGCGTGCCGGCGCTAAGAGCTGCCCTCTGACCCGACTCAAGGTCTTGAACGAACAAGGTTTGGGCGCTGACAGCTCCAAAGCTGAAGACGAGGACGCGAGGGCCGGCTTCCGGCGGCAGGAACAGAGGGTGGCCGAACGAAGTCGAGGCCGCTGTTTCACCGAGTGGAGAACCCATATCGGCCGGTGAAAGGAGAACTCTTGCGGCACCCCCGCTGGCAGGCACTTCGTAAAGAATGGGAGGGTTGCCAGAAGCGAAGACGATCACCTCGCCGTCAGGGCTCCAGGAGCCACCGCTATTGGCCGGGAATGGACAGATTCGAACGGCCGGGCCGCCCTGAACGGGAACCTTTCTTAGCTCATCCGCTGTCGCGAATCCGATCAGGCTGCTGTCGGGGGACCAGAACGGTTCTCGCGCGCCCTCCGTACCCTCGATCGCACGAGGCTGCTGCTGGTCAAGATCCTGGACCCAGAGTTTTCCCGCCGGTCCGGCGCCGGCGAACGCAATGTGTTGTCCGTTGGGGGAAACGGCGACATCTCGGTTGAAGAGAGAACTTCGCACCCCCTCAGTTGGGGCGAAGAAGAAGCGCCGGGTCGGGCCCGCGGGAGGGGCTTCTCCAGAACCAAAGATGACGAACACCAGTGCCGCGATCGCTGAGACGGCCGCGATGGCCTGATAAATCCTGAGCCTTCTTTTGGGCACAAGTGTGACGTCAGACACCTGGCGTTGGTGCGTGGCACTAACGGGTTCGACCGCCGGGCCGGTCGCTCCGCCAGCGCGCAACAACGTGGACTTACCCGATGCGAGCTTCTTTTGCAAGCTGCGCAGGTCAACGAACAGGTCCTCGGCGTGTTGATAGCGTTCCTCGCGGTTCTTTGCCAGGGCCTTCCCGATGATCCACTCCAGCTCCATCGGCAGACCGGCCCGTAGAGCCGTCACAGGCTCCGGCTCGTCGCTGCTGATCTTGAATAGAATCGCCTCTTGGCGCTCTGCCTCGAATGGCAGCCTCCCGGTAACCATCTCGTACAACACCACTCCCAACGACCAGAGGTCGGTGCGACGGTCGGTCTTCTCACCCACCGCTTGTTCCGGCGACATGTAGGAGGGAGTGCCCAAAATCGCGGTCGTCTCGGTGAGCTTGGAACGCTCGGCGAGCTGAGCTAGGCCAAAGTCCATGATCTTGACCTGACCCTGCGGGGTGACCATCAGGTTGGCGCTTTTGATGTCGCGATGGACGATCTCCTTCTCATGCGCCGCTTGAAGACCTTGCGCGGTTTGGACGGCGACGTCGAGTGCCTGGTCGAGCTTGAGGGGACGTTCGGCGATCTCGTCCTTCACGGTGCGGCCTTCGAGGTAGGCCATGGCGAGGAACGTCTGTCCCTCGGCCTCATCGATTTCGTACACCGGGCAGATGTTCTGGTGATCCAGGCGCGCGGCTGCCTTCGCTTCCCGCACGAAGCGGGCCTTGTGTTCGGGGTCTTCGATGGCGTGTGCGGCGAGAAATTTGAGCGCGACAGGGCGTTCCAGCCGAGTGTCCTCGGCCTTGTAGACAACACCCATGCCGCCTTCACCGAGCTTCTCGGTGATGCGGTAATGCGAGATGGTTTGACCGACCATTCCGGTCCGATTCTACCGTGATTCACCCAGATGGTGGTAACAGCGCCTAGTGCGAACTATTCTCCGCGTCGGTCGCTTTCGCTGGACCTACTTCTGCTCGCGGTCGCGGAATTCTTCGTACCAGTTTTGGACGACTCGTATGGAGGGCCGGGGCGGGTCGCCGACGGGCCGCGCGATGATGAACTGCCGGCCGTCGGGAGAGACGTCGTATCCAGGCGAATTGTCACCCTCGCTCAAACCGGCGGCATCGAAGAGCCGTGTTGGTTCTCCGGGCGAGAAACTCGGACTCATGGACACCGGCACAGCAATCAAAGTGTTCCCCTCGACGTAGAACAATTCCTTCCCATTCGAATTCCAGCGCGCCCGTCTCCCTCCGTTGCGAGAGATTCTCGATGCCTTCTCTCCCTGAGGAAAAGGCCGCACGTACACTTCCCGACGGCCCGACTGGTCGGATTCGTATGCGACGTAGCGGCTGTCGGGTGAAAACCTTGGCTGCCTTTCGTCCGCTGACGTTTGCAGGAACGCATGCGGCGTCCAATCCTCACCCTCACGGAGGAGGTACCAGAGATCGGCTCGGGTTTGTGGATCCATGCGGCGGTAGATGAGGTATTTGCCGTCCGCGGACCAATCGCCGGCAACTTCACGGACGGGTGTGCCAACGAGCACTTCCGGCTCCCCGGTTCCATCCACCCGCTGACGGAAAATGTCCTCGCTTATCCCCCTGCGGTACGAATTGAAGGCGACTTCGTTCCCATTAGGTGACCAGACCGGCACCCGGTCGCTCTCCGGGGCGGTCGTAAGGCGATTTGTCAAATTGCGTACGAGATCGTGAATCCAGATATCCCGCTTGGAGTCCTGAACAACTGAGAACGCGACCCGGCGGCCGTCCGGCGACAGGGCGAGGTTCCGTACATCCGCCATCGGTTGACCAATCTGTTCCTTCGCCGCGCCTGCTCGGTCGACGAAACCCAATTGACTCAACAATGGTATGTGATCGAGGTAGACGAGCGTTCCGTCACTGGCAATCGTCGGGCCGCGGCCGTTCTCGGCGATAGGGAAGGCCTCCCCGGTTGCCTGCAACGTGTCTAAGGAAAAGGGTAATGCCCAAATTTCGTGCGCGACAAAACTAGGCTGATAAAGAAGATGGCCGCTGGATGAATAGGCCGGGAAATTACCGGGACCCAGAATCTCTCGCCGGTCCGTCTCAAGGTCTTGGACCATCATCGTGTTGTTCGTGGGAGACCCAAATGCGAATACTAGAACACGGGCCCCCGCATCGAGGGGCAAGAAATGGGGCCTGACTACTACTCCCCATGGTCCTCCTGACGACGGTTCCTCCGGCGAGATCAGCAGGTTGGCAGCACCTCCGCGGGCGGGGACTTCGTAAAGGGCGAAAGGATTGAGGGAACTGAAGACGATCGAGTTGCCGTCGGGGCTCCAGGTGGCCCCAAGCAAAACGTCGGGCAACTCACAAAGCCGGATGGCGAGACCGCCCTGGACCGAGACCTTCTTGAGTTCTCCGCCGACGGCAAACCCGATAAAATCACTTCTAGGCGACCAGAACGGCAGGATAGCTCCTTCGGTACCCTCGATAGCCCGTGGTTGCCCCGATTCAAGATCCTGGACCCAGAGCTCTCGCGAGGGCCCCGCCCCGGCCAACGCAATGTGTTGTCCGTTGGGGGAAACGGCGACATTTCTGTTAAAGGTTCCGGCTCGCACTCCCGGGGTTGGGGAGACGGCGAAGCGCCGGGTCGGATTCGCGGGAGGGGCTTCTCGAAAAGGGGAGATGACGAGCACCAGTGCCGCGATCGCTGCAACGGCCGCGATGGCCTGATAAATCCTGAGCCTTCTTTTGGGCACAAGTGTGACGTCAGGCTCCTGACGTTGGTGCGTGGCACTACCGGGTTCGACCGCCGGACCAGCAATCGGACGGGTCGCTCCTCCAGCGCGCGAAATCGTGGACTTGCCGGATGCGAGTTTCTTTTGCAAGCTGCGCAGGTCAACGAACAGATCCTCGGCGTGTTGATAGCGTTCCTCGCGGTTCTTTGCCAGGGCCTTCCCGATGATCCACTCCAGCTCCATCGGCAGACCCGCCCGTAGAGCCGTCACAGGCTCCGGCTCGTCGCTGCTGATCTTGAATAGAACCGCCTCTTGGCGCTCTGCCTCGAATGGCAGACGGCCCGTCACCATCTCGTACAGCACCACCCCCAGCGACCAGAGGTCGGTGCGACGGTCGGTCTTCTCACCCACCGCTTGTTCCGGAGACATATAGGAGGGAGTGCCGAGAATCGTTGTCGTCTCGGTGAGCTTGGACCTCTCGGCGAGCTGAGCTAGGCCAAAGTCCATGATCTTGACTTGGCCCTGGGGCGTGACCATCAGGTTGGCGCTTTTGATGTCGCGATGGACGATGTCCTTCTCATGCGCCGCTTGAAGACCTTGCGCGGTTTGGACGGCGACATCGAGTGCCTGGCCGAGCTTGAGGGGACGTTCGGCGATCTCGTCCTTCACGGTGCGGCCTTCGAGGTAGGCCATCGCCAGGAAGGTATGCCCGTCAGCCTCGTCAATTTCATGGACAGGGCAAATGTTCTGGTGATCCAGGCGAGCGGCCGCCTTTGCCTCCCGGACGAAGCGAGCTTTGTGTTCGGGGTCTTCGATGGCGTGCGCGGCGAGAAACTTCAGAGCCACGGGCCGGTCGAGTTTGGTGTCCTCGGCCTTGTAGACGACACCCATCCCGCCTTCACCGAGCTTCTCTGTGATGCGGTAATGCGAGATGGTCTGGCCGATCACGTTGGTCCGATTCTACCGTGATTCGCTCAGATGGCGGTAACAGCGCCTAGTGCGAATTATTCTCCGCGTCGGTCGCTTCGCGGGACCTAGTTCTGCTCGCGGTCGCGGAACTCTTCGTACCAGTTTTGGACGACGCGTATGGAGGGCTGAGGCGCTTCGCCGACGGGCTGCGCGATGATGAACTGCTGCCCGTCGGGAGAGACGTCGTAACCAGATGCCCCCTCCAAAGCGGGAGTATCGAAGAGCCGTGTTGGTTCTCCGGGCGAGAAACTCGGACTCATGGACACAGGCAGAGCGATTAAAGAGCTGCCCTCGAGGTAGAATAATTCCTTCCCATTCGAACTCCAGCGAGGCGCTTGCCCTCCGTTGCGAGAGACTCTCGATACAGTGTCTCCCTGAGGGAAAGGCCGCACGTATACTTCCCCACGGCCGGATTGGTTGGACGTGTAGGCGACGTAGCCGCCATCGGGTGAAAACTGTGGTCCAGATTCGCCGGCGGATGTTTGCACGAACGGATGCGGCGTCCAGTCCTCACCCTCTTGAACGAGATACCAGATGTCGGCCCGGGTCTTTGGATCCATTCGGCGGTAGATGAGATATTTGCCGTCCCGCGACCAGTCGCCGGCGACTTCACGGGCGGGTGTGCCAACCAGGACTTCCGGCTCCCCGGTGCCATCGACCCTTTGGCGAAGGATGTCGTAGTCTCTCCCCAGACGGTCAGAACTGAACGTGACTTCGCTTCCGTTGGCTGACCAGACAGGCACATAGTCCAGTTCCGGGGCGGTCGTAAGGCGATTTCGCAAATCGCGCGCGAGGTCGTGAATCCAGATATCCAGATTGGAGTCCTGAACCACTGAGAACGCGACCATGCGGCCGTCCGGTGAGAGGTTGAGGCGCATTACGGTCTCCATCGGTTGACCAATCTGCTCCTTCAGGACGCCTGCCCGGTCGACAAAAGCCAATTGACTCATCGACGGCCCTTGATCGAGATAGACAAGAGTTCCATCACCGGCAACCGAAGGGCCGCGACCGTTCTCGGAAACCAGGAAGGGGTCTCCCGTCGCCTTTCGATCGCTCAAAGAAAAGGGCAGAGCCCACAGCTCCTTGGCGGGGTAGCCGGCTTGGTAGACAAGATGGCCACTGGGTGAGTAGGCAGGTTCGACGCCGGGGCCAAGAGCTTCCCTCCGACCCGACTCAAGGTCTTGAACAAACAACGTCTGCGCCCCCCTGACAGATCCAAAATTGAAGGCTAGGACGCGAGGGCCTGCCTGCGGCGGCAGGAAACGAGGGTGAGCCAACGAAGTCGCGGCTGTTGTCTCACCTGGGGTCGAATCCATGTCGTCCGGAGAAAGCAAGACCTTGGCGGCGCCCCCGCCGGCGGGCACTTCGTAAAGGATCGGAGGATTGTCCGAAGCAAAGACGATTAGCTCGCCGTCGGGGCTCCAGGCGCCACCCCGCATCCCACCTGAATGTGGGCAGATTCGAAACGCTGCGCCGCCCAGAACGGTAACCTTTCTCAGTTCAGAGTTTGTCGCGAATCCGATGAAGTTGCTGTCGGGCGACCAAAAGGGTTCGTGTGCACCTTCCGTATGCTCGATGACCCGGACTTGCCCCGATTCAAGATCCTGGACCCAGAGCTTTCCCGATGGTCCGGCCCCGACGAACGCAATGTGTTGTCCGTTGGGGGAAACGGCGACAGTTCTGCTAAAGGTGCGGGCTCGCACTCCCTGGGTTGGGGTGAAGAAGAAGTGCCGGGTCGGATTCGCGGGAGGCGTCTCTCGGAAGTGGACAAACGCCAGCACCAGAACAACGGCAGCGGCGATCCCCGCGATGGCCTGGTAGAGCCGAAGCCTTTTCTTGAGCGAGGGTGTGGGGTCAGGTTCGTGGGGCTGATAAGCGGCTTTGGTTTGTTCGACCGACGCAGGCGCAGTGATCTCGGGGCCTTTAGTTCCATCACCAGGTCTAAACCCACCGCCTTTCAGGCGGTCAGCTTCGAGCGGGTCTGGATGACAATAGGGAGATGGGCGAATATCGGCGAGGGGCGCATGCAGTCTACGACATCAAGTATCACTTGGTCTGGATCACGAAATATCGCTACAAAGTCTTGCGGGGCAGGGTGGCGGAGCGGACACGGGATCTGATCCGGCAGAGCTGTCAAGCGCGAGAAGTGGTGGTGATTCGGGGCGCTGTGTCGCCGGATCATGTGCATGTATTGGTATCGGCACCGCCACAGTTGGCGCCGTCGAAGCTGGTGCAGTATGTGAAAGGCAGGTCGTCGCGACGGCTGCAAGATGAGTTTGGGGAATTGCGGAAGCGATACTGGGGGCAATACCTGTGGGCGCGGGGATATTTCTGCGCGACGGTGGGCGCAGTGGACGAGGAAACGATTAAGAATTACATTGAGAGGCAGCAATGGGACGAAGACGACCAGGGCTTCAAGATCACAACGCCCACCAAGCCTTGAGCCGGCTCTGAGCCGGGGCTTCTTCAGGCGGCTTCAGCCGCAAGCCGACTTTCAGTCGTAAATGAACCCACCGCCTTTCAGGCGGTGGTTGTTTAGGCGCGACAGGTCGCGGTCCGACATCTGACTTTGTCGAGCCGAGTTGCTTGCGCAAGCGGCGAACATCGACAAGGAGTTCGTCGATGTGCTGGTAGCGCTCGTCGGGTCTCTTGGCGAGGGCTTTTGAGACGACGCGGTCCAGTTCCGTCGGTAGGCCGGTGCGGACAGCGGTGAGCGGTTCAGGGTCTTCGTTGATAAGGGAGTAAACGATGGCTTGTTGGTGCTCGCTCTCGAACGGACGATGGCCGGCGATCATTTCGTATAGCGTGACGCCCACCGCCCAGACGTCGGTGCGGCGGTCCGTCGGTTCGCTCAGGGCCTGCTCGGGCGACATGTACGACGGCGTGCCGAGAGTCGTGCCACTCTTGGTGAGCTTCGAGCGTCCCGCCAAGTGGGCCAGGCCGAAGTCGGTGATCTTGACGCGGCCCTTGCGGTTGATGATGATGTTCGCCGGCTTGATGTCGCGATGAGTCACGCCTTCTTCGTGAGCTTCCTTGAGCCCTTCGCAGATCTGGATGGCCAGATCGAAGGCTTCCGTGAGTTTCAGCGGACGCTGCGCGATTTTCTCGGTCAGAGTGGGGCCGTCGACGTAGGCCATCGCGATGAAAAACCGGCCATCCACTTCTTGGAAGTCGTGGACAGCGGCGATGTTCGGGTGGTCGAGAAGCGCCGCCGCTTGGGCCTCGCGCAAGAACCGCTCCTTTTCCTCTTCGTCGCCCAGCGCGTTGAGGGAGAGGAACTTCAGAGCGACGTTCCGGCGTAGGCGGGTGTCCTCGGCTTTGTAGACGACGCCCATGCCGCCTTCGCCGAGTTTCTCGGTGATCTTGTAGTGCGAGATCGTGCGGCCGACCATACCGGTCCGAGTTTAGCGTGATTCACTGGGATGAGGGTGACGGCGCAATGCGCCAGATCCGTACGTAAGAAGGAGCCACTTGAAGGAATGTGACTTACAGAGGGGTGTACATCGGCTGTTCGAAGGTCGCTGCGCGCGAATGTGTGTTCACCCCGTGGGTGGTCGCCGACCGGAGAAGCTGGTTGTACCCGCCCGTTCCAGGGCGGGGCGTGTGTGGGTACGTCGTAGGGACATAGGTAACACTTTGACCCGAGCACATGGGTAACAGATTTCCGAGAATCTGAAACAGACAACACAAGGAGGTCTGTTTTGGGATGGAAGGAGACTCGTGTGCAGGACGAAAGAATGAAATTCGTAATGGAGATCGAAGCCGAGGAGGAATCGATGGCTGAGATCTGCCGGGCGTACGGGGTCAGCCGCAAGACCGGCTATAAGTGGCTCGAACGCCATCAAGCCGAGGGCGTGGCCGGACTGGCCGATCGCTCGCGCGCGCCGCACAGCCATCCCAACGCCGTCAGCGCGGCCGACGAGGAGGCCATCCTCAAACTGCGGTCGCAACACTCCAACTGGGGCGAGCGCAAATTACGTAAGTACCTGAACGTGAATTGGCCCGAACAGGCTTGGCCCTCGGCGTCCGCCATCGGCGACATCCTCAAACGCCACGGTCTCACACACGCGCACCGCCGACGCCGCCGGGCCACGCCGAGTTCGACGCTCAGCAGCGCGACGGCGCCAAATATCGTCTGGGCCATCGACTTCAAGGGATATTTCCGTACCGGCGACGGCGAGCGCTGTGACCCGCTGACGATTTCCGATACCGCCAGCCGCTATCTGCTGCGCTGCCAGGCGGTCGATCGGCCTGACTATGCGCACGTGCGGCCGCTGCTCGAAGCGACCTTTCGCGAGTATGGCCTGCCGCTGGCGCTGCGGTCCGACAACGGGCCGCCGTTTGCGTCGGTCGGATTGGGTGGGTTGAGCCGGTTGAGTGTGTTGTGCATACGTCTGGGCGTGATGCCCGAGCGCATCAAGCCGGGCCATCCCGAGCAGAACGGACGGCATGAGCGCATGCATCGCACCCTGAAACAGGACACGGCCCAGCCACCGAAGGCAACGCTGCGCGCACAGCAACGGGCGTTCCACAGCTTCCGGCGGATCTATAACGAAGAGCGGCCGCATGAGGCGCTCGAGATGGAGACGCCGGCGAGCGTGTATGTTCCCTCGCCGCGGCGGTATCCAGCGCGGTTGCCCGAGATCGAGTATCCGGACGGGTTTGAGGTGCGCAGAGTGAAGGAGCACGGGGATGTATGCCTTGCCGGCCGGCGCTTTTATCTCAGTGAAGCCCTGACGGGGGAGTTGGTGGGCTTGCAAGAGAACGAGCACGGCTGGCGGATCTGGTTTGGCCCGATTGAGCTGGCCCGTCTGGACCGCAAACACTTGCTCCACCCTCTGCCGGGGCATCCTCCACGCGTGCCGTCGCGGTGTTTGGAGCGCGTCTGCGCTCGCCCTCCGGACTCGCTCCGCCGCGCCCCAAACACCGCGACCGAGGAGGCTCCCGACTGCGAGCCTTCCCTGGGGAAACGGTAGAAAGTGTTACCCATGTGCTCGGGTCAAAGTGTCACCCATGTAACCGGACGTTCATGTGGACTTTTTCCCATAGCTGAAGCTATGGGCTTCCATCTCTGGGCCCCTTCCGGGGTCGCGGGCACGGCATGCCGTGCCCCTGATATGGGGAGGGAGTGTCAAGTGGAGCCTCGCATGTAGCGTAACAGGGACGAGCGGGCGGAGCGACGCAGCCTACGCTGGTCGGCTCACTGAGATACGCGGGTTGGTTACCGCAAGAGAAGTTTCCGCACGACTCAAAGCAGCTGCCTCTGTCTACATACGCGGGTCACTCGCCCGAGGGCGGCGCCGCTTAGGGGCATCGAGGGTTCTGCTCGGTGGGATCGCCCCACGGCGATCCGCGGGCGCTGCTCCGCGCCGCTCGTCCAACTCGGGCCGCGCGCTACGCCGCGTCGGCCATCTCGCCGGTCCTCTCACCGGGCGTGATCTCGCCGGGCGGGTCGGGAGCGCGGGCTTGGGCCACGGCCTGTCCGATCGCCCAGATGAAACCGCACAGCTCGCGGGCGATCGCGGCCACCACGAGGTTGCGCGGGCGGCCCTGATTGAGCATCCGTCGGAAGCGCCGGCACAGCCGCGTCTGCGCTTTCCAGGCAATCGCCTGCACCGGGGCGAACAGCGCTCATAACGGCGCCGGATGCGGGGGGTCAGCGCCGCTGGATGCTGATACGACTGCGCGCATTCGATCAGCAGCCGGCGCACGTGTGCGTTGCCGGTCTTGGTAATCGCGCCGAGCCGGCGGCGCGATCCCGAGGACGCCTCGCTCGGGATCAGTCCCACGAAGGCCGACAACTGCGTCGGCTTAGGGAACCGTGTCAGCTCACCGAGTTCGGCCAGCAGCATGGACGACGCCAGTTCGTCGATGCCGCGCAGTGCGCCCAAGCCGATCTGCAGCTCGGTGTAGGAGCTGTCGATGACGGCCGGGAGCAGTTGCCGCTCGAGTTCGCGGCGTTGGTGCTCGGCGAGCGCGAGTGACTGGCGGTAGCCTTGGAAGGCGAGCCCGGTGTGGGCCTGATCGAAGTGTTGTTGGTTGAGCCAGTGGCCGTGCTTTTGCGTCCAGGTGCTGAGGTCGCGATAGACGCGCTCGTGGCGCAGCAGCAAGCCGGACAGGTTCTGGCGCAGGCGGCGTTCGTTGCGCTGCAGGTCTTCGCGGGCGCGGCTGAGGTCGCGCAACGCTTCGAGTGCTTCGTCGGGCACGCGCACCGCGGTCAACTCGCCGGCACGCAGCAGACGCGCCAGTTGCAAGGCGTCGCGGCGATCGGTCTTGATGCGATTGCCGGGCTTGCTTGGTATCAACGAAGGGGCGATGACGTCGCACTCATGGCCGAGGCGCCGCAGCCGCCGCGCCAGCGGATAGCCGCACGGGCCGGCCTCGTAGCAGAAGATCCAGCGGCGGCCTGGATGAGCTGTCTTGAGCTTTCGCAGCAGCCGGTCGAGGGCCGCCGTGTTGTTGGCGATCGTGCCGAGCGAACGCGCCTCACGGCGGTCCGCCTCGGCCACCGCCACCGCGATCGTCTCCTTGTGAACATCGAGCCCAACGTACATTGGGCGTATCATCGTATCTGGCATGGGGAGGGTTTCCTTTCGATAGAGGGTTTGATTTTGGTTCACAGCTCGCCGCTGGCTCGCTGTGAACTCCCTCCCCATGTTCTCTACATTTCGAGTTGAGGTGGCGGCGCGGCGGCTGGATTGGCGGACCGTTTTCTTAGCGACGGATTTGGGCTTGTGCAAACTACTAGCGCCCAATCCCATTCGGAGTACTTCCGCGGCGTCCTAGCGTCAACGCCGTAGTCGATACAATGAAGGCTCATTCCGTTTTGATCTCTCAATGAAGATTGGTTTTGTTAGTTTGGGTTGCCCGAAGAACCTCGTCGATAGTGAGGTGATGATGGGCATTCTCGAAGCGCGCGGACATCAGCTCACGGCCGATCCCAGTGACGCCGAGGCGCTGGTCGTGAATACGTGTAGCTTCATCGACCCGGCGAAGCAGGAATCGATCGACACGATTCTCGAGATGGCGGAGTACAAGAAGACGGGGCGCGCGCGGCGCTTGGTCGTCGCGGGTTGTCTGGTCGAGCGCTATCGAAATGAGTTGCGGGACCGGATTCCGGAAGTCGATGCCGTGCTGGGTACGAACGAGCTGGAAGATATCGTGGCCCACTGTGAGGGCGTCGATTTTGAGAGTAACGGCGGCCCCACATCGCCGTATCTCTACCACGACTTGACACCGAGGCGGCTGGCTTCGCCGCGCCATATGGCGTATATCAAGGTCAACGAAGGCTGTGATCACCCCTGCACCTTCTGCATCATCCCGAAATTCCGGGGCGGGTTCCGCAGTAGGAGATTCGAGTCGGTGGTGCGCGAAGCCGAGGGGCTTTTCGATAGCGGTGTTAGCGAGATCAATTTGATTGGCCAAGACACGACGGCGTTTGGCGAAGACCTGGGCGTCAAGGACGGCCTGCCGGCGTTGCTCGATCGGCTGGCTCGGATCGACCGGGCGGGTTGGATTCGCTTCCTCTACGCCTACCCGAACCGCGTGACGCAACAGTTGCTGGATACGATCGCGGAGCACGATCGAGTTTGCAACTACATCGACATCCCGTTGCAGCATGCGAGCGCGAGCGTGCTAAAGCGAATGAAGCGCGGTGCGTCGGGCGAAGTGTTCTTGGGTTTAGTGGAGCGTATGCGAAAGACGATCCCGGGCATCGGGATTCGCACGACGTTCATTGTCGGATTCCCGGGTGAGACCGACGCGGATTTCGAGGAGCTGTGTCAGTTTGTTCAGGCGGCTGAGTTTGATCGTGTCGGAGTGTTCGGGTATTCGGATGATGACCAAAGCGCCAGCTATGAGCTGGACGGCAAAGTGCCGGCGGGCGTGATCTATCGGCGCAAGCGGCGGCTGATGGCGATCCAGCGGAAGATCTCGCGGCGGCGGAATCGGGCGCTCGTCGGGCAAAGCTTTCGCATTCTCGTGAAGGGGCCTTCGGCTGAAACGGATCTACTCTGGGAAGGGCGTCTTGAAACGCAGGCTGAAGAGATCGACGGCACGACGTATATTACTGATGTCGACGGCGAGATGCCGCGGCCGGGTGACTTCGGCGAGATCCGGATCACTCGGGCGGGCGACTACGATCTGTTTGGCACGCTTGAGAGCGTTGAAGAGAGGCGCGAAGCGATGCCGATCGATACGGTGGAGCCGGTGTTGCTGCCGGTTTTGCAATAAGCCTTAGCGTTTCAGATACTAAGAAGTGGAATGGCGCACGGCTTCGTCGTGCGCAACTTGAGTTACCCGCGACCCAGCCGTCGCCCCCAAATCCAACGGCGGTTCTCATGGCTGACGAACAAAGGCGCGAATGTCCGATCTGCGGCAAGGTGGTTGATCCGGCGGCGCGCGAGTTTCCTTTCTGTAGTAAGCGCTGCCGCACAATCGACTTGGGCAATTGGGCGTCGGAAACATACGTCGCCCATAGCCCAATCACCGAAGCCGACGAACTTCTGCAGGTTCTCAGTAAGCAGCAACAGCAGGATGAATAACCGCCCTCCAGAGGACTCCCGGTGAAGCATCGCGCGGCGATCCTGCTTGCGACTTGGGGCGGTTGCGGCTACTTCCCAAAAGGGCAGGGAACGGTGGCCTCGATCGTGGCCCTAGCCATGGCCTACGGCGTGGTAGAGGGCCTAGGCATGGCGCCCGCATGGTGCGCGGCGGCGGCAGCGGTGCTATGGGCGCCAAGCGTATGGTCAGCCGGTTTGGCGGCGGAGCATTACGGCCGGCATGATCCTCCACAGGTTGTCGTGGACGAAGTTGTCGGACAGTGGATTGCGGTGGCGGTAGTTGCCCGTGGGGAGTGGCTGTCGTGGCTGGTTGCGCTTGTGCTGTTCCGGTTTTTCGACATCGCCAAGCCTTGGCCCATTCGGAAATTGGAGGCGCTGCCGGGGGGACTCGGAGTCGTCGCGGACGACGTGGCCGCCGGCCTGTGCGCTATGATTGTGTTGGTGGGTTTGCAGTATTTTTCGCTTGTTTAGCCCTCTCCATGAAGGGCGAGTTTCAGCCACGACGGACCGCGAAAAAGCCGGAAAGAAGATTCGACCGAGGATGAGCCGCAGCGCTTCGAACTCACAACCTGTAATCGAGACAGTTACGCCTCCGGCGGCGATTTCCGGCGGTGATTTTGAAGTTCGCGGGCGTCATCTTTCGCTCTACGAAGAGCAACGGCCGCACGCACTGTTCGGCGCGGTCGAGGCGCGACTTGTCGTCGGCGGGTCGGACTTCGCGATCGTGCGCGTGCCGGATGACGTAACGGAAAGCCGCATGGTCATGGACAATGGCCGCTCGAAGAGTAAGCCACATCCGTGTTCGGTGGGCCTGGCGATTGCGGAAAACCTGCATCCGGTGGCGAGCCCGGCGGTCGATAGCGAGGGGAATATTTTCACGACTCGCAGTGGAACGCGGGGCGAAACGGTTCCGGTTTCGGTTTTCAAGATCGATCTGAATTTCGATGTGAAACCGGTCGCGGCCGACATCGTTAACCCGACAGGTCTGGTATTCAACGATGCGGGTGATCTGCTGGTATCGAGCCGCAACAGCGGGACGATCTACATGATTCGTCCGAACGGCGAGACGGAGGTTTACGCGGAAGGCATGGGCGTGGCCACCGGGCTGGCGTTGGACGAGAAGGGGAATCTGTTTGTCGGTGACCGCACGGGGACGATTTTCAAGATCAGCCCGGAGCGCCAGATCTTTGTATTCGCGACGCTGGAGCCTTCGATCGCCGCCTACCATTTGATTTGGGCCCCCGGCGGGAATCTGTTCGTGACGGGTCCCACGACTTCGAGTTTTGACAGCTTGTATCGTGTCTCGTCCGAGGGCGAAATAAGCGTGTTTTATCGCGGGCTGGGCCGGCCGCAAGGGATGGCGCTGGATGACGAGGGGCGCTTGTACGTGGCGGCCTCGCTGGGCGGCCGCCGGGGAGTATTCCGGCTCACTGCGGACGGAGCGATCAGTCAGGTCGTGTCGGGTCCGGGGATTGTAGGACTTGCATTTCTGCCGAGTAGAGAAATGGTCGTCGCCACCGGAAGCAGCCTCTACCGAATTAGCGGCTCGAGCTGGATGGACGGTTAGCTGTGCCGCCGCAGGGCGTTCGCGCCATGGAGTTGGATGTTCCCACTGACTCGATGTTCATAGTAGAGTTCGCGCGCACCGCCATCCGGCCGGATTCCTTCTGTGACTGCTGAAATCATTGCTGTTGGTTCGGAGTTGCTGACTCCGGCCCGGATGGATACGAACAGCCTCTTTCTCACCCAAAAACTGAACGAGCTAGGCATCGAGGTCGTTCGCAAGACCATCATCGGGGATGACCGCGAGCGCCTCGCGGACGAGATTCGTCAGGCGCGGGGTTCCTCGCGGATTGTCATCATGACGGGCGGCATTGGGCCGACGCTCGACGACGTGAGCCGCGAGGCGGCGTCCGACGCGCTTGGCCGCGAGCTCGATTATCACGCCGAGATCACCGAGGCGATCGAGAAGCGCATCAGCCGCTTGGGACGCCACAAAATGGCCGAGAGCAATAAGCGTCAGGCGTACATCCTGCGCGGCGCGGAAGTACTGCCGAACGCCAATGGGACGGCGCCGGGACAGTGGTATGAGGATGAGGCCGGAATCTTGATGCTGCTGCCGGGGCCGCCGCGCGAAATCGAGCCGCTGTTCGAAACGCAGTGCTTGCCGCAGCTCCGCAAGTTGGACCTGCCGCAGAAGTTCTACACGGCGTCCTTGCGAGTTGCCGGGTTGCCGGAGTCGGAAGTCGACGAACGCATCGGGCCGATCTACTCGGCGGAGTCGCGCGTCGCAACGACGATCCTGGCCTCGCCTGGAGAGATCCAAATCCACATGAGGGCGCAGGCGGCGACGGAAGATGAGGCGAGGGAGATCGCGCTGGCATTGTCAAAGCAAGTCGAAGCGGAACTCGGTGCGAGTGTCTTCACCCGCGAGAACGAACCGCTGGAAGCCGTTCTTTTGCGCATGTGCCACGAGCGGAAGATGAGCCTGGCACTCGCCGAAAGCTGTACCGGAGGGATGATCGCGGAACAGATTACCGCGATTCCCGGCGCATCGGAATCATTCCGTGGAGGGCTTGTCACCTACACGGACGATGCAAAACGGAACCTCTTGCACGTATCGTCGGAGACGCTCGATCAACACGGCGCTGTGAGCCGCGAGACGGCCATCGAGATGGCGCAGGGCGCGAGAAAGGCGTTCGATGCGTCCCTCGGCGTTTCGACGACGGGGATAGCCGGTCCGGCTGGCGGTTCCGAAAAGACGCCGCTCGGTACGGTTTTCGTGGCGGTCACTGACGATCACGGAGTAGACGTTGACGAACTGCACATCGGCGGAGGCCGGGAGCGCGTTCGCATCTGGGCCGCGCGGCGCGCGCTGAACATGCTGCGGCGCCGACTGGAGGCCCATGAGAATCCCTCGTAGCGCGGCGTAGGCTTGAACGCGCGCCCGAGGAATTGATATTCTCAGCAGGTCTTTCATCGCATCGCCTGAAGTTGCTTTTACAGGGGAGAAGTCATGGCCAACGCAATGTCTCGCCGTAGTTTTGTCAGTCGATCCGCCGCGCTGGGCGCCGCGCCGGCGCTGCTGAGCGCGCAGGCCGCGGGCAGCAAGGTGAACGTCGGCTGGGTCGGGCTTGGCAATCGCGGCGGCAAGCACATCACAACACTGATGAAAGAGGCGGCCGGTGATGTTTACGTCAAGGCTATCTGCGACACCTTCAGTCCGCGCCTCGCCAAGACAAAAGACGACGTGATGACGCTTCAAAAAGGCGCCCCGGATACATACGACGATTACTACAAGATGCTTCAGGATAAATCGATCGATGCGGTCGGCATCTTCACTCCGGAGCACCTGCATCGCGACATGGCGATCGCAGCGCTCGAAGCGGGTAAGCATGTCTACTGCGAAAAACCGCTAACCCATACGATCGAAGAAGGGTTTGAAATCCTCGAAGCGGTTAAGAAGAGCGGCAAGAAGTTTCAGGTCGGTACACAGCGGAGGAGCGCTCTGATCTACAAGAAGGCGAAAGAGATCTATGACTCCGGCGTGCTGGGCAAGGTGGTTTACGCGCGCGCTTTTTGGTATCGCAACAGCGCCCCGACCGACCCTGCCTGGAGGTATGCGATTCCCCCCGACGCCGAACCCGATAACACCGACTACGAGAAGTTTCTTGGCGCCGCCCCCGATACGCCTTTTAACAAACAGCGGTATTTCCAATGGAGGCTCTATTGGGATTACTCGGGCGGTATCTCAACGGATTTGCTGGTTCATCAAACCGACGCCATTCACATGATTACCGGGCGGCATTACTGTAGGTCCGTAACGTGTACCGGCGGCATTCACTATTGGACCGAGGACGATCGTGAGGTTCCCGACACCGTGACGGCGGGATTTGAGTATCCTGATCACTTCCACATCAACTACAGCGCGGCTTTCAATAACTCGCGGTACAACTACGGTGAGCAGATTCTCGGCAGCGAGGGAACGCTGGAAGTGATGGGATTGAAGGATCTTTACGTCTATCCCGAAAAGTACCGCGGCGCGGCGCCGCAGGTGAGTTCGCGGCCGGAGATTCACATCAACTCACAAAAAGATCTGGGGCAGGGAAATCCAACAGGTGCGCACTTGAAGAACTTCGTCGATGCCATCGTTAGGAACGCGCCGCTGAATTGCGATGTACTCACGGGGCATGAGGCGGCCGTTACCGGGCACCTCGCCACGCTGTCGTACCGCAAGGAAAAGAAGGTCTACTGGGACCAGGAGAACGGCAAGTATCGCTTCGCGTAAACGCTGACGCGCCCGCAGCCCGGCGGCCCCGGACGGAAGGTGCTTTACACCTGACTCGCATGCCCTCCTCAATCGGTATTCGTCTCTCTTTGATGATGTTCCTGCAGTTCTTCGTCTGGGGGGCGTGGTACGTGACGGCACCGCTGTACTTGGGGACGATCGGCTTCGATGGGAGCGACTTCGGCCTTACCTACTCGGTGGGGCCGATCGCCGGTATCCTCTCTCCGTTCTTTGTGGGGATGATCGCCGATCGTTTCTTCTCGACCGAGCGTGTTCTCGGCGTCTTACATGTTGTCGGTGGGTTGCTGATGTTGGGCGCGACGACCTTGATGAATCCGGAGAGTCCCGCAACGCCGAACGTGATCAACGGTCTGTTCTTTGCCCATATGCTGTGCTACTTCCCGACGCTGGCATTGACGAACTCGCTTGCGATGCACCATGTGACCGACTCGGCGAAAGAGTTTCCGCTCATACGCGTGTTCGGGACGATCGGTTGGATCATCGCCGGCCTTGCGCTGGGATGGCTCGCCTGGGGAAGCCGCATCGAGATGTTCCATCTGGCGGGAGTCGCGGCGATCTTACAAGGCCTCTATTGCTTCACGCTTCCACACACGCCGCCCCCGATGGCGGGCAAAAAGGCTTCCGTGCGGGAGCTGCTCGGCGCCGATGCTTTTATTCTCTTGAAGGAACGGTCTTTTCTGATCTTCATGGGATGCTCGTTCCTGGTTTGCATTCCCTTGGCGTTCTACTATCAGATTGCCGCCAAGGCGGTGCAGCAATCCGGAATTGAGAACGTACCGGGGACGATGTCATTGGGTCAGGTGTCCGAAATCCTGTTTATGGTTTTGATGCCGCTGTTCTTCCGGCGGCTAGGTGTGAAGTGGATGTTGCTGGTCGGCATGTTCGCATGGGTGGCGCGGTATGCGCTCTTCGCGGTCGGCGCGCCGGACGGCATCCGTTGGATGATGATCGCCGGGATTCTGCTGCACGGCATCTGCTATGACTTCTTCTTCGTCACAGGGCAGATCTACACGGACCAAGCCGCGCCGCGCGGAATTCGAGCGCAGGCGCAGGGGATGCTTGTTCTCTTCACACTCGGACTGGGAATGTTGATTGGCGCGCAAGTCGCCGGCGTCGTCGAAGAGCGATACACTCCGGCGGAAACAGTAGCGTTGAACGCCGAGGTCCAGGAGTTGGGCGGCCGCATCGCCGGGCTCCAAGAACGGGCTGCCTCCGGCACGGCGGGATTGGATCAGCAGATTGAAACATCGACCGCCGAGCAAGCGGCGACGTCCGTCAAAGCGCTTCAGGCCCTAAACTGGAGAGCGATCTGGGGCATACCGGCCGTACTCGCGGCCCTTGCGATGATCCTATTCGGTCTGCTCTTCCGCGAAAACCGTGAATCTGAACGACCTGTTTGACCTTACGCTCAAGGGCTGCGCCAAGCAGAGCGCGCTTGAGTTCCAGGGGTCTTCGTTCACGTTTCACGACCTCGACGTTCGCTCGAATCGCTGGGCCAATCACGTGCGGGAGAGCGGATTCGAGCGCGGTGATCGCCTGGCGGTCTATCTTCCCAACTGCGTCGAACTGATTGACGTGTTCGTTGCTTGTGTGAAGGCGGGGGTGATCTTCACACCGATCAACGTGCTCTATCGCGAGCGCGAAATCGAGCACATTGTCCGTGATGCCGAGCCGAAGGTCGTGGTTACGAACACTGAACTCTCCGCCAATGTGCCCCAGGGCGTCAAGCTTTGGCGTGTTGAGGAGGTAGCATCGCTCGTTGAGCAACAGCCCGGCGGCTTCTCGGCCGAAGGCATTGAGGGCGATACGCTCGCCGCGCTGGTTTACACCTCGGGCACGACGGGGCGCTCAAAAGGCGCGGCCCTCACGCACAATAACTTCGCGGCCAACGCCATCGCGCTGAACACGTGTTGGCGGATGAGCGCGGAAGATCGCATGCTTCTAGCCCTTCCCCTCTTCCACGTACATGGACTCGGAAATGGCCTGCACACCTGGTTGAGCAGCGGCTTCGAAGTCCGGCTGCTCGACCGTTTCCGGAAGGAGACTATTCTGGAGGAGTTTCTGAATTTTCAGCCCACGGTGTTCTTCGGCGTGCCGACAATGTACGAACGGTTGTTGGCTGCCCCGCCGGAGATGGCCCGCGCGATCGGATTGCGGATGCGTCTGTTTGTATCCGGATCGGCCCCGCTGCCGGCGGCCACGCTGGAGCGCTTCCGCGAACTCTACGGACACACCATCCTCGAGCGTTACGGCATGAGCGAAACCATGATGAATCTCTCAAATCCCTACGCAGGGGAGAGGCGTCCCGGTTCGGTCGGAAAGCCATTGCCGGGGATATCGATTCGCCTCGGCGATCCCGGCTCCGACGATGGCCAAGGCGAGGTAGCCGCCGGCGAAACGGGCGAAGTTCTAATCAAGGGGCCGAATGTATTCTTGGGATACTGGGGGCAGCCGGAGGCGACGAGGGAAGCGTTCACAGCCGACGGCTATTTCCGCTCGGGAGATTTGGCGGTGCGCTCAAGCGACGGCTACTACACGCTCCAGGGACGCCGCACGGAACTGATTCTCAGCGGAGGCTTTAATGTCTATCCCAGGGAGATCGAGGAGTTCCTTTGCGAACAGGCGGGTGTCGCGGAAGCAGCCGTCGTCGGAGTTTCCGACCCGGTGAAGGGGCAGACACCCGTGGCCTATGTCGTACCCGCGGAGGGCTTCGACGAGCAGGCGCTGCTTGCCTGCTGTCGCGAGGGACTGGCGAGCTTCAAGACGCCCCAAAAGATCGTCCGAGTCGAGGAGCTGCCGCGGAATGCGCTGGGAAAAGTGCAACGACGCCTCTTATTGACGACGGAGATGACGGAGTAGTTCATGTCCGCCATGAAGAAACTTATCTTCGCCTTGATCGCCATGGGGCTCGCCATGACTGTTGCGCTCGGCGCCGTCGAATCGTACCTGCGCTACCAGGCTCTCGGAAGCATCCGAGCTGTATGGGAAGAATTGGCTTCCGGCGGAGTGCCCTATTCGAATCTCAGCTCCGAGGGAAAGATTGTCTACGATCCCGAGTTGAGCTATCGCCCCAACCCGGCCCTGCCGGAGATCAATTCGATTGGCATCCGCAACGATGAAATCGAGCCGGAAAAGACTCCAGGCCGACTCAGGATCATCGTGATCGGGGACTCCGTTGCGTGGCCCGAAAACGGGTTCGTACGTTTACTCGGCGAGAAGCTCGGCGAACGGGCGGAGGTGATTAACGCCGCGATTCCCGGCTATACGGTCTATCAAGAACGCATCCTGCTCGAACGCTACCTGATCGACTACAAGCCTGATCTCGTCATTCAGCAGTACTGTCTCAACGACAATCTCCGTTTCCTGCATCGCTTCAGCTCGAAGGGAGGCATGATCTGGACTCAAGAGGCCCAACGCGCCCTATTCCCCCAGGAGGGCGATGCCCTCTCGTGGCTGCCCAACGGTAGCTATCTTGCCGTTCGGCTGCGGCTCGCCTACACCCGATGGTCGAGACCGAGACACGAGTATCCCTGGGATGGGGCCTTCGACTTTGTGAAGGGTTGGAAGGATGATGGCTGGTCTTTCTTTCGCGAGCAGTTGGCTCTCATACGGAAGGCCACCGACAGTGTGGATGCGCGGCTTACCGTCATCATGTTTCCCTACGCGCCTCAGTTTCGGTCGGACCTGCTCGCGAAGGATAAGGACTATGTCCTCAAACCGCAACGCCTGATGAAACAGATCTGCGGCGAAGCAGACGTGCCGCTGCTCGACATGCATCCCGTTCTCGCCCGAGCGGGAGGACACGAGCTATTGCCGGACCGTATCCATCTTTCCGACGAAGGCCATCGCATCACGGCCGATGCGCTCTACCAGCACCTGCTGTCCAGCGGTCTCATTCCCACCGCCGATCTCGCGGAAGGCCCGTAGCGTGGACCCCGGTTTTGGGGTCCGCGGCTTTTCCGCCGCAAACGCACGGAACCGTGTAACAAGCCACAGAGCGGCGGGTGTCAACCCGGCGGCCCGCGCCGCAAGGCGCGGAAACCCACAAGCGATCAATCCAATCGAACCCTCAGCCAACCCGCGCTAGCGGTTAATCAACATGAGGTTTGCGGGGTCAACGCTGATGCCGGTCGGCTTCTGCGCGAGTGAAAACTGGAACTCGGTAACCCCGCCGCTGGTCGTGACGAATTGCTGCGTTTCGCCGCCGCCCGGCGTCCGAAGCCGCAGGGCGAGAGTGACGCTAAACGATTCCGAAACATCCGTCTGCGCTAGGCGGCCGTTCACCTGGAACCCACCTCCCGCTTTCTTGACGTCGTAGTCGAGGCGGATTGAGGGGATCCCGGTTCCATAGACCCATTGCTCAAAGAAGTTGTCAAGCTCGGCCGACGTGCCGGCTTCAGGGACGAACAGTGCGGCTTCCGACTGGAACTCCTCAGTCGTGAGTGAACGCAGCCGGAACTTGTCGCACAGAGAACGCAGAAACGCGAAGAAGCTCTCGTCGCCCATCCTGCCACGCAGCATATGAATGACCCAAGCGCCCTTTTCGTAAACGATGATCCGCGTCGCTTCGGGGGCGAGGGACGAACGGAGGCGGTCGCCGAGTATGATCGCGCCGGCGCTTTCATTCGTCTCGCCACTGTCGTTGCGGGTGAGAAGGTTAGCCTTGTACCAGCCCAGCGTTCGGTCCAACGAAGCACGCCCGCGCCGCTCCTCCAAGAACAGCAGAGCCGAGTAGGTCGCTAGCGCCTCCATGATCCATTCATCCGCACCGGCTTCAGCTCCGACCGCGTTACCCCACCATTGGTGTGAAAGTTCATGGGGACGGAGCAGCTCTGAGTAGAACAACTGCTCTTCCGGGGAGCGATTCTTGAGGGGCAAGTCATCGGGGCTGAAGTAACTTAGGGTGGATGCGTAGACGAGTCCCGGCAGCCCCTGGCCGAGATTGCCCGGAATGGGTGAGATCACGATCTTCGATGTCGGGGGTGGCCCAAACTTGCCGAGAAAGAACGCAAAGGCTTCGGCGCTATCCGACGCCACGCGATCGAGTCGGCTGACCGGGCTGGGAGCTGGAGTCCGCGGGGCAGCGGCGATGATGGTTCCGGGAGACCTTTGCGGTCCGCTTCGGCGGCGCAAACCGCTCGGAGCCGGAGACCAGATGATCGGCGGACCCGCTTTCGGCTGAAGATTTTCTTCGACCATCTTGTTCGCACAGACCTCGAGGCGGTATTCCCCGATCTCGCGATGAGCGCGTTCGTAGCGTCCGAGATTGAAACCGGCAAGGCGGATCGGAGTGTTTGTGCGGTACCTCGAAGTGCGAATTCCGGCGGAGCTTTCACTCTCCAAAAGCTCGCCGGTTGCCACCAAATCCAGGCTCTCGGGATAGTGGAAGATCAACTCGAACGAGGCGAATGAGATGTCGCGTTTCGGATACCAGGAACCGCGGCTTCCCACATAGTAGACGCCATTCCCGGCGTCGGTTACGACTTTGCCTTCGTACTGGAACTCGATCCGGCTTGGTGCGGCGGTGATCTCACGCTCCGGCGCCACGACGGCGATGATGTTGTTGTAGCGGCGCGGTCCCTCGCTCCCATTCGGGCGGGCGAACTGGATGAACTCCGCTGTTTCGCCGTCGAGCAGGACCTTCCCAATCTTCAGCCGCTCTGACAGATCGAAGGCGTAAATTCGCTCGCGGGCGCCGTCGGTCAGAAAGTCTGCCTCGACGGACACCCGCATCGATAGATCCTCGCCAAGGCGGGTTTCGATGCGGTAGTTATCCAGGCGTCCGCGCTGAGGGACAGGCTCACGGCGGCCGGAGAGAAAATTGCGGCCTCCGAACTGTGCCCATGTTTCATAGAAGCGCCGGCCCTCCCGCCAGACGCTCTGTCCCAGTACGACTTGCTCTTGATTGCGGGGATCGATCACGACATCGAACCGTCCCCTTGCTCCCCCGCCGATGGCCGCCGCGAAGAATCCGCGTTCAACCGGCGCGCCGGCGAATGTGTCCAAAAGCACGCGCAGGGACAGGCTTTCGAGCACGTTAACGAGAGGGCGGGACCATTTGCCGGCGGCAGTCTCGCCGAAGGCCGGGTCGGGTTGCGACTGCTCGTTCGTAATTGCCTCGCGCAGGACTTGCGCCGTGTCGTCGGTAAAAAACATCATAGCTGTGCGGAATTTCTCGTTGAGCAGCGGTTGCGAGGTGAAGCGTACGAGGGATTGCCGCTCGCGGGCGTTGGGCGGGATGACGAGGATTTCTCCTTCGTCGGTCGGGGCGGTTGCTACGAATAGGGCGGCTAAAGTGCGTCCGTTCAGGGGTTCCACGAAGATCACATGGCCGTCGACGAAATAGAGTTTGACGTCTTCACGCTCGAGGAAAACGTCGCGAACACGGAAGCATTGTGTGGGATCAAGACGAAGGTTCTGTATGGCGTCCAGTTGGTCCGCCGCGGTCTGCCCGGTGAGGGAGGACACAGACCCGATCGCGATCGCCAAGAGGAAGATTCGCAGCATCCGCTTCTTATGTTCAGCTTCAAGCCCGAACAGGTCAAGCGATTCCCATGTCGCCTGAGGCACGGTTGGAAGGGTGAACGCTGTAACGGAATTCAAGTCGCATCCATCCAACTCGATGTAGTGACGAAGTGATTCCGAGGGAGGTTAGCACCATGGGTAGAGTGATAGCGGTCACGTTGGCGGCGGTCTTGGCGCTGCCGGTCAGCGGTTACGCCAAGTACGACCCCGAGAACAACCCGAAGCATGACGTGTCCGCCATAGGCGAACGAGACGTGGACGGCTCGGTGAATTTCTATTCGCTGGAAAAAGAGATCGGCCTCGGAAAGCAGCTCGCCACTGAGGTGGAGCAGCATTCCAAAATTGTGGACGATCCGGTTATCAGCGAGTACGTGAACCGTGTTGCTCAGAACATCGCCCGCAACTCCGACATCAAAGTCCCCTTGGTGGTGAAGGTCGTCGACAGCGATGAGGTCAATGCATTCGCTCTGCCGGGTGGCTACTTCTTCGTCAACACCGGACTGATTCGCCTGGCGGAAAGCGAAGCGGAACTTGCCGGCGTGATGGCGCACGAGATCGCTCATATCGCGGCGCGCCATGGCACACGCCAAGTGTCGAAAGGTCAGATCGCTAACTTGGCGTCGATTCCTTTGATCTTCCTGGGCGGATGGGCAGGCTTTGGAATCAGACAGGCGGCCGGACTCGCGGTACCGATGACCTTCCTGAAATTCTCGCGAGGATTCGAGAAAGATGCGGATCTGCTGGGCATGCAGTACCTGTGGAAGGCCGGCTACGACCCAACGGCGATGGTTGGATTTTTCGAACGGCTTCAAAACCAAAAGAAGAAAAAGGAGGGCGGTGGTATTTCGGCCCTTTTCCGAAGCCATCCGCTGACGGCCAACCGAATCAAGCTGGCTCAGGAAGCGATTGACCAGATTCTACCCGCGCGCAATGAATACGCGTTGGGCGGCAGCGAGTTCGCCAACGTGAAAGGCGACCTCATCGCGCTCATGTCGGTTTCCAGCAGAACGTCCAAGAATGCCGACCCCAATCGTCCGACGCTCAAGCGGCGTGCTCCGGATGACGAGATTCCTGTCGACGCCGAGCCGGTTCCTCAGGATGGAGATGAAGACGACGAGCGGCCGAAGCTCAAACGGAAGTATGATTCGTTGAGCGCCGCCGGGGCCGGCTAGGATTCCGGATCATCCCGCGACGGTGCTCTCACCCGACATGGAGAGCTACCCGTTCCGAGCTACAGATCAAGCTCATCGCTACACGGGGATCGACAAGATCCCCGTTTCGATTGTCCTCGACCGTGTCCGAAGCCTCTACAACGTCGGCGCGTTCTTTCGCTCAGCCGACGCGGCGGCTGTGTCGAAGCTCTACCTGACGGGGTACACCGGCCATCCTCCCCACCCGGGCATCACGAAGACGGCGTTGGGGGCGGAAGAGCACGTTCCCTGGGAACATGACTCGGATCCCATCGCGGTAGTCGATTCGCTTCGCGCGGCAGGGCACGAGATCGCGGTGATCGAAACGCATACTCACGCCGTTGATCTTTACGAGTGGGTTCCGGCCTTTCCGGTGTGCCTGGTGCTGGGGAATGAGGTGGACGGCGTTCTGCCGGAGATCAGCGAGCGGGCGGATGTCCGGATTCGCATCCCGATGCTGGGCGTAAAGCAGTCCTTGAATGTAGCCGTGGCCGGGGGCGTTGTGATGTACGAACTGCTGCGCAAGTATGCTGCTTTGCTGAAGCCCGCATGACAAGCGGTACCGATCTAGTCCGCGATATCCAGCAGCCGGTCGGCAAGCTGGTTGAAATCAGTGACGGTGAGATCCGGCTGGAGCGTTGACGATTCGTAAGGCAGGCCATAACGGTTTACGTACGCGCCGCGATAGCCGCAGGCGCGCGCCCCAAGGATGTCAAACGAGTGCGCCGCGACCATCATGATCTCAGCCGTTTCACACGCAAGCTGCTGAGCGGCATATCGATAAACCGAGGGATGCGGTTTGAAGCGGCCCACGCGGTCGACCGAGATCGCGTCTGTCGATATCGATAAACCAGGCCATGCGGTTTACGAAGCGCCCCGCGGTCGACCGAGATCGCGCTGTCGAATTCCGCGCCGATATTGTTCTCGACAAGGTGTTCAACGAGCCACGTATTGCCGTTCGAAAGCGCGACGAGCCGATAGCGCTCGCCCAACCGCTTCAACCCGAGCACCGCGTCCTCATACGGACGCAGCTCTTCGAATACCCGCATGAAGCGTTCGACTTCAGCTTGCTGGAAACGGATGTCATGCTTGCGAAGGCAGTAGACGAAAGCCCGCCGCGCTGAATCGAGGTAGCCCGCGTGTCCGAGCATCAGGATCGTGTCCTGGTGCTGCTCGACCCGTTGACGCATGCGCCACTCCGGCCAGAAGGCGGAGCCATCGATACCTGCTGCGTGCTCGGACAGGAACTCGTCGAGCGTGGGTCGAATACTACCCACCAAATCAAGCACAGTTCCGAAGATGTCAAACGTAAGCGTGTGAACACGCGAGAGTGGGTTATCCGACATTCTTAAACCTCCATATCCGCGGTACTAAGCTTCCCGGCTTGCCGCAGCGACTCAAACGCTTCCAACGTCCGCCGAATTCCCTCGCGAAGGGGTGTCCGCGGAAGTGCAGGCAGGAAGCGGCGCAACTCGCTGTCGTCGAGATCGCAAGCCACGGGGATCGGCCCGCCCGAAAGTTCAATCTGGCCCTTCGCGGAGGGCCGCAGTTCCTCGACGAGTGAGATGAACTCAGCCATCTCGACAACATCTCCCCGCAGATTGAAAGTCGCGGAGACTTCTCTCCGGTCTAAGGCCGAAAGGACGAACGCCGCCGCCACATCACCGGCGAACTGCAAGGCGTTGCGTCCGGTGTAGCGGATTGTGAATGGCCGGCCGATGACCGCCGACTTGATCGCCCGCGTCGCGTCGGATGTGACGCCTTGATCGCGCCCCACACCGTAGACCGTCCAAGGACGCAGGCCTATACTGCTGATGCCGTGATCCTGAAAGTAGATCTTCGCGTTACCCTCGTTGCACTGCTTGAAGACCCCGTAGTGAGTCGCTGGGTAGAGCGGAGCGTCGTTGGGGATGAGGCCCGCCGGATAGCTCTCCTCCGGGCCGATCACCGCCGCCGAGCTGGCGTACGCGATCTGCTTGACCGTTCCCGCCTGCCGCGCCGCCTCGAATACAGCGAGTGTCCCACCGACGTTCACCTCCGCACCCTTGCTGGGATCGCTGCGGCAGGTCGGTATCTGAAGGCCCGCCAGGTGGATGACCGAAGAAACGCCGTGTTTCCGGATACAGTCGGTGAGCGCCCCCGTATCCGTGATGTCTCCGGTCACTGTGGTGATGTCGGCCGGATGGTCGGGCATCACTTCGCCGAGTCGCCGCAAGTCCGCGTCCCGGTCGAACAACACAAACCCCAAACCCCGCTCGATTAAGTACTTAACGATCCAGGCGCCGAGAAACCCCGACGACCCCGTGACCAACACACAATCAGCCATAACGTCACAGTATGCCGCAAGAGGTCAGGAGCTCACCTAGGCCCGCGCAACCGCGCCGAAGGACTGGCGGGGGGCGTCTCTTCCCGAACCGTCCGATTGATCCATCCCCGGCGGACCGCCTTCTGAAGAGGTGACGCTGCCGGGTCTTCCACAATTCGATACTTCACGGTATCTCCCGGCAGTGGCCGGATCTCAATGTGACGCCGACGTCCGTCGCGGTCGACTTCAACCTTGAAAGGCCCCCGCGTGCTACCCAGCATCCTTGCCGCTTGTCGTACCGGAACATCGAGAGGTTCGCCGTCGAGAGCCAGCAGCCGATCTCCTGCGCGAAATCCGGCTCGCGCTGCCAATCCATTGGCTTCGACGGATCTGACTTTCGGCCGATTCTCGTTGTCGGCCGCGAGGTTCATACCTAACTCAACTTTGTTCTGATGGTCGGCCTCCAAACGGTAGCCGGCAAACGCCAGATAGCGGTCCCAGTGAAAGGGACCGGGGGTCCGAAGCCACTCGGTGAAATCTTCAGCGAGGTCCCTTCCCGCTGCCTCGCTTGCAAGTCGCTCGATGGCCGCCGCGTCCTCGAAGAATCGTCCGCGCTGAGCGTACTCCTCGTTGAGCGCCCTCATCACGTCGTCAAGGCTCCGCTTGTTGGCGCTGTAGTGACGAATCGTCAAGTCCATCAGATGTCCCACGATCTCGCCGGACAGATAGTACGAAACGCTGCGTTCGGGACGCCGGTAATCGGAGTACCGTTCGAGCCAGGTTTCGATGCTGGCCTCTTCCACCGACTGTGTCCGGCTGGCGGGACGCTTCTCATATTCAGTAATGAGCTTAGCTACGTGTTCGAGAAAATCAGGCTCGTCCGTGAGCCCGCCCTTCAACAGGATGTACTGGGCGTATGCCGACGTCACGCCCTCTGAAAACCATAGCGTCGGCGTCACATTCGGTTGAGTAAAATCGATCGGCTCGAGCGATGCGGGCCGAATCCGCTTTACGTTCCAGGCATGAAACAGCTCGTGCGCCGTGAGTGCTTCAAGTTTGCACGTGCCGCACGAAGAGGGCAGATAGATGCTCGTTCCGTTGCGATACTCCATTCCTCCGGCCGGACCCTCAACGAAGTGATAAACGAACAAATAGGAGGGGAACGGCACATCGTCCATAATCTCGGTGGCCGCCGAGATCACCTTCCTCGCCACTTGTGACAGCTCCCGCAAATCGTACTTGTTGCGGTCTCCGTGAGACACGATCCGAATCGGCCGTCCTGAGTAGGTGAACGCGGTCTCATCAAACTCACCAACCAAAACCGGAGTGTCGATCAACTCGTCGTAGCTCGCCGCGTGATAGCGTCCTCCCCGCGACGCCAACGTCAAGGCGGCCCGCCACGGTCGAGGCTTATGCCGGAACCGCAATGAAAACGGCCCCCGCCGCTCTTCAACCGGATAGACCAGAACCTGCCCCAGATTCAACGATGCGTAGTCCGCGCCCACATAGGAATCAAACGGCCCGGGGCGATTCGCCAGTACGTCATAGCGGACACGGATTTCAGCGCCCGGCTCCGTGTTCAGTTTCCAGCGTGAAGGACGCACTTTCCTGACTTCCACCGCGGCGCCGGCCTTGTCTTCGATCGAAAAACCCTCGACGAACTGCACAAAGTCCCGCACCTGGTAAGTAGCGCTCCAAACCGGCATCTGCAACTCGCACTCGCCTTGCTCGCAAGCCGTCCGCATCTCGACATGCAGACGCCCCGATGAGGCATCCGAAAAGTCCACCTCGTATTGGGTTTCACCGTGAAGGGGAAGAACCGCCAGCGCGAGCAACAGCCCGATACACGCCGCGAGAACAGCCTGGCGTGCGATAGTCCGAGGCCGGGACGACAGAGCAAACAGAAAGTAGCCGGATCGTGGCAAAAGCAAAAGGGAGTTAAAGCGGGAACCCGCTCGAATCAATACCTGGAATCAATCGAAGGGCGTTCTTGTAATACAGCTTCTTGAGAACTTCGTCCGGAAGCCCGAGGCCGTACATCTGCCAGTGGGCGTGATAGTGCCGGTAGTAGTCAAAGTACTCGTCACGAGTTTCGAACACCCGCCAGTAGTACGGAAACTCATTGGCCCGATAGGTGTCCTTGCCAAACAGAACACGGTCCTGATACTTGATGAAGAATTTCCGGCCCGTGAACGGCTGCCGGCCCAGTTCCGCCAGAATGGCCCCCGTCTCCGTGTAGAAATTCGGATACTTGTCCATCAGCGCGCCCAATCGCCCGAGGTCGTTCGCGTGCCAGCCGAAGTGGGCAATGATGAAGTTCACGTTCGGATGCCCGGCCACGACGCGGTCGCGTTCCGCCATCAGCGTTTCGAAAGGAGGGAAGCGATCCGGCGGACGGTGCCGCCTCGGGTGGATCTTCAGTTCCAGCCAGCGCTCGTTGAATTCGTCGTGCGGCTTGAAGAACTCAGCCGGCTCGGCTACGTGAATCAGCACCGGAATCTTCAGCCGCGCGCATGTTTCCCAGACCGGCTCCAACGAGGGGTCGTCAACCGGCACCCGCTTGCCTTGTTGGTTTTTGACGGTGAGGCCGAGGTTCTTGAAAAACTTCAGGCCCTGCGCGCCGTTCTTAACATCTTCTTCCAGTTGCGTCGCCGCCCGGCGCCCCCAGTCCGCCGTCCTGATCCCGTCAAAATTCAGACTAGCGAATACGGCGAACCGCGAAGACTCGTGTCCCCGAAACGTCTTGACCGCGGTCTTCAACCTTTCCCCGAAGCCGCCGCTGAGGTTCACCAGGACGCGGAGATTGAGCTCGTCCATCTCGCGAACGATCTCGTCAAGCCGCTCGGGCGTCGTGCTCGAGCGGTGATGGCTATGGACGTCGATCACGGGGAACTTCGCCCGCGGTACGGGATGCTCTTCGACGACCAGCGTTGACCGCGGCTTCCATTCCTCAATCGTCAGCGACTGCCCATCGGCCGCGAGACTCACCCACACTCCCAGCAACAGAAGACAAACCGAACTTAGCCCGAACGCCTGCAATAGCTTTCTGATCATCGCTACCCTTCGTTTCCACTATAGAACGCCGCTCACCCTTCGGGAAAGAAGCGCCCACTGTATGCCCCGGCGCGCCACGTTCCAGTGCGCAGGGCGACGTCTTTTCTAAGCACGTTGGAAGAACGTGTTCTCAGGCGCTTTGTACTCGATGTGCAATTCCGGCGTTTGTAGACGTTTCTTCTGAACCCGGGACTCGAACAATAACGACAGGATGCCTGTCGTCAGTAGCGTTCGTTCGACCGGGTAGAGCGGCTTGCCCGTTACGAACATGTTCTCGATCGCGTAGACCAGTCCATCGAAGTGGGTCAATCGCCGCCCACCGCTGGTGAAGCCAAAGTACGTCGAAACAGGCTCGCGGCGCTCCTTCAGTTTCAGCGCGGCCGACCAACCGCCGCCGTGACCGCGCAGCATATAGGCGGCGCCCTTGAGGCCGTCCTTGTAATTGATCAGGTATACGGCCGGTTCCTTGACGTTATCCTCGGGGCGTCCCGGTTTTGTCCGAGGTGATCGATCCAGCGCCAACTCCAATAGCGGCCGACTCCACTTGCCGGCATCGCTATCGCGGTATCGCCATACCGCATCGCCTTCGATCCATTCCACCGATTTGACACCGGTTTCGCCCCCGCGGCGCCGTTCGACCATGCATTGCAGCGATTCGAGCGTATGGAATCCATAGGAGTCGAAGTTTCCGTAGCCGACGACGACACCCGACTCGATCTCCGCTCCGTAAGGCACCTCAAGCTCCGGCGTCCGTACCGTGACCGGGATCGACGAGCCCGCCATGAACGGGAAGTTCAACTCCTTCGACCAGCCGTACATCTCCTTCGCCTGGTTCCAGTCGTAGGAAAGATGCTTGTCGCAGAACGTTGGAACGGAGCGGCCGCTCTTGCGATAGACATCCACGATCTCTTTCATCAACTTGTGGCGCGGATACAGATGCTGTCCGCGGTCATTCCACGGGTAGTCGCCGTGTTCGCCGACGAATAGAACGGCGTCGACGTCCAATTTGTCGCCGCCGAGCGTCAGCGCCTGCTCGATCGTCGGATAGATGGTGTAGCCGTGCTTCGCGGCGAGGTCCCGGCTCATATCTTTCTTGGCAATCTGATCGGTGTACATCGAGACCACATGAGTCTTCGGGCGCACGTAGGTATTGTTGGGACGGTAGCCGTCGAGGAAGCGTCCGACGATGACATCGGCATGCGACAACGGCCGATACTCCGTCACGATGGCGGCGACTTTCTTCTTGTGGTGTTCGGCGCTCGCGGCGATGGCGCTGAGGGCGGTGGCTGCAAAGTGGCGGCGGGTGAGTTTCATGAGACGCTCCTGTGTACCGTCTCTAGACGGCTTTTCTGAGTTCTTCGAACATACGGCGCCCGACGATTTCCGCGTCGCCCGGCTTCAGCATCCATGACGCGATCTCGACGGTTTCCGGCACATAGCCTCCGGGGATGACTTCGATCGACGGGGCGCCGTCACGGAGACGCTGCTTCAGGTCATCCGGCTTGATCTTGACGATGCTCTGGTCCCAACTGATCCTCACGTGTGGCACTTCGTTGGCGATCTCCGGCAGGAAGCGCTCCGCCTTCACGCCCTTCACCTTCGTGACCGCATTGGACATCGTTTTCACGCGGCGTTCCCACTCAGCCCACTCGGCCTTGTGGTCGCGCTTGAGGTAGCTTTCGAGCGCCACCATCATGGCGACCATTTCTTCTTTGTTGACCTTGAGGCCCCGTCCCATGGTGTCGCTGTTCGGGAGCGTGTTCATCCGGGCGGCCTTGATGAGATCTTTGCGGCCGTAAAGCAGCCCTGAGCTTTGCGGTCCGCGGATGCCTTTACCGCCCGAAACGGCGACGAGATCGAACCCCATCTTGAGAGAGCGTGTGAGGTTCTCGACCGGCGGGACGTCGGCCGCGATGTCGTTCATCGTCGGCACATTATGTTTCTTGCCGATCGCGATGAACTCCTTCAAGCCCACCTTGCCTTCGCGCTCCGCCTTGTTCAGGAAGAGTAGCAACGCCGTGCGGTCGTGAATGGCGGCTTCGAGCTGCTCCGCGGTCTCGACCTCAATCAGCCTCACGCCGCAGTTGCGAATCGCGTGGTTGTATGGAAACCAGTGCGACTTCTGCGCGACCACTTCATTCTTCATGCCACGAATATCCGGGATGCGTTTGATCTTCTCCGGGTCGTCGCCCGTGATCGAGGCGGCGGTTCCAAGCTGAAGCGCACCGTACGCCCCCGATGAGACCATGGCGCCTTCTGCTCCGAGCATCTTCGCGATACGCTCGCCGACGCGGTCGTGTAGCTCGTCGATGCGCACGAATTCGGTCGACATCTGCCGGATCGTCTCCACCACCTCGGGCAGCATCAGCGAGCCGGTGAACATCGTGTAAACGCCGGCACCGTTGATGATGGGCGGCACACCGAGTTCCTTGAGGAAGTTGCGGCCCGCCGGCGCGGCCGAAGCGAGGCTGGCGGGGATCAGGCTTCCAACGATGGGGATACCGGCGAGGGTCTTGAAGAAATCTCTACGACGTGGCATGTGTGGGCTCCTGGTTTGTTAGTGTCTCGCAAAGAGTGGGGAGCGTGCAAAGTCAGGCAGTCAAACGCACCAACGCCCACGCTAGAATGTTTGGACCTTCCTGGAATTCGCTGAGTACCACTTCGCGAAGAACCCCTGGACGGTCGTCTGCCCTGATTCTGCAAGACAGGATCGAGCTACGGGCTAGGCGCTCCACCAGTTCTGATCAATCTGATCGACGTTGCCTTCGCTTGACACTCGGCTGATCGGAGCTGCGAGAGCCAGATGTCTCAAATCAGGCGACACTTCCTTTAGCGGAACCAATACGAACGCCCTCTCATGAATCCTCGGGTGGGGGACGGTCAGGCCGTCCTCTTCGATCACATCCTCGCCGTACAGCAGTAGATCCAGATCGAGCGTTCTTGCTTCGCTCAGTGCGCCTCGGACTCTTCCGCGCTCGGCTTCGATCTCTAGCATCAGGTCCAGCAGATCGCGCGGCGGCATCGTTGTTTCGACCAAAGCTACCGCGTTGAGAAACTTCGTCCCGGGGCAGTTCACCGGCTCGGTTTCGTACAGCGAAGAGACCTTCTTGATATCGCAGTGTTCCCGTAGGCGGTCCAGCGCGTAGCGCAGGTGCGCGCGGCGGTCACCAAGATTCGAGCCGAGGCCGATGTAGACCTCAGCCACTGCGCGTTCTCGTGATCTCGACGGCGGCGTGATCGACACGCTTTTTCGGGAAGGCGCCCGGCTTCGCGACACGCACGAAGACTTGGCTCACGGGGAACTCGTTGAGGATCTGTTCGGCCGTCGTTTCGGCGACGGTTTCGATGAGCCGGAAAGGCTTGTTCAGGATGTCCTCAATGCGGTCGACGACCGTGGCGTAGCAAACTGTCTTCGAAAAGTCGTCGGTCTTAGCGGCCTCTCGGATGTCGTAGGACATACGGATGTCGAAGATCAGATCCTGAGCCTCTGCCCGCTCTTCATCCGTGACGCCGATGTGCGCGGACAAGCGGGCGCCAGTGATAACAATCTGATCCATCAAGCGCCCCGGATAGCCTCGGCGATTTGTACCGCCTGTTTGCATTCCTTCACGTCGTGGACGCGCACGATGTCGGCGTCGTTCAGCACAGCAATTGCGGTGGCCGCCAGAGTGCCGGGCAAGCGCTCCTCCGCCGGCGCGCCCGCAATTTGACCGATCGACGATTTGCGCGAGACGCCCACCAGCACCGGGCACCGCAAACTCTTGAACTCTCCCAGACGTCGCAGCAATTCCATATTGTGAGCGACCGTCTTTCCGAATCCGATCCCCGGATCGATGATGATTTGCCGCACTCCTGAAATGTGCGCGTCGCGTACCCGGCGCAAGAGAAAGTCTTTCACGTCCGACACAACATCGTGGTATACGGGGGCCTGCTGCATCGTTTTCGGCTCGCCCCGCATGTGCATGATCACCGCCGGGACATCATGCCGCGCCACCACCTCACGCATCAGAGGATCACGCAACCCCGTAATGTCGTTGACCATCGTAGCGCCCAGTTCCAGGCAGCGCGCCGCGGTTTCCGCTTTGTAGGTGTCAATCGAAATCGGCACATCGAGTCCGCCGGCGAGAGTTTCGATTAGCGGTCCGACACGTTGCAACTCCTCTTCCGGCGAGACGGGGTCTGAACCGGGCCGCGAACTTTCGCCGCCGATGTCGAGGATGTCGGCGCCCTCCGCGATAAGACGTTTAGCTTGTTCAATGGCCTGTTGCGGGTCGAGAAAACGGCCGCCGTCGTAAAACGAATCCGGTGTCACATTAAGCACACCCATGATAAGAGCGCGCTCCAGAGACAAAGCACGTGCCCCACATTGAATGTGGCCCGGCCGCAACGTCTGCACCATCGATCCGCGGGCTACTCCAGACCAAACAACGGCCGGCGAACGTGCTTGAACTCAAACCGCTTGGGATTCACCGCCGTGGCGCCGGGGCTATCGACTTCGATCATCACGCCCGCGATCGGCTCGTAAGCGGCGCGAGGCGCGATGCAACCCTTGGCAACGAGAATCTTCTGCCGCTCGGGATAGACGCCGTTGCTGATGAGTTGGTGCAGACTGTTCGGGCTCGATCGTTTCGAAGTGAGCAGAACCAGGTTCGGCATATCGATTTCGGAACCTTCGACAACGATCACTGCCGTGTGGCCCATGTCCCAATAAAGCCTGCCGCCATGACGAACTTCCGGTTCGACGTACCGCCCCTCGTGCAGTGACCGCACCCGTCCCCGAACCCGAACCGGCTTGCCATGCATATGGTCGGTCTTGCCGCCGATCGCCATGTCGAACGTTCCACCGATGCCCAGCTCGAAAGCCTTCTTCGCCGCCTCGGGATCGGCCATCACGACCACCCACCCTTCAGCGTTCTGCTTAATCAACTCATCGAGAATGAACGTACTGTCGCCCGGCGTCCCGCCACCGATGTTGTCGCCCATGTCGATCAGCACGGCGGGGAACTTCCCTCCCTCCATCGCCTTCTTGACGGCTTCGGCAGGCGTGGGGACATTCAGTTCCAGGCGGTCACGCGTGCCCCACATCATGTCCGCCAAGCGCTGCGCTTCCTTTTGCGCCAGCTCGGGATCGTTGTCGGTCGCAACGACGACGCTCGGCCCCATCCAGGGCACATCAGCATACTGATATCCGCCCGAAACGCTGACAGCGAGAATCTTATCGTTCTCTTCCAGATTCCTACTCTCGCGGACAATCGGCGCCAACGGCTCAATCGACGTGTACTGGTAGACGATGTTGTACATCATCGGGGGCTTCACGATCGCCATCGTCGGCTTCACTTCACCCCTGGCCATGCCCGCCATGATGCGCGCCGCCTGAATGCCGCGTTGTTTCGTATCGAGGTGCGGGTTCTCTTTGTACGTGATCAGCGTATTGCAGTACTTCGCCATGTCGGGGTCGACATTGGCGTGAAAGTCGTGCGTCACGATGATCGGGATTTCGGGACCCATCGCCTCCCGTACACGTCGCGTCAATTCCAGGTCGCCGCTCGGATAGCTCTCGACGACCATCGCGCCGTGCAGCGCCAGAAAGATGCCGTCGAGTTTTGGGGCGGCCTTGAGCTGCTCGACAATCTTCCCCGTTAGCGTGTTAAACGCGTGATCCGTCACCGGCCCTTTCGGCTGTGCGCGAACAGCAATCGTCGGGTAAAGGTCCAATCCGAACCGTCCCGCGCCTTCGATGTAACCGCTGACAGTCGTGTTGGCCTTGCCGTAGTACTCGATGAACTCTTCGCGCGACTGCTTCGGGTCGTAGTTGAAATCTTCGAGCTGAGTCTTCAGCACATTGAATGAGTTGGACTCGTGGCTGATCCCGGCGATTGCGATCAACGGCTTCTTCGCCTGCGCCGCAAGTGCGACGGTGCTCAACAACAACAAGGTGAGGATTCTCATCGGTTAGCTCTCCCGGAAAACGGCTGTCCCTTATCCTAACCGGCCTGCCATGGTTCGCCGCCCGTGCAATGGAACGACGTATTCGGGACCCGATATTCGATACCGAGCTGCGGCGTCTCGATCCGTTTGTGCCCCTGGACGCGTGACTCCAGAACGAAGTCCAGAATCCCGCTGACCAGCAGCGTGCGCTCTATGGGGTACGTCGCCCGGCCGGTCTCAAACATCTTTTCGATGTTCAAGATCATGCAATCGAAACTGCGGTTATCGGGCTTGTTGCGCCACATCATCGTAGAGATCGGCTCGCTACGGCCTTCCACATCCACCGCGACCGAGAAGTCCCCCGCGCCGCGAGGCAACCGGAAGATCGCCGTCTCCACGCCGTCCCGATGCCACACCCGGAACAGCGCTGCTCGTTCGTCTTCCACGCGCGGGTCCGGTCTGCGGTTCACGCTTCGTGAGAGCGCGGCGTCGAATAGCTTCCTAGCCCAAGGCGTGTTGTCGAGAAACTGCCAGATGGCGTCCCCTTCCAAGCACTGCACGGCCGCAACGCCTTTCTCGCCTCCGGCACGGCGCTCGATCAAGCACTGTACCGTCTCCAGCATGTGAAACCCGTAGGAATCGATCGGCCCTGGTGCAACGACCACGCCATGCTGCGCGCGCGCTCCATAGGGAAACTCGACTTCCGGCTCGCGATAGTTCACCGGAATCGATGAGCCCGCCATGAACTCGAAACCCAGTTCCTTCGAGATGTCATACATCCGCTTCGCGTTGTGCCAACTGAACGAGAGGTGTTTGTCGTTGAATACCGGCACGGACTGCCGAGTGCGGCGAAACGTGTCCGCGATTTCAAGGAACAGCTCAAAGCGCGGGTACAACTTCTGTTCCTTGTCGTTGAAAGGGAAGTCACCATGCTCGGCAACCAGCAGCACGCCATCTACCGCGAGCTTGCCCGTGCCAAGCGTCAGTGCCTCGTGGATCGTGCGAAACCAAGGCACGCCGAGGTCACGGCTCCAGTCGCGACTGATATCGTTCTCCGGCGTCTGGAGAGTGAAGATCGAGACGATTTCCGACCGCGGATGGGGCGGCCGGCCATTGCGGTTGTATCCGAACAAATACTTTCCGACAATCGTGCGAGCGTGTGACGGCCGGCCCTCCCAGATCACGGTCGTAATGGCCGCGATTTTCTTTGGTGCGTCGGGCATGGATGGTGGATCATCCTATCACGCCAGGTGGTCGTGAGGGTTGGGTCCTCGGCGTCGGGTTTCTTGTTGGATCCCGATCGCGACAGGTATCAGTGAAGAAGCCCTATATGGTTCGTTTCGTTAGGCTTGCTCCTGCCCGTCGGTCCCTTTCAGGACGCGACTAGATTTTTGCATGGTGAGATCGTGAGGGTGTACTCTTGTGGCGAGCGGAAGGACCCGGTCCCTGTCATTCTTCGCGGCGCACTTGGGGCACCCCCACCGGCCGTCAGCGGATCTGTGCCACGCTCTTGCTCATCGCTCGCACTGCGGGCCACCACGCACTAGAGGATGTTGATCTGCACAACGTTGGCGACGATGCCATCGACCGTAACGACGACGTCTACGAGGCCGCTTCCAATGAGGCTGCGCTCGATCAGTACGTTGAGTTGATCCAATCCCTCGAACTCGGCCGAGGCGGCTGGACCAAAGATCGTCGTCATCGGCACGCCGTTGATCGTGATCAGCACGGTGCTGCCGTTTCGGACGCCTGTTAGGAACAGCGAGAGAAACACCGACTGGTCCGCCGGTCCCAGGTCGATGGGCGCCGCTGTGACGAGTTCGGCTCCTCCGATTGGCACGCCGCCAGGTCCAAAGCGGAGTATATTCGCTGCCGGAAATCCGGTACCCATGGCGTTGGTGGTGAAGATGCCGGGCGCGGCTTTGACAACGTTGATCGCGATGGAATGGCCTCCGCCACTGGCTCGCCGTACTGTCAGCGTTCCTGGACCGGTAGCTGTGCCGCCGGCGATTATGAAATTCAGTTGGTCGAACGTTGGCGTAGCGGAGGCTACGTACATCAAGCAGGGCCGGGTGACCCCCTGGCTGTCGGTGACGTCTACGCTTGCCCCACCGAGTTGGGTGCCGAGGGGCAGCACAAAGCCTTCGCTGAAATCGGCGAGAAAGAGACCGAACAACGCGACAATCTCCTCCTCGGATACATCGGCCGCCACGAACGAAGCGCTGTTGGTCAATCCCGCGGAAGTGAACTCAGGGTTCTGAACACCTCCAACCTTGAAAATTGCAGCGTCGTTCGGACCGCCGCTGTAGTTCTCCCCTACAACTCCAGCGGTCGTCCTGAATCCCTCGCTGGACCCAAAGAGCAAGACTCCACCATCGGGGGTAGTCGCGGGACGACTCAGTATGTCCTGCCCGACCCCTCCGAAGTACGTCGAAAACTCAACGGTACTCGTACCCTTAGCGCCCAAGTTCAAGGTTAGGAGATAGCCGTCGACGGCTCCGGTAAAGCCGGGCTGCAACGCATCCGGCGAAGATGGCAGATCGCTCGACGATGTAAACCCGCCAACGTGAACCCGGTTCCCGGCGGCAGCATCAGCAAAGAAGACGTCGAAGCCCCGTCCGCCGACGTAGGTACTATACTCAACCGCCTGAAGATTACTATCCAGCACGGCTAGAAATGCATCGAACTCACCACCGCCAAATGTAGATTGGAACGCACCGCTTGACGTGGGAAAATTCGAGGACGACGTCAAACCCCCGACAACGACACCTCCGTTGCCCTTTCCATTACTCGAAAGCGCGATGGATGTCGCCCCGTCCAACATGTTGCCACCTACTGAGTCCCGCATAATATAGGGTAACCTTTTGTAATGGAGCGACGTCTTTTGGATATGGGTTTTCCAAAAGGCGTGAAGCGAGACTTTGCGGCGCTGGAGAAGCGGCGCATTGAGGCGGTGCGGCTGGTCGTGAAAGAAGGACTGAGCCAAGCCGAGGCGGCGCGTAGAGTCCAAGCCGCCCAACAAAGCGTCAGCGGCTGGGTACAGCGTTACCGCGAAGACGGCCGTGCCGGGTTGGCCAAAGCCGGCCGCGCCGGCCGCAAGCCGTTGCTGAGCACCGCGCAGCTCGCCGAGCTGGAAGGGCTGCTGCTCGAAGGACCCGAAGCGCACGGCTTCCCGACGCCGCTGTGGAGCTGTCCGCGGGTGGCGCGGTTGATCCGCGACCGTTTCGGGGTGCGCTACCACGAAGGCCACGTCTGGAAGCTGCTGCGGGCACTCCACTGGAGCCCGCAACGGCCGGTCGGCAAGGCCCGCGAGCGCAACGAGGAAGCGATCCGCGCCTGGAAGAAACAGACCTGGCCCGCCATTAAAAAAAAGCCCAAAAGCAGGGCCGCACGATCGTCTTCATCGACGAAAGCGGACTGAGCCAGAAGCCACATCGCTGCCGTACTTGGGCACCGCGCGGGCAGACGCCCGTACTGCAGTTCAACTTCAACTGGAAGAAGCTCTCGGCGGCGGCCGGAATCACTTTCCACAACTTCTATTTCCGTCTCTATCCCGACGCCATCCGCGGTCCCGAGGTGATCGATTTCCTCAAGGCGCTGCTGCGCCACATACAACGTCCGTTGCTGATCGTGTGGGATCGCTTGCCGGCGCATCGCAGCGCGTTGGTGCGCGAGTTCATCGCGTTGTCGCAGGGCCACATCGAGACCGAGTACTTGCCGGGCTACGCCCCGGAGCTGAATCCGGTGGAATACATCTGGGCCTACTGGAAGCAGCACGAGTTGCCCAACGTCTGCCCCAACGACTACTGGGAGCTCGACGAGCGGGCACGCACGACCTTGCGCCGCATGCGCCGCAAACGGCGCTTGATCGCCGCCTTTTGGAAGCAATCTTCTTTGTCGTTCGATTAACTGAATATTATGCGGGACTCAGTAGAAGGGTTGACGCCTTCAACGAATAATCATCGGCAGCGAGTCTCATGATGAACGCGCTGTTGCTGCCCTGAAGGGTCTCCATGAAGGCGCCAGGCGTGGTTGCAAAATTGGGGGAAGTCGTCGTGCCGGCCAAATAGACGTCACCGTCGTCGCCGATAGTCAACCACGGAGCCAGTCCGAATTCGATAGCTACCCCGAGTTCAGCATCTAGCTGAATTACCTCAAACTCAGAACCTGAACCGCCCAGGAAGGTCGAGTATTCAATGTTTGGTGGGTCCAGTCGCAATACGCTGAAGAAGCCATCGAACGGTCCGCCTTGGTACTGGGTTGACGTGGCGGTCGGCGTAGTTGGGAAGTTCGGAGAGGAGGTGTAGCCGGATAGCAGCAGCCGATTGGGTCCATCTGCGACCATGCAAGTACAGTTGTCCTGCGACGAGCCGCCAAGGTAGCTGCTAAACGGCAGTGTGCCGCCACTCGGGGACAGTTGGGACACAAATGCCGACAAGAATCCGCTGATGTTGCCCTGGATCGCATTTGGCGTCGTCGGAAAGTTCGTCGAGAGGGTGAATCCACAGATCGAGACCGATCCGTCCGCCATGACCGCGATTCCGTTCGTTGCTTCGATGGATGATCCTCCCAGATAGGTCGAGAACACGATCTCCGATGCGTCGGGCCGAAGCATCGTGACGAAGATATCCTCGAGACCCGCATTGTTGCCCTGAGCGGGATTGGCCGAGAGAGGAAAGTTGGGGGATGTCGTGGGTCCGGTGACTACGATATTGCCGTTGTCAGCGATGTCACGGGTAGTAATGAAATCGCCTCCTGACCCACCGAGCAGAGTCGAGAAAACCAAATCCGGATCGATGATCAACGGGTCCGGACGAAGGGGACCTTCGATTTCGAATCCGACGCTGCCATCGTCACGGATCGCGTACGTTGCTTCCGCTCGAATGAGTCCTTGAGCAGTGTCCCAAAACGCTTTCGGCGCGGTCCAGGTTGCCCGTCCGATGGCAGTAGAGAGCTCGATCTCTCCCTGAGCGTTCAGGCGCATACCCTCGTGACCGCCGAACCGGAGCGCGATCTCATGTACCGCCTCGCCGTGATCGAGTTCGATGCGATACCCCAGACGGCCGTCGTTGTTCTGAAACAGGAAGTCGACCCCTGAGTAGACATCCGGGTAAAGTACGGATCCGTAGAGCGGTACGCCGCTTATCCATTTCTTGGGATCGTTGCCGATGAAGTAATTGGCCTTGCCACGCAACTTGCCCTTTCCAACGGGGACGCTTGCCTTGGTCAGCTCCTCAAAGGACAACTCCAGCGTCGCCGTGTCGGGGGATTTTGCCCGATTGGGTCCTCTGGGTGCACGAGCCGTGCGGTCGGATAGCCGGATCGAAACGGCACTGGAGTTCAAGACGACATTGTAGTTTGGGAAGCGAGCGTGATATCGTCGCGCCGCGCTGTCCTCGTCAATTGCCTCGAATGCAACCGGCAATTGTCGGACATCGATACGCCCAGCATCCGCGGTTGAGTGCGTCGGCGGCAAACCGCCAATGGTTGCGGCCATGCAAGACATGCCCGTCATCAACAGACCAAGTCTTGCCGACCAACTCACCGAATCGCCGAGTCGCCGAAGAAAACGAAAGAACCAGGGATCGCGGTTCAACACAGATGCCTCCCGAGCGGAACTTCGCGTGGACCGCTTAGAGTGTAGATGGCTCGCTCTTCTCAAAGCAAGGTCGCGTACTCAACAGGTCGGGTACTCAAACGTGTGCGTCCTCAAGCCGGTTCGCCACCGTCCACCATTCGAGCGCGAGAACCTGCAAACGGATTGCTGTCGGGAACAACCGATCGTGCGAACCATCTGTCTGAGGTGGGCATTGACGTTCAAGTTAACCTGGGTTTGTGGCTTCTTACCAGATGACAGATCCCCTGAGACGGGGCGGGTGCTGGTGTTAATGATGTCTTCTAAGACAGCTATCACGGTTTGTGTGGCTCACCACTAACCTGCCGACTGGGAACGCCCTCCCGGTCACGCCCAGGGCGGCACACCACGGCAGAACTGTGACTGGCGGGGCGCTTCATAGCTCACCGACAGCTCCGGGGTTTCGAGCCGCCGGTAGCCCCGGATGCGCGACTCCAGCGCGAAATCGAGCATCCCGCTCACCAGCAAGGTGCGCTCAACGGGGTACGTTGGTCTTCCTGTTTCGAAGAACGGCTCAAGCATCTTCACCAGGCAGGCAAAGTGACGCACCGGCTGCTCGTACTCCAGCCACATCAGCGCCGATTGGGGGTCGCTGCTTCCGCGCGGCAATACCGCGACGGTGAAGTCCCGCATCAGGCCGTTCATCACAAACGCCGCCGCCTCCAGGCCGTCCCGATAGCCGAAAAGGTACGCGGTGGGTTCCTTGACCAGATCCCGCGGCTCGCCGGCCTCGCGCCGTTTTGCCCGCGACAGGGCCGCATTGAAAAGCTGCTTGGCCCACGCCGTCTGATCCAGAAAATTCCAGACCGCCTCGTTCTCAAGGCATTGCACCCAGGCGACACCTGACTCGCCGCCCTTGCGCCGTTCCACGACCGACTGCATCGCTTCGATCATGTGATACCCGTAGGGCTCGCGACCGCCATAAGCGACCGCGGCGGCTTTACTCAGCGGCGTGCCCCGTTCAAGATCCCAATCCGGATCGCGATGCGTGATCGGCACCGATGACCCCGCCATCATCGGGAAGCCGAGTTCACGTGAAATGTCGACCATCCGCTTCGCCTTGATCCAGCTATAAGAGAGATGCTTATCGTTGAAAGTGGGGTATCCACTTGACTCAGGTGACCCCAACATCTTGTGTTTGGGGTTCAGAACGGCTCGGCGTCCCAGTGGGCGATGATCGAGCGATACGGCGTCGGCTCCACAGCGACCGCTTGCTGAACCAGCCTGTAGAACAGCTTGCCCCGGCTACGTGAGCTGCGCCGGTTGAACCGGAAGACGAATTCGTCCAGATAGTAGTCCAAATGCTCGTGGCTGACCGCCCCTTGATGCGTACCCAGCAACCAGCGCTTGAGCAGCGAGATCGCTTTGTGCACCAGCGGAAGCAATTCCGACGCCTGCTCGCGGCGACCCTTGAGGAAGACGATGTGGTGCCGATAGCCCTTCTTCTCGAGTGGCTCGTAGCCCAGCCAGCCATCGGTGCGAACCACGCTGCCTGGCTCGATCGACTCCTCCACGAAGGGCATCAAGCTGGCCGCCGAGGCGTTGCGCAGGCGCTGCATACGGATCCGCCCCAGCCCGCTGCCTCTCTCCTCCGCGGCTACTGCAATCAATCCTTTACGCTCGATCTGGCGGCCGCGAACGCCCTCCTCCTCCGCGCCCCAGTAGGTCTCATCCACCTCGACGACGCCCGTCAAACGCTCGCGCCCCGGCCGCACCATCGCCCGCCGCAGCTTGTGCATCCAAGCCCAGGCGGTTTGGTAGCTGCCCAGTCCCAGAACGCGTTGCAAACCCAAGGCGCTGACTCCGTTCTTCTGCGAGACGACGTGCCACATTGCTCGGAACCAAAGCCGCAACGGCTTGCGTGTGTCCTGAAAGATCGTACCGGCCGTGACGGACGTTTGGCGACCGCAGGCAGCACATTCGAACCATACTTTGCGCACCGGCCAAGCTCGCTCAAGCCCACAGTTGGGGCAACGGAACCCGTCCCGCCAGCGCAGCGCGACCAGATAGTCGCGACAGGCCTCTTCGGTGGCGAAGCGCGCCTCGAACTCGAGCAGATCGCGCGGGTAATCCTCCACGAGGCCGCATACTACATCTTGGGGTCACCTGAGTCAAGTGGATACCCCACCTCGTTGAAAACCGGCACGGTCTTGCCCGTACTTGGAAATGTATCAGCAATCTCGAGGAACAACTCAAAGCGCGGATAGAGCTTTTGGCCTTTGTCGTTGAGAAAGTAGTTGCCGTGCTCGCCGATCAGAAGTACGCCGTCGACCGCAAGCTCATTCCCACCCAGCGCCAACGCTTCATACACGGTGCGATACACCGGCACATTGAAACGGCGGCCCCACTCGCGGCTAATGTCTCGCTCGCCGGTTTGATGCGTGAAGATCGAAGCAACGTGTGAGCGCGGCCAGGGCGGCTGACCATTTTGGTTGTACCCGAGGAAGTACCGGCCGAGGATCGTCCGCGCGTGCGAAGCGCCCTTCCAAAGCACGGTTGTAACCGCTGCCAGTCTTTTCGGTTGCTCGTCAGGCACTTGTCGGCACCAGGTCCTTAGCCGCTCGTCGGAGGATCGGTGTTCGGCGGTCCCGCGCAGAAGTTCGACCGCTTCGGAACCAAATAGCGGACGTTCAACTCGGGCGTCTCCAGCTTCTTGTAGCCCTGAAACCGTGACTCCAACGCGAAGTCGAGAGTGCTGCTTGTCAACAACGTCCGCTCCACCGGATAGGTTGCCTGACCCGACTCAAACATCTTCTCGATGTTCATCGCCAGGCACGCAAAGTGGCGGTGCGGCTTGCCGCTCTGTAGCCACATGAGCGTCGAGACAGGTTCACTCCGGCCTTCCACATCGACTGCGACCGTGAAGTCGCGCACGCCCCCTGTCAGAAGAAACGCTGCCGCCTGCAAGCCGTCGCGGTAGTCCACGAGAAAAACAGCCGGCTCCTTCACGTTCTGCCGCAGGTCGCCCGGTGCCCGTGTCTCGCTATGCGATATCGCCTGATCGAAAAGCCTCTTCGCCCAAGGGGTCTTATCAAGAAAATCCCACACAGCTTGATTCTGAAGGCACTGCACCGCCTTGACGCCCGTCTCGCCGCCTTGACGCCGCTCGACCATGCACTGCAACGACTCCAGCAGGTGAAAACCGTAAATGTCGAGCCCGCTGAAGCTGATGGCAACCGCCTTCGTAGCCTTCGCGCCCCAAGGGAAGTCGATCGCGGGCTTACGGTGGCTCACCGGCACTGACGATCCGGCCATCATCGGGAATCCCATCTCGCGCGAGATGTCGACCATTCGCTTCGCCTTGATCCAGCTATACGAAAGATGCTTGTCGTTGAAGACGGGCGCTGTGCGGCCTACCTGCCGGAACACGTCGGTGATCTCGAGAAACAATTCGAAGCGCGGATACAGTTTCTGCGCTTTGTCGTTCATCGGGTAGTCGCCGTGCTCACCGACCAGCAGTACGCCATCCACGGCCAGCTCACCCGTGCCCAACGTGAGCGCTTCATAGATCGTGCGGTAGATCGGCACACTGTGCTTCTTCGACATCGCACGGCTCATGTCGTTGTCGGGCACCTGCGCCGTATACATCGAGACGAGCTCCGACCGCGGCCCGGGCGACTTGCCGTCTTGCAGCCAGCCTTCGAGATATTTTCCGACAAGCACGTCCGAGTGCGAGTTCGGCCGGTAGACGGTCATGATCGCCGCCACTTTCTTCGGTTTGCCGGATACGCTTTGCGCGAGCAGCGGCCACACATCGACTCCGCTCAGCAACCCGGTAGCAAGACCGGACATCAAGAAACTTCTACGTCGCATATTCGTATCTTCCTTTGTGACCTTTGCCGTACCCTTACGCCGCTGACCGCCCCGGCGCCTGGACCTCGCGGTCGATGGGCGTCACAGGATCAATGAATATCCAGCACAGCAACGCCACACCACAAACGCCGGCTGAAATATAGAACGTCAGCGGCCAGTTATCGCCCGTCGCGCGAAGAATATACGCCACCGCCGGCGCCCCGATGAATGCCGCCATGTTTCCCGCTGTGTTCATTGAGCCCGACAGGCTCCCGGCATACTTGCCGCCCACGTCCATGCAGGCTCCCCACGATACGGGCATTGTGAGATCGGTTGAAAACGCGGCCAGGCCCATTACGACGATCGCCCACAGCGGGTCTTCGACCTCAAGCGATGCGATCAGCAGCGTACCTGATCCGAAGCAACCGAGTCCACCCATGAACCGCCTCGCGCGCCGCGCGCTTCGAAACCACCCGGTCATCTTCCCCAGCAGGAAACCGGAAAGAAGCGAACCGATCCCGGCCAGGAACAGCGGGATGCCGGCCAGCCACGCCGACTGCTCCATGCTCTGTCCGCGCGCTTCTTGAATGTACGTGGGCAGCCAAGTGAAGTAGAAATAGTAGCCGTAGGACAAACAGAAGTACTGCAGGCACAACAGCCACACTGTCCTCGATCGAAAAAGCCGCCCCCATGGGACGTCGCCGTGACCGGCCGCGTTCTCAACCGCCCCTCCGATCAGGCTGAACTCGGCTTCGTTGACGCTCTTGTGGTCGCGCGGGTTGTCGCGGTACCAGCGCCAAAAGAATAGCGTCCACACGAAACCCAGCAACGAGAAGATTTCAAAGGCGCTCCGCCAGGAGATGAACTGAAGAAGGAAGACCACCAGCAAAGGCGAACCCGCGCCGCCCCAGCGCGCGCTGAACCACATCAGGCCTTGCGCGCGGACACGCTCGTCCGGCGGCAGCCAAGTGGTGAAGGTCTTCGTCATGACGGGGAAGGCGCCGCCCTGTCCCAGGCCAAACAGAAAGCGCGCGCCCACGAGAGACGTGATATTCCCCACCCATCCCGTGGCGGCCGTGAAGACAGACCACCAAACCACAATCGCCGCTAGCACTCGGCGCGGGCCGATCCAATCACTCAGCCAGCCGCCAGGCACCTGAAACAAGAAGTACCCGAGAGCGAAGGCGGAAAATGCCCAGCCCATTTCCACTTTTGTGAGGCCGAGTTCTTCGGTGATCAGCGGCGCCGCTTGCGAGATCGAGACGCGATGAATGTAGGTGATGACCGAGAGCGTCACAGCAAACACTACGACCCAGTAGCGTCCGCGGGTGGGCGGTTGATGATCGGGATTTGCGTGCGTGTTCACTGGTGAGCCCCGCGGCGGGACACGGTTATTCTCAAGCCCAGACCGGACTCCCCTTGCAGTAGTTCGACTCACGCGGAGCCGCATACTTCACATCCAGCTCCGGCGTCTGCAAGCGCGAGTAGCCTTGAAAGCGCGACTCCAGCCCAAAATCCAGCATGCCGCTCACAAGTAGCGTCCGCTCCACCGGGTACGTCGGCTGTCCGCTTTCGAACATCTTCTCGATCATCTGCACAAGGCAAGCGAAGTGGCCGTAGGGTTTGCCATTTTCGAGCCACATCAGCGTCGATTCCGGCTCGCTCTTGCCCTTGGGAATCACGGCGACATTGAAGTCACCGACGTGGCCGTTCATCATGAACGTCGCGGCTTCCAGTCCGTCGTTGTATCCGAACAAGTAAGCCGTCGGCTCTTTCACCAACTGCTTCGGGTCACCGTCTTTACGTGTCTTGCTCCGCGCCACGCAGGCATCGAAGATCTTCCTGGCCCACGGTGTGCGATCAAGGTAATTCCACACCGCCTCGTTTTCGAGACACTCCGTCCACGCCACGCCCGTTTCACCGCCCTGACGACGCTCGACCACGGACTGCATAGCCTCAATCATGTGGTAGGCATATGCTTCCTTCCCGCCGTAAGCTACCGCTCCCGCTTTGTCGAGCGGAGTGCCCCAGCTAAGATCCCAGTCGGGCGCTCGATGTGTCACGGGCACTGATGAACCGGCCATAAAAGGGAAGTCCAACTCCTTCGAAATCTCAACCATCCGCTTCGCTTTGATCCAACTGTACGAGAGGTGCTTGTCGTTGAAGACCGGCACGGACTCGGTTGTTCGGCGGAAGGCATCGGCGATCTCGAGGAACAGCTCAAACCGCGGATACAGTTTCTGCCCCTTATCATTCAGCGGATAGTCGCCGTGCTCGCCGATCAGCAGCACGCCATCGACCGCAAGCTTATCCGTCCCCATCGTCAGCGTTTCCCAGATCGTGCGGTGGATCGGTACGCCGTGTTCCTTCGCTTTGGCGCGGCTCATATCGTTTTTCGGAACCTGCGCCGTGTACATCGACACGATTTGTGACTTCGGTCGAGGGGCGCGGCCGTTCTGTCGATAGCCATCTAGGTACTTTCCGATGACCACGTCGGCATGCGAGTTTTCGCGGTACTCGGTGATCACCGCGGCAATCTTCTTGGGACCTGATCCCGACGATTGCGCGGCTGCGGGAGCTGAGAGCCCTGGCGCGAGACCGCTCGCCAAGCTCGAAAGGAGAAACGTTCGGCGCTGCATCGTTACAGTGTAGTCTGTCTTTTTAGCAATGGGTCAATCGGGGCGGCACAGCTCCGGTGCTCCCGGATGCGTTGGGTCTCATCATTGGAATGAGTCAGAAGGCGCAAATGGCGAATTGTTCATGCGATCCCGATTTCACGCTAGTTAACGGCAGACGAGCGCTATGTGGTTCGCTTCGAGGGACTTAGTCCCAACTGGGGTCGCGGCCCTCGTGTGCAAGTTCTCGACTGCGCCGTTCGCCGGCTTTGTGCCTCGGTTGGATTGTGGCCGGCTCGTTGATCGTACCAATCGGCTCATCCCCCAACACCGAAATCACTACGAGGCGGCGCAAGGTCACAATTGCATCCGACGCGACGTCGTGCTCATTCCCAGCCGTAAGCGTTCATCATGACGTGAAACAGATCTGTGTTGCGGAGGAACCCGTGTACGCCTTGAGCACCAGGACCTTGTGCGAACACGGGCACCTCCTCCGCCGTGTGACTTCCGCCGATTTCAATCGAATCGAAGATATCCTTGCTTCGTCCCTTTCCGCTGGGCATCCGAAGATCGAAAGAGTGATCGGCGGTGACCATGATCAGAGTGGCCGAGCCGGCCAGAGCATCGGCGGTCTCGCGCACGATTTGATCCATGCGGATGGCGCCATCAATGGACTTGTCGGCTTCACGGAAGTGATTGTTCGACTCCACCATCAGAAAGAAGCCCTTCGGGTTTCGACTGAGAACGTGAGTCGCTACGCGCACGGCCGCCGGTAGGTCAAAATCCGATTGGTGCGCCACCTCGAAGATTCCCACGATCCTGGATGCATCGTCGGAGATCGTCGTCAACCGGGAGGGATCTTGGATGTAGAGGTAGCCTGCTTCCTCGATCCCGGACGGAAGATCAAGACCGATCTCGCGGCACCCTTTTGCGAGCCTCGCATAGCCGGTTCCGATCAGAACATCAACGCCGTCACCGAAACGTGGATCGAGAAACTGCGCGAACGTTCTTCCCCATTTGTCACGGTCATTGCTGTGCGCGTAACAAGCGGCGGGTGTGGCGTCGGCAACACCGCTATTTGTCACCAATCCTGTCGAAAGCCCCTGTTCCTCGGCGTACTCCAGAATGGTTTTCAACGTCCGGCCATCCTTTGAGCCGCGCTCACCCTCCGGCCCCTGAGAGACAACGCCGTTGTGCGTTTTTTGTCCGGTGACGATAGCCGTCATGCCCGCAGCCGAGTCCGCTACCCAATTGGAAGCCGAAGAGGTGTCGGAGAGGGCCACATGCGGCATTTGGTGCACATAGAGCCCCTGCGCCTTGCCGGTTGCCCTCACGCTCGCGGCATGCCAGGTAGCCAAGCCGGTACCGTCGCCGACGAACAAGACAACATTCTTGGCACGGTCGTCCGCCAGATTCAGATTCGAGCAGCAAGTGCCTGCCGCCAGCGTTAGGAACAAGCATGCGAACCCGCAAGTGGACCTTGGTTTCGTTCGGTTCATAGCTGGCTTACCGCTCGTGTCTAGGGTAGCCCTTCCGCGACTCGCGACGCTACGAACCCGACCCCCAAGAGGTCATCTGCCTGGGCCCCTTCAGTCAGCGGTTAGTGCCGATCAAGTCGGTCCGATTCTACCTCTTCGCGGATAGGTGTCGCGAACAAGCGATGTCATGAACCATGACACTTTTTCGCGCTCAGGTGCCTGAGACAGCTCGGTTTCCGGCTTTTGCGGCCACACACCCAATGGCGCCAGACGTCCCGGATGTGGCATCTTGACGGCAAGCGGAGGAGCAGCATGGCTGAAGAGAGAGCAAAATCGTTTGCCGCATATGCGAAGGATGCACAGTGGTCCCGGGAGGGTCTACGGCCGTACTTCGTCTATCGGGACCTGGGCATCAAAGACGTCACGGGGGGCAGGGTTTTGGCGCACGTCATTCGGGCCGATCAACCTTGCGAGGGGCCGCTGGGCCGCCACTCGCACAGCCTGGATTTTCAAATGGTCTACATGCTCAAGGGGTGGGCGCGGATACACCTGGAAGACGCCGGAGAGATACGTGTGGAGGCGGGAGACGCCTGGTACCAGGCTCCCGGGGTCAGACATGAGGTGCTGGAATACTCCGACGATTGGGAAGTTATCGAGATAACCATGCCCGCCGATTTCCCTACCATCGAGGAACCACGCTAAGGCATGCGGCCAGAGCACGGCTGAGCATCGCGACCGATGAAAGGGTGACCGCCGGAAGGTCCTCAGACTGCGCCGACAGGGAACTAGCCGCGCGTCGTTTAGACGCCGGCCCGGTGATAGAATCACAACGGACTCGCCGGACGGGCAGTCGCCGCGCCGTTTTCGGCGGGGAGGAAAGTCCGGTCTCCACAGGGAAGCGTGCCGGCTAACGGCCGGGGGGCCGCTCTCAAAGGGTGGTTTACGGAAAGTGCCACAGAAAATATACCGCCCGGCTTCGGCCGGGTAAGGGTGAAATGGTGCGGTAAGAGCGCACCGCGCCCGGAGCAATTCGGGTGGCAGGGCAAACCCCACGTGGAGCAAGACCAAATAGGGGATGAGCGGTGTCCCGCCGCGCTACAGTCCCGGGTAGATCGCTCGAGTCCGGCAGTAATGCCGGACCTAGTTGAATGACTGCCGCCTCGGCTCGCCGAGGAACAGAAACCGGCTTATAGTCCGGCGGGTCCCTTTCACAAAATGCGTGTCTCGTGTCTCGTGATTCCTGTATCGTGGATGCGGGCGCGCTTATGGGCGGTTTGATCGTGCTCGGTCGGAGGTACTCATGAAGCGGCGTGATTTTTTGATGGCTACGGCGGCTTCGCTCGCCGCATTGCGTGAACGAATCGAGGCTGCCGCCCCACCCGATACAAAGAACATCCGCTGGGCCGTCAGCATGTTCCTGTGGACTTCAACCCAGTGGACCGAAACCGCACACAACTTTACCGACATGCTCGACGTCATCAAGGACACGGGTTTCGAGGGCCTTCGTCTCACCGGTTGGCCGAAGTCGCTGGAAACCTATGGCATGCCCGTCGCCCGCCTCGAGAAGGAACTGTCAAAGCGCGATCTCCACATCGCAACCCTCTCGTTCGGCGGGCCCGCCGACGACCCGTCCCAGCATGCCGCGATCGAAAAGCGCGCCCACGAAGCCTGCAAGCTACTCAAAGACTTCGGAGCTACCGAGATGGTCGTCTTTTCGCCGCGCCGTCCCAACAAGGTGTTGATGCGTCACAAGATGTCCATCGCCTGCGATTTCTGGAACCAGCTCGGCGATCTTTGCGCCGACTACGGCATCCGCGCCGGCCTGCACAATCACTCACAAGGCCAACTCGTCGAGAGCCAGGACGAAGTCGAGCTCATGCTCAATCTCACCGACCCGAAGCGCTTCCACTGGTCGCCTGACACGATTCACCTCTATCTCGGCGGCTGCGATGTCGTCGACCTCTTCGAGCGCTACGGCCACCGCCTCATGTTCATGGACTACGTGGACGTCAAGTACGTGTATGCCGACCAGGACTACAAACTCGCCAACGGCCTCACGGCGGAAGCCGGGACTCACAACGCCACGTTCATGCTCTGCAATCAGGACTTCGGCGACGGTGCGCTCGATCTTCCGGCGCTACACCGCGTCCTCAAGCGGAACAAGTACAAGGGCTGGATCTGCATCGATCATCACTACACGCCTGTCAGCCCGCGCCACAGCTTCACGCGCTGCCGCAAGTACATTCACGAAAAGCTGGAACCGATCTACTCTTAGCCGGGCAATTCCGAGGGCCTGCTTGTAGCTCGCATGGATGTCCCTCTCCACGATGACAAAGCGCAACTCAACAGAAGGCCCAAGCCACATAGCACGGTGAGGAAGCGCACAAGAATCCCTAAGAAGGGGATACTTGTGGCAAGGGCGAGCACCACGAGACCGGCGAGTAACGTGATCGCGAAATGACCAAGGGTGCCGCTCGGTTTGCGAAGTATAAGACCGCCGATCAAGCCGGCCACAACGATAGATGCAAGGTAGAGCCACACGATCCACGCTAGGAAGGTGAGCAGACCAAGAGGCAAGCCGATCAGCGTCACCATGACGATGACCGCTGCCACGGGTGTTGCCACAAGACACAGGAAGCCGATACCCATTGTCTTGGCCAGATCGGTAGACTTTTCGAGCCGAGTCGCGAAGACCGCCGGCCAAAGCCAAAACAGAACGAGGCCCGTAACGAAAGCGGTCGCGATGCCAAAGAGCTTCCACAGGACTGCCCCGACAAAGCCGGCGCCACCACTGGATTCGGCCTTGTCTTCCGTCTCATCCGTCTTGTCAGGGAGTTTCACTTCTCTCGCGCCTCCAACCGCCGCGCCCGCTGCGATGCGAACCTGACTCTCTTTCTTCGCGTGCGCGGTCACATCGCCGCCGATCTTTGCCGAGTCGGCAACGGTGAGCACGCCGGATCTGGATGTCAAATGGCGCCCGATCGTGCCTCGGACATCCGCCGAACCGCCGAACAGCAGCGTGTCGCGGCCCACAATTCCTCTTATTCCGAGTTCAGAGCCGAAGGCCAAAACGTCACCACCGGCCCGGGCCGTCTCCTCGAATCGAATGTCCTCGCCGAACGCGTGGATGCTTTGTCCGACAGGTCCCCGAAGGTCGACCGCTCGGCCGAATGCGAGAACGTTACCGTCAACCTCGCCCGAAACGAGTACGCGCTGAGCGCCGCAGATGAGGTCTCCTCGAACCTCACCGTTGATCTCTACGTGGCGGCCCAGAGTGATGACGTTACCCGTCACGATGCCGTCAATCGTAACCGTGTCGGCCAGGGCGACAAGTGTGTCGTCGATGGTCTCACCGGCAGGGATGGTGATGGTCGCCGCTTCTCCGGTTGGTCGCCGAACTTCCAAGGCATGGGCGGGAAAGACCATGAGGATGACGAGGGCCACGGTAGCCGCAAGAGGCAAAGAGGCCCTGAGTCCGGCGTGGAAGGGTTTCGATCGTCGTAAGAGCATAAGAACCTCCCTCTATTAGATGATTACGCACTTGGGCAGCCCATGTTCCTCCCTATTCCGGCAGGTGGGGTATCCACTTGACTCAGGTGACCCCAACATCTTGTGTTTGGGGTTCAGAACGGCTCGGCGTCCCAGTGGGCGATGATCGAGCGATACGGCGTCGGCTCCACAGCGACCGCTTGCTGAACCAGCCTGTAGAACAGCTTGCCCCGGCTACGTGAGCTGCGCCGGTTGAACCGGAAGACGAATTCGTCCAGATAGTAGTCCAAATGCTCGTGGCTGACCGCCCCTTGATGCGTACCCAGCAACCAGCGCTTGAGCAGCGAGATCGCTTTGTGCACCAGCGGAAGCAATTCCGACGCCTGCTCGCGGCGACCCTTGAGGAAGACGATGTGGTGCCGATAGCCCTTCTTCTCGAGTGGCTCGTAGCCCAGCCAGCCATCGGTGCGAACCACGCTGCCTGGCTCGATCGACTCCTCCACGAAGGGCATCAAGCTGGCCGCCGAGGCGTTGCGCAGGCGCTGCATACGGATCCGCCCCAGCCCGCTGCCTCTCTCCTCCGGCGGCTACTGCAATCAATCCTTTACGCTCGATCTGGCGGCCGCGAACGCCCTCCTCCTCCGCGCCCCAGTAGGTCTCATCCACCTCGACGACGCCCGTCAAACGCTCGCGCCCCGGCCGCACCATCGCCCGCCGCAGCTTGTGCATCCAAGCCCAGGCGGTTTGGTAGCTGCCCAGTCCCAGAACGCGTTGCAAACCCAAGGCGCTGACTCCGTTCTTCTGCGAGACGACGTGCCACATTGCTCGGAACCAAAGCCGCAACGGCTTGCGTGTGTCCTGAAAGATCGTACCGGCCGTGACGGACGTTTGGCGACCGCAGGCAGCACATTCGAACCATACTTTGCGCACCGGCCAAGCTCGCTCAAGCCCACAGTTGGGGCAACGGAACCCGTCCCGCCAGCGCAGCGCGACCAGATAGTCGCGACAGGCCTCTTCGGTGGCGAAGCGCGCCTCGAACTCGAGCAGATCGCGCGGGTAATCCTCCACGAGGCCGCATACTACATCTTGGGGTCACCTGAGTCAAGTGGATACCCCACCTTCCGGCATTCGCGGCGCGGCGTAAAGGCTACCGATCGGGGGTCAGATACGGTGGAAGGCCTTGAGGATGTCCTTCAAGCCGTACTTCAGTGCGATCGGGCGCCCATGCGGACACGACATCGGGCAATCCGTACGCGCGAGCTCGTCGAGAAGCCACTGCATTTTGGCCGGTTCGAGGGGCATGTTTACTTTGATGGCTGCGTGGCAGGCAATCGTTGCGGCGACGCGATCCTGAAGATCACTCAGCGATAGCTCTCTCAGTTCTTTCTCGGGCGTATCGAGAATCTCGCCGATCAGGGTTTCAATCTGTTTAGGGCCCAGGCCCGCGGACGCGGCCTTGACGGCGACCGTGCGGTGACCGAACGGCTCCAGTTCGAATCCATTGGCGCGAAACTCTTCCTCGATCCTCGTCAGCGTGATCTCCTGATCGGGCCGTAGCGTGATGATAATCGGCATCAGCAGCCGCTGCGATTCCGATCGCCCCTCAGCCCGCTCACGCCGGACTTTCTCGAACAAAATACGCTCATGAGCAACGTGCTGGTCGATGATCCAGAGGCCGTCGTGTCCGGAGGCGATGATGAAGCTGTCGTGCATTTGACCGAGCGGGCGGAGTTGGCCGAGGCGCGCCATGGTGTCCCGAGGCGCGTCGACGAGGGGTTCGCGGGCGTGTGTTTGTTGCTCGATCGGAGCGTCGCTGACGCCCGGGACGACGGTCGGTTCGGCGGCTACACCGAAAGAAGGCGCCGAGGGTTGAGCCCCTGTCACATCGAGCGGCGGAGCGACGCTGAAGTCAATTCGTTGTGTGGGCGGTGGTTCGTGTCGTAGAAACGGCTGGCCGGATCCGGGAAGATCGGAACGGCTCAGCGCCAGGCTGGACTCGGAGAAGGGCAGGTCCGTCGCCGGTTGTGGGCGACCCCCGGGGTTTGCTTCAGCCCGAATGGGGAATGTCGATACTGGTTTCGAGGCGATCAGGCATTCTCGGATTTCATCGCGGATGAAATCGAAAACAAAGGACGGATGGCGAAACCGAACTTCCGTTTTCGATGGATGAACGTTGACGTCGACTTCATCGAAGGGTAGGTCGATGAAAAGCAGTGTGAAGGGAAACGAGCCTGGCGGGATCACGTTGTGGTACGCGCTCGATATCGCCCGTAGCACGACTCGATCGCGGATCAGCCGCCCGTTAACGAACACGTAAATGGAGTTTCGATTGAGCTTCTGGATCTGTGGCTGAGAGATGAACCCGCGCAGCCGGAAGACTTGCCGGCGCGGTTGGTCGCGGCCTTCTTTGCTACGGGCAACGGCCTGCGTGCGCGGCGCGGGGGAGGGTTGCACCTGGAGCTCGCGCTGCCGCGGACCTAGCTCGACCAGATCGTCAAGCGTAGACGCTCCAAAGACCTGATAGACACGCTCGCGCAGGCTTTCGACCGGCGTGACATTGAGCAGCTCGCCCTTCTCCTGCGTCAGAAGAATTGTCTTGTCGATGTGGGCCAAGCTGTAGTGCGTGACCAGCGAGGCGATGTGAGAGAGTTCGGTCTTCTCGGTGCGCAGGAACTTGCGGCGCACCGGGACGTTATAGAACAGGTCGCGGACCGTGATCGTCGTGCCGGGAGGACGGGCGTCCTCGGCGACGGTCAATATGCGTCCGCCCGCGATTTCTACTTTGGTGCCGGTCGGTTCGTCCGCGGAACGGGTTTCCAGTTCCAGCCTCGACACGCTGGCGATCGAAGGCAGCGCCTCGCCTCGGAACCCAAGCGTCGAGATCGAGAGCAAATCGTGGACATCGCGCAGCTTACTCGTCGCGTGACGCTCGAACGCCAGCAGAGCGTCGTCGTTCCCCATGCCGACGCCATCGTCGGAGATTCGAATCAGTCGCTTGCCGCCGGTCTCAACCTCAATACGAATACGGTTGGCACCGGCGTCGAGAGAGTTCTCAATGAGTTCTTTCGCGACCGATGCCGGCCGTTCGACAACCTCCCCGGCGGCGATCTTATTGGCGATCTGGTCGGGAAGTACCTTGATGCGGCCCATATCCGTCCTGTGCAGGTCGTGTCCGCGGGCGCAACACGCTGAGGGGAGGAGAGAACAATCAGTCTACTAGTCCGCAGAGCAGGAGTCGGAAGCGACGGCGACAAGCTGCGTTGCTCCGGGGTCCGCCGAGAAGTACCGGCGCTCGCCAAGCGTCCGGTAGACATTCCCCGCAACCTCCGCGGCCCGTGGGCCGGCCGCATCGGAGCGGCCCTTAAGCATCACGACAACAGCCAATCGGCGCCCCTCCGCTTCGTTGTACGAGGCGAACCAGCCGACAGGTGTGCGGCGTCTTCTGGTTCGTTGGCTGCATGTGCCGGTCTTGCCCCAGATCTTCTGTCCCGGCGTGCGGGCTCGCCTGCCCGTGCCGCGGCGGACGGCCTCGGCCATTCCGAGTCCCAGCGCCGAGGCCCAGCGCCCCGCTTCGGTTTCGCGTTTCAGCCGTGGCTGGAAGTTCTCGACCTCGTCGGCGTTGCGCGGGTACTGCAGGTAGTAGAGTTTTCCGCCGTTCGCCAGCGAGGAGACGAAGGCGGCCAGTTGGAGTGGCGTGGCTGAGATACCGTCCCCGAAGGTGGTCATACGCGCGATGCCGTAGGAGTGCTCTTCGGCGGGGAAGGCGCCGACCTGCTCCCCCGCAATCCGCCAGCCGGCTTTTTCACCGAACCCGAAGCGATGGGCGTAACGTTTCAGGCGGTCGAAACCCAACCGCCGTCCCAGATGCTCGAAATAGACGTTGTTCGAGATGGCCAATCCCTCTTTCATCGTCATGAACCAGTAACCCTCGAACCAGACTTTCGTCTCGGGACCGACTAGACCTTCCTCCAGGGCGGCTAATCCGGCGACGAGTTTAATCGTCGAGCAGGGGATGAAGCCCGCCGAGAAAGCCAGCTTCTGGTTGACGACCGTGAGGAGGCGGCCGCTCTCCGGATCAACGACGACGACGCTGCCCCTCTGTTCCTGAAGGGCCGCAATAGCCGCCTGGCGCACGACCGGGTCGTCTCCGCGCGAAGAATCACCCGCCCAGGCCGCTGGACGAGCGAGGTTCGCCGCCGCCATAGATCCCGCAAAAAGCAGAGCGAGCAGTAGCAGGTAAGCGTAAAGGCCAGTGTTTCTCACGGAAGACCTATTGTACTCGAGCCCGCGAGTGGCGCACGCTGTGCCGTGTCGGGTCGCGCTGAGCGCGACATCCGAGATCGGCCTAAGCGAAAAAAGTTTGAACATTCTCGACCCCAGCGGTGTCTACCAATATAGGAGCGGTCAAAAGCCCTGGGCGGGCAGCGGTGCTACGCTGAGGGCGGTCAGTCCGAGCGGCGAATGTCCCACTTTCTCACGTCGAATGGTGTGAACACAGACGATCGGGATCTGCTCCACCGCCTCCAGAATCGACACCCAGGTGCTTTTGAGGATTTCCTGGATCTCTATCAGCAGCCAATCCATGGTTTCATCTACCGGCTGCTGGATGACCCCTCCGAGGCGCCTGATGTCGCCCAAGAGGTCTTCATTAAGGTCTTCTTAAAGATCGGAGACTTTCGGGGCGACAGCAGCTTGAAGACGTGGGTCTACCGCATCGCTGTCCACGAGGCGGCTAACCGTAGAAGGTGGTTCGCTCGGCATCGGCGGCGTGAGGTTTGCGGGCTTCAGGATGATGACGGCGAGATTCGACTGGGCCGCTATCTTGCGGATGATGCGGAATCGCCATTCGATGCGACGTACCGGCAAGAGCAACGAAATTTGGTCCAGAAAACGCTGCGAACTATGGACGAACGTCTTCGCGCCGTCGTGATTCTAAGAGATGTGGAGGGTTTGAGCTACAACGAGATCGCCGAAACTTTACAGATTTCTCTTGGCACGGTAAAGTCTCGCATTCTGAGGGGAAGGGAACTCCTGCGGTCGAAACTGCAGCAACAGGTGACGGCTACGTTTCCCGCGGACGCGGCTCTGGAGGACGGAGTGAGGATATGACTTGCCGTTCAGCCCGAAATCAGTTAAGTAGCTATCTTGATGGCGCCCTCGGGTTGGGGAGCCGTTGGTTGCTCCGCCGGCACCTTAGCTCGTGTTTGGCTTGCTTTGCCGAGTACGAGAACCGGGCGGGCCTGAAGGAATGGGTAGGCGAATGGGCCCCGGTTCCCTTTCCTTTGCTGGTGAGGGCGCGGGTTTTGATCAGGGTCTCGCAGAGTCTGGCCGGCCGATCGTGGGAAAGCCTCACGGCGGGCGCGCGGAACTTTATGCGGCCCCTTGCGATTCCGGCTGTGGGCGGTGTTCTCTCGGCTGTGATGTTGTTCGCCGGGTTCTTCGCGGACATCGCGTTCATCCGGGGCTCGCTGCACGACGATGTGCCGTTGACCTACCTCACAAAGGCTTGGATCACTGCCCCGACCTTGGCGGAGATTCCGGTGTTCACCTCCGAACACGATATTACGGTGGAAGCCTTCATCGACCGTGACGGGCGCGTCTACGACGTGCGGATGCTTCCGCTAACGGCCCTTTCACCCGCCGCCGAGTTGAAGATCAAGTCCCACGTCAGAAACATCCTGCTGACCACTCAGTTTGATCCGGCTACGAAGTTCGGGCAGCCGGTCTTTGGCCGGGTTTTGATGGCGTTCCGCTCCGCGACCCGCGAAACGGTGTACGGTTAGTCACGTCTTTTCCTGCTCTTGCGCCTCCGGATCGACTTCCGAATCCGCGCCAGGTCGTAGAGCGTTGTCTCCGCAAGCCGCGTCTGGAACGCCGCCCGCGCTGGCGCCAACAATCGGTCTAGATAGCACGGGTCTCGCGGACGGCAGTTCACGTACCCCAGCGAGCAGCGGCCCGCCGCGCCTCGGCCTTCGATGGCTTCAACGATATCGGCGACGGTGATTTCCCGGGCGGAACGAGCAAGCGCGAATCCGCCGCCGCGTCCCGGCACCGATTGCACCAAGCCCTTACGCGCGAGTTGCTGGAGCGTTTTTGACAGCGACGGAGCCGGAATGCCTTCGCGGCGGGCCAACTTTCGGGCCATGACAAGCGCTCCCTTTTCCTGGCCGGCCAACGCCGTAAGGGCCCGAATCGCCAACTGAACGGGTCGGGAATAAGGTTCCAATCGAAAACTCCTGCTACCACCATGGCAGGGCAGCGAAAAACACAGATCCTAATAGCCAGCCTGCTTATCCACAACATTCAGCAACGGCAATCCCCGCGCATAGCGGTGGACGTTCTCCGCGAACAGATTGATCAGCCTCACCTGACGGTCCGGGCTCCAGCCCGACGTGTGGGGGGTCATCACCACGTTGTCCAAATCGTAGATCGGGTGACCCTTCGGCGCCGGGTCCGGCGCGAAAACATCCAGGCCCGCGCCCGCGATCCAGCCTTCCTTGAGAGCCTTGACGAGCGCCCTGTCGTCGAACACCATGCCGCGCGACATACAAATGAAGTAGGCGGTCTTCTTCATCTTGCGGAAGACGCTCTCGTTGAACATTCGCTCGGTAACGGGCGTATGCGGTACGGCGGAAACCAGCACATCGACCATGGGAACCATCGTCTCGAGCCACGTCGGATCGTGGAGTTCCTGCACGAAGTGCGGCTTCGGGATCGGCTTGGCATCGGTGGCGACGACCGTCATGTCAAACCCGAAATGAGCGCGCCGCGCAATCGCGGTGCCGATGCCGCCCATCCCAACGATGCCCATCACGCGACCCGCCAATTCCACGTGGTCGTCGGACTTGGCGTTCCCGAGACGCTTGAGCTCTTTGTCGACGTAGAACTGCTTCATGTAGGTATGGATTCGTTTCGTTAAGCTTACGAGCAGTCCCATCGCGGTTTCGGAGATGCCGGGGGCGAAGGTGCGCGCGTAGTTCGTGAACGGCACCTCGTGGTCCTTGAGATCCGCCGGCATGTTCTCCAGACCCGCGCCGCCGTTCATGACCCACTGCACTTTGGGAGCGAAGTCGATCTCCCCTTGGCGCAACCCGCCATAGATCACCTCCGCCTCCGGCAGCCGCCGCTTGAACTCGTCCCGGTCGGCGCAGGTGATGATCTCGATGCGCGTCGGCGCGGCCGCCTGCTCAATTTGCCGGATCTCGTTCGGAGCAAACTTGTACAAAGTCACGAGCCGGATCGGGTTCCCCGTCGCCTGCGGCGCCGCCAAACCGGCGGGCATCGGCGAGACAACTGCCTTTCGTGTGGTCGCGACGGCCGCCGCCGTCGGCACCGCTGAAGCCGCACCGGCCATCGTCACGAAGGCTCGTCTGGAAACGTTCTTATCTGCCATGAGTCTTCTCCCAGGTGTAAATCTGTGGCAAAGAATAGCACGGCGGGTTTGAAGTGCGGGCGTGTCCTGACGTGAGGAATGCCGGCTCTTCGCAAACTGAACAACAAAGTGCCGCGCGCCACGGTGCTGGCAATGCCGAGGGGCAAAAGCCGCGGACCTCAACCCCGAGGTCCGCGCTAGTGTGCCCAGCATGGGCTGAATCTAGTTGGCTGAAAGGAGCCGACCGGGAACTGATGGAGGTAACCGTAGGGAACCGCAAGGCGTAGCCGCGAGGTGAAGCTGAAGGAAGCGGGGAACAAACCTTTGACCGCGGGAACACGAATCGGCGGAGAGGCCGTGTACGGGCGGTAAGCGTGCTAGCCAACGTGAAGCCCGAAGTCCATCCGAAGACGTGTGCGGTAGAGCCGGGCGGTGTGAAGGGAAAGATTCAGCGCCTTACCTGGGGAGATCTCCTTCGTGAGAGCGGAGGAGAAGTCAGCAGAGGCCGTAGTAGCGAGGAAGGCGGGTAATAGCGCCGGAGCGAAGGGCCGAAGAACCAAGGAGCAAAGCGAGAGGAGCGACTCGAACCGAGCCGAAAGAAGTCCGGAGTCCCGGACCGAAAGGTCCTTCCCCATCGGGGGAACGCAAGGGGAGCAGGGGCAGGCAGGAACGGTGGAACCGGGATGGGCCACCCTCGGCGACGAGAAGGCTGGGTTCGGCGAGACTCATCGAAGAAAGCAATGCACGAAGAACTGATGGAACAGGTGGTCGGAGAGGAGAACTTCGAACGGGCACTGCGGGCGGTGAAACGCAAGCGGGGCGCGGCGGGGATCGACAAGATGACGACCGAAGAACTCGAACCTCACTTTCGCCGTCACGGCGCGGAGATTCGAGCGAAACTCGTGTCCGGGCGTTGGACGCCGAGTCCCGTAAGGCGGGTAGAGATACCGAAGCCGAGCGGGGGGAAGCGACAGCTTGGGATACCGACGGTAATAGATCGGCTGGTGCAGCAAGCGTTGCTGCAAGTTCTGCAGCCGATCTTCGATCCGCGGTTCAGCGAGTCGAGCTACGGGTTCCGGCCGGGACGGAGTGCGCATGACGCAGTGCGAGTGGCGCAAAGATACGTTCGCGAGGGCAAGGACTGGGTGGTGGATATTGACATCGCGCGGTTCTTCGACGTGGTCAATCACGACATTTTGATGCGGCGGGTGGCGGAAGTCATTCGCGACAAGCGAGTGCTGGGGTTGATCGGCCGGTATCTACGGGCCGGAGTGCTGACGGAGGGGGTGGTGGTGCGCAGCGCGGAGGGCACGCCGCAAGGCGGGCCGTTGTCACCGTTGCTGGCGAACATCTACCTTGATGCGCTTGATCGGGAGCTGGAGAGACGTGGGCTACGGTTCTGCCGGTACGCGGATGACTGCAACATCTATGTGGGCAGTGAAGCGGCGGCGAAGCGTGTGCTGGCGGGGATCACGGCTTGGATCGAAAAGCATCTGCGACTGAAAGTGAACGAGGCCAAGAGCGGGGCGGGGAGGCCGTGGGAGCGGAAGTTCCTGGGGTTTCGTCTGAACCGCCAGGGGCAGGTGGAAGCAGCGCCGGAAAGTGTCGAGCGATTCAAACGGAAGGTGCGGGAGATCTGGTGCGGCAACCGCTCGGTCACGAGTCGGCAGTTACGCGACGAGTGGCGGCGGTACGTTCGCGGCTGGTGGGGATACTACCGGTTGGCGGAGCGACGGCGTGCGATTTTCCTACTGGAAGGATGGGTGCGGCGGCACATACGGAAATGTTTCTGGCTGCGCTGGCATGGCGCAACGGGACGCCGGCGGGCTTTACGTCGGTTGGGCATTGGGGAACGGTTGTTGAAACTGGTTCCGGCACGTCGCGGCGCTTGGCGCATAGCGGCGAAAGGACTGTTGCAGACAGCGTTATCGAATGCAACGTTGCGGCGCTACGGGTTTGTGATGCCATCGGATCTTGCGGCGCGAACGTAAGGCCGCTGGGTTCAACCGCCGGATACGGAAAACCGTATGTCCGGTGGTGTGGGAGGGTGGCGGGGCCTCAATCCCCGTCACCCGACCCGATCGGCGAAAAAAAGGGGACACGAGGGTGTGAAAAAATCGCTGGGACAGACACCCGCGAAAGAAGGGACCGTTGGCTCCAGTGGGGTTGCCAGCGTGGCGGTTGTCAGTCCCGGATTTTTTCATCAGCTTCGAGTCCGCGGCGCGCCGCTTGAGAAGTAAAAGCCGCGGACCTCAGAAGCGAGGTCCTCGCTACGGGTCTTGCGGGCGGCGCTTGGTACAGTCCCCCTTTTTTTATTGGTGCGACGGTGACGGTAAAAGCCGCGGACCTGGAAAGAAGGCGGCTGTCACCGGTGATGCTTTGGTGCTTACGGACCGCTCCCTTACGGTCACGGCTCGGATTGGAGCGCGCTACCGATGTGGGGGATTGGTCTTGTCATTTGGTTTCCGTGTCTAGTATGCGCCTGGGGTGGGCGGTTGGCGGGGTGGCTTGGAGCTATGTGGTTGTTAATGGGGGAGATATAAGTTTGTAAGGCTTGTGACTGGTGTTTTGGGCTGGGCGGGTTTTTGTCTAACATGCAGGCCCCACGAGGGACTGCGTCCGGTGCCTCAGAAGCCGACAAATCCGCCCTGACGGCTGGTCCGCATTTCTCGCCACGTGGTGAGAAATGCGGACTCGCGTCGCCTCATCGATAGGCGATCAGTCTCTTTCAGAATTTGACGCCGCTGTCGCAACTGATTCCTTGCGACCAAACCGCTCGGCCAGCAAGGCCGCCGGGCTCACACAAAGCAAATCCGGAAGCACGGGCCGAATCCGTTGCGAAGCCCGGCCTAGCCTTTGAAGGCTTCGCTTCCGCCGCTCATTCCATGGAAAGCCGTAAGCGGCGCGGAGCCGGGCGGGCAAGAGACCGATGCTGAAGAAGCTTGCTCCTCGAGCCAATCTACCCACCAGAGTAGAGTCAAACAACGCGTCAGCGACTTCCTGCGCGGCCCGTCCAACGGTCAGCACTTCGCTCGAGAGCATGGAAGTGACGTACCGGGCAAACGATGCGTAGCTTGCCGGCATCAGGTCCGCCGGAATCCCAAGCAACTGACCCATAACTCGACTTTCACGGTAGTAGTCTTCCCTCTCCGTCGGCGAGAGCCTCGCAACAAAGACCTCATGGGCGAGCAGCGTCGAGTCGATCAATGTCGCGAGGACCCAAAGCTTGAGATGAGGATCGTTCGCATCGTAGGCCGTGCCTGCGGGAAAGGGCCCGACGCCCTCGGAAAGGACGCCACGAACTGCACGATGGCAACTGTTGATCCGAGCGGCGGCAAGACAGGCGGCAGTTCTACTCCCAAACGCCAATGCGCTTGCTGTAAAGGCGGTTCGATACAGGCGGACAAGACGGTTCCGGCTGAACCGGCTGTGTTCAGCCACGCCCGCCGCGATCAACGGGTGAGCCAATTGCATGAGCAACGCACGCGGTCCACACAAGCCGACTGCCATCTCGCGGCTGACTTGCCAAAAGCTTCCACTCACTGCAAAGAAGCCGTTCGATGCACTGGCCGAGTCATTCACGTCCGAGCTTGCCGAAAGACCCTTAAACATGCGTGTCCACCTGAAGTAACTTTATAACACCAAGTACTTGACAGAGTGTACACCCTCCGCTAGTCTATGTGCAATGGCCTGGCCGCAAGCTGATCCGCGGGTTGCACCGCCTGTCGCCCTGGAGCAACGGGCGGCTGACAACCTGCGCTTCATTCGAGAGACGATGGAGCGCTCGTCCGTCTTCACGTCGCTGCCCGGGCGCGGCACCATCGCGATCGGGGCCACCGCGCTCGGCGCCGCTTGGATTGCTTCTCGCCAAGAACGTCCGGAGGCTTGGCTCGCCGTGTGGCTGGCGGAAGCTTGTGTCGCTGTCTCGATTGCGGCTTTCGCTACCGCGCGGAAGATCCAGAATATGCCGACGCCAACGTCGCTGCGGCCACTACGCAACTTTGCTCTCGGCCTGGCGCCACCCTTCCTGGCGGGAGCGGCACTGACTTTTGCCCTGTATTGGGAGCGGGCGACGTGGGCCGTGCCGGGCGTCTGGCTGCTCCTTTACGGATGTGGAATCGCCACGGGCGGCGCCTTTTCGATCCGCATGGTGCCGGTCATGGGCGCCTGTTTCATGGTCCTGGGCTGCGCGGCGCTGTTCCTACCGGCCCACTGGCACGACATTGTCTTGGCCGCCGGGTTTGGCGGACTACACCTCGTTTTCGGAACCATTGTTACGAGGAGGTATGGTGGCTAGGTCGGGCGCGCTGGGCAAACAGAACAGGCTGGGGGCTTCCGAACCCGCCAAGCGTTCTCAGCAGTTGGGGCAGGTTCAAGGCACGCAAGCGCTCCAACTCGACCCTCTTATTCATGAGCGAACACGTTTGGCGATCGTCAGTGCGCTCGCGGCAAGCGGTGAGCTGGCTTTTCGTGAACTGAAGCAACTGCTGCAGTTGACTGATGGGAACCTGAGTGTGCATTGCCGCAAGCTCGAGAACGCCGACTACGTTGCTTGTGAGAAGACGTTTGAAAAACGCATGCCGAAAACGACCTATCGTCTTACCAACAAAGGCCGACGGGAACTGACACGTTATCTGGCACACATGGAGGCCGTGATCCAGGCTGCACGAGAGCGCTGAGGCGGGGAGCGGGCATTTTTTTGCGAATGGCCTTTGTAATGACAAGTCCTTTACTAAAATCAAACACGCTCCATGTGGCGATCGTCATGGATGGCAACGGACGCTGGGCTCAGAGCCGTGGTCATGCGCGGGCGGTGGGACATCAAGCCGGCGGCGAGGCAGTGCGTCGTGCCGTCGAGGCGGCGCTCGACCTGGGGGTCACCACGCTGACACTGTACGCGTTCTCCGCGGACAACTGGAAGCGCCCCCGTGGTGAGACGGGCGCTCTGATGACGCTCTTCGGGGAGTATTTGCGCAAAGAGACGGCCCGCTGCGTTAAATCCGGCGTGCGACTGAAAGTCGTCGGGCGTAGAGACCGACTCAGCCCATCGCTGGTCACTGCTATTGCAACCGCCGAGGAGGTTACAAAGCGTGGTCATGCGTTGCGGCTGCGCCTGGCGATCGACTACTCAGCACGTGACTCGCTGTTGCAAGCGGCACGGCAGTTCCGGGGAAACCTTAGCGATCGGCCGGCGTTCGCGCGTGCCGTGGAAGCGGCGGTTCACGACGATCCGGGAACGCCCGACGTGGATCTGCTCATCCGTACGGGCGGCGAGCAACGGTTTAGCGACCTATTCGGCTGGGACTGCGCTTACGCCGAAGTGATCTTCACTCCCACCATGTGGCCTGACTTTGGAGCCGCGGAACTACAGCAAGCGATAGAAGAGTTCTTTCGTCGTGAGAGGCGATTCGGTGCTTTGCCGCCGGCGCAAGGCCATCGCGGCTCGGGTAACGGACGTAGTCGTTCAGACAGAATCGAGCGGCGCCATTCATCAGACAACAGGAGGGTCAGCCTTTGACCAAGCTACCAGGGAACCACCTAGCCCAGACACCTCAGGAGAGCATCCTCACCGGGCTGAAAGCGGAGAGAGAGACGTACAGCGTTACCCACAGGCTTTTCTTCAGGACTACGGAAGAAATCGAGTTCGTGAATATTACGGACCAGGTCCGGGAACTCCTCTCGCAGGCTGGGATGCGGGACGGAGCCGCTTTCGTTCAGTCTTTACATACGACGGCCGCGGTCTTCGTGAACGAATGGCAGCAAGCTCTGCTCGATGACTTCCGGCACCTCCTTGAGCAACTGGCGCCGAACGACGTTGCCTGGAGGCACAACGATCCGAAGTACTCCGACTGTGAGCGGGGGAATGCCACCTCCCACTTGCGGGCAGCCCTACTGGGGCCCTGCGCGACCGTGCCGATCGCTGCCGGCGAACTGGCGCTGGGGAGATGGCAAAGCGTCATCTTTGCGGACTTTGACGGTCCGCGGGAATGTTCCGTCTTGGTGCGGCTGGTCGGCGGTATGAAACGCGAAGAATTCCACGAGCGACCAAACACTTCACCGGGACCGGACTTCTCCGGCTGTTGCCCTGAGCAGAGGTGATCTCCTGTGATCGTCCAGCTCTGCTCTCGACGAACTCTGCCGTCCGCATTCTGGGAGGATCATTTTCAGAAGAGCCTTGAAAAACCACCTGTGATTCCATGGGATCGTGCTCGTGAGATAACGACGGCCGAATGCGAATGGATTCGCACCTCGATCCAGGAATTCCAGCTCGGGGAACAGTCGGAGGGGCGGAACCTCACGGACGCTGCGCGGGCGTATGCGACGAAGTCTGGTGATGGGGCTTACCTCGCGGCGATGAAGCTATTCATCCGTGAGGAGCAGCGGCATGCCGCCCTGCTCGGGAAGTTTATGGACAGCGTCGGTCTGCCGCGAGTCCGGAGCAACTGGGTCGACTGGGTGTTTCGGAAGCTGCGTCGGCTAGCGGGGTTGGAAATGTCGGTTTGCGTGCTGCTGACTGCCGAGGTGATCGCACAGGTCTACTATCAGGCTCTGTTTAACGCGACGCGGTCAGCGGCCCTGCGAACGATCTGTCAACGCATCCTGAAAGACGAGGAGCAACATGTGCGGTTCCAGTCGGAACGGTTGGCGATCCTCAGGCAGTGTCGTTCGCGGCCTTCCGCCGACACGGCCGTTCTGTTGCGACGCGTGCTGTTCGCCGGGACGTCCCTCATTGTTTGGCGCGGTCATTGGCGTGTGTTTCGCGCCGCGGGACTGACGTTCCGGGACTTCTGGGTGGCGTGCCATCGAAAGATGGGAGCGGCGGTCGCTCTGATGAACCCACGGTCGTATGAATGGTAGACATTCCGGGCAAGATCTCCGCAAGTCCCAGCGGCGAGCCCGGAAGAGGTGTCGGCGAGTTCCGCGAAAGGCTGTGCGTGTGACTCTCTCGGGGGCAGTGGTACGGCGTGGTTGGGATGCCATGCTTGAGGTTTTGCGGCCCAACCGCCTCCCTTGCGGTCGGGGCTCGGCGGGTGCTGGGTCGATCAGGCTGAGGCTATCGCGGGGGCGAAACCTCTGCCGTATCAGGGAGTTGCACCGCCGGCGTCCCGGATTGACTCCCACCCAACTTCAGGCTCTTCGAAAACAGCCTGGACGAAGCGGGTGTAGGAGAATGCCTTCCTATTAGGTTGCTGTTAGGCTAGAGGAAGGCTGGATGGCGACGGATCACCGGAATTGGTTCCACCCGGATCTTCCGTTTATTGGACGGATTGGCGCGAAGCTGAGCTGCCGAGTGCGCTGCCGCCGGCGGGGAACAAGCGCACGGGGCCGATCAAGCGGTCGGAACTTGCCGAGCGGCTAGTGCACGAGGGCAAAGGCGATGGACAAGCACTCTTTCAAACATAGGTTGCAATGATGAAACACCTATTGGCCTTGTTATTAGTCTCACTAAGTTTCAACGCTCAGGCTCAAACCACAGAAATACGGGGTCGAGTCTTCGAGGATCGCAATGGTAATACGCTGTTGGACCAGCAAGAGGAGGGTATTCCAAACGTTTCAGTATCAGACCAAGTAAGCACAACTCTTACCGATCGAAATGGACAGTTCTCATTGGCAACGGGAGATGACTTTCCATATGTGTTCATCAGCCAACCCTCCGGCTATGCAGGCACCTGGTATTACCAGAAGGCCTCCGAAGTAAATTTCCCCCTTCAACAAAGCGACCCTCAGCAGCACTTTACGTTCATTCATGCCTCGGATACCCACGTCGAGTCCCTTGTTCTTCCGCGTATGAATCGATTCCGGGAAGTGGCGGATTCTGTAGGAGCAGCGTTCATTATCATTACAGGCGACTTGATCAAGGATGCACTTAGGGTTGATGAGGGCACGGCCAGAAAGTACTATGAACTATATTTAGCTGAAATCAATAAGTTCACAACTCCCGTCTATAGTGCAGTTGGCAATCATGACATTTTTGGTATCGAGAGGGATAAGTCGCTGGTCAGTACGGAGCATCCATTGTATGGGAAAAAGTTGTACCGGCACTATCTCGGACCAAACTATTACTCCTTCAACTACGGTGGGCTTCACTTTGTCGCCTTGGACAGTGTGGACTATCAGAATCTGTATTACTTCGGTGGGGTGGATTCCCTCCAGCTCAAATGGCTGAAAGCAGACTTGGAATACCTTCCCTCAACTACTCCTGTTGTAACATTTAATCATATACCGTTTGTGTCGCCGGGGTTTTCCTTTCAGCGTTTTGATAGTCATGCCTTCTACGGACCGATGCTGCTTGACCAGAATGGTAAGCTTGAGCACCGGCATATCGTTTATAATTATCAGGAGGTAAAAGAGATAATTAGCGACCACTCATATCCACTCGCTCTGGCTGGCCACTACCATGCTGCGCAAGAAGGTTTTATAACCGGTGATGAGACGATCTTCGCGCAAACCTCTGCTATTACGGGGCCTGATCAATCTGAATACAACGGGTTTACGGTACGCTCGGGCTTTACGCTATATGAAGTGAAAAATGGGGAAGTCGTATCTAGTAAATGTATTCCTTTGAACTTCCCGTGACAGCCGAAGTCCTCTCGGCAGTACATGCAAACAGCATGGTGCATCGAGACATCAAGCCGGCCAATATCCTTTACAACCTTTCCCACGAAGTTCCACGCTTTTGCTATGACACTGTTCATGACAAGCTTACGGCCACAGTCGCGCACCCTAGTCACAGCAGCACTTCGGTTCTCAGGCAAGGAAAGACCAGCTACGGCATCCGAGAGCTGCAGGTAGTCTGGAGCCGGAAAACGGGACAGCCTCAATTACAGTCTCGGGAACGAGCCATCAGTCAGCACAACTAACAGGTTTGCAGCGACTTACACGGCAACAACCGCTGATCGCACCACCGCCATGTGATGGGGTGTAATTACGTAGGTACCTTGTCTTCAACCGCTTGAGGAAGTCACCCGCTCAGTCTGCTCGGTAATCGAGGCTGTCCCGGTTTCCGGTTGCGGGCGTGACAGCCTTCCCTGGTTCTGGGTTCGGATAGATCGCCACCTAGGGCAAAGCCGCTCCTATAGGAATGATCGTCTGCTGGCTGGCAATTCCACCCGCGATCATCTGCAAGATGCGGTCCCCTACAGCCGCCCCGGGCCCGACGATCATATTGACCTGAAAGCCCGAGAGTGGGGTATCCATTTGACTCAGGCAGCCACAAGATGTTGTGGTCGCGCGAAAGCATCTACCAAGAAGCGAATCCCGAGGTTACTGCTCTGGCGCGGCGTGGGGCTGCGTAGCGCGTCCGATTCTCGGAGTTGCCGCCCGAAGGCTGCCACCGCAATGAATTCGCGTGTGGGTCGGCTTGGCGGCCACTCGCACGATTCTCGCAATCTCACATTCCTGTTCCGGAGCCGCGAGGCCACAACCCATAGGGTGTACCTGAATGAAGTGGATACCCCACTAGCCCGAGATTAGACCCGGCGCGTAGAAACTACCCAAGACCTGCTGCTCCACTCCGTCGATCGTCACCACGGGCTGTTCGACCGTCGGCTCACCGTTGCCCGGCACGTTCGTCCCCACCGGGTTGAGTAAGGGGCCGAGTCCGGTAAGGAAAAGCAGAATCACCTCACCCGGACGCGCCGGGTTTGCATCGGTGACGCGACTGAAGTCAAGATGCAGCGCCGCGACGATCCCCTTTTCGCCCTCGGGGAGCTCAAAGAGCCCTGGCTGAACGCGGAAGATCTGCACGCCCGGGAAGTGCCTAATGGCCCCGTTGTTGTCGATCGTGACAAGCGCTTGATCCGATGGCGCCTCGATCTCGAACGGAGCTTGAATATTAATCTGCTCGGTCCCGTTTACGTTCGAAATCGAAATCATGGGACACTGCACGCCGTCAATGAATACTTTGACCCCCTGGATCTCAAGGGGGAAGGGAAAGGTGTCCGCCGCGACGACGCCGTCGACCCCCTCCATCAGCCCGATGCCGAAGATCGAACCCGTGGACCCCGGTACAAAGCCCACCACAAAGCTGGCCGCATTCACAAATCCAATACTCGTGACTGTCGGCGTTCGGCCCACAACCGAAAGGTTGAAAACGACGACCAGATCGCCCGAGCGAGCTTCAACTATCGCCGGGCCTAGAGCCGAGCCTAGTACCACCGAAACTGCCGCTTGACCTTCGCCGTTCGTTGTCGCCGTCGTGCCTGAGAGTTGGACGGGACCCTGGATTACCACGAAATCGACGTCCGCGCCCACGACAGCCGTCCCTTGGGTGTCTTGGAGGAGCACCGTCAACGGATGTGGAGCCGCTTGGCCGATAGGTACAAGCTGACCGCCACCCGTCACGATGCTCATCTGATTTCCCGTGCCGGTCACATTGAGCGTAAAGGTAGTGCTCAATCCGCCCACCGTAGCGGTTACCATCACCGGGCCGAGCGAGTTCCCGAGCCGCACCACCGCGAACAATTGCCCCGAGCCGTTCGTACCGCTGAAGGCAATCTCAAAGGTCACTCCACCCGGCGGGCTTACGGTCCATTCCACCGGCTCGCTGACAATCGGATTCCCGCAAGCATCTCTGAGCTCGGCGGTGAGCCCCTCGCCCGCCCCGTCGAGCACGTCCCCGCTCGCTCCCGTCTGCAGATCGCCCTGCGTCTTTTCGAGGGAAGCGGGAGCTCCCACCGTGATCGTGTACGGGATGCTCTTGAAGATGCCGCCCGGCGCGTTGACGCTTGCCATGATCACGTCTGATTCCGGCGTGCATCCGAGCAGGACTCGTGATTCGATTCGGCTCATCGTATTCGCCACCGCGACACGGGGGTCGAACATCACGTCGCCCATCGAACTCAAAGTCACTCCGACGAAAGGCACGTCCCGACTTTCGTTCGTCGAAACGCTCCCGGTGATGGCGGCGTCAATAACGCTGCCCGCGGCTCCAACGATGGGCTGCGTCGAATCGATGCGAAGGCGCCCGGGAAGGTCTTCTTCCGCAGGGACGACAACCAACTGGAAATCCTCCGGCAGGCTGCGGCCAAAGCTATCCGTCACCCCAATTTCAAACGGTGTCGGGGTGATTGAGACGATCGGCGCGGTACACTCCACCGTCGCGATCCCTTCTTCGTCCGTTTCGACCACCGCCGGACACACTGCGGTGAGAGGGCCGATATTTCGAGCTCCAGCCCCGACAAAGGCTCGCCGTCGAGTCGCGCCTGTATGACCAGAGCCTGCTCTAAGCCCGGATTCCCACTTTAGTTTCGATTCTGCTAACCATCGGGTGGCCTCGGACGCCTTTATTTATGCGGGTTGGAAAGCACTCAAGGCGCTGAGGAGATCAACACCCAATGGGTGAAAAAGAAAACAAACCGTTCCAGCTAAGCTTCAACGGCTTATTGAAAGTCGATTTCCAAGGATCGCGTGTCACTTCCGACGGCGGGCTGATCCTGGTCCGCGAGCTGGACGAGCGACTCGGACTCGGGAAGCTGATCGACGAACACCTCAGTGACCCACGGCAAGGCTTGAACAAGAAGTTCCCGCTGGCCGATCTGCTGCGGCAGTCAGTCTACTCTCGGCTGGCAGGCTACGAGGACCTCAATGACGCCGTCCGAGTGTCGGCTGACCCGACGTTTCGCTTGATCGGCTCGAAGAGGAACTGGGATCGCGGCGGGGCACTGACCTCGCGACTGCAGAGCTTCGAGACGGAGATGCTGGCGAGCGAGGAGAACTTGCTGGGGCTGATGGCTGTGAACCGCGAGCTGGTGGCGCAAGCCGAGACGCAAGACGACTCCGAGCGCGTCGTGCTCGACATGGATTCGACCGAAAGCCCTGTCCACGGCCAGCAAGAGGGCAGCGCCTACAACGGCCATTTCGAGTCGGTCTGCTACCACCCGCTGTTGTTGTTCAACCAGCATGGGGATTGCCTGGCGGCGAAGCTGCGTCCAGGCAACGTGCACAGCGCTGAGGACTGGAAGGAGTTGCTGCTGCCCGAGATCAAGCGCCAACAGGCTGTGGGCAAACAGGTCACCTTCCGGGGCGATGCGGCCTTTGCCAAGCCGGAGATTTATGAGTTTTCGGAGGAACGCGGAGTGCAGTACGCCATTCGCATTCCGGCCAACAAGAGCTTGGAATTGGCGATCGAAGACATCTTGTTTCGCCCGCCGGGCAGGCCGGGTCGCAAGCCCTTGGTGCGCTACAAGAGCTTCCGCTATCAGGCGGAGAGTTGGTCCAAGCCGCGACGCATCGTGGCCAAGGTCGAGCATCATCTCGGTGAGCTGTTCCCGCGGGTCGGATTTATCGTGACCAACATGAGCTTGCCAAGCCGGTCGGTGGTGCGCTTCTACAACAAGCGCGGCACGGCCGAGCAATGGATTAAAGAAGGCCACTACTGTCCGGTTAGAAGTCGAATAGAATCAGCTGGTTGGGGTGATCGAGTAAGTTTTCATGGGAGTCTGATGGCTGCAAGGCCTGTAAAATGGGCGTTTTCTCAAATAGGGTAACGCTGAGAATCTGTAGGATTTGGTAGAGACTCGCCTCCAGGCCCAACCTCTTCCGCACGATCGCCACCAGCACGTACACCGAGACGGCGATCCAAATCTGGGTCTTCACGGCGTTCTCGCTGGCGCCGTAGAACTTCTTGATCCGCAAGTGCTGCTTGACCCACTTGAAGAACAGCTCCACCTGCCAGCGCGAACGGTAGATCTCGGCGATGGTCAGTGCCGGGAGCGCGAAGTTGTTGGTCAGGAACTTCAGCCGCTTGTTCGTCGCGGCGTCGACGTAGCTGACGCGCCTCAACGGGTCCGGATAGACTTTGGCCGATTCGATGGCAGTCAGTATGACGGTCTGATCCGAGCGCACGCCCGTAGATTTGTCGACGGGATGCGAGTAGCGCCGTTGGAGCAAGATGTTCTTCTTGGTTCGCACGACGAAGAACGACGAGCAGAGGGTGAACACGAAGAGGCGTTCGAAATCCACGTAGGCCCGATCCATAACGTAGAAGGCGCCGGGCTCGGGTAGGAACTCGTCGAGGATGTTGACGTCGTGCGTTTTGCCGTCGGTAATGCGGATAAACGTGGGGATGTTACCGTGCAGGTCCAACAGCGTGTGCATCTTCACGGCGGCCTTGCGCCGGCGGAACTTGGCCCACGGGAACAGCGAGAGGCACAGGTCGATGGTGGTCGAGTCCAGAGCGTAGAGACTTTGATTGAGATCCACGCCGATCGGATCGCGGGCATACAAGGGCCGCGCGATGCGAATCAAGGCCTGAGCGAAATCGGCATAGATCCGCCAGTCGCGCGACTCGTTAGCGTCGGCCAGTGTCGAGCGCGCGACGTTGCCGCGGAATCCCATGTGGTAGAGCTTGCCGCCAAGCGAACGCAGGCACGCTTCGATATCGCGGAGGCTTTCGCGGTAGGTCAACTGGGCGAAGGACATCGAGAGGAACTGATCCCAGCAGGAGAAGCTGCGCGAGCCCCGGTCGCCATCGTAGCGGGCCACACAGCGCCGGAACTCGCGATCCGGAAGAAAGCTGATCAACTGCGCGAATACGGTGCGGCCCAGATTCATGAGCCATTGTCGGCTCAGGACGGATGACGCTCAAACGGCGCACCGCCGCTCAAATCGCGGCAAGAAAAAACAACACCTAACCCACTTTTCTACAACCAGTTGCAGGCCGCCCACCGCTTATCAGCCGGACAGTAGTGAAAGAAGGCAAACAGGCCACGCACTGGACGCGGCTTTCGTGCCATCGCTTTCGGGCCAACGAAGTGCGACTGCAACTCAGCGTGCTGGCCTACAACCTGGGCAACTTGTGGCGGCGGCTCGGACTGCCGAACAGGATCAAGAGTTGGTCGCTCACGAGCTTGCAGCAGCGGCTGATGAAGACCGGCGGCCGGCTGGTCAAGCACGCGCGCTACTACTGGTTGCTGCTGGCCGAGGGGCATCTGAACCGGCGGCTGTTCGGTGACATGCTGCACAGGATCTGGGCGCTGCCGCTGCCGAGCGGGTAGCGTTACCTGGACGAGGATCAACAGTTTTTAGCTCCGAAAAGGCTTCGCAGGGAGCAGTGTCGGCCGGTGTGCCGTTCAGCCCGCTCCATCAACGTCTGTGAGCGGACGGACGGGCTTTGGGGCCTGCCGCCGGAGGTGATGTGCAGGGTTCAGCGCGGAAAGACGTGGTCTTCGGGGCAGCGCGGGTGTATACTTTCACCGTGCCAGGGCCAAAATGGAAATCCTGGCTAAGGGCTCTTCGCTCACCACATACTGGTAGTCGCCGCCGACCTTGCTCAGTCCATCGAATCCCTCTCCACCTGTATTCAACGAAAATGTAGTGGACAGCACGTCGGTCGCCGACGCCCGCACCGTGAACGGGCCCAGGCTCGGGACGATCACGGTCGCGGTCGCGACGCCGAACATATTGGTCAACGCCGAGGTCGGCGTGATTTCGGCGTCATCTTCGCTCTCGAACGTAATCGTCTTACGAAACAGCGGCCGGTCGTCGAGCGATAGCAATCTCACCGCGATCGGCCGCGCCAGGCGGTCGTCAACATCCCCGAACTGCTGCTCCCCCCCATAGATCTGCAATTCGGACCGGAACGGCGCAAACACTTCCAGAACGGATATCCCCGTTGTGGGCATCGGAGGCACGACCTCCGCCAACTTCTCCGCGCCGTCCTGGCTCAACTCAACGATCAAACCGTCCCCGCCGAACGCAAAGAAGACCGTGCCCCCAAGCCCAGCCGCTTCAACGTCGATCGCCGGGAGCCCGAACGCCAGGCCCGTCTCCGGGTCGTCGACCACCGGCAGGCCGCCAACGCCGAACCGCGCGCGCCGAATGTCTCCTTCGGCGGCCGTGATCATGTAGAGAAAACCGCCACCGGGAGTAGCGGCCTCGATGATGTCGTCGCCAGGGTTGAACCTACGGCCTTCGCCAAGCGGCTGCAAGTCCACCAGTCCCAGGCGCCCCCCCGCCACGACAAACGCTGAACCGACCGGCGCGTCCGGGTCGAAGCCGATGTATCGTGGCCCCGTCAGGTCAGTGGGAAGCGTTGTCGTCAACTCGAAGTCAAGAGCACTAATTTCAAAGAACATGTCATCGGAAGCCACGTACAGTCCCGAACCATTCGGCGAAGTACCGATCGCCTTTGGGATCGCCGGAAGTCCGACGATATCCGGCAGGATAGACAGCGTGTCAGCTTCCAGGTCCACCGACCGAACCGCCGTCGAGCCCTGCGTAATCACGCTTACGTACTTGGATGTCGTTGTCGCCGCTGCTCCCGTGATCAGATTGGCGAACAGCAACGACTCGCCCGCGGGGTTGGTGGGGTCAATCGCATCGAAGACATGCAGAAAGTCTCCCCCAACCACAATCAGTTTCGAGCCATCGGGCGTGAGAAAAGCACTCTTTTCGCCCATCCCGATCGGCGCGGACAGCGGTAGAGTTTTCGTCGGCTCGAACGGCGGGTCCGGTTCCAACACGACAACCTCATCCGGTCGGATCACATAAATCTTGAGCAACGACTGAGTCTGGTTGGGATCGGGAACTCCGAGCGCTTGCACGGCGCCCATCCCGACTTCCGGCGATGCGACCAACTCAAGCGTATCGGCCGTGTAGACGGTCGCGGTCGAGGCCCCATGGAATACGAAAACGTACTCCTCGGCGTTCAATAAAACCGGAAATATAAACAGGGCCAGGAAAAACAGCAGGCACCGCTGAACAGCTTTCATCGGTGGGACCTCCCCCACAGCCAGGTCCCCCAAGTCAATTTTGGGGCAACGCCCTATTCTACAGAAACACGGAGTTCGTTTTGGAGACTTACGCGCGGCGCTTACCCGGGAAAGGGAAACGCTTGCTTCCATGATCGCCGAGGGGATCTCAGCGCTCTTGAGTGGGTACTTCTACGGCTTCTTCTTCGAGCCCGAAAATCCGGATGCCGCCGGAACGCCTCGGCTTGGGGGCCACGGCCGGACCGGTTGCATGGCTGCCCGTTGAGGGCATCGGTTCCGCGGCCGCCACTCCACTACCGCTCATAGCGGCACCTTGCTTTGCCATCTGGGCGCGAATTTGGGCTTCCGAGATCCGCAGGGACGCACTGAGCACCGGACCGTCCAGTCGCAAATTGAGACTGTTGAGAAGTTCCGCGGCTTCGGGCGGTGTATCTCCTGCCCGCATCAAGGCTAGAAATCCATTGGCCATGTCGTAGAGTTGTTTCGCATCCTGGTCGGTGAACGAAAGCAGTTCCAGAGCCAGATCCACACCGTTGCTGAAGCGGAGGCCGAAACCGACGCCATCGACCTTGCCAACGGTACCGGGCGGCATCATCGGGTTGTCACCCAAAGCCTGCTGAAACGGGCCCCGCGTCGCGAGCCAGAAGTGATACGGGCTCAGCCGCGTGATGCTGTTCTGGATCGCCGAATCGAACACCGAATGGGATTGCGTGGCTCGTCGGTCGACCGCTTGCCGGACCGCGTCTTGGGTCCCCATGGCGGCATATTGCGAGTCAAGAGCCGCGAAGTAGACGTCGTCCTCGCCGTTGTTAGGTGAGAACTTCAGCATCTGGAGATCGCGATAGTCCACCGTCTCGCAGCCGTTGCTGCACAGATGCTGTGTGAACTCCGTCCCACCGAAAGAGCCCCGCGCGGCAATCAAAAAGTTCCCCGGCTTTGGCTCCTGATTGAAGTCGTCGACCTTCGCGGCGATGAGGATCTCCTGCAGGTTTTGAAACGGGTTCGGCCCCAGCAGACCCATCACTTTCTGGAAATCGGAGCTCGTGCTGCCAGCCGTCGCGATCGCTTCCTGGATCAGGGGAGACGAAGCGAAACCCGCCACGTCCATTCCCATTACGACGTTCGAGTCCGGGCGCGCCAAATTCAACAGCGCAGGATCGGCCGCATGCAGCGGCGCCAGCAGGGTGGTGAAGAGTACGGCGGTACAAAGGTGTGTCCGGGGGGTTGACATGGCGGCTATCCTTTCGGGCCTGTCTCCATCGTAAGGCACGAATCCCCCCTCCAGGTATCCGCGAAAGACCTTATCGTGCGTTGGAATACAACCATCGGTGCAGCGAACCCCGCTGATACAATGAGCACAAAATCGGGAGAAAGGCTCTAAAACTTAGTGGACGTACAAGCAACACAGCTTCGCCCCGGAATGCTCATCAAGTTTGGCGGGAAGCTCTTTACCGTCTTCAAAACCGAGCACCGCACGCCCGGTAACAAAAGAGGGTTCGTGCAGGCCAAGATGCGCAGCGTTGATACCGGAGCGCTCATCGACAACAAGTTCTCCTCCGAGGACTTTGTCGAGAAAGTCGCCCTGGATGATCAGGAGATGGAGTATCTTTACGACGACGGCGAGCTCTACTACTTCATGAACACTGAGACCTACGAACAGGTCCACATTAGCAAGGAAGACTTGGGCGACCAGGTCATGTACCTGTTGCCGAATGGCGTCGTGAAAGTCCAGTTCTACGAAGGGCGGCCGTTCAATGTCGACTTGCCCATGACAATGGACCTGACCGTCATCGAGACCGAACCCGGCATCAGGAGCGCAACCGTCACCAGCGTAACGAAACCCGCCAAGGTCGAGACCGGCCTCGTTGTCCAGGTGCCGCCCTTTATCAAGGAAGGCGAGAAGATCCGGGTCCACACCGCCGACGGTACCTACCAGAGCCGGGCTTAGGATTTAGGACGGAAACCAGCCTTGGAGCACGGATCGAAACTTTTCGAAGGCAGGGTCCGTGCATCGCTGGAAGCTTACGTTGGCTGCGATCTGATGAAAGATGGAGGATGACCTCCGCTTTCGGGTGTGCCGCAGGACGGCGTGGACCGCTTCTTTCGGCCTATGCGGCTTGACGTCGCCCGGTCGCAGGTGGCCTTCGCTCACGAGCCATTCTTTGAAGTCCGGGAATCCGGTCGTCCAACCCAGAGCCTGAGGCACTTCAGGCGAGTCACTCCATGTCCAAATCTCGAGTTCCGGGTCAACTACGATGGCGGCGCTTCTTTTCTCCCAGCCGTTGGCGGCAAGCCGATTTTCGATGTTCGTTTCGATGTCCTCGCGGCGGGTGTCATCACCACTCCCTTCGCGGTCGAGCATCACGAGCGTGTGGTCGGCAAAGCCGGCAAGTGGCCTTAGGAATTCAGCGCAACGTTTCCGCACACCCGGGTCGTGCTGCGGGTGAACCGCCACCTGATGGCGGATACTCCGGATGCCGAGTCGTTCCGGACGGCCAAGGATTCCTTTCAGTGCAAACTCCATGTCTTTGTCGGCGACGAGAGCAAACAGGTCGAGATTCCTATCCGTAGCTGACGGCACCGCTAACCGAGCACTCCGGCCGCAAAGTACTCGCTCATATTGACCTCGCCAGGCCAGTCGCGAAGTACTGGGTGATCTTTGCCTGCCGTGGTCTCAGCGCCTTCCTCGCCCTTTCTGAAACAGATGATTTCTTCGGGACGGGCGAGGCTCAACAGTAGGGGCGAGTGAGTCGCGACAAGCGCCTGGCCGCCGTACATGGAACTCAGAGATTGATAGATTGCCTCGATGGCTGTGGGGTGTACGCCGTCTTCCGGTTGCTCGATCAGATATACGCTGTCCAATTCGGCAAAGTAGGCCAGAGCTGTCAGCGCGATGAGCCGCAGGGTGCCGTCGGATATCATCCATGACGGTACTTCGACCCCGTTTTCGTAGCGCAGCATCAGATACCAATGACGGTCCTCGGGCCGAAACTGCGTTCTAACCGCATTCAGGTCGGGGAGCGCGGTCTTGAGGTGTGTTTCCCATTCGCGATATCGATCGGGTTGTTGCTCCTGGAATCTAGCCACGTCGCGGGCAAGGCTTGAACCAGTGATGCGCCGGCTCGTCGATTTCGTCGCGGGACTTGGTGTCCGAAGATCATTGGGATCGAGCGATACGAACCAGACTCTCTCCTTAAGCAGACTCCCCAGCCAGCTAGTGGCCGGAAATTCCTCTCGACCGGATACGCTGCCCAGCGCACTGTTGTTCGGTGAGAGATCGTAACCGAACTCGGCCTCATTTTGCCCCTCGGCGCGGAAGAAGGTGTTTGAGACACTACCCAGGCCCCTGTGAACGCTCCACGTCGGCGAAGCCAGGGAACGTTGGGAGAGCAATAGCTGGGTTTCCTCGGAGCTGATCTCAAGCCGATCCGATTCAACATCAATGCCAGCGGTAAGCTGATATCGAATCCGCTCAACCTTCGTACCGTCAATTTCGACCGCGTAAATCTCCGGGACGGAGACTTCTATGCAAAGCTGGAATGAGTTGCCCTCGCGTCCCCACACTAGGTCGTGAAAATTCTCGGTGCGCTTCGAGACAGCCACCTCTAGCCCTTCCGATACGACATCGCTGAGAAACAGGACGACATCCAGAAAACTTGACTTGCCACTCGCGTTGGGACCGATTAGGATTTCAAACGGCTGAAGGTCTTGCGAAATGTTACGCAAGCAACGGTAGGACCGCGCCTCGACTTTGGTGATCATAGGCAGTCTCTCTCGCCTTCTACCTCATTATCATCGCCCTCGTCGAACGCATGGCGCAGGCAATCGGCCAAAGCTTTTTCTTCGTTCGGCTGCACGGTCCGTAGATCGATCAACAGGCAATCGTCTTCGATGCGGGCGACTACTGGCGGGTCGCCCTGTCGGAGACTTGCCTCAATGCGAGCGGCGCTACGCCCCTTCGCGGGCCGGAGACGGATGAGCGTCGTTGGAATCGATTGCGCCGGAGTCGAGCCCCCCCCGAGCACAGACTCCCCTGGTTCAACCGCCACCGAAGCGCTCTCGCCGAGGGAGAGTTCGCTAACAAACTCCTCCGCCCGCCGCCGGATCTCCTCCGCGCTCGCCCGAATCATCCGCAGGACGGGAATGCGGTCGTATCGCTCGAAGAGGTAATCCCGCAGCGTCGCTTCGAGCGCCGCGTAAGTCAGCTTGTCAACCCGCAACGCCCGAAACAGCGGGTTACGCCGGACACGCCGCACCCACTCGGACTTCCCGGCGATGATCCCCGCCTGCGGCCCTCCCAGCAGCTTGTCGCCGCTGAAGGTCACAAGGTCGGCGCCGGCCCGCAGGCTTTCGACCACGGGCGGCTCGTCCTCGAAACCTTGTTGCGCGAAGTCGTACAGACAGCCGCTGCCGAGGTCTTCCACGACCGGCATGCCGGATTCGGCGCCCAGCGCCACCAACTCGTCCAGTCCGGGACGCGCCGTAAACCCCACCACCCTGAAATTACTGGGATGGACCCGCAGCAGCAGCCGCGTTCGATCCGACAGAGCATTCCGGTAGTCCGAAATCCCTGTCCGATTCGTCGTGCCGACTTCGCGCAGTGTCGCCCCGCTACGCGCCATGATGTCAGGGATTCTGAAACCATCGCCGATTTCGATCAGTTCGCCCCGCGAAACAATGACTTCACCATCTCCTACCAATTCATTCAAAACAAGCAGGATGGCTGCTGCGTTATTGTTAACGACGACCGCCGGAGCGCCCAGCAGATTCTCAAGCAACCCGCCCGCGTGGACATCGCGCTTACCGCGCTTCCCCGAACCGAGATCGTATTCGAGGTTGCTATACCCGGAGGCGGCTTCCGCGATCGCCCGCACAGCCTCCGCCGACAGCGGCGCGCGGCCAAGGTTCGTATGGAGAACCACGCCCGTCGCATTGATCACACGCCGCAGCGACGGCGTCTCCAGCGCATCAAGCCGCTGAATGACAGATTCTTCGACCGCGTCGGCAAGGCAAGCCGCGTCACTTGGCGGGCCTGCGCCTTCCGCCGCGCTCTCCGGCTTCCGAATTGCCTCGCGCAACCCGTCAATCACGGCCCGAGCCTCCGCCAAAACCACCGCCCGCCCCGAACCGTTGACCCGCTCGTTGATCCGGGGGCGTTTGAGCAACTCGTCCACTGCCGGCAACCGCCGCAATCGTTCCTGAAGATCCGCGCCCACCGCCCCATTGCAGCATTCGCCGCCAAATCCGTCAACGCACCCCAACGCGACGGTGCTATGCCATGATCTGAAGCATGTCGCGCAACCTGCTCCTCTTCGTCCTAGCCGCCTCGCTCAGCTTGGCCGCGCAAACCTCGCGCTTACACCGTCTCACCTCGACACCCGAAACAGTCGTCTTCGGCTATTACGACGCCGCTACGCCGCCCGTGCTGCGCATCCAGTCCGGGGATCGCGTCGAGATCACAACGTCGATGATCGCCTCCCCTGAAATGCTTCAGGAAGCGGGCCTCCCACCCGATCAGATCAAGCAGTCTTTACGTGACATCCACAGCCAGGTCACCGACCGCGGCCCTGGGCCCCACATCCTCACCGGTCCCGTCGCGATCGAAGGCGCCGAGCCCGGCGACGTCCTTGAAGTCCACATCGAACAGATCCGCCTCGCCGTGCCCTACGCGCTCAACATCTTCCTGCCGGGTCTCGGCGTCCTCCCCGAGGACTATCCTTACAAGCGGCTCAAGATCATCCCGCTCGATGAGGACAGGATGGTTGCCCGCTTCGCCGAAGGCATCGAACTCCCGTTGCGACTCTTTTTCGGCAGCATGGGTGTCGCCCCTCCGAAGGAACTCAGCCGCATCAGCAGCGCGCCGCCGTGGATACACGCCGGCAACATGGACAACAAAGACCTCGTCGCCGGCACGACCCTCTTCATCCCAGTACACGAGCCCGGTGCATTGTTCTTCGTCGGTGACGCTCACGCCGCCCAAGGCGCCGGCGAAGTCGATGTCACGGCCCTCGAAACGGCCCTGACAGGCACCTTCCGCTTCACTGTAAGGAAGGACATGTCGCTCCGCTGGCCGCGCGCCGAGACTCCGACTCACTTCATGACGATGGGCTTCGACGAAGACCTGGACGCCGCCATCAAGATCGCATTGCGCGAGATGCTCGAATTTCTCGCCAGCGAAAAGGGAGTAGGCCGCGATGACGCCTACATGCTTGCCAGCAACGCCGTAGACCTCCACATCACCCAGCTAGTCGACGGCAAGAAAGGCATCCACGCCACCGTCCCCAAGGCGATCTTTACCTCATCACAGAACCACTAAACCGCCCTCAAACACGGCCTCGGCAATGCTCGCCCGATTCTCCACGCGCTTGGTGAGGGCTATGCGGCACCCTCGCCCCGTCAAGCATCCGAAGGACCGGCCCAGGTGTCGTGTCGTCGACCGCTCCTGCCTACTGGTTCAGGATCTGGTCGATCACCTCTTCGTCGTTATCTACGTATCTACGTCGATCTGGGCCCAAAGAGGCAGATGGTCCGACAGCTCATAGGTGAACTGGTTCTTCGTCATGGAATCGCCGGGGAACAACTTCTGATGATCGCCTTTGTAGAAGTCGAGTACGCCGGCGGCCCCTTGAAAAGCCTGCTCGGAGTGATTCTGGTAGTAAAGAATCTGGTCATAGCTGCTCTTCCGCGACAGATTCGTACCAGATAGATTCGAAGCAACGGAGGCTTGCAAAAGCGCCTCCGGGATTCGCAGGCCCTTCTTTGTGATGGCCTTGTACAGCGCATCCCCGACCTTCGGGATGTTGAAATCCCCTACGACGATGAAATCGCGGTCGGTCACGTACTTTTGTTTGCGGCGCTTGTCGACCCACTTCGCCAGGTTCTCGAGCGCCTCTTTGCGCGATGGCAGGCCTCCGGACGAATCCCAACGGATATGCACGGTCAGCAGAACAAAGTCGAAGTTGCCCGCCCGGAATGAGGCCATGTAGGGGCTCCGCCACCACTCAAACTGAGACTGCCAGACCCCGTCGATCTTCTTCTTTGGCGGGTCCGCCTCCGCCGCGAGCCCCTTGAACTCCACGGCCCGCTTGTCGTAGACGTAGGCGATGCGCTCACTGTTCCCTGCTGAATCGGTGTTGTAGTCCGAAAAGACGACCTTCCAGTACGGTCCCAAGTACGTAAGCACCTGTTTGAGTTCGGCCAGGTTGGGACGCAACTCCGTAATCGCGATGAGATCGAACTGCCCGAGGATCTCAGCAATAAAGTGCAGCGAAGCTTCGCGCCTCGGCTTCTTGCCGAACTCGCGAATGTTCCACGTTGCCAGGTTCAATGATTCATCAAGTTTCGACGGCGTAATCCCGGCCTTCTCGATTCGATCCCAGAGAACCTTGAGACCCTTTGCGATGTCGGGCGTAATCGTTCCGTGATGCATTTGAGATTTCTCCTCCAGGTGGCGTCAGCGTACTATTCAGATAAGCGTATTGGGATCTCTGGGCGGGCCAAGGCAAGACGCATCTTCGCGAGGGACGCAAGTTATCACCTTCCACAGCGTCGTCGCGGCCAAGGCCACCGTCGGCCTGGTCGGCCGCGAAGGTATCCTCATCAGCCGCACCATCATGCCGATGACTCACTACCTGGTGTTCGCGGGCTCGCTGGGGTTGCTGTTTGCGTATGTGTTGTTGCAGGGGACGTTCTAGGCTTCACGTCGGTGAACCACTGGACAGGTCATCTGCTGGACAGGTCATCTACAGAACTTCAATCACTTCTTCTCCAGCTTCGATACGTTCTACGATTGCCGGCCAGAGTTGCCGGAAGGCCGCGAGAAGGTGCTTGGTTCGGCAATTGCCTATGCGTACCCATAAAACACTCACTCGCTCATCAGAAGACTTTGCAAGGTCCACGAAGTCAGCATCTTTACTGATGAGGACATACCCCTCGGCAGCCGCATATTGCCAGATCTCTCGATCGGACGAAGTCTCAAGACCTAGATCCTGGACATGTCGACAGTCCAAGTCAAGTTCAGAAAGATATCGAGCTAAAGATGGAGGGAGTTGGTTATCGACCAGGACTTTCACGCCGACCTAAGAATCGGGTGGTCCGTCTGGTGGGCGGCGTAGTCCAGTGTAGCCAGGATATCCTCTCGCTCGAGAGAAGGATAATCCTCTAGTATTTCATCGAAGGATGCCCCGGCCCCCAGGAGTTCCAAGATATCCTTGACTCGAATCCGCATACTGCGGATACAGGGTCTGCCGCCGCACTTGCCTTCTTCAACAGTGATACGTTTGCGGCGTTCGGGCGTCATGCTAAGCGACCTGTCCCAGGTCAGAATCTAAGACCAGTATACCCGGTGATTCCCCATACTCTTCTAGCTCCCCAACTCCCACCGCAAACCCACCCGCAATAACCGCGGATTCCCTGTCGTAGGCGTAGGCACAAACCCCACCAGGAAGGTCCGGTTCAGCAAATTCTCCGCCGCCAGCAGCGCCGAGAACCCACCGGCCAGGCGGTGCTTCACCATCACTTGAACCGTCGCGAAGCCGGGCAGAAGGAAACGATTCAAATCATCCTCAAACTGTGCATCGTACGAGCGCACGCCTCCGCTGAACAGCGTCCGTCCCGACGAGTACAGCAACTGGAACGAGCCCTGGTGGCGTGGTACCTGCGCCAGCCAGACGTTGTTTTCGAGTTGAGAGTCTACGTACATATAGGCCGCCTCGGTGCGGACGGGCCCGAACATCTTCTGTATCTCGACCTCAACGCCACGCGAGGTTGCTTGGCCGAAGTTTTGCCGCTGCCGCAGGATATTCGGCTCGGTCTGTATGGTTGCGTTTCCGATCAAATCCTCGATCTGCTGCCAAAAAAGCGTTGTACGAAGCAGGAATCCGTCCCGCCGCCAATCCATGCCTGCGTCGACGCCCATTGTTGTCTCCGGCCGCAGATTCCGGTTATTTAGCGTCGTGATGTTGCCGACCCGAAACTGTCGAAAGAACTCGTTTAGAGTCGGGGAGCGAAAGCTCCGGTAAGCCGAAGCCCGCCAACGCCGAGGGCCTTCTGAAAACGCGATCCCGCCACGCGGACTCCAAAAGTCGTTGCCACGATCAGTGAAATCGTGCCGCAACCCCCCGTACACCTGGGTGCGCCGGCCAAGGTCGGCATCGGCTTGCACGAACAGCCCCTGCTGCCAAAGCTTGCCTCCCGGCGCACGGCGTGCGCCGTTGAAGATCACAGTCTCGTTGCTGACGCCGCTCGCGCGGTGCGTGTCAGCGCCGAGCATCAAGTTCCAGTTCGTCTTCGCGCGACTCCAGACGAGCGAACCGCCTGTGTCTTCCGACGGCACGCTCTGCAACAAGACCAGCCGTTCGCTGTCCCTGGCATCGCTCACCGCCGAGAACGTACTCCGCAAAACGCCGCGAGAGTGGTAGGCCGACACGGAAAGCCCTTGCCGTTGATAGTGGCCCCCCAGCGTCCCCAGCGAAGTCGAGTTTTCACGGAGAGACGTGCCGTTGATGCGGCGCTCGGCGATGACGTTCGAACGTACTGTCAGGTGATCTTGATCTCGGAAGAAGTCGAGCCGCACATCTCCCGTGATGAAGTCCACATCCGCTTTGCGGTCAATGCTGCCACGAACGTCTTCCGGGACGATGTAAAAACCGTCCGAGCGGAGTCCCCGCACCGAACTCGAAAAACCAAGCGGTCCCCAAAGATCGGTAAAGCCGCCCCGCGCGTCCACGATCCCCGCGCTGCCTGCCTCGAAAGCAGCGGTCGCATGCCGCGCCTCGGGCGTCGGCGTCCGTAGCGAAATCGCGCCGCCCATGGCACGATCGCCGTAGACGCTTGTTGAAGCTCCTCGCGAGATCTCGACACTCTCAACGTAATCAGGATTGAACCGCGACCAATACACCCAGCCCCCGAACGGGTCATTCGCCGGTAGGCCATCGAATAACACCAACGTGCGGCTGGCGGCGCTGCTCCCGATACCGCGCAGCGAAACACCCTGGCTTGTGGGGTGCGACGTCAAACTCGACGAGCGCCGGAACAACGTGAAGCCCGGAACGTCGCGCAAACGGTCGTCAATGTTCACGCCGGGACGCGACGCAATCGACTCCTCGGAATAGTCGGTGATGTAGGTCGGAGCGGGAGATTCGAGTTTCTCACGAACCGTAATGCTCGTCTTGATCGGCTCAATCTTGGGAGCTTCGGAATCGGCACTCTTCGGCTGCTGAGCCCAGCCGTGCGTGACACACACGATGAGCGCGATCAAAGCCCGCTTCATAGCTGTTCGAATAGGACATCGCATCCCTGGCTCGATTGTAGCGCGGGCGACGCTTGACCCGATGCCTTGAAAACGAACCGATAACCCCAATTCCCCGAGGCCGCCTGAGCGGGCGCAACGTCGGAAACCCGCCCCTCCGCGACGGGCTGCACCACCGCCAACCACTGGAGGACTTCGTAGATTCGTTGGGAATGAGCAGGTATCGTGATCCCCATCTCGCCGGAGCAAAAGCGCACCTCGGCGGCCATCTCGTGCAAACGCCACACCAGCGCCGCGCACATCTGAACCGCCTTCTCGAACTGCTCGTCCGAATCCGGGCCGCGTGGTTGGACGGGATCGAAAACCACTTCGACCTGCCGCCTGTCCTCGCGCGTAAACTCGCGGACCATCAACCCCGTCGAGCGAGCCGTGGCCTTCCAGTCGACAAAGCGAGCGCCGTCGTCGGGCGTCGCCGGACGGATGCGGTATAAGTCGTGACTATCGCCCCGTACGATGGATTGCCAGGCTTCGGCAACAGGTTCGATCCATCTTTCCACCTCGGCGGAGTCATCGACCGAAGGGTAAACAAGCGCTTCCTGGGTCAATCGGAGTCTGGCCCTTCTTTCCACGAAAGCGAAGGGAAACCGCGAGCGAAGCCAAAAGTCACCTTGCTGAAAGCGCCCCCGGCGCAGAAAGGTGGCGGAAACCGAAATCCGCGCCTCTCCGCCGCCCGTGATCAACGGGCAGTAGACACTCTCCATCTCGACATAGGGCTCGTGATCCGGCCTGGGCGCGACGCTCAACCAAATCGAAAACGTCGGTATCCAGCGCTTCAGATTCCTAAGACTGATGCGAGCCACGGTTGGACGCCCCGCGAACAGATGAGGCGGAAACGACAGACTCAACTGCAACCCTGACAGCCCCAGCCGCGAAACAAGTCCCGAAACCACCATCGCTGCCAACATGCAGCTCAGGATCAAATAAAGCAGATTATTCCCGGAAGAGAGCGCCCCCAAGGCCACAACGCCCACAGCCACAATGAAAAACAGCCCCTGGCGAGTCAGCCCGTAGCTCCACGGCAGGCGGATTCGCTTCATCCGCATCCAGCGCGCAAACACGGGCGCCGACCAGTAGGCCACCCCGCAACAGAACAACAAACCGAGGACAGCCAAGCTGAGGCTCGCGACATGGTCACCACGGATGAAGGTCCAGCGCGCCGCCAGCGCTAGTCCGAGGGCGACTAGCAGCAACACTGTCGCCTGCATGAGCCGGCGAGTCATTGGGTCACGTGGCATGACATTCACAAGGGAACGCGGCCATTGTATCAGCCGTTCGCGACCCTCGTCGGCCGCCTTGCCGCTGCGGGCCCGGTTTCCGGGCCGGAATGCGAACTCAGGTATAGTCGTAAGCTCAGTCCCAACAAATTAGCCTATGCAACCGCCCCATCTGAATCCTGCCCTCGGCGCCGCCGTCGCCGAACTCGACACTCCCTGCCTGCTGGTCGACCTCGACAATTTGGAGGCCAACATTCGGCAGCTCAGCGACTATTGCTCGTCGAACGGCGTCCAGTGGCGTCCGCACGCCAAAAGCCACAAAAGCCCCGATGTCGCCCGCAAGATCATCGCCGCCGGAGCGGTCGGCCTCACCTGCGCCAAACTCGGCGAAGCCGAAGTCATGGCCCGGGCCGGTATTCGCGATCTACTGATCGCAAACCCGCTTGCGAGCTCTATCAAGGTCCGCCGGTTAGCGGCGCTCCGTGAGGTAGCCGACCCCATCACGTTAGTCGATCATGCCGACCACGTCGCTATTCTCAACGCGTCACTCTCCCCGCATCAGCCGCTCCGCGTGCTGATCGAGATCGACATTGGAATGAATCGTTGTGGTGTCCAGCCAGGGGCGCCCGCCGTGGCTCTGGCTCAGCTCATCGCCGATTCCCCCGCGCTTGAGTTTGCCGGGATCATGGGCTACGAGGGTCATCTCTTGATGGTCGAGGACGCCGCCGAAAAGCAGCAGCGCATCGCCGAATCCATCGGCCGACTGGCCCGGACCAGAGAGGCACTTGAGCAGGCAGGCCTGTCTTGTCCGATCGTCAGCGCCGGCGGCACCGGATCATTCGAGATAACCGCCCGGCAACCAGGGCTGACCGAAATCCAAGCCGGTGGAGGTATTTTCATGGATCTCGTCTATCGCCGACTCTGCCATGTTGAGCGCTTGGATTACGCGCTGACGATTCTCGCCACGGTCACGAGCCGCCCGGCTCCGGATCGCGCCATCATCGACGCCGGGCGCAAAACGATGAACCAAGAGCTTCACGTCCCCGAGATCAGCGGCCGCGATGACCTGCGGATCAAGAGTCTATCGGCCGAGCACGGCATTCTCGAAGTCACCGCCGGGCCAGGCCCCCGGGTGGGCGACAGGATCGAACTCATTCCCGGATACGGTGATTTTACGACTGTCCTCCATGATCGCTTCTACGGGATTCGCAACGGACGTCTGGAAGCCATCTGGCCGCTCGAAGCACGGGGCCGGCTGGACTAACGTGCTTATCTCGCCACGTGGTGAGATAAGCAGGCTAGCTCCAATACTCTTCACTTAAGAACCCTCACGCAGGCCGCAAAGTCGATGCGGAGGCGCGGCAACGCGCCGCGTGGTCGCAGCTTGTAGCCACTCATTTTGCGCTTAACCCCGCGCGGACGCTGCATGCCGCGGCTCGACCGCACGCGCTCCTGCAGCAGCTCCGCCAAAACCCCCTTATGAAACTTGCGTTTGTCCTGAGGGGGGAATCGCGACCGCTTGGGCCATCTTGCGTCGCACCACCCGCACTGCGTGCAGGTAGGAGAGGCGATCCGGATCTTCGTCGGCCTCCAAGGCGGCTTCGTGCAGCAGCCCGCGGATCGCGAAATGCGCCATCAGTAAGCCGTAAAATTCCTGGCGCACCAACTCCGGCGTCTTGCTGCGCAACACCATGCGCGCCCCGCGCAAATGCGTCTTGAGCTCGTCAAGCGCGCTTTCGATCTCCCAGCGTTCGCAGTACAGCGCCGCCAGTTCCACAGCCGGCGCTTGGGAGGGATCGAGGATCGTCGTCACCAGTCGATAGAAGGGCTCGGCATGCTCGACGCCTTCGAGACGATACTCGATCACGCGCACCGGCAGCGGGTTGCGGCGCTTGCGCCAGTCGCCTTCCGAAGCGTAGATCGCGCTGCGGTAGGAGCCGTCCGCAAAGCGCTCGAGCACTTCCAAGCGCAGATGCTTCTTAGCCCGCCACAGCAGTTGCGCGCCCGTCTGGCGTGCTTGCCGCCACAGCTGGTAGCCGAGGAAGTTGCGGTCGGCTAAGCACAACATATCCTTCTCGAGTGCCGGCAACACCTGTTTGGCGAGCGTGATCTCACCCCTCGCGCAGGGACCCATGCGGCTGGCGAACAGTACATGGGTGCCGTTTTCCAGCAACGAGACAAAGCGTAGCTGAGGAAACGCGCTCGCTCCCCGCGACGCGCCCGGATAGCCGAACGCCGTGCGGTTGGCGGCCTGATCGGCCACATCGAGCGTCGAGCCGTCGAGCGAAACCAAGCGCCATTCCCGATAGAACGATCCGCGCGTCTTTTTCGTCGCCAACGGTCGTATCAACTCATCATGCAGCCGCTCGACCGGCTCCACCCCCAATCGCGAACGGGCTTGCGAGATCCCCGAATCGCCCGCCACCTTGAGGGGCGTCGCAGGGTCCTGCAGCCACTGTAGTCCTTCCAGCAGACAACGCAGCACCTCGCGGTAGGACGACTGCATGAACAGCGCCAGAGCGATGACGTAGTAGACCATCACATGCGCTGGCAAGTCCCGTTGTCGCCGCGAGGCCCGCCCGCAGTCCCGCAACACACGATCGATCTTGTGACGCGGGAACCAGCGCGTGATCACTCCCAGGCTGATGTAGTCGGTAATACGGCTGCCTGGCGGCAGCGCTGCTCTCGTTCGTGCCATCTGTGGCCTCCTGTGCTCTAAAAACAGAATGCCACAAAAATGTTCTAAAGTGAAGAGTATTGGGACTAGCTAGGCGCCACTGAGTCGCTTGATCATGCGGTCGAAACGGACGCCCGCGAGATCGATTGCGTTGATTTGGTCTTCGGAGAGCTCATCGACTGCTTCCGCGTCCTCCACACCGCTCCCATACCCAAAGCGGCCTGTCGTAACCCTAAGACGATCAGCCAGGAACACCGCCAGGGCCCGATAGAATCGAGCGGCGAAGTGCGGATCCTTCTCGATCTTCGTCCGCAACAGGTCACAGGAAACAGAAAGGACATGCGTATCCTCGGAGGCCGAGACGGACGCGGACGGAGGGCGCGAATCAACGAATGAAATCTCGCCGACGACTTCGCCGGAAAGCAGGGAGGCAATCTCCTTGCCATCCGCGGCGCTCACGGCGAGTCGCCCTTCGAGAACGACGAAAAGTTGGCTGACGGGCTCGCCTTTGTGGATCAACACGGTTCCCTGGGAAATGTGCTCCCGAGATCCGTGCTCGGCCAGCCACTCTACGTCGGTGTCATCCAGTTCACCCAGTATGTAAAGCGCTTTTCTCATTGCACACAACCTTCCCGGCTTCGTTCTTCCTCGATTGTTAGGTGATCTGACGCTTGGCCAGATCAGCGAAGACGTCTTCCCGCTTGATGAGTTCGTCGTAGGATCCGGCTTGGACAACAGCGCCTTTGTCGAGAACGATAATTTTGTCGGCGTTCCGAATCGTGCTCAGCCGGTGGGCAATCACGACCCGGGTCGTTTTTAAACTTTCGAGGCTTCGACTTACGACCGCCTGCGTTTGGTTGTCAAGCGCGCTGGTTGCCTCGTCGAAGAAAAGAATCCGTGGCTTTGAAACGATGGCGCGGGCGATCATGAGGCGTTGCCGCTGGCCGCCGGATAGACCGCCGCCTTCGTTCGAGACGAAGGTATGCATACCCATGGGCATGGCCTTGATGTCTTCGCCGAGGCCGGACATTCGCGCTGCTTCCCAGGCATCTTCCATTGTCAGGGCCTTCGAGCCAATGATGTTCGTAAAAATGTCACCGTCAACGACGCGCCCGTTCTGAAGCACTGTACCGATCTGCCTGCGGACGGACTGAACGTCCAGCCCGGTCAAGTCCTGTCCGTCATAATAGACGGCGCCCGATTCAGCTTTTTCGAAGCCAAGCAGCAGACGCAAGAGAGTGGACTTCCCGCTCCCCGAAGCTCCGACGATCGCCACGAACTGTCCCGGCTCGATGCTCAAGGAGGTATCGCGCAGCACGAGGGGGCCATCTTCGCGATAGCGGAAAGAAACGTGATTGACCTCGATACCGCCGTGCAGTTGGCCGGGATCATGTTTTGCCGGGTCGACTTCGGGCAGCCTCCGCAGGATCGGTTTGGCTCGCTCATAGAGGGGTACGATACTCAACAGACCCACGAGCCGGCCGCCGACATCGAGCGTCGCGCCCATGAACTGCCCGAAGGCGGCGCTGAACGCGAGAAAGCTTCCGGTGGTCAGCGCCTCCGTTCCTGGTTGATCAATCAATCCGGCTGTAACGTAGAAGATGCCCGCCGAACTGATCACCGGGAAGACGGAGTTGAAGACGGCGACACTGTTCGAGATGCGGCGAGCGTCGAGGGCTATGCGTTTTTGCTTGGCGAACTCCCCCGCCCAAACGGCAAACGCTCGGTCCTCCGTGCCCGAGACGCGAAACTTGGCGATGCCACTAACGAACTCCAGCACCATGCCGGAGATCTTGCCGGCGACCGCGGAGAGCTCGCGCTGGTACTTCAGCCGTAACAGGCCCCGCATGGTGGTCACAATAAGGGCAACCCCAACGAGCACGGTGGCCAGCAGTGCAAGAGTCACGCTGTAGTAGAAAAGCAGCGCGAAGCTAAACACGGAGAAAACGGCGGAGAGAATCGACGACAGCGTAGCTCCGGTGAGCTGCCGGCGGATGCTGCTGATGCCCATGGCCCGAGTGGCCAAGTCGCCGCTGGAGTAGTCCCGGAAGAATGGCGCCGGCAAGCTCAGGAGCCGATCCCAAACAGCCGCTTGCACGAAAGCATCCATGCGACCTTCGAGACGCAGCACCGCAAAGTTGCGCGTGAGGGTAAAAAGAGACCCCGAGAAGGCGGTGACCACCAGAATGGCCGCGATATGCATCAGCCTGTCACGCTGGGCTCCCGGAATGACGCTATCAAATAAGATTCCCGTCAAGATCGGTAGGGCCAGGCCGAGAAGACCGCTCAGCGTCCCTATCGCGAAGATCGCGCCAATATCTTTCTCGCAACCCCGTATACCGAACTTGAGGATGTCGATGGCATTGAGTTCTTTGGGTGGAAATGACCGATAGAAGACATACGCGACGCCGCTCAACGAAAGAGCGCTTCGGCGGCCAACGATAACTCCTGAACCTGAACTAGGGTCGACCAATCGATAGCTGGAATGCCCGCGAGGGATCAGCGCGACAGGACGATTGCCTTCCTCGGTAAAAGCAAGCATGGGCCCGTTATCCCGCTTCCACCACGGTCCTTTCAAGACGACACGCCGGACACGAACCCCCGAGGCCCTGGCAATCGCGGCGACGGGATCGCTGAACCTGCTTCCCTCTCGCGCGCCTCGGTGCGGCTTGATCTCGATGCCCAGACAGCGGCCGACGATAGACCTTGTTGCATGGATCATCCCGAAGGATGTCTTATCATTGGTTTTTTCAACGCTGGGGGTAGTCTAAATGCCACATAAGTTCAACGCAGCGCGCCGGCACAAGTTTGATAAGGTGCAGTACCGGGTGATCAACTGGGCGGAATATAACGAGAGCTTGCGCCAACGGGGTGACCTGACGATTTGGGTCAGTGAGGAGGCTCAAAGTGTGTGGAGCGCGCCGCGCCGCACGTCACGGGGTGGTCAGCGCAGATACTCGGATTTGGCGATCGAGACATGCCTGACGCTGCGCACGACGTATCGGCTTGCGTTGCGGCAGACGCAGGGACTTATGGGATCCATCGGCACGCTCATGGGGCTGGATATACGGGTACCGGATTACTCCACGCTGTCGCGTCGCGCAAACGGGGTGAGCATCGCTCAGGTGATGAGGCAAGCAGGATCTGTGCCTATCCATCTGGTGGTGGACAGTACCGGCCTCAAGATCTTCGGCGAGGGGGAATGGCTCGCACAGAAGCATAAAATCAAGGTAATACGCCGCCGCTGGCGCAAACTCCACCTCGGACTGGACCTGGCCAGCGGTGCGATTGTTTGCGCCGATCTGACTGACGATGACGCTGGAGACAGCACCGCCTTGCCCGGGCTTCTGGATCAACTGGATGCCCCGGTCACGGGCTTTCTGGCTGACGGCGCCTATGATGGGGCGTCTACACGGGATCTGCTGAGGGAACGGTATGGGGAGACCCTGGATGTGGTTATACCGCCGCCAAAGAACGCAGTGATCCGTCCGCAATCGGCGCGGGGTCCAACCGTTCGGGATCGCCATATTGCCCAGATCCGCAGCAATGGCCGTATGGCCTGGCAGGCGGCCACAGGGTACAACCAGCGCAGCCGGATAGAAACGCAGATCGGCCGTTGGAAGAGCGTGATCGGCCCCAAGCTCAAATCCCGCAGCTTCTCCAGGCAGATCACGGAAATCACGGTCGGCCAGAAAGTTCTGAACACAATGACCGCACTCGGACGGCCTGTGTTCGAACGCATCGCCTGACGCTACCGCTTGGGAAAGGGCGAATTCCATCTCCGCCCCGATCCATGCAACAACGCTTCCTTGCACAGGGTTTTCCTCCTTTATGGAGACATTTTCAGTCTATCACTGGTCTCCTATCCTGCTGGTGCGATGTCGAGTTCCGAGCGAACCTATTCGACCTTGATCGGGTCGTGGTGGATGCGGCTGTCCGGAACTCCCTTGGCGTGGAGAACCTTAACCGTTTCACGCACCATGATCGGGGCCCCGGCCATGTAGACGTCCGCGGCGAGGGGGGCTTCGAAGTGGCGGTCGAGGACTATGTTGATGTAGGCGGTCTCGCCGTCCCATTTGTCCGCTGGGTCGGGACGGGATAGCGCGGCTATGTATTCGAAGTTCGCTTTGCGGCGGCTCCAGTCGTTGAGATCGCTCAGAAGGAACAGGTCGCGCCGGGTGTTTACCCCAAAAAAGAAATAGATCTTGCGTTTTTCGTTGAGCTTCTCGTCGAACCAATGTTTGAGAAGTCCAAAGAACGGGCTGGCGCCAACGCCGCCCGCAACGAGAATGATGGGGTCGGTGGAGTCGTTGGGCATGTAGAGGCTGCCCATGGGATCGCTGAAAGTTACCTCGTCGCCGGCGTGCAGCTTTTTGTGAACGAACGTGGAGGCGAGGCCGGGCGGGACGTCCTTATCGCGTGGCGCGGGGTAGTGCTTGATGATGACATCGAAGTAGGGCGCTTCGCTGGGAGCGGAGGCGAACGAGTAAGGGCGTGCAACATTCTCGTGATTGGTGCCGTGTTGTTGGTTGAATTCCTTCAGGTATGGCGCGGGGAGTTTGAGAAGGATGAACTGTCCGGCGTTGAATGTGAACTTGTCGTCCGCCGCGCGAAAGCGGATTCGCTTGACGTCGTGCGTGAGCCGTTCGATCTTGACGACTTTCGCTTCGACATCCGCGCGAGCACGATTCGCCCAAAACGCGGCGGAGGACAGCAAGAGTAGACCCAAACACACCCGCGCTAGCAGTTTGTTGTTCGAGGCTCTCATGCGTCAGGCTTCTTTCCCGCCGCGTCATCCGAGGTCTGCGGCTTACCGGTCTCATCGCCGCCGAGCCAGCGGTAGGGGCGCGGATAGAGGGCGAGCGAGCGGTCTTCCAATGGCAGCCGAACCGGTTGGTTGCCGAGTTGGGCCGAAAGTTTCGAGGCGATAGCAATTTCCAACGCCTGCCGCAGGTCGTGACCCGAGATGAACAAGTCGCTGCCCGTCGCCACTGCGTCGACAAAGGACCGGATCGAACTGACGAGGTAGCCATCCGTTAGGCGCAGGTGCGGCCGATCGAGGATATAGCGCCAGGGGAACGGGGGATAATTCGCATCGACTTTGCTTCGGGTATTTCGGCTCCCGGTTGCTTTGTGGATTTCCGGCGGAGCCCAGTCCCAGCGGACGAGGGTGTTGTCCGTCCAGGCATCGACCCCGCGGTAGGGCGTCTCACTACCGAACACCTGGCAGTCAATGCCGCTGGTCATGCGGAAGACGCCGTTGATTTCTAGGCCTTCGTCAGTTTCCTGCTGCAGGGCTTCAGCGGGCCGACCCCAGGCCATGACCTCTTCGACTTCGGCGCCGGTGAAGAGGCGCAGCACGGAGAGGTGTTGACAGCCGCCGCCGGAGATCTCGCCCCCGAAACGATGGACGGCGGCGCCCTTGAGCGTTCCGTACTCTCCGCTTTGCAGGCGCTGGGCTGCTTGCTGCACTTCCCACATCGCACGCTGCAGATTGCCGCCGGCGAAGACGACGTTGCGTTGCTTGCAGGCATCGACCATGGCGTCGGCGTCGGAGAGGCGCGCGGCTATGGGCTTGTCGGTCGATACGCCTTTGACGCCCGCCTCGGCGCAAGCGATGACAGCGTCTTTCATGAACTTGGTTGGTGTGATGACGGCGGCCAGGTCAGGGACGACTTCGCGCAGCATCGCATTGACGTCCTTGTAGAGCGCCTTGACGCCGAAGCGTTCACCGACAACTTTGCGGCGTTCGTCGTTCCATTCGGCGATGGCGACGAGCTCGGTGTCAGGGAGGGCGCGATAGACCTCGGCGAAGTATTGACCCATCCGGCCGCAGCCGATGATGCCGACGCGGAGTTTCTTGCGTTGGCGGGCTTCGTCGGGGCTGGCTAGGTGGGCGGTGGGTGTGGCGGCGGATAGAGCCGTCGCGGTGGCTAAGGAGCTAAGTAGAAAGTTTCGTCGTTGCATGGTTGGTTCCGCTGGTGTCGGTTGGAGGCGGACTTCGATGCCTATGATAGCCCGGAAAGGCAGCCTGCCGGGCCCTGTCTTCCGGAGTGATTGGGCGCAGGTCGGGTGTACGGTGGCCGGGGTGAGGTGGTTCGTGGCGCGGGAGTGGGGTTGGGGCTAGGCAGCGGCCTCCAGATTACCCGTCCGGTGTGGGCTTTGTGGGTGCGTTCGGTAAAACTCGGCCTCACCGAGGCGGCTTGGGTCGGGCTCGCGGTCCGGGGTGTTCATCGGGGCGATTGATTCCAATCGACTTGCGATGGTTTGGGTCGGTTCGGCCGCCTCGGATTCACTTCCGGCGGCAGTGTTGGATTCGGCCTGTGGTTGTGCCCGCGGCCCGGAGGCGAGACCGCTGAAAAAGACACTCCCTCGGCGTTGCTTGCGCAGTTCGCGCAACTCTTTCATGATGTTGTGGTAGCGGCGCGCGAGTTGGGCCTCGAAGCGGCTGAGGGCGTTGTTGTGGGCGAGGGACTTGCCGAGCAGTTGATCTGCGTCTTTGTCTTGGTTGCGCGGTTGTTCGGAGCGCCGTCGTAGAGTTCGTTGATGACCGGGTGCGATGCGCGCGAAGCGTTTGAGGCGCCAGGTGATGTCGATGATTTGCTCGACAAGGTTTTCCTCGAGGGCGGTCACCGGCCGGAGTTCGGCTTCGAGATCGGCGCGGTGACGGTAGAATTCGTCGGGATCTTCGCCGGGGATGATGGGGTCCTTGGCGCGGAAACCGTGTTTGAGGGCGTTCTGGGAGGAACGCTGTTTGCCTTGCTCGGTGCGGGGACCGGTGGAATGCCAGGCATTTTGTTTGTTGGCTCTTTCTTGTGCTGCTGTTGTCATC
>CBDBKC010000011.1:0-85095 GCA_965206655.1 Bryobacterales bacterium | reverse complement strand
CCGCAACCGAGCGAGTCGGCCGTCGCGGTTTGAAATAATCCCAAGCGATAAGCTACTAGTAAGTAGTACGCGCGAAACGAAGGAGATCCCACCCAGATGGCCGTGGACGTCAAGGAAATCGCACAGAAAGTCGAAAATGAAGGAGCCCTGCTAGCGCGGCTGCGCGAAGAGATCGCCCGCGTCATCGTCGGCCAGGGCCAAATGATCGACCGCCTGCTGCTGGCGCTGTTGTCAAACAACCATGTCCTGATCGAGGGCGTGCCGGGCCTTGCCAAAACGCTCTCGGTTACAACACTCGCCCAATCGGTGCAGGCTGCTTTCCAGCGCATCCAGTTCACCCCCGATCTGCTGCCAGCCGACCTACTCGGCACCTTGATCTATAACCCCAAGAGTGGTGAGTTCACGACTAAGAAGGGTCCGATTTTTTCGAACATCATCCTCGCCGACGAAATCAATCGCGCCCCGGCGAAGGTGCAAAGCGCGTTACTTGAAGCCATGCAGGAGAGGCAAGTCACGATCGGCGATCAGAGCTTCCGTCTCGAAGAGCCCTTCATGGTGCTCGCCACGCAGAACCCCATCGAGCAGGAAGGCACGTATCCTCTTCCCGAAGCGCAAGTCGACCGCTTCATGCTCAAACTCAAGGTCTCCTATCCGACGAAGGCCGATGAACACCAGATTCTCAAACGCATGGCGCGCTCTTCCCCTCAACTCGACATCGAGCCCGTTCTCACGCCATCCGACATTATTCGTCTGCGCGGTCTCGCCGACGAAATCTACATGGATGAAAAGATCGAGGAATATATTCTGAACATCGTCGAGGCCACGCGTGATCCCGCGAAGTACGGACTCGATGTCGCCGACCTGATTCGCTATGGCGGCTCGCCCCGCGCCACCATCTTTCTCGCCATGGCCGCGAAGGGGCAGGCGCTCATCGAAGGCCGCGGCTACGTGACACCGCAGGATGTAAAGTCCGTGGGCATGGATGTGTTGCGGCATCGCGTGATCGTCAGTTACGAAGCTGAAGCGGAAGAGAAAACGTCTGAGGACCTCATTCAACAGATCTTCGACACCGTAGAGGTTCCCTAGGTGTGACCTTTCAATAGGTTGTTCATTCGGTCCCGGACCAAGGAAGCTGGAGTTATCCCACAACAGCAACCTTGGAGAGACCGAATGAACATCCATCAGAATGCACGATTGACACCGAAAGGTCGAGCCCTGTTGGTTCGCCGCGTCCTCGGTGGGGAGAACGCACAGGCCGCCGCGGCGGCCTGTGGCGTCTCAGAGCGAACCGTACGCAAATGGCTCGCGCGGTTTCGGGCTGAGGGTCAGGCCGGTCTCGTCGACCGCTCCTCACGCCCCCTTCGCAGCCCGCGCCGCACTGCTGCGCCCAGCGCGGCCCGTGTCGTTGCTCTGCGCCGACAACGTTGGGCCGGCTACCGCATTGCCACTCGTGTCGGAGTCTCTCAGGCCACCGTCAGCCGCATTTTGCGCCGCGCCGGCCTCAACCGCATCCGCGATCTCGAACCCGCCCCGCCCGTGCGCCGCTACGAACACCCCGCACCCGGCGATCTGTTACATCTCGATATCAAGAAGCTCGGCCGCTTCCAGCGCGCCGGTCATCGCGTCACCTCCGACAAATCCCACCGCTGCCGCGGCGCCGGCTGGGAATTCGTGCACGTCGCCATCGACGACCACTCCCGTGTGGCTTTCTCCCAGATCCTCTCCGATGAGCGGAGCGACTCCGCCGTAGCTTTCCTCAATGCTGCCGTCGGTTACTATCGCTCGCTCGGCGTCCGCATCCGCCGCCTGCTCACCGACAACGGCTCTTGTTACCGCTCCCGGCTCTTCCGCGATGCCTGCCGTCGTCTCGATATCCGTCATCGCTTCACACGGCCTTACACGCCGCGCACCAACGGCAAAGCCGAACGCTTCATCCAGACCGCTCTGAGAGAATGGGCTTACGCTCGCTCCTACTGCTCATCCCAGCAGCGCGCTGCCCATCTGTTACCCTGGCTGCACGACTACAACTGGCATCGCCCTCACGCCGCTCTCCGCTATCGTCCGCCCTTCTCCAGACTCATGCTTCCTATGAACAACCTGTTGACACTCCACACCTAGGCCGCTTCGCGGCGCACGTCCGTGGCTGGCCGCATCGACTTGCGGCCGGCTGAACCGAGACTCAATCAGCACCATGCTTTCAAAGGAACTCGCCAAGAAGATCCGCTTCATCCAGATCTACACCGCCAAGGCCGTCAACGACGTACTCGCCGGCGAGTATCACAGCGTCTTCAAGGGTCGGGGTATGGAGTTTGACGAGGTCCGCGAGTACGCGCCGGGCGACGACATCCGCACCATCGACTGGAACGTCACGGCTCGCACGGGCCACCCCTACGTCAAGCGCTATGTGGAAGAGCGGGAACTGACCGTGCTATTCGTTGTTGATCTCTCGGCCTCGGGCTCCTTCGGAACAAAACGTCAACTCAAGAACGAGGTCGCCGCCGAACTCTGCGCGCTACTCGCCTTCTCCGCCATCAAGAACAATGACAAGGTCGGCCTCATCGTCTTCACCGATGAAATCGAACTCTATATCCCTCCAAAGAAGGGCGTCTCACATGTCCTGAGGGTCATCCGTGACCTGCTCAATTTCGAGCCTCGACGTTCTCGCACTGACATCAAGCAAGCGCTCGACTTCATGGGGCGCGTAACGCCGCGCCGCGCGGTGGTATTCCTCGTTTCGGACTTCCAGGCGGCGGGCTATGAGAAGCGTCTGCGGGTGGCCTCGCGGCGGCACGACCTGATTGCGGTGGCGCTCAAAGATCCGCGAGAATCCACTCTTCCCACGGCAGGCCTCATCGAACTCGAAGACGCTGAGACCGGTGAACGCACGCTCGTTGACACAGGCAGCGCCGCTGTCCGTCGCCGTTACGAAGCTTTGGCGCGCGAAAGGGACGACAAGCTGGCCTCCGCGTTCCGGTCGATGGCGATCGATCAGATCCCTGTCGTTACAGGTGAGGATTACGTCCGCGACCTGGTCAAGTTTTTTCGCATTCGTGAGCGCCGAGCATGATGATCCGCCCAGGGAGGCCTGTTGTCTTCGTGGCGTTGGCCGCGTTCGTGCTAACGGCATCCTGTTCGCCTGAAGACGATTCTTCTTCGCAACAAACGTTCGCGGTCGAGAAGAACTACACCGCCGCCGATTTAGAGGTCAAACTGCGCGTGAGCGCGATGGAGGTCAGCGCCTCCGACCGGATCGTCGTTGAGCTTGAAGCCACAGCTCCGGAAGGCGACGCTGTCACGTTTCCAAAGTTCGATGACGACAAGATCGGCGAGTTCGAAGTCACCGCCTCCCGCCGTTCTACGCCCCGCCTCGTCGACCAGGGTCGAGTCCGGGTCACACAGACCTATGAACTCGAACCGTTTCTGCCGGGCGACTATGTGATCCCGCCCTTGGAGATCAAGCACGGGGCAGGGAACGCCGTCAGTACCGAAGATATCGCGGTGAAGGTCACCTCGGTCCTGCCCGAGGATGAGCCCGATCCGGACATCAAAGAGATCGCGCCGCCGATCGATCTACTCGGCACACCGCCCTGGGTTTACGCCCTGATTGCAGTCGGCGTCCTCGCGCTTGCCGCCCTGGCCTACTACTTCTGGCGTCGCCGCAGGAAGGAGGTGGAAGAAGCGATCCCGGTTATCCCTCCGCACGAACGCGCCTTCGAAGAACTCGAAAGACTTCTGAGTGAAGACCTCATCGCGAAGGGCGAGATCAAGCTCTTCTATCTGCGTCTATCGAACATCCTGAGGCGCTATATCGAAGGCCGCTTCGGACTGCACGCCCCGGAACGCACGACCGAGGAATTCCTCGAGGACTTGCGTAGCGGCACCGACTTCAGCGACGAGCAGAAAGCGATGCTCCGCCGGTTCCTCGAACACTGCGACTTGGTCAAGTTCGCTAAACACGAGCCCAGCGGCGAAGAAGTCGATCTCGCGGTCAACGCCTGCCGGACCTTCATTGACCAAACGAAGCCCCTCGCCGAGTCCCCTTTGAGCGAGCCGAGGACGTGATCCGCCGAACGGATCGAAGTTTCGTTCGCGTGGCGCCGCTCGCTACAATCGAAAGAGGTTCAGTCGGCTGATATCGGGCTCGAACCTTGCTTCCAGACGGACGAAAATGCTGCGCTTTGAATCCCCCTGGATGCTTCTGCTCCTGATTCCGGCCGTGGTCTGTTTCTTCGTGGGCCGCCGACCCGGCCTGCGGGCTTCGGTCCGCTTCTCCTCCACGGCGCTGGTTCGCGAAGCAGGCGTATCTTTACGGCAGAGGCTGATCGGATTGCCGACCATCCTACGTGTTCTTGCGCTCGTATCGCTGGCGATCGCGCTGGCGCGCCCGCAGATGGGCACCGAAAAGGTTCGGGATATCAGCCACGGCATCGCCATCGAGATGGTCATCGACCGCTCGAGCAGTATGTCGGCCGAGTTGCGCTATCGGGGCGGAACAATGACCCGGCTCGACGTCGCCAAACGAGTCTTCGATGACTTCATCAAAGGGGACGGAGAAAAGCTTGGCGGCCGGCCCACCGACCTAATCGGCATGATCACGTTCGCACGCTACGCCGACACGATTTGTCCGCTGACGCTGGCGCACGGGGCGCTATCGGCGTTCCTACCCTCCGTCCGCCTGGTTGATCAAGAAAGTGAGGACGGTACCGCTATCGGGGACGCCATCGCCCTGGCGGCCGCGCGTCTGCAAACCGCGGAAGAAATACTGGCCCGGCAGACCGGTGAAGAGATCGACTACGAGATCAAGAGCAAGGTCATCATCCTGCTGACCGACGGAGAGAACAATGTCGGCGAACGGACCGTGCAACAAGCCGCCGACCTTGCCGCCGAATGGGGCATCACAATTTACGCCATCGGCATCGGTGGTGACGCGCCTTCTATGCTCAACACGATGTTCGGCAACTTCTCGCTTCGCATGGGACGCGGCGTTGACGAAAAGGCCCTCAAGGCACTGTCAGAGACCACCGGCGGCATCTATCGTGTCGCCGATGACGCCGAGACGCTCCGTTCCGTCTATGAGGAAATCGACGAGCTCGAGAAGAGTGAAATCGAGACGACCCGCTTCGTCGACTACCGCGAATTCTTTCCACCCTTTGCGCTAGCCGCGCTCGGCCTGCTGCTCTTTGAGGTGGTGCTGAGCGGCATTGTTTTCCGGAGGCTCCCATGAGGGATACTCACCTCCTCGCAATCGACATGCTCTACCTGCTGTGGGTGATCCCGCTGCTTATCGGCGTCTACTTCTACGCGTCGCGGCAGAGACGCCGAGCCTTGGGACGATTCGCCGACGCCAATCTACTGGCCCGTCTCAATCCGGCGGTCAGCATTGCGCGCCGCCGCTGGAAAGCGGTTCTGCTGCTTGCCGGGTTCGCGTTCGCTACGCTGGGTCTGGCGCGGCCAGCCTGGAATCTGGTCGAGACGGAGGTCCGGCGTGAAGGGCGCGACGTCATCTTCGTCCTTGATGTCTCGAAGAGCATGCTGGCCGAAGATCTCGTTCCTAACCGCCTCGAACGCGCCAAACTCGCGATCCTCGACAGCATCGAGCGACTCCAGGGTGACCGCGTGGCACTCGTCGCCTTCGCCGGAACCGCCGTGGTGAAGTGTCCGCTCACACTCGACTACGGGTTCTTCCGCATGGCGCTCGAAGATATCTCGCCCAATAGCGTCACGCGCGGAGGCACACTGATCGGCGATGCGCTCCGCAAAGCCATGCAAGAGGTCTACGACAACCAGGACAAGGAATACAAGGACCTGATCCTCATCACCGACGGCGAAGATCACGAGAGCTTCCCCGTCGAAGCCGCCAAGGAACTCGGTGAGCGCGGAGTCCGGCTGATCGCGGTCGGTCTCGGCGACGAAAACGAAGGCCGCCGCATCCCGATTACCGACAGCAACGGCCGCCGCGCTTACGTGAAATACAACGGACGGGAAGTTTGGACCAAACTGGACGCCGACACTCTGCGTCAAATGGTCAATGCGACCCCGGGCGGCCGCTATTTGAATGTCGCGACTGGAGCCATCGATTTCGGTGATGTCTACGTCAAACTTATAGCAGGGGCTGACAAGACCGACCTAGGCTCCGCGACGATCGAGCGTTACGAGGAGAAATTTCAGATCCCACTTGCACTTGCGTTCCTGCTGCTGTGCATCGAAATGGCCGTAAGAGACAGCCGCCCCCGGAAAGAGAGCAAAACGTAGCACCGTCATGTTCCGAGCCATCCAACAAGCCACGGCGACAGTCGTCAACGCTACGACGCAAGGCGTCTCGCTGGCAATAGTCAGCCTCTTCTTCACCATTCTCGCCAGTGGCCAATCCGCGCGAAGTCTCGTGCAACAGGGCAATCAAGCCTACGAAAGCGAAAACTACCAAGAGGCTCTTGATGCCTACGAGAAAGCCGCCGAACTCGAACCCAACTCCCCCCGCATCTGGTTCAACAAAGGCGACGCGCTCTACCAGCAAGGTGAGTTCGAGAAGGCATTGGACGCCTACGAGCAGGCCGCGCTGCGAGGCGACGATCCCCGCATTGAAGCCCTCAGTAAGTTCAACCAAGGGAACGCCTCTTTCCGAGGCGGCATCGAACACGCCCAGCAGAATCCCAAGAAGGCACTCGCCGGTATCGAGAGAGGAGTTCGCTTCTACCAGGATGCCCTCAAGCTCGACCCGTCGCTCAGCGACGCCCGCCACAACGTCGAAGTCGCTCGCCGCGCCATAAAGGCGCTACGGGAGCAAATGCAGAAGCAGCCTCAGCAAGGTGGAGAGCAAAAGCAAGACCACCAGTCCGAACAACAAGACCCCCAAGAGCAACTCGAGGATCTCATCCAGCAACAACAACAGGCCGCCGACCAGAGCCAAAGTCTCTCGCAGCAGCAGCAGTCCGAAGGGAATTCACAGCAAGTCGGACAGCAATCACAGAACCTGGCGGACCAGCAGCAAAAGCTCGGCGAGCAGACCCAACAACTTTCTGAACAGATGGAATCCCAAGCGCAACAGGGAGATCAACAACAAGCCGCCGAGCAGCACATCGATAACGCTGCATCAAAGCAACAGCAGGCCGAACAACAACTCCGCGACCAGCAACTCGCCGATGCTCAGGCCTCACAAGAAGAAGCCAAGGATGAACTGGAGAAGGCACTCCGTTCTCTCAACGGCGAGCAAGAAGACACCGAAGAAGGAAATCAAAAAGAAGAGCAAACCGCCCAACAAAAACCTTCCCCCGAAGAGCAGCAACAACGAGACGAGGCTCTCAAGAACGCCGACGACATTCTCAATCAAGAGCGTGCCAACCGCCAACACCGAGCCAATCGCAACATGGCCCGCATCCGCGCTGTGGAGAAGGACTGGTAGCACTCATGTCCGCCGTCTTACCAAGCCTGCGTTGCGCGACGGCCCCAAGTCGCCGCCCACATTCGTATGGCGTGCTCGGCTCGGTCGCCGCGCTTTTGATGCTGCTTCCCTTGTGCTCGCAGGCTCAAACGTTCACGGCCGAAGCCGCCGTCGAGAAGCTCGAAGTCTACGTTGGGGAACCGTTCGTCTTTCAAGTCCAGGTGAAGGGAACCGACTCTCCAGAAGAGCCCGAACTCACCGGCCTAAGCGGCTTTAGCGTTGAACGACTCGGCGGCCAGCAAAACAGCAGCCAGTCGGTCACCATCGTCAACGGACGCATGAATCGCAATGTCAGCAAGGGGTACGTCTTCAACTACCGACTCACGCCTCAAAAGGCTGGGGCCGTTACCATCCCCGCCCTCTCCGTTACCGCCGCGGGCAAAACGGCTCGGACACGCCCCGTCACAATTCGGGTCCAAACACCGAGTGAAACAGAAGACTTCAAGCTGCGCGTCAGCCTTTCCGAGAGTCGCGCCTACGTGGGCCAGCCCGTCACGATGACCGTCACTTGGTATATCGGAGGGAACGTGCGGGACTTCGCCTTCAACGTCCCCGTACTGAAGGACGACCGCTTCGATGTGATTAGCTTCGATCCGGCCGTCCCCTCGAATCAGAACAGCAATTACCTGCGCATTCCGCTGGGCGATCAGCAGGCGATTGGCAAGAAGGGCACGGGCGACCTGAATGGCCGGACCTACACAACGGTGCGCTTTCAGAAAGTGCTCATCCCAAAGCAGGCCGGTAGTATCAGCCTCCCGCAAGCGACCGTGAGCTGCCAGGCGACGGGTATGCGCTCGCGACGCCGGAGTCTGCTCGACGAGTTCTTTTCCGATCCGGTCGGCCTTGGGCGATCCGGCACACAGACCGTGGTCGCGCCCGCCAATCCGGTTTCACTTGAGGTCAAAACCGTTCCCGCCGCCGGCCGGCCCGCCCATTTCAGCGGACTTGTCGGACGCTATGCCATCGAGGCTGAAGCGGCGCCGACCGATATGAACGTCGGTGACCCGGTGACCCTCACGTTGCGGGTCTCAGGCCCGAGCTATCTGGCGAAAGTCGAACTCCCCCCGCTGCAACAGCAAACATCTCTCGCCCGTGACTTCCGCATCCCCCAGGACCGCGCGCCGGGCGTGGTGCGAGGCCGCGCGAAAGTCTTCACGCAAACCATTCGCGCAACGCATCCTGGCGTGACGCAGATTCCGCCGGTCGAGTTGAGCTACTTCAACCCCGACAGCGGCTCGTACGAAACCGCCGAGACCGAACCCATCCCGATCACCGTTAAGGGCACAAAGATCATCACTGCCCGCGACGCCGAAGGCTTCGAGACGGGCGGCGTGATCCAGACAGAACTCGAAACGCAGGAAGGTGGCATCGGCGCGAATTACGAGGGTTTCGACGCCCTGGAAAGTCAGGCTCAAGGCATCGCCGCCTGGCTGCGCTCACCCCTGTGGACGGCTTTCATATTCCTGCCCCCGCTCACTTATTTCGGTCTGCTGGCGTTCGTGTTCACGCGGAGACGGCAAACGGATCCGACTCTTCGGCGGGCTCAGCGCGCCCACCGCGACCTCGCGAAGACGCTGAAGGATCTTCCCGAGACGGCACCGGGCGATCAGCAGGATGCGGCTCTGCTCGACGCCCTGCGCCGCTATCTCGGTGACCGTCTCGGCCTGTCCGCCGGAGCGCTGACCTTTGACGATGTCCGCAAGGAACTCGAGAAGCGGGAAGTGGACGAGGAAGTCATCGACGAACTTAGAACCGTCTTCGAGCGTTGCGAGGCGGGCCGCTACGCCGGTGGTGAGCTTGCCGGTCAGGACCCGGCGGGAACGTCCGCTCGCATGCTTGAAGCCGCCGGAAAGCTGGAGGGAGAGCTGTCATGACGCGCCTCCCCTCGTCGACGATGGTGGCCACGGTTTTCGCGCTGTTCCTGGTTTCCGCGACGCTGCTTCCCGCTCAACTCTCTGAGCAACAGACCCACGAGATCTTCACCGAAGCTAACCAGCTTTTCCGGCAAGCCAACGAAACCGCCAACTTCAATCCCGCTGAATCGCAGGATCTCTATCACCGCGCCGTCTTGCGTTTCGAGCGTATTGTTTCCGAGGGCGGCGTCGGCAACGGTAGCCTCTTTTACAACATCGGAAACGCTTACTTCCGCATGAACGACATCGGACGCGCGATCCTAAACTACCGCCGCGCCGAGCAGTACATCCCGGGCGACCGTAACCTCAGTGAGAACCTACGCTCCGCCCGCGAGTCGCGCCAGGACACTTTCGAAGAAGGGCAGGGCGCACAGGTCATGCGGACCCTCCTGTTTTGGCACTACGACTTCACACCGCGCCTTCGCTCGATCCTGTTCGGGGTGCTCTCATTCGGCTTCTGGGGCCTGGCAAGCGTGCGATTTTTCCGGCCCGGCTGGTCGCCCACCTGGTCGCTCGCTCTGCTTGGCGGCTTGGCGGCCCTATTCCTCGGATCGTTGGTGGTCGAGTCCGCAGCGGAGGCATCGCAGCAAGCCGGGGTCCTTGTTGCGCCCCAGGTCATTGCGCGCAAAGGGGACGGCCTCTCGTACGAACCGGCTTTTACCGATCCGCTGCACGCCGGAACGGAGTTTGTGCAACTTGAGGAACGTACCGATTGGCGTCACATTGAGATTCCGGATGGACGCCAATGCTGGGTGCCGGCTGACACTGCAGAAATGCTGATCATCGAACCCTCTGCCACACCCTGATCGCCGAAGGGACGACCGCCGAGGTTGTATAGTTGTTTCAGACTGCCTAGGAAAGTTCCATGCGCCACCTGTTGATTGCCCTATTCGTTGCCGTTCCCGCGCTGGCTCAGCATCAGCCGCCCACCTACCGCGCCGGGCGCACTCTCGATCCGATCGTCATCGACGGCAAGCTGACCGAGTTCACCTGGGCCGCGCTCCCGCGCGTCGGGCCGTTCATAAACATCCGCAAGGTCGATCAAAGCGACGCTGCCCCAACCGAAGCCACCGTCGCCTGGGACGACCAGAACCTGTACTTCGCCTTCAGCGCCACCGACCCGCTCCCCTGGGGCACGATGTACAAGCGCGATAGCCAGATCTGGCAGGAGGAAGTTGTCGAAGTCTTCCTCGATCCCGACGGCGACGGAAAGAACTACCCCGAACTCGAAGTCAGCCCGCACAATGTGCTTGTGGACCTTCTGATCGCCGAGCCACGGTCAGGCCTCGCTGACGCCATCAAGTGGGATATCGAGGGTCTTCAAACCGCTGTCGCCAAGCACGCCTACGGTTGGGTCACTGAAATCGCCATACCGTGGTCGTCGCTGGCCGGAGCCGGCGTTGATCGAAAACCCAATGTCGGACACAAATGGAGACTAGGCCTCTACCGCATCGAGCGCCCCGGCGGTGCGCCTCGCGGACGCGAAGTCGCCGTCCTGCAACAGAAGCTTCGGGAAGCGCCCAAGAGCGCAAAGAAGGCCATCCAAGAGGGAATCGACAAGCTCACGATCGGGACCCAGTGGCTCGCCTGGTCACCGACCCGCGTCCAAAACGGTTTCCACGACCCCGAACGCTTCGGCATCGTCGAGTTCGTTCTTAAACCCTAGTCGGCATATATCCGACCGCTAGTAGTCGGCACGCACCGAGCCTCCCACAGCCTCTCCGCATTCCTCGCTACCCACCGCTGTGCCTACGGAGAGGTACGTATGCCAAATGCTGCGAACTACTTAAGCTATCGATACTTACTTACATAAGTTGTAGTTGCGAACCCAATCACAACCTAACCATAATTATTTAAGGTGGGGTATCCACTTGACTCAGGTGACCCCAAGATGTAGTATGCGGCCTCGTGGAGGATTACCCGCGCGATCTGCTCGAGTTCGAGGCGCGCTTCGCCACCGAAGAGGCCTGTCGCGGACTATCTGGTCGCGCTGCGCTGGCGGGACGGGTTCCGTTGCCCCAACTGTGGGCTTGAGCGAGCTTGGCCGGTGCGCAAAGTATGGTTCGAATGTGCTGCCTGCGGTCGCCAAACGTCCGTCACGGCCGGTACGATCTTTCAGGACACACGCAAGCCGTTGCGGCTTTGGTTCCGAGCAATGTGGCACGTCGTCTCGCAGAAGAACGGAGTCAGCGCCTTGGGTTTGCAACGCGTTCTGGGACTGGGCAGCTACCAAACCGCCTGGGCTTGGATGCACAAGCTGCGGCGGGCGATGGTGCGGCCGGGGCGCGAGCGTTTGACGGGCGTCGTCGAGGTGGATGAGACCTACTGGGGCGCGGAGGAGGAGGGCGTTCGCGGCCGCCAGATCGAGCGTAAAGGATTGATTGCAGTAGCCGCGGAGGAGAGAGGCAGCGGGCTGGGGCGGATCCGTATGCAGCGCCTGCGCAACGCCTCGGCGGCCAGCTTGATGCCCTTCGTGGAGGAGTCGATCGAGCCAGGCAGCGTGGTTCGCACCGATGGCTGGCTGGGCTACGAGCCACTCGAGAAGAAGGGCTATCGGCACCACATCGTCTTCCTCAAGGGTCGCCGCGAGCAGGCGTCGGAATTGCTTCCGCTGGTGCACAAAGCGATCTCGCTGCTCAAGCGCTGGTTGCTGGGTACGCATCAAGGGGCGGTCAGCCACGAGCATTTGGACTACTATCTGGACGAATTCGTCTTCCGGTTCAACCGGCGCAGCTCACGTAGCCGGGGCAAGCTGTTCTACAGGCTGGTTCAGCAAGCGGTCGCTGTGGAGCCGACGCCGTATCGCTCGATCATCGCCCACTGGGACGCCGAGCCGTTCTGAACCCCAAACACAAGATGTTGGGGTCACCTGAGTCAAGTGGATACCCCACCTTATTTAATAGATACAATCTGATTCATGATAGCCTACTCGGGCACGTTTTTACTTCTTATTCCCCCCTGAGGAGAACGTAACCATGGCTATCACAATGCAAGGCTCCTGGACGGTCAGCGTCAAAAGCAAAGCGGCCGCCTGGAAGCAGCGATTCACTATCTCCGGAAGCTCAAACGGCGTCGACGGCGAGTACGCCGGCAAGACCACCACCGCGGCCGTCAGTGTCAGCGGCGACAACTGGGTCATCCGGCTGCAACACGAGCCGGGGGCAGGTAACCCCTGGATCGATTCAGATGAGCGGCTGGAAACACCTACCCGTAGCGCCGCACAGGTAACTTTCGACCTGTCAGCGAACGACTCCGGCGCGGATACCGACTTTAACGACCTGGTCCTGACATTCCAATGCGCCGTCAACGATTTTGATTACATTGTCCACGGCAAAGTCCGCTCCTATTCGGGACTGTGTTACTTCAATCCCTGTTTTCGAAGAATCATTGTCATCGACACCGCGGTCCGCTTCCGTGACGTGCTCAAACCCGGATTCCCACTTTAGTTCCATCACCAGGTCTAAACCCACCGCCTTTCAGGCGGTCAGCTTCAAGCGGGTCTGGATGAGAATAGGGGGATGGGCGAATATCGGCGAGGGGCGCACGCAGTCTACGACATCAAATATCACCTGGTCTGGATCACGAAATATCGCTACAAAGTCTTGCGGGGCAGGGTGGCGGAGCGGACACGGGATCTGATCCGACAGAGCTGCCAAGCGCGAGACGTCGTAGTGATTCGGGGTGCGGTGTCGCCGGATCATGTGCATGTCTTGGTATCGGCACCGCCGCAGTTGGCGCCGTCGAAGCTGGTGCAGTATGTGAAAGGTAGGTCGTCGCGACGGCTGCAAGATGAGTTTGGGGAATTGCGGAAGCGATACTGGGGGCAACACCTGTGGGCGCGCGGATATTTCTGCGCGACGGTGGACGAGGAAACGATCAAGAATTACATCGAGAGCCAGCAATGGGACGAGGATGAAGAGGGATTCAAGATCACAGCGCCCACCAAGCCTTGAGCCGGCTCTGAGCCGGGGCTTCTTCAGGCGGCTTCAGCCGCAAGCCGACTTTCAGTCGTAAATGAACCCACCGCCTTTCAGGCGGTGGTTGTTTAGTTTCGATTCTGCTAACCATCGGGTGGCCTCGGACGCCTTTATTTATGCGGGTTGGAAAGCACTCAAGGCGCTGAGGAGATCAACACCCAATGGGTGAAAAAGAAAACAAACCGTTCCAGCTAAGCTTCAACGGCTTATTGAAAGTCGATTTCCAAGGATCGCGTGTCACTTCCGACGGCGGGCTGATCCTGGTCCGCGAGCTGGACGAGCGACTCGGACTCGGGAAGCTGATCGACGAACACCTCAGTGACCCACGGCAAGGCTTGAACAAGAAGTTCCCGCTGGCCGATCTGCTGCGGCAGTCAGTCTACTCTCGGCTGGCAGGCTACGAGGACCTCAATGACGCCGTCCGAGTGTCGGCTGACCCGACGTTTCGCTTGATCGGCTCGAAGAGGAACTGGGATCGCGGCGGGGCACTGACCTCGCGACTGCAGAGCTTCGAGACGGAGATGCTGGCGAGCGAGGAGAACTTGCTGGGGCTGATGGCTGTGAACCGCGAGCTGGTGGCGCAAGCCGAGACGCAAGACGACTCCGAGCGCGTCGTGCTCGACATGGATTCGACCGAAAGCCCTGTCCACGGCCAGCAAGAGGGCAGCGCCTACAACGGCCATTTCGAGTCGGTCTGCTACCACCCGCTGTTGTTGTTCAACCAGCATGGGGATTGCCTGGCGGCGAAGCTGCGTCCAGGCAACGTGCACAGCGCTGAGGACTGGAAGGAGTTGCTGCTGCCCGAGATCAAGCGCCAACAGGCTGTGGGCAAACAGGTCACCTTCCGGGGCGATGCGGCCTTTGCCAAGCCGGAGATTTATGAGTTTTCGGAGGAACGCGGAGTGCAGTACGCCATTCGCATTCCGGCCAACAAGAGCTTGGAATTGGCGATCGAAGACATCTTGTTTCGCCCGCCGGGCAGGCCGGGTCGCAAGCCCTTGGTGCGCTACAAGAGCTTCCGCTATCAGGCGGAGAGTTGGTCCAAGCCGCGACGCATCGTGGCCAAGGTCGAGCATCATCTCGGTGAGCTGTTCCCGCGGGTCGGATTTATCGTGACCAACATGAGCTTGCCAAGCCGGTCGGTGGTGCGCTTCTACAACAAGCGCGGCACGGCCGAGCAATGGATTAAAGAAGGCAAACAGGCCACGCACTGGACGCGGCTTTCGTGCCATCGCTTTCGGGCCAACGAAGTGCGACTGCAACTCAGCGTGCTGGCCTACAACCTGGGCAACTTGTGGCGGCGGCTCGGACTGCCGAACAGGATCAAGAGTTGGTCGCTCACGAGCTTGCAGCAGCGGCTGATGAAGACCGGCGGCCGGCTGGTCAAGCACGCGCGCTACTACTGGTTGCTGCTGGCCGAGGGGCATCTGAACCGGCGGCTGTTCGGTGACATGCTGCACAGGATCTGGGCGCTGCCGCTGCCGAGCGGGTAGCGTTACCTGGACGAGGATCAACAGTTTTTAGCTCCGAAAAGGCTTCGCAGGGAGCAGTGTCGGCCGGTGTGCCGTTCAGCCCGCTCCATCAACGTCTGTGAGCGGACGGACGGGCTTTGGGGCCTGCCGCCGGAGGTGATGTGCAGGGTTCAGCGCGGAAAGACGTGGTCTTCGGGGCAGCGCGGGTGTATACTTTCACCGTGCCAGGGCCAAAATGGAAATCCTGGTCAAATACAAGCCCGTGCGGGCGGCGGCTGAGGCTCTCTACCCTGACCGTGTCAAGCAAGCTGAGAAGTTAGCCGCCGCCGAAGAGGCGGGTAGCGAAATAGAGCCTGCCTTCCGGCCCATGATGCTCCCCATCACAGGAGCGCAACCGCGAGCCACCGCGAACGATTCGAAGGCCACAACCGTGTCATCCAATCAACAAGTCGCCTTCGGTTCGGCCGCCGCCGACATAATTTCCAAGCACGCGCTCGACCTAGGCCGCCTCAGAGACCGGCTCACTCCGATTTGCACCGTCAACGACCAGCCGGGTCTTGCCTTACGCTTCCAGGAATACGATCGCACAGCTGCGGAACAAGTGGGCGGACCCTACACCGGCGAGGGGCCGCGCCAGAATCTCGGCTTCGCCGTAACTGACAGTCAGGGCAACTACATTTTCCGCTTCTCGCAGTCGGTGTCGGACATCCAAGGTGAAGTGGACGAAGGTAGCGGCATTCGCCCGGACCTCATCATTCAGGCTGTCAGCGGTCTCGGCGGTGACTTAGGCGTCCTCTGCGAGACGGCTGTATACAACGACATCCCCAACTTTCGCCGCATCAACCTTTGTTTCCCCAACAACTGCCTCAACCCGGGCCCCGCCGCTTGCCAAGGAGGTCGGGCGATTCAGGCCATCGGCAACATCTCGATCCTTTCCACCGCAACCACGCAACTCGACGGGCTCGGTCGCGTCACGTCCTCCGGCTTGGTGTCGATCACGAAAGGCGCATGGTTCGGCTCGCTCTACATGTACGCCTGCTTTCTTGAACATCCAAGCGTCGAATACTACACGATCGAGCACCGCAGAGGTTTCGGCGCGTGGACCTATGTCGCGGAAACCTACAAGCACGAGTTCATTCCTCAGTTGGCCAACCCTAACCATCCAGCGCACAAAGTCGGTCCGTTTGACTTCACGCTGTCCGGCGGCCCGGTTGTGCCCGCCTACAAGAACATCGAAGCAGATGGAAACTGGGTCGCGACTCATCGCCTGCGGAAGATCATCCTCAACTCACACATCTATGCGTCGATCTCCAATCCGGGGAGTGTGCAGTTTCGAATAAGGGGTTACGACGTTTCGGGCAGTTTCGTTTCCGGCGCCTCCGATCACATAACCCTATTCATCGACAACCGCGCGGTCACCGGCGATGTCGATGACGTCTCGATGGGCGCCACCTCTCCCGGCGAGTGCGCGCTTTTCGACCTGCCGACGCCGAACGAGCCTCTCACGATGCGCTTCCGGGCGATTCACCTGGGGCGGGTTCGTCCACAACTATTCCGTTTCGGTCAAACGGGGCTCGAACACTCCCGTTGCCGTTACCGGCGACATTCCGTTGTCGATGACCTACGACCAGTCGGTCCACGGCGCATCCTTCCAGGGCACGCTCCACCCGAGCGCGGGCTCTCCTGACGCGGACGGCTACGTCGAGGCAACGCTCACGCCGGTCGGATCTTGGCTCCCCGCGGGAAAGAGTTTCTGTGCTTTCTCGTTCGAAGTCCACGGCCGGACCCGCTCTACCAACGGCTTCGGCCTACGTTCAGGTGGCCTTCTCGACAAGGAGTTGGTGGGCATCAGTATGGACCTCTGTCCGCCTTGTGACTGCTCGGAAACCGCCGGAACCACCGACGATTGACTTACCTGATCCCGTGGGGGCGCGTTCTCGTGCGCGCCCTCACTTTTTCCGTAGGGCTACCGCGCCCGCAACCGTAAGATGCTCACCTCGGGCGGCACGCCAAATCGTACCGGAAGGATGCTCGTACCGAGTCCCGTACTCACGAAGAAGTCGCGTCCGTTCTCGGCGATATGTCCGGCCGCGTATCGCTCACCGAACTGAGAAGGCACGATCGGCCTGCCGATGAACGGCAGGCGCACCTGTCCGCCGTGCGTATGCCCCGCGATCGAAAGCGCCACCCGGTCAGGCATCTGGGGGAACACATCGGGATTGTGGGTGAGCACGATCACCGTCGCTTCGGTGGGAACGGGGTTTAGCGCTTGTTGAATGTCCGGCTTGCCTTCCCAGTAGTCGCTCACACCCGCCAGCCACAAAGATCTCCTCGGGTCGATCACAGCCGCATCGTTCTCCAGGACGCGAATGCCGTTCCGCTCAAGCTCCACCCGAATGGCCGGCCCATCCAGCCACCAGTCGTGGTTGCCAAGCACAGCCCACACGCCGAGCGGCGCTTGCAGTTCCCCTAACACCGGACAGAAGTCCGCCGGGGCCACGAACTTCCCGCCCAGCACACCCTGAATCACGTAGTCCCCGGCCAGCAAGATGAAGTCGGGATCAAGCTGATTTGTTTGTCGAATAATCTCTTCTAACTTGCTCAAACCATTAAATAGAGAGCCCACATGCAGATCGGCCAGAACCGCGACTCGTAGGCCGTCCATCTCACTCGGCCATTCATCGAGGGTGAGATCATACTCGCGGACTATCAGAGATTGAGGCTCATAGACGAAACCCCAAACACCCGCTGCAAGAGCCCCGGCCGCCAGGGTCAGTAGGGTCCGTTGCAAGAGCTTTCGCCAGCTCATTCCACCACGGGTTCCCAGTCCCCCAGACGCTTCCGAACGCGTTCCCGCCAGCTCGCCAGCGTCGTCAACAACTGCGCCGTTTCAGCCGGATACTCTTCCCTCGCGCGCTCCATCATACCGGGGAAGTGCATCTTTCCTATCGGATGGCGGGTCCCGTCAAGCTCCTTCGAAGACACGGCAGGGTGCAGAAGGTTCCGATTCAGACCCCTGACCAGAGCCTCCAATGTGCCCCAGTCAACTTGTTCAAAACGTGCATCGCGCACGATCCGGGCCAACAGACTCCGGTCGGCGCCGTTAAACCGCTCCGTCAGGAAATCGACGAACCCGGCGCGGTAAGGCGTCCTGCCCATTCTGGGCTCGTCGTCCTCAAAAAACCAGTCGATCAGGAAACCCTCATTCCCGTTCTCCTCGCGTCCCGGACCCGCCAATCGCCACAGCGCCGTCGCCGCGCGAGTCCGCTCATCAGCTAGGAAGTCACATGTCTCGAAAGCCTCAAGCACAATCTGCGAAGCGGACTCCGGCCGAACCTCCGCGGCCGCTAGAAACCAATCCGTCTTCCGGGTTGCCCTGCCTCGCTCGATCAGCCAGTCACCATCAGCCGGGCGCAGCAGCTCACCGGCATGCCGCAGCACGAAGTCTCGGATATGGTCCGAATAGTGGGGCAAATCCGGGTCATCAACCAACGGCTCGCCTCGCAGGAGCGTCAACAGCCGCTCCGGCCCCAACCGCCGCGCGGCGAACACCAATTCTTGCTCGGATACAACTTCCCGCAACTCACGCCTGTCAGCGAACACACCGATCAGCGCCATTTCCTTCTCAACGGGCGGAAGCGTATCGATGTCCCCATGAACCGCGAACACACGAGATCTGCTGTCCTGCCTGAGCGGCGACACACCGTGGGTCGCGCGGTCCAGCTCAACCGCGAACCAGCTCAAACAACTCTTCCGTTCACCGCGCCTGTCCCAATAACCACTGAAGCCGGCGTGCTCCCCGCGTCCTTCAACTCCGTAGTAATAACCGGCCCGTTCCATGTAGAAAGCCAGCATTTTGCGGGCAACATCCCCGACGGTCTGTTTCTCGAGCGGTGGGCTTGGGCGTTCCCGGCCCGGCACGTACATCACAGCCGTCGGAAGCGGTGTAGGAAACGTCTCCGCGGGATCGTTAACGAGTTCCACCAGCCGTGGGAGTGTCGCCTCTTCATCGTTCGCAAACAGCCAGGCCATGGCCAACGTCCGTACCTTCGGATCCTCGTCCCGGAGCAGCGGCGAGACCTCGCCACTGGAAACCCGTTTCGCACTGATCAAGACCATCCCCGTAGCCGAACCAGCGATTTCGCCATGAATCAACCGGGACAACGTCTTGTTGTATCTGTCCGCTTCATCTGGAGGCCCCTGCGCAGTGAGTTCGCGATCGAAGAGGAAATCCCCCAAAGCAAAGAAGGGAAGCTCCCCCGCCACCCTCTCGAAATGCTTGAGCACATCATCTCCGGCCGGGGCCGGCTCTGCGATCATGCCAAGAAGGGCGAAAACAAGGAGCAGTCTCATCCGATAGAATTTCCCGCCGTCTATCCCGATCAGAACTCGAAACGAAGATCCGGTCAATAAGGTAACGTCCCAAGGCGGCGCTTCGTTTCCTGCAACCTGACGACGTAACCTCGCCCTATACTGTTCCTCAATGCGCCAAGTTGCCCTCGCTCTGATCTTCGTCGCCCTGCCGCTCGCCCAGGCTCAGCGAAGCGACCCTCAAGCCGTACGCAACACCAGGCTGCTTCTCGATCGTGTAGCAGCCGCGCCGCTCCTCGACCTCAAGCCGGCCGATCTCCCGATCCATCGCCCCCATCCCAAGTGGGCCATGGAAATGGTTTCCTCGGTCGCCGCCGGACCGGATGGAACCATCTACGCGCTGCAACGCGGCCCCGACGCCGACCCGGTCGTTGCCATTGATTCTCAAGGACGTGTCCAACGCTCCTGGGGCGCCGGCCTTTACGCCATTCCCCACAGCATCCGCGTCGACCCCGACGGCAATGTTTGGACCGTCGACGCCGGCAATTCCCACGTCTACAAGTTCAGCCCCGAAGGGAAGAAGCTCCTGCACATCGATGTCGACGAGATGCCCGAGAAGAAGAGCCCCTTTCGAGGCGCTTCCGACATCGCCTTCGCTCCCGGCGGCAACTTGCTCATCTCCGACGGCTATGGCAATGCACGCATCCTCGAGTACACGCCCGAGGGCAAGAGGGTAAGCGCATTCGGACATCGCGGAACGGGCCCAGGTGAATTCAACCTGCCTCACTCCGTCGCCATTGACGAGCGTGGAATCATCTACGTCGGCGACCGCGAGAACGGCCGCATCCAGTGCTTCAACCGCGCCGGACAACATCTCGATACCTGGGACGGCCTCGGCAAGACCTACTCGCTTCATCTCGATGGCGATGCCATCTGGCTCGGTTCCCACCGCCTCGACCAAGCCAATGGCTCACCCGGCTGGTTGATGAAACTCGACCGCGAAAGCGGCGGAATCCTCGGCCTTGTCGAATCCACCGGTACTCACTCCGTGACGATCAACCCCGCCGGCGAACCCCTCACCGGCACGCGGCCCGACCGGGTTCTCTGCTTTCGCAATCCGGCCCGCTAAACCACGCCGTAAGCAAGCATCGCATCCGCCACTTTGACGAATCCCGCGATATTGGCGCCGTCAACGTAGTCGACGTAGCCATTGCCGTCATCGCCGTACTCGACACAGCGGTTGTGAATACTCTGCATGATGCTTTTCAGGCGGCTGTCGACCTCTTCGCGCGTCCAAGAGATCCGCAGGGCGTTTTGACTTTGCTCCAGACCTGACACGGCCACCCCGCCCGCGTTGGCGGCCTTGCCGGGACCGAAGGCGATTTGGGCGCTTCGAAAGGCGGCCACTGCCTCGGCTTCCGTCGGCATGTTGGCACCCTCGGCGACCGCGATGACGCCGTTGCCGAGCAGCGTCTTGGCCTCTTCAAGATTCAGTTCATTTTGAGTGGCGCAGGGGAAGGCGATATCGCACGGCACCCCCCAGGGCCTTTGCTTAGCATGGAATTCGCAGCCGAACTTCTCAGCGTATTCATGAATGCGGCCGCGGCGGACTTCTTTGAGTTCTTGCAACCACGCCAGCTTCTCTCCGCGGATACCGTCGGGGTCGTGAATAAACCCGCCCGAGTCCGATGCCGTCACAACGGTTGCTCCAAGCTCCGCGAGCTTTTCAATCGCATACAGCGCGACGTTCCCCGAACCCGACACCACGGCCGTCTTCCCCTCGACGCTCTCGCCCCGCCGCGCCAGCATGTTCTGCATGAAGTAGACTGCTCCGTAGCCCGTGGCCTCGGTCCGAACCAGACTGCCCCCAAACGCCAAACCCTTTCCGGTCAGGATGCCTGTGAAGCGGTTCTCGAGCCGCTTGTACTGGCCGAACATGTAGCTGATTTCCCGCGCGCCGACGCCGATGTCCCCCGCGGGCACGTCCGTATCCTCGCCGATATGCCGATGCAGTTCGATCATCAGCGATTGACAGAATCGCATCACCTCGCGGTCGCTCTTGCCCTTCGGATTGAAGTTCGACCCGCCCTTGCCGCCGCCCATTGGCAGCGTCGTAAGGCTGTTCTTGAACACCTGTTCGAAACCCAGGAACTTGAGAACGCTGAGCGTCACGCTCGGGTGAAACCGCATCCCACCCTTGTAGGGCCCGATCGAATTGTTGAACTGCACCCGCCACGCCCGATTGACGCGGATATTACCCTGGTCGTCCTCCCATGTGACGCGAAAGATCACCACCCGGTCCGGTTCGGTCATTCGTTCGAGGATTTGCGCTTTGCGGTACGGCGGGTGCTCCAGCAGAAAAGGCATCAAGCTTTCGGTGACCTCGATCACGGCCTGGTGAAACTCCTTCTCGCCGGGATTTCTCCGCGTGAGACCTCTCATGAAGGACTTGATTTCGGTTTGGACTTCGCTACTACTCTGGGTCGTCAATAAGATACTCCAACATTTCGTCGTCTTCGATTCGTGGGATGGGAGGGATTGCCGCTATTGTTGCCTCGACCTGTCTCGGGCTAGGTGTGATCTTTCAATAGGTTGTTCATTCGGTCCCGGACCAAGGAAGCTGGAGTTATCCCACAACAGCAACCTTGGAGAGACCGAATGAACATCCATCAGAATGCACGATTGACACCGAAAGGTCGAGCCCTGTTGGTTCGCCGCGTCCTCGGTGGGGAGAACGCACAGGCCGCCGCGGCGGCCTGTGGCGTCTCAGAGCGAACCGTACGCAAATGGCTCGCGCGGTTTCGGGCTGAGGGTCAGGCCGGTCTCGTCGACCGCTCCTCACGCCCCCTTCGCAGCCCGCGCCGCACTGCTGCGCCCAGCGCGGCCCGTGTCGTTGCTCTGCGCCGACAACGTTGGGCCGGCTACCGCATTGCCACTCGTGTCGGAGTCTCTCAGGCCACCGTCAGCCGCATTTTGCGCCGCGCCGGCCTCAACCGCATCCGCGATCTCGAACCCGCCCCGCCCGTGCGCCGCTACGAACACCCCGCACCCGGCGATCTGTTACATCTCGATATCAAGAAGCTCGGCCGCTTCCAGCGCGCCGGTCATCGCGTCACCTCCGACAAATCCCACCGCTGCCGCGGCGCCGGCTGGGAATTCGTGCACGTCGCCATCGACGACCACTCCCGTGTGGCTTTCTCCCAGATCCTCTCCGATGAGCGGAGCGACTCCGCCGTAGCTTTCCTCAATGCTGCCGTCGGTTACTATCGCTCGCTCGGCGTCCGCATCCGCCGCCTGCTCACTGACAACGGCTCTTGTTACCGCTCCCGGCTCTTCCGCGATGCTTGCCGTCGTCTCGGTATTCGTCATCGCTTCACACGGCCTTACACGCCGCGCACCAACGGCAAAGCCGAACGCTTCATCCAGACCGCTCTGAGAGAATGGGCTTACGCTCGCTCCTACTGCTCATCCCAGCAGCGCGCTGCTCATCTGTTACCCTGGCTGCACGACTACAACTGGCATCGCCCTCACGCCGCTCTCCGCTACCGTCCGCCCTTCTCCAGACTCATGCTTCCTATGAACAACCTCACTACTGTCCGGCTGATAAGCGGTGGGCGGCCTGCAACTGGTTGTAGAAAAGTGGGTTAGGTGTTGTTTTTTCTTGCCGCGATTTGAGCGGCGGTGCGCCGTTTGAGCGTCATCCGTCCTGAGCCGACAATGGCTCATGAATCTGGGCCGCACCGTATTCGCGCAGTTGATCAGCTTTCTTCCGGATCGCGAGTTCCGGCGCTGTGTGGCCCGCTACGATGGCGAGCGGGGCTCGCGCAGCTTCTCCTGCTGGGATCAGTTCCTCTCGATGTCCTTCGCCCAGTTGACCTACCGCGAAAGCCTCCGCGATATCGAAGCGTGCCTGCGTTCGCTTGGCGGCAAGCTCTACCACATGGGATTCCGCGGCAACGTCGCGCGCTCGACACTGGCCGACGCTAACGAGTCGCGCGACTGGCGGATCTATGCCGATTTCGCTCAGGCCTTGATTCGCATCGCGCGGCCCTTGTATGCCCGCGATCCGATCGGCGTGGATCTCAATCAAAGTCTCTACGCTCTGGACTCGACCACCATCGACCTGTGCCTCTCGCTGTTCCCGTGGGCCAAGTTCCGCCGGCGCAAGGCCGCCGTGAAGATGCACACGCTGTTGGACCTGCACGGTAACATCCCCACGTTTATCCGCATTACCGACGGCAAAACGCACGACGTCAACATCCTCGACGAGTTCCTACCCGAGCCCGGCGCCTTCTACGTTATGGATCGGGCCTACGTGGATTTCGAACGCCTCTTCGTGTTCACCCTCTGCTCGTCGTTCTTCGTCGTGCGAACCAAGAAGAACATCTTGCTCCAACGGCGCTACTCGCATCCCGTCGACAAATCTACGGGCGTGCGCTCGGATCAGACCGTCATACTGACTGCCATCGAATCGGCCAAAGTCTATCCGGACCCGTTGAGGCGCGTCAGCTACGTCGACGCCGCGACGAACAAGCGGCTGAAGTTCCTGACCAACAACTTCGCGCTCCCGGCACTGACCATCGCCGAGATCTACCGTTCGCGCTGGCAGGTGGAGCTGTTCTTCAAGTGGGTCAAGCAGCACTTGCGGATCAAGAAGTTCTACGGCGCCAGCGAGAACGCCGTGAAGACCCAGATTTGGATCGCCGTCTCGGTGTACGTGCTGGTGGCGATCGTGCGGAAGAGGTTGGGCCTGGAGGCGAGTCTCTACCAAATCCTACAGAGGTGGGGTATCCACTTGACTCAGGTGACCCCAACATCTTGTGTTTGGGGTTCAGAACGGCTCGGCGTCCCAGTGGGCGATGATCGAGCGATACGGCGTCGGCTCCACAGCGACCGCTTGCTGAACCAGCCTGTAGAACAGCTTGCCCCGGCTACGTGAGCTGCGCCGGTTGAACCGGAAGACGAATTCGTCCAGATAGTAGTCCAAATGCTCGTGGCTGACCGCCCCTTGATGCGTACCCAGCAACCAGCGCTTGAGCAGCGAGATCGCTTTGTGCACCAGCGGAAGCAATTCCGACGCCTGCTCGCGGCGACCCTTGAGGAAGACGATGTGGTGCCGATAGCCCTTCTTCTCGAGTGGCTCGTAGCCCAGCCAGCCATCGGTGCGAACCACGCTGCCTGGCTCGATCGACTCCTCCACGAAGGGCATCAAGCTGGCCGCCGAGGCGTTGCGCAGGCGCTGCATACGGATCCGCCCCAGCCCGCTGCCTCTCTCCTCCGGCGGCTACTGCAATCAATCCTTTACGCTCGATCTGGCGGCCGCGAACGCCCTCCTCCTCCGCGCCCCAGTAGGTCTCATCCACCTCGACGACGCCCGTCAAACGCTCGCGCCCCGGCCGCACCATCGCCCGCCGCAGCTTGTGCATCCAAGCCCAGGCGGTTTGGTAGCTGCCCAGTCCCAGAACGCGTTGCAAACCCAAGGCGCTGACTCCGTTCTTCTGCGAGACGACGTGCCACATTGCTCGGAACCAAAGCCGCAACGGCTTGCGTGTGTCCTGAAAGATCGTACCGGCCGTGACGGACGTTTGGCGACCGCAGGCAGCACATTCGAACCATACTTTGCGCACCGGCCAAGCTCGCTCAAGCCCACAGTTGGGGCAACGGAACCCGTCCCGCCAGCGCAGCGCGACCAGATAGTCGCGACAGGCCTCTTCGGTGGCGAAGCGCGCCTCGAACTCGAGCAGATCGCGCGGGTAATCCTCCACGAGGCCGCATACTACATCTTGGGGTCACCTGAGTCAAGTGGATACCCCACCAACGCCCATTTTACAGGCCTTGCAGCCATCAGACTCCCATGAAAACTTACTCGATCACCCCAACCAGCTGATTCTATTCGACTTCTAACCGGACAGTAGTGGAACAACCTGTTGACACTCCACAGCTAGGCCCTCATAAAAACATCGGTCTCCCGACCTGTTTTCGGTAGCGGGCGGAAGGGCCGTGCAGGGCTGCTTAGCAATCGCATCACACCGACACTACCTATGTTACTCTGTTGCGTCGCGCGATCATTCGTCGCCGCGCAGGACCGCCATGCAAACCATTCCAAGAGAACAATCAAAGAAATATGCCTTCAACTGGCAGGATGAACCCCTCCTGCGCGTCCAGCCCGGCGAAAGCTTCGCCGTCGAGACCTGGGACGCCTCCGCGGGCTTCTTCAAAACGCCGGAAGACAAGGCCATTCCGGCCAACCGGCCCGGCTTCGACCGGGTTCCGCCCTTGGCGAACCCTATCGGCGGGCCGGTCTACCTGGAAGGCGCCGAACGCGGCGATACCCTCGTCGTGACCATTGAGGACATTGAGGTCGCCGACTTCTCATGGACCGCCAACGGCCCCGGGCGAGGCCCGCTCGGGCGGTCAAACCGCTGGCCGGAAATCTCAGAGGAATACACCACCTACATCATGCGTCACGAGGCCGGGCCTAGCGGCAAGATGCGGGACGGCACACTGCACTTCAACGAGCGCCTTTCCTGGCCGATTACTCCCTTCGTGGGGACGATCGGCGTTGCCCCGGATCGCGAGGTTACCACCAGCGGCGACGGGCAAGACGCCTGGGGCGGTAACCTCGATATCCGCGACGTCGCACCGGGGAATCGCATCCACTTGCCCGTGTATCACGACGGAGCTCTGCTCTATCTCGGAGACGTCCACGCCAGCCAGGGTGATACGGAGTTCACGGGCACGGCGGCCGAAACGAACGCCACCGTGCAGGTCAAGCTGGAGCTACTCAAGCAGAAGAGGCTGCCGTGGATGCGGATCGAAAAGCCGGACTCGATCGTTTCGGTGTACGCCTACCGGCCGCTGGAAGTTGCCGTGGAAATCGCCACATACAACCTGATGGACTGGCTGATCACCGAGTACAACTATCCACCGAACGATGCCTACGCAATGGTTTCGACCTGTCCCGACTTCCGTATCAACGTGTACCAGATGGTCGCGCTCGCCAAGCTGAGCTTTGTAGCCGGCGCTGAAATTCCGAAGGGCTACCTCAACGCTTACCTATAGTCTGAGGGGGTCTCGCTACGGAACCAGCCTGAACTCACGAGGGATCGCGTCCTTGCCGTTCGGCATGATCACAAGCAGCTTGTAGTCACCCGGCTCCAGGGTCTTGGTGTCGAGCGTCGCGACGTAATGCACTTCCCTCCGGTCGGCAGAGGGAAACGCGTCGTAGTTCTTGACGGGAGGGCGATCGAGCGGTTTGTCTCCGAAAAGCAGGAAGATGCGCGGGGCCGGCGGGGCGTCCGTCAACTCGGACGAAACGTTATATAGGCCGTAAACCATGTGAATCGAGCCTCCACGCCGAAACACGTTCTCGGGTTGGGGGTAGAACCGCAGCCCTTCGATGTCGATGCCGCGCGGCTCCGCCGACTTCTCATCTTTTTCCGTGTCACCCCCGGTGTGATCCCCCGCCGAGAGCATGCGCCCTGTCAGCAGCAAAGAGCTCGGCGATGTGTCACCGGCGAATCCCGGAACATCGACCACCGACTGATACGTTCCTGTCTGGCCGCTTCCTTCGTCCCGCACGACGGCCTTGGTCAGGTTGTGAGAACCGACCCGTTGCCAACCACCACCGGAACCCGAATACCCAGGCCTGTCTTATTCCAAGCCCAACGGCGACCGCAAGACAAAGTCCAAGCGCGACTCAGACGGAATCCGCAGCTTGGTCCCGCGCGCCGCCGCAACCGCGACGCCCCCGCCGGCTCCGGCGCCCGCACCGATCGCCGCACCTTTGCCACCGCCAAGAATCCCGCCGATGATCGCTCCACCCACGCCGCCGAGAGTTGCGTTCCGCGCTGTTTTGCCGCCCTTACCCTTGCCCTGAATCTCGGCGTAGTTCGTCGCCAATTCGTAGGCTTGGCCGTTGACGGTGATGTCGTAGAGCTTCAACGCGACCTCGTCACTCCCTCTCACCGTGCCGCCCTGCTCGACCCGCATCACCTGCACCGTGGCATCCGCGCCGCGAGGGATTACGATCCTTCCATCGGCGCTAATGGGGTCGTCGATGCTCGCCCGGAAGCGCTCTCCCGCTCCGGTAACGTCCGCGTCAATCGAGTCGATCATGCGGACCGTCACAACCGTCCCGGCCGGCACTGTTACGGAAGGTCGCGAAGCTACCGGACCGCGGTCGTCGGCGTAGCGGGATCGAGCGGGCGCGGTGGGGGCCGCCGGCGCTACCGGCGCCGTAGGAACCGTCGCCGCCTGGGTGGTTACAAAATCGATGGACGCGACATCACCCACTGAGTATGTTTTGACAGTCCCATCCGGACCGATAAACCGAACGGACCGCGTGTCGCCGCCCACGAAACTTCCGGCAATCACCGAACCGCTCCGCAAGCGAAGCTCATCGGCAAAAGCCATGCCGGCGAGCAGCAAACTGAAGACCGATACTGCGCAAAGCGCGCGTTTCATGTTCATGAACTCCTTTTCCCGTCTACCAAAGAACTCCTCGGATCAGTGTTCCGGATGCACCTCTTACTTTGGTTGGATGTCCTCAACCGCGAGTCCGTTACATTCGCGTCGAGCCGGGAATCTCGCTTTGACCTCGTGCGCCGCCACGCCTCGCCTCACTCGTAAGAAAGTGCCTCGATCGGATCTTGGCGGGCCGCCCGTAGCGACGGATAGAGCGCTCCGCACAGCGATCCGACTAGGGCCACGGCCGTTCCCCGTACGAGGTGACTCTGCACGATGGTTATGGTGATCAGCGGGAAGCGGCTTTCCAGCAGCGACTCGCCGAGATAAGAGATCCCTATCCCGAGTACAATCCCCGTCGCTGTCAGCAGGGCGGTCTCGCGTAGGAAGATCTGAACCACGTAACTTGGGGATGCGCCCAAGGCCTTCAGGATGCCGATCTCACGGGTTCTGTCAAGCACGGATGTATACATCGAGATCAGCACGACTATGAATCCTACGCCCACCGCGATGCCGACAATGACGTTGAGGAACTCATCCGCCATACCTCGAGTTTGGCTCCTGAAGAGCGAGATGAACTCCTCCATCGTGTAGATCGGGTTGTCGGGATAGCTTGCCTTCAGTGTCTCGACGAACGTTACCGCCTGTTCCGGGTCTTCAAGTTGAATATAGATCTGACTTAGCTTGCCTTGTTCGCTCGATATCTCTTGCTTCGTCGCAAGCGGGATGAAGATCCGAGAAGCCTTACCCGCCCCAACGATGCCGGACACGGTGAAATCTCGATTCATGAGGCTCGTTGTGTCCCCCACGTCGAGCTTTCCCTGACGTGCATAGTATTCGTCGATCACGGCCTCGTAGGGCTGCTCGAATGCTCTTCCCTTGAGATAATCGAGCCCGCCCGCCATTCGGCCGAGCTTCACGATGTCCACGCCGGTAACAGTATTGAGGCCCGAGCTGCTCGAGAAGGCTGTGCCCACAGCCATCTTGACGCCGGGCAGCTTTTCGAGTTCCTGCACCATCGATTCGTCAAGCCCTGCCGAACCAGCGCTGAGGGCACTGCTCGACGTCGAGGGACGCACCATAATGTCGGCGCCGATCCCCCGCTGGCGTCGCGTCGATTCACCGACCAAGCCGTCGGCCAGACCGAGAATGAGAAGGATCATGGCCATTTCGAGCGCAATCGCCGAGATGGCGAGGACCGTCCGCATGCGGCGGTGACGAAGATTGGCCCAAACGACGCGTTGAATCAAGACGCAATACCTGAAGGAAACACGATCATGGGGTATCGGACGAAGAGGTAGAGTATGCGCGGGAGCTATTTGAGATAACCAAGGCTCTTGAGCACCTCAGTGTCGCGGTCGGAGATCTCGAGTTCGCTCTCCTCAAGATCTGTCGATTCGAACCAGCGTTGAAGCGAGGCGGTCCGCCGCTTGTAGACTCGCTCACTCGCGTCGATAATCGTCCGTTCGAGTTCGAACGGATCTTGCTCCAGATCCAATACCGCGAGTTCTTCGCTCGCGGGCGACCAGACGAATTTTGTGGCGCCCGTCATCATCCCGAGGTGAAGCGGCAAGGTCGACTTTCGAGACCACATCCACGACATCCAACCAGGCGCGAAGCCCTTGCGGCCGGCGAAAGCCACGTAGCGCATTGGCCGCTCCGGTAACCCCTCGTCGCCGGAGATCGTGCTCGCCAGACTACGGCCGGCGAACGACCAGGGAATATCCTCTGTGACCAGTGCGGCGACTCCCGACAGATCGAGTACGGTTGGGGTGATGTCGAGCAGGGACACGTTCTGGGCGACGACCTTGCCCGCCGGTATCTTTTCCGGGTAGCGAACGATCAGCGGCACCCGCACGATGCCTTCGTCGAGACGCCGTCCGTGTCCGACGTAGCCGTTCTCACCGAGGCCCTCGCCGTGATCAGCCGTGAGGACGACTAGGGTCGAATCGTGCAGCCCTAACCGGTCGATTTTGTCGAGCAGTTTTCCCACGTGCATGTCCGTGAGAGCGATTTCGGAATCGTAGCGCCGAATGCGCTGCGCCATCTCGTTGTTGAGAGGCTCGGGCCCCCGCTTTGGATGGCCACTGGGCTCAAGGTTTTCGAAACCCTCATTCATGTCATAGGGAGAGTGCGGGTCGAAATAGTGAGCCCATAGAAAAAAGGGATTCGTGCCTTCTTCGTTTTGGTCGAGCCAGCGGCTTACGGCCGATGTCAGCTCCGGCGCCGAGCGGCTCGAGTGGACGACGTCGTACTTCCGGGTCATCGTTTCGTCGTATTCATCGAACCAGCGGTTCAACTGTGTTAACCGCCCGATCAACGGCCATGCGCTGACGAATGCCGAGTTCCTGTAGCCGAATCGGCGCAGGATCTGTGGCAGCGACAACCAACGCGAATTCTGCGGGGGCGCCGTTCCGTTGATACGCGCGCCGTGTTCTTGCGGATAGCGACTGGTGAACAACGACAGGTGAGAGGGCCCGGTTAGGGGAATGACGGTGTGAACCTTCTCAAAGCGAACGCCCTCGGATGCGAGTTGATCTATCCGCGGGCTTGTCTTCTTGTGATAGCCGTACGAAGAAAGATGATCGGCTCGGAGTGTGTCGATCGTGATGAGAAGAACGTTGGGCAGGTCGTTGCCCGGCGGACCCGCCTGCGGGGTTGGGGCGCTGAACCCGGTCAAGGCAAGGAAAAGACACGAAACGCCCACAAGTGCCCAACGCGGCATTTCGTGATTGTACCTTGGCAGTGACGAGGCCCACAAACGGATCGAAAGTTACTTTCGTTGGAGAGAGCGCCCGGCAGGCCTTCGCACGGACGCGAGGATAGAATAGTCGATATGCAATCGGCTTTCCCCAACACCGACCGGACGGTCAACTTGGAGGGCGTGACCCTTCACCTTTCCCACCCGGACGAAATCTCCATCCGCTGGGTGGGGCAAGAAGAGCTCGTGCGCCAACTGCAAGCCGCCTGGCTTACGATCCATGAGCAGGACGTGCCGATGACGCCCCGTTTGCTCGGCAAGCCGGGGGTCGGCAAGACCACCTTGGCCTACGCCACCGCCAAGAAGATGGGCCGCGAAGTCTACATCACGCAGGCGACGCTCGATACTCGCCCCGAGGACCTGCTTGTGACACCTGTGATTGAGGGCGAAGGCAAATTGCGCTACGTCGCTTCACCTCTTGTGACGGCCATGATTCGTGGCGGCGTCTGCATTCTCGATGAAGGCAATCGCATGAGCGAGAAGAGCTGGGCTTCGCTAGCGCCGTTGCTCGACAACCGCCGCTACGTCGAGTCGATCGTCGCCGGCATCAAGATCCATGCCCACCGCGAGTTCCGCATGACCGCCACCATGAACGACGATGCTTCGACGTTCGAGCTGCCCGAGTACATCCATTCGCGCCTCCAACCGCAGATCATGGTCGACTTCCCCGAGCGTGATGAAGAGCGGGCCATTTTACATGAAAACCTTCCTTTTGCGGACGAAGAAGTTCTTGATTACGTCACTGACTTTTTGCAAGCCGCCCACGTCGCCGACGAACGCTACACAGCCCGCGACGGCATCAACATCGCTCGCTTCGCCATGAAACTTATGGCCTCGAATAGCGACACGGCAAGGGACAAAGCTCTCCACACATCGATTCTCCAAACGTTGGGACAAGAGGCTCTCCGCTATGTCCCCGGCAAGTAAGATCGGGGTCCGCGACGGGCAATTCCTCTATCTGCCCGTCGTTCCGGGCAAGCTTGAATTCGCGCGCTATGTACGCGACGAAATCCTCGCTGAAGAACCGCGGGTGGTCGCCGTCGATCTGCCGGTAACACTCGAGTCGTCATACGAGAGAGCGCTCGAGCGCCTACCCGAGCTTTCCGTCATCATCTACGACGACCAGGGCGCCGACCGCGCCGTGTATGAGACCGTAGAGCCCGCCGACCCCTTCGTGGAGGCGCTGCGAACCGCCAAGGAGATAGGCGCGAAGACTGTCTTCCTCGATCCCGACGTTGCCGAGCGTTCCGGCAGTCCCGATTCCTACCCGGACAGTTATGCGACCGAGCGGGTAGGCCTTGCGAAATACGTCGAGGCCTACCGCACCGCGGCCCGCGGAAAGGGCGACGACCTCACCGTTCAAGCCGAGGGGTTGGCATCGCGGCTTCAAGACATCGACCCAGACGACCGGGTCGCGGTTGTCGTCTCACTCAAGTTGCTGGACCCGCTGCTGGAAGCGATGAAGCACAAGCAGGTGCAGCCCTTGCGCAAGGTGCAACGCAAAGGGACCCGGCTGCTGAATCTGCATCCCGATTGCCTGGCTGAAGTGCTAACGGAAATCCCCTTCGTGCAAAGCATCTACGAAGCACGGCGGCATGGCCGGCCGGCCCCGCTTCCCGCTCCTTCGGTCGAGACAAAGGAAGTTCTCGGCTTCTCGCTGATCGGCGCGCCGCAAGAAGACCCCAAGGAAGGCGCCATCGCCCGCGCCGCGCAAGAGCCCATCGATCGGCAACGCTTGCATCTCGATCTGTTCCGGGCGACTCAACGGGCTTACGAAAAGAACACCGGCGAATCTGTCACGCTCTGGCAGAGGAGATTGTGGAGCCGCTACTCCCGTAACCTCGCAATACTGCAAGGCCAACTTCTCGGCGGCCTGTTCGAACTCACCGTCGCCGCCCGCTCCATCATTGACGACAACATGGCCTGGGAGATGTGGGAGATGGCCGGCGCCTATCCCGCGCAAAAGATCGAAACCGACCTCGCCACGGTGAAGCTTTCCGGCGAGCACATGTGGCTCGACACACGGCGAATCCGCATTCGTCGAAGGCTGCCGCGCAAGAAGGCACGCATGCGTCCGACCGGGCTTAAAGGACGCAAGCGCGAAAAGGTTCCCGGCGAATGGCGGAAAGAGTGGACCGGCTTTTCGATCTGCTCCTATCCTCCCGAGGACTTGGTAATCGAGAACTACGGACTGTTTCTCAAGAAAAAAGGCAAGAGCATCCTGTCGGAAGAGCGCACCCACACCGAGCCCTTCACCACCTCGTTGCTCGACGGGATCGACCTGCGCGAAACCCTCCGCAACTGGCACGAGAAGAGGATCTACGTCCGCTCGCAGCAGCGTGTCTCAGGGGAAGTCGGCGCCATCGTGATGATCTTCGATGAAGACCGCGACAACCGCTACTCCTACTGCCTCACCTGGCTCGGGGAACACCAGAACGAATCCGACATGGCGTTCTACGCCACCGACCCGTTCGAGAACATCGTCGGCCCCGGCATCGGCCGTTCGGAATACGGCGGCCTGCTCCTCACGCTGCCCTCCGGACGCATGATGGACGTTTGGCACGACCCCGACTACATGTTCGCCGAGTCGAAGCCCGAACGACTGCTACTCGCCGGCCTCGATTACTCACTCGAAAAGTTCGTCGTCTACGTCGCGGCCAAGCCACCGCGGTCGATCTATCGCAGCATCGTGGCTCATATGGGTGTGAAGATTATCTACGTCCCCATCGGCCAACTCTCGCCGGTGGCGCTCAAGAAGGTGAGGGTGATGCACGTCCTCGACGGCCACGACAAACGCGAAACGGCCAAAGACTATATCTGGTAAGGGCCTTCGACAATCGGGAACCTGCCACAAGCAAAGGTGGAGGCCACACGTGTGATTCCTGGTGGTAGCATGAGCCCAAGATCGACCCCTTCTTTGCCTAGCTGCCATAGGAAAAAGTGGAGTGTTCGTGGTGTCCGTTGGACTATGGCTCTCCGGCCACGCCTCGACCGCGCTCGTCGCAGCCGTCTCGGGCGACCTGCTACTCGCCATACTGTGGTTTCACTGGCTACTGTCAAAAAGGGGCCGAGATGACGCCTGACCTATCGCCAAACCGAGTGGCTCAATCGGGCAAGCGTCGTCGTCTTAGCGCCGAACTGGCAACGACTCTTGACAACGGTCTTGAGAAGTACGGTCCTGACCGTCGCTGCCGATCAGCCGATCGATCGGACTGCATCAGTGGAAGCAAGATTAGCGAATACGCCGGAGCAACCTCAGCAAGTTCGTAACTTATCGCATCGCTCATTGACCGATGCTTCAGTCTTGCCCGAACCCCGCCATCACCGGTAGTTCCCGAGGGTTCACCGCAGCCGGCTCCCCCGCCTTCACCGTCACCTTCTCGCCATACGACGCAAACTTACGCCGATACTCGGGGTCATCGAAGCTATAACCCGGGCGCTCAGGCACAGCGAAGGCCCGGTACTCCCCCGGCGGCACATTCTTGACCTCGAAGGTGTTCTCGTCCGTCGCTCGGTCCATCAGGGGTCGGTGGAAACCTTCCCGGCCGTCAGCCGGCAAGAGCCAGACGGCTGCGGCACGTGGTAGCAAGCCGCCACTCGAACGCAACACTGACGCCTGGTGGGCCGCTCCATCGGCCCTGACCGTTCCGCTCACCGTGCCGGCTCCGAAAGTCACGGTGACGACGATTTTCTCAGGCGCTTGCTGCTTCGATATTTCTATGTCGGGTTCGTCCAGAAGGCGATCACCCATCTTGACTCCGGTCACATAGCCGCCGTCGGGCGGATGCACCGTCAGACGGTGCGTCCCTGGCACTACCGAAAGCTCAAACATCGCTTCCGTATTCGTGCTTTTGGCTTGGCCGAAAGATCCTCGCGTCAGCCGAGGGCCTGCCGGATCGCGCGCAGGCGGACGCAGTTGAACTTGAGCCATCCATTCCTTTCCCTCCGCACCGACAACACTTTCCGGCGGGTCGACCAGAACGACCCGCCCTACAACGGCTCGCTCACCGAACCCATCGAGGCGGACCGTCTCCGTGCGTCCCTCAGAAACGTCGAATGTCTCGCTGCCGAACGCCATTTTGCTCGTTTGCCGGTCAAACGACGTCGCCGTCACCGTGTAGGCGCCGGGCGGCAAGCCTGCGATGGCGAACGATCCATCATCGGCGAAACGGCCCCGTGCCAGAGAGACCTGCGTCGAGCCCTCGGTGCGGAACAGCTCGAGAGAAGCCTGCTCAATCGAGCCAATACCATCCGGAAACGTCACCCGCCCCTTCGCCAACGTCGCCGGCGCCTTCTGGATGCGGATGTCGATGCCCTGCTTCTCCTCACCCCATCCAACCCGAAGAAGCTCGGCGTCTATCAGGCGCTCTGCGTTCGGAAAGTAAACCATCCTCTTGCTGAACACGAGTTCACCCGTCAGCGCCGGTTCTTCCTTTGGCGTCACAACGACGCGATACTCGGCCGCCTCCAGCCCATAGATCCGGTAGACCCCACGGTCATCGGTCTGCATCCCGCCTGCCATGCGGCTTCCGGCCCGGACTATGATGAACGCGCGGCCCTCGACAGACCCCTCCCGCAGGGCCTGGACTTTCGCCCCTACCACCGGCTGCCCGGCGTCATCCGTGACGCGGCCGGCAATCACACTGAGGCGATTCAAGCGGAGGGTCAACCCTTCAAGGGCTCGCCCGCTAGGGATCGAAACGCGCTCGCGGTAGTCCTGGTATCCCGACTTGATGATCGAGATCGTACTCACGCCTACCGGGGCGTCCTTGATCTCGAACGAACCGTCGAATCCCGAGTAGACCGACGCCTTCGCGTCGCGCGAGTTGCCTGAAGCGAGAATCGCGATCTTCGCGCCCCGCACAGGACCGCCGCTGGGTCCCATGCGAACGCGCCCGCGAACGACGGTCGTCTCGGTCTCGGCCGCCGGCGCTTCCGGCGCGGGCTGGGCATACAATCCCGCCGCAAGCAAAATCCCCAAGCCACTGGTTCCCAGCGCCACTCTCATGGCTCCACCGTCAGACTGACTTCCATCTCGAAGCCGCCTTCGACCTTGATGGTTCGGACATTCGCGCGCCGCTCGTCCCACGACGATTCGTCATTGATATCCGTCTTCGGGTCGCTCCAAGCCGCGATTTGATACTCGCCGGGAATCACCTTGTCGAAAAGAAACGCCCCGGCGTCATCCGCTTGCGAGTTATGCCTGCCGCGGTCACCGCGCATCGCGACGAGAAAGTGTGACGCCGCCTCTCGCTGCCGCCCCTCGCCCGCGACTCGTACCGCGCCTCGCACCTTCGCGAAATCCGACGATACGGCAATGTCGAGTTCTGCGACCGAGTCCGGCTGTACAAGGAACGTGTAGTTCTCGACAAGAAAGTAGCCCCGCGAAGATGGGAGCGTGATGCTGTATTCACCCGGTAGCAGACCGGTGTGTTGGAACTCGTAGCCGGGGCCCTCCGCCATCAACCGGCCAACGGGACCCGCGCCCTCGCCCGCCCATTGCACGCTCAGCGACAGGTTGCTCGGGCTGCCCTCTCGAAACTCGACCCGGCCCCGGACGCCGGTTGGTTTTCCGGGCTGCAACCGAAGCTCGGTCAGATCTCGGTCGACTGTCAAATCGCCGAGCGGCAGCAGCTTCCGTTTGGCGCCGTTGCCCTCACCGAGGTGTACAACGTACCCACCCTTTTTCAAACCGCCAACCTGAAACTTGCCCTCCCGCATGATCGTCATTATTTGGAACTGACGTTGGTTTGGGTCGTCGGGCGATATTTTCGGCTGTAGGCTGAAGAAGAAGTTCCGGCCCGCTTCCAACCCTTCCACCTCACCCGCAATGGAGTAAACCTCCGCATCGCCATTCAACGTGACGTGGGCTTGTTCGGTGACGCCCCCGCCGGCAATCTCGATCTCGCGAGCTTCGGCTTGATACTGGGGTCTCCACGGCGGAAAGCGAAACATCCGGGTGTCCGCTACCAACTCATAGCGGCCGGGCTTGACGCCCCAAATCCGAAAGTGCCCCCGATCATCCGAAGTAGCACGGTGCGCAGCGCGCCGCCGAGGAGGACCGCCTGCCGCCGGTCCCGGCGGGGCTTCACCGCCCGTCACCGGCGTGAGGGTTACCATCACCGAGTCAACTGGTTCCCCTAAATCGTCGGCGATCGACCCCTCAAGAACGGAGGTAGGCGCGACAACGAAGTCAATCGCCCCACAATCGCCGGTCTCCGGGCATCGTTGGGTGATCGTCTCCGAGTCGAGCGACCCGGACTTGACCGTGTAGAAACCCACGGCCTCCACGCCCAATGTGACGCGGCCCGCCGGAAGGTTGTCGATGGCGAAGCGGCCTCGGGAATCGGTCTCGCCCTGCGCGATAACCCGTTCCGGGCTGCCCGTCTTCGCCTGCACGTAGACCCCGACAAGGGGGACCGTGCGCGAGCCTTCGTATGTAGCTACCGTTCCGGAGATGCGAGCCGCCGCGAAAGAGGACGGAACAAACAGCAGTAGAAGAACCAGGGTCGTAAGCAGCATCCGTATCCCCCTGCGTCACCTTCTTTGAACGCACGTACATTGTGCCATGTTTCAGAAGAGTTTCAACATCGATATTGCCCCGTATCCTTGTCATCCTCCAGCCCTCTCCGTTAAGCTGACCCATTGACTCCAGGCGCCGCCCGCCATCCCCAAATGCCGCAACATATCTCCGAACTCGAAACGCCCGCGCTCCTCATCGACCTTGACCGCATGGAGGCCAATCTGCGGCGCGCGGCCGACTATGCGGCCGAGCACGATCTCAAGCTGCGACCGCACACGAAGACCCACAAGAGCCCGCTCGTCGGCAAGGTGCAGCTCGATCTCGGGGCGGTCGGCCTCACGATCGCGAAAGTTGGCGAAGCCGAAGTCATGCTCAAAGCCGAGCCGCCCGAACTTCTGGTGGCCTACCCGATCATCGGCGAATCGAAGCTCAGAAGATTGATGGAGGTCGCGAGGCTGACCCGCGTTATCGTCGGGCTCGACGATCTCGTCGTCGCCGAGGGCCTATCAGCGGCTGCGCAGACGGCGAACGTTGAAGTCGGAATCTTCATCGAGGCTGACCTGGGAATGAACCGCGTCGGAGTCAAGCCCGGCCCTGACCTCGTCGATCTCGGCACGGCCGTTTCAAAGCTTCCCAACGTCACCCTCGATGGCGTCGAGTTTTACTCCGGCCACGTCAACAAGCTCGTTCCCGACTGGGAGCAGAAGTTGGCGGAACTGAGTGCCGACGTCCAACGGATTCGGCAAGATTTCGACAAGGCGGGCATCGCGATCAACGACATCAGCGGCGGATCAACGCCCATGCTGTACCACTCGCATCAGATCGAGGGCCTGACCGAGATCCGCCCCGGCACTTACGTCTTCAACGATGTCATGCAAGTCGGCATGGGCTCGGGCACTTGGGACGATTGCGCCGCCACAATCATGACGAGCGTCATTTCGACGGCCCGGCCGGGCTTCGCCGTCATCGACGGCGGCTCTAAAACCTTTACGTCCGACAACCCCGGCGGCGCCCCCAGCTTCGGCCGCGTTACCGAGGCGCCCGAAAGCCGTTTCTACAAGATGAACGAAGAACACGGCTATCTCGAAATCCGTGACGCCCCGGCTCCTCTGCGCATCGGTGATCGGCTGCGCATCATCCCGAACCATGTCTGCGTCGCCGTCAACATGCACGAGTACGCCTACGGCATTCGCGGCGAGACCGTCGAGCAAGTTTGGAAGGTCGAAGGGCGCGGCAAGCTACAGTAGCTACCGGAAAGCCTGACGGCAGTCTATTCCCCCCAACTCAATAGAGAGGCAATCACAATATGATCGAAAGAATCATGGACCCCGACGGCCCAAACCCCGCCGGCCCTTATTCCCACGCCGTCAAAGCCGGCGGTTTCATCTACGTCTCGGGGCAGGCGTCCATCAGCCCTGAAACGAAAGAGCGGGCCCCCGGTACAGTCACCGAAGAGACGCACCAAACGATCAAGAATATCCAGTCGATCTTGAAGGCATCCGGAGCCGACTTGGGCGACGTCATCAAGTGCTCGGTCTTCCTGTCCGATATCCGCGACTTCGCCGAGATGAACAAGGTGTATGGAGAATATTTCGGCGCCGCGAAACCGGCCCGTACGACGGTCAGTTCCCAACTGCCGGCGCACGGCCTCAAGGTCGAAATCGATTGCGTGGCTTACAAAGAGTAGTTGCCGGCGCTCTCAGCCATGGTTCAATAGAAGAGGCCCACGAAGGGTTCACGCTTTACCGTGCAGGGACGACATGTCGTGCCCGCGGCGACGGGATCCGCCACCCCCGCAAGCGACATAGCCATGCCATACGCCAACCTGCTCTACGAGGTCGTCGACTCGGTCGCCCAAGTCACGGTCAATCGTCCCGAAAAGCTGAATCCCCTTGACGGCGATACGATCGAAGCCCTCGGGGCCTGCTTCACGGACATCGCCGCCGACCAGGCGGTAAAGGCCGTCATTGTCACCGGCGCGGGAGAAAAAGCCTTTGTCGCCGGCGCCGATATCAACCACCTCACTGAACTCACCGCTCTCGAAGGCCGCGCCTGGGGACTGCGCGGCCAGCAAGTCTTCTCGCAGATCGAAAACCTGCCCAAACCCGTCATCGCCGCCATCAACGGCTATGCCCTCGGCGGCGGGCTCGAGCTCGCCATGGCGTGCCACATCCGCATTGCCTCCCCCAACGCCAAACTCGGCCAGCCCGAAGTCAAGCTTGGCATCGTCCCAGGCTATGGCGGCACGCAGCGCTTGCCCCGCCTTGTCGGCAAAGGCAGGGCGCTGGAGATCATCCTTACCGGCGATCCCATCACTGCCGAGGACGGCCATCGCATCGGTCTGGTCAACCGCGTCGTCCCGCAAGACCAACTTCTCGCGGAGGCCCGCGCAATAGCGGCTAGAATACTAGAGAACGGTCCGGTCGCCGTTGCCCTTTGCCTCGACGCCGTGAACCGGGGCCTTGAGATGCCTCTCGACGAGGCGCTCCGATGGGAGGCCGCGCAGTTCGGCCTCAGTTGTGCCACAGAGGACATTCGGGAAGGCACGCAGGCCTTTCTCGAAAAACGCAAAGCGCGTTTCCAAGGTCGGTAAGCATGCGCAAGGACGCGGAAAAGTATCAACTCATTGAGGGCGAGCTGTCCGGCGCGGGCCTACGCTTTGCCATCATCGTGAGCCGCTTCAACAGCTTCATCACCGACCGTCTGCTCGCGGGCGCTGTCGACGGACTGGAACGGATGGGCGCCGCAGCCAGTTACATCGACGTCATCAAGGTTCCCGGCTCGCTTGAGATCCCGGTCGTAGCCCACGAGCTGGGCGAGAACGGCGACTACGACGCCATCATCTGCCTCGGCGCCGTGATTCGCGGAGAGACGCCTCATTTCGACTACGTCTCATCGGAGAGCGCTAAGGGCATCACATCGGCCTCGATCGAAACCGGCGTCCCCACTATTTACGGCGTCCTCACCTGTAACACGCTCGAGCAGGCCATCGATCGAGCCGGCGCCAAGGGCGGCAACAAGGGCTTCGACGCCGCCATGACCGCGATCGAGATGGCGACGCTCATGAAAGACCTCCGCAAGAGCGCCGAGTCCGAGGACTAGCATGCCCTCCCGCCACCGCTCTCGCGAACGAGCGCTGCAAATGGTTTTTCAGTGGGACCAGTGTCGTGCGCCCGCCGAAAGCATCATCGCCGACTATTGGGGAAGCCTCTCGAAAGACGAAGACAGCGCAGCCCCCGAACCCGATTCTTTCGCGAACCAACTGCTCGAAAGCGTTGTCGAGCAAATCGACACCATCGACGCGCTGATAACTAAGCACGCCCAGAACTGGCGTCTCGAGCGCATGTCCACCGTCGATCGCAGTATTCTTCGCTTGGGTATCTGCGAGATGATGAGCCAGCCGTCCCTGGGCCCTGTTGTGATTGACGAAGCCCTTGAGATCGGCCGCCGCTACTCAGAGGACTCCGGTCCGTTTCTGAACGGCATACTCGACGCAGTACGGCGTTCGCTAGAAAAGAACGGACCAGCTCCTTCCACACCAGTCGTCTAGCCCCAACTCGAACCACAAGCCGAGCCGCGAGAGATAACGAGCGGTGCAAGCCTACGAGCGACCTCAGACACCGTAGTAAAGGCAGCCGTCGGACGAGCTTGCCGTCGCGGACGCGAGGGCGTCGGTAAGGCACGTTCGCGCCTGGTGTGTATGGTGAGATCGAACGCGGGTTCCCACCGCTCGTTATCTCTCGCGGCTCGGCTTGTGGATGGTTGCTCGGATCGTGGGGTTTAGGAAGTTGGCGTCCTAGCCGGTCCGTCCCTCTACTGAATCGCTCCCGATCCAATCGCCTTCGGGTCGATCTTGATCTCCCCGAATGCCCCCTCGTACTGGCTGATGTTCTGCTTCAGCGCCAGCAATAGAGCCTTCGCTTGCTGGGGGCTCAAATAGACACCCTGGAAATTCTTGATCGTTACCTCGTTCGGCTTCTGCTGATGGATCTTGCCGAACTGAATGAAGAAGTCCCACAGATTGACGCGGATCTGCACGCTGTTCGCGTAGCTTTCCCGGTATTCCGGCGTCTCGACCAACTTGATGACGGCCTGCTGGGGTTGGTTGGGCTGGCTTGGCTGACTCATTCACCCCATGCTCGCTCAAACCCCTCGGCGGCGTCAATCACTCTCGCGCCGCTCGGGCGAGTACTTGTTCAGTACGTCGAGCAATGGTCGTGATGGTGGCGTAGCGGGAATCTGCCCCTGTAAGATTTCTTTCGGGTACGGGCCCCAACCTTCATACAGCTTGCGGTTCGCTTTGTGCGCCGGACGCAACGTTGCGCCGTCAATCGACACACCCGCGAATAGGCCACGTGACCGCGAGTAGGTCAAGATCTCCGCTCCCAGCAGTAGGTCGGTCTGCCCCGCCGCCGTGCGGCCCACCGGTCCCGCCGCGGCAGTTCCATCGACGCCAATTGTGAAGCCCGTGCGAAGCAGCTTCGGGATCGCTCGCTCGCCGAGAAACAGCAACACCAGGTCCGTTTGGTTCCCACCGATCTGAAAGCCAATGTTGCCGCCTTCGATCCGGAAGTTCACCGGCGCACTCCAGGACGCGTCCGCCACCCGGCACGTCACGAGTCCCTTACCGAAACGTCCGCCGATTAGCAATGCGCCCTTCCAAACCGACGGAAACACCCCCACACAATGCGCTCGGTTCAACAGGTTCGAGGGGATGCCCTGATCGATGCCGTCCAGCGTCTCCGATAAAACCGACGCGGCCGCGTCGATCCGCTTCTCCACGCCCGATTTCGCCAACACCAGCGGTGCGACCCAAAGAGCCACGATACACATAAAAACGACCGCCCATTGCTTCTGTACTGGGAATCGTATTCTCGACATATAGCCTCCTCGCCTAACGATGTTTCGCGCTTGAGTAGCGGTTCAGCGCATCCATCAGCGGCTGAATCGTCGCGGGCGGCGTTAGTCCAGCCGCCGCCAGTACCTGCTTCGGATCGACAGCCTCGCCGTAAAGCCGCTCATTGGCCCCATGCGCCGGACGCAAGGTCGCGCCTTCGAGCGAGATCCCGGCGAATAATCCTTTGGAGCGTGAGTACGACAGAATCTCCGCCTGAAGCTGAGCATCCGTCTGCGCTTGCGCCGAGCGGCCGACCGGCCCGCCCGCCACGGCAGCGTCGGCACCCAGGGTAAACCTGCTTCCGACAAGCTTCTCAGCGCCGCGCTTGTTCAAGATCAGCAGGACCAGATCCGTCGAACTGCCGCCGATCTGCAATCCGAAACTGCCGCCTTCGATACGGACCGCTGACGGCGCCGTCCAACCAAAGCCGTTCGCACCCCGGCACGACAATACGCCTTTGCCGTAATGTCCGCCGATCACAAAGCCGGCTTTCTTTACACCGGGGATGATCGCGACGCAGTGACTCCGGCTCATCAAACCCTGCGGAATCGCCTTTTCCGGCGTGCCCATCACACTATCGAGCACCCTCGCCGCCCGTAGGCAGCGGTCAACGGCCGAATTCGAAGCGAGAAGACTGGGAAGGGTAAGGGCGCAAACAAAGAACAGCCGAACGACCACGCCGACATAGTGGGTCATGATAGACCTCTCCAAGGTGAGGAACGGGCGTCGGCGGGAAGATCGCCCGGAACATATTGTGTTCTTTATGTTCTACCACAGAACTGGTGGTGGTGCGCCGGAAAGTTTCCGGGGCTTTTGCAGCGGTGCCTGTTGAAAGACCGAAGGAGAGTCTCTACTCTACGGGTATAACTTCCGGGACGAATGGCGGCATGAAGTCGTGCTGAGGAAGCTTCTACCTGTCACGTCCGTCCGTTCCAACCCAGGCCGGCCCGCCCAAACCGCACCGTCCACAGGGGCGGCGCGAGAGAGTTCTTTAGGGTGCTACATGTTTTCCGCGCCTGTCGACTGCGATCAACCACACCTGCTAACAACCGTGCAAATTCCGGTGCGCTACGCCACAATGAGGGGTATCGTCACTCACGAGCAGTGGGATCAACCATGCTCATTATCTAGCCTCACTCCAAGACCCCGGCTCCCGCACTGAAAAGGGAGCCCCAACGATGGGCCGCGTGATATGGCCCAACTTTCTTTCTCGCCCGGCAACGAGCCGCTGGCGGGAATCACCGCTCACCTTTTTGCAGGCAGTATCCGGCTGCGGGACGCAGTCCGGTTTTTTGTCGGATCGCCATGACCGAGTTAAAGCAATCGCAATCCGCGGACGCGAGACAGAAAGGCTTCTGGAATGCGCTCGGGGCCTCTTTGCGAGGTACGCAGGAGGACTACACCTCGGGCAGCCTATCACGGGCGATCACCCTTCTCGCGATTCCGATGATGTTGGAGTTGCTGATGGAGTCGACGTTTACGCTCGTCGACACGTATTTCGTTGGGAAGCTCGGGGCCGAAGCCGTCGCCACGACGGGGCTGAGCGGCGCGCTCATCGTCATCGTTTTCGCGATTGCAATCGGTCTGAGTTTGGGAGCGACGGCGATGGTCGCTCGCCGGATCGGCGAGGGGGACGCCGAGGGGGCTGCTGTCGCGGCCGGTCAATCGGTGCTGGCGGCGGTCTTGATCTCGATCCCGGTGTCGGTGGCGGGTGTGCTGCTATCGCCGAGCCTGCTCGCCTGGATGGGCGGTTCGCCGGCTGTGGTGGCCGGCTGGGCCTATCCTGCGATGCTGTTCGGCGGATCGGTCACGATCTTCCTGCTTTTTCTCAACAACGCCATCTTCCGTGGCGCGGGTGACGCCGTGATTGCGATGCGCGCCCTGTGGGTGGCGAATATTCTCAATTGCATCCTCGACCCCTGTTTGATTTTTGGCTGGGGCCCATTTCCCGAGTTGGGGTTGATGGGGGCAGCGGTGGCGACGACGATCGGCCGGGGCGTCGGCGTTGCTTATCAATTCTTCGTGCTGATGCGCGGAGATCAGCGGGTGCGTGTCCGTTGGGCGCACTTCGCTCTTGACGTGCCGGTGATGAAGAGGTTGCTGCGGATTTCGCTGACCGGCATGCTTCAGTACTGCGTTGCTACGGCCAGTTGGATTGGCGTTGCGAAGATCATGGCCGTTTTCGGGTCGGTAGCGTTGGCCGGATACACGATTGCCACGCGCCTCATGCTCGCCGCCATTCTTGTTTCGTGGGGCCTTTCGCAAGCCACGGCCACTCTTGTCGGCCAATCGTTAGGAGCTCACAAACCGGATCGCGCCGAGCGGGCTGTTTGGGTAACCGGCTTGTACAACCTCCTTTTCCTTGGTGCGGTGAGCTGCGTGTTCTGGGTCTTGGCGGGGCCGATGATCGGCTTTTTCACCAGCGACGAGCCGGTGATCGTCGTAGGGATCGAGGCTCTGCGGTATCTCGCCATCGGGCAAATCTTCGCGGCCTACGGCATGGTTTTCGCCTCGGCGTTCAACGGTGCGGGCGATACGGATACGCCGACCTACATCAACCTGATCTGCTATTGGGTCTTCGAGTTGCCGGTTGCCTACTGGCTGGCTCACGTCGCCGGTTGGGGTCCGACGGGAGTGTACGTCGGGGTGGCGGGCTCGGGCGTCGTTTGGGCGTCCCTTGGTTATGTGTGGTTCCGCCAGGGCAAGTGGAAGACCCGCGTCGTTTAGTTCCATCACCAGGTCTAAACCCACCGCCTTTCAGGGGGTCAGCTTCAAGCGGGTCTGGATGACAATAGGGGGATGGGCGAATATCGGCGAGGGGCGCACGCGGTCTACGACATCAAGTATCAGCTGGTCTGGATCACGAAATATCGCTACAAGGTGTTGCGGGGCAGGGTGGCGGAGCGGACACGGGACCTGATCCGACAGAGCTGCGAAGCGCGAGACGTCGTGGTGATTCGGGGTGCGGTGTCGCCGGATCATGTGCATGTATTGGTATCGGCAGCGCCGCAGCTGGCGCCGTCGAAGCTGGTGCAGTATGTAAAAGGCAGGTCGTCACGACGGCTGCAAGATGAGTTTGGGGAATTGCGGAAGCGATACTGGGGGCAACACCTGTGGGCTCGTGGATATTTCTGCGCGACGGTGGGCGCGGTGGACGAGGAAACGATCAAGAAGTACATCGAGAGCCGGCAATGGGACGAGGATGAGGAGAGATTCAAGATCACAGCGCCCACCAAGCCTTGAGCCGGCTCTGAGCCGGGGCTTCTTCAGGCGGCTTCAGCCGCAAGCCGACTTTCAGTCGTAAATGAACCCACCGCCTTTCAGGCGGTGGTTGTTTAGAGGCGCGCGCCGGCGGATTTCGCGCAGCCGCCGCGAAACGATATCCTATCTGGCTGGGAAGCGATGGCGACGACTGACACAGCCCCCGTTCGGCCTGGTGAAGAGATCGACGACGCCAAGCTCGCCGCATACCTCGCTGCACACCTCGATCATCCCGTCCCATTCCTCCGAATCACGCAATTTCCAGGCGGTCATTCCAATCTCACGTACTGCATCTCAACCGGCGACACAGAATACGTTCTCCGCCGCCCACCGCTGGGGCCCGTGCCACCGAAGGCTCATGATATGGCGCGCGAATACCGCGTCCTCAGCCAAATTGGACCTCACTTCAGCCCCGCCCCCCGGGTCTTCCTTCTCTGCGAAGACGAGTCCATCCTCGGTGTGCCCTTCTACCTCATGGAGCGCCGCCGAGGCGTCACCGTCCGCCGCGAAGTGCCGTCCGAGATCGCGGCGCACGAGGGTTACCAGGTTCGCATCAGCGAGACATTCATCGACTGCCTCGCTGAACTCCATGCCATCGACATCCGCCGCCACGGCCTGGACGCCATCGGACGCCCCGACGGCTTCCTCGAACGCCAAGTCCGAGGCTGGTCCACCCGCTGGGATGGTGCCCGCACCGAGCCCCTCCCCGAAATGGAGGCGCTCTCCGAATGGCTCGTACGCGAAATGCCCGCCTCGCAGCCCGCCACAATCGTCCACAACGATTACAAGCTCGACAACCTGATGCTCGATCCAGACAATCCGGCCTGCGTCACCGCCGTACTAGACTGGGAAATGACGACCGTCGGCGACCCGCTCGTTGACCTCGGCATCGTGCTTTGCTACTGGTCCCAAGCCGGCGACCCGGCGATGCGGCGCGAAGCCATCAGCCCTGTGACCGCCCAGCCGGACTGGCTTTCCCGGCAGGATCTGATGCACCGTTACGCCTCCGCTAGTGGTCGAGATCTTACAGATATTTGGTACTATGAAGTCTTTGGTTTGTATAAGTTAGCGGTAGTTCTTCAACAAATTTATTATCGCTTTTACGTGGGCCAAACCAGTGACCAGCGCTTCGCCGACTTCAGCCGGCGCGTTCGAGGCCTGGCCGAATCAGCCGTGCTCGTCATGGAGACACGCTGACCGGAGGACTGAGTGAGCCGCCTCTACCTCATCCGTCACGGCCAAGCCGGCCCGCGCCACGACTACGACCGCTTGTCGGATCTTGGCGAGCAACAGTCGAAGTCCCTCGGCCGCTACCTCGTCTCGCTCCAAGTCGAATTCACCGCAGCTTATGTCGGACGCCTCTCCCGCCAGCGGTGTACGGCTGAAGCGGTCCGGGCGGAGTATCGTGCTGTCGAACTGCCGTTCCCCGATCTCATCGAGGAGCCGCTATGGGATGAGTTCGACCTCGGCCACGTCTATCAAGAACTCGCCGCGCCGCTGAGCGACGACGACCCGCGCTTCCAGCAAGAATTCGCTGAGATGATGGAAGCCATCGAGAATGGCGACGCCGACGTCCACCGCAACCATAACTACTGTGACATCGCGATCGTGCGTGCCTGGACCGCCGGCCGCTACACCTACTCGGGCGAATCGTGGCAAGCCTTCCGCAAGCGCGTCGCCAAGCCTAAACAGCAGCTCGCGAAATTCTCGTCGGGTGAAAACGTAGCGGTCTTCACCTCCGCCACCCCGATCGGCGTCTGGATGGGCGAGGCCTTGGGGCTCGAAGATCGCGAAATCTGGCGGCTTGCCGGCGCCACCTACAATTCCGGTCTATCCACCTTGCGCGTCGCTGACGACGGACTGCGCCTGTTCACGTTCAACGCGCTGCCTCATCTGCCCGACACGGATACGTGGAGTTTCCGCTAAAGTCTGTGCTGGAACGCGTCCGGCGAACAGAGGGGCGGGGGCGCGCGGATCTCGCTCTATCTCGCAAGCCGCCCCGCTGATAAAACGTGGAGCCCACACACATCCGATTCGAAGTCGCCCTCCGTGCCTCGGACGTCGTTCGTGCGCGGCTCGAACTGTTTCTGCGGCGTCTCGGGCCGGCCTGTGTCATCTGGTGCGTGCTGGCCGCGGCCGGCGTTTACCTACCGCCCCTGGGGGCCCTCGGGCTCAATCCCTTCGCCGCCGCCGCTTTTATCCTGGGGCCGCCGGTCCTGCTGCTACTGGTTGTCACATGGAACGCCGGCCACCAGTACCAAGCCGCCGCTAACCCCGAGCCCATGCGCTACTGCTTCCACGACGACGGCATCGACATCGGTTCTTCTCAAAAGGCCGGCTGGGTGCCCTGGGAAGCCTTCACGGACGCCATCGAAACCTCCTCCGCCTTCCTCATCTTTCTCGAAGGCGATCAACACTACCTCATACCGAAACGCTCTTTTCTCGACCCCCAACAAGCCGACATGCTCCGCCAACTCCTCGCCGCTGCTATCCAACACTAGTCTGTTGAGTTCTTATGCCATCGCCCCTCATGCAAAGCCGACCCATCTCGCTATCCGTTCTGCTCCTGCTGGCTGCGTGCGGCGCGCCCCCGACTCCGGACCCGGTTGACGACGAAGCGGGTGTTCGTGAATCGGTCGAGCGAGCGGTGGCGGCGTTCAACACCAGCGATGTGGACACCCTTGTGGATCTCCACACCGACGACGCCGTCGTTCTCAAGCCGGGCAAGCCGCCTGAGATCGGCCGGCAAGTCATGCGCACGTCCCTTGAAAGGGTTTTCTCAATGTTCAGGGTCAAGGAGTCCCGTACGATCGAGGAACTTGAGATTGTGGGCGACTGGGCTTTCACTTGGGGCTATTACTCGGTTACGCTCACTCCCACGGACGGCTCCCCTCCCATCAATGAGGAAGGCAAGTACATCGATGCTCTGCGCAGGCAACCTGACGGTTCCTGGCTCTTTGCACGCACCATGTGGAATGTCACGACGCCCGATTAGCGCCGCCATAGAGCTTCGGAGAAACGCAGGCCCGCCCTCCTCGGTGGGCTCATCCTACTGTCTGATAGAGTGAACGGAAATACGACGAAAGATCACTTACGCACTTCATGAGCACATCCCCTATCACCGAGAAGCCGCAAAGCCGCTCCGACGGAGCGCCCGCCACACAATCTGCTCCCGCCGTACCTTTGACCCTTGATGGATCCAGCGCGCTGCATCAGATGTTCCGCGTCCGCTGGGCCGACTGGCGCGGCCTTCCCGACGGCGAACGCCAGAAGATTACAAGCGAAGCGGTTACAGCGCTGGAGCCGCTGGAATCGCACCCCGAGGGTGGTACCGCTCTTTTCTCTCAGCTTGGACACAAGGGCGACATCATCGCCGTCCACTTTCGCCGCTCATTCGAGGGCTTGAACGAGGTAGAACTGGCCTTCGCGCAGCTCCGTCTCAGTGACTACCTCGAAGTCACCACTTCGTACGTGTCCGTTGTGGAGCTAGGACTTTACGCCTCATCCATCCAGCTTTATGAAGAGCTGGAAGCGAAAGGCGTGGAGCCCGGCAGCCCGGAATGGCGGGAAGCCGAAGAGGAGAAGCTCGAAGAACAGCGCCAAGCCATGGGACCTCGCTTGTGGCCCAAAGTACCGCCTCACAAGTATCTGTGCTTCTACCCGATGGACAAGAAGCGCGGTGAGGTCAATAACTGGTACTCGGTTCCGATCGGTGAGAGGGGCCGCATGATGCGTGATCACGGCCTCATTGGACGGCGTTACGCCGGCAAGGTCAAACAAATCATCTCCGGTTCGATTGGATTTGATGATTGGGAGTGGGGGGTCGACCTTTTCGCCAACGACCCACTCGTTTTCAAAAAGCTGATTTACGAGATGCGCTTCGATGAAGCAAGCGCACTCTATGCGTTGTTTGGTAAGTTTTACATTGGATTGCGGTTGCCCGTCGCCCAACTCGGCGGCCTTCTGAGTGGCAAAGCGCCTGAATACGAACCTCCCGCCGAAGAAGCCCCTCCTTCAACCGGCCGTCCGGGAGCTTAGTTCGAAGGCCGCTCCAACCGCCGCATCCACGCGAGATCGCTTCAAAGGGAGCGCACACTCATGCCCGCGATGGCGAACCCGGAAGATCGCCGCAGCAAACGCGCGCAAGCCAGATCGCTCGCGCAGTCCGCGGGAATCAGCTTTTGGCTGGCGACGCTCTCCGTACTGGCCGCTATTGCCGTCGCGGGATACGCCTTCTATCTCGTCAATTCAGCCGTGCACCGTGCTAACGAGGCGGAGCAGCGCCTGCTCGTCGCGGAGCGCCGCGCCCAGGAGGCGGAAGAGTCGGCACGGTACGCCCGCGAACTTGTCGCTTTGGCGCAACAGCAAGCTGAGTCGGCGGCCGACGATGCGAAGAACGCCGGCGGGGCTGCCTCCGCGGCGCGCGAAAAAGCTACGTCGGCCGAACAACTCGCCCTCCGCCTCCGTGACCGGGCAGCGCTTTCCGATCAGGAAGCGATGGAGGCGCAGCGCCTGCTCAACGAGCGGCTTGAGCGGGCCGCACATATGGAGGAAGATCTCCAAGAAGCGCGCTCTCAACTTGCCCATACTACGGACCGCTTGGAAGCTTTGGAGCGTGAAGTTCAGCAGGCAACGGAAGAAGCCCGGTTGGCGCGGGATGCACTTGGGAACGCCGAGGCTCGGGCTGAGGGTGTCGCGAATCGAGACCGCCGCCTGGAGGCCCAGTTTGCCGCCGCTCTGAATGAAGCTCGCTCCGCCTTGCGTCAGGCACGGCGTCAACAGGAGACCGCCAACCGTGACCAGGCCAACGCCGAGGCTGCGCTCGGACACGTTTTCCGCGGCATCGGTATCGCGGCCGACCGCGACCCGACGGCCAGCAGCCCCCAACCCGATCTGCACGACTACAGGAATCTTGAAAAACGCGCCCAGAGCACCCGATCCGAAGCCGTCCGCGGCCTGAATCAGGCCCAAGCAAAGTTGGACAGCTTAGCACTGCCCGGAGACCCTCAGCCTAAACCTCGCTAGTTGAATCGATTGGCCGAAGGGCAACTCCGAGCCCTGGTGTTTGCGGCACTTGATAATGGGCGTCATTCAGGGCTAAGGGCTGTACGGCAAAACGATTCGCCACCTGAAACACTTTCGGGTTATACTCGACCAACTCGCAACGGGGAGCCACCGTTGCGAAGTGGAGCGCCGCCGCGATCTGAGGTCCCATGGCGATGGAGACGTGAGGGACGACGCGCGCGCCGGCGTCGGCGGCAAGGCGAGCCATGCGTAGGCCTTCGGTGATGCCGCAGCGCCCGAGATCAGGCTGGAACCACGAAAGAATTGGATCCTTCAGAAACGGTTCGATCTCCCAACGAGTGCGGTAGCTTTCGCCGAGCGCGATCGGGGTCGAGATTGCCTCGCCGAGCTTGCGGTGAGCATCGACGTCCTCGGGTAGAAGCGGCGCTTCGAGCCAGAGGATGTCGCGGCTGTCCAGCTCACGTCCGAACTCGACGGCCCCCTCGCTGGGCAGGCGCCATAGCGCATCGACAGCGATCCGCATGTCGCTTCCGAAATCGTCGCGCAGTCGACCGATCAGGTCGAGGAGATCCGCTTCGCCCCGGTCGTGGAAAAGTTTGAACGTGCGAAAACCGTCGGCCCAAAGCAGGCGCGCGTGGTCGAGCTTTGCTTCCGTCGTTTCTCCGCCGAGGCCGGAGGCATACGCAGGCAGGTCAGGCGCGCTCCTCCCGCCGAGCATTCTCCATACCGGCCGACCGGCCATCTTTCCGGCCAGATCCCACAGCGCGAGGTCAACGCCGCTGATGGCGTCGAGCATGAATCCGCCGGTTTGTCCGCGCACTCGCATCGCCGAATACATGCGATCCCACAGGTGCTCGATCTCCGCCGGTTCGCCGCTGAACTCGTGGCCTTCGATCGCAGGCCGCAGCAGACGGTCGACGATCGTGCAAGCCACTTCCGGAGCAAGCGGAGCCTGCGCTTCGCCCCATCCAACTAGGCCGCCGTCGCTGGTGATCTTGATGAGCGCGGTCTCGAAGCAGACGGAATAGAGTGTCGCGTAGGTCGCCGACCAACGATAGTCGAAAGCGCCTTCTTCCAGGGCGGTGGGTGAGCCCGCTGTGCCCACGACGTCCTTCTGGTCGCGGCGTTGCCGGAAGGGGATCGCCTCAATGGAAGTGAGTTTTGCCACGGTAGGGTCCCGGCTTCAGCTTGACGGCCAAACAGGATGGCTTTCATTGCCTTCCGGCGCGGCCTCCTTCACCCAGTGGTAGGGCGTTCGTTGTTCCCCCCGTGTCGACAGTCATAGGGTGCGGGAGTTGCGGCAACTCCGAGTTGCCCATTGAACTTGCCTTCGGCCAAGAAGACCTGACGGTACGGCGGAGAACACGGGGGAGTTGGTATCGTAAAACTTTACCAAACGCCGAGAAAATATGATTATCGGTCTTACCGGAACGAACGGCTCAGGGAAGACGGTTACGGCCAACCACCTCAAGGGGAAGGGGTTTCTGTTTCATTCCCTGTCCGACGAGATCCGCCTGGAGTTGGAACGGCAAGGGCTTGCGGCGAATCGCCAGAACCTGATCGAAGCGGGGAACCGGCTTCGGACCGAACACGGTTCTTCGGTTCTAGCCGAGCGCGTCAAGGCGAAGCTGCGCCCTGACCAGAACTACGTGATCGACTCGATCCGCAACCCGGCCGAAGTGGAGGCTCTGCGTGCTAATGGCAACTTCCACCTTCTCCATTTGGATGCTCCGCCCGAGGTGCGCTTCGAGCGCGTTGTCGATCGGGGCGGGGAACGCAAGCCGGGTTCCCGCGAAGAGTTCGTCGAGCAGGAACAACGAGAGATTGAGAGCGACGACCCTACCCGGCAGCAGCTTCAGGCTTGCTATAAGCTGGCGGACGAGACGATTGTCAACGATACGACCGTTGCCGCCCTCAAAGCGAGTGTGGACGAGGTTGCCACGCGCTGGCTGATGCAAGCGAAGCGCCCGGATTGGGACGAGTATTTCATGGAGATCGCCCGCATTGCGGCTCTTCGCAGCAACTGCATGAAACGTAAAGTGGCGGCGGTGATCGTTAGAGATCGCCGCATCGTCTCCACGGGCTACAACGGCACGCCTCGCGGTGTGAAGAACTGCAACGAGGGTGGTTGCCCGCGTTGCAACCGGCTGGCGGACAGCGGCACGAATCTAGGCGAGTGCCTGTGCTCGCACGCCGAGGAGAACGCCATCGTTCAATCGGCCTATCACGGCATCAGCGTCAAGGACGCGACGATCTACTCGACCTACTCGCCGTGTTTGATCTGCACCAAGATGATCATCAATTCCGGAATCCTCGAGGTCGTTTTCAGCCAGGAGTATCCACTTGGGGACGTGGCGATGGGACTGCTGGAAGAGGCCGGCATCAAGTTGCGGCGGCTCCAGATGGACTAGCGGGAAGGCCTCATGCGAAAGCTTCCTTTGACGGTCTTGTTCGTGGCGCTGGGTCTGTCGGCGGCGTGCGCTGGAAAATCGACAGAGGCATACGAGCAGCCGGACCCGAAGAAGATCGAGCTGCAGCAGCTCCGGAATCTCGGCAAGGCGTTCTACGAGAACCCGGCCACCCAGAATCTCGCTCCTGATACTCTTCGCAGGGCGCTGGATCTTAACCCCGGATCGGCACAAGAGCATCTGAATCTCGGACTCTCGCTGCTGCGGACGGGCCGGATGGAGGATGGAATTGCGCAGGTCGAGAAGGCGCAAGAGATCGACCCCGAACTCCCACACACCTACTTCAACCTGGGCATCGAGTTCAAAAAGCAGGGTGAGACCGATCTTGCGTTGGCACAATTGGAGCGCATGGCCGAGCTAGTTCCCGAGCACGCGAAGACCCATTACCAATTGGGCGCTCTCTACAAGCAGAAAGGCGATACCGAACGGGCGATCGCGGAACTGGAAAGGGCGGCGCAACTGGACCCCGGTCTCGCGGCGCCGCATTTTCAACTCTTTGGGTTAATGCGCCGGTTGGACCCGGACCGCGCCCGAGACGAGATTGAGATCTTCAAGAAACTTAAGGCCGCGCAAGAAGGAGCGGCTGTGGGCGAGGACGTGGATTGGAGTTTCTATTCCGAGATGTATGATCCCGTGCCGCCGGCCGGGCAGCCGTTACCGGGTGTCGAAGCGAGCTTTGAGAGCGCGTCCCTCGACGTGAACCTGGCGGGACCCGCCGTTGGAATCAAGCTCCTCGACTCTAACGCCGACGGCAACGTCGATCTCTTGATTCGGTCGGAAGATTTGGCAGTGGTGGCGGTCAGGGACGGTCCAGCCTGGAAATCCGGTGGCTTGGTGCTGCCGGAGGGTCTGAGTGGGATCCGAACGTTCGCGGTGGGCGACGTGAACAATGACGGCTTTCCTGACTTGGCGGCGATTCACAGCGACGGCGTTCACCTGCTCACCAACGAGTCGGGGAGTTTCGGCGCGGGTAAGCAACTCCTCGATGGTGAATATCGAGATGCCCTATGGGTGGATTTCGATCACGATTACGATCTCGATCTGATCGCGGTCGGTGCGGATCAAGCGTTGCTTCGCAACAACGGGGATGGAACCTTTCTTGATGTCTCCGACCGCTTTCCCTTCCGGACGGAGAAGGTGGCTCAGGCTGCGGCGTTCCTCGAGATGGAAGAGGACAACGGCAACGACATTCTGATTGCCTATCCCGATGAACTGGTCTTATTTGAGGACCGCAAGCTGGGACGTTTTGACCCCCATCGCATCGAGGGGCTATCGCCGGGCTCCGAGGTTTCGTCCGTCGAGATTGCCGATTTGAACAACGATGGGTTCTTAGACGCCGTCCTCACCTCCATTGGCGCGACGGATACGCACTCACAGATTGTCGAGAACCATGGTGGAGTTTTCGAAAAGGGCGTTCGACTCCCGCAAATGCTTGCCTGGGCTGACACGCAGAATCGCGGCTGGGCCGATGGGATTGCTGGGGACGGGGTGAAGTTGAACGAGGGAGGATTCCAGTTCGGTAGAGCCGTGAATCGTGCTTCGGACAGCTTCGCGGCAGCCGTGGCCGCGGACTTCGACGGTGACGGCCGGCTGGATTTCGCGACGATTTCCCCGGACGGCTCGGCCGCCATTCACTGGAACCGCACCGAGAACCCGAACCTCGGCGTCACAATCACACTTGAGGGCGTCAAGAACCAGAAGTCGGCCGAGGGCGCCCGCGTTGAGGTCAAGGCCGGACTCAGCTACCGCAAACAGGTCTACCGGGGAGTCCCGCTATGGTTCGGCGTCGGGACGAGTGAGACGATTGACACGGTGCGGATCACTTGGCCGAACGGCTTGATTCAGAACGAGTCTGAACAGCCGGTCGGACAGAAGCTCTCTTACATCGAGAAGCCGAGGCTGTCGGGCTCATGTCCGATGATCTTCACCTGGAACGGGAAGGAATTGGAGTTTATCAGCGATGTGCTCGGAGTGGCTCCGTTAGGGGCGGGGCTCGGGGACGGACAGTTCTTTCCGACGGACCACGACGAATACGTCTGGATCGACGGCGAATCGTTGAAGCCACGCAACGGGTTCTACGAAGTCAGGGTGACCGAGGAGTTGCGCGAGGTTTCGTATCTCGATCAGATCGAGCTTGTGGTTCTCGACCATCCCGAAGATACCGAGATCTACACGAACGAGAAATTCATCTCACCACCCTTTCCGGAGTTTCGCCTGTTCGGAGTGAAAGAGAGGATCTATCCTTCGTCCGCCGTGAATGGGAAGGGACACGACGTCCTTGAGCGACTCGTCCGACGCGACCGGCGCTATGCGGAAGGTTTCGAACGAGATTTCGCCGGTCGGGCGGAGACCCACACGCTGACTCTTGACCTAAGCGGCCTAAGCGGGCAGGATGACGCAGTACTCTTTCTACATGGTTGGGTTGACTGGGCGGATGGCAGTACGTTCGTGGGCACGGCACAGAGCGAAGCCAACCTATTGCTGCCTCCTCGGCTCGAAGTGCGCGGCCGAGCCGGCGAGTGGGTAACCGCCCTGGAAGATATGGGCATCCCGGCGGGAAAACCTAAGACGATTGCCGTCGACTTGAAGGACGTCTTTCGTTCCGACTCGCGCGAGGTTCGGATCGTGACGAATCTTTGCGTGTATTGGGACGAGATATTCGCGGCCGTCAATACCGCTGATCCGGAAGCGAGACTCACGCGGCTGGGCGCGAGCGAGGCGAAGCTGGACTTCCGAGGCTTCTCGCGGGTCGTGGTCCACCCGGAACGCCGCCAGCCCGAGCAGTTCGTTTACTCCGACGTGCAATTGACCTCAATGTGGAATCCTACGCCGGGCGACTACACCAAGTATGGTGACGTCAGGGAATTGCTCGACGAGATCGATGACCGCTTTGTCGTCTTGGGGTCGGGCGATGAAGTTATGTTGCGCTTTCCCGCCGACGGTCTTCCGGAACTGCCGTCCGGATGGACCCGTGACTACCTGTTGTTCTTCGACGGTTGGGCGAAGGACGGCGATTCAAACACGGCCTACAGTTCCAGCGTCGAGCCGCTGCCTTTCCACGGCATGAGCGGCTACCCCTATGGCCCGAGCGAGAGATACCCCGAGGACCCGCACCACAGCGAGTATGTACGCGATTACAATCGTCGCCCCGCACTCCGTCTCATTCGGCCCCTGGCGAGACGATGAGCCTTTCTCGATTCTTTGCTCTCTGTCTGCTGTTTCTGCTTGTGAGCGCAGGCTGGATTTGGGCGTTTCCGGAGGCCAGTATCTTTTTTGTCGGACTCGTGCTCGCCCACGTCCTGCTGGGTTTGTTCTTGATCGTTGCGGCGATCCGATTTTGGAAATCAGAGCTGATCGTGGCTCTGCGGACCGACGCGAAGCTCGCACTCTTGGCCCTGTGCACGTGCGCGTTGTTCGGGATTGCTCTTGGCTATGTGGGTGCGACGCGGCCCAACCTTTGGATCGTACAGGCGCACGGAGCCGCCGGTTTCCTCGGCGCCGCTCTGCTCGGTTGGTGGGCCTTTCGGCATGAGCGAGAGTTTGTACCGTGGGTTGGCGGCGCGGGGGTTCTCGCGCTTTGCCTGCCTCTTTATGTGTCGCTCCAGGGACGCTGGTTTCCGACACCCCAGGACCGAATTCTGAACCCGATCGAGGCGCCCGAGTCGATGGAATATGAGGGTGCCGGAGTTGAAAGCCCGTTCTACCCCTCCGCATCGAGGACGAATACGGGTGGGTACGTCCCGTCTGACTTTTTTCTTGATTCCAAGCTATGCGGGGAGTGTCACAAGGATGTCTACGAGCAGTGGAACGAGTCAATGCACCACTTCTCGTCCTTCAATAACCAGTTCTACCGCAAGTCCATCGAGTATATGCAGGAAACCGTTGGCGTGGAAGGATCGAAGTGGTGTGCCGGCTGCCACGACCACGCCATGTTGTTCAGCGGCATGTTTGACGACCCGGTCAAGGGCCAGATCGACACGCCGGAGGCCCAAGCGGGCCTGGGATGCGTGTCGTGCCACTCCATCTCCAGCGTCGACGGCACAATGGGCAATGGCGGATTCACCATCGAGTACCCTGCGTTGCACAAGTTAATGGCGAGCCGCAATCCCGTGATCCGGGCTCTCGACAGCTACGTCATCAACACCGCCCCCGCCGCACATCGCCAAACGTTTTTGAAGCCGTTCATGCGTGAAGACCGCTCGGAATTCTGCGCGGCGTGCCACAAGGTTCACCTCGATACGCCGGTCAACAACTACCGTTGGCTCAGGGGATTCAATGAGTACGACTCGTGGCAGGCGAGCGGTGTGTCCGGCGACGGGGCACGGTCGTTCTATTACCCATCCGAGGCGGCGGATTGCTCGGACTGCCACATGCCGCTCGTCGAGTCCGACGATCCGGGGAACATCGACGGGTTCGTTCACTCGCACCGCTTTCCCGCCGCCAACACGGCGGTCCCCTACGTCAGCGGCCACGAGGAGCAACTTCGAATCACCCAGGAGTTTCTTCGTGACTCAGTGACCGTCGACATCTTCGCCGCCTCGCCCGCGGGCGACATCGGGGAACTCGAGATGCGGCGTTCCAGCGCGGAGGAGCCTAAGTTAGCAACCAGCTTCGCTGTCGGGGAAGAGAGCGCCTCGATGGGAGCGGCGCCCGTGATTCGCGAGGTGGGAGACATCGCCGCGCCACTTGACCGAACTCGTCTCCGCGTCGCGCCGGGAGACGTCGTCCGAGTGGACGTGGTGGTGCGGACCCGGAAGGTGGGGCACTTCTTTCCCGGCGGCACAGTCGATTCGTTCGATGTTTGGCTGGAGCTTTCGGCATCCGATGCGACGGGCAAGCCGTTCTTTTGGAGCGGTTGGCTGGAGGAAGGCGGGCAGGGTGCGGTGGAAAAGGGCGCTCATTTCTACCGCGCACTGCTCCTCGACGAACACGGCAACTCGATTGACAAGCGAAACGCTTTCCACGCCCGTAGCGCTCTTTACGTCAGGCAGATTCCGCCCGGCGCCGCCGATGTAGCTCATTTTCGGATACAGGTACCGGACCAGATTCAAGGGCCGATTCAGTTGCACGCCAAGCTAAACTATCGCAAGTTCACGAACTTCTACACCGCGTTTTCTTATGCCGGTGAGCCGCAACAGGGCAGGGAAGGGGCGTTCGGCAAGGACTTTGATGACCGCACATTTACCACTAATCCCGAGGATATTCCGGCCAATGTTTCCGGGGAGATCCGTGACCGCATTCCGAATCTCCCTGTCACCATGATCGCCGAGGACCGCAAAGTCCTCGACATCGGCATTGACTCGCCCGAGTGGGGCCCGAAGGTGCTGAAGGACGACTACGAACGCTGGAATGACTACGGTATCGGCTTGCTGCTGCAGGGAGATCTCAAAGGGGCGGAGTACGCCTTTCAGCGGGTAACAGAGGCGTCCCCCGAGTTTGCCGACGGCTGGGTGAACCTGGCGCGGGCCCTGATTCGAGAGGGACGTACCGACGCCGCCGGTCCGTATCTTGACCGGGCGCTCGCAATCGACGATAGCCTGGGCCGAATTCATTTCTTCCGGGCCGCGGCCGCGCGCGCCGCCGGAGACTACGATGGGGCCGTCAGGTCGCTCGACAAAGTGCTTGCCGACTATCCTCGAGACCGCGTTGCGTTGAACCAGTATGCCGTCGTTCTTCGGCTGCAACGGCGGTATCAAGAAGCGCTTGAAGTGCTGGACCGTGTAGCACGCATTGACCCGGAGGACCTACAAATGTCCTATACGCGAATGCTGTGTTATCGAGGCCTCGGGGAGGAAGAAGCGGCCGCGCGCGCCGAGGCTCGCTTTCTGCGATTCAAGGCCGATGAATCCGCTCAGACGATCACGGCGTCGCACCGCCGACAAAGCGCGGAGGACAACAACGAGCGCCAATCCATCCACGAGCATGTGTCCGTTCCCGGTGCTTGGAGCGCCCGCGAGGGGCAATAATTCGTCTCGATGCCCTGTGCCACCAAGGGTTTGAGCCTCCGATTGAGTCCTAGTACCCCGCTCCTATTTTGAGGGGTACTGCTGGAACTGTTTCGAGTGTCAGGTCGGAGCACCCCAAAAGCATATCCGCTCGAAAGGCGTTCTGGGCGGGCCTATCGTTGTGACCCCAGGTCCCGGCGTGGACGACGGAAATCTAGCATAACGCTCAGTAGTTCTAGGTTCATTATTAAAACTTGACACCAATATTTGACATAGTACTTTAAGTCATGGTAAAACTCCAGTGATTCGTTCTTCCGCCGGGGTGGCGCGAAGAGCTTTGTATGACGGAGGGGCCCGTCAGCCTGCGCAGTGTCGTCGTTGGAGACCGCGGGTCGGTGGAAGCAAAAGCCACCGGGTTAATCTGAGCCGCTGTGTCAAGCGGCGATTCTGAATCGCCACATCGCAAGTGGGACTCAGAGGCGTAAGCGCGCTTTTTCGCCTCAATCGGTATGTTTGTTCCCCCCCCGTATTTCGCTCTCGCTCCGCGAGCGCGGCCGGCTTTCAGGGAGTCGCTTCTAGATGACGATCGACGCGCAGCGGCGCTGGTATGCAGTGCAGGTGAAGCCACGGCACGAGAAGACTGTCGCGGAACTGATGAGGGGACGAGGTTTCGAGGAATTCCTTCCGCTCTACACCAGTCAAAGACGGTGGTCCGACCGGCTCAAACTCGTCGCCTTGCCACTCTTTCCCCGATATACCTTCTGCCGCTTTGGGGAAGGGGAGCAACCTCTCATTCTGCGGGTGCCGGGAGTGCGGTCGATTGTCGGCTTCAAGGATCGCGCGATTCCCGTCGAAGAGGCGGAGATAGAAGCGGTGCGTGCTCTGCTGGATTCACGCCTCCCTCTGTCTCGATTGCGAACGGGCAGGATTGGTCAGCACGTTCGAGTCGTAGAGGGACCGCTGACAGGTTGTGAGGGCGTCGTCGAGAAATTCAAGAGTATCCATCGACTCGTTGTGACCGTTTCTCTCCTCGGTCGTTCAGTAGCGGTGGAGATCGATCCGAGTTGGGTTATCGTCCTCCATTCTTCCGAGCCACCCGGCAGAGGGTCTGGGACAAAGGTGCGAGCCGCGGCACGGAATCGATTGCAGCGTTTCCGCGGATGAGACGTCATGCCGCAACTTAGCCGCATGCGGCGGAATCCTATGGCCGAATCGGAAGACATCGTCAGTATGCTTCAGAAATCGTGGCAACGCCTGTTCCTTATGGCGCTCGTCGGCGCGCTCGGAGGATTGTCTTGGAGTGCGCTGCAGGCGCCACTTTATCGAGCCGGAGCATACCTTGAAGTCCTGGACCGCGATGAATCGTTTTTGGGCATGAAGGGTGTAAGTCCGACGAGCGCCGGGGGGCCCGCGGCTTCACGGACCGGGCTTGCCACTCATGGTCAGATTCTTCAGAGCCGCAGCCTTAAAAGGAACGCGCTTGAGCGTTTGGGCGTCCTGGACAACAGCTCTACCCTTAACGCCAGCGGAACGGTCACGGAGTGGCTTTCCGGGTTGTTGCGACCGTCTGATGGGGCAACAAGTATCAGCGATCAGCTTCGCCTGGCGTCGCGGACACTGGAGGTTTCCATTCCCGCGGAAACCCACATCCTTGAACTCAAAGCCGATTCCACTGATCCCGATCAGGCGGCAGGTTTTCTCAATGCCCTCTCGGAGGTCTACATCGAAAACAATGTTCGAGCACGCTTGGAATCGGTGCAACAAGCCGAGCGGTGGTTGGATCAACAGTTGACGGAGCTCCAAGTGAAACTAGAGCAGTCTCAGGAGAAGCTCCAACAGTACGCCCGGCAGAGTGGACTTCTGTTTGTCGCCCCCCGGGAGAGTGTCGCGGAACAGAGATTGGCGAAGCTACAGCAGGAACTCTCACTGGCCGAAGCGGATCGGATCGCCAAGCAGGCGCTCTTCGAATTGGCGCGGGATGGAGGATCGGCCGTGCTCCCGCAGAGCGCTGAGGTCCTCAATCTGCGGTCCTACGAGAGGGATCTGACGGCGCTACTGGGAGAGTTATCCGAACTGGACGCTGTCTATACTCCGGAGCATCCCCGCGTCAAACGCGTGGCGGCGCAGATTGGCGAGATGGAACAGGCCATCGTTCGGGAGAAGTCGTCGCTGCTCGATCGGGTGAGCGACGAGTACCAAGCGTCGCTGCGGAGGCAAGACCTCCTTGCGGCCCAGTACGGCCGGCAGGCAGGGCTCGTTTCCGAGCATGCGGTACGGTCGATTCGCTACGACATTCTGCGGCGCGAAGTCAACACGAATCAAGAGTTGTATGACGGACTCTTGCGCCAGGTGAAAGAGACCGGGGTGGCGTCCGCGCTGAGCGCGAGCAATGTGAGGATTCTGGATCGGGCTCAGCCTCCGAGCATTCCCATGGGGCCCAACCATGTCGCACACGGAGCCATGGGAGCCATGCTGGGCGGATTTCTGGGTCTGCTGGTCGCCCTTGTGAAGGTCAGAACTGACACAAAGCTCAGGACACAGGCGGACGTTTCGCAATGGCTAAGATCTCCTCAACTCGCCGCGATCCCCTCGGCCACGCAACTCGGTCTCCTGAGCAGTGTTGGAAGAGGCCGCCGGTTGAAGCTTCGGGTTCGTTACACCCGCAACGGGCGCGGTTCGCTCGTTTTGAGAAGAAAGGATTCCGTGACCTCGGCTCGAACCGGTCACGCGTCGGTTGAGCGCCTCGCGGAAGTAGCTGACTTCTCGCCGTTGGCGGAGAGTTTCCGGGGCGCGCTCGCGTCGATGCTCCTTGGGGAACGCAAGCCGCCCACTGTTCTGGCCGTTACGAGTCCCTCGCCGCTCGAAGGCAAGACAACGGTGACCTGCAATCTGGCGATCTCATTGGCGCGGATCGGCAAGAAGACCTTGTTGATTGACGCGGATCTCCGGCGACCTCGCGCTCACCAGGTTTTTGATCTGGATAACGACTGCGGCTTGAGCAGTTTGCTTTTAAGTGCCGAAGGACAGCGCATGCCGGACCTGGGGCAGACCATACGCGCGACTTCGATTCCAGGGCTCTCGGTAATGCCTGCCGGGCCTCGGGAGGCCGTAGCCGCTCACGCTATGTTCTCAAAGCGGTTGCCGTTTCTTCTTGACGTTTTGCGCCGGCAATATGCCGCGATTGTGATCGATACGCCGCCGGTCATGCACGTAGCTGATTCTCGTGTTGTGGCACAGCTCGCTGACGCGGCGGTCCTCGTCGTCAGAGCTGGACAGACCACCAGGCTCGCGGCGCGTGCGGCGGAACAACGTCTCTTGAACGACGACACCTGCATATTGGGCGTGGTCTTGAACGGTTGGGAGCCCGCAGCCGGAGATGCCTACATCTACTCCTATGAAACACAGCCCGTTGCGAGGGCGGAAGGCTCTCTCGCGGTCACTGCTTCCGGCTAACGGGTCAAATTGTGGGCGGATACGAATGGGAGGCGTGACTCGAAAGCGGTATCTGTCAGGAGTGACGACGAGCCAAGTGCTTAAAGCGACAGGTCTGTTGATCTCCCTGTGGCTCACACCATTCGTTCTCGGAGTTTTGGGCAGGGAGCAGTACGGCATCTACGTGTTGGCGCTGAGCATGGCGGGTTGGCTGCGCGTCTGCGATCTAGGAGCCGCCGCGGCGTTGCAAACCCGTTTGGCGCGACTTTCCGCCGAAGCCGATCCCGAACCGGCAAGCATCTTAGTAACGGCAGCGTTTAGTGCTCAGCTTTTTACTGCTTTCGTTGCGTTTGCCATCGGCTTGGGATTGGCGATGAGTTTTCCCGAGTTCGTGGGGCTTGACCAGAGCTTGGCCGGGGAAACGCTTGTTGTGATGTTGTTGCTGTCGTTGGAAGTAAGTGTCTCGTTGACCGCAAGAGTCTTTAGTGCCGTCCTCATCGCAAGACAGCGGTTCCATCGAGACAACGCGGTTCAACTTGCCGCCTTGGGACTGCGGGTCTTGGTAACGGTCGTTCTGCTGCTCGAAGGTTGGGGGGTGGCGGCCCTCGCGGTTGCCCTTGTTTCAGGTTCGCTAGTGCGCCTGGTGTTGACCTTTTTCGAGAGCCGCCGCCTCGAAGAGTTCGCTATCCGGCGGACGCTGTTTTCTTGGAGCCATCTGCGAGATGTGGGCGGCCTCGGCTTGTGGTTCAGCGTCGGAGGTTTTGCCGGGCTCATGATTCTCAGTGTGGACTCGATTCTCGCGGCCAAGTTGATCTCGATCGAGTCCGTCGCGGTTCTGTATCTGACTGTCCGTCTTTACGACTTGGCCGAGGGAATGTTCAAGCCGATAGTGGATGTCGCGCGGCCTGCATTGGGCGCGCTGCTTGGAGAAGGGGAGACCTCAAAAGCGGCTGATGCCTACCGCAATCTGGAGACTCTCACGATGGCGTTTGCGCTCGTGCTCTCCGTATCCATCTGGGCGGCGAACGAGCAGTTCCTGGCTGCTTGGGTCGGATCAGACAACTACGGTGGCATCTGGCTCAATACCGCCCTGGCGGTGGCGTTCACTCTCAAGCTCTCGGTTCTGCCGCGGCGCGCTGTCTTGTCGGCGGCGCTTGTGGTCAAGCCGCAGTCGTTGTCCCGTCTGTGTGAAGGCGGCTTGAAGGTGTTTTTGAGCGTGTTGCTTGGCGGACGGCTGGGGTTGGCCGGCATCGCTCTGGCAAGCAGCCTCGCGAATGTTGCTACCTCGGCGTGGTACCTGGAACGCCTGACGCGAAGGCTGTTTCGGGACGAGTTCGAGCTTGCAAGCGGCCACCGCGAGGTTCGGGCGGCCGTGGTATTTCCGTTGATGGCAGTCGCGGTCGTGGGTTGGGGGCTTGCGAACGTCGTACGAGGCTACGGTGGTGCGGCACTCGGGTTCATCGCAACGGCGACCGCGGCCTCGGGAATCATATGGCTGCTGGCGGTCGATGCCCAAACCCGCGGCCGGCTCCTGCTGCTCATTCCGGTCTTCGCGAAGCGGACTCCCGTGGTCGAGTCAAGAGCATGAGATGGCGGCGGTGTCAGACACCTTGCTCTGTCGGTTTCCCTGTGAGAAAGACCTTTGAACGTTGAGCGGTCGAGAGCTGTGACGGGACCCGCGGGATTCAAGAGGCCCTTAAGGGTGTGTTGTTTGGTGCGGGATCAGGTTGCCCACGTCAAGCCGGTCGAGGAGCTTCTTGGCGGTCGTGCCAAGTTCTTGTATGACTCGTCTTGGGAACCAGGGCGGATGCTGGATGCGAGTGTGGACGTAGTGCTCTGTGTGAACGACATTCACTTCGGTGTTTCGCGTTGCCTAGACGCCGCGCGTGGGGCCGGCATCCCATCGCTGGTGCTGCAGGATGGGATCTTGGAGTGGCGGTGCCAGTACGAAAACCCTCAATTCGGGGCCGGTGGCGGAGCCCCCCAACACCAGCCGGTACTGGCCGACAAGATCGCGTGCATTGGTTCAAGTAGCGCCCGACACATCGCCTCGTGGGGAAATGCAGGCAAGGTCGAGGTGACCGGTATGCCTCGCCTGGATTACCTGGCTGATCGGAGGACGCCACGTAAGAGATGTTCCAACTTTAGGCTCTTGGTCATGACGGCGAAGAAGCCCGGGTTCACGCGGCATCAAACCGACACCACCCTCGAATCCCTAAACGATTTGAAGGGGTACCTATCCGCGCGTCCTGAAATCGAAGTATCTTGGCGGCTTACCAAGAACCTATCAAATGAGCTTGGAGTGGGGAATCAGTTGAGGTCGTTCGCCGGCGCTGAACTGGCCGAGCTGCTGTCACAAGTTGATGCCGTGATTACGACTCCCAGCACCGCCATGTTGGAAGCAATGATTCTGGATCGTCCCGTAGCCTGCTTGGATTACCATAACGTGCCACGGTTTGTCCCGACATCCTGGACTATATCCGCAGCACAGCACATCGGCACTGTGATCGGCGAGCTTGCGGAACCGCCTCCGGCGAAAATGGCCTTCCAGAGAGAATCCCTCCAGGACTCATTATTTTGTGAAAGCACCGCTTCTCTGCGCGTCGCGGAACTGATCGTCAAAATGGCCGCGGCGGCTCATGACGCTAGACGTCAAGGTGACGGACTATGTCTGCCGGCACGGATGCTGACGTCGTACGTCCCGCTCTCCGAGCCGTGTCTTCCGTCGTTGGCTGAAGTGTATCCCGGATCGAAAGTGTTTCAAGAAAATGACGTGCAATCGCTACAAGTGCGTCTTGCCAGGGCCGAGAACGAGAATGTCCGTCTCTCCCAACGACAATCACAGCGGGGGATTGGGTACTGGATCGAACTCGCGGGCCGCGAGACCGCGCGCCGCCTGAAGGCGAGACACCTCAATGGTCAGCAATGAGAATCCTGCTGCTACCTGGTTCTTTTAGCTCGCCGGCCGCCCGGTTTCGGGTCTGGCAGTTCGTGGAGCCGCTACGGGACTTAGGTCACGAAGTGCATGTAAGGGTAATCCGACCCGATCGTTATTGGCGAGCGGCTGAGTCGATGGGGCCCTTGCGTGGTCCCCTGATGAGGCTGGCAAGCACGTGCCGGCTGGCGAGCGCGCTCTGGATTACGAGGCACGCCCAGCGGTTCGATGTGATCTTGATGAATCGCGATCTGGTCCCCGAGGCTCGCATCAGCGCCATTGAACCCTTACTGGCGCGGATCAATCGAAGGTTGGTCTTCGATCTTGATGATGCCGTCTACCTTGGCAAGCGGGACCAAAAGCTACGCCGGATACTGCCACATTTCGGAGCGGCAATCGCAGGCAACAGGGAGATCGCTGGTTACCTACGGCAATACAACACGAACGTCTCCGTGATCCCGACGGTGGTCGATGGCCGCCGTTACAGGCCCAGGTCACGCCGGGCGCCCGGTCCGCTCCGTATCGGTTGGAGCGGTTCCGCGGAACCCCTGCGAGACCACTTGCCGCTGGTGCGGGAGACGATTGAGGGGTTGGCGCGGAATCACGACTTTGAGTTCGTCGTGATATCGAATGAGCGTCCCCCGATTGCGTGGCACGGCGTGCGGATGCGGTTTGTCCAATGGAGCGCGGAGACGGAGGTGGAGGACCTGCAACAGCTCGATATAGGTCTCATGCCGTTGACCGACGGCCCGTTTGAACGCGCAAAGTGCGCGGCGAAGGCAGTTCTTTATATGGCGATGGGTATCCCGGCTGTCGTGTCGCGTGTCGGTGTAGGTACAGAGATCGTACAGCACGGCGAAACCGGCTTTCACTGCTCCACTAGTGCTGAATGGCACGACCGGCTGCGGTCGTTGATACAACGCGACGACTTGCGGCGCCGCATGGGTTCGGCGGGGAGAGCCCGACTTGAAAAGTCGTACTCGCTTGAGGCTGTATTGCCCGCTTGGGTGAGCGTCCTGGAGCAGGTAGGATCCGGACGAGGTGTGTCTTCTTTGGCGGAACGGCGCGGGCGCGCCACCGCCGCCTCCAGCGGGGCGCTTTCGACCTAGCTCGAACCTGGAACAAAGGAATGTCCGAAATAAAAGCAGGGTTGGCTGTCTGCGTCCCAACGTATCGTCGTCCGGGTCTGCTGAGGCGACTTCTCGGCGATTTGAGTCGCCAAACACTACGCCCGGAGCAACTGATCGTTGTCGACGGCGACCCTTCGTCGGGCGAAGCATGCGCCGTGGTCCAGTCGGCTGGATTGAGGATCTCATCCATCACGTATGTCCCGTCGAACCACGCCAATCTGCCGTTTCAGCGCTATCTCGGCTGGCGAGGCGCCGCCCGGCAACGTTGGGTTGTATACCTTGACGACGACCTTCGGGTTCTTCAAAAGGATGCGCTGGAAAAGCTCATTCTGCCTCTCGAAGCATTGCCGGGTGAAATCGCCGGCGTGACCGCGCGGATCGATTTTCCGAACCGGCCGGCGACCCACTCGGGCGTCGACCGGTCTTCCTCGGACGCGAACTTAGGGCGGGCTCTGGCACGCCGTTTTGGGAGCGCGCACAAGACACAGCCCGGCGGACTTACACCCGTCGGCTATCGCAAACCGCCGGCGGATACCACTGAACCCTACGCCTCAACCGAATGGTTGCGGGGCGGCGTCATGGCCTTCGACCGGAGTGCGCTGAATGAACAGTGCTTCGGAGAGAGCCTGTTTGCCATGGCGGAGATACGGGCGGGGCTGGGTGAAGACACAATCCTTTCAACGAAGGCGGCGTTTCGTGGGCATCTGCTGCTCGCTCGGCATGTCCGATTCATTCACCCTGATCATGACTCTCCCAAGGCGTACGCATTTCGTGGGTTTCGAGCCGGCTGGGCGCGCGCGTATAGCCGGCGTCTGATCAATGATTCCTGTCGCGGTTTCAAGCCACCCATTTGGGCTGACCGCGCAGCCCTCATCAAACACTACGTCGGCGAAAACTTTGTCAATTTCCAGCGGTGTCAACTTCGTCCCGGCTGGGCAGAGTGGAATTTCGCCCTTGGTTACGCCTGGGGTACTTGGCGGGGCGTTTTTCAGCCGCCGGACGCCGATCGGCTCGCACCGGGAATCGACTGGCGAGGTGATGCCGCTGACTGCCTTAGGCGCGCCACCCTGCTGCTTCAGGAGGCTGCTTGGCGGTAGGCCCATTTGCGCGGCCGGGTTGCCCGACCGGCGTTGCTGACACGTTGACGGCCGGCGGAGAACGAATACTCGGCGTCCAGGGGCAGACCCTTTTTCTGTGTTGCCGCGTACCTCGTCGCCCCTTTGCTGGATGTGCCCTATTGGGGCGTCTCCCTCTCGACGCCGATTCTGGCCTTTCTGATGGTGGATGCCGCCGCGCGCCGAGGGTTTCAGATCGTTCAACGGTTCCTCGGGTGGATTCTCTTAGGGATGGCGATCTGGCTTGGTCAGTTCTTATCGCTTGGCGCGAACGTGCTGTCAGGCAATTGGGATGTATTGGGAGTGGACTCTTTCTGGTGGCTGGCCAAATACGCGTTCTGGATGGGCGTCTTCCTGCTCGCGGTTGTGGTCGTCGCCCGAGTGGCCGTAGGCGTTCGTCTCGCAAACGTGTTGGCCGGAGCCGTGATCGCGTTGGGGCTGCTCCGCGCCGGAGAAGGAGTATTGTTCGGCGCTTTGGGCAACGCCAAGTCTTTGCTCCTTCAACAAAATGCCTACGGATGGGCATTCTCCACTTTCTTCCCTTTCGCCGTTTGGTTTGTTTTTCGCGGCTCGCCGAGGTGGCGCTGGGCTACTGTGCCGGGTCTCTGCGTTCTTTCCGTGGCAATTGCGATCAACGGTTCCCGAGCTTCGTGGGCGGCGGTCGTGGTGGGTGCCCTATTGACCATGGCTTGCCTTTTTCTCTGGGCTTCGACATATCGCGCCAAGAATGCCCTGCTGCTTGTGTTGACGATGCTGGGTCTCGCTCTGGCTTCAGCGGCCCTCCCAAGCACGTGGATGGAGCCGATCACAGAACGTTGGGGCACGCTCGCCGGGCTCGACCGCGACAAGTCTTACGCGGTTAGGTCTCTGATGGTGGAAAAGGCTGCGCTCCTTTTTGAAAGGAGCCCCTGGTTCGGAGTTGGTGTCGGGAGATTTACCTCTGAATCCGTGCCCCTCGAACTCCCTCCTGTCCTGCGATCGTTTCCCGCGGCAACTTATCAGCGACGCTCGGCGCACAATGCGTATCTCGGGCTGCTCGCCGAGTCAGGAGTCATTGGCGCCGCACCGGTTGTCGTGCTTCTCGTGATCCTGGCGGCAGGCGGCTTTTGGGCCGCTCGCGGACATGCCCTGCGCGGTGAAACTTGGGCGATTCCTATTTTTTCAGGTTTCGTGGCTATGTCTGTTCACCTGATCTTGCTTTCCGGACTCACGAACAGCGCTACGTGGTTCGTCTTCGGTCTTGTGGCCGGTTTGATTCATAGGGAGCGGCGGGCGCGCTCCGCGTCTGCCGCTGCCCCACACCCGGCTCTCGCTGTTGCCCGATACGGAGGTCTGGCATGAGGCTCGGCTATCACTACCACGCTCCGGCTTCGAGACACCCGGATGGCAGAATCATAACGATGTCGTCGGAAGGGCGGTTCCTTGACTCGCTTGCTTCCCAGTGCGACGAACTGGTCTGTTTCCTACATGAGCCTCGCCGGGAAGAAGGAAGTCGACTCGACCACGAAATCCGGTCACCGAACGTACGTTGGGTCTCGTTCGGTCCCCATGCCTCCACGCCTTACCGAGCATTGTTCCCGAACCGTTTCACGCATCCTCTTTCCCGCTGGCGCCATCGACTGGATGCCCTCCTGATACGTGGACCTTCGCCGCTGTTGCCCGCTGTGGGCAGGTACGCCCGTGGTCACCTGCCGCTGGCGCTGCTGCTTGTAGGAGATTACCCATCCGTCGTGGACGACCTCCCGCAGCCCCCGTGGCGTCGAGAGGCAATTCGGTGCTGGGCGCTGTGGAACCGCCGTCACCAAGACGCGGTGGCGCGCCGCGCCCTGACCATGGTGAACAGTGAAGAGCTTCATCAACGGTTACAGGCGCGGCTCCCGAATCTTGTGGGCGTCCGAACGACAAACCTTTCGGAAACGGATTTTCATGTCCGGCTAGATTCCAGTACGAGTAAGCCCTACCGCTTGCTCTATGCCGGACGTATGGACCGTGGCAAGGGCCTATTGGTTCTGGTCGAGGCCGTCGCCCGTCTTCTGCGCTTAGGCGACGACATCCGATTGGACCTCGTTGGCCCCACTCAGCCTCGCGATCGGGTTCTGGATGACCTTGCCTGTTTGGCTGCGCGGCAAGGGGTAGCGGACCGAATCGAATACCACGGCAGCCGACCCGTGGGCCCGGAACTGTTCGCGTTTCATCGCCGATCCGACGTATTTGTCAACGCCTCGCTCCGGACCGAGGGTTTTCCTCGCGCCATCTGGGAAGCACAGGCGAACAGTCTTCCGGTAGTAGCGACGCGTGTCGGCGCGATTCCGTTTGTCCTCCGAGACCGCGAATCGGCTCGTTTGGTGGAGCCTCGTTCCGCATCTGAACTCGCCGCAGGCATCCGGGACGTACTGCACGATCACACATTGAGAAAGCGGCTGATCTCGAACGGCCTCAAGATGGCGTCTCACAACACCCTTGAGAAAAGGACCTACGAACTGGCGGGTCTCCTCAAAGACTGGGTTCGAGACCCTCGATCACTAGTACAATGACCGGCGCTCTATTCGTAGGCAACTTCCTCTCCGCATCACTCGGTAATCGAGGTGTTTGCGAAGACTTGGCGGATGGGCTTCGGCAGAGGGGTTGGCGCTTGGTAACCGCTTCCTCGCAGCCTGGCAGGGTCGCTCGTTTGGCTGACATGCTGGCCACGTCTTGGCGAAAGCGGCGGTCGTACGCAGTTGCGCATGTGGACGTGTTCAGCGGACCCTCGTTCCTCTGGGCGGAGGCGGTTTGCGGGCTACTGAGGATTCTGGGACGTCCGTATGTGTTGACGCTTCATGGGGGCAGCCTTCCGGCGTTCGCCGATCGTCACCCGGTTCGTGTCCGGCGATTGCTCCGCTCGGCCGCATCAGTCACGACGCCATCGCCCTATATGGTGACGCGCCTGAAAGGCTGCCGCGACAACATCGAATTACTCCCCAACGCGGTCGATCTTCGGCGGTTTTGCTTTCGGCATCGACCGAACCCCAGACCCAAGCTGATCTGGCTAAGGGCCTTCCATCGTGATTACAATCCTCCGCTGGCCGTCGAAACGGTTGCCGTACTGAAATCCGAGTTTCCCGACATCGAACTTCTGATGTATGGCGCTGATCGCGGCGACGGGAGCCTGGCTGCGACACGGGAAGCGGTGGGACGTCTCGGGATCGCCCGCCATGTCCAAATCCATAGCGCGGTCTCGTTCCGTGACGTGCCGGGCCGGCTCGGCGAAGCGGACGTCTTTCTGAATACCACCGACTACGAGAGTTTCGGCGTGTCCGTAGTCGAAGCCGCTGCCGCCGGCCTATGCATCGTTTCGACCAACGCCGGCGCGCTGCCGAGTATCTGGACGGATCAGCACGACGCCCTGCTCGTGCCGCAACGCAACCCGGCAGCGATGGCTGCCGCTGTTCGGGCGATTCTGGGCGGACCCGGTCTCGCCGGACGGCTCTGAATCAACGCCCGCGCCACTGCTGAGCGGTTTGACCGTGAAACGATTCTGACGCGTTGGGAAGGTCTGCTGGATCGAGTACGCCGGACGGCTGGAGTTTGAAGTACGAATGAACGACCGATTACTCAGCATTTATAACCACCTGCCACCTCCGTTGCAGAATCTGGCTGCCTCCGTCCACGGGGAGAGGCTCCGGCGCGACCGCTACGGAGAGGAGACCGATGCGCTGGTGACAGGTGCGCTCGAAAGGGACCTGTGGCCTGTGGCCCGATGGCGGCAGTGGCAGGAAGAGCGCCTTGCGTTCCAATTGCATCGGGCGGCGACCCGTGTGCCCTATTACCGCGAGATGTGGGCTCACCGCCGCCGCCGAGGCGACGCGCGGTCTTGGGATCGATTGCAACATTGGCCCGTGCTGGAAAAGGAAGAGGTAAGAAGGCACGGCCCTTTGTTCATTGCCGACGACCAATCGCCGCGCGGCATGACCGTCGAGAAGACCTCGGGAACCACCGGTACGCCGCTCACTCTCTGGCGCAGCCGCCGGGCGTTGCGCGCCCGATTCGCGCTCTATGAGGCGCGGCGGCTTCGCTGGAACGGCGTTGACCGGCACGACCGGTGGGCACTGCTTGGCGGCCAACTCGTTACTCCCTACAGTCGGAACAGGCCCCCTTTCTGGGTTTGGAATCAGCCGCTTCGGCAGCTCTACCTTTCCTCCTATCACCTCGCTCCCCACTTCATCCCCGCGTATATCGAAGCTCTCGCGGCGTATGGAGTCTGTTACTTGATCGGATACCCTTCGTCGATCCACCCGATTGCCAGGATGGTCGGCCTGGGCGGTGCTACCCTCCTGAAGCTCAAGGCTGTGATCACCATCGCGGAACCGCTCTACGCCCACCAACGGGAGGCTATCGAAACCGCTTTCGATTGTCCCGTCCGCGAGACCTACGGGATGGCTGAGCTGACGGCCGCGGCGAGCGAGTGCGGGGAAGGTCGCCTGCACCAATGGCCGGAGTTTGGAGTCTGTGAAGTCAGAGACGCGGCAGGCAACATGTCGAGGCACGGAGCCGGAGAACTCATCGCGACAAGTTTACTCGACGTCGACATGCCTTTGATCCGCTACCGCGTCGGTGACCGTGTCGCCATTGCGGATGCGAACAGCCGCTGTTCCTGTGGACGCATGCTTCCGCTGCTCGCTTCCGTCGAGGGTCGTTGCGACGATCTCTTGCAGACCCTCGAAGGCAGGCTGGTCGGGCGTCTCGACCCGGTTTTCAAATCAGTCCTGGGAGTGCGTGAAGCCCAGGTCATACAGGAGTCGCTGGACCTGGTTCGTGTGCTATTGGTTCCCGGCGACGGGTTAGGCCCGGCGGATGAAGCCGCTCTTCGCCGTGCGCTACGCGGCCGACTCGGAGATGTTCAGGTCTCGGTTGAGTACGTCAGCGCGATACCGAGAAGCCCCAACGGCAAGTTTCGAGCTGTCATCTCCCGGCTGACTCCGAGGCGAGAGATTGAAAACGCACCGCTGACACACGCAGCGGCCGGCGTGGCGTAGTTTCCGCATCACGGCCGGCTCCGAATTGCAAATGTCAAAAGTATCCGTCGTCGTCCCGTGCCACAACGAGTGCAAACACATCGAACGCTTCCTGGGCGATCTCGCAGCCCTGCAACTGCCGGCGGGAGTCGAACTCGAAGTAATTGTCGCGGATGGCGGGAGCGATGACGGAACCCGTGAGATGCTGGCCGCCGCGGGGCAGTGGCGCAACCTGAAGGTCATTGACAACCCCATGCGTATCGTTTCAACGGGACTCAACGAGGCGATTCGCATCTCCTCCGGTGCGGTCATCGTCCGAATGGATGTCCACACGCGCTACTCACCTGACTATGTCGCGCAGTGTGTCGCTGTACTCAGTGAAACGGGCGCGGACTGTGTCGGCGGCCCCTGGGCGCCGGCTGGTGTGAACTATGTTTCCGAAGCTGTTGCCCTGGTTTTCGACTCGTGGTTTGTTTCCGGTGGCGGCCGCGCTCACGCAACGGCATATGAGGGTCCCACCGACACCGTCTATCTCGGGGCTTGGCGTCGGGAGGCGTTTGAGCGCTTTGGATTCTTCGATGAATCACTCGTCCGGAGTCAGGATAGCGAGCTCAACTTTCGTATCCGGCGGCAGGGCGGAACCGTATGGCAGAGCCACAGAATCCACTCCCGCTACCAGCCCCGGACCACGCTGAGCAGGCTTTGGCATCAATACGCGCAATACGGCTATTGGAAGGTCAAGGTGCTTCAAAACCATGGATGCCTGGCTAGCATGCGGCAACTCGTTCCCGGCTTCTTTGTCGGCCTGTCCATCCTTCTGCTAGCGGCTTCCACCGTGTATGGGCCTGCTTGGGAAGCCTTCGTGCTGCTACAGGGAAGCTATTTGGTGACATCGGCGGTTGCCTCGTTCATCGCTTGCCGGCGGCCCCGTAACTGGCGCTATCTACCGCTAACGCCCGCCGTTTTCGCCACGTTTCATTTCGGCTTCGGCTACGGCTTCCTGCGAGGATTGGTCGACTTTCTCATTCTGCGCCGTCCCGGCCGGGCCGGCTTCCGTCTCCCGACGCGGGGACCTTCAAAACGCTCGACGCAGTCCGTTTCAAACGCCGCTTAAGAGATCGAACCAATGGGGCAACCTTCGTCGCGGTTGGAATGGCGAGAGCCTTTCCCTGTGCCGCTCTCGCTCGATCGTCACCGAGCAGAGCGGGCCGACCTTGCCTCGCTCCGGCCGGCTGCCTCAAGCGGCGCCCTGAAACTGAAAAGATGTATCGACGTGGTCGGGAGCGCCGTTGGACTTGTCACGCTGCTCCCCTTGCTGGTACTCGCGGCCATTGCCATTCGACTCGAATCGCCGGGCCCCGTCCTGTTTAGCCAGCATCGTGTCGGCCGGTGGCTTCGTCCGTTCCTCATCTTCAAGTTGCGTTCGATGCATTTCGATCCGAATGACCGCGCTGCGAAATGGACGATGCAAGGGGATCAGCGAGTGACCCGCGTCGGCCGTCTGTTGCGCCGGACCCGCCTGGACGAGGTTCCACAACTTTGGAACGTTTTGAAGGGAGAGATGAGTCTTGTCGGGCCGCGGCCGGAACAGGTGCCCCTGGCCCGGCGTCTCGCGCGGCTCACACCCCACTACCATGGGCGTCACGTCGTGAGACCGGGGATCACCGGGTGGGCCCAAGTCAAAATAGGATATTGCGCTAGTGCTGAAGAGTCGCTCCGAAAGCTTGAATACGACCTGTACTATGTGCGGCACGGTTCACTGCGCCTCGACCTCGACGTCGCGCTCCGCACGGTGAGCGTTCTGCTGACGGGGCGGGGGAGCCGCTGAGGCGACGATTCGTTCCAGGCCCGCCTCACGAACGACTACGGCAGTGAAATTCCGCGTGGGGCCAAGCTCGCCTTGATAGCGGCATGGTTGCGGCCTAACTCCGCGTCCGACAAAAATCGGCGGTAGTACAAGGCGGTCGCCACTTCGCCGTCGAAGTAGTTACCCCCAGCGTACGTTCCGATCGCCCGGTAGGTCGAATCCATCAGACCATCCGAGGGTGTGGTTGTCTGTTTCGCGATGCTGGTATCCAAATTGAGAATCTGCTCCTGTACAACTCCTGCCCGCCAGCGGAATGTCATCATTTTCCAAAGACCGTCGTCGGGAATGCTCCCGCTTGCTCCGATGACAAATTCCGAGTGTGTGGCCGCACTGAGCCAGAACCCAATCGTCGTATCCGTGAAGAATCGAATGTAGGAGCCGCCGCCGTTGTGCCCGAACAGTGTGCGGTGTCCTCCTGCGACCGAGCCAACCGTTTTTCGAAACACGATCTGCAAGGTGATCTCGTCGGCGTTGGCGGTAACCTCCGTGGGCGTCAGGATATAGTCGTCGACGCCATCCAACAGAACCCGGCCGGTGCGCCAGATCGGATCATTCGCTTCCTCGATCGATGTCGGGCCCAACGTTCCGTCGTGACTCTTGCCGCCACTATCGCGAACCACCTGGTTGCTCTCGGTTTTTTCGTAGGCAACAGCATCTGAGCCGCTGTTGAGTTGTGCGCCCCAAACAGTGACACTGCCGGTCAGCGCTGTGCTCTCCGGGTTTCCCAGGCCATCGGTGAAGGCCGGCAGGATCGAGCAATGAAGTTGGTTATTGCCGGAATCAGTGTCCGTATCGGAGACGGCGACTCGCCAGAACCCGCCTTCGTCGGTTACCGTCATCGAGCCGCTGCCGGAAGTCTTTTGGAAAGCGCCGGTTTTGGTGTTTAATTGTCCGACCGTCAGAGGCTCAACCGTGCCGCCTGTGGCGCCGATGCGAAACTCCGGAACGGAATTTCCTAGTTTAAGGTCTTGACAAACATGTACAATAGGAGTTGTGGAGCAGATTGATCTCTTTTCGGATGCGAACCTGTACCAGTTCGGCGGCTCTCTCAGAGAGGTCAATACCCCTCTACGCATACCCTTGTCGGTTGTGGTAGTCTAATGGCTGTGAGAACCCGTACTGCAGAAGATGCATCTAAGTCTATTGTTTGCAACGTTTTAAATACAGAGTCCGGGTGGCGCATGAAAGTCGAACTCCCCTCCCGGATCTCCGCAAGTGATCGTATGGCGGTCCTTAAATGGCTGCATTCGTACAAGGGTCAGGTCAAGGAACAAAACCCGTCGTGGCTCGTCATGTTCAAAGCTACAGAACGCACGTACATTCTCGATATTGTTCCCCTGTCCGGTCAACAGATCACCAGACCAGACCAAGTTGAGAATGCTTGGAAGCAACTATCTTTTGAATATGCCTAAAGAAGAAGAGCAAGCGAACGAGGATGAAAAACAGGCGGTACTGCCGCCCATGAACTCCCCATCTACGAAGACTCCGTTTCAGGTCAATCAACAGTTCAATATCCAGCAGATCCCCCCGGGTGCTTGGGAGCGACTGAGCCCAGAACAGATCGTGGACGTGTCAAAAACAGTGCTTGATCAAGTAGAGCGCGCGGATCAGCGTCAGTTTACATGGGCGATGAAGGAAGTAGAACGCGCGGAGAAGCGAGAGAAGCTTTCGACCTTTATTGGTGGAATTCTTGCTGCTGGTGGTATCTCGGCAACAACCTACCTTGCAGTAGGCGGACACGACGTGATAGCAGCCGTCTTGGGGACCTTTTTGGCAAGTATCATTGCCGTCGTTGTCGGCAGCCGCATACAAAGCTAACAATCCTAGCAACGCACAATTAGGACATTACCGGTCGAACGGAAGGTCAAGATTCGTGTTGATCTTCGGGAAGACACGCTGAAGACGGCGCGCGAACTCATCCCAACCGCCTTTAGCTTGAATCACTGACTTCATCAGAACAATCACACCGTTTAGGTGCTTCTGGAGAGCTGGGTGGCCAATATCGTGCGTGAGCCACTGATGGTGACGCACACGCCTTGCTCCCCGCTCGGTTTTAGGATTCAATCTTTCAAGTTCATCGCGCACCCCTGGAGCTAGCCGGTCCCACACGATATCGTTTGTATAGAGTGCAACCACTTGAGGCCGGTTTACCTTCATCCCCCGCCACGGCCAATTTCTGAGCCGAAAGATTTCTTTGTAGAATTCATCGGGAAATCTCTTGGCCCATTTCGCCCTTTCTGCCAGCAGATACTTGTCCAGAATTTCTTGAAGTGCGTTCCTGTCTCGGATTTCTTGATAGCTCGTTGCTTCGTCTACCAGGGCGATGATCCCGACATGGGCCAATCCGCGCATGAGCACTTCGCAAGCCACAGTAGTACGCATCTGAGAAGCGACCAGCACCTTGGCGTCTCTGGCCTGCAAGTAGACCTCACAAACTAGAGGAAGAAGCTCTGCCCTATAACCCACCGCAATGCCACCGCGAGGAAGCTTAAATCGTAATTTGTTGTTCGAAGATGCCAACTCTTTTGTTATGAATGGCTTGAGATTGTTCGAGGCTAGAAATGGAGCTATTTGTTCGAAGCCTATGCGCTGACCAGCCGGCTTGTGCGATTGGCCTATGGCACGTAGGAAACTGGATTGGGTCAACACTCGCGTACCATCTTCAAGCACGGCGCAGTCAATCATAAGTGGCCCGATGTTCAGTTCACCCGTATGAGTTGCTTTCGGCACTTTTGTCATAAAACACCCAAGCAGCGGTCTATGGTATAGGCGAACATGTGATCCGGCTCCACGCCGCGCAGGTTGTAGCGGAAGCAGAACTCATCGACGTAGCGTTGAAGGTGGCGCGGGGTGACGCTGTGGAACTGGCCGATCAAACCGCGCTTCAAGAGCGCCCAAAAGCCCTCTATGGTGTTGGTGTGCTTGAAGCCGTCAACGTAGGTCTGTGAGTGGTTGACGACCGCATGAGGCAGTACGTGGTCCATGCTGCGGTAGGCCGAGTACTCGTCGGTAACGAGCATGGCTTGATCCGTTTGTATCCGCTCGCGGACGAATGAGCGCAGGTGGCGGCCCTTCAGCTTCATCTTCTGTGTGACCTTGGCCGTCACACGGCCGCCGCGCTCTACGGCTCCGATAACAGGCGTCTTGTCGGTTCCACGGCCACGCGGACGAGGCTTGTCATTGTCGCTGCGGTTGCCCTTGCGCGGCTTCCCGCCAACGTAAGTCTCGTCCATCTCGACGATGCCCATGAGCATTTGCCGCTGCTCGGTTTCCCTCATGGCCTTGCGGATCTGCATCGTGATCCGCCATGCCGTGTTCTTGTTGATCTTCAGATCCCTGGACAACTGAAGCGCCGACAAGCCCTTCTTGGCGTTCAGCATCAGCGTGACGACCAGGAACCACTTCTGCAGCGGCAGATGGGTGTGATGAAAGATCGTGCGAACCGTGACGCTGAACGAGGTCTTGCAGGCGTAGCAGCGATGGCGATGCTCGCACTTGGCCGTCCGCTTCGATGTGCAGTAGGGGCAGGTTACCCCGTCCGGCCAACGGGATTTCTCAAGTAGAGCGATGCAGGATTCTTCCGTGGGGAACTGCTCGAAAACTGATATGATGTTCATGGCAAGCGGCCTTCTTTCGTGGGGTGATCCGTTCCGACAAACTTATTATCTCACGGATTGGGCCGTTTGTCAAGACCTTAAACTAGGAAATTCCCCTCCGGAAAGCGGGTCTCGTCCGTGTCTTTCTCGACGAATACCGCAAATGTATAGGCATCGGACGACGACGCGATGGGAACGGACTGCGAAAACTCTTCGGCGCCTGTGGCCGAACCATCGGTTAGCAGATCCGCCGTCAGGTCACCCTTTGGGGATGTGCTCACATCCGGGGTAACGGGGCCCGTGCCCCAAGCGGCGTTGTCGAACTGCTCTGAATAGCGGAGCAAGTTCGTCTTGCGGAAATCATACAAAGCTTCGAGACCAGCCCGCACGAGGCCGCTCTCCCGACCGTGCATTAGCAGGAGGGACATAGAAAACTCTCTCGGTTGTTAGGGATATCGAGACAGCAAGAACCCGGGGGTTACGTCACTTGTCTCTTGGCCCAAGGTAACATGCTGCCTTGGACTTAGAGTCCATCGAAAAACCTAAAGTGTTGAAAAACAGAAACTTAAAATGTCGTATCGGTTGTGACCGACTGTGGCGGTCGCACCGGATTTGGACTTCTATCCGCCGTTCGATGTGAGCTGACGCATGCGCCGAATTGGGCGTCGCTCGGCGCTCGCGGCGAGAAACGTGTCAAGGGCGGAGAGAAATCAGACCACTTCGGCGGAGTAAAACTAGACCAGTTGGGGGAGTGGTAGCGGTTTTCGTGGGACGGCTGGAACGGAGCCTGAGGGCGCCCTTTAGGGCGACCCAGGCATAGTGGAAGGCGGCCCACGAAAACCGGCGCGAGCGGCGGGCGGGTCAGTCGGAAGAGCGAGACCGTTTCTTTTGACTCTGTTTGAGGCGGAAGCTTTCGCCGTTCATCTCCAGGATGTGAACGTGGTGGGTGAGGCGATCGAGCAGAGCGCCGGTCATGCGCTCGGACCCGAGCACCTCTGTCCACTCGGTGAACGGCAAGTTTGAGGTCAGCATCGTGGAGCCTTGTTCATAGCGTTGCGAGAAGATCTCGAACAGCAGCTCAGCGCCGGTCTTCGACAGCGGCACATAGCCCAGTTCATCGACGATCAGCAGATCCTGCTTGGCAAGTTGTTTTTGGAAGCGCAGCAGCCGTCGCTCGTCGCGGGCTTCGAGCAGTTCATTGACCAGTGCCGCAGCCGTGGTGAAGCGTGTTCGATAACCGCTCTGACAAGCGGCCAGGCCTAGCGCCAGGGCGAGATGCGTCTTGCCGGTGCCGGAGTTGCCCAGAGCCAAGACGTTCTCGCGACGGTCGATGAACTCACAGCGCGCCAGCTCCAGCACGAGCTTCTTGTTTAACGAAGGCAACGCTAGGAAGTCGAATGTGTCGAGACTTTTCGTCACGGGAAACTTGGCTGCTTTGATGCGACGTTCAGTCGCCCGCTGATCTCGGTCGAGCAGTTCCAACTCGCAGAGTTGCTTCAGGAAGCTCCTACAGTCCAAGCCCTCGGCGGCGCATTGCCGCGCCACTTTGTCGTACTCGCGCAGGAAAGTCGGCAGCCGCAACGCTTTCAGATGGGCTTCCAGTAAGAGATTCGACTTCGCCATCAGCCCGCTCCTTGCCCCAAGAGCGCGAGATAGGACGCTGCCGAAGTCTGCTCGACTTGAGCCGTCGGCAGGTGAGGATACTTCGTTAAGTCCAGCCGTGGCGGACGTTGTTCGATCGCGCACAGCAACAGATGCTTGACGGCGTCGAAGCCGATCGTTCCCAGTTCGCAGGCTTGGCGCACCGCCGCCGCAACATGCTCCAGCCGAAAGTCCTCCAGCAGACGCAACACCTGCACGTACTCGCGCTTGCCCGCTTTGCCCAAGCGGACTTCGAGCAGGCGTCGTAATCGCGGAAACTCGGGCGGTAGATCCCAACCCACCAACGGCGCGGCTTGATCGAGCGCATTCGTCTTGCGCTCCAGCAACGCCAGATAATGGACGGGATCGAAGATCAACTCTTCGCGTTCGTAACTGCGCCGGTGGCGTGCGATCTCTTCGCTGCCGCAACAGATCACTACTTCGTCCACATAGGCTTTGAGCAACACCTGGCGATGGCCGTAGCGCGTCGGCACCGAGTAGTCGTTGGTCCGATAGCGCACCAGCGACAACGACGTCACCCGGGTCGTACGTTTGTCGCAGGCATCGTAGGGCGCGGACGGCAATGGCAGCAACGCTTTCGCGTCGCGCTCAAAGCGTTCTCCGATCGTTTCGGTGTGTCGCCGCAAGCGCCGCTCACGGTTCTTGCGGCACTTGGCTTCGAGGTGTTCGTTGAAGGCTTCCCAACTCGAGAACCGGGGGATCGGCACCATGAAGTTGCGCCGCCCATAGCCCACCAAGCCTTCCACCTTGCCTTTGTCGTTACCCTTGCCTGGCCGGCCGAAACGATCAGCGAACAAGTAGTGCGACTGCAACTCACTGAACGCTCGTGTGCGTTTGCGCGTACCGTCGCCGAGAATCCTTGCTACCGCCAACTTCGTGTTGTCGTAGACAATGCTGCGCGGCACACCGCCAAAGTAGCGAAACGCGGCGTTGTGTCCTTCGCAAAAGGCTTCCGTCGTCTCGGCGGGAAAGGCTTTTACAAAGGCGTCATCGCTGTGCGGTAGATCGACCACCAAGAAGTGGGCCTTACGCTGCACTCGGTCAATGACAACCAGTGCTTCACCGAAGTCAGCTTGCGCATCGCCAGGAGGATGTGCCAGCGGCACAAACATCTCTTGACCGCCCAGCTTCTTCTCGCGAACGTAGTCCTTGATGATTGTGTAACCGCCCGTGAAGTCGTACTCGTCGCGCAAGCGGTCGAAGATGCGCTGTGCCGTGTGACGCTGTTTCCTCGGCTGCTGCTGATCGTCAAGCAGTATCTGATCAATGATTCCTGTGAACGAATCCAGCTTCGGCCGCTTCACCGGTTGACGCCGCCGATAGCCCGGCGGCGCCTTGTAGCGCAGCATCTTGCGCACCGTCTCCCGCGCCAAACCGAACCGTTTGACGGCCTCGCGTTCACTCAGCCCCTCAACGATGACACTCCGCCGTACTTGAGCGTATAGCTCCACTTGATACATCCCTCCGGTGTTCCACAAAACACCTCGGGGATGCTACGCGGACCACCTGGGCGGTCTAATTTTGCGCCGCCCTCACGCGGCTTAGAATCGCCGCTCTGTGGTCTATTTTGGCTCCGCCGTTCTCACCATCCGACCTATGCAACTGTGCACAAGTGCACGACTGATTAGATGTTCCTTGACACGCGCCTCCTCCTTAGACGATGATCAGAACTGCCATTATGCACAAGTGCATTATTGCAGATAACCAGGGGTGCACATGAAAACGATCGCTATTGCTATGCAGAAAGGCGGCGTCGGGAAATCCACCCTGACGCGCTCGCTCGCAGTGGCAGCCAGCAAGGTCGGCTACAATGTGCTCGCGCTCGATATGGACGCACAGCAGTCCATATCGCAATGGGCTGAACGGCGCGACGAGCAACTGCCCGCCGTCAAGTTTTCGAGCGAAATCGAGCTCCCCAAGATGCTAGACCGCGCCGAGCGCGCTGGATGCGACCTCGTGATTATCGACACACCGCCAGCGCGCAGCACGGAAGGTCCCGCCGCCGTTGAAGAGGCCGACTTGGTAATTGTTCCCTGCACGCCAGACATTGAAGCCTACGAGCAGCTTCCGCGCACAGCACGGCTCGCCCGCACGACCGGCAAGCCAGCCGCCGTCGTCCTGACTATGGTCCATCCCAACAGCCAGACCGAGGAGAAGATCGCCCGCGAGGTATTCACGACCATCGGCATTCCAATGGCCGAGGCGATCCTACACCGCTTCAAGGTGCATCGAGACGCCAGCCGGGAAGGAGTCACGGCGCAGGAAATGGAACCCGACAGCAAGGCGTCGCAGGAAATACAGGCCTTATGGGATTGGGTCTGTGCCGAATTGCAACTTAGCATAAGTGCACCTGTGCACAAGATAGCGAGACGCTAGTTATGGCTAAATCAAAAGTCACTGCGGAGAGCTTCCTGAAAAACATGGGGGTCGGAGAGCCCGAGGTCACAGCGGTTGTCGCCACGCCAGCGCCGGGCCGGGTCGGGCTTAAGCATATAGGCGGCTACTTTAACAAGGAGACGACCGAACAGGTTGCCATCCTGCGTGCCCGCCTCGGCCTCAATAATTCCCAGCTTCTCAAACGGGCGATCGAGGAATTGTATAGCCGCGAAATCGCTGCCCGGAAATTTGGCGATCGTTAGAGTAATAGTGCATCCGTGCCCGTGTGCACATCTGCACACTTCTCGTCGTCTCTCGAACGGCAGATCCTTTAGCCCAGACCCCGAGGACCGTCTCGGCGTCAAGGCGTGCATTTGCCGGGTCATGAACGCCACTCGGCAACAGCGGATTGGCCTTCGTAATCCTGCGCTCGGATCGCTGTACCAGAACGGACACGAGCACCTGGACCCTTAAATCTTTTCCCCGTAGCGCTCTCCAAAATCGCTGGTGCGCTGCTCCCCAGGAGAGAATCTTGCTACCTTGGTCCACCTTGGAAGTGAAGATACCGCGCGCTATCAGTTGGATAGGCTGGCACCTCAGCAGGGGTTAGTTGAACGCTGTCAAACGTTAGGTTTGACGTAAACGTTGAGCCCTATTTTGACCTCCACGCCATTCGCATCTTTAACGCCGATATTACCCTGAGTCGACGCCACCCTTCTGGTTTTTCCAGAGGCGCTGATGTCGCCGCGGTGGTTCAGGTCAACATGAATCACCAAACGGTTATCATCCACCACTTCGAATTTAACGTTTTCCACTGGTATTGGCCTCCTTTGGGGTGGGTCCTACGAACCCACCAATTGTACCTGCCTCGCCACCGATCTGGGGCAAATCGACCTGCAAGTGTTAGCGCCGGAGAGAACATAGTCCCCATTGGGGACCCCCGAAAACATGGGGTGAAAAGGTAGGCTGGCAAAGATCCCAGCTTAGCCAGTGGCACCGTTCCCGGTATTCCCGCTGGCGTTGGCAATGATCGGCCCGAATCTCCGGGTCCTGCTGGTAGCGGCGGTTGGCCCGCCGCCTCTGTTTGCGCCGCATCCGGCGGCGGCACTCATCCCCGCAGTAGACCTGCCCCCCGATAACAGGAACGGCAGATGTAAAACATCACCCCGCAACCTCGGCAAAACAACTGTCGCCACAGCACTTCTCTGGCCATACCCCGCACGATTCCATAGCGGCCTGTTAGCCTTGAAGGGTTGGCGGGTTCTCTTGTGGTTCTTGTCTGGGGGACGTGGGAGCATGGGCCGATTGCCTCTGAGCCGCAGGGTCGGGGTCGTCAAGCGTTACCGATGCGCGGTGGAGGCGAAAGCCTCCGGGACGCGATGACGCGGAGGAATGGACCGTAACCGAGGCGAGGAGAAAAGACTTGCCCTTTGAACCCTGTAATGTATCATGGAGCAATCGGGTCTATGAATGAGGATTAAGCACGCGGGATTGAAGCGCTTGTATGAGCAAGACAATGCCCGGCGGCTGAACCCGGCCCATGTGCGGCGCATCCGACGCATCCTGATTGACTTGGACGTGGCGTTTTCGCCGACAGAGATGGGACCGGCCCGGCTATCGCCTGCATCGGTTGCAGGGAGACCGGCGCGGCGATTGGAGCGTGCGCGTCTCGGGGAACTGGAGAATCGTCTTTCGCTTTGCCGATGGCGAGGCGGTGGACGTGGATTTGATCGACTACCACTGAGGAGGGAGCCCATGCCTATGTACGCACCGCCGCACCCCGGCGAAATGATCCGAGACATCCTGGAGGATGAAGATGTGGGCTGGACCGTGACCGAGTGCGCCCAGCGTCTCGGCATGGCGAGGAACACGCTTTCACGGCTGCTCAATGGCCATATCGGAATCTCTCCCCGGCTGGCGCTGGCGATGGAGCGCATTGGTTGGGGAGATGCGGATCACTGGATGCGCGTTCAGGCGGCCTACGAACTGGCGCTGGCGCGGAAGCGGGAGGACGCGGCTTGACGTGAGTTCCGAAGCCGTGACGAAGACGGGATCAACCGGCGAACATAGCAGTGGAACATGGGAGAATAAAGGCATGCAGCGTCAACGCGGCAGCTTGGTTCCCGTTGCGGAAGTCGTATCTGGTTTGAACGGGCCGGTGAAGGCGATCCGCGATGCCTCGCCCCAGGCGCTACACCACTTCACCCGGCTTCGACCAGGTGAACCAGCTTGTTTCGGCCAGCGAAGCGGACGCCGATCTAGGCTTTATGGCGCGAACGATGGCGCTGTGCAGCCTGCCTCGCACCAACCCCGGCAAGCAAACGCAGTATGTCCGGCGCAACGGCCCCTTCACCTTAGTGATGAGTGCGGCGAGACTTAACAAGCTCCCTTACGGCAACTTGCCCCGCCTCTTGCTGGCCTGGGTGTGCACTGAAGCGGTACGGACGGGAAGCCGTGAGCTTGTCCTAGGCAAGTCGCTTTCCAAGTTCATGAGGACCCTCGGTATATACAACAGCGGCGGCAAGCCCCAAACCCGCCTCCGCAACCAGATGAAGCGGCTCTTTGGTTGCACCGTCTCGATGATCTACGAAGACGAGCACGGTGAGCAATTCCTATCCTCGTTGATCGCCGACCGGGGAGAGTTTTGGTGGGACCCCAAGCGTCCCGACGAACGGGTTCTATTTGACAGCAAGATCCGCCTCGGCGAAGATTTCTTTAACGAGATAATCAACCGCCCGGTGCCCCTCGACATGAACACTCTCACGGCCATGAAGCGCTCCACGTTGGGCCTCGATCTCTACTTGTGGCTGGTCTACCGGACCTTCTTGCTTCGTGCTCCGCTGCGGCTCTCCTGGAAGCAGTTGTACCGGCAGTTCGGAGCGGACCCGGACAAGGCCAGCGATAAGAACACAGTGAACCGATTACGCACGCATGCCTTGCGCGAGTTGAAGAAAATCAAGCTCGCCTGGCCGGACTTGAACTACACCACGGCCCCAGGTGCCCTGATCTTGCATCCCTCGAAGCCCTCCATCCCACCGCTTAATCAAGGCCAGCTAAGCCGCTAGTCCTTCCCGTTTCCGCCGCTAGGATCGCAAGCGCCGCACCGGGCGTCTCCCCCCTAGTACGGCTCCACCCCCGCAAACCGCTCCTGGGGCTTCCTGCGGCGATCTTTCCGAGAGGTTTATCCACAGGTGCCAGTGATACTGGAAAGTTTTCCACGGTCAAACAGGTACACTCCCCGCCGCGAAATACGGTCAAACAGGTACACTCCCCGCCGCGAAATACGGTCAAACAGGTACACCATACAAGTAGTTAAAGAACAAGTAGTTAAAGAACAAGTAGTAGGAGCCACTACACCTGTGGATAACTCACTGAAAAAAAGAGAGAAACCACCCGAAGAGGGGGGCTAACCCCCCCGCAAAAGGCAAAACCAAAGCCTTCCTTATAGGTAAAGAAATGAAAACAAAAGACTTACAGAAAACCGCAGCGGAACAGGGGAAACGAGACGGCAACAAAACCTGAACCCCGGAT
>CBDBKC010000010.1:0-78375 GCA_965206655.1 Bryobacterales bacterium | reverse complement strand
CTGAGCCATGGCGATTCGGTTTAGCAGCCGGGACACCTCGGCGGGCTGACTCGACATCTCAGGTTTGACTGGCTTCGAGTCGATCTACAGAGAGGGGTAGGATATTGAGCGTTCTCGCCGAGTTCATCTATTTGCAGGTTTTGGACCTTCTAACAACGCTTGCTTTCATGATGTATGGAATCGCCGAGCTCAACCCGGTTGTGAAATGGGCCATGCGCGAGAGCCCATCGGCCTTCGGTGGTTTGTTTTTGGTGAAAGTTGCCGCCGTTTTGCTGGCGTTGGTGTGTATGGCCCACTCCAAGCAGCGGCTCTTGCGCGGAGTGAACATCTTCTTCGCGGGTTTGGTCGCATACAACGTTCTTGTCCTCATCATTAACGCACCGGTCCTTCGCTGACACGCTCCGAGATCCACCGGTCCGCTCCTAAGATTGCCGAGAACAACCCACGCGTTCCGGACTGCACTTCGTGCAAAGAGTCGGTGAGTGACTTGCCGTTACCGGCGAAGGCGCTCCACCGCGCCGTGAGTTCCCGCACGATGCTTCGCTGCGCCCGCGCGGTCGGAATTTTGCTTGTGGAATGCCCGCTCATGACGCGGCAAGCATGATCCAGAGAGCGAAAGAAAACCGCGTTCCTATGCAGTGCATCGGCTTGGGAATCGTCCAGCAATCCCGCCTCACGCGTAACGCGGATCCGCTCGGGCGTATTCAACGATTCATAGAAGTGCCCGGCGTCTCTGAGACGCAGGGATGTGAGAATGAAGTCGATGTCGTAGTAACCTCCCGCAGCCGCCTTGATGAGATGAGAAGGCCCCTGCTCCTTTTCGATCCGCTCTCGCATCTCAACCAGCAATCGAGCCAGGTTAGTATCCATTCCGTATCGCTTCCAGCCAACTCTCTGGAGCATACTCAAGAACTTGGTGCCGCGATCGATGTCCCCCGCGATCGTTCGCGCTTTCATGTACGTGATTGCCTCCCAGGCTTCGGCAGTCTCAGCGTGATATTGCTTGTAGCGCGACTCGATCTGTACGAGTTCACCATCTCGCCCGAGAGGCCGAAGACGGGGGTCCACGGCGAAGATGAACCCTTCCCGCGTATAGCTTGAAGTGATTTCGATCAGTTGTTCGGTTACCTGTGTCCAACGGCTGCGCTCGGCCGAGGCCTCGTCTTCCAAAACGAAGACGAGGTCTGCGTCTGACCCGAGATCGAATTCGCCGATTCCCAGGCGCCCCAGCGCGACGACTTGCATCCCGGCAGCTCCAGGCCGCTGGTCGTTGCCAAAGACAGAATCCACGGCGACACGATAGGCCGCTTGGATGACCCACTCGGCGAGCTCACTGGTTTCGGCCAGGGTCTCGAAAATCGGGTGCCGCCGGTAGATGCTTTCCGCCAGGATACGGAGCATCTCGTGCCGGTAGAATCGGCGCAGCCAATCCGCTTTCTCGCTGACCGGCGAGCGATCATTGAGCGCCTCTCGGACGTCCGGCCGTTTGGCCCAATCCGCCTCGGGGCGTTTCTGGCCATCGAAGATGTCAGCTTCGCGTTTCGGGTCGTCGCCGCCCGGCTTCTCAGCCACCACCTTAAGTCTTTCGATGTCTTCCGGATGCCGGATCAGATGTTCGGCCAGATACGGGCTGTTCTCGAACAGGTCAGCTACGCATTCCAGAAGCGGCCTCGAATTCTCGAATTCGGCCCACAGCAAGGGCATCGAGACAACTCTGTTGAGCAGGTGTTCAAAGTGCCGGCTTCCCCTCCGCATGGGAAGCGCGCGAATGGCGTCCGCTAACCGGGGCGAGTGCCGCGCCAGGTGGCGAATCTGTGACTGCAAACTCGGTTGGGCCTCCACATCGAAGCGGTCTTCTTCGGTCTCGGCCGCATCAGCCGGTCTCACGGTCAAGGCGGGCGCCTGTGAGTAGACCACCCGATCGTAGATCTCCGTCACGTGTTTCATGTGTTTCCGGAGTTCGCTATCGATGCTCCGCACGTCAGCCCGGGGCGCCAGGATATCCCGCATCCTGCGGGCGAGAACCTCAAGCCTCGCGGGGTCTTTCGGCAAGGTGTGAGTCTGCCGGTTCTCATCGATCTGAAGACGATGCTCAAGTGTTCGCAGATATTGGTACGCCGCCGCCAAGCGGGCGTAGTCCGGCATCGACAAGTAGCCCTTCTCCCGCAAGCGATGCAAAGCGAAAAGCGTACCTCCGCTCTGTAGCCAAGGGTCCTGGCCGCCGTAAAGTCGCTGAAGACACTGCACCATGAACTCGATGTCACGGATGCCTCCCTTTGCGAGTTTGACGTTAGCGCCTCCCTCCGATCGGCTGCGGGGGTTTTCCCGGACTCGATCTCGCGTGGCGGTGACTCGCTCGATCGTCGAGAAATCAGTCGAGGTTTGGTAGATCAGCGGCTGAACCGCTCCAAGCAGCAGGTGAGCCAGTTTCGCCGAACCGGCCGCGGGACGTGTCTTAATCAACATTTGGAGTTCCCAGTCGCGGGCCCGCTGATGGTAGTAATCAATGGTGGCTTTGACCGGCAGGACCAGTTCGCCGGCACTGCCCTCCGGACGGAGCCGCAGATCGACTCGATAGCAGCTTCCCTCCGGCGTGATCTGAGAAACCAGTTCCGTCAGCCCGTTCGCCACCTGGGTAAAGTACTCCTTATTCGTGATCGCAATCGGTCCCGTCGTCCGGCCCTCATCGGTGTAGACAAACATCAGATCGATGTCGGAGCTGTAGTTGAGTTCCCGCCCCCCGAGTTTTCCCAGACTGAGAACCGCCATCTCCGATTCGATGGGACCGGTGTCGGCCGGGGTCAGGGGCCGGCCGAAGCGAGTTGAGAGCTTTTGTTGGAGGTAGTCCAAGGCGCCCTGCAAGACAGCATCGGCTAGATTGGAGAGCTCCAGTGTTACCTCCGCCAGTGCCGCGAAACCAAGCACGTCTCGCGCGGCGATCCGAAGCAATTGCATCCTTCGGAAGCGGGTCAGGGTTCGGGCCGCCGTTTTCTCGTCGGCGAGCGCTGACAGCCACCCCAGCTCGGCCCTCAACTCCGCCGTACTGGAAAGCCTGTGAAGGCGCTCCTTTTCGAGACACCAATCAAGCAGTTCAGGATGACGCAGGAGAGTCTCTTTCAAATAGCCACTGTGAGAGAACAAGCGCACCGCCGCGCTCAGCCGTTGCGGGGTCCGGGCGAACGGCATCGTCTCGTTCGTCCGTTTTACGTACTCGTCAATGCCCGCCAGGGCGTCGTCTGGATCGGGGCAGTCGAGTAAGAGTTTTCGCAGCATCCGCGAAGCTTCGCGAGGCAGCGTCGCCTCCAGCCGTTCGATGCTCCGCCGGGCCCGCCGGGGGCGCCGGAACTGAGCCTCGTCTCGCGATCCCTCTGTCGTCGGCATTTCTTTTAGAAGATAGCGCGCCAATCCAGCCTACGCCCGCGTCACCATGGTCGCACCGCGCTGGTGGCGGCCGGGAATCCAACGACGCGGCCCGCTAAACTTGGAGAAGATTCGCAACCACCCTGTCGTTTTTGACGTCGCATATTCGGAGGCGCCGTGGAAGACTCAATTCAACAATCACGAGCAACTAAGCATGCAATGCGGGGACAGGCTGTTCCTTTGCGAAGTACGCGCCGCACCTTAGGACGCCGCGGGTTTCTCGGCATTCTACCGCTCGCGTTCGCGACGGCGACCGCGGTTGCCGCCGAAAGCCGCCAAGAGCGGGCCCGTCGATTGCTCGAAGAATGTCGCCAACAGCTCGGAGGAGAAAAGTTTCTAAAGGTTCGGGACGTAAAACGAGCCGGTCGAGCCTACTCCTTCTACAGGCAAAACGTCCGCGGGCTGGCGGTCACGACCATCTATGACCGCTACGCCCCCATGAAGGACTCCCCCGAACCCGGCTGGCTACCCGTCAGCCGACGTGAGGTCTACACCGAGAAGGGAGATTACTACTCCCTCTACCGGAACGGACAAGGTTGGGAAGTGACCTTTAGGGGTGCAAGGCCGCTACCGCCGGAACGCATCAAGCGCTATCAAGATTCAACTCGACTCGACATCTTTTACTTTTTGCGCTACCGGTTTGAAGAGCCCGGTATGTACCTTTACTACCGAGGGACTGAGATCATCGACAACACTCCGACGGATGCAATCGACGTTACGGACGCGGACGGCAACGGGGTTACTTACTACCTGCGGCAATCCGATCGTATGCCTGTCCAGCAAGTCTACGAGAGTCGAGACCCCAAGACCAAGATCCCCTCGGAGGAAAAAACCGTGTACTCCAAATACCGGGATGTTGACGGTGTTCAGCTGCCTTGGAATGTCCGCCGCGAGGTCGACGGGGAGAAGACTTTCGAGCTGTTCGGTAGAACCGCCGAAATCAACCCCCGCATCGACATTTCCCTCTATAGCCTCGACAAGCGCCTGACCTTACTACCCGAAGGCCCTTGAATAGGTCGATCCCAGGGGGATACTCCGTCCAGTGTGTGGCCCTCAAGTGCTTTATTATCAATCACTTTATCGTCTCGTCCCGGCCCGCTACCTGAATGGCCCTGCTCGGACCCTCAGCATTTTCTCATCGAAGGATGAGCCTGGAGAAGCAGGGGAGCACTGAGTCGCTGGGCTCCTTTCTGGGATTGGTTAAGAAGGGGAGAGAATCGTCGTCGGGGCTGTGGGAATGTGGGAATCGCGGAGCGATTTCCAAGGGCGTTGGGAAACGAGGGAAACCGGTTTTTGGTTTTCCTCGTTTCCCATCGCCCGTCATTTCCGCAGCCCTTCTCCCGTCGCGCGGCGCGGCAGGTTCGCGGATGCGAAACTCGCAAACAGCTTGCTCTTGGCTTGTTGCATCCGCCGCGCCGCCGCAGTGTCGCTTTCGGCCTGAGCAATACGGTCGAGGGCCTTGATCGCCTGCCCGGGCTTGAGATAGTCGGCGGCCCGCGGCAACTTCTGGAAGGTTTCCCAAGGGGTCTGATAGTGGCGATACACGCGCTTCTGCTTGCCTTTGGCGTCGGTCAGCAGTTCGGGTTGTCCGCAGGGCCGGTGGAAGTTCAAATAGGGATTGAAGTGCTGTTGATAGAAGCGCTGGATGCGCGCCGCGTGCGGCGCCGCGATGTGCGTATGCCCCATGTGCTTGCGGATCACGGCGCCGTTTTTCGATTCCACCAAGCCGTTGTCGTTGGTGTGCCTCGGCCGCGACTTGGTCTGTTCGATCAGCAGCTTGTTCAGTAATTTTTCCACCGTGCCGTTGAGGAACTCGCTGCCGTTGTCGGAATGGAAGCCGCGCAGGCGAAAGGGGAACTGCTCCAGCATGGCCTTGAGCAACGGCTCCAGCCAGGCTTCGCTAATGGCCGCCGTGGCGCCGACCACTTGCCACTGGGTCACTTCATCCACCGCGTTGATGTGATAGACGCCCTTCACGCCGTCGCGATCTCCTTGATGTACCGTATCCACTCGCAGGTAGCCGGGTTGGCCCCGCGGGTTGGGCCGCCGCCGCTCGCCGATCGACACCGCGCTGGGCCGAGTCTTGGTGAAATGCAGCCGCCGCTGGCGGTACACCCTGTGCCGCCGCAGTCGATAGATGTGGGCCACCGAGATCTCCGCCAACCGCTCATATTCACTCTGCTGGTACTTGTGATATTCCCGCTGCAGGATCTTGCGCGTGGCCGGGCCGCTGAGGGTTTCGTGTGCTTCATCGACGGCCGCCAGCCGCTCGATATCGGCCGCCGTGTACTTGCCGGCAAAGCGATGCCGCCGATAGCGGGCAGGTACCAGCTCACCCCTCTGCCGATATTGGCGGATCAGTCGGGTGACCTGCGCCCGGCTCAGTCCCGTCATCTTGGCCAGATATTGCCGCAGCAGTCCTTTGGCGGCTCGGTCTTGCCCGCTGTAGCGCTGCCGCTGTGGACCTGAATGGCCCTGCTCGGACCCTCTTGACGAGTCGGCCTTCGATTCGAGATAATAGCTGGACGAGATAAAGGCTTTCCCCCCCCACAAATCAGGTGTCGCTCATACCTGGGTGGATTTGCGTTTTCGAGTGGGAGATAAGAACAATGAATCGACTAAGGATTAGCACTGCAACTGCTCTCCTGGGTTTCCTCGCCGCCGCGACGGTCGGTCAAGCGGGAGATCTACCTTCGACGGCAGGTTTCGCCGAGTCGGGTTCTGTCTTTTTGGTCGGAGCCAGTGAAGTGACAGGCAACGCGACTGTTTTCGCGGGGGAGTCCGTCACGAGCGGCCACTTCCCGACCCGCCTGAACCTCGCGGACGGATCCAGGTACCGCGTTGGCGTCGGTTCGCGTGTGCAGGTTGAGAACAACCGCCTAATTCTCGAGATCGGATCGCTAGAGGTTCTCGCAACCGGGTCAGCCGCTCCGGTGTTACAAGGAGCCGGTCTGGAGTTCGGTGTTCAGGGCGAGCGAACTCGGGCTTCTCTCTACATGTCACGGTCGGACGTCGTCTCGGTTTCAGTCGACGAGGGAGCGATCACGACAGTTCGCCCCAATGGCAAAAAGCTGCAGGATGTTCAAGCCGGGCAAATGGTGACTCTGACCAACACACGGTCCGACATCAAAATCGACAAGAGAAACGCCGCCGCCGATATTGCCGAAGTTCAAGCCGAACAGCTTCGACACATGGGTGCGGGCGGCAATGTCAACCCTATCCTGCGCAGCAAGGCAGGAGCGCTGCTGGGCACTTTGGTCACAGCATCCGGCGGTCTTATTGGTGCGAGCTTCGGCGGTTCAAGTGCATTGGCGGGCCAAGGTCTGGGAGCCACGAGCCCCGGCTTAGGCTTGGCGGCGTCGGCGGCTACTTCCGCGTCTTACAGCGCGGCCAACATGCGGAAGGCCTCCCAGGACGTGCAGCAGGTGATGTCGGACGGCCTTTGGGGGGTTACCGGCTGCGGCGCTGGTTGCCGCTTTGGTGTGCCGATCGTCACGACCCATATCTTTTTCGCTCCGGTGGTCGGCGGTGCTGTCAGGGAACTCTGCTTCACCCAGTTTGCTCATTGCGGCGAGCCTCCGACCTTCCGGCCTTAGCACGTAAGGATACAGTCCTAACACCCTTACCATCCGCCGGTTGGCGCCAAAGCCGGTAGAGTTCGGGGGTGGTTCCTCTAGCTAGCCCCATTCCTTCAAAGGGAGACGCTTGATACTAGTTACCGGAGGCGCCGGGTATATCGGCGGCGTCACAGCGGAGAAGCTCCTCCATCTCGGGGAGGATGTCGTGATCTACGACAACCTTTCCCGCGGTCATCGTGACGCAGTCCCCACCGCCGCCACCTTTATCGAAGGCGACATCAGCGACCGCGAAAAACTACGCGCGACCTTCCGGGACCACCCCATCCGCGGCATCCTACATTTCGCGGCGTTCGCACTGGTCGGTGAATCGATGACCGACCCGGCCCTCTACTTTCGCAACAACCTGTCCGCGGCCCTCACTCTCCTCGACGAAGCCCAGAGGGGTAATGTCGAGCGCTTCATCTTCTCGTCTACCTGTGCCATCTTCGGCGACCGCAACCCCTCTCCCATTTCTGAGACAGCTCCGAAGAATCCGATCAACCCGTACGGGGAAAGCAAGCTCGCCTTCGAGAAAGCGCTTCGTTGGCACCACGAACTTCATGGTATGGCGTATTTCGCTTTGCGCTACTTCAACGCTTGCGGAGCAACGGTGGAGCGAGGCGAGCGCCATGACCCCGAAACACACCTCATCCCGCTCGTTCTCGACGCGGCCGCCGGCGACCGTGACAGCATCAAGATCCTTGGTGACGACTACCCCACGCCCGACGGGACCTGCATCCGCGACTACATCCACGTCGAGGACCTCGCCGACGCCCACATCGCTGCCCTTAACGCCCCGGCCGAACTAAGCGGATGCTATAACCTGGGGACCGGCCGCGGACATTCCGTCCGCGAGGTCATCGATACCGCCAGACGGGTCACGAAACGTGAGATTCCCACTGAGGTCGCCCCCCGGCGTCCCGGTGATCCTCCGGAACTCGTCGCTGACCCCGCTCTGATTCGTGAAAAGCTCGGTTGGACTCACCGCCACGACCTGGAATCCGCGATTCGCTCGGCCTGGGAATTCAGGCAGCGCTCCTAACCGGCGAAGCTGCGGTTCACCGCACGCCGTGCTCGCTGTACATCCCGCCACACGCTACAATAGGGCTCTCCCAATCTCGAGAGGCGCCCGTGAACATTCCCCAGCTTTCCGAGAGCGACTTACAGCTACTCGGCAAATACGATACTCCTACCATCTGCAACGTTATCGAGGCCTTTAAGGTCCGTTCGCAAACGAGCGGCTACATGGACGGGCGCATCCGCTCCTGTTTTCCCGAGATGCCCCCCATGGTTGGCTACGCCTCCACCGCCACCTTCCGCTCGGCCGCTGCTCCGCTCGATGGCAAAGAGTACGCCGGACTCGAACAGCAGGTCGGAGGATTCGCCGCCCTGCCGCAACCCGTAGTCGTTGTCGTTCAGGATCTGGACAGTCCGACAGCCGCCGCAACGTTCGGTGAAGTAATGACAACGATCTACAAGCGATTCGGGGCCTCCGGATTGATCACTAGCGGCGCGGCTCGCGACTTGGATCAGGTCCGTGCGCTGGGCTTCCCTTGTTTCAGCGACGGCGTCATTTGTTCGCATGGTTATCCGCACCTATTGGATCTCGATGTCCCGGTCCACGTCGGCGGCATCGCAATTCATCCGGGCGATCTCATCCACGGCGATGCCAACGGCGTCACCACCATCCCGCATGAGATTTCGTCGGAAGTGGCGCATGCCTGCGAGGAGTTCGCCGGCGCCGAGCAAGTCATTCTCGACTACATGAAGGCCGGTAAAGTAACCCCGGCCGGCTTGCTTGACGCTCGTACCGAGTGCGTCGGAATGATAAAGGCGCTCGGCGAACGCGTCCGGGCCAAGATGGCGTCCACCGCTTAGTCCGCCGAAAGGAGGGTTCGATGTGCTCTCACATAGAGAATCACACCCACGTTTCGCGGCGGGGCTTTCTTGGTTCTCTCCTCGCCGGCTGGGCCGGAGCTTCCCTGACCGAACTCAGCGTCGTCCGCGCTGCCATCGCACAAGCGCAATCGCGCACAGCGGACCCGAAGCTCTTCGATATTCAGAAGGTCGAAGACGGCGTATTCTCCTGCCTTGCCCGGCCGGCCGCGCTCATCAACTGCAACGCGACCATCTTCGAACAGTCAACTCACCTCGTCGTCGTCGACACTCACTCCAAGGCTTCCGCGGCGGCCTCCCTCATCGCCCAGATCAAGCGTGAAGTGAGTGACAAGCCTGTCCGCTACATCATCAACACTCACTTTCATTGGGACCACGCACAGGGCACGTCCGCCTACCGTGACGCGTTCTCGCCTCTCGACATCGTTTCGAGCAGCAGCGCCCGCCGGTCGATCGAACGTGAAACCGAGAAGCGCATCCGCCTTCAGATTCAGAACGACGTGCCCGTCTTCATCAAGACAGCTCGCAAGAAGCAGCGAGATGCCGTCGGCGCGCCGGAACGGGAGTTCTATGAGGACCAGGTCCGCCAGCTCGAGGCCTATCGCACGGAGATGGCGGCCTTCGAGCTTGTCGTCCCGACGATAACGTTCGACCGCACCTACGTCCTTAAAGATGCGGACCGCGAGCTGCACCTAAGCTTCCACGGCCGCGGGCATACCGGAGGAGATGTCGTCGTTCTCAGCCCTCGCGACAAACTGCTCGCGACCGGCGATCTCATCCACGGCTTCTTCCCCTATATCGGCGATGGCTATCCCCGCCAGTGGCCCGCGACGATCAATCAGGTAGCTGCACTCGACTTTACACGCCTCCTCCCCGGACACGGCCCCGTACAAACCGGCCGCGGCCGCATGACGAACTTCCGAAACTACGTTGAGGAATTAACCCAGCGCGTCGCCGAGGGCAAAGCGCAAGGGAAGAGTGTGCCTGACCTACAGCGCACGATCACCACCCCCTCGTTGCGATCGCTATCCGCCGACGGTTACGGCGATTTCCTGTCCGCGAATGCCAAGAAGTACCGGCCCAACTTCTCCGACCCGCCGCCCCTCCAGGAATCCATCAACCTCAACATCGAACACGCTTACCAGCGCCTCGAAGCATGACGATGACCTTTCTTTCCGTGCCGCGCGCGTGAGCAAGCGGTCCCCACCCTCTCCGCGAGTGCCCACCGAACAAGCCCAGAGCCCCGATTTTTTCACAGCCTCCGAGTCTGCGCTAAGAAACCGCGAAGGCAGCCGCCACACACACGACAGCTTCCCGACCTAAGGATCCGGCCCAGGCGAACCACCTCGCTAGCCAGTCCACGACTGCGCCTCAACCAAATGAGGACGCGCCTTCTCTTCATCAAACGCCAACCCATGTCCCGGCGTCTCCGGCGGGTAAGCATATCCATCCTCGATCCGCAGCGGCTCCACAACAAACCGATTGAGAAATGGGATGTGCTCCACCCACAACGCATTGGGCACAGCGCACGTGGTATGAATATGCAGTTCCATCAAGAAGTGCGGCGACACGTTGACGTTGAAACTATGCGCCATGTTGGCGATCCGCAACCATTCCGTGATTCCGCCCACCCGTCCGACGTCCGGCTGAAGAATCGATACGGCGTCGCGAGCAAGGTACTCCTTGAAGACGTGCCGGTTGTAGAGGCTCTCACCCAGCGCAATCGGAATTCGCGTACTCTGCCGCAGCTTCTCGTGACCCAGAACATCATCGGCTTCGATCGGCTCCTCAAGCCAGAACAGGTCGAATTCCTCGAACAAGCGCGCCCGCGCAATCGCTTCAGCCGCTGTCCAGCGCAGATTCGCGTCCGTCATCAGCTTGACGTCCGGTCCGATCGTCTCACGGACCGCCCTCAGCCGCGCCACGTCTTCTGAACGTTTCTCTTTGCCGACTTTCACCTTGATTCCTGTAAAACCCTTGTCAATAAGCTCACCCGCCTCGCGTACGATTTCATCCTGCGTGTGATTGAGCCAGCCGCCGTCCGTGTCGTAAACCGGCATCCGATCGCGATACGCGCCCAGCAGTTTATACAGCGGCAGTCCCGCCAATTTCGCCTTTAGGTCCCATAGAGCGATATCGATCGGCGCCATCGCCAGTGACGCGATACCGCCGCGCCCTACCCAGTGCGGCCCCCACCACATCTTCTCCCAGATCCGTTCGATATCGGCCGGATCCTCGCCAAGAATCAGAGGCACGAACTCGTCATCGAGAAACACCTTCACAGCCCTTCCGCCGCGCCCGATCGTATAGCCATAGCCGATACCCGACGATCCCTCGTCAGTGTGGATCGTCGCCGAGATCACCTCCATATGGGTGAACTCCTGGATCGCGTCGACAATTCGACGGTGAGCGGGAAAACGATAGAAAGCTGTATCAACCTTGATAATCTTCATAGGGGATCGCAAGAAGCGGTGTGGACGCAAGGTGTGCGCTACTCCGTTCCAATAAGGTTTACCAAAAAAAGCGGCGAAGGGAAATGTAGGGGCACGGCATGCCGTGCCCGGCCCCAACGGAGGAAATCGTCGTTTAGCCGTTCCCGAGCCCGATGAAGAACACACCCAAGATAACAAGGCTCAGTCCCACCACCTTATTGCGATTGAAAGATTCACCGAAAAACAATCGCCCCCAAAGCAACGCCCATACATAAGCGAGCGAGACCATCGGGTATAGCACCGTCAGGCTGCCGTTCCGAATCCCCAGCACATAGAGCACGGAGGAAGCAAGAAACAGCGCAATGCCCCCTCCGATCGGCGTCAGCCACTCGATCAGCGCCCGCTTGTCCCGATGACGATCCGCCCCAAGCTTCAGCAAAACCATGGCCACCGAACCAATCAAGCTCGCCGCAAGCACCAGCAGAATCGAAGTAGATGGTGTCGTCATTTGCCGCTCTCCGATCCAATGAACGAGACACCCGCTATGATCAGCGCGAGCCCGATGACCTTCGAGGCGTTGATGGCGTCGTGGAAATAGATTGGCGCCAGAATCGTCACCCAGACATACGTAAGCGCGATGATCGGATAGAGCACCGAGAGCTGACCGCCCCTCAGCGCGATCACGACCAGCAGCGTGTTCACGGCCAGGCAGGCGTAGCCGCCGATCAGGGGAAAGTTCGTGAGGAGCCCCGCCAAGCCCGCGTCACCCAACTTGTCCGCCCCGAATCGCAAGAGGATCTGGGCCGCGGCGCCAATGAGCGTACTGACTACGATCAGCGCGACCGAAGCCAGGGATGTATGTTGTGCGTCACGCCGCGGTTCACTCTGCAAGAGCGGCTCACTCAATGGCTGTATCGTTGCGGATATCGGCGTAACGACGTTCGATTCTAGCATAGAGCTTCGATCGTACCTGCCGGTCGCGATCGAATCCAATAGGCCTTTTCCCCTAACCCTCAGCGCCTTCACTTTGGCGACCAACCCCTGTTTGGTGTAGGGCTGCGTCCCCCGGTCGCGCTGAGCGCGCCTGACATCCGCCAAAGGCCGATGTCACAGAACGCCGGGCAGGTAAAATGACTGGTTAGCCCCTCCGAGTCTTCTCGAGACTCCCCCCAAAATCAAAATGAGCGTGGAACAGCCTCGAATCGCGCCGTCTGGACTGGAAACCTATCGAATCCTGCGTGAGAAGCTGATGCCTCACTTCCCGGAACTCGCGCAATGCCGCAATACGCCGGATCTGCTCCGACACCCCTTGTACAAGGAACTCGCGCAGGCCGCGTCGAGCGTACTCGAATCCGCCGAGGCACACACATTCGCAACCACCGAGGCGCCCGCCCGCGAGCGCTATCGCTTCCTGGCATGGAATCTGGAGCGCGGCATTCAACTCGATGGCCAGCTTCAGGCCCTCCAGACACACGCCTATCTAACCTCTTGTGACGTTCTGTTGCTAACCGAAACTGACGTGGGGATGGCGCGTTCCGGCAACCGCCACGTTGCCCGCGAACTAGCCCGCGAACTCGGCATGCATTACGCCTTCGCGCCCTGCTATGTGAATCTCTCGAAGGGCGCCGGCATCGAGTACGACGTCGAAGACGCGAATCAGCTCGGCCTGCACGGCAATGCCATCCTGAGCCGCTACCCGCTTTCCAATGTAAGGAGCATCCCGCTCAAGAACGGCAAGGACAAAATGGCCGGCCGCGAGAAACGCCTCGGTCAACAGACCGCCCTCGTCGCCGACGTCAAACTCCCTGGTCAGACAACAACCGCCGTCTCCGTCCATCTCGACGCCCAATCCAGCCAGCCCCATCGCCGCGACCAAATGCGCGACGTACTCGACGGTCTGACCGGCGACAACCCCGTCATCATCGGCGGGGACTGGAACACAACAACCTACAACTCCTCACGCGCTTTCCACGCCATCATGGGCTTCTGGCTGCGCGTCTTCATGGGCGCTGACAACGTCATCGAAAATCACTATCTGCGACCCTACAACCGCTTCGAGCGGGAACTGTTCGGCCTGCTCGAATCCCGGGGATTCGACTTCCGCGGCTGCAACCGTCTCGGGGAATACACCACGTCTTACGATGTCGACGACGTCAAGACGCACAAGAACCTGCGCGAATGGGTGCCCGCCTGGTGCTTCGCTTTCATCCGCTGGGCTCTGCGGAATCACAACGGCAAGTGTCCCTTGAAAATCGACTGGTTCGCCACTCGCGGCTTAAAGGCCTGCGACCCTATAGTCCTTCACGAATTCCGAGAAGGCCGCCAACCACCCCTCTCCGACCACGATGCGATCGGCGTCGACATCCTCGCGGGCGACTACAACCGCCGCAAATGAAAACCCCCATCGACATCCAGCACCTGCCCCGTCGAGTAATCTAAACTCCCCTCGGCAATCGCCCGCACCGCCCCAGCAATGTCTTCAGGCGTCCCCAACCGATTCTGCGGCAACAGCCCATCCGACACAAGCTTTTCGTACTTCTCCACCACCGGCGCCACCATATCGGTACGAATGATCCCCGGACGAATCTCGAACACCGTCACGCCATCGCCCGCCAACCGGTCCGCGAACAACTTGACGGCCATACTGAGCCCCGCCTTGGAAACGCAATACTCACCGCGATTCGGAGACGACGTATAGGCCGAGATCGACGTCACGAACACCACCCGCCCCGAGCCGTTCTCCTTCATCCAACGTGTCGCCGCCTGCGTCAGAAAGTACGGCCCCTTCAGGTTGGCATTGAGCACTTCGTCGAAACTCTCTTCCGTGGCTTCGAGCAAGTCCCGACGCTCGCGGGGAGCCATACCGGCATTGTTCACCAGCAGATCCAACCGTCCGAACCTCTCCCTGCAAAACGCCAGCAAGCCCTCTCGATCCTCGCGGCTCGCCAAGTCGATCTTGAAAATCTCAGCGCCTGTTTCCTCCCGCAGACTCCGCGCCGCATCCTCGCGCCCCCGGTAGGTGGCGATCACGCGATGTGTCCGCGCTAAGTCGACGGCGATCGCTCGCCCGATACCGCGGCTCCCGCCGGTCACGATCGCTACCGGTTGGTTCGAAGAGGATGATTCAGTCGTCATGGGCAATCACTATAGAATACCGAGCGGTTCGACGAGACAAACTACCACCCAGCCCGCAAGATTCCGCGCTCCGCCGCCGATTCTTCTTCCAGGGGAAGTCCGCTTGACCCGCGGAACACGTCATGGCGAAGATCAAGGTAGGACACACGATGAAACGATTCAAGAAAATCCTGGTCTACGCAAGCACCGAGACTGGAAAGTACCACGCCCTCCGCCGCGCCGAGAAACTCGCCGCCGCGACAGGCGCCCGGCTCAAAGTCGTCGACGTCGTCCCCGACGAACCCTTGCTCCATCCCCGCTTCAACCCGCCGCCATGGATCGTGCCCAGCGTCATCGCCGAAAAAAAGAAAGAGGTCCTCGAGAAGCAGCTTGCCAAAGCGAAGCAGTCCGGCATCAAGACGGAAGTAGAAATACTCTTCGGCAAACCCTTCGTCGAGATCGTCCGCGAAGTCGTGCGCAACAACCACAGCTTGGTCATGAAGACCGTGCATCTGCGGGGGCTCCTCCACCAGGTTGACTCCACCGCCATGGAGCTGCTGAGAAACTGCCCCTGCCCGGTCGAGTTAGTGCGCCCCAGCCAAGCGCGCCGCCGCCAACGCGTCCTGGCTTGCGTGGACCCGGTTCCGGGAGACGCCGCGCGCGACGCGGTCAATGCCAACGTGATGCAACTCGCCACCTCCCTCTCCATCTGGGAGAAAGCCGACTTACACGTCGTCCATGCTTGGAACGCGTTCGTCGAGGGTCCGCTCAGTGGGCACACCGGGCTACGCCGAAAAGAACTCGACATCTACATTGAGGAGCAAAAGAGACTCTGCCGCGATCAATTGAAAACCTTCCTGGCCGGCCTCGGCGTAGAGTTGAGGCAAGGATTCATCCACATCGTCAAAGGTGACCCCGCCGTCGTGATCCCGCGCATCGTTCGCCAGAAGAAAATGGATTTGGTGGTGATGGGCACCGTCGCGCGGTCCGGCATCTCCGGCCTGCTCATCGGCAACACCGCCGAGAAGGTCGTCAACAAGCTCGAGGCGTCCCTGCTGGCCGTCAAACCCGATGACTTCGTATCGCCCGTCCAACTCACGAACTAGCCATGCACCAAAACCAATGCTCTGCGCATTGGAATGATCGGTCTCGGCACGCAACCTCCCAGAAGTAAACGTAGGGGCACGGCATGCCGTGCCCGCAGCTCCTAACCCTTCGCGTCCGCCCCCAACGCCGCTCGTAGAACCTCCCGCATCGCATCCTCACACTCCGGAAACGCCACCCAGCAGTAGTGATCGTTGTATCCCTCCTCGGCGTCCTTCGCGGTTGGGATATACCCCGGAGCGCATTCGCTATAGCCCACCACCATCACGAATGAATCCGGCCGCATCTCCTGCGCCCAAAGCTGATACTGCACGAACGACTCCGCCGGCATGAGGACAATCTGCGCCCGCCCGAAGTCCAGCGCCGGAACATCAATCGCATGTCCCGCGTCGTATCGCTCCCGCCAACTCAGTCCCAAAGCAGCGGTTGTATGGTCTATGGCTTCCGCCGACTCATCGGCAATTGTCTTCTTGAACTCGTCCAACGAATAGCCCGGCGATTCCCGAGGCGCCATACGCAGTGGGACGTTGCGAAATTCAAGTTCCTCAATCGGAAACGTCTCCGTCGCCTCCCAGGCGGCGGCCATCGCCTTGTGCAAGCGTTCGGCGAAAATCGGCCGGCTCTCTTTACTCCCGTCGTTGTACTTGCCGACCGTCGCATCCCCGCTGCACCCCGACACGTAAATCTGCTTCACGCCGGGCGTATCTTTCTGCCGCCGAGCCCGCGCCATCCCCACGAAATCCGCCGAGATATCGCCCTCTCCGTAGTGGCTCATCGGATGCGTCGCATAACAACTCAACGCCGCCAGCGCCTCATCACCCGACCAGAAGCTGATCGTCTTCACATACGGATCGATGATGCCGTCCGGAAGCGCACGAATCGCCGGGTCGCGGGTCGTGCTGCCCCTTCCCCACGACACCGTACCGTCGTCCCGCACGTAGCGGCGGTTGGACGCAAGTTGTTCCGCCTTCGCCTGCCCCAGCCCGATACGGTCGATCGGCCGCGGCTCGTCCAGACTACTTTTCACGGCGGACGCCACCCGCTCAATCATCCTGTCTTCAAACTCAGGGACACAGATCGCTCCCGGCACGTTGTGCTTCTCGAAATAGCCCTGAGCGACGCGGTCCGTGTAGGGCGCATCATGCTGGTGAATGCAGCTAACCAGCACCCGCTCCTTCACCGTTCCCGCCGCCTCGGCCAGCTTCGACCGCCACGCCTCGTACGACTCGTTACGAATCTCGCACCAATCCACGGCACCCAAAACGATCGGCTGCCCCGCCCCCTGCAACACAAAGCCGTGCACGAAAAGGGGATCAACGACAGATCGCGAAACCCGCCCGGCCAGGAACGGATGCCCCTCCGCCGGCGGCGTCACATCCGCCTCGAACAAAGACAGAAAGTAGCTCGGCATCCGGGGACCGCCGCACGAGGAAAGCGTCAGTCCCGCCAGTGCGGTCGACGCAAGGAAGTCACGACGTGAAGGAGTGGTTAGCTTCATGGGAACCCAGCGGCCATTGTCCCGAATTCCATCGTCAGGTTACAAGCGCAACGTGGTGCTTGAGTTTCGTGTTCTCGGCGCTATACGCCGCACCCATTCCCCCTCACCGAGTTGCTCCGGGTCCGCCGAAAGGCCGTGGCCCGCGGGAAATCGCGCAGCATCAGGCGCACCGCCCGGCAACGTGGCCGAGCAGGGACGTCGGGGCATGGTAGAGTGACCCGCGTGCGGATTCGACAAGGAGGAAGACATACGACGCTCAGTCCCGATCCTTCGGCAGGCTCGTGGCGTCTTGCCGCGGCAGGGGGGCGCCGCCCGATGCTCTCCTTAGACCTGAATCAGTGGGTCGGTCGATCCAGCGTTCTCGCATCTGTCCTCGTTCTCCCGGTTTTGCAGTTCCTGCTCTACAACGAGTACCTCCTTCCCCGAATCGAAGTCGTGGTTGTAATCGGAGTCCCTCTCTCGCTAAGCCTGCTCATTGCGGGGATCAGCCGCCGGCCCCGACTTTTCGACTTCTGCGGGATCGTGGTGCTTGTTCTTGCCTACGCACCTCAGCTCCAAGCTGCTCTGCCGGTGTTCGAATCCGCTCGGATGCGCTGGTCGGCTTTGATCCTGGCTACGTGCTTGCTCGGGCTCCGCTATTTTCTTAGGGAGAACTTCTATCGGATTCTCCTCGTTTTCCAGTTGGCGGTTTTCTCGACGGGTATCGTCGAGGGCTTGATCTCACCGAGCAAGCTCCGCCGATACAGCTTCGAAGGTGCGCCGGCCGCGACGACGCCAGCAGGTTCTCAGCGCCCACGCGCAGTGCTCTATCTGATACTCGACGCCTACATGGGGCGCCCGCCCCGGATTCCCTGCAGGCTTCGAGCTGTCGGTCCTGGCGGCGGAATCCACTCGAAACACATTTCTGAAATACGGCTTCACGATCCATGAGAATGCCTACAGTAACTATTCCTATACGGTACAGACGCTCTCCAGCCTCCTCAGCCTGGGCCGACTTGGCTCGGAGTCCCGCGAGACCAGCCCGAAAACAAGCGAACTCTATGATCTATTCGCCGCCCGAGGCTATCGGCGAAACGCTTACTACACAGACTATTTCCCTCTGTGCGGAAAACCCACACAGGTGCGCCAATGCGTCGAGTACCCCGGCAACAGCATTGGGAACCTCAAGAGCGTCACGATGCCTTGGCAAGACCGCTTTTTTGCTATCGCCGCCGCCCAGGCAAATGCCAGTTTCGGCGGATTGGGCGCTGTCACGGGCCAAGTGTGGCCTCGATACCACAAGGCCGTGCTGTCGACCTTCTCGTTTACCGAACCGTGGCAAATGTTGTTGAATGACGTGCTCAGGGGAGCCGATTCAGTTGTGCATCTCGGTCACTTCCTGATTCCGCATGATCCCTACGTCTACGATCCCGACGGTGTGCTTCCGGTCACCGAATGGCGGGGGAATACGGGCGGCGTCACATTCAACGAAGAGACCAATGACTACTATGCGGACCACCGCGGCTACGCCCAACAGGTGCTGTACTTAAATGGCATGCTTGACGAGTTATTCGAACGGCTGTCGGAAGCGGGCCTGCTCGACTCAATGCTCGTCATCGTTCACGGGGATCACGGCAGCCGGACACTAGACCATCCCGATGACCCCAACCGCAGCGGAAGATTCTTGAGTCGCACTCGATTCTCTTCGCGGTGAAACCACCCGGATCGCCGTCGGGTAGCATCGTTGAGGAGCACGCCGGCTTGTTGACCCTCGCGGTCGACGCCTTGGAATACCATGGCGAAAAGCCCGATGTTCCGGAGGGAGACTTCATCAAGTTGGTCAGCGGTCAAGAGTTGTCCGGCAAAACGCTCGCGCCCTTTCTTGAATTCCTCGTCTCACGCAAACCGTGAGATCGCCGGATGTGCGGCCTCTGGGGGTTCCCCCATTCACCCACCCTGCTTCCGCAACGCGCACGCCTGCTGCAGGTGATGCCAACTCGCTTCCGGCTTCACTGGCTCGTCCGGCATCCCCGGCGCAAAGGGCCCCAGAATCACGTCCTGATCCCGGGTCGCCGACATTCTGTCGCGCGTTCAGACTGCGGCGGCCCGCAATCTGCTTCGATACCAATGGAAATAGACTCGCTCGCATCTTACCCACAGGCACACAGGCACTTGCATTTCGAGAAAGCCTATGGTCTTATAGAAACTCCCTCCGACGAACGCCGTGGCGGCCTTACTGTGGCTCGCCGTGCTGGCCTGCTTACCGCTAGCCGCGCAGATTTCGGATCCCGCTCCCGATCCACTCGAACAAGGTTATCGATCGCTTCGTGCGGGCGACGATGACGGTGCGGTGCATTGGTTCCAGCTTGCGGCGGAGGGGCGTCCTCGGGGCGAAACCGCGTGGCGCGAACTCGGTTATGCCTACCTCCGAACCGGCCAGGAGGGGCAGGCACAGCAAGTCTTCGAGCAAGTTCTCGTCCATACGCCGCCCGATATTCGCATCGTGCTCGATCTCGCCTTCTCTTACCAGCGCACGGGGCGATCTTAAGCGAGCCAAGTCGTGGTTCGCGGCAGCGGCTCAATCCGATGACGGGAACCTTCGAGCAGTCGGACGCCAAGGCCTTCGTGAACTCGAACACCCATCGGGTGCGGCCACCCCGGGCGATCCAACAGCGAAACCGCTAACACTTGCATACGCTTCGCTCGCCGCCAAAGACTACGAAACGGCCATCTTGCGCTTCCAGGATGCCGTAAAGCAGTCTCCGCGAACCGCGTCGATTCGCAAGGAACTCGGCTATACCTATCTCAAGATCGGCGAGGCCACATGGGCGCGCGAAATGTTCGAGCACGCCGTCCGCCTCTCTCCGGAAGATGGCCATACCGCGCTCGAACTCGCCTTTCTACTCTACGAGATCGGCGAACAAGCGCGGGCCTTCGAAACGTTCGGGCGCTTGCGTACAAGTACCGACCCGCGGGTAGCCGCGACGGCCCGCGGTACATACGATCGCATCGACCAAGAGTTGACCCACGAGATCGCACGTTGGGAAGCCGTCATCCGGGACGATCCTGTCAACCGCTCGGCGCAACTCGAACTCGGCACTCTCTACGAGAAACACGGCCGACCCAAACGCGCCGTCGAACGCTATCTGGCGGCATGGCTCATCCCATCGGAACAATCACGAGACCCGATCCTACTGAAGCTGGCCGACGCCCGCCAAGCCGCGGGCGACAGCGACGGCGCCACGGGCGCTTGGCTTCTGGCCTCGCGGTCCGATGAAATCCGCATCGCTGAAGAGGCAAAAGACCACCTGCCGCAGCGCCACCCATACGCGGCCGAGTTCCGGCGCGCGCTCGAGCTGAATCCGCAAGACACCGCGCTGCGCCGGGATCTCGCCTACCTTTGGCTCACCGTCGGCAATGCGGAAGAAGCGCGCAAGGAGTTCGAACTGGTAGTCCAGCAAGACAGCGACGACTTGTTGGCGGCGGCGCAACTCGCTTTTCTTTATCTGGAGCGCAAGAATGAATCGGCGGCCGTCGAGCTACTCGAACGCGCCCGCAACAGCACGGACGAAGACGTCGCACGGCGAGCACGCGAGAAACTCCAAGAGATCAACTCAGCGCGAGCGCGGCCCCACCGTGAGTTGGGCGAGCGCAGTCTCGAAGCAAGTTATCTCAGAGACGCGCGCGAACAGCTCCTGCAAGCGTACAAGCTCGACCCCGATGACGACGCAGTCGCCCTCAAGCTCGGCATCGTCCACAATTTGCTCCAGCAAGACCGCGAAGCCCTGCGCTGGTTCCAGCGCGCCTCAACAAGTTCCAACGCCGCTATTGCCGGGCAAGGCCGCCAGAGCTACGACAACCTTGTCGGACAGTTCCGGCGCGTGACCACAACCGCCTGGATGTTCCCCTTCTTCTCAAGTCGCTTCAAAGACGCTTTTCAATACGCCCAGATCAAGACAGAGTTCCGGTTCGACCGCCTACCCGTACGCCCGTATCTCTCGTTGCGGTTTGTGGGCGACGCCCGCCGGCAAAGCGGTGATCCGCTGCCGCAGTTTCTCTCGGAAAGCTCCGTGATCGCCGGTGTCGGGCTCCGCACGTCGACCCGCCACGGCCTGACGTTCTGGGCGGAGGCCGGCGAGGCCTTCAACTATCTATCTGATCGTCCCCCCGACGTCCCACGAGTCGGCCCCGACTACCGCGGCGGTGCAAACCTGTTCCGCGCGTGGGGGCCGACTCTGGGCTCGCCGCGGCCCGGCGCTTTCATCGAAGCCAATGTCGACGGCGTCTACTTAAGCCGCTTCAACGACAACGTCATCGGCTACCTGCAACTGAAGCCCGGCTACCGGCTACGGCCGCGAGGCGATCTGAACGCGCAGGTCTTCTGGAACCTCAATCTCACATCTGACGCCAACCGTTCGTACTGGGCCAACTACTTCGAAACCGGGCCGGGATTTCGAATGCGAATCCCCGGCGTTTCCCCACCGATGGACTTCTCGGTCAGCGTCGTGCGAGGTGTCTACCTGGAGAATATGGGGAATCCGTACCGGCCGAACTACTTCGACATTCGGATCGGGCTTTGGTACTCGTTTGCGATGTAGTCAGCCATGGGTGAGGTCGCGCATAGCGCGACGCTCTCCCGCAAAGCGCTGCGCCACGAGTGCCTGGTGGCTTCTGCTCGTTCTGTCGTTCGCGCCCACCGTTTGGGCTCGCGGTTCTGATGCCGGCGCCGGGCCGGACCTGACGGTACAGGTCGCCGATCCGTCCGTGTGGCGAGTCCTGCTGAATGCCGTTGGCGTTGAACCGACGCGCGGACCGGCCCGATTCCGCATTCTGATTGGGGACGATCCGGCCGCGGTACGACTCGGGTTTCAACCTACCGGTCAATCCGTTCAAGTGGCGAGTATCGTGGAGGAACGCGAGCCCGGCTTGCGTATTGTCTGGGAGCATCCGCGCGACATTCCGGTCTACGAGGTCCCCGGCGAGGCGACCATTTTCACGCGTGAGAAACGAACCGCGGCTCCACTGCTGGCCGGTCTCCGCCAAGGTTCCGGCGCCGTGCTCTGGGCGGCCACTGACCCGGGCGCGGAAGGCTACGAGCACTACCCTTACTTGCTCCACGCGCTCGTGAATCTCGGATTGCAACTCCCCTTCCGGGACGACCGGCGGCACGTATTCTTCGACTCGTCGTACCGCCAACGGGTCGATCTTGACTACATGGCGCGGCGCTGGCGCCAGGGCGGTGTACAAGCGCTGCACATCGCGGCATGGCATTTCACCGGACCTGAACCCCGGGGCGAGGACTATCTCGATCAACTCATCACGGCCTGTCACCGAGAGGGCGTTCTCGCTTACGCCTGGCTCGAACTCCCGCACGTCAGCGAAGCCTTTTGGGCCGAGCATCCGGAGTGTCGGGAGCAGACGGCGGCACTGCAAGACGCCCGCCTCGACTGGCGAAAGCTCGTGAACCTCGCCGAACCCAGGTGCTCTGCGCGGGCCACCGAGACCGTTCACGAGCTTCTCGGCCGGCACGACTGGGATGGCGTCAATCTGGCCGAACTCTATTTCGAGTCGCTGCACGGGCCGGCGAATCCAGCGCGCTTCACCCCGATGAATGCCTGGGTCCGAGACGACTACCAGCGGCAGCACGGAGTGGATCCACTGCAACTTTTCGCTGAAGACTCTCCGCTATTCTGGAGCCGCAACCAGCAGGCATGGAAAAGCTTTGCCGAGTACCGCGGCGCTTTGACGCTACGGCTCCAAGAAGAGTGGCTGGGATTCCTGCGCACCCGCCACCCTGATCTCGACCTGATGGTGACGCAGATCGACGATCGCCTCGATCCGCGGATGAAGGAGTATCTCGGAGCCGACGCCGCCTCGCTCCTGCCGCTTGCAGAGCAATACGGCTTCCGTCTTGTGATCGAAGATCCCGCCACGCTCTGGGACCGGGGTCCCAGCCGTTACACCGACATCGCTTCGCGCTACCGGCCTCTGACTTCCGATCCCGAGCAACTCGCCGTCGACATCAATATCGTCGAGCGTTACCAGCAAACATATCCAACGAGGAAGCAGGTCGGCGGGGAATTGCTGCGGCTGCTCCACGCCGCCGGAGAAGCGTTCTCACAGGTCTTGCTCTATTTCGAACATTCCGTTTCGCGACCCGACTGGGCCCTGCTGCCGAACGCCGTTGCCGGCGTCACCGCCCGCGAGACGGGAAAGGGCCTGCTGGTCGAAACGGTCCACCCCATCGGCCTTTGGCAACCCGGCCCCGTCGAAGTGGACGGCTGGCTGTGGCCCGCGTCTGATGGAGTCACTGTCTGGCTTCCTGCCGGCCGCCACACGGTTTCGGCGGCCGCCGAGCATCCGCCGCTCAGGCTTTTGCGCCTGACTGCGGACCTCCTAGACGTCTCTGTTCACTCTTCCGAGCTGCGATTTAGCTATCGCTCCCCCAGCCGCGCGGTCGCGCTGCTGAACCTCGAACCCGACAGCATCACCGTGAGTGGCAAAGCACGGGAAGTACCGATTCTCAAGGGCCGAAATCACTGGGCTGTCCTGTTACCCAAGGGACAGAACACCGTGCTCATTCGCGTAGGAGGTCTGGTACGATAAGGCCTCATGTCGGAGCAGGAGACTCCCCAAATCCCCGATCGGCTTTTCTTTCGCATCGGGGATGTGAGTCAACTGGCCGGCGTCGAAGCCTACGTTCTGCGTTTTTGGGAAGGAGAATTTCCTTCCCTCTCACCCAAGAAAACCTCAAGCGGGCAGCGTCAGTATCGTCGCAAAGACGTTGAGACGGTGCTCGAAATTAAGCGCCTGCTCTACGACGAGGGGTACACAATCGCCGGCGCCCGCAAGGCGATGCGGGCGCGCTCTCGAAAGAAGAAGAGCGCTTCATCGAAGCGCGGGCAACCGGGACTGCCATTCGCGGCCACCCAGCCGGACGACGGCGGGCTCGATTTGAGCGGCATCAAGAAAGAGCTGCGCGACATCCTTGCGCTGCTCGGCAAAGCCTGAGCCGCCCGCTACATGATTCGCATTCTACTGACGAACGACGATGGCATCGGTGCGCCGGGTCTGCATGCACTCGAAGCGGCTGTGGCGAACCTGGGCGAACTCTACGTTGTTGCGCCGCTCACCGAGCAGAGCGGGACCAGCCGAGCGATCACCCTGCGGCGGCCGTTGCGGTACGAAACGAAGGGCATTCGGCGCTACGCTGTCGATGGCACACCCGCCGATACCGTGATGATGGCGGTAAGTCAGATCCTCGGCTTTCGGCCGGATCTAACCATCTCGGGCATCAACAGCGGACCTAATCTCGGCGAGAACATCTACTACTCAGGTACCGTCGCCGCGGCCGCCGAAGCGGCCAAATACGGTATCCCGGCCATTGCTCTCTCGGTGAACGCCCGCACCGACATCGACTATTCAGCCACCGCCGAGTTTGGGGCGCGGCTGGCCGCGAAGGTGATCGAAGACGGTTTGCCTAGCGGCGTGGCGCTTAACGTCAACGTACCTCATCCGTGGAACGGCGGCATTGGAATCACGAGGCAGAGCCGCAAAATCTCGCGGAACATGATGGTCGAGGTCAGCGACCCTCATGGACGGCCATACTACTGGATGCACGAGGAGGTGCCGCTGACGGATGCCGAGCCCGGGACGGACTACGCAGCCATTCGCGACGGCCACATCTCGATCACGCCAATCCGCTTCGACCACACCGAGGAAGCGCTCTTGGAGCCGCTCAAGCGCTCCGTCGCGGACCCGCTACGCCATAGCAGCTAGGTCAGTTACTTAGGTCTTTCCGGAATGACCGGCTCCGGGCGCTTGCCTTCGATCACCCAGCCGTGCAACCAGCGGATCTTGCGGAGCAGCAGGTCGCGCCGGTTGAGCACGCTCCGCAGGCCGTGGGGCTCATTCGGATAGATGATGAACTCGACGGGGACTTCGTTCTTGAGCAGGGTAGTGTAGAGGTGCCGGCCTTGCATGACGGGGACCCGGATGTCAGCGTCGCCGTGCCAGATCAGCGAGGGTGTCTTGATATTGTCCGCATACGTCATCGGCGAGCCGCGTTGGTAGACGTGAATGTCTTTGCCGAGATAGCTCTCGAAGCGCTCGGGGACATCGGTTGTCCGCAAGAAACTGGGGACGTCTGTAATGGCGGCACCGACGACAGCGGCCTTGAAGCGATCCGTTTGGCTAATGGTCCACGACGTCATGTAGCCGCCGTAGCTGGAACCCGACATCGCGAGCTTCTCGGGGTCGGCGAGGCCCATGCCGATCAGATGATCGACGCCGCTCATCACATCCTGGTAGTCTCCGATGCCCCATGAGCCGAGGTTGGCCCGCAGGAACTTCTCGCCATAGTGTCCGCTGCCGCGGAAGTTGGGGCGGAAAACGGCCCAACCGCGATGCGCGAAGATGCGGTATTCGCCATTGACAAACGTGTTCGACATGACGGAGTGAGGGCCGCCGTGCGGGACGACGAGCAGCGGATACTTCCGCCCTGCGCGATAGTTCAGCGGCCAGTGAACCAGCCCCTCGATCTTCATGCCGTCAAAACTCTTCCAGTGGACGACCTCGGTTCGAACCTGGGGCCACGACTTTATCCGCGGGTTGGCTTCCGTCAACCGCTTCGGCTTCATGTCGGTCAACCTCGCGAAGTAAACGTCGGGGGGCGTCGTCGCGTTCTGACGGATGAACGCGATTGAGTCGCTCTTGCCCGAGACACTCAGCCCGCTGTAGAAATCGTTCCCTTTCGTGAGCGCCTGGACCTTGGCCGCCGCGACGTCAACCGAGTAGATTTGCGACGCCGTACGGTCGCCGGCGATGAACAGGATTCGCTTGCTATCCGCCGTCCAATAGAAATCCTTGATCTTCTCGTCGAAGTCGGGCGTGATCTTGCGCCGCTCGAGCGTTTTGGGGTCCACAACGTATACGTACGAGACGGTCACCCAATCGTAGCGCTCGGTCGAGATGTAAGCGATTTGGCGGCCGTCGGGCGACCAGACGGGATGGGCGTCCATGCCCTCTTGCTCGACGAGCAGGCGCGAGGCTTGGCCGCCGGGCGTGAGGGAGACGATGTCGCCGTAGAGATGGCCGCCGGCCTTGGCATGAGGGCGTTTCGTGAAGACGATGCGTTTGCCGTCGGGTGACCAAGAAAAGGTGTCGGGGAACCATTGCTCGTAGCCGCCGACGCTGTAGCCGCGGGGAGTGATCGTCCCGGTCACGCCGGATTCGAGATCGACGATTGCGAGCTGGTTCATGGGCAGGTTGTTGCCGTCGACCAAGATCGGCATGAGCGGGTGGGGCGCCTTGGTCAGAAACCGAAGGTCCGCCTCGTGAGCACGACGGAAGAGTAGGGCGATGCGCTTCGAGTCGGGTCCCCAGCGAAAGCGGTCCATGTACCCCTCGTGTTGAGTGGCCTGATGAGGCTCCCCACCGGCGGCGGAAATGGTCCAGATTTGCCGGCTACCGGCAGCGGACGAGAAGTAGGCGATCGTGGACCGGTCGGGCGACCAGGAAGGCGAGCCACCATCGATCAGCCGGCGATCGGCCCCACCCTGGGTGGAGACAATATGAATCTCGGACCCCAGGCTTTTCCCTTTCCTGTCGTGAGGCGTGAGCGTGTATGCCACGCGCGAGCCGTCGGGAGAGATGGCCACTCCGCCGACGGACGTTACGGACAGGACCTGCTCCAGAATGGACGTGGCCTCGGCTTCCGTTTGTGCCAGCACGGGCAGCGAGGTTACGGCGGCCAGCGCCGAGATTCGAATGAGTTTTCGCAGGCGTGTGTTCATGGGAGCCTCACGGGAATAGTTTACGGGACGGCGGCCGCCGCGACAGAGGGTGGGGTTTTTCGAATGTCCCAAAATGCCCCATGGGGACGGCGGTTTTGGGACATTTCGCGGGCTTGGAGAGTGGCGAGTTGGGTGGCGTCCGGCGTCGTAAGTGTTTTGTTTGTGATGGTTGGGGACGTTGGGTTGGGTTGGTTTGGTGATTTGTTGGCGGGCTGGGGCTCGGCGCTTCCCGTCGCTGTCGTGGCACAAAACGGCACACTTGGAGGCGTTTTTTGTGCCGTTTTGTTGTGGCGGCGCGGGTGTGTTGGCCTTTCGTGTGTTTCATTAGCGGGTTGCGGGTGCGCACCGGTCGTTGTCTCTCCCGGCTCGGCTTGGGCAAGAGCGGACGGATTAAGGATTTCGATCTTGCGTTCGCGGTTTTGGCCCTGTCACGTGTTGTCAAAGAACGGGTCGTGCATGAAAATGCTGGGGCGCCCCAGCGGCTTCTGCCGTTTGACCTCAGTGGACCACCCCAACAGAAGCGACGGGTGGTGTTGAGCGGGTTAGCTCACGGCTGATGCGACAGTGCAGGCGGACTGCGCCTGCATGGTTTCGTGCTCTGTCGGCATCCGTCGCGGGTGTGTCCGCGGGGGACGCTCACATCGAAGAACAACTCGAACTGATTTGGCCAAATGCGGTCGTGATAGTTACTTAAAAAGGGCTCCCGTCCCCTTTGATCAAAAACCGGGACAGCCTCGGTTTGGATGGACGGCGCGCCGACTATGTAGTCAAATCATTGATTACAAGCGAGTTACTTACCTGCACCCGCATGCTCGCTGTTGGCGGTCCAGAGACTCGGTATCGATGTAGGTGATTGATATATTGAGACTTGTAGTCTGTTTCTGCGCGGCGGTTCAGCTGCAATTGAGGCTGTCCCGATTTCCGACGATTTCCGAATTTCCGACCGATTTCCGATTGGGGGCGTCCGCCGAAGTGGTTGGTGGGGGCTCGGCGGCGGTTGGGGGAGGTGGGGTTGGAGGAGCCGGAGTAAGGAGCCGGCCGAATGAGACGGTCGCGGTTCTGATTTTGTAAGACGGAAAAGCCGCGGACCCCAAAGCCGGGGTCCGCGCTAGTGTGCCCAGCATGGGCTGAATCTAGTTGGCTGAAAGGAGCCGACCGGGAACTGATGGAGGTAACCGTAGGGAACCGCAAGGCGTAGCCGCGAGGTGAAGCTGAAGGAAGCGGGGAACAAACCTTTGACCGTAGGAACACGAATCGGCAGAGAGGCCGTGTACGGGCGGTAAGCGTGCTAGCCAACGTGAAGCCCGAAGTCCATCCGAAGACGTGCGCGGTAGAGCCGGGCGGTGTGAAGGGAAAGATTCAGCACCTTACCTGGGGAGATCTCCTCGGTGAGAGCGGAGGAGAAGTCAGCAGAGGCCGTAGTAGCGAGGAAGGCGGGTAATAGCGCCGGAGCGAAGGGCCGAAGAACCAAGGAGCAAAGCGAGAGGAGCGACTCGAACCGAGCCGAAAGAAGTCCGGAGTCCCGGACCGAAAGGTCCTTCCCCATCGGGGGAACGCAAGGGGAGCAGGGGCAGGCAGGAACGGTGGAACCGGGATGGGCCTCCCTCCGGCGGCGACGAGGCGAAGTTCGGCGAGACTCATCGAAGAAAGCAATGCACGAAGAACTGATGGAACAGGTGGTCGGAGAGGAGAACCTCGAACGGGCTCTGCGGGCGGTGAAACGCAAGCGGGGCGCGGCGGGGATCGACAAGATGACGACCGAAGAACTCGAACCTCACTTTCGCCGTCACGGCACGGAGATTCGAGCGAAACTCGTGTCCGGGCGTTGGACGCCGAGTCCCGTAAGGCGGGTAGAGATACCGAAGCCGAGCGGGGGGAAGCGACAGCTTGGGATACCGACGGTAATAGATCGGCTGGTGCAGCAAGCGTTGCTGCAAGTTCTGCAGCCGATCTTCGATCCGCGGTTCAGCGAGTCGAGCTACGGGTTCCGGCCGGGACGGAGTGCGCATGACGCAGTGCGAGTGGCGCAAAGATACGTTCGCGAGGGCAAGGACTGGGTGGTGGATATTGACATCGCGCGGTTCTTCGACGTGGTCAATCACGACATTTTGATGCGGCGGGTGGCGGAAGTCATTCGCGACAAGCGAGTGCTGGGGTTGATCGGCCGGTATCTACGGGCCGGAGTGCTGACGGAGGGGGTGGTGGTGCGCAGCGCGGAGGGCACGCCGCAAGGCGGGCCGTTGTCACCGTTGCTGGCGAACATCTACCTTGATGCGCTTGATCGGGAGCTGGAGAGACGTGGGCTACGGTTCTGCCGGTACGCGGATGACTGCAACATCTATGTGGGCAGTGAAGCGGCGGCGAAGCGTGTGCTGGCGGGGATCACGGCTTGGATCGAAAAGCATCTGCGACTGAAAGTGAACGAGGCCAAGAGCGGGGCGGGGAGGCCGTGGGAGCGGAAGTTCCTGGGGTTTCGTCTGAACCGCCAGGGGCAGGTGGAAGCAGCGCCGGAAAGTGTCGAGCGATTCAAACGGAAGGTGCGGGAGATCTGGTGCGGCAACCGCTCGGTCACGAGTCGGCAGTTACGCGACGAGTGGCGGCGGTACGTTCGCGGCTGGTGGGGATACTACCGGTTGGCGGAGCGACGGCGTGCGATTTTCCTACTGGAAGGATGGGTGCGGCGGCACATACGGAAATGTTTCTGGCTGCGCTGGCATGGCGCAACGGGACGCCGGCGGGCTTTACGTCGGTTGGGCATTGGGGAACGGTTGTTGAAACTGGTTCCGGCACGTCGCGGCGCTTGGCGCATAGCGGCGAACGGACTGTTGCAGACAGCGTTATCGAATGCAACGTTGCGGCGCTACGGGTTTGTGATGCCATCGGATCTTGCGGCGCGAACGTAAGGCCGCTGGGTTCAACCGCCGGATACGGAAAACCGTATGTCCGGTGGTGTGGGAGGGTGGCGGGGCCTCAATCCCCGTCACCCGACCCGATCGGGTCTTCCGACTGCTGGGGACACCCGAGGCCGACAAGCGCCATGTCGTTTACGAATCGGGACATCATCCGCCGCGGAACGAGTCCGTGAAGGAGACTTTGAGCTGGCTCGACCGCTATCTGGGCCCCGTTCAGTAGGCCCTGCGGGTTGCCGTCCGGTCTGAGGTAGCGCGGTCGTGCCATGCATGCCGCGGGCTACGCCCGCTGACGCGCACATTTACATGTGCGCCTCCTTCCCTGCATCTCCGGTAGAATGCTTTGCCATGAAGAGATGGTTTTGGGTTGTTTTGGCGGGGCTGGTTGCGGCGCCGGTTTTTGGTCAATCGAATAGCGGGGCGATTCGGGGGTTCACGGCTGAGAGGGCCAAAGCTCAGCGGTCGCTGGAAGCCAAGATGGCGGCCGTTCCGCGAGCGGAGAACGTGGGCGAATATATCCGAGTGATGTCGGAGGAGCCGCATCATACGGGCAGCAAGGCGAGCGAGGAAGTGGCTCAATATGTCCTCGATAAGTTCAAGTCATGGGGGCTGGACGCTGAGTTTCATAAGTTCGAAGGCCTGATGCCGACGCCGCGTGAGCGGCATCTCGAGCTGCTGGCCCCGGAAAGCTACGTCGCGAAACTCCAGGAGCCGGCGATCCCCGAAGACAAAGATTCGTCAGACGAAGGGCAGCTTCCCAGCTACAACGCGTATTCGCCCGACGGCGACGTGACGGCCCAGATCGTCTACGTCAACTACGGGATGCCGGCCGACTACGAGGAGCTCGACGAGCTGGGGATCGACGTCAAAGGAAAGATCGTGCTGGCGCGGTACCTGGGAGGCTGGCGCGGCATCAAGCCAAAGGTGGCGGCTGAGCACGGGGCGATCGGTTGCATTATCTACTCCGATCCGCGCGACGACGGGTTTTTTCACGGCGATGCGTATCCGGACGGGCCTTTCCGGTCGAAGTGGAGCGTCCAGCGGGGCAGCACGATGGACATGCCGATCCACCCGGGCGATCCGCTGACGCCCGGCTGGGGCGCGGAGCCCGGTGGGCGGCGGCTTGAGATTTCCGAGGCCAAGACGCTACCGACGATTCCGGTACTGCCGATCTCATGGGGCGACGCGCTGCCGATCCTGCGCAACATGGGTGGCCCGGTGGCGCCGGAGAAGTGGCGCGGCGCGCTGCCGCTGACGTATCACATCGGACCGGGGCCGGCGAAGGTGCATCTCAAGGTGGCTTTCAACTGGACGATTCCGACCGGCTACAACGTGATCGCGAAAATTCCCGGCAGCGAGTATCCGGACGAATGGATCATCTACGGCAATCACCATGACGGCTGGGTGAACGGCGCGATGGATCCGGTGAGCGGCAACGCGGCGCTGATGGAAACGGCGCGTACGTTGGCCGAGATGACCAAGCAGGGCTGGCGGCCCAAGCGAACGATCATCTTCGCGAGTTGGGACGCGGAGGAGTGGGGCTTGATCGGCTCGACCGAATGGGGCGAAAAGTACGCGGACGAGATTCGCGAGAAGACGGTGGCGTATTTCAATACGGACAGCAACCGGGCGGGGATTTTGTCGTTCGCGGGTTCGCACACGCTGGAGCGGTTTCTAAACGAAGTGGCGAAGTCGATCACAGACCCCAACTCCGGCCGTAGTGCATGGACGGTCATGAAGGAGAAGGCCGTCGAGGAAGCCGGCGACGACGACGAGAAGAAGAAGGAACTTGATACGCGGCGCGATTTGCGGATCAGAGCGTTGGGCTCGGGGTCCGACTATACGGTGTTCCTGGACCACCTGGCCGTGGCGTCAGTCAACACGGCGTTCCGCGCGCCGATTTTCGGCACCTACCATTCGATCTACGATTCGTTCGACTGGTACGAGAAGTTTGGGGACCCGGAATTTGCGTATGGCCGCGCGCTGGCGGAGGTTCACGCGGTGGCGTTGACCCGGATGGCGCAGGCGGACGTGTTGCCTTTCGAGTTCACGAACTTCGCGGATACGGTCGGCGTGTATTTGAAAGAGCTGGATGAGCTGCTCAACAAGAAGCGCAAGAAGGATGCGTCGATTTCGCTGGACCTGAAGCCGTTGCAGGGCGGACTGGATGAGATTACGAAGGCGGCTCAAGCCTATGAGAAGGCCTTCGAGCAGGCGCTGAAGGGCGCTGGGGCGAAGGGCGATTTGTCGAAGGCCAACGCGGCGTTGCGGCAGGTCGAGCAGGCGATGCGCCTGGAGAAGGGGCTACCGGGACAGCGGGAATGGTTCAAGCACTCACTCTATGCACCGGGCTTTTATACGGGGTACGGGGTGAAGACGATTCCAGGCGTGCGCGAATCGATCGAACAGGACGAATGGGCGACGGCGCGGACGCAGGTGGGAGTTGTGCGGGGCGTGTTTGGTAAGGTGGCGGCGCGGATTCGCGAGGCGGAGAAGGCGTTGCGGGCGGCGATGTAGGTCGGGGTGGGCGACTGTCACAACGAAGTTCATGAAATATTGGCTCGGGTTGGACATCGGCACCGGTGGCTCGCGGGCGTTGCTTGTCGACGAGGAGGGGCGCGTCGCGGGTGGCGTGACGTCGCCCCACGAAGAGATGCGGATGCCGCAGCCGCTTTGGGCCGAGCAGGACGCGGAGGACTGGTGGCGCGCGGCACAGCAAGCGATCCGGGGGGTACTGCGGGAGACCGGCGTCGCGGCGGAGGACGTCGAGGGCGTGGGCCTATCCGGTCAAATGCATGGTCTCGTTCTACTCGATGAGAACGACGAGGTGCTGCGCCCGGCGATCATCTGGTGCGATCAGCGGTGCCAGGATCAGGTGGACTGGATTAACGACACGGCCGGAAAGAGGATGGTGCTCGACCAGACGGCCAATCCGGCGCTGACGGGGTTCACGGCGCCGAAACTGCTTTGGGTGCGTGATCACGAGCCTGAGATCTACGGGAAGGTTCGGCAGGTTTTGCTTCCGAAAGACTATATCCGCTTTCGGCTGACAGGCGAGTTCGCGGGGGATGTTTCCGACTCATCGGGGACGGCGCTGTTCGATGTGGTGAAGCGGCGTTGGGCCGAGCCGCTGATTGAGAAATTGGGGATCGACCGATCGGTGCTGCCGCGGGTGGTCGAATCGGTCGAGGTCACGGGCGTCATCAGTGAGATTGTTTCCGAACATACGGGGCTGAAGGCCGGCACGCCGGTGGTGGGAGGCGCGGGGGATCAGGCGGCGAGCGCGGTGGGTAACGGGATTGTCGAGGCAGGGCTGGTGTCGGCGACGATCGGGACGTCGGGCGTCGTCTTCTCGCACTTGGACGAAGTGGCGTACGACCCGGCGGGACGAGTCCATACGTTTTGCCATGCCGTGCCGGGCAAGTGGCACGTAATGGGCGTTACGCAGGGGGCGGGACTGAGCCTGCAGTGGTTTCGGAACCAATTGGGCGGTGATGTTGTGGGTGAGGCGGAGCGACGCGGGATCGATGCGTACGAGTTGCTCACGGCGGAAGCAGCCAAGGCTCCGGCGGGCAGCGAAGGGCTTTTCTGGCTTCCCTATCTGATGGGCGAGCGCACGCCCCACCTTGATGCCCTGGCTCGGGGAGGCTGGATCGGGCTGACGGCCAAACATACGCGGGCTCACTTGGTGCGGTCGGTGATCGAGGGGGTTTCGTACAGTTTGAAAGATTGCCTCGGGATCATCGAATCTCTCGGTGTCGACGTTACACTTGTGCGCGCGTCCGGCGGGGGCGCCCGTAGCGAATTCTGGCGAAAAGTTTTGGCGTCAGTGTTCGGCGTACCGATCGCGACGCTCGAAAGCCAGGAAGGTTCCGCCTACGGCGCGGCGTTGCTGGCCATGGTGGGTAGTGGCAGGTTCGAAACTGTCGAGGAGGCTTGCCGGACGGCGATCCAGGAAAGGGATCGCGCCGAACCGGATGCGGATTGGGAAAAGCGGTATGGCAAGGATTACGGGACGTTCCGGGATTTATACCCGGCGTTGAAACCGTTCTTTCCGAGGATGTCAGCGGGCAGTTAGGTTGGCTTGTGGTTTGGGCTGCCGGCGGGGCCGGATTCTTCGGGGGAAGACTTCGGGCGTGAGTTTGGTTGGCAGGTCGGACCGCTCGTTGTCTCTCGCGGCTCAGCTTGGGGATGGTTGCTGGTTGGGCGAGGATTTTAGGCTTTCAGGTTAGTGAATTTGGGCAGTCAGCGACGGGGCCAAGCAGGTCGAACCGCTCGTTGTCTCTCGCGGCTCAGCTTGGGGATGGTTGCTGCTTGGGCGAGGATTTTAGGCTTTCCGGTTAGTGAATTTGGGCAGTCAGCGACGGGGCCAAGCAGGTCGGCCCGCTCGTTGTCTCTCGCGGCTCAGCTTGGGGATGGTTGCTGCTTGGGCGAGGGTTTAGGCTTTCAGGTTAGTGGATTTGGGCGGTTGGCGACGAGGCCAAGCAGATCGGACCGCTCGTTGTCTCTCGCGGCTCAGCTAGGGGATGGTTGCTGGTTGGGCGAGGATTTAGGCTTTCAGGTTAGTGGATTTGGGCGGTTGGCCCGGGGGCCAAGTTGATACCGTAACGCTTCATTTCGTCCTCGTAGTAGCGGCGGTAGAGAAGCGTCCACTCCTCGCTGCCTTCGGGAATGTCGCGCTTCTGGTTGCGGATTTTCTCTTGGGCCATTTGGTCGACGGCCTCTTCCTTGGTGAGGATGTCCCTCATCTCATGCAGGATACTTAGCCGCACCTCGTTCCAAGGTTTCTTAACACGTACGCCCGGGATGCGCGGCAACTTACCGGCGAGCTTATGAGACATTTCGGTGACCTTGTCACGGGCGACCTTCATGCCATCCTTCTCGCCGCGAGGCTGCGCGGAAACGGCTTTACGCTCGGCCAGAATGTTGCGCTTCACCTTGTAGAACATCTCCTGGTAAGGAATGCGTTCCTTGCGCAGGAAGTCGGTGTATTGGTTGAGGAGCTCCCTGGCCTCGGCATTGATTTCGTCCTCGAGGCTCAGTTCATCAATGATGACTTCCTCAAACGCCTGTTGAACGGCCGCCTCGCTCGGCATGTGAATGGCGTCATTCGAGAGCCGGTGGGCAAGTTCCCGTGCCAGGTAGGTGATGAATGTTCTTGGGAGCAGCATCTTGCGAGCCTGAGTCTATTGGGGCCCAGTTGAAAGTGTTAGAGCAGAGCGACCTCGTGGACGGGGAAGCCCGTAACACTCTTTTCTCAGAGTAGCAAAGACGAATTTCCGCCTTCAGCGGGGCGGGCGCGGTTGCCGCCCCCATTGACTGAAGTCACGGGCCTTCGGCCCCCTCGGGGGGCCAGGGTCCGCAACCGGGTCATGCGCCCCCGCTATGTGAATGTGGCCCCGAAATCCGGCCGAAAGACGCTACCCCGGCACGGAGAAGTCCCAAACGCGGATCTTCTCTGCCTCGGGGGTGTACTCGACGACGGCGTACTCACCGGCTGGGAGCGAATCGACGGGCCACAATTTGTAGACTTGGGGTGCGAGTTGTTGCCGGAAGATCTCGACAAGCTCTTGCGTCTCGAAGATCTCATTAGTCTTGGAAACTTCTTGGATGACCTGTACGTGCCTGTACTTCTTCTTCTGCTTCAAGCGGAAGATTTCGATGCGAGACATCTTTTCGAGACGCATGTAGAACATCGGCTGGTCTTGACTAACAACGAACGCTGAGCGCGCGCCGTCGACTTTCAGGGTCGTCTCGTCGGCCGCGGGGAGGGGCGACAGCACGCGCAGGATTGTAGCCGTCGCGCTGTTGTCGACGATAAGTTCGGCCTGCTGAACAGGCACGATCTCGTCCCCGTTGACGTGGTAGACGCCGTCCTCGAGAGGTACGCGATGGAGTTCGACGCGCGCTTTGCGCTCGGCTTCCCGGAGCGCGTGTTCCTGTTCCCGCCGGACGCCCAGTGCGGCCTCTTTGCGTTCGTGTTCAGTCTGAGTCCGCTTGAGATCGACGAGGTTGGCGGGGATTTCCTCCCAAGCGCTCCGCTCAACGCTGTAGTAGCGTACGCGGTCGCCCTCCACTGAATACTCGCTGACGAGAAGATCTCCGCCGCCCTGCAGGTACAGTTTGATGCGCGCGCCCGAGAGTGGCGTGATCAGGATGAGGGCGATAACGAAAGCGCGGAGCAACATCGCGGTGTGCGGTTCGAAACCTTATTCATAGTAACGTGGCGTCGACGAACCTCGTTGCTAGAATGATTCACTCATGTCGCCGGCGACACATGCCGTGGTGGGCGCGGCGATCGCGGGCGCGACGGGCCGTATCTGGCTGGCGGCGCCGGCCGCCTTTCTTTCGCATTTCGTCCTCGACGCGATTTACCACTTCGAAGCTTTCTATCCTCTCTCGCGAACCTTGGGGACGAGCCACAATGGCGCGCTTGCCGCCACGGCGGGTGTAGTGGCACTGCTTCTGGCGCCTGTGCTGTGGCTACTCAACCGGGGTGGCCGAGGATTGGGCGCGTTTTACATCTACCTGGGAGGGAGTTGCGCTGTTCTTGTCTTCGACGATTGGCGGGTTCGAGAGGCCGCAACGCTCCTGCTTGCGGGACTCTTCCTGCTTGCCGGCCGTGAGGTTCGACTTGCGCATTGGGTCATTGGGGCGCTGGCGGCGCAACTGCCGGATCTGATCCGCGCGGGGGTAGAGCCGCTGAATCGCTTCCACATCTTCATGCACTACGAGGGGAGGTTGGATCTGGGGGAGGTCTTCTACCGCTTCGCTCACGGCGAGCCGAGCTTGCATTTCGATCTACGTTTCGAGAACCCGTACTACCTAACCGGGTATGCGGTGGAGGTATTGATCGAAATGGGGACCGTGGTGGGCTTGCTGTATTATTTGGGCCGCAGGACCCGGGTAGCGGAGTAGGCCGGCAGTTACGTCCCGAGTTCTTCGAGTGCGGCTTCGAGTTCGCTCCGAGCGTGGGCGTCACCGGATCGACCGGCCAATTCGATCCCTTTGCGGTAGATGTCGGCGGCATCGGGCGCGCGGCCCAGCTTCTCGAGCGTCTTACCGGCGTGGTAGTAGGCAGCCTGGTAGTCGGGATTGATCTCGATGATTTTGTTGAACTGCTCTATGGCGTTCTCATGTTCTCCCCGCTTCGCATACTCCTGGGCGATGCCGTAACGCGAAAAGCAATCGGTGGGATTCGCCTCCACGAACTGCTTGAGGATTTCGAGTCTGTCCCCGGCCATGCCGCTCCTTTACTCTCGCGGGTGCTGCTGTGACCCGCTTGGAAGACCACTACTATAACAATCGACCCTGGCGCGCTACCCCTGACAATAGTTGAAATGGCCTGCCCTTACTTCGCACCCACGGAGCCGCTAACGGATGCTCCCGCCCTGGGCCGGGTGCGTCCCCCATTGGGGGTACTTCACTGCGGGGTCTGCCGGGCCAGTACGAAGGCGGGTTCCGCGCCGGAGGGCGACCTGCTAGAGCGGGGCTGCAACTTTGGTTATGCGAGGTCCTTCTGTAGTCGCTTCCCTCTTTCAGGGCCCGATGCTGTCCGTTTCTCTGTTAGCCGTGACGACGGCCGCCGCGTGCAGATCGTATTCGCGATCGAGAAGGGACATCTGCCTGACTCGCATGGCAAGCTGGTGTACGATCGGGAAGCAGCCGATTGGGAAGAGATTGAGTCCCACACGCTGCTGCACGAGCAGGCGTGGGCGTACGTGAAGGTTTATCTGAGTTCGACGAGCGGCCCCGCAGCCGTGTGACTCGCCGACAGAAAGCAGAGACAAGGAATCCATGGAAGGGAAATTTGTTCGTGAATCCTATTCGGAGCTTTCGGAACTGGCGCTCCCCAATGACGCGAATGGCCTGAATACTTTGCTCGGCGGAAAGATCATGCACCTGGTCGACATCGCCGGGGCGCTGGCCGCCGCGCGGCATAGCCGCTGTTTTTGCGTAACGGCGGCCTTCGACCATATGGATTTTCGTGAGCCGGTATACATCGGCAACCTCGTCGTTTTGCGCGCAGCCGTCAACCGGGCATTCCGAACGTCGATGGAAGTAGGCGTGAAGGTTTTCGCCGAGGATTTGAGAACGGCCGAAGTCCGCCATGTCGCCTCCGCCTACCTGACCTTCGTAGCTGTGGACCGGGAGCGGAAACCCGTGCCGGTTCCACCTGTAACTCCGGAAAGCGAAGAAGAGAAGCGGCGTTACGAGGAGGCGGGAGAGCGGCGGGCGTACCGGCTGTCAAAACGAGACCGAAGTTAACGCCAGTGCTCTTCGCTTAGGAAGGCCGCTGGGTTCGCGTGAGCAAGTACAGTAAGCTTACGGGTTCGGCCGTAACTCCCGCACGACTCGCTTGGCTTGATAGACGTTCTTAAGCGCTTCCATAATGCCGCGCGAATCGACACTGACGGCTCGCGCTTGTGTTTCCGAGTAGAGGAAGTTGTTGGGCAGGGATTGGATGTTGCCATCAAAGATGATGCCCACAACTTCCGCTCGCTTGTTGACGAGAGGACTGCCGGAATTGCCTCCCGTTATGTCGTTCGTTGAAACGAGGTTGTAAGGGGCGCCGAGATCGGCCTCGTTTTTGCGGGCCTTGTAGCTTTCCGGAAGGATGTAGGGATCTTTGCCGGTGGCCTTCTCGTACAATCCCCCGAACTTTGTGAACGGGGCAATGGTCTTTCCGGCTTCCTGATAGGACTTGACCGTTCCGATCGCCAATCGCAGCGTGAAGGTCGCGTCGGGATACGCGTCCGTGCCGAGCGCCGCGAACTGTGCCTGAGCGATACGTGAGCCGTGGGCGTCTTCGATGGCCTCGACTTCGTCTTCGTATTGCTTACGCAGCTTGCGGTCTTGCTTATCGATGCTTCGAATGAGCTCAATCATCGGGTCGTCGGACACGCCGGCTTTCTTGGCTTGATCGGCGCTCAACTGTTTGCGGAAATCGACATCCTTGAGCTTCGTGCCTGTGATGAGGGCTCGCGCGGCTGCTTCGGGGCCACGGTCACCGAGAACTTTCTTCACGACGGGATGCTGCTTTCCCAACCGGTCGCTCAGGAACGTGAGCGATTGGGTGAGCTTGACGATCTCGGCGTCATCGTAGATCGGCGCCGGGGAGTAGATTTGCTGATAGAGGGACTCCAGCCCGGCCTCGTTGTATTCCGGGAGGCGCTCCGTATTCGGCTTCGGCAGCTCTTCGGACAGCCGGTAAAGATGGCGCGCGATCGTAACGTAGCGCGAGTAGAAGCCCATGCTCCCCAGGAGGCGATGCTCGGTGTAGATCTCGCGTTTCACTTTTTGGGCGGACGCGATTTGATCCCATGCGGCCCCAAACTGTTTCTGTTTCTCGGGATCGCTCTTAATAGAGGCGCGGAGTTTTCTCTCGGCGTTTGCCTTGGCGGCTAACAGGTTCGGGTCTTTCAAGCCGCCGTGCATGCCTGTGTAGGCCTTGATGCTGTTGTCGATGCGGAATAATTCGTCGCGCGCGAGGCGAGCTGATTCTTCGTCCCTTTCGCCGAAAGCGCGCAACGCCTTGGCCATGCCGTGGAGCCAATCGAGCATGAACGGGATGCGCTGCTGTGCTTCGAAACGGAGTTGCGCCTCGGTCATCAGGCGATTTGTGCGCCCGGGGTGTCCTGAAACAAATACAACCTCGTTGGCCGAGGCGCCGGCCTTGCTCCACGGCAGGTAGGCGGGGGATTCGATCGGCTTCCCTTCTTCGTAAACCCGCAGGAACGAAACATCCATGCAGTAGCGGGGGTAGGTGAAGTTGTCGGGATCACCGCCGAAGAACGCCGCCAGGAACTCCGGTGCGAAGGCGAGTCGGACGTCGGTGTAGCGTTGATAGCGGTAAAGATCGAAGATGCCGCCTTCATAGAGTTTGACCACGTCACAACGCATCCCCGTTTTGTCCTTGCATTCTTTCTCGACCTCGGCGGTCGCGGCACGTTGTGCTTCGAAACGGTCCTTCTCCTCCATGCCCTCGGTGACCTTGGCGTTGATGCGATCGGTGACCGTCTCAATGCTGATCAGGACGTTGATCTCGAGGTCGGGGCACTTGAGTTCAGCGGATTCCTCGGCGGCGTAGAAGCCGTCCTGGATGTAGTCCTTCTCTTTCGAACTCAGCTTCTTGATGCAATCGGAAGCGACGTGATGATTCGTCATCACGAGACCGTTGGGTGAGACAAAGGATGCCGAGCCGCCGTTATTGAAGCGAACGGAAGCGCGCTGCAAACGGTCGGCGAATTTCGCATCGAGGTCGACGCCGTGCAACTTCTTGATCTGCTCTCGGGGAAGATGGTTGAAGGGCCACATACCTTCGTCGGCGCTCGCCGACATACCCGCGATCGCGAGCAGAAGGATCAAGGTGAAACAGGTTTTGGCTACTTTGGGGAAGAGGGTCGGCATCCGTCACTCCACTGGTAGGTTATGTTGCTGCTAGCGAGGGCAAGCCGGCTAGCGGCGGCAAATACCTCGCTTTGAACTTCGCACGAATTCGATCAGGTGTTCTGTGTGTTCGCTCGGCAACTCTTTCTGGATACGCTGGAGAGCGTCATCAAGCGGGAGCGAATCCCGGAACAGGATTCGAAAGGCCCTCTTGAGGGTCCGAATCTGCTCGGTGTCGAGGCCGGCCCGGCGGAGGCCGACGACGTTGACTCCTTTGGGCTCGATGCGGAAACCGGCGTAGAGGAAATACGGGGATGCATCGACGTTCACGCCTGAGTTACCGGCGATCATGACCATGCTGCCGATGCGCGAGTACTGTTGCACGCCGACACCGCCCGATATGAAGGCCCAATCCTCAATCTCGACGTACCCGGCGATCAAGGCGCAACTGCAAATCACGTTGTTCGACCCGACTTTGCAGTTATGAGCAATGTGGCCCGAGGTCATGATGTAGTTGTTGTCACCGATCTCGGTGATGGAATCCGGTTCGGTACCGCGGCTGATCGTGTAGTGCTCGCGGATTGTGTTGCCGTTGCCGATCCGCAGGTAGCTGCGTACACCGCCAAAGGACTTGTCCAGCGGATCGGTTCCCAGCACGGTTCCCGCCGAGATCTTGTTGTCGGCGCCGAGCGTCGTCCAGCGCTTGACCATGACATGGGGCTCGAGCCGTGTATTCGCGCCGATCACGACCTCGTCTTCCACGACGCAAAAGTCACCGATTGTAACGCCCGGTCCGACCTCGGCGCCCGGAGAAATCTTGGCGGATGATGCGATTTGAGCCGAAGGATGGACGGCCATGAGTTCGTATGATAGCGACCGGCGTGGAAAGCGAGCTCGGGTCAGTAACCCCACATCTCGTTCATGATGACGGCAAGCCGCACGCCTGCCTTGGTGAGTTGCTCTTTGGTCATTTTCCAAGCCTGCTTGGCGTACTCGCCGTCAAGAGTTTTAGGCTCGCCGTCGGGCAATTCGCCATAGGCGGCCTCGACGGCCAGTTGACGCGATTCCCACGTCCAGTCCTTCAGATGGCCTCGCCGCCACTTCTTCTCATCCGCCGGGCTGATGTCCGCGAGCAACTGGGTGACGAAAGCCTCCTCGTCATCGATATTCCCGTCGAGCAGCTTCGAGTCCCAGTAGGAGTGAAGGCTTGATTCCTCGCCTCCCACGATGACCCGTATGTCGTTGCCCCCGCGGTCCCGCTCGTAGCCGACGTGCAGGGGCTGATGCAGATCGCCCATGAGGTGGACAAGGTAGCGTAGAGCATCGAGACGCTCTTCCTGCTTCCTCATCCCGAGGCGGACAAGACCCTGAAACTCACGTACTTTCAGTGGTAGGCAGTGACCGCCGGGACAGTCGCGCTTGAGGTCAAGTTTAGTAGCGTCGGGAGAGACATTAATGTAGTGCCAAGGCGCGGATTCCGGACGCTGCTCTCGAATCTCGTCCGCCCAGTTGGCCACCAAGTCCAGCGCCGCTCCCCTGCCTGCTAGAAGTTGAAAGCGGTTCCGTGCTTGCGGGTGCAAACGCTTCTCGGCGATCTTCGCCACGATGCGATGCCCTGCCGGGCCCCACGACCACGCCGGAAGCGGCACGGCCCCTAACAGGAACAAAGCACAACCCACCCGCAGGGCCGTTCGGGCAATCCGATTTCTGCACATACTTGTACGATACTAGGGAGGCCGCTGGAATTGAAAGCGCGCCGCCCAAGTGGGCGTTCGCTGAGAGAGCCCGGCCGCGCCGGAGAAGTCAAGCAGACCGATGAGAGCGGGCGAAGTAGCGGAGTTGCTGCGGGGGCGTCTCGAGGGCGATCCAGACCGAGAAATCAGCGAAGCTAACGATCTTCGTTCGGCGCTTGGCGATGAAATCGCATTCGTCGCGGGAAACGAGGCTTTGCGGATGGCCGCGGAGTCGGAAGCCGGCTGCCTATTGATCGCCGAGGACGCCCCCGTGCTCAACGGCCGTACGGTCATTCGCGTTCCGAAGCCCCGCAAGGCGTTTGCGCGGGTGCTTCAGATCCTCCATCCCCCTGACCGGCCGGCCGCGGGCATCCATCCCACAGCCGTAATCGCGGAAACGGCTACGTTGGGCGCCGGCATCTCGATCGGCCCGCATGTGACAGTCGCTGACGCGGTTCGTATCGGTGCCGGAACCGTGATCGAAGCAGGGGTGTCGATCGGCCGTGGCGCCACGATCGGAAGCGAGTGTTGGCTTCATCCTCGGGTCGTGATCTATCACGGCGTCGAGATCGGTGACGGGGTGATCCTGCATTCCGGGTGCGTGCTGGGGGCCGACGGGTTCGGCTATGAACTCGACGCGTCGGGACACGAGAAGTTCCCCCAACTGGGTTCGGTCCGCATCGGCAACAACGTAGAGATCGGGGCCAATAGCTGCGTCGACCGGGCGGCACTCAGCGTGACTGAGATCGGCGAGGGATCGAAACTCGACAATATGGTTCACATCGCACACAACTGTACGATCGGGAAGCATGTCGTCATCGCCGCGCAGACGGGACTCTCCGGTGGCTGCGTCGTCGGCGACAACGCGCTGATCGGAGGCCAGGTGGGCGTAGGGGACAAGGTGCGAATCGAGGCGGGCGCCATCCTGGGTTCCGGGTGCGGCGTTCTACCGCACAAAGTGGTGCCGGCCGGCGATCCTTATTGGGGAACGCCTGCACGGCCGCTTCGGCAGTACCTCAAAGGGCTGGCGGCGGTGGGGCGTCTACCGCAAGTAATGCGTGACTTGCGCGAGCTTCGCGCTCGGGCACGGGATGGTGAGCCGAAATGAAACTTGTCGTCATTGGCGGACACAGCCGCAACATCGGCAAGACATCGCTGGCCGCCGGATTGATCTCATCGCTTCATCAGCTAGATTGGACGGCGGTCAAGGTCACCCAATTCGGTCATGACGTTTGCTCCAGCGACGGCCGGCCTTGCGACTGCGCGCCGGCGGATCCTGACCACCCCTACGCCATCACGCGGGAAGAAGACAGGGCCGGCGACTCCGACACGTCACGACTCCTTCGCGCCGGAGCGCGCGAAGCCTACTGGGTGCGAACTCGGGTCGGCGAACTTGCAGAGGTGGTTCCGGCTTTGCGGAAGATGCTGGCCGGCCGGTCTCATGTGCTGATTGAATCGAACAGTATTCTCGGCCACATGACTCCCGACCTTTATCTCCCCTTGCTGGATTTCGCCGTCAGCGACTTCAAGGCCAGCTCGCGTTTTTTCCTCGACCGGGCCGATGCGCTCGTTGTTCGCTCTCGGCCCGATGCCGCGCCGGCTTGGGAGGGGATTGACGCTTCGATCTTTGACAGGCACGAGGTTTTCGAGGTCGAGCCGCCCAGCTATTGCTCGACGGATATCGCTGAATTCACTGCTTCTCATCTGCGCTGACTCTCTGGCGGCCACGCTCCCGCCTTTCTTGTTGGGTTCCGCCGTACTTCGCCCTTTCGCGAAAGACCGGAAGGCGATGGGTCGTCGAAACACCCGGCTACAATGACGGCTGTGGACGGCATCATCATTCTCGATAAACCTGCCGGGATCTCCTCTCACGACGCGGTCCAGAAGCTTCGCAAACTCAGCGGCACCAAGCGCGTCGGACATCTGGGTACGCTTGACCCCCTAGGCACCGGCGTCTTACCGCTGGTCATCGGCCGGGCTACGCGGCTTTCACGATTTTTCTTGAACCACGACCGCGCCTATGAAGCGGTGATCCGCTTCGGGTTCGCGACGGACACTTATGACCAGGAAGGTAAGGCGACGAGCGAGCCCGCGGACATCGACCTGACGGTCGACAAGTTGGAGCCGCTTCTCGATCAGTTCCGGGGAAAGTTTCTACAAACACCGCCGTCGATTTCGGCCAAGAAGATCGATGGCGTCCCGGCCTACAAACTTGCCCGCAAGAATCAGCCCGTCGAACTTGAGCCGGTGGAAGTGGAAGTCTACGAATTCGCGCTGCTGGGCGTTGAGGGGCCTTGCGCACGGGTCAGTGTACGTTGCTCGGCGGGAACGTATGTACGTTCACTGGCGCACGAGTTGGGGCGTAGTGTCAAAGTCGGCGCGCACGTTGAAAGTTTGCGGCGCACCGCGATGGGTGAATTCACGCTCGATCAGGCCCATACCGTGGAGGAGCTGACGGTGCTCCGGGCGGGAGACCGGCTCGAGGAGGCGTTAATGACGCCCGAATGCGTGCTGCCGGAAATGCCGGTTGAACGGGTCGACGAGATCACGGCGGCGCGCATTGCCCATGGCCGCGATTTCCGTGTATCGGCCTTCGGAGGGGGCAAAGGATCCGAGCGCATCAAAGCGATCGATCGCGACGGCAAGCTCGTAGCTATCGCCGAAGCGAGAATGCCCTTGGTGTATCACCCTATCGTTGTGTTCTAGCCGGTGAAATGGTGGCGGAAGCACATAGTGGAGGATGCCGTGTCGTCAGGTCCAAAGTTGCTTTAGAATCAGTAGGTACCTTTCCCGGAGGGCGCGTAGCTCAGTTGGTTAGAGCGCCTGCTTCACACGCAGGAGGTCCCCAGTTCGAGTCTGGGCGCGCCCACCAATGTTTTCAATAACTTACGGCTCTTTTTGGTGCCCTCCCTAAACCTACTGTAGACGATTTTGTAGACGTGCAATGCACCCGAGATTGTCCGCGAGCATTGTTGCGCAGAGTGTCAGACGAGTTTTCTTCTGAGAGATCCAACGAGATTTCGACACACAGTGTTCGGTAAGATCGCTGAGCGCTCTTGTCAGAAGGAAGACGACTACAATTGTTGCCGCACCGCCTGTTCCAACGATCAGGTGCCTGTTGGTGGCGCCCCACTCGGGGGCATCTCGGCGATTACCAGACCACGTGATGCATCGACAACAGTCTCCATCAACGCCGTCGGTCCGTCCACGAGCAGAACTCGTGCGGGAACCGTCGTGCTGTCACTGGACTCCTGGAATGCCCGCCGACCATCGCCGACGTGGGGCGTTGGTGCATGAATCGGTTCCAGCGCGAATGAGGCCGCTTTCCCAACCTCATCACGACACCACGGCGTAGGACTTCGGCCTGCCGAGCTCAATCATCCGGTTAAGGATGTGGCATCCGATCGTGGCCTCTCTCCTTTGCGCCTTGCTGTTCCTCGCCTTCAGCCCGCTGCCGAGCATTGACTTGTATCGGAAGAACCCGTTCTCAACCCGCGCCTGCTGTCGGTAGCCCGACTCCTTGTGCCACTCTCGTCGTCCGACCTGATGAATCCTCTCAAGAACCGCTTCTCGCTGCGCCCACGGGCCGTCCCTTGATGCCGTTGACACCGCACACCGACGCGGGGGAATCACGATCACAACAGCCTTTGTACCGGCCGCGCCGACCCGATCGTAGACCGACCTATGGTCGTACGGCCCGTCCGCCGTGAAACGCGAGATGGGAACCTCGATCTGGTCGAGCAAAATCAGGCAGGGTGGAGGCATCGTCCCCGCTGCTCGCCGTCAGCTCGGCCGCCACAATGAACCCTTCCTCATCCACGCCGATGTGCAGCTTGCGCCAGTCCCGGCGTTTCTTCGATGCCTTGTACTTGTGCGCATTCCATTCACCGGAACCCAGGATCTTGAGCCCCGTGGAATCGACAATCAGGTGGATCGGGCCGTCGTGGGCTCGGGTCAGCGGTGGTACCTCAACGGTCTGGTTCCGGCGCGAGAGTGTGGTGTGGTCGGGGGCCTTGAGGTGGAGGCCCATCAAGCTGAGCAGCGAGTCCAAGAAACCTTCCGTCTGGCGCAGCGGCAGGCGGTAGAGGACCCGCAGTGTCAATGCGGTTAAGATCGCCAGGTTCGAGTACCGCCGCTGGCCTCCGCGCAGGCCGCTCTTGGCTGGCGTCCAAGCGGCGATCGCCTGCTCGCTCAGCCAGATCGTGACGTCACCGCGGCTCCTGAGACCATGCTCGTACTCCCTCCAGTTGCGGGTTCTGTATTTCGTCTTGTACTTGCGGTTGACTCGGCTTGACTTCCGTGCGGCCATGACGTTGCCCTCGATCTCCATGATGGATCGAAACCGCGAGCCACGGTTACTTGGGAGCCGAGGCCGATTCATGCACCAACGCCAAGCTGCGAACCTATCCGGCTGCGCACCGAGAGGTGTTTCCATCGGTCACCCACCGAACCGGGCAGTACGAAAACAACCGGGCTGAAGTCTCCCACCAGCACACGCGGGAGCAAGAACGGCAAATGCGGCGCTTCAAATCAGCGGCACAGGTTCAACGATTTCTCTCAGTCCACGGCCCGATTCACAACCTGTTCCGACTGGCACGTCATCATCTAAAAGCGATCCATCATCGACTCCTCCGGGAGCGAGCTTTGACTGACTGGAAGACGGCAACCTGTGCCTGCTGAGAGGGAAGAACCTCGGACGACCTTCAGGGCAAAACCACCTTCGCGCCGTTAACTTGACAATGCCCGCGCCGGGATTGAATCATGCAACAGCGCCCAAAACCCCTAGTGATTTGGGCCGTTGCGTCTTACTGAGTCCCGCATAATATTCAGTTAATCGAACGACAAAGAAGATTGCTTCCAAAAGGCGGCGATCAAGCGCCGTTTGCGGCGCATGCGGCGCAAGGTCGTGCGTGCCCGCTCGTCGAGCTCCCAGTAGTCGTTGGGGCAGACGTTGGGCAACTCGTGCTGCTTCCAGTAGGCCCAGATGTATTCCACCGGATTCAGCTCCGGGGCGTAGCCCGGCAAGTACTCGGTCTCGATGTGGCCCTGCGACAACGCGATGAACTCGCGCACCAACGCGCTGCGATGCGCCGGCAAGCGATCCCACACGATCAGCAACGGACGTTGTATGTGGCGCAGCAGCGCCTTGAGGAAATCGATCACCTCGGGACCGCGGATGGCGTCGGGATAGAGACGGAAATAGAAGTTGTGGAAAGTGATTCCGGCCGCCGCCGAGAGCTTCTTCCAGTTGAAGTTGAACTGCAGTACGGGCGTCTGCCTGCGCGGCGCCCAAGTACGGCAGCGATGTGGCTTCTGGCTCAGTCCGCTTTCGTCGATGAAGACGATCGTGCGGCCCTGCTTTTGCGCTTTTTTTTAATGGCGGGCCAGGTCTGTTTCTTCCAGGCGCGGATCGCTTCCTCGTTGCGCTCGCGGGCCTTGCCGACCGGCCGTTGCGGGCTCCAGTGGAGTGCCCGCAGCAGCTTCCAGACGTGGCCTTCGTGGTAGCGCACCCCGAAACGGTCGCGGATCAACCGCGCCACCCGCGGACAGCTCCACAGCGGCGTCGGGAAGCCGTGCGCTTCGGGTCCTTCGAGCAGCAGCCCTTCCAGCTCGGCGAGCTGCGCGGTGCTCAGCAACGGCTTGCGGCCGGCGCGGCCGGCTTTGGCCAACCCGGCACGGCCGTCTTCGCGGTAACGCTGTACCCAGCCGCTGACGCTTTGTTGGGCGGCTTGGACTCTACGCGCCGCCTCGGCTTGGCTCAGTCCTTCTTTCACGACCAGCCGCACCGCCTCAATGCGCCGCTTCTCCAGCGCCGCAAAGTCTCGCTTCACGCCTTTTGGAAAACCCATATCCAAAAGACGTCGCTCCATTACAAAAGGTTACCCTATATTATGCGGGACTCAGTAAGCCCACCAGAGGCCCGTCATTTGAAAGCTTCCGGTCGGCTGCTGGATTTGCTGACCATCGCTGAACAAGTCGCCCGGCCTGGCATCTCCGGCTTCTGTGTTGGTGCGGCGGCCGTCGGCGCGAGTGGCGCCATCTACTTCGGCGCCAACTTGGAGTTTCCCGGCGCCGGCCTGCTCTACACGGTCCACGCCGAACAGGCCGCCGTGCTCAACGCTCGCATCCACGGAGAATCCCACATCAACCAGCTTGCGGTCAGCGCCCCACCCTGCGGCCGATGCCGGCAGTTTCTCAATGAGTTGGAGCGCGGCGCGGACATCGACATCGTCACAAAGGTAGCCGAACCGTCTCGGCTCGTCGAGTGGCTTCCCAACCCATTCGGCCCCGCTGATCTCAATATCGAAGCCGGATTCTTCACTCCACACGACAATCCCATCGCCGCTCCCACCGAGCCTCTCGACGATCTGGCCGAACAGGCTTTTGAAGCGGCTAGGCGCTGCTACGCCCCCTACACCGCAGCCTACGCGGCGATCGCACTGCAGTTCCCAGACGGATCGGCCGTTACCGGACCCTACATCGAGAACGCCGCGTTCCATCCGTCGCTTCTACCGCTTCAATCAGCTTTGGTAGACATGGCGCTCCATGGCCTGAAAGCCGCCGACATCAGAACAGCCGTGCTGATTCAGGCCGCAAGCGAGCTGGTCGACCATGAGGCAAGCACACGCGAGCTACTGGCCACTGTAGCTCCGCGGGCAAACCTGACCGTGATAACCTTGCGGGCCGAGCGCTAGCTCAGCGGGTCGTCGGGAGACCTTCTGGAAGCCGCGGAGTCTCAGGGCAGCCGGAACGGATCGAGAGCCGGCGACGAACTGTACCGCCCTCTCTGTCCTCCGGTTATCGGCGACAAGGGCACGACTATAATAGGCCCAGGCAGCGTGAAGCGTAGGGACGAATGGGCGGCGCACAACCTAAGGTCGTAAACGAGCTGCCTGACCCGGCTGGGACACCCAACGAAGCCGCCGTTCGGCAACACCTATCAAAAATTCTCCGGAGCCGCGGATTCTCTTCCTCTGAGCGGCTTTGCAAGTTTCTCCAACTGAGCGTCGACAGGGCGTTCAAGGGCGAGAACCATCAACTCAAGGAATCTGTCCTCGGCATCGAAGTCTTCGATCGCAAGCCCGGCTACGACCCCAAAGTGGATCCCATCGTGCGGGTTCAGGCGCACCGGCTGCGTGCCAAGCTTGCCGACTACTACAACAAGGAGGGCCGTGACGACGCAGTCCGCATCGACCTACCGAAGGGCGCCTACGTACCCGCTTTCCAGTCGCAAAGTCGTGAAGCGATCGCCAAACCGGAAGCGCCAACTCCCGCGACGAACAGGGGGCTCGTCGTTCTTCCCTTCGTCAATTTGAGCCAAGACCAGGACAACGAGTTCTTCTCCGATGGTCTGACCGAGGAACTCATCAACGCGCTCACCCAGGTTCGAGGCCTCCGGGTAGTAGCCCGAACCTCAGCCTTCGCTTTCAAGGGCAAGCAGCAGGATATTCGCGAGATCGGCCGGACTCTTGGAGTAGAAGCCATCCTGGAGGGAGGCGTGCGACGTTCTGGGTCCAAGCTCCGCGTTACGGTTCAACTCGTCAACGCGGCGGACGGCTGCCAGCTCTGGGGCCGGCGCTACGACCGCCGTGTCGACGACGTTTTCGCGATCCAGGAAGACATCGCGCAATCGATTGTCGAGGCGCTGAAAATCGAACTCAGCCGGTTGCCGTCGCGCCCCGTCAAGACGTACACACGCGACACCGAGGCGCACCACCTCTATCTCAAGGGCCGCTACTGGTACCATCGCTGGACCGTCGAAAACTCGGCCCGGGCGATCGCGTTCTTTGAGGAAGCGCTGCGGCGCGATCCGGTTTACGCCCCAGCGTATTCCGGCCTCTCGGACTGTTACTTCCTTCTCGGGCTCTATGGCCCGGATAAGCCTTCGAAAGTCATGTCCGGGGCTAGGGCCGCCGCACTACAGGCCTTGGAGATCGACGAAACACTCGCCGAGGCCCATTGTTCGCTGGGGTTGATTGCTTACAGCTACGACTGGGACACTCGGCGCTGCCGGGAAGAGCTGGAGCGGTCTCTCAGTCTCAATCCCGGTTACGCTCTCGCCCACAGCAAGTACGGGACCACGTACCTGTCCGTCGTCGGCAGAATGCGCGAGGCTGTGGATCAAGTCGGCCAGGCCGTCGACTTAGACCCCTTGTCGCCCCAGATCAACTGCGACTTGGCGTACGTTTACCTCCTTGCAGATAGGCATTCTGAAGCTGTGGAGCAGGCTCAAAAGACCCTGGCCCTCGATCCTTCGTACGTCCGGGGCTATGCCGGATTGGCTCTAGCGTACGAAGCGCAATCAAGATGGCGCGAGGGGATTGAGGCCGCCGAACAGGGGCTTAAGGTGGCCCCACACTCACCATTGCTAGTGGGATCGTTGGGGTGGCTCCACGGCTCCGCGGGCGATCGAAACAGAGCGACGGAGTGCGAACAGCAGTTGAAGAACTTGTCGAAGAAGACTTACGTGTCCCCGATGTGGTTCGCCTTAATCCACACGGGATTGAGCGAGAAAGATCGATTCTTCGAAGCGATGAACGCCGCCTGTGACGACAGGGCTCCCTGGCTCCGCCTTCTGAATAGAGTTTCCTCTTTTCAGCGCTTCGCTTCCGATGACCGGTTTCAGCAGTTGGTGGAGCGGCTCCGCCTCAACGAAACCTAGCAGTCCGTCACCGCGGAATTGTCCGCGAAGGATATGCAGGGGCGGCCTGCCGTGCGCTTGGCTCCTCAAGGCCAAGGCTCCAACGAACCATCAACATCCTTCGAGCCGAGCCGCGAACGACAGAGAGCGGTCCGAACTCCCAACCCATCTCGGACCAGAAACTTGCCACCTGAAGGATCGCCCGGCAGGCTAAGCGCAGGCCACCTGCCGCTCTCCAGCCATCTCCTTCAGCGTCTTGCGGTGTATTTTTCCCGTCAGCCCTAGCGGCATTTCGTCGATGAAGTGGATCTGCTCGGGTGTCTTGTAGTCCGCGAGGTGCTGCTTCGCGAAGTCAATCAGTTCCTTCTCACCGCAAGACACATCGTCGTGGGGCCGTACAAAAGCGACGACAGACTCGCCCCACGTGGGATCGGGCGTTCCCACGACTCCGGCTTGAAACACCGCCGGGTGCTTGAGAAGGGCTTCTTCCACTTCTTGCGGGGAAACGTTGGAACCACCGCGGATGATGATCTCCTTCTTTCGTCCCGCGAACCAGTAGAAACCATCGTTGTCTTTGGAGGCCAGATCGCCCGTGTACAGCCAGCCGTCACGAATAGCGGCGGACGTGCTGTCCGGATCGTTCCAGTAGCCAACTGCCGTTCCCGGGTGGCGAACGACCATTTCCCCGGCCTCGCCCACCGGCGCCTCGCGCCCCTGTTCGTCGAGGATTCGGATCTCGACCCCCTCGGCGGCCTGACCAACGGAACCTGTTTTGATCCAATTCGAGCGGTTGAAGCAAGTTGGGAGGGTTTCGGTCATACCGATCAATTCTTGTACGGGAACCCCGAATTTTTTCTGGAATTCGGTTTGGAGCGAAACCGCCACCGAATCGCCGCCCCCTAAGCAAAAGCGGAGAGACCCAACGTCAAACGCACTCGCAGACTGCTCTCGGACCAAGCTCTGCAGAGCTACCGGCAATCCACCGATCAAAGTGCATCGCTGGCGCTCGACAACCCGCAGAACAGCCCGAGGATCGAAGGTAGGTATGAGCGCAAGTGTCATTCCGATAAGGACTCCTGGTGTCAACACGCACCCTAGCCCGCTCACATGAGTCATGGGCGTGAATAGGGCAAAGGTGTCACCTTCTCGAAAACCCATCTGGGTCGTAATCTGCCCGCACGTCCGCAGAGACGCGTGAGTGTGGGTCACCCCTTTGGGTCGCGCCGTTGTCCCCGAGGAGTAGATGATGACGGCTACGTCAGAGTCAGCCACATCCGGCAGCGAACCACCGGCCGGTCCGTTGAGAAGCTCGCTGAAACAGGGCGCGGCATCCGAAGCTTCATCCTCGGCAGTCACAAAGAAATGCTCGACGTGCGGACAGGAGCCGCGCGTGGGCTCGGCCAGTTGGTAAAGCTCCGGCTCACCGATGTACATCCGGGCCTCGCAGTGCTGCAGCATGTACTCGATCTCGTCGGTCTTCAGTCGGGAATTGATCGGAACCGCGATCGCTCCCGCTTTGAAACACGCAAACTAAGCCAGGGAAAGCTCGATCGTGTTGTTCATGTGAAGCGCAACCCGGTCGCCCTTCCCAATCCCTCGCGCCTGAAGCCCAAGCGCCAGCCGGGTCGTCTGCTCATCGAATTCTCGATAGCTCAGCGACGTATCGCCGCAAATCAGCGCCGTTTTGTCCGGCAGCCTCTTAGCCGTTGCGCGTAGGTGCTCTCCTAATGTCATGTCCTTGTCCCCGATCCCGAAACCATGAAGTCTTTCTGCGTTCCTAGGCAAGGAGTCTACGACGGCTGTGCTGCCCGCACAAGGTTTCCGAGGGTTACGGCGGGGTTACGCATCACGTTAACCGGTCCCCAAAAACAAAAGAGCCCGCCGGCCAATTGACCGGCGAGCCCTGTTGAGTGTTTTTGAGTGGGAGAAGAAAGTATGCGTCATCCCTTCTTCGGGATTTCAACGCGCAGGTTGTTGGTCACCGAGAAAACTCCCGGCACCGAGTTCGCCTGCAGGTTGGCGACGTTCTTTTCGAGTTCGCGGTTGACGACGCCTTCCAGCGTCACATCCCCACGGTCGACGATGATTCGGATCGAAGGCTGCGCGCCCAGCGAGTAGCGCCCCAGCACGGGATGGCCGTAGATGGCCCGGAGCATCTGGCGCCGGATGCGGTCGTCATAGGGCGAAGTCGGTAGGACTTCGATTTCGTTGACGACAGTCTCGACACCTTCGATCCGCGCCACCACGCGGTCCGCGGATTTCTTCATCGACGGGCGATACACTTGGCCCGCCAAAGTAACAGTAGAGCCCTCCACACGGTATGAAATGTTGTCGAAGACTCCTAAGAACGGCAGCATAACCAGCTCGTGCCGAACGTTATTTTCCAGCAGGGTCAGCGCCCGCTCGCTTTGGATTGTGGCCTGTGCCGCCGGAAGGGCGACCAAAGCCAGCACTGCGGTAAATACAAAAGCTTTGATGTTCTTCCTCATGTCGATTCTCCTTCGCCTCAAAAGGCGCGTTGCGTCTCACAAGATTCGGTTCGTGGCCACAAACCTAAGCAATGATGCCGTACATAACCTTCGACGCGGGAAGAGTGGCCTGGGATACAAAAAAGTTTCAGAAAACGTTGACAACCTCCTTTGAAGTGTGGTTGGGCAGGGCAGAGTCACTCAGAGAACTCGCTGGGTGGACCGGACGCCGCGAAGTTGGCAGTGGGTCAGTTTGGCGTCCGCTACGCTTGGGTGCTTCAACGACCACGAGTCGCCGCCGGAGAAAGGGCCGCGTGGGGCGGATTCGGCGCGAAGCGCTTGTAGGCCCGTTGACGGGCCTTGGTTTCAGATTAGGCCAGGCGTTCTACGCCTGGTTCAACCCGCGCCACTTCCGATCAGGGCGCTATAGCGTCCTTATTCTTGCCGGCTTGAGCCACTCTCGATTGCCGATCCGCACTTTCGCAACCGCGAGATTCTGAAACTGACCCACTACCGAAAAGTTCCCGCCGGATGTGGCCCTAGAGCGTCCAGCGAGAAGCTTCAAGGCCGCTGAGCTGCGTCATCAAGGGCCAAGCCCGGATCAGCCCGTCCCCAACATCTTGCCGGTTCCCAGCCTACTGAATCCCAACCTGAGATATGACTCGATGCTTGACCTGCGGAAAGAGGTCAAGCTAAACTGTCTCAAGTAGGGGTGGTTTGTCCTTACCCATAGAGGATGAGCGAAAAAATACAGTCGAGGGCGCAAAGCGAGGGACGCCGTGTCGGCCGGTCACACCGTTGCCGCACGGGCGTGCGACGTGGCCACAACAGCCCGCTCCACCCTCCCGCTGAGCCGACGCTTGAAACGAATCCTCTCCGAGTTGCCATTCTCCAGATTCGAAACTCTCTTATCGTCGTTGCTGTATCAAGCCCCGGCTGAGGGCTTCTGAGCGAGATTCAGAGGCCACCAACCGGGGCGAGACACACCGGTCGGTGGCCTTTTTTGTTTCCATGCCACTTCGCAGGGCCTGAGTAGGTTTCGGGCGATAACGGCGGTCGGACGCCGGGAACCAAGGAAGAAACACAAACGAAGCGAACAACCGGCTCAGCCGCGCAGAAAAAGGATCAAGAAAGCTATGTCCTCGTTGATGTCAGGTTCCGAGATCTTGCTGGACAGTCTTGCTCGTGAAGGCACGGATATCATTTTCGGATACCCGGGCGGCGTCACTCTGCCAATCTACGACGTCCTTTATGATCATCCGATCAAGCACGTACTCGTAAGGCACGAAGAAAACGCCGCCTTCGCCGCCGAAGGCTACGCGCGAACGACGGGCAAGGTTGGCGTCTGCATGGCTACCTCCGGTCCCGGCGCGACAAATCTTACGACCGGTCTTGTCGACGCCTTGATGGACTCGATACCGATCGTCGCCATCACGGGTCAGGTGCCCGAGCACCTGATCGGCCGCGACGCGTTCCAGGAAGCCGACACGTTTGGTATCACGCGCGCCGCCACAAAACACAACTATCTCGTCAAAGACATTGAGGAGCTGCCTCAGGTCATTCACGAAGCCTTCCATCTGGCGATCTCGGGACGGCCGGGTCCGGTGCTTGTTGACATTACGAAGAACGTACTCCAGGGGAAAGCCGACTATCACGCGGCCACCGAGATGAAACCCCTGCGCGGCTTCCATGTGCGTCTCCACCCTGACGATGATGAGGTCGAGGCCGCCCTGCAATTCCTATGGGCATCCGAGCGGCCCTACATCTACGCCGGTGGAGGCATCATTGCGTCCGCTGCGTCGGAGGAACTGCGTGAGTTCGCTGAGCTGCTCGAAGCTCCCTTGGCCCACACCGTTATGGGCCTGGGCGGGTTACCGAGCAACCACCCGAATTTCATCAGCATGCTCGGCATGCATGGCAGCTATGCGGCGAACATGGGTGTCACCGAGACGGATGCGCTGATCGGTCTCGGCGTTCGCTTCGATGATCGCGTCACGGGGCGGCTCGATGCCTTCGCTCCCAATGCACGTGTGCTGCATGTGGACATCGATTCCGCCGAGATCAATAAGAACCGCCGTGCCGACGTCGGTGTCGTGGGCGACGTCAAACAGGTGCTGCAAAAACTAAACATTCGTTTGCGCGAGACGAAAGAATCGCTGGGTGGACACAATCGCGAGAAACGCGCCGAATGGCGAGCCCGGGTCGATGGTTGGAAGCGTGAACATCCGTTCGCCGATGTCCATGACGAGAACGAAATCAAACCGCAGTACTTGATGAAGAAGATTGACGAGGTCGGCAACGGCGAAAGTATTGTCTCGGTAGATGTCGGCCAGCACCAAATGTGGGCTGCCCAGTACATCCGCTTCAATCATCCGCGCTTGTGGGTGAACTCCGGCGGGCTCGGTGCGATGGGTTTCGGTTTGCCGGCCGCGATCGGCGCCAAGTTCGGCAATCCCGACAAGCTGGTTTTCGCCATCGTCGGGGATGGTGGGTTTATGATGAGCCTGCCTGAGCTGGGTACGATCGCGAGCCACAAACTGCCGGTCAAGATTGTCATCATGAACAACGGCTGGCTCGGCATGGTGCGGCAATGGCAGGAGTTGTTCTACAACCGCCGTTACTCCTCGGTCGCGATGGACGCTTTCCCGAACTGCGAGTTGCTCGCCGCCGCCTTCGGTATCAAGGGCCGTTCGGTGGATACACCGGGCGAGCTGGAATCAGGCATCGCCGAAGCGCTCGCCGAACCCGGCCCCTACCTGCTCAACGTGAACGTAACCCGGGAAGAGAATGTTTTCCCAATGGTCCCGGCCGGAGGCGCCGTCAACGAAATGATTCTGGAGCCTCCGAAGCCGGTGGCGGTGGGGGACTAGCGATGCAGCAGCTCATTTCACTTCGCGTTGAAAACAAACCCGGTGCCTTGATGCGCGTCGCGGGCGTGCTCACGTCCCGCGGATACAACATCGACAGTCTCACGGTTGCGAAGACGCTGGACCCGACGTTGTCGAACATGACGATCGTCGTGAAGGTCGATTCCGATACCCATGACGAACAGTTGCTGATTAAACAGATCGAGCGCCTCGTGAATGTCGTCGAGGTCGTCGACCTGACCGATTCACTTGCCGTCACACGCGAGTTGGCGCTCATCAAAGTGAGCGTGTCGCCGGATATGCGCCCAGCACTGCTGAAAGAGGCCGACATCTTTCGCGCCCGCGTCGTCGACGCCGCTCCGACTTCCTACACTCTCGAAGTGACGGGGGCCGGCGAGAAGCTAAACGCGCTGATCGGCCTCTTACACAACTACGGCGATGTCGAGATGATTCGCTCGGGTGCGATGGCGATGGCTAGGGGGCCCCAAGGCGATCATCGTGATACCTTCGCCGAGGCTTCGCGGGTTCCCGATAGGAAACGCGAGCCGGTTAAGGCTTAACCGATTTCGATCCATAGAAAGAGTCAGAGGAAAACAAACAAGATGGCAACGATCTATTACGAGAAGGACGGCAGCCTCGACTCGCTGCTCAACAAGACAGTGGCGATCATCGGCTATGGCAGCCAGGGCCACGCTCATGCGCTCAACCTAAAGGACAGCGGCATCAACGTCGTCGTCGGGCTTTACGAGGGGAGTAAGTCTTGGCCGATCGCCGAGGCCGCCGGCGTTAAAGTCATGACCACGGCTGACGCCGCCAAGGCGGCCGACGCCGTCATGATTCTGGTCTCCGACCACATTCAGGGCGATCTGTACCGCAACGAGATTGAGCCGAACCTCAACGACGGCGACACTCTGATGTTCGCCCACGGCTTCAACATCCACTTCAATGAGATCAAGCCGGCCGCGAACATCGACGTCTCGATGGTCGCGCCCAAGGCGCCCGGCCACCGCGTTCGCGAATTGTTCACGGAAGGAGTGGGCGTTCCCGGCCTGCTCGCCATTCACCAGGACGCCACCGGCAATGCGAAGGAAAACGGCCTTGCCTATGCCCTCGCTCTCGGTTGCCTCAAAGCCGGTGTTATCGAAACCACCTTCAAGGAAGAGACCGAGAGTGATCTGTTCGGCGAACAGGCCGTCTTGTGTGGCGGCTGCGCCGAGCTGATCCGGGCCGGTTTCGAGACCCTCGTTGAAGCCGGTTATGCTCCCGAGATCGCCTACTTCGAGTGCCTGCATGAGCTGAAACTGATCGTCGACCTGATTCAGGAGGGCGGCCTGAACTACATGCGTTACTCGGTGAGCGACACCGCCGAGTACGGCGACTACGTTTCCGGACCGCGTGTCATCGATTCGCACGTACGCGAGACGATGAAAGGCATTCTGGCCGAAGTTCAGTCCGGCAAGTTCGCCAAAGATTGGATGGATGAAAACCGCGCCGGCCGTCAGAAGTTCCTGGCCATGCGCGAGGCGCAACAGACGCAGCCGATCGAAGAAGTTGGCGGCAAGCTGCGCGAGATGATGCACTTCCTGAAGAAGAAATAGTTGGGCGGGGCCGGCCGGGGCAATCCTCTCGGCCGGCGCCGGCTCAACCACAAACCCGGAGCCTACCCATGAGAGTCCTCATCTATGACACGACGCTGCGTGACGGTACGCAGGGAGAGACAATCTCGTTCTCGGTGGACGACAAGTTGATGATCGCCGAGAAGCTCGATGAGTTGGGTATTGACTACATTGAGGGCGGTTGGCCGGGCTCCAATCCGCGCGATAAGGATTTCTTCGCCCGTGCCAAAGATCTCAAACTCAAGCATGCCCGCCTGGCCGCCTTTGGGTCCACGCGCTATCCGCGCAATACGGTCGAGGCCGATCCGAACGTTAATGCCTTGCTTGAGGCCGAGACCCCCGTCGTCACGATCTTCGGAAAGAGCTGGAGCCTGCACACCGAGCGCGCCCTCGGCGTCACCGAAGAGCAGAATCTCGCCATGATTTCCGAGACGGTCGGGCACGTCAAGAAGCAGGGCAGGGAAGTTATCTACGATGCCGAGCATTTTTTTGACGGCTATGAGGCGAGCGCCGACTTCGCCCTCCGTACCTTGGATGCCGCCCAGCAGGCCGGCGCCGACATCCTCGTCCTGTGCGATACCAATGGCGGTACGGTAACGAACCGTCTGGGTGAAATCTTCGCCGAAGTCCGCAAGCGTTTCGACGGCGTGATGGGCATCCACACTCATAACGACTCCGAGTTGGCCGTCGCGAACACGGTGGCGGCGGTTGAATTGGGCTCGACCCATGTGCAAGGGACCATCAACGGCTACGGCGAACGCTGCGGCAACGCCAACCTCTGCTCGATCATCCCGCTGCTCGAGTTGAAACTCGGCCATACGACGATCGGCCGCGAACAGTTGACCAACCTCACCTCCACGGCGAACTACGTCAGCGACATGGCCAACCTCGCCCTTCCGAACGACCGCGCATTCGTCGGTCGCAGCGCTTTTGCTCACAAAGGCGGCATCCACGTCAGCGCCGTCCTCAAAGAGGTTTCGACCTACGAGCACATCGATCCGGAAACGGTGGGTAACCAGCGCCGTGTCCTCGTCAGCGATCTTTCCGGCCGCAGCAATATCAGCTACAAGCTCAGCGAAAAGGGTCTCGACAAACAGCTTGATGACGCCGCTCGCCGCGAGCTGCTCGACCGCATCAAGCACCTCGAGTTCGAAGGCTACGAGCTCGAATCAGCCGAAGGCACATTCGAACTATTGGTCCGCGAGGTCCTGCAGCCTGACCACTTCTTCTTCGAACTGGAACGGATGAGCGTCAACGACCAGCGCGAAGGCGACCACCGCACGGAATGTCGGGTTGAGATGAGCGTACGGACTCGCGACGGCATCCACTCGGAAAACGTCGTGGCGTCCGGCCCTTTTGACGCCATGGCGCAATGCCTCCGAAAGTGTCTCTCACAGAGCTATCCCTCCGTCGCCGACATTCGGCTCCTCGACTACAAGGTTCGTGTTCTTGAACCCAACCGCGGCACGGCCGCGAAAGTACGGGTCCTCATCGAATGGAGCGACCACAAGCGAAGTTGGACGACCGTTGGCGTGTCGGACGACGTCCTCGAAGCAAGCTGGAACGCTCTGGTCGATTCCATCCGCCTCGAACTGCTGCGGCTCGCTGAAACGGACAAGTCACTCGACAAAACCGTTGCCGACTACTCCTGGGGCGTCTGAATCGCCAACGGCGGCACAACCCAAGTCGTTAACACTTGATGCGGAGTAGGCCGGAAACAGAGACTTCCTCTAGGCTTGTCCCCTCGACCGTACGGTTCGCTTGGACCTCCTCGTGGCGCGATCGGCCCGTGGGGGAGTCCAACCCGCGCTGCTAGAATGGACGTTCCCGACAAGCTCGTTGGCCCGGTTTCGCCGGGGCCCCAGCATGATTCGCAGGCCGAAAAACAAGACCGTCAGAGCTCGCAAATCCTCGCCGGCTGCGAAATCCTCGGCCCGGTCCGCCAACAGCCGGCCGTCCCGCCAATCCGGCGACGTGGCATCTTCCTCACCTGACGCGATCAGAACGATCGACAAGATCATCTGGGCGGTCGTGTTGCTGGCTATCTATGCGACCGTCGGCACATGGGGCTACTACGATTTCAGGAACCTGATGGGTTACTACGACCTGTTTGCCGACGCGCTGCTCGCCGGTCAGCTCCACATCCCGATTCGGCCCGAACAGGGATATATCCATGACATGATCCCGTTCGAGGGCCGCTACTACATTCAGTGGGGGCCGTTTCCGGGCATCTTCCATGCCGCCGCGAAGCTCGTCGGCGCCACCCTTACCGACCGAGTCGCCTGCATCCTCACCGGATGGCTGACGTCACTGGTTTTTCTGGGCATTATCATCCGGCTCCGCAAACGCTTCTTTCCGGAAATATCGAAGGCCGCCTGCCGCTGGTTCTTCTTTGCTTTCGCGTTAGGCACGCCTACAACGCTCATAGCTTTGCGCGGGACCGTATATCACGAAAGCATCGGAGTAGGCTCGTTGTGCGTTCTCGTTGCCCTCTATGCGTTTCTGAGATCTCTCGAAGCGGACACGGCTCGATGGGCGGCGGCCGCCGGGGCCTTCATTGGATGCGCCATGCTGACTCGTGTCACGCTCGTACTCTATGCGCCGGCCTTGTTTGTTTTCCTGGGGATCGCCCTGTACGCGCGAGGCAGTTCGTTTGTCAAGCTCGCGGCCACGCTTGCGGCGTTTTCGATCCCCGTCTTCTTAGCGGGCGGGGTCCAAATGCTCTACAACGCCGCGCGGTTCGGCTCGCCGTGGGACTACGGTAACAACTACTTGGCCGATGCTAGCGGCAAGGCGCCGTTTGCCCTGAGTCGTGCTCCCGAGAATATCAAGCACTACCTGCTGGCCCTGCCCGACATCAGTAACGACTTCCCGTGGATTGAACACATCGGCTGGACGCCCCTCGTCGAGACGCTGCGGGCCGAGGATGCGTCATCACTGCTGCTCGCCTCACCCTTTGTTGTGCTGGGGCTGATTGCCTGGCGTCTGGTTCGCCCGGGTTCAGGCCCTCTCGATCTGCGGATTTTTTTCGGGGCGGCGGCTTTGGGGTCGGCCATGGCGTTTGGCATGCTCCTCACCTTCGCGTCGGCGGCCCGTCGTTACACACAGGATTTCTTCCCCGTCTGGATGATCTTGGCTTTCATCGGATTCGCCCTCTGGCGCCCGCCTCGGCTCCCGGCTGTCGCTATCAAGTCCGCGAGCGCGGTTGTTCTTGCGGCAACCGTTTTTCTGCACATGCACCTATCTTTTACCCAGCCCTTCAATTGGGATCCGCCGGACATCAACATCATGCGCACCTTCGTCCTATGGAGTCCGGTTGCTCGAGCGTACTTGCCGGCCGGCCCGCGTTTTGACCGCGAGGAAGCCATGATCCGAAACGATATGGCGACTCTGGCGCTAAAAAGCGGCCGCTACGCGGAAGCCGTGGGGCACCTGGAATTGGCGGCCAGGTATCTGCCGGGTGAAAGCCGTATCCGGCGAAACCTCGACTTGGCGAAGCGTGCTCTCGAGCAGAGCCGACTCAGAGGTTCCGGCAATCGCTGATCGGTAAACGCGACGTGCCGCCCCGGGGTCAGCGAACTTCCTCAACCTCGCCGCCGTAGTTGATGATCGTGTCAATCACGCCGATTTCCACGCGCCGATTCTTTTGACGCCCTTGCCGGTTAGCGGCCTTTGCACGGGGACTCGACTCTCCAAAACCGCGAACATCGACGAGCGCCTTCGGTACGCCTGCTTCGATTAAATAGTCCGTCACAGCCCGAGCCCGCCTCTCTGATAAGTCTTGGTTATAGACCGCCGGTCCCAGGTCGTCCGTGTGTCCGTAGACCTGCAGCCGATAGCCGTGCGAAGCCAGGAGCACTCCCGCGATGCGGCTCAGCAATTCGCGGTTTTCAGGGCGAAGGCTGTCTTTGTTGAAATCGAAAAGGAATGAATCCTCACCGAGATTCACGACCATTCCCATCGGGGTGCGGCGTGTCTCGGCGATACGGCCCAACGCTTCCTTCATGCGGTCGAGTTCTTTTTCGCGCTGTTGCCGCATGCGCTCGGCTTCCACCTGCAGCCGGGCGGTTTCACGCCGGGCGTGTTCGGATTCCTCGCGCGATAGGTCGGCCTCCTCGCGAGCTAATTCGCGCTCGAGTTCGGCTTCACGCCGGGCGTTGGATAACTCACGGGCTTCCGCCGTGGCCGCTTCGGCTTCCGATTGGGCTCGTTCGCTCTCACGGCGGAACTGTTCCGCTTGCTCCCGCGACTCCTCGAGACGCCCTTCCAAAGTCGCCGCGCGCGCCTCGGTTTCCTGAAGCTGGTTTTCGAGCCGCGCCGCCTGCCGCCAAAGCAGGAACAGAACGCACACGCAGATCAGCAACGACGTTCCCGCAATCGCGACTGTCGTGTTCAGCTTTCCGCCTTTTTGTTCGATGAACCGGGGTGGCACCGCTGACCCCATTCTCGCAGCAGACGACTCCTTCATCAAACCGCGACTGTGCTTCTTCTAACCGGGCCTGATCATTCCTCGATCCGGTATAGATGGGTATCCGTTCGCAGAAAGATGGCTCCTCCCACGATCGCCGGCGATGCGAACGTGCGGCCGTCGAGTTGGTTCTCGGCGACTCTCTCGAAAGCCTTCCCCGGTTTGATGACGGTCGTCAGCCCCGTCTCGCTCTGAAAATAGATGTGCCCTCCGGCATAGAGAGGGGACGCCACATAGGCGCCGGCGAGCCGCGACCGCCACCGCTGTTGACCCGTTTTCGCGTCAAGGCAGCTCGCGATCCCGTTGTCGCTCACGAAGTAGATAGCGTCCCCGGCCACTACCGGTGAGGACGTCAGTGGCACACCCCGGCTCGTGCTCCAGGCCACATGGCTCTCCGTCACGTCGCCCTTCCCGTCGGGGCGGACGGCGAAGAGTACCGGATTGTAGAATCCTGAAGCGACGAAGACGAGCCCGTGAGCAAACACCGGCCGGGGCACGTTCGAAAACCCGCCATACCGGATCGACCACAACTCTTCGCCCGTCTCGAGCTGGTAGGCGACCGCCCGGTCCGCGCCCGGGCTCACAACCTGCCGAGTGCCGCCCTCAGTGATCGCCAGTGGCGTAGTGAAGGCCATCCTGGCATTCCGCCGTGGCGTTCGCCACCGGATCTTGCCCGTGTCCTTGTCCAACGCAACGACGTACTGTTGATCCGTTCCATCACAGCTAATCACCAGCAGGTCACCCGCCAACTCCGGCGCTCCACCCTGTCCGTGACCCGGCACGTAACTCAGTTCTTCGTTCTTCCAGACGATCTTGCCCGCATCGGTCAGCGCCGCCGTCCCCTGTGTGCCGAAGTGTACGTAGACGCGGTCGCCTTCGAGGATCGGCGTCGGTGTGGCGTAGCTGTTCTTCTTGTGTTTCTTCGTCGGCTGATCCTCACGAAAGACCTCGACGTTGTGAATCATCTCGCCCGACGCCACGTTGACCGCAATGGCTCGCAGAGATCGTCCGCCCTCCGTCGCCGCCGTCAGCCAGACCCGGCCATCCTTGATCACCGGTGACGACCAACCTTCCCCCGGTATCGGAACCTTCCACTTGATGTTCTCGCTCTCGCTCCACTGGATCGGCAATCCGGTCTCATCGGAGATGCCCTGTCCCGTTGGGCCGCGGAACTGGGGCCAATCACCCGCCGGCAGTGCGCCGGCGGTCAACAAAAAGATTGCCGACACCCCGAGCGCGATTCCGCGGATATGCCTACTTGGGCTACGCATATACTGCCAGTCTAGCGAACTGACACTGTGAGTTTGACGACGTCATTCTCTACCGGCGGGTGAGCCTGGCTCAAGCCAAGGGGTTGTTATCCGTCACGTAGGGAACGTCACTCTCCACGACCGTGCGAAATCCGCCGCTGCGCTCCCGGCGGTGCCAAATGAGAATCGCGGCGGCCCCGATGCAGGCGAAGAGCCATGTCGCGGCGTGCGCGTAAGCGGCTCCCACGAGACCGTATCCGGGTAACAGCAGGCGGCAGCTCACCGCGCTCGCCCCGGCCGTGAGCGCGAAGAGCACGAGCTGCGGGCGGAAGCGCCGCGCCGCCGTTAGGGCGAATCCCAGAATCGCGGCTACGTGGGTCGCCGACATGCCGATCATCAAGACCAACAACACCGGCTGAAGCGCTTCGTACTCGGGACGATAGAACAACCTCAACGCCCATTCCCCCAGCGCAACCGTGCCGGCGACCCCCACAATACCGATCACGACCGCGGCCGCGATGAGAATCCCCATCAGCCGGCGGTAAGCAGCGTCGTCCCCCCGGTCATACCAGGCCAAACGAGATAGCGACGCCTGCCCCAGCGGTTGCAGTAACAGTGACGGCGCCGTTGCCAACTGCACGACCGCCGACCAGTATCCGAGCGCTTCCGTCCCCTCATAGGCTTCAACAAAATACCTCGGCGCCTGAAGAATCAAGCTGACAAACATCGCCACGAATCCCAAAGGGAGACTCGTCATCGTGAGCCGCGACAGCGATGCCCCGTTCCACACCGGCCAAACCGTCTCGTTCTCCGGGCGGAGTAAGGCCCGCACGGCCGGCAGCTCATAGCAGCCGAGAACCACCAACTGGCCGGCGCCAAACGCCAGAATGGAAAGAGCGAGCCCGCCTCCCCACATCCACGCAGTCAGGAATGCCGCCAGTGAGCAGCCGGCCTTCGTGAAGGAAGAGATTGCGATACGCCGCCAATCCTCGTTCGCCTGTAGGCGGCCGAGGAACACATCGCTGGTATTCTCGATCGTCTTAGCCAGTGCGGAAGCGAGAACGACGTAGCTGAACTCGGCCTCATAACGCAACCCGGAGACGACCAGCGCGACGGTTCCAATCGTCACGAGATTGGTAAGCAGACGCAGCGCGACATAGACCCCGAAACGCTGTTCCTTGGCGACATCCGTCGCGATGATGGCGCGCAATTGCAGCCGCGCAAGCAGAGCGATCGGCGACACAATCGCTAGGGCGAGCGCATACTCGCCCACAACGGATGCGCTGCCCAGTTTCGCGAGGAGAACGATGATCCCTGCCTGGGCCAGGATCGCCGCCCCGTGACTACCCAGTGCCCAGGCCGCTCCGTGATGGAGGCGGTAGCGGAACGAGCCGCTCGGAAGAGGCATCCCCTGCTTGATCGGCGGCCCTTCTTGCCCTGGGTAGATTCGCGGCTCGCGCTTTTCGGAACCCATTGAGAGAAAGCTTACGTCAAAGCGCCGGAGCAACTCCGGCGGCCGCTCCCCCGGCAAACAAGTTGCCGAGACCACCGCGCTCGCCGACCGCGTCAAGCGGACATAATTCCACTCGCCGACCCCATCGGGGTGGTCGCGGGGCGGACCTCGGTTCTTTTCTAGACGGGCGAGTCGTAGCCGGACGGCATACGGTTTCGTCCCTGCCTGCCGGGCGGTGCGCTGTTCCGCAACGCGTTCAGCAAGTTGCGGTGGAACGTACAGAGCTTTCCGTCGGGAGCCGGCTGCCCGCACTTCTGGCAAACGCTCGCCATTTGTGGCTGCGGTTGTTGGCCTTGGGCCAGCCGGTTGCCGTTCTGTCCGCTCCTGTTACCGTTATCTCCGCCGCCACCCTTTCTCTTCTTCTTTCGAAAGGGCCGCGACGGTCTGCCCGACCGTCTATCTGAGGTTTGATTTCGCATGGTTTTCGAGGCTAACCCGGACTTCACCTAGCAGGTTCGTGTACGTCCAGCCTACAAATCAACTCTGAGAAACGACTGATGGTGACCAACCCAGGCTAACTGCTGGTTGCAGTGACAGCGTCCTCTTGGAGGGTCTGGACGCCACATCTGTGGGATGGTCACTTTGCAGCATACATCAGCTTGGCCTTCAATTCAAGTGCCGTTTTCCCTTATGTTCGCCGAGGTGACCCTCGACGCTACGTTCTTGACCCTCTCTTTGATTAGACGTCACTCACGGTGAACGAGTTTCCATCCTTCCGGGTGAACGAGTTTCCATCCTTCCGGAACTCTCCTATAGATGCTGATCGGGCGAAGCCGCTGAGACTTGAAACGCCGCGGTCCTGTCCCGTCAGCCGCTCCGGCTGATACACTAGCTGCTCGCGCTACCGACCACGGCGTCGGACATCGAAATACTATGCCCGCAAAACAACGAGCAGAGGATCGCAAAGGCCCCATCGAGACCGCCCTATCCCTCTTCGCCGACGTCCGGCCGGGCGAAGGCCCGACGGCCTTGCTGCTCGCCCTCAACGTCTTTCTGCTGCTCGGTTCGTATTACCTGTTGAAAACGGTTCGAGAGCCTCTCATCCTCACCGAGAGCGGCGCCGAGGTGAAGAGCTATTCGGCGGCGGGTCAGGCGCTGCTGTTGTTGTTCTTGATCCCCGCCTATGGCAGCTTCGCGGCTAAGGTTGATCGACTGCGCTTGATCCGCTGGGTGACGCTGTTCTTCATTTCGCACCTGGCGATCTTTCACCTGCTGGGCGAGGCGGGCGTTCATATCGGTGTTGCGTTCTTCCTGTGGGTGGGTATCTTTAGCGTTTTGGTGATCGCTCAGTTCTGGGCGTTCGCCAATGATGTCTTCACCGAGGACCAGGGGAAACGGCTCTTCCCGATGGTCGGTGTAGGAAGCTCACTCGGCGCCTGGATCGGCACGCTGACCGCGCAACGCCTCTTCGATGTTTTCGAGCCGGCGGTAGCACCGTATCGCATCATGCTCGTCGCGGGGGCCTTGCTGGGCGTGTGCATCATCGTCACCCAGATTGTGAACCGCCGTGAGGCTTTACGCGCCGCCGGCCGCCAAGGTGAAGCCGCGAAACCGCTGGGCAAAGAGGGCGGTTTCAAACTCATCTTCAAACAACGCTACCTGCTGCTGATCGCGATCCTGATCCTGCTGCTCAACGTCGTCAATACCACCGGCGAGTTTATTCTCGGAAAACTCGTACTCGCACAGGCCGTCGCCGCTGTCGGAGATGTGGCGGGTGCGCCGGCACAGATCAACCAGTACATCGGATCGTTCTACGGGGGCTTTTTCAGTTGGGTGAATTTTCTGGGCTTTCTCTTCCAGTTGCTTCTTGTTTCGAGAATTTTCAAGTACATCGGCGTTCGTGGGGCCATGTTCATCCTGCCCTGCATCGCGCTCGGCAGTTACGCTCTTCTTATTTTCATGCCAGTGTTGGGCATCGTGCGGATCGCCAAGATCATGGAGAACAGTACGGACTACTCGATTCAAAACACGGCCCGGCATGCCTTGTTCCTGCCGACGAGCCGCGAGGCCAAGTACAAAGCGAAGGCCGCTATCGACACCTTCTTCTGGCGCATGGGGGATCTCTTCCAAGCTCTCGTCGTTTTCGTTGGAGTGCAGTTGGCTTTCGAGATCCAGCACTTCGCCATGGTGAACGTCGTACTCGTCGTGATATGGCTCGGTATCGTTGTCGCGATCAATCGCGAACACCGTAAGATCAGCCGGGATACTCCTGAACCACTTGCGAAGGCTGCGTGACCCTGAGACGGTTATCGCGCGGACGCTGAAACTATCGGGATTTCCAGGCATCCGGCCGTTGGGTCTGAGTAATCTGCCCAGGCCTAGCTAGCGATGTGCCCCTTGATGCGAGCATCGGTTCGACGGTGGATCGGCCGCCGCGCCAGATCACCCCTGAGTGGCGCCCAGTTACATCTTGAGGCGGCAAACGATGCCGACGTCATCGCAGTACCACATCGTCCCTTTTCGGATGGACATGCCGTGCGGCAGCGGGTCGGAATCCGCGAGCTGAATCTTCTCGACGATCTCGCCCGAGTCGGGATCGTGCTTAAAGAAGGCGTTCAAGTTGCTGTCGGTGCACCACAGCCAGCGTCCTTCCCAGCCGATTCCGTGTGGGCGGTTGCCCGCCGTTGGGAACTCACGCTCGACCACCCAAGATCTCGGGTCGATACGATAAATCATTCGGGAGGGTGGCACGGCGGCCCAGAGCTTTGCATCTCGCCATTCGAGCCCGTGTGCGCCGGTTCCCATCCGCGGCGCCGAACTCGGTGCGCGAATTCGCGCCGGACGGGAGGCTACCGGCTGTGGCGCGAGCGGACTGCCGCGCCCCGGAGCGTCGTTCGGCATCTGATAGATTACGCCCGCGCCTGGCGTGTAGAATTTGGCCAGTGTTTCTCCGGTCTTGGCGTCGGACCGGATGATCTCGCGATTGTAGGTGGAGCCGATCCAAATCGCTTCGCCGTCGAAGGTGATGCCGCTACCTCGGTCCGAGTCCGTATGGAGGTCGCGCAGCACCTTACCGTTATCGAAGCTCACCAAATAAGCGTGATTGTTGCCCTGGTCTAGGATCCACAAACCTTCGTCGGTCGCTTGCAGCCCGTTGGGTTTCGGCCCCGGGGAGTCGAAGACCTTCTCGACGTGCGCTCCTCGGGTCTTTATCTTCCCCCATGCCGGTGCTGCGGCAGCAAGCGCCAGGAAGCTTCGTCTTAGCATGCGATTCTCCTTCGCCGTCTCCATGAGAATGCCCGCCGCCAGCGGTTGTCGCGTTACGATCCGAGAATCAGACGCCGCTGAAGGTCTATGATCGCACAGCGTACGCGGCGTGCGATTCCGTACTAAATAGCGAACACCTTTACCCCTTTATACGAAACGAACTCCGATCACTGTGACGAACAAACGCCGGACAATGGAACGCTTCGTGTCTGCCTAGGCGAGCAGCTTCCTAATGACATTGCCGCCGACGTCGGTCAGCCGGAAATCACGTCCGCGGAACCGGAACGTCAACTTGGTGTGGTCGATTCCGAGCAAGTGGAGGATCGTGGCCTGGACGTCGTGAACATGAATCGGGTCCTCGACAGGAGAAAAGCCGATCTCATCGGTTTCGCCGATCGTCTGACCGGGTTTCGTTCCGCCGCCGGCGAACCACATGGTGAAAGCGTCAATGTGGTGATTGCGGCCGATCGTATCGCGCTCCTCTCCCATCGGCGTGCGGCCGAACTCGCCGCCCCAGACAACCAGCGTATCCTCGAGGAGGCCGCGCTGTTTGAGGTCCCGAATGAGCGCCGCAGTTCCTTGGTCGACGTCCAAGCAGACTTCGTCCAGGTTGTTGTCAAGGTTCTCGCTGGGTCCCCCGTGGTGGTCCCAGCTTGAGTGATAGAGTTGCACAAAGCGTACGCCTCGCTCGACGAGGCGCCGGGCCAAGATACAGTTGTTCGCGAACGACTTAGCGCCCGGTTCAGCGCCGTACATGTCGAGGGTTGCTTTGGACTCGGTGGAAAAATCGATCAACTCCGGGCCGCTTGTCTGCATCCGGTGCGCCATTTCGTAGGCGGCAATCCGGGTTGAGATTTCCGGGTCGCCAACGCGATCGAGCTGCATCCGGTTGAAGTCGAGAACCGCGTCGATCGTCGCTTCCTGGCGCGCGGCGTCAAACCCCGGCGGGTTCGACATGTTGAGGATCGGATCGCCGCCGCTGAGGAACGGCACACCCTGGTGTGCGGTCGGCAGAAACCCACTTGCCCAATTCAGCGCCCCGCCGCGAGGCCCCCTGGGACCGGATTGCAGGACGACGAATCCAGGAAGATCCTTCGACTCGCTGCCAATGCCGTAGCTGACCCAGGAGCCTATACTGGGCCGCCCAAAGATCGGCGAGCCGGTATTCATCATGATCTTGGCGGGAGCGTGATTGAAGTTATCAGTGTGGAGAGAACGCACAAACGCCAAGTCGTCCACAACCTGTCCGGTGTGCGGGAAGCACTCCGAAACCCACTTGCCCGACTGTCCGTGGCGCTCGAACTTTCGCCGAGTGCCGAGAAGCTTCGGGGGATTCTTCGTGAAGCTTTCCATGAAGGCAAAGCGCTTCCCCTCCATCAACGAGGGAGGAATCGGTCGGCCGTTTAGTTTCTGGAGTTCAGGCTTGCGTTCCCACAGCTCGAACTGGCTGGGGGCGCCGGCCATGAACAGATAGATGACGTTCTTCGCCTTGGGTGGGAAGTGTCGTTTTTCGAGAAGCGGGCCTTTCGCGGCTGAGCCGAAGAGTGAATCGCCGACGATCAGGGAGGTCAACGCCGTTTTGCCAAGGCCGATGCCGCACTGCTCGAAAAAGTGCCGCCGCGTCTTCTGCTCCAAGGCTCGCTTGATTGGATTGTCGGGTCGCATCATTGTCTCGTTACGAATTCGTCAAGGTTCAGCAGTACGCGGGAAGCAGCCGTCCAGGCGGCGAGAAGCGGTTCGTCGTCGCCATCCGAAGTCTGGCCGACCATAGCGGGAATCGCACTGGGATGCGTCCGAAAGTCATCGGCCATTCGCGACAGGAAAATTCGTAACCGCTCCTCCTCTTCCGGCAACGGAAGGCGCGTTAGGCAGCGCTCGAAAACGTAACGGATCCGCTCGGAACGCCCTTCTCCTCCCTGGGACAGGGTCACGCTGGCGAGTGCTCGGGAAAACTCGGTTTGCGTCTGATCGTTGAGTAGAGTCAAGGCTTGTAGAGGCGTATTCGAGCGATTGCGCCTCGTCGCTGTGGCTTGGGCATTCGGAGCGTCGAACATGGCAAGGCCCGGATATGCCGCCGAACGCCGGAAGAAGGTGTAAATGCCGCGGCGGTAGCGGTCGGGGCCGTCGGCAGTCTTCCACTCGCGATCGACTTGCGTGAATTGCCCGGAGCCTTCTGGCTGAGGAGGAAAGACACTCGGTCCACCGACCTTGGGCGTTAGAAGGCCGGACGCGGCGAGCGCGGCGTCCCGAATAATTTCCGCTTCCAAACGCAGCCGATTCTGCCGGGCGAGAAGCCTGTTGCCCGGGTCGACTTCAGACAACTCAGGTCGCGTCACCGATGCCTGGCGGTAGCTCGCTGATGTGACAATCAGGCGGTGCATCGCCTTGAAATTCCAGTCCTGGCGGACAAATTCCGAGGCCAGCCAATCCAGCAATTGAGGATGGCTGGGTGGTGTGCCTTGCGAACCGAAGTCGCTCTCCGTCTCGACGAGTCCCAGACCGAAATAACGCTGCCACATTCGATTCACGGTCACCCTTGCCGTAAGAGGGTTCTCGGATGACATCAACCAGCGGGCCAGATCGAGCCGATTGGGGTTATCCGTCTTGGGAAGCGGCGGCAATACGGTGGGAGTGCCGGGATGAACTGTTTCCCCGCGCCGTGTGAAATCACCGGAAGAGTGAACAAACGCATCCCGCGGTCGCGGCAGTTCGCGCATGATGAGCGTGGATTCGAGTTCCGGTACGGCGGCGCCAAGAGCCCTGAGGCCGTCGCGGCGGGCTTGCCAGCCAGGATCACGGGAGGCAAAGAAGCGGTCGAGCACTCCTTTTTGAAGAGATACGCGCTTCTCGCGAGGGGTCTCGAGGATCTGCCGGATGTGGGGCTCGATCTCAGCTCGTTCCTTCTCGGATAGGCGCTGTTCCCAGTCGGCGAGTTCGGCGTCCAGTTCCTTCCGGTAGGCCGCCAATTCTTCTTCGAGCAGCGATACCTGCCGGCGCACCGCATCTCGGCGCGCAAAATCCGCGGGCTCACCGAACTCGAGAATCGGGTCCATCTCCCGCTTGCCGGCTTCTTCGACGGACAGCTCGCCGCTCAGCTCATCGATGTTGTTGAAGAAGGCGTAGAGCTGATAAAAGTCCTTCTGTGAGATCGGGTCGAACTTGTGATCATGGCAACGCGCACAGCCGATGGTCAGTCCCAGCAACGCCGCTCCGGTTGTGCTGACACGGTCGACGACAGCCTCGACCCGGTACTGCTCGAAGTCGATTCCGCCTTCCTGGTTGATCATCGTGTTGCGGTGGAAGCCGGTCGCGACGAGTACTTCTGTCGTCGGATCCGGCAGCAAATCGCCCGCGATCTGCTCCGTGACGAAGCGGTCAAAGGGCATGTTGTCATTCAGGGCGTCAATGACCCAGTCGCGGTATCGCCAAATCGAGCGATTACCGTCAATCGAGTAGCCATTCGAGTCCGCGTAGCGCGCGATGTCGAGCCAGTGCCGTCCCCACCGTTCGCCGTAATGCGGAGAATCGAGCAAGCGGTCTACCAGACGTTCGTAGGCGCCCGGCCTGCTGTCGGCTAAAAACTGGGCGATTTCCTCCGGACTCGGTGGAAGCCCAATCAGATCGAGGCTTGCGCGGCGGATGAGAGTTCGCCGTGACGCTTCGGGCGAAGGCTGAATCTGTTTCGCTTCGAGCCGGGCCAGAACGAATCTGTCGATCGGATTCCGTACCCAGTCTTCGTTGCGTACGGACGGAGGCTCGGGTCCGCGGACGGCCTGAAACGACCAATGGGAGGCGTCAGCGCGCTCGATATCCTTGCCGGCTGTTGCGGTCCAAGCCGCACCGGAGCGAACCCATTCCGTTAGGGCCGCCACTTCCTGATGCTGGAGAGGTCCCGTGGGCGGCATTTTCAACGAACCAGCTCGGTTCACCGCCTGGATCAGGAGGCTCTCACCGGGTTGTCCGGGAATGACGGCCGAGCCCCGGCTGCCTCCCAACATGGCGCTTTCGCGCGATGCGAGAGAAAGTCCGCTCATTTTGGCTTGGTCGTTGTGGCAGCTCAGACATTTCTGCGCCAGCACAGGACGGACCTTTTCCTCGAAGAAACGGACCGCCGCGGCATCCGTTTGTCCCTGCAGCGCGCCGACGGCCAATATCCCCCAGGAGGCGACGAGCGCGACACAGTGCGGCCTTGATCGGAAAGCGCTCAGTAGGGCCACTGTCCTACATTCTAGATCAGGAACTCCATTCGTCATCATGGACCTCATCCTTGTGAACGGAGACCGCCTGAGGGGTTTTTCAAAGATATATCGCCCACCGTTGATCGCGTCCGACATGGTACTCCGGTTCGATCCGCGGGGTCTCCCGCTTAGCCTCGACGGGATGAATGCCGGACAGCCCACCATTTTGCTTTCAAGTACTCGCCGAGGTCCAGTTCCCCGGACATCTTGTCTCCGTCGATTGTGCCTTCGAAATTGTAGAGAAGCTGATCGCCGTGGACTTCGAGATACCAACTGTTGAGAGCGACCTCGTTGCCTTCGACCGTTCCCCTCAGATCACGGGAAACGAAATCGCCCTCGTGGATTCCCGCGATTTGTCCGTCTTTCTGGCGCAGCGAGAGCGTGTGGATAGCTTTGCCGCTTATGTACTCGATTTCGACATCCCAAACTCCGCTCAGGTCGGCTGCGGGCGGGCGCTTAGGGGAGGCGGGCTTCGGCCTGCGTTCAGCGGCCAGCACCTCGAAGACGCGGTCCCCGACGACTTTGTAGTCCTCCTCGCCCATCATGTAGGCCGTGATGGAGATTCCTGTCGACGTGGGGCTTCCCCGGCCCGAATCGGAACGCCGTCCGCGCCCACCTCGCAGCGCGATCCTGGGTTCGCCATTGTAGAGCACATTTGAAACTTCCGCCCCTGTGATCGCGAGCTTTTCACTGTCCCATTGGATGCGGAGGGAAGGACTCCGGTTGGAGAGACCCTGGCCGGGCTCACGGCGGATCGATGTCTCGACTCCGTCGATCGATGAAACGCGCTCGGCGATGTGGTCCAACCACTCCAACCACTTCTGCCACTCCCCTTCATGATCGCGCTTGACCCACATCTCAACGGCCATCAGCATGCCGATCATCTCTTCCTTGCCGACCTTCATCGCACGGCCGTAACCGTGGTGGGGTGCGCTGTTGATCCAAGCGGCCTGGACGAGGTCCTTGCGCCCCAGCAATAATCCGGCGCATTGCGGGCCGCGGATGCACTTGCCTCCGCTGTAAGCCACCATCGTCGCCCCGCGCTCAAGATAGGTGTTTGGAATCGTGGGGGTTTCCGCGGCGGCGTCGATCAACACCGGAACGTCACGGGCGTTGCAAATCCGGATTACGTCATCGATCGTGAGTTTGCCTCGCTCCATCCGCGAGTTCGCGAAGATATAGGCCATCGCGGTTCTGGGACCGACTGCTGCTTCGAACTCCTCCGCTGTCTCGGGCTGGATGATACGCACGCCGACCGAGCGAATCGCGGAATCGTAGACGTTGCGTGACTCCTTCGGGATGATCACCTCGTCCTTTTCGAAGCCGGTCAAATCAGGAATTCGCACATGCAGGTCCGGATTCGCCCCGGCCACGCAGGCAGCCGTGGCATGCGCCATTGCCGCCGCACAGCCCGACGTGACGATCCCCCATTCGGCCTTTGTCAACTCCGCCAGCCGCTTGCTGATCGCCTCCATCAATTCGTCAAGTTGCGCGTAATGACCCGCCGCTGCCTCTTTCGCGGCTCTCACTTGCGGCAGTTCCAGCGAGCCGCCGATGACTGTCAGCGTGCCGCGGCAGTTGATCAGCGGACGCACCCCGATTGATTCATAGATGTTTTCGCCGACTGCCAAGCCGGTCGCGGCTTTGGCTCGTGGGGCACTGCCTCCCAGTAAGCTCAACATCGTGCCGAAAGCCGAAAACGCGCCGCCTTGAAACAAGTCCCGGCGTCTCAGCGTGCCGAGACGCCCTCGCAAAACACTCTCCCATGCCTTCAACATGCTCTCTCCTCCGCCCGGCATCGTTTCGGCGTGTGAACTGCGACCACCTCGAAACGACTGGTCCGGCTTGTACTTTCGAACGTGCATTCCAGGATCACTCTACTCCCTTCAGCCGACCTCGGGGGGGGAGCTGCCGGATCCCGGTCTGCCGGCGCCGAGGCACCTTACGAACGCTTCTGTAGCCTCGCCCAGGTGTCCCGCAGCTCGACAGTACGATTGAAGACGAGCCGCTCGGCCTTCGACGAAGTATCCGCGCAGAAATACCCAACACGCTCGAACTGATAGCGGTCGCCAGGCCGGGCACTCGCCAGCGACGGCTCGGCTTTGCCGTGGACGACCTCGAGCGACTCCGGGTTCAAGTGCATCGTGAAATCTTGACCCTCGGGCGCCTCGTTCGGATTCTCGGCGGTGAACAGCTTGTCATAGAGACGGATCTCTACGGGAATCGCCGCCGCCGCCGGAACCCAATGAATGGTTGACTTCACTCTCCGCGTTTTTTGGCCGCTGCGCGTCTCCGGATCGTATGTGCAGTGAACCTCCGTGACCTCGCCCGTATCGGGGTCCTTCACCACATCGTGACACTTGATGATGTAGCCATACCGCAGTCGGACCTCATTCCCCGGATAAAGTCGGTAGTAGCGTTTCGGAGGCTCCTCGCGGAAGTCATCCCTTTCGATCCAAAGTTCGCGGCCAAAGGGTACGGATCGCGTACCCGCATCCTCGTCCTCGGGGTTGTTGATGGCTTCCACCATCTCCACTTGGCCTTCGGGATAGTTCGTCAACACGAGCTTAAGCGGGCGCAAAACCGTCATCACGCGCGGCGACGTCTTGTTCAGATCCCCGCGGATGTAATGTTCAAGATTTGCAAATTCCGTTAGGCCGCTCGTCTTCGACACACCGAGATTGCGTGCGAAATTGCGCAGACCTTGCGGCGAGTAGCCGCGCCGGCGCATCCCCCGAATCGTCGGCATGCGGGGATCGTCCCAGCCTTCCACCAGGCCCTGTTGCACGAGTTGCAGCAGCTTGCGCTTGCTCATTAGGGTGCACGTCAAGCTCAACCGGTCGAACTCAATCTGCTGCGGATGGAAGACGCCGAGTTGATCGAGATACCAGTCATAGAGGGGACGATGATCTTCAAACTCGAGCGTGCAGATCGAGTGGGTGACGCCCTCGATGGAGTCGCTTTGACCGTGTGTCCAGTCGTACATGGGATAAATGCACCACTGATTACCAGTGCGATGATGCTCGGCGTGCAGGATGCGGTACATCACGGGATCCCGCATGTTGAGATTCGGCGAGGCCATGTCGATTTTGGCGCGCAGGGTGCGCGAGCCGTTGGGAAACTCGCCCTCTTTCATGCGCGTGAAGAGATCCAGATTCTCTTCGACGCTTCTTTCCCGATAAGGACTGTTCGTTCCTGGTTCGGTCAATGTGCCGCGCGTCTCTCGCACCTGGTCGCCGGTCAAGTCGCAAACAAAGGCTTTGCCCTTTTTGATAAGGTCGACCGCCCAATCGTACAACTGCTGGAAGTAGTCGGATGCGTAGACGGGCTGATCGCCGAAATCGCCGCCCAACCATCGCACATCTTCGATGATCGACTCTACGTACTCAGCCTCTTCCTTCGTTGGGTTGGTGTCGTCGAACCGCAAATTGCAGTTGCCGCCGAACTCTTCCGCTAGGCCAAAGTTGAGCATGATGCTCTTGGCGTGGCCGACGTGCAGGTAGCCGTTGGGTTCCGGTGGAAAGCGGGTGCGCACACGTCCGCCATATTTCCCGCTCGCAGTGTCGGCGGAAATCCAATCACGAACGAAATTCGTACGGGGTAAATCGGCGTCCTTCATGAGACAATTCCTAAAGCAAACTCGATACGGGCCAGCACGGTGTCACGCCCGAGCACCTCGAGTGTTTCGAAAAGCGGCGGCGCATTCTTGCGCCCGCACACCGCGACGCGAACGGGCTGGAACATCTGTCCCGCCTTCACCTTGAGTTCCTCCGCGGCGGCGCGAAGCACCCCCTCAAGTGTTGCGTGATCGAAGGTGGGCACAACTGACAGAACTTCCTTCGCCTTACGGAGCGCCTGCGCAGCCATGGCGGCATCTCCCTTTTTGGGGATGAGTTCGGCGGGATCGTAGGGCTGCGGTTCCGCCAAGAAGAAATCGGCCGCGGTGCCCACTTCGCTTAGTAAGCGGATGCGCTCACGGATAAGCGGTGCTATAGCGCGAAGCTTCTCCGGCGTGGCGTTCTTAAACCCGGCTTGTTGGGCGTAGGGCATCAGTTGCTGTGCGAGGTCATCGATATTGAGCGCCCGCAGGTGCTCAGCATTCAGCCACAGGGCCTTGGGATCGAAGGGTTCCTCGTCGGTGAAGTTGACGGTTGCGTTGCTGCGGTTGATGCCGTCGAGCGAGAACAGCTCGACAAGCTCGTCGCGCGACAACTTCTCACGGTCATTCTTCGCCGACCACCCCAACAAGCAAAGGAAATTGACGAACGCATGCGGCAGGAAACCGGCGTCGCGATAGGTTGTCACGCTAACCACCGGGCCGTGGACGCGTTTCGACAGCTTCGCGCCGTCAGGCGCCATCAACAGCGGCAGGTGAGCCGTCATCGGCGTCTCGACGCCAAGCGCTTCGAAGATCAGCGCATGCTTGAACGTGTTCGCCAGATGTTCCTGGCCACGCAGGATGTCCGTGATGCGCAGATCGGCATCGTCCGCGCAGGACGCCATGTGATACGTCGGCACACCGGTCGAGCGCAGCAATGCGAAATCCTCGAGGTCGCCGGTGGCCTTGCTCACGGCCCCGTAGACGAGATCCGATACAACTACCTCGGGGCGCGAGTCTCGCGGCACCCGGAAGCGCAGGACGAAGGGTTCGCCCGCCTCGGCCCGGCGATCGCTCTCCTCGCGTCTGAGCTCGCGCATGCCCGGATTGAAAAGCCATCCTTCAGTCGGATTCTCAGGCGCCCTAGGATTCTCAAACGTAGTCGGGGCCGGTGTGAAGTCGCGATAGGCCAGCCCCTTTTCGAAAATCGCCCAGGCGGCCCTGCGATGGAGATCGAGGCGCTCGGATTGACGGTAGATCTCGTCCCAGCCGAGATCGAGCCATTCGAGACCCTCGTAGATCGAATCGAGAGAGGTCTGCGTGTTCCGTTCGGCGTCCGTGTCGTCGATGCGCAGAACGACGACACCGCCCTGGTGGCGAGCATGAAGCCAATTGAAGATGAATGTTCGAGCGCCCCCTATATGAAGGTAACCAGTGGGCGAGGGCGCAAAGCGGACACGTGTCATGCTCGGAACATTTAACAATAGCTCACTAGCAGCCGATCAGGACGAAGCGAGCTCTCACCGGGCGGTTGAGTTCTGAGTCGCACGTCGCAAGCTGTGGCGTCGATCCAGTGATCGCATCGGTCGATTTGTCGTTAGTTTGACAATGCCGGGCGGGGAGTTATCGTTTCACTTTTTGGTCCATATGTTGCCTCACCTAACCAAGACGCCGACAACTCACGAGGAGCCGGCGGGCAGTGTCATCACAAAAACGATTCCGCCCGTTTCGGTGCTCGTTCCGCGGATGTCACCGCCGTTCTCGATGATCATTTGACGTGCGGTGAACAGATCCCAGTTGCCCGCGGCGATTCGGCGATCCTTCACCTCGAAGGTTGGATCGAAGAGCTTCCCAATCTCCGAGGCGGGAAGACCGTTCCCGGAGTGCTCGATCTCGATTTCGACCCGCGAGCTGCGAAGATTGGTCTGGATGGACACGAGTCCGTCCGCGCCGGCGGCATCGGCCGCGTGACGCAGAATCTGACTCAAGGAAGCGCTGATGTGCTGCGGACGAAGCGTCAGTTTTGGCAGCAGCCCCAGCTTTGTGCTCAAGCGGACAGTGTTCGTCGTTTCGGCTTCCAAGGTTGAGGCAACATCCTGCACCAGTTGGTTCACATCGACGGCTAGAATTTCGGCGCGATCCAGATTGGTGAGGCGCTGGATTCGGCCGACAGTTTCTTGGACTCGGGCCGCAGCGCCGAGCGGGTACTTGCGATGGCAAAGCTTTCGCCGAGTGGCGAGAGGTGAGGCGCGCCCAGAGCCTCGGCAAAGGTTAAGCGAGGAGGTTGCTCCGGTCCGGGTTGCGTCCTTCGCCAACAAGTTAACAGTAGCTCTCGAATGGGTAAGCATAGCCGTAGCAGCAGCCCACGATGGCGACAACGAGAAGGACCGAACGAGCGACGACGGCTTTGGCGACCCGCGGCGGTAATGGTTCTACTAAAACAACGGAGAAAATAATGTCAGACGAAACCAAGAAAGAAGAAACAAAGGTAGCCAACACAGAGGTAAAATCCGAACTCTCCGACACGCAACTTAAAGATGCCGCGGGTGGGACTCTGGTCCATGAGCTTCTCCACGCGGTGGGGTTCAGTGGCGAGCCCACTGGCGAGACCGAGTCCCGGGCAG
>CBDBKC010000009.1:0-73795 GCA_965206655.1 Bryobacterales bacterium | reverse complement strand
ACCTTGGTGATCGAGCCCTTGAGTTTGATGATCTTGAGGACAGAACGTTCGCGGCTCAGAGGGCGGCGGCGGGACCGCGGCCGACTTTGTCGGTCTCGTGGTTTTTCTCACTGGAAAGGACCTGCGCTGTGGCGGGTGACACGGCGAGGACCAACGCCACAGCCAGACCGGCGATCGCCTTGGTTGGATTTGCTGGCATCTAGCTCCTTATTCTGGTCGGTCAAACACGGGACGTCAATCAGACGGCTGAATGGCTTGTGACGGCCCGCACATATGGGGCGGGGGTGGGTTTGACCATTGGGGTGGTAGTGTTTCATGATTGATGGCGCGTTAAGGGAGTCGGTTATGGAAAAGACGATCCGGGTCAAGGTGAATGGGCGGGAGTATGAGCGGACGGTGGAGCCGCGGCGGCTTCTGGTTCATTTTCTTCGTGAAGATCTTGCGTTGACGGGAACCCACATCGGCTGCGAGACGACCGTGTGCGGCGCTTGCACGGTGATGCTGGAAGGGCGCTCGGTTAAGTCGTGCTCGATCTTTGCCGTTCAGGTGGACGGCAAGGAGGTCACTACCATCGAAGGGATGGCGAGCAACGGCGAGATGCATGCCATTCAAGAAGCGTTCTGGAACGAACACGGGTTGCAGTGCGGGTTCTGTACTCCGGGCATGATTATGTCGGTGGAGCAGTTGCTGAACGATTGCCCGAATCCGACGAAAGACGAAATTCGGCACGGTATTGAGGGGAACCTGTGCCGCTGCACGGGCTACCAACACATCATCAACGCCGTGGAAGCGGCGGCGAAGGCCAAGGCGGGAGCGTAAACGATGGCGACGACAGCGACGACACCCGAGTTAAAAACCTACGTCGGCAAGCGTGTGCGGCGCGTGGAAGATCCGCGGCTGATTACCGGCACGGCAACGTATGTGGACGACATCCAAAAACCAGGGATGCTCTATGCGGCGGTGCTGCGGAGTCCGTATGCGGCGGCGAAGATCAGCGGCATTGCGATTGAGAAGGCGCTCGAGCTACCGGGCGTGAAGGCGGTTTACACGGGGAAGGATGTGGAGTCGGTGGGGCCGGTGCCTTGCGCGGGGTCGATGGAGGATCTGCGGATTCCCGACCACAGGATTCTGGCCGGCGAGCGAGTGTATTACGTGGGGCACCCGGTGGCGGCGGTTGTGGCGACGGACCGCTATGTCGCGGCGGACGCGCTGGACTTGATCGAGGTGGATTACGGGCCGACGGAGTTGGTATCGGATCCCGAGGATGCGCTGAAAGAAGGTGCGGTGAAGGTGCATCCGGAGTATTCGGATAACGTGGCCTTCACGTACAACCAGGCGGCGGGTGACGTTGACAAGGCCTTCGAAGAGGCGGACGTCACGGTCAAGGAGCGGATTCTCGTACCGCGGCTGGCGCCGATTCCGATGGAGACGCGCGGCGTGGTCGCTGATTGGGACGAGGGGGCGAAGGAGTTGACGCTGTATTCGTCGACGCAGATTCCGCACTTGTTGAAGACGCAGCTCGCGCTGCAGCTCGATATGCCGGAGCACCATATTCGTGTGATCGCGCCGGAGGTGGGCGGGGGATTCGGATCGAAATGCAATGTGTGGGCCGAGGAGGCGCTGGCTTGCTTCGTGGCGATGGATCTGAAGAAGCCGGTGAAATGGATCGAGTCGCGGCGGGAGAGCATTCAGGTGGTGGCGCATGGCCGGGCGCACGTGGATACGGTCGAGATCGCGGCGAAAAAGGATGGCACGCTGACGGGTTTGAAGCTGCACATTGTGTGCGATATCGGCGCGCACCATCAGTTGTTGACGCCGATCATCCCGACGCTGGCGGTGCTGATGCTGCCGGGGCTGTATAAGTTCAGGAGTTTCAAAGCGTCGTTGGTAGGGGCGTTTACGAATCGCGCGCCCAGTGATTTGTATCGTGGCGCTGGGCGTCCGGAAGCGACGTATGTCGTGGAGCGGATCGTCGACAAGATGGCGAGGGCGCTGAAGATGGATCCGGCGGAGATTCGGTTCAAGAACTTTCCGGACTCGGCGGAGTTTCCTTTCGAGACAGTGACGGGTTTGCAGTATGACAGCGGGGATTATGCGGCGGCCTTCAACAAGGCGCTCGACAACATTGACTACAAGGCATGCCGCGAAGAGCAGAAGAAGGCTCGGGCGGAAGGGCGGCTGTATGGGATCGGGATTTCGACCTATGGCGAGCTTTGCGCGTTCGGTCCGTCACCGGCGACGCCGGCGGGCGGCTGGGAAAGCGCCTCGGTAAATGTGAAAGCGACGGGCAAGGTGGAGGTGCTGACGGGGATCTCGCCGCATGGCCAGGGTGAGGAAACGAGCTTCTCGCAGATGGTCGCCGACGCGTTTAGCATCCCGATGGACGATGTTGTGGTGATTCACGGCGATACGGCGAAGGTGTCGTACGGCGTTGGGACGTTCGGCAGCCGGGGCATCGCGATCGGCGGTTCGGCGCTGCATCTGGCTATGCAGGACATCGTCGCGAAGGCTACGAAGTACGCGGCGCACATTCTGGAGGTGGACGCAGACACGGTGATGTTTGAGAAGGGAGTGTTTTCATCGAGCGCGACGAAGGAGACGCTGAGTTTCGCTGACATCGCGCTGGAGACGCATCTGTGCCGGAAGCTGCCTCCGGGGACGGAGCCGGGGTTGACGGCGACGCGGTTCTTCGAACCATCGAACTTCGCCTTCCCGTTTGGCGCGCACATCTGCACGGTGGAGGTGGACAAGGAGACGGGGGAGACGAAAATCCTGCGGTTCGTGGCAGTGGACGATTGCGGGAAGATCATCAATCCGCTGCTGGTGGAGGGGCAAGTGCACGGCGGCGTTGCGCAAGGCCTGGGGCCGGCGTTCATGGAAGGCGTGGTCTATGACGACGAGGGGCAGCTCTTGAACGGCACGATGATGGACTATGCGATTCCCAAAGCGCAGCACATGCCTTGGATCGAGACGGATCGCACGGTGACGCCTTCCCCTGTGAATCCGCTGGGAGTGAAGGGCGTCGGCGAGGCGGGGACGATCGGCTCTCTGCCGGCGTTTGTGAACGCGGTGGTGGATGCGCTTACCCCGCTGGGAGTGGAGCACGTGGATATTCCGATGACGCCGCAATCGATTTGGAAAGTGATCAACGAAGGGGGCCGATCATGATTCCCGCACAGTTTGACTACTCTGCTCCGGAGACTTTGTCAGAGGCTTTGCAACTGCTGGGCGGTAACGACGAGGCGAAGGTGTTGGCCGGAGGGCAGTCGTTGGCGCCGATGCTGAAGTTTCGCTTGGCGCAGCCGGGGCATCTGATTGACTTGGCGCGGATTCCGGATTTGAATTTCGTGGCTGAGGAGAACGGGACGATTCGGATCGGAGCGATGACGACGCACAACCAGGTGGAGACATCGGCGTTGATTCGTGAGAAATGTCCGCTGTTGGCGAAGGTGGCGGGGCATATCGGCGACGTGCAGGTGCGGAACCGCGGAACGATCGGGGGCAGCGTGGTACATGCGGACCCGGCGGCGGATTATCCGGCGGCGCTGCTGGCGCTCGATGCCAAGGTGAAGCTGGCGAGTACTTCAGGCGAGCGGATTGTGGAGCTTGATGAGTTTTTGGTGGATGCGCTGACGACATCGCTCGAAGAGGCCGAGATTTTGACGGAAGTGCTTGTGCCCCTGGAGCGCACAGGCGTGGCGACGGCCTACCGGACGCTGATTCAACCGGCTTCGGGATTTGCCGTCGTGGGCGTAGGGGTGCGGTTGGGGGTGGAGAGCGGGAGCATTGCGTTTGCTCGGGTGGCGGTGACAGGAGTGGGATCGAAACCGTATCGGGCTACGGCGGTCGAGCAGGCACTCGCCGGCCAAGCACCGGGGACAGAGACGTTCTCAGCGGCGGCGGCTCGCGCGGCGGACGGTGTTGACGTGCTCTCGGACATGCATGCGTCGGCTGCGTATCGAGCGAACTTGGCGGCCGTTCAAGTGGGGCGTGCGCTCGAGGACGCGGCCGCTTCCGCATGAAGCTAAAAGGGACCTACGCCATGCCCGCCCCGCGCCGGCAGGTGTGGGAGGCTTTGCTCGATCCGGCGGTCTTGGCGCGCACGCTGCCGGGATGCAAATCCCTGGAGGCGACCGGGCCTGACGAGTACAGCATGCAAATGTCGCTTGTGATTTCAAGCGTCAAGGGGCTGTTTGAAGGCAAGGTTCGACTTGTGGACCGGCAGCCGCCCGAGAGTTACCGGATCGAAGTCGAAGGGCGAGGGAAGATCGGGTTTGTGAACGGCAACGGCGCGTTTGTGTTGAAGGACGCGGGCGACGTCACCGACATTGACTACGAAGGTGAGCTCAAGGTCGGCGGGATGATCGCATCCGTCGGGCAGCGTTTGATGGATATGACCTCGAAAATGATGATCAAGCGGTTTTTCACCGCACTCGAGAAAGAGATCACGGAGAGAGACTAGCCTGCTGTCTGCCCCATTGACGACGAAGCGCACGAAAGCCGTGTAGGTTCCGCACCGCAGAGCGGCTGGTACTTCCGTAAGGGGTGGTACTAGACCCCGGTTGGGGCGAAAGCTTGACTTGACGCCAGAGATTGAGTCGATAGACTAATAGAGTTGGCTCCCGGAGGCCCCAATGTTTTTGATTGGCATAATCATCACCCTCGCCTGGATCTTCAGCTTCTTCTACTACGAAGATATGGTGCCTCGGAACGTTAGTATTGGGATGATGATGGCCGGTCTTTTCAGCATGGGCTGGGGATTGCTAAAAGGTAAGAATTACTAATCGTCGTTCCCGGATTCTCGAGGACGTCTCCCCCCACAGACACGAAGCCTCGTAGCGCATGTTTGATGCGTTCCGAAGGGAGTATATCTTCGTGCATTGAGTTGAGGGTAGGCGGACCACTGAAGCCGTGGACGACAAGCGCAAGATCCTGAAGCAGATGAAGATGGGAACGACTGAGTTCCTAGTCCTGGTTGTCCTCAACGAGAAGGATCGCTACGGCTACGAGATTGCGCGCGAGGTACATGATCGCAGCGAGGGTTTCTTTGAGTTCAAGCAAGGATTTCTGTATCCGGCGCTTCGGCGAATGGAGCAGACGAACTCGATCCGCGGTTATTGGAGGCGGTCCGACACAGGCGGGCCGAACCGCAAGTACTACCGGCTCACTTCGAAGGGACAGCTCCGGCTGGGAGCGTTCGTTGAGGCGTGGGGAGAGTTCGGTGACCAACTGGACCGGCTGTTAGCCACGACGCGGCCGGCGGATACGCCGCGTGGAGAATCGGCGGCGACGGCGTAAGCAAGAGTGGAGTGACCGCGTCGTGAGGCCGGCGAAATCAGATCGTTTGCGTGATTTTGGTTAGGGTCCGGGGACGGTCGGGATCCAGACCTTTCTGCTCGGCGAGAAAAGCGCAGAACATCTGTGCCGGAATGATGTAGGGAACCGGAGTGAGCAGATCGGCCGGACAGTTGCCGGGGGCCGCTCCCGTTGAGGGAACCGTGATCGTTCGGGTTGCTAAAGCGGCGGCCTCGCGGTCGCGCGCGGGTCCGATGACGATGGTCTCGGCTTCGAGCGCGCGAAGGCGGCGCAAGGTATCGAGTGTGGTATCTCGTGTCGGCCCGGGCGGCGCGAAGACAAAAACCGGGAAAGCCCGCTCGACGAGGGCGATGGGCCCGTGCAGGAAATCCGCCCCGGAAAACCGCTCGGCCACAACATAGCAGGTCTCCATCATCTTCAGCGAGAGTTCGAAAGCATTCGCGTAGTTAAGGCCGCGCCCGACGACAACCGCCTGCTTCATGAAGCGGTAGCGTTCCGAGAGCGCGGCAACCTTCTGTTTGACGCCCAGAGCGCGATCCGCCAATACGGGCAGCCGCTCGAGGCTCCTGGGAGGAATCGGCGCGCCGAGTGCATAAGCCAGCAAGTAGAGCATCAAGAGTTGGCCGGTGTAGGTCTTCGTGGCGGCAACGCTTTTCTCTCGCCCCGCGTGGACAAGAAAAACTTCGTCAACAAGGCGCGTCAGCGAACTGGTTTCTTCGTTGGTGATGCCAACTGTGAGAGCTCCGGCTTCACGGGCCGTCTGGGCGTAAAGATTTGTGTCCGTCGACTCACCGGACTGAGACAGAGCGATAACCAGCGCATCCTTCCAGCGAGGCCGGGCGCCGTAGAGCGTCGTGACGGAGGCGGCGGCTAAACTCGTAGGCACTTGAACCAGGGTTTCAATCAGATAGCGTCCGAAAACGGCCGCGTTGTCGGATGTCCCTCGAGCGACCAAGCAGACGAAAGAGATGGGCCGGTTGGCGATGCGGCGGCGGAAGGCCTCGATCTTGGGCAACTCTTCACGGAGCGTACGCTCCAACGCGGCGGGTTGCTGCTCGATCTCATCGATCATGAATGACATACAGGTGTATCTTCGCAAATGGAAGGCCTCGGCCTCCGCCCCCCGTGAAGAGTTTTGAGACTAGATCGCCGGGAGTGGTCTTTGTTCGGGGCCTACGCGCAGTGTGAGCGTGGGTTCCATGTCGCCGGCGGGTGAGCGGACCACGCGAGGACGGATGGCGATGACCAAGTGATCTCTGCTGGTACGTGCGAAGTTGTTCTGAATCAGGTCACCGAGCCAGGGGATGCGGCTGAGCAACTCCACGCCGCTCCGGGTACGCCGCTTTTCGAGAATGGCCAACCCGGAGATCAGCGCCAACTCCCCGTCGCGCAAGCGGACCGACGTCTCCATCGTGCGGTTTGACAGGATAGGGATGTCATTGACGGCGAGGCCTGTCAACTCTTTGACCTCGATCTTGATTTCGAGTGAGACTTCCTTGGCGCTATGGATACGGGGCGTCATCTCGAAGCTGAGCCCGAGATCTTCAAAAGTAAACGAGGGGAACGGCTCGCGGAAGGAGCCGTCGTTGATAGAGTCACTGATTTCGTCTGTAATCAGCGGCGCCGAGAAACGAGCGTTGATAATGGGAAAACGTTCTCCGACGAGGAAGCTGGCCGGCAAGCCGTCGACCGAACGGACGGAGAAGCCGGTGAAGACTTGGCCCATCGATTTCATCTGTTGGGCGATGAGCGAGGCGCTGGCAACGGCGATGCCGAAGACGGTTTTGCCGCCGCCGATCCCAAGCAAGGGCACGGTTCCCTCGAGGCCGGGCGCCACAGCACCCAGGATGGTGCTGAAATTCGTCACGGGGAAGGATGTCGGGAGGAGGATGCCGGCGGTGGTTTCAGAAGAGTCAGCGATTGTGATCAGATCCACGTCGACAACGACTTCAGCACGGGGGTAGGCGAGGTGGCGATAGAGCGCGTTCGCGAGTTGGACGTTTCGAACCGTGTCGCGGACCAGCACTTGCTGCCGGGCCGTATCCACGAAAAGGCGTTTGATGTCGAGAACTTGCTGGACGGCTTTCGCCAGCTCGTCCGCATCCTGCGCGTTGAGGGGCTCGGTGATGGGGATGATGGCGGTGGCGACCGGCTGGAGTTGATTGCGATTCGATTGTGTGTCTTCAGCAACGAGAAATAGGCCGGAGTGGATGGGAATGACCAAGGTGCCTGTCACATCGATCAGGGCGTAGATCGTGTCACGGAAGTTGGCGTCGTCGAGATCGAAACGGATTTCATCATCCCCGTCGAATTCCAGATCGAAAGCGACATTAAGGCCGAAGACCTCGGAGACCTGCTCGTAAACCTCACGCATCGTACCGCGCAAGCGGAAACTGGCCGTCTGGTCTTTGGGTTGCAGTTCAACCGGTGGCTTCAGACGCGGAGCCGGTTTGGTGGGAAAGACAGACAGGGTCTCCTTGCCCATCCCGGACTTGGCGAAGAAAGGGCTGGCCGGATCGAGCTGTCGCGCCGCGCCGACGTTGCCCAGCGCTGCGAGAGTATGGGCAGCTCGCCAACGGACCGCCTCGGCGGCCTCGACCAACTTTTGGCTCGACGGGTCGTGCGCCCGCGCCTGCATATAGAGCAGGAAGGCCGAAATGTCGTCTCCTTCGTTTTCGGCTTGGCGGGCGCGCTCAAAAAGCCGATCAGCGTCGGCGGCCAAACAGGGCAGCGCAACCGCCAGCAGCAGATACACCCCGGCGCGAGCGAAGTACATATAGGATCTGACGACCGACGAATGGTCGCCGTGCAGCCAAATGCGTCACCCTTGCCGGCGGACGCGGGTTTGCACACCAAATTGGGCCGGCTAATGCTCGGCCCGTCGAGTCAACGCAAGAACGCTGTAAGCCTGATCCTGGTGACTGGGTGTGACGGTATGGGTATCGGGAATCGCTTCGAGGTAGCGCTGACGCCATGAGTTGGGAACGATCAGGTAGTTCCACTCGCCCCGGTTCAGCGCTTCAACAACACGGGGAAGCGCCTTCGCGGGACTCTCCAGGCCCGCACAAAAGAAATCATTGAGAGCAGGTAGATGGGCGCGGGCACAGTTTTGGACACCAATGAAGCGGTCTTCGGGCTTCGCGACGGACCCCAGGAACTCCATCGCCCGGTATTCCGCTTCCACCGCCTGAAGATACTGCTTCTCATCCGACTGCCACGTCAACATGCGAAGCTGCGCGAAACTCGCTTCGTGAATCATCACGGCCACTAAGAGCGAGAACACGCAACTATAGACCAGCGCGGCGTAGCCGGAACCTCGCACGATCGGTCCGGCCTGCCGCAGAAACGAAAGGAAACGGACGGCCGTCAGGGCAAAGAGCAACAGGAAGGGAAGGATGGCGTACCGGAGAATACCCCAGACCCAGCCCCAATACAAAAAGTAGAGCAAGCAAAACAGCCAGCAGAGCCCTTCCTGGGTCGATCGATGCCGTCGACGCATGAACAGCCACACCGAGCCGCACAGCACGAGGAACATTCCATTCGGGTTGGCGGTGGCTGATGCAAAGACCTTGTGGCCGTCAAAGTGAAAGGTCCACGGATAGGCGATGCGTCCCAGCTCGCCCTCCTTCAGGCCATCGCCGTAGACCGGTCCGCGCTGCTTGGTCGCCTCCCGCGCACTCTTCGGAAAGACGGGGCTTCCCGTCAAGACGTATGTCCGGGCATGGAAGAAAGTGCCGAATCCGACGAAGATACCGAGGCAAACCGCCGCCACCCGCCGGCGGTGGGGGAGGCGCAGAACTTCCACCAGCGCCAGCAACCCCAGTGCCAGTCCGCCGAAGATTGCGACATGTTTGATACTGAAACTTATTCCCAACAGGAAAGCGCCCAATTTGAGCCAATTCGCTCGACCTTTCTTCCAGACACGCAGCAGGCTATAAAGCGCTGCCGCCTGAAACAGCGCCACGAACAGGTCATTCTTGAGGACCGATCCACTCCAATGAATAAACGGGACACTGCCTGCGATGATCACAGCGCCGACCGCCGCCGCCGGGCGGGCGCCGGCCCGTCGGACAATTCCGTACAGCAGTAGCAACGTGATGAGAAAGGCAGCGGGAGCCATCAACCCGGCGGCATACTGCCCGGCGAGATTGTAGACCGCGGTCTGGAGAACCTCGGCGCCCTGCGGATAATAGGAATAGGACATGAAAGGAACAGGCCGTAGCGCGTGCGCCGCGGCATAGTACTGAATCGACGGCAGGTGATATACCTTCGCGTCGTACACCAGGGTGGGAGTGAACGCTGAGAACAAAGTGACAGTGAGAAAGAGGAATGCAAAGACCACCAGCACGCCAAAGGCCGGCCGACTCAGTTCCACGGATTCCCGCCACGCCCGGTGAAGCCCGCTGAGGAGCACACCGAGGCGCCGTAAACTTGAGGCCCAGAGCAGGCAAGGAAGGGCGAACAACACTATAAACACCCAGCGGTAGTAGGCCCCAACGAGGCCCAACACGAAAAGCACCACAACGAGAAGTCCCATCCCGACGGCGGTTGAAAGAGCGAGACTCTCAGTGGCGCGTTCGATGTCGAGCTCCAACTTGTCGAGAACATACGAGCCGGCGAGAAAGCACACGATCAACATCCAGAGAACCGTCAGTGTCGCCAGGGGATCCCTCAGGAGACCAACGGCGACAGCCCAGGCGGCGAGCGCCAACAATTCATAACGCCACCAGCCGCGCCGCCGAATCCATTGATAGATCGGCAACCCGACAACAACGGCGCCGAGTCCGACCCAAAGGATGTGATGAGCCAAATCTCCGAAACGTTTGACGTAGTCGAGATGATGCAGCAGCGGTTCCCAGGAGAGAGCAAACCCCGCAGCCAAGCCCAGCAACCAGAGCAGAGGAACGAAGCCGCGCAAGGGGCGCGGAAAGAAATCTTCAGGACCGGGAGCGGGCGCTGACGCCGCGGTTGAATCAGTGATCATTCCGGGATGCGAGAAAGGAAACTCCCCAGCTTACGACAAGTGGGAACCGAAGGTTTCAGCGACGTCACCCTTTCAACGAGGCGGGTCACTCTTCCATGGGAACGGAAACACGAACGTTCGCCCCTTGTCCGGGCTGGGACTCGAGGCTGAGATCACCGCCCATGGCGCGAACGCGCTGCTTGATGCTCTGAGGGCCTATCCGCATCAGCTCTAACTCCTCGAGACTGTAACGGCCTCCGAAGCGGAAGCCACGGCCGTTGTCATGGACGGCAATGAACAAGCGGCCATTCTTCTGCTCCACGGAGAAGAGGACATGGGTGGCCTGAGCGTGCTTGTTGATGTTGTTCAAAGCCTCGCGGGCGACCTGTAGTACCTCGGTCGAAGTCTTCGGACTGAGAGGGAGATCGCCCGTTTGGCCGTTCATAAACGTGACGGCGATACCGCTTTCTTTCTGAAAAGCCTCGACGAGCCGTCGCGTGGCGGCCATGAGCGATGAACTGTCCGTCTCTATGGGCCGCATGCGGTGGACGAATGTTCTCATTTCGGCGACGAGTTTGCGGGAGAACTGCTGAAGGGCGCCCAACTCCTCGGCGGCGGCATCGGGATTGCGATGGATCAGGCGGCGAATGACCTCGAGCCGCATCTCAAAGCTGATCATGCTCTGTAGCGGCCCGTCGTGGAGGTCGTGCGCAATCCGTTCTCCTTCGAATCCGTAAGCTTCGAATTCGGTTCTCTTTAACCGCAGGAGATGGCGCAACAGGCCCCGGAAGTAGTGCCCAAGCGTTTGTAGTTGCTTCCAGTGTGAGCGGCGCACTTCGGAGACGCTGTTGTACAGAAGGAGACGCCCGATGATCCGCTCGCCGTCGGCGAGTCCGTAGCCGATGCAGTTGTACATCTCGAACTTCTGGATGATGTAGGGGTGCAGATCGAAATCGCGCGAGACACGATTGCCGAAGCGATCGACCTCGGACAGGTCGTTCGTGTAGAAGTCCAGGCGAGTGCCCTGAAAGCAGGCCCATTCGTTACTGTCCTCGAAGCGGGTCGGCGCGTCCTCGAGTTCGTCGCGGCGCGTAGGATACTGGCAGATAACGTTGTAGTCGAGCTCTTCATCCCAGATGGCGAGGATCGCGCCGGAGCAACTCAGCCAACTGGCCAACTGGCGTAGGGCCATCTCGACCGCCTGCACCATCTCGGCTTCCGACTGCCCTTCCGCCTGCCGGAGCGCCGCGGAAACTCTCTGCTCTTTCTGATAGCGCTGGAGCGAGAAGTAGTAAGCGATCGCTCCGCCGGCGAGCAGCAGCAGCAGGAATGAGCCGGATGAGAATTCGAAGCTGGATGCGTTGCCACGCGTGATCCAGGCGCCGTAGAACCCCAGACCCACGATCCCAACCAGCAGAACCTCGCGCGCCCCGTGGAGCAAGGCGGCTTCGGCCAATACGAAGTAGAACATCAACAGGGGCAGCATCATCTGCCCGGAATCGCTCAGGAACACGAGAACGACGATCGCGGACAGGTCGATAAACTGACCGACGAGTTCCTGCATCTTCGCTCGCGCCTGTACCCGTGGGATGATGAGCAAGATCGCATAGACCAGGAAGGTGCCGGCGGCGGTCCACTTGATCAACGAAATCTGATTGGGGCTGCCGAGCGTTTCGAAAACCAGATAGGCCACGGCGAGAAAGAGCCGCAACGCACCGATGTGCCGCGCGCGGCGACCGCGGAAGGCCAACTGTTCACCAAATGCTATGGTCGGCATCGTGAATGGGGGGATGCGAGAGGTATCCCCGATCGGCCGAACTGCGACTCGACAGCGCGCCTCATTTCATCGGTGATACTGCCCGCGACATCCCGAGGCGTATTCTACCCCAGTTTCCGGCAGCACACGTCTCAGGCCAACTACTTAGCTTGGGGCCTGGAACGGCGAGCAAAGCAGGCCTCATTGAACAAACGGCTACCAGTAACCTAAGCCACCTGATCCTGCGAGAATCAGTCTGCGGGGACTTTCACCCCATAGGATTCATTCAAGGGACGCGGGAGCATGATTTACGTTAACGAGGAGCAGGTGCGAGAGTGCCTGCCGATGCCCAAGGCAATCGAGCTGATGGAGGAAGCGTTCCGGCGTTTGGACGACGGCAGGGGCGTGAATCATCCTCGGCGGCGGGTCATGCTGCAAAACGGCGCTTGGCTGCATTACATGGCGGCGGGCGACAACGAAGGTGGCTACCTCGCCAGCAAGGTGTATGCGACGCGGCCACGGGTAGGCGCGCGATTCGTGGTGTTGCTATTTGACGCCGAAACCACGGAATTGCTCGCAACGATCGACGCAAATGCACTCGGACAGATCCGTACAGGGGCGGCAACCGGCGTTGCGACGCGATACATGGCGCGAGAAGATGCGAGCCGGCTGGGAGTGATCGGGTGTGGTTTTCAGGCCGAGACGCAGTTGGAGGCCGTAGCCGCGGTTCGGGACCTGGAGAGCGTGCTTGTCTTTAGCCGTTCGGCGGAGCGGCGGGAGGCGTTTGCGCGGAAGATGTCGGAGCGGCTCGGGCTGGCGGTGGAGGCTGTCGCCGGCAGTGAGGCAGCGATCTCGGGACGTGATATCGTCGTGACGGTAACGACGGCGCGCCGGCCGCTGTTCGAGGGGGATCAAATCGCCGAAGGATGCCACATCAATGCCGCCGGAAGCAATCACGAGCAGCGTGTCGAGATCGGCTCGGAAACGATAGCGCGGGCGTCGGTCATTGCGACGGATTCGATGGAACAGGCGCGGATGGAATCGGGCGATTTGATCAACGCCCACGAGGAAGGCCTACTCGATTGGGCGCGGGTGGCGGAACTTGGGTCGATTGTCGCGGGGAAGACACCGGGGCGCGCGACGGCCGCGGACATAACTCTCTTTGAGTCACAAGGGCTGGCATTGGAAGACCTTATGGCGGCGGTACATGTTTACAAGACGATTGTCGCTTAAGAGGGGCCAGACCAAGTAAACTTTCAGATTCCGGTGATGAGCCGGCGAGGTCAACCATTATGAGTCACACACCCATCCCCGACAACATCATGCAAGTTGGAACGGGCTTCTTGGCTTCCAAAACCTTGCTGAGCGCAGTCGAGATGGAACTATTCACCGCACTCGCCCAGCGCCCGGGAGACCTCGCCGACATTCGCGGACGGCTGGGGCTCCATCCGCGGGCGGCGCACGATTTTCTCGACGCGCTGGTAGCGCTGGGATTTCTGGAGCGCAGTGACGGAACGTATCGGAATACGCCGGAGACCGATCTTTTTCTCGACAAGCGGAAGCCGGAGTACATGGGCGGGATGCTGGAGATGGCGAACAGCCGTCTCTACGGTTTCTGGGGGAATCTGACCGAGGGACTGCGCACGGGGGATCCTCAAAACGAGGCGAAGGCCGGCGGCGCGCCGCTCTTCGAAGCACTTTATAGCAATCCGGAACGCCTGAAGGGATTTCTCAAAGCAATGACGGGCTTGAGCCGGGCGGCCAACATCGGCATCGCGAGAGAGTTCTCCTGGCAAGATTATCAGTCATTCGTTGACGTGGGAACCGCGCAGGGTGACACGGCGGTGCAGGTCGCGCGGGCGCATCCGCACCTTTCGGGGATTGGTTTCGACTTGCCGGAGGTGGGGCCGATTTTCGAGGAGTACGTGGCCGAGAACGGCCTTGCGGGGCGAGTCCGGTTCGAGGGTGGTAGTTTCTTCGAGAGGGAGCTACCCAAGGCGGACGTTGTAACCATGGGGCATATTCTGCATGACTGGGACCTTAACGAGAAGAAGATGTTGATCAAGAAAGCCTATGACGCGCTTCCGGCCAGTGGTGCGTTCGTCATCTACGAGGCATTGATCGATGATGATCGCTCGAAGAATGCGTTCGGGCTGTTAATGAGCTTGAACATGCTGATCGAGACGCCGGGAGGGTTCGACTACACGGGGGCTGATTGCCGGGGTTGGTTGAAGGAGGCAGGATTCCGCGAAACATCAGTTAAGCATCTAGCGGGGCCTGACTCGATGGTGGTGGCGATTAAATAAATCTCGGGGTCTGGTCGTGGCGGCGCAGGGTCATTTTGCTGATCCCGTGGCGGCGGTCATGATGGAGTGCTCCGTCCAGTCGCCGATGGGCCGGGCGGGGCCGAGTTGGCCGCGGTGCATGACGGCGAGTGTGTCACAGACGCCGAGCAGTTCGGGGATATAAGAGCTGACGAAGAGCACGGCTTTCCCCTGGGCGGCAAGGCGGCCGATCCATTCGTAGATTTGGACCTTACTGGCGACATCGATGCCGCGCGTGGGCTCGTCGAGCAGAAGCAGGTCGCAATCGTGGTGGAGCAGACGGGCGAGCTGGACCTTCTGCTGGTTGCCTCCTGAAAGGGAATGGACAGGCGCGGCGGCAGAAGCGGTTCTAACGCGCAGCTTGTCGATCCATCCAGCGGCGGATCGGCGGAGCGCGGCGCGATTGAGCCAGCCGTAGCGGGAGTAGGCTTTGAGATCGGAGAGAACGAGGTTGTCCTCGACGGCGAGCGACAAGGCGAGTCCTTCGTCCTTGCGGTCTTCGCTGAGAAGGCCGACACCGTGCGCCAGACGCTCGGCCGGCGAGGCGGGGCCGCGGTATTCAGCGATGCGAACTTCGCCGTCACGCACCCGGGAGAGGCCAAAGATGGCGCGGAGCAGTTCGGTTCGGCCGGCGCCGATCAATCCGGCGATACCCAGGATTTCGCCACGCCGCAGTTGGATTGAAACTGACTCCACGCCGGGGGCCGAGACGCCGGATAGCTCCAACAAGGGTACTCCCGGTTCATGAGCGACGCGCGGGAACATGTCGTCGAGATCGCGGCCCACCATCAGATGGATGATATCGGCGGTCGGGACCTTGCCGACTACTTCACCGGATCCGACCGACACGCCGTCGCGCAAGACCGTGAAGGAGTCGGCGACTTGTTCGACTTCCTCAAGGAAGTGGCTGATGTAGACAACCGAAACACCGCGTTCGCAGAGTCGGCGGATGACCTCGAAGAGCCGTTCCACGTTGGGACGCGTGAGGCTGCTGGTCGGCTCGTCGAAAACGATGATGCGGGCGTCGGTGACAAGGGCGCGGGCGATTTCGACAAGTTGCTGGGCGCCGACGCTGAGTGAGCCCGCTACGGCGTCGGGGTCGATGTCGGTTTGACCGAGTTGTTCGAGCGCCTGCTGGGTGAGGCGGCGGGCTGCGGTGTGGTCGAGACGGCCTTGACGGCTGGGCTCTACGCCGAGAAGAACATTCGCGGAGACGGACAGATGCGGCGCGAGCGCGAGCTCCTGGTAGATCATCGCGACGCCTTGACAGCGGGCATCGAGCGGGCCGACGGGTTGATACGGTTGCCCATCGAGATACATCTCACCGGCGTCGGCGCGATGCACCCCGCTGAGGACTTTCATCAGGGTACTTTTGCCTGCCCCGTTTTCGCCGATGAGCGCGTGGACTTGGCCCGGCTGGACGGTGAAGTCCACACCGCCGAGAGCTTGGGTCGCACCAAAAGCTTTGCGGACACCGGCCATGCGGAGGCGTGGCGGAGTAAGCGTCGCCGCTTGAGAATCCATGGGCATGTCGCGATTCGCCCTGGGAGGTGGCGCACAGCGCGACCCGGCACGACATAGTCGTGCGCCACAACGCTTCAGGGCGATCTTAGTTTAGGTATTTTTCGACCGGGGGGCTCAGGAGCCGAGCGATCTCGGGGTCGTTCCTGTTGGCGGGAGTAGCTACGGTCACGCCCGTGTCGACGCGCTTGGCCGGCGTGTTGCTGGGGTCGCGGACGTATTCGACTACGGTTTTGACGCCGAGTTCGCCCATGCGGAAAGGGTTTTGGAGGACGAGGCCTTGTAGGTGGCCGTCTTCGAGGGCGGTGATGAGCTTCTCGCTGCTGTCGAAGCCGACGAACTTGACCTCGCCGGCTTTGCCGGCGTCAGTGAGGGCCCGCAACATGCCGAACGTCGTCGATTCGTTGGGACAGAAGATGCCGTCGACATTCGAGAAGCGATTCAGAAGGTTCTCACCGAGTTGGTAGGCGGTCTCGGTCGTGATACCGCCATATTGGTTTTCGCTGAGAATCTTGATGTCTGGGTGTTTATTGATCTCGCTGAGGAAACCTTCTTCGCGGTCCATCGTGCTTTCAGCGCCGACCATGACGCGCATCAGGATGATGTTCCCTTTTCCGCCGAGGACTTCGACGAGACGTTGCGCGCCGAGTTCGCCGCCTTTGCGGTTGTCCGTGGCGACGAAGCTGATGTGCTCCTCCCCTTGGAGGCCGGAATCAACGACGACGGTGGGGATGCCTGCGGCACGAGCTTCGGCGACGACTTGGCGCAAGCCGCTGCGGTCGAGTGGCGCGAGGACGATACCGTCGACGCGGCGGGCGATCATGTCTTCCACGACGGAGATCTGCTGGCCTCGGTCGTCTTCTTTCTGTGGACCTTTCCAGACGATCTGGACGTCGAGTTCCCCGCCGGCTTTTTCGGCTCCAGCGTGAATCGACTTCCAGTATTCGTGGGTTGTACCCATCGGGATGACGGCGACAGAAAGGCGCCCGTCAGCCGCCGGACCGCCTTCGCCGCACCCGAGGCCAAGGGCAACAAGGATCGAGACGAACTGTATTTGAAGACAGCGGTGCGAAGCCATCATCGACCGATTGTAGCCTTTAGCGCTTTGGTCAGGCGGTCATCGCCGCCAGGAACTCGGCGTTGGTGCGCGCTTTGCGCATACGGTCGAGAAGCAGTTCCATGGCCTCGACAGTGGACATCTGGCTGAGCACCTTCCGTAGCACCCAAACTTTGCTGAGTTCGTCCTTGGACAGCAGTAGTTCTTCCTTGCGGGTTCCGCTGCGTGTGATGTCGATGGCCGGGAACGTTCGCTTGTCCACCAGCTTGCGGTCGAGGTGGATCTCCATGTTGCCGGTGCCCTTGAACTCTTCGAAAATGACTTCGTCCATACGGCTGCCGGTCTCGACGAGAGCGGTGGCGACGATCGTAAGCGAGCCGCCTTCCTCGATGTTGCGGGCCGCGCCGAAAAAACGCTTCGGGCGCTGGAGTGCATTCGAATCGACGCCGCCGGAAAGAATCTTGCCGGAAGGCGGCACAATCGTGTTGTACCCGCGGGCGAGACGCGTGATCGAGTCGAGCAGAATGACGACGTCTCTCTTGTGTTCGACGAGGCGCTTGGCCTTTTCAATCACCATCTCGGCAACCTGCACGTGGCGGGTGGCCGGTTCGTCGAAGGTCGAGCTGACAACCTCGCCCTTCACCGAGCGTCGCATGTCGGTCACTTCCTCAGGCCGTTCGTCGATGAGCAGAACGATGAGAACGACTTCAGGGTGATTGGCGGTGATCGAATTGGCGAGAGCTTGCAGGAGCATCGTCTTGCCGGTGCGGGGCGCGGCGACGATCAGCCCGCGTTGGCCTTTGCCGATGGGTGTAACGAGGTCCATGACGCGCCCGCTGAGGTTTTCCCGCGAGCTTTCCAGTTGGAGGCGTTGATCCGGATAAAGCGGCGTCAGGTTGTCGAAGAGAATCTTGTTCTTGGTGGCCTCGGGTGGCTCGAAGTTAATCGCCTCGACCTTGATGAGAGCGAAATAGCGCTCGCCTTCCTTGGGCGGGCGCACCTGGCCGGAAATTGTGTCCCCGGTCCGTAGGTCGAAACGCCGAATCTGCGACGGTGAGACATAGATGTCGTCGGGGCCGGGAAGGTAGTTGTATTCCGGCGCGCGCAGGAATCCGAAACCTTCGGGCAGAGTCTCGAGTACGCCCTCGGAAAAGATCAACCCGCTCTTCTCGGCCTGTCCCTGAAGGATGCTGAAGATGAGCTCCTGCTTGCGCAGGTTCGCCGTTCCTTCTATTGCCAGCTCTTTGGCTTGCGCGGAGAGCTGGGTGATGTTCATGTCCTTTAGGGCGGCCAAGTCCAGTGGAGCCGCGTCGGTGGTGACGGCCTCGTCCTGCGTGCTTGTAGGCATGTGATACCTCGGAATCGGGGGGGGGGGGGGTTAAGGGTTGAGAGAATTGAGGATGCCGTCCCACAATGCGGGAATGCCCTCCGCGGTCTTGGCGGACAACAATAGGGTGGGGCGGCCGAAGGCTTCTTGAACTGCGCGAGTCGCTCGCACTCGTTCGGCTGCTTTTAATTTATCAGATTTTGACGCGGCTACGACAAAAGGCACATCGTGCGCAACAAGCCAATCCTTCATCTCGTGATCGAGAACCGTCGGGCCGTGGCGAACATCGACGATCAGTACGACGAGTTTCAAAGGTTCTCGATTCCGCAAGTAGCCCTCGGCGAGCTTGCCCCACGATGACGTTAGTCTGCGCGGCACTTTCGCGTAGCCGTAGCCGGGAAGGTCAACGAAATAGAATCGGCGGTCGAGCAGGAAGAAGTTTATGGTCTGCGTGCGGCCGGGAGTGCGGCTGACGTGTGCTAGCTGTTTCTTCATAACTCCGCCGGGAGTACGGCCGCGGCGAATCAGTGTATTCAGCAAACTGGACTTGCCGACATTGCTGCGGCCGATAAACGCGACTTCGGCCCGCCCGTCGCCCGGAAACTGGTCGGGGGACGAGGCGCTGAGGATGAATTCCGCGGGCACTCAGTGCGGCAGTTTCTCTTCGGTTCCCGAAGTTCGAGAGGCGTCCGCCACCTTCGGAGGCGGAGGCTGCGCCGGGAGCCCGCCGATCGAACGCTCCAGAGCGACCATGAGAACTTCATCCATGTGCTCGACGAAGTGCAATTTCATTTCCTTCTTGATGATGTCGGGGATGTCCGGCAGATCCTTCTCGTTGTCCTTGGGAAGAATTACTTCGTGAATACCGTGCCGGTGCGCGGCGAGAAGTTTTTCCTTCAGGCCGCCGATCGGTAACACTTTTCCGCGCAACGTCACTTCACCTGTCATGGCCACGTCGCCGCGTACCGCGACGCGAGTCAACGCGCTGACGAGCGTGGTGGTGAGTGTGATGCCGGCCGAGGGACCATCCTTGGGGATGGCGCCCTCGGGAACATGGACGTGGATATCGAGGTGGCGATAGAAGTCCTTGGGCAGGCCCAACGCTTGGGAGCGTGAGCGGACATAGCTCATCGCGGCCTGGGCCGACTCCTGCATGACATCACCGAGTTGACCGGTGGTGGTGAATTTGCCTTTACCGTCGAGAAGGGTTGCCTCGATCGTCAGAAGCTGGCCGCCGACTTCGGTCCAAGCCAGGCCAACGGCTGTACCCACTTGATTCTTTTTCTCGGTGCGGAGATCGCGATACTTAGGGACACCGAGGAGGTCGGACAAGGTCTCCGGCTTCACGGAGATCTTCTTCTTTTTCTCTTTCTTGGCTCGCGTGACGACCTTGCGGGCTGTCTTACGGCAGATGTTGCCGATTTCGCGCTCGAGGTTCCGGACGCCGGCCTCGCGGGTGTACTCTTCGACCAAGGCAAGTATGCCTTCATCGGTGAACACGAGGTCGGATTTCTTAAGGCCGTGCGCATCGAGTTGCTTCTCGAGTAGATGCCTCTTGGCGATTTCGAGCTTCTCGTGCTCGGTGTAGCCGCTCAGCCGAATGACTTCGAGGCGGTCTCGCAAGGGGGCCGGCATCGTGTGGAGGACGTTGGCCGTGGCGATGAAGAAGACCTTACTCAGGTCGTACTCGACGTCAAGGTAGTGGTCGACGAACATATAGTTCTGTTCGGGGTCGAGCACTTCCATCAAAGCCGATGAAGGGTCGCCGCGAAAATCGGCCGACATCTTGTCGATCTCATCGAGCATGAAGACAGGATTCTTCGTACCGGCCTTCTTCATCATCTGAATAATCTGCCCCGGCAAGGCGCCGATATACGTCCGGCGATGGCCGCGGATCTCGGCCTCGTCGCGGACGCCGCCGAGTGACATGCGGATGAACTTGCGTCCTGTCGCCCTTGCAACGGACTTGCCCAGCGAAGTCTTACCGACCCCCGGAGGCCCGACAAAGCAAAGAATTGAGCCGCGCGGGTCTTTCACCAGCCGCCGCACCGCCAAATACTCGAGGATACGTTCTTTGACCTTCTCGAGCCCGTAATGATCTTCGTCAAGCACGTTCTCGGCGAAACTCAGATCACGAATCTCGCGCGATCTCTTCTTCCACGGTACGGCCAGCAGCCAGTCGATATAGTTACGTGAAACGGTCGACTCAGCCGACATCGGAGGCATGCTCTCAAGCCGTTTGAGTTCGGTGAGACCTTTCTCTTTGGCATCTTTCTTCATGCCCGCGTCGGCGATCTTTTTGCGAAGCTCGTCGTACTCGCTCTTCTCGCCCTTGCCTAGCTCCTTCTGGATCGCCTTAATTTTTTCGTTGAGGTAATACTCTTTCTGCGCCTTCTCCATCTGGCGCTTGACGCGGTTCTGGATCGTTCGGTCGACGTTGAGTTTTTCGAGCTCGATGTCAAGCACTTCGGCGATGCGCGTCAGTCTTTCGAGGGGGGCGAAAATCTCAAGCAGGTCCTGTTTTTCAGGGATCGTGAGTTGCAGGTTCGCCCCAACCGTGTCGGCGAGCTTGCCGGGATCGTCCACGCGGACGGCGGCGATCATTGTTTCGTAGTTCAAGTTCTGGCTTTGCTTCACGTATTGCTCGAACGACGAAGTCACACGGTTTATCAGACCCTCCATCTTGTCGGTCGAGACCGAGGCGACGGCGTAGACCTGAACGCCGGCACGATAGAAGCCATCTTCCTGCGTGACCGAGACCAGCCGGGCGCGCTCCACGCCTTCGACAAGAACCTTGATGTTGCCGTCGGGTAGTTTGAGGCTCTGAATGATGGAAACGATCGTGCCGACCTGGTAAATCTGCTCGGGCTTCGGGTCATCGATCGAGGCGTCATGCTGCGTGGCAAGAAAGATCTTCTTATCCGCGGAGAGCGCTTCCTCCAGGGCCCAGACACTGGACTCACGGCCCACGACGAACGGCGTCATCATGTGCGGGAAGATGACGACATCCCGGATGGGCATCATCGGAAGCTGCCGAATTTCGGCTTTCTCTTTTGATGGCATGTTGGAAACCCCTAGCTGCTTTCATTGTAAAGGGTCATCCTAACGCTCTTTTCTCAGGACCCGGCGCTTCTGTGCCGCCCGCGGTCGGGATGCCGGCGCCCGGGAGTATTCCGCGCCGGTGCGCAAGCAGGCCTTCCAGAAGCAGGTCGTCGGATTTTACCTGGATTTAACCTCTCTCGCGCAACTCGTTGGCCTGGAGCGAGTTCTAATACTTGAACCACGGCGGCCGATCGGGCTGCACCAATCCGTGAGCATTCAATAAGGAGACCAACTTATGGCACAGACTGATCCGAGCAAGTTTCTCGACCAAGCACTTGAGCATGTGGACGGCAACCGCCGCGGGTTTCTGAAGCGCCTACTCAGCGGCTCGGCGGCCCTCGCGGCTCTTCCGCTGATGACATCCGAGGCCGTCGCACAGGAAGGCGAAAGCGGCCAGGGCAAGGGCGGAAAAGGTGGCAAGGGTGGCAAGGGCGGTAAGGGAGGTAAAGGCGGCAAGGGCCGCCGAGGTGGAAAAGGTGGCAGGCGCGGAAAAGGCGGTAAAGGTGGTAAAGGTGGAAAAGGCGGCCGGCGAGGAGGTTCGGGCGAAGCCGGCTTCTAAACCTGTTCGCCGGGAAGAGCCTGCCCCACAAGGTGATTCACTCGGTTCGAGGGGGCTTCAATCGTGCCCCCCGGACCGTAATCACGACAGCACTCAGGCGAAGATGATCCAGCGATGCAACGCCCTTCGGTAAAACCCGCCGTGCTATTCGCTCCTGTCGCGGATGGATACGTCGCCTACGACCCTGCCCTGGATCGCCTGCACCACCTCAATCCAGTAGCCGCCCTGATTGTCGAGCTCTGCGACGGTCGTCGAACGCGTGAGGAGATTCATCGGATTGTAGAACCTCTGCTTCCCGCCGGAAAGACGCCCGAAGTAGAACGGTGGCTTCAGCAAGGGCTCGATGTGGGGCTCTTGACTCACGACAAGAGCGCGAAGGGCGGATGCCGCGAGTTTTCCGCTGAGGAATTGTGCGACCTCGCTGCACGCCTTTGGGACCACGGCAAAGTGCAGACCGCATTTCTTTGCCAAAAGCGGGCCTCGGAACTAAAGGAAGACGATGCGGAGATCTGGTGCTCGTTGGGTGAGCTGGCCCATATCGTGGGGCGACGGGAAGAAGCGCGCGCCGCCTATGAGAAGTGCCTGGAGCTAAATCCCCAAGATGCGGAAATCAAGCACTTCCTGATCGCTCTTCGAGATGACGCGCCTCCGGCGAGAGTTCCGGATGAGTGCATCCGGCAGCTCTATCAGAGATTCTCGCCGTTCTTTGAATCGAATCTGCGAGATGAACTGGACTATCAGGGCCCCGAGCGCATCCGCGACCTTGTCAAATCCGTGACCGCTAACCGCGAGGGGGTGACAACTCTAGATCTGGGGTGCGGATCAGGGCTGGCGGGCCCCCAATTCAAACCCATCAGCTCTTCGATGGTAGGAGTCGACCTCTCCCCAGAGATGATCGAGCTGGCGCGAAAGCGGGATATCTATGATGTTCTGGAGGTTGCGGAGATCACATCCTGGCTGCTACATCGACGCGAGCGTTTCGATATTGTCGTTGCTTGTGACACGCTGATCTATTTCGGCGATTTGCGGCAGGTTCTCATTCCCGCCGCCAGAATACTTGAGAAGGGAGGAATCATCGCCTTCTCAGTGGAGCGTGGCGACCGGCACCCTTTTCATCTGACGGATTCCGGCCGGTATACCCATGACCCGGATCACATCCGGGAGGTCGCGGCGGATGCGGGGCTCAGCATTGCACGCATGGAAGAAGGATTCCTGCGGATGGAGTACGGCGCTGAGGTGACGGGCCTTTTCGTAGCCCTGGAGAAGGCAGGATAGAAACTGCCTCGCCGCAACCTAGCCGGCTTTGTCGAGGATGGTAAGGCTGAGGTTGTGATTCTCAACCATCGGCTTGGTGAGAAGAAACTCTTTCACGTGTTTCTTCGACGGCAGGTAGTACATCAGGTCGAGCATCATCTCTTCGAGAATCATCCGCAGGCCGCGGGCTCCCACTTTGCGATCGAGCGCCAGAGCCGCAATCGCCTGCAACGCGTCGGGCTCAAAGTTGAGGCTGATCTTCTCGAATTCGAAAAGCTTCTGATACTGCTTGACGAGTGAGTTCTTCGGCTGGGTCAGAATCTGGACCAGTGTGGCCTGATCGAGATCGCTGAGAACCGTGTTCACCGGCAAGCGACCCACGAATTCAGGGATGAAGCCGTGCCGGATCAAGTCCTGCGGCTGAACGCGAGCGAGCAGTTCGGAATCCCGTTCGCAGTGATCGAGGTTCGAGGGCGAGCCTGTCGTACCAGCTTCCTTCGGTTCCGATTGTGAGCGGAAACCGACGACCCGATGATTCAAGCGCCGGCCGATGATCTTTTCGAGTCCGACGAACGCCCCTCCGCAAATAAAAAGGATGTTCGTCGTGTCGACCGGGGTGAACTCCTGATGCGGATGTTTGCGGCCGCCCTGGGGTGGCACGTTCGCGACGGTACCTTCGAGGATCTTCAGCAGCGCCTGCTGTACGCCTTCGCCGGATACATCGCGGGTGATCGATGGGTTCTCATCCTTGCGGCTGAGTTTGTCGATTTCGTCGATGTAGATGATGCCCTGCTGGGCGCGCTGCACGTCGCCGTCGGCCGCCTGCAGTAGTTTGAGAATTATATTCTCGACATCTTCACCCACATAGCCGGCTTCGGTGAGCGTGGTGGCATCCGCAATCGCGAAGGGCACGTCGAGGATTCTGGCGAGAGTCTGGGCAAGAAGCGTCTTGCCGGTACCGGTGGGACCGATTAACAGGATGTTCGACTTCTGTAGTTCGACATCATCGTTGCTGCGCTGCTTCGTCATGAAGACGCGCTTGTAGTGGTTGTAGACAGCTACGGCGAGCTTCTTCTTGGCTTTCTCTTGCCCAATGACGTATTGGTCGAGACGTTCCTTGACTTCCTGCGGCTTGAGCAGCGTAAAGAGACTGGGTCCCGGCGTCTCGCGGCGGTCGTCTTCGAGAATCGAGTTACAGACCGCTACACACTCATCGCAGATATACGCCTTCGGGTAGTCCCCCGGAGTCGAAATCAGCTTGCCAACGACTTCTTGGGTCTTGTGGCAAAAAGAGCAACGCAGGGTTTCTTCGGGCCCACTTCGCTTCACACAGCACTCCTTCGCGCGGACCCACGGGCGTCCCGTCGCGATCCCCTACAATTATCCTACGACGCTTTGAGTATGGCAATTTTGAGGCTCAGTCGCAAACCCTAATCGGGCATCAGCTTCTACTTAGATGAGAACGAATCCGCGATAACCTTCTCGTATTCACGAAAGTACCTCGAGATCAGAGGCAGATCGAAGGATCTCAAGATGGCCTCCTTTGGCTCGCGTTCGAGGAGGAACTCGAACGAACGCCGCACGAGCTGCGCGGTTGATGTCGTTCCGCCCGTGAGCTTTCGGGCGTAGTCGGGATCGACTCGAACGCGGTGGCGCGTTTCGCTACCATCCTCTTTGACGACGACGTTGTACTCGCCGCCGCTCGCTGCTTCGACTTCGATCGTTGCCGCCATACCGTCTCTCTATCTCTCGTGCATCGGCCGGCGGCTACTCCGGGTGGATGCGTTCCCAAAGCGATTGGCTTCGCGCCTTCGGCAGTTCGAGCCCGAGGATATCGGCGAGCGTGGGACCGATATTCAGCATGGAAACTTCGGGCATCTTGCCCGCCCGAATTCCGGGTCCCCAAATAAGCAGCGCGGCGCGGAAGTCTTTCCGGGTCGGCCAGAGCCCATGATAGCCGCGGCCGCTTCCGGGACCGACGACCGGGCCACTGCTTGCGTCCACCGGTAATACACCGAACGTGTTCTCGAAAAAGGCACTCCAGCCCTCGAACCGAGGGGCCATGCGGAGCACCTCGTCGAGCGGCGTCTGGCGTGCGATGACGGAGCCCGGTTTCCCGATTCCGGAGCGAAAAAACCGGGCGGCTTCGTTGTTGTTGTCGTCCTTCACTGCGAAGAGCCCGTCTTCCACCAGAACCTCGGCCTCGATCCCCGCCTCTTGGAGCGCGACTTTCGGCCGGAACACGCGCTGCTGCGTTTCGAACCCATGGTCCGATACGATGGCCAAAAAGGTCCCCTCGGGGAGCGCTTCGAGGAGCGGCCCCAGTAGTTCGTCCTGATATTCCAACGTCGCCTTCGCATTCGTCGAGAAGGCGCCGGTCGCATGCTGCTCGGAATCGAGTTCCGCGAGTTGCAGCAAGAACAGTTCGGGCCGCTTGTGTTCCAAGATGTATCGCGCTGCGATCACCCGTTGGCGATCGGTGAGGCGCTGGCGGAGAAATGACGGATACGCCTTAGCAACCTCGTCGGCCAGCCCCGGCGTGCTGTGCTTAAGGACCGGCTCGAAGGCGTGGGGCGGCGCCCGGGGGTCTTCCCGGAAGTCAGGGAAGTTGTAATCAATGTCCGCTCCGACGGTGACGGGCCACCAGATGGCGGCGGTTTTCAGGCCCTTCTCATGCGCCAAGTGCCACAACGTCTTCGCTTTCAGGAAGTGGGCGTACCACCAACGCTGACCTGGTTTACCGGGCTGGTCGTTCGAAACGATTCCGTGCTCGGGCCCTGTCAGGCCCGTGATCATCGTGGTGTGCGACGGCCAGGTTACGGTAGGCACAATACCGACCACGCCATCGGCGAGCACACCCTCGTCCACGAGCTTTCGCAAATTGGGGATGCGCAGGCCAAGAGCGTCACGATCGCGCAGCCAACGGTGGTCGAGACCGTCAATTGAAATGACGAGCAGACGGTTCTGCTCGGCGGCCAGGAGTGTGAGGCCCAACAGGAAAGCGACAAGGAATCGGATCATGATCATTTGAATCCTAGCGAACTGATTCCGAGAGCGGGGCTCCTACAGCCGCGGCTCCGGGCAGGCCTGGGAAAAGAGCTATGGTTTGGCTTTGAGCCGGACCCGCAGTCCGTCGCCTTCCGCGGCGATGTCGTAGTCGAGCCGTGTCTGCATGTCGATTACGGTCCTTGCAATGAGCGGTTCCATTTTGAATTGCGCAGACCGTACGCGGTTCACGCCGAGCGCCGCAACGTTGATACGCCGCTGGCCCGCCGGCACCTTGAGCGTCCCTGCGACGATATCGACAACAAGCCGATCGGGGCTGCTCAGAACCATTGTTTTGTACTTCGCGCGCACGCTCGTGCGGATTGTCACGACGACCTGCGCGGATTCGGTTTCCACTTCGACGCCCGTAACCGAGACGGAACCCGCGGCCACCGCAGCCCTGGGCGGGGCGAGCGCGGGCGCCGCCTTTCGACTGGGCGGAGGTGAGGGAGCTTTAGATTCGGGCGAGGGTGGGGGCTGGTTTTCCGTGATCTCCACCGTCGACGATGGCTCACCGCTAGCGATCCGAAACGTGATTACGTCGGACGTGGTCTTAGGGCGCGCGCTACCGCGATTCGCGCAACGCATGCTGTTCGGATCGCTTCGATAGCCCCCGCCCCGCAGAACCTGATAGCGGGAATCGTCGGGCCCTTTGGGGTCCTGTGCCGGTGAGTCGCGGTAATAGTCGGCCGAATAACCGTCGGCTACCCACTCCCATAGGTTGTAGGTGCCGGCGAATATTCCCAGCGGGTTGGCGCGCTCGGGAATTCGATAGGCGGTGTCGGTGACTTTATCCGCCGGAACCGGCGGTTCGTCACCCCAGGGGTACTTCTTGCCTTCGAGACCTCCTCGGATCGCCTTTCCCCACTCTGCCTCGGTCGGCATCCGATAGCGACGCCCGGTGCGTTCGGTGAGCCATTCGCAATAGGCCTTCGCATCTTCCCAACTGACTCCGGTGACGGGATTCGATCCGGCGTCAACGTTCCCGGGCAGTCCGGTCGGATCGGGGTGCGCTGGGCGAAAGGCTCTGTACTCGCTCAAAATGACGGGGCGTTTACTGATTTCGAACGCGGAGACATGCACTTCGTGAACGGGCTTCTCCCAAATCGCGCCCTCGGCGGACCCCATCAGGAAGGGGCCGGCTGGGATTCGAGCCATCGGTGGCGAAGTCTGTGCCTGAAGGGCGGCGGCAACGAGACACAAACTCAGGGCGAGTCGGATTTGATAAAACATCCTTAGGTCAAAGTGTATTACGATTTCGGGGTCGTCGGTTGAAGAACTCTCTGCTCAGTTATCTGTTCAGCGGTTTGGCCCTCGCCCTGGGAGCGGTGGGGGTCTCACCCTCAAGCTTCGCGCAAACCGAAGCCTGGCGGCAATTCCGCGAGGAAGGCGACCAGCGTCTGGCCGCACGCAAGTACAGCGAGGCCGAGGACTCCTACGTGGCGGCACTCAAGGCGGCGGAGCAGTTTGGACTGGGGGATCCTCGCGTCGCCGCCTGTCTGAACAGCCTCGCTCTGCTGTATTACGCGCAGCGCCGCTTCGACTTGGCCGAGCCACTTTACTGGCGTGCAGTGGCGCTGTTGCATGATTCAACTGCGGCGCGAGTGGGGGCGCTTTTCCAACTTCTCGTTCAGGACACCACAGCGCAGGATTTCGGCCTACCCAGCTCGGCCATCCGGTTGAGGATGTGACACCCGATCGCAACTTCTCTCCTTTGTGCCTCGCCGTGCCTCGCCTTCAATCCGCCTCCGAGCACGGACTTGTATCGGAAGAAGCTGTTTTCAACGCGCCCCTGCTGTCGGTAGCCCGACTCCTTCTGCCACTCTCGTCGCCCGACCTGGCGAATCCTCTCAAGAGCCGTGTCACGCTGCGCCCATGGGCCGTCCGTTGGCCCCGCCGACACCGCGGAGCGACGAGGGGGAATCACAATCACGACGTTCTCTGTACCGGCCGCGCTGAGTTGATCGTAGACCGATCTGTGGTCGTAGGCCCCGTCCGCCGTGAAACGCCGGATGGGAACCTCGATTGTGTCGAGAAGAGCAGGGAGTGTGGAGGCGTCGTCCCGGCTGCTCGCTGTGAGTTCGGCCGCCACAATGAACCCCTCGGCATCCACCCCGATGTGCAGCTTCCGCCAATCCCGGCGTTTCTTTGATGCCTTGTGCTTGTGCGCGTTCCATTCGCCGCAACCCAGAATCTTCAGCCCTGTGGAATCGACGATCAAGTCGATCGGGCCATCGTGGGATCGGGTCAGGGGCGGCACCGCAACGATTTGGTTCCGGCGCGAGAGTGTGGTGTGGTCCGGGGCCTTGAGGTTGAGGCCCATCAAGCGGAGCAGCGAGTCCAGGAACCCCTCGGTCTGGCGGAGCGGCAGGCTGAAGACGACCCGCAGCGTCAACGCGGTCCGGACCGCGAGGTTCGAGTACCGCCGCTGGCCTCCGCGAAGACCGTTCTTCGGTGGTATCCACGCGGCAATTGCATCCTCGCTCAGCCAGATCGTGACGTCGCCGCGGCTCCTGAGGCCACGCTCGTACTCCCTCCAGTTCCGGATTCTGTACTTCTTCTTGTACTGGCGGTTGACTCGGCTCGACTTCGCTGCGACCACGACGTTACCCCCCCGATCTCTATGATGGACTGGACCCCACCCCCGCCGCTAGCGTGCTCGCTTACACCGATTCATGCACCAACGCCCCAAACAGGAGAAAAGTAGATGAAGAACTTTCGCATCGCCGCATTGCTCACAGCGCTTCCTTTTTCGGCCGGGTTGTTGGCCGAACCGGTAGAATCACCCGAGCCTCAGGATTCCGCATTGGTAGAACTCAGCGAAGAGGTCAAGAGCTTGCGTGACCGCCTCAGCCAGCTTGAGGCGCTGTTGGCGCAAAAACTTGGCGCTAGCTCCGAGCCAGCATCCGCCGCGGCGGATGCCGAGCCGCCGGAACACGCTGCTCTGCAGCCGGCGAGAGATCAGGTCCGGTTCGTTGACGTTGCTGTTACCGACGCCGAGCCGCAATCGGACGAGATTATCGGGCCGGCCAGCACTGGCGGTCAGACGCTGAGGATCACGGGTCTGCTCGACACCTACTACACCACCAACTTCAACCACCCAGAAGATGGTACGAACACGCTCTACTACACCAACCCAAATGCACGCGGATTCGGATTAAATCAAGCGAAATTGGAAATCGACGCTAGCGGCGACGGCCCGGTCGGTTTCCGGTCGGATATCTGGTTCGGCTCCGGCGCTCGCCTGTTCCGCGATGGATTGGAACCCGGGCCGCTCGAAGATGTGCTCTACCTTCAGCAGGCATATGGCTACTACCAGTGGGACAGCGGTGCTGAGCTCGACGTTGGTCTCTTCGGCACCATCGCCGGTCTCGAGGTTGCCGAGTCCCATTTGAACTGGAACTACACCCGCGGCATTCTGTGGGCTTGGAATGAGCCATTCTCGCATCTTGGCGCCAAGCTGAGCGTGCCGCTGTCGGACACCTTCACAAGCACGGTTATGCTCGTCAACGGATTCGACAATGCGTTCGACCAGAACTCGGGCAAGTCCTACGGCCTGCAAGGTTCTTGGGCTCCGAACGACCGCTTCAACACCACTCTGACATGGATCAACGGTCCTGAGAACGCGATCAGCAACGAAGGCTGGCAGAAAGACTTGAGCTGGAATTTCTACGCCGGACTTCACGAGAAGTTCGAAGTCATGGCAAACCTCGACTACATCCAGGCAAACGACGCGACTTCGAGCGCCACATCGTGGGGCATGGGCTATTACGCACGGATCTCTCCGACGGAGAAGTTCCGCATCGCGGGCCGATACGAGTTCCTCGACGACGAAGACGGCCGTTCAACAGGGGTAAACCAGAACTTGGACGAATTCACCTTGACCTTCGAGTACGCTCCGGAACCGCGCTTCATCACGAGGCTCGAGTACCGGCGTGACTGGTCCGACGTTAACTTTTTCTCGCGGGGAGCCTTCGGACCCGGAGGTGAGCTGAACCTGGTTGACGATCAAGATACACTGACCCTCGCCTTTATGTGGGTCTTCGGACCGAAGGAGTAGCCCCGGCTAGCGGCGGCGTCTCGCACCGGTCGCGCGTCCGCCGGCGACAAAGAGCCCGCGCGCCCGAAAAGGTGAGCGCTTCTTCCCCAGTTTGTTCAGCGCTGCGATCGCTGTTCTTCGCTTTTCATTCCACTCGTCTAGGGCGTCTTCTTCGGAGGGATCAAATTGCGTAATCCGGTTCGAGGCGTTTGCTACAACGACCATTTGTCCCGCCCGAAGGCGCTGCTCTTGTGCGGGTGAAACCAGAAATCCCTGCCCCTGGAACACGCGCAGCCAACGCTCCCCTTTAGGGAAGATGTCGAAACGGTAGAGACCCCGACTGTGGATCCGGAAGGTCGCGTCGCCGTACTTGACCTCGGCAGTGCAATCCCTCAATATCTGGCTAACGGCAACGATTACGGAACCCTCAAGAACCTCTACCTTTACAGCCATGATTGAGCACTTACGGGGCCGGGAACAAGCACTGGAATCGCTCGGCTGGACTGGCCGGGAGGCGGAATGGATCGCGCTCGTTTGTCTTCACAGCGGCGTCTTCACGCGGGCGCAGTTCTGTCAATACTTCGATACGGATCGCAAGCGGGCGCTTCGCCTTGTCAAGACCTTGATCGAGCGGTGGCAGGCCGTTGAAACGGATGTGATTGCCTTTAACGGGGGAGGGAAGACATGCCGGATATCGAGCCACGCAATCTACCAGGCGCTAGGGGTCGAGAACATCCGTCACAGGCGAAAGGCCAGCAAACCAGTTGTCATGCGGCGGCTGTTGTCGCTGGATTTTGTGCTGGAACATCCGGGTATGAACTGGCTCCCCGACGAGCCGGAGAAGGTCCAGTTTTTTGAAGAGCTCGGCTTGCCGCGCCGCTTGCTTCCGCGCCGGATTTACTACGGTGTGGTCGGCAACCAGAAGCGCTACTTTGCGCTCAAATTGCCGCTGGCCGTGGAGCCTGAAACCGTCACCTTTGCCTACGTCGATCCGGGCCACCAGACGGACAGGGAGTTGTACTCGTGGGGAGCCGCGCATGGGCCGCTTTGGGATGCGCTTCGCAAGAAGGGGCGGCAGGTTCGAGTGCTCGGAATTGCGGCTGAAAATCTCATCTTGGAGCGCACGCGGCGGGTACTTGAAAGATGGGCGGCGGCGGACCCAGGGACAAGCGATGAAGGGCTGACAGAGAAGCAGGAGATCAAGGCCATAGACGACGCGTTGAACCACAACGATGAGAACTTTCTAGCGCAGTATGGAGGATTCGCTAAAGCTCTGAGACGGTCTGCGGAACTCCAAAGATGGGGGCTGACGCCGGAGCAGGAAATCAAGACCATCGAAGACGCAATGGAACGGAACGACCTTGCGTATTTGGAGCGACGCTACGGCGGCTTCGAGGAAGCTATGCAGCGGGCGGTGGCGAACCGCAACGTACCCGAAGCGAAGCTCACGGAAGGGGTCTCGATTGACGACTATTCGACATGGCGGGCCGTGCGCTTTGCGGATCGAGATGAGGGTGTCTGAGAGAGACGGAAAAGCGGTGCTTTTTCATGCCCCGAAAGGCCACTGGTATGATGCTACAGGGTTATGGGGGGGGGGTGTGGCATGGGTTTTCGCTCAGGTCTACCACAGCCGTATTCGTCTATCTGACTCATTCCCCTGTGGTTATTCAATTTGAAACCGCCATCCTGCGTTCAAAGGGCCGCATGATGGCTAGGACGAGAGCGACCCCCCCCAAAACAGGGGGGTCATGCGGCCCCGGATAGCTGGCATTTGTGGCATGCCGCTATCCGTGTCCCCATGGGGTCGCTCTCGTCCTCATTTATCCCTGCGGGAAGGCTTGGAACAGACCCCCTTTCCCCTCGCGCTTGATCGTTCCAGATCGGTCCTCGCCGTCAAGGGTTCGCTTCGCCGCTTCGCGCCCCTGACTGCTCCGGTCCGATCCGAAAGACGCGCTGCTTATGAGGGGAAAGGGGAGATACAGATCAGACAGTGACTTTGTATCTCATTTGATAGCGGTCGCTAGCATTGCACCACACCCAAAAAGCGGGGTATTCGGGCCGTGTGGACGGGCCGAAAGGGGAAGCGCTCTCGAGCTGGTGGGCCGGGTGAGCCTGTTTCAGGGAAGCTTTTCCCCGGTGGCGGGCTTCGGCGACCAGATGCCTGGATTGTTGGTAGGAGTAGCCGCTGTTGCGGAGAAGCTTCGCTATGCGGCGGACGTCCCTGGTTCAGAGTACTCGTTTTCTCTTCCCGGTTTGATTTCATAATTTCGCCCATCCTTCCCTCTGGATGGTTTGCTCGATATGAGCCAGATGATGCCGGCCGTGCCAGGCATAGGCCCCGATGTTTTCGGCCAGATTGGTGACCGATCCCGTTTCGGGATGGATGAACTCCCGCTCCAGATCCTCCGGTCCCAAAGATCGCAGGAGACCGACCCAGCGCTGATGCAGCGACTCCAGCAGGAACAGGGATACGGTCACCGATACCGAGGAGTAGTCCCCCAATTCTGCCCAGCGCTCCTCGTCATAGGCCTTGATTCGCGGGCGGTCTTCAGTCAGAGCCCACTTGAACCGAATAAAACTGTTCATGTGGCTGTTGGGGATATGGTGAACCACCTGACGAATGGTCCAGCCTTCGGGCCGATACCGGGTGTTCAACTGAGATTCGGAAAGCGGTTCAACCCGTTGCCGAAGGTCCCCGGGAAGAGCTTCGATGTCCCGGATCCAGGCCTGGATGTGGCCCTCCTCAACGCCAGCGGGAACCTGGAATCGACCGATCGGGTAACGCAGTTCCTCCACATTCAAAGGCATTCTCCTAGATTATCGCCTCTTGACTTGGAATGACAGGAGACTCCCCCGATCAGCCGCTCTCACCGGTCCCTCGGTCCACATTAAACCGCTGGACATTGAGAACTCCATTCCAGGGGGCAATCGCTTCGGTCGAGAGCCAAGCCATCAACAGGCGCGGCAGCGGGCCGAAGGGTAGCTTGTACTCGCCGGTGGCCGTCATGATGAGCGTGTACGGGCCGTTGACGCGCTTGTACTGGAGGCGGTCGCCGGGGTTGGTGCGGGGCAACGAGCAGAGAGTCAGTAGCCGCGCCTTGAGCCGCAGCCGTGGGGCGCTGTCACCCGCAGGGCCGTAGCGCAGCGTAGGAGCCGCGCCAGCGGCTTGACTCGCCCCTCGGCGTAGGCTATCCGGGGTTTTGATTCTGGTTTTGGGGTTGATTTTGTTGTCGGGCCGCTTGCCCGTTCCGCCGCAGTGTGCCGTAAGTCTTTTGTTTTCAGTTCTTTATCTATAAGGAAGGTTTTGGTTTTGCCTTTTGCGGGGGGCGTCAGCCCTCTGCTTCCGGTGGTTTCTCTTTTGTTTTGAGTGAGTTATCCACAGGCTAGTCGCTCCTACTACTTGTTCTTTAACTACTTGTGTGTGTTACCCGTTTGGTACAAGAATCGGGGGGGGGTGTTACCTGTTTGGTACAAAACCACCTCTTTTAGGGTTACCTGTTTGGTACTGGAAAACTGACTCAAATCACCATGGTCTGTGGATAAAGCCCACGGGGCAATCGCTTAAAACGCCGCAGGAAACCCCAGGGGCGACCTTCAGCGGCTCGGAGACCCCGCGCTCGCGGCGCTGTTAGTCGCTCGGGTCGTACCTCGCGGCTTTCGCCTCGGCCTCGGAAATCGTGTCATCTTCCATCATCCCGAGCTGATCCGCCAACTCCCGCGTCAGTTCCACCGCTTCACCTGTTGCGAGCGCCTTCCACACTTCATCCTCGGTGTCGACCGAGAGCACCACCTCGCCGTTGATCCATTTCTTGCGGATCATGGTTTCCTTCCGTGTTTTCCCGCTCGATTTGGGGCCTCCGCTTCCTCTAACAACCGCGCCCCGCAGTCGTCGCATATGTCCGTAGGGACCAGCTCAATTGCCGTGACGGCCTGCAGGGTGAGGGTTGAGTCGTTTCCGCTACGGGCGTCCAGGCGGCATTGCTCGCAGACGTAGAGGCCGCCGGTCGGTTTCGGGTTGCGCCATGCGCCGCCCCGTGCAAACGCCCAATACTTGGTCATAGCTCCTTGCACAAAGTTATCGCCAATCGAATCTCTCCTGCAATACCGTTTCGCAACGCCTAAACTCTTGAAAACCTGTCGGGCCCGGGGTGTTGCGAAACCGTTCCTTTGTGCAATCTGTCTGGGGTGCGCCTACCCCTTCCCCTCGCACTTCATTGTGTCGAATCGGTCCTCGCCGTCAAGGGTACGCTTCGCGCCCTGGACGGCTCCGGGCCGATCCGAGGGGCGACCGCTGTTCAACGAGGGAAAAGGGGGGGTTCCGTCGTGGGGTGAGGAAGCCGAATCGCTAATCCAAGCCCATGATAAAGGATATTATCATGCGTTATCAACTCCCCCTCACGCCGCTCCCCGGCAGGCCATAATGCCGGATCGCTCCCTAACATGTAGTAGAGCAGGAGTCCCCCCATGCCCTCCCAAACCCGCCTGGTTTCATCGACTTGACGAAATCTGTCAAGGGCGGAGTAAAATTAGGCCACTGGGGCGGAGTAAAAGTAGACCGTCTCAGGGAAGAGGACAAGCAGTCAGTTGCAAGCCGCGTCGCTGACCGAAGTCGGCTTTGGTGGTCTAACAGCCAAGCCGGGGTGGGAGCCTCTTCCCGGTGCGCCGCCAGGAGGGAGGAATCACGACCGGAGTCGCCCTCCACAACCTGGAATCGAGTCCGGGCCTGCTGCGCTGCGACTTGATGCGGGAGGGCGTGCTGCTCGATCGTGAGTACTCCCAGAGGCTCCATCTCGCGCGCCTCTCCATGCCGCCTGTCAGCGATCGACGACGCGATACAGGTGGAAGGCACGGGCTGGCAACGCCTAAACAACCACCGCCTGAAAGGCGGTGGGTTCATTTACGACTGAAAGTCGGCTTGCGGCTGAAGCCGCCTGAAGAAGCCCCGGCTCAGAGCCGGCTCAAGGCTTGGTGGGCGCTGTGATCTTGAATCCCTCCTCATCCTCGTCCCATTGCTGGCTCTCGATGTACTTCTTGATCGTTTCCTCGTCCACCGCGCCCACCGTCGCGCAGAAATATCCGTGCGCCCACAGGTGTTGCCCCCAGTATCGCTTCCGCAATTCCCCAAACTCATCTTGCAGCCGTCGTGACAACCTGCCTTTTACATACTGCACCAGCTTCGACGGTGCAAGCTGCGGCGGTGCCGATACCAAGACATGCACATGATCCGGCGACACCGCACCCCGAATCACCACGACGTCTCGCGCTTGGCAGCTCTGTCGGATCAGATCCCGTGTCCGCTCCGCCACCCTGCCCCGCAACACCTTGTAGCGATATTTCGTGATCCAGACCAGGTGATATTTGATGTCGTAGACCGCGTGCGCCCCTCGCCGATATTCGCCCATCCTCCTATTGTCATCCAGACCCGCTTGAAGCTGACCGCCTGAAAGGCGGTGGGTTTAGACCTGGTGATGGAACTAAAATCGCATTGATCCACAGCCAGATGGCCCACAGATGGACGGAGTGCACCAGGATGATGTAGGCTGGTGCACAAGACGATGTCTGGCATGGGCCGAGCCAAAGCAGGATCCAGCAAGCCAGTCCTGGTAGCGGGTACAGTCCGTGCTTCGGTCAGCTTTCCGCGCGAGATTCACGAAACGCTGGAGAAAATAGCTCGAGAAAAGAAGGTTTCGCTCGCCTGGGTTGTCCGCGAAGCGACTGAGCGGTACATCGCCGATCGCTGGCCCCTCCTGGTTGTTCCGAAGGGCGACTGAGCGGTGTGGATACACTCACGCGAGCGCAGCGGTCGGCCGTCATGTCTCGTGTGCGGTCGCAGAATTCGCGGCCTGAGATGTTTGTGCGCAGGCTCGTGTTCGCGCTTGGCTACCGTTATCGTCTGCATGTCGCCGGAATGCCCGGTCGGCCCGACCTCGTCTTCCGCAGCCGCCGGAAAGTTATTTTCGTTCATGGGTGTTTCTGGCACCGGCACGCCCGCTGTGCGCTTGCCCGCCTGCCAAAATCGCGGCTGGAATTCTGGCTTCCCAAACTTGACGCGAACAAACGCCGCGACCAAAAGAACATCCGCGCTCTCCGTCGCAAGGGATGGGCGGTGTTGACGATCTGGGAGTGTGGGCTCGGCAACCCCCGCTTGCCGAACACGATCGAAAGGTTCTTGGATGCGCAGCGTTGAGCTGTTCGCGGGCGCCGGCGGTCTAGCGATCGCGATGTCCAATGCCGGTTTCCGGCACGCGGCGGTGATCGAGCGAAATCACGACGCCTGTGAAACCTTTCGCGAGAACCAGCGTCTTGATCTTCACGCGGTGAACAAGTGGCCGCTGTACGAGGGTGATGTTCAGGATTTTGACTATCGAGGGTTGTCCGACGTAGCGGTTGTTTCCGGGGGGCCGCCGTGCCAGCCGTTTTCGCTCGGCGGAAAACATCGCGGCCACTCGGATAAGCGAGACATGTTTCCGGAAGCGGTGCGCGCGGTCCACGAGCTGCGGCCGAAGGCGTTTCTCTTCGAAAACGTCAAGGGGTTGATACGCGAGACCTTCGCGTCCTACTTCGAATACATCCTCCTGCGGTTTGCGCATCCGAGCGTGACTCGGCGGAAGTCTGAAAGCCCGCGCGACCACCGCGCACGACTCGAGCGGCATCACACCTCCCGAAGAACGCGCAGTGAGTACAACGTTGTGTTCCGTGTGCTCAACGCGGCGGACTTCGGTGTCCCACAGCGGCGGGAACGAGTGTTTATCGTTGGATTCCGTTCCGATCTTGGCGTTCAATGGAGTTTTCCTGAAGGCGACCACTCGGAGGACGCCTTGCTCCATTCCAAATGGGTAACAGGTGAGTATTGGCGTCGTCACCGGCTGACGAAACGTCGCCGACCGGAGTTGCCGCCGCGGTTGATGGCTCGTGTTCAGCGGCTCAGCATCGCTTCCATGCCCAATGGAAATCCGTGGCGGACAGCTCGGGACTCAATCAACGACCTGCCAAAACCTCAGCAGCGAAGAAGATCGGCGGTCGCCAACCACGTATTCAATCCCGGTGCGCGCTCCTATCCTGGCCACACCGGTAGCCCGATCGACGAACCGGCGAAGACACTCAAGGCGGGGGATCATGGCGTGCCCGGAGGCGAGAACATGCTGGCCCTTCCCAACGGATCGGTGCGGTACTTCACCGTGCGCGAGGCAGCTCGTCTACAAACGTTTCCAGACGACTATGTGTTTTGCGGTTCCTGGACCGAATCGATGCGTCAGCTTGGAAACGCTGTTCCCGTGCAGTTAGCGGAGAGGGTGGCGAAGTCCGTATTCGATGCGCTACATCGTTCGCGCTCTGACGGGGTCTGACTGATGCCTCCATCACGCGCGAAACTGGAACTGCTGGCTGCGCAACTCAAGACGCTGTCTGAAACCATCGGCGGCGAGGCGATCGGCAGGCTGTCAGCACAGCGCGTGAATCGAGTACGGCACACGATCACCGAGGCGTACGAACGCCTCCGTCGAGTTACTGAACATCTCGACCCGATCAAGCAGCCCGACCTGGTGTTCGACCCCTCCAACCCGAACGTTGTCGGCCGGCTCATTGCCATCACTATGATCGCCCAGCCACGAACGGCACTGGGCCATGTCGAACGCTTCTACGGCTCCGGCGTTTACGCCCTGTATTACAGCGGCGACTTTGAAGGGTATGCCGCGATATCCGGGAAGGAACACCCCATCTACGTCGGGAAGGCCGATCCCCGCGATCCGACTAGCCAGACGGCGATGGATCAGGGTGACCGTTTGTCCAGGCGTCTATCGGATCATCGAAAGAATATCGGCAAGGCGACAACCACGTTGCGGCTCGATGATTTCGACTGCCGCACGCTAGTTGTCCAGTCGGGATGGCAGACATCCACCGAGGACTATCTCATTCATCTGTTCAAGCCGATTTGGAACAATGAAACCGACATCTGCTACGGTTTCGGGAAGCACGGTGACGATCCGAAGACCCGTGCGAATCTGCGCTCGCCATGGGACACGCTGCATCCAGGTCGGGACTGGGCGCACCGCGATCCAAACATGCAAGATGCCCGCCCGCGCCAGCGCATCTTGAGTGATATCTCGAACCACTTCGCTACGAATTCGATTTTCGAGACCACGGATATGATCTTGCGATGCTTCCTTGACGAAATGACCACGCTGTCCTGAATCGTACGAGCCGCGTCCATACATGCTTGAGCATGCCGAATCCATCGAACAGCTCGCCCCCGGACTGCGATTGAAGGACTTCGACTGCCAGCATCTCATTGTTGAAGGCATTTTCATCCCTCTTTGGGAGTCACTCATGATCGCGATGCACCAACCCATCTGGAACCAGCTGGTACCGGAATTCGAGAATCACGATCCTGGCGGAGGTCGGCGCCACCAGCGTCGGTCAGAGTGGGATACTGTCCACGAGGGCAGACTGTGGGTGCAAAGACTACGGAACCATTGTCGACGTACACGCGATGAAGTTCTGGCGAACCTGGCTGCCTTCTTTGTTGGGGTCGGCTCAGAAAACGGAAAGAATCGTACGCTAAGGGTCGGTCAGCGGTCGCAACGGCCTGAACTTCCCCTGCGCAAGTGCGCGACTCTGGCGCCAGATATAGTCGCCGGTCAGGTTGATGTGCTCCCAACCTAGCGGCGAGAGGTGCTGCGGCAGCGAGTCGTCCACTTCCTGGCCGTGAGCACGCAAGGTGAGCGTGGCGCGCTCTAGATAGACCGTGTTCCAAAGAATGATAGCCGCCGTGACCAGGTTCAACCCACTGGCCCGGTAGCGCTGCTGCTCGAAACTGTGGTCGCGGATTTCGCCCAGGCGGTTGAAGAAAACGGCACGGGCCAGCGCATTGCGGGCTTCGCCCTTGTTCAATCCGGCTTGAACGCGGCGGCGCAGTTCGATGTTTTGCAGCCAGTCCAGAATGAACAGCGTGCGCTCGATACGGCCCAACTCGCGCAGCGCTACGGCCAAGCCGTTCTGGCGCGGGTAGCTGCCAAGCTTGCGAAGCATGAGGGAAGCCGTGACTGTGCCCTGCTTGATCGAGGTGGCTAACCGCAGGATGTCGTCCCAATGGGCACGGACATGCTTGATGTTCAGCGTGCCACCAATCAGGGCACTGAGCGCCGGGTAGGCCGCCTCACCCTTGGGAATGTACATCAATCAAGAGGCCCTGTCCGGGATAACGCAGCAGGCAATGCTGAACAGCGAACCCCAGGCGGTTGGCGTCACCTCGCCGCTGGCAGATCAGGGAGCGGTCGTATTCGTTGAACGTGTAGTGCCGGATCAGTTCGTCCTGGTCGTCAGGCACGGCCAGGAGGCGTTCGCGTTCAAATGAGGACAGGATTGAGCGACGGGGCATGGCTGTATTGCTGCACAATCAACAGCCGTCGCAATACTCTTGCGCAACTCCGTCCCGGAGCCATCCGATGCAAATTTGCTTCGCTCGCGTGTCACAACCAACAAGACACGACCCTTAGCGTACGATTTTTCCCGTTTTCTGAGCCGACCCCTACTTTTACTCCGCCCAAAAGCAGCTTCGATTCGCCGCTCTATGGTCTAGTTTCGCTCCGCCGTTCTCAGAGTGCACCGTGAGGATTGTGGTCATTAACCCGTGCTCAACGCCTTTCGGCGACATTGATGGATGCACGTGTCGACGACGAGTAGCCGACCGTTGAAAACGGTGTGCTCAACGCCTTTCGGCGACATTGATGGATGCACGTGTCGACGACGAGTAGCCGACCGTTGAAAACGGTGTGCTCAACGCCTTTCGGCGACATTGATGGATGCACAATATGGTGGTGTGAGGGATACGCCACGGGCCTGGCGTGCTCAACGCCTTTCGGCGACATTGATGGATGCACACCTCGGCAACCTCCAGAACATACCGTCAGACACCGTGCTCAACGCCTTTCGGCGACATTGATGGATGCACAGGATTACATCAGCTATCCCCCTCGTCAAGTCTTGGTGCTCAACGCCTTTCGGCGACATTGATGGATGCACCAAGCTCCCTGATGCCGTCTGAGAGCGACCAGGAGCGTGCTCAACGCCTTTCGGCGACATTGATGGATGCACGCCAGCGGCAGCGCTAGGGCGTCCCCCCACTCCGGTGCTCAACGCCTTTCGGCGACATTGATGGATGCACGCAGTTGCTCCGGGAGCCGCCGTCATCGGTCATGCGTGCTCAACGCCTTTCGGCGACATTGATGGATGCACGAGGGCTCGTGACCGTCACGACCGCGCCGCGGGCGTGCTCAACGCCTTTCGGCGACATTGATGGATGCACTCCGTAGCAGCAACAGCATCAATGGACCACGTAATGTGCTCAACGCCTTTCGGCGACATTGATGGATGCACACGCCACCGTCTAAGACGACTTCTGCCGTGTTAAAGTGCTCAACGCCTTTCGGCGACATTGATGGATGCACCTTGGAGTCGCCTAGAAGGGTGCAGCTCGGGAACAGTGCTCAACGCCTTTCGGCGACATTGATGGATGCACAGAACGCCGTCGCCAGCCCGGCAGCGCCCATACGGTGCTCAACGCCTTTCGGCGACATTGATGGATGCACTTTCGCCACCAAATCCGTCCGTCCGCTTACTATCGGTGCTCAACGCCTTTCGGCGACATTGATGGATGCACTGCGCGAGTGCGACGAGCGTGTGCTGGTCGAAGTGTGCTCAACGCCTTTCGGCGACATTGATGGATGCACTTTAGCGCGGGCCTTGAGGGTGGCTCTCGCCCCTGACCCGATCCCACGATGGCCCGATCGACTTGATCGTCGATTCCACAGGGCTGAAGATTCTGGGTTGCGGCGAATGGAACGCGCACAAGCACAAGGCATCGAAGAAACGCCGGGATTGGCGGAAGCTGCACATCGGGGTGGATGCCGAGGGGTTCATTGTGGCGGCCGAACTCACAGCGAGCAGCCGGGACGACGCCTCCACACTCCCTGCTCTTCTCGACACAATCGAGGTTCCCATCCGGCGTTTCACCGCGGACGGAGCCTACGACCACAGGTCAGTCTACGATCAACTCAGCGCGGCCGGTACAGAGAACGTCGTGATTGTGATTCCCCCTCGTCGCTCCGCGGTGTCGGCGGGGCCAACGGACGGCCCATGGGCGCAGCGTGACACGGCTCTTGAGAGGATTCGCCAGGTCGGGCGACGAGAGTGGCAGAAGGAGTCGGGCTACCGACAGCAGGCGCGCGTTGAAAACAGCTTCTTCCGATACAAATCCGTGCTCGGAGGCGGATTGAAGGCGAGGCACGGCAAGGCACAAAGGAGAGAAGTTGCGATCGGGTGTCACATCCTCAACCGGATGGCCGAGCTGGGTAGGCCGAAATCCTGCGCTGTGGTGCCCTGAACGAGAAGTTGGAAAAGCGCCCCCACTCGCGCCGCAGTCGAATCATGCAACAGCGCCCCTAACGTAATTAGTAAATAGAAGGATTCGGGAATGCCTTCCCAACTTGTTGGGTTTCAATGATTTGACTAAAACTTCGCACTGCTGCGGGGCCTCGACGCCGGCTACCTCGACCGCACGCATCGTCAGATGGCGGCCCACGATGGGATTGCCGCCGAAAACACCGGCGCTCAAGACAGCGATCAAGGCCGAACGGGCGGCCTTTGATCTCAGGCGCTCACTTCAGCGGCTCGATGTGAGGGACTTTGAAACGATCAAACAGCGAGAGCCGTTGTTGTCCGAGGTTCGCCGAGGCGGGAAGGTAGTCGCCACAGAGTCGCTACTGCGGCACAAGGATCGACACGACGAGCCATGAATGGCTGGATCCCAGTCTCCACATTTTCACCACGTCCGGATACACTAACCGCGCGTCACCGCCGCCCAGTCAACAGCGTCCGGACGGTATAATTAGACTGTTATGAGCATCAAGGTCGCGTATCTGGATGGTGTGTTTGAGCCGCTCGAGGAGGTCGCGGGCGCGCAATCCGGAGCGATCTACACCGCTTTCTCGAAAGAGGAACTACGCGATTTCCTCGAGACGGTCGGCTGGCTCAAGGCGGCGGAAAAGAGCTTTGAATTCTGGGACAACCCGGCCGATGCTGTCTACGACAGACTATAGGCGCGGCGACATCGTCCTGGTCCCTTTCCCCTTCACCGACCTCAGCTCCACCAAGAAGCGCCCCGCGCTCGTCGTTTCACCAGACAGCTTCAACGAGCACGCGCAAGACGTGGTGCTCGTCGCCATCACATCGCAGCCGTCGGACAGTCACGTCGTTGCGCTCGACGAGCATGACTACGTCGACGGGAAGCTGCCACTGACATCGTTCGTGAAGGTGCCCAAGCTATTCACCACACATCCCACACTCGTTCTCAAGAAGATATGCGCCATCAAACCGGAGCCGCTGGACATCGTGCTGCAGGAGCTGCGCCGATTCTTCGGGTAGAGCGTGTAGGGTACGGGCCCGGTTGTTGGCGGTTCGCGAAGGTGCCACCGTGCCCCACAAGCACGGGAAAGAGATCCTAGACCGGTATCTCTTCAGCCTGGCGCGACGACATGGCATCGGCTACCTCAAGGCCCATTCCCGACATGGTGGACTCGTCATCAGCGCCATGGGGATGCGCGTCTCCGAGAGCCCGGTCCGCTCGAGCCTCGATCTCGTGGGAAGGCCGAGCGGGCGCGTTGTTCTCGACCGTATCCGCGCCGGGAGCCGCGATAAGTCCGAGAAGGGGTGCTGGTTCGAGCAGCTGTTCATGCGAATCGCGCTTCAGCAGCCCTTCGTGGACTTTCCGGTTCTGAGCTGCAGGATCGATTAAAGGTCTGAGTGATCCCTTCAAGGAAGCTCTTTCGACCAACGTTGAGGAACGAGGCGATATGGCTCGGCCGCTGACACGCAAGAAAAAGAAGACCGGCGAACTCTATATCCGCCCGAGGGACGTCGAGGCTGAAATAGATAGTACGCTGGCGCTTGTGGTTGCCGAGGCTTTGCGCCGGTCGAAGATCAGGGATCACGCGGCGCCCCATTTGCTGCGTAGCGAATGTCTTGTGCATCTGGTGCGCGAGATGAAGCGGATGGGCAGGGATCGCGAAAGCGAAGCGTTTCTCCTAGCGCTGCTTGGCCGCTGTGAAGCGAACCTGCGCGCGACGATCCGGCAGGACGGCATCCCGAACCCGGAGCAGCTTCGGGACGATATTCTTCAGCACCTAGCGATGATGTTCGCACAGGATGCCGTCAAGGGCTGTGAGCGGCTGGATTATTTCGAATGCCGTTTCAACAGCGCTTTCGCGGCTATAAACGGCGGAGCCAAAATAGACCACAGAGCGGCGATGCGAAGCCCTTTACGGGCGGCGCAAAATTAGACCGCCCAGGTGGTCCGCGTAGCATCCCAGAGGTGTTTTGTGGAACACCGGAGGGATGTATCAAGTGGAGCTATACGCTCAAGTACGGCGCAGTGTCATCGTCGAGGGGCTGAGTGAACGCGAGGCTGTCAAGCGGTTCGGTTTAGCGCGGGAGACGGTGCGCAAGATGCTGCGCTACAAAGCGCCGCCGGGCTATCGGCGGCGCCAGCCAGTGAGGCGACCGAAGCTGGATCCGTTCACGGGAATCATTGATCAGATACTGCTTGACGATCAGCAGCAGTTGAGAAAACAGCGTCACACGGCGCAGCGCATCTTCGACCGCTTGCGCGACGAGTACGACTTCACGGGCGGCTACACCATCGTCAAGGACTACGTTCGCGAGAAGAAGCTGGGTGGACAAGAGATGTTTGTGCCGCTGGCACATCCTCCTGGCGACGCGCAAGCTGACTTCGGCGAAGCGCTGGTCGTCATCAACGGTGTGCAACGTAAGGCGCACTTCTTGGTGGTCGATCTACCGCACAGCGATGACGCTTTCGTAAAAGCCTTTCCCGCCGAGACGACCGAAGCCTTTTGCGAGGGACACAACGCAGCATTTCGCTACTTCGGCGGTGTGCCGCGCAGCATTGTCTACGACAACACGAAGTTGGCGGTAGCAAGGATTCTCGGCGACGGTACGCGCAAACGCACACGAGCGTTCAGTGAGTTGCAGTCGCACTATCTTGTTCGCTGATCGTTTCGGCCGGCCAGGCAAGGGTAACGACAAAGGCAAGGTGGAAGGCTTGGTGGGCTATGGGCGGCGCAACTTCATGGTGCCGATCCCCCGGTTCTCGAGTTGGGAAGCCTTCAACGAACACCTCGAAGCCAAGTGCCGCAAGAACCGTGAGCGGCGCTTGCGGCGACACACCGAAACGATCGGTGAACGCTTTGAGCGCGACGCGAAAGCGTTGCTGCCATTGCCGTCCGCGCCCTACGATGCCTGCGACAAACGTACGACCCGGGTGACGTCGTTGTCGCTGGTGCGCTATCGGACCAACGACTACTCGGTGCCGACGCGCTACGGCCATCGCCAGGTGTTGCTCAAAGCCTATGTGGACGAAGTAGTGATCTGTTGCGGCAGCGAAGAGATCGCACGCCACCGGCGCAGTTACGAACGCGAAGAGTTGATCTTCGATCCCGTCCATTATCTGGCGTTGCTGGAGCGCAAGACGAATGCGCTCGATCAAGCCGCGCCGTTGGTGGGTTGGGATCTACCGCCCGAGTTTCCGCGATTACGACGCCTGCTCGAAGTCCGCTTGGGCAAAGCGGGCAAGCGCGAGTACGTGCAGGTGTTGCGTCTGCTGGAGGACTTTCGGCTGGAGCATGTTGCGGCGGCGGTGCGCCAAGCCTGCGAACTGGGAACGATCGGCTTCGACGCCGTCAAGCATCTGTTGCTGTGCGCGATCGAACAACGTCCGCCACGGCTGGACTTAACGAAGTATCCTCACCTGCCGACGGCTCAAGTCGAGCAGACTTCGGCAGCGTCCTATCTCGCGCTCTTGGGGCAAGGAGCGGGCTGATGGCGAAGTCGAATCTCTTACTGGAAGCCCATCTGAAAGCGTTGCGGCTGCCGACTTTCCTGCGCGAGTACGACAAAGTGGCGCGGCAATGCGCCGCCGAGGGCTTGGACTGTAGGAGCTTCCTGAAGCAACTCTGCGAGTTGGAACTGCTCGACCGAGATCAGCGGGCGACTGAACGTCGCATCAAAGCAGCCAAGTTTCCCGTGACGAAAAGTCTCGACACATTCGACTTCCTAGCGTTGCCTTCGTTAAACAAGAAGCTCGTGCTGGAGCTGGCGCGCTGTGAGTTCATCGACCGTCGCGAGAACGTCTTGGCTCTGGGCAACTCCGGCACCGGCAAGACGCATCTCGCCCTGGCGCTAGGCCTGGCCGCTTGTCAGAGCGGTTATCGAACACGCTTCACCACGGCTGCGGCACTGGTCAATGAACTGCTCGAAGCCCGCGACGAGCGACGGCTGCTGCGCTTCCAAAAACAACTTGCCAAGCAGGATCTGCTGATCGTCGATGAACTGGGCTATGTGCCGCTGTCGAAGACCGGCGCTGAGCTGCTGTTCGAGATCTTCTCGCAACGCTATGAACAAGGCTCCACGATGCTGACCTCAAACTTGCCGTTCACCGAGTGGACAGAGGTGCTCGGGTCCGAGCGCATGACCGGCGCTCTGCTCGATCGCCTCACCCACCACGTTCACATCCTGGAGATGAACGGCGAAAGCTTCCGCCTCAAACAGAGTCAAAAGAAACGGTCTCGCTCTTCCGACTGACCCGCCCGCCGCTCGCGCCGGTTTTCGTGGGCCGCCTTCCACTACGCCTGGGTCGCCCTAAAGGGCGCCCTCAGGCTCCGTTCCAGCCGTCCCACGAAAACCGCTACCACTCCCCCAACTGGTCTAGTTTTACTCCGCCGAAGTGGTCTAATTTCTCTCCGCCCTTGACACCAGTACAACGACTGGGCGAAAGACCAGGGCTTGTCTGAGCAGACTGAGGCCGCTTTCGGAAAGGATCTCTGGAGGCTGTATCCGAACATCAAGAAGGCCAAACGAGGTCCGAAAGGCGAGCAGGGGTCGGTGTACCTTGGGATCGAGTCGAAGTTCAAGGCGAGCTGATCGAGTATCACTGGTATCACAGGTATCACAGTAGTTCTTAACTTGTTGAACTATGGTCTGTGTGTATAGAGAAGAGAGAGAAGAAGTAAAAAGAAGTAGGGATTTGCCGTGATACCTGTGATACCGATGCTACGTCAGGCTTCTGTGATTGAGTGCTACCTTGCAATACACCTAACGCTTGTTGTATACTCTTCAGGATGAAGAAAGATGCGATTTCTGAAGCTGCAAGCCTGCTGGGCAAGAAGGGCGGCAAGACCACGCTAGAGCGTCACGGTCGTGAGCACTTCTCCAAGGCAAGCAAAGCTCGGAAGTCGTTCAAGGGGGGCTGGCCGAAAGGTCGCCCTCGTAAACCCAAACCAGAAGGAGAAAAGGAGACATGACTGACATGACTGAAATTATTCGTGTTGTTCCCCAACAGCGGGGGAGCCCCAGACGGGACAGAGATGGCCTGCACAAGCGCAGGGAGATCTGGCACTACAAGCTGAAGATCAACGGCAAGTGGCGGGAGATTTCGACTCGCTCGAAGAACTACCAGGAGGCCAAGCAGATGCGCATGAAGGCTCTGCAAGAACAAGCCGAAGGTCGTTTGCCAACTGGCGCTGCGAAAGCCAAGTTGGAGCAGGTTGCTCCTGGGTGGTTGGCGAACCGCAAACAGATTGCGGCTCATCAGACTTGGCGACTCGACAAGGGATCGCTGAAGCGGCTACTGAGCTACTTCGGCCATCAACGGCTTTGTGACATCACCGCCGATGGAATTCGAGAGTACCAGTTGCTCAGGAGTTCCCAGGTCGGCCACCGTCAAGTCAACCTGGAGGTAAAGACGTTGAGACAGATCCTAAAGGCGCACAAGCTGTGGGCCAGGATTGCCGACGACTACAAGCCTCTAACAGAAAACACCCGTGGCCCCGGACGTGCACTCGCTGACGAGCAGGAGAGAAAGTTGTTCTCCACTGCTCGCAGCAACCCACAGTGGGAGGTCGTCTATTACGCCGCGCTTTTGGCCGCTAACACGGCGGCCCGAGGTTGCGAGCTGAAGGGCCTGCGACTCAAGGACCTGGACCTGATGGAAGGTCGAATTGCAATCCAGCGTGCTTCGACGAAGACGGACGCGGGATGTAGGGTCGTTCCGCTAAATCAGACTGCTCTGTGGGCGGCTACGAGGCTCTATGAGCGAGCCAAGAAGTTGGGAGCATCAGAGCCAGAGCACTATCTGTTGCCCGCATCTCGGTTCCGCCAGACTCAGGAAGGCAAGGACGTTGCTGGTGCGGGTTACGACTTGGGTTCCCCGATGAAGACCTGGAGAACCGCTTGGAGGTCATTGACGGCCAAAGCTGGCATGAAGGGTTTGCGCTTTCATGACCTTCGCCACCATGCGATCACCCAGCTAGCTGAGAAGGGTGTTCCCGATCAGACTCTGATGGCGATTGCTGGGCATGTGAGCAAGCAGATGCTAGACCACTACTCTCACATCCGCATGAACGCGAAGCAAGAAGCTGTGAACGCGATAGACTCGGCTGTCCCGAACGAACAACTCTCTGAGGACGATCAGCCGGTCAACTAGCCATGCGTCCACACAGATGTCCACATAGACCGGTGAAGTTGACTGCGGTAGCCCCGCTACTACCCAGTGCTACCGGTTTGGATCTGTGTGCTGTGGCGTCTTCTAACCCCCCTCGAATCTATCACTTCGTATCACCCTGTCTCACCGTGTCACGCTGGACTCCGACTACTCCTAAGCGGCAGGTCGTGCGTTCGAGTCGCACCGGGCCCGCCACTGCCTTCAATGAGCTAACTGTTGCCCAAAGGGGCCTGGGTGGTAATGCCGACTTGTTCATGGATCAGCCCACTCCAGCACTCGAACCATCGAGTTGGTTGTCGTCACTGTAGCATCGTCATAGCCGAGGTACGGTTTATGCACCAGAACGGTTAGCATGACTTTTTCGACGTGGTGCTTTTTGAATGGCCGCCTGTACCTTCGAATGTAATACTGTAACCCGTTCGGTTTCGCTACGTGCGGAATCCGGGGCAAGGTGATCACGATTCCGGGGTGAAAGTGATCAGGATTCCGGGCTGATGGTGATCACCATTCCGGGCTGAAGCCGATCAGTGATCGGGCGTTGTCGGAATGGCGATCAAGAGCCCGGAACGAGCGAGCGAGCGGGCGGCGCTGGACAATCGAGCGGCGAGACCGCCTCCACTGGGAAGTGGAGGAAGTGTTTTGCCGCAAAAAAGATTGTCCATGCGCAAGATCAAAGAAGTTCTTCGACTACATCAGCTGGGCCTGGGACAGCGCGAGATCGCGCGCTGTTGCTCGATCGGCCAGAGTAGCGTTCACAACTACCTGAAACGGGCCGAGTCGGCCGGCGTCGAGTGGCCTTTGCCGGCCGATTGTGACGACGCTCAGATCGAGGAGCTGTTGTTCGGCCGGCGGCGGGTGACGGCTCGCTACGAGAAGGCTGAGCCGGACTTCGCCGTCGTTCACGAACAGCTCAAGTCCCACAAGTACGTCACGCTGCAGCTGCTTTGGGAGGAGTACATCGAGCAGCATCCGGACGGGTACGGTTATAGCCGCTTCTGCGATCTGTATCGGCGCTGGCGGCGCAAGCTCGACGTGGTGCTGCGACAAGAGCACCGCGCCGGCGAGAAGATGTTCGTCGACTACGCCGGAGCGACGATCCCCGTCGAGAATCCTACAACGGGCGAAGTGCGCCAGGCGCAGATCTTCGTGGCGGTTCTGGGAGCAAGCTCCTACAGCTACGCCGAAGCCACCTGGAGCCAGCAGTTGCCCGATTGGCTCGGCTCGCACGTGCGGGCGTTCGAGTTTTTCTCCGGTGCGCCGGAGATCGTCGTCCCCGACAACCTGCGCTCCGGCGTGACTCACGCTTGCCGCTACGAACCGGATCTGAACCGCAGCTATCAGGACATGGCGACGCACTACGGCGTGGCGGTCGTGCCGGCGCGTCCGCGAAAGCCGAGGGACAAGGCCAAGGTTGAGGCCGGCGTCCAAGTCGTCGAACGCTGGATCGTTGCGGCGTTGCGCAAGCGGCGCTTCCGCTCGCTCGGGGAACTGAATCAGGCGATCGCCGAGCTGCTGGAGCGGATTAACCGGCGCGACTTCCGTAGACGTTCCGGCTCACGGCTGAGCTTGTATGAATCGCTGGATCGGCCGGCCTTGAAGCCTTTGCCGGTCGAGCGCTACGAGCTCGCCGAGTGGAAGACGGCGCGCGTCAACATCGACTATCACATCGAGGTTGAGCGCCATTATTACTCGGTTCCCTATCAGCTCGTCGGCCAGCGGGTCGAGGCACGCTTGACCGCTCGCACCCTGGAAGTCTTTCATCGCGGTCGCCGCGTCGCCTCGCACCCGCGCAGCCAAGAGCCCTACCGCCAGACGACGGTTCACGAACACCGTCCCAAGTCGCATCAGCAGCACCTGGAGTGGACGCCTTCGCGGTTGATCGATTGGGCGCGCAACGTCGGCCCTTCGACCGCCGAAGTGTTCGAGAAGATCCTCGCCTCCAAGCCGCATCCCGAGATGGGCTACCGCTCCTGCCTGGGGATTTTACGGCTGAGCAAGATTCACTCGGCCGAGCGTGTGGAAGCGGCGTCGCGACGCGCTCTGCACTTCGACGCCTGCTCGTATCAAAGCCTCAAGTCGATGCTGGCCAGCGGCCTGGACCGGCAACCGCTCGACGAGTCGGCGCCCGAGCGTACGCCCGTCGAGCACAGCAACATCCGCGGCGCGGACTACTACGACCCGCCGCGGCTACTTCAAGCCCGCGATCTCGCCACCCAACCGGAGACCTCATGTTGACCCAACAAACACTCGACAAGCTCTACACGATGAAGCTCAACGGCATGGCCGACGCCTTCCAGCAACAGCAAGAAGACACCGACATCGCCAACCTCTGCTTCGAGGAACGCTTCGGCTTGCTGGTCGACCAGCAATGGACCTGGAAGGAGAACCGCGCCTTGAGCCGGCGACTCGCACAAGCGAGGTTCAAACTCTCAGCGGCAGTCGAAGACATCGACTTCCGTCACTCCCGCGGACTCGACCGCAAGCTCATTCGCAGCCTGACGGCCGATTCGCGCTGGGTGCGCCAGCATCACAATCTTTTCCTTCTCGGTCCCACCGGGATCGGCAAGAGCTTCTTGGCGTGCGCCCTGGCCCACAAGGCTTGTCGCGACGGCTACACCGCGCTCTATACTCGCGCCTCTCAACTGTTCCGTGCCCTGGCCATCGCCCGCGCCGACGGCAGTCTGCCGCGTCGGCTGCTGCGGCTGTCCCGCCTCGACGTGCTGATCGTCGACGACTGGGCCATGGCTCCGATGAACGAGGTCGAACGCCGCGACTTTCTTGAAATCTGCGACGACCGCTATCAGCGCCGCTCGACCATCCTCACCAGCCAGCTGCCGGTGGCCAAGTGGCACGCTCAGATCGGCGATCCCACCTTGGCCGACAGCATCCTCGACCGGCTGGTGCACAACGCTCACCGCATCGAGCTGGAAGGCGAATCACTGCGCAAAAAGCGCGCCCGTACATCGTCCCCCGACGAGGAGGCGCAATCATGAGTCCTCTCACCCTCAAACGCGCCTCGGGCTTCTTCGCCGCCGGCCGCGAGGTCGAACAAGCTCTGGCGTTGCTCTCCGACGGCGCCTTCAAGCTCTTCGTCTTCCTCTGCCTCTACGCCGAGCGCCGTAGCGGCCGGCTACGCTTCCGCCAATCCGATCTGGCTCGTCGGCTCGGCAAGAGTCCCCGCTCGATCACCACCTACCTGCAAGAGCTTCAACGTCATGGCGTTTGTGAAGTCGAAACCGCCGCCAACCAACACCAGACGGGCTGGATCGAGATCGCCGATCGCTTCTGGCCCTATCGCAAGCTCGCCGCCGAAACCCCGGCCAGCGACCAAGCCAGCTACATCGAGCAAGTCCGACAGCTGTTCGGGAGTCGCTCCTGCGTCCAGGGAACGTTCAGCGCGGCTGACGAGCGGCTGGCCGCCGAATGGCGTCAGCGCAACGTGTCGTTCGAGCAGATCCAGCGAGCCTACCTGCTCGGCTGCGCCCGCAAGTACGTCGCCCTGCTCAAGCAGCCGGCGGCGCCGCTCATCTCCAGCTTGTGCTACTTCGCCAATCTGCTGGCCGAAGCGTCTCAGCTGTCGGCCGCCCCCAGCTACTGGCAGTACCTGGCCCGCCAAACCGATCAACTCGAACGGCGCTGCCGACAGCTCAACCCGACTCAGCAAGTTGCTCCAGCAAACTTTGCGCCACCAACTTCAGGCCTCACAGCCCCAAAACAAGGAGAAACGAGATGATGATGACTCATCCGCCAAACTACGAATCGACCCCAATCCTTGACCCATGCCGATCACTTCGGGGATCATAAACACTCCAGCGTCGCTCCGCTCCGAGCTGATCACCATCAGCCCGGAATCGGTGATCATCATCAGCGGAATCCGCACTACGGGAGCAGCACTGGGTCCGCTAATGCCCATTGGCAAACCCAAAACTAGGTGACTTGCGCACCCGCGGTGAAACCAAATCTATATGGGGTAAGTGGGGTATCCACTTCATTCAGGTACACCCTATGGGTTGTGGCCTCGCGGCTCCGGAACAGGAATGTGAGATTGCGAGAATCGTGCGAGTGGCCGCCAAGCCGACCCACACGCGAATTCATTGCGGTGGCAGCCTTCGGGCGGCAACTCCGAGAATCGGACGCGCTACGCAGCCCCACGCCGCGCCAGAGCAGTAACCTCGGGATTCGCTTCTTGGTAGATGCTTTCGCGCGACCACAACATCTTGTGGCTGCCTGAGTCAAATGGATACCCCACTTGGGGTATTTCGAAGTTGAGTTGGAGAGTTCAGACGTACCACCCCTGGATCGACAACTTTTTGCGGCCATCGTCGACCGGAACGTAGAGAAGGTACGTGAGCTTATCAAAGCCGGAGCAAATGTCGATGCGAGGTACGCCGTATCCCTTGACGTACTACTGAGTCCCGCATAATATAGGGTAACCTTTTGTAATGGAGCGACGTCTTTTGGATATGGGTTTTCCAAGAGGCGTGAAGCGAGACTTTGCGGCGCTGGAGAAGCGGCGCATCGAGGCGGTGCGGCTGGTCGTGAAAGAAGGACTGAGCCAAGCCGAGGCGGCGCGGAGAGTCCAAGCCGCCCAACAAAGCGTCAGCGGCTGGGTACGGCGTTACCGCGAAGACGGCCGCGCCGGGCTGGCCAAAGCCGGCCGCGCCGGCCGCAAGCCGTTGCTGAGCGACGCGCAACTCGCCGAGCTGGAAGGGCTGCTGCTCGAAGGACCCGAAGCGCACGGCTTCCCGACGCCGCTGTGGAGCTGTCCGCGGGTGGCGCGGTTGATCCGCGACCGTTTCGGGGTGCGCTACCACGAAGGCCACGTCTGGAAGCTACTGCGGGCGCTGCATTGGAGCCCGCAACGGCCGGTCGGCAAGGCCCGCGAGCGCAACGAGGAAGCGATTCAGACTTGGCGGAAGAAGACTTGGCCCGCCATTAAAAAAAAGCCCAAAAGCAGGGCCGCACGATCGTCTTCATCGACGAAAGCGGACTGAGCCAGAAGCCACATCGCTGCCGTACTTGGGCGCCGCGCGGGCAGACGCCCGTACTGCAGTTCAACTTCAACTGGAAGAAGCTCTCGGCGGCGGCTGGAATCACTTTCCACAACTTCTATTTCCGTCTCTATCCCGACGCCATTCGCGGTCCCGAGGTGATCGACTTTCTCAAGGCGCTGCTGCGCCACATACAACGTCCGTTGCTGGTCGTGTGGGATCGCTTGCCGCCGCATCGTAGCGCGTTGGTGCGCGAGTTCATCGCGTTGTCGCAGGGCCACATCGAGACCGAGTACTTGCCGGGCTACGCCCCGGAGCTGAATCCGGTGGAATACATCTGGGCCTACTGGAAGCAGCACGAGTTGCCCAACGTCTGCCCCAACGACTACCGGGAGCTCGACGAGCGGGCACGCACGACTTTGCGCCGCATGCGCCGCAAACGGCGCTTGATCGCCGCCTTTTGGAAGCAATCTTCTTTGTCGTTCGATTAACTGAATATTATGCGGGACTCAGTAAGTCCGAGACACAAAGGCGGAGTGGTCACCATCGGCAGCATGTTGGGCGACCCTAAGCCTGTCGTCGGAGCGACCCTTGACGGTTTCCTCAGCGTCAGTGGGACCACACCACTGATGTGGGCGGTTCGAATTGGACATGACGATCCCGAGTGCACAAGCCACGGGGACTTTGAGATCGCAAGCGCCTTGATCGCTGGGAACGCCTATGTGAACGCCACAACTCCAACGTGGGATTTCACCGCGCTACATCTCCTGTGCCTCGACTGCAATGCTCGCCTACTCAAGCTTCTTCTTGACAACCATGCGAGTGTAGACGCTAAGTCCATTCGCGATCACACTGCGCTCGGCTTGATAGGATATTGCGGAATACTCGAAACAGAAGCGAGCCTCGATGACGGTCGTACCGCCATTGACCTCTTGAAGGAAAAGGGAGCAGTTGATTCACGATGCTTCGTAGCGACCGCGCTGTACGAAGCGGATGAGTGTTGGAAGGTAGAAACTCTACGGAACTGGCGAGACGGATTCCTTTTGACGTCGAGGATCGGCAGGGGATTTGTCGCGATGTACTATCGGTTCGGGCCGAGCCTGGCGGTGCGAGTAAACAGGTCGCTACTTTTCGCCAGATCGAGCAGGCTCGTCCTCGATCTAGCTGTGCACGTGCTCAATCGCCCCCAGCCAGGGTCGAAGACTCGCAGGAATAGAAAGTTCCCAGGTTGAGGGCCTTCTTCGGTCTTCTCTTACTAGACCATAAACCATCCTGTCGTCTAGCATCCCCGCCTCCTCTGTCATTCTGACGACCAGCACTCGACCGCAAACGGCGTTTGTTGTGTGCAAGTCAGCCGGGCGGACAGTCTGCATGTCACGTTGATGCTCAGATTGTCCGAATGCTGGCCAACGATCCGCTTGTCGAATAGATCCCGAGAACCGGGATTAGCGGACCCTTAGCCTGATACTAAGGGTGGAAGTGTGCATGGAATCCTGTTAGCCGAGAGGCCCGGTCATCCTCAGCGTTGTCGAAGGGGCCAGGCGAAGCGGCGAATTCCGTCTTACCCAACTCCAACCCAGCGGTCGAGGAACTCATAAGCCCGCTTACGAGTCTCCGGTAGGAATTCGTGGCCCGCTTCAGGGTAGACCGCCACGAGCTTTTCCCCTGCCTCGAAAATGTCCTCGTAGATCGGCCGCGCCGCGTCAACACAATCGCGAACGCCCGACACTTCGAAGTTCGAATCATTAAGCGGCGCGTTGATGAAGACGGCTCGGGGGGCTTGGGCCGCGAGGACGTGAGTGAAGTCGAAGGGCATCTTCGCCGGGTCTCGATCGTACTCGGCGGCGATGCGCGGCATGTAGCCTTTGTGGCTCCAACCAGTGAGATCGCCGCCCTTGTACTTGTAGAACGAGTTGAAGCCGCAACTTGTGACCATCGCCCGGATGCGTTCGTCGAACGTGCCGACGTAGAGCGTATTGTGTCCGCCGAGCGAGTGGCCGATGCAACCGATACGGTCTTTGTCGACCTCGTCGAGCGACTGTAGCAAATCGACCGCGCGCATGTGGTTCCAAATGCCCTTCATAGTGGCGCTGGCATAGCCGTTCACGTACGGGTCGTATACGTAGTCGCCGAAATTGGGATAGTCGGGCGCGAGGGCGACGTAGCCCCTCTCGGCAAGCTCCTTCGCGTAGTGAAGATCGGGCTTGCCTCCGATGCCGGCCGGTTCGCCTTTGCCGATCTTCGTCGTTTGATGCAAGCAAAGCATTCCGCCGGTCTTGCCGCTCAGATCCTTTGGGATGAAGAGATATGCCGGGACGCGGTCGTTTTCTTCACTCACGAATGTGATTCGTTTTCGTGTGAGGGTGGCAAAATCGGTCGTCTCGGTTTCCTCGATATCCAACGGCCCCCGCTCCTTCTTGGGGAACTCACCCATGACGAGCTGCATGTTATAGAGGATCATCTCGCGCCGTCGCGACCACTGTGCACGATCTTTGACATTGACGACGGGGTCTTCGGGTTCGGTGAGGTCGCCCATGTCGGAGGCACATGCTCCCAGGGCGCCGGCGGCGGCTAGCACAAAGCCGCGGCGATCGAGTGAGGCTGGCCGGTGGAATCTCATAGCGTTACTCCCCTAGCGAACCCGGTCGACGAGTTCGTGAACCTTACGGATGATTGTTTCTTCGATCGAGGGCGCGAAGCGGCCCGGTTGACCGTAGTAGATCATCGCAGTCTCGGCTTCGTAACCGCCCTCATTGAGAACCCTCAAGGACGGGATGTAAGCGAAGACATCGTTGCTATAGCCGGCGACCCAGAGCTTATCGTCGCCGAGTTCTTTCTTGAGCCGCAGCGCGTAGTCGACAACGACCTCGCCGGCGAGAGCGATCAGAGTCAGGTCGTCACCGAACTGCCACACCTGCGCTGGATACGAATAGCGTCGCGGCAGACTTCCCTTCTCGTCGAAGATCTTGAGCATTTGCCCCGCGTGAAATTTCCGGTACTCGTTCGCTTCATGCAGTCGGCGTTCGAATTCCTCCCGCGGCGGCGGCTGGGCGAAGGCGACGGGGACTTCCTCGTAAGCGGGTTTCAGGGGGCCCTCGAGGGGCCGGAATTCTCTTGTGACTGCGCGCGATACCATTCCCGCCAGAGCCTTCCCGTGGTGGTTTGCCACATCGACGCCGCCTCGCGGGTAGGGGTTGGCGTCGGCACCGCAGCCCATAACGAACAGAGCGACGGCCCCGGGATGCTCTTCTTCGAGGACATGCTGCGCCGTGCCCGCCCAGCCCCCGTGGAACTCATAGTCAGTGCCGCGAATCGCCGTGTTGTGGCAGGCGTAGCCGAAGACGATCGCGCGCAGAGTGCCGTCGGCGTCGCGGACGCGCAGGATGGGTACGTCGTGGTCGACCGGACCCTCCCAGTTGTTATTGCCGCCCTTGAATCCGTCCGGGGTCTCAAGGCGGCGGTTGACGGCAATGCCGGCGCGGGTGCGTCCGAAACTGACTTCGGCCGGTTTGAGGTTGGCCAGCGCTTGGCCCATGACGCCGACGACCTTATCCTCGAGAACCTGTGTGTATTCATCAACGTCGGCCCACTGCCCGGCGGTCATTTTGGGGTAAGCGGCGGCGAGGGTCCTTCCGACGACAGGGCCCGCGTGGGTGTGAGAGGAGTTCAGCAGGATGCGGCTGCGGGAAAGACCATAAAGTTGCTCGGCGCGCTCGGTGACGCGTCGGGCGAGGTCTTGCGGGAACCCGAGCATATCGGTCGTGACAAGAACGGCTCGGCCCCCCGCATCGTCGCGCAGCGCGAGCGCTTTGGCATAGAGTTCCTGGGCGGTGCCTTGGGCCGGTTGATCGCGGTTACCGTAGCCGGCCATCCAGATGGGTTTTTCCGGTGTGATGGCGATGCTTGCGGCGCCTGCCTGCCAGTTTGGCGCGGCCGCGGCGAATGGGGAAAGGGCCGCGACGAAGAGCAGGCTGGTAGCACGGATCAGGCGGCGGATCTGCATGGCCCCTCCAATATCAGGGCGGCTCCGCGGGCGTGTCAAGCACAGTAGTGACGAACACTCGTGTTTGTCCAACGCGGGTATTCGGCTCCTAGGCCACGCGGCCTAGCATTTTCTCATCGAAGGATGAGCCTGGAGAAGCAGGGGAGCACTGAGTCGCTGGGCTCCTTTCTGGGATTGGTTAAGAAGGGGAGAGAATCGTCGTCGGGGCTGTGGGAATGTGGGAATCGCGGAGCGATTTCCAAGGGCGTTGGGAAACGAGGGAAACCGGTTTTTGGTTTTCCTCGTTTCCCAGGGTGCGCGACACAGAAGTGAAGCGGGAAGGGGGAGGGAATGCGGGCGGCCTTATCTGAGGGTATAATATACTCTCAGAGACCAGGAGGGTCGCATGTCGCTATCATTGCCTGCCTTGGAGCATCGTCGCGCTGGGCTCACTCGCCAACTGGCTGAGCTGGGCGATTTCCGACGAGGCTCTCTGAGCGCTTCGTTCCGACGTTGCGGCAAAGCCGCTTGCGTGTGTATGTCACGGGATCATCCAGGGCATGGTCCTCAGTTGCGTTTGTCCTACAAGGTCAACGGAAAGACGCTTAACGAGACCATCGTCAGTCCGGCTGCTCGCCGTAAGGCGGAGCGCGAGATCGCCGCCTTTCGGCAGTTTCAGCGGCTGAGTCGAGAGCTGTTCGAAGTCAATGAGCAGATCTGCCGGCTGCGTCCCGTGGAAGAAGACGCCGCCTTGAGCCCGCAGGAAAAAAAACGGCTGAAGCGATCGAGCAAGAGGTCGCCGAAGAAGTAAGGCGACTGCTGCAGGTCGTCTTCGCCGATCGGCGCAGGAGCCGCAAGCTCGATCTGGAAGCCGTCGAACAAGCGACCCGCGATGCGTTGCACCAAGCGGGTGCGAGGCTGATCGAGACGCTATTGAACGAGGAGCGAGCGAGCGAATTGCAACCGCTGTGCGCTTGCGGCAAAGCGGCGCGCTCCGCCGGCAAGCGCTCGAAGAAACTCGTCACGATGCTGGGCGCGGTCGTCGTCGAGCGGGAGTACTATCACTGCAAACGTTGCCGCGTCGGCTTTGCGCCGCGCGACCAAGAGTTGGACGTTGACGAGACTCAGTATTCGCCCGGTGTGCGCCGCATGACCGCGTTGGTCGGCTCCGAGACCTCGTTCGATCGCGGCCGCGCGTTGCTCGAAGAGTTGGCCGGCGTGCAGCTGACCGCGAAGGCGGTGGAGCGCGAAGCGGAAGCGATCGGCGCGGACATCGCGACCCGCGAGCAAGCCGAGATCGCACGTGCTGTGCAGCTTGATCTAGCTGAGATCCGCAGGCCGGCAACTCCGCTTCTCTACATCGAGATGGACGGTACGGGAGTGCCGGTCACGGACGCTGACACGGCGGGCCGCAGGGGGAAAACGAGCCCGCAAGCGCGTACCCGCGAGGTCAAGCTGGGCTGTGTCTTCACGCAAACCAGCTGTGACGAGCAAAGCCGCCCTGTCCGCGACGAAGACTCGACCAGCTACAGCGGCGCAATCGAGGACGCCGCCTCTTTCGGCCGGCGCATCTACAGCGAGGCTTGCCGACGGGGCTGGAGCCGGGCGCGCCAGAAGGTCGTCATCGCAGATGGCGCGCCCTGGATCTGGAATATCTCGCACGAATACTTCCCCGGCGCGATCGAGATCGTCGACCTCTATCACGCCCGCGAACACCTGTGGGAGTTGGCGGCGAAGCTGTTTCCGCAGGACGAAAAGCGTCGCCGCAGTTGGGCGCGGCGGCTCAACAAGAAGCTCGACTCAGGGCGCATTGAGCAACTGGTCGCCGCACTCCGCGGGATCGAGGTCGAGGATGCGGAGTTGACGCATCAGTTGGCTTTGGAGGCGGAATACTTCGAGCGCAATGCCAAGCGGATGCGCTACCGCGCGTTTCGGCGCCAAGGATTGTTTGTCGGCTCGGGAGTGATCGAGGCAGGTTGCCGAACCGTAATCGCGTCGAGACTGAAACGCTCGGGCATGTTCTGGAGCGTGCGCGGCGCCAACGCCATCACCGCCCTGCGTTGCGCCCGGCTCTCCAACCGCTTCGACGACTACTGGGAGAATCGCGCCAAAGCCGCCTGAGCGTCACATATTTGTCGCGCACCCCGTTTCCCATCGCCCGTCATTTCCGCAGCCCTTCTCCCGTCGCGCGGCGCGGCAGGTTCGCGGATGCGAAACTCGCAAACAGCTTGCTCTTGGCTTGTTGCATCCGCCGCGCCGCCGCAGTGTCGCTTTCGGCCTGAGCAATACGGTCGAGGGCCTTGATCGCCTGCCCGGGCTTGAGATAGTCGGCGGCCCGCGGCAACTTCTGGAAGGTTTCCCAAGGGGTCTGATAGTGGCGATACACGCGCTTCTGCTTGCCTTTGGCGTCGGTCAGCAGTTCGGGTTGTCCGCAGGGCCGGTGGAAGTTCAAATAGGGATTGAAGTGCTGTTGATAGAAGCGCTGGATGCGCGCCGCGTGCGGCGCCGCGATGTGCGTATGCCCCATGTGCTTGCGGATCACGGCGCCGTTTTTCGATTCCACCAAGCCGTTGTCGTTGGTGTGCCTCGGCCGCGACTTGGTCTGTTCGATCAGCAGCTTGTTCAGTAATTTTTCCACCGTGCCGTTGAGGAACTCGCTGCCGTTGTCGGAATGGAAGCCGCGCAGGCGAAAGGGGAACTGCTCCAGCATGGCCTTGAGCAACGGCTCCAGCCAGGCTTCGCTAATGGCCGCCGTGGCGCCGACCACTTGCCACTGGGTCACTTCATCCACCGCGTTGATGTGATAGACGCCCTTCACGCCGTCGCGATCTCCTTGATGTACCGTATCCACTCGCAGGTAGCCGGGTTGGCCCCGCGGGTTGGGCCGCCGCCGCTCGCCGATCGACACCGCGCTGGGCCGAGTCTTGGTGAAATGCAGCCGCCGCTGGCGGTACACCCTGTGCCGCCGCAGTCGATAGATGTGGGCCACCGAGATCTCCGCCAACCGCTCATATTCACTCTGCTGGTACTTGTGATATTCCCGCTGCAGGATCTTGCGCGTGGCCGGGCCGCTGAGGGTTTCGTGTGCTTCATCGACGGCCGCCAGCCGCTCGATATCGGCCGCCGTGTACTTGCCGGCAAAGCGATGCCGCCGATAGCGGGCAGGTACCAGCTCACCCCTCTGCCGATATTGGCGGATCAGTCGGGTGACCTGCGCCCGGCTCAGTCCCGTCATCTTGGCCAGATATTGCCGCAGCAGTCCTTTGGCGGCTCGGTCTTGCCCGCTGTAGCGCTGCCGGCACAGCGTTTGCGCCACCCAGGCGTAGATCTCGGCACGCCCTTTGCCCTTGAATCGTATTTCATCGCTGGCCTCCAGAAACTGCCGTATCTGCTCCAGGCTCAGCGTCTTGCCGTCTTGCATGTGGATGGTCAATCCCCAGCATGCTCACTCCCCCACCCTTCAGGCTCATCTTGTGTGACAAACTCCTCCTTCAGGCTCATCTTGCATGAGACAAGACTCCCGATTGCACCGCTACGGGTCTTGCGTTATGCTAGCGAGCAGAGGCGTCAGTTCCGAGCCCTCTCCCCTCCATCTTTTCCGCGTTCCGGCGGCCCCCGTCTATGACGATTTCCGAGCTTAAAGAGAACAACATCGCGGAATTGACAACGATCGCGCGCGAGCTGGAAATGCCCGGCGTGAGCGGCATGCGCAAGCAAGAGTTGATCTTCGCGATCCTGCAGGCGCAGGCTCAGAAAGAAGGGCTTATCTTCGCCGAGGGAGTGCTCGAAACACTTCCCGAAGGCTTCGGGTTTCTGCGGTCACCCGACTACAACTATCTGCCGGGGCCCGACGATATTTACGTCTCACCGACACAGATCCGCCGCTTCGACCTCCGGACCGGCGATACGATTTCAGGTCAGGTACGCTCGCCGAAGGAAAACGAAAACTACTTCGCGCTTGTCCGGGTGGATGCCATCAGTTTCGAGTCTCCGGAGAAAGCCCGTCAAAAAATTCTCTTTGACAACCTGACGCCTTACTATCCCACGGAGCGCATTCAACTCGAGACGGAGAAGAAGAAGCTCGGCGGCCGCGTGATGGACCTTGTCACGCCTCTCGGAAAAGGCCAAAGAGGTTTGATCGTCGCGCCGCCGCGGACAGGCAAGACAATGCTCTTGCAGGCGATCGCGAACTCAATTACGACCAATCATCCGGATATTGTGCTGATCGTGCTGTTGATCGATGAGCGCCCGGAGGAAGTGACCGACATGCGGCGGTCCGTAAAAGGCGAAGTCGTCAGCTCGACTTTCGATGAGGCCTACACGAGACACGTGCAGGTGGCGGAGATGGTCATCGAAAAGGCGAAGCGGCTTGTCGAGCACAAGCGTGACGTTGTGATTCTGCTCGATTCGATCACCCGCCTCGCTCGGGCCTACAACAGCATCGTCCCGCCATCGGGGAAGATACTCTCGGGCGGAGTGGATTCGAACGCCCTGCAGCGGCCAAAACGTTTCTTCGGAGCCGCGCGCAACATCGAGGAGGGTGGCTCGCTGACCATCATCGCGACGGCGCTTGTTGAGACAGGGAGCCGCATGGACGAAGTGATCTTCGAGGAGTTCAAAGGTACCGGCAACATGGAACTCCACCTCGACCGGAAACTCGTTGACAAGCGCGTGTTCCCCGCGATTGACATCAATCGAAGCGGCACCCGCAAGGAAGAGCTGCTCCTGCCGGCGGAAGATCTGAAGCGGGTCTGGGTGCTGCGCAAAGTCTTGAGCCCGCTCTCGGTGACCGAAGGCATGGAACTGCTGCTCGACCGCATGGGCAAGACCCGCTCGAACGCGGAGTTCCTGGCCGCGATGAATGCTTAGTCTGACGGCCGAAGCAGGCTAATCGGCACCGAAGACGCCCTCGGGCTCGTCGGCGACTTTCCAGTCGTCGGGTAGTTCCCACACAAAAGCCGTGGGCGTTCCCGTTGGCCGGCTCTCGTGGATGAGGATCAGGCTCTTTTCGTCCTCGAACCAATCGAGCCCTTCCCAGTTCACCCCTTTAAGGTCATCGCCCACGACAGAGTCGAGGTCGAGGCGTCTGCCGAGCCGCTCACCCCTTCGGGTGAAGCATTCCAGCCAGTGATATTCATACTTGGGCCGATCAACCGAGTTTTGCGATGACAACAGGACAATGAAGCCCCACGTCTTGTCGGGAAGCCGGTGCCAGACAAAATCGGGCGCCCGAAAGCGTTGCGCTTTGGGACCTCGGCCTCTCGGCCGGGGGACGTCCAACGTCACGAGCCTGGAACCACGGACTTGAATGTTGCGATCGCCTGGGTTGAGGTCGTGAACTTGCACGGTGGGTTTGAGAGCCCGTCGACCTACCTTGGCGCGCAACTGTTCGGGCACGTCGTAGAACTCCGGGTAGCCGCCTTCCCACAGAACCGCGGCCCGCGAACGGCCCTCACCCAAGTCGCGGATCGCTAAGCCTTCGATCCCGCGCTTGCCGAACTCGCTCAGAGTCGGCCCATAATCGGCGACCGGCCCGCCGGCATCAAACATCGCCCTGAGTCGCTCCGATAGAACCACGACCCGCCCGTCCGCAAGAGTATTGATCGATTCCAGATCCGTGGCCATCGAAGCTTGGGGCAGGGGAACCCGCTCAAGTCTCGAGGAGTCGAGGAGAATGCGCGGACCGGTTTCACCCTGCAAGCGAAAGCGGAAGTAAGCGCCATGCTGCGAGTCGTCCACGATCAGCAGGTAGTCGCCGCTTCGTGCGATACCCGATGCCTCGTGAAGATCCCGCGATTGCGCATATCCAAACCCAAGCGCCAGGGCAGCCCCGAGGAGTCCTGCCAGGGATCGTTGAATCAACCACGCCATACTGGCACCATTCTAGCCAAGCCGCTTTTCGGACAACGTTCCAACGCCCACGCTTCACACGGATTGACCCTGTCTTGTACACCTGTTAGGATTCGTGATTCCTATTCGACAGGTTTAGGCAATGAAAGCGCTCGAATGGATCCTCCGCATCGCGCTCTTCGGTGAGTTTCTCGGCCACGGCATCTTTGCCTTTCGCGCAGTTCCCCATTTTCAGGAACTGATGGCGGGGTCGCTGGGCATATCCAGCGAGGCAGCCGCGAGCGTTCTTCCCGTGATTGGAGTCATCGACTTCACGGTCGCCGGACTTGCGTTGGTGTATCCGATGCGTGCCGTTTTGGTCTATGCGGCGCTCTGGGGCCTGCTGACCGGGCTGGCGCGGCCCTTGGCGGGCAAAGAGCTCTGGGACTTTGTGGAGCGCTGGCCGAATTGGGGTGTTCCACTGGGATTGTTACTGGTTCGAGGCTGGCCGAAAAGGACTCGCGATTGGCTACGCTGAGTGGGATGTCCGATCCGGGCCCCCTTGTTGTTCGATGAAACGCTGGGTTTATCGCAGCTACGACAGAACGCAGGCGACCCGTCTTGAGAGGGACGCCGGCGTGTCACCTCTGCTCGGCGTACTGCTGGCGCAGCGCGGAATCACTGATCCCGAAGAGGCAATTCATTTCCTGCGGCCGGAGTTATCGCAACTCCACGACCCGTACCTGATGCTCGGCATGAGGAAGACGGTAGACCGCATTCGGCAAGCCATTTCTCAACAGGAAAAACTTCTGCTGTACGGCGACTACGACGTCGACGGTACCGTATCGATCGTCCTACTGCGGTCGGTGATCCATCTCGCCGGGGGGCAGGCCGACTTTCACGTGCCGCACCGCGTTCGCGAAGGTTACGGCATGCGTGTCGAAGTCATCGAGCGGGCGGCCGCGGCGGGAGTGCGGCTGATCATTACGGCCGACAACGGCATCCGCGAAACGGACGTCGTCAACCGCGCCAACGAGCTAGGTGTCGACGTCATCATTACCGACCACCACCTCCCCACAAAGAGCTTGCCGTCGGCGCTGGCTGTCCTCAACCCCAACCAGCCTGATTGTGGATATCCCGACAAGAATCTGTGCGGCGCGGGTGTTGTTTTCAAGCTGGCGCAGGCCCTGCTCGGTGAGCTCGGATGGGAACCCGCCAAACGTGACCGTGTCCTGACCTCGATGCTCAAGATGGTGGCAATCGCAACCATCGCGGACATGGTCCCGCTGAAGGGTGAGAACCGGGTCTTTGCCAAGTTGGGCCTCGAAGGTCTGCGCTCTCCCCAGAACCTGGGACTGAAGGCTTTGATCGGCGTCTCGGGCCTCTCAGTCAACAAGAAGCTCGGCGCCGGCGATGTGGGCTTTCGTATCGGGCCCCGAATCAATGCCGCCGGGCGGCTGGACGATGCAAGGGCTGTGATCGATCTCTTCGCGGCTCAAGACGAACAGGAAGTTGCACGTCTCGCCGGACATCTCGATCTGCTGAACTCCCGGCGCCAAAGCATTGAAGAATCGATCGTCAACAAGTGCCTCGATCAACTGGGCGATGTCGCGGGGCCCGAAGAGACACCGTTCCTGGTCGTCGATGGCGAGGACTGGCACGCGGGCGTGATCGGCATTGTGGCGAGCCGTATCGTAGAACGATTCCATCGGCCGGTGCTCGTGCTGAGTAGAGATCCCGGGAGCGGCTTGGCCACCGGGTCGGGGCGCAGCATTCCCCCTTTTCACCTGCTGGAAGCACTCGAATCGACAGCCGACTTGTTCAAGCGGTTCGGCGGACACCGGCAGGCGGCGGGTTGCACGCTTTCTGGAGACCGGATCCCGGAACTACGGAAACGGCTGAACGAACACGCGCGCGGCGTGCTGACCGCGGACGATTTCGTGCCGGTTCTTTCGTTGGACCAGGAAATCTCACTCGGGGACGTTAACGAGCCAACGCTGGCGGAACTCCGGCGTCTGGCCCCCTTCGGTCTCGGCAATCCGACGCCCAAGTTCTCCGTTCGGAGTGCGATGCTGCTTGGGGAACCGGAGATCCTCAAGGTGAGGCACGTCAAGATGCGTATCGGCACCGCCGACGCCGCGTTGTCGGCTGTGGCGTGGCGTATGGCGGAGCATATCAACGGAATCGGGGCCGGAGCCTCGCTGGATGTCGCTTTCTCGATCGAACGGGACGACTACCGGGGTGGTCTGCGGCTGAATGTGGACGATTTTCGATTAGCTGAAAAGGGAGTGGCCGTTGCATGAAGCTCTGCACGTTCGAACATCAAGGCAGTCTCAGAGCCGGGGTTCTGGTGGACACGAAGATCTTGCCCGTAGAGGAAATCAATGCAGGCGCGGGCACGCACCTGCCGACCGACCTCCTGAGGTTGATCGAAGCCGACCTGATCGACGAGCTGCGCGAAGCCTCGGCGGAGGTTCAAGCCGAGTTGCCCCTGACCGAAGTTCGGCTCAGGTTACCCTATCCCGTTCCACCGAAGATCTGGTGTATCGGGCTGAACTACAAATCCCATGCTGAGGATCTGTCCGAGGTGCAGCCGGAAGAGCCGGGGAGCTTCATGAAGCCGACATCGTCACTCTTCGAGCCCGGCGGCACGATCGAACTTCCTCCCGTTGACATCTCTGACGACGTTGACGCCGAGGGTGAACTCGGACTCGTCTTTGGAAAGCGCTGCCGTGACGTGCCATTAGAGGCATTTGAAGATGTGCTTGTCGGCTACACGACGACTCTCGACATGACGGCGCTGGACGTCCTCCGCCGGAACACTCGCTATTTGCAGCGCTCGAAGAGCTTCGACACGTTCTTCAGCTTCGGCCCTGTAATTGTGACGAAGGACGAGATCGCGGATGTTAATGCACTCGAGGTTGTGACGATCCACAACGGCCGCGAGTTCTCGCGTGATTTCGTCTCGAACATGCGGCATCGGCCGGACTCGCTGGTCGCTCTGCATACGGCCGTGATGACGTTCGAGCCTGGAGCTATTCTTTCCACGGGGTGCCCGAAGGGCGCCCGGATTCAGCCCGGTGATCGCGTCGAAGGATTCGTTGAGGGTGTGGGGCGGATCAACGCTAACGTCGTCCGCCGTGAGCGGAACCCATGGACGCTGTAGCCGTCGCCAACCTCATCGGAAACGAAACGAATAAACGTCCGCGTCTTTCAGAACGAAACGGAGCCGCACGGCACGCCCCGCCAACGAGCTGACGTCCGCACCCTGCTTCCACTCGATCTTGCGCTCGATCGAATCGCCGTACATTTCATTAGAGTCGTCGAGCGTGAAGTTTTCGATCGGGATTCCTTTGTCGTCCTGCAGTTCGACCCGGATGCTGCCGGCCGCGCTGGTGCTGAAGTTCACGGCGAGCTCCGTTCCGGTGAACGCTAGCGGCTTCGTGAGCAATTCGCCCCCTGCTAACGGGGCCTCAACCGAGACGAAACCGTCGATGCGCGACGTGTAACGGCGGAGTCCGACTCCGGGACCTTCCCAGCCGTTCCCCTCACTTGAGTAGACCGAGATCTCATTCGGCGATCCCTTGACCGATGAAGCAGTTTCGACCAGACCCCAATTTTGATAGTTCCCCCCATAGACCCAGCGGCCCTCCTCCACAGGCCCGGGGCGGAGAAACGCCTCGCCCCACATCTTGAAATGCAACCGGTCGCGGCTCGCCATGAAGCCGCCGTCCGTGTAGTCGGTGCCGTAACGTTTGCTGACCTTCGAGAGCCGCTCGTTGAACTCCGTGAGATGGCCGCGGCCGGCGTTGTACCGCGTCGGAAAGCCCAGCAGAATGTGCGGCGCACGGTAGTAGGGTAGAACCTGATTCGTGTAGAGCTCGGTGAGACGGCCCGGCGAGTAACGCAGGAACTGTGCTTCGCTCCAGGAGAGAAAGTCTTTCGACGTGGAGGTCATGATGTCGCGTCCCTCGCGAAATTCGCGATGGTATTCGCGATACTCGCTACGTTCGGTATCCCAAAACGCAAGGTTTTGCGAGTCGAAGTAGCCCTTGGTGATAATGGGCTCCTCTCGGGTCTTCGACCAGTGAATGCCGTCCGGCGACTGGAACGCATACAGGCCACCCTCGCTCTTCACACCACCCAGCGCTTTGTATTTCGCCTCGGGCTTTGCGGCCGGATTCGAATCCTTGAACGGCGCGAAGTTGTGGGAGCCCACGCCTTGCCAGATGATGTTGTTCTCCTTGGATCTCTCAAATTCGACCAGCCTCAGATTCGGGCGCGTCCAGTGAATTCCATCACGGCTCTCGGCGTAGCAGATAACCTGTTCGTGAGTGAACACGAGTTTTCCGCTACTGAGGTCAATCTGACGTCCTCGGTAGTACATGCGGTAGATGCCGCCGTCGCGGAAGACGGTCACATAGGCGGAATTGTTGCCTTCCCAGGGCTTGTCGAATGTGAGTGCAATTTCGTGCGGAGTCGGACGGTGGAGCCGCAGCCGCGCCTCTCCCGTGAGGCGATCGATAATGTGGTCATCGACGAAGAGTTCGAGGCGTGAGCCAATGTCAATCGATTCGGACCACGCTTCTGGCGCGAAACAAACAAGCGCGCAAACCAGCGCCGCCGGCCGCAACAAAACTCGCTTCATCAGTACCCTCCTCATCAGCGCTGGGCGGCCTCTGTCCTGCCCGTTGCAGGATCAAACGAAGCCGCGCTCAGCAGAGCCACGCCGCCGCGAGAGATGTTGAAACCGAGGTCCTTGAACACGGTCGTCTCTCCTTCTTTCCAGGCGCTATCGAGCGCCACGGTCATGTTGCCGAGCGTGTGCATTCGAGGCGCCGCGACGGATTCCGCCATTGATGCATCTTCGCCGACAAACTTGAGAAGCACCGAATAGACCGCGTTCGGTATGCGCCGCCCTCCGCGCGCACCCAGAGCAAGCACCGGACGCCCGTCGCGCAACACCGCGGTGGGCGTCATGTTATTCAGCGGACGCTTGCGCGGCGCGATCGAATTCGCGCGCCCGGGACGCGGGTCAAATCGCGATACGCCGTGTCCCAGCGTTAGGCCAAGCCCGTCGACTGTAACGCGGGCGCCGAACCCGCCGCCATGGGTCAATGTAAGCGCGACGACGTTGCCCTCGCGGTCCGCCGTGCTGATATGGATCGTCCCGCGCTGTTCGTAAGAATCGAAGTTCTGCTCGATTGCCTTTCCTGCCTTGACGGCGGCCCCGACTCGGCCGGCAAGTTCCCGTATGTACGCATCGGAGAGCAAACGCTCGAGCGGCACGTCAACGTGATCCATATCTCCGAAGTATCTGAAGCGGTCAGCCCAAGTCAGCCGCAAAGCTTCCAGGGCCGCGTGGTGCTTCCGCGACGCGTCCTTCCAGTCGGCCCACTTCAATTCCTTGAGGATGGCCAGAGCCTGAATCGTGGACGCACCGCCGGCCGTAATCGGGGCGGTGTGCATCGAGTAGTGACGCCACGACAGCTCCACCGGTTCTACCTCTTTCGCGCGATAGACGGCGAAGTCCTCGGCTGTCGCGATGCCACCGTTCCTCTGAAACTCCGCCGCGATATGCCGGCCGATATCGCCGCGATAGAAGGAATCCGACGTTCCCCGCCCGGCCAGCTTCTCGAGTAGAGCAGCCAGGTCGGGATTGCGGTACGTCGCGCCCTCGGCGAGTGGCTCGTCTCCATCGAAGTAGATCCGCTTTGAAGCAGGGTCTTGACTCAAATGATCCGCGGAACCGCTAAAAGACGCGGCCACCCCCTTGCCGACGACAAACCCGTCACGCGCCAGCCGAATCGCCGGTTCGGCAACGTCTCCGAACTTCCTTGTCCCATAACGGTCGAGAGCGAGTTGCAGACCGCCCAGCGTTCCCGGGATACCAGCCGAAAGCCAGCCGTAGTAGTTGACCTTACCGGGAACTTGGCCCGTCTCATCCGGCTCGAACATATCCGCCCGAGCCGCCTGTGGCGCCATCGAATTGCCGTCGATGCAGACTGCTTTGCCGTCGGGACGGGCGATCGTGATGTGGGTGCCGTACCCCGCGATACCGCACGACGCCGGCTCTACAACCGCCGCCGTCAGAGCAGCCGTAACCGCCGCGTCGATCGCATTGCCACCTTTGCCGAGCATTTCGTATCCCATGCGGACGGGAAGCGGCGCGCGTGCTGCGGCGATGGCTCCGCGAGGCCCGGATGTGGCTTCAACGGATGCCGCGAGGCCGGCGTTGCTCGATCCAAGAAGAGAGGCGGCCGTTCCCCCGGCAAGTTTGAGTAGTCGTCTGCGTTTCATGATCGGCTCCAGCCTAACAGGCATGCGACTCAAAAAGCAGCCCCATCCCAACTCTGTGCTACAATCCCCGCGCTCAGTCAGGCAATGGAGGGAGCGTCATGAAACAACGGAGAGCGCGCAGAAGAGACTTCCTGGCGACCGCCGCGGCGGGTCCGTTGATTCTCAGTTCCGCGGCCGCGGGCGCGAACGAGCGAATTCGCTTTGGGCTGATCGGTTCGGGCGGCCGCGGGCGTGGAGTTACGAAAGGTTTCATTGAACTGGGCGCCCAGTGCGCGGCTGTTTGCGACGTCTATCAACCCAACCTTCGCAAAGGGCTCGAAATCGCCGGAGAAGCCACGGACTCCTACACCGACTACCGCCGTGTATTGGAACGCAAAGACATTGACGCCGTTTTGATCGCGACCCCCGATCATTGGCACGTGCCCATGCTGCTCGACGCGGTTCAAGCCGGCAAGGACGTCTATTGCGAGAAACCGATGTCGCACTCCATCTCCGAGGGTGTACGAGCGATCCGAGGCGTTCGCGCGACCGAGCGTGTCGTGCAGATCGGCATGCAGCGCCGCTCAACGCCTTGGATTATCGAGGCGAAGAAGATGGTCGACGACGGTATCATCGGCCGGGTTTACATGGCGAAGGCGCAGTGGAACTGGGTGCGCTCCGCGCCGCTCGACAACTCAGAGCTCGAAGGCGAGCTCGACTGGCGGGGTTTCCAGGGTGCCGCACCCCATCGACAGCTCGAACCCCAGCGTTTCCGCTCGTGGCGCTATTTCTGGGACTACTCGGGCGGCAATATGACCGACCAGGGCACCCACCTGTATGGACGTCATCCAGTGGTTCACTAACGCCGGCACGCCTCGCTCCGCTGTCTGCCAGGGGATGGTCTTCGATATGCAGGGATCCGAGGTCCCGGATGCTTTCGCGGCGGCCTTCGAGTACAACGGCATGCTGGCGACCTGGACGCTGAACTACAACAACGACTACGAGAACGGCTGGACCATCCGCTTCGAAGGGAACGGGGGAACACTTGTCCTTAACGGCGGCGGCTACAAGATCTACGCCGAGCCCTGGAAGGACAATCCCGTGCCGACTCACGAGTTCGCCGACCGCATGCCGACGATCCCGCACATCCGCAACTTTCTGGAGTGCGTGCGCTCCCGGGCCGAACCGAATGCTCCGGTCGAAGTCGGTCACACAGCGGTCTGCGGCCCGCATCTGGCCAATATCGCCTTCCACACGAAGCGCGCGGCGTTCTTGAATCCAGAGGCGACGGAAACCTACTAAGGCCAGACTCCCTAGGCTGGGGCGCCCCTCCCGCCGATGGGTTTGGGTTGGGGGGCAATTTCGGCCCTTTGATAGACTGAGTTCTCTTTTTCGATGGACTACGATCTGCTCATTATTGGCAGCGGCCCCGGCGGCTACGTGGCGGCCGTCCGCGCGGGTCAATACGGCCTCAAAGTGGGGGTCATCGAGAAGGACGACAAGCTGGGCGGGACGTGTCTGCACGTCGGCTGCGTCCCCACAAAGGCTCTACTCCACCACGCGGAACTGTACGAGCATGCCCTACATGGCGAGGAGTGGGGCATCAAGCACAAAGGCATCGAGCTGGATTTCGCTCGCATCAACGAGCGTAAGGGCGAGATCGTCTCCAAGCACGCAAAAGGTGTCGAGTTTCTCTTCAAGAAGCACAAAGTCGAGAAAATCCGCGGTTTCGGACGGCTGCTCGGCGGCGGCAAAGTGGAAGTCGGTGCTGGAGACGATCGCCGCACCCTGAGCGCCAAGAACATCATCCTGGCGACGGGATCGGTGGCGCGAATGTTGCCGGGACTCGAAGCGGACCCCAAGCGCATTCTCACCAACATTGAGATTCTCGACCTGAAGCAGGTCCCCAAGTCCCTGGCCATTATTGGCGCGGGGGCCGTTGGCGTCGAGTTCGCCTCGATCTTCCGCAGCTTCGGCTCCGAGGTGACGATCCTCGAGATGTTGCCGCGACTCGTGCCGGTCGAGGACGAAGAGGTCTCCAAAGAGCTGGCACGCGCGTTTCGCAAGAAGGGTATCCAACTGGAAGTAGGCGCCAAGGTCGACAAGGTCTCGAATGGCCGGGGCGGGATCAACCTCGACTACGTCGACGCACAAGGAGAGAAGAAGAAACTTTCCGCCGAGAAGCTGTTGGTCGCGGTCGGCCGCAAGCCGAACACGGAAAAGGTCGGCATCGAGAACACGAAGATCAAGATGGACCGCGATTTCGTCGTCACCGACGAATGGATGCGAACAGCCGAGACGGGCGTCTACGCCATCGGTGACATCGTCGCCGGCACACCGCAACTCGCCCACACGGCCCAGATGGAAGGCCTCGTAGTGGTGGCCCGGATCGCAGGGAAACCCGTCGAGCCGATTAATTACCTTCAGAACCCCGGGGCAACATATTGTGAACCCCAGATCGGCAGCGTTGGCTTGACCGAAGCGAAAGCGCGCGAGAAGGGTTACAACGTCAAGGTCGGCAAATTCCCATTCGGCGGCAACAGCAAGGCGTCGATCCTGGGGCAACACGGCGGATTCGTGAAGGTTGTCGCTGACGAGAAGTTCGGCGAGATCCTGGGAGTGCACATCATCGGCCCCGCGGCGACGGAATTGATCAGCGAAGCGGTGGTCGCGATGTCAAGTGAAGCGACCGTTGAGTCGATGATGTCAACAATACACTCCCATCCAACGCTCTCCGAAGCCGTGCAAGAGGGTTTCAACAGCGTATATGGACTGTCGATCAACGCCTGACGCCGCACATGACGGTCTCGACCTTAGCTGAAGTTACCGCGCAACCCGCAACGAGCCCGCGGAAACGCGTCTGCGAGTACGAAGACCTCGGACGCATGGCTTACGGGCCGGCGTGGGACCTCCAACGGGAACTTGTGGCGCGCAGAAAGGCGGGCGAAATCCACGACCGTCTCCTTTTCGTCGAGCACCCTCACGTTGTCAGCATGGGGCGCAACGCAAGAGAGCAAAACGTTCTGGCTTCGCCTGAGATGCTTGCACGGAAGGGGATTGAGTGTTGGGAGACGGACCGGGGCGGCGATGTAACCTATCATGGGCCGGGGCAAATCGTTTGCTATCCGATTCTAGATCTCAAGGAATGGAAGCGGGATGTGCTGGCGTACGTGAGGGCTCTGGAGCAGGTTATGATCGGCGCCGTGGCTGATTTCGGAATCTCGGCCGGACGTGTCCCCGGAGCAACCGGCGTCTGGGTCGGTGGTGAAAAGGTAGGCGCGATCGGCGTTCATCTGAGCCGCTGGGTCACTTCCCATGGCTTCGCGCTGAATGTTTCAACCGACTTAAGTTACTTCAGCCACATCATTCCCTGCGGACTATCCAAGCCGAGCACGTCCATGGAGCGGCTACTCGGTGACGCTCCCCCCGTGGCCGATGTCAAGCGGGCACTCATTCGCCATTTCGGTGATACTTTCGAGGTGGGCATGGAGAAATTGAGGATCCTATGAGCGACGTCGTAATGCCCCAGATGGGGGAAAGCATCGTCGAAGGCACCATCACCAAGTGGATGAAGCAGGTCGGTGACAGCGTCGAACGCGATGAGGCTCTATTTGAGATTTCCACCGACAAGGTGGATTCGGAAGTCCCGTCTCCCGAAGCCGGCGTGTTGGAAAAGATCTTCGTCCAGGAAGGTGAAACAGTCGAGATCAACACGCTCGTCGCGCGAATCGGCGACGGTTCCGGCGGTGGCGGCGACGAGCCCACCGCAGCCGAGAAACCCTCTCAGCCAGAGTCGGCCGCGACAGCCTCCGTTGCCGCGCTGAAAGCGCCTGAGCAGGTAAAGCAACCGGCCGTCAACGGCAAACCTGCCGAAAGCGGCGAGCGTATTCGTTCCTCTCCGTTGGTTCGGCGGCTCGCAAAAGAACACGACGTCGACCTGAGCCAGGTCTCGGGAACGGGCCAGGGCGGCCGTATCTCGAAGAGAGATATGGAAGCCTACCTGGCGAATCGGGAAGGTGGTTCTGCCTCCGCAAGTGGGTCTGCACCTCCCGCCGGCGAATCGTTCGGCACATTCCGTCCGGCGCCCGCCGCGCGCTTCGGCAGCCACACTGTCGAGCCGCTCTCGACGATGCGAAAGAAGATCGCCGAGCACATGGCGCTTACGATGCGGCTGGCGCCCCACGTCTCGACGATTCATCAGATCGATTGCACGGCGATCGCCAAGGTGCGCGGCGAGACCAAACAGAGATTTCTCGATCAGAACGGCACGAAGCTGACGTTCATGCCATTCTTCCTGCGCGCGTCGGCCGTGGCCCTCAAGCAATTTGCGGAGATCAATGCCGCTCTGGATGGCGATCAGGTTGTGTTTCACAAGGACGTCAACATTGGAATGGCCGTCGCGATTGACGGAGGTCTCATCGTTCCCGTGATTCGCGCGGTTGACGAGAAAAGCATCCTCGGTCTTCAGAAGTCGGTCAACGACTTGGCCGGGCGCGCCCGCAACAAGAAGCTCAAGCCCGATGAAGTGACGCAGGGAACTTTCTCGATCTCGAACTACGGCAGCTACGGCAGTTTGTTCGCGACCCCCGCTATCAATCAGCCGCAATCGGCGATCCTCGGACTGGGAGCGATTCACAAGGCCCCTGTCGTCGTGCATGACGCTATCGGAATTCGATCGCTCTGTTACGCCACGCTGACATTTGATCACCGCATCATCGACGGCGCGCTGGCCGACCAGTTCATGACCCACCTCAAACGTGTAATCGAGGAGTGGGCCGAGCCCGTGCTGTAAGGTTGTACCGAGCCTTCGCAGCCCTTTACGGTTGCGACGTGACCTCTCCCGCGAATTCCACACTACTGGTGACCTCCGCACGCTGGAAGC
>CBDBKC010000008.1:0-132686 GCA_965206655.1 Bryobacterales bacterium | reverse complement strand
GTGATTCGATCGAAATGACTTTGGCGATTCCATTCGCGATGTTGGCGGCGGCCGCCGAGGGTGGTCACGGCGAGGGCGAAGAAACGATCGCCGACGTGGTGATGCCGCACATCTCGAACGCTGACATGCATCTGTGGCCGTTCGACCTGGTCGCACCTTTCTCGAAGGGTGCGCTGTTTATGCTGATCGCGGCCGCGATCCTGCTGCCTCTGCTGGGCTATGCTTTCCGGCGTTCGCGCATCACGGGCGGTGCGCCGACCGGATTGACGAACGCCCTGGAAGCCGTTGTGGTCTTCATTCGCGACGATATCGCGATCACGAACATGGGCAAGAAATACGGCCGAATGTTTACGCCGTTCCTGTGTACGTTGTTTTTCTTTATTCTGACCTGCAACTTGCTCGGGATGGTGCCGGGTGGCTACACGCCGACGAGCAACATGAATATGACGGGGACGCTCGCCCTGATTACCCTGGCTCTCATGATCGTGTCGGGCATTATCGTGATGGGTCCCATCGGCTACCTCAAGCACATGGTGCCGGCCGGGACGCCCGTTTTTATGGCGCCGGTACTGATCGTAATCGAAATCATTAGTACGTTCGTCAAGCCGATCGCCCTGACCATACGTCTCGGCGCCAACATGACGGCGGGTCACATTGTCATTCTGGTGATGATGTCCTTCGTGTTCGTTTTTCAGAGCGTCGTTGTAGGCGTTTTGGTATCGGTGCCAATGGCAGTGGCGATCAGTTTGTTAGAGCTGATCGTGGCGTTTATCCAGGCGTACGTGTTCACGTTGTTGTCAGCCATCTTTATCGGTATGATGGTTCACTCCGCTCATTAGAGACATACAAATAGAAAGTTCTTTGGAGGAAATAGTTCAGATGAAATCCAGCCACAAGAGACTCGCGCATGCCATGTTGACGTTGGTGATTTTAACGCTGGCGGCCCCGGCCGCAGCCCTCGCCCAGGACGGTGGAACCAGTGCGTCGCTCGGCTACTTCGGCGCGGCGATAGGCGCCGGGATTGCGGTTGTCGGTGCGGGAATCGGAATTTCCCGGTTGACAGCGGCGACCGTTGAGAGCATTGCGCGGCAGCCGCAGGCGGTGAAGGACATCGTGGGTGCATACCAGTTGCCCCTGTTCTTGCTTGAAGGTGTGGCGGTGATCGCACTCGGTGTGAGCTTCGTCGTCATCTTCATGACTTAAAGGGGAACGGACAGATGTTGAATCTGTACGCCCTGTGTCTATTAGCCGGCGAGAACCCGCTGCTGCGGTTCGAGCCGGGGCTGATGATCTGGACGGTCATCACGTTCGTCGTCCTGCTCGTCGCGTTGCACAAAATCGCCTGGGGGCCGCTACTGGCGGCGCTCGACGAGCGCGAGAGGAAAATCGCCGACGCCTTGGGACAAGCCGAGAAAGCGCGTCAGGAATCGGCCGGCGCCGCGGAAGAAACGCAGCGCAAGATCGCCGAGGCCGTCCAACATGCGCAACAGATCGTCCAGAATGCTCGCGATGAGGCGGATCAAGCCCGCAAGCAGATGCTGGAGGAAGCCCGCTCCGAGGCCCAACGAGTGGTCGATCAGGGTTTGCAGCGGCTCGAAGCTGAGCAGCGCGCCGCCCTGAGCGACATACGCAAGACGACGGCCGACCTCGCGATTCAAGCCGCCGGCCGCCTGATCCAGTCTTCGATGACGCCCGAGCAACAGCGGGACGTCGTCGAACGCTTTCTCAACGAACTTCCCGAACAGCCGGTGCAGTGAAGAACCCTCGACGTGGAGGGCGTCTTACGCCACATCGCCAGGCGGACGTTATGTTTCGGGTCAGCAGGTCGCTTGCGGCGGCCACCACCTTCAGGGCTCAAGAAAGGTTATGCCACCGTCTGATACAGCCGCTTGCTATTTGGGCCCTTCAAGCTTCAGGAGTAGCCAGTCGCGCACCCGCTGCCACCGTAGCCGCATTCTCAAGTCCATCGGCAGACTGTCGCACACAGCGCCCACGCCCAGCGTCACGAGTTGCGTTTGGACGGCGCGTTCGGTTCCACGATAGTGAATGCATTCAAGTTCGGCGCCCCAAATCGTATCTAACATGTGGCGTCGTTCGGCGGCGGTTGATGGCTGCTTCCGTACATAGCAGTGTTCCGCCTTGTCGTCGATGACGGAGAAGAGTTCCGGGGCAAGGACTTGCGGGACGCCACAGAGAGTACAGCATCCGTCCTCAACGTAGAAGTCCCCGGGAACGTTAGCTGGGTGTGGTTTCATCAGTAACACCCACTCATCGGAGTAACTGTTGTCGAGGCTGGCTTCGCCCTCGTTTTTGCTGTCCCGTTTCCTTCCACATTGCGAGGTAGCTTCTAGTCTTCCAAAGGCGGTCCCGCGGCGAATATCTCATCTAGTGCGGTGATCAATTGGTCGATATGCCCCGGCTCGATCACATACGGGGGCAGGAATCGCAGTACGGTTCCCGCCGTGCAGTTGATCAGGAAGCCCTTCTCTTTCATCGCCGGCACGACCTGCTTGCCCGGCACAGTCAGGTTGAGCCCTCGCATTAAGCCGCGGCCCCGCACTTCGCTCACGAAGTTGTACTTGTCGACCAGTTCGTTGAGGCGCTTGTCGAAGTAGGCGCCCGTCTCTCTGATACGAGGCAAGATCTCCTCCAGGACATCGAGGAACTCTAGCGCGATGCGGCAGGCGAGCGCGTTGCCGCCGAACGTGCTGCCGTGCATGCCTGCCGACAACACTTCGGAAGCTCGATTCGTGGCCAGCACGGCGCCGATCGGGATACCGCCGCCGAGCGGTTTGGCAAGGGTTATCACGTCCGGACGAATCTCTTCGCCTCCGTCATTCCAGGCCTGAAAGGCGAAGTAGTCGCCCGTCCTTCCCATGCCTGACTGGATCTCGTCGAACATCACCAAGGCGTCGTGTTGCTTTGCGAGGTCAGCGACCCTGCGTGCGAACTCGCGCGTAATCTGCACGATCCCGCCCTCACCCAAGATCGGCTCCAGCATGATGGCCGCCGTTCGATCCGAGACGGCCGCTTCCAGGTCCGCCACATCATTCGGTTCAACGAATTTCACGCCGGGAATCAAAGGCTCAAACGGCTCGCGATACTTCGGCTGGCCGGTGACGGAGATCGCGCCGAGGGTTCGTCCCGCGAACGAGTTGTTGAGAGCGATGATCTCCGTCTTGTCGGCATTCTTCGAGCGCCCATAGCCCTTCGCGATCTTGAGCACTGTCTCCACTGCCTCGGCGCCACTGTTGCAGAAATAAGCGCGGTCGAGCCCGCTCATACGCGTGAGCCTCTCGGCCAGCGGCCCTTGAAAGGGGTGCGCATACAGGTTCGAGCAATGCATCAGCGTGCCGACTTGATCGCAAATCGCTTTGAGGATTCTCGAATGGCCGTGACCGAGGGCGTTCACGCCGATACCCGAAACGAAGTCCAGGTACGCCTTGCCCTGATCGTCAAACACCTGGCAGCCTTGGCCTCGCACCAGAACGAACTTCCGCTGCCCGTAGTTCTGGAATAAGTGCTTCTCTTCGAGTTCAGCAATGTGTGCAGCTTCGGGGCCGGGATGATCGCTCATGGTCTACCTCTTTCTCAGGAAACGAAAAAACGGAACGGAATCAAAGTGACGATTGTAGCTTCGCGAGGGAAGCCTTGCCGACGTTCGATGGCTTTCGTTCTAGACGAGAACCGTGAACGTGGCTTCTTCGCGTTGGACGGGCCGATAGAGGGTGTCCCGCTCGACCGGTTCGCGTCCGGCTTCCCGGATCAGCCGCAGCAGGTCTTCCCGCCGCAGCTCTTGGGCGGTAGTGGCACCGGCGTCGTGGTAAATCTTCTCCTCGACGACGGTGCCGTCGAGATCATCCGCGCCAAATCGTTGCGCGACTTGAGCCACCTTCGGCGTCATCATGATCCAGTAGGCCTTGATGTGCGGAAAGTTATCGAGCAACAGACGCGCGATCGCGATGTTCTTGATATCCGCGAAGCCCGTAGTCGACGGCAAGTGCCGCATCGGTGTGTTCGCCGGATGGAACGCCAGCGGAATGTAGGTCTGAAAGCCGCCCGTCTCATCCTGCAAGGCGCGCAGCCTGAGTAGGTGGTCAACGCGATCGTCGTCCGTCTCAATGTGTCCGTAGAGCATCGTTGCGTTCGACTTCAGGCCGAGGTTGTGGGCGATCCGCGCGGTGGAAATCCACTCTTCTCCATCGATCTTGTGGTCGCAGATGATGCGGCGGACACGCTCGTTGAAGATCTCCGCACCACCGCCTGGCAGCGACTGTACGCCCGCGTCCTTGAGCCGGATGAGCGCTTCCTCGATCGAAACCTTCGCGCGGCGCGCCAAATAGCCGACCTCGACCATGGTGAAGGCCTTGAGATGCACATGCGGGTAGCGTTTGTGTAGCCCGCGGATCATCTCGCAGAACCAATCGAGCGAAAGTTCCGGGTGCAGTCCGCCGACGATGTGAAACTCCGACACCGCCTCGACGTAACCTTGGCCGGCTGTTTCCCAGACCTGCTCGAGAGACATCGTGTAGCCCTGCGGGTCGCGAGTCTGTCGTCCGAAGGCGCACAGCTTGCACGCCGCGACACACACGTTCGTCGGGTTGATGTGGCGGTTGACGTTGAAGTAAGTCGTCTCGCCGTTTAGCTTCTCGCGGACGTGGTTGGCTACGTAGCCGATCCCCAGCAAGTCGGGTGAACGATAGAGCGCCAAGCCGTCGTCGAAACTCAGGCGATCGCCGGCCAGCACCTTGTCGGCGATGGGACGAAGCAGCGGATCATCGAAATGAGGTTGCATCGGGAATCGGCGGAGGCGAAGGTCCCTTTCTTTCCGCCAAAATCAGAGAATAGCATGACGCGGGCGGCGGTCTGCCTGGAGCACCGATTCCGGGCGGTTAGGCGGCGGTCCGCGCGCCGGCTCACGTCGCGGCCGAATTAGCTGTCGTCATACTCAACGCGAACCAGAAACAGCCCTTGGGCCGGCGCGGTGGCTCCGGCGGCCGCCCGCTCCTTGCTCGCGAGCACCGCGGGAATATCGCCGACCGCAATCCGCCCGCGTCCTACTTCGAGCAGCGTACCGACGATGTTGCGGACCATGTGATAAAGAAACCCGTCGCCATGCACACGATAGATCAACTGCTCGGCTTCTCTGCTGAGGGCGGAGGAAAAAATTGTCCGCACGGTGGACTTCATCTCATGGCCACCCGAAGCTGCCAGCGACCGAAAGTCATGCCGTCCCGTAAATGCGGCCGCAGCCTCGATCATCGCGGCTTCATCCAACGGATAGGGATGATGATAGACGTAGCGGACATCGAATGGCGGGCAAATATCGTCGCGCCAGATGCGGTATTCGTAATGCTTGCCGGCCGCGGAGTGGCGGGAATGAAACTCCGCCGAGACCGGAGCGATTACCAATACACGCACAGTCTTCGGCAGCAGCAGGTTGACCGCCTTCAAGAGGTTCTCCGCCGGGATGGGGTTCGTCAAAGAGAACGACGCCACCTGCTCCAGGGCATGTACCCCGGCGTCGGTCCGCCCGGAGCCTTGCACGTCGACCGGAGCCCCTTCGATTGTTTCGAGAGCATGCTTCAGGGCGCCCTGGACGGTCAGATGCCCCGGTTGAACCTGCCAGCCGTGGAAATCGGTACCGTCGTAGGCGATGGTTGCTTTGAAATGCCGCATGCGAGATCGGAGGCGGGTCCGAATCCCCAACGGGAGCCGCTAACCTTTTTGCCGCCGAGGGCGTCTTGTAAAGGTAAACGATTGTCACCCAAGGAACGCAGTGCTAGGATAACAAAGAACTTCCGCCGCTCATGCCCGCAAAACCCCTTGCAGGGCCGCCCCACCCACAAACGGAAAGCGGACTTACGGAACGGAGACGGCCGAACTGAGTTTGATCGTATCCGCTCTGGTAGCGTACCCGTCCGCAGGCTCGGAGACTTCACCATGAATTTGATGCAGAGATACCTTGTCCTCCTTTTGGCTCTATGTTTGGCGATGCCGCCCAACTTATGGGCGCAAGAACCGGGGGCCGCGCCAGTCGACTACACCGGTATCGCGAATGGCTGGGGTTTTAGGAGCGCCTACAGGGTACCGGAGCCAGATCCATATAATTTTGCGAACTCTCCGCGCCTTGATGAATTGACGCGTGGTGGAAAACTCTATCTCTCACTCGCGGATGCGATTGCGCTCGGGATCGAGAACAACCTGGACATCGCCTATGCCCGCTACGATCCGTTGAAGGCGGATACGGATATTCTGCGCGCCCAGTCCGGCGGCCAGTTGCGCGGAGTGCAGACGCAGATCAGCACGCTGTCAACGGGTCAGTCGGCGACCGGCGGCGGCGGACGGGGCGGAGACGTAACCGGCATTGATACGCGCGCAGGGGGCGGCGGACAGGGAGCTACGAGCGTTGGTGACGCCAGCACGTTCTTCGGTACAGCCATACCGAATCTCGACCCCCGGCTCACAGGCGGTCTCGATTGGGGTCACTTCAGCAACCCTCAAACCAGTAACTTCGTTACCGGCACGAATACCTTCGTCAGGGAAACGAGTAACTCGAATATCGCTCTGCGAAAAGGTTTTCTGTCGGGTGCGACCGGCTCGCTTTCGTGGAACAACCGGCGCAGCATTACGAACAGTCAGAGGAGCAATTTCAACCCCAATGTCGCCAGCAACATTGGCATCAACTTCACCCAGCCCCTGATTCAGGGTTTCGGCCGCAGCTTGAACTCACGAATCATCCGGGTCGCGAAGAACAATCGCGAGATTACTGACTTGGCGTTCAAGCAACAAGTGATTTCGACCGTGGCCCAGATACAGAACCTTTACTGGGACCTTGTCACCTTCCTCGCCGATGTTCGCGGCAGGGAGGAAGATCTCCGGCGGGCCGAAAAACTCTACAAAGACAACAAACGCCGCGTCGAGATCGGGACGCTGGCGCCGATTGAGATCGTTCGGGCCGAAGCCGAAGTCGCCACAGCCGAGCAGAATCTTACCGCCGCGATTACCGCCGTGCAGCAACAGGAGAACATCCTGAAGAACGCCATCAGCAAGAACGGCCTTGCCAGTCCGTCCGTTCTGGAGGTTGAAATCGTTCCCACCGATCGCATTGAAGTGCCCAACGCCGAGCGGATCGAGCCGATCCAGGAACTCATGGAGATGGCGCTCCGAGCACGTCCCGAGATCCTGCAGAGCCGGATGCAGTTGGTGAACCGGGACATCAACCTGACAGGCGTTCGCAACTCACTGCGGCCGGAGATCAACCTCAGCGGCGACCTCACCAACAACGGTTTGGCCGGACAGGTCAACGACATGTTTCTACCGCTTCCCGGCCAGACGTTGGAGGTTCCCTCGGAGTTTTTCCTTGGAGGGCTCGGCACCTCGCTGGGCCAGGTCTTCCGGCGGAATTTTCCTGACTATCAGATCGCGGTGCAGTTGCGAATTCCTTTGAAGAACCGTCAAGCCAAAGCGGACCTGGCGGCCTCACTGCTGGAGAAGCGGCAGGCTGAAATTCGATTGCGGCAGTCGGAGAATTCGATCCGCCGGGATGTCCAGGATGCGGTGATCGGACTCACGCAAGCCCGCGCGCAGCACGCCGCCGCCCAAAAATCCAGAATCTTGCAAGAGAGGACGCTTGACGCCGAGCAGAAGAAATTTAACCTGGGCGCCTCAACGATCTTCGAAATCGTGCAGGCTCAGCGGGATTTGGCCTTCTCCCGCACCGACGAAATTCGCGCCCAGAACAACTACATCAAAGCGCGTATTGGATTGGATCTATCCACGGGGCGGACCCTCGAGAAAAGCAATATCTCGATCGATGAAGCGATGGGCGGACGTGTTGACAAGCGTCCCGACCCCCTGCCGACCGAATCGCAGGCGGCTCGGATGGACATCCGCCGGAACGTCGCGCGGTAACGACCGTTTGAAACGTAGGGACACTATGAACTCAAAACGCACAACTCGTCGGGAAGTTCTCACGGGAATTGGCGCCGCTGGGCTTTCGGCGGGCGCAGCAGCGGCGGCAGAATCAAATTCACGTGACCGGGTTCGCCTCGGCATCATCGGTGTCGGCAACCGCGGACGAGAACATATGCGGACTATCAAATCCGGCGCCTTTGCATGTGATCTCGTAGGCATCTGCGATGTCGTTCCCGAGCATGCCGGCAAGGCCCTCGAACTCGGTGTCGGCAAGCCAGAGGTCTACACAAACTACCGCGACCTGCTGGCGGCTAGCGGACTCGATGCCGTCGTGGTAGCCACTCCGAATTTTCTCCATAAGGAGATGGTTGTCGCCGCACTCGAGCGCGGCCTCGACGTACTGTGTGAGAAGCCGATGGCGCTGAATGTCACGGAGTGCGATGAGATGATTCGCGCTTGGCGCTCCACGGACCGTGTTTTCATGGTGGGACTACAGAACCGTTGGCATCCCTGCCATGTAAAGGTTCGTGAGTTGATCAGTCAAGGCGTGATCGGCGAGGTGCGGCACTTGGCTGCGGCGGAGTTCAGGCGGGACTGGAAGAAGATTGCGGCGGGGTCGTCCAGCGTGTCGCACTTGAACTGGCGCTACTTTGAATCCCTGTCCGGCGGCTCGATACTTGAGAAACATTGTCATGATTTCGACCTTTTCCAGCACTGGCTGAGTGCTTCACCCGAGCGCGTTTGCGGGTTTGGCGGCACCGGATTCTACTCGGGACGAGAGACTCTCGATCATGCCAGCCTCGCGATCGAATACGGCGGCGGATGTACCGTGTCTCTTGATTTCAACATCGGAAGCCGTTACGGCAGAGGCTTTCATGAATCGATGATGGTGGGAACGAAAGGACAACTTCAGTTTCGCCGCAAGGGTGATTCGATCCGCATCACCACCTGGGAGCCTGAGAGACGGGAAGAGACCATCCAGGTGGGTTTCGACGCGCGCGAGTCCGGACACAACGGAACGATGGGGCTGTTGGAGGAGTTTTTCGATGCCCTTCGGGAAAGGCGGCTGCCATCGACGCATGCCTTGGTCGGACGGCAGTCAGTGAAACTTGCGCAGGCCGCTCAGGCAGCGGTGAGGGGCAGGCGGGTGGTTGAACTGGCCGAACTAGGCGGCTAGAGCGCGGGTGCCTTACGTGGCGGCCTCGTGCCTCTGTTTGAACGTCAGGCGGGGAGGGCTACGGGACTGATTCTTCGCTCTCTGTGCCGTCCCCCGGCTCTTCCGAGGGGTTGGCGAGGTCGGCGATATTCGTTCGGAGCCCCTCGACGTCACTTTTCTCTAGTTCGTAGGTGCTCGGTTGGCCGGGAATCGCGCCATATACATGTTCCGCTTGGGGATCGGTGACGATGACCTTCTCCGTTCCGCCGTCGTCTGCCTTCACGACTTCCGCCTCGATCACAGGAGAGCCGAGGCCATACTTTGCCTGACCCGCCTCATCATCCGACGTGAACGCCTTTGCCGAAAGCCCTCGCAGATCGTCAAGCAGAGTTTGTACCTTCTCTGAGTCCAATTCGCGATCTGTGTCGGACGTAAGGACCCACTTGTCTTCGTTCTTCGAGATTGTCAACCGCGTGTCGCCATCGCGGACCTGAATCGAGGCCGGATCGACGAAACCAAAGTCGAAAAGCTTCTTGTTGCGGAAATCGTCCAAGGGTTTGTCGAGCGCCTCTGACAGGGTCGAGGAAACTTCGTACACACCTTCGAGATCGGAACTCTTAGCGAAGTATTTCTCGTCCGCGCCCTTCGCGATTGTCAGCGTATGCGCACCGCCTTCATCGACGACCTCGACCGTCACGGCCGGGCGGTTGAACGAGTATTTACCGGACGGGTCTTGCTCTTCCAACACTGAAACCATCTCGGCATTCTGCACGGAACGCACCGCGTCGCCCACGGCGAAGTTGTCGGCTCGCAACGGGGCCGGCTTGAGGATCTGCCACGCGTCGTCGCCGCTCTTGCCGAATTCGATCGACCGCGGGCCGACGTTGACGGTCACGCGAGAAATCTTGTCCGAGTCGAGCTTCAGCAGCTTCTTGTCGCGCAGATCGAAGACTTCTTTTTCGAAGCCGCTCTTGATGTGGTTGAAGACAGTGAACAGCCGAGGATCGCCGTCGAGACGCGCAAAGACACCGGCGCCGGTCGGCGTATCATTGCCGAAGATGACGCGGTACGACTTCTCTTCGTCGTCCTTCTTCGCCGTCACGTCCACCCGTAGCGACCAAGCTTCGCCCTCGAGGCCGTAGGGGCGCCAATCCGCCACTTCTTCATCGACAACGCGGTCTGAATTCATCGGCGTAATGTTGTTGAGCAACAAACTCACCGCCGAGTCATCCGCCGGGATCGTGAGCGGCGCGGCAAACTTCCATGCATCGTCCTCGCCGCGCTCCACCGCGATCGTCTCTTGACCGGGGCGTTCAACGGTTAGAGCCCGCACGTCGTCTGCTTCCAGCTCGACGATGGGCGTCTTCGCATCGTCCGAGGCGGGGGGATTTTCTTCGCTCCAGTAAACCAATCCCGCCAATACGGCCAACACGCCGACGGCGATGAGAAGCCTGATGGGATTCATGGTCGTACCTCTCTACGGATTTTCAGTCTGGCGAAACGCATTGAGCCACCGGCCAGAGGAGCCGCGGGCACGGCATGCCGTGCCCCTACGTTCCCCTCTGAGATCCGCGCGTAATAGGGCTGATTCGGCCAAAGTAAAAGTATTAGGGCTAGCGCCGCGTCCACCAGACGCGCACGCCGAAAAGCACAATCACGAGCGGCAGTCCGATGACATTGATCCAGAACAGTCGCATCATTTGTGATTGCGAAATGTTGAGCGGCGTATTCTCGGGATCCCTCGGGCGGATCGAGATCAAATCCTCATCCGAACTAAGCCAGTTCAACATGTTCAGGAAAAGATCGACGTTGCCGCCTCGGCCCAGCCCGTGGTTGCGGGCAAAGCGCGACGAACCAACCACGACGACTCGGGATTGGCTACCTTCGGGCTCCTTGGCCTCTTCATCACCGTCCTCGGAATCAGCTTCCTCATCGGATTCGGGCTCATTCGAGCCACCGGCCGCCGGCACATCGTGAGTCGCCGCTACCGCCAAGGTGATGGGGCCGGCGCGCTCCGTGTCGGGGTCGCGGACGAGTTCGCCGTCCTCGATCTTCACTTCCGGCGTTGCGAGGCTACTTTCTGTCGTTCGGAAGAGCTCTTGCACATCCCAACCCGATACCGCGTCACCGGCATCCACGCCTCGCGCCATGGGGAAGAAACTCGCCGTGTTGCCCATCACTTCTGTGATCGGATGCGGCTCGTATTCGGTGACGAGAGGCGACAGAGGCCCCATCCCGAAGAACTGCCCGACGGGCGAGAAATCGATGATCGTCTCGTCGTGAACACGGATCCCCCAGCTCGCCAGCATCTCGGCCAACTCCGGGCTCGCGTCCGGGTCGAGCAGCATCAAAGCTCGGCCACCGCCCTCGACGTATCGCCTGAAGGTGTCGATTTCCGGCTGCAAGTAACCTGCTTCGGGACCGGGCAGAATCAGCAACGTGCAATCGGACGGAACCTCAGCCGTTTCGAGCAATGAAACGGACTTCGTCGCATAGTTGGCGTCTTCGATCGCCTGCCGCGCACCCGAGAACCCATCACGCTCGGAATCGCTCACGTCCGCTTCCCCGTGCCCGGTAAGGATGCAAGCCGTCCTCTCCTCGCCCTTCAGCACTTTGATGATGGTGTTCGTGATGTCTTCCTCGTCCGCCGACGTTGCTTCCTCGCGGTTGGGGCCGATCTCAACCAGTACCGTTCCGTAAGTCCGAATATTCATCGCTTGGGCCATCTCAGGCCTGCTGTCGGGGTCGATGTATTGGACGTCTACTCGGCTCGAAGCGTTGGCGTATCTGGAGAGTGAACTGCGGGCAGCGCCGAACTCGGAATTCCGGTCGAAGTAGTAAATCGTGAGATCCGACTCCAAGTCATCGAGGATCTTCTCTGTCTGATCCGACAAACTGTAGAGCTTGTTCTTCGTGGCGTCGAACGTCTTGTTGTAGCGGTTCGCCAGGTAATTGCCGGCGACGATAATGGCGAGCGCGACGAGGATGTACACGGCCGAGTAGGCCCCGTATTTCGTCTGCCGCGTTTTGACCCAATCCCAAGCCATCTTTTCGACTCCTACCTATGAGCGCCAGCGCAGCGATTCGAGTGACCGCTTGCTCAAGAAAAGCCCGAGCCCGATAGCGCTCAAGTAGTAAACCACGTCCTTCAACTCAATTACGCCCTTCGAGAACTGCTCGAAGTGCGGTGCGATCGCGATGTATTGGCAAACCTGGCCCACCGTCGAAGTGCTGTATGCGTTCACCCAATCCAGCACCCAGAGCATGAGGAATAGACCGAACGTCAAGGCGCCCGCGACGATCTGATTCTTCGTCAGGCTCGAGAGGAACGCGCCCAGCGCCAGGAACGTGCCGCCCATCAGCAGCAACCCGAGGTAGCCGACGAGCAGCGCTTTCCAGTCCGGCGTACTGAGCACGAAGACCACGACCAGATTGAGCATCGAAACCGCTAGCATGCACGCGAACAACAGCATCGCGGCCAGCCACTTTCCTAAGATAATCTCGAAATCGCGGACCGGGGACGTCAGCAGCAGTTCGATCGTGCCGCTGCGGGTCTCCTCGGCGAAGAGCCGCATCGTAATCATCGGCGAGAGGAACAGCAGAATGATGCTAAAGTTCCCCAGCGTCGGCTGAATGATGAACTGATCGACGTTCATCGGGGGCATCTCCATCCCCATCTGGCCGCGGCTCGAAAAGTCCACGAAGATCGCCACGGCGCTGAAGAAGAAGTAACCGAAGATCAACGCGAACATGGCCAACAGAATGTAGGCGATGGGAGAAGCGAAGTAGCTCCGCAGTTCGCGGTTCGCGATGGTCCAAACATTTCTCATGAGGTGCCGGCTCCTTCCTGCTTCGAAGTTTCGTCCGGCTCGGGCGGCGGCGGTTCGTCGGCCGTTGCGCCTTCGTCGGCCGCGGCGGCCACATCAGGCGTAGTTTCGCCGCCTTCCTCTAGCGATGGGGAGGCGCCGTCGTCAGCCTCGCCCGCCGGGTCGGAACCGGTTAGCTTGAGGAAAATATCCTCCAGGCTCATGCCGATCGAGCGAATCTCATACAGCCCCCAACCCGACTCCACGACCGTTCGAGCCAGCTCGCCGCGAATGTGAGGCTCCTTGCCGGTTTCGATCTCCCAGCTTGTCCGTCCGCCATGGCCGTTCTTGCGGCTCACGCTGTGGACTCCGGGTACGGCCAGTAAGCGGCTCTCAACGTCTTCCGGCGGGCCGTCGATCTCGATCAGCACCGATTCGGCGCCCTGCATGCGCGCGATCAGATTTTCGGGCGAATCACTCGCTTCGAGTTTGCCGTCGTTGATGATGATGATGCGGTCGGCGATGCTCTGCACTTCGGGCAGGATGTGGGTGCTGAGGATGATGGTGTGCTCGCCGCTGAGCTGATGAATGAGCTGGCGAACCTCGGTAATCTGCTTCGGATCGAGCCCCGCGGTCGGTTCGTCGAGAATCAGCACGTCCGGGTCGTGGATCAGCGCCTGCGCCAGTCCCACGCGCTGCCGGTAGCCTTTTGAGAGCTGCCCGGTCAGCTTATTCCGCACGTCACCCAGTGAGCAGCGCTCCAACACGGAGTCGACTTTCTTTGCGATGTCGCTGCCGGCGATTCCCTTCAGCCGGCCCACGAAGTCCAGGTAGCTATCGACCGACATCTCTGGATACAGAGGCGGCGATTCGGGAAGGTAGCCGATGCGCTTCTTGACTTCCAGGGGCTCCGCTAGCACGTCATAGCCCGACACGCTCGCCGATCCCGATGTGGGCGGCAAAAAGCCCGCCAGGATGCGCATGGTCGTGGTCTTTCCGGCGCCGTTCGGTCCCAGAAAGCCTACGACTTCACCCTTGTCAACCTCGAACGTGATGTCTCTTACGGCCAAGGTGGGGCCGTATCTTTTGGTCAAACGGTCTACTTTGATCATGGGTCCAACAGACGCCCGGCGGCCGCCGAAGCGTGGCACAGAGATTCTACGAATGCTGCTTGGGCTGTATTAGACCATAACAGAAATCATTATGAAACATGAAGTCTTGTCTCACACAAGATGAGCCTGAAGGAGGAGTTAGTTTCTCACACAAGATGAGCCTGAAGGGTGGGGGAGTGAGCATGCTGGGGATTGACCATCCACATGCAAGACGGCAAGACGCTGAGCCTGGAGCAGATACGGCAGTTTCTGGAGGCCAGCGATGAAATACGATTCAAGGGCAAAGGGCGTGCCGAGATCTACGCCTGGGTGGCGCAAACGCTGTGCCGGCAGCGCTACAGCGGGCAAGACCGAGCCGCCAAAGGACTGCTGCGGCAATATCTGGCCAAGATGACGGGACTGAGCCGGGCGCAGGTCACCCGACTGATCCGCCAATATCGGCAGAGGGGTGAGCTGGTACCTGCCCGCTATCGGCGGCATCGCTTTGCCGGCAAGTACACGGCGGCCGATATCGAGCGGCTGGCGGCCGTCGATGAAGCACACGAAACCCTCAGCGGCCCGGCCACGCGCAAGATCCTGCAGCGGGAATATCACAAGTACCAGCAGAGTGAATATGAGCGGTTGGCGGAGATCTCGGTGGCCCACATCTATCGACTGCGGCGGCACAGGGTGTACCGCCAGCGGCGGCTGCATTTCACCAAGACTCGGCCCAGCGCGGTGTCGATCGGCGAGCGGCGGCGGCCCAACCCGCGGGGCCAACCCGGCTACCTGCGAGTGGATACGGTACATCAAGGAGATCGCGACGGCGTGAAGGGCGTCTATCACATCAACGCGGTGGATGAAGTGACCCAGTGGCAAGTGGTCGGCGCCACGGCGGCCATTAGCGAAGCCTGGCTGGAGCCGTTGCTCAAGGCCATGCTGGAGCAGTTCCCCTTTCGCCTGCGCGGCTTCCATTCCGACAACGGCAGCGAGTTCCTCAACGGCACGGCGGAAAAATTACTGAACAAGCTGCTGATCGAACAGACCAAGTCGCGGCCGAGGCACACCAACGACAACGGCTTGGTGGAATCGAAAAACGGCGCCGTGATCCGCAAGCACATGGGGCATACGCACATCGCGGCGCCGCACGCGGCGCGCATCCAGCGCTTCTATCAACAGCACTTCAATCCCTATTTGAACTTCCACCGGCCCTGCGGACAACCCGAACTGCTGACCGACGCCAAAGGCAAGCAGAAGCGCGTGTATCGCCACTATCAGACCCCTTGGGAAACCTTCCAGAAGTTGCCGCGGGCCGCCGACTATCTCAAGCCCGGGCAGGCGATCAAGGCCCTCGACCGTATTGCTCAGGCCGAAAGCGACACTGCGGCGGCGCGGCGGATGCAACAAGCCAAGAGCAAGCTGTTTGCGAGTTTCGCATCCGCGAACCTGCCGCGCCGCGCGACGGGAGAAGGGCTGCGGAAATGACGGGCGATGGGAAACGAGGAAAACCAAAAACCGGTTTCCCTCGTTTCCCAACGCCCTTGGAAATCGCTCCGCGATTCCCACATTCCCACAGCCCCGACGACGATTCTCTCCCCTTCTTAACCAATCCCAGAAAGGAGCCCAGCGACTCAGTGCTCCCCTGCTTCTCCAGGCTCATCCTTCGATGAGAAAATGCTGGGGGGAGAGTTGTCCAATGCAAGATGATCCTGAAAAGGGGGAGTGTTTCCAATACAAGATGATCCTGAAGATGCATCGGTCGGAGCAGGCGACATTGCAGGTGAATGCAAGTCACCATGCAGAATGCTCAAAGTCTCACGCTGGAGCAGATGCGGCGGTTTGTGGCCGCCAGCGACGGGCTCAGCTTTGCGGGCGCGAGCCGGGCCGAGATCTACGGCTTCGTCGAGGGCGTGCTGCGCCGGCAGCGCTATCTGGGGCTGTCCAAGAAAGACAAAGGGGTCGTGCGGCGCTACCTGGTCAAGGTCAGCGGCCTGAGTCTGCCGCAGATCACGCGTCTGATCCGACGCTACCGGCAGCGGGGGAAGATCCAGCCGACCATGTCGCGCCGGCATCGCTTCGCGCGCCGCTACACGGCCGAGGACATCGCCCTGCTGGCGGCCGCCGATGCCGCCCACGAGGGGCTGTCGGGACCGGCGATGCGCCGCATCCTGTGGCGCGAGTACCACGTCTACGGCCGCAGCCAGTACGCGCGGCTGGCCTCGATCTCGGCCTCGCATATCTACAATCTGCGGCAGACCGCGACCTACCGCCGTCATCATGTTCATCTCACCAAGACGCGCAGCCGCGTGGTTGCGATCGGCGAGCGAAGGCGTCCGGACCCGCGCGGCCGACCTGGCTACCTGCGTGTCGACACGGTGCATCAGGGCGACACCCAGACCCGCAAGGGGCTCTATCACATCAATGCTGTCGATACTCTCACGCAGTGGCAGATCGTGGGCTGTTGCGAGACGATCTCGGAAGCTCATTTGCTGCCGGTCTTGGAAGCCATCCTGCACCAGTTTCCCTTTCGCATTCGTGGTTTCCATTCCGACAACGGCTCGGAGTTTCTCAACAAGCGCGTCGCCGCCTTGCTCAACAAGCTGCTGGTTGCCGAGTTCACCAAATCGCGGGCGTACCGTACGACCGACAACGCGCTGGTCGAGGGCAAGAATGGCGCAGTCGTGCGCAAGCACATCGGACACGAGCCGATCGGGGCCCAGCATGCCGCCGAGTTGCAACGTTTCTACACGGCCTATTTCAACCCTTATTTGAACCACCATCGCCCCTGCGGGTTTGCCACCATCGAGCAGGCCGACAACGGACGCCGGCGGCGCCACTATCGGCTCGACGACTACCGCACACCTTACGAAAAGCTGCTTTCACTCGACCAGTGGGAGACCCACTTAAAGGAAGGTATCAGCGCCGCCGCCCTCGAGCAGCAAACGCGGCGCTTCAGCGACACCGAATGCGCCCTGCGCATGCAGGCCGCCAAGAGAAAGCTCCTGGCCGCGTGCCGCTCGCGGTGGTGAGTTCGAGCGATCGTCACGCCGCACCGCCGGCGGGTCGCGCCGCCGAGCCGGGCCTGCGCTCGCCCTCTGGGCTCCCTGCGGCCCGACTCGGCGCAGCCCGCGGCACGAACGAGAAGCTTCGAGTTAGCAACTCCCAGGAGCCAGCGCTTCACAACCCTGCCCCTCCCACCACCAAGGAAAGGAGTTCCACACGGTTCCACACCCTATTTCGTCCCAGCCTCGACCAACCTCATTTCAGGATCATTCTTGGATTGGAAAATGCTCCCGGATGGGTTGTCAACGTCTCGAGTCCGCCAAGTTTCGGCGGGGTTTTCTCAGGCTTCATCCCCCACTTTCAGCACGGCCAAGAACGCTTCCTGGGGAATATCCACCTTGCCGACTCTCTTCATGCGGCGCTTCCCTTCACGCTGCCGTTCGAGTAACTTCCGCTTGCGGGTGATGTCGCCGCCATAGCATTTGGCGGTGACGTTCTTCCGCATCGCGGCAATCGTATTCCGGGCCACGACCTTGTTCCCGATCGCCGCTTGCAAGGCCACTTCAAACATCTGTCTCGGAATCAGCTTCCGCATCTTTTCAATCAAGACCTTGCCGCGCTCGTGCGCGTGGTCTTTGTGAATGATGATCGATAGCGCATCCACCGCGTCGCCCGCCACCAGCACGTCGAGCTTGACCATGGCTGAAGTCCGGTAGTTCGCAAAGTGGTAATCCACTGACGCGTAGCCCCGTGACACGGTTTTAAGGCGGTCATAGAAATCGAGCACGATCTCGCTGAGCGGCACTTCATACGTGAGGACGACGCGCTTGCCTGCCACGTACTCAAAGCCCTTCTGCTCGCCACGTTTCTCCTCCAGGAGCTTGAGGATGCCGCCCAGGTAGTCGTCAGGTGTGATGACCGTCACGGTGAAGATCGGCTCTTCGATGCGTTCGATCTCTTGCGTGTTGGGCCAGCGGCTCGGGTTGTCGACTTCCACCGTCTCATCATTCTTGAGAACAATCCGGTAGCGCACCCCGGGCGCCGTGGTAATCAATTCGAGGCCGAATTCGCGCTCCAGACGCTCCTGCACGATCTCAAGGTGCAGCAGACCGAGGAAGCCGGCCCGAAAGCCAAATCCAAGGGCCACCGAGCTCTCCGGCTCGAACTGAAACGAGCGATCGTTGAGCTGCAACTTCAGCAGCGCTTCGCGCAGTTCTCCATGAGCGTGTGACTCCACCGGATAGAGGCCAGCGAACACCATCGGCCGCGACTCTTGAAAGCCCGGCAGCGGCTCGGCGGGAGGGTTCGCATCGTCGCAGATCGTGTCGCCGACTTTTGTTTCGGTTACTTCCTTGATGTTGGCGGCAACCCAGCCGACCTCACCGCTATCGAGCGATTCGCAAGGGTGACTGTTCGGCGTGCGGAATCCTACGTCTTCCACCTCGAATGTGCGGCCGGTCGACGACATTCGGATCGTCATGCCGTCTCGCAGGGATCCGTCGATGACGCGCACCAGCATGATCACGCCGCGGTAGGGGTCGTACCAGGAATCAAAGAGCAAAGCCCGCAACGGCGCGTCCCGAGTACCCTTGGGTGCGGGGACACGCGCAACGATCGCTTCGAGAATTTCCGGCACCCCCAGCCCGGACTTCGCGCTCACGAGCAGCGCATCCGAGGCGTCCAACCCAATCGCCGACTCGATTTCCTCTCGTACGAGGTCCGGCTCGGCCGCCGGCAGGTCAATCTTGTTGATGACCGGGATGACCTCCAGGTTGTGATCGAGCGCGAGGTAGGTATTCGCCAGCGTTTGTGCCTCGACACCCTGCGCCGCGTCCACGACAAGAAGCGCTCCTTCACACGAAGCGAGACTCCGAGAAACCTCGTACGAAAAATCGACGTGCCCGGGGGTATCGATCAGATTCAACTGATAGGTCTCACCGTCCTTGGCCTCGTACGTCAGCCGTACCGCCTGGGCCTTGATGGTGATGCCGCGCTCGCGTTCCAGATCCATACTGTCGAGGACCTGCGCCTTCATCTCACGCGCTGTGAGGGCACCGGTGATCTCGAGCAAACGGTCGGCCAGGGTCGATTTGCCGTGATCGATATGCGCAATGATGCTGAAATTACGGATGTGAGAGGAGTCCATCTAGTGGGGTGGGGCAGAGAAGCGCGACGGAAGTCTCAAGCTATCAGTCGGGGATAGGGGAGTCAATTTAAACCGGCTTGCCGTCGTGGAGCGTGTCGCGGCTAGAATGAAACGCCGATACGAACGCCGCGACCGATGCTCAATCACCCGCTATGGAAGTGGTCTCTGCTGAGTGTCGGGCTGCTGCTTCTGATCATCGTGCCCTTCGCGCTTTTCGAGCAGGATCTGACATCCTTCGCTGAGAGATCGCTCGACGCCCGCGAGTCCGCCTGGGCTATTGCCGGTTCTCTCATCGCCCTGCTCGCTTCAGACATCCTGCTGCCGATACCGTCAAGCTTCGTGGCAACCGCCTCCGGCTACTTGCTCGGCTTCTGGTGGGGAAGCGCCGCGACATGGGCCGGCCTGATGGCGGGGACTCTAGTCGGCTACGTCCTGGGCCTACGCTTTGGGCGCGGCCTGGCGTTGCGGTTTGTCGGCGAGTCTGAGCTCGAGCGGGTTTCAAGGGCGCGAGAGCAATACGGAGATTGGACGATCATCACGCTCCGAGCGATCCCCGTGCTGGCCGAAGCGTCAGTCGTCTTCGCGGGACTGACCGCGATGCCCGCGAGGCGTTTTCTGCTGCTGACCGGCCTCGCCAATCTCGGAATTGCCGTATCGTACGGGGCCGTGGGCGCCTTCGCTGTCGAGGCGAACTCGTTGTTGTTGGCGTTCGCGGGATCGATTGTGTTGCCCGGCACGGCGATGCTGTTGGCTCGTCTTGCCGGTGGGAAGTAGGGTAGACCGCCCTGAATCGGGAAGGAAACTGCCGATCCTCGGAGCAGGGCGTTGTACGTCCTTTTGGTGCGTCTGGATCAACCGATGCCGATAAGGGCGGATTTAGCCCGTCGAGAGGCCCAGGTGGGCTTCAGCCGACGGGAAAGGTGGACGGTACCCGATATACCAACACCTTTCCGAGAACGGGTCTCTAGGTGGTTCGTCTCGCGGGACTTAGTCCTGCGCGCGGTCGCGGAATCATTGGTGCGAGACGGTAGGATGAGGAAACTGTCGGTCGCTCCCAAATCTGAATCTGAGCTGGAGGCGGTTTATCTCTACCACGACCGTACGAAGCATCACGTGGGCCGCTATGCCCGGGCCTTGGGTTACATGGACTGGGCCAGCCAGCCGAACCCCTTCCGACGCTTCGACCGCGCCCAACTGATCCCACTACCCCTGCCAAGGATCGAAGCACAACCAACCTACGACGCGATCTTGGCTGCGGCGTCCACCCCAGCGCCGATCGGGATTGAAACCATCAGCAACTTGTTCTTCTTCAGTCTGGCCCTGTCAGCCTGGAAACAGGTCACAGGACTTGACGGCCAGGTCGGCTCACGATGGTCGTTGCGTGTGAATCCTTCCAGCGGAAATCTTCACCCGACTGAGGGCTACCTGGTATCCGGCCCCGTGCCGGGGTTGACTCAGTTTCCAGGGATCTACCACTACGTCCCTTTCGAGCATGGTCTGGAGTTGCGCCGCCGTTTGACTGACTCCGAGTGGCGACTGTCTGCTCTTGATTCTCTCACCGCTCCTTCCCCCGGGGGCCTGTCTTCTCGGACTGACATCCATCCATTGGCGGGAGTCCTGGAAGTATGGCGAGAGAGCTTTTCGCTACTGCCAGCACGACGTGGGGCATGCCATCGGAGCCGTTACGATCTCTGCAGGCAGCCTTGGGTGGCGCACCCGCTTACTCGAACAGGTGAGCACTCCGGCTCTCGAACGCCTTCTCGGTATCGATCAGCAAGAGGGGATCGAAGCGGAGCACGGCGACTGTCTGCTCTTGATTCATCCAGCGGGAGAGAGTGCCCCGGATTTCGCTCCGCCTGAAGCGCTTGAGAACGGCGGAGCCAAAATAGACCACAGAGCGGCGATTCTAAGCCGCGTGAGGGCGGCGCAAAATTAGACCGCCCAGGTGGTCCGCGTAGCATCCCCGAGGTGTTTTGTGGAACACCGGAGGGATGTATCAAGTGGAGCTATACGCTCAAGTACGGCGGAGTGTCATCGTTGAGGGGCTGAGTGAACGCGAGGCCGTCAAACGGTTCGGTTTGGCGCGGGAGACGGTGCGCAAGATGCTGCGCTACAAGGCGCCGCCGGGCTATCGGCGGCGTCAACCGGTGAAGCGGCCGAAGCTGGATTCGTTCACAGGAATCATTGATCAGATACTGCTTGACGATCAGCAGCAGCCGAGGAAACAGCGTCACACGGCACAGCGCATCTTCGACCGCTTGCGCGACGAGTACGACTTCACGGGCGGTTACACAATCATCAAGGACTACGTTCGCGAGAAGAAGCTGGGCGGTCAAGAGATGTTTGTGCCGCTGGCACATCCTCCTGGCGATGCGCAAGCTGACTTCGGTGAAGCACTGGTTGTCATTGACGGAGTGCAGCGTAAGGCCCACTTCTTGGTGGTCGATCTACCGCACAGCGATGACGCCTTTGTAAAAGCCTTTCCCGCCGAGACGACGGAAGCCTTTTGCGAAGGACACAACGCCGCGTTTCGCTACTTTGGCGGTGTGCCGCGCAGCATTGTCTACGACAACACGAAGTTGGCGGTAGCAAGGATTCTCGGCGACGGTACGCGCAAACGCACACGAGCGTTCAGTGAGTTGCAGTCGCACTACTTGTTCGCTGATCGTTTCGGCCGGCCAGGCAAGGGTAACGACAAAGGCAAGGTGGAAGGCTTGGTGGGCTATGGGCGGCGCAACTTCATGGTGCCGATCCCCCGGTTCTCGAGTTGGGAAGCCTTCAACGAACACCTCGAAGCCAAGTGCCGCAAGAACCGTGAGCGGCGCTTGCGGCGACACACCGAAACGATCGGAGAACGCTTTGAGCGCGACGCGAAAGCGTTGCTGCCATTGCCGTCCGCGCCCTACGATGCCTGCGACAAACGTACGACCCGGGTGACGTCGTTGTCGCTGGTGCGCTATCGGACCAACGACTACTCGGTGCCGACGCGCTACGGCCATCGCCAGGTGTTGCTCAAAGCCTATGTGGACGAAGTAGTGATCTGTTGCGGCAGCGAAGAGATCGCACGCCACCGGCGCAGTTACGAACGCGAAGAGTTGATCTTCGATCCCGTCCATTATCTGGCGTTGCTGGAGCGCAAGACGAATGCGCTCGATCAAGCCGCGCCGTTGGTGGGTTGGGATCTACCGCCCGAGTTTCCGCGATTACGACGCCTGCTCGAAGTCCGCTTGGGCAAAGCGGGCAAGCGCGAGTACGTGCAGGTGTTGCGTCTGCTGGAGGACTTTCGGCTGGAGCATGTTGCGGCGGCGGTGCGCCAAGCCTGCGAACTGGGAACGATCGGCTTCGACGCCGTCAAGCATCTGTTGCTGTGCGCGATCGAACAACGTCCGCCACGGCTGGACTTAACGAAGTATCCTCACCTGCCGACGGCTCAAGTCGAGCAGACTTCGGCAGCGTCCTATCTCGCGCTCTTGGGGCAAGGAGCGGGCTGATGGCGAAGTCGAATCTCTTACTGGAAGCCCATCTGAAAGCGTTGCGGCTGCCGACTTTCCTGCGCGAGTACGACAAAGTGGCGCGGCAATGCGCCGCCGAGGGCTTGGACTGTAGGAGCTTCCTGAAGCAACTCTGCGAGTTGGAACTGCTCGACCGAGATCAGCGGGCGACTGAACGTCGCATCAAAGCAGCCAAGTTTCCCGTGACGAAAAGTCTCGACACATTCGACTTCCTAGCGTTGCCTTCGTTAAACAAGAAGCTCGTGCTGGAGCTGGCGCGCTGTGAGTTCATCGACCGTCGCGAGAACGTCTTGGCTCTGGGCAACTCCGGCACCGGCAAGACGCATCTCGCCCTGGCGCTAGGCCTGGCCGCTTGTCAGAGCGGTTATCGAACACGCTTCACCACGGCTGCGGCACTGGTCAATGAACTGCTCGAAGCCCGCGACGAGCGACGGCTGCTGCGCTTCCAAAAACAACTTGCCAAGCAGGATCTGCTGATCGTCGATGAACTGGGCTATGTGCCGCTGTCGAAGACCGGCGCTGAGCTGCTGTTCGAGATCTTCTCGCAACGCTATGAACAAGGCTCCACGATGCTGACCTCAAACTTGCCGTTCACCGAGTGGACAGAGGTGCTCGGGTCCGAGCGCATGACCGGCGCTCTGCTCGATCGCCTCACCCACCACGTTCACATCCTGGAGATGAACGGCGAAAGCTTCCGCCTCAAACAGAGTCAAAAGAAACGGTCTCGCTCTTCCGACTGACCCGCCCGCCGCTCGCGCCGGTTTTCGTGGGCCGCCTTCCACTACGCCTGGGTCGCCCTAAAGGGCGCCCTCAGGCTCCGTTCCAGCCGTCCCACGAAAACCGCTACCACTCCCCCAACTGGTCTAGTTTTACTCCGCCGAAGTGGTCTAATTTCTCTCCGCCCTTGACACTCTTGATGTCGCGGTGGACGACGCCGCGTGCGTGCGCGGCCTGGAGACCCTGGGTCGCCTGCATGGCGATATCCAGCGCTTCATCGAGCTTCAGCGGACGCTCGGCGACCTTTTCGCTGACGGTGAGGCCCTCGACGAATTCCATGGCAATAAACGACTGGCCATCGGATTCGTCGATGTCGTAGATGACCGCGATGTTGGAGTGAGTCAGTGCCGCGGCAGCTTCCGCTTCCCGTTGAAAGCGGACTTTGATCTCCTCGTCGTTCAGCAGATGGGCAGCGAGAAACTTGAGAGCAACGGTGCGCTTGAGCTTGGTGTCCTCGGCCTTGTAAACGACACCCATCCCGCCCTCGCCGAGCTTCTCGGTGATCTTGTAGTGGGAGATAGTCTGGCCGATCACGTCGGTCCGATTCTACCTCGAAAGCGTTAGCTATCGCGAAGTGTGTCCAGTGAAGGCTGGCATGTTCAGTGGGAGACAGACCCACCGGGGTAGGAGTCAGAGCCCCGTAGCTTGAGTTGTATCTGTGGAGAAAACGAAGCAGATGAAGCCAACTGACAAAGCCATCCTTGGGATGGTGAGCAAGTCACCGGGCCGTAACGAAAGTGAACCCATAGGTGGCCTCGAAAAGCTAAAACTCCGGAGGCCGAGCCCGCTTCGCAAGGGCGAAGGCAGCATGAGCTGGCGCAGACTGACTGAGGCGTTAGCCCACTCCGGCGGGGTGGTAGGGACAGCACGGTGACAAGGGCATGCTGAGCAACTGGAGAAACCCTCCTCGTCCCGTCGAGAAATCGGCGGAGCAAGTCAAGCCGTATAACCGGCGTCAACCGGGAAATCGGTGGAAGGCGAGAGGGTGGCGGCTAGGCCCGCAGTAGCGGTGAAGCGGGGTAACGTCCGTGGAGCGAAGGGGCCTTGCTGCACATGAAGTCTTCGTCAACACCGGGAGGCAGGGACGAATGATAAAAGCGTCCAGCAGTCTGCAAGACCTGAGACGAAGACTATACGTCAAGGCGAAGGCTGAAGCGTCTTGGTGCTTTTGGGGGTTGTATGTTCACGTCTGCAAAAGGGAGACCCTGTGGGAAGCCTATCGGCTGGCCAAGCGCAACAACGGAGCTCCGGGAATTGACGGAGTAACGTTCGAGGCGGTTGAGGCCGAAGGGGTGGAGGGGTTTCTTGACCGACTTCGCGAGGAGTTGGTGCAGCGGAGCTATCGACCCCAGCGGGTCCGGAAAGTGGAGATACCCAAGGAAGGAGGCAAAGTACGCCTGCTTTCGATTCCCACGATCCGGGACCGGGTGGTCCAGGGAGCCTTGAAGCTGATCCTGGAACCGATCTTTGAAGCCGACTTTCAAGGTGGGTCGTTTGGCTATCGGCCGAAGAAGTCAGCGCATGCTGCGATCCGGCGCGTGACGGCGGCAATCGTCAGCGGCAAGACCTACGTGATCGATCTCGACTTGCGGTCCTACTTCGACACGGTGAAGCATCATATCGTGTTGGAGAAAGTGGCACGACGAGTGAGAGACGAGGAGGTTTTGTGGCTGTTGCGGTTGCTGCTGAAGGCGTCGGGGAAGCAGGGTGTTCCGCAAGGCGGGGTGATTTCGCCGCTGCTCAGTAACCTCTACCTCAACGAGGTAGACAAGATGCTGGAGCGAGCGAAAGAAACAACTCGTCAGGGACAGCGGGTAGGAGTCGAGTATGCTCGGTTCGCCGATGATCTGGTGATCCTGGTGGACTCCGATCCGCGACGGCGCTGGCTACAAGGGGCGGTGGAAAGACGATTGCGCGAGGAGTTGGCGAAACTCCAAGTGGAGGTGAACGAGGACAAGAGTTGCCGGGTGGACCTGGCGCAAGGAGAGGGTTTCGGGTTTCTCGGTTTTGAGTTCCGTCGGATCCGCAGTAGGCGGGGACGATGGATGCCGCTGTACGTGCCGAAAGGCAAGAAACGGACGGCCTTGCTCTGCAAGCTCAAAGCGATTTTCCGAAGCTTTCGATCTCAGTCGCTGAGTGAGTTGATCGCAACGATCAATCCGATTCTACGGGGCTGGGTGCAGTACTTTGCGGTAGGCCATGCGAGTCGCTGTTTCTCGTATATCCAAGACTGGGTGGAGAAGAAGATCCGGCGCCATCTGGGCAGAGCCCGACAGCGCCAAGGCTTTGGATGGCAACGATGGAGCCGAGCTTGGCTGTACCAGACGTTGGGACTCTTCAAGGAGTACCGCGTGAGCTACTGGCGGCAGAGGACGGCAGTCGCGCCATGCGAATAGGTCCCATAAGCCTTGAGGCGAAGTGTGCAGGAGCGCCTAGTGCGGGAAATCCGCACGCTGGGTGCGAGGTGGCGGGAACTGGAAACGGAGCTACGGACACGGCTAAACGGGCACGAAGGGGGAAACCCCGGACACGGCCAAGCCAATGTCCTGACGGGCCACCGCGCCAGTTCTCGACCCTACCAACCGATCGCATGAACTATGACATTTTGTCGTTCCCAGGTGCTTGAGCCGACCCGGTTTGCGGTCCATTGCACCGCCTGTCAGGCAGGCTCAGATCGCGGATTGCTCAGTGGGAAATCATTTCTCGACACTTACCGCAGCGCGGCCCCGCCCCGTGTGGCTCTTTTGGGTTCGGAAAGAGCGCGTCACGAGCGGGAGCCTTCCAGGAGTCCAGAGAAGGAGTGTGCGGGAAAACGCTCCTGGTGCTGCCACTAAGAAAGCTAAGACGGAGATGCCGAGCGGTCAAGGTTCATTCTTGGTCTGGTACTCTGGCTCAGGCGCGAAGTGGTTCGAGAGCCAAAACCTAGCCACTGTCGATCGAACCCTGTCGGCGGTACAATCTTCTCCATCCGAGGAACAGTGATGCCGGGAAAGGCATGGACACAGCAGGGAAAAGAGCTTCTCATCAGACAGGTCAGCCAGGGTAGCAAGCTTCCTCAGATCCAGATTCCCGCACGGTCATCGGCCGCAATCAATCAGCAGCGCCAGCGACTCCGGGAGGCAGGGTTTGTCAGCAAGGATTCCAAGCGCAGCCTGCGGCTGTGGACGATCAAGGAAGTCAGAGGGTTGCAGCAGTACGCGAAGGGCTACGGGTTAAGCGCTACGCAAATCGTGCAAGCGGGACTGTTGCCGGGTCGGAGCAAGGATTCGATCAGTCAGCAGATGAGACGGCAGGGTCTTGGAGACCCAAAGCGGCGGCGGGCGGCCCGGACAGCGCACAGACTTGACGCTCGAGAAAGAGCGGCGTTAGCGCGATTCCTTCCGGCAACAGGACGGAAACTGTCGAGTGCGGAAGTCGCCGCACGATTCAACATTTCCCCGAAAACGGTCACAGCGTATCGCCGTCGCCTGAAGCTGCAACTGTCGTGGCATGCTGCGAGAGCTTCAGCACAGTATCGGCAGCGGGCAGAGAAGCTGCGTCACATCGTGATCGAGCGAAACCAGGCACGCTGGACGAAGTGGCGGGCGACACGGCGAGAGGTGCTCAAGAGGTTGCAGTGGCAAATGCGGCGTGACAGACAACGTCACGAGTCACGTCATTGCGTCCGCTGCGGAGAGTCTTGGTTTGCAGTCAAGGAGTTCTTCGCACTGACGAAGCGTAGCCGACGAGGTGTCGTCGCCTACACCATGTCTCGCACCTGTCGAGCGTGCCGGGCAGAGCTTCACCAATAGCGAATAGTATCGCGATAGCTACTACTCGAAAGGCCGCCGGATGAACTCGGAGAAAATGGGGCTGCAAACCGTGGTTGAACCCATGGGCCTCGACTGGCAGCACAGTTGCCTTCGGTCGGACCAAATCGACGTGGCGCAGTGGCTCCGGGTCTGGCACGGACAGTAGGCCAGCAAAGGCCACCAAAGCCAGCAAGAGACTGGTCTCGACAGAGACGATCAGAACTTCACGAAGACTCCTGCGCAGCATCACCCGGTAGCACCCATCGGTGGGGATCGATCCTTGGCTGGGGGTCGTGTGGCCAACCACGTCGGTCCGATATTACCTCGAAAACTTAGGTGGCGCGAACAACCGATCCGTTGAGCAAAGATTTGTTTCCTCAGAGGCAGCCTCTGCCTGACGGACATGCGCGGCCCCAACATGCCAAGATACAGATGCTTCATCCCGACCGCCCGTTATGTCCAAGCCCCTGGGCCGCCGCCAACTTCTGTGCTCCGCGCTCGCCGCCGCGAGCGGAGGCCTCAAGCTCCCAGAGCGTGCATCCGCCGCTGGCCTCCGCAAGCCCGTCCTCATCGAACGATCCAGAATCTCAGGCAAGAGCCACTCCGGCATCCCGATCCTCATCAAACTCACCGATCCCGAACTCCGCGCCGTCGAGCAGGGTGGGCAGGTCACGTCACCCGCTGGCGATACGCTCTTCTTCACTGCCGACGATGGCAAGACGGACCTGCCGCACGAGATCCGCGAATACCAACCCGACAGAGGACGCCTTGAAGCATGGGTCCGCGTCCCCGAACTCAACTCCAACACGGATACGCAAATCTATGTGCAACAGTGGTCGTCGCGGCAGGGTAGCGACGCGCGATCTGTCTGGGACGGCCACTACAGGCTCGTCATCCATGTCCCGGAAGGCCGAGGCCCTGTCGCTGACTCCTCTAATCAGCGGAACGCTGTCACGCGGCGGGAGCAGGAAGAGGGGTTCTACTTCGTCGTCGGCCATTCCGAAAAGCTCTCATTCGCACAGGAACTGACCGTCGAAGCCTGGATCAACGCACGCAACGCCTCCAGCGACGGCATCCAAGCCCTCGTTTCCCAATGGAGCTTCCAAGAATCGTTCGGCAAGTTCGAGGGCTATGACGCCGGCAACACATCGGGACTCTCCACGAAGGGCTTCTTCGGCGCCGTTTTCGACGGACGCCACGTCTACTTCGCGCCGCAACACGACGGCGTAGCGCGCCACGGCAAGGTGCTGCGCTACGACACACACCAACCGTTCAAGTCCTCTCAAGGCTGGGAAGCCTACGACGCAAGCCACACCTCAGACCTCGACACCCGTGGTTACTACGGGGCGGTGTTTGATGGACGCCACGTCTACTTCATCCCGCGCACCGACGGCAAAACCTATCACACCCGATTCCTTCGTTACGACACGCAGGAAGGCTTCACGGATCCCAACGCGTGGCAGGCCTACGACATCGGCTACAGGCACTCCTACCAGTCGGCGGCTTTTGATGGACGCAACATTTACTTCACGCCCGGCTACGACGCCGGCGGTGGCAGCGCCAAGGTGCTGCGCTATGACACGCGCGGCAGTTTCACCGACGCTGGCAGCTACACACGTTACGACGCCGGTAACACGTCCGGGCTCAAGTCGGTGAACTATGACGGCGCGGCATTCGACGGACGCTACGTCTACTTCGCGCCGCTCAATGCCGACGGCATCGTCCTGCGGCTCGACACGAAGGGTCCGTTCGAGAGCCGCGCCTCGTGGACGGCCGTCGATGTGCCCGCACTCTCCGGCCACAAGATGCACATATGCGTCGGCGCGGTCTTCGACGGACGTTACATCTACTACGTCCCCTACGCGCACAGCGTCGTCGTTCGCCTTGACACACGCGGCGACTTCACCTCGGCCACAAGCTGGTCGTCGTTCGACGCTGCGGGCACGTCAGGCCTCACCGCTCGCGGGTACGACGGCGGCATCTTCGACGGACGCTACGTCTACTTCCTACCCTTCTGGCAGGGCGGCGATGCAAAGACTGGGTTCCACGGCGAGCTGCTGCGCTACGACACGCAACGACTGTTCGAAAGCCGCTCGGCCTGGAGCGCCGTCGATGCGGGACACACCGACGGCCTCGCGACCGTGGGCTTCAACGGAGGAGCGTTCGACGGTCGCTACCTTTACGGCGCCCCCTGGCGTGAAGGCACGCCCGAAGACGGCAAGATCGTCAGCCACGGCCGTGTGCTTCGGTACGACACCACGGGCGACCGCGCCGCCTTCAGCCTGCGTTACGCCGGCTACGGTCACAACGGAGGACTCTGCGCTGCGCAGCCCGGCCCGACGTTCATCCTCAACACGGATCGTGGCACTCGCGTAGCGCGAGCTAACAAGGTCCTACCTGCGGGACGCCACCACTTGGCCGGCATCTATGACGGCCACCGCATTCGCCTTTACATCGACGGCTCACTCGCCGCCGAACAAGCCTGCCCAGGCAAGCCGCAGGTCAGCGACGCCGACATAGCCATCGGGCGTTTGCTCGACGGCCTCGGTCAATTCGACGGCGAGGTCACCGAGGTCCGCGTCTCCGACGTCGCCCGTAGCAGAGACTGGCTACGCACGCAGTACAATACCGACCGCTGACAACAAGGGAAGCCAAAAACAGAAAGGTCCCATGTCCCATACGCGACACGACCTTGCGTTACGTATGTTGCCCATGCCTCCCCGCCGCCATCATCTCGCCGACCCTCTTCGCTTCAGAACCTCGGTCCCAACCACCTTATCTGGCAGCCAGGGCAGAGCCGTTACCAGTCGGTCTGCACATCGGCTCCCCTGCCTTCGATCGAGACTGATTCCTGGCCCTTGGGGAGGGTGAGATTGGAGAGGGTTATGGTACCGTCCATCCCGTTGATCCGAAGTTGCTCTGCTTGCAGGTTTTGGAGCTTTGCGGTGGCCACTGCGTTTTGTTTGGCGGGTACATCGTCCGGTCCTTCGAAACCGAGATAGATAGCAGCGAAGCTGCCACCGGTGATCTCGAGATCTTCGATCGGACCGATGAAGGCTACCGCGCCGTCAGTCTCGACGTTCGTCAGCTTCATCTCGTGATAGCTGTTGTTGGGGAACGCTTCCCGAGGCGCGCAGCGGCCGTAGATGGCGAATTGCCCGCCGGTACCGCGGACAGTGACGTTGCGCAACTCGACGTTTCTCGAGTGATCTTCCTTCCCTTCGACAAAGTGGTTCCGCAGCCCAAGACCGTTGCCCGCGACGTTCTCGACGGTTGCATTCTCGACGAGGACGTTCTCCACACCATCCTCGATTTCGAAAGCATTGCCATCGGCACGGGGCGCATCGCGCGCCACGACGTCGATGAATCGAATATCCGTGGTCTTCGCGCCAGAAAACTCGTTGGCGTCACCGCTGGCGTCGAAGCCATCCTCGGCGAAGTCAGTGATCACCACGTCGCGCGCCTCGGCGTCGACACACCCGCGTCCGAAGTCGAGCCCGACGAAGGGCCGCCGAATCGTAACGTCGGTAACGCGTGCGCCCTCGACAAACCGAAACTCGATTCCCCTCGGGCGCTCGGCCCCTTCTTGTGCATAGAAGTTTGCGTCGACGGTAAGCCCGCGGATCGCGACATCGCGAATCGGATTGTCTACGCTGCCACTCGCGAGGATGACGGTCGGGTCGCCTTCGCCCGCCGCGTTGTCGGCGAATCGTATTGTGGCGCCCTCGCCGACGATCTCGACGCCACTCCCACGGATGAGAAGTGTCTTGCTTATCAGGTACGGCGCTTCGGCCGGGGGTACCAGAACGCGCCCACCAGCAGCGCTTGCCTCATCGATAGCGGACTGGATCGCTTGGGTGCTGTCCGTCGCGCCGTCAGCGACCGCGCCAAAGTCCGTCGCGTCGAAGTCTCCGGAGCTTCCTGAACCGCAGGCGCCCAGCAAGAGGACGAGCAGACCAGCCATCCAAGCAATGCATAGGTGCCGGTGGTTCGCGCTGGACGCGAGGCGTGGCCTCGAATTGAACGAAGTGGGAACCTCTCTGTGGAGCACGACCCGAAATGAACCGCCCTCACCGGGCCTTTCGGTGATGCGGTAGTGCGAGATCGTGGTGCCGACCATGCTGGCCCGATTATACCTCTTCGCGGGTTACTGTCGCGAACAACCGATGCCACTCGCTCTCGTCCCAGGGTCTCGGTAGACCTCTGATGGGACTCGATTTGAGTCCGCTCGGCGACTGGGTTCCGGTGGTTCCGACGGCGCATTTCTCAATGAGAAATCGTTTCTCGGTAGCTATCCGACGGCGACGCCCTTGCGCCCCATATGCTAGCGTGAGCAGGTGCTACGAGGCCTCCCACTTTGAAGCATCCGTTTGCTCACAAGCCCCTAGTGGACTGTCCTGAAGTAACTATTACTATAGAGAAGACGTCTTCTCTATATGCCATTTGAAGGGGATCCAGTTCATCTGAACAAACAACAGCGAAGCGAGTTGCACGAGATCGCTCGCTCGGCTGCGCTGCCCGCCGGATTTGTTTTACGAGCCAAGATCCTGTTGTTGCTCGCCGATGGCTTCTCCTACGTGGCGATCAAGGACAAGCTCGACACCACCGCACCGACCATCTCACGCTGGAAGAAACGCTTCCTCGAACAAGGCCTCGACGGGTTCGAAACCCATCGTCCCGGCCAGGGAGCGTCCAAACTCACTCCGAAGCTGCGGGCCCGGATTCTCGCCGCCACCCGCCGTAAGCCACGCGACGGATCGACGCATTGGTCGTGCCGCAAACTAGCTGCCGAACTCGGCGTCAGCAAAACGATGATGCACAAGGTTTGGCAAGAAGCCGGCCTCAAGCCCCATCGCTTGGAACGCTACATGGCGTCCAACGACCCGGACTTTGAGCGCAAGGCGGCCGACATCATCGGGCTCTATCTCGATCCGCCGGAACATGCCGCCGTCTTCTCGGTGGATGAGAAGACCGCGATTCAAGCACTCGACCGGCGCGATCGCGTGCTGCCGCTCTCGCCCGGTCGGGCCGAGCGGCATGGTTTTGAGTACAAGCGCAACGGTACGTTGTCACTCTATGCGGCGCTGAATACCAAGACCGGCGCCGTGCAGGGCAAGACCGCCGCGCATCATACCAGCCGCGAATTCGTGGGCTTCCTCGGAGAGGTTGTCGGCGGCTGCGAGCCGGGGCGGGAGATTCACATCATCGCTGACAACCTGTCGGCTCACAAGACCCCTTTGGTCGCGGCGTTTCTTGACGAAAATCCCAACGTCACGCTCCACTTCACGCCGACTTACTCGTCGTGGCTCAATCAGGTCGAGTTGTGGTTCTCGAAGGTCCAACGCGACGTGATCGCTCGCGGCGTCTTCACGTCAACCACCGACTTGGCTCGCAAACTGCGGCGCTACATCAACGCCTACTCTAAAAACGCCAAACCGATTCGCTGGAAATACTCCGACCCCTCACGCCGCATCCGCCATACTAAAACTTCTTCCAGGACAGTCCACTACTGAGTCCCGCATAATATTCAGTTAATCGAACGACAAAGAAGATTGCTTCCAAAAGGCGGCGATCAAGCGCCGTTTGCGGCGCATGCGGCGCAAGGTCGTGCGTGCCCGCTCGTCGAGCTCCCAGTAGTCGTTGGGGCAGACGTTGGGCAACTCGTGGTGCTTCCAGTAGGCCCAGATGTATTCCACCGGATTCAGCTCCGGGGCGTAGCCCGGCAAGTACTCGGTCTCGATGTGGCCCTGCGACAACGCGATGAACTCGCGCACCAACGCGCTGCGATGCGCCGGCAAGCGATCCCACACGATCAGCAACGGACGTTGTATGTGGCGCAGCAGCGCCTTGAGGAAATCGATCACCTCGGGACCGCGGATGGCGTCGGGATAGAGACGGAAATAGAAGTTGTGGAAAGTGATTCCGGCCGCCGCCGAGAGCTTCTTCCAGTTGAAGTTGAACTGCAGTACGGGCGTCTGCCCGCGCGGCGCCCAAGTACGGCAGCGATGTGGCTTCTGGCTCAGTCCGCTTTCGTCGATGAAGACGATCGTGCGGCCCTGCTTTTGCGCTTTTTTTTAATGGCGGGCCAAGTCTTCTTCTGCCAAGTCTGAATCGCTTCCTCGTTGCGCTCGCGGGCCTTGCCGACCGGCCGTTGCGGGCTCCAATGCAGCGCCCGCAGTAGCTTCCAGACGTGGCCTTCGTGGTAGCGCACCCCGAAACGGTCGCGGATCAACCGCGCCACCCGCGGACAGCTCCACAGCGGTGTCGGGAAGCCGTGCGCTTCGGGTCCTTCGAGCAGCAGCCCTTCCAGCTCGGCGAGCTGCGCGGCGCTCAGCAACGGCTTGCGGCCGGCGCGACCGGCTTTGGCTAGCCCGGCTCGGCCGTCTTCGCGGTAACGCTGCACCCAGCCGCTGACGCTTTGTTGGGCGGCTTGGACTCTACGCGCCGCCTCAGCTTGGCTCAGTCCTTTTTCCACGACCAGCCGCACCGCCTCGATGCACCGCTTCTCCAGCGCCGCAAAGTCTCGCTTCACGCCTCTTGGAAAACCCATATCCAAAAGACGTCGCTCCATTACAAAAGGTTACCCTATATTATGCGGGACTCAGTAGATCCCGTGTAACGGCGGAGCGTTGATCCAGCCTGACCACACGGCCGCACTATCAATATTTCGGAAGGGGCTCTGCCCGTCCCAATCGCTGCAACGCGGCGAAGTCGGGAAGAAGCCCCTTTCGACTTTTGATCTGGATGGCCAAATGGATCCGCTATCGGAAATAGCGGCGGCTACTCGCCGTCGAAGAAGTTGCCCATCGACCGGAACTTCTGGTAGCGGTCGTCGATCAACTGCTCGGGAGTCATCCCGTCAAGAGATTGCAAGTGCCGCTCCAACGCGTCGCTCAAAGTCTCCGCTGCCACATCGTAGTCGGAGTGGGCGCCTTCGCCCGGTTCCGGTAGGATTTCATCGATCAATCCGAGACGTAGCAGATCTCCGCTAGTCAATTTGAGAGCTTCCGCCGCGAGTTCGGCTTTGGCGGAGTCGCGCCATACGATCGCCGCGCAACTTTCCGGGGAGATGACGCTATAAACCGAGTTCTCAAACATCAGCACGCGGTTTCCGACGCCCAGCGCCAACGCCCCTCCGCTGCCGCCCTCGCCGATACAGGTCGCGATCAAGGGGACAGGCAACTCGGCCATCCCGGCTAGGTTCCGCGCAATCGCTTCAGCTTGTCCGCGTTCTTCGGCATGAACGCCTGGATAAGCTCCCGGCGTATCGAGCAACGTGAAGATCGGCCGTGAGAACTTCGCCGCGATCTGCATCACTCGCAGCGCCTTGCGGTAGCCCTCGGGCTTCGGCATCCCGAAATTGTGGTGCAGTTTCTGTTTTGTGTCGCGGCCTTTCTGCTGGCCGATCACCATAACCGGCCGGCCGCGAAACGTCGCGTACCCGCACACCACTGCCGGGTCGTCGCCGAACAACCGGTCCCCATGGACTTCCTGGTAGTCGGCGAATACCCGCTCGATGTAGTCGGACGAGTGAGGTCGCCGCGGATGGCGAGCGAGCTGTACGTGCTCCCACGCCGAGCGGGGCTGTTGTTGTTTTGGTGATGCGCCTTCTTGCGACAAGCTTCTAGGATGGCATGACTTCGAGTGCCCCCGCACCACATATTTGCTCGACCTCGTGGCGGAAGGCTCGGTCGGCGCGCACATGAGCGGCGAGATCGTAGAACATCAAGAAGTCTTTCTTCTTCAATAAACGCAGCCGAACATCGGTCTCACCGGGTCGGCTCGAAAACAATTCCCGCAGCCTTTCGACCGTTTGCTCGGCGCCGCCGTTGTCGAGATGAATGGTGATGGAAATTTGCTGAGGTAAGCTCGCGCGGGCCACGTCGAGCGGCACGATCTCACTAACCGCAACCTTGACCGGACCGGATTCATCCACGCGCATGCCACCCCGAATCAATACTGCCTGGTCCTCGACAAGCAGCGGCCCCAGGCTCTCGAACTGATTCGCGAAGACAAGCAGATCGACCGTGCCCTTCAGATCTTCCAGCACGCCGGCGGCCCACGGTCTTCCTTCGCGGTTCCGCTTACGCACAATGGAACCCAATACGCCGCAGAGTGCGATGTCCGCGCCGTTCCCCAGATTATCGAGTTGCGACGTATCGAGCTGCGACAGCTCGTTTACTTTATCCATGTAAGCGTTGAGCGGATGCCCCGTTACGTAGAATCCGAGGATTTCTTTTTCGTTCGCGAGTTTCTGGTTCTCAGGCCATTCCGGTACATCCGGCAGCCGGTCTTCGGCGGGCGGCGCCTCAGCCGCTATGGCATCGAACAGTCCGTGCTGTCCCGTCGACCGGTCGCGCGAAGCCCGCTGACCCGCTTCGACCGCGGCATCCAGTGCGGCCATCAACTGGCTGCGATACCCGCCGAACGAATCCAGGGCGCCGGCCTTGATCGAGCTTTCGAGCATGCGTTTGTTGACATGCTGCCAGTCAACGATTTCAGCGAAGTGGAACAGTGACTCGAAGCATTTCACTTCCCCTCGCGCCGCGACAATCGCAGCGACGGCGTTCTTGCCCAGGTTCTTGATCGCTCCCAGTCCGAACAAGATTGACTCGTCATCGGCCGGCGTAAAGCTCCAGAAACCCGAATTGAAATCCGGCGGCAGAATGCGAATGTCCATGTCGCGGCACTCGCCGATATACTTCGCCACCTTGGCCATGTTGCCGCTTTCCGCCGAGAGCAGCGCCGCCATGAAGTACACCGGGTAGTGGGCTTTCAGATAGGCCGTGACATACGCTACGAAACCGTAAGCCGCCGAGTGTGATTTATTGAAGCCGTACCCGGCGAACTGCTCCATCAACTCGAAGAGTTTGACGACCTTGCGCTTCGGGAAGCCCTTTTCCTCGGCGCCCTTCATGAAACGTTCCCGCTGCGCGGCCATCTCTTCGGGCTTTTTCTTACCCATCGCCCGGCGGAGCAGGTCCGCTTCGCCGAGCGAGTAGCCGGCGATGCGATTGGCGATCTGCATCACCTGCTCCTGGTAGACGATCACGCCGTATGTTTCCTGGAGTAGATCCTTCAGTTCGTCGAAGTCGTAGGAGACCTTCCTGCGGCCATGTTTGCGCTCGATGAAGTCGCTGACCATGCCCCCTTGGATCGGCCCCGGGCGATAGAGAGCATTGAGCGCAATCAGATCCTCAAGCCTCTCCGGGTTGTAGCGCCGCAGGATGTCCCGCATGCCCTCTGACTCGAACTGAAATACGCCGCTGGTCAGTCCGCGCGAGAGCAAATTGAATGTCTTCTCGTCGTCGAGCGGCAACTCTGCGGGTTTGAGCTCGATGCCCTTGCGATCTTTCAGCAGCCGCAACGCCTCGTCGATGACCGTCAGCGTCGTCAGTCCGAGGAAATCCATCTTGAGCAACGACAATTTGTCGAGGCTCTTCATGTCGTACTGGGTGACGATTTCGTCCTTCGCGGTCTTGTAGATCGGAACCAGTTCTTGCAGCGGCTGCGGCGCAATTACGACGCCCGCCGCGTGAACCGACGGATTCCGCGCGACACCCTCCAGCTTCAGCGCCGTCTCCATCAGCTTGGCGATGTGCGGCTCCTTGTCCATCTGCTCTCGCAGCGCCGGCTCCTGCTTGATAGCGTCCTTAAGCTTGATGTTGAGGACGTTCGGCACCATCTTCGTGAGCCGGTCGACTTCGCCGAACGTCATGTCCATCACGCGACCCACATCTTTGATCGCCGCCTTGGCGGCCATCGTGTTGAAGGTGATGATCTGCGCCACCTGCTCGCGCCCGTACTTTTCGGTCACGTACTGAATGACTTCGCCGCGCCGGTGCATGCAGAAATCGATGTCGATATCAGGCATGCTGACGCGTTCCGGATTCAGGAATCGTTCGAACAGAAGCCCGTACTGCAAGGGGTCGATATCCGTGATTTGCATGCAATAGGCCACGAGCGAGCCGGCCGCTGAGCCTCGCCCGGGACCGACCGGGATGTCGCCGGATCGCGCGAAGCGGATGAAATCCCACACGATCAGGAAGTACCCGGAGTACTTCATGCTTTGGATGATGCGGATCTCATGGTCCAGCCGTTCGCTATAGGCCTCTATGCTCTCCTTGAGCATCCCGGCCTGTTGCAGCAATTCCAGCCGTCCCCGGCGCTTCTCGAAACCCTGCCGGGCAACGAATTCGAAGTAGCTGTCCGTCGAGTGCTCCGCGGGAACATCGAACTTCGGAAACGGGTTGCCGACTTCCTCGATCTTCAGGTTGCATTGCTGGGCGATTTCCCAGGTGCGGTTCAGCGGGTCCTCGTTGCCGTCAAGCGCTTTGAGCATCTCCTCGCGCGTCTTGATGTAGAACTCTTGCGTCGTGAAACGCATGCGATTCGGCTCGTTGAGCAGCTTGCCGGTCTGGATGCACAGCAAGGCATCGTGCGAAGCGGCGTGGTCGTGCGTCAGGTAGTGCGCATCGTTTGTTGCGACGAGCGGGATACCGGTCTCACGGCTGAGCTTCATCAGATGGGGAATGAGTTCTTTGTCTTGATCGAGGCCGTGGTCTTGAATCTCCAGGTAGAAATTCTCCTTGCCGAACATGTCTTGGTAGCTGTAGGCAAGGCGGCGGCCCTCGTCGTAGCCCTTCTGGAGCAGCGCCTCATTGAGGTCGCCCCGCAGGCACGCCGAAGTGCAGATCAGCCCTTTGCTGTGGGCCGCGAGCAAGTCTTTATCGATACGGGGCTTGTAGTGGAAGCCCTCGAGATAGGCTGTCGAAACCAGCTTGATCAGGTTCTGGTAACCGGTCTGGTCTTTACAAAGCAGCAGCAGGTGGTTGTAGCGGTCGGTCTCGCTGCGGGTTTTGTGGCCTTCTCGCGAGACGTAGACTTCGCAGCCGATAATCGGCTTGATGCCGCGCTTGGTCCCTTCGTTGTAGAACTGGACGGCCCCAAAAAGATTGCCATGGTCGGTGATCGCGACCGCCGGCATCTCCTGCTTCTCAGCCAAATCCATGAGCTGGCCGATCTCGCACGCGCCGTCGAGCAAAGAGTAGTCGGTGTGGCAGTGAAGGTGGATAAAGGGCGCGGGCATCGCGGGACTGTCTCAGTATAGGAACGCCTCGCGGCCAAATCAACGCGGAGGTCGTGCGCCCTCGAGGCACTCAGTTTTCCGATGCGTTCCGCGTTTTTCGGGTGTCAAACGTCTATTCTTGAGAGATATCCTTCGTCCGGTCCCACCTCCCGCTGCTACCGGCCGCAGACTTCTCGCGTCAAACAGGAAACGTGAGTAACGTTCGTGCGTATACCTTTTAGCCGTTGGCTACCCCCGACGCCCCTTCACCTGATCGAAGAAAGAATCGCAATGAAACGACACCCCGCTTGGATCCTTCTCTTGACTCTTTTGCTGAACGCCTCGCCCGGCGACGCCCAACAGACGGCCGGTCAGTACGCTCGAGGCGCCGGCACTTGGCCGAACTCCGCCATCTACAAGCCGACGGAGGTCGCACCGGTCGACCTGACCGATTCGCCGCGCGCCGGCCGGCTCATTCGCGAAGGTAAGTTGCATCTTTCACTCTCCGACGCCATCGCCTTGGCGCTTGAAAACAACCTCGACATCGCTGTGGCCCGCTACGGTCCGCAGGAGGCCGACCCCGAGATCCTTCGCACACGCGGCGGCGGCGTGACGCAAGGCATCAACACAGCCGTCGGCGCGGCGTCAACGGGCCAGTCGGCGGTCGGGCCCGGCGGCGGCAACCAAGTGACCGGGCTTTCAGGGACCGCTTTTCCAGCGGCGGGAACCGCCGGAGGGGGCGGTGGTGGCGGCGTGAACCTCGACCCTGTGCTTACGTCGAGCGTCGGCTGGAACCACTTCAGCAACCCCCAGCCCAGCGACTTCGTTTCCGGTACGAGCTCCGTGGTCTTCGACACGAACAACCAACAGATGAACTACTCCCAGGGCTTCCTTACCGGAACGAGCTTTCAGCTCAGCTTTACGAACAGGGGGTCGGAGAACAACATCGACCGCAACAACTTCAACCCCTCTCTAACCTCCAACGCCAGCCTGACCGTTACGCAAAGACTCACTCAAGGCTTCGGGCGCGGTCTCAACTCCATCAACATCAGCGTCGCCAAGAACAATCGCGAAATATCCGACCTTGCATTCGAGGATCAGGTGATGACCACGGTCAACAGCGTGGTCGGCCTCTACTGGGACTTGGTCGGATTCTCGGCCCAGGTCGCGGCCCGCCGCCTCGATCTCGAACTCTCCGAGAAGCTCCTCCGCGACAACAAACGCAAGGTCGAACTCGGTCTGCTCGCGGGTATCGAAGTGATGCGTACCGAAGCCCAGGTCGCCTCCAGCCGCAATCAACTCACGCAGGCCATCCGCACGTTCCGCGAGCAAGAGGTTGTCCTCAAGAACGCTCTCAGCAAGAGCGGCCCATCCGGCGCCGCATTTTCCGGTGTCGAAGTTGTACCCACCGATCGGATCGTGATTCCAGAGATCGAGCCCGTCGAGCCGCTACAAGACCTTGTTGGACTCGCACTGCAGGCGCGGCCGAACCTGGTGCAGTCGCGCATCGACCTGACGAACTCCGATCTGCGAGTCAAAGGCGTGCGGAATGCGATGCTCCCGTCGCTCGACCTGGTCGGCACGGCCACCAACAATGCACTCGCCGGTACGGTCAACCCCGACCTGGCGAACATCCCCGGCGTCGGCCGGCCCAATCCCTTCTTCGTCGGTGGCTTCGGAACCGCCCTTGGGCAGATCTTCCGGCGCAACTTTCCCGACTACGGCGTCCGCCTGCAACTGAGTATTCCGTTGAAGAACCGCCAGGCTCAGGCCAACATGACACGCCAACTCATCGCCCGCCGCCGCCAAGATCTGCAGCTCAGACAGCAAGAGAATGACGTGAAGCTCCAAGTCGAGCAGGCCCTCGTGCGCCTACAGCAAGCCCGCGCCGCCTATGAACAAGCCCGCGACTCGCGAACTCTCCAGGAGAAGCTCCTCGACGCCGAAGAGCGCAGCTTCGCGCTCGGCAACTCCAATAACTTCCAAATCGTGCAAGTCCAGCAGCATCTGGCCGCCTCGCGCGTCAACGAGATTACTTCGATGACGAGTTATATCAAGGCCCGGGCCGATCTCGATTTCTCAACCGGCCGGACACTAGAGACGAACAGCGTGTCCATCGAAGAAGCCTTCACCGGCAACGTTACAAAGGATCCCGGCCCGCTGCCACCCAACGGCTAGCAGTCCGTGGTGAAGGTCCGTCTGCGCGAAAAAGCGTACAGCCACCGGTTTTCGCGACGGAGGCTCATTGGGAACAAAGCACTTAGGCAAGCGAAAACCGGATGGCAGTCCCCCTTTTTTCACCGCGCCCACTTCTGCCACGGACTGCTAGGCCCGGACAGACTCGGTGAGCGCCGCATCGGCCTCCCCGACCACTACCGTTAACGAAGCGGGCAGCCTCACTGGTGCCACCGAGGGGGGCACCCTAACCTCAATACTCTTCACTTAAGAACCCTCACGCAGGCCGCAAAGTCGATGCGGAGGCGCGGCAACGCGCCGCGTGGTCGCAGCTTGTAGCCACTCATTTTGCGCTTAACCCCGCGCGGACGCTGCATGCCGCGGCTCGACCGCACGCGCTCCTGCAGCAGCTCCGCCAAAACCCCCTTATGAAACTTGCGTTTGTCCTGAGGGGGGAATCGCGACCGCTTGGGCCATCTTGCGTCGCACCACCCGCACCGCGTGCAGGTAGGAGAGGCGATCCGGATCTTCGTCGGCCTCCAAGGCGGCTTCGTGCAGCAGCCCGCGGATCGCGAAATGCGCCATCAGTAAGCCGTAAAATTCCTGGCGCACCAACTCCGGCGTCTTGCTGCGCAACACCATGCGCGCCCCGCGCAAATGCGTCTTGAGCTCGTCAAGCGCGCTTTCGATCTCCCAGCGTTCGCAGTACAGCGCCGCCAGTTCCACAGCCGGCGCTTGGGAGGGATCGAGGATCGTCGTCACCAGTCGATAGAAGGGCTCGGCATGCTCGACGCCTTCGAGACGATACTCGATCACGCGCACCGGCAGCGGGTTGCGGCGCTTGCGCCAGTCGCCTTCCGAAGCGTAGATCGCGCTGCGGTAGGAGCCGTCCGCAAAGCGCTCGAGCACTTCCAAGCGCAGATGCTTCTTAGCCCGCCACAGCAGTTGCGCGCCCGTCTGGCGTGCTTGCCGCCACAGCTGGTAGCCGAGGAAGTTGCGGTCGGCTAAGCACAACATATCCTTCTCGAGTGCCGGCAACACCTGTTTGGCGAGCGTGATCTCACCCCTCGCGCAGGGACCCATGCGGCTGGCGAACAGTACATGGGTGCCGTTTTCCAGCAACGAGACAAAGCGCAGCTGAGGAAACGCGCTCGCTCCCCGCGACGCACCCGGATAGCCGAACGCCGTGCGGTTGGCGGCCTGATCGGCCACATCGAGCGTCGAGCCGTCGAGCGAAACCAAGCGCCATTCCCGATAGAACGATCCGCGCGTCTTTTTCGTCGCCAACGGTCGTATCAACTCATCATGCAGCCGCTCGACCGGCTCCACCCCCAATCGCGAACGGGCTTGCGAGATCCCCGAATCGCCCGCCACCTTGAGGGGCGTCGCAGGGTCCTGCAGCCACTGTAGTCCTTCCAGCAGACAACGCAGCACCTCGCGGTAGGACGACTGCATGAACAGCGCCAGAGCGATGACGTAGTAGACCATCACATGCGCTGGCAAGTCCCGTTGTCGCCGCGAGGCCCGCCCGCGGTCCCGCAACACACGATCGATCTTGTGACGCGGGAACCAGCGCGTGATCACTCCCAGGCTGATGTAGTCGGTAATACGGCTGCCTGCCGGCAGCGCTGCTCTCGTTCGTGCCATCTGTGGCCTCCTGTGCTCTAAAAACAGAATGCCACAAGAATGTTCTAAACAACCACCGCCTGAAAGGCGGTGGGTTCATTTACGACTGAAAGTCGGCTTGCGGCTGAAGCCGCCTGAAGAAGCCCCGGCTCAGAGCCGGCTCAAGGCTTGGTGGGCGCTGTGATCTTGAATCCCTCCTCATCCTCGTCCCATTGCTGGCTCTCGATGTACTTCTTGATCGTTTCCTCGTCCACCGCGCCCACCGTCGCGCAGAAATATCCGCGCGCCCACAGGTGTTGCCCCCAGTATCGCTTCCGCAATTCCCCAAACTCATCTTGCAGCCGTCGTGACGACCTGCCTTTTACATACTGCACCAGCTTCGACGGTGCAAGCTGCGGCGGTGCCGATACCAAGACATGCACATGATCCGGCGACACCGCACCCCGAATCACCACGACGTCTCGCGCTTGGCAGCTCTGTCGGATCAGATCCCGTGTCCGCTCCGCCACCCTGCCCCGCAACACCTTGTAGCGATATTTCGTGATCCAGACCAGGTGATACTTGATGTCGTAGACCGCGTGCGCCCCTCGCCGATATTCGCCCATCCTCCTATTGTCATCCAGACCCGCTTGAAGCTGACCGCCTGAAAGGCGGTGGGTTTAGCCAGGATTTCCATTTTGGCCCTGGCACGGTGAAAGTATACACCCGCGCTGCCCCGAAGACCACGTCTTTCCGCGCTGAACCCTGCACATCACCTCCGGCGGCAGGCCCCAAAGCCCGTCCGTCCGCTCACAGACGTTGATGGAGCGGGCTGAACGGCACACCGGCCGACACTGCTCCCTGCGAAGCCTTTTCGGAGCTAAAAACTGTTGATCCTCGTCCAGGTAACGCTACCCGCTCGGCAGCGGCAGCGCCCAGATCCTGTGCAGCATGTCACCGAACAGCCGCCGGTTCAGATGCCCCTCGGCCAGCAGCAACCAGTAGTAGCGCGCGTGCTTGACCAGCCGGCCGCCGGTCTTCATCAGCCGCTGCTGCAAGCTCGTGAGCGACCAACTCTTGATCCTGTTCGGCAGTCCGAGCCGCCGCCACAAGTTGCCCAGGTTGTAGGCCAGCACGCTGAGTTGCAGTCGCACTTCGTTGGCCCGAAAGCGATGGCACGAAAGCCGCGTCCAGTGCGTGGCCTGTTTGCCTTCTTTAATCCATTGCTCGGCCGTGCCGCGCTTGTTGTAGAAGCGCACCACCGACCGGCTTGGCAAGCTCATGTTGGTCACGATAAATCCGACCCGCGGGAACAGCTCACCGAGATGATGCTCGACCTTGGCCACGATGCGTCGCGGCTTGGACCAACTCTCCGCCTGATAGCGGAAGCTCTTGTAGCGCACCAAGGGCTTGCGACCCGGCCTGCCCGGCGGGCGAAACAAGATGTCTTCGATCGCCAATTCCAAGCTCTTGTTGGCCGGAATGCGAATGGCGTACTGCACTCCGCGTTCCTCCGAAAACTCATAAATCTCCGGCTTGGCAAAGGCCGCATCGCCCCGGAAGGTGACCTGTTTGCCCACAGCCTGTTGGCGCTTGATCTCGGGCAGCAGCAACTCCTTCCAGTCCTCAGCGCTGTGCACGTTGCCTGGACGCAGCTTCGCCGCCAGGCAATCCCCATGCTGGTTGAACAACAACAGCGGGTGGTAGCAGACCGACTCGAAATGGCCGTTGTAGGCGCTGCCCTCTTGCTGGCCGTGGACAGGGCTTTCGGTCGAATCCATGTCGAGCACGACGCGCTCGGAGTCGTCTTGCGTCTCGGCTTGCGCCACCAGCTCGCGGTTCACAGCCATCAGCCCCAGCAAGTTCTCCTCGCTCGCCAGCATCTCCGTCTCGAAGCTCTGCAGTCGCGAGGTCAGTGCCCCGCCGCGATCCCAGTTCCTCTTCGAGCCGATCAAGCGAAACGTCGGGTCAGCCGACACTCGGACGGCGTCATTGAGGTCCTCGTAGCCTGCCAGCCGAGAGTAGACTGACTGCCGCAGCAGATCGGCCAGCGGGAACTTCTTGTTCAAGCCTTGCCGTGGGTCACTGAGGTGTTCGTCGATCAGCTTCCCGAGTCCGAGTCGCTCGTCCAGCTCGCGGACCAGGATCAGCCCGCCGTCGGAAGTGACACGCGATCCTTGGAAATCGACTTTCAATAAGCCGTTGAAGCTTAGCTGGAACGGTTTGTTTTCTTTTTCACCCATTGGGTGTTGATCTCCTCAGCGCCTTGAGTGCTTTCCAACCCGCATAAATAAAGGCGTCCGAGGCCACCCGATGGTTAGCAGAATCGAAACTAAAGTGGGAATCCGGGTTCAAGTCGATCGCCTCCGGAAAAGAAGCGCCCGGCAATACCGGTTGCGAGGGCTGCCACGGCCCCGGCGAACTGCACGTCAAAGGGATGGGCGACAAGACCAAGATCCGCCTCTTCCCCGAACTCCCGCCCAATCAAGTTCTTGACCAATGCCTGAGCTGCCACTCGAAAGACTTCGGCAAGATGCAAATCCGCCGTTCGTCACACTCGACCGGCGAGGTCAGTTGCATCAATTGCCACTCGATCCACAACTCGCCCGAGCCGCAACATCTGCTGGCCGATAAAGAGCGCCAGGTCTGTTACACCTGCCACGCCGAGATCCGTGCCCGCTTCGATCTGCCCTTTAAGCATCGTGTCAACGAAGGCGCCATCGATTGCACCGACTGCCACAACCCCCACGGAGCGCCCATGGCTACCTGGGGCTCGGCGCAATCGCCGCGTATGGTCACGCGCGGGCTCGGCAACGACGTCCCGTGCGTTAAGTGCCACAGCGACAAACGCGGCCCATTCGCCTTTGAGCACCCGCCCGTGCGGGTCGAGGGTTGCCCCACCTGTCACAACCCACACGGCAGCACCAACGCTCGCCTGCTGCGGCGTCCCGCGGTCTTTACGCTTTGCCTTGAATGCCACAACGACGTCATGGGCTTCGGCCCCCGTCTCGGCGGGATACCAGAACCGAATCGCCGTCTCCATGACCTGTCGCAGCCGCAGTTTCAAAACTGCGTAACCTGCCACTCGCGCATCCACGGCTCGAACGTGGACCCCCTCTTCCGGCGATGAAGCTCTCTACGCTCATCCGGCCGATCGCTGCAACCCTCGCCGCTGCCGTATCCCTGTTCGCGCAGCCCGTCGTCACACCTACGCCCGACAAGCCGGACGAAATCCAGAACGTCAGCGCCTACACCATCTCGAACTCCTTCGAAGTCGGCTATCGCATGAGCGACGTTTCCGGCAATCACGACGTCTACCGCTCCTCCATCAACTACGGCAACGGCGTCACGCTCCTCGAAGGGCAGCTCCGCATCAACTCCAAAGAGGGAACCGGGGCCGCGATTGACGAGCTGTCGTTCTACACCCTCGGCGCCGGTGATGACCCCTACCAGGCCACCCGCCTGCGCCTCGAGAAAAACCGCTGGTTCCGCTACGACATGCAAATGCGTGTCAACCAGTACTTCAATCAACTCCCGTCCCTATGGAACGGCGAACGCGCCGCCCGCACCGAGCGTACCTTTCAGAATCACGACCTGACTCTTTTCCCGAATACGCGCTTCGAGGTCATCCTCGGCTACGACCGCAACTCGCAATCCGGCCCCGGTTTCTTCACCGAGAATACCGCCACCAACTTCGGCGCTTTCGACGACGAAAACTTCCTGCGCTTCTCAAACGATATCCGCCGTGAGAACAATCAGTACCGCGCCGGCTTTAACGCCCGCGTCGCCGGACTCGCCATCACCCTCGTCCAAGCCTTCGACAACTATAAAGAGGACCCCATCTTCGGCGACGCCTCCACCCTCTCCCTCATCTCGCCCAACGTCCAACAAGTCGGTAGCGTCCGCCGCGACGAACCGATCCACGGCAATACACCGGTCACCACCGTCGCCATTCGCACCGAGAAAGAACGCAAGCTCGGCTTCCAGGCGCGCTACGTGTATGCCGGCGGGAACCGCAACTTCATCCTTTCCGAGGACATCACCGCCGTCAATCCGGCGCTGAGTCTATCCAGCGCCCGCCAGACCTTCGTCTTCGGCGACGCCGACCGCAAGCAGGGGAACGGTGATTTTACCGTCGTCTTCATGCCCACCGATCAATGGACGATCAGCAACACCACGTCCGTCAACAACACCCGCATCGGCGGCGACTCCGTTTTCCTCGAACTCACCAGCAACGAGAACCGCCTCACTTCGTTCGAATTCCTCGGCATCCGCCACATCACCAACGCCAGCGAGGTGAACTTCCGCCCGCACCGCACTTTCGGCCTTTATGGCGCCTACCGCTTTTCGCGCCGCCGCATCCAAACGCGCGAAAATTTCATCTTTCCCGGCGGCACTTTTTCCACCGACTTGTTCGAGCAGAACAACGAAATCAATTCCGCCGTCGGAGGCTTCCGCTGGTTTCCCGTCAGCGGACTCCGCGTTTCCTTCGACGCCGAACTCGGCGAGGCGGATCTGCCGTTTACGCCGCGCAGCGACAAGGACTTTCATTCGGAAACCGTTCGCGTACAGTACCGCAAGAAGGGGTTTACACTCGGCGGGAGTTTCAAGAGCCGTGACAACGACAACTCGGCGTCGCTCATCAACCACAGCTCACGGAGCCGGCACTGGTCGGCGAACGGTTCGTGGACCAAGCCTGACGGGCGACTCATGTTCGACGCCGGCTATACGAAGCTCGAAATCGACACCGCCTCGGGCATCTTCAACTTTTTTGCGACCGCCGATCCGGTCCCCGAAGCGCGCACGTTCTACACATCCAACCTCAACACGCTCTACTTCAGTTCGCGCATCCTGCCTCACAAGCGCGCCACCGTCTACCTCGGCTACAACATCGCCAAAGACACCGGCGACGGCCGCGGCAACACCGTCGCCGGTGAATTCAACGCCGCGTATCCCAACGTGCAATTCGATGGGACCAACTTCTACAACAGCTTCCCCCTCACCTACCAGTCCCCCTCCGCCCGCCTCTCCATCGCCCTCCACGACCGCCTCTCGTGGAACTTCGGCTGGCAACTCTACAACTACGAAGAGCGCTTCATAGGCGACCAAAACTACCACGCCCACATAAGCTACTCCAGCCTACGCTGGAGCTTCTAAAGTCCCCTCGACCCCATCACCAATCCACAAGCCGAGCCGCGAGAGACAACGAGCGGTACCCAGAAACAGAGCGGCGGACGTAAATCCGGCGACCCGCGCCGCCAGGCGCGGAAAACCCCACCAGCCTCAATCCCCGGACCCCCGCACCCAACCACAAGCCGAGCCGCGCCCAAAGGAAGCGGTGCGAACTCCCACCCAACCAGGGAAATACCCCAGAAGCCATCATCACCACCACCAACACTCAGAGCCGCGGGCGTAAGCCTGCGTTGACCAACCTCCATAGAAGATCGGCATAGCGTTCGTATGCGCTGTCCCCCACTTTCCGGAGTTGCAGTTCCGATGCGGGTTGATAGTGTAACCTATCTCCGGCAGGGCAAATTCCCCATCTAGCGATGCCACAAGATTTGCAGAGCCCCCGCCATCGCCAACCTGCCGGAGGAAGCAACCCTCGACGTGGCTACTTAACCCCATACATCGGCCGGTGAATCTTCCTGTAAACGCGGTTATTCGGATTCACCGTCGTGTCCCCAGGTGTATCGACCTCGATGATCCGGGCCGCGATCGGCTCATAAGCCGCGCGAAACGCAACAGCCGCTTTCACAACGAGGATCTTCTGCCGCTCCGGGTACACGCCGGCGCTCGTGAGCTGATGAATGCTGAACGGAGTATGGCGACGGCTGACGAGCAGCACCACGTTCGGAAGGTCGCGCGTTGACCCCTCGACATGGACAACGGCGGTCACGCCTTGGTCGAGATACCGGCGACCGCCGTGGCGCGCTTCCGTCTCGATATACCGCCCGTCGTAGAGTAGTTTAACGGTGCCGCGAACCCGAACCGGCGAGCCGTGTTCGTCGTTCGTCTTGCCGCCCACATCGCCTCGAAACTCATTGCCGACGCCGGCCTGCACCGCCTGCTCCACAGCCTCCGGGTCATAGATCGCCACGACCCAACCGCTCGCTTTCTGGCGCACCAACTCGCTGAGGATGAATGTCGCGTCACCCGGCCCCCCGCCGCCGATGTTGTCCCCCGTCTCGACCAGCACCACCGGGAACTTGTCGCTCTCGACCGCCTGCCGCACAGCCGTCGAAGCATCCGGTAAATCCAGCTCGAACTCGTCGCGAAGATCCCAGATCTTGTCGGCCAGCCGCTGCGCCTCCCGCCGCGCGAGTTCAGGATCGTTGTCCGTCACGACCACCACGCTCGGCGCCATGTTCGGCACATCCGCATAGTGGTAGCTCCCCGAAAAGCTGACGGCCAAGAAGCGCGGATCTTCTTCCAGCCGCCGCGTTTCGTCGACGATCGGCAGCAACGGCGCACGCTTCGTGTACTGATGCACCTTCGTGATGTAAACCCATGGTTTCACGATCGCCTGCGTCGGCCGCACCTCGCCGCGCGCAATACGCGAAATGATACGGGCGGCCTGAAGGCCCCGGGGGCGTTGATCGATGTGAGGATTCTCCTTATAGGTAGCCGCAGCAGCGCCGTCGAGCGCTCGACGATCTCAGGACTCACATTGGCGTGGAAATCATGAGTGACAACAATTGGGAAATTAGCGCCCATCGCCTCCCGCAGCCGCCGAACCACCTCCGCGTCACCGGAATCATACGATTCCGTCACCATCGCGCCATGTAAGGCCAGCAGCAGGCCGTCGAGCTCGGGCCGTGATCGAAGGCGCTCGATCATTTCGCCGCTGATCAGATCCAGCACCTCATCCGTCACCCGGCCCGACGGGACCGCCCAGCCCACAATCGTTGGATAAAGATCGAAACCGTATTCCTTAGCGCCCTCGATATAGCCCGTAATCTCGTTATTGCCTTGCGAGTATTCCGCGAGAATCTCGTCCCCCCGAAACAGCCCGTCGCGGGTGAACTCGGTGACGCCCGTTCGAGCCTCGCTGTAAGTATTCGACTCATGAAGCATGCCGCCGATGGCGATCAGCGGTTTGTCCTGAGCCACCGCGCTACCCCCGAAACCCCACACGGCGAGTAGGCCCAACACAACCAAAACCCTCGGCAACGTCGCGCACATCGAGAACTCAATCAGCGGCCGCAATCTCGTTCAGAAGCTCCAGCAGCGTCTTGGTGATCTTCACCGAGGCCTGTTTCTCGACCCGGTTCGTTCCAAGCCAGGTCTCGTATCCACCCAGTTCGTGCTGCTCGGGGGTAGGCAGGTAGCCTTCCCCTCCGTTGGCAAGTTCAATGGTAAAGATCGGATCAAGAGGGCTCTTGTCCTTAAGCTCAAGACCGATCTCCGTGAAGGTCTCAAAGGGGAGCGCCGTGATGCCAACTTTGCCGATACGAACAGCCTGTAGCTTCACGTCCACCGTATCCGGCCCCTCGTAAAGATCAATCGCGCGCCGAGCATAAGGTTTGGCCCGCCGCGGCAGCGTCGATTCGTCCTCAACCGTGAGAACTTTCTTCGCCTGTGCGTATCCCTCGGCCGTCGGCTTGCGCCGCTCAAGCGTGAGGATGCGTTCCGCCATTGCGAGAGTCAGGTCCGAGCGATGCTCAATCGACCGGTACGCCTCATATGACCTGTCAGCCACCTTGCCCGCCACAATCCCGATCTGCTCGAAAGGCTCACGCCGAGGCCGCGTCCTCGTGAAGTCAATATTATTGACGTCGCCGCTCGTTCCATTCGAGAGGATGCCCACGAATCCAGGGTCAGCGCCATCCGCCGACAGTTTCTCTTTGATCAGCTTGCCGAACTCACCAAAATAATCAGCCGACACTTGGCCCTTCGGGATCCCGCCCACATAGTGCAGCGAATAGTTGGCCAGCAACGCCAGCGGCTTCCCGTCAGCCGTCCGAACTGACAGAATGCTGATCTCAGGATCGACCGGCCCCGCGGGACGCACCAAGCCGTCCCTCCCGGGATTCATCTGCACCGTATCCGTCGTACCGCCAAACGGGTCGGGCGGGATCGTTCCCTCTTCCTTGAACCAGCGCCGGTTCGAAAGCTCTTCCGCCAGCTCCCCGGCGCCCCATCCAACCTCCGCCGCTACCCGGCCTTCATAGGCCTGCGAAATGGCCTCGGCGATACCGGCCCTGAGCTGCTCGGAATATTTTTCTTCGTTAGCGCTCAGGTCCTGAGTTTCGTCGCCGCGCGTGCCATACCGCGCCTTGGCGGGCGGTGCGCTGTGCGTGTGCGTCGCCGACACAAGCATATTGCTCGTCGCGATGCCCGTGCGATCGGAAGCGCGCTGTTTCGCATCGTCCAGAACGTCCCGTTGCACGTAGCAACTATCAACCACGGCAATCGCGAGCTGCGTCTCACCGTCATCGAGCGCGATAGCCCTCACGTGCAGGGGGTCGTGAGCGCTATCAGCCGGGCGGTAACTAAAGCTCCCGATCAGCGGCAGCGGCCACACTGCGGGCGTAATATCGACAGCAGCCGCCCCAGCCCGAAGCTGAGGGCCTGAACTTACCGAGCACGAAAGGCCCAAAGAAAGCAGAAGCAGAACAACGAAGATTCTCTTACGCAAGGTCAACTTCATCATGGAGCACGTCCTAACAGCGCAAAGGATATTCCACCGCCGGCAGGGACAGTTTAACCCAACGGCTCAACCCGGCGGCCTGGCCTTTCGCGAATCGGCCACCAATCAGCCGACAACGTCCACCGAATCGCCCACCTCCAAAACCTTCCCCGCCTCCGATTCCCGAATCCGGGTATTAACGGCCAGCCGATAGTAATGATCAAACCGGCCCGGCTCCGCCCACGCCGGCAGCGCCTCGCGCCGCTTCTCCGCGAACACCTTGGCGAAATCCGGCGGCAAAACCTCCCCGCTCTTCGGATCCATACCCGGCACCGCGCACCGCGCGCAAGGGTTCACCCCTTCCAGCAGCACATCCCCAATACGAAAACGCACCGTTTCGCCGTCCGGCCCAAACAAACGGTCTTCCCAAAACGCCGGAACCCCGTCCACCTCCAGATTCGCCCGAAACCGCAACCGCACGTCGTCGACGGTCAGCCCAAACCATGAGCTAACAGCTTCAAGCGAAGCCTTGCTCACAATCGTCGGACCGGGGGCATCCGTGTCGTCCGGAAACCCACCGTCGGCATTGTGAACGAGCCGCACCGTCCTACCCACGCGCTCGCCGACCCAAGACTCAATCCGGTCCTGCTGACGATGCGGTGCAAGAGCCGTGGAGCCGTTCTCATCCGACAATGTAATCCGCCCAAACCCGAAATCGAGCGCCAGGCGAATCCCTAACAACCGCTCGCCGGCCCGCTTCCCGTTGACGAACGACCCGTCCTCCTCCTGAAAACAGTACTCCCGGTCATGAGCCAACGCCCCTGACCGCAACACCACTGCCTCGGCCACATCCTGCCCGTCAAAGGACTTCAGAGGAAACAGCCGAATGCGCGCCAGGTGAGGATTCATACCTAAAACCGGAACTCATTGTAGAGAGTGCGCTAGACTGACGTGGCCCGCGCCGGAAGCAGCCGCTGCCTGGGCCGGCGCATTGCACAAACCTGTGAGCACAACCCGCCGCAACTTCGTCAAACAAACCACCCTCGGCGCATCCCTCGCCGCTTCATCCCCCGCGCTACAGGCCGCTCGCCCCGCCGACGCACCGCCAAACGTCGTCTTCATCTTTTGCGATCAAATGCGCGGCGATGCCATGAGCGGCCTCGGTCATCCCATCGCCCGCACGCCCAATCTCGATCGCATGGCGCGCGAAGGCGTGCTCTTCGAAAACTGCTTCGTCAACGGACCCGTCTGCGTCCCCTCCCGCAAATCCGTCTTCTCCGGACGCTACCCGCACGAGCACGGCTCCCTCACCAACCAAGGCCGCCCTTTCCTTTCCGGGTCCGGCAACATGTGCGAGTACTTCCAGCGCCGCGGCTATAAGACCGGCTGGGTCGGCAAGAACCACACCTACGAACGCTCCGAAATCAAGAACCTCGACTACGCCAGCATCCGCGACCGCGAGCCCTTCCGCGCCTACAACGGAACCGTTCCCCCGCACTGGCACACCGACGTCTACTGGCCCGAGGAGGATTGCTACCCGCAAGTCAACTCCGACCACGCCATCGACTTCCTTCGCAACTCGAAGAACGACCCCTTCTTCCTACACGTCAGCTACTTCGATCCCCATCCGCCCTACATGGCCCCGGCCGAATTCACCAGTCGCTATCTCTCGGCCAATATGCACCTGCCCGACTACGTCCCGCCCGGCGCTCTCAGCAAACGCCTCGAAGAGTTCTCCCACGCCATGGGTCAGGACCGCATGACCCGCGCCGATCTCACCGAAACACTCCGCTACTACTACGCCCAAATCGAATGGGGCGTCGACAAACAAGTCGGACGCCTCCTCCACACACTCGAGCAAGAAGGGCTCGCCGAAAACACCATCGTCCTGTTCAGTTCCGACCACGGTGACTTCATGGGCACACATCGCATGGTCCGCAAAGGCATGTTCCTCTACGATTCGCTCCTGCACGTCCCCATGATCTGGTGGGCCCCCGGACGCATCCCCAAGAACCAACGCACCAGAGCCCTAGCCCAGGGCATCGACTTCTTCCCCACCCTCGCCGACATGAGCGGAGGAGACATCCCCAGCGACCTCCCAGGCCGCTCTCTCAAGCCCTTCATCCATGGCGAGCGCGACTCCGACGACCACGTCATCTACACTTCAACCGGCTTCGACGATTTAGACGACGAACAGCTCAATCTCACCCTCACGCCGAAAGACACCGACGCCGTTCCCCGCCACACCCAGGTGCTCAAGAAACACTTCGTCCCCAAGTACCGCTCAAAGATGATCCGCAATCAACAGTGGAAGCTCATCCTCAACGAGTCCCACCCAACCGAGCTCTACAAAATGGACGGGGGACAAGTCGAAAAGCAAAACGTAGCCGACCAGCCCCAATTCGCCGCCGCCCGCCAAGCCCTGGAAAACCAGCTAACCAACTGGTGGAAATGGTAGCCGCTAATTCTCCGCAGCCACGACGCCTTCCCGCGCAAGTCTATGCCGGACGACGTGAGAAGCACTCGGGACCCGCTTATCCGCGCCGAGCCGATCACGACACTTCCCTCAAAAAACATTCTTGTCTTTGACCGGGGGCCTGTGTAGACTGGCGTTAACGTCGAAGTCAAAACCGGAAAAACTCCGCCAACACAGGAAAGAAAACGGGTCATGAATCACTCAACGCCTCGCCTCCGTTACATCGATTTCTTCTCAGTGCCCCCTCGACGATATACCCTATACCCTGGCGTCGAGCATTGTTCTATCGATTCTGTTCTGCTCGATCGCCAACGTAGCCCTGCCAAACTCAAACGCCCCGGCCGCCGATTTATCTCGCACAGCGATCCTGAGTCTATTGGGAGAGATGCCGCTGCGATTTGAACCCAACCAAGGACAAGCACGAGAGGGAACGCGGTTCATATCTCGAGCGGCTCGTCTCACGGTGTCGCTTGTTGAAACCGGCGTCGAACTGCGCTCAGGCTCGGAACCGCCGATCCGAATGACTTGGGCCAACGCAACCGGAGGCGCCGTCTTCGAAGGAGTCGATCGCCTTGCCGGTCAAAGCAACTATTTCCGAGGATCCGACTCGAAGCGCTGGCACACCGGGATTCCACAGTTCAAGAAAGTGCTGCAGCGGGAGGTCTACCCCGGCATTGATGTCGCTTTCTATGGCAACGGCCGGCGACTGGAATTCGACTTCGTCGTATCGCCCGGCGCGGACCCGGACAGTGTTGAGATAGCGTTTGACGGTACCGAACGGGTTGAGATCAGCGGGGATGGAGATCTCGTGCTCCATACCCCATCGGGAGAGCTCCTGAGCCGCCGCCCGCGTGTGTATCAAACACAGAACGGCGTTGAACAGGCGGTTGACGCTTCGTATGTCTTCCGGGACCAAGGCCGGGTCGGCTTCCAATTGGCCGAACATGATCCGAGCCGAGCGCTGATCATCGATCCGGTCGTCGCCTTCATCCTGAAGCTGAACTCCGACGGTTCGGATCTGATCTACTCCACCTTCCTGGGCGGTGGAAACCTCGACATCGGCCTGGCCATCGTGATCGATGACCACGGCGGCGCCTACGTTTCGGGAAACACTGTCTCCTCGAACTTTCCGACGACGACGGGAGCCTTCCAGGAGCGGCGCTCCGGCATTCAGCGGAGCGCATTCGTCGCGAAGCTGAGCCCTGACGGTTCAACTCTCGAATATGGGACCTATTTGGGCGGCTCGGGCATTGATGGCGCACATGACCTCGCGGTTCATTCGACGGGTACGGTAGTGGTCGCGGGGCAAACCAAATCAGGTAACTTCCCCCTTACGACCGGCGTTGTGGGGCCGACACTGTTGGGCGGATTTGAAGCTTTCGTGACACACCTCTCGGCCGATGGCTCTGCTCTGCTGTTCTCAACTCTGCTCAGCGGAAGCAGCGACGACATCGGTTACGCGGTTGGTCTCGACGACGACGGCAACAGCTATGTCGCCGGGTCGACGGCCTCCGCTAACTTTCCTTCCACCGCGGCCGCTTTCCAGCCGACTCTGGCCGCTGGGCTCCACCGCGTTTGACGACACCTACAACGGTTTCGGCGACGTTCTGATCGCCACGCTCGGCCCGCAGGGCGCGACCGCGAGCTGCACCTACCTCGGAGGGTCGAGGCGGGACAAGGCATACTCCGTGACCATGAGTAGCGGGGGAGACATTCTCGTAGTTGGCCAAACGAAATCCGAGGACTTCCCCGTCACCGACGACGCCGGCCAGGATTTCTTGCGTGGCTCGGCGGGCGACGCATTCTTGAGCCGGATGAGCTCCGAAGGCGAACTGACGAGCTCGACGTATTTCGGCAGCTCGAACGAAGACACAGCGCACAGCGTCTCATTGGGTCCGCACGAAGGAGCCTTTATGGTCGGGGTTACGAATTATGACCCCGTACCGACGGGGCGACTGCGTACGACGTGCAGCTCTTTCCAGCGCCTGGGAGTGGATGATCTCGACGGATTCGCGGTGAAGTTCGAGGGCATCGATCCGACGCTGCCGCTGATCACGACCGAGGGGGTCGTCAACGCCGCCGGCTTCGCGACATCGGTTGCCCCTGACTCGATTGCAACGGCTTTCGTCCTCAACGCGGCCGACGAAGATTCGGTGGATGCAGCGTCTCCTCTTCCCACGATCCGTAACGGCACGAGCCTCGAAATCACCGACAGCGCCGGCAGCACCCGTGCCACTGGATTGTTTGGTATTTTCAAGGGCGGAACCCAGATCAACTTCTTTGTCGATCCCGCTACCGCCCTCGGACCGGCTACGATTACTTTGCGCCGCGAGGACGGGGAAAGCTCTAGCGCCCCCATCGAAGTCAAGCTCGTCAACCCCGGCGTTTTCTTTCTCCTCAACGCCGCCGACCAAGCCGTCGCCCTCGCCCAGTTCCTTCGTATCTCGGGAGGAGTCGCGGGGCCGTTGGAGCTGACCTTCAATCCGGCCGACTTCTCACTGACCCCGATTGACCTGGGCCCCGAGGGTGACCAGATCTTCATTGCCCTGTTCGGCACCGCCATCCGCTTGGTGAGCGGCGTTGAGAAGATCACCGCCACCATTGACGGCGAAGCGGTGCCTGTGCTCGCGTTTGCCGCGGCGCCGGGCTTCCTCGGCCTCGATCAAGTCAACATTGGACCCATTCCGAGAAGCTTCATCGGAAGGGGCCCCGTGGAGATCGTCCTAACCGTTGACGGCGTCGTGGCGAACACAATCATGGTGAGCTTCCTCTAGCTCTCCACAAGGCCTTTCGAATCCGTGGCCGCGGCGCTCGCGCGCTTCAAAAGAATCCATCCCGACTATAGGTGACTTCGCCGTCAGTCGACCCCGCCCGGCGCGAACCAAATCAGTCTCGCCGGGCGGGATCTCGGTGGCTGTGCAGTCTCCGACGCGGCTTACGGGTTCAACACCTGAACCGGAATGCCGGCACGACTGGCGACACGGTTAAGAAGAAGCTGCTTGATAGCCTTCAACTGCATTCCGACGTCCTCCTGCCCCCCGACAACGTGCGCGACACCCTGTACGATCGGACAAGGACCGCCGCCGCCGGAGTACTGAGCTGTACCTGGGTTTCTCCTGGAATGATTTCACCGTGGTCAGCGATGACAGCGTGGATTTCCGCCCCAAGCGCGTTCGTCAAACCGGCCCGTACGGCGCCGCCGATGACTGCGCTTGTGTCACCGACATTAAGCCGAAAACCGAAGTTGCCCCTTCCCGAAGCGCCAACGATGGCGCCCGCGCCGAATGCAACGCTCTCGGGCACGTCCACCCCGGGCGAGCAAGCAATCGGCCCCTCGCCTTGGCAGTCCTCCGGGGCATTCCAAATCAGCGCCCAGACAGTGTGAGGGCCTGGGTCGAGGTTGGTGGTATGGATCGTAATCGTAACGCCTTGCTCGTCACGAATGATGGTCGAAAACAGCGCCCTCGCCTACAGGCACGAGGTCCGGCACGCCGTTCATCGGCACCGTAGACAGTGTGGCGCCCGTGAGAGCAGCGCCACCCGACACTACGGCGAGAACGGCAACGGCGACGAAGCCGGCGGTTAAACTTCGGATCTTAGGTGTGGTCGCGTAGCACCAATCTAGGTGGGTTATAAAGGCACGGAAAGAGCCATGATGACAGCCGGCTCGCTACTTCTGAGACCGTCCTCCGAAGCCTTAAGGCATCACGCCTTCAGCCTTCAGCTTGATCCGATACAGCCCCGTCCGCGCCGTCATGTAGAGCGTCTTGCCGTCATCCCCCCAACCAACGTTGGCAGGGACTTCATCCGGCTGAATGCTGCCGACGTGTTTGCCCTCGGGATTGTAGATCCAAACTCCGCCCGGCCCCGTCAGATAGAGATTCCCCTGCTTGTCGAGCTTGAGCCCGTCCGGAAGACCCTCGGCTGTCTGGGCAGTCGCATCAGCAAATACCCGGCCCGCATCCAACGTGCCATCATCCTTCACGCCGTAGGCCATCCAGACCTTGTGGTCCGGGTCGGAATTGGCGACATAAAGCGTCTTCTCATCGGGCGAGAAAGCGATGCCGTTCGGACGCGTCTGCTGATCGTTCAGCAGTTCCAGCTCGCCTTCGGGACTGAGCCGGAAGATGCCGTTGTAGGCAAGTTCCTTGGCCGGATCGTCGTCTTGCCCCGCCAGCCCATAAGGAGGATCGGTGAAGTACGCCCAACCATCCGACTTGTAGACGATATCGTTCGGGCTGTTGAGCTTCTTGCCCTCGTACTTCTCGGCGATGACTGTTTCCGAACCATCCTTTTCGATGCGCAGAACGCGCCGATTGCCATGCTCGCAGATGATCAACCGGCCCTGGTGGTCGCGTGTCAGCCCATTCGACCCGATGTAGCGGCCTTCCTCGTACTCGCCCATGTAAACCGGCTTGCGGAAGTCACTCACCTCGCCCGACCTCGCATTCCAGTTGTAGACGGCGTTCCCCCGGACATCGCTGAACAGCAGGTGCGGATCATCCCCGCCGATCCACAGCGGCCCCTCAATGAACATGAAACCGTCAGCCAACTTTTCGATCTTGTAGTCAGCCGGAACAATCGCATCCAGAGCCGGATCGAGCTTGACAACGGCGCCCGCGCCATGGTCCTCCATTGCCTCGGGTGTTGTCTCGGAATCGGTTTCCACTCCTCCGCACGCGATGAGGAGAGAAGCGAGAAGGAAAGCAGTCAACGCCGCACCTGTCAGTTTGAACATGTTGATTCCCCTGCGAATCGGTTACTGTTTCGTACAAATATCGCGCCCGGCCGGGGCCTGGACACCGTAAGGCGCCGATGTATGCCGGCGGCAGCGAACCTATGCGAGTGCCAACTCGATCAACTTCTGCGAAGCATCTAGCTTCGCTACTCGAAAACTACGTACCTGCCCCGACTTAAGCGGCTCGTCCGCGCCGGCGGCTCCGACGCCCTTGTCGCCGCTCTTCCAGGCGGCCTGGAGCATCGCTCCCAGAGACGATGCGCTCGCCTCTCCGCTCGCCTGCTCCCGCGGAGCGGAAGCCGTCGCCAGCGAATCCGTGATCGGGCAGACCGCCTTTACACCTTCCCCGAGTTCGATGACGGCCTGATTTTTCTTCACCCGAACCACGCGGCCCGTCACGCTGTCGCCCACTTCGCAGGAAGCCAGAAAGTCATCCCGCTCGTCCGGCTCAAGTTGCTTCATGCCCAGCTTGAGTCGGCGTTTCTCTCGATCCAACTCGAGGACAACGGCCTTCACCCTCTGATCCAGCTTCAGCACTTCGCTGGGATGATCGAGTCTCTTTTCCGCCGTTATATCCGAAACGTGTACCAGGCCTTCCACCCCATCCAGGACCTCGACAAACGCCCCGAACTTCGCGACATTCCGGACCGTCCCCTCGACAACGGAACCAGGCATCAGTTCGTTGGCGGCGCGCTCCCAGGGGTCGCCCAAGGCCTGCTTCAGGCCCAAGCCGATGCGTCGCTCGGCGGTCTTCATCTCGAGTACCACTGCTTCGACTTGGTCGTCGATCTTGAGAAGGTCCTGAGGATGCCGCACTTTGCGGGCCCACGACATCTCGGAGACGTGAATCAGCCCTTCGACGCCCGGATCGATCTCGACGAAAGCGCCGAAATCCTTCAGCCGCGTCACCGTTCCCCGAACCCGGTCGCCCACGTTCAGCTTCTCGCCGATTAGCGTCCACGGATCAGGAGTCAATTGTTTCAGTCCGACTGAGATCCTCTCGCCGCCCTTCTCGACCTTCAGAATCTTGACGTCGAGTTCCTGTCCTTCCGACAGCACCGAGGAGGGGTCCTTCACGCGGGCCCACGCGAGGTCGGACACGTGCAGCAAGCCGTCTACGCCTCCCAAATCCACGAAAGCTCCGAAGTCGCGAAGGTTGCGCACCACGCCCTTGACCACCATGTCGGGCTGAAGCCCGGCAATCGTCGACTGTCGCTCCTGGTCGCGCTCTTCTTCGAGAATCACGCGCCGGTCGACAACGATGTTCTCGTCATCCACATCGAGCTGGATGATGCGGCAGCGAATTTCCTGGCCCACCAACTTCTCGAGGTCGGCCGCGTCGCGCACACCTGTCCGCGACGCAGGCATAAAGGCGCGTGCGCCAACGTCGACATGCAAACCGCCCTTGATGACTTCCTTGACGGTACCGGCGATGGCGACAGCGTTCTGGAACGCCGTTTCGAACTGCGACCAATCCTTGGGGCGCTCGGCAACCACCCGCGACAGGGTCTGATACCCGTCTGGAGACCGTCCGGTGATCGATACCTGGACGGAATCACCGACGGCCAGGTCGAGCTCATCCCCGTCGGAGCCCAGGTTGCGGGCCGCCTCTATCGGCAGGAACGCTTCCGATTTCCGGCCCACGTCCACGAAAAGCCCGTCGTCGCGAACGCTGACGACCGTGCCCTGGAGGATGCCCTCCGTCGGCCGGGGCGTCTTCGGTTCGGGCGCCTCCCAATCATGCGTCAACTCATCGAGATCAAACTCTTCCTCGAAGGCGGCTGCTTCCGCGTCGGAAACGGGAGCAGGCTCGCCGGGCAGGCCCGGCACGGCACCCGCTGTTTCCTTGGGTTCTACGTCATTCATGGGTCTTTCTCTATCCAAATCACATTGTGACATAGCGAACGAGACTTCTCCGGTCCTCTTGCATAGATGCCCGTTCCGGTGGGTCGGGCTCGAACGAACTTGTGTCCCGAGGGTAAGATGAATGGACCAACAACTTTGGCCATGGCCGTCCAGACCATCTCTCACTACGAAATCGTCGAACAGGTAGCCGAAGGCGGCATGGGCATCGTCTACAAAGCCCGCGATATCAAGCTCGAACGTCTTGTTGCGCTGAAGCTTATTTCGCCGACTTTGCGGGCATCCACGGATCTCGTGGGGAGGCTGTTTCAGGAAGCCCGAGCGTTATCGCGCCTGAATCATCCCAACGTCGCGACCATCTATGAGGTCGATGACACCGTGGCCGAACCGTTCATGGCGATGGAGTACATGCCCGGCGGCACGCTGACTTCCCGGATCCGAAAAGGGCAAAATGGTCACCACATTTCGGCCGATCGCATCATCCAGTGGGGCCAGCAGATCGCGGCGGGCCTCGCTCACGCTCATCGGCACGGCATTATCCACCGTGACGTGAAGCCGGACAACACTCTGTTCACCGAAGACGGCCGCGTCAAAATCACTGACTTCGGGGTTGCCCTCGTGGCCGGCGTCTCGGGCAATACCGAAAGCGACACGACTGAGGGCACCGTTGCCTATATGTCGCCCGAGCAGGCACAGGGCCTGGAACTCGATCCCCGCTCCGACATCTTTTCGCTCGGTGTCGTTCTGTTTGAGATGGCCACGGGAGCCGTACCCTACGCGGGCCAGCGCTCAGATGCCATGATCTACGACATCATCAACAGCCCGCCGCCCACCCTGGCGCCTGTTCCCGCCGACTTGCCCGCGAGCTTCGAGCGCATCGTGCGGCGGGCCCTCCAGAAGGAGCCCGAAGACCGCTACGACTCGGCCGAAGGCATTCTCGACGATCTCCGGGCCGTCCGCGAAGAGCTGCGTGTCACCACTACGCGTCGCCGGGCGGTACCGGTTCCCGATCCGACGATCGCCGTTCTGCCCTTTGTCGACATGAGCCCGGATAGCGACCAGGAGTACTTCTGCGACGGCATCAGCGAAGAGATTACCAACGCGCTGACGACCGTCAAAGGCCTCAAAGTTGTTTCACGAACCTCGTCGTTCGGCTTCAAAGGACAGGCCTACGACGTTCGAGAGATCGGCGAAAAGCTCGGGGTGAGAACCGTCCTCGAAGGCAGTGTCCGCAAGCTCGGTGGCCATTTCCGCATCACCGTTCAACACATTAACGTCGCGGACGGATATCATCTTTGGTCGCAACGTTTCGATCGGGAGATGAAAGACGTCTTCGCCGTGCAGGATGAGATCGCGGAAGCCGTTGTCCAAGCCCTCAGCGCGAAACTGACCGGACAAATCGCCGCCGCTCCGCAGAAACGCCCCCATAGCATCGAGGCGTACAACACTTACCTCCAAGGCCGCTACCACCTCAACCACCGGACACAAGAAGGCCTGCGCAAAGCCATCGAGTGCTTCGAGCAAACCGCCTGTGAGGATTGCGACTTTCCCCTCTCCTACGCGGGGCTGGCCGAGGCACACATCCTACTCGGCGCCGGCGGCTATCCCGATTCGAATCCAGTTGAGTCACTCGAGAAAGCCAAGCAAGCCGCCGTGCATGCCATCTCCCTCGACGACTCCTGCGCCGAGGCCCACACTGCCCTCGGTCTCGTTCACTGCCGCAAGGATTGGAATTGGAGCGAGGCGGACAAAGAGTTTCGCAAGGGGATCGAACTCAACGACGGCTACGCCAACGGCCATCACCAGTACGCTATGTTCCTGGCTCAGGTGAAACGGCTCGAGGAAGCACTCCACGAGGTCCGCCGCGCGCACGAACTCGATCCCTTGTCACTGATCATCAGCACCGGTGTCGGCCGCATTCTCCATTTCAATCGACGCTACGACGAAGCCCTCGAGCAGTTCAAGCGGACGATCGAACTCGATCCCCTCTTCGCGGGAACCTACTTCGACTTGGGCGTGACCTACGGGCTTCTCGGCCGGTATGAGGAGGCGCTCGAAAGCTTGGGGAAGCTCTCGAAGCTCTCCGGCGGCGAACGACTTCGTGAATGGACCACCCGGGCCGTCGTCTACGCCCAAATGGGCGAACACGACAAGGCCCATAGCCTAGTGAAGGAAGTCGTGGCCGCGGCGGGCCGGCGCCACATTCCAGGTTTCACGCGGGCCATCCTTGAAATGACCCTGGGGCATGAAGACGAGGCGATGGAGTTCCTCAATCAGGCGTATGAGGACAGAGAAGCCAGCTTAGTCTATCTGCAGTGTGAGCCCTTTTTTGACCCCATGCGAAAACATGCGGCGTACCCCGCCCTCGTCAAGAAGATGGGCTTCCCGGGAAACTGATCGTTGGGGCGATCGGCCGGCGGCAACTAATTCTCAAGCAACGCCCGCCGCAACGCGCCGGGATCGAAATCCATTCCGGCACGTGAATACATCAGCAACCCTTTGCGCCGAAGTTGGCTCATGTGCTGCGTGATGATCTCTCGCGACGTCCCGACGTGCTTCGCGAGCAACTCGTGTGTCACGGGCATCAAGTGAACCTGAGATCCGGTTGAGGGTTCACCGAAGATGTCCCCCAGCCGCATGATGACCTTCACTAACCGCTGCGGAATCTGGTCTGTCGCCAGACTCTCGACCCGGTCCTCCATGTCGTGGAGCTTCGCCGCCACCATACGCAGTAGCGATGGACCGAGCGCCGGTGAACGCATCATGATCTCGTGCAAATCACTCGCGCTCCACTCCATCAGGAACGTGCCTTCTTGAGCCACCGCCATCTCGCCGCGGTACGGCTCGGCCAACAGACACGATTCACCGAAGAAGCAGTCCTGGCCCCGGAAATCGAGCACGGTCTCCCGGCCGGAATGAGAGATGCGGCTCACCTTCACCATCCCGCTGACCACGAGAAACAAGCTATGTGCGCGGTCTTCGGGCGTGTAAATGGTCTGATCCTTCGTAAAATCCTGTGGCTTGCGCCTGGGAAGGATATCCAACGGATCTTCCCAGACGGGTCTAAGCGGAAATGACTGTACGGCCCCTACCGACATAGAGATGAACCTCCGTTCGTGGCGCCCTTTATGCACCAAGGAGCGATCGGGCACGGGACCGTTTCCCCTTGCAGGAAACCGGCCCCCCGTCGGGTTCCTTCATTAGGCTTAGACCCGATCCCTAAAGAGTTGGTTACGTCGAAATGCGTGAAAGGGGTTCGCTCAGAAAGAAAATTTACACCGCCCGGACGAGCGTCCTCGGGCGGGCTATGCCTGAAGCGGGATGCTTAGCGGCTCCAGTGGTTTTCGAGGGTCCGGAGCAGTCGGCGGTGAACGTCAGGGGACAGCGGGTGACATTCGACATGCTGGATGATCTCGACTGTCATTTTCGTCTCGTCGAATTCAACCCAGCAGTCCGGGCACTTCGCCAAATGGGCTTCCAGCTTGACCCGCAGGTCCGGCTCCATTGCCCCGTCCACGTAATCCGACACGTGCTCCAGGAAGTCCTTACACGTGATTTTCTTGGTCACTGCCATCCTTTTTCAAGAACCGCCGCAGCTTCTGGCGGAGCTGCAAACGCGCCCTCAGCAGACGTGATTTCACGGCTGAGATCGAAAGGTCCAGCATCTCCGCCGTTTCTTCCGTTGACAAACCATCCACATCCCGCAATACAAACACGGGCCGATATGTTTCAGAGAGGCTGTCGATCGCCTCCGTCAGGCCCTCCCGTAGCTCCGTGCGGCCTAAACTCTCTTCCGGGTCTTCTGTATCCGCCGGCAGGTCGCGCTTGAGCGATCCGTCCTGGGTCTGCAATTCCTGGTCGAGCGAGACCGTCACGCGATTCTTCCCGCGCCGCATCCGCATGAGCGCTTCGTTCACCGCGATGCGTACGAGCCAGGTGTAAAACTTCGAGTTGCCCTCGAACTGGTTGAGTCGCGAATACGCCTTGAGAAACGTATCCTGCAACACGTCTTCGGCGTCCTCGTCGTTCTTGGTGATGTGCCGCGCCACCCGGAAGACCCGCCGTGCGTAGCGGTCGACCAATTCAGTGAAGGCGCGCTTGTCCCCCTGCTTGGCCTGGACGGCCAATGCCACGTCGTCAAACGTGGCCGAGGGGCTGGGTGTGCTCGTCATCACGCGCTGCGGTCTTCAACATCCCTGACCGTCCCCTTATTCTCCGGGTCGGGTGGTCTTCACGCAAGCTGTACCGACGTTTCTGTTATCATGACCACCCTTCCGCCAACGCAAGAAGAAGATGAGACATAGCAAAGAAGAAATCCTTTCGGAACCGACGCAGCCTTTCACCATCGACGGCGCCGCGTCCGCCTCCGCCGTTCTCGACAAGATGCGCTACGTAGGCTTCCAGGGACGCCAACTCGGCCGCGCCTTCGACGTCTGGAAGCAGATGCTTGCTGATCCGGAGTGCACCATCCTCATGGGCCTGTCCGGGGCGATGGTCCCCGGAGGCATGCGCAACCTCGTCAAATTCATGATCGAGAATCGTCTCATCGATGCTCTCACCTCCACGGGCGCCAATTTCTTTCACGATATTCACGAAACAAAGGGTTTCTATCACTACCTCGGCCACCCCGAGATGGACGACGAAAACCTCGGCGACCACATGGTCGATCGCATGTACGACATCCTCGCCGACGAGGTCCGCTTCCGCGAACACGACTTGTGGATCGGTAGTTTCGCGGCGGGCCTGGATCAAACCCGTCCCTATACGACGCGTGAATTCCTCTATCTGCTGGGCAAAGAGATCGGCGGGGATTGCCCCGAAGACGGCATCGTCACCAGCGCGGCCCGGTGCGGTGTGCCGCTGTTCTGCCCCGCGATCGGAGACAGCTCGATCGGCATCGGAGTTGCCGAGAGCCGCCACCGCGGCGAGAACCGCCTCATGTTCGACATGATGGCGGACGTGCTTGAAATCACGAACATCGTGGCTGACTCAACCGCCACCGGGGTCATCTACTTCGGTGGCGGGACGCCGAAAAACTACGTCCAGCAGACGGAAGTCGTGGCCATCCTGATGAACAAGAATAAAACCGGTCACCGCTACGGCGTCCAAGTCGTCACCGACGCCCCGCACTGGGGAGGTTTATCGGGCTGCACTTTCGAGGAATCGCAAAGCTGGGGCAAACTCGCCAAAGGAGCCCAAATGGTCAACTGTCACTGCGACTCAACCATCGGCATGCCGCTGCTTGTAACCGCCATCTCCGAGCAGAAAGATTTGATTGCGAACCGCAAGCCACCGACCTACGACATGGGGCCTCCGCTCCAGATTCAACTCAGCAGCTAGGTGTGGAGTGTCAACAGGTTGTTCATAGGAAGCATGAGTCTGGAGAAGGGCGGACGATAGCGGAGAGCGGCGTGAGGGCGATGCCAGTTGTAGTCGTGCAGCCAGGGTAACAGATGGGCAGCGCGCTGCTGGGATGAGCAGTAGGAGCGAGCGTAAGCCCATTCTCTCAGAGCGGTCTGGATGAAGCGTTCGGCTTTGCCGTTGGTGCGCGGCGTGTAAGGCCGTGTGAAGCGATGACGGATATCGAGACGACGGCAGGCATCGCGGAAGAGCCGGGAGCGGTAACAAGAGCCGTTGTCGGTGAGCAGGCGGCGGATGCGGACGCCGAGCGAGCGATAGTAACCGACGGCAGCATTGAGGAAAGCTACGGCGGAGTCGCTCCGCTCATCGGAGAGGATCTGGGAGAAAGCCACACGGGAGTGGTCGTCGATGGCGACGTGCACGAATTCCCAGCCGGCGCCGCGGCAGCGGTGGGATTTGTCGGAGGTGACGCGATGACCGGCGCGCTGGAAGCGGCCGAGCTTCTTGATATCGAGATGTAACAGATCGCCGGGTGCGGGGTGTTCGTAGCGGCGCACGGGCGGGGCGGGTTCGAGATCGCGGATGCGGTTGAGGCCGGCGCGGCGCAAAATGCGGCTGACGGTGGCCTGAGAGACTCCGACACGAGTGGCAATGCGGTAGCCGGCCCAACGTTGTCGGCGCAGAGCAACGACACGGGCCGCGCTGGGCGCAGCAGTGCGGCGCGGGCTGCGAAGGGGGCGTGAGGAGCGGTCGACGAGACCGGCCTGACCCTCAGCCCGAAACCGCGCGAGCCATTTGCGTACGGTTCGCTCTGAGACGCCACAGGCCGCCGCGGCGGCCTGTGCGTTCTCCCCACCGAGGACGCGGCGAACCAACAGGGCTCGACCTTTCGGTGTCAATCGTGCATTCTGATGGATGTTCATTCGGTCTCTCCAAGGTTGCTGTTGTGGGATAACTCCAGCTTCCTTGGTCCGGGACCGAATGAACAACCTATTGAAAGGTCACAGCTAGCCCTCGCCCAACCGCTATGGCGGTTCATGTCTTTGAAAGCCGGCGGGGCGCAACCCGGTAATTCTTACCTGCCAGTGCATTGTTTACGGCGCCGCCTGGCGACCGGCTCTTTCTAGCCCGACGACATAAGAGCAGCCGGGTCAATGAGATGTGTCGCTTGGTTCACAGTGGCAACCGTCGTGCTTTCTCGACCACCGGGTGGGTGGCACAGCATCGTTCAAGGGGAGGTTTCATGTCATTGACGAAACAGCTTTCAGCCCGGCCTGCGGGTCTGGCAATCGTTGTCGCAGTGTTAGCGGGCGCGGGCTGCGCCACGAAGGGCTACGTTGCCAAACAAGTTGATCCGTTGGGTACTCGCGTCGCCAAGGTGGAGGGCCGATCTTCGGATAACTCGTCCGAAATAGCCAAGCTGGGCGAGAAGGACAACGAATTCGAAAGAGGACTGTCACGGGTTGACGAGCGGGCCCTAGGCGCCCAGGGCACCGCCGATGAGGCAGCCGGGCAAGCGGAGCAGGCTCAACGGCAAGCGGACGGCAGCTACGACCTCGCTACAGAAGGACATGAGCGAGCCGATCAGCTTGAAGAGGGGCTGGGGAACGTTCACAACTATCAGCTTGTCACGAAGGAGAGTGTGCGGTTCGGGTTCGACAGCAGCGACTTAAGTCCGGACGCGAAAACCCAGCTTGAAAGCGTCGTGGAGGCCGCCGCCGACACAAAGGACTACGTAATTGAACTTAAGGGCTTCACTGATACGACTGGTTCGGTGAAGTACAACTTGGCGCTGAGTGAACGGCGCGCGCAGGCCGTCGTCCGGCATTTGACGCTGGAGCACGACATTCCCCTCTACCGGATTCATGTGATGGGATTCGGCAGTGAATCGCCGTTAGCCGACAACAAGTCGCGTACGGGCCGGGAACAGAACCGCCGAGTCGAGGTTTCGGTCCACAAGGCCGGGATGGACCCGCACGAGAAGCCGATGCGGACGACTTCGCGGACTTTTTGATCGCGAACGTTTGGGTTATGCTCGGGTCTAACCGCGGGGTGGAAGTCCGTTGAAGCGCCGGATTTCCGCCTCGCGGTAACTTGACTGCATGCCCCGAATCCGCTTCCGACTCTGGCCGGGTATCCTGGCCGGCTTCACATTCTGGGCGTCCTGCTCGGCGCTGAATGAACCACCGTCGGGCGGGCGTGGGCGGAAGCCCAACATCGTCGTCATCCTGGCGGATGATCTCGGTCACGGTGACTTTGGTGTCACGGGCGCTAGGGACATCAAGACACCGCATCTCGATGGTTTGGCCGCCGAGGGGGTGCGCTTCACGCACGCCTACTCGAACGGGCCGGTTTGCAGTCCGACGAGGGCGGCGTTGCTGAGCGGCCAGTATCAACAGCGAACGGGTGTTGACCGCGTCATCTACGCGACCGAACGGGGTATGGGGATGGCGCTCACGAACCGCTTGCTGCCTTCGTTTCTGAAGGAGGCCGGATACGCGACGGGCATCGTCGGAAAGTGGCATCTCGGTTATCCCAAAGAGCACTTTCCGACACGTTTCGGGTTTGATGAATTTGTCGGTTTCGTAGCCGGGAACATCGACTATTTTTCCCACACAGATCGGCTGGAGAATCACGACCTCTGGCGGGGTGAAGCGGAGTTCTTCGATGAACGGTACTTCATCGATTTGATCGCCGACGAAGCGATCAAGTTCATCGATCGATACGCCGGGCAGCCGTTCTTTCTCTATCTTCCGTTTAACGCGCCGCACGACCCGTTCCAGGGCCCTGAACATCGCTTGACCGCCGGCAACCAAGAGGTAGCCCGCAAGGTCAATCGCACGCGCGCGGTCTTCCGTAGCATGGTTGAGGTGATGGACAGCAACATCGGGCGTGTGCTCGCGAAACTTGACGAAGCGGGGCTGGACGATGATACAGCGGTATTCTTTATGAGCGACAACGGCGGCCTGCCGATTGTGGCTCGCAATGCTCCCTTCTCCGGGCACAAGGCTACGCTTTGGGAAGGGGGGATTCGCAGCCCGTTAATCGCGCGGTGGAGAGGGGTTAGTGCCGGCGGGCGGACTTTCGATGATGTGGCGATCGGGATGGATCTGTTCGCGACCGCTCTTGATTTGGCGGGTATGGAGCCGCCGCCGGATCGACCGATGGATGGCGTGAGCCTGCTGCCTGTTCTTGAAGGCGGGCGAAGCCTCGATCGCGAGGCCGTTTACTTTCGGTATCAGCGTCCGCGCGGCCCCTTGCAGCGTGCGGTTGTCAAGAATGGCTGGAAGTATCTCAGCGATGATACGGGCGCGGAGCACCTGTTTCACTTGGATGAAGATCCGGGTGAGCGAAACGATTTATCGGTCGATGAAGCCGACCGTTTCGGTGCGCTGAGAGACGAATGGAAAGCATGGGAAAGGGAAGTGTTGGAGGGCGCCCCCCTGCTCCCGCCCTACGAGCGCGAGTAGCGAACAGGCGCTACTCAGCCCTTTACTAGCACCACTCCTTCACGCTCAATGCGGTCAAACATCTGCTTGTATTCCGATGAGCCGTCGTTGTCCCAGTATTCCGTCGTGATAGGCATGTCATAACGGACGGGGAGCAGGCGGTTGCGGTCCGGCCGAACCATGAAGATTGAGTTGTTCGGGTCGGCGATGTTGAACATCTTCGTTCCGTTGGCAAACGAGGTCTTGATGATCCACTTGGGCTGCGCGGGGAGCTTCAGGTTGCCGAGGCGATCGAGTTCCGCTTCGTTAATGGTTACTCCGAGGCCGGGCTTTTCGGGGACGCGGATCAGGCCGTTCACGGGGCCTAGGTGTTCGTTGACGACATCCGACCTGCACGTCTCCGACGAATCGATGAAGTGGAAGCTCGCTGCCTTGAAGGCGCTTTGCATGTGAGTCGTCATCGCGCGGGTCATGTTTCCGCCAACGTTTTGCAGCATGAAGGACATTTCGGCGGCCTCGAAGACTCCGGCGCTACGTACCGCCTTGCCGATCCTTGAGTGCCCCATCATGTACGCGTCGGCGGCGCGATGCAGAACCGAGTAGGTAAAGCCCATCGCATTGTGGTGAAGCACGAGCGGGAGCTTCAGGCGCTTGCGTAGTTCGACATAGCCGTCGATCTCATTCGGTTCGAGCGGATCTTCGAAACAGCCGGCTATCGGGTACTCGGCGAGCCGCCCGAGCAGGTCGAACATATGATCCTCGGAACCGCCCATGGTGAAGTCGTAGTGGATCTTGAAGTCCTTGGGGGCGACCGCTTGCATGGCCGCGGTTTGATCCAGCACGTTCTCGAACGGCGAGAGGTGAAACTTCATCCAGGTGTAACCCTGAGCTGAGTATTTCTGGACGGCTTCGGCCATACGCTTGGGATGGGTCGAAACCGTCCACGACGAGACTGGCACCCAACGGCGGTAGCGCTGTCCGAAGAGCTTGTAGACGGGTACGCCAGCCGCCTTGCCCATCAGGTCATACATGGCCGTGCCTAGGGGGAGCGACGTCTCGTCTCCGACCCAGTCGAACGGGCTTGTGCCGATGTACTTCTCGACGACTTCGCTGGCTTCCTTCTGGCCTTCACCGAGGCCGACGATACCCTTGTTCGTGCGGGCGAGGTAGATCGTTCGCTCGCGAGGTCCGTAGTAGTGATTGAGCTGGTAGGCGATCCAATCGTTGTATTCCAGAGTGATGTCGTGGACTTCGATGTCGGTGATCCGGATATCGCCGAAGACGGAATCAGCGGTCTTCTTCGCGGCGTACGCCGAGTCGCTTGTCGAAGCCAGTAGGCCGCCGAACAGTGCGGCGCCCGAGGCTGACCGGAGGAAACGCCGCCGGTCGATATTGTGTGGGTTCGGGAGTCGTTTCATGATGGTCTGGTCCACTGAATGGCAAGATCGTCTTTGGGCTGGAAGCCGAGGATCCGTTTCGTTTTGTCGTTGTTGAACTTGCCGTGCGGCATGTCGCCGAAGCAAAGGAAGACCTCGCACTTCGACGGTAGTTGGTCGAGTTCGATCTCGAGGCCCAGGCGGAAGATCTCGCCGGCATCCGCCCAGGAGATTTGGAACGGCACACCGCCTCCACCGGGCTTCAGCTCGGCCGGGTCGCGGAAGTTGTAGAACAGGTAATCCTGCACCCAGATGTCATGGTGCTCGGTGAAGATGCGGCAGACTTCCTGCCCAAGTGATTTCGAGTGAGCGTAGAGGTTGATGCCTGACTGCGGCGGAATGTCGGGGCCGATATCGAAGTCGAAGCCCTCGTAGGGAGGACCTGTCACGGTGAAGTGCGGGCCTGTGTTGATGATGCGCCGGATCCCGTGCTCGACGGCGGCCAGCATCATGTTGTAGCAGCCGGTCATGTTCACTCCGAAGGCCAACACGCGGTGCGGCCGGAGGACGGAGAGATTGATGATGGTGTCCATGCCCTCGGCGGCTTCCACGACCTGCTCGAGATTCGTGACGTCGACGATGCGGAACGGATGTGGAGTCTCTGAGGGAGGCGGTTTGATGTCGGTGATCAGCAATTCGTGATCGGCTTCGAGAGCCTTGACGACATGAGGGCCGAGGTAGCCGTTTGCGCCGAGGATTAGAGCTTTCATTGCGGATCTCCTGTGGTGTTTATCCGTTGTGGGCCGGTTCGTAGTCGAGGACGCCTTTGGCTCGATTGGAGTCGAATCGGGCCTGGTCGGATCCGGACGAGATATGCAGAACGGACCAACGCGAGAGGCTCGAACCCGTGTCCTCGAATTGTTTCTCGAGGGCGGATCGGACCGCTTGTACGACATCCTCTCCGGCCACCCAGATAGGGTCGAACGAGTCCCTGCTCATATCAATCGAGGGCACGACCTTTCCAAGGCGTAGCGTAATGATCGGGAACCGGCCGACGCGCGCGAACTCGCGACACGTGTATTCGCCGAGGTACTTCGGCAGCGAGGGGCCGGTGAGCGCCGGACGCGGCTGCCACGACTCGTTTACGAGGAACTGTGGGTCGTAGGCGGTCATGATGTCCAGGGTGCTGAGGTACACAACCCGCTGAACGCCGGCTTTGGCGGCGGCAAGCAGTAGGTTGTACGTGCGGCGGGTGAGATGGTCGATCTGTTGGTGCATGTCGTCGTCCGGCAGCGGCTCGCCTAGATGCACAATGGCGTCGATCCCCTCGACGAGTTCGTCGGTCGGCTCCTCGTGGCCGAGATCGCATTGCTGAAACGGGTGCTTCGACTCGGTCCCGTTGAGTCCGGTGAGGAGGATTTCGTACGACGTACCTAGGTGATCAGCGAGCACGGACGCAAGCGGATGCTCGGCGGACGTAATGAGCACGCGGCGAATGTCGCTGGCGGGCGCGCTATTGGATGTTGTAGCGCAAGCGGAGGCGCCGACTGCGGCCACACCGGCGCTGCTTTTCAGAAAGGCTCTACGTTGCATGTTGATTTCCCAAGCTGACCGGATTCAGAATCGGAACCGGAACCGCGGCCGGGACCAACTGAAGTTTACGCCTCCAGTTCCAAAAACGCCAGCAGCTCGGACGCACGTGACGTGGCCCATCGACAACGATCCGGCCCAGTATCGTAACGATCTTCTTCGGGCGCTGGCCGGCGCGGCGCGCCTGTCCACCGCAAGCGCAGGGCCGCCGCGGCTGGCTGGGCTCGTCTTCGTTGAGCAACGTCTGGAGCACGCCCGCGCCGGCTTGATGCAACGCGTCGCGAGTGGCTTGTGCGACCGCTTCGAGATCGAGCAAGCCGCTGTTGCGCCTGGCAGATCTGCGTGTTCACCTCGACTACTCATGGCTCAACTGTATATACGCACGGCATAACGCCCCCAACCACGCACCCCATTTGCCTCACTTTCTTGTCGCGCACCCATGACATGCCGGGGCGGCACAGTCTGTCCGGTGCTCTGTTACTCTGGGTAGCTCGATCTCGTACGACCCTTCTCAAGGCCCATGAAACTCGAAGAGAAGCTCGCTGAACTGGAAAAAAGAAACCAAGCCGCCCGTGCGGGAGGTGGATCTGAGCGGGCAGAACGGCAGCACCAAGCCGGCAAGATGTCAGCCCGCGAGCGGATTGACTTTCTACTGGACGAGGGCAGCTTTCAGGAAGTCGACCGGCTGGTGACGCATTCATGCCGCGACTTCGGTATGGATCGGCAAAAAATTCCCGGCGACGGTTTCGTCACCGGTTACGGGCGGATCGAAGGAAGACTGGTTTACGTCTTCGCGCACGACTTCACCGTCTTCGGTGGCTCGCTCTCTCTCGAAAATGCGGCCAAGGTCTGCAAGGTCATGGACCTTGCGATGAAAACCGGCGCGCCGATCATTGGGTTGAACGATTCAGGCGGCGCCCGAATCCAGGAAGGTGTTGCCTCGCTGGCCGGCTATGCGGATATCTTCCTCCGCAACACCCTGGCCAGTGGAGTCGTCCCACAAATCTCAGCCATCATGGGACCGTGCGCCGGAGGCGCGGTCTATTCCCCGGCTATCACGGACTTCACGTTTATGGTGGACCGGACGAGCTACATGTTCGTCACCGGTCCGGACGTCATCAAGACCGTCACACACGAAGACGTTACGAAGGAGGAACTCGGCGGGGCGCACACCCACAATGAAATCAGCGGCGTCGCGCAATTCATTGCGTCGAAGGATGAAGAGTGCCTTCAGATGATCCGCGAGCTCCTGACGTTTCTACCCTCGAACAACCGCGACGATGCGCCTGTCCGGGCCACCACTGATTCCCCTGACCGCACCGAGCCCCAACTCGACTCGGTCGTCCCGGCGGAGTCCGATCAGCCGTATGACATCCAACGCATCATCCATGGCTGCGTCGACGAGGGCTACTTCTTCGAAGTGCAGGAACATTTTGCGCGGAACATCGTTGTTGGTTTCGGGCGCCTCGACGGCAAGACCGTGGGCATTGTGGCGAATCAGCCCGAAGTGCTGGCCGGCTGCCTCGACATCAACGGATCGCTCAAAGGCGCACGCTTCGTTCGGTTCTGCGACGCCTTCAGCATCCCAATCGTCACCTTCGAGGACGTGCCGGGCTTTCTTCCCGGGACGGCCCAAGAGTACGGCGGCATCATCAAGCACGGCGCCAAATTGCTGTACGCCTATGCCGAAGCGACTGTTCCCAAAGTCACCGTGATTACGCGTAAGGCCTACGGCGGCGCGTACTGTGTGATGGGCTCAAAGCACCTGCGTACGGATGTCAACTACGCCTACCCCACCGCCGAAATCGCGGTGATGGGCCCGGAGGGAGCCGTCAACATTCTTTACCGCCGTGAGATCGCGGAAGCCGGCGATCAGGCCGAATCATTCCGCCAGGCAAAAATCGAGGAGTTTCGGGATCGCTTCGCGAACCCCTATACCGCGGCGGAGAAAGGCTGGATCGACGAGGTCATCCAGCCGCGCGACACGAGACCGAAGTTGATCGCCGCGCTGCGAATGCTTGAAAACAAGGCCGACACGATGCCGCGCAAGAAGCACGGCAACATACCTTTGTAGCGATCACTCGGTCCCCTTTCCCACGCCGCCGGGCAAGGCTACACTTCCAGCTCCACCATCTCGACTTGTAGCTCATCGTCTGCTACCGTCAACCGAGCTAACGAAACCGGCAGCCGAAACCGCCTCCTCCCCGCGCTCCCGGGATTTAGATACATCACACCGTCTTTCCACTTCTGTGACGGCTGATGTGAGTGCCCCGAAATTACGGCCGCGAAACCCGCCCTCGCCGGATCCAGATCCAGTGTGTTGAGGTCGTGCAGCATCCACAGCCACACGCCTCCGACCTCCACAGCCAGTGTCTCGGGAAATTGCATCGCCCAATCATCACGGTCCACATTCCCCCGAATCGCATGCACCGGAGCAATGCCTTCCAGGGCGCTGATCACGTCGGGCGAGCCCATATCCCCGGCATGGACGATCAGGTCGCTTCCCTCCAACGCCGCCAGCGCTTCTGGCCGCATCAGTCCATGCGTATCAGAGATCACGCCGACATTGACGGTCTCACCAGGAGCCGTTGTTCTGTGGAGTTCCGTCAAAGTAGTGAGTGACTCGAGTGGTGGTGTGTTGCTTCACAGCTTCGGCATGACCATCCCAGACGAGTACGCCTACTCGCCTGCAGCGGCCCAAGCCTTCATCGTTTCAATATTCTTCTCGAGGATTTCCCGCTGCGGACCGGTCCGGGTGCCGAGATAGACCGCCATGTCGGCATCGTAAACCTCTTCCGCTTCTAGAGACTGACCACGGTCATTCGTAGCCTTGATCCATTCTTCGAGGAGTCCGCGGTGCTGCTCAAGCGTCTTTTGATGAGCAGCTTCCTCCGCCAAGTTGGCGAGTTCGTGGGGGTCTGATTCCAGGTCATACAGCTCCTTCGCGGGACGCGGCCCGGAAAACAAACGCTCCTGATCCGGGTTCAGCTTGCCGTCCGCATGTAACTCCCGAATCGCTTTGATGACCGCCTTGCCGTCCTTGTAACGATTCGGCTGGAGGTGCGGTCTCTCCGGTAGATAGTTCCGGATGTACTTGTAGCGTTCCGTCCGGACGCCACGCATATGCTCGACCGTTTCGTCGCAACGGTCGCGGGCCGAGACCACATGGTCACGCGGTTCCGCGCCCGGGCCGAAGAGCGGGCGAGCTTCGCGCAACGCAAGCCGCCCGCGGATACCGCACCGATATGCCTAAACCGCAAGAGCTGCCGCGGCGCCCATGAACGTCGTGGTCCGGTACTGCTCGTGGTCGAGAAGCCAACGCTTTCGTTCGAGACCTCCCGCGTAACCGGTGAGTTTGCCGTCGGCGCCGACGACGCGGTGGCAGGGGACCACGATCCCGATGGGGTTCGATCCGTTGGCGAGGCCGACGGCGTGCACGGCGGTGGGTTGGCCGATCTCCCTTGCGATTTGGCCATAGGTAGCCGTATTTCCCGCGGGGATACGGCGCAAGGCGGCCCACACCCGCTGCTGGAACTCGGTGCCGTCGGCGAGAACAGGGATGTTCTCGATCGCCTCAATATCCCCCGCGAAATAGGCCTCCAGCGCCTCGGTAATAGTGGCGGGTGCGGGTCCTGAGGCGAGGGTGTAGCCGCCTTCGCCGTGGTGCCGCGAGAATTGCTGATGCATGCGAGCTTCGTCACCGCCGAAATGAAGTCCGCCAAGGACACCCTCTTCGTTGCAGATGAGAAGGAGAGTACCGAGGGGAGAGGGTATCTGGCTGTAGATGAAGCCGGCTGCTGTGGGCATTTAAGTGGACTCCTTTTGCGCGGGCGCTTCGGGGTCCGATGTCCAGAGATGTTGGGCGGCGTACGCCCGCCAAGGCCGCCAAGTCTCCGCGCGTGCAAGAAGGGTGGTGGGCGAAGGGCGTTCACCGTTGGGCTCCGCCATCGCCCGAAGCAAGCCGATGTCAGCAGCGGGGAAGGCGTCGGGGTCACGCAAGGCGCGCATGGCGATGTATTGGGCTGTCCACTCGCCGATGCCGGGAAGATCCTTGAGATTGGCTACCGCGGCTTCGATGTCTTGGCCATTGCTGAATAGATCGGGGCCGGCCGCTGCAAGGTTCGCAAGCGTCGCGGCGCGCGACCGTGGCACGCCGAGCTTCGTGAGATCAGCGGCGGCGAGACACTCGGGCCGGGGGAAGAGAGTTGTGAGCCCGGGAAGGGCGTGATCGGTGGACTGGATGGGCCGGCCGTAATCGGCGCTGAGTTTGCCCGCGAGACGGCGTGCGGCATTGACAGTGATCTGCTGGCCGAGAACGGCGCGGATGGCCAGCTCGAACTCATCCCAGGCGCCGGGGACACGCAGGCCGGGACGTGCCGCAACGAGGGGGGCCATCGTGGTGTCCTCGGCAAGCTGAGCGGCAATGCGACGGATGTCCGCGCTGAGGTCAAACACGCGGCGGATACGGTTGACAATCGTCGGCAGCGCCTTGACATTCGGAAAGCGGATAGTGGCGGCAAGGGCGGGTCGTCCGGTTACGTGCGCTACTTCGATCGTCCCAGCGTCGCCGTCGAATTCAATGGTGCGGCAGTAGCGGTCCGGCTCGACAGTTTCGACGCCCGGGATGGCGCGCGCGGCGAGGAAGCCGATCATAGCGGGCCAGTCGTACGGCGGCGCGTAGCTCAGCTTGAGCGTGATGGCGGAGGGTGCGTTCGTACGAACAGCTCCGTTAGCGCCACGGCGTAACGCGGACGGCGACTGTGAGTACAGCCGGCGGAAGGTATCGTTGAATCGGCGCAGACTGCCGAAACCGGCGGCGAGCGCAATGTCGGCCATTCCAATGCGAGTTTCGTGGAGAAGCTGCTTGGCGAAGTGGACCCGCCGGGTCTGGGCGACGGCGATGGGTGAGGCGCCCAGGTGCTGCTTGAACAGACGTCGCAGGTGGCGATCTCCGATACCAAGGCGGACAGCCAGTCGGCCAACATCGGCGTTGTCGCCGTCAAGGGCCCCGTCGGCAATAAGAGCTAGCGCGCGGGAAACGGTGCTCGACGTACCCGCCCAAACCGCAAGTTCAGGCGAAGATTCGGGACGGCATCGCAGGCAGGGTCGAAAGCCGGCTTCCTGCGCTGCGGCGGCGCTCCCGTAGAAGGCGACGTTCTCGATCTTCGGGCAGCGGGCCGGGCAGATCGGACGACAATAGACGCCGGTAGTGTGTACGGCCGTGAAGAGGCGTCCGTCGAAGCGAGCGTCACGGGTTTGAATCGCGCGGTAGCAGGCGTCGCGATCAAGATCCATGCATGTATGATGGCACCGCGACGGCAGCCTGTCTCGCCGTTTTCGGACCTGGAGATTCTGGGCCGAACTAGTCGATCCCCGGGACGGGGAACTGCGTACACATCTCTTCGACCTCGCCTCGGATCGAATCAAGAGCGGCCTGGTTTTCGTGGCTCTTCAGGGCGTTGACCATCCAGCCTGCGAGGCGGCGCATCTCGTCTTCCTTCATGCCGCGCGTCGTGGCTGCGGGGGTACCGAGGCGGACGCCGCTGGGCCGAAGTGGCGGGTTGGGATCATCGGGGATGATCTGCTTGTTGGTCGTGATGGAGACGGCGTCCAGGGTTTCCTCGGCCACACGCCCGTCGATGTTGAAGCTGGAAACGACATCGATCACCATCATGTGGTTTTCGGTACCGCCGGTGATCAGTTGAGCGCCTTGCTCCAACAGTGATTCAGCGAGCACCTGGGCGTTTGTGAGGACTTGTCGGCAGTATTCGCGGTACTCCGGTTGCTGGGCTTTGCCCAGGGTAACCGCGACGCCGGCGACCTGGTTCATGTGGGGTCCGCCCTGGAGGCCGGGGAAGACGGACTTATTGATATCCCTCGCGAACTTCTTCTTGCAGACGATCATGCCGCCGCGCGGGCCGCGCATGCTCTTGTGCGTGGTCGTGGTTACGAAGTCGAAGCCGGCGTCGACCGGGTTGCGCATAGCGCCGCCCGCGATCAGCCCGCCTATGTGTGAGACATCGGCCATTGTGAGAGCCCCCACTTCGTCGGCGATTTCCTTGAACCTGGCGTAGTCGAAATCGCGCGGATACGACGAATAGCCGCACAGCACCATCTTCGGCTTGGCTTCAAGAGCGGTCTTCCGCAACTCGTCGAAGTCGATGCGGCCTTTGTTTTGCGGGTCCGTCTTGTATCGAATGAAGTTGTACAGTTGGCCCATATGGGAGACGGGCGCGCCGTGAGTGAGATGTCCGCCGTGGGAAAGATCCATGCCGAGGACGGTGTCGCCCGGCTGCAGGTAGGCCATGTAGACCGCCTGGTTCATCGGCGAGCCGGAGAGCGGCTGCACGTTGGCGTGCTCGGCCCGGAAGAGGGCCTTGGCGCGGTCACGGGCGATGTTCTCGATTATGTCGGTGAACTCTTGTCCGCCGTAGTAGCGGCGGCCGGGGTAGCCTTCCGAGTACTTGTTGGTGAAGACAGAGCCAAGACAGGCGAGGACTTCGGGGTAGGTGTAGTTTTCCGAGGGGATGAGCTCGATGCCCTTTCTCTGCCGTGCTTCCTCGCCAAGCATGGCGTTGTAAATATCAGGGTCGGATTGCTTGAGGAGTTCGCGGTGATTGGGCATAGGTCTTCCTTACAACAAAAAAAGCCTGGGCTCACAATTGAGGGCGCCCAGGCGAACGGCTGTCTATTTGGTTACCGCGCTTCCCAGTGGTCAGTTCCACTTTCACTCGCCAGTCGCGCGGTTCGGTATGAGATGTAACTTCAGTTATACTCCGCGCCATCCGGGGGCGCAACCGAGGGCGAAGCGCCGAAACACTACGTAGTGGGGTATCCATTTGACTCAGGCAGCCACAAGATGTTGTGGTCGCGCGAAAGCATCTACCAAGAAGCGAATCCCGAGGTTACTGCTCTGGCGCGGCGTGGGGCTGCGTAGCGCGTCCGATTCTCGGAGTTGCCGCCCGAAGGCTGCCACCGCAATGAATTCGCGTGTGGGTCGGCTTGGCGGCCACTCGCACGATTCTCGCAATCTCACATTCCTGTTCCGGAGCCGCGAGGCCACAACCCATAGGGTGTACCTGAATGAAGTGGATACCCCACTCACTACGTTTTCCAGCGCTGCCGAGGCTTGGTTTGGGGGCGGCGTTGTAAAATGATGCCGTGAGCGAGGAAAAGGAAGAACCAACTGTCAAGGTAAGTGATCGGCGGCGGTTTTCATCAGAGGGCGAGCCTCTTGAAAGCGAGGCGTCGTCGGGCGAGGAAACGCCGGCCGAATCGACGTCTGCCGAGCCGGAGGAATCGAAGACTCCACAGAAAGAGGAGCCGGCCGCGGAGCCGCAATCTTCTGGCGCGGCGACCGCCGATGCGCAAACCTCGGGGACCCAGACCTCCGGGGTGCCACAAACGCCGCCGGTCCCAGAGGCGAGTTTCGAGATGTTGGTCATCTCGCTGGGGATGCAGGCCCAAATGGAGTTAATGAGCCCCCAGGGAGATGAAGGGCCTCCTCCGAATCTCGATGTGGCTCGGCATACCATCGATCTGCTCAGTATTCTCAAGGACAAGACGCAGGGCAACCTCAATTTCGAAGAAACGCGCTTGATGGACAACACGCTGACCGAGCTTCGATTCCGCTACGTTCAGAGAATCAACGAGATTAACGAGAAGGCCAAGGGCTAGGTTCGACTGAGGCCGGCGCGGCCAGCCCGCCGCCTAGGAAGACCTTTCCTCACAATCGGAAATGCCGACCGCGTCCAACGTCGAGATTACGGTCCTTGGATCGGGGACAAGCGTTGGCGTGCCCACGATCGGATGCGCATGTGAGGTATGCCGCTCGGATGATCCGCATGACAAGCGCTTGCGGCCTTCGATCTTGGTCACCTACAGCGATCGGAATGACGTTCGCAACGTTCTGATCGATACGACTCCCGATCTGAGACAGCAGGCGCTGGCGGCCGGGTTTAGGCACGTAGACGCCGTCCTGTTTACACATGCCCACGCCGATCACATTATGGGGATGGACGACCTTCGCCCTTTTAACTACGGGCGGCGGGAGCGGATCCCGATCTATGGCATGGCGGAAACGTTGCAAAGCCTGCGCCGTGTGTTCCCTTATGCATTCGAGGGCGAGGCGCAGCATCCGGGGGGGAGACCGCGGGTCGAGGGACACGAGTTGAATGGGCGTGCGATCGATCTTTTCGGTATGAGCTTCGAGCCGATCCCGGTGCGGCATGGGCCGCAGACGGTGATGGGATTTCGGTTTGGAAACGCGGCGTATTTGACGGACCACAGCGACATCCCGGATGAATCGGCCGCGAAGCTACAGGGCCTTGATGTGCTCTTCCTTGACGGTTTGCGCCACGAGCCCCACCCGATGCATACGTCGGTCGGTCAGGCGCTCGGGTGGGTGGAGCGGCTTCAGCCCAAACGCGCCTTCTTTACCCATATCTGCCACGATTTGCCTCATCGCACAACCAATGAGTCGTTTCCTGCCAATGTCCGACTGGCGCACGACGGACTCCGCATTGAAGTCAGCCGAATCGATTCGTAAGACGCCATGAAGGAGTATTGGGGACTCGATCAAGTGCCGGCGGCGGCGTCCGGGTGCGTGCTGACGATCGGGAATTTCGATGGTGTTCATCTCGGCCATCAGGCGATTCTTGCTCGCTGTGTCGAGAAGGCGAGGGCCGGCGGTTTGGAGGCCGTTGCGCTGATCTTCGATCCTCACCCGACGAAGGTTGTTCGGCCGGGCCAGGCGCCCGCGCTGTTGACCCAGCCGGCGGAACGGTTGCGGCGATTCAAGAAGCTGGGGATTGGGGCCGGGGTCGTGATGAAGTTCACCCCTCAAGTGGCGGCGATGAGTCCGGAAGTTTTTGTGGCGGAAGTCGTCGTGAAGAGGTTGCGGGCTCGGTCTGTCATTGTCGGCGAGAGTTTTCGATTTGGCTGCCGGCAAGCCGGGGACTTCGCGACCCTGCGTTCGCTCGGCGAGGAGTTTGGGTTTGCGGTGGAAGCCGTGCGTGCTTTCCAGGTTGGCGGCGAACCGGTGAGCAGCACGCGGGTGCGCTCCGCCGCCGCGGCGGGTGATATGCGCATGGCGCGTCATCTGCTGGGGCGCCCGCTCAGCCTGCGAGGGCGCGTCGTCGCGGGTCACGGAGTCGGCGCTCGGGAAACGGTTCCCACGTTGAATCTTGAGCCCGACAGCGAAGTCATGCCGGCAAACGGAGTGTACGTCACCGTGACCTGCGACCCTGATTCGGGGCGCACCTGGAACTCTGTTTCGAACGTGGGCTACCGGCCGACGTTTGACGGTGATGAGCTTTCCGTCGAAACTCACTTGCTGGATGCATTTACGGGCGAGGATCCCGGGACGATCAGCGTGTCATTCTTGAGCCGTCTCAGAGGCGAGAAACGGTTTCCTTCCGCCGACCGCCTGAAGGAACAGATCGGGATCGACATTCAATCGGCACAGCAGTACTTTCGACGATCTGCATCGCTTCGCGACACCACGGAGACCGAAGCGAGCCCCTGAGCCCCAGCTACACTTGAAGAAGAGGAATTGCAAAATGGCAGTCCAACTGACACCCGGGAAGATTCAAAACCTGAAAGCCCTGACAAACGAGCGCGGCGTCATCGCCGCTGCCGCGATGGATCAGCGTGGTTCATTGAAGAAGGCCATAGGCGGTGCCAAAGGCATCGATCCCGCGGACGTCACAGACGAAATGATGAGCGAGTTCAAGATCGCTGTTTCGAGAGTCCTCACGCCGCATGCCAGCGCCATTCTGCTCGATCCGCAGTGGGGCCTGGCGGCAGCCGAAGTGCGCGACCCGAATGCCGGCTTGCTGCTTTCCTACGAAGAGTCGGGCTACGACAATAGCCAACCGGGGCGTCTGCCGTTCCTGTTACCGGATGTCTCGGTTCGCAACTTAAAGGAGATGGGTGCGAACGCGGTGAAGATCCTGCTTTACTACACGCCTTTCGAGGAGGAGTCGATCAACGCGCAGAAGCACGCCTGGGTAGAGCGCATCGGCGCCGAGTGCGTGGCGCACGACATTCCGTACTTCCTGGAGTTTGTTGGATACGACCCCAAGGGGGGCGATGAGAAGGGTGTGGAGTTCGCCAAGATCAAGCCGGAGGTTGTCGGCCGCAGCATGCAGGAGTTCTCGAAAGAGCATTATCACGTTGACGTACTTAAGGTAGAGATCCCTGTCAACCTGGCTTTCGCGGAGGGGGCGGGTATCTACAGCGGCCAGAGAGCTTACAACAAGGAAGAAGCGTTCGAGCATTTCCGGGAAGTCGCCGAACTGGCCGGCAAGCCCTTCATCTATCTCAGTGCCGGCGTGAGCAACGAGCAATACACCGAGTCGTTACGCTGGGCGGGGGAAGCGGGCGTCAACTTCGCCGGCGTCCTTTGTGGCCGCGCTACTTGGAAGGAAGGGATTCCGGTTTACGGCAAGGGCGGCCCCGCGGCTTTGGAAGAATGGATGCTCGACCAAGGCGTCACGAATATCAACAATGTGAACGATTGTCTCAAGGGCGCTAGTCCTTGGTTTAGTTTTTACGGGGCGAATAGCGCGGACGACTTGGCGGCGTAGGCAACTACAACCCTAGCGTCTGGCGGATTTCCATTGCCAGCTCATCCAGTGCCGCGACAGGCTGGACGCTTACGCCGCTGGTTTCCAGCAGTTCCACGGTGTCTTGTGGGATGCCTTCGTCCAGCACGACCTTGAGCGACGCGGATTCACCCCAGTCCGCCATCCTTTGGAAGACGAAACAAAGCTTCTCAGCGTCATTGGCCTCGTTGCGGCGGGCGACGCCGTGGATGTAGTTGGTCGTGCCGTTGGGCTTAGAAGAATAGTCGAAGGTGAAGCGGCGCCGGGGCCCGGCGTAGGCAACGGACGGGTCCGGCTTGAGCCCGCGAGGGCCTTGCAGCAGATAATGACTCCGAAAGATTTCGTCCATGCTTCGACGAAGCGCGGCACGAGTGCCCGGGGCGGGTAAGACTTGCGGGTCACTCCCGTGCTCCGGCTTCGGTGTGGCCACGTATGTTTCGAAGAGCCGATCCATCTCGACGAGGGGATCACGACCCCACAAAGGGCCCGGTTCGGTGAGTTGAAGTGTCGTCGAAAGATACTTGCTTAGCTCATCGAGATAGGGAAGGAAGCCTTCTCCCGACAGGCGATGCTCCTCGAACTCATCCCGTAGGGCTTCGAGATAGGGCATCTCGACCAACGGATGACAGCGCAATCGGCTGAAGTCCGACGCGAAACGCGAATCCAGCACATCGCCATTCGCCCCACGCAGTAGCACAGCGATGTTAAAAAACTCCTCGGCAACGATGTTGGGCATGTACCGAAGCAGTTGAAAACTGTAGCGGTTCGTGGGCTGTGCTGACGTATCCATTGCTGCTTGCTACCTCATTGCCACCGACCGAGCACGGAGCGACCAATTCGGGAACGGATCCCGGCCCGCATTCTTACTCTCAAGGATCAGATCCGCCACGCGCGTTCGGCGGGCATGCAGCCTTTCCAGCATCGAATCCAGGGCATCCCAATCATTGTCATACCAAGGGGGCGGAATCCGTTTCACCGCATCGTCCAGTATCTCCGCCGGACATTCTTCAATAAGCCCGAGCCACGGTTGGAAATCGTCAAACCCGGCGACATCTCGGTACACCTCACGGCGACTGTAGAGGCCGCGTTCCGGTGAGTCCGGGAACTCCCAATTCTGGGCGTTGAACGCAAATCCGTGATCAATCATATTCGCGGCATAGGCCAGAGCGCGGGGAGCGAACGCGGAAGACTCATCGTCCGGCAGACGCCAGCGGTCGGCCCGGTCCCGAAAGAACACCGCTTGCCGGCCGTTAGCGTTGCTAACCCACTTGTCAAAGGCGACCATCCCACGAAAAGTGGGTAGATTGATGACTTGGCACAGCAGAGACCAAGGCAGGTAGTCGTAGACCGCCCGACGTAGGGGATCGACAGGGAACCGCGAACCAAAATGGAGGCCGGGTTCGCAGCGGCGCGTGCTCCGGCCCACTTCCATCGTCATCTCCGACACGGCGTCGATCAGCGCTTCGGGTACGTCGACGATGTCCCAGCGGGGTGTGGGGAGCCGAAGATAGTCGAGCAGAACGTACGATACCAGCTCGTTGACCAGAATCCTCGAATGTTGGGGATTGTTGCGGAACTTGACGACGTAGTAGCGGCCGTCGTCGGCCAGCATAAGGTGGGCGTTCGCGCCGCCCCGCATTCTTCGAATATGCTGGCAGGCGACGACAGACATGGCGAGCGACGAGAATCGCTTGCAAGATTATAGGTTATTGTCAAGCAAATCGTTCTCTTTTCCAGAAATAGGCAAATCCTCGAAAGCTCGCATGGTCCGCCAGCCAAGCAGTTCTGCTCAGAAGTGCCAGGCCCACTCAGCCTGGAGGTAGTCATCGTTTCTTAGACCGAACAGGAAGCGGTCCGTCTCGGGGACGTCGACGAAGCCTCGGTACTGCAGATCGAGCGTCCAGCTCTGGCCGAAGCGGCGGATTGCTTCGACGTTGACGAACATCGCGCCGGTCTCACGATCGACGGCGGCACCGGCTAGGACCTCAGTGCTCTGCACATCGTTCAGCGCGAAGCGTGCGCCGAAGAAAATGTCGTCCTCGAACGGCGTCAACGCCAAGTCTCCTCGCTGGTCGTAGCTGTACTCAAGCAGCAATCCGATGTCCGTGCCGGAGTTCTTCGCGTTGCCAATGGTGTATTCGAAACCGGTGGTGGAGGCGAAGAAGTGTTCCCGTTGGCCGGACCGCGAAATGACTTCCACCTTCCAGAGCCAGCCGCCTTGGGTCATCTGCAGGTCGAGACCCGATTGATGGATCTGATCGTAGCGAGGGACGAAGACGGTTTCGCCATTCGCGCGAAACTCGCGGGCAAAGTCGGGATCACGGCTCGTACCGGCGAAATGCGATAGTCCGAAGTCCCACAGGCCAAGCGTGTGCGACCAGCGGGCGGCCCAGTCGACATGTCCACGCCCGCGCCCTGACTCAAACTGCGGATTGTCGAAGTCAACGGGCACGCCGAACGACGGGCGGCCTTGAGCGCTGGGGAAGGTGCGGTCGCGAAAGCCGGGAAGAATGAAGAAGTCGAGAGTGCCCCAGTCCTGGATCCACGCGAAGTTCACCATTGGTTGGCCGAGCTTGTCCTCGCCATCGAGATTCTCTACGAAGTCGGTTTGGTTAATGACATCGACGAGGTGCTGCGACTCGGTGACGCCCCAGAAAACCCTCCGTATTCCGACTCGCAGCTCCCAATCGTTTGCATTCTTCTGCCAGGTCAACTCGCGGATGTCAAGATGGGTTCGGTCCGGGTCGTTATGGTCGAGACGGAAGAACGGTGTGAAGGTGAAGCTCTGCCCACCGCCTTGCCACTCGGAGTAGTACTCAGGTTCGAATGAGAAGGAGATGTTGGCGCGTTCCTGCTCGGGGCCGAGCGCGGTCTGCGAAAATAGGCGGCCTTCTACGGCGATCTCGCCGGTCCACTCGCCTGCCTGCGCGACCGCGGTCAGCACGAGAGCGGCGGCACACCACGCCGCAAAGGTCGCAACCCGCATTTCCCCGCACCCGTTAGCGGGCTCGCTTGAGGCTGTTCTGATCGAAATCACGTTCGCTCAGCCCCGTCTGGAAAGCGTATTCCTTCCAGTCGAGCTCGGTGCTCTTTCCGGTCTGATGGTTTTCCATGAACATTTCGTCGGCACGCCAGTAGCGGTCGAGGTACTGCTTGTAGCTTGAGTACGTGAGGGTCTTGAGGAGATCGGCTTTGCGGTCGTAGAACTCGAGCTTCCGGATGCGATACTCCTGCTTGTCGTACCAGACGATTTGCTTCGTGTAGCCGGACTTCGGATCCACCGGGATCCGTTCGACGACGAAGCAGTCGAGGCTATCGACGGTTTCGTCGCGGAGATGCTTGTAGGTGTACTTGTCGATTTCCTGCGAGGTGAGATCCTCGTAGGCGAACTCGCTTCCCATGAAAGGGCCGGACTTGTTGTTCGACGAGATGCGCTTGATCCGTTTTAGCGCCGGCAGATACAGCCACTGGTCGTCCTGGCCGGCTTTGTGAGTGAACGTCAGGAAGGCCGTGCCCTTCACGTCGCGCGGCCGGTCGAAAATGACGAGCAGCTTGTCGCCGTCGTCGGCCACCTCGAGTGAACGGTTGCGTAGCTCCCGCACGCTTTCCTGGCCGTGACGGTTGCGGAGAATCATCAGCAGATCCGCTTTCTGATCCTGCCAGCCTTCGTCGCGGCGGTCGGCTTCGGCGGCGATCTCGAGGCCTTTCTCCTCGGCGGAGGAGAGAGCGCGGGCCGGCAGGAGCATCCATGCAAGCAGCAGCGCCACCAACGCGAAGCGAACGGCAAGCTGCAATCTGATAAAGGAGACCGAGGCCAGGGCGCGGGCCTCCGCGCGGGTGTTGATCCTCGCCGCGCGATTAACTTGCGGTGGCATAGGCATCGTCATCTTTCAATTCCTCCTTCTGGGTAAAGCCGGCAATCTGTCGGGAGCCGTCGAGCTTCATCAACAACGGCGGCAAGAAAAGCAGGTCGGCCAGCAGGGCGATCGCGATGGTCAGCGCGGTCATCTTCCCCATACCGGCATTGAACTCGAACGTTGACTGAGCGAGGACAAAGAAACCGGCTACGAGGATCACCGAAGTGGCGACAAGTGCAAGGCCAACGGTCGAGAACGCGAAGCGCACGGCCTGCTCGGAACTCAATCCCTTTTCACGGCGCGCCCGCAGATACTTGCTCAAGAAGTGGACCGTGTCATCGACGACAATTCCCAGGCTCATGCCGGTTACGACTGAGAGGCCGAGATTCACTTGCCCGACGAAAACGCCCCACAGCCCGAACGCAAACACGGCGGGCATAACATTCGGAATCAAGCTCAGCCACCCGAACTTCATACTCCGGAGAGCCAAGACCAGGGTGACGGAAATCAGGATGAAGGCCAGCACTGTACCGACCAGCATGCTACGGATGTTGCGAGCCGAAATATAAGAGAACATCACGCCGGGACCCACGCCGTGGGTATGCATGGGCGGGGGTGCATTCTCGCGCAGCCATTGCTCGCCGGTTTCGACGAGACCGACCAGCTCTTTCGAAGTCACGTTCTCGACGGTGACCATGAAGCGCGTCGCCGACTTGTCGACGTTGATTTGATTGTTGAGGTCGAGCCCGTAAGGCAGAGACATCTCGTAGAGCAGCAGGTATTGCGCGGCGAGGTCTCGCTGATCGGGCAGGCGATACCACTCCGGGTCGTCGGCATGCAGATTCTTGTTGAGTCGTTTCATCACGTCGCTGATCGTGGCAACGTGCATGACGCCCGGACGGCCGCGATACCATGTCGCGAATTGATCGATTTTACGGAGGTAATCAGGGTCGCTGATGCCTCCCTCTTCGCCGGACGCCAGGGAGTACTCGATTCGATAGATGCCGCTTAGGTTGTCCATGGCGTAGTCGGCGTCCTGACGGAACGTCGTGCTTTCGTGAAAATAGTCGACGAACTGATCGTTCAAATCGTTCAGCGGAAGGAACCCCGCCATGATGAAAGCCAGCACGGCCGATGTCCAAAGCAGCGGCTTGCGTTTGCCAACGACGAAATCGGCGAGCCGGTCCATCCATTTGGACGAGACGGCCATCTCAGCGCGGGCTCGAATAGGCAAAATCGCGACAGCGGCGGGCAGGAAGAGCATCGAATAGACCCAGGCCGCCACGACACCCATCGTCGTGATGTTGCCCAGGTCATTGAGCGGCGGCACATCGCTGAAGTTCATGCTCAGAAAGCCGATCCCGGTTGTCAGGCTCGTCAGGAATACGGGTTGCGCGTTGATCCGCAAGCTCTCAACGATGGCTTCACGCTTTGAGCGGCCTCGACGCATCTCCCGTAGCATCGAGATGAGGACGTGAATGCTGTCCGCGACCGCCAACGTGAGGATCATCGTGGGTGCCGCGGACGAAGGTGGCGTGAGCGCAAACCCAAGCCAGCCGGCGAGGCCCATAGCAGTTGCCAGCGACAGTCCGATCACGAGCACGGCGGACAGAGTCGCGGAAATCGACCGCAGCAAGATCACCATCACGAGGATGATTCCCAGGTACATCATCGGCACGAGCGTTTCCATGTCACGCATGGCCGATTCCTGGAACGCATTGTTCAGCATCGCCATACCAGTCATCGCGACCGCTGTTCCCGGGTAGTCTGCTTCGATGCGGGTCACAAGTTCGCGTGCGTGCGCGACGGATCGCGCTGTTTCGTCCAGCTCTTCGCGAGGGAGTTGCAAAGTCACGTTCACGCCACTGACGTGTGCGTTGGCCGGCACGAGACGGCTCCTCAAGAAGGGCTCCTGGAGGGCGACTTGCTTCGCTTGCTCGGTCTCGCCGGTGGAAAGATTACGGGCGTCCGACACGAGGTCTTCCACGGTCAGGTCATCGCCCTCCGCGTAACTATGTTGGAAGTTGGTGACGGATTCAACCCGCATTGCGAATGGGATCTTCCAGGCCTCGGCCGTAAGGTCTTCGACAGCGGCGAGGGCGCCGGGGGAAAATGCGTTGCCGTCAGGAGGCGTGACCACGAAGAGGATGTTGTCGTTCTTCGTGTAGATATCCTGAACGGCGTCGAACGCTTGGAGTTGCGGATTGTCTTCGCCGAAGAAGACGCGGTATTCGTCGATGAACTCAAGCCTGGCCGCGCCGGAGGCAGCCGCCATGGCCGCGATGAGGCAAAGCGCGATGACGGCCCATCTCCAGCGGATCACCCACTCGGCGTAGCGGATGACACGGCGGTCCCATTTGCTTGTATTCGAGACGCTGGAACTCATGTCACTATCCTTCCCTGACTGCGCATAACATTCCTACTGGTCGGTATGTACATAGACCTACAGAACAGCCGAGATCGCCGCAGAAGGGGCTGAGGACGACGGTTGCATTTCGGCTTTGGCGTCGGATTCGCTCGCTTGCCGGTCAGCACGGTTCGCTGAGAGGGCGTGCCGCTCGTTACCTGTGGGCACGTAGTTGTAGACCGAGAAGATCGCGTCCCCGTAACGGACCGCGAGCCAGCCTGTTGCTTGCGTCTTCATGACCGGCCTCCCGGAGTGCGGAGCGTTTCCAGGTAGTCGATCGTGGCGTCCCGACAGTGGGCGAGGACCTCCGGATTTTGGGCTGTTTTGGCTTGCCCGATTCCGCCCTCCATGCCGGCCACGATGAAGCATCCAATTTGCACGGGGTCGATATCTTGACGCACGTGGCCAGATCGCTGGCCACGCCGTAGCGCCTCGGCAACGGCGCCCCGCCACAGGGCAAAGATGCCGTCCAAACGCCGCCGGAAGCCCTCGTCTACCGGCGACATTTCCTGAGCGAGGTTGTTCAGCGGGCAGCCCACTTTGCAACCCATCTCTATGTCTTCTTGGCTGTAGCTGTTGAGCACGCCGATGATGCCGTCAATCGGGTCCTCGGCTCGGCTGAGCGGCTTAAGCCAATGGTTGGAGATCATGTCGTGGATCAACTCGTCCACGATCGCGTAGCCCAATTCTGTTTTGCTGGGGAAGTGGTGATACAGCGCGCCCTTGGTCACGCCGGTGTCGGCCAAGATGCTGTCCAGGCTGGCCGCTCGAAAGCCATTGCGGTGGATTTCTTGGAAAGCGGCCTGCAGCAGCCGCTGCCGGGTTTCGTCGGGATTTCGCTTGCTGACAACCACTCGAATCGCGCCCACTCAGGTTGGCCTGAGTTACATACCAACTAGTATGCATGTTATGGGTCAGGTTGTCAACAGCTTTTTCCCAGCCAGGCGTCTGGTAGGGGAAACGGCGGCAAGCTAGAACCACATTGCTTTGTTAACGACGTTGCTGAGTTCTTGGCCGCGGGCGAAACGGCTGATGTTGTCGAGGAGTGTTGCCAAGTGGCGTTCCGACACACGCGGCGAGTAGCCGGCGATGTGGGGCGTGATGATGACGTTCCGCATGCCCCAAAGCGGATGGTCGGCCGGGAGAGGTTCGGTCTCGAAAACGTCGAGTCCGGCGCCGGCGATTTCTTTCGCTTCGAGAGCCGCGGTGAGGTCCGCTAGATCGACGATGGCGCCACGCCCGATATTGATCAAGTAGGCGCCGGGTTTCATTTGCTGAAACTGTTCGCGGCGGAAGAGTTTGGCCGTTTCCGGTGTGTGCGGTGCGGCAATAGTAACGAAGTCGCTTTCGGCGAGCAGATTGGGAAGTTGCTCCGGCTTCCACACAGCCTCGACGCCTTCCGGCGCTTCGACGCGAATCGGGTCGACGGCAATCACTCTCATGCCAAACGCCGAGCCCCGCCGCGCGATCTCGGAACCGATGTGACCCAGGCCGACGACACCGAGCGTCGCATCGGCCAGATGCATGTGGGTGCGGTCGATGGCGTTGAGCACTCCGGGCCCGGTGATGAAGCCGCCGCGCGCGGATTCTCCGCCGATGGGTTCCCAATGCGCTCCGGCCTGCTGCCGGATGTAGAGGTGCAAGTTGCGGGCGAAACAGATGATGTAGCCGAAGACCTGATCGGCAATGACGTCTGAATACAGCCCCCTCATGTTCGTTAACTGACAGGCGTGGGCAACTAGTTCCGGGAAGACGTAGTGCTCCAGGCTGGCGGTGGGACTTTGAACCCATCGGAGCTTCGTCGCGGCTGCCAGTAGATCGGGAGTGATCTTGCCGAAGAAGCCATCGGCGTCAACCACGGCTGTAAGGGCTTGCTCTTCGTCAGCGGCGTTGATGACTTCCATCGAGCCGGCGGCTTGCTGAATCTTTTCGAGTCGTTGCTGTTCGATAGGAGGATGAATGACAAGCTTCATGGTTTTGATGGACCGGCTCCGTACCGTTCTTGCGACAGTCTACTAAAAGCGCTCGGGCTCACCGAGCCGCGAGACCGTGAGCAACATGCCGTCGGCGGATTTCACTCGAACGGCCTCCCCGGCTCCGATGAGATCGTTGGCCGGATCAGCGACAGCCTTCCACCATTCGCCATTGACGAAGACATATCCATCGGGGTTGAGATCCTGTTTGGTGACTCCCGCCATGCCCACGAGGCGCTGGGTACCGGCCGTTGCCGCTGACTCATAGCCCGGCTTGAGGATCGGATACAGGGCGGCATCTTTCACGACCCAGAGCAAAAAAATCAGCAGGCCCATTGATGCGGGCAGATCGAACCATTTGCCGGCCGCGCCGAGGGCAAGGATCACGAGAATCAAGCCGGGGATCTGAAGCAGCCAGTACCGGGTCAGCGTGCTCACGGCAAGGCCGGACTACCAAACGGTGGCTTGACCCCGCTGTGTCATCGGCCGCACCTCGAGACAGCCTTTGCCCGTGGGAAGCAACTTGCCGGGGTTCAGGCGGCGGTCCGGGTCGAAGACCTTGATGAGCGTCTCCATCATGTCGAGACTGTCTTGGCTGAAGGCCATTGGCATGATGTCGTTCTTCTCCATCCCGACGCCATGTTCTCCGGTGATCGAGCCGCCGGCGTTGACACAGTACTCGAGGATCTCAGCGCCGGCTTTCTTCGTCTTTTCGAGTTCGTCTGCTTTACGCGGATCGAACAGGATGATCGGGTGCATGTTGCCGTCGCCGGCGTGGAAAATGTTGCTAATGGTGAGGCCGTAACGTTCGGAGACTTTATAGATGAAGCGCAGCGTATCGGCTACACGCGTCCGGGGAACGACGCCGTCTTGTACGTAGTAGGTCGGGCTGACACGCCCCACCGCGCCAAACGCGTTCTTGCGGCCCTTCCAAAGAAGAGCGCGTTCTTCTTCCGATTTGGCGACCCGAACTTCCCGAGCCCGGCAGTCGCGGCAGACGCGGTCGATTTGCTCGGCCTGCTCATCGACCGACTCGGCGGGGCCTTCAAGTTCGATGAGAAGGACGGCGTTGGCATCCATCGGATAGCCTGCGTGCGTGGCCTCTTCCACCATCCGCAGCATCACGCCGTCGAGCATTTCCACGGCCGCCGGAATGATCGCCTGCGCCGTCATGGCTGCCACGGTGGAAGCCGCGTCCTCTGGCTCTTCGTAGATCGCGAGGAGAGTTTTGACTTTCTCGGGAGAGCGCATGAGGCGCACGATGACCTTCGTGATCAGGACCATCGTGCCCTCCGAGCCCGTCAGCAGTCCGGTCAGGTCGAGACCGGCCGGGTCGGCTTGCTTGCCACCCGTCTCAATCACCGTGCCATCGGCAAGCACAGCTTCGATCCCGAGAGTATGGTTCGTGGTGACACCGTAGATCAGTGTGTGTGGTCCGCCGGAGTTCTCGGCGACATTCCCGCCGATCGTACAGGCCTTCTGGCTCGAAGGGTCGGGGGCGTAGTAGTATCCATCGCCCTGCACCGCGAGGGTAATGTCAAGATTGACGACGCCGGGTTGGACAACGGCGCACTCATTCTCGAGGTCGATCTCGAGGATATTGTTCATGCGGGCAAAGGCGACCATGACCCCGCCCTCGGTGGGGATGCTTCCTCCGCTGAGTCCGGTCCCTGCCCCGCGGCCCACCACAGGCAGGCCAAAATCGCGCGCAACCTTCACGATCTCAACAACTTGCTCGGTGGATGTGGGGAAAACAACACACTCGGGACGGCCCTTCTCGATGCTGCCGTCGAATTCATAGAGCATCAACTCCTGCGGGCGCTCGAGCAGGCCGCGCGGGCCAACAATGTCCCTCAGTTTTTCGATTGCCGCGGGAGAAATCACGTATCCAATGATATACTAGTGAGCTTCAGACGAGCGGGAGCCCCTCAAAAGATCTTTGTTCTCTGACAGATACGCCTCCCTATGGAAAAAATAGCCGTCCTCGATTCGGGTGGCCAATACTGCCACCTGATCGCACGAAAAGTGCGCGAACTGGGCGTCTACGCTGAGATTCTACCCCTCGGTACGACTCCCAAGAAGCTCGATCGGTATAAAGGTGTCATTATCTCGGGCGGGCCGGCGAGCGTGTTCGAGAAGCGAAGCCCGCGGCCCAAACCGAGTTTGTTCGGGCTCGGCAGGCCGATGCTCGGGATTTGCTATGGGCATCAGCTTATGGCGAAGCACCTCGACGGCGAGCTGGAGCGCGGCAACGGCAACGAATACGGACGGGCGGATCTTCGCGTTCGTCATGAACAGCCTCTTTTTTCTGAACTTCCGCTTCGGCAGCGAGTCTGGATGAGCCATGGCGACCACGTGACGAAGTTGCCTGCCGGATTCGAGACGCTCGGCGATACTCGACAGTGCTCCATCGCGGCCATGGGCGATCTACGGCGTCACTACTACGGTTTGCAGTTTCATCCCGAGGTAGTCCACAGCGCGTACGGAGCAGAGATCCTGCGCAACTTCCTCTTTCGGGTGTGCCGCTGCCGCATGGATTGGCACCCGGAAGATAGCGTCGTTAAGATCTTCGATAAGATCCGGCGGGTCGTGAAGGACCGCCGTGTCCTTTTCTTCCTCAGCGGAGGTGTCGATTCTACGGTCGCCTACGCGCTCACGGTCAAGGCGATCGGTCCGGAACGTGTCCACGGCGTCTACGTGGATACCGGTTTCATGCGGCTGGACGAGACGCGCGAAATTCAGGAAGCGTTTAGTCATCTGGGATACGGGAGTTTGGATGTCGTCGCCGCGAGGGGTCAGTTCTTGAGCGGACTTCGAGACGTCGTTGATCCCGAGAAGAAGCGCCAGATCATCGGCCGGCTATTTATTGATGTCCAAGAGCAGGTTGTTGAGCGGGAAGAGTTCGGTGGGCACGATTGGATCCTCGGCCAAGGGACGATCTATCCCGACCGGATCGAATCCGGCGTCAGCGCTAATTCGGCGATCATCAAAACACATCACAACCGTGTCGACGGTATCACTAAGCTGATCGAAGAAGGGCGCATCCTCGAGCCGCTCGAAGACTTCTATAAGGACGAAGTTCGCAAACTGGGGAGGGTTCTGGGATTACCGGACTCTCTTGTCTGGCGGCATCCATTCCCAGGGCCGGGATTGGCGATTCGTTGCCTCTGCACCAAAAGCACCAGCAAAGTTCAGGTGGACAGTGGAATCGACGCCCTGGCAAAGGCCTCGGGGTACCGCGGGTTCCTGTTACCGATTCGCAGTGTGGGGGTTCAGGGCGACAGTCGCAGCTACGCCAAGCTGACCGTGCTGCACGGCGGTTCGCTTGACTTCCGCTCGCTGCTGCCGCTGGCCACGGCAATTACCAACAAGCACCCACAGACGAATCGCGTTGCCGTGGCGCTGGCGCCCAAGCGCTGGCGTCCCGGGGAATGGAAGGTGCGTCGCGCGACATTGACCCGAAAGCGGATTTCGCTGCTGCAAGAGGCGGACCGCATTGTTACGAGGTTCCTCAGGAACCAGGGACTGTATAGCCGAATCTGGCAGTGTCCGGTCGTGCTGGCGCCACTGAGCCGCAGCGGCGGTGAGACGATCGCGTTGCGTCCGGTTACCTCCGTGGACGGTATGACCGCCGAGGCCGCCCAGGTACCCAGCGGGAAGATCAACGAATTGGCTCGCGAGTTGATGGTGCTGAACGGCGTCGACGCGGTGCTCTACGACCTTTCCCACAAGCCGCCATCGACGATTGAGTGGGAATAGGTCGTCGTCGGAGCGCAAGCTCCGCTCTATTCGGGGAGCAGAGGCGTGCCTGAACTTCCGGAAGTAGAAACGATCATCCGCGGCCTGGCGAAACGTGTGACCAATCGCCGCATCGCGGCGGTGGAGTTCCGTGAGCCTCGCACGGTGGTAGGCGACCCGGATCAGGCCGCGGAACGCTTACGCGGTCAGATGATTCGCGGTGTCCGGCGTCACGGCAAGTACATCGTTTTCGAGTTAGAGAAGGGTCGCAAGCAGAGCTGTCTTGTCGTGCACCTGCGGATGTCGGGGAACTTCGTGCTTGATGGTGAGCCAGGGCCTCACACGCGCGCGATTGTCGAGCTTGAGGGTGGCCCGACAATGGTGTTTCATGACATTCGAAAGTTCGGGCGCTGGCAAGTGTCGGACGATTTGCCGGCGCGGCTGCGTGAGCTCGGACCCGAGCCGCTCGAGATTTCGGAACGAGATTTCGTTGAGCGGCTTCGCGGCCGCCGGGCCATGGCGAAGGCGTTGCTATTGAACCAGGAGTTCCTGCGCGGCCTCGGCAATATCTACGTTGATGAGTCGCTGTTTAGGGCTCGGATTCACCCTCGGGCGATTACATCGCGGATTAGCCCGAAACGGGCCGCACGGCTCCACCGCGCCATCCAGGAAGTTTTGACCGACGCGATTGCCCAAGGCGGGTCGACGATCAACAACTATGTCAATAGCGAGGGTGTGCAGGGTTATTTTCAACTGAGCACGGCCGTCTACGGCAAGACGGGAGAGGAGTGCGTGGTTTGCGCCGCTCCGATTCGGCGGATTATAGTAGCGAGCCGCGGTACCCACTATTGCGGACGATGCCAGAGGCCGTGACGCGCGGGGCCGGATTCAGCGCCTACGCTGACGTCAGTGGGGAATCGGCTAGGATGGACTCAGCTATGGGATGGATCGTTAGGTTAATACTGCCGGCGCTGTTGTTGCTGGCTGCTTGCGGCTCGGGACCGGGAGACAAGATTTTTCCGTATCCGTACTCGATTACGGATCTCGACAACGGTCTGCGGGTCGTGACGGTTGACACGGGTTTTCCCGAGGTCGTGGCGCTCTACATCGTCGTGAACGTCGGTTCGCGCAACGAGGTGGAGCCGGGACGAACGGGCTTCGCTCACTTGTTCGAGCACATGATGTTCCGCGGCACGCAGAAGTTCCCGCCGGAGCGCTGGGAAGCGATCATGCAAGACGCCGGTGCGCAAACGAACGCCTACACCAGTGACGACCGAACCGTTTATCACGCTGTCTTCTCGAAGGAAGACCTGGAGCCGATTCTGGAACTCGAGGCGGACCGCTTTCAGAACCTCGAGTACTCCGAGGATGTGTTCCGCACGGAAACGCGGGCCGTGCTCGGTGAATACAACAAGAACTTCGCCAACCCCATGCGAAAGCTCGATGAGGTTGTTCGCAAGATGGCCTTCTCACAACACACGTATAGGCACACCACGATGGGGTTCGTCGAGGATGTCGAGAACATGCCGACGATGTATGACTACGGCCTCAAGTTCTTTGACCGCTACTACCGCCCTGAATACACGACGGTCTGCGTCGTAGGGGATGTGAACGCCGAAAAGACGGCGGCGCTGGTGAATAAGTACTGGGGTGGATGGCAGCCTGGAAGCCACAAGCCCGACATCCCTGTCGAGCCCCCGCAGGGCGGGGCCAAGACGCTGGATGAGCCGTTTCATGCACCGACGCTGCCGATCGTTTCGGTTTCCTACCACGCGCCGGCCTATGACGACGAAGCGAATGACTCTGCTGTTCTGGATGTGATCTCCTACTACGCGTTCTCGGAGAATTCGACGCTCTATAAGAAGCTTGTGGTGGAAGAACAGAAAGTCGACGCCCTGTACCCGGCCTACTACGACCACCGTGATCCCTATCTGTTCTCTGCGGTGGCCCGCGTCAAAGAGAAAGAAGACGTGCCCTATGTGCGGGATCAGATACTAGCTGCGATCGCCAAACTGCGGGATGAGCCGGTGCCCGCGCAGCCGCTGAACGACGTGAAATCCCACTTGCGCTACCAGTTCGCTCTCGGCATGGACAGCACGCCCGCGATTGCTTCGACGCTGGCGCACTTCATCAACATGCGTGGGACGCCGGAGACAATCAACAAACGTTACGCGCTCTACCAGGCCGTGACGGCGGCGGATGTTCAACGGGTCGCGAAGGAGGTGTTCGTCGAAAGCGAACGTACCATAGCGACGCTGGCGCACGAGCCGCAAGGGGGTGGTGAATGACGCGGCGTCTGGTGTTGGTTGGGCTCCTGGGCGCGCTGGGCGCGGGGTTTGCCGCACCGCCGGAGACCCTGACGATGCCGAGCAAATCGCCACTCGTCACGTTCCGCATCATGGTTCGGACCGGAGCCGCGTTCGATCCCATTGGGAAGGAGGGTGCCGCCGCTCTCACCGCAGCCATGCTTTCGCGAGCCGGCACAAAGGATCGGCCCTACGACGAGATTGTCGAGGCGATGTTCCCGATGGCCGCTTCGGTGGGTGCGCAAGTCGACAAGGAGATGACTGTCTTCTACGGGACGACGCATGCCGAGAACCTGGAGGCCTATTACGGACTCTTGCGGCCGATGTTGCTGGAACCCGGCTGGAGGGAAGATGACTTCCGGCGCCTCAAGGATGAGGCGAAGAACTTTCTGCGTATCCAACTGCGGAGCAATAACGAGGAGGAGTTGGGCAAGGAGTTCCTATTCTTGAAGGTATTTGAGGACCATGCCTATGGCCACCATTCGGTAGGCACGATCGCGGCGCTCGACAAGCTTTCGATCGATGACCTCAAGGACTTTTATGCCGCTCACTACCTGCAAGGCAACGTGGTGATCGGCCTGGCGGGCGGCTATCCCGACGGTTTTCCCGGACGCGTGCAGGCGGATTTTGCCAAGCTGGCGGGGGGCGCGACAAGAGCTGCGCCGGTTCCTTTACCTAAATCGCCCCAGAAGCTACGGATTCACATCATCGAAAAAGACACGCGTGGCACACATATCGTGCTTGGGTTTCCGATCTCGATCAATCGCTCGGCGGAGGATTGGCCCGCGTTGAAGCTCGTGCAGTCGTACTTCGGGCAGCACCGCACGAGCAAGAGTTATCTGTTTCAGAAGATCCGCGAAGTTCGGGGGATGAACTACGGGGACTACGCCTACATCGAGTACTTCCCACGAGGAATGTTCCAATTCAACCCGGACCCGAATCTGGCGAGAAGTCGGCAGATTTTCCACGTCTGGATTCGTCCAGTGGAGGCTCAGAACGGAATGTTCGCGTTGCGGATTGCGCTCTATGAGCTCAGCAAGCTCGTCAAAGAGGGCATCGCCGCGGACGACTTTGAGGCAACCCGCCGGTTTCTCGGGAAGTTTGTGAACCTACTGACGCAGACCGAAAGCGAGGAGCTGGGGTATGCCTTGGATAGCCGTTTCTACGGGATTCCTCCGTTTCGCGACTACGTCAAGAGTGCCTGGGCGGGGATGACGGTGGATGACGTGAACGCAGTGATCGGGAAGTATCTTCGTTCAATGGATCTGGATATCGTGATCATCACGGCCGACGCGGCAGGTATGCGGGATGCGATCCGGTCGGGTCGGCCTTCTTCGATCGAGTACGTGTCGCCCCCTCCGGACGAGATTCTCGAAGAAGACAAGGTCATAGGCCGCTATCCGCTGGATGTGGGCAGCATTGAGATCGTGCCGGCGGAGACGATTTTCGAGAACTGACCCAAAACTCCAATCCTCCCCCACCCGGCACTCATCTTCCAGCCGAGCCGCGAGAGACAACGAGCGGTGCGAACTCGCAAATCGCGGACCAATCTCCCAAAAAGCAAGAAGCGCTTCCTCACACCCACTCGAATTGGAGAGTGTGATCAAAGGGTGTGAAGCCGGTGAGGCAGACCCTGGGGCCGGAGAGTTTGGGTTGGGCTCCCCGTACTCCTACGTAATCGTTTTCCTTGACGCCGGGGCCGAAGCGAAGCGCGTCCGAGCCGAGTTCGTAGTGAGCGTATCCGTGCGCGAGCATGTAGGCTTCCGGTACGCCGACGGCGGGCCGCGGTGACCCGCCCGTTGCTTGCGTTGCGGCTCAAGCCGCCGGCGCGAGGGCCGTCATCTTTTCGGCGAGAGCCGGCTTGGGTAAGGCGCCAATAACGCTATCAACGATTTTGCCTTCGCTGAAGAACAGGATGGTTGGAATCGACCGTACCGCGAACATCTGGGCGGTTCGAGGGCTGTCATCCACATTCAGCTTCGCGACCTTGACCTGACCTTTGAACTCATCCGCCAGCTCTTCGATCACAGGACCGACGACTCGGCAAGGTCCGCACCAAGGCGCCCAGAAATCGACGACGACGGGCACCTCGCTTTGGAGTACTTCCTGTCCGAAGTTCGCATCTGTGAGCGTTATGTAGCTCTTGTTTTCTGCCATGTTCCAATCTCCTGAGAGTTTAGATGCAGCAAGTGCTCCGAGGATTCAGCTTGAAGACGCAGACCGGCCCGAACCTCGCTATCATTCGAGGATTGACGGTTCGAACGAAGCGAGTGTACGAGTCCCCTGACGGGGACGACGGGTTTCGCATCTTGATTGACGGGCTGTGGCCGCAGGGCGTATCGCGCGAGAAGGCGCACGTCGATTTGTGGCTCAAGGAGATTGCCCCCAGCACCGAGTTGCGGAAGTGGTTCGGCCACGATCCGGCGCGGAGCGGCGAGTTCAAGCGGCGGTACTTCGAAGAGTTAGATGCGAATGCGGAGGTCGTGGAACAGTTGCGGACCCGAGTGAGGAAGCAGAAGGTGACGCTGCTGTACGCTGCCCGGGATCAGGTCTACAACAACGCCGTATGCTTGGCCGAGTATTTGGCGGCGCGGTAATCGGAAGCTGCCGCCTATTGCTCCCGGGACTCTTCCGCAAAGAGGTCCCAGATATCGGATCGGCCTATCGAATCGCTCAGGTCTCTGATGTGCCGTTTCAGATAGTCAAAATCGAGTGATGAGTGGAAACGGCGCAGCAGCAGGCGGCAGTCATTGAGGTCTTTCTGCCGCTCCGAGATGATCTTCGTGAGGATCAGGTCTTCAACAGCGGCGACCCGAACCTGGTTTCCGCCGATGTCTTTGGGTTTGGCGCGCCCGATTGCCTCGCGCTCCCACCCGAGCATGCCGAAAACGATATCCGCGCGCACACCTCCAGAGGTCGCGACCGGCAGAACTCTCGTGCTCCCAACGAAGTCGACCGGATTCGCAACGAGAACTCTTAGTCGCCGGGAAAGATTCTCGACAGCGGCTGGGAGTGCATCGGGCTCGGTCCAAACAACCCAATCAGAATCAAGCGTGCTTCGCGGCTCACCCCAAACGGAAACAGCCAAGCCCCCGATGAGCATGTAGGGCAGTGACAAGGATTCAAGAACGGAAGCGACCTCGGCTACGCCTCCCTCCAGATCACTCATGGGTCGGTTTCAGATGCGCAAGAGCGGCATGCATGGCCTGGACGCCTTTCTTTTCAGGGTCCGGGTCTCGTTCGCGGACTTCGCGCGGCAGCCAGTTCCAGATCGCGGAAAGGTCGGCCAAAATGTCGGACGGGTCGCGCCACTGGAGCGGCTGGGCGGCTTCCCATTCGTGGAAGGCGGCCCACTGCTTATTGCGTTGTTCGATCTGCTCGCGCAGGCTCATCCCGGAATCTATGGCGATTATACCGAGCGGCGAGGGGCCCACCGCCTTCCGGGGTCCGCACAACCCCATGCTAACCTGAGGTTTCTCCGGTCGTTCCTCCCCCTATGTCGTTCATTCAATCGCGATACAACCTGACCGAGGCGGACATGGAGCGCTATCTCGGTGAGGCGCTTTCGAAGGGCGGCGACTACGCTGACCTCTATTTCGAGTACCTGACCACGACCTCGGCGAGCCTGGACGAATCGATCGTCAAGAGAGCTTCGCAGGGCGTTTCAGTAGGCTGTGGTGTACGCGTCATCAGCGGGGAGAAGACTGGCTACGCTTACACCAATGATCTTTCGCCTGAGAAGCTGATCCATGCGGCCAGGACGGCGGCGCAGATTGCTGCAAGCTCATCGAAGGTCCGAGTGGCCGGGCTTGAGGAGCAGAAGGGCACTCAAGATTTGTACCCGGTAGTGGAAACGCCGGGCGATGTCGAGTTCTCACGGAAAGTGAGTCTATTGCGTGAAGCTGACGCCGCCGCGCGGGCCTACGACGCGCGTATCTTCCGCGTCGAAGTGGGTTATCGGGATTCGATCCGGCATCTGCTGATTGTGAATTCCGAGGGTGTTGTGCGGAACGATACGCAACCGCTGACGCGCCTCGATGTCTCCGTGCTCGCCCGTGACGGTGACAAGATGGAACGCGGCCACGACGGGACGGGCGGCCGGGTGGGTCTGGACTACTTCCAGACCGAGCGAACGCCGGAAGATCTGGCGAAAGAGGCTTCACGGCAGGCCATATTGCAGCTTGGGGCCGAAGAAGCGCCGGCCGGCGAGATGCCCGTCGTACTGGGGCCGGGTTGGCCGGGAATTCTATTGCATGAGGCTGTCGGTCACGGCCTCGAAGCGGACTTCAACCGCAAACAGCTTTCCGCCTTTAGCGGTCTGATTGGCCGCCGGGTTGCCTCCGAGTTATGCACGGTGATTGACGACGGCCATATCCCGAGCCGCCGCGGTTCGTTGAACGTTGACGACGAGGGCGCCACGACCGGGCGCGCCGTTCTGATTGAGAACGGCATCCTCAAGGGTTATTTACAGGATCGTTTGTCGAGCCGGATCCTCGGCACGCCTCCCACCGGGAACGGACGCCGCGAGAGCTACAAACATATCCCGATGCCGCGCATGACGAATACGTTCATGCTGGCGGGTGAGGATGATCCCGAAGACATTTTGCGGTCGGTTGACCGCGGCATCTATTGCGCGAATTTCGGTGGCGGACAGGTGGATATCACGAGCGGCAAGTTTGTGTTTTCCGCTTCGGAAAGCTATCTGATCGAGCGCGGCAAACTGACGCGGCCCGTTCGCGGGGCGACCTTGATCGGCAACGGACCAGACGTGCTGACGAAAGTAAGCCGGGTCGGGCATGATTTGAAGCTGGATCGCGGAATCGGGACGTGCGGCAAGGAAGGACAAAGTGTTCCGGTCGGAGTGGGAATTCCGACGATCAAGATCGACCAACTGACCGTTGGCGGAACGAATGTGATGAAGGCAGGTTCCACGTTTCAAGAGTGATGGTTTTCGGCCCAGGCCGGCCGTCCTCACGAGACAGATGTTCTTCCCACTAATTTGCTGGATCCGTGGCCGCGATCTAACGAATGACGGCTCTGGTGACTAAAGATTGGACCATCTCGACCTAGCCTCGGATCTCGTAGCCCGCGCCCGCAAACGCGGTGCGGATGAAGTCGAGTGCGTCGTTCGCGAGGGCTCGGAGTTTAGTGTAGGCGTGCGCCTGGGCGAGATTGAGCAGATCAAGGATTCGGGCTCCAAGGCGATTGGCCTGCGGGTCTTGCAGGGACGTCGAGCCGCGTCCACATTTTCGTCGGACTTCACGACAGAGGGAATCAACTCCCTGCTGCAATCCGCGTTGGAGACCGTGCGCTTTACCTCGGACGATCCATTCAACGGATTGCCGGAAGCGGATGAGTTGGGAGTTGCCATCGATCCGGCGCGGCTCAAGTTGCATCACGACGATGTGCTCGAGCTCACGTCCAAACAGAAGATCGAGATGGCACGGTCGGCGGAGGCAGCAGCGCTCGACGTGGACCCGAAGATCACCAACTCGGAAGGCGCGGATTGCAGTTCGGGATGGTCCCGCTGGGTCTTGGCAAACTCGAGTGGCTTCGCGGGTCAATATAGCGGGACACACTGCTCGCTGGCGGTCAGCCCGCTGGCTGAATCGAACGGCAGCAAAGAGCGCGACTTCTGGTACTCCATCAGCCTGAGCGCGGCGGGGCTCGATAGCCCGGAAGAGGTGGGGCGCCGTGCGGCCGAGCGAGCCCTGCGGCGATTGAATCCAACCAAGGTGGAAACGACGCAGGCCCCCGTGGTTTTCGAGCCGGGTGTGGCCCGCTCGTTGCTGGGTCACATTTTTCAAGCGGTCAGCGGTGATGCCGTTTATCGTGATGCATCGTTTCTTGCCGGCAAGCTCGGCGAGGAAGTCGCGAATAAGAATGTTCATGTGATCGACGACGGCCTGCTCCCGGGCGGGTTCGGCAGTTCGCCTTTCGATGACGAAGGCGTGACCACGCGCCGAACAACGATCATCGACAACGGTGTGCTCAAAAGCTACCTGCTCAACAGCTATACCGCCCGCAAATTGGGTTTGAAGACGACGGGCAACGCGTCCCGAGGGTTGGCCGGTTCGCCCGGCGTTGGACCGGGTAACTTCATGCTCCGGGCTGGCGAGCACACAGCGGAAGAGATCATCGCGTCGGTCGACCGCGGACTCTACGTGACGGAATTGATCGGCCACGGCGTCAACCTTGTGACAGGCGATTACTCCCGCGGCGCGGCCGGCTTGTGGATTGAGAAGGGTCAACTTTCGTATCCTGTTTCCGAGGTAACGATCGGCGGGAACCTCAAAGAGATCTTCAAGGACATCGACATGATTGGGGCGGATCTCGATTTTCGTAGCGCGCTCGTCGTGCCGACCCTGAAGGTCCGCCGGATGACGTTAGCTGGGAAGTAGCGTTGCTCGAACAGGAAAAGGAACTCCGCAAAGCTTCTGGACCGGCGATTCCCTGGCCGGTGCTTGGGATCGTACTGTTGCTTGGCGCCGCGGCCGCTGGGTTCTTTTGGTGGCAATCCCGGCAGGCTTCCCCAGGGGGACCCGCACTCACCGAAGAAGCCAAGCAGTATCTGCCCTTCTTGGACCTTTCGGACGTTGAGATGGAGGCCAGCGAGGACTTCCTCGAGCAAACGCTCGTCACGATCCAGGGAGGAATTATAAACAACGGGGATCGGACGCTGAGCCTCATCGAAGTCAACTGCGTGTTTCGAGAGATCAACGGTATCGAGATTGCCCGCGAGCGAGCCACGCTCGTCGGTCGCCGAACCGGGCCTCTGCAACCGGGCGAGACGCAGGACTTCCGTTTGGCGTTCGACGCGATTGCGGAAGAGTGGAATCAAACGATGCCGAACCTGTTCATTTCGCAAATTCAGTTCGAGTGAAACGAATGGGAGGGATCATCATGCGGTTTGCAAAAAGGTTCACACTCCTTGGCGCGCTTTGCTGGTTGCTTATCCTTACCGGAGCCGCGCAACAGACGAGCCCGCGGGCATCGGACCTGCACAGCAAGTCCCTTCTCTTTGATGCCCATGTTCACTTCGTCAACCGTCAGATCTACCTAGGCGGTAGCATCGGCGACCGCCTCCCGGGACCTGTTTCCGGGGTCGGAGTTGACCTTCCCAACGCAAAGGACGGCGGCCTCAACGCGATGTTATTCAACCTCTACGTTGAGCCGGACTATGTTCGCTACGGTTACGAAGTAAAACAGACGTTACGGCTGCTTCGGCTCGCTCGGGAACAGATCGACCAGAACCGGGAGGTGATTGAAATCGCTCTCAATGCCGCGGACATCGAGCGCATCGCCGGCGCCGGCAAGATTGCCGCCGTGCTCGATCTGGAAGGGGCTTTCGACAAAGAGGGTGATCTAACGGTTCTGCGGGCTTTCTATGACCTGGGCCTGCGCTCAATGCAGATCGCTGGCAACTCCCGCAATCACAGCTTCGCGGATTCCTCCTGTTGCGCCGCCCGATGGAATGGCATCAACGAGCGAGGCAGAGCCCTCGTCCGCGAGATGAACCGGCTTGGCATGGTTATCAATCTCTCACACGCTTCGGAAGCTACCTGGATGCAGGTCGTCGAGGAGAGCGAGGATCCCGTCATATCGAGCCACCAGGGCCTGCGAGCCTTTAATCCGGACCACCCCGCGAACGCAAGTGACGAGATGCTGCTTGCCCTTGCGAAGAAGGGGGGAGTTGTCGGTATTCATTTCAGCCCGAACACGTGGAGCCCGGTCTTCTTCAAGTACTCGCGAAACCCGCCCGCGACCGCCGCACCACGGGCCCCGGCGCCTGCCCTTCCCGAGCGGCCGACGATCGATGACGTTTTCCGCCGCAATCGAATGGCGTATCTTGGCGAGCCGACCACCTACCCACCGGAAGTAATAGAGCCTGTGTCGAGGTTCGTCGAAGCGATCGATTACGCCGTGAGGTTGGTCGGCGAAGACCACGTCGCGCTCGGGTCGGACTTTGGCGGCGGTCTCAACTCGCGCGGCGGGATGACGAATATTCGCGAGTATCCGGCCGTCACGGAAGCGTTGCTGGGCAAGGGTTACTCCGAGGCGCGTATCCGCAAGATCCTCGGTGGCAATCTCCTGCGCGTCTTTCGAGAGATCACGGAGTGATCATCGGTTTCATGGGAAGGTTCAATGAGCGATAGTGGGCACATCCGAACTCATCGCCTGGCGGGGACGCTCGGCGGAGAGGTCGAAGACGTGGATCTTTCCGGACAACTGGACGCGGAAAGGGTCCAGCGGATCAAGGCGGCGTTTCAAGAGCACCTCGTGCTCGTGTTTCCCGCTCAAGACATCACACCCGCCCAACAGGTTACGTTTACGAGGCTGTTCGGACCCGTCGAGCCTCACCCGCTGTCGTCCCGCAAAGGGGTTAAGGGTCACCCGGAAGTTCTGGTTCTCGAAAACACGAAGGGGACCCCGGGGGCGCGGAACGATTTCTGGCACTCCGATATTTCGTTCTCACAGACGCCGCCCGCCGCGTCCATTCTCTATGGACGGACGATAACGCCGGGCTATGGCGACACCATGTTCTGCAACATGTACCAGGCTTACGACGAACTTTCCGACGGGATGCGGAAACTGATCGACGGGTTGACGGCGATGCATACGAGCGCGGCGCTGGTGGAACGGAATCAGAGCGAGTCGAGTGACGGGCTCCCTATTCCCGATGTGCCGCCGCCCGCCGAGCATCCCGCCGTGAGAACCCATCCGGAAACGGGGCGCAAGGCGTTATACGTGAATCCGTACTTCACGTCCCACTTCAAGGGCATGACCGTCGAGGAAAGTCGGCCCCTGCTCGAGTATTTGTATCAGCGGGCCGCGCGGCCGGAAAATGTTTACCGGCATCATTGGCGGCAAGGGGACCTGCTCATGTGGGACAACCGTTGCGCGATGCACTATGCCGTCTACGACTACGACGATAAAAAGCCCCGGCTAATGCACCGGACGACCGCGGGTGGTGACGCGCCCAGGTGATGACCGCCGTGAAGCTCCGTTGGCCCGCGGGAAACAAACAGAGGCTGGACGGCCTGACCTCGCCCTGCGTACAGTGTTGAAAGGATGCGCGACGCCTCAAATGCCGCTGAAACGCTTACCGCGCTCATCGTCGACGATGAGCAACTGGCGCGCGACGAGCTGGCATTCTTGCTGAAGTCTTTCCCTGCGCTTGAAGTCGTCGGCGCCGCCGGTGACGGCCTCGAAGCGCTTCAATTGATCGAGCAGAAACGGCCGGACATCGTCTTCATGGACGTCCAGATGCCCGGACTGAACGGCTTGGAAGTGGTCCGCGAACTGGCCGGCGCCGGAGGAGAGATGCCCCACTTCATCTTCGCCACCGCCTACGACCAATACGCCGTCCAGGCTTTCGAAGTCAACGCCGTCGACTACTTGCTCAAACCCATCGAGAAAGAGCGGCTCGCTGTCTCCATCGAGCGCGCCCACAAACTCCTCGACTCCCCCGCTCAAGAGAGAACCCAAGTCGAGTCGTTGCTTGCCCAGATCAGGAGCGGCTTACGTCAACCTACCAAGGTCCTCCTCCGGAGCAACAACCGCATGTTCCTCGTGGACACCGCCGACATGATTTACGCGGGCATTCAGGACGGCTTGATCAGAATTGTCTCGACCCACATCGAAGGGCAGTCAAACTACAAGACGATTGAGGAGCTACAGTCCAACCTCGATCCTGCTACCTTCTGGCGTCCTCACCGTTCCTACCTTGTCAACATCGATAAGATCCAGGAAGTCATCCCTTGGTTCAAGTCAAGCTACCAACTGCGCATGAGCGATAAGAAGCGCACTGAGATCCCCGTCAGCCGCGCCCAAACGAAGCGCCTTCGCGAGTTGTTCAAGCTGTAGCTCGCGATAAGTTTCCGTGCCCCTACATTCCTCTTTCGGGGCGGGTGCCGAACCTAGTCGACGTACAAAAACTCGTTCGAACTCATGATCATGTGGACAAAGTTTTCGAGGGACTTGCTGAACGCCTCCTCCAATGAGGCGTTGGCGCGCGCGTAAAGCCGTCGTTGGGAATCGAGGTGACCGAGAGCGAGCCCGATCTCCTCGCTGGAAGGCTCGCGGGTGAGAAGTAACGTGTACGTTTCTTGGATGATCTTTTCCGGCTCAGCGTCTTCGCCTGCAAGGCTGATGGCGCGGCGTGCGGCTTCGCGGGCATTGTGCATAACGAACTTGCTATTCATCATCGTCAGCGATTGGAGCGGCGTCGCCGAGGGTACGCGCCGGGCACAGGCGGTATCGATGATCGGAAAGTCGAAGACGGCGAGGAAGGTCAAGGGCCACGTTCGCCGCGCTACAAGGTAAGCGCTACGGCGCGTGGTTGCGGCTTCCGAGGCGGTTTCGGAGACGACTTGCAGGCCGTCGGGGCGGGCGGTGAGACCAACGGGCGGGCCGCCCAGAGTCGTATCGAGACGGCCGGCGACAGCAAGAATCGAGTCGCGCAGGGCCTCGGCCTCCAGCCTCCGGAGGGGCGAACGCCAAAGCAAAGTGTTTCCCGGGTCTTCGGCGTTGGCTCGTTCGTGCCCAGGGTTATCGATGCGGCGTGAGGATTGCCGGTAGACGTCCGACATCATGATCATCTTGTGGAGCCGTTTCGCTTTCCAGCCGTGCTTCATGAAATCGACAGCCAGCCAATCGAGTAGCTCGGGGTGAGAGGGCGGCGAACCAGTGGCCCCGAAGTTACCGGGAGTGGCCACGATGCCCGTGCCGAAGTGGTGCTGCCAAATGCGATTGACGATGACGCGCGCTGCAAGCGGATGCTCAGCGCTGGTGAGCCACTCCGCGAGCGCGAGACGGTGGCCGCTGGTGGCGCCGACACGCCGCGGTGAGGGCTTCGACGCGCAGTCCTCATCCGCCTCGCACAAGACCGTAATGAAGCCAGGGGTCACCTTCGGGCCGGGAGATTCGACGCTGCCTCGCTGTAGGAGGCGGATGGTGGGCATGCCATCGCCATCCCACAGAGACTGAATCTGGTGGAGATCGCGGCGGTAACCGTCCCACGTTTTGATGCGGGCCTTCAGACGGCCGAGGGCCTCTTCGTGATCGCCGCTGATGGTGGCGTCGAGTTCGTCGTCGCTGATTTCAACGAGCTTGCCGAACTTCTTGACAAGGTACTTTTGGACTTCGTCTCGGGTTTTCTCCTCGATTTCGACAGCAAGCCTGATGTCGGCCCGGATGGTTTCGGGAAGTTGCGCGAGTTTCTCGTTGAGCAGGCTTTCGCGGTACGGCGCTCGGACGTCGTTCATCTGCTCGGTGAGCTTCTCGACCTCGGCGTCGACAGTTTCGTTGTGTTTCTCGATCTCTTCTTTTTCCGGAGTCGAGACGGTGTAGAGCAGGCGTTTTTTGGGCTGGATCCAGGCGGAAGGGTTATAGGCCGCGGTAAACAGCGACAGGAACCGGTAGTAGTCCCGCTGCGGAATCGGGTCGAACTTATGCGTGTGGCAGCGTGCGCATGTGAGCGTAAGTCCAAGCGCGCTGGACGAAACCTTATCGAGCAGAGCGAACAACGCGTCGTAGCGGTCGGACGGCCGATCGGAAATGTCTTCGTTCGTGACGTCAAGCAGGGTGCGCAGGTAGCCGGTGGCTACGAGGGACTCGATCATCTCGGGCGTATATTGCTCGGCGTTCCGCCAATGAACGAGTTCGTCTCCGGCGAGTTGTTCAGTGAGGAAGCGGTCCCAGGGTTTGTCTTTGTTGAACGCGTCGATAACGTAGTCGCGATAGCGCCACATGCCCTCGGCGAGCTGAACTTTATCGGACTGGAAGTCCTTCCCCGTCGTATCGACATAACCGACCGCGTCAAGCCAAAACCGGCCCCACCGCTGACCATAGTTAGGAGACGCGAGCAGGCGCTCAATAAGACGTTCGTAGGCGTCGGGGCGAGCGTCATTGAGGAACGCGGCGGATTGTTCCGGTGTGGGAGGCAGGCCCCATAGATCGAAGTAGGCGCGACGAAGCAGGGTTTGGCGGGAAGCCGCTGGTGAGAGCATCAGCCCGCGACTTTCGAGCTTGGCGAGGACAAACGAATCGATGGGTGTTCGTACCCGCTCTTTGCTCTGGACCGTAGGAGGCGGCCCGGCAACGGGTTTCTGGAAAGCCCACGAGCGGCGATCTTCGGCCGTGATCTCCGGGGCCTCGGCTTCGGTGAAGCCGCGATCGAGCGAAGTCTCGACCTGAACGTAATCCGCGAACTTGCCCTCGTCGATCCACGTGCGGATGAGCTCGACTTGGCTTTTGTCCAGAGCTTTGCCGGCGCCCGGCGGAGGCATGGCGCCGCTTTGAAGCTGGCGAATCAGGACGCTCTTATCGGAGAAGCCTTCGGCGATGACAGGGCCGTGCTTGCCTCCTCTGAGCAGGGTGGCGAGCGAGGTGAGGCTCAGTTCGGACTGCGGGGACTCACCGCTGTGACACGCGGTGCAATTGGCGGTGAAGATCGGCTGGATTTCTGTTTCGAAGCGGCTGATCTGACGGCGCGCGGCCTCGGGGATCTCGCCTTTCGCTTCCGATTGCGCACCGCTCTCGATCCAGCGTCGAATGGTCTCGACATCCCCCTCGGGCACAGTGCTGTCGAAAGCCGGGGGCGGCATCAGATGCTTCGAAACTTTCTGGAAAAGGCGGCTGTCTTCCGGCGAGCCCTTCGCAATGACCTCTCCGTTGTGGCTGCCTCGCAGAACGGATGCGGCGGTTCGCAGGTCGAGCCCAAGTTCCGGTGAACTCTTGCCGTGACACGTGAAGCAGTAAGTCGAAAAAATCGGCAGCACGTCCTTCTCGAACGTCGGGGCGGCCGCCACGCTCTGAACGCAAAGGGCCGCCGTGAGAAAGGTGGTCCACATCAACCGCGCCCAGGGGACGCCGAGCCTGCGGCGCATTGAACTCACGTCGCGTATACCTCGTTCGACAGTAAGTCGCCGATAACGCGCGCGCCGGTAACGGTTACGTCCGAAGGCGTTTCCATGCGGCCCCCATGGGGATACTGCGTCTTGCGGTGGTCGAGTCCAAGCTGGTGCAGGACGGTCGCGATCATGTCCGGCACGCTCACGCGATCAACGACCGACTTGTATCCGAAGTCGTCGGTCTCGCCGTAAATGAAGCCAGGCTTGAAGCCGCCGCCGGCGAACCAAAGCGTGAACGCATTGCGATTGTGATCGCGTCCGCCTTCGCCCTGCGTCGTGGGAAGCCGTCCGAATTCACCCGCCCACATCACGATCGTGCTGTCGAGCAGGCCTCGCTCTTCGAGGTCCTTGATGAGCGCCGCGGCGCCTTGATCGGTTTCCGTGGAAATGACCGGAAGCCCTTGCTTGATCTTGCTGTGGTGGTCCCAAGGCTGGCCGGGCTTCGTCGTGACTTGGACGAACCGCACGCCGGCCTCCACCAGCCGGCGCGCCATCAGGCAGCGCATACCGTAGCTGCCCCGGACAGGATCGTCAACGCCGTAGAGTTTGCGCATCGCGGCCGATTCGTTCTTGATGTCGAGCACATCCGTAGCCTCGACTTGCATGCGGGCGGCGAGCTCAAAATTTTCGATGCGCGATTCGAGCTCCGATTCGCCAGGGCGGTCCTCGCGGTGCAACGCATTCAGTCGCGCAAGGTAGTCCAGGTTGCCGCGTTGCACGCCGGGAGGCAGCGGATCAGCCGGCTCCAGATGATGCACCGGCGAACCCGCCATATTGAACTCAACGCCTTGGTAGAGAGCCGGTAGATAGCCGTTCGCCCAGAGTTGCTTCCCGCCGATCGTATAGCCCTTCGGGTCCCTGAGCACAACGTAGGCGGGCAGGTTCTGGTTCTCGGTTCCGAGCGCGTAGCTGATCCAGGAGCCCATCACGGGGCGGCCGGGGAAGATCTTGCAGGTCAGCAGCACATTCAACCCTTCGAGGTGGTTGTTGTGCTCGGTGTGCATCGAGCGGATGAAGCAAAGTTTGTCGACGATCTCGGCCTGCTGAGGCAGGACTTCGGAAACGTCCATGCCGCATTGGCCGTGCTTGCGGAACTCGAACGGCGTGGGCAGTAGGGTGTTCTTGTTGCCCGGCTGGTGGATCTCGACGCCATCCGGATGCGGCTGACCGGCATATTTCGCCAGCATCGGTTTCGGATCGAACAGATCCATCTGGCTGGGGCCGCCGTTTTGGATGAGCTGGATGACCGCCTTCGCTTGCCCGGGAAAATGGCCCGGGCGCGCGTGGAGGTTGTTGTAGATCGGCACGGACGCGTCGGGGGAAGGGGCCGCGCCACCATTCTCGGCGAGCAGATGCGACAGGACGACGCGGCCGAAGCCCAGCGACGTAAGTTCCAGAATTCCGCGGCGAGATAGCGTTTCCATGTTGCCTCCGACTCCTGCGGCTCGGTTGAGGCTCGTAAACATGATAGCGAGCCTTCCTCGATTCGGCGAGCTACAAGAGAAAGATTCCTCAGACCGCTCACCAAATCGTGGCCGTCTTGAATCGGACCGAATAGCTCAATGAGAAACGCATTTCGCATGAACAAGTGTCCGATGGACCGCGCCGGAACCTCGTCGGAGGGAGTCGCAAACCGCCGGAGCGCAAGGTCATAGGCGAAAAAAACTGTCTGCTCATGACATCGGTTGTTCGCGACAGTAATCCGTAAAGAGGTAGAATTGGACCGTCTTGATCGGTCAGACCATCTCCCATTACAAGATCACTGAGAAGCTCGGTGAGGGCGGGATGGGGGTTGTCTACAAGGCCGAGGACACAAAGCTCGAACGCACGGTTGCGTTGAAGTTCCTGGCGGCGCATTTACTCAACGACGAAGAGGCCAAGGCGCGGTTCCTGCGCGAGGCTAAGGCAGCAGCGGGACTGCATCACCCCAACATCTGTCCGGTTCACGAGATCGGCGACGCGGATGGCAAAACGTTCCTCTCGATGGCATTCATCGAAGGGGAATCGCTGGAAGCACGCATCGAACGCGGGCCACTACCTCTTAAGGAAGCGCTCGACATCGGTCGCCAGGTCGCCGAGGGCTTGGAAGCCGCCCATGAAAAGGGTGTCGTACATCGGGACATCAAGCCGGCGAACGTGATGGTCGATGCCAAAGGCCGCGCCACGATCATGGATTTCGGTTTGGCCCGGTTGACTGAAGCTTCTCGCCTCACGAAGGCCGACCAGACGATGGGCACAGTTGCATACATGTCGCCCGAGCAGGCACAGGGCATGGAGGTCGATAGCCGCTCGGATCTCTGGTCGCTGGGCTGTGTCATCTATGAGATGGTTTCCGGGCAACGCCCCTTCCAAGGGCAGTATGACCAGGCTCTGCTCTATGAGATCGTTCACGAAGAACCTGCGCCGCTGACCGGGTTACGCACCGGTGTGCCGGTTGAGTTGGAGTTCGCTGTCGGCAAGTGCCTGGAGAAAGAGGCTGACAACCGTTATCAACACGCGAGCGAGGTTACGGTTGATCTGCGTAACCTGCAAGACAAGCTGAGGTCGGGCCGCTCCACGACACTAAGAACGACACACATGACGGGCGCCGTCCAGGCCATGGCGGGTCAGACCCTGAACCGTGCTCAAAACGCTTCCGCCTGACTCGGTCGTGATGGCGCGCAGCAAAGAGCGGGTGCTGCATGCTATTGCCGGGGTTGCCACGCTCGCCCTGCTGGCCCTCGCGATTCTCCATTTCCGGGAGACGCCGCCGCCCAGCCAGCCGGTGGTGGAGTTGGACGCCGCTCCGCCAGCGGGTGTACGGCCTGGGCAGCTCAGCGTATCGCCCGACGGCCGTCATTTGGTCATGTCAGTGATGCCGCCGGGTTCGCTGTGGGTGCGCTCGATGGACTCTGTGGAGTGGCGAGAGTTCTCCGGGACCGATGCCGCACGTTATCCGTTCTGGTCTCCCGACAGCACCGAGATCGGGTTCTTCGCCGATCAGAAACTGAGGAAGGTCGCGCTGGCCGGAGGGCCTTCCCAAACCATCGCTGAGGCCCTCGACGGTCGCGGCGGATCCTGGGGCGACGACGGCACAATTCTCTTCTCACCGGTTCCGTTCGGTCAGGTTTACAGCGTCACGGAATCGGGCGGTGATCCTGTCGCGGTCACAGAAGTGGGCGACGAAGCCGAATCCCACCGCTTTCCTCATCTGCTGCCCGACGGTCGGCATTTTCTATACCAGGTCAGTGGCACTTCACCCGAGACGTCAGGTATCCATCTCGGCTCGCTCGGCGGGGAGTTCCCTCGCCGTCTACTGCCTGACGCGTCCAATGCCATCTATGTGCCGAGCGGCTCTCGGGCCAACGCGGGATTTGTACTATTCGTTCGAGAGGCCACACTGATGGCTCAGCCGTTCGACGCGTCGCGGTCGGAGTTTTCGGATGGCGCCGTCGCGCTGCCTATTGCTCCACCGTTCGCTGGAAACGCGGGTTTCTATGGGTTCTCCACATCCGCCTCCGGCGTGCTGGCCTACGGTGCTGCACGTGACGTGGGCCCGCGACGACTGGCCTGGGTCGACCGCGCAGGGACAGTCGTGGACCGAACCGACCTCGTTGCCGATGGCCTCGGCAATATCGAGCTTTCTCCGGAAGGGGGACATGTCGCCTATTCCGCCGTCGAGGGAGGGAACCGAGATGTCTGGACCTACGATCTCATCCGCCAGACTCGCATCCGGTTGAGCGATCAACCTGGAAACGACCACCTTCCCATCTGGTCATCCGATGGCACGCAGGTAGCATTCCGCTCCGTACAGCCCGTCACTTTCGGCGACGTCTATCTCAGCCAGACGGATGGGTCGAGCGCGGCCGTCGCTCTCGTCTCGGAAACCGCCGAAGAGTTCCCGTTTGACTGGTCTCACGACGGCCGGTTCATCCTTTATGGTTCCCGCGGAGACGAGACCTTTTACGACTTGTGGTATCTCGAGCGTGCGACGTCAGATGACAGTTGGGAACCGCGACTTTTCTTGAACACTCCGGCGAATGAAAGAAGTGCTCGACTGTCTCCCGACGGGCGGCATGTTGCCTACGTCTCCGATGAATCCGGCCAGGGCCAGGTCTATGTCCAACCATTCCCTGGCGGTGGCCGACGAACGACGGTCTCAACGGACGGCGGAGCAGGGCCCCACTGGAGTCGCGACGGCAACGAGTTGTTCTATGTCGCGCCAGGAGATGCGCTCGTGGCGGTTGAGGTCTCGACCAGGGGAGAGTTCTCGATCGGGGATTCCAGGCGCTTGTTTCAACGTGCCAGACCGACCCTTCGCGCAGGCAGCTACGATGTTTCCCTTGATGGCCAGCGGTTTCTGGTCACGGAGCCGGTTGCCGCCGCCGGCGAAGGCACCGCTACGGCGGATTCATCCGTCAGAGTCGTGATGAACTGGCCCGCCAAGTTCATCCCGGAGCAGTAGAGAGCGCCTGGAAACGTACTCTTCAGTGTGCCGCGAGCCCCTTCCGGTGTCGCCTTTGCTAGGCGACCACAAGCAGGACTAAGTCTCAAGGAAAAAAAGGGTTAGAGTTCGTTCGCAGGAAACCTGTTGCGATATCCGGATCGCATGAACAATCTAAGACTGAGCGTATCCGAGGAGCCTGTCGGCAGTGCTCGTCGTCCTAGCCGGCGAATGATTTGTGCAATGATTTCAGAGCAGCCGTTCCCTCCTTGGCGAAGAGAGAGGCCGGGTGCTACCATCCGCACTGATGAAACGCAGCCCAACGTCGATTCTTCTGTTCGCGACCGTTTGCGCTTATGCCGCCGAAGCGCCGCAGCCCGTGGCCGTCGATCCAGGCGGTCCGGGGAAGGCGCCATCCGATGCGGTTGTGCTGTTCGACGGAAGCGACCTTTCCGAGTGGACACATAGGGACGGCAAAGCGGCTACCTGGGCGGTGGAGAACGGGGCGATCGTCTGCAACACCGGCACGGGGAATATTCACACGAAGCGCAAGTTCTCCAGCGCCCAGATCCACATCGAGTTCTCGACGCCCAACCAGCGTAACGCCAAGGGTCAAGCCCGCGGGAACAGCGGCGTCTACATCCAGGGCCGCTACGAGATTCAAGTTCTCGACTCTTACCGCAACCCGACCTACGCCGATGGCTCAGCGGGTTCGATCTACGGGCAGTCGCCGCCGGCGGTGAACGCCGGCCGTCCCCCGGAGCAGTGGCAGACCTACGACATCATCTTCCACGCGCCGAAGTGCTACGGCGGACATTTTCTCGAGCCGGGCCGTGTAACCATCCTGCACAACGGCGTTCTCATCCAGGACGACTTCGAGCTCAAAGGCCCTACTCCGGGCGGCCTCGGCGGCCATGTCTGCGAGCCGGGCCCGCTCTTACTACAGGACCACATCCACCCGGACGTGGAGGAAACCGCCCTACGCTTCCGAAACATCTGGGTGCGCCAGTTGGACTAACCTGACGCTGCAATCCTCATGCCTCAATCCTCCGACACCGGGCAACCATCCCCCAGCCGAGCCGCGCACGCCAGTAAGCGGTCCGAACCTTCCACCGAACTCGGACACCAAAGTCTTCCACATGAAGGGTCCGGCCCCGCTTGCGGGGACCGGACTCAGGAGAACCGCGCAACTATGACACGCCGAGCCTGCTTATCAAGCCTGACAGGCGCAGCGGCCCTCGCCGCAACCCGCAACGCCCCGGCTCAACTCAAGCCCTCCCCCTACACCATCGTCAACGGTGGCGAGCATGCATGGGTCCTCGACGATCCCCGATTCCCGATCCTACCGGAACGTTCCGTCTGCCCAACGCTCCCCAAGCACGAGTACTCAGCCGAAGGCATTATCGAGTTGATGCGCCGCAACGGCGTCGACAAGACCGTCATCATTCACGTTTGCTACTACGGGCGTGACAATACCTACGCCACCCATTGCGTCAAGACTTACCCGGACAGGTTTGCCGCCGTGGGGCTGCTCGTGGGCCACCGCCTGTACTCGCCGAATGATCCCGAAAACCCGTCACGCCTAGAGCGAGCCATCAAGGAAGAACACCTAGCAGGAATGCGGCTGAGCCCCATCTACGACCGTGATGTCGTCTGGTTGAATGACCCCGTCTGCTATCCGCTGTGGAAGAAGGCCGAAGAACTCGGAGCAGTGTTCAATATCTTCCTCGCACCGCACCAACTCTCCCAACTCGCTGACATGGCTGAGCGGTTTCCGGGTGTGAATCTGGTTGTCGATCACTTCGCCATGATGGACATCACGCGGCCGGATAGCGAAGGCATCGATCAGATCCTCGCATTGGAGCAATTCCCCAACGTCTATATCCGCACGTATCTGGGCAATACCTCGAAAGAGCGTGTCCCGTGCCGCGACATGTGGCCCTACCTACGCAAGGTCTACGACCGGTTTGGCCCCCAAAGGATGGTGTTCACGAATTTTCACGAGCTGCTGATTTTCAAAGACGTCATTCCGTGGCTTACGGCGGAAGACAAGGAATGGATCCTCGGTAAGACGGCCTTGAAGTTGTATTTTGGACAGACTGCCTAAAGGCTGGTCGGCTGGACGGACGTTCGTGGATATCCGGCAAAGTCCCGATCCGTCCGGTCCGCGCCCGCTTCCTGGCCCCGACGGGGTACAGTGTAGTTGCACGGATGACAAAATTCCTCTTACGACTCTGCGGGGCTTTGGCCCTGATGCCCTACACCTACGAGGATATTGAAGCCGACAAGACCGCGTTCCCGCAGGCCCTCCTGGTTGTGATTCTGTCGAGTCTCGCGACCGGCATTGCCTATCTGCCCGGCGGTGATCTTTCCGCGGTCACCGCGGGTGTTGTCGCGGCGCTGCTCGGTTGGTTGATCTGGTCGTGGCTCACCTACTACATCGGATCTCACTGGCTCGCCGGGCCGGATACCGAAGCGGACTGGGGGCAACTACTCCGTACGACCGGGTTCGCGACCGCACCGGGCATCCTCCGCGTCGTGGGCCTGGTGGTCGAAGCCCGTGATCCCATCTTCCTGTTGACGTCGGTATGGATGCTGGCCGGGTTCGTGGTCGCTGTCCGTCAAGCCCTCGACTACCGCAAAACGTGGCGGGCCATCGTCGTCTGTCTCGTCGGATGGGTGATCTACGCGGGCTTCTTCTTCGTGATCCCGAAAGCTTGCCAGCTCGCCGGACCGACATGAGCCTCGGAGTACATACCCCACTGTCTTGCTACTCCACCGCTCAACCGGCTAAACTTCGCCGTCCGGCGGGTTGACGACGACGTGTTCGTACGCGGGCTTTATTTTGATCGCGCCGCCGTGGTGGAACACTTCAACGGCTTGATTGTAGACGTCGCGGTTGATCCAAAGTTGACCGGCCCAGCAGCCCAGTCTTTGATACCGGGTGATGGCGTCGACGAGGGCCGCCCGGTCAATATTCTCAAAGTGCGAAGCCTGTTTCTCAGCCACCTCTTCGGGGGCTGATTCCTGAACCCAACGACGGGCCTGGCGGTAGACCTGAACGAACGTCTTCGCGATGGGTTTCTTGAGAAACTCGCGTGTCGCCATCAGGGTGCTGAAAGCCACCTCGGGCATAGCGGCGCCGACGGATGCGACGACGTGGCCGATACCTTCTCGTTCGAGGGTTTGCGGGGCGGGCCCTTGTTGATGAATATAGTCCCCCTGCCCGGCGCGGAAGGCTTCGTCCATCTTGTCCGCGTCTCCGGCGTCGATGACATTCACCTTGTCCCAGTCGACGCCCTGTACGTGGGCGGCGTACTGGAGCATCAGAAGCGGCTGGCGGCCATGGTCGGCAAGCAGGGTCGCTCCTTCGAGTACTTTCCAATTGAAATCAGAGTCGGGCTTGCGGCCGGCGAGAAAGAATCCATCGCGGCGGTTGATGAGCGCAAAGTGGACGGGCAGGCCGTGCTCACCGCGCTCGATGGGGCCGAAGTTCGAGCCGGGAGCGGACTGCATGACGTCCACGAAACCGCTCCGTAGCAGTGTGTGGGAGCGGACGCCCGTGGGCAGCACATCGTAACGCGACTGAATGCCCTCCTTGCGCAAGAAGCCGGCGGCGATCGTCGAGATGAGCGGGCTGTAAAACGCTGAGTGGCGAGCCACCATAACGCGAATCGTGGGGTGAGGCATGGGGCAATCCTAACGTGTTGGGGCGCGCTGGGTGAACTCGGTCATCTGATAGTGATGGGTGGTTTCGGAGCGCCCGAGCCATCGCGCCATCCAACGATCCATCGGTGAAAACTGTACATAGACGTGGCGCTCCGACTCATAGTGCTGTGCCGCGAAGGCTTCGAGTTCCGAAATCACATGGTTGGGTGAGATGTCGTGCGAGTTCCGCAGGAACCAAATCTTCCGCCAGCCGGTACTTTCGATCAGTGCGCGAGCCTGGGCCTGCGAGCCCAAGTCCCGTATGCGAACGGCGGCGAACGTGCCGCGGACGGCCGCAAGCAAAGGCGCGGGGTCGGTGTTGTAGCCGTCGGCCAGCACCATCGTGTCCGTGGGCGAAGACCTGTCCTGGATTAAGGCCGCGATCTCAACGAACGGAACGAGATAGCCCTGGTTCAGGAAATTGCTTTTAGCGTAGTAGCTCGACAGAGATCCTAGTGACACCAGAATCATCCCGCCGCAAATCACCGCCCCGGCGCGTCTCTTCTTGTCGCGGCCCCTCAAAAGCCAGAGCAGGTACAGGGGCAAAAGGAACAGTAGCCGCGCACCGACGAAGGGAAAGGCGACCCAGGCGGCCGCGCCAAGATAGCCGATCAACGCGGTCGTGAGTGCATGAGGCATCCAACGCTCGCGCTCGCGCCCGCCGTGCCAAAGCAGCCAGATGACTCCCGGCCCCAGCACTGCACCGACAACAACACCCACGACAGGAAACGCCTCGCCGAAGCTGAAGGATGTAAACAGGTAGCTGAGTTTGACTACCGTTTCGAGCCATGCGTTCTCGATGAGCATGTAGGGGTCGGCCCCGGGCACCCTTCGAATGGCGCGAAGAAGGGTGCGAAGCCACGGTCCGTACAGCAGCACGATACCCACGCTGGAGAGGACAAGAGTGTGGATCGCCGGGCGGGTTTTGTATTTGAGAGCAGCGGCGAGCAGAAATAGCCCGGTGGCGATCGCTACGGCAAGTCCCGGCAGGTAATGGGTATACAGCAGCGCGGCCGCGGCAACCACATAGGCCGCTAAACGCTTGCGGTCGCTGGGTGCTTCCAGGAACCGCATCGCAATGAAGAGAGCCGCCATCCCGACGAGCACTTGCAAGCTGTAGGACCGCGCCATCCGCGAATACATCACGAGTGTCGGGGACAGAGTCCAAAGTGCGAGGAACCAATACCGGGTGGCCGGCTCGGCGTCACGCAACCAAAGCCGGTAGATCGCGACGGTCGCGACCAGACAAATAACGGCTGACAGTCCGCGGACCTGAGTGATCAGCTCGCCCGGCCAAGGGAGCCCAACCCAGAGCTTCGCCAGGAAGTAGTAGATAGGAGGGTGGATGTCCGCCCGAAGAATACCGGGAATCTCGGTCCAGGGTCTCCGAATAACGTCGAGCGTGAACTGTTCGTCGCCCCAAACGGGGAGTAGATCAAGTCGATAAAACAGGAGGCAGCCCTGGACAACCAGAGCAAGGGGCAACGCAATGTTCGCAAACCTCCGCGTCCCGTCCGGTCCAGCCATCCACGAAGCCTAGCATGGCGCGCCTGCGGCAAACTCCCGATGCGAGGGCCCCAAAATCCGTCGCTAGGAAAACAGTCCGCCCATCCAGTCGCTGCGCCGCCGGCTCAGCCCGAAATGGAGGGGCGCGGCATGCCGTGCCCGCAGCCCCGGAAGCGGCCTAGAGATGGAAGCCCGACGCTTCAGAGTTGGGTAGAGTGTAGCTCTGAACGTCCGGTTACATGGGTGACACTTTCTACCGTTTCCCCAGGGAAGGCTCGCTGTCGGAGCCTCCGTGGTCGCGGTGTTTGGGGCGGGGCGGGCGGGCTCTGAAAGCTGAAACAATAGTGGGTCGGTCGCAACCGACTGTTTCATGACACACTCCACGGCAAGCGGACAGAGGGTATTTCGCTTTCACCGGCCGTTGGCACGGTACTTTCGGCGAAGGCGTCTTCACACATTTCGAGACCGTTTTCAAGTGGGGCCCGAGACCCGTGTGCTCGACGTGGGAGGCTACGCCTACTACTGGAGCTTCCTCGACGAGCCACCGGCTGTGACGATCCTAAACATCGAACCCCCTGTCGAGGGCGCCGGGCCATTCAACTGGGTGGTGGCGGACGCCGCGCGCCTTCCCTTTCGCGACAACGCTTTCGAAATCGTCTTCTCAAACTCGCTGCTGGAACATATCGCTGAAGACCCCGCACGCAAAGCATTCGCCGCCGAGGCCCAACGTGTAGGGCGACATTATTGCGTCCAAACGCCGAATCGATGGTTTCCGGTGGAGCCACATCTACTGACGCCGTTCATCCATTTCCTTCCCACCAAGCTCCAGCGCAAGCTCGTCCGCAATTTCACGGTCTGGGGTTGGCTCACCCGTCCGAGTCCAGCCGAGGCTGCCGGATTTCTTGCTATGACGAGGCTGCTGGACGGCGCCGAGGTCCGCGATCTCTTTCCTCAGGCAAGCATCTTTCGCGAACGTTTCCTGGGCATGACAAAGTCTTTCATCGCCGCCGGACCGAGAGATAGTCCGGCCCGAATCGGCTGATCATGACGCATAGTTAGATGAGGATGGAATCACACAGGAGGGTTGGACATGAACGAAAGGATTCTAATCGGCTTCAAACGGAACGACCAGATCGTCTCTGTCACCGGCTTCAGCGCCGACCCGAAGGTGGGTGGCGTCACCATCGAGGGTGAGACGAGTGCTTTTGCTCGCGGATTTGGTCTGTCCGTCACGCCTGCCAACGCGGTAACAAAGGATAGGGTCTTTCGCGTTCAGCAGCGCATGGGCTGGCTCGCGACGAGGGATTTCAGGCTGAATGTCTCGCGGCAAGGTCGCCGGCTTCAGGTGGATGGAGTCGACGCCGAAGCCTTGCCGGCGGGACGATACGACATCGAGTTCATGCTCAGTGGCGTCGATTTCAAGAAGCCCGAACGGAGAAACGTACAGATCCGCGAAGGCGGGACGCTTGAATTGGAGTTTGAAGAGACCCCCCCCAAGCTTCGTTTCGAGCTGAGCGCGCTACCTGGAAACTTCGATACGGAGACGAAGGACATCCTTGATGCTTCGACAATCGACGGCAAACCGGCCAATCAATGGATCAAGCCCGGCGTAAAGCATCGCGACCGCCGCAAAGCGTGCCTCATGAACATCCTTGCCAAGCTGGCGATCGTCCCCAGCCGCGATGGACGGCTCAACCAGTTCGTGCTGAATGTGTGCTTGGTGGAGATGGACCGCATCTATGCCGAGGTCAAGCCCCGGTTTTTTGAGATCGTCCAAGAGACCTTTCTGCCGAAAGACGCCACCATCCACAGTACGCATAAACGGCTCTTCAGAAAAGTCGACGCTCCACGCGACAAGCACCGCCTGCGAAGCCACCGGGAAAACAAAGGCAGCGGCTCTCTCCAGATCATCGGCGCCGTTCCCAAGGATGGGGACCCAGTTCGATACGTGGATATCGATATCGACGAAGCGAACCCCGGTTTCGACGCCGCGCGCTTTCTGCTGCACGTGGGCCATCTGTTCCGCTCAGGAAAGACCGACCATCTGAAGTTGAGAAACAGAATCGTCGGCCAAGCCGGGGACTTTCTCTACTACAAGGCGGTCGAAGTCCAGTAGAAGGTGTAGGAGCTTCCGCATGCCGAGTCCTCCACAATGTTCCGGACCCTGATTTACCGCGATGAGCGCCTTGGGCCTAAGATCGACTGCACGGCGAAATCCAGGGCGTACCAGGTCGCCAGGAACGCTAGACATTCGAGCGCGAAGCTATGAAATTTGTAGAACGCTTCCGCGATGACGAAAGCCCCGCCCAGGGCGGGAAGCTGTTCCACCATCAAAGCCCGTGCTGGCAGAATCCTCGTAAGAGTGTACATGGCCGCTCCTTCCACTACTCGAGACATCGTTGTCGAGACACACTTACCACTATCTCGCGTTCCACAGAACGCTTGACTCAAGACGAAGTGATCTTTTCGAATTGGCCCATACTACACGCTCGCCCCGGCCGCTGCAATCGGTTGAATCACGTCCGCATCTCCAGCCGGCAAGTTTGTCACAAGCCTTGAATATTTTTATCTCCCACGTCCTCAACAACATCCATCCCAGGTCACCCCCTGTACGAACCCCGGTAGGTTATAAGAGTACTGAAGGCCGGCCGCCAAGAACAACCCCAGAGTGTTGCGAACGATGCGAAACCACCAGCCCAGCCCCCGTTGCCCAAGGTACGGCCCTGTTGAGCCCCGTGTCTTCGAGACTCAGAGCCCCGATCTACCACGCAACCGAAAAATACGAAACAAAGCGAAGTCCGGTGCCGAAACGGAACAAAAACAGGGTTCCAGTGTTCCATTTTGTTTCAAAAGCGAACAAAACACGAATAAAAAGCAAAAGCTGAGATCCTACAACAACGTTTTTTACGAAACGAACTTCACGGCTCCAAACTTACAAGCGAATCCCGAGACCGCCAAATGCCCCAAACCCGCCTTCCCAGCAGGACATTCTGGGGGCATTCGAGCACACAGGAACGGGCAGAACCAAAAATACGAAACGGACCCACGCCGTCCAATCAACACAAACAAAATGACTTACACCGCAACTCCCCTTCCGGCTCAACAGCCGAGATAATCCAATGACCCTCATCCGTCACAACCTCGCCTTTCTCGCCGTCGCCGTTGCCGTCGCGGCCCTACCCGTCCAAGCCGGAGACTGGCCGCAGTTCCGAGGGCCCGAAGGGCAGGGCATCGCGCAAGATGCCCAGCCGCCCTTAAGCTGGAGCGAAGACCGTAACATCACCTGGAAGAAAAAGGTCGACGGACTCGGCTGGTCATCGCCCGTGATCGGCGGCGGCAAGCTCTGGCTCACGACGGCCGCCGAAGAGGGCAAATCCCTGCGTGTTCTCGCGCTTGACCCCGCGACCGGCGAAACCCTCCACGACGTCGAGCTATTCCGCTTCGAGACTCCGCCCAAGATCAACGAGAAAAACAGCTACGCCTCGCCCACACCGATCCTCGAAGACGATCGCGTCTACGTCCACTTCGGTACCCAGGGCACCGCGGCCCTTACGGCTGACGCCCAAGTCCTCTGGAAAACCCAAGAGCTCCGCTACTACCACCGCCACGGCTCTTCCGGGTCGCCCGCCACGACCGACGACCTGTTGCTTATCAACTGCGACGGCTACGATCTTCAATATGTCGCGGCGCTCGACAAAAACAACGGCGAGCTCCGCTGGAAAAGCTATCGGGGTGACTCCTCCCACGCCTACGCTACCCCTCTTGTCATCTCGACCGACAGCGGCAAGCAGCTCGTCAGCCCCGGCTCGGGACGGACCGTCGCCTACGATGTCGATACCGGCGAAGAGTTGTGGTGGATCAAGTACAAAGGCTTTTCCAACGTGCCGCGCCCCGTTACGGCTCACGGCCTGGTCTACATCACGTCCGGCTTCTTCAAACCGGATCTATTCGCCATCCGGCCCAACGGCCGCGGCGATATCACTCGCACGCATGTCGAATGGAAGTACAGTAAGGGCGTCTCGCTGACCCCTTCGCCGCTCATCATCGGCAATGAACTCTACATGGTCAGCGACAAGGGCATCGCTACCTGCCTTGACGCCCGCACGGGCGAGGAGCTGTGGCGGCAACGTCTCGAAGGCGGTTACTCGGCCTCGCCGGTCTACGCCGGCGGCCGCCTCTACTTCCTGAATGAGGAAGCTCTCACAACCGTCATCCAGCCCGGCCGCGAATTTGAGAAACTTGCCGAAAGCCGGCTCGACGGCCGCTCTCTTGCCTCCATTGCGCCTGTCGACACCGTCATCTTTCTGCGCACGGATACGCATCTCTACCGAATCGAAGAAAAATAGCGGCGTATGATAGGAGGAGCGTAAATCTTACTTCACGCCGGCCCCAACTATGCAATCGCACTACTTGCTGATCGTTTCCCTCGCGCTCGCGGCCCACCTACCCGCCGAGACCATTCGCTTCAACCGCGACATCCGCCCGATCCTTTCGCAGAATTGTTTCCAGTGTCACGGACCTGACGCCAACGCCCGCCAAGCCAACCTGCGCCTTGACCGCCGCGAGGATGCCATCGAAGCGGGCGCTATCATCCCAGGCGACACGGAGACAAGCAAGCTCATCGCTCGCCTCTACGACCCGGAACCCGCTCGCGCGATGCCGCCCGTGTGGTCGAACAAGAAGCTCAGCGGCGAACAGAAAACCCTTCTGAAGCGGTGGGTCGAGCAAGGGGCGGAGTATGAGCGTCACTGGGCCTACATTCCTCCCGAGCGGTCGCAAGCCCCCGCCGGACCCGCCGCCATCGACCACCTGGTCAATGCCAAGCTCGAGCAGAACGGCCTCAAACCCGCCGCTGAAGCCGACCGCCGCGCGCTCATGCGCCGCCTCAGCTTCGATCTGACCGGCCTGCCACCCAGCGCTGACGAGACGAGAGCTTTCGTGAACGATCAAGATCCCGGCGCGTACGAAAAGCTGGTCGGTCGCCTGCTCGATTCGCCGCACTTTGGCGAACGTATGGCGGCTCACTGGCTTGACCTTGTCCGCTATGCCGACTCGATCGGCTACCACAGCGACGTTCCGATCAATATCTATCTCTACCGCGACTACGTGATCCGCGCCTTCAACCAAAACAAGCCCTTCGACGAATTCACGAGGGAGAACCTCGCCGGCGATTTGTTGCCGAACCCGACCGACATGCAACGCGTGGCCAGTGCCTACAACCGGCTCAATCGCATGACGAACGAAGGCGGCGCGCAAGCTAAGGAGTACCGCGCCAAGTATGCAACCGACCGCGTTCGCAACCTCTCCACCGTGTGGATGGGCTCGACGCTCGGTTGCGCCGAGTGCCACGACCACAAATTCGATCCGTTTGCTTCGAAAGACTTCTACCAGATGGCCTCGTTTTTCGCGGACATTGAGGAAGTCGGCGTCTATAGCTCGAGCTTCGAGCCCGTTATCCGCGTCCTATCAGAAGACGCCAAGACGGAGCTGACGTCGATCCAAAGTCAGATCAACGGTCTCAGGGGTCAAAGCGGCAAGCTGAAAGCGAGCCAAGAGAACCTCGAAGAGTTTCGAACACACCTTCGCGAGCGGATGGATGACTGGACCCCCATCGAACCTTCGCGTTTCTGGAACGATTGCGACCACCCAGACATCACCGACTGTGAGGACATCAAGCTCAGCCACGGCGAAGACGGTTTCTTCCGGCAAACCGTCACCGGCGAGGAGAAGCCGCGAGAGGCCGTCCCGAAGGTTGAATCCAAGCTGAACGCGGGACGAATCACGGCCCTGCTGCTCGAAGTTTTCCCCGAGGAGGGGTTCGACGAGTTCAACCTCAGCGAGTTTGAGGCGGAACTCCTCCGTAGCGACGGTCGCCGGGAGCAAATATCCTTCGGCGCGCTCGTGCCCGACCGTCAGGGTCCCGACTCATATCTGCGGCACACGCGCGACGGCAATGCGCGCTCCGGCTGGCAAGGCAATCTCGCTGAAGAAGGTCCCCGTCGCGCTTTCTGGGTGCTCGACAAGCCGCTCGAAACCAAGCCCGGCCAAGTGCTCCGCGTAACGACGATCTACAACGGCAGGGGCGCCAAGCTCATTGCCGGACGCTTCCGCCTCTCCGTCGCTGACGTCGACTTCCCCGAACTTCCACCCGGCGATGACCTGCGCGACGCTGTTCTCGAGGACGGAAAGCTCAACGGCAAACAAAAGCAAGCACTCAGGGGAGCTTTCCGCCAATGGACCCGCAACACTTCCGCATGGAGGGAGATTCGGCCGCTTGAGCGCCGCCGCAGGGAGTTGCTCGATCACGCCGACGAATGCCTCGTCACCAAGGTGAGTGACGAGCTGCGCGCCGTCCGCATTCTGCCGCGCGGCGACTGGATGGACGAGACCGGAGAGATCGTCGAGCCCCAGGCACCTCACTTCCTCGACCCCATCCCCGTCAACGGCGAACGCCTAACGCGCCTTGACCTCGCCAACTGGCTCGTTGCTCCTGAGAACCCGCTGACCGCCCGCGTTTTCGTGAATCGCATGTGGAAGATGCTGTTTGGCGCCGGCCTTTCGAAAGTCCTTGACGACATCGGCTCGCAAAGCGAAACCCCGGTCAATCAGGAACTCCTCGACTGGCTTGCTGTCGAATTCATGGAAAGTGGCTGGGACGTCAAGCAGATTCTCGGTACGATGGCGCTATCGGAAACCTATCGCAGATCGAGCGAACCCGGCCCGGAGTTGCGCGAAAAGGACCCCTTTAACCGCTTCCTCGGCCGCCAAACCATGCTGCGCCTCGATGCCGAGTTCATACGCGACAACGCCCTCGCCGTCAGCGGGCTGCTCAACCGCGAAATGTACGGCCCCAGCGTCCGGCCGTATCAACCGGCGGACTATTACAAGGACCTCAATTTTCCAAAGCGCGTGTATGTGCCGGACTACAACGAAAACCAGTTCCGCCGCGGCGTTTATACCCACTGGCAGCGGACGTTCCTGCATCCGTCGCTGATGGCGTTTGACGCTCCTTCGCGTGAGGAATGCACGGTCGAGCGAGTTGTATCGAACACCCCGCTGCAGTCGCTCGCCATGCTCAACGATCCGAGCTATGTGGAAGCGGCGCGTGCTTTGGCCGTGCGCGTCTTGCGATCCGCGGAAACGGAAACGGCCGGGCGCGTCAACTTTGCTTTCGAGGCTGCGTTTTCTCGCAAAGCAGCGCCCGAAGAGCAGGAAGTCCTGGGCGAACTCGTAAGCTCGCAACTCGCCGACTTCCGGCGCGAACCCGAGCGCGCGAAACAGCTCCTCGGCGTCGGTTTCGCTGAAGTACCTCAGGATCTCGACCCGGTCGAACTCGCCGCCTGGACCGGGGTGGCCCGGGCGATCATGAACAAACACGAATTCGTCATTCGGTACTAACGTAAAACTATGTTGACTCCCGACATCGAACAAACCCGCCGCGCTTTCCTCGGCCGAGCCTCCCTTGGGCTCGGCGGCCTCGCCCTTACGTCGCTCTTCAACGGAAAGTTAACGGCCGCGAGATCCGGCATCTCCGGCTTTCCGAACCACCCCTCACGGATCAAGCGAGTCATCTTCCTGTGCCAGGCCGGCGGCGCCTCGCACCTCGAACTCTTCGACCACAAGCAAGCCCTCGTCGACCGAGACGGCGAGCCCATGCCCGAGTCCTTCACCAAGGGCCAGCAGATCGCGCAGCTCCAGGGCAAGAAGCTACACATGCTGGCGCCGCAACACCCTTTCAAACGCTACGGCAAATCCGGGCAGCACATGTCGACAATGCTGCCGCACATCGGCGAGATAGCCGACGACATCTGCATCGTCCGCTCGATGCAGACCGAGCAGATCAACCACGACACCGCGCACACCTTCATGAATACCGGCTTCCGCGTCGCCGGACGCCCCAGCATGGGTTCCTGGATTCTCTACGGGCTTGGCAGCGAGACCGAAGAACTGCCCGGCTTCGTCGTCCTGACGTCCGAAGGCGGCGCACAGTCCCAACCCATCGCCGCCCGCCAATGGCACAGCGGTTTCCTGCCCAGCCGCTACCAAGGCGTGAAGTTTCATTCGAGCGGCGACCCTGTTTCCTACGTCCGCAACCCTCCCGGCGTGAGCCGCGAGAACCAAGCCGGACTCATCGACGCCGTCGGCAAGCTCAACCGCATTCAAGGCGAGATGATCGAAGATCCCGAAATCTCAACCCGCATCGCGCAATACGAGCTCGCGTTCCGCATGCAAATGAGCGTACCCGAATTGGTCGATTTTTCCAATGAGCCGAAACACATTCGCGAGATGTATGGAACCGAAGGCGGCGATGGCTCCTATGCTTCCAACTGCCTGCTCGCGCGCCGTCTCGCTGAACGCGGCGTCCGCTTCATTCACCTCTATCACCGCGGATGGGACCACCACGGCGAAATCCAAAAGGGCGTTGAGACGACCTGCGGACTTGTCGACAAGGCTTCCGCCGCACTCGTCAAAGACCTCAAACAACGCGGGCTCTTCGACGACACGCTCATCCTTTGGTGCGGCGAGTTCGGCCGAACTCCGATGTCACAGGGGGATCGAGCCAAAGCAGGCCGTGATCACCACATCAAAGGCTTCTCGATGTGGATGGCCGGCGGCGGGATCAAGCCCGGATTCAGCTACGGCGCGACCGACGAACTGGGCTACGCCGCTGTCGAAAACGTCGTCCACGTGCATGATTTGCACGCCACCGTGCTGCACTTGCTTGGCATCGACCATACCAAGCTCACACACCGCTTCCAGGGCCGTGATTTCCGCCTGACCGACGTCCACGGCAAGGTTGTGAAAGACGTATTGGTCTGACGTACGGAGCTGAACTGATCGAGGTCTAAAGCCGCGGACGTCTTTTAATCGCTCACATCATCTAGACCTAGATACGACCGAACCTTGCCGCTGGGATGCGGCTCGATCTGGTCCACGAACTGGATTTCGAACCGCGCCGGCCGGCACAAGGTCTCCCCTGCCGCGATGAGGCGGCCAAGCTCGTCGCGTGTGGCGGGACGGCGCACCTTGAGCCGCAGCACAATACGGTCCAGAGCGATCTGCGCAACCTGATGCTGATCGATCCAACCATCGCCTTCCTCATATAGCGGCGCAGTCATAGCAAAAGGATGTACCAGCCGTCCGTCAGGAAGTCTTAGATAATCCGCGGTTCGGCCCTGGATCGCATCCAACGTCGAGAAGGGCTGGCCGCAGCCGCAGACCTCCGCGCCCTTGATTGCCAAGTCGCCCGTGCGGTAGCGGATGAAAGGCATCGTCTTCGAGAGCAGTCCCGTGACAACGACTTCGCCCTGTTCGCCTTCGTTGACCGCCATGCCGTCGCGCAAGATTTCCAGGACGACGCTATCCTCGCAAATATGCATCTGCCCCTTCGCCGGACACTGCCACCCCAGCAAATTGAATTCATTGGACCCATACATGTCGTAGACAGGCGCCGCGAAGCCACGCACGATCTGCCGACGCATCGGGCCGGTCATGGGCTCTCCGCCGGCCACGACGAACCGGGGTCGTATCCGGAGTTCCGGGAAGTCCGGCAACTGCCGTGAAATCTGTGAAAGGACCCCTGGATAGCCCGCCAGCACGTCCGGCTTGATGCGATCCACTTCCAGCAACAGTTGGGCTACATCCCGAATCGAGTCGAGGGACTCAACCGGCATCAGACGCGGGAGTCTCGCCGCTCCGGGCGGCGGGTCCGTTTCGTATTTCTTGTTGTGGCGACGGGGAGACGGGCTGGGTGGGTTGGTTTGGTAACGCGGGTTGAGGCCGGCGCCTGCTGGGAATTTCGTGGCACAGAATGGCACACTTGGAGGCGTTTTTTGTGCCGTGTTGTTGTGGCGGTGCCAGCGTGTTGGCCTTTCGGGTGTTTTCATCGGCGGGTTGCGGGTGCGCACCGCTCGTTGGCTCTCGCGGCTCGGCTTGGGCGGCGGCTCGATTTGAGGTTTTGTGGCACGGGCGGGATTTGGTTTTGGCTGTTGGTGTTCAATGTTCTTGTGGGCTGCCAGGGGCCCGCTTGTTTACACGCGCGGCTCTGTCGCGTGGCGGAGAGGGACCGGTGGCGGGAAACCCCGCTGACCTCAAACCCGAGGTCATCGCTAGTGTGCCCAGCATGGGCTGAATCTAGTTGGCTGAAAGGAGCCGACCGGGAACTGATGGAGGTAACTGTAGGGAACCGCAAGGCGTAGCCGCGAGGTGAAGCTGAAGGAAGCGGGGAACAAACCTTTGACCGTAGGAACACGAATCGGCAGAGAGGCCGTGTACGGGCGGTAAGCGTGCTAGCCAACGTGAAGCCCGAAGTCCATCCGAAGACGTGCGCGGTAGAGCCGGGCGGTGTGAAGGGAAAGATTCAGCACCTTACCTGGGGAGATCTCCTCGGTGAGAGCGGAGGAGAAGTTAGCAGAGGCCGTAGTAGCGAGGAAGGCGGGTAATAGCGCCGGAGCGAAGGGCCGAAGAACCAAGGAGCAAAGCGAGAGGAGCGACTCGAACCGAGGCGAAAGAAGTCCGGAGTCCCGGACCGAAAGGTCCTTCCCCATCGGGGGAACGCAAGGGGAGCAGGGGCAGGCAGGAACGGTGGAACCGGGATGGGCCTCCCTCCGGCGGCGACGAGGCGAAGTTCGGCGAGACTCATCGAAGAAAGCAATGCACGAAGAACTGATGGAACAGGTGGTCGGAGAGGAGAACCTCGAACGGGCTCTGCGGGCGGTGAAACGCAAGCGGGGCGCGGCGGGGATCGACAAGATGACGACCGAAGAACTCGAACCTCACTTTCGCCGTCACGGCACGGAGATTCGAGCGAAACTCGTGTCCGGGCGTTGGACGCCGAGTCCCGTAAGGCGGGTAGAGATACCGAAGCCGAGCGGGGGGAAGCGACAGCTTGGGATACCGACGGTAATAGATCGGCTGGTGCAGCAAGCGTTGCTGCAAGTTCTGCAGCCGATCTTCGATCCGCGGTTTAGCGAGTCGAGCTGGGGATTCCGGCCGGGGCGGAGTGCGCACGATGCGGTACGAGCGGCGCAAGGATACGTTCGCGAGGGCAAGGACTGGGTGGTGGATATTGACATCGCGCGGTTCTTCGACGTGGTCAATCACGACATTTTGATGCGGCGGGTGGCGGAAGTCATTCGCGACAAGCGAGTGCTGGGGTTGATCGGCCGGTATCTACGGGCCGGAGTGCTGACGGAGGGGGTGGTGGTGCGCAGCGCGGAGGGCACGCCGCAAGGCGGGCCGTTGTCACCGTTGCTGGCGAACATCTACCTTGATGCGCTTGATCGGGAGCTGGAGAGACGTGGGCTACGGTTCTGCCGGTACGGGGATGACTGCAACATCTATGTGGGCAGTGAAGCGGCGGCGAAGCGTGTGCTGGCGGGGATCACGGCTTGGATCGAAAAGCATCTGCGACTGAAAGTGAACGAGGCCAAGAGCGGGGCGGGGAGGCCGTGGGAGCGGAAGTTCCTGGGGTTTCGTCTGAACCGCCAGGGGCAGGTGGAAGCAGCGCCGGAAAGTGTCGAGCGATTCAAACGGAAGGTGCGGGAGATCTGGTGCGGCAACCGCTCGGTCACGAGTCGGCAGTTACGCGACGAGTGGCGGCGGTACGTTCGCGGCTGGTGGGGATACTACCGGTTGGCGGAGCGACGGCGTGCGATTTTCCTACTGGAAGGATGGGTGCGGCGGCACATACGGAAATGTTTCTGGCTGCGCTGGCATGGCGCAACGGGACGCCGGCGGGCTTTACGTCGGTTGGGCATTGGGGAACGGTTGTTGAAACTGGTTCCGGCACGTCGCGGCGCTTGGCGCATAGCGGCGAACGGACTGTTGCAGACAGCGTTATCGAATGCAACGTTGCGGCGCTACGGGTTTGTGATGCCATCGGATCTTGCGGCGCGAACGTAAGGCCGCTGGGTTCAACCGCCGGATACGGAAAACCGTATGTCCGGTGGTGTGGGAGGGTGGCGGGGCCTCAATCCCCGTCACCCGACCCGATCGGGTGTCAAAGAACGGTTCGTACAAGGAAATGCTGGGGCGCCCCAGCAGCTCGCGCCTCGTCGTGACGGCCCTCTCACGCACTGCGCCTCGCCACGCGGCGACAAGAGCGGGCTGTACGCGGTCGGGCTGGTACGGTGAACCGTCCTTACCGGCCTTCGGTTGGAGAGTAGCACGGGGTGTCAAGTTTCTTGGGTGATTTTGAGACTAAGTGGTTGATTTGGTTGGGGGAGTGGGGTTGTGACTGGGTTCTGGGATATCCGCGGATTTCGAGGATATCCACAGATTCGCTGTGTGGGGGCGTCGCGGGGCGTCGGGGCTTCGTTTCGTAATCCTTACTTGGAGGCCGGCGGGATGGGTATGCGGCCGGTTGAGGGATGGTGGGTCCGTTTCGTAATTTCTGTTTGGCGACTGAACGCGTAGTAACGGCAGAGACGAACTTGACTCGCTTGGAGCTGTCGGTCCTGAGCCCGGTCGGGGTAGGGGGATCGGCAGACTCAAGAAAGGGGCAGAGGCTCGATGCGATGGCCAGCACGGTCAGTTTCTGTCGTTTCAGAAATAATAGAATTCGGGCTCTGTCCCCGAACTCCCCCCGAACTCCCCCGAACTCCCCTCGAACTCCCCCCGCCGAACTCCCGCCGAACTCCCCGGAAGCAGCGTCAGATATGAACTGGCGCGGGTACGTTTACCGTGCATGGCTATGTAGATCCGAACCGGAGAAGTTTCGGTCTGCCCGCAGTCGAATGAAGATTAGAAATAGAAACAGTTTTTGAGGAAGTACTGATTAGAGAATCAGGCCATTCTCGCTACGGGTCGGCTGGCCCGGAGTTCGATAGGTTGGAGCCCCCTATGGTTGGGTCTCAGCCGATGGTTCGGTCATCCAGACATTGCCGGTATGTTCTTGGAGTGACAAGAAGAGATGGTTCTGGGTCATCGACAGGCCCCTACCCCCGTGACTGATCCCCCGGCGAAAGCCGTTAAAGTCACGCGCCAAAAACGCGTCTCCCAATGGCTGCTTGGTGTTCGGGTCGAGGTGTCGCCCCCAGATGCTGAAGTACCCCCCAACGGGCGAAGCGAAGTAGAGCGTATTGCCATCGCGCGCCCAGAAGCAATGGAAATTGAAGTTCGATTTGGGGTCCGAGACTCTTATCCATTCACTCTCATCGGACACGACGCCTTCCTGAAACGGAGCAACAAACATCGCCGTGTCGCCCCGCAGCGCCGCCGTAAAAGCGATCCAGCGGCCGTCGGGAGAAAAGCGGGGACGGAAAAAATGACGTTCGTCGTGTCGAAGAACATCCGTTCTCTCTCCCGTTTCTATATCCACTAGCGCGTAGATCGGGAAGTCGCCGCGCTCCAAGGAGTAAAAAAAGAGAATCTTCTTGCCATCTAAGGTCCAGTCATAAGGGAAGCCACAATCGTCGCATACCTGCTTCGGGAGTCCTCCCTCCGTATCCACCACGTACATCGCCTGGCCCACGTGATAGGCGACCTTTGACCCGTCGGGAAACATCCTGCCGTCACGCTCTTGTTGAGGAGAGTTGGTCAGATTGGTCTGCTCTCCGCTCTCGACATCCATCAACCAAAGATCGGGGTTGCCTGCCCTAGTCGAGGTATACACGAGCTTGCTCCCATCAGCGGATGCCGAGGGCTCGCTGTTTCTCGCCTCATCTTCAGTCAACTGGTTCATCTCTCCCACAAGGCGACCGCTGTCATCAACT
>CBDBKC010000007.1:0-15576 GCA_965206655.1 Bryobacterales bacterium | reverse complement strand
CCGTCGCGCAGAAATATCCCCGCGCCCACAGGTGCTGCCCCCAATATCGCTTCCGCAATTCCCCAAACTCATCTTGCAGCCGTCGCGACGACCTGCCTTTCACATACTGCACCAGCTTCGACGGCGCCAACTGTGGCGGTGCCGATACCAATACATGCACATGATCCGGCGACACAGCGCCCCGAATCACCACCACTTCTCGCGCTTGACAGCTCTGCCGGATCAGATCCCGTGTCCGCTCCGCCACCCTGCCCCGCAAGACTTTGTAGCGATATTTCGTGATCCAGACCAAGTGATACTTGATGTCGTAGACTGCATGCGCCCCTCGCCGATATTCGCCCATCTCCCTATTGTCATCCAGACCCGCTCGAAGCTGACCGCCTGAAAGGCGGTGGGTTTAGACCTGGTGATGGAACTAAATTGCGTTGACACAATCGCCCCCAGCCGGGCCGAATCGGCGGTTGAGGGGCAGCAACATGGGCTTTTCAGATATATTGCTCGGCGTCGGAATTGCGTTGACAGTGGCAGCCGGATCGTTCCTGGTGGGCTGCTACTGGCGCGCGCCCCGGCGGTCGCGGTATCCGGCCTACGGTTGGATAGGGCTCGTCGTCATTGCCGTCGCGGAGGCGCTGCTGTTCTTGGACATATGGCCGGTACCCGTCTACTTCACGCCGCTGGTATGGACGGGTTACATAGCGGCCGTCGACGCTGCTATCTACAGCATCAGGGGAAGGTCGCTTATTCGGACGGAGCCGGAAGCCCTCGTTTGGATGGCCGTGCTGTCGATCTTTCTTTGGCTGATCTTCGAGTGGTACAACTTGCGGCTGCTGAACTGGACGTACGGAGGACTTCCCGGTAACGTCTACCTGCGGTACTTGGGCTACGGCTGGTCGTTCGCCACGATCATTCCGGCAATGCTGGAAACAGCGGAGTTCCTGTTGGCGACACAGTTTCGCAACGGCCAAGCGCCGGAAATCGCGTGGGCCGAATCCGCGGGCGGGCTGGATTTGAAGGCGACCGCGACACGTTCGGAAGAAAAGACGGCGTCGCCGGTTTGGCTTGTCTTGGGTCTGGGACTGCTAGCGGTCCCCGTGTTACTGCCGGTCGAGTTGGGCGTTTACTTGTTTGGCTCGGTGTGGCTGGGGTTTATCTTTCTGGTGGATCCTCTTAACGATCGCCGAGGGCTGCCGAGCATGTTCCGTGATCTGAGGCACGGCTACCGGGAGCGGCTCAAGGCGTTGCTGCTGGCGGGGGCGGTATGCGGTATTCTTTGGGAATTCTGGAACTACTGGGCGACGGCGAAGTGGTTCTACATTTTCCCGATCCTGCAGGAGTGGGCGTTGTTCGAAATGCCCGTCGCGGGCTTTTTGGGGTTTCCGCCATTCGCGGTGGAGATGTTTGCCCTCTACACTTTGGCTGCGGGTGTGCTCAAGAAACCTCTCTATGAAATCCGCTGAACCGTTGGCGCTGATCCGCTTAGTGTTGACTATTCGCCGGCGATCACAACCAAGTTTATGCCTTATAAGAGAATCAATCTCATAAAATGATGTGATATATTCGGATAACCTGGTTGGTCTGTCATATGTGGTGGTTGGATGGGCTGGCGATCAACGTACTCGCACCCTTGGCCGTTTGGGTTTTCGCGAGCAGTCTGGATGATCTAATCCTTGACGTTTCTTACCTCTGGTTCCGGTTTCGTTCGAGCGGATCCGGTGCGAGGGATTCGTGCGCTCCGCCGGGGGTTGACCCAAAGATCCGCATCGCCATTCTGATTCCCTGCTGGGACGAAGCGGATGTGATCGAGGACATGATCGAGCGCAACCTGGCGGCGATCGACTACCCGAATTACGAAGTCTGGCTGGGAGTCTATCCGAATGACGAAGCGACTCAGCAAAGGGCTGCCGCCTGCTCAGCCCGGCTGCCGCACATTCGGTATGTGGTCTGTCCGCATGACGGCCCCACAACCAAGGCGGATTGCCTCAATGCCCATCTATGAGGAGATTCGGCGCTACGAGCAGGAGGCAGGTAAACGCTACGACGTCTTTCTGCAGCATGACGCGGAAGACCTAATCCACGCGGACTCGTTGCGCTGCATCGCCTCGGCGATCAAACGCTTCGACATGGTTCAGATTCCCGTTTTCCCGCTTCCGCTAGGGCCGACCGCCCTAACCCACGGCACGTACGGAGACTTCTTCGCCGAATTCCATCTGAAGGAACTTCGCCAGCGGGCCGCGTTCGGAGGATTTGTGCCGTCGGCCGGGGTGGGTACGGCGTATCGCGGCGACGCCCTGGATGCCCTTTGGGAACACAATGGTGGGCGGCTGTTTGACGACGAAAGCTTGACTGAGGATTACGCCATTGGTCTCCAACTCCACGCTCTCGGCCGCTGCCAGACGTTTTTGCATACGACGCCGAGGGGATGGGCTGACACGCCGCGCAAACTCCCAGTCGCCACGCGCGCCTACTTTCCGAAGCAGGTGCGGCAGGCCATCCGGCAGCGTTCGCGTTGGGTGACGGGCATAGCACTCCAGTCGTGGCAAAAGTTCGGGTGGCGAGCAGGCCCGCGCCAACTCTACTGGTTGTGGCGCGATCGAAAAGGGCTTGTGGGGCATCCCGCTTCGCTGCTCGCCAACCTGGTTTTCGCTTACGGGGTGTTGCGTTGGCTATGGGCTCAGAACGCGGACACAACTTGGTATCTCGGCGGGCTTCTGGAGGGGAAGCCGGTGCTGTTGAGTTTGCTTCTCGCCAACACGGGAATGATCGTCTGGCGGCAGTTGGTGCGGGGCGTATTTGTCGGCAAAGTCTATGGCTGGAAACAGGCGCTCACCGTACCCATACGGGCGCCCTGGGCCAACGCAATCGATTGCTGCGCGACGCTGAGTGCGCTTTGGACGTTCGGGCTTGCGCGTGTCCGTAAAACGAAGCCGAGCTGGGTCAAGACGGCGCACGCGTACCCATCAAGGGCGCGCAGGGCGTACCGAATGCCGCGCCTGGGTGAGATTCTTCTAGCCCGGGGGGGCGCGTTAGGGGCTCGGCGACTTCGCAAGGCGCTTGCGGGACGTCTTCCCGGAGAGAGGATTGGGGCGGCCCTTTTGCGGGACCAGTCGATCACAGAAACAGAGCTCTATCGTGCCTTGAGCCGCCAGCAGGAGATCCCGTTCCTGACGCTAAGCCCAGCAGCGGTTGAGGCCCGGGCCGCCGGCAGCCTGCCTCCCGGCTTAGCGGACGACCTGCGAATTCTTCCCTACCGGATGGACGCGCTGCAACGGCTCTGGATTGCGACGCCCGAGACTCCTAGTCCCCAAACCGAGGCGAAAATCGCCGAGTTCGTTTCGGCGGCGCCTCGTTTCGTTCTAATTACGGCATCGAACTACCAGTCGCTACGACATTCCCGGCGTCGGTTGACGGCCGAAGCAACCGCGGCTGGGGATTAACGGCGCGGTGGAAGAAGCAAGCAGGAAGACCGCGCTGCTGAGTGCGGTGCGCCTGCATCTACTCGACGGTCACGCTCTTAGCCAGATTGCGGGGCTGGTCGACATCGCAACCTCGAAGGACGGCGATGTGGTACGCGAGAAGCTGGAGAGGGACGATCTCGATGATCGGAAGAAGGAGTTCGGGCGCTAGTGGCACCGGGATGACGTCCTTTACGATCGAGGGAACGACTTTATCGTTCTCATTGGCGATAACGACGACCTGACCCTGGCGCGCTTCCACTTCCTTGATATTGGCGAGCGTTTTCTCGTAGCGCATCCGACTGGCGGCATCAGCGGGGTCGTGGGTGGCGAGGACGATGACGGGCAGGTCTTCGTCGATGAGCGCGTTGGGGCCGTGTTTCATCTCTCCGGCCGGATAACCTTCGGCGTGGATATACGAGATCTCCTTGAGCTTCAGGGCGCCCTCGAGGGCGATCGGGTAGTGGATGCCGCGTCCGAGAAAGAGGAAGTCGCGGGAGCGGTAGAGATTGCGCGCGAGCCGTTCGCAATTGCTGTCCCGGTCGAGGACATCTTCGAGCTTGGCGGGGATGGTGAGGAGCTCCTGAACGAGCTCGTGCGTTTCGGACGTCACCTCGCGGTCGCGGAGTTGCGCCAAATGAAGGCCGAGGATGAACAGGGCGGTTAGTTGCGAAGTGAAGGCCTTGGTGGAGGCGACGCCGATCTCAGGGCCGGCGTGAGTGTAAAGGATGCCGTCGGCTTCTCGTGTGACCATCGAGCCAATGACGTTGCAGATCGCCAGCGTTTTCGAGCCCTTGGACGTCGCTTCCCGCTGGGCGGCGAGCGTATCGGCGGTTTCGCCTGACTGGCTGATGACAACGGTGAGCGTGCGGTCCGTAAGGATCGGATCGCGATAGCGAAACTCGCTGCCGTAGTCGACCTCGACCGGCAGGCGCGCTAGTTGCTCAATCATGAACTTACCGGCGAGGGCCGCGTGCCACGACGTTCCGCATGCGACGATCCGAACCTGCTCAACAACCGCGAACTCGCTCGCTGTGATGTCCATCTCGTCAAGGAAAATCTGCCCGCTGCCGCGGCCGATCCGTCCGAGGGTCGTGTCGCGGACGGCACGCGGCTGCTCGAAGATTTCCTTGAGCATGAAGTGCTTGTAGCCGCCCTTCTCCGCCATCACGGGATCCCAAAGAATGCGCTGCACAGGCCGGCTCACGGCCCGCGAATCCTGGTCGATAATCCGCACGCCGTTGAGGGTCAGAACCGCGATGTCACCATCCTCAAGGAAGAACATGTCGCGGGTGTGGTGCAGTATCGCAGGGACGTCGGAGGCCAAGAAGTACTCGTTCTCGCCCAGTCCGACGACGGCCGGAGGGCCGGAACGAGCTACGACGATTTTGTTCGGATCGCGCTGTGAGATCGCGGCTAGCGCGTAGAGACCTGTGAGTTTGCGGATGGTCTGGAGGACGGCATTCTCGAGCGGTGTCTCTTGGCGGCTGAAGCGCTCGATAAGATGCGCGATGATCTCGGTGTCCGTCTCGGTTTCGAACTTGTGCCCCTCGGTTTCGAGTTCCGCGCGAAGTTCGAGATAGTTTTCGATGATGCCGTTGTGGACGACGACGACCGTGCCGCTGGGATCGCGATGGGGGTGGGCGTTCTCTTCGGTCGGCCGGCCATGGGTGGCCCAGCGGGTGTGGCCGATCCCGTAATGCCCTTCGACCGGCTCAAGGCGGAGCGCGTCTTCGAGGTTGTGCAGTTTGCCGGCGGCGCGGCGGACGGCAAAACCGTGGCCATTGTTACCTACAGCGATGCCCGCGGAGTCGTAACCGCGGTATTCCAGCCGCCGCAGGCCTTCGAGGATGATGGGTTCGGCCCGTTTGGAGCCGATGTAGCCGACGATTCCGCACATGGATCTGGTTACTCTTTCACGTCGATTTCGTACTCCTCTATGACCGGGTTCGCCAAGACTTCGTGCGCGATCTTATCGATTTGGCTCCGCACTTCTTCTGCGTCCCCGTCGAGTTCAATCTCGAAGTACTTGCCCTGGCGGACGTCCTTGACATTTTGGTGACCCAGACCGTTGAGAGTGGAGCGAATCGTGCGGCCCTGGGGATCGAGCACCGTTTTCTTGAGGGTGACGTGAACAACTGCGCGCATATCCCTATTCTACTTGCCGATACAGAACCGCGAGAAGATGTTGGCGAGGATGTCGTCCACGGTAGTTGCGCCGGTGACTTGATCGATGGGGCGAAGGCCCGAGTAGAGGTCGAGCAGCAACATTTCGTGGGGGATGTCATTCTCGACAGCTCGGCGAGCTTGGTCGAGGAAGCCACTTGATTCGGTGAGCAAGGTTTCGTGGCGGAGATTTGTGATCCAGCCCGTTTCTTCTTCAACAGCAGAGATCGGCACAGCCCGTTTGTAGATCTGCTCGCGGAGATCATTGATTCCCTCGCCGGTAACCGCACTGACCCGGATGTCGGCGACTGCTTCCCTCAACGGCGACGGAAGGTCAGCCTTGTTGCCGACGGCCAGGCTGTTGCCGCGCTCGCGGGCCTCGGCTAGCAGTTCTCTATCGGTCGATTCAAACGGCTGCGATAGGTCGACGACGACGAGTACGATGTCGGCATCTGCAAGTGCCTGATAACTGCGCTCGACGCCTTGCGTCTCCGCAACGTCGGTCGTCGCCCGGATGCCGGCGGTGTCGATGAGCCGGACAGGGACGCCGTGAATCGAGCAAACCTCGCTAATGGCGTCGCGAGTCGTCCCGGCAGTGGGAGTAACGATGGCGCGCTCCTGCTCGAGCAGCCGGTTGAAGAGACTTGACTTGCCGACGTTCGGCCGGCCGAGAATGGCAAGTGTCAGGCCGCTCTGAACGACTTTGCCGTAGCGATAGCTTTCTACCAGCCTTTGAATCTCGAAGCGGACGGGGTCGAGGTACTCGATGATTCGCGCCGATGACGCAACGTCAATGTCATCTTCGGCAAAATCGATGCCCGCTTCGAGCAACGCAATGAGGTTGCAGAGCTGCTCTTTGATGGGTGCGAGACGGCTCGAAAGGGCCCCTTTTGCCTGCTGTAGAGCGACACGAGCTTGATAGAGAGTCGTAGCCTCGATAAGGTCGTTGACGGCCTCGGCCTGCGAAAGATCGATACGCCCGTTCAGGAAGGCGCGCTGCGTGAATTCGCCGGGTTCCGCGATGCGTGCGCCGAGGCTAACCGAACGTTCGACGGCGAAACTCAAGACGGCCGGCGAGCCGTGGCAAGACAGTTCAATCACATCCTCGGCTGTGTACGACTTAGGACCGGGAAAGAAAGTTACCAGAACCTCGTCTACAACGTGGTCCGACTCATCGAGCAGCTCGCCGAGGGAAGGTCTTCGCGGGGAGAGTTTCTTCGCCCCCGACCGGCGTACTATCTGCTTGCAGATGGGCAGTGCTTGGCGGCCCGATAGGCGCACGATGCCGATACCGCCACGGCCGGGCGGCGTGGACACAGCGACGATTGTCTCGTCGGGATCGACTGTCAGCGGAAAAGATTCAGGCAACTCCGGACGCGCGCTAGCGCGAACCGCCGCGCTCGGCCGCGGGGCGAACGACGGTATGACGATGAGGAGGGACACCCTCGCTCGTGGTATCGACCTGCGGGTCGTCACGTAGCGCCAGATGGAGGATGCGACGTTCGCGCGATGTCATCGGGTTGAAATGGAAAGCGACGCCGGAATTTTTGACCTTCTCGGCAGCGGCTTCGGCAGTCATCCGCAACTCTTCGATCCGCATCAAACGGTAGTCGCGGGCGTCGAAGATGATACGGTAGCGATCTTCGTGGGGAACGTGAAGAGCTTCCAGCGTGAGCTGCTCCAGCGCGAGCAGGAGATCCCCTTTTTGGGCAAGCAGAAGGTCGAGATCATCTCCGTCGAAGCTGACGGTTACGTCGGGGTTGATGAACTGCTGATCGTCACTTCCGGCGCGGAGTTCGTAGTCGAGAGAGAGGCGAGCCGCTTTGAGAACCGGCTGGAGAAACTGATCGAGCCGCGGCCCCATCTCGGCTAGTGTCCAGGCATCTTGCGACATGCGGTATCAGGCAACCGATGGGCTGACTCACGCCCGCGGTTTGCTCTTTTTCTTTTTCCGGCCGCGCGGCATTTCTATCGCGACTTCGTCCCTGGAGGAGAATTTGTTCAGAAGGAGTTGTTGGAGGACGCCGACGATGTTACCGGTTAACCAGAATAACACAAGGCCGCTGGACACATTGTAGAAGATAAAGCCCATCATCAGCGGCATGAATTTCATCAAACGCATCTGTGAGGCGTCAGCCGTGGGGGCCGCCGGAGTCATGGATTGCTGCCAGAACTGGGTCAGCACCAGCGCAATCGGCAAAATGTGGATAGGCAGTTCTTCAAATGTGGATAGATCGTGTACCCAGAGCCATTCGGCGTGGCGCGTCTCGATTGCGACCGACAGCACGTTATAGAAACCGAGGAAGAAGGGAAGCTGCAAAAGCATCGGCAAACAACCGCCCAAGGGGTTGACGCCGTGCTCCTTGTACAAGGCCATCATTTCCGCTTGCTGTTCCTGCTTTTTGGGGTCTCTCATACCCAGACCTTTGTACTTTTCGTTGATCTGCTTGACGAGAGGTTGCAGCGACTGCATCTTGTTCATCGACTTCATGCTCTTCCACTTCAGCGGGAACAGCGCAAAGTTGATGAAGACGGTCACGATCACGATGCTCCAACCGTAGTTGGCGACGACGTTGCTATGGGTCCAGCGGAGCATCAGAAAGATCGGTTCGGCGATAAAACCCCACACCGTCCCGAAGTCGACGATATCGCCGAGTTCCGGGCGGATAGCCGAGAGGATGTCAACCCTCTTAGGGCCGATGAAAACTTTAAAGTTGTTAACGTCGGGCGTGCCAACTCCGATGCTCGGGAACGCTTCTTCGCCCCCGCCCTGAATGGCTTCAATTGTGACGGCGGAGGTTTCCAGCCTGAGTTCTCTGTTGTCGTCGGGCGGAAGGTAGGTGGCTGTAAAGAAGAAATCGTGGATACCCGCGAAGGCATAGGGACCGGTGTTGGTTAGCCGTTCCTCTTCGGCATCGTCGGCCGAGTTGCGTTCGAACTCCTGACCGCGAGGATCATAGTAGAAGGTGAAGCTGTTGACGGCGTCCTGTGGTTGGGCCGTATCGCCGAAACCGCCGTTCCAGGTGAGCAAATGCGGTTCGACAGCGCCGTTACGCTTCACTTCGCTCTCGACCCGTAGCACGTACCCTTCCCTCCCAAAATGGAACTCCTTGCGGGCCGTGATATCGTCGCCGGCGTATTCGAATACGATGGAGGGCCCCTGATTGTTTCTCGCCGGCTCCTGCGTGACTTCGAACAGGGCGTCGTTGAGCTGTTCGAAAGGCCGTCCGCCCGGCAAGTCGATCGCGAACGGATAGCCATTCGCCGCGGCGCCCTCCTGGTGGACGAGTTCAAGTTCGCCGTCTCGGTGGGCGTTCTGGTACTCGGTGAGCACCCAGCTCTTAGCGACCGCTCCGCGATTCGAGAAGCGAACTTTGAAGGTGTCGGTCTCGATGAGCGCTTCCGTTTCGGCTTTCGCGGCCGTCGCCTGGACGGTGCCTGGATTCGCGGCGCCGGGCGTTTCCGGCGGGTCGTCCGGGGGCGCCCCGTTGGTCCCCGGCACCGCTTCAGGGGGTTCCGGTTCAGGATCGACGGCTCCGCCGGTCGTGGGTTGCTCGATGCCCGATGGGTCCTCCGGCGGCGCGGGTGGCGGGCCCTGCACGTACATATAGCCCATGAGTGCCACAGCCGAGAGCACGGAGGCTATCAGCAGCCGTTGCTGCATGAACTGTTCGTCGGGATTATTCGGCATCGGGCACGGGGTCGAAACCACCTTGCGAAAAGGGACGGCAACGAAGCAGACGGCGCGCCGTGAGCATCAGCCCGCGCCTCACTCCGTGCCTCTCGACGGCCTCTTTGGCGTACATCGAGCAGCTCGGGTGGAACTTGCAGCAAGAAGGCATGACCGGAGACAGCGTCGTCTTGTAAAACAGCAGGCAGAAGATCACGACCTGCTGACCTAGGTTACGAGTTTCGAACGGTCTTTGTTCGCTGACCGGTGTGCTGAGTTCGCCGTGCATTTCGTGCCGTTTGGAAGGTGCGCTCGACTTCGGTCTCGATGCTCGGCCAAGCAGCATCCACAATTTGGCGACGGGCATGAAGTACGACCTCATAACCATCGGGTAGGTCACTCCAGTGACGGCGAACCGCTTCCCTCAGACTCCGCTTGACCGCATTCCTGACAGTCGCTTTCCCAATAGCCTTGGATACGGTTAGACCGACCCGGCCCGGTTTCGCTTCGTCCCCGGCCCGAACGAACGCCGTAAAGAGTGAGCTTCGAATGCGACGCCCCTGCTCATAAACCCTTTGGAATTCAGCTCGTTTTCGAAGACGCCGAAACTTGGGGAAGCGCTGGGAATCGGCGGGCCCGAACTCCTGATCATTCGGAACTGACGGTGAGCACATGGCGGCCCTTGGCCCGTCGATTCGCCAATATCTTTCTCCCGGCGGGTGTCTTCATTCTGGCGCGAAAACCATGCGTCTTAGCCCGCCGTCTACGATTGGGTTGGAATGTTCGTTTCGGCATTGGATGAGCGATGGGCGGAGGACTACGAGCCCACGAACCGCTTTGGATCGCAAAAACTTAAGTCTATCAGGCGTCTAGGGAGCGGTCAATGAACAGTCTTGTCTCATGCAAGATGAGCCTGAAGGAGGAGTTGGTTTCTCACACAAGATGAGCCTAAAGGGTGGGGGAGTGGGCATGCTGGGGATTGACCATCCACATGCAAGACCCCAAGACGCTGAGCCTAGAGCGGATACGGCAGTTTCTGGAGGCGAGCGATGAGAGATGCGATTCAAGGGCAAAGGGCGTGCCGAGATCTACGCCTGGGTGGCGCGAACGCTGCGCCAGCAGCGCTACAGCCAGCAAGGCCGAGCCGCCAAGGGACTGCTACGGCGGTATCTGGCCAAGATGAGCGGCCTGAGCCGGGCGCAGGTCACGCGACTGATCCGCCAATATCAGCAGGGCGGAGAGCTCGTACCCGCCCGCTATCGGCGGCATCGCTTTGCCAGCAAGTACACGCTGGCCGATATCGAGCGGCTCGCGGCCGTCGATGAAGCTCACGAAACCCTCAGCGGCCCAGCCACGCGCAAGATCCTGCAGCGGGAATATCACAAGTACCAGCAGAGCGAATACGAGCGGTTGGCGGAGATCTCGGTGGCCCACATCTATCGACTGCGGCGGCACAGGGTCTACCGCCAGAGACGGCTGCATTTCACCAAAACTCGGCCTACCGCGGTGTCGATCGGCGAGCGGCGGCGGCCCAACCCGCAAGGGCAACCCGGCTATCTGCGCGTCGATACGGTGCATCAAGGGGATCGCGACGGCGTGAAGGGCGTCTATCACATTAACGCCGTCGATGAAGTGACCCAGTGGCAAGTGGTCGGCGCCACGGCGGCCATTAGCGAAGCCTGGCTGGAGCCGCTGCTCAAGGCCATGATCGAGCAGTTTCCCTTTCGCATCCGCGGCTTCCATTCCGACAACGGCAGCGAGTTCCTCAACGGCACGGTGGAAAAGTTATTGAACAAGCTGCTGATCGAACAGACCAAGTCGCGGCCGCGGCGCTCCAACGACAACGGCCTAGTGGAATCGAAAAACGGCGCCGTGATCCGCAAGCACATGGGGCATACGCACATCGCGGCGCCGCACGCGGCGGGCATCCAGCGCTTCTATCAACAACACTTCAATCCCTATTTGAATTTCCACCGGCCCTGCGGACAACCCGAGCTACTGACCGACGCCAAAGGCAAACAGAAGCGCGTGTACCGCCACTACCAGACCCCTTGGGAAACCTTCCAGAAGTTGCCCCAGGCCGCCGACCATCTCAAGCCAGGGCAGACGATCGAGGCCCTCGACCGCATCGCCCAGGTGGAAAGCGACACCGCGGCGGCCCGCCGGATGCAACAAGCCAAGAGCAAGCTGTTTGCGAGTTTCGCGTCCGCGAACCTGCCGCGCCGCGCGACGGCAGAAGAGCTATGGAAATGACGGGCGATGGAAAACGAGGAAAACCAAAAGCAGGTTTCCCTCGTTTCCCAACGCCCTTGGAAATCGCTCCGCGATTCCCACATTCCCACAGCCCCGACGACGATTCTCTCCCCTTCTTGACCCATCCCAGAAAGGAGCCCAGCGACTCACCGCCACTGCTGCTTCTTCAGGCTCATCCTTCGATGAGAAAATGCTTGAACCGCAATAGGTTTCCGGGCGGGAAACAGAAAAAGGGGCCAGCGGTCAACCGGCCCCCTTTTCAAGACGGAACAAACAAATGAGCGCGTTATTCATACGCTACCGCCGGTCGAGCACTCTGGGATGCGGCAAGTTGTCGCAGGACGGGCGGGCGGCCCACCGCGTCCCATGTAGAGCGGAGCAAGGAAGGCTAGGATAAGTAGCGCCGGCTTCGGAATAGAGACCCTCTTTTGCCCGCCCTGAAAACTCATCCCGCCACCTCCAAATCGCTCGCGCAACCTGACACGGATGGCCAAGCGGACTCGCAAGCATGGTCACTTCGCCCGGCCGGTGAACTAGCTCCGGACTTGGCTCTACCATGGGTCGTCCGCCTGCGATATGGGCTTGTTCTGGGCGAAGCGCTTGCCGTAGCAATCGCACCTCGCTTCCTGACTCTTCCGGTGTCAGTCGTCTGGCTGGCGCTCCCGATTTGTGCTCAGGCTCTGACGAACTTTCTGCTCGGCCGCGCGCTGCGCGAGCTGAAGACGAATCCGCAGAACCTCGTCGGCGCCGTATTCATTCTCGATATCGTCTGTCTCACCGCACTGCTTGGCCTCAGCGGCGGACCGATGAACCCCTTTTCCGTTCTCTATCTCGTCCAGATTGCGCTCTCGGCTGTGATCCTCCACAAGGCTTGGACATGGGTGCTCGGAGGGCTCTCCACGGTTTGCTTCGGACTGCTCTTCTGGGCTTCTTTTCCCATCCCTGAGCTCGAGATGCATCACGTCTCCGGCGGCATATCTGTCCACTTGGTCGGCATGTGGATCGCCTTCGTCTTCGGTGCGCTTCTGATTACTTTTTTCACGGGCAAGATATCCGAAGTGCTGCGACAGCGCGAACAAGAGGTCCTGACGATGCAAACACGGCTCTCGAAGCAGGAGCGCCTGACCTCGCTCGTCACTCTCGCCGCCGGAGCCGCTCATGAGATGGCGACGCCACTCGCAACCATCGCAATCGCGGCCAAGGAACTCGAACGCGAGGCCCTATCGCGGCCCCAGCAGGACCCCATTAGCGAAGACGCGCAGCTCATTCGTTCCGAGGTCGAGCGATGTAGAGGCATCCTCGAGCGGATGAGCGCTCGCGGCGCCGAGCCGCGCGGCGAAGCTCCCACACCGATCGAAGCCGAGCACTTGATGGAAAGAGTCCGTGACGAATTCTCTGCCTCACAGCGCACCCGCATCCTGATCGACGGCCGAGCCCGAACTGAGCAGATCAGCGTGCCCATCACGGCTACGATTCAGGCCCTGGCCGCGCTGGTCAAGAACGGGTTGGAGGCGAGCAGCAGCGAGCAGTCCGTCTTGCTTGAGGTGGAGGCCGGCTCCGGCGGCACCCGTTTCACGGTGCAGGACGAAGGACAGGGCATGTCGCCCGAAGTTCTCAGCCGAGTCGCCGAGCCCTTCTTCACAACCAAGCCAACCGGCAAGGGAATGGGCCTCGGTACGTTTCTCGTTCACCTCTTCGCGGAGCGCTTAGGGGGGAAATTGTTCTTCGAAACTGACTTGGGCCAGGGATGCCGAGCTACGTTGGAACTCCCCCACCTTGAAAACCCGGGCGTATCTGATGGAAACGACTAAAGAGAAACCAGCCGTCCTTGTCGTAGATGACGACGAGCGCTTTCGCATTCGGCTCTGCCAGGCGCTCGAAAAACGAGGTTGGGAGGTTTGGGGGGCCGCTGACGCCCAACAGGCCCTCCGAACCGCGCAGGAGAAAAGCCCCGACTTGATCTTGCTCGACTTGCGCATGCCCGGCGACAGTGGCCTCAACATTATCGAGTCGTTGCGGAACCTCGATGCCGATACCAAGATCATCATGCTTACCGGCTACGGCAGCATCGCCACCGCGTTGCAGGCGCAGAAACTCGGTGCCGACCACTACCTCAGCAAGCCCGCTGATGTTGACCAGATCATGACGGCGTATGAAAACTTGCAACAAAGCGGCGTCGCCGATGCGGACCCACCCGACACGGTTCCGACCCTGGCTCGCGTCGAATGGGAACACATCCAGCGGGTCCTCGCCGACTGTTCGGGCAACGTATCGAAGGCAGCGCGTTTGCTCGGCATCCATCGTCGTTCCCTGCAGCGCAAGCTCGCCCAGTATCCACCCCATCGTTAGCCCGCTTGCTTCCCGCGGAGTAATGGTCTGGCCAAACGCTTCCGTTTATCATGTGCATTTCGCGCTAATGTTGTTCGTTTTTGGCGACTTCGTCGTAATTTGGGTATCCTTAGGGTGCCCGAAGGCCTCTGCCGGCGGCTGCGCTACGAACCGTGCCTGACTCATGGATAGATCCGTCCTATTCCTCCGGCGGCTATTTCCAAGACCCTGCCCGCGGCGCGGAGGACGCTGATTTCAAAGCCGCCGAGTTTCTCAAGCTCTTTCTCGCGGCTCGCACCCGGCTGGGTATCGACGTCACTTCCTACATCGACGTTGGATGCGGCTCCGGTGCGCTGACGACGAAAGTTGCCTCAGCCTGCTGGACACGGGCCTCGGCGTAAAGATCGCCAAGGGAATACGACGTTTCGCCTCACGTCACTCGGCTCGGGCACGAGTGGGTCCGATTCGTCAACGCTGATTTCTGCCGCTCGGACGAACAGGTCGACCTCGTCACTCTCTTTGATGTCGTGGAACACATCCCCGCCCCGGCGGACTTTCTCGCCCAAGTCGCGCGGCGATGCAAAGTACTGGGCTTGCACATCCCTCTGGACAGCAACCTGAATACCGCTCTACGAAACCTGTTTCGGTCGAAACTGGCTGACCCCGGCCACCTGCTCTTCCTCGACACCCCGAGTGCTCTGAACCTTCTGGCGATTGCCGGGCTTCGCGTCATCGACTATAGGTACACCTTCGGTTTCCAAGCACCTTCAGGGCATAAAGGACTTGCCGCGAAGGTAGCCTACCCTTTCCGGGCCGTCACAGCGAGCCTCTCCCCCTGGCTTCTCAGCAAGACCCTCGGTGGTTCGAGTCTCATGGTCGTCGCCCTCACGGCTCAGGGCATGGCACATTTATCCGCCGAGTAGCTCCGATCCGAGGGATACAATGGAAACCGGCGGAGGAGGCACAACGATGCGAAAGTTGGGATTGGTTCTACTTGCACTGGGCGCGGCGACGCTCACTTGGGCCCAGACCGACTCGCTCGATCCTCTCGAGCGTCTTCTCAAGGAACTCACCGAAGCCCATGGCCCCAGCGGCTACGAGGGCCCGGTGCGCAAGATCATGCGCCGCGAATTTGCGCCGCTCGCCGATGACCTTCAGACCGACGGTCTCGGTTCGCTGATTGCGCGGCTCGACGGCGGTTCCGACGTTCGCGTCATGATGACCGCGCATATGGATGAAATCGGAATGATCGTCCGGCGCATTCGTCCCGACGGCTACCTCACGTTTCAGACGTTGGGTGGCTGGTTGAATCAGGCCCTGATCAACCAGCGCTACATCATCATGACCCGTAAGGGTCCCATCCGCGGGATCACGGGCCTCAAGACGCCGCACGTCACGCCGCAGAGCGAGCGCCCGAATCTGCACGACCGCGACCGCATCTTCATCGACGTCGGCGCCCGCGACAAAGCGGATGCCCAGGAGCGCCTCGGCATCCGGCCCGGCGACCCCATCGCGCCGGACAGCCAGTTCATGAAGCTCAATGATCCCAAGCTCTACGTCGGCAAAGCCTGGGACGACCGTATCGGACTGGCCCTGGAAATCGAAGTCCTCAAACGACTCAAGCGCAACCCACCTCCGAACACCGTCTTCGCGGTCGCCACCGTCCAGGAAGAGATCGGCCTACGTGGAGCCCAAACCTCGAGCTAC
>CBDBKC010000006.1:0-24765 GCA_965206655.1 Bryobacterales bacterium | reverse complement strand
CGTCTTCATCGACGAAAGCGGACTGAGTCAGAAGCCGCATCGCTGTCGCACCTGGGCGCCGCGCGGCGAGACACCGCTGCTGCAATTCAACTTCAACTGGCAGAAGCTTTCGGTGTCGGCCGGGCTGACGTTGCGCAACTTTTACTTCCGGCTCTATCGCGGTGCGATCGGCGAGCTGGAGGTCATCGACTTCCTGAAGGCTTTGGTCCGCCACATCGACCGGCCGCTGCTGATCGTCTGGGACCGCTTGCCGGCACACCGCAGCCGCCTGGTACGAGAGTTCATCGAACTCTCCGAAGGCCACATCGCCACGGAATTCTTGCCGTCCTATGCGCCGGAGCTGAATCCGGTGGAATACATTTGGGCGTACTGGAAGCAGCACGAGTTGCCCAACGTTTGCCCGAAGGACTACTGGGAGCTGGACGAGCGCGCTCGCAAATCCCTCCGCCGCATGCGCCGCAAACCCCGCTTGATTACGGCCTTCTGGAAGCAGTCTTCTCTTTGTCTCGATTAACTCTATATTATGCGAGATTCAATAGGTCCTTGAGCGGCCTAAACGTAATAGGCCGAGATCACGCCAACAGGGGAAAGAACGAGATCACACAGCCGGGGGGGAGAGCGCGCTAACGGAGGGCCGACCGAGAATGCAAGAGCATAGGGGGGACTCTTGCTGCCTCGCGCGGAAACTCAGCTAGGAGGACAAGTGGTGGAGTTTAGGTCAATCTTACAGATTAGAGTGGCTATGCCTCTTGCGGAAAGGGTCTCGTGCCAATCTTGGGTCAAGAGGTTTACCGGCCCTTCAATGAGGCAATTCCTTCCGGTATTCCCGAAGTTAAAGAGTCGGGCCGTTCCCGTGTTGTTGAACCTGAATTATGCACAGATTCGGCGTAGCCATCGGCGATGGAGTTGTGGCGGTAGCGGCAGTGGTGTCAACTCAATAATGTCGCAAGTCGTCTTTTCTGCGGTTTCCCTCCCCGTTTGAGCCGCCTCCCGATCCCGGCGGGCAAAAGCGAGCTGGCAAGCGGCGTGTTCCCAGTACGTTGCGGCGAGTGCATAAAATTTTATGCATAGCGCCCCTCAACTCAGCGCACCCTCCACCACCGGCGCGAAGCTCGATCCCGGCGGCGCCATCGCCCGCAGCCGTCGCATCAGCCGCTCAAACAGGCCCTTCTCCTGGTACTGATCGCTGTAGCTGACGCCCGTTCGTCCGGCGTGTCGCCAGATCTTGGCCGCCAGGAACAGAAAGCGCAGCCGCGCCGTCGCCAGGGTGGTGTGCCGCAGCTTCTGCGGGGTGGCGTCGGCTTCGCGTTGGAACAGCAGCAGCCAGCAGTTGAGGTTGTAGGCCAGCATGACCAACTGAAAGTGATTGCGGTTCATGTCAAAGCGGCGCGAAGGATGGGCCGCCAGCCCGGCGTCGTTGTTGGCTTCTTTGATGAGGTTCTCGGCCCCGGCCCGCTGGTTGTAAAACCACACCACCGCCGCGATTGGCTCGGCGAGATTGGTCACAAACACGCGGTAGGTATAGCTGCTGGTGGCGAACAACTGATATTGCTCGACCTCGTCGGTTTCCGGCTCCTTCTCATACCGCAGCGCGACAAAGCGGCAAGCATGGGCCCAGCCCTCCGGCTGGTAGAGGAATTCGCACTCCGCTTCAGCGTCGCTGTGGGGCGAGGGCTTCCATTCGGCTTGCTGCAACTGCTCGACCAGTCGCCGCGTCTTGCGCGCCACGATGACGAACTGACAACGCGCTTGCTCGTAGGCCGCCACCGCCTCCCAGCAATAAAAGCCGGCATCGGCCCGCGCCAAGATCTTCTTCACGCCGGCCGGCAAAGCCCGGAAAGCGCTCTTCAGGTGGGCGGCGATCTGTTGGCCCGTGGGCCGGTCGCCGCCGCGCAACCCGCCCATCAGGTACTCGCGCGTCTCGGCCAGGAAGGTCAGTATCGGCTGGTAGCTGCGCTTGCCCTTGTTCTTGGGGTTTGTAGCTCTTGCGCCCGCCCATCTGGCGGCCGTAGAGCGTGTGCACGGTGGTGTCGGTGTCCAGCGTCACCGTCTCCAATTTCACGTGGGCCGCGGCCCAGACTCGTTCTCGCAGCTGGCGCTGGATGGAAAAAATCTGCTGGGCCACGTTGAGGTGCAGCGAGGCCAGAAAGCGCCACAGCGTGGACTGCGGCGGCAGCCGTGTCACTTTTAAGATGCCGGTCAGGATGGGATCGCGAGCGATGAAGCGGAGTTGGTTGAGCCGCGCAAAGCCGACATAGAGGCCGAGCACGAGGGCCAGCACAAACTGGTAGGGGCTCATGGCTCGGGTGATTCGTTTGGTCGTGATGGTTTCTTCCAGCAGCGCTTGGAAGTCGAGTTTCTCGAGCAGGGTGGCGACGGGCAGCAAGCCGCCGTAGGGAGTCAGATTCTTGCCGCGGAAGTGATAAGGCGTGGAAGCCCCGATTTTATTGGGCCGCGAGGCCCTCGCGCCCCGGCCTTGTTTGACGGGCCTTGGGGAGCTATGCTGTTTTCGTTTGGTAACCATTTGGGTGACCTCCTTGGGGTCGGTTGGCGAAGCGGGAATCTTCGCCAGCCTACCTTTTTACCCCATGTTTTCGGGGGTCCCCCAATGGTCCCTTGCGGCACAGGTCTCCTCAGGTGCACCCCGGTGCACCCCGCAGTGCATAATTCAGGTAACACACTATGTGGCCTAATTTGCTTGCTTTACTAGAGCAGGAGAGATTGTTCCGTCAGAAGGTCGAGCGCATGAACCTCGCATGGACGACTGAGAACCGGGGCCTATACTCAGGGTGAATGCCGCGGTCGAAAGCTGCCTTGAGCCTCGCAGGGATTCCCGGGCTGTTCCTGTGCCCAGTGCTCTTCGTCTTCGCGGTCAGCTTGCAGGCGACGAGTTTTCAAGACCGCTATCGCATCGCGATAGGAGATGTCGACAACCCGATCCGGGAGGGAACAATCTGGGTCTACGGCACGGGGTGGGGATGGATTGCGCCATACGAGGTCGCTAAGATTCGGGACGGCATTGCCGAAATCAGCCTGAATGCCGCCGATTTTCCCTTTGTGACCGACGACGGGGTGCCGGCGGCGGAGAAGCTGCTTGTTGCGATCTAACTCGGCGACGGTAGTTGGTATCGCGGACCCGACCACCCGCCGTCCGGCCAAAGAAGCGGGGACCCTCGAACGACGCTCCGGACTTTCGTAACAGCTTTTGGCTCATATTTTCATCAGCTCGGACGGCTCGATTCCCTTGAGAACGGGACCATCACGCTAATCCTACCTCCGCTCGTCGAGCGCCGGATCACGCTGCTTCATGAAGACGGCTCGCCCGTTGTGGGAAAGAAGGTGCGGACCGAACTCTACATCGGCACAAGCAACCATTGTGGTGTGCACATGGGCTTGCTCTACCTCAGGGGCGAAGCCCATTCGTTGACCACTGACGACCGGGGGCAAATAACCTTCCGATCACAGCCCGGGTTTCCGCTGTACCTTGACGTGAGTTGGTGACCCAAGATCTCACCGGGAGGGTCGCTTTGGGTCTGGCGTGAATACCGAACGGGTATTCGGACTGACGGTGCGGACGATGTGGTTCTTCGTAGTCGTTGGCAGCACCCAGAGCACAAGACGGTTTCCCTTGCAATCCGAGACCACAATGGGCACGGCGTGGTGGGACTGTTCGCGCATTGGAAAGGCGCACTAAGGGGATGTGGAATTTACTCAAACGGCTTCGGGCCCTCGGATTCCAAGGGTGTTGTTTCGATGAGCGTCCCGACCGAAACGACGAAAGAAATATACATCCGAAATCCCAATTTCAAGAAAGGCGATCCCTGGAAGCAGAGAATTCTCAGGTCCCTCACCGAGGACGAACGAGGCCGCCTCTTGCGCAACGGCCGCTTGACCGTTACTCTCGATCCGCCGCCGTAGCAGGCACTTCCCGCTGATCGGCTCCTCACGAGCTCACGTTCCACGGCCCAACGATTATCATGAAAGATTCTTCGGCGGACCTGTGAGCGGTAAGAACTACTCCTACTTTCAGCCTCCCAATCGTATTTTGCTCGGGCCCGGGCCGAGTATGGTGGATCCGCGCGTCAATCTGGCTATGGCGTCCCAGGCGGTCGGCTATATGGACCCGGCTTGTTTCGAGGTCCTCGACGACATCATCAGCCTGCTCCAATACGCTTTTCAGACCGACAACGAGTTCACGCTCGTTGTCTCGGGAACCGGCTCGGCGGGGATGGAATCGGCCGTCGTCAATTTCGTCGAACCGGGGACGAAAGTCGCCGTTCTCGCCAACGGTTTCTTCTCCGAACGCCTGACCGAAATGTGCACCCGACAACAGGCCGAGATCGTGCGGCTCGAAAAGCCCTGGGGCGAAGTCTTCGATGCCGACGAAGCCGCCGAGTTCATTCGCCGCGAGCGACCGCAAATTGTCACCCATGTCCAGGCCGAGACCTCGACCGGCGCTTTCCAAAACTCGAAACCGATTTGCGACGCGGCGCATGAAGTCGGCGCGCTGGTCATCGGCGACTGCGTGACGTCATTGGGCGGCATGGCGGTCGAAGTCGACGCCAACGGCATCGACATCGCGTATAGCGCGACGCAGAAATGCCTCGGCGCCCCGGCCGGTCTGTCGCCGATCACTCTCTCGCCGCGAGCGGTTGAGAGACTCGAGGCGCGGCAAAGCAAATCGGTCTGCTGGTACATCGATCTAAAACTGCTTTCCGGCTATTGGCATCCGCCGCGGGCTTATCACCACACCGCGCCGATCAGCTTGCTGTACGCCCTGCACGAAGCGTTGCGCCTCATCCATGAAGAGACGCTCGAAGCGCGCCACGCGCGGCATCGGCTCAATCACCGGGCGCTCGTCGCCGGGCTCGAGGTCATGGGCCTCGAGATGCACGTCGCTCCCGAGCATCGTTTGTGGACGTTGAATACGGTTCGGCTGCCCGAGGGCGTCGACGACGGCGCGCTGCGCAAAGCGATGTTAGAGCGCTACGGCATCGAAGTGCTGGGCGGCTTCGGCCCGCTGGCCGGCAAGATCCTGCGGATCGGGCTGATGGGAGCCTCGTCGACCCGCAACAACATCCTGCTGTTTCTCGATGCGCTCGAGAGCGTCATGGCGGATCTGGGCCGACCCGTCGGAAGCGGTGGGGCGCAAGCGGCGGAGAAGGTGTATAGCGAGTAAGGCGGCGACGGGGGTTTTGGGGCTTACGAGGCCGGCGGACGCCCAAGTAGACGTGAGAAGCGTCAACGGTTGGTGTGCGGGATGGGTGAACGGTTCCGATTCGTCGACGTTCGATCGAACGATTGCTCCTACGCCCCATCCCGGGCTTATCGTGGAGGAGGATGCGAGTCCCCGGGCTTGCGCCCGGGGCTACTTTCCGCGCCCCCTGCCGGGGGCGGGATGGGAGGTTCTACCCAGGGTTCCGCCTTTGGCCCCACCCTGGGCTATGTTCCCGCCGCCGCTTTGCGGCTCTTCCATATCCGAACACGGAGTGCTCTTGGAGCATGTCTTGGGAACAGCCCTGTGCTTTGCGGAAGCCGGCTCCAATGAAATTTGCTGTCTACGGAGCCGGAGCGATCGGCGGTTTTCTCGGAGCTCGCCTCTCCGTCGCCGGCGAAGACGTCTCGCTGATTGCCAGAGGGCCGCATCTGGAAGCCATCCGATCGAACGGCCTGCGAGTTCGCAGTGCCGTGGTGGGTGACTTTTCGTCGAAGGCCCCGGTGACCGACGACCCGGCAGACATCGGCGAGGTCGACGTCGTCGTCCTAGGTGTAAAGTCCCACGCTCTGACCGCCATCGCCCCGAAACTCGCCCCGTTGCTGGGCCCCGACACGATCGTCGTGACCACGCAAAACGGCATCCCGTGGTGGTATTTCAACGGTATCGAGGGACCCCTTGCCGGAGAGCGTCTCGAATCGGTAGACCCCGGCGGCGTCATCGCCGACTCGATCGACGTGCGGCGCGTCATCGGATGTCTCGCCTACTGCTCGGCTTCGGTGATCGAGCCCGGCGTTATCGAACATGTCGAGGGCGTTCGTTTCCCGCTCGGCGAGCCCGACGGTTCCCGCAGCAAACGGATCCAACTCCTCTCGAAAATCTTCGGCCAAGCCGGCCTTAAATCACCAATCCGCAACGACATGCGGCACGACATCTGGGTCAAGGTGCTGGGTAACGCCGCCTTCAACCCCATCAGCGTCATCCGGCGCACAACACTCGGAGAGATGCTGGCCGATCCGCCGACGCGCGAGTTGGCCCGCGCCGTGATGGAAGAAGTGATCGAAACCGCCGCCGGAGTCGGCGTGAGAATCAGAATCTCTGTGGAGAAACGCCTCGAAGGCGCGGCACGGATCGGAAGCCACAAGACGTCGATGCTGCAGGACATCGAAGCCGGCCGCCCGATCGAAATCGAGCCGATCGTCGGAGCGGTCATCGAGCTCGCCGACAAAGTCGGCGTCCCAACCCCCAACCTACGCGACCTCTACCAACGCGCGCGCCTGGCGGCACGCCCCGGCGAATTGCTGTAGAGATTGTTCTTTTCAACGTCTCCGGGCACGCATCGGAAACGGCTTACTGTCGCGCTGGATGCAGGTACTGTTTCAATGGAACTTATTCGGTCGGCGCTTGGTACAGTCCCCATTTCTTTGCAGCCCTCGAGGTCCGGGGCTCGGTTCGGCGTGCTTGTACGGCGGCGGGGCTTGGTTAAGATGGCTGTTTGGCTGATATGTCTGATACTCCTACCTTGATTCCTCGCGAAGTTCTGTTCGGCAACCCGGAACGCGCCGGCCCGCGCCTCTCTCCCGACGGGGCGCGCATGGCCTATCTGGCGCCCGATGAGGGCGTGTTGAATTGTTGGGTGAGCACTGTCGGCCGCGAAGATGACCGCGCCGTTACCAAAGATCGCGGACGCGGCATCCGCACCTTCTTTTGGGCGCATGACAACCGCCACTTGCTGTACCTCCAAGACGCCGACGGCGACGAGAACTGGGGCCTGTTTTCCGTGAATCTCGAGACGGACGAGATTCGCGACCTAACGCCGTTTGAGAACGTCCGCATCAACGAAGTTTTCACCGACCCAAATTTCCCAGACGATGTCTTGCTTTCGCTCAACCGCCGCAACCCCGAAGTCTTCGATCTGCACCGATTGCGGCTGGCGAGCGGGAAAGTCGAGCTCGAAGCTGAAAACCCAGGCAACTACATTGCCTGGCTCACTGACAACGAGTTTCGGGTGAGAGGCGCGACGGCGGCTCTGCCCGAAGGCGGGTTTCAATTGCTCGTAAGTCCCTCTCCCGGGGCCGAATTCGAGCCCTCCTTGACCTGGGGACCCGAGGATAATGGCGGCTGCCTCGGCTTCACGCCCGACGGCGAGCATCTCTACATCGAAGACAGCCTGGAAAGCGACACCACCGAACTCTACACGATCGATCTCAAGGCCCAAGGCAAAGAGGTTCTCAGCCGCGACGAACGCGTTGATCTGGGGCCGGTGCTTGTCCACCCGACGCGTCACCATATTCAGGCAGTCGGCAGCAGCCTCGATCAGCTTCGCTGGGAAGTGCTCGATGAATCGATTGCCGAGGACTTCACCGCCCTTGAGAAGGTTCACGCCGGGGAGTTGAATCTCGTCAGCCGTGACTTGGCGGACCAAACGTGGCTCGTTGCCTATACGTCCGACCAAGCGGCAGTTGCTTACTACGCCTACGATCGCGAGAAGCGCCAAGCCACGTTCCTTTTCCGCAACCGAAGCGATCTCGGCAACTACACGCTCGCCCCGATGCGGCCGGTAGAGATCCCGGCTCGCGACGGGTTGATGATGCACAGCTATCTGACCGTCCCGACCAGCGCGGAGCCGAAGAATCTGCCGCTGGTCCTGAACGTTCACGGCGGGCCTTGGGCGCGCGATTCTTGGGGATATGACCCGGAAGCGCAGTGGCTGGCCAATCGCGGATATGCGGTTTTGCAGGTGAACTATCGCGGCTCGACCGGTTTCGGCAAGAAGTTCATGAATGCGGGCAATCGCGAGTGGGGCGCCAAGATGCACGACGACCTGCTCGACGCGGTTGACTGGGCGGTGACCAAAGGCGTGGCCGATCGCGAGCGTGTTTGCATCTATGGGGGCAGCTACGGCGGTTACGCGGCACTGGTCGGCGCGGCGTTTACGCCCGATGTTTTCTGTTGCGCGGTTGATATTGTTGGACCCTCGAATATCTGCACGCTGATCGAATCGGTTCCGCCTTACTGGAAGCCGCTGTTGAGCATTTTTCGGATTCGCGTCGGCGATCTCGAAACCGAGCGAGGTTTCCTGGAATCCCGTTCACCGCTGTTTCAGGCCGACCGTATCAACATTCCAATGCTGATCGCCCAAGGGGCCAACGACCCCCGCGTCAAACAGGCCGAAAGCGAGCAAATCGTGGCAGCTCTCCGCACAAAGGGCAAAGACTTCGAGTACCTACTCTATGAAGACGAGGGCCACGGCTTCGCAAGGCCCGAAAATCGCATGGCGTTCTACGCTGCCGCTGAGGAATTCCTCGCGCGGCACTTAGGCGGAAGGAGCGAGCCCCCGGGCGAGGCCGAGGCGAAAATCCTCGAAAAGGTACGCTGCCCCGTTGCCGGGTAGCAAGGCCTGACAGCAACGAAAGTTCAGCACTTCGTCGCGCGGAACGGGTTCGAAATGAGAGCCCGCTCGGCCGGGTTCTCCGAGCGTTTTCGATCACGGGTCTGCCGCCCCCGGAAGGGGGCGCGGAAAGTAGCCCCGGGCGCAAGCCCGGGGTTATCGGGCACATGACGAGAAGCCCCGGATGGGGCGTAGGGGCAACTGATCGATGCGGTTCCGACCAACGCAGCTTTCGCCACAACGACTGCTCCAATAAATCGGCGTCTGCAATATAGCGGGAAAGCGCGTACCGCAGGGCTCGAAGAGACCTGCGGCTTTCTACTCACGCACTGTAAACGCAAACAACCCGCTACCCGACGCAATCGCCACGTACTGCTTGCCGTCGACGCTGTAGGTGATCGGCGAGGCCGCGATCTGCCCGCCCAGATAGCGCTTCCACAGCGGCCTTCCCGTCTTCGCATCCAGGGCATAGAAAAACCCCTCGCGGCTTCCCGAAAAAAGCACGTTACCCGCGGTGGAGAGCAATCCGCTGTCGGTCACATCGGCCATGGCGAACTCCCACGCCGTTTCGCCCCGTCAACGGATTCATCCCCCGCACCGCCCCATAGCCCGACTCCTTGTCCCAAGTGTGAATTCGGTCTCGGCGGATGGCCGTAATCGTCGACTTGACGGTTCCGCCAGTGTACAAGGCGCCCGGAGTGTAAACGGCTTTTGTTTTGTGATAGGTGCTCGAGTAGCCTTCCCAAACCGCCAGGTAGAAGAGCTTCGTCAGCGGGCTGAACGCCGGCGCGTACCAGTTCGTCGCTCCCTGAACGCCGGGAAACGTGAGGCTTCCTTCCTTGCTCGGCCCCCGGCCGGGGGCCTTGATGGGGCGGCCGGCCTCGTCGAGTCCTACCGCCCAAGTCTGTTTAACGAAGGGTTTGCCCAGTAGGAACTCGCCGGTCTCACGGTCGAGAACGTAATAGAAACCGTTGCGATTCGCCCACAGCATGAGCTTGCGCTCTTTGCCCTCCCAGGGCAGGTCGACGAGCACCGGGATTTGGACCGCGTCGAAGTCCCATTCATCGTGGGGCGTGAACTGAAAGTGCCAGGCGAGCTTGCCGGTGTCCGCGTCGAGGGCGATGACGGAGTCGCTGTAGAGGTTGTCGCCGGGGCGCACGTCGGGGTTCCAATCGGGCGAGGGATTGCCGACGCCCCAGTAGGTGAGATTCAACTCCGGGTCGTAGGAGCCGGTCAGCCAAATCGACGCGCCGCCGGTCTTCCAACCGTCGTTTTCCCAGGTCTCGTGCCCGGGCTCGTCGGGGCCGGGAATGGTGTTGAACTTCCAGACCTCCTTACCCGTTTCGGCATCGTAGGCGGCCAGGAATCCCCGAATGCCCAACTCACCGCCGGCGGTACCGACGATCACTTTGTCTTTGATGACCAACGGAGCCAAGGCCATCGCATAGCCCTGGGTGTAGTCGAAGATCGTGACGTCCCATTTCTTGGAGCCGGTCGCCCGGTCGAGGGCGACCAGGCGCATGTCCAGCGTGGCCATGAAGAGCGTGTCGTCGAGAATCGCCACGCCGCGGTTGACGCGGCCGCAACAGGGCACGACCTTTTCGGGCAGGTCATGTGCGTAGATCCAAAACACGCGGCCGGTCTTGGCATCCAACGCAAAGACATTGTTGGGCGCCTCGGTAACGTACATGACCCCATCGACGACCAATGGCGCCGCTTCGAACTTCTCGAGTGAGCGCGCTTGAAAGACCCAATCCATCTCGAGCTGCGCGACATTGTCCGGCGTGATATCGTCGAGGGCACTGTGGTGGATGCTGCTGTAAGTGCCGTTATAGGTCAGCCAGTTATGCGGCTCGTCGGCGGCCTTGAGGAGCCGTTCGTAGGGGACTTGCGCGCTGACGGGCAGCCCCGCAATTTGCACGCCCAGAAGGGTGGAAAGCAGCAGTAGCGTCGAGGCTCGCATGCCCCAAGGATAACTTACCGGTTGTCCCCTTGACCCGCTTGAGCTTGCTCTGGTATCGACCGCCTTTCAGAGGCTGTGAAAAGATGTGGGGCTCCCGCCTGGCGCCGATCTCGACCCCCGTCGTTCTCAACGAAGCAACGGCCCAGTGCCGCTCCGCTGAGCCTAGTCTCCCGACACATGCAGCGACAGACGCCGGTCATGAGGGTGCCGGCGATGTTCGAAAAGGTAGATACCCTGCCAGGTGCCGAGCGTCGGCCGGCCGTTGATGATTGGAATCGAAAGTTGCGATTGCGTCAGCGCTGCCCGGATGTGAGCGGGCATGTCGTCCGGCCCTTCCATGGTGTGAGTGTAGAGGCTCGAATCTTCCGGCACTAGCTTACTGAAGAAAGTCTCGAGGTCCCGAACGACGTCCGGATCGGCGTTTTCTTGAATCACCAGGGAAGCCGAAGTGTGTTGCACAAAGACCGTTAGCAACCCTTCGCGGACTCCGAGCCCTGCGGCCCAGCGAGCAACCTCGGAGGTCACTTCATAGAAACCCTTCCCGCGCGTGCTGAAGGTGATTTCGTGCGTATGGTGCGGCATCCGATTACTGTAGCCCACGTCTGCGTTGAACACCGAATTGTTAGAATTGTCTGTCGCCACATTCTGGTTTTTCGGCCAAGGCACGGCATATGAACATCGAATACTCCGATCGCGTCAAGGACCTCCAGCAGCGTGTCGCGGCCTTCATGGGCGAGCACATCTATCCCAACGAGCAAACCTACGCCGACCAGGTCAACGAGGGCGACCGTTGGGCGGCGCCGGCGATCATGGACGAGTTGAAGGCCCGAGCGCGCGACCAGGGGTTGTGGAACCTATTTCTTCCCGAAAGCGAGCATGGCGCCGGGTTGACGAATGTCGAATACGCCTCGCTCTGCGAAATCATGGGTCGCTCGCCGATTGCGTCGGAGTCTTTCAATTGTTCCGCGCCGGATACCGGCAACATGGAAGTGTTGGTTCGCTACGGAAGCGAAGAGCAAAAGAAGCAATGGCTGGTACCCCTGCTCGAGGGCAAGATCCGGTCGTGCTTTTGCATGACCGAGCCGGCGGTGGCGTCTTCCGATGCGACGAATATCTGTTCGAGCATCGTTCGCGACGGTGACGAATACGTCATCAACGGGCGCAAGTGGTGGAGCAGCGGGGCTCCCGATCACCGCTGCAAGATTTCAATTTTCATGGGGAAGACCGATCCGTCCGCGGAACGCCACAAGCAGCAGTCGATGATTCTGGTGCCGCTCGATGCCGAAGGGATCACCGTCCACCGAGCGCTGCACGTTTTCGGCTACGACGACGCACCGCACGGGCACGCCGAGATCAGCTTCGATAACGTTCGCGTCCCCGCATCAAATATGTTGCTCGGCGAGGGACGTGGTTTCGAGATTGCGCAGGGGCGCTTGGGGCCTGGGCGGATTCACCACTGTATGAGACTCGTAGGGCTGGCCGAGCGGGCGTTGGAGATGATGTGCAAGAGAACCAAAGCCCGCGTTGCCTTTGGCAAGCCGATCGCCGAGCAAGGAACCATTCGCGCCGACATCGCCAACTCTCGGATCGAGATCGAGCAGGCGCGGCTGCTTACGCTCAAAGCCGCCCATATGATGGATACGGTCGGCAACAAAGTGGCGCGGGCGGAGATCGCGATGATCAAAGTCGTCGCGCCCAACATGGCGCTGCGTGTGGTGGATCGCGCCATTCAAGCGCACGGCGGCGGCGGCGTTTGTCCCGACTTCCTATTGGCCAAATGGTGGGCGAGCGCGCGTACGTTGCGGCTGGCCGACGGTCCCGATGAAGTCCATCGCGCGGCGGTGGCGAAGCTCGAGTTGCGCAAATACGATTGATCGAGAGGGCCGCGGGTACGCGGGCTTTTGGGAGGGCCCCGCGGCGTGTGGGGCAGGTCAATTTGTAAACCAAGAAAGAAAAGAGGAATGAAGAGAGCTTCGCGGGGATTCGGTCTTTTTTGTTGGGTGTTGCTGACTTGTGCCGCACAGGCCGACGACCAGCTCGTTATTCATGCAGGGCACTTATTGGCAGTTCCCGGACAGGAGCCGGCCTCGAGACAAACGATATTGATCCAGGACGGACGCTTTGCACAGATTTTTGATGGTCTGCAAGATGCCTCCAGCTTTGGCGAAGACGTCGCCTTCCTCGACCTGAGCGAGCATTATGTGCTGCCGGGCTTGATGGATATGCATGTTCACTTGCTCGGTCAGGTAGGCCCCAGGTCCCGAACCGACGAACTGTTTGTAACTACTTCCATGAAAGCTCTGAGAGGAGCCCACTACGCCCGCCTTACGCTCGAGGCGGGTTTTACCAGCGTTCGCGATCTCGGCGGCGACTCAGAGGCGATTTTTGCCTTGCGTGACGCCGTCGAGCAAGGCCTTGTGCCGGGCCCCCGAATCTTCGCTGCCGGCAATGCGCTGGCTGCCACTGGTGGTCACGGCGATGTCGACGGCTACAAAGCGGAGCTATTGAAGCTCTGGACGCCCGAAACGATCTGCGACGGTCCACATGATTGCCGACGCGCAACCCGACATGCGGTCAAGATGGGCGCCGATTGGATCAAAGTTACAGCGACCGGCGGCGTAACGTCAGACACCGCAACCGGTCTTGGTCAACAGATGACGGACGACGAGTTATCGGAAATCGTGCGCACGGCTCACGCGTTGGGGGTCAAGGTTGCCGCTCACGCACACGGCACGAAAGGCATCGAGGCCGCACTGCGCGCCGGCGTCAACAGCATTGACCACGGCACATTTTCTCAAAGCGAAACGATGAAGCTCTTTCAGGCAACCGGAGCCTATTTTGTTCCCACGCTGTCGCCCGGGGTCAAGATACCCCCCACGATGGAAGGTAACCCCTTCTTTACCGATGCGATCAAACGCAAGGCGGCCGGCGCCGCGGCCGCGGCCCGCAATAGTTTTGTCAACGCCTATCGATCCGGAGTGAAGATCGCCCTCGGCACTGATTCGGGGGTCACTCCGCACGGCGAGAATGCCGACGAGTTCGTGATGATGGTTGAAGCCGGGATGACACCCATGGACGCGATACGCTCCGCCACCCTAGTCAGCGCGGAACTCCTCGACGTAGGGGATAAGCTGGGAACCATCGAGGTCGGCAAGGAAGCCGATCTGATCGCAACCCCCGATAATCCCCTGGAAGATATCACCGCTCTCAAAAATGGGGAATTATATATGAACGTCCTGAAAAACCTCTTGACATTGGCGGGACTATTGAGTATTATAGTATTGTAAGTCGTAGGTAATCAATGAGTAAAAAGGCTCCAGGGAAACACTACCGCAAGGGAATGACGGTCGCCGCGTTCTTCGAGATGTTCCCGGACGATACCGCCGCCGAGCAGTGGTTCGTCAAGCAACGCTGGCCGAATGGAGTCTGCTGTGTAGAATGCGGCTCGGTGAACGTTCAGGTTGCGGCAAAGCGCAAGCGGGCGTCTTTCCGGTGCCGGGAGAAGGGCTGCGAGAAACAGTTTTGTGTGCGAACCAACACCTGCATGCACGGCTCAAAGCTCGGCTACCGGAAGTGGTTGTTTGCGGTCTACGCTGCAGCAACGAACCTCAAGGACGTAGCGAGCATGAAGACCTATCGTGATCTCGGAGTGACGCAGAAAACAGCGTGGTTCATGAATCACCGCATCCGCCGTGCCTGGAAAAGAGACCCGGATGCCCAGCTGTTTTCCGGGCCAGTCGAAGCGGATGAGACGTATGTCGGTGGCCTCCGGCGGAACATGCCTAAATCGGCACGGGCTACCTTGACAGGCCGGGGCGCAGTCGGTAAAGTGGCGGTGGTAGGGGTAAGGGATCGGGCGACGAATCGGGTTTCAGCGCAGGTAGTCCAGGACACAGAAGGCGACACGCTCAAAGGGTTCGTCATGGGAAATGTCGTTCCGGGAACAACGATCTATACCGACGATGCTAAGGCGTACACCAATCTCCCAAATCACCAGGCCGTCAAACACTCCGTGGCCGAGTACGTGCGCGGTCAGGTTCACACGAACGGAATCGAGAGTTTCTGGGCGACGCTGAAGCGCCCTCACAAGGGCACCTTTCACCGGCTTTCTCCAAAGCATCTGCACCGCTATGTAGACGAGTTCGTGGGGCGTCACAACGCGAGGTCGCTGGACACCATTGACCAGATGGCGAAGATCGCCAAGGGCATGGACGGGAAGCGTTTGCGATACCGGGATTTGGTGGGGTAGCCATGTCTGATCCCCGAATCCAGGCGGAGCTTTTCACCTCGGCCCACCTTCAGCAGTTGGCATGGTACGGATGGTCTGAAACCCTCTCTGCGTCCGTTAGCTTACTTGAGCACGAAGGTAGGATCTCTCGGAGATCTACGGTAGCTGAAGTGCTAGATGATGCATTTTGGGTGCTCTTTCACGAACACCCAATCGAATACGTGTACAAAACATGCCTGCTGAAGAGAAATTTATTCGGCACCTACAGCCCGAACACGACGGCTCTCTACCCAGGATTTCCGATTTGGCTCCTCTGACGGCACGAGTCTACACCCTCACCCGGCGAAGCGCAACCATTTCTCCACCCGAAAGAGGCGGCGGCTGAGGCGGGACCGATCGAGCCCCCTTCTTGCCCCTCATGGGGGCTGATCCGCCGCTGCGAAGTCAATTTCGCAGACACCCCTCCGAGCTTCCGTCCTCAGTACACAGATTTCGCATTCGCCAAGTGCGGTGCTAACCACCCGGCACAGGCAGCGCCCAGATCCTCCGCAGCATGTCGCCAAACAGCCGCCGGTTCAGATGTCCCTCGGCCAAGAGCAACCAGTAGTACCGCGCGTGCTTGACCAATCTGCCGCCCGTCTTCATCAACCGCTGCTGCAAGCTCGTCAGCGACCAGCTTTTGATTCGCTGCGGCAACCCCAGCCGCCGCCAGAGATTACCCAGGTTGTAGGCCAGCACACTGAGTTGCAGGCGGACTTCGTTCGCCCGGAAGCGATGGCACGACAGCCGTGTCCAGTGCGTCGCCTGTTTGCCTTCTTTGATCCACTGCTCGGCGGTGCCGCGCTTGTTGTAGAAACGTACCACCGAGCGGCTTGGCAAGCTCATGTTCGTCACGATAAAACCGACGCGCGCGAATAGCTCGCCCTGGTGGTGCTCGACCTTGGCGACAACTCGTCTCGGCCCCTTCCAGCTCTCCGCCTGATAGCGAAAGCTCTTGTAGCGCACTAGCGGCTTGCGGCCGGGCCTCCCCGGCGGACGAAACAGGATGTCTTCGATCTCCAGCTCCAGGTTCTTATTGGCCGGAATGCGGATCGCGTAGTCCGCGCCGCGCTCCTCCAGCGCCTCGTAGATCTCCGGCTTGGCAAAGGCGGCATCGCCCCGGAAGGCGACCTGCTTGCCCGCAGCCTGTTGGCGCTCGATCTCCGGCAACAATAGCTCATCCCAGTCCTCGGCGCTGTGCACGTTGCCGGGACGCAGCTTGGCAGCGAGGCAATCACCATGACCGTTGAACAAAAGCAACGGGTGGTAGCAGACCGACTCGAAGTGTCCGTTGTAGGCACTGCCTTCCTGTTGGCCATGGACCGGACTCTCGGTGGAGTCCATGTCCAGAACGACCCGCTCGGAGTCGTCGAACGCCTCCGCTTGCCCGACCAGCTCTCGGTTCAGCGCCATCAGCCCCAGCAGGTTCTCTTCGCTCGCCAGCATCTCCGTCTCGAAGCCGTGCAGCGTCGAGGTTAAGGCCGCACCGCGATCCCAGATCTTCTGCGAGCCGATCAAGCGAAACGTCGGGTCAGCCGACACTCGGACGGCGTCGTTGACGTCCTCGTAGCCTGCCAAGCGGCTGTAGATCGACTGCCGCAACAGATCAGCGAGCGTGAACTGCTTGTTGGTGCCTTGCCGGGAGTCGCTGAGATGCTCGTCAATCAGTTCTCCGAGACCGAGCCGTTCGTCCAGTTCGCGAACCAAAATCAGGCCACCGTCGGAAGTGACGTGCGATCCCTGGAAATCGACTTTCAACGAGCCGCTGAAAGTTAGCTGGAATGGCTTGGTTTGTTTTTCACCCATTGGGTGTTGGCCTCCATGGCGTCCTCAGCGGGCTCTAGCCCCTATGAATAAAGACGCTCAAGGCCGCCGGAAGGTCGAGAGGTCTGAATCAAATTGGAAATGCGGGTTGAAAACCTGGAGGCTGGCCTGAATAGTTTTCGTGAGGTGCTCGCTGGCTTGCGGCAGCTAGGTAGTTGATGGAACGAGGAATCACGCACCTTGGCCACCTTCTGGAACACGCACCTTCTCAAGCTCATTTCCGGAGAACTCTGCGTGGAGGACGCTGACACACTTCTGGAGGCCACCTTATGAAGATCTCCACGATTCTCGACAAAGTTGACGAGAAGCAGCTATTCGTACCTGCGTTTCAGCGCGAGTACGTTTGGAAACGCGACGACGCGAAGCTGTTGATCGATTCGTTGATCAAGGAATACCCGACGGGCACGATGCTGACTTGGCAAACTGACCAACCGCCTGAGCTTAAGGGGCCGCATAAGTACAACGCGAAACAAGGCGCAGTACGACTCCTGCTCGACGGCCAGCAGCGCGTCACAACGCTGTACATGCTGATCCGCGGTGAGTTGCCACCCTACTATACGGCGGCTGAGATCATGGCCGACCCGCGCGGACTCTATGTGAACGTCGATACATTAGAACTGGCTTACTACATGAAGACAAAGATGGAAAGGAGCCCGCTCTGGCGGGACATCACTGATTTGTTTCGTGGCAAGATAAGCGCGTTCGACCTCCAGTTTGCCTACTCCACTATCGGCAAGAGCCTCACAATCAACGAGCTGAATCACTACAACGATAATATCAACGCAATTACACGCATCAAGGACCGTGAGTTTCCTGAACAAACGATCCCGATCAAAGCCAATATCCGGGAAGCCATCGACATTTTCTATAAGGTAAACGCCAGCGGTGTTGCGCTGACCGATGCCGAGTTGGCGATGGCGCAGATTTCCGGGTATTGGCCTGAGGCGCGTGACCTTTTCAAGGCCAAGCTTGCTGACCTGGAGAATGCAGGCTTCGGCTTTCGGCTGGATTTCTTGGTTTATGTGCTGCTCGGATGTGTGCATCACATGGGCTCGGATATGCACAAACTTCATGCTCAGGATAACAAGGCTGATCTCCAGTCGGCGTGGGACCGGCTCGGCAAGCAGGTCCTGGACTATGTCGTGAATTTACTGCGGACGAGAGCGTTTGTGGACCACCTCCATGAAATCAACTCGCCTTACGCGCTGGTCCCGATCATCGTCTACTGCTTCGACAAGAAGGGCACACACCTGACGGATCTAGAGATTCGGAAGATGGTGAAGTGGTTCTACTATTCTCAGATTCGAGCTCGCTATGTCAGCCAGCTTCCACAAAAACTTGATCGCGATCTTCGCACGTTGACCGAATCGGAACAGCCATTTGACGATCTGCTCCAGGTAATAGCGGAAGAGCGACCCCTCGAAGTGCTCCCGCTGGAGTTCGCGGGCCGGGCGACCCAACACCCCTTGTTCAGCATGGTCCGATGGTATTTGAAGAGCCGGGACGCGGTGTGCCTGACAACCGGCGTCAGTCTCCACAGAAGCATGGGTAAGAAATACCAGATCGAGATGGATCACATCTTCCCGTTCTCCCGGTTGAAGGATGCAGGCTACGGAAGGGGAAACCGCGTCAAGTATTCCCTGGCTCAGGAATTCACCAATCGCGCACTGCTGACCCAGGTGGCGAACCGCAGCAAGGCTGCTATGGATGCAGCGCTCTACCTAGCAGATGTCGCCGAGAAGTTCCCCAAGGCACTTGATCTGCAGTGCATTCCTACCGATCGGGAATTGTGGAAAATAGGCAACTACGAGAAATTTCTAGAGACTCGCCGGGCGCTTCTCGCCTCGCACATCAATGCGTTTCTCGACGGTATCACTGTAACGGAAGAGTCTTTCGTGCCCGCCGTGATCGAGGATCTCATCAAGGAAGGTGAGAGCGATGAGTTGGAGTTCAAGGCGACCCTGCGCTGGGATATCAAAGAGGGCAGGGTCAGCAAGAAGCTTGAGCAGGTCATCGTAAAGACAGTGGCTGCGTTCGCCAATGCTCAAGGCGGCAGTTTGCTCATCGGTGTTGATGATGACGGGCAAGCAGTCGGCCTGTCCCGTGATTATGAATCGTTCGGCGAGGCCAATCGAAACCAGTTCGAGTTGCATCTGCGCAACGTACTTAACCAGCAGCTTGGCGCGGCTTTCGTTGCCAGCAAGATTCAAATCCAGTTTCATGCGGTGGATGATGTCGACGTGTGCCAAGTCGACATAACCACCGCCAAGGAGCCGATGATCGTCACGGTGAAGGACAAGAACGGTCAGTCGGTGGAGAAGTTCTACGCAAGAAGTGGAAACTCGTCTCAGGAAATCCCGATGAGAGAGATGAGTTCCTACGTCAAAGAGCATTTTAGGTAAATGAGCGGGTTCAGCGAGACGGCCGTCGAAGACGCTCCTCTCGAGTGGCTGGCATCGTTGGGCTACGATGTGCCGTATGGTCCGCAAATCGTCGCCGACATCCTGCCAGCCCAGGTGACGGGCACAATCTGGGCGGTACCCTCAATCCCATTCCGAACAAGGCCCCGGCCAGCCCAAGGCAACGAGGAGTGATCGAACGGTTATATATCCCGAGCACTGGACAGTGACGGTGTCCTGGTCTTCGGTGGATACGTGCGCATCACCGATCAACATTGCACCTGAATTATGCACTGCGGCGTGGACCTGAGGAGGGCTGAGCCGCAAGGGACCATTGGGGACCCCCGAAAACATGGGGTAAAAAGGTAGGCTGGCAAAGATCCCAGCTTCGCCAGCCAACCCCAAGGAGGTCACCCACATGGTTACCAGACGAAAACAGCATAGCTCCCAAAGGCCCGTCCAACAAGGCCCAGCCGTGACGGCCTCGCGGCCCAATAAAATCGGGGCTTCGACGCCTTACCACTTCCGCGGCAGGAAGCCGACTCCCTACGGCGGCTTGCTGCCGGTGGTCGGGAGGGCGCTGATCTGAGAGCCTGGCTATGCGCTATGCATAAAATTTTATGCACTAGCCGTAACGCACTGGAAACACGTCACTTCCGAGCGAGGTTTTGACGACGCGGATTCTGGGCGGGAAGGGAAACCGGACACGGAGAAGCCAAAAGGCCAGTTGCCGAGCTACCACCTCACGACGACCGCCAACCCGCTACGAACGCAGCCACACTCGCAAAGTGAATCTGTGCATAATTCAGGTTTCAGGAATGATCTTATGCCCACGCTGCTCCATATCTCAGATCTACATCGGACGTCGGGGCCGCGTCTAAGTAACGATGAACTTCTCGCAGCGATCGTCAGCGACGCAACGCGATGGGAGTCAGAAGGGGTCCCGCAGCCGGAGCTAATCGTGGTAAGTGGTGACCTGGTACAAGGCGCAGAAGCAGGCACTCCCAATCCTGACTCCGAAATTGCAGCCCAATATCGTGAAGCTGGCGATTTCTTAAAGCAGCTTGTAGACGAGTTTGTCGATTCCGATCGGTCGCGGATCGTTATTGTCCCTGGCAACCATGACGTTCACTGGGATCGTTCCTTAAGCGCGATGAAACCGATCAAAACCTGCCCGAACGGCATTGCTGCCAAGGCCTTTGAGGCAGTTTCAGGAGTGCGCTGGAACTGGAGGGACCGCCAAGCCTACGAAATCACTGACAGCGGTTTGTATGACTCTCGCCTTGAACACTTCCGACAGTTTCAATCGGGCTTCTATGAGGGGATAAATCCAAGTCCACTATCGCACGGCAATGGCGACCTTGTCTTTGTCGAGTACCCGGATTTCGGGCTCGTCGTCGCCGGATTCGCTTCGTGGCACGGAAATGACTGCTTCTGCCACGTCGGAGAAATCGCGCCGTCAATTCTGGCTTTGTCGCAGAAACTGCTGGCGAGATCAAAGATGCCTGTAGCCGTCGCTGTGTGGCACCACAATATAGTGGGAGGACCACGTGCACATGACTATATGGATCAGCGTATTGTCCACAGGCTGATTGATTTCGGCTTCAGCGTCGGCCTGCACGGACATCAGCATTATCCTGGCGCGGCTCCGTTTGAACTACGTCTGCCGAACCTGACCTCAATGGCTGTGGTAGGTGCCGGCTCGCTCGCCGTAGGCGACGGTGAGCTTCCCATGGGAGAACGTCGTCAATTCAACGTCGTCGTCATCGATCCGAACAGTGAGTCAATTACCGTTCACGTGAGAGCGATGTCACCCGCGGGTGTTTTCACCAGTTCGCATAGGGATGATTTCGGTGGTAACACGTTCATTAAACTAAGCCTCTCGGCTGTGCCCGCACGCACAAAAAATCCCACGATCATACAACGACTCGATGAGGCGATGACGGCGGTAGCGGTCGGACGGTATCAGCAAGCTCTGGAGCTTATCGCCGACATACCTTCCTCCCGGTCGAAAGAGAAACGACGGATCAAAATAAAGGCCTTGGACGGCCTCGGACGGCAGGAGCAGTTAATCAAACTTCTCGACCCGCCACAGAGCATGGATGAGGCTGTCAAGGTCATCTCCATGCTCCTTGATGCTCGTCGATTCGACGAGGCTACGGCGCGGCTTCAAGCTTCCTCGGCATTGATCGAACCCAGTCTCCTCAATGAGTTGACCGCGACTATCACCGCCAGAAGGATGGCTTCATGAGATCAACTGAGAAAAGGATCGCTTTCAAGTTCGAGCTCTCTCGCATGCTTGAGTTGCTCGCCGACCAGATTTACCAGTCGCCTCTCGCCCTGCTTCGAGAGAACACCCAGAACGCATTCGATGCTATCCGCATGAGAGAGGCGCTTAACAATCACTTCGAGCCTGTGATCCAGGTGACTGTCGATGATGAACGAGTCACCGTATCCGACAACGGCATCGGCATGACCGCCGAGGAAATCGAAACAAGCTTTTGGTACGCAGGAAGGAGCGGCAAGAACACCGACGCTGCTCGAGCTGCGGGTGTGGTGGGCACATTCGGCATTGGAGCCATGGCCAACTTTGGCGTCGCTGATGAGCTGTCCGTTGAGAGTGAGTCGGCGATCGTCAACGAACGCACGTTGTCGTCGGTGCGGAAGTCGGAACTGTCGACCGAGACTAAGAGTATCTCGCTCACACCAAGTGTACCAAAGGGCGAGCCAGGCACTACTGTCCGCGCTCTACTTGCCCCCTCAAGCAGAATATCCGTTCAAGATGCTCGTGTGTTTCTTCATGGGTTCGTCGAGTTCGTCGACATACCGGTCTTTTTCAACGACGAAAAGCTCAGCGGCGCCAGCCATAGAGCCGCCCTTCCTTCCGAGAGGCACGCTTGGTCCAAACGCCTCCGAGACACTTCGCTTGCCGGAATCATCTCTGGCGACCTGGAGCTTCTGGGCATGGCCTCGGGAGAACTCCGCATTGTTCTTGAGAACGTCCGGTCACACTTAGGGCTAGGAAGGCCCGGTTCAATTGTCCTGCTGCAGGGTCGCAACGTCATCCGCACACTACGTTCTGGGTTCGGTCTTGCGACCGTTGCCATGCAGTCTGGATACCACTGGGGCGGAGTGGTCGACCTGCCGTTTCTAAAGCCTACAGCAGGTCGTGAAGCTCTGGACGCTTCTTCGAATCAATTGTTGCAACAGATCATTTCGGCCCTGGACCACCTAGTCTCGCCGATTGCAGCCGAGCATGCCGAGTCCTTCGCCAACGACGGCTTCCTCCGTTGGATCGTTGCCACGAAGCAATTCGCACTCTGCGGCCCACTGGAGGTCATACCTCGCCCTGCTAATCAACCTGAAGCGCTTGCATCGGTAGTTGAACGCCGTGGTGTCCGGTACTACAGCGGGCGTGACGAATCGGTAATCCAAACATACGCAAGCGATGATGAGCCGCTCATTGTACTTTCCCGGCGAACACCCCGCCGTGACTGCGAGCGTGGTTACCTAACCACACGGAGTGTCCAGAAAGTCGACACTACGCCTCGCGTGCGCCAGGAGCTCGTGACAACAAGCTTGAGCTTCGCTCACTCGGCTCTTGCAACTCGCATCACTAGAGTTCTCGAAGAGGACTACTTTCTTGAAGCCGACATCCGTTTCGGGTCGATCACCGGCGGTCTACCGCTACTTGTCACGGATACGAACAGGCCAGTGGTGATCCATCTGGATCCGGGTTCAACCAGCGTCGCTCCATTACTTGCCCTCTATCGCGATGATTTCAACGCGTTCGATCCCTTCGTAAAGGATTTTATTCGATCAGCAGTCTTCCCAAGAATCACAAAGCTCGTGCCCAGCAGCACGCGGGAGGGCTCCGAAGCCTTTTTGCGGCATCTTCGTTCGAATCGAGAGTGGTTCGAGTATGAGCTTGATGACAAGGCCAATCTTGAGGATATTTTTGAAGAGTTGCATGCAGGGCGACTGACGATTGCTGCGGCAAAGAAGCGGTTAGCCAACACAGATCGCTCCTTTGTCGAGTTGAGCCGCGCGGGAACGGCACCACTCTCGTCAGTTGTCCGGGAGATTGGAGGTAAGGCCGCCGTTGAAGCTCTTCCTAATCCCTTCGATGCCATACCCGGAATCGATCGTCGGGAAGAGGAAACGAACGCGCTTATTTTGACGAGCGAGGCACCCGTTAACGGATACAGTTGCTTCCTCTCGATAAGTGAACGGGTTCAACGTGACAAGGGTCATTTCTTTCTACAACCACATTCAACAGAAGTAGTCTGGGGTGGTCGGAAGGTTATCTTCATATTCCAGCACCATTCAAGACACTTCGGGTTGTACTACGACATCCTCTGTCCCGGACTCGTAGGTGAAGGATCGGGCGGTGGTCCGAGGATCACATCGACTATTCTCACGAAAAATCGTACTTTTATTCCCATTCCGAACGAGATCGCAAAGGCTTTCCTGCCGAAGGCCACCGAGCGTAAGAGGTTGGAAGTCAGGTGCGATATCCTCTACCTAGCGGAGCAGTGAAACGTTGGTGAAAATACCTTGATCGACAAACCTTGCACACACTTTATGTGGACCGGCTACGGAAATTCCCCAGCAGATGTTGCGGTTTGGGTGACAGTCGGCCAGATTGTTCCTTGTTTGTTCATTAGGCAGAGAGCGGTCCCATGAACCATGTCCCTCATGGCCTTCTCACCTTCCAGCGCAGGTTGGGCAGGCATCGGGCCAGCTCCTCGCTTAGAGTAGGCGTTCGGGGGGCGAGCCGGCCGGCCGATCTAGCGGCCTATGACGCGGCCCTACAGTCGTCAACCCAGCAAATCGAGAACTCCTTCGGGGTCGTAGTGGCGGATGAACAGGCAGAACAAGAATAGAAGCACCATTAACGGCGCTGTGGTGTCCTGAACGAGAAGTTGGAAAAGCGCCCCCACTCGCGCCGCAGTTGAATCATGCAACAGCGCCGCATGGCGGGCCAAACGGATGCTGAGCGAGGACGAGAGCGTTCCCTGGATGACCGTCAGGAAAGCGCTACGCGAAGCTGACGATCTCCTGAGAACTGCTAACGGCGACGAGGCCGCCTTGCTCAGAGATGTTAGGGGTTTCCTTTTTGAGCTCGCCCATCAGTTCTGAATGAGCGTCAACCCGGTGCTTATGACGAAGGATCTAGGTGTGAGCAGCGGGGGTGCCCGGCGGCCGCCGCGATCGGCAAGCCCCTGTCTTGTCTGGGGAACATGGGAGAATAAAGCCATGCAGCGTCAACGCGGCGAGTTGGTTCCGATCGGTGAAGTCGTCGCCGATCTGGACGGGCCGGTCAAGGCGATCCGCGAAGCTTCGCCCCAGGCAGTTCACCACTACACCCGCTTCGATCAGGTAAACGCGCTGGTGAGCGCCAGCGAAGCGGGCCCCGACATGGGCTTCATGGCGCGAATGATGGCGCTGTGCTCCTTGCCGCGAAGCAACCCCGGCAACCGGCTCCAATACAAGCGCGTCAACGGGCCATTCACGCTCTACATGACGGCGAGCGGCGGCAACAAGCTCCCGTTCGGCAACCTGCCGCGCCTGTTGCTGGCCTGGGTGTGCACCGAAGCGGTACGGACGGGAAGCCGCGAGCTGGTCCTGGGTCGTTCGCTTTCCGAGTTCATGCGGACCCTCGGCGTCTACAGCAGCAGCGGAGAAAAGCACACCAGGCTCCGC
>CBDBKC010000005.1:0-12159 GCA_965206655.1 Bryobacterales bacterium | reverse complement strand
TTCGGGTCGTCGTCGTAGGTCTTGGCCCACAGGCGGTAGCCCTCCGAGGGCTTGACTACTGTTCGACTCGTTTCCATCGTGGCTCCCGCTATAGGCTTTCGAGGCGCGGTTTCCTCAGATCCACCAACTGCTGGGCCCAGCGCAGCTCGATCGGCAGGCCGTAGACACCCAGCGCATACCGCCAACGGCTCAGCGAACGAAGTAACCCTCTTCCCCAGCTCGGCATGCGAATATCCTGCAACGTGGGCCAGCGCGAACTGACGACCAGTTCGAAATTGTCCACGCGGCGCTTGATCCGGTTCGGCAGCCAGGGCATTTTCGTATCTACCCCCGTAATAAAACTCTGCCAGCGCGGCGTAGCCCATTCCTCGGGAGTGGTCGGAAACTGAACCTTGTCGTCGACGTCACCGTACATCGACCCTCGCTGCGGCGTGGGCCGGTAGTGGTGCAGGATGATCTCAGAGTCCGGGTTCAACGCCTTGATCTTGCGAATGAAAGCGATGCCTTCCTCAACATCGCGCCGCGGATCCTCAGGATTGCCGACAACGAAGGAAAACTCCGGGATAATCCCGAAATCGCGTAGTCGCCCGGCGAGCTCAAGTGTCTGCTCTGCCTCGAGCTGCTTGTTCATCTGCCGGAGCACCCAGTCCGATCCCGACTCCGCCCCAAAGAAGATCATGGCTGCTCCCGAGTCACGAATCTTGCGCAGGGTTTCGTCGGAATAGCGCAGCAGAATATCGACACGCGCTTCCGTCCACCAACGCAAGTTGAGAGGCTTCAATCGCTCTGCCTGCTCGACCGCATGCTCTTCGCCGAGAAAGAAGTTGTTGTCGTAGAACTGGACGGCGTTGATGCCATAGCTCCGTTGGAGATGTCGCAGAATCTTCTCTGTTCGCTCGGGGGACTCCAGTTTTTCGCGGCTGCCGTAGGCCGTAATAACGCCACAGAAGTTGCACGGGTACGGGCAACCTATACTTGCCTGATGAACCGCTGTGCGCTTTCCCAAAAATGTTGGCAGAACGTATTTCGCTGCTTCGATTCGGTGGTAAGGCAACCACGGAAACTCGTTCGGTGACCGCAGCGGCCGTTCAGGGTTGTGCACGGGACGGCCCCCGTCGTGCTTATAAGAAAGGCCCCTGATCGTCGAAGGATCGACTTTGCCCCGCTCAGCACCAATGATCTCTAAGAACGTGTCTTCGCCTTGACCCCGCACGACGAAGTCCACGTAGTCGGCATTCAGAGCCGCCTCGGGATACACCGACGGGAAATATCCGCCCCAAACGATAGGTGCCCCGGGATGTTTCCTGCGAAAATCCCTACAAAGCGAAATAGCGGCTACCATCTGCGGTCCCGGCATGACTGAGACAGCGAGCAGCTCGACGCCCTTTTCCCGCATTGCGCGATCGAGCGTCGCCGCCGGGTCCGGGTCGAGATTGCCGTCAATGATGACGTAGTCTTCGCGCCCTTCCAGAACCGCGGCAACTGACAGAATCGCCAATGGGAAGCGCCGGTTCTTCGGACGCGTGCTGCGGGGATGGAGAAGGACGATCATTACGCTTCCGTCTTTCCTACAAGGATCCAGAAACGCGACGGGGGCCTGCGCCTTAAAAGCCGTGCCTTCCAGGGACGCAACGCCCACGACCACCCGTACCACGGCCGGTGAATCTCCCAGCGGATACCAAGCTCCCGTGACCACGAAGCCGGCATTCCCTCGTCGAGATACTCGATACTCGGAATGCTATCGGACGCAAAACCGTACACAGCCTCGAACTGTCGGTGGCGCTCTTCGAGCATCCTTTCACCGTGCTCCGAGCGCGCGTAGATCGGCGAATCAATGATTACAACTTGGCCTCCCGGACGCAGACATCGGCTAGCCTCGCGAAGGGTGCGTGTGTAGTCAGTCGAGTAGTGCAGGGAAGAATTGAACACCACGAGATCAAACTCTCCCGCGCCAAAAGGCAGCTTGTCGAACTCCGCCTCGAAAAGCGGAAACTCTCTCTCAAGGGAGGCGAAGTAGTGACGGGCCGCGCCCAGACCATCTAACGCATCCGTCACAAGGTCAATCGCGACGGGTTTGTGGCCTCTAAGAGCCAAGCGATAACTGAGCCACCCGGTTCCCGCGCCCAGGTCGGCGACCCGCAATCCTCTCCCAGACCGAGACTCGAGCCTGGTCAAGATGTGACGTTCGAAATAGGCGTAGCTTTTGGCTCGGTTCGCCCACTGGTCGGCCAACTTGCCGCTTAGATCGTAATAAGGCAAGGCCAGGTAGTAGGCGTGGTCTTCGCTGCCCCTCCCTTCGGCATGCCGAATGGTCGAGTACTCCTCGATGAACTTGGCGTAGTAGCGTTCGCGTTCCGGAGGAAGCACTCGCGCGATCCCGCCTATCCTTTCGAGATGAAATCCGCAGGCCTGGCAGAAGTAGGTTCCCTGGTCGCTCAACGCGAGGTTCGTTTCCTGTTGACGGCACGCCGGGCAGATCAGTTGCAGAGCGCCCAATGCACCGACATCCGCAGTTCTTTGTACGCTCTCAACTGGAGTAATAGATGCCACACACTCTCCCGGCCCGCCGGTCCGGCCTAACGGCAGCGACAAGCGCTGCCAATCGCCCGAGCCGCCATCGCCCGCCCATTCTAGAGCGTCAGAACGAGCGAAACAGCGCTGACCTCAGTTATCTCTGTCGGCACTCCCCTAATTTCTCAAATACCAATAACCGGTGGTCGCCCATCGCTCGCGCACCGGGCCAAGAACTAACGTAGCCGTCGACCGCTGCGAATACTTTCGTCACCCTCGGGAAACTCGCGACAAAACCCTCCGCGTACGAAGGTGGCACACACACGCCGACCCCCTTAACCGACTTCAGCCGAAAGCCTGGCTCGAACGCCTTACGAATCTCTCGAACGCTCGGGTAGTACACAGCAAAGCTCGAACCGGAACCAAGCGTCGCCTGGGCCCCACTGCGCCATCGCCGGAAAGCCTTACCCAAGTCCGCCTCCGCCAAATACCAAAGCGTCTCCCAGAGACAGAACCGCCCCAGCATGCAAAGCGCTATATTTCCGCCAGGTCGAACTAATCTCGCCAGGTTCCTTGCGACCGCTGTCATGTCCTCGACACAGTTCATGGCCCCGAAGTTTGACAAAACTCCATCGAAGCGCTTGTTCCCCGACAGCTGATCCAACTCCTCGATGGCAAGAACCTGTGTTGTCACTCGCTGACCCAACCCTGCACTTTCCACGCGCTTTTGCGTGCAAGTCACCATCTCCGCCGAAGCATCCGTAGCGTGAACGATGACACCGCGGTTTGCCAAGTGAACCGCGTCCACCCCAGTCCCACAGCCAAGATCCAAAATCCGATCCCCGGTTTGAAACAGCGGATCAATATAGCGCCACACGTGCCGGCGCTGTAGTGTACCTGTCAACGAATCCGTCCATTGGTGGTCGTAGCGTGGAGCTACTTGATCGAAGGCCGCGGCCGCCGCAACGCTGCCGGCCGGATCAAAAATTTCGATCGCTTTCACGCTTCCACCTCGTGCGCGGTTTCCTGAAGCCCTCGGCGAGCCGCCGCAATTTGAATCTTGACCTCGCCAATGTCCGGGGACTCCGCTGCCCCGTCACTTTCTTCCCGAAGCTGCCGCAGCCTGACCTCGCTTCTGAGCAGTGCGTCCGCGAACCCATAGTAACTGCGCGGGTGCCGCCCCTGAATCTTCAACTCGCGATCGGTCGTCTTCCCCCAACCGTTCAGGCTCACCAGCCGGTCCGACACTTCGTCATGGTAGGGCGTCCCCTTGATCGGATAGGAAACCGTCGTCAGGAACACGTCAGGACGGCATGCTTTCACGTGTTCTACAGTTGCCTCGATGTCTGAAAGCTCCTCTCCGCTGTAGCCCCACATCAAAAACATGCCGGTCTCGATGCCCCGTTGCCTCAAGAGTTCGACCGCTTCGTGCACCTGCTCGATGGTTACACCCCGCTCCATAGCGTCCAAAACGCGTTGCGAGCCGCTTTCCGAGCCGATCCAAACCCGAAAGCAGCCCATCCGGGCCAGTGCATCAGCGATCTTCGGGTTCACGCGGTCCGCGCGCGTGATGCACTCAAATGGTATGTGAATTCCCCGCTGCTCCAACTCCTCCGCGTACTGAAGCGTCCACCCAGTATGAATCGTGAACACGTCGTCGGCCATCCACAACATGTCGGGATGGTAGCGATCGAGAATCCATTCCACCTCGTCCGCCACGTTCTGAACCGACCGGCGCCGGTGCGTCTTACCAAAAGTAGAATGGCTGCACCAGCGGCAATGGTAAGGGCACCCGCGGGAAGTAATAACCGACACCGACCCCTTGCCATGGTGCTCGCGCCACACTCGGACGTATTGTTGGATATCGATTCGCTCCCGATCCGGCAATGGCTGGGCGTCAAGGTCGGCAATCAACTCGCGGGCACCGGTATAGGCTAGCGAGGCATCGTCCCGCCGAAAGTGGACCCCCGCGACTTGTTCAAGGCTCTTACGATCGCGGTTCCGCAAAGCGAGCAGCAACTCTTCGAGCGTCCGCTCGCCCTCGCCTTCGACCACCACATCGGCGCCAGCCTCCAAGTACTCGCGCGCGTAACTCGAAGGCTCCGGTCCCCCGAGAACCACAGTCCACCCGCGCTCCCTCGCAGCCGCGGCGATCTGCAACACGCTCTGCCGTGTCATCAGCGTGCCATAGACCCCGATGACCGCCGGCGGTTGCTCATCTAGGATGCGAAGCAACTCCTCCCGCGAGCCGAACGTCGAATCGTACACCTCGACATCGAACCCCGCGTGTCTCAAATGGGAGGAAAGGTAAAGAATCCCCAGCGGAGCATAGGGCTTCATAATCTGAAGCTCTTTGGGGTCTTCGTAAACGAAGTAGCCGTGCGTCAGCAGGAGGTCCATGGCACTGTCGCGAGGGGGTTGGCGCAGGTTCCTTCCAATTCCTCAACCTTTCGCCACAGCTCGGCCAGCTTCCGGCGGCCATCGCCGTTGGCCACCTTGCCGTTAATCGCGTCGACCTCGAAGTGCAGGGCATCCCGCAGCGCCTTGTAGAATTCCGTCTTGTACGTCCCCTGAAACATCATGGCCAGGTCGTCGCTGTCGCTCCAGTTGGTCTTACCGTCGAGTTGCCCCGCCACCGCCTCATAGAACTTCGTCCCCGCCAGAGGATACGAGACGGATACGCCAATTTCGTCCGGCTGGGTCTCCCGAATCACCTTAATCGTCTGTTGAATGTCTTGCCAGCTTTCGCCGCCATAACCGAACTGCAAGAAGAAACAAGCCCGGATTCCGTGCCCTCGCAAGTTCTCGCGCGCCTCGTAAACCTGCTCCACACGGACGCCCTTGTCCATCGCATCGAGCACTCTTTGTGAACCGGACTCTACGCCCATCCAGGCCTCCGCACAACCGGCAGTCTTCAGTGCCGTGACCGTGTCTCGGGTCATCAAATCGCAGCGCGATTGGATCTTGAACGGGATTTGCGCCTGGCGGATCTTTACTTCCCTAGCGAAGCTTTCCGTCCAGCGCGCCGAGAGCGCAAAGATGTCGTCGGCAAACCAGATTCGGTCGGGACGATAGGCTGCTTTAATGTACGCCATCTCTTCGGCTACCGCTTGAGGCGAGCGAAAGTGGTACGTGTCGCCGTAGATCGGCTTCGCGCACCAGTTGCACCGGTAAGGGCAACCGCGGCTCGAAACTAGATTCAACGAAAAATAGCCGTGCGCCCCGCTGCCAGGCACCCCGGTAGGATTCGACATCCACCAAGCCCCACTCCGGCATCGGCAACCAGCCTAGGTCTTCCATCGGCTCGCGTCGAGCGGTGTTTCGAAAAGAGCCGGTCCGAGGGTCGAGGTAACCCGATTCCGTCCCGAAGCCGATGTGGCTCACTCCACTTTTACCGAGCAAGCGAACTTCTTCGTCACTCAGGCGGCAGAGTAAGTCTGTCGAGGCTTGAAACGTCCAGCTAAAGCGCCGGCCCGACGCGGCAAAGCCCCGAGCGATCTCAACAGCCCGTTTCGTGTTAACCAAGAAGTTCGAATCCAATAACGAAACTTGCTTGATGCGGTAGTCCCGGACCAGGCGGGTCACCTCTTCCACGACGCGTTCGGTGCTATAGGCGTTAAACCTCCGGTTGTAAAACACCGTGTCGGTGCAGTACTTGCAGGCATAAGGACACCCTACGCTCGTCGCAAACGGTAGCTGCCGTCTGCCACCCGCCTCTTCGTAGGCATCGAAATCGACCAGGTCATAAGCAGGCGCGGGTAATTCGTCAATCGGACTAACCGGGCGGTCAGGGTTTCGGTGGATGCAACCATCACGTTTGAACCAGCAGCCGGCAACCAGATCCAGCCCCTTCCCTGCCCCAAGCCGCTTGACTACCTCTAGAAAGGTGATCTCCCCCTGGTGGCGCACCACCGCATCGACAAAGGGCTCGCGCAGCGTCTGTTCGGGCAGCAAACTGGGATGCCAACCCCCGAAAACTATCGGAAGCTCCGGGCGCCGCTGCTTGACGAGCCTACTCGCGGCCACGGCGTCGTTGATCATAGGGCCCGTGAGCAGAGAAACGCCGAAGCAAACAGCGTCGGTAATCTCACGCTCCACAGCGCCAAGGTAGTCAGGAACGATCTTCCCGTCGATGATCTTCACCTCATAACCAGCCTGTTGAAGCGGGGATGCCAACGAAAGCAATCCGACGGGAGGTCCTAGCGGCGGGCCCGAGTAAGGCGGCAAAAAGAGAACTACCTTCTTTGAGCGCGAGGGAAGTCGAACCCCGCCGGCGCCAGGAGCCGGCTGGGCCCTTTCAATCCGAGGCACAACATCTAGCATGTAACCGGCTCCGTTGATAGCTGCTGCGCGTCCACAATCGGCTTAGGAGCTTCGAAGACGTGGTTGACAGCATCTTTCAGCCAAAGCTCCACCGGAAAACCGTAGGTGTCGTGGTCAAGTCTCCAGCGTGCCGGCAGGCTGATGGCCTTGTGAACACCTCGAGTGGCGGCCCGCCGCCTGTCTTTAGCGATCGGCACCCGCTCGAACGCCAAACGCAGATAGTCCCGCATGTTTTGTACGCGTTGGTGCGCTCGGCCGTTGAGCCAGGGCAACCTTGTGTAGCGAGGAAAGAAGTCCGCCCAGCCTTCGAACGTCTGGGCAAGCTCGACGCCGTACTCAGCGACCTTGTCAATCACCGGCGCACCCGGATAGGGCGTAAAGATGTTGGTCCAAAACTCTGCCCCGGGATACCGGCGGCAGACATCAAGGATGAACTCGACCGTCTCGCGCCGCTCCCTTTCTCCTTCCCCCGGGTAGCGGAAGATGATGTTGAAAGACGGACTAATGCCGCCCGCGAGACACTTTTCCGCGGCCTCGCGAATGCCCTCGAGATCCTGAAAGCCCTTGTTCATCAGCTTGAGCACTTTGGGCGATGCTGATTCCGCTCCCATACAAATCTGCTTCAAACCCGAGCGCCGCAATAGCTTCACCTCGTCCGTCTCGAGCCGCGCTACGAGGTTGGTGGTCGCTTGGATACTCCATTCGAACTTCACGCCCCGCCGGACCAGACCCTCTCCGATCGCAACCGCCCGGGGGATGTCCACCAGGAAGTTGTCGTCTACGATCCACAAAAGCTCCAGGTTGTAACGCGAAACCAAGTCGGCTGTCTCGTCAACGACCTGCTCTGGATCAAGCGCATTCCACTGTCGCCCGTAGACGCCGGCGTTGGTGCAGTAGGAGCAGTTATAGGGGCACGCCAGGCTTGACGTGTACATGGCCCAGCGGCGTCCGCAAACCCGCTCATAGGCGTCGAAGTCAGCCAGATGGTAGGCCTTGGGCGGTAGCTCCTTCAGCAGCCTCAACGGCCGAGGCTGGTTGAACTTCAACTGCCCGTCCTCTTTATACCCGACCCCTGGGATCCCGGCAGGCGATTCACCCTGCCTTAGCCGTTCGACGACTTCCAGCATGGCGTCTTCGCCCTGGCCGCACACGACCACGTCCACAAATTCTGCCGCCAATGTCTGCTCGGGCAGCAACGACGGGTGCCAGCCCCCTAAGATCACGGGTTTGTCGGGATAGCGTCGTTTCGCCTCGCGCGCGATTTGGACTGTTTCGCGGATCATCGGCCCGGTGACCAGCGAGACCGCCAAGCACAGGGCGTCGTCGAGCTCTTCGATTACCCGCTTGCGGAAATTTGGTGTGATAGTCGAATCGACGATGCGAACTTCGTAGCCCGCTCGAAGAAGAGGTGTCGAGACGGCGAGAATGCCCAGCGGCGCGGTTGCCTCAAGGCTCGAAAACGCTGGAAAGAAGAAGACGATTTTCTTGGGAGCCAACCCCAAAACCCCCTAGCCGTCCGATCTGTCGGAGCCGACTTGAGGCCAATTGTATCCCATCCCAGAGCGCCCCACAACCGTTAAACGAGTGTTGCCGTACCAACTCGGGGGCCGTGCGGCTTGTATGTGACGGGAATCCGTCAGGTTCGGGGCTATGCCGAAGCATCGCCGGGTTTTCCGGAACAGATCGGCAGACCCGAGCGGAGGGGTCCACGGCCTCACAGGGCGCAAGCCCGCGGTACTCGTTACGGGTCGCGGTGGACGAAGCGAAAGTGAGATGCCCATGACGGTCCCCGAAGCCTCAAACTAGTGTAGTGCCACTAACGGTTCTGGACAATGGCGTGGGTTTTGGCGGCGCGCTCGACTTTGGCGAGGATATCTTGTGCCGGAGCTGTCCAGACAAAGGGCTTGGGCGCTTGGTTGCTCGCTTCCAGGTACTCGTGGATGGCGGCCTCGAGTTCGGGAACACTGCGGAACACGCCGCGGCGGATGCGCTTCTGTGTCAGCTCGCGGAACCAGCGCTCGACGAGATTGAGCCAAGAAGAAGACGTGGGAATGAAGTGAAAGTGGAAGCGGGGGTGCTTCGCGAGCCACTTCTTCACTTGCTCATGCTTGTGCGTGGAGTAGTTGTCCACGATCAGATGCAGCTCCAGCGCCGGTGGCGTTTCGCGATCGATCTTGCGTAGGAATTTGAGGAATTCCTGGTGCCGATGTCGCGGCTGTCACTCGCCGATCACCTTGCCGTCGAGCACATTGAAGGCGGCGAACAACGTCGTTGTGCCATGTCGTTTGAAGTCGTGGGTCATGGTGCCGGCACGACCCCTTTTCAGGGGCAGTCCCGGCTGGCTGCGGTCTAAGGCCTGGATCTGACTTTTCTCATCGACACTGAGCACCAGCGCGTGCTCGGGCGGATGCAAGTACAGACCGACCACGTCGCGGAGTTTCTCGACGAACTGCTTGTCGCGGCTGAGCTTGAAAGTTTCGAGGCGATGGGGCTGCAGTCCGTGCGCTTTCCAGACGCGCTGGATGGCCATCTTGGAGACGCCCAAGTGCTTGGCGAGGGTGCGGGTGCTCCAATGCGTGGCCGCCCGGGGCTTCTCGTGAAGCGTTGTATCGAGGATGCATTGGACGAATTCAGCGGAGAGCGCCGGTTTGCGTCCGGGGCGCGTCCGATCGCGGAGTCCGTCGAGGCCGGACTGGGCGAAGCGCTTTCGCCACAGGATGACGGTCTTGCGGTTGACGCCGAGTTCGCGGGCAATGGCGTGGTTCGCCAACCCCTGCGCACACAGCAAAACAATGCCTGCCCGTAAGGCCATTTTCTGGGCTGTGTTGCCTCCTCGAACCAGGCGACGAAGAGCGTTTCGCTGCGGAGCGGTGAGGGGTAGAGCGTCAGCGGATGGCCACATAAACCATCCTACCGTGAAAAGGGTGTTATTGTCCAAGTATTTATGTGGCACTACGCTAGCGGTCCGAGAAAAGAGAGACCTATTGGCCTTCCTCAAGTCCCTGACCGGTCGGGTAAGCGAAGGCCTTACGCAGCCAGTGACGGCCAGGGCTCGCCCAGAGGAATCGGGGTGACCGCCTTCCAACGCGGGAAGTCATCGAGCGCTGCAACGCTCTCGGGGTCGCGAATGGCCTCAGCGAGTGCTGTGTAGAGCTTCGTGTTGTTAGCGTCCAATCCGGATTCCACCGCCGACAGCAATTCCTTAAAACGCCAGTTCGCGCGGTGCAAGCCCATTTGGAATAAAGTCTTGAGGCGGCCGAGCACCCCCGTGTCGTCCTTGGCGTCGAGCAGTAGCAGAAGCCCGAGTTGGAAGGCGACCACAGTCGTGAGGCTAGAGACATCAGCGCTGGTCTTTCCCCAGAGTTCGGCGGAAAACTTTCCTCCTTCTTCGAGGTTTCTGCTGGCCAGCAGAAACTCCAGATAGTTCGCTCTGAAATCGAGGGTATCTGGATCCAGCTCCATAGCCTTGCGATGAAGCCGCTCCGCCTCATCATCCTTCTTGCGGACCTCGTGCATGAGATTCGCGAGGTTGCCGATGGTGACGGCCCGGTTGGGATCGATCTCTAGAGCCTTGCGGTAAAGCTTCTCCGCCTCGTCATAATCCTCGCGCACCTCGTACATGAAGTTCGCGAGGTTGCCGATGGTGGCGCCCTGGTTGGGATCGATCTCTAGAGCCTTGCGGTAAAGCTCCTCAGCCTCGTCATACTTCTTGCGGTCGTTCATGAAGTTCGCGAAGGTCCCAGTTAGCTCGGGACTATTTGGAAACTGTTCCAACCCTTCGCGATAAAGAGCCTCCCTCTTGTTTGGATCCTTCTCCGCGACCGCTTCCAACACCCAAGCCCACGAGTTGTCCTTGCGACTTGCGCGACGCTTCCCGACCTTCTCGAACGTGGCTTTCGCCTGAGCGCTGCCTGTCTCTCCCACTCGCTGATTCACTTTTTCCCACCCGTCGCGAAGCCCCTTGGCGCGCTCGGCGGCCCGCTTCTCGAATGCCGTATCGATCAAGCCAAAACCGAGTGCATCCGCCAGATGTGTCATGAAAACGTCAAAGTCAGCAACCGAGACCAGCTTGCCTTTGTGGCGTGCGATTAGGTTGAGAATGCGCCTGCCGGGTTTCTCGTCGCCTTGTCTATAGCACCAAAAGATTCCGCCGGGAACCTGGCCCGGCGCTAATCGCTGCAAGAAATTCATCAAGCTCCCGTCGTTGCCGCCATAGCCAACAAAAAGTGGTGTATACCGGGTGAACAGTTTGCGGAGGGCGCGGGCCCAATCCTCGTGTAACAGAGTTGTTTGATCCGGGTCGCTCTGAGGACCGAGCAGCAGGTCCCGATGGATCTTCGCTATAAGAGGCCTCCGCGGCTCGACACGGATAAATCCCGTCAGGGACTCATGCCCGACGCTTTGGGCGAAAGTGTCGGTAAAATAAAGCACGGAATCCGCCACCAAGTTATCGAAGTTCGTGCTGATGACCACTTGGTGCCGCGTCTCGGTCAAGATCTGAGCCAGCATCGAATATCCGAGGCTGGGTTCGGCATCCTTCATTACATCTTCGAGGTAAGCGTTGCCTTCCTCTAGGTCGTCTCCGAAGCGGCGCTCGTAGATCTGAGGGTAGAACTCAGCACGTCGTTCGAATCGAAAGTCGTCGATACCGAGGCTTCCGTTGTTCGCCCACTTCTCGACAGACTGGTCTTTGCTGTTTGGATCCCGCAGCTTCAGCTCGTCGAGCCAGTGGTCGACTAGCTGGCCACCGATCTTAATGCCAGAAGTCGCCGACGCACCGGCGCCCAGCACGAATGCAAATCGCCGTTCCGGCATATGGTCGTGTAACCGCAAGAAGTGGTCAAGAAAAGCCTCTGTCGTCCACTCCTCAGGTTCGCGGCCGTACCTTCCGTTCGCCATGGCTGACCCTCGTCCCCTACTTCAAGCTCTTGTTGCCGGAGAAACCCCTAGTCCGGCTACACCAACGGAAATATAGCAAGGATTTTCCAATTTTGGTCCTATTGCGGCTGTAATGTACCACGCTCCTGATCCAAATACAACATCTGCGTGGGGTGAGCTGTCCAGTGCCATAGGAGCATTAAGACGGACGGTCAGAAATTGTCAGGCAATGGGGGTCGCCTAGCAGGCTGCTATTTTCGACTTGACTTTTGCCGCCGGCAGAATAGGAAGCTAGATCTTACCTGTCTCATTTCGTTGAGGCTTGCGCTTCGTAAACGGCCCTTTTCAATCCCAGCTCGCGCAAGAAGGTCTTTTCTGACCCCGCCAAAAGTTGCGGCACCTCTAGACTGAATCCCGCCATCCACGAGGGTGCGGCGCTCAAGCTAG
>CBDBKC010000004.1:0-20599 GCA_965206655.1 Bryobacterales bacterium | reverse complement strand
CTTCGCCGCATTTCTTGTTTGAACCATGTCACACCCCCCCTCTGAGCGTGTGACAAACTGCATCGGGCGTTGTGACATAAAAAACAGCCAATTTTGCGTCTCTCTCAGCCGACCTCATCCCGATCCGCAAACCGCACGGCCCGCCATGTCGAATAGTCGTCAATCGAGACTCCTTCCGTGAGCTTCGCTGCGGGCATATTCATGAGCGCTGCCGCCCGCTTCATGGCTGGCCCTCGACCGCCGTAAGGGACGAAAAACTCCGTGTCGCGTTGTATCATCGCGTCTTGGATGGCCTTGATTTCCTGCTTCGGCGTCAGTCCGTCTTGATCGGTTGTCCCTGGCTCTGCCGCCGCCCATTTCTCAAGCACCCGCGCCGCACGATCCACGATGGTATTTTCAACGGCAATTCCGATCACCCGAACCTGCCGCCCCTTCTTGCGGAGCGCATCCCAAAGCGGCCCATGTGCGGCTCCCCACGAGTACAACTCCCGATCCGTCTGGTGGCCCGGATCGATGTAGACAAAGGTGATGGTTTCAGGGTCGCTGGCAAGGGGCAGTTTGAGCGCAAAGTAGCGCTTCTGGTTGCCAGCGAAACCGTAGTAAATCCGGCGCGGAATCAAGCGAAGCGGCAAGCCGAGCTTTTCAAAAAACTCGACCTTCTCCGGCTCGGCGGGGAGCCAGTTCATACCCGGATGTTCCAGTACAAAATCCAGTGATAAAAGCCGTCGCATGAGAACAGGCTTGCCGGCCTTTCGTCGGTGGCGGATGTTCTCGACGCCCAGCGCCCGGTAGATCGCGTTGCTCGATATTCGGCACGGTCTAGCCCCCCCGGAGAACATAAAGTTTTCGTTCTCGACCGCCGCTTTGCGATCAATCAACATCTGCACGAAACGATACGCCTGTTTCCGGTAGGTATCGAAATAATCACAGAACTGCCCCCGCGTGAAGACACCGCTATGAAGGCACACGAGCGCGATCCATTCCGCGTCCTGGCCGGTCCAGCCGAGCGGTTCCAGCTTGCGATCTCTTCCCCGCAAATGCTCGATCATCTACTGATCTCCGGTGACGGTGGCGCGGTCGCCTTGCAAGTAGGTGATGACGATTCCCATGGGGTTGAACACGATCAACTCCGGGGGGATGTGTTGGAGGAATTGGAATTGAAGCGAGAGTGTCCAGCGCTCCCGGCCTACTTCGTTTTCCATCTCCATTCGCACCAGGTCAAAATCGGCCGTGGCGCTGTGGGGCTGCTGAGGGTTGGGTTGAATCCTCAAAATGACGCGGGCGACTTGCAATTCACCCCGCGCCACGCCCGCCGCGAGAAGGGCGACATTTTGGCTGTCGGCGCGAAACGAGGCGTTGGCGAGTTGTGTGCTGAGGAAGCGCAAGCTGCGAGACCAGTTCTGTGCAACCGTTGCCCGCCGCCGCGAGTAGAAGTCGTAGATGAAGCGATTGAGGAAATATTTGGTGGTGGGGTCCAGCGGGTCCGCCTGGGCTTCCATCGCTTTGTAGGTGACGGCCTCGGCCCGCCCGACTTCATCAACCCTCACGACGATGGGGCGCGGCGGCTCGACCGAGACAATGCGAATGACGACGACGATGAGCAAGAGCACTCCGATAGCCAGCCCGACCGAGATCACCCGTAGATGACGGTTGGTGTGGATGGCTTCGCCCCATATTTCGGCGTACTCGGCTCCGGCGTCTTTGATTTTCGGCTTCTTCATTTGATCCCTCCGCCCGCCTTCGCCGCCGCCGCCGCGCCGCCGCCGGCCGCAGCCATTCCCGCCGTCGTTGCCATGCCCATCAAGCCGCTTCCGGCTGCTCCGCCTCCGGTGACGAGCATCGAGGCGAGTTCCCCGCACTTGAGGCTTGCCAGTATTCCGGCGATAAAGAAAGGCACGACCGCGAGCGTCCACATACCCACTTCCATGAAGCTCTCGATATCCAGGTTGGCGTTAGCTACTTTCCAGTGCAAAAAGGGTGCTTCAGAGGCTGATTTGATCGGGGAGGGCGTATTCGCTCCGAAACAAAGTAACGCTTTGTGTTTCCGTACGTCTTACCCAACATGACCTGCAGAAAACACGCCCAGCCGAGTTTGTGGGACGGTTTGCTGACCGCGGAAGTGGCCGATCTTTGGGAGCCGTGGATGGACCAGATCGACAAGCTGCTCGACGACGACGAGCTGTTGGACAGCGTCTACGAGGCGCAAGGAAAGCGTCGCCCTCAGAGCCGCCGCCGCGGTCGGCCCCAAACCCCGGCCGAAGTCGTGTTGCGCATGCTGTTGCTGAAACACATCCGCAACTGGAGCTACGAGACGCTGGAGCGGGAAGTGCGCGCCAACTTGGTCTACCGCGGCTTTTGCCGCCTGGGCATGGAGAAAGTGCCGGATGCCAAAACCGTGGTGCGGCAAGGACAGGCGCTGGGACCGCAAGTCATCGCCGCGTTGCACGAGCGCCTTGTCGGGTTGGCCCGGCGGAAGCGGATCGTGCAAGGACGTAAGCTGCGCGTCGACACCACCGTGGTCGAGACGAACATCCACTATCCGACCGATTCGAGTCTGTTGGGGGACGGCGCGCGCGTGTTGACGCGGGTGATCAAGAAAATCGCGGCGGCGAAGAAAGGCGGCTTGCGAAACAAGATTCGGGACCGGATGCGGAGCGTACAGCGGCGCGTGTTGGAGGTGGCGTTGGCGGCGAGGCGGAAGGGGCCGATCGGCGAGCAACGCAAAGAGAAAGCGTACCGGCGGCTGTTGCGGGTGACGCGCCAGGTGGTCAATCAAGCGCAACGAGTGCGCCGCGAGATCAGCAACCAGGGCGGCGGGTTGAAGGCGTTGGGACAGCAACTGGGAGTGATGACGGATCGCGTCAAGCAGGTGATTCGGCAGACGCGGGCGCGGGTTTTGCGGGGCGAGACACATCATCCCGACAAGCTGGTCAGTGTGTTTGAGCCGCACACCGAGATCATTCGCAAAGGCAAGGCAAGCCGACCGACGGAATTCGGCAAGATGGTGAAGATCCAGGAAGCCGAGAACCAGATCATCACCAGCTACGAGGTTTTCGCGGAAAGGCCGAGCGACAGCGAGCTATTAGTGCCGGCGGTGGAGGCGCACGAAAAATGTTTTGGGCACGTGCCGCGATTGGTGGCGGCCGACGGCGGGTTTTATCCCGCATTTCCAATTTGATTCAGACCTCTCGACCTTCCGGCGGCCTTGAGCGTCTTTATTCATAGGGGCTAGAGCCCGCTGAGGACGCCATGGAGGCCAACACCCAATGGGTGAAAAACAAACCAAGCCATTCCAGCTAACTTTCAGCGGCTCGTTGAAAGTCGATTTCCAGGGATCGCACGTCACCTCCGACGGTGGCCTGATTTTGGTTCGCGAACTGGACGAACGGCTCGGTCTCGGAGAACTGATTGACGAGCATCTCAGCGACTCCCGGCAAGGCACCAACAAGCAGTTCACGCTCGCTGATCTGTTGCGGCAGTCGATCTACAGCCGCTTGGCAGGCTACGAGGACCTCAACGACGCCGTCCGAGTGTCGGCTGACCCGACGTTTCGCTTGATCGGCTCGCAGAAGATCTGGGATCGCGGTGCGGCCTTAACCTCGACGCTGCACGGCTTCGAGACGGAGATGCTGGCGAGCGAAGAGAACCTGCTGGGGCTGATGGCGCTGAACCGAGAGCTGGTCGGGCAAGCGGAGGCGTTCGACGACTCCGAGCGGGTCGTTCTGGACATGGACTCCACCGAGAGTCCGGTCCATGGCCAACAGGAAGGCAGTGCCTACAACGGACACTTCGAGTCGGTCTGCTACCACCCGTTGCTTTTGTTCAACGGTCATGGTGATTGCCTCGCTGCCAAGCTGCGTCCCGGCAACGTGCACAGCGCCGAGGACTGGGATGAGCTATTGTTGCCGGAGATCGAGCGCCAACAGGCTGCGGGCAAGCAGGTCGCCTTCCGGGGCGATGCCGCCTTTGCCAAGCCGGAGATCTACGAGGCGCTGGAGGAGCGCGGCGCGGACTACGCGATCCGCATTCCGGCCAATAAGAACCTGGAGCTGGAGATCGAAGACATCCTGTTTCGTCCGCCGGGGAGGCCCGGCCGCAAGCCGCTAGTGCGCTACAAGAGCTTTCGCTATCAGGCGGAGAGCTGGAAGGGGCCGAGACGAGTTGTCGCCAAGGTCGAGCACCACCAGGGCGAGCTATTCGCGCGCGTCGGTTTTATCGTGACGAACATGAGCTTGCCAAGCCGCTCGGTGGTACGTTTCTACAACAAGCGCGGCACCGCCGAGCAGTGGATCAAAGAAGGCAAACAGGCGACGCACTGGACACGGCTGTCGTGCCATCGCTTCCGGGCGAACGAAGTCCGCCTGCAACTCAGTGTGCTGGCCTACAACCTGGGTAATCTCTGGCGGCGGCTGGGGTTGCCGCAGCGAATCAAAAGCTGGTCGCTGACGAGCTTGCAGCAGCGGTTGATGAAGACGGGCGGCAGATTGGTCAAGCACGCGCGGTACTACTGGTTGCTCTTGGCCGAGGGACATCTGAACCGGCGGCTGTTTGGCGACATGCTGCGGAGGATCTGGGCGCTGCCTGTGCCGGGTGGTTAGCACCGCACTTGGCGAATGCGAAATCTGTGTACTGAGGACGGAAGCTCGGAGGGGTGTCTGCGAAATTGACTTCGCAGCGGCGGATCAGCCCCCATGAGGGGCAAGAAGGGGGCTCGATCGGTCCCGCCTCAGCCGCCGCCTCTTTCGGGTGGAGAAATGGTTGCGCTTCGCCGGGTGAGGGTGTAGACTCGTGCCGTCAGAGGAGCCAAATCGGAAATCCTGGTTTATTCCCAAGCCAACGAGCGGGCGGTGCAGCAGAAGGGCGTGAAGTGGGTTGCGGTACCGAACCGCCACACGCGCAGTGAGCCGCGGCGGCAACTGCAAAAGAAGAGATGGTTCAAGAAAGGGCAGCGTTGGCGATGCGGTTGTGAAGGACGGATTAGTGTTTTGAAGCGCCGCCATGGTTTGAACCGCAGTGGGTATCGCGGGCAGCAGGGGATCGAACGATGGGTTGGACTGGGAGTGATCGCGGACAATCTGATGAGCATGGGTCGGGTTTTGGCAACGGCCGCGGGTTAAAGCGGCACGCCGCGGCGAGTTGGGGCGCCGAGCCGGGGAAACCGCGAAGTCCACGGTACGATTCCGTTGCCCGCCCCGCCGGCGCACCCCCCAGCACACCAAAACGGCCCTTTTTGCACCGGAAAGTAGCTAGGCTGGTGATGTAAGCGATTCCCACGGCGGAGAACACGCGCAAAACCGCTCCGGCAATCACGGCGTAGAACGAGTAGGTAAGCATCGCTCGAAACCAGCCCCAGAACAGAAACGACAGCGGATCGAACACCAGAAAAGGAATGAAGATCGGACCCAGAATGATGAGGATGGCGAGTGCGACTTGCGCCCAGATCACTTGAGCGTAGGTGACGGCGGCCAAGATCAGGAGCATAAAGGCCATGAACAGCACCATCACAAACCCTACAATCGCCGTCATCGAGGCATGAAGACCAGTGCTGACTATGTTTAGTAGATCACCCTGTTTCGCCGCCGCGTCTTGACCCTTGGCAAGCGCCTTAAAAAGGTCTGTAAGTTCGGTTTGAACCGCGTAGAGGGAGTCACCGATAAGCAGTTCGTGAAGCCAGTTTCCCCCCGCCGCGATCATCCCTGGGAACGTATGGATCATTCCCGGAATGGTGGTCGTGTAGAACTGCAACATCACCCACGGTATCCAAATCCCAATGACGACCCGCACCAGTTCCCACGGCTGAATGTTGCCGCTGAAGGCGGTCTTTAGCCCGGTCAACACCACAACGATGACGGCGAGAAAGCCCAACATCGCATTTCCCATGGTGAATATCTCGTTGCCCGCTGCCGCCGAGAGTGCGTCCAGGGCGTGATCGAGGAAGGTCTTGAAGTCCCTCAATTGTTCGGGCGAAAGATTGGTCGGGATGTTGGGATCGAGTTGGATTTGCATTAGCGAGTGTCACTAATTGTTCCCGCCATAGGGCGTCGGAATCTGAAAGAGCAAGCCGTCTCGCAGGGTTTGCCGCCTGGCATCAAGCCCGGCCTTGTGGGCCTGGTAGGCGATCTCGGATTGCTGTTCTGAGACAACCCGCCGTGCCAGCGCTTCGCGCCGGGCGATCTCGCGTTCGTAACCTTCCGCCGCTTCCTTCGCCGCCTGATATGCCATCAACTGAGCCATGGCAGCGGTGAGGTGCCCTTGCGTAACTGCTCCGGTGACTTGCGATTGAGCAAGAGCGGTGTTGGATGTGTTGATGTTATCCCGCAAGCGCTCGTAGGAGTCCAAGCATTTTCCAATCCAACAATGCGCCTGAACTAAGTTTGGGCTGAAATGGGGTGGACAGGGGGGTGAGGAACTCCTTTCTGAGACGAGTGCAGTGTTCGAGCGGGAGGGGGGTAAGGGGGAGGGGGAAGCGGGGCAGGTAGTGGCCGCGACCCCGAAGATTTCCTGAGCTTCCCCTTCCCCCTCCCTCCCTGTCGAGTCCCGGACCGTCCGGTCCGGCCAAGCGCAAGGCGGCTCCAAGGAACGGCTCAGCGTCGCGAGCGGCAGGCGTCGAGCAGTTTTCTCTTGCGTTGCTGCATGCGTAAGGCGCACTCGGTGTCGCTGATTCGCCGCCCTTGTTGCTCCAGTAAAGCGACTGTGATCCCGGGCTTCAAACAGCTCTCCACCGCGTCGAGCGAAAGCAACTTTTCGCAGGGCGTGCGATAGTCGGCGAGCCGGTAACGGCGACGGCGCTTGCCGTTGGAAGCCGTCTCCACGGTCGCAAACCCACACGGGCGGTGATAGTTCAAATAGGGGTTGAAATCGGCTGCGTAAAAGCGTTGAAACTTGTCGGCGTGCTCGGCGGCGATAGGTTCGTGTCCGATGTGCTTGCGCACCACCGCGCCGTTCTTGCCTTCCACCAAGGCGTTGTCGGTGGTGCGATGGGCCCGCGATTTGGTGAACTCTTCGACCCTCATTTTCTCCAACAACCGCGCCACTCGGTAGTTGAGAAACTCCGAGCCGTTGTCGGAATGAAAGCCGCGGACACGGAAGGGAAACTGATGCAGAACAGCCTCTAAAACCGGCTTTAAATGGGCCTCGGAGATGGTTTCGCAGCAGCCCACCACTTGCCATTGCGTAACCGTATCGACGGCATTGATGTGATACAGCCCCTTGCTGGTTTCGGTGTCGCCTTGGTGCACCGTGTCGACCCGCAAGTAACCGGGCCGACCGCGCGGATCGGGCTTGCGCCGCTCGCCGATGCTCACCGCTGCGGCGCGTGTCTTGGTGTGATGCACGTGGTGTTCGCGATAGGCCCGGGTGCGCCGCAGGTTGTAGATGTGGGAGGCCGAAATCGAGGCTAATCGTTGGTAGTCGGTCTTGGAGTAGACCTCGAATTCGCGCTGGAGAATGCGGCGGACGGCGGGGGCCGAGAGGCCTTCGTGCGCCGCGTCGACGGCGGCCAATCGAGCGATATCGTCGGGCGTGTAGCGACGGGGGAAGCGTCGGCGTCTCGAAGCGCGCGGCTGGATGACGCCGCGCTCGCGCCAACGGGCGATCAAGCGAGTGATTTGCGACCGGCTGAGTCCGCTGACCTTGACCAGATAGCGGCGCACGATTCCCTTGTCTTTCTTCGACAGACTCGGGTATTGGCAGGCGCGCAGAGTGCGCCCGAGCAGCGCGTAGACGGGCTTGCGGCCGGTCCCGGCGAAGCTGAGCGTGGCGCCGGCGTCGAGAAACTGTTGCATCTTGACCGGCCTGAGATGTTCGGCATGCTGCATGGTAATCGGCATTCACCCGCAGTGTGCCCTGTCCCGCCCTGGTTGCTTTCAGGCTCATCTTGTGTTGGAAACACGCCCCCCTTCAGGCTCATCTTGTGTTGGACAATTCTGTCCACGGCATCTTTTGCCGCGACAATGAGATTTGTCGCTACCTCGCTCGTGGCGTGATCGAGGACCAGCCGCTTGTCGCTGTCCTCCCGCGCCGCGATCTCCGGGCGACTGCCCTGGTAAAGATTAAGAATGTCCGTCTCCGATACCGTATCGGCGGCGGTGAGCCGTTGCGCCCACGATTCACGAAAGCTCTTGCCGCTCTCGCCCATGTTTTCCACACTCGCCGCAATACCGCGAGGGATGCCGGTAAAATCGTTTTCCCAGGATAGGCCCAGGCCGATAAACTTTGTGGGCAGAGAAGCCAGTTTGGTGAACGGATCGGTCAGCGCACAATGCCGCAACTTCGCGATCAATGCGTTCTTGTTCCGCCAAGGGATTGAATACCTTGATCGCCGCCCGCTGACCGTTATATCTGCCGTCAAATACCGAGCGCTGACCGCCTTGATCGAGATAGTCGATGATCTCGTAACCGGCAGGAAGCGCCGCCCTGACTACATCAATCTGATGCGGAGGATGTGGCATCACGCGCTCCACCTCGGACGAGACGGGAATATACGAATTCGCGGCGCCAATTGTGCAGAGAGACCCTCTTTGCACGGATTTCGCACTGGATCTCACGGTTCACCGAAAGCAAGCCGACAGAATTACGCTCGAACACGGCGCGAGCCTTCAAGGCCGGTCGCACACAATCGGCTGGCAATGCCACATAGACTTGATCCGCGAATTGTCGATAAGCGCGTGCTTGTTCCAGTGCATCGAGCCACCTAGTGAGCTTGGCTTCGATCGCGATCAGCGCGTCACTGCGACACCAGCGACCGAGCGACACCAGGCCGCCTTGGCCCCGCGACACCACTCTGGCATTCTGCAAGCGATCGATGATGCCTCTTCGCAGACTCATCGGAGGCATGCCGCACAGCCGTTCCAGCACGTCAATGCGCGTGGAACCGTTGGAGCGCAGGGCGCCTACGATAACACTGTCCTGAACCGACAACGTCGGCGGTATCCGAACGACGTTCTCGGGCATCAAGGCAACGACCACGTCCGCGATCGAGCGACCAACGCTTACTTCGCGGTAAATTGTGCATGTCTTTAGGGTGCGCTTGACGTACGCGGGCAAATGGCCAATCAGATCGTCGACCAGATCGGCTTCGCGGCGATGTAAATCGCTTCCACCACGAGGGCGCGTACTTGAGTTCGGCATGCCAGTTCGGTGACCGCGAAACAGGAGGATAATCCAGCTACGCTTCCCCGCATTCTAGCTTATCGACCGGATCTCTAATCCCGGATAGTGCCTGAGTTGACGCGAACCGCATTGGCAAACCACTGACGACAATCCAGCACCGTTGAGTTGCTGGCAGACCCCGTAAATCTATGCCCGATATGTTGTGCTCAAGCTCAGACTGTACCGCACCCGGTTTCTTGGCACACGTTTGCGCTACGCGGCATGGCGTAGCTCGTATTGCTCGCGCGCTTCGAGTGGCGTGCGATACGCCAGTTTTTCGAGGCGCCAGCACTGGTTGTAGCGTTCGACGAACGCAGCGACGGCGGCGCGCACGTCGGCGAGGTTGTGAAAGACCCGGCCGTAGATCGCTTGCTCCTTGAGCGTGCGATTCCAGCGCTCGACGACCCCGTTGGTTTCCGGCTCTTCGAGGAAGCCGAAGCTGGGGTGGATGCCCCAGTAGTGGACCTGGTTGAGGAAGTGGTCTGACAGATACTGGCTGCCGTGGTCCATCCGTAGCGCCAAGCCGCGGGCCACGTCCGCCTCGACCGAGCCGTAGTGTCGCCCGAGCCCTTGCGCGATCGGCTCGAGGGCGGCAAAACGGCTTCCCACCTTGCACACATGCCAGCCCACGCACTCGGCGTTCCCGTGGTCCACCGCTGGTGAGCCAGGGCGGGAACCTGAAGGTACCTCTTGGCAGGTCCCGGTGTATGACCGTTGAGCCTCTCGTAGAAGCGGTCGCCCAATTGAGACCAATCGGGGAATTCAGGGTGAGAGCCGGGCAATGTGGCATTTCTTACTGAAGCCGGACCCAATCATGACGGCAGCGTGCCGCGACAGGAGGCGGTCGGCGATCGTGTCCAAGTACGGACGTAGCTCGTCGGCGATCCGTGTCGTTGACAAATGGGTCATCGCTTGGATACCTCGCGGCAGGCAATCAGTGTCTTCTCAATCCGTAGAGAACCTGGTTCTACTTCCAGGAATACCCAATCATTTTCGACGTTGAGATCCCGAATCCGCTCGTCGGGTTCGTGAGCTCGATGCTCTGGATCTCCAACTCCTCTGGGTCCATCCTTGAGAATGTTGCCTGCACGGTGACGGCGCGCCGGACCACACCACGCTCTCGCAGAGGTCTTCGGCGAACGGATCAAGAAGGAACTGGGCTACAAGTCTGTCGTTCCTTGGCCTGTCCGCGAAAAGCTAAGGAGGCGGCAGGATCATGTACTACCTGAATTATGCACTGCGGGGTGCACCGGGGTGCACCTGAGGAGACCTGTGCCGCAAGGGACCATTGGGGGACCCCCGAAAACATGGGGTAAAAAGGTAGGCTGGCGAAGATTCCCGCTTCGCCAACCGACCCCAAGGAGGTCACCCAAATGGTTACCAAACGAAAACAGCATAGCTCCCCAAGGCCCGTCAAACAAGGCCGGGGCGCGAGGGCCTCGCGGCCCAATAAAATCGGGGCTTCCACGCCTTATCACTTCCGCGGCAAGAATCTGACTCCCTACGGCGGCTTGCTGCCCGTCGCCACCCTGCTCGAGAAACTCGACTTCCAAGCGCTGCTGGAAGAAACCATCACGACCAAACGAATCACCCGAGCCATGAGCCCCTACCAGTTTGTGCTGGCCCTCGTGCTCGGCCTCTATGTCGGCTTTGCGCGGCTCAACCAACTCCGCTTCATCGCTCGCGATCCCATCCTGACCGGCATCTTAAAAGTGACACGGCTGCCGCCGCAGTCCACGCTGTGGCGCTTTCTGGCCTCGCTGCACCTCAACGTGGCCCAGCAGATTCTTTCCATCCAGCGCCAGCTGCGAGAACGAGTCTGGGCCGCGGCCCACGTGAAATTGGAGACGGTGACGCTGGACACCGACACCACCGTGCACACGCTCTACGGCCGCCAGATGGGCGGGCGCAAGAGCTACAACCCCAAGAACAAGGGCAAGCGCAGCTACCAGCCGATACTGACCTTCCTGGCCGAGACGCGCGAGTACCTGATGGGCGGGTTGCGCGGCGGCGACCGGCCCACGGGCCAACAGATCGCCGCCCACCTGAAGAGCGCTTTCCGGGCTTTGCCGGCCGGCGTGAAGAAGATCTTGGCGCGGGCCGATGCCGGCTTTTATTGCTGGGAGGCGGTGGCGGCCTACGAGCAAGCGCGTTGTCAGTTCGTCATCGTGGCGCGCAAGACGCGGCGACTGGTCGAGCAGTTGCAGCAAGCCGAATGGAAGCCCTCGCCCCACAGCGACGCTGAAGCGGAGTGCGAATTCCTCTACCAGCCGGAGGGCTGGGCCCATGCTTGCCGCTTTGTCGCGCTGCGGTATGAGAAGGAGCCGGAAACCGACGAGGTCGAGCAATATCAGTTGTTCGCCACCAGCAGCTATACCTACCGCGTGTTTGTGACCAATCTCGCCGAGCCAATCGCGGCGGTGGTGTGGTTTTACAACCAGCGGGCCGGGGCCGAGAACCTCATCAAAGAAGCCAACAACGACGCCGGGCTGGCGGCCCATCCTTCGCGCCGCTTTGACATGAACCGCAATCACTTTCAGTTGGTCATGCTGGCCTACAACCTCAACTGCTGGCTGCTGCTGTTCCAACGCGAAGCCGACGCCACCCCGCAGAAGCTGCGGCACACCACCCTGGCGACGGCGCGGCTGCGCTTTCTGTTCCTGGCGGCCAAGATCTGGCGACACGCCGGACGAACGGGCGTCAGCTACAGCGATCAGTACCAGGAGAAGGGCCTGTTTGAGCGGCTGATGCGACGGCTGCGGGCGATGGCGCCGCCGGGATCGAGCTTCGCGCCGGTGGTGGAGGGTGCGCTGAGTTGAGGGGCGCTATGCATAAAATTTTATGCACTCGCCGCAACGTACTGGGAACACGCCGCTTGCCAGCTCACTTTTGCCCGCCGGGATCGGGAGGCGGCTCAAACGGGGAGGGAAACCGCAGAAAAGACGACTTGCGACATTATTGAGTTGACACCACTGCCGCTACCGCCACAACTCCATCGCCGATGGCTACGCCGAATCTGTGCATAATTCAGGTTACATGCAACAGGCGTTTTGCGACCGGCACTGGTGCCCATTCGCCTCCGTCCGTCCCCTGTCGCCAACCCCGCCGCGATGTGATGAAGTAAGAGCCAGTGGAATTCCAAGCAGGCCCGGAAGACCAAGGCGAGCGGCTCGACCGCTTTCTTGCCGAACAGCTTGCCGACGTCGGCCGCTCCCGCATTCAACAGTGGATTCGCGAAGGGCGCGTGCTTATCGGCGGCCAACGTGCGCGCGCCTCAAAACGCATGGTCCAAGGGGAAAGAATCGCCGTCGACCCCGCGCCGCCCACACCGCTCAAGGCGTTTCCCGAGAATTTGCCGCTCGACATTCTTTACGAAGACGAAGACGTTGTCGCCGTGAATAAGTCGGCCGGGATGGTCGTCCATAGCGGCGCGGCGGCTAAGTCGGGAACTCTTGTCAACGCGCTGGTTCATCACTTCGAGAGTCTCTCGAAACTGGGCGGTGACCTACGCCCCGGCATTGTCCATCGGCTCGACCGCATGACAAGCGGCGTCCTGCTGGTTGCCAAGCACGACCGCGCCCATCGGGTGCTCGCCAAGCAGTTCCAGGCCCGTCGAGTCAAGAAAGTGTATTGGGCCGTTGTTCACGGGCATCCCTCCGAACCGCCACGGCAAGGACGACTCGTCGAGATCGACAACCGCCGCTGGTCGCGGCTCGAGATGCCCATTCGCCGCGATTCTCGGCAACGGGTCAAGATGGCCGCCCGCTCGGGTGGGCGTGCCGCCGAGACCGACTTCCGCGTGATGCGCTCGACGGCGTCTCATTCGCTGCTCGAAGTTCGCATCGGTACCGGTCGCACCCACCAAATCCGCGTGCACTTGTCGAAAATCGGTTGTGCCGTCGTCGGCGACAGGCTCTATGGCGCGCCGGGCGAGCCCGAGGGGCTTGGCAAGCTCGATCGATTCTACTTGCACGCCCGATCGATCGGCTTCCTCCGACCTGCCGATGAGAGCAAGATCACTATTGAGGCGCCGTTGCCCGAAGAATTCACCGAGTTGCTCCGTCGACTGGAGCTATAATCTGATGGGAAGGCGGAAAGCCTCCGATCGTTTATGCAACGTGTTGCCATCGTCGTCCTTCTTGCGGGTCTTGTCGTGCCGGGCTTGGTCTGGGCGCAAGACGGCGAGAACGCCCCGGAAGCTCGGCTTGGCGACCTTATCGACCCCGGCTCGACCATCCGCGTCGAAGTCTCGCGCGTCCCGTTGCTGTTCACGGTTACCGACAAGAAAAACCGCTTCATTACCGACCTCGATCGAGATGACTTTCAGGTCTTCGACAACGGCAAGAAGCAATCGATCCGTGAGTTCGTGCGCGAAAGCGACCTTCCGCTGAGAATCGGCATCATACTCGACACCAGCAACAGCGTTCGCACCCGCTTCCGGTTCGAGCAGGAGGCCGCCATCGAATTTGTGCGCGGTGTATTGCTGGAAGAGAAAGACAAGGCCTTTCTCGTAACTTTCGATACGCGCGCCGAGCTACTTGTCGATTTCACCAACAGCGTAGAGAAGCTGGCTGAGGGCATTCGCTCCGCGCGAGCCGGCGGGGGAACAGCGCTCTACGACGCTATCTATTACGCCTGCCGCGATAAGCTTCCCGAAGACTGGCCGCCCGAGCAGTTTCGCCGAGCCCTGGTGATCTTGGGAGACGGCCAGGACAACCAGAGCACCGTCACCCGCGACATGGCGCTGGAGATGGCCCACAAGGCCGAGGCGGTCATCTACGCGATTTCGACGAATCAAACCCGTGAGCAGATCGCCGGCGACAAGGTGTTGCGCCGCTTTGCCCGCGAGACAGGCGGCGTGGACTTTCATCCTTTGCAGGCCCGCGACCTCGAGCAGTCATTCGCCGACATCGCCAACGAGTTGCGGCATCAGTACTTCATTTTGTACTCGCCGACCGAGTTTGTCGCCGACGGGAGTTTTCACAAGGTGCGGGTCAAAGCCCGCGTCAAGAAAGCAATGGTCCGAGCTCGGCGCGGCTATTACGCCCCGCTGCCGGGTGAGGAGCGTCGCTAGCACCGGATTCGCTCAACCTCGCGGCCCGCCGCTCGCCGCGAGCTGAAAGTTTTCTCCGGAATCGCCTGATTCCACTTTCGCTTTCTATTCGCCTTTAGTACAATCAGCAGACAAATCGATTTGTCTGCCGGAAGGAGTCAGTGAATGATGAACGAACAAGATCGGGCGCGAAGCCTTGAGATGGCACTGGGAGAAATTGAAAAGGCCCACGGGAAAGGGTCAATTTTGCGGCTTGGTCAACGCGACGCCGTTGTCTCGGTCAGCTCGATTCCGACGGGATCGATTTCGGTGGATGCTGCGTTGGGCGTCGGCGGGTTGCCTCGCGGCCGTGTGGTGGAAGTTTTCGGCCCCGAGTCGTCGGGAAAGACTACGCTGGCGCTTTCCGCCGTGGCGCAGGCGCAAAAGCTGGGCGGGATGGCGGCGTTCATTGACGCCGAGCACGCCCTGGACCCGGGCTACGCCGCGAAATTGGGCGTGGATGTCGACAATCTGCTGGTTTCGCAGCCCGATAGCGGCGAGCAGGCCTTGCAGATTGCTGAAGTTTTGATTCGCTCCGGCGCGGTCGAAATCTTGGTCATTGACTCCGTCGCTGCCTTGGTGCCCCGCGCCGAGCTCGAAGGCGAGATGGGCGACAGCCATCTCGGTTTGCAGGCGCGGCTGATGTCGCAAGCGCTGCGAAAGCTCACCGGGGCGGTCTTTAAGTCGAACTGCTGTTTGATCTTCATTAACCAGATCCGTGAGAAGATCGGCGTCATGTTCGGCAGCCCCGAGACGACCAGCGGCGGCCGGGCCTTGAAGTTCTATTCCTCGATACGCATCGACATTCGCCGCATCGCCCAGATCAAGGACGGCGACCGCGTGGTGGGCAATCGTACCCGCGTCAAGGTCGTCAAAAACAAATGCGCGGCTCCGTTTCGACAAGCCGAGTTCGACATCATGTACGGCGAGGGGATTTCACTTGAAGGTGATCTTCTCGACTTAGGCGTCGAGCATCGTGTGGTCGCGAAGAGCGGGGCCTGGTATTCCTACGGCGGCGATCGCATCGGTCAAGGCCGCGAGAATACGAAAAAGTTCTTGCAAGAGAACCCCGACATCCGAGCGAAGCTCGAAACGGAGTTGCGGGAAGCCCTGGGCTTGCAGAGCCAGCCGCGGCCGGAGCTGGCGAAAGAGGCTCAGGGTCCGAGCGCAAAAACCGCGGCGGGTGCCGGCCGGTAGCTACTCGCTCCTCGGACAGGGCGCCCGACATTGGTGTTGGAGATCGGGCGTTGGCTCGATGCGTGGCGCAGGTTTTCTACGGTATCCACAGAGTTAAGGATTGGGTTCGTCCGCAACCTGCGCGGGTCTTTTGGCCGGGCATCCCTGTACGATCTGGCAGCCCCGCGTGAGATCCTCTGAGCCGAGGAGCGGGCGGGGATTCGCAAAGACGCTTCCTGATGCGGCCGCGAGGGTCGGTTTTTCAAGACGGACTCCCCCAATCGGCTGGGCGGAACGTTGGGCCGCGTCGATTCGGTATGGCTGTAGCTCCCAGGTGGTGCCGACGCCGTGGAACCCGATGTCGAACGCTGGACTGGGCCCGAACCTATCCAGCCATGCTCCGAAACCACGTTCGCTGAGGCCCGGCGCCCCTTCCATCACGATAGCTCCTTGGATCTGCCTTGAAGCTGGAAAACGTCCGGGAAATTATTCTAAACTTCCCCCTTAACACAAGAATTGCCAACGGTTATAATCGACCCATCCACAAAGGAGAGAACCGTCCCATGGAGCCCAAATCCAGCTGTACGCCCAAAGAACCGTTCATGAAGCTCGGCGAAGGGGAAGCGCCGATTCTCAACTACAGCCTGCCGCAGAGTTCATGTTTTCGCGCTAACGGCCGGATCCCGCTCGAAATCGACGATAGCTACTTTCTCGACAGCGCCTTCGAGGCGCCCGAGTCACATTATTGGCAGGAGTTGGACGTTTCCCAAGACACCATAGAGGATGACATAGCCAACTCAATAGGCAATCCGAGCCGGACTTCGAAGTTCTTCCCCGGATTGAAACAGCTCGACACAAGTACCCAGGCAACGAGGGCCGCTCGGCCCACGATCGGAACTACGGCCAGGGCGACCACTGTGCCGTCAGGCGGCAAGGCGACGGCGGTGCCGGCGCCGGCCCATGCCGAGCCTGTCATCGACGTAGACTTCACCGCGGGCAAGATTCACGAAGGGCGTCGGCCCATGCTGCTTCCGACCTTCAGTGGCGGAACCACTCTGGAGTTCATGCCGGAGCCCAAACCGCAGCCACAGCTGATCCTGATGGAGGTCTACAAGATCTGTTCCCATCTCGGCGACTATGGAGCGGGTAAGACGGTCAACACCTTCTCGCTTTTGCCCGGCGAGAAAACTCAGATCACGATTCGGACCTACCGCGACAGCGAAACCACGAAATCGCAGTCCGAAAATGTGCTTGATTCTTTCTCCGAGGAAAGCTCCGATGAGTTTGAGAGGCTGTTGCAGGATGAGACGAACAACTCGACAACGGATTCCACGGGTTCCACGACAACGAACACCGTTGGGGGTGGGCTTTCGCTCGGCGGCAACATCGCGGGCATCGAAATCGGCCTGAGCGGCGAAGCGGGCCACGAAAAGACCTCAAGCGTGAGCAACTCTCGGACGAACAACAGCAGCACGCTTGACAAGACCCTCGAGAAGCAAGTCGAGCAGACCAGCCATACGCGCGAAGTCGAGGTGAACAGCAGCTCAGCACAAACCGAAAAGGAAGGCGAAGAAACCGCGATCGTTCGCGAGCTCGCCAATATCAACCAAAGCCGAGTTCTCAATTTCGTCGTTCGTCAACTCCAACAGGAATATATCAGCATCGTTGCGCTCGACGAGGTCAAGGTGATCTATACGAACGGATACCCCGAGACGACTCGGGTCATCGTGTCCCGCCTCAGCTGGAACAGGAGAAAAGCGTTCCGCCGTTAAGCTAACGGAGAGGACGCATGAGAAAGCAACGAAAGCACTACACAGCCGAAGAGAAGGTCGCCGTTCTGAGGCGGCATTTGATTGACAACGAGCCGGTCTCGAAGCTCTGCGACCAGCTGGTACTTCAGCCGACGGTTTTCTATCGTTGGCAGAAAGAGTTCTTCGAGAACGGCGCCGCCGCTTTCCAGACCAAGAACCGCAGCAGTCGCCAACCCGAGCGGGAACGCATCGCGCGGCTGGAGAAGAAAATCCGAACCAAGGACGAAGTTCTCGTCGAGCTGATGGCCGAGCACATCGCGTTAAAAAAAAGCCTTGGGGAACTCTAACCGGAACCTGGACCGAGCCCGATGTCCGCGACCAGATCGTCGATTTCGTTCGGCGTTGGTCGCTCAAGACCGAGATCGGGGTCGGGTGTTTTATCCCGTGGCTCGGCATCTCGCCCGGCAAATTCTACTCCTGGCGGAAACGCTACGGCTCGGTCAACGAACACAACGGTTGGGTCCCGCGCGATCACTGGCTCGAACCCTGGGAGAAACAAGCCATCGTCGACTTTCACCTGAAGCATCCGTTGGAAGGATACCGCCGCTTGAGCTACATGATGTTGGACGCCGACATCGCGGCCGTCAGCCCCTCGAGCGTGTGGCGAGTTCTGCATCGAGCGGGCCTGCTGCGCCAATGGAATGGCAAGCAGTCGAAGAAAGGCACGGGTTTCCAACAGCCGCCGGAACCGCATCAACATTGGCATATCGACGTTTCTTACCTCAATGTCTCCAGCACGTTTTATTACCTATGCAGCGTGCTGGACGGCTACAGCCGTGCGATCGTGCAGTGGGACTTGCGCGAGGCGATGAGGGAAGTCGATGTCGAGATCATTCTCGAGGCCGCCAAGGAGAAATATCCGCAGGCCCAACCGCGGATCATCTCCGACAACGGGCCGCAGTTTATCGCCAAGGACTTCAAGGAATTCATTCGCATCTCGGGCATGACGCACGTGAGAACGTCGCCTTACTATCCGCAATCCAACGGCAAGTTGGAGCGTTGGCACCAGTCGTTGAAGAGCGAATGCATTCGGCCCGGCGTGCCGCTGACGCCCGAGGATGCGCGGCGGCTGATCGAGCGTTATGTCGTGCATTACAACACGGTGCGGCTGCACAGCGCGATCGGATACGTGACGCCTCTGGATATGCTGACCGGTCGCCAAGCCCAGATCCATGCCGCCCGCGACCGGAAACTGGAGCACGCTCGACGGCAACGTCAGTTACGCCGTCAGCAAGCAGCTTGACCGATCGAGTTACAATGGCGTTGCCGGGTAAAACGGAAGCGGGCTCTGCTGGGAAGCAACCCTGCCGAGGGATAGCCCGGCGGGCTCATCGAGACGATGATCACGGGCGCGGAAGTCACCTTTCGCGCTCGTCCCAAAGCCCCATCGGATCGATAGACCCTGATGCCTTGAAAATCCCCGCCCGCAGGGCGCCATCTACACTAACGCGGAGCGCTCACTCTCCCGTTCCGGCTGAACCAGGACAGGCATTCAGCCCCCTGTGCCGACGCAAGCGGAATTCCTAAATACTGTAAAACACTTCAAGGCCTTGGCAAACAGGTGTTGGTGGGTGACGGACGACTTGGGCAAAGGAATGTACAACTGCTACGGCTTTACAGTATTCGAGGAGGAGGGAACCCTCCGAGTACTTGCACCATCGCCGACGGTCGAGGGATTCTACGACGCCCGCGACTTTAAGCTCATAAAGAAGAAAGGGAGGAAGATTCCCTCGGCGGCCGTTGTCGCGTATTTCGGGGAAAGCCACGTCGCTATGAAAAGCCACTACAAGCACAAGGGAACGGTCTTGTGGGAGAGCAAGCTGGGATCCTACGGAACCAAGTTCGAGACCATGCGGATCCTCCACTACCTCCACGATCTCGATGGCGGCTTATACGGCGACGCTACTGAGTTCTATCGACGCAAATGACGGACGCCCCGTCGTATCGAAGCCGGTCCTCGAACAGTTGACTCCCGCGATTGACACCCCCGCCGCCGACGTGCCACAATCGACGCGCCTGACGAAAGATGCCGGTTGATGTTTCCAGACGCGGTTTCCTGAGCGGCGGCGCGGCGGCGGCCACCACAGCCTTCGGTTTCAGCCTTGAGCCCGCTCGCGCGGCCGCTCGCGAGCTGAAGATCTCGCGCACCACCCAAACCCACAGCATTTGCCCCTATTGCGCGGTCGGTTGCAGCGTCGTAATCCACACGCTGGGCGATAAGGCGAAGAACGTTAAGCCGGCCGTGGTCCACATCGAGGGCGACCCGGCCGGCCCGATTAATCGCGGCACGCTCTGCTCCAAGGGCATCTCGCTCAAGGATTTCATCGTCAACGATCGGCGGCTGACCAAGCCGCTCTATCGCGCCCCGGGCGCCACCGAATGGAAGACCCTCCCCTGGGACGAAGCCATCGGCAAGATGGCTCGACGAATCAAGGACTCGCGCGATCGCGGGTTCGAGGAGCACGACACGCACGGCCGCACCGTCAACCGCTTGGCGAATACGGCGATGATCGGCGGCTGCACCGATACGAACGAAATCAACTATCTGCTCGGGAAGTTTCGCTTCGCCTTGGGCCTTCTGACTTACGAAAACCAGGCTCGCCTTTGACACGGCCCCACGGTGGCCAGTCTGGCCGCCACGTTCGGGCGGGGGGCGATGACGAACGGATGGACCGACGTCGCCAACGCCGATGTCGTGCTCGTGATGGGCGGCAACCCGGCCGAGAATCACCCCGTCGGTTTCCGTTTCGTCATGGAAGCCAAGCGGCATCGAAAAGCCAAGTTGGTCTGCATCGATCCGCGCTTCAATCGCACGGCGGCTGTCTCGGATGCTTACGTGCAAATCCGCTCGGGGTCCGATATCGCCTTCCTGGGCGGGCTGATTCATTACGCGCTGACGCACGATCAATTCCACGCCGACTATGTTCGCGAGCACACCAACGCGGCCTTTCTCGTCAAAGAGGACTTCGATTTCCAGGACGGCTACTTTTCCGGTTGGGACGCTGAGAAACGCGAATACGACAAGTCGACCTGGCAGTACGAGCTTGACTCGCGAGGCTACGCCCGCATTGACAAGACGCTCGAACACCCCCGCTCGGTCTTCCAACTGCTCAAGAAACACTACGCCCGCTACACGCCCGAGCAAGTCGCTTCGATCTGCGGCTGCACGGCCGAAGACTTCGAGCGAGCGGCGAAGATTATCTGCTCCACGGGCCGCGCCGGGCGCTCGGGCACGGTGCTCTATGCGCTCGGCTGGACGCAGCATAGCCATTCGGTGCAGTTGATCCACACTGCCGCGATGTTGCAATTGCTGCTCGGTAATATCGGTATGCCCGGCGGCGGCGTCAACGCCCAGCGGGGTCATTCGAAT
>CBDBKC010000003.1:0-12530 GCA_965206655.1 Bryobacterales bacterium | reverse complement strand
GAGGCCGACCCGCCGATATTTCGGGGAAGGCTGGCAGCGTCCGGGAAGCGAGCGATGCGCGCACCGGGCGTCTCCGCCGGGGTATTGACGGCAGCATGCGTGCAAGAGGGAGACAGGGGCAACACGGGAAGCCCTGGCGGTGGCGCGCACGCGCCAACCGGCAGCCCGCGAGGGACAGGCCGGGCCGGGCAGGGTGGCGGAGAGGTCCGTAGTACCGGGGAAGCCGGGTAACGCCGGTGGAGGGAAGGGACCTCAGTTCGAGAGCGATGCGGGAAGGGGGAAAGGACCGGTGGAAACTGGCGAAGGCCTACGAGTTCCAGACTCTGTTCGGGGACTCCAGACGGCATTACATGTGAAAGCGAAGGGAGATCCGGGCTTTCGGTTCTACACGCTGAGTGACAAGGTGTGGCGAGAGGACGTCATGGCTGCCGCCTGGCAGGCGGTCCGCCGCAACGGCGGGGCCTGCGGGGTGGACGGCGAGACGTTCGAGCGCATCGAGGAACGAGGCGTGGACGGGTGGCTCGGGGGACTGGCGAGCGAACTGCAGGAGAACACCTACCGACCGCAGGCGGTGCGGCAGGTGCTGATCCCGAAGAAGCAGCCGGGGAAATTCCGACCGCTGGGCATACCATGCATCCGGGATCGGGTAGCGCAGACGGCGGCCATGCTAGTGCTGACGCCGATCTTCGAAGCGGACCTGCAACCGGAACAGTACGCCTACAGGGAAGGCCGGAGCGCGCTGGACGCAGTGCGCCACGCGCATCGGCTGGCGAACACCGGTCACGGGGAAATCGTGGACGGCGATCTGTCGAATTACTTCGGCGAGATCCCGCACGCGGAGTTGATACGGTCCATCGCACGGCGCGTGAGCGACGGGCGCATGCTGGGCTGGATCAAGCTGTGGCTGGAGATGGCCGTGGTGGAGGACGACGGCAAGGGCGGCCAGCGCCGCACGAACCGGGCGCGCCGGGAAAGGAAAGGGACGCCGCAAGGCGCCCCGATCTCCCCGTTGCTGAGCAACGTCTACCTACGGCGGTTCATTCTGGGTTGGAAGCTGCTGGGCCATGCCCGGCGGTTCGGCGCGGCCATCGTGAACTACGCGGATGACTTCGTGATATGCGGCCAAGCCCCGGCGGAAGCCATGCGGGGCGTCATGGAACGCATCATGGGGCGACTCCGCTTGCCGGTGAACGCGACGAAGACCCGCTGCTTGCGGACACCGGAGGAACCGTTCGAGTTCCTCGGATACCGCATCGGACGCAATTACAGCCCGCGCACGGGCCGGGCCTACATCGGCACGCGCCCGAGCAAGGCGAGCGTTCGGAGCCTATGCCGCAAGATCAGTGAGCTGACGCAAGCGCGATACGGACTGCTGGAACCGGAACAGGTGGTGGAGAGGCTGAACCGAGTGCTGCTCGGCTGGGCGAACTACTTCCAACTGGGGCAGGTGAGTCCGGCGTACCGCGCCGTGGACGCGCATGCGACCAAGCGGCTGCGCCAGTGGCTGTGCCGGAAGCACAAGGTGAAGTCGGGGCAATACGTGCGCTACCCAGACAAGAGGCTGTGGGCAGACCTCGGCCTCGTGCGCCTTGTGTTGCGGACGGCCAGCTTTCCGTGGGCGAAGGCATGATCTCGTCCGAGAGCCGGATGCTGGAAATTGGCACGTCCGGTTCGATGAGCGGGGAGAGGAACCGTGGCTAAGCGAGAGACTGAGGCACCGACAGGCCGCGTTAGCGGCATGCGAAAGCGGTCGGCAACAGCTACTCCCTCACGCTAAGGCAAGCGCGCCTCTCCTCGACTCTACATTGGATAACTTCGCTCCTGGGAACGACACACCTCTGCTGAACGTCAACGCCTTCGAACCGCTGTCGGCGTTCGAGCAGTTCGGCTACGCGGGGGTGGGAGCTAGGACCGAGAGCAGTGTCCGGCTCTACCCGTACATCAACACAAGCGTCGCGCTCACCAAGACGACCAACATTACCGAGAAGCTTCGGGTCCAACTCCGAGCCGAGTTCTTTAACATCTTCAATCAGCACATCTTGACGGCCAGTGGCCAATTCGCATCAAGCGCTTTCACGAGAGATATCTCCAGCCCCGCGTTCGGCCGTTGGACCGGCTCGGTCACCGATCCACGCAACATCCAAGTCGGCCTACGAGTTGAATTCTAGTCGGCTAGCCAACCAAGGAAGCGCCATCTCTCGGGATGGCGCTTCTCATTCTTGATACGGCTTACGACAAGGTTACAATTCCCACGGCCCTGCCACGCAACGTGAAGGTCGTCACCTTCGTTGGCGGATCGTAGCCTGACTTATTCAGCATGGCTTGGACCACCGCCCGCGCTAGGCATCGATCCCGCTCGTGTCGATTCGAGTATTCTCCCAAGATTGGCTCGATATCCTGATTGCTGCTTTATGGGGTCGAGGGTTCCTAATCGCTAAAACCCATCCTCCGCGGGCACCACTATTGCCCACCACCTTGCAGCTCCTGCTGAAGCTCCCGGTAAATCACGCGAGCCTCGGCGATCATCTTGCGCATCTCGTCTCGATTGCGCCGGAAGACTTCCGGAGCGTCCCACTCGGCGTCGTGACCGGGGTCTATCTCGCCGCGGTCGAACAGTCGTTCCACCTCGTCGAGGGTCTCTAGTCGTTTTTTCAGCAGGGTAGGAGCCTGAGCAATGTTCCACTGCCGCTTTCCGTCGACCACGCACGAAAAGCGCGACGAAACGGATGCTGTACGCGACCACGGATGGCGCTTTCATGGGTCCGCAATCTACAAAGGGATTTCTGATAGCCTATCCAACCCAGCGGCAGAGGTCGTGCGGGCGGCGCATAGGACCGCCGGCCCGCCTCGCAACGTACAAAACCCGAGAGCGGAATCTACACTACGGAGAATACTGCTTAAACCACTTCCGGCTCAACCATGACGGCATGAGTAGCGACTCGAACCGCCTATCCGTGAGTCGTCGCGACTCTCTGAACCAGGATTTCCTTTTTGGCCGCCCCGGCGCATGTAGGGTAGCCAATCCGCGGCCGTGATGAAACGGTTTTCGCACTACTGGGCCATTCTTGCAATCTGTAATGGACAGTACATCGCCGACCTGGCCCGGCCGACGCCGGCGCCCGGCTCCAGCATTCCCGTCAGCGGCTGAGGACCACTGCGTTTTCAGCGATTCGATGGAAAGCCCGGCAAGGCCGCGGGGATCATTGAGCTGTGGCGGAGCCCGTGCTCGACTTGGGTTCGCCCGCAGAGGCTCAATGTCCCAACTGATGGCAGAAGACGCAGTCGTTGGAGACATCGCGCTCGGCGTGGCAATTCATGCAGCGCACCATGCCGGTCGAGACCTCTTTGGCGAGCACTTCTCGCCGGGCCACCGGACCGTGGCACGTTCCGCATTCCTCACCCGCCTTCAGGTGGCGGGCGTGGCTGAAGAAGACGAAGTCCGGGACTTGGTAAACGCGAACCCATTTGACCTTTTCGCCTCGTTGGTGGAGCTCAGCCACGCGTTGAACCGCCTGACTCTCCGTAGCGATTGCCCTATGGCACAGCATGCATTTTCCCAACTGGGGCAGGCCGGCCCGCTCTTTTTTGACAGCGCCCACATGGCAATCCTTGCATGACAACCCGGCTGCGGCGTGTTGTTTGTGGCTGAACGGAATGGGCTGGGGCTCGACCTCGGCGGGCAGCTTCTCGTCTTTGGGCTTGTAGAACTCGGGAATACGGCCTTGCCAAGCCGGCAGAAGGCATGGCAGTAGGAAGAGGAGCGCGCCCGTCATCAGCGTCACTCGACGAAAGCGTCGGTTGCAGGATGGTGAAACCATATCCAGCGTACAGGCGCCGGCCGCAACAGCTCCGTGCCATCACGGCAGAGCGAACGCAACCAGCTTGCCCGTGAATTTCTTGTCGTACTTGTTCCCGCCGCCGGCAGCGATCACGACGAACTGCTTGCTCGTGTTCTTACCGAGGTAGGTCATCGGAGAGGCCATGCCGCTCGCCGGCAGCTTTGTCTCCCACAGGGTCACTCCGGTGTCTTTGTCGAAAGCGCGAAACCGCCGGTCGTTCGTGGCGGCGATGAAGACGAGTCCTCCCGCCGTGACGATCGGTCCACCCAGGTTGGGCGCGCCGGTCTGCGGGACACCGCGGGCCGTAAGCTCGTCAAACTCTCCGAGAGTGACGCGCCATCGGAAGCCTCCGGTGTTCAAGTCGATCGCGGTCAACGATCCCCACGGAGGTTTCTGACAGGGATAGCGATTCTTGTCCCAAAAGAACTCGTATTTCACGGCGCGCAGACGATACGGGAGCGTGGCCCCCTCGGGTCGTTCAACGATGCGGAACAGTCCACCCACATCCATGGAGTTGATATAGAGTACGTCCTGTTGTGGGTCGAACGCGGCACCGCCCCAATTGGCTCCGCCGTTCAACCCAGGAAACAAGACCGTCGGCTTTTCACCGATTGGAAAAAAACGCCCGGTAACAGAACGGCGTCTTCGATCATTCCCAGGCATTCTTCACGGGACTCGGGCGTGATATCGGTGATCTCATCGGCCGTCATGGATTGCCGCGCGAAAGGCGCAGGCCGGACCGGGAAAGGCTGCGTGGGCCACGTCTGCTCGCCGGGGACCTCACTTTGGGGAACGGGACGCTCTTCCACCTCGAACAGCGGCTCGCCCGTCAAACGGTGCAGCACGAAGACGAACCCGTGCTTGGTCACCTGGGCTACGGCCGGCACGTCCTCGCCCTCACGTCGCACCGTCACCAGCGTCGGCTGTGCGGGAAGGTCCCAGTCCCAGAGGTCGTGGTGGATGGTCTGGAAATGCCACTTCCGCTCGCCGCTGTCGCAATCGAGCGCGACCACGGCGTCGCTGAAGAGGTTCTTCCCGATGCGGTCGCCCCCGTAGAAGTCATTCGAGGGGGAGGTCAGCGGAGCGAAAACAAGGCTGTTGTCTTCATCCACGCTGAGCACCGACCAGACGTTGACGCCGCCGCGGTCTTTCCATGAATCGCCTTCCCAGGTGTCGTGGCCGAATTCTCCCGGACGGGGGACCGTGCGAAACCTCCACAGTCGTTCGCCGGTGCGAGCGTCCAAGGCTCGAATGTCTCCACTCGGCCCAAGGGCCTCGCCGTCGGTGACCCAACCGCCGGCAACAATCACGTCTCCGCAGATTGACACCGGTGAGGTCAGACCGTACTTGCCGCGGGAGAACTTCTCGGTCATCTCCGCGGCCAGGTCGACCACGCCTCCCTCGCCGAACTTCGGGTCAGGCTTGCCCGTTGCCGCATCGATCGAGAAGAGGCGCCCGTGCTGATCTCCTAGGAAGATTCGCTTGCGCTCACCGTCTGACCAATACGTGACGCCCCGGTTTATAAAGAGATTGAGGCGCATCGTGCGGTCTATCTCCGGATCGAAATCCCACAGTGGTTTCCCTTTTTCCGCGTCAAGGGCAAATAGGTGAGCGAACGGCGACGCAAAGTACAGGACGCCGTCCACGACGATCGGGGTGCTTTCAAAGGCCGAGCGGCTGGGGTACTTGGTTCCGTCACTGTATTCTTCCGTGTCGAAGATCCAGGCGACTTGCAGCTCGTTGACGTTTCGCCGATTGATCCGGTCGAGGGGGGAGTACTTCGTGCCGCCGGGGTCCCCGCCGTAATAGGGCCATTCCTGGGAAGAGGCTACGGGAGACAGCAACAGGACGAATGCGGCTAAAAAGACCGATTGTCGGATCGAGCTTCGGAAGATCAACAGATTGCCCTCCCTCGGTTCCCGGACGGAGTCGACGGCTCGCCCGCGCCTGACGAATCTCCGCGGCCATGAGATTCTCCGATTCCGTTTCGAGGCGAAGTCGGAAACCGATTCGCACGGCCAACCGGATGATTGCAGTGCAAAGAGTCAAGTGTCAAGTTCGCGGTGTTCCTCTAAAAACGTTCTATCCTAAGACCGTTCATGTTTGCCGCTCGATGGTTGAGAACGCCGGAAGCGCGGGACGCCGGTCGGCTCGCGGTTAGCTGCCTTCTGACGGCTGCCCTTTCGAGCGCCACAGGCCAGGGTCCGCCGGCCAGCGAAGAAACTCGCACCGCCGCCGCCTCCTCGGTCAGCTTGCCCGCCGGCGTGTCTTCCGAGCTGAGGACGGCCCTCCAGGCGGGAAACGATGACCGGCTGGAGCCACTCTTGCTCGAAGAGATCGAGCGGCGTCCTGACTCGCCGGAGCTTCTGTCGGCGTTGGGTGGAGTTTTCTTTCGCAAAGGCAAACACCTCAACGCGGCTATCGCCTTCAAGAAATCCGACGCTCTGGCGCCGCTAGATGATTCGAGCCGTTTCACGCTCGCCATGGCTTATGTCGTGCTGGGCCGGCGTGATTGGGCCCGGCCGGAGATCGAGAAGCTGACCGGCGCGAACCCGGACGAAGCCTTGTATGTTTATTGGCTGGGACGGCTCGACTACGACGACCAGCGATTCGCCGAGGCGATCGTCAAGTTCAAGGGAGCCGTCCGCCTCGACCCCGGCTTTGCGCGAGCCTATGACCGGGTCGGGCTCTGCTACGAGGCATTGGGCCGGCTCGAAGAGGGCGTTGTGGCCTATCGAAAGGCGGTCCAACTGAACCGAAACGAGGCGCAACCGTCCGCTTGGCCGCCCGTGAATCTTGGCACGCTTCTCTATCGCTTGGATCGCCTGGAGGAAGCCGGCACCTACCTGCGGGAGGCAGTCGGGTACGACCCGCGCTTCGCCCGCGCGCGCTATCAGATGGGTATGTTGCTCGACAGGCAAGGCAAGCGGGAAGAGGCCATCGAGCACCTCGAACAGGCCGCAAGACTCGACCCGGATGATCCCAAGCCGTACTACGCTATGGGACGCGTCTACCGTGCGCTCGGCGAGAAGGAACAGGCTCGGGTCGCTCTCGAGAAGTTCAAAGAACTCGAGAAGCAAGAGACCCAAGAGAAAACAAATGAGTGACGGCCCGACCCCTCAGAAGCGCTACGCACAGGGAATGCGGCCCGCACGACGCACCGGGGGATTGCTTCTCCTCGCTTGCTGCTTTGCAGCAGCAATTACCGGTCAAGACTCTCCAAAAATTTCGGCGAGCGAAAAAGCCCTCTATCGGGGCGAACCCGCCAGGGCTGCCGAGTTCGCGGAGAAATACATCCGAGAGCATCCGCAAGAGGCGGCCGGCCATGTGCAGCTCGCCCAGGCCAAGCTTGCCCAGGGCGACTATGGAGCAGCCTATCGCGAGCTGCGAGAGGGCCTGCGAATCGACCCCGAAAGTGTCGACGCCCTCTACCATCTCACCAAGCTCAGCTTGATTCTTTCTCAGGTCGAATATCAGAAGCTTTTCGCGATGGCGCCCGACTCGCACCGCGTTCATCAGCTTATGGCCGAAGCCAACCTGGCGCAGCGAAAGTATGTCGAGGCTGCGCAGGAATACCGGAAAGCACTGCAGGCAAATCCGGAATCCGTTGTCGTTCTCAACGCTTTGGGTGATCTGAGGCGGACCCGGTCCGAGCTCTCGGAGCCGAAGGAAGCTCTGACGGGTAGGTTTAGGGAAGCCGCTCTTTATTACCAGCGGGCGCTGAAAGTCGACCCTTTAAGTTACGACGCCCACTACGGGCTGGCCGTTTGCCGGCTTGAGCTTGCGGATCTCGTACATCCGAAACTGCAAGGGAACGAAATGAAACAAGCCGAGCGGCACTTTCGCCAGGCTGTGTCCGCGGACTCTCGATCCGCCGTCGCCCGGCTCGGACTGGGGAGAGCGCTCCTGGCGGCCGGGCGCTCGGAGGCGGCCGTCAAGGAGTTGACGCGCGCGGCGGAACTGGAGCCTCGCCTGAGGCAGGCCTATTTCCTGTTGGGTCGCGCTTATCAGCGCCTCGGACGCCGTGAAGAAGCCAAAGAGGCCTTCGAAAGAGAGAGGCTTTTGTGGGCCGAGTTCGAAGCCGACCAGCGGCTCCTTTCGCGAGAAGACTTCCCTGGGCTCGGCCTGGAGGGTGAGGAGAGCCCGCGGTAGGTGATGGCGTCGCTGTTGGCAAATCCGAGCAGGCCTGAACGCTCGCGGCTCTTCGCACGCCGGATCCTCCTCCTTTTCGTTTCGCTTTCCATGGGAGTGGTTGCGGCGGCCGAAGACGAGCTGTCGAGCCACCTGCAACCGGTCTTTCGGCGTGGCGTTGCCGCGCTGCGGGCCGCGGACTGGGCTGCCGCTGAACAGGCCTTTGGGCAAGTGCTCGAGCAGGGGGGCAAGCGCATCTTTGTTCACCACAATCTGGGAATCGCCTACCAAGAGCAGGGGAAGCACGAGGCGGCCGTCGAGCAGTTTCGGGCAGCGATCAGGCTGAAGCCGGAAGACGTCCCGCCGCGCCTGCTGCTCGGCAAGAGCCTGCTTGCCCTGCAAAGGATCGACGAGGCAATCCGCGATCTCGAAAAAGCGGTCTCGCTGGCGCCCGGAGATTCCACGGTGCGGTTGCAACTCGCCGTCGCCTACGAGCGTGGGGGAAACAGCCTCGGGATGACCGACCAGTACCGCGCGCTTAGGGAGCAGCAGGCGGAGGATCCCGAATACGCCTACCGGCTCGGCAGGGTCTACACACAGCTCGCCGTCTGGTGCGTCGAGAAAATGAAGCAGCTCGATCCTCGCTCGGCGCGAGTGTATCAGGCTCTGGGCGAAAACTATTTCGCGCAAGGCAGGCTGGACTTGGCCGAAGACTTCCTGCATCGCGCCGCCGAAATCGATCCCCATCAGCCTGGTGTTCACTGGTCGCTCGCGCAGGTCCAACTGAGGCAAGGCAACCGCGCGGAAGCGGTTCAGGCGATTGAAAAGGAGTTGGCGATCGTGCCGGGAAGCGCCATGGCACTCGCCTTGCACCGGAAACTGACGACGAGCGGGCGACCGTAATCTCGCGCGGGTCGCGGAGCCTCCTCAAAGAGCAAGCAAGAAGACGGCAAATGAGGCGGTTCCGCCGCCCAACGCGACAAATCCCCACCCACGAACCGAGCGAACACCCCACCACATGTACAGTCCCGTGGCGATCCAGGTGAACCCCCTGCCGGTGTACGTCCGGTCAGCTACCCGGCGGCCTGGATCAGAAACAGCAATGTCAGGCTATAGCCGAAGCTGACGACCAACAAGACCAGCCCAATGGTCCGCTCTTCGTAAGTCTTGAACCAAAGATAGATCCCGGTTCCGCCCAGGATGAGCAGTGCTAGGGAAACCACACCGACGAGCGCTCCCCAGGCGTTGGCAAGCGGATAGTCATGCCACAGCCCGCCCGCATGATGAATGTGGATCAGCATTCCGGCGAAGCCCGCCTGCGACGTTTCCACGCGGGCCCGGCTGTCCGAGAAGGAATACCGTACTTCGTGCTCCGTACCCGTTCGATAGATCCGCAACCCGAATCCTTCCCCGGATTCGCTGACGCTTCGCAACTCACCGCGCAGCCCGTGCTCGTCCATAAGATACTTTGCCAGGGCTCGCGGGCCGGCAGCTCTCTCGGGCGGTACCTCCAACTCTTGCTGAGTGATGCGCTCTCGTTCTGCCAAGACCCCAGGGTGCGACATCAGAACCGCGCTCAGCGCGTACACGGCCAACAAGACTAACGTGAAGAGCCCTGACGCCAGATGAATGTCGCGGATGAGCCGGTACATACGCTAGCTCGACAGAACGTACAAAACGACGAAAAAGCCGCTGCCCAGAGCCAGCGAATACAGGCCCAACCGAAGCGTGGGGCGGGATGCCAGCCACAGATACGCGCCCGATAGCGACATCAGCAGCAGTGACCAAGTCGAGAACTCTACGTAATAAGCCCAGAAACGCACGAGCGGATCTGAGGCGTTCACAGCCGGGGTCGTCTCATGGAGGTTGCTGAAACGCTGCCAGATGCTCTGGTGTTCTTTGCGGATCTCAAGCCGGTCTTCCCCCTCGTGGACCAATCACGCGTCGCGGGCCATTCACCGTGTAGAAACTGATCCGCAGGTTGTTATCCCGATTGCGCTCAACCGCCCAAACCGGCGGCGGATCGGACAGTGGAATCCGCAGTGTCGCGTAGATCCGGTCCGCTAGTTGGCGGTCGGAAAGACCGGCAGGCACCTGGAACCGGACATAGGAAATGTCTACGTCATTAGGCCGGCGTTCCTCGGGCGATCGCCGGAAAGTCGCGTTCAGACCGGCGATGCCGAAGATCGTGAAGCTAACGAAGCTCGATAGCCCCGTATACATATGGATCTTTTTCAGCAGTCCGTGTTTGGGTAGGGGCATGGCGGTTGCTGCCGAGCAATTGTTGCACCGACTCGGTCGGATTGAATCACCTCGAGTTCGGGGTTTGTGGGCTCCTGCCTGTCCGGACGAACGCGCCGTTCACGATGACGATGGTGGTTTGGACCCTGCTGATGGGAGCTTGTCACGCCGCCTCCGCACTCCTGTGTATGGGCTTGGATCACCCCACGGCGTCCTGAGGCCTGCTCCACGATTCCTTTGCCTTCTTCAATCCTGATGTAACGATCGATCGGCACTTGTTTGAAGCGCTCGACCTTTGCGCTCGGGAGTGGCCAGCGCACTTCGACCCACTCGAGATCCGTCGCGGACCCCAGCCCGATGACCTCCCGAGGATCGTGCGAGGACAGGTAGCTTCCCCCGCCGCTCTTGAGCCGTGAGTGCACCATTCCATTCACCGACCAGGAGATTCGCGCCCCGGTAGCGTCACGGTTACAGGCGACGCCCACAAGCCGGATTCCCACCCAGTGATTCTGCTTGCCGGAGTTGTTCTTCAGCAGCAAAGGAGGTTGCCCGTTGTTCGCCACAACAACGTCGGTGCGGCCGTCATTGTCGAAATCCCCGACCGCCAGTCCTCGCGCTGAAAAGGCTTTCTGAAACACCGGCCCGGCATGAGATGTGATGTCACGCAGCCGGTCTCCGTCGTTGTGGAACAGCAGCATCGGCTCGCGATACTTTATGTCGACACGATAAGACTCGATCATGTCGTCGGGATGACCATTCGCCACAAACAGGTCGAGGTATCCATCGTTGTCGAAGTCGAAGAATTTCAGCCCCCAACCACTCATGAAACGAGTGGCTTCGGCGACTCCGTGATCAAAGGCCACGTCGCGAAAACGATTCATCTCCGTTGTTTTGGTAGAGCGCATGGAGTTTCCTGATCGATGTTGGCCACGAACAGATCTTGCCAGCCGTCACGGTTGAAATCGGCGGCATCAACGCCCCATACCGGAACGCGCCCTGGCCGTCAGCGCTGAAAGCCACTTCCGCTCCCAGCCCGAACTCTTCCCATTCGTTCTTCCCGCGGTTGACAAACAGAAAATTCCGGACCGTGTCGTTGGCGACGAACAGATCCATGCGGCCGTCGTTGTTGATATCGGTGGCGACCACGCCCAGGGACTTCCCGAGCGCCGCCGCGATGTCGGTCCCCTCGCCGACCTCCGTGAAGGTGCCGTCACCGTTGTTGTGAAATAGCAGGCTCGCCGTGGGCTGGAAGACGCTGGGAATGCAATAGTACCGCCGGCCGAGGTCGTTTGTTGCCGCAGAAGGACGTGTTTTGTCCAACCCGAACTCGACGAAGCTGCAGACGAAGAGGTCGAGCAAGCCGTCGTTTGTCATAGTCGAACCAGACGGCGCTTGTCGTCCAGCCGGGCGCAGCGACCCCGGCTTTCTCGGTCACGTCGGTGAAGGTGCCGTCGCCGTCGTTGTGGTAGAGAATACAACGGCCGTAGGACGTGATGAACAAATCGGGGAAGCCGTCGTTGTCGTAATCGCCCACGGGCCACACCCATGCCGAACGTGCCGCCCGGCACGCCCCGCGTCTTCGGTCACGTCGGTGAAGGTGCCGTCGCGGTTGTTCTTGTAAAGGGCGTTGCGGGGCGGCTTCCGCGGCTTGAAGAAATCACAAGGACCGCTATTCACGAAGTAGAGATCCATCCAGCCATCGTTGTCGTAGTCCACAAACGCGCAGCCGGCTCCGACCGTCTCGGGCAGGTACCTGTTCTCCGACATCGCATTCTCGTGGACCCAGCGGATACCGCTTTTTGAGGGAGAAACTTCCACGAACAGCGGTTCCGGGCCATCGTCCGAGAACAAACGGAGCGGTAGTTGTGCCAGTCCCATCAGGCCGGCGGCAAGGAGCCGGCGCCGGGGAATCATGTTCCTCATGCCGACACAATTGTAGCCAAACCCGCGGCCTCACGATCAGTTACGAGCGCGTCGACAGCGCGGCCCCCTCGCCCCCGCGATTCAGCCGAGCAAACGCGGGGGAAGGGCGCAATGGCATTCGTTTTGCTGACGGCGAAATTCGTTGCCGTTGACAGTCTTGTCACTGTTCCTAAGTGGCTGATTCAGAGGGAGTTGCACCCATGGCGAAATTGTTTCTCCCAAGGGGTTGACATAGAAGCGGCGTTTTGGGATGCTGTATTTGGTTGGCAGCGCGCCCAGCGATTGACCCGCGCATTCAGGACCTCCCTTCCACGACGTTCTTCGGCAAGCGCCTCACACGACGGCAGATCGCCGACGTGCAGGAAATGGTGCAGGCTTGCTCCGGGCTGAGCCGCA
>CBDBKC010000002.1:0-15173 GCA_965206655.1 Bryobacterales bacterium | reverse complement strand
CCGGACTTCCAGTGCTCGGCGAGACCGGTGGGAACCGTATCAATGTGACCGTTGAACAGAAGCGACTTGCCGTCCCTAGCACCCTTCCAGATCCCCGCGAGGTTCGCCCGATTCTCTGCCACCTCCCACATGTCTGGTTCGAGGCGTAGCTCTCGGTACTTGTCCGCCAGATACCGATTCGCCTTCGTCTCGCCGCCGATCTCCGCCTCGTAGTCAGCGCCCGGATATCCGGGGTTCACGCTGCGTACCTGCACCAGCTCACTGACCACTTGGACGATCTCGTCCTTCAGGCTGTCGATCATCGTGAGAACGTCATTTCTCTGCTCTAGAGTCGCCATGGTGATGGCCTCCTCCCGAGGGTCCGCCGCCTTTGATACCGGGTTAGATGCTTGATCACGAGTGACGGTCGAGAGCATCTCCGCTGTTCGTCGGTGCTCGCCGGCTTGACCTCACCACCCCGGGGGTGGCTCCCAGACAAGCGCCTGCAGAGATGCACTCTCCGGCGCGTTGCCCAGGTCGTCCACCTGATAGTACAGAGTCAGAATCTTCCCATCGCGGCGCACGAGAGAACTCGGGTAGCCGGTATCGCGATTGGGCGCCTGCCAAGCGAGCGCGAGTTTGTCTTTCTGTTTCCAGGTGGTCCCGCCGTCATCACTCAGCAATGCCTGCACGCCCATCGGCCGGGTGCGCTGGCCGTGGGTCATGATGATGCGGCCGTCAGCCAGCTCGATGAGGTCGGCGGGGTGTTCGCTGTCGAAGGTCACCCGGCGCGGCAGACTCCAGGTCTTGCCGTTGTCGGTGGATTCAGAGAGGTGGATCGATCCCGCCTTCAGAGCGGTCGACGGCGCGCATGGCAGCCAAGATCTTCTTTTCTTTCGTCTGCAGTAAACCTACCTCGCCAAATCCATCAGACATGAACGAAACGTCATCCCAAGTCTTGCCACCATCCCATGAACGAGAAGCATAGGCGTAGTAACGACCCTCCTTGGCGCCCACATCAAGAAGATCATCCTCGGCATAAATGTGCATCAGAAGCCCGCCGTCTTCGATGTTGATGATCTTGCCGTAGGGAGAGAGATCTTGCGAGGGGAACTTGTCGATCTTAGAGGGCGGCCCCCACGTCTTCCCCTGATCGGTGGACCGAATCACGTAAACGCCGTCGATCAACTCCTGCTGCCGCTTGCCCTCCGGGCCATATCCCCTCGTGATGACGTAGGCCAACACCAGGGTGCCGTCCTCCGCCACGCCAAGGGCCGGTTTCGGTCGTCATCCGGCCCTTCGACCGCCGTCTGCGGCGCGGACCAAGTTTCGCCGTCATCACTGGAGAAGACCAAATCCAGCCTGCCTCCGCGGCCCATGTGAGCGCCTCCGCCCCGGATCACCGCCACGATGTCGCCGTTGTCGAGGCGAGCGATAACGGGGAAGTAACCGCCCCCTTTGACGACCGTGGTCCTTTTCGCAGGAAAGGACTGGAGGCGCAGAATCTGGTCGGGCCGACACACCTCGATGACCTGAGCGGCTTGGGCGGCCGAGGCCTCCTCCGTGGCGTTTCCTACCGGGCCTTGCGGGGGCGCAGCCACCCAGCGCCGCTACGATGACAAATGTAAGTCCGGTGCGATCAAACCCGCCGCGATACGACCCACGTCGATAAAGCACGGTCCCTCCTACTTGCTTCACAGCTCTTGGCAGCTACCTTGTACGCGGACTAAGCCGCCAACCGCGCCCAATAGCAGTGGGTCGAATCGAGGTCGCCGCCATAGTAGACGATCATCACTTCGCCGTTGGGCAGTGCTTCGCAAAAAGGTAAGCCAAACGTCCAGCGGCCCATATCGCCAAGCAACTCACCGGTATCGGCCATTTGATGAGTTTGTTGTTTCTGATGCTCATAGAGCACGACTTCACTCTCGGGCGTGAAGGGCTGATCCGTACCCGAGGCCAAGCGGGCTCGAATCGACTCACTGTGAAAACGATCCACCCACGCCAACACAACCCGCCCGTCGGCAAGAATCGCCGGATGGGACGGCTGGTCTGTAACACCCAAGTCTTCGGGATCGGTCCAGGTGGCGCCTTCGTCAGAGCTGCGGCGACGCTGAATGTTCTGGTAGACCTTGGTTTCGGAGTCGTACAGCCAGGTGAAGGTGAGGATTTGCCCGTCTGCTGTCACCCCGGCTCGCTGATCCCAATTGAAGTACCGTCCCGTTGGATCATGCGTCGTCCGCCGGGCGTCACCCCACGTTCGACCTTCATCGCCGGAGTACAAGTAGGTCACCTTCTGGTACCACTTCGAAGCATCTTCATACTGCTTGTTCGACTCGATGCTCAGCACCAGACGTCCGCTGGGCAACTTCAGAATCGGGTTCGTCAGGCTCGGCGGGCCCACATCCCCTGGTGTATCCACCGTGCGCCAGGGCGTCCAGGAGAGGCCAAGATCGGTCGACTCCGCGATCAGGATGCGCATGGGCAGACAACCCTCGGTGGCTTCGTTGAACAGGGGTTGCCCCGGGTACGTTTCCCGATCAATCCATAGAGCGGCCACCATCAGCCGATCGGCGTCGAGAGGTGTCACATAGGCGACTCGCAGCGAGCCCCGGATCCCGTCAACCAGCGTATCGAATGGTTGCCACGGCTCGGTCCAGTGTTGGCCGAGATCGGTCGAGCGACGCAGCTCGATGGTTTCTTCGGCTGAGTCCTTTTTCGGACTGACGCAGTAGGCAGCCAAGAGGCTACCGTCGGCGAGCGGCGTGATGGCCGGGAAATGCGAGATCGCCCGGCTCGTCTTCGGCATCCCTTCGTTTAAGACCCCTCGGTTCACGATCGGCATAAGACATTCCCCACGATGCTGGCGAGAGGTTCCCTAGTCTAGCAGCCCGTGGTGAAAATCACGCGGGCCGCGTTACGCGCTTCGAGAAAGGGAAGCGGTGATGGAGAAAGCGAGCAGCGGGGCCAAGACGGGGCGACCTGGTTGCATGCCGGGGCGCGTAACCCGCTGGGCGGCGGACGTTTGCGACCGTCGGCTTTGTTGTTCGTCGGAGAGGATATCCCGTATCATCGTCCTCCTCAAGCCTCGCCGAACGGCCGCAGCAGCCCGCCGCGCGACCCACGCGACTTTTACCATGGGCTGCTAGGCCACCCAAACCGTAGCGGACTGCGGTTGCCAGATGCAACTATCCGAGGGGTGCGCGACAAGAAAGTGATGATTTGCGGGTTCCCCTTTTTTGCGTGCGAATCCTTACGTAGTGATACGTTAGGAAAGGAGGCGTACTATGCCCGAATCTCTCGTCGCGCTCGAACGTCAACGAAAGGCCATCCTCGCTCGGATTCTCGATCCAGGAGACTTCCGCAGCGGATCCATCAGCGCTGTCAGCGGCCGCTGCGGCAAACCGTCCTGCCGCTGCCATCAGCCCGGCCAGCCCGCTCATGGCCCGAACTACCGCCTGACCAGGAAGGTCAACGGCAAGACCGTGAGTGAGACTTTTTCCTCGCCCGCCCAGCGGCGCAAAGCGCAACGCGAAGTTGAGGCTTTTCACCGCTTCCGGGAGCTGAGCCGACAACTGCTCGAAGTCAACGAACAGATCTGCCGCTTGCGCCCCGTCGCCGAGGACGCCGAGCTGAGTCCGCAGGAAAAAAAACGGCCGCGGCGATCCAGCAAGAAGTCGCCGTAGAAGTAGGGAGGCTGCTACGGGTCGTCTTGTGTGAGAGGCGCAAGCGCGGGTCGCTCGACCTCGAAACCGTCGAACAGGCGACGCGCGACGCGCTGCATCAAGCCGGCGCTGTCTTGCTCGAGACGCTGTTGAACGAAGACGCGGCCGGCGAATCGCAGCAGCCCTGCGCCTGCGGCTCGCCAGCGCGCTACGCCGGTCGGCGGCCGAAGAAGCTCGTCACGATGCTGGGCGAGGTCGTCGTCGAACGGCCGTACTATCACTGCAGCCGCTGCGGCAAAGGCTTCGCGCCGCACGACCAAGAGCTGGCCGTCAAAGCGACGCAGTATTCGCCAGGCGTGCGCCGCATGACGGCGCTGGTCGGCTCCGAGACGTCGTTCGATCGCGGTCGCGCGTTGCTCGACGAGTTGGCCGGAGTGCGGCTGACCGCCAAGGCTGTCGAGCGCGAAGCCGAGGCGATCGGCGAAGATGTCGCCAGCGAAGAACAAGCCGCGATCGCGCGCGCCGTACCGCTGGAGCTTCCTGCGATGTCAGGACCTGAAACTCCGATTCTCTACATCGAGATGGACGGCACGGGCGTACCGGTCACCGCCGCCGAGACGCCCGGCCGGCACGCGCGAGGTCAAGCTCGGCTGTGTGTTCACGCAAACAAGCTGCGACGAACAAGGCCGTCCCGTGCGCGACGAAGACTCGACCAGCTACACCGGCGCGATCGAGGACGCCGCCGCCTTCGGACGCCGCATTTACAGCGAGGCTTGGCGACGGGGTTGGAGTCGGGCGCGCAAGAAGGTCGTGCTTGGCGACGGTGCGGGCTGGATCTGGAATCTTTCGCACGAATACTTTCCCGGCGCGATCGAGATCGTCGACTTGTATCACGCTCGCGAACATCTGTGGGAGCTGGCGTCGAAGCTGTTTCCCCAACAACAAAAGCGCCTCCGCGGTTGGGCGCGGCGCATGCAGAAAAAGCTCGACGCGGGGCGCATCGAGCAACTCGTCACTGCGCTGCGCGAGATCGAAACCGACGACCCGGAGTTGGCGCATCCGCTGGCGCTGGAGGCGGACTACTTCCAGCGCCATGCGGAGCGCATGCGTTACGGCGAGTTTCGCCGGCAGGGCTTGTTTGTGGGCTCAGGCGTGATCGAGGCGGGTTGCCGCACCGTCATTGCGAGTCGGTTGAAGCGCTCGGGCATGTTCTGGAGCGTGCGCGGCGCGAACGCTATCACGGCTTTGCGTTGCGCACGGCTCAGCAACCGCTTCGACGACTACTGGGAGAATCGCGCTCGCGCGGCCTGAGCCTCACAAATTTGTCGCACACCCCTATCCGAGCGCCGCGATTCGGTCTTATGTTAGGATTGGCTTGACTACGTTGCCGTGCACGTCGGTGAGGCGGAAGTCTCGGCCGCTGTAGTGGAAAGTTAGTTTCGTGTGGTCAAGGCCGAGCAGGTGAAGAATGGTGGCGTGAAGGTCGTGGACGTGTACGGGTTTGTCGACCGCCGTATACCCGAAGTCATCGGTCGCCCCGTAGGTCATTCCGCCCTTGACCCCTCCGCCGGCGAGCAGAACGGTAAAGCCGAGTGAGTTGTGGTCGCGGCCGTTATGGAGCTGGGACGTCGGCTGAATCTGAACCGCCGGCGTTCTTCCGAACTCACTGCCGACGATCACAAGGGTCTCATCAAAGAGACCACGGGCTTTGAGATCTCGAACCAACGATGCGATCGCCGGGTCCGCGTCCGCTGCCAAGCGCTTATGGGCCATGATGTCCCCGTGGCTGTCCCACGGCTGGACTTTGCCGAAATAGACCTGGACCATGCGCACGCCTTTCTCCACCATGCGCCGCGCCATCAGGCAGCCCCGGCCGAAGTCACTGTCACCGTAGCTGTCCCGGGTGGCCTCCGGCTCCCGGGTGATGTCAAATACCTCCGGCGCCTCCGTCTGCATGCGAAAGGCAGTCTCCGTCGCCTCGATAGCGGCCTCGAGTTGCGAATCGGCTTCCCGGCTTGCGAGATGCTTCCGATTGAGGCGTGCGAGTAAGTCGATCTGCCGGCGCTGCACGTCGAGGCTGAAGCGCTCGTTCCGGATGTAGCGGATCAGCTTCTTGGGGTCCGTCTCTTCGGTGCGAATATGGGTGCCCTGATAGACGGCCGGCAAGAAAGCGGATTCCCAGAGCGGCGGTCCCACGGTGGGCACGCCGGGACAGAGGACCACGAAGCCAGGCAGGTTACGATTCTCCGTGCCCAGCCCGTAGGTGATCCATGAGCCCATGGAAGGCCGGCCAGGCTGGATCGCGCCGCAGTTCATCATGAACAGCCCCGGCTCGTGGTTGGGGACATTCGTGTGCATCGAGCGGATGACGCAAAAATCGTCAATCAGGCCGCCCACCTGGGGGAACAGTTCGCTGACTTCGATACCGCTCTGTCCATACCTGCTGAAACGGAACGGCGACTTCATCAAGTTCCCGACTTTGCCGTCATCAGCGTCTGTCTTGGGCGTGCCCCCCGGCATCGGTTGTCCATCGCGTTTGGTGAGTGCCGGCTTGGGGTCGAAGGTATCCACCTGTGACCAGCCACCATTCATGAACAGGAAGATTACGTTCTTGACCCGTGGGGTGTAATGCGCTGGCTTGGGGTCAAAAGGACCCGTGGTGGCGCCTGCCGCGAGATTCGCGAGGCCCAGCATGCCGAATCCGCTGCCAAGCTGTAGGAGTAAATCGCGCCGGCTCAGCAAGCGAGGAGGAGCCGGGAAATGAATGGCCATGGGTTAGTCCACGAATGCAAACTCGTTTGAGCTCAGCAGGACCTGGGCGTATTGGGTCCATGCAGCTTTTCCGGCCGAGCGGAGGAACTCCTCACCTACTTGAACGTCGGAGGGCGTGGCCTCCCTCCCATAAAGAACCCGATGGGCTTCCTCGATCATCGCGGCACTGCTGCCCGCGGAGGCGAGCCGCTCCGCCAAGGCGTCGGAGTGGTTTAGGATGAACTCACTGTTTAGAAAAAATAGGCGTTGTAGCGGAACATTAGTGACGGTGCGTTGGGCATTGCTGACACTGGGATTGGGGTAATCAAAAAGGGCCAAAGTCTCGTTCGGTCTAAAGCGTTGAATTCTGACATAGACGGTCCGCCGGTAATTATCGGGACCTAGTTCTTGGGAAGCTCCCCCAAGCTTTGGGTCAAGCCGGCCTGAAACAAACAAGGTGGCGTCGCGAAGGGCTTCGGCATCCAGTCTTGAGCGAGCGGCGCGCCAGAAAAAGCGATTGGCGGGGTCGGTCGCCTCGTTGACCTTGGAGTCACCACTGCCGGCCCGGTAGGTTTCGGAAAGAACAATCTCGCGGATGAGATTCTTGACCGACCATTTGTGATCCACGAAACGCCAAGCCAAGTATTCGAGCAACTCAGGATTGGAAGGCCGGTCTCCCGTTCTTCCAAAGTTACTCGGCGTTCGCACAATGCCGTTGCCCAACAGGTGTTGCCAGACTCGATTGGCCATGACTCGAGCCGCCAACGGATGCGCGAGTATCGCTTGGGCCAACTCCAACCGGCCACTACCTTTGTGAAACAGAGCGGGTTGCTCCTCGCTCAGGACCGCCAAGAACTTGCGGGGGACCTCCCCCCCCTCTTGGAACGGATTGCCCCGGATGTTCAACTTGGCATTCCTGGGCTGCTTCCAGTCCTCGAGACCCGGCAGGTATCCGTAATGAGGCGGCAGCTTTTCTTTTCGTTCTTCTAACTCGGCCTGGAGTGATTTCAGGTGGCGTTTCCATTCGCCCTGCAAGAAACGTGCAAGCTTTTCATCCTGGTAGCGCAGCACCGCATCCTTACCGACGCCTAGGATCTCATTCCAGGCGACATAGCGGTCGCGGGCCATGGCTCTGGGCTCGATATCGGGAATCTTGAAACTGTCTCCCGAGGTGTAGCCGTTTGGCAGCCGGGGCAGCTCCCGTTCCTTCTTCGGAGGCAGCTTGGCCAGGAGGACGCGTACTTCCTCATCAATTTCCTCGTGTTCTTTGACGATCGAAACCATCAGCGCTTGATAGTGATCGGCGGCTTGACGAACCTGAGATTCCGTGGCGGAACGGTCAGAAAGGAGTGTCTCCCAGGCGTCCAGGTAGGGATGTTCCTCTTGTGGTTTCTCCAGATACTTGACCCAACGCTCTAAAGTCTCTCTGTCGAGTTCCTGCCGCCGAGCAACGTCGTCGATCCGGCACGCTTTCTCTTCCTCGCCGACCTCGCTTACCCGCAAGACCTTCCAAGAGGCTACCAGGTAGTCTGAAATGCGCCGGGTGAAGATTTCGGCCAACTCTTTGCTTTGATCATCGAGGAACTCTTTGATTTCTTTTTCAAGCTCCTCGATCTCTTTCTTCCGCCGCTCAAAATCCTTGACGATTTCGTCCGAGACGAGGGGGTAGCTCTTATAGTGAACGCTCGCGAAGACCCCGGCCAGGCCATAGTAATCTTCCATGGAGATCGGGTCGTACTTGTGGTCGTGGCACCTCGCACACGCCGCGGTCAAGCCAAGAAAACCACGCGATACCATGTCCACCCGCTCATGCCGCTCATCCGCGCGAGCCTGAGGAGGATGAGAAATGCCGTAGTACCAGGGCCCCAGCCCAAACAGGCCCAGGCCGCCCAGCAGCTCGCGATTGTTCCCCGGCATGAGGTCAGCGGCGATCTGGGCCTTCACGAACACGTCGTACGGCATGTCCGAGTTGAAGGCCCCGATCACCCAGTCGCGATAGCGCCAGGCCTGGGGGTATTCCGCGATTCCGACGCCGTGATAGTCATTCTCGCCGTAGCGGGCCACATCGAGCCAGTAACGGCCCCAGCGCTCCCCGAAGTGCGGAGAAGCGAGCAAGCCGTCAACGACTTTCGCAAACGCCTGCGGGGAGTCGTCAGACAAGAAAGCGCTGACCTCCTCCGGAGTAGGGGGGAGACCGATCAGATCGAAATTCACGCGGCGAAGCAAGGTCCTCTTCGCGGCCGGAGGGTTAGGCTTCAACCCGTTCTTCTGTAAGCTTCGCTTGACCAACCGGTCTATGGGCGAGGCTTGGTCAATGGGCGAGGCGGTGTCGACCAGCGGTTTCTTGATGGGCTGGAACGACCAGAAGGCCCGGTCTTCCTGGGTGATCACCGTCCCGTCAAGCCGCGTGGCTTTCTCCGGTGCGTCTGGCCAGACGGCACCCTGTTGGATCCAAGCGGCCAAACTTCGAATCTCTTGCGGGCTTAGCTGCCCGGACGGCGGCATCTTCAAAGTCGCGTGAGAATGCCGTACGGCTTGCATGAGCAGGCTGGATTCCGGATCCCCCGCGACGATGGCCGGCCCCTGGCTCCCGCCGCGCAACAGGCGGTCACGGGAGTCGACCCGCAGGCCGGACGTCTCCAATTCTCCATGGCAACTTGAACACTTCTCCGACAGCAGCGGCCGGATGGTGCGTTCGAAGAATTGCGCGGAGTCTTGGCCCTGAGCGTGGGCGGGATACAAAAAGACGAGGGCGCAGAAAGGCACCGTCCACCGGAGAAGGAATAAGGTCGGAAGAAGGCTTCGCACTCGTGGCTCCGCCAACAGTATGGCACACACGGGACAAGCAGCGATCCACGTCACCGTTTGGTGGTGACCGAGGCCAACAGTCTTCGAGTAAAGTAAACTAGTGCATGAATCGGTGGTATCTCTTGTCCACGGCACTCTTCGTGTTCCTATTTGCGGTCCTGGCCGGCCCGGCGCTACGAGCCGGGGACAGCGCTTCGCTTCCCTTGGTCGAAGAGGCGCGGTTCGAGCAGGACGTGCGGCCTTTGTTTGAGACCCATTGCTACGCCTGTCACGGTAGTGGCGTCAAGGTCGCCGGTTTCGACCTCGAGGCTTTGGTGGGAGATTACCGGCATTCGGTGATCACGGACTTTCGCCGCTGGGAAACCGTTGCGGAGCAGATCATCAGCCGCAGCATGCCGCCGCCGGGCCGGCCGACGAAGCCGACTGACAATCAGCGACGGTTCCTCACCGCCTGGATCGATCGTCAGCTCGAGACCGCTGATCTGAGTCATCTCAACGAACCGGGCGCGCCCGTCGTCCGCCGGCTCAACCGCGCCGAGTTCCGCAATACCGTTCGCGATCTAACCGGGATTGACTTTGACGTAACCGACTACTTGCCCGCCGACGGCATGAGCGCGGACGGCTTCCCGAACAATGGGAACAGCCTTTTCCTGTCTCCCTCGGATTTAGAAAAGCTGGTGGCGGCCTCGGAGGAGATCTTCGCGCGCGCGGAGTTCTCACCGACGAAGGGAATTCTGTTTCGGGAAGAGCCTCCTGAGCCGGTTCTCCACTCCGAGAGAGTGCACCACGCCGCAAGCGAGTTGGTGGGGCTCTACGACGAGCTCGTGCGGGAGCATTTCGAGGAGAGGGGCGAGGCTCTGCCGCGCTATTTCTCGGCGGCCTGGGAGGCGAAATACCGGCGTGGTTCGGACCCGCAGTTCTCTCTTGCAGCGTTCGCCAGGGAGCAGTCCGTTCAACCGGCAATTCTTGAGCGGCTGATGGGGTACCTCGATCTCGACTATGAGCACCTGCTTAAGAAAAGTGACGGCGTCGACCCTGAACAGTTCAGCGAGTTCCGGCCGCACTTCGACGCTCTCTTCCAGCCGTTTCAATCTTTGCTGGTCCCCGAGAGCGATGCCGATCTGGCGGACCTGCGAGCTCAGGCCGTTGAGGCCGCGGAGCGATTCAGCAAAGTGCTTGCGACGTTCCGGCAAGACCTCGATTACCTCTACTCCCTGGCGGGCGGAGATCATAGCCACCGGTTCGAGGTGGACGTGAGCGGGCGGCCGGTCGTTTATCTGCTGGTGACCGACGCCGGAGACGAGAACGAAAACGACTATGCGGCCTGGCTGGACGGCACGTTTGAGTTTTCGAATGGCACCCGTCGCGCGCTTGCCGACTTGGAGATGGTCGAGTCGGTTTCCGCGGACGGCAAAGTCGCGCGCAACGTGAACAGCCGCGAGGAACCGCTGCACGTCTTTGTGCAAGCGTCGACCTTGCGGACGGTTCGCACGCGTCTTTACGAAGAGCCCCACCGGATGACGCGGGACCATCCGCTCTATCGTGACAACACGATTGAGTGGGAAGACGCGTTGGCGGTGAAAGCGCCCTCTCTTCTCGCGTTCCGAGTACCCGAAGGCGCTGTCCGGTTCACCGTCACGGGCGCCATGCAGGACATCTCCCGCACCCGGCCGGCCGAGGAGCGGCGCCAATGGTTCGACGACGGGATGGTGCAGTTCGTCGTATCCACCCAAAGGCCCGCGACGCTCGACTTCGTTCCCGGCGCGCGCTTGACCTTCTCAAACCGGACACAGTTTCGCCAGTTCCGAAAGTATCTCGAGGACTTGGTCAGCAGCTACTTCCCGAGCGTCGAGCGCTGGACTCAACTGGCCACCGAGCAACCAGGAAAACCGCTGGAGAGCGGGGTGTTCCACTTGCCTCCGGAGCAACTGGCAGCGATGCTGCCGGCGGATCGGGGCCGAGAACGAGAGGAGCTTCTTCGCCGCTGGGAGGACTACTTCCTCTTGAGCGCGGAGCCGCGGTTTGTCCGCGAGCGCATCGACCGGGCTCTGAACTGGGAACGAAGACTGATCGCTAAGGACTACAAAGATCGGATCCTGACTCTCGAGGAAACAAGAGAGCTGGCAGGGGACGAGGCGAAGGCGGAGGTCGCGTTTCTGGACTGGCTGTTGCTCGACGGCCAAGGGCACCTGCGCTCGGCCGCCGGGCGCTCTCTGAGCGCCTTCGCCGCCAAGGCGTTTCGGCGTCCCGTTGAGCCTCGCGAAGTGCGGCAGCTCATGAGCCTCTACGACGGCTACATGGAGGACGAAAGGCCCTACGTGGCGGACGCGGTTCGTTTCGCGGCACGAAGCGTGCTGGTGTCTCCGCACTTTTTGTACCTGGCGGAGGAAGAGCAGGCCGGTGTCGAGACGAGCCGGCTCGATCCTTATGAGTTGGCGTCGCGGCTCTCCTATTTTTTGTGGTCGACAAGACCGGACGAGGAGTTGCTGCGGCCGGCCGCGGCGGGGCGGCTCAACGACATCGAGGTTCTGCTGTCTCAGGCCGACCGCCTACTGCGAGACGAGCGCTCGGCGGCGCTGGCCGATCAGTTCTTCGGGAACTGGCTCGAGTTCCGCCACATTCGGGAATACGACGAGCCCAACCTGGATCTGTTCCCGGAGTATACGGACTCGCTGCGGGAGGCGATGTACCAGGAGGCGCTGCACTTCGCCCGCGAGATCATCCAGCAAGACCGCAGCATTTTGAACCTGGTGGATAGTGATTTCACCTACCTCAACGAGGAGCTGGCGCGTCACTACGGGATCGCCGGAGTCGAGGGACCCGAGTTTCGCCGTGTGACGCTAGGGGACTCGCCGCGCGGCGGCGTGCTCGGAATGGCCGGCGTGTTGACGCTGACGTCGCACCCGGCAAGAACCAGCCCGGTCGATCGCGGCCTGTTCGTGCTGAAGAACCTGCTGGGAAGTCCTCCGCCGCCACCTCCGCCGAATGCGGCGAGCCAGTTGGACGCGAGCAAGCAAAGTAGTCAAGGTCTGTCGTTTCGAGAGCAACTCGAGATCCACCGTCGCGATCCGAACTGCGCCTCGTGCCATCGCAGGCTCGATCCGCTAGGCTTTGCGCTCGAGAACTTTGATCCGATCGGCCGGTTCCGGACGGCCGATCCCCAGACCGGCAAAGCCGTCGACACACGCGCGTCGCTTCCGGACGGCACGCCGCTTGGCTCTCTGGAAGACGTGAAACGAGCTCTGCTGAGCGGCCGGGAGAAGAAGAAGTTCGTACGCCATTTCTGCCGGCAGTTGCTGGCCTATGCACTTTCTCGCAGTCTGACCTACCAGGATCTGGACACGGTGCGTATAATGGAGACGAGCTTGGCGGAGAATGGCTATCGCTTCTCGGCGGCTGTGCGAGCCGTTGTGGAGAGCCGGCAGTTTCGTTTCCGGCCGGCCGGCGGCGCGGAAACGGAGCGGCAAGCGCAAGCTTTCGAGACGGGAGCACCAGGGCGATGAGACACGACTTCCGATCCATCGGTAGGCGCCGCTTTCTCAAAGGGGCGGGCGTCACGGTTCTGCTGCCTTGGCTTGAATCGCTGCCCGCCTTCGGTGCGACTCCCGGCGCGACTCCGGGTGCGGGTGCCACCCTACGGACCGCGGGGCAGCCTCCAACGCGCTTCGCCTCTTTCTACTTCCCCAACGGGGTACAAGTCACCGAGTGGGGCGCAACCGGAGAAGGTGACGGACTGCGGTTCAAGAAGGTCTTAGAGCCGCTCGAGCCGGTGAAGCGCAAGGTCATCGTGCCGTCGGGACTGTGGCACGAACGTCTCGATAGCCGGGGTGCGCATACAGGGAAAACGTCGGGGTTCCTGTCGGGGATCGAGAACTACAAGTTCGAGGGAAACCGCCTGAGGGTGGGTGTCTCGATCGACCAATTGATCGCCCAAAAGATCGGCGGGCAAACGCCGCTCCCGTCGTTGTGTCTGGGGATCAAGCCGGACTCGAAGATCGATACCGACTACTCGTCGGTCTACCGCTCGTACATTTCGTGGAAGTCTCCGTCGCAGCCCGCGGGCAAGGAGATCGACCCGCGCTTCGCCTTTGACCGGCTGTTCGCCGACAAAGAGCGGCAGCGGCGCAACAAGGGCATCCTTGACGCCGTACTCGAGCAGGCGAATGACCTGCAACAGAAGGTGAGCCGCGCGGACCGTGACAAGCTGGACGAATTCCTCACGTCCGTGCGAGATGTGGAGAGCCGCATCGAGAGGGTCGAGCAGGCCGACGCCGAGGGGCAGGAGCCGTCCCCGGTTGAGCTGAAACGTCCCGATCGAATGCCGCAGCACCGCCAAGAGCATACAAGGCTGATGCTCGACTTGATCGTGCTGGCGTTTCAGATGAACAAGACGCGCGTCGCGACCTTCATGTTCGACAACGGGGGCTGCAGCGGCAACTTCAGTTTCTTGCCGGGCGTCACCGAGCAGTGGCACGCGACGTCCCACCACCAAGACAAGCCGGAAGTCATGGTGCAGTACGAGGCCATCAATCGTTGGCTCGTCGAACAGTATGTCTACTTCCTCGAGCGGATGGACTCGATCCAGGAGGGCGAAGGCACATTGCTGGACCATTCGATGGTCGTGATGGGCTCCGGTCTCAAGGACGGCAACAAGCACACCTGCCACGACATGGCTCTCTTGTTGGCCGGCGGCGGCGGGGGCACGATCCGCACCGGGCGTGCCATCGTGTATCCGCGGGATACAGCGCTGAATCGCCTCTATCTCTCGATCGCCGAGCGGATGGGGGCTCCCATCGAAAGCTTCACCGATGCAACCGAGCCGCTGGACCGGTTGACGTAGTCCGGCTAGTCTCTACTGGAATATCGAGGAGATTCCTTCCACATAGGGGCGGGCCCCTGTGCCCGCCCTGATTCGAGCGGTTTGCCATGCCGCAACCTCAGCGGGGGCGATGAACCCGCAGACCATACACCGTGGCCTTGCGCAGATAGAGCTTCAAGCGCACGGAGCCCGCGCGCAGATGACCCTTGAGTTTCTCTTGATTCTCCCAGCGGATCTCGAGGGCATCGCCTCCCTGCTCGATCTCGGCGGACTCGTTTCGGGAGAAGCCTTCCAGGACGATCCCGTCCTTGCTCAGCAACTCGGCGGCAATCGAGCCATCCGGTGATACATCAGCAAGGAGGTAGAACCGGCCTCGGTTGTCGGAGACGCGAAGCGGACGAGTAACCAGGTATCCTTCGCCATCCGCCCTCCGGCCGACGAAACCGCCGCGATCGAGAAAAGCGACACCGATCCCGCGCTGCCCTTCTCGGCTGTGAGCCGGGCTGTTGCTGCCGTGGTAGAAGATCGCCGTTCGTTGGCCGATCGTCGCGTCCGCTGCGACCGTGTAGATCGCGCCACCATCCCAATCGCCCTCGCCGCCGAGGGGCAGAAACGGCTGCCGAAATCGATGCCAATTGATTCCGTCGCGGCTCACGCCGAGTTGCCCGTACGCCTCATGGCTCTCTTCGTCGAAACCGGTCGTGACCATCACGTACGTTTGGCGCGCCAGGCCGAGCTTCCAGATGCCCGGTGTGTAGAGATGCCAGGTCGGCGGGTCCCGTTCGTCGGGGCTGTGAACCGTCGTCATGCGGGACCAGTGGAAGGTGTCCGGACTGGTGGCGCGGGCGACGCTGCGCAGCCCACTCGCGTGACTGCGGAAGTAGCCGACGTACTGCCCGGTCCGGTTGTCCCAGAAGAAGACGTTCTGGGAATCGATTGAGCCGGTCATGTTTCCAAATTCAGAGAAGGTCCAGTGAATCCCGTCGGGCGACCAGCCCATTTGCGCCGCGCGGCCTTGGAAGTCCCAGCTATGGCGCATCATCTTGTAGCGCCGGGCGGAATCGGGTTCGGCGTAGTCCTTGATGACCCAGTAGGACGGCGTTCCGCGGACGTTCTCTGATTCAACGAACAGGATGTTGTTCTCGGCCGAGCCG
>CBDBKC010000001.1:0-83976 GCA_965206655.1 Bryobacterales bacterium | reverse complement strand
GCCCAGGCCGTTCGCGGATCCATAGATGACCGCGACGGCGCCCATATTGTCCGCGGTGAGATCCTCGAACGGGCATCCGATCGCAAGATCCGAGTAGCCGTCATGGTTGAAATCGCCGGCGGCCAGTGCGCTGCCGCAACTATCACCCGATTCCGCCGAGTCCTCGAGACCCGCTGTATCTTGTGTAAACAGGCGGCTCCCATTGTCTGTCAGTCCACCGGGTCCGCCAGGAATGATGTTCACGGCTCCCGCTGTGCCTGCACCGCCGACGCTCTCCCACACCGACCCAATGGCGAGGTCGTCGTATCCGTCTCCGTCGAAATCACCGCTCGCCAAACTGAATCCGAACAGATCGAGGGTCTCGGGCGCGCCCGGGATTCCAGGAGTGTCCTGACTCCACACTTGGCTACCCTCCGAACCAAGCCCGGATGCTCCGCCGTAAAGCGCGTGAACCACACCGGCACCAGTGAGGTCGCCAATGGACTCCCCAGGCGCTCCAATCGCCAAGTCAGGGTAACCATCATTGTTGAAGTCGCCCGAGACCGAGGAGAACCCGAGGCCATCCCCCATTTCGTTTGTACCTTCGATGCCGGGACTGTCTTGGTGCCAATAGTCCACCCTGTCTACCTTGCTCGCGAGCTGTGCTGAAGCGCCGCCGGCCAGCAGAAACGTGCCGATGAAGAGGCTGAGTACGTAAACCAGCCGAGCCCAAGCGGGCCTATTCACTTTCATGTACGCATCATGCATTGTCGTTTTCCCTTGTCAGCTCTCGCTTCGGCCTATGGAAGCGGTCCGTAAACGGGCGCGGTTACAAATGCTCCCAGCCCCATGTCAGCGGCTGTAAAACCGACGGCCGACAGGCCGATACTCTCACCTTGAGCGGCGAAAACGGCATTGGTGTCGGCTGCGCAGGGCAGCAGATTCGAGAGAAGAAGCGGCATGTGTTGACCAGCCTCAAAGTCTTCCGTCGTACTGCAAAGCTCTGTCCCGCTCGATGACAGGACGCTGAAGCCGACTGTTTGTTTCACGAGCGACACGATGGCGATCGAGCCGACAAACCCGCCCGAGTTGATGAACGGCATGAAGAAGTTCGAGTGCAGGCGCGTTTCCACCGGAATCGAGGCCTGGAACAACCTCTCGCCAGGCACCTGGTTACTGAATTGGGCGATCATCGCGATGGCGCCCTCGGGCACACTGGTCGCGACCGCGTAGCCGATCTGTACCGCCGCTGCGTCCCGGCACCGTGCGGGCAAAACGGACGCCGCCAGGGGCAATGGCGTCTCCGATCATGTTCGTGTTGATCGTAACGCCGTCCTGAAGGACGGGCATCGTCATCGGGTCGCCGTCACCGTCGAAGAATGCCACCTCGAATGAAGCAGGCCCGTCCCGAAACGTTCACGGCCTGAAAGATCATGAAAAACGTCTGTCCGCCGCCGAGTTCACCGTTGGCGATTTGGGGAAGCATCTCATCACCCGGCAGGACAAACGTTTTCGAGATATTAGGACCCGCCAGCGCACTCGCTTCCGAACCCGGAGCGAATGTCTGCGCCGAAAGAGAGCCGACCAGCAGGACGAAGGATATCAGTACTTTAGACATACGATTTCTCACCCTTTCCAAGGGAGCTTCATGGAAACAAACTGCAATGCGGGGACCGGAAATCCAGCCTCGGGCTCGGTCTCCAGTGCGCTAAGTCTACAGCAGTCCCAGAGGCCTTTGCAAACGTTAACTGTACGGGTGTTAACTGTACGGGGCGTCAAGGTCTGCCGGAGACGCCTCCATCAAGAAGGGCCTCAACCAACGGCTCCGGCCGCACCGCCACCAACTTACGAGTGACCGGCCGCCTTGAGGTTCCGCAAGGCGTCTCCCAGGGATTCCGTGTCGGAGTCAGGGCTCTTTGGAACTTCGCTGAAGCGCCGGCTCGCCCGACCGGGATTCCGGGCCCGCGGACATTTGTCAGGTCTTCCAGCAGGAAGCTATGGTGGGAGCTGATTGTGACGCCCGCTTCGCGAATTCTTGCTCTTGCGACTGCGCTCGGATTCGCCTCCTTGTCATCCGCGCAAACTCGGCAAGTTCTGCCGCGGTTCGTCGAAATGACATCGCCCGCGGGTGTCTCGTTCTCGCACGAGTCCAGTCACACGTCTGAAAAGTACTTGATCGAGGCGATGGGAGCGGGCGTCGCGCTACTCGATTTCGACGGCGACGGGCTGCTCGATGTCTATTTCATTAACGGCGCGGAGATCGAAGACCCAATGCGCGCCACGGCGGAACCCGACAAAAGCGACCAGCGCTATTGGAACAGGCTCTACCGAAACCAAGGAGCTTGGCGATTCAAAGACGTTACGGAGCAAGCAGGTGTCGCCGGCCGCGGATACGGCATGGGGGGTTGCCACCGGAGACTACGACAATGATGGCGACCCCGACCTCTACGTCACAAACTTCGGGCGGGATATTCTCTACCGCAACGACGGCGATGGTACCTTCAGCGACGCAACCGCTGATGTGGGCTTGAGCGGCGCAGGCTGGTCGACGGGCGCGGCCTTTCTCGACTACGATCGTGACGGCCGGCTCGACCTCTTCGTCGCGCGCTACCTCGATTGGAGTTTTTCGAAGAATGTCCCGTGTGGCCCGGGGCTGCCGGAACGGCGCTCCTACTGCCATCCCCGACGTTTCGCACCCGTAACCCATCTCCTCTTCCACAACGTTGGGAACGGGAAGTTCGAGAACGTCTCCGGCCCGACCGCCATCAGCAAGCACCCCGGCAAGGGTCTCGGCGTCGCCGTAGGAGACTACGACGGCGATGGCTGGGTCGACATTTTCGTCGCGAACGACTCCTACCCGCAGCAGCTCTTTCGTAACCTCGAGGGCACGCGGTTCGAGGAAGCCGGAGTAGCCGCCGGGATTGCCTACGACGCTGACGGACGTGAATTCGCCGGCATGGGCATCGCGTTTGCGGACTATGACAACGACACGCAACCGGACCTATTCGTGAACGCCCTGGCTCGTCAAAGTTACTGGCTCTTTCGCAATCAAGCCGGCAGTTTTTCGAGTGTGACCGCCAAGAGTGGACTCGGCGGCATCACGGATCTGCACTCCGGGTGGGGCACAGGCCTTGTCGATTTCGACAACGATGGTTGGCGGGATCTGTTTGTGGCGCAGGGTCACGTTATGGACGACATTGAATTGTCCGATCCGTCGGGCACCGTTTGCGCGAAGCGGACGCCGCCGGGGGCGATGGCGTCTGCGATTGTGTCGGTGTCAACGGTCGCGCCGTCCTGCATGATCGGCATCTCCATCGGGTCACCCATTGGGTCGAGGAGGTTTACCTGGAAGGTCGCCGGGCCTCCGGAAACGTTCACCGCCTGGAAGAGCGTGAAAAACTGCTGGCCGCCATCGAGTTCAGCGTTGGCGACTTGCGGCAGTATCTGATCGCCCGGAAGAACGAACGTTTTCGCTGTACCGGGGCCGGTGAGAGCCGCGGCATGCGTTCCGGGGGCGAATACCTGCGCCGACAGCGAGCCGGCGAGAAGAACGAACGATATCAGTACTTTAGACATGGCAATTCCTAACCCTTTCCAAGACATATTCCCAAACAACTGCAACGCGGGGACCGGAAATTGAGCGTGACGCTAGGTCATTCAGCTTCATCTTCGGTGCGCTAAGTCTACAGCAGACCCGAACGCCTTTGCAAACGTAAACTGTACGGATGTTGAGGCCCGATAGGGGGTGTCATTCGCCTGCGTGGGCCCCAAGCATTAGGTCCGATCCGCGCCGGCACCGGCGCACTCATTGTCGGACGCTGCAAGAACGCAACGCCTTCTCCAGGGACTCCTGTACTCGGGGCCGGAGCTCTCTTGAGATTCGTTTGGGAGACAGGTCATTTGTCGGGTTTCCAGCGGGAAGCTATGGTGGGAGCTGATTGTGACGCTCGCTTCGCGAATTCTTGCTCTTGCGACCGCGCTCGGATTCGCCTCCTTATCATCCGCGCAAACTCGGCAAGTTCTGCCGCGGTTCGTCGAAATGACATCGCCCGCGGGTATCTCTTTCGCGCATCAGTCCAGCCACACGTCTGAAAAGTACTTGATCGAGGCGATGGGAGCGGGCGTAGCGCTACTCGATTTCGACGGCGATGGGCTACTCGATATCTATTTCATTAACGGCGCGGAGATCGAAGACCCCATACGGACCGCAGCGGAACCCGACAAAAGCGACCAGCCCTATTGGAACAGACTCTACCGGAACCAGCGCGACTGGCGATTCGAAGACGTTACGGAGCAAGCAGGTGTCGCCGGCCGCGGATACGGCATGGGCGTTGCCACCGGAGACTACGACAATGATGGCGACCCCGACCTCTACGTCACAAACTTCGGGCGGGATATTCTCTACCGCAACGACGGCGATGGTACGTTCAGCGACGCAACCGCTGATGTGGGCTTGAGCGGCGCGGGCTGGTCGACGGGCGCAGCCTTTCTTGACTACGACCGTGACGGTCGGCTCGACCTCTTCGTCGCTCGCTACCTCGATTGGAGTTTTTCGAAGAATATCCCCTGTGGCCCGGGGCTGCCGGAACGGCGCTCCTACTGCCATCCCCGACGTTTTGCACCCGTAACCCATCTCCTCTTCCACAACATTGGGAACGGTAAGTTTGAGAACGTCTCCGGCCCGACCGCCATCAGCAAGCACCCCGGCAAGGGTCTCGGTGTCGCCGTAGGAGACTACGACGGCGACAACTGGGTCGACATCTTTGTCGCGAACGACTCCTACCCGCAACAGCTCTTTCGGAACGTCGAGGGCAAGCGCTTCGAGGAAGTCGGTGTCGCTGCCGGAATTGCCTACGACGCCGACGGACGTGAATTCGCCGGCATGGGCATCGTCTTCGCCGATTATGACAACGACGCACAACCGGACCTATTCGTGAATGCCCTGGCCCGTCAGAGTTATTGGCTCTTTCGCAACCAAGACGGCAGTTTCTCGAGCCTGACCGCCAAGAGCGGACTCGGCGTCATCACCGATCTTCATTCCGGGTGGGGCGCCGGCCTTGTCGATTTCGACAACGATGGTTGGCGGGATCTTTTCGTAGCGCAGGGTCACGTCATGGATGACATCGCACTGTCCGATCCGTCGCTCGCCTATGAGGAACCCTTGCTGCTCTCAAAGAACGTATTCGGGCGATTCTTCGATGTCTCAAGCAGTGCCGGAGATGCCTTCCAAACAGCGCAAGCCGCACGTGGAGCAGCGTTCGGCGACCTCGACAATGACGGGCGGGTCGACGTGGTGGTTAACGTTCGGGACGGAAACGCTATTGTCCTGCGTAACGTTGCGGAGACCGATCACCACTGGCTCACGGTGAACCTGGTTGGCGGCGATGTCTCGGGTGCGACGGTCAAAATCCAAACAGAAAGCGGCCCGAAGATCGCTGTTGCAAGTTCCGCGGGCAGTTACATGTCAGCGAGCGATCCCCGTGTCCACTTTGGATTAGGGGATGAAACCGAAGTCGCTCGGATCGAGATCACCTGGCCGGACGGCCATCGGCAGGTAGTGCGAAACGTCCAGGTCAATCAGATTCTGGACGTAAGCCGGGAGTCCGAGAACCGGCGCTAGGCTACCAAGACCCGTCCAGGCAAACGAGGCTGGGGCCCTGTCGGCCGGCGGGCGGGCGGCGATCGTGTCGGGGTGAGCTCGTCTTCGGGCCTCGGACGCCTACTTGTTCGCCTTGCGAGTTGCGCCTACCATTGAGCCATATACCTTGGGAAACCAACAGGTTAGGAAAACGCCGGATGACCCCCTATCAGTTCCTCATCGATACTTACGACACCGAGCGCATTAAGGTGCTCGGCGTCTGGAGCATGTTCCGAGACGACGACTTGCCGTTTCGGCCCCATCCCACCGACACGCGGGGCCGTAGCGTTCACGAACAGATGGTGCATCAATGCGTCAGTGAGAACTTGTGGTTCGTGAAGATCCTAGGTGTCGACGTTGCCGCGCCGCCACTGCCCGAGAACGAGACTCGCCTCGAGTTCATTCGCCGCTACGCCGACGACTCCGGCAAGCGACTCCACGAGCTGCGCTCCAAAGGTTCATCTTGGTGGGAAGAGACGGCCAACTTCTTCGAGGTCAAACGCTCGCGCGCCTGGGTTATGGTCCGGCGCATCGCTCACACTGCCCATCACCGCGGCCAGCAGACCACGTTGCTGCGGATGCTCAACCGCGACCTGCACAGCACCTATGGCCCGACGGCCGACACGGGGGGACTGATGCAGAACAAGGCACCCGTGATCTATCCCTACCCTGATCTCGATACGCTTCTGGAGGCAGAGGCAGCGGGTGGAGCAAAGGTACCCTTGCCGGGCCCCGGTGATAAGCCGGCGACTGAGCGCCCATAGCTACGGCCGCACCACCGATCCATCCATGCCGCGCACCGTCGTCCAGTCGGCGCTGTGATAGTTGTCACGCAGTGGGTACTTGGCGGCGATCTGTTCGTTGAGGTCGATGCCGAGGCCGGGCTTGTCGCTGCCGTAGAGGTAACCGCCGCGAATCCGCGCCGCGCCGGGCATCATCTCGAACACGGCCTCGGAGTAGTCGTTTTCTTCCTGAATGCCGAAGTTCTGAATGCTCATATCGACGTGGTACGCGATGAGCTGATTGATCGGATCGTTTTCGCCGCCCTCCTGAAACGCCGTCCGGACGCCGAACTGCTCGCACAGCGCCGCGATCTTCTTGGCCTGAGTGATGCCGCCGATCATCCCCACCCGGCCCCGGAAGAAATCGATCAGGCGATTCGCGATCAGCGGCCGCCACTCATGCGGATGGGTGAATAGCTCGCCCATCGCCATCGGCGTCGACGTAAGGCCGCGAATCTGCTTGTAGTAGTCGATCTGCTCGGGGGGCAGGATATCTTCGACGAAGAACATCCGGATCGGCTCGAAACGCTTCGCCAGTTCGAGCGCGCCCCAGCCCGTCAAATGCTCGTGGACATCATGCAGCAACTTAACTTTCCATCCGAGCTTGTCGCGCACATGCATGAAGAGTTTCGGGATGGTGTCAATGTAAGTCTCTTCGTCGAACGCTTTGCCGTCGTATCCCGTCTCCGGGCGGCTCCCTTCTCCCGGCGGGATGAAGCCGCCGCCGCCGTATCCGCCCATCTGAACACGGACATGGCGGAAGCCCTTCTCCATCCAGCTCTGAACGCTTTCGACGCAGGCATCGAAAGTTGGCCCACCCGCGTGCGCATACAGAGGCACCGCGTCGCGGGCCTTGCCTCCGAGCAGTTCATACACGGGCATGTTGGCGCGCTTGCCCTTGATGTCCCAGAGCGCCGAGTCAAGAGCCGCTTGGATGACGTTGGTAACCGGACCGTTGCGCCAGTAGGAGCGCACGTGGTTTGACTGCCAGAGATCTTCGATGCGGTCCGGATCTTTGCCGATCCAGAAGGGCCGCATGTGCTTTTCAAGGGCCGCCTTAACCGCCCACGTGAGATACAAGTTGTTAGCCGAACCGAGCCCATAAAGCCCCGGCTCGCTCGTCTCGACCTTGATAAACACCCAGGAGTAGCCCGGCGGCGGGCTCGTGCCGATGACTTTGACGTCCGTGATCGTAAGCGGCGGCAACCCCCGGGTCGCTTGCGCATACAGGTCCGAGGCCCACCACGGCGCTACGGCCAAACCCTTGAGCAAATCCCTGCGATCCAGCATCATCCGCCTCCCGCTCCGTGAGGGACCGACCCTCACGCCAAAACACAGCACATCCTAGCAGCTAGCCTGCCTAGCGGTAGTGGGTCAATTCGAGCGGCACAAGCGAAACGCACGCACGATGCAGCCAATTTTCTTCATGGGAACGAGCCCAAAGGCAAAGGCGAGGATTTCTCATGCGATCCCAACAGCAAAGTGCGGAAGAGATCTTAACTCATTCTTTTTGAGAAGCTTAGTGGAGTGAACCCCAGAAGTGAGACAAGCTAAAGTGAGACAGAATTCAGCGGGCGGCGTTCGAAGCATCGTTGCCGCCCTGCGAACAGCTCAGAAATCCGAGCTTCGAGTTTTCTGAGGCATGAGACAATCTATCGAGACTTCGCTTGCGCCCGGAGCGGGACACATGTCCCACATGTCCGGCCCCGAGGCTCATCGTCTCAATGAGTTGTCGGCCGGGTATTCCTCGACAGGTTGCTCTCCAGCAGCGCCTGCCTCCGCTTTCTCGGCTGTTCAGAGTTTGGCAATCGTGTCGCTCGAAAGTCTACAATCTTTCAGCGAACGGCTACTGTCTCACTTTGCCGCTGTCTCAGCCTAGGGGGTGCATACCATAGTCCTGCTCGTGGTCGCGGGACTCTACGTGCCAGTTTTGGACTGCGAGCTTTTCGACAATCCGGTGGTCGGAGATCATGGGGCCGATTACCCTGCTTCGCTGGAGTAATTCTAACGAAGTCCTTCCACTAAATAGAGGTCCGAGATGTTTCGCGCGTAGCTGTAGCAGTAGGACTGTTCGTCGGCCGAGATCTGGATTGACCAGATGCTGATCACGCCGACCAGATCAGCAGGCTCAAGCGCTTTCCAGAGAGATCTCTTACCCGTGGAGAGGTCCACCCTGTAGACCCTTCGTGGCACTTCCGATTCGGGGCTCACAAAGATGGAGCGGCCATCGGAGCTCCAGGCAACGAAAGTGTCCTCCGGCTCGACACCGGGAATCCGCTGTGCCTCGCCACCCCCGATCGGGAACAGAGACGGCGGACCGTCACCCTCCGCGGCAATCCATTCGCCGTCCGGCGAGACCGCTTTCTGTCCCAGATCAAACCCGTTTCCCTCAGGCGTGATAGGCCGAGGTTCGCCGCCTTCGATGTCTTGGATGTAGCAGCGGACGCCTTCGCCCGATGCGCTTCCCGCAAAGACAATTTGGCGGCCGGCGGGCATCCAATCCATTGCTTCGTAGTTGCGAATGCCCTCGCTCTTGATGCGAACTGGTTCTCCGGCGCCGGTAGGGAGCAGAACTAGCTCCGGGAGAGGCCCCAAGGACATCGTCAGGGCCATGCTTCCGTCTGGAGACAGAGCGAACGCCATGCCATCGCCCAGCCGCACAGCCGGCTCGCCCGTGGTCCCTCTCAGATACACCCCCCAGCGTTCAATCCCGCCTCCCTCGCCGAACTCGGTAATCAGGATCGTTTCGCCATCCGAGCTCATGTCATGCACTTCCGAGGCGTCGAACCAAGAAAGGTCCCGCTCGGCTGTCTGCCCGGGCGCCAGGCAGTTGATACCGACCCGCCAATTGACGCGGCTCACCAACGCGCGGCCATCCTCGGAGACATCGAGCAGCCGCAGGTCGACCGGAACGTTCTGAACGATGCGCTCGGCCCCCGAGGGCGCGAGGGCGCGTATCGTCTTGCCTCCCAGCCAGCCTGTTTCATACCAGACCTCTTCCGCGTCGGGGGACCATGCAAGAACAAGGTTGTCCCCGCTTCCGGGGGCGGCGAGAATCGTCTTGTCGCCATTACCGTCGATCGTCGCGACTTCCCAAGCGCCTCCGAACCCGAAGGGTCGTTCGGAAAAGGCGATCCGGCCGTCCCTCGGCGAAATCCGAAAGCTCGCTATCCGATTGGGCGTTTCGTAGAGTACCTTCCCGACGGGCAACTCAACACGGATTCGGCCCTCGATCATCCGGGCAACACCCAATTCACCGTCCGGCGTCCAGTCCGCGAACACCACATCGTCTAACACTTCGCGGGGTGCGCCCCCGGCCAAGGAAGCTTGCAGAAGAGTAGCGGGATAGGAATTCGCCGGGCCGCCAAAAGAAGCGCTCAGATGCCGCGGCGACCGCGCCACCAGGACCATCTCGCCGGTTTTCGATATCGCCAGGATGTCCGCATCTTGGATGTTCAGCGACCGCGACTCCGAGCTCTCCGGGCGTGTCGAAAAGAGTTCCCGGCGTCCACCCTCCCAAGCGGCGCTGTAGACGATCGTGTTGCCATCGGGGGCAAACCGGGCTGAGGTGACCGTTCCGCGCCGGAAGGTAAGCCGCTTATAAGTGGGAATCGGAGTGGGTTCAAGAGCCGGCTCGGACCGAAGCGCCTGCCAAACAATGATCGCAATGGCCACGGCCAAAGCAACGGACAGTCCGGCCGGTAGCATTCGCGGGGAGGGCTGGGAGCGCTCGGGCGCAGGACGCTGCGCCCCTACACTCGGGCCGCTCGCGGTATCCGGAACCTGGGGTCGCAGGATCGTCGATTTCCCCGACTTCAACTTCTCGCTGAGCGTTTCCAAGTCAACCACCATGTCAGCGGTGCTGTGGTAGCGCTTGCCTGCTTCCTTGGCGAGACACTTGTTCACCAGAAGCTCCAACTCCATCGGAACGCCCGTCCGCAACGCCGTCATCGGTTCCGGCTCTTCACTAGTAATCGAGTACATCACCGCCTTGTCGTAGTGGCCCTTGAATGGCTGCTGACCCGTCACCATCTCGTAGATCACAACCCCCAGCGACCAGATATCCGAGCGATGGTCGATTTCGGCGCCGTAGGTCTGCTCGGGGGACATGTAGGTCACCGTCCCCATGGTCTCGTCCATGCGGGTGAGCTTCGAGCGGTCGGCAAGCTGAGCCAGCCCGAAGTCCATGATCGTGACGAGCTGCTTCGAGCCGGAGCCGGTGATCATCAAGTTCGCCGGCTTGATGTCCCTATGGGTAATCTTCTTTTCGTGGGCCGCCTGCAGACCTTGGGCCGTCTGGGTCGCGATGTCGAGCGCGTCTTTGAGCTTGAGCGGACCTCCTTTGATCCTCTCTTCCAAGCTTTCACCCTCGATAAATGCCATCGAGATGAAGTTCTTGCCCTCGACTTCATCGATCTCGTAGACCGTGCAGACATTAGGGTGATTGAGGGCCGCGGCAGCTTCCGCTTCCCGAGTGAAGCGGGCTTTGATTTCCGCGTCGTTCAGCAGATGTGCAGCGAGAAACTTGAGAGCAATGGGGCGTTTGAGATTCGTGTCTTCCGCCTTGTAGACGACACCCATCCCACCTTCACCGAGTTTCTCGGTGATCTTGTAGTGGGAGATGGTTTGACCGACCATGCCGGTCCGATTCTAGCGCGATTCAGTTAGATGTCGCGAACAACCGATCCGTTGTGTCGGCGCAATGTGAAAAGATCCCCTACAGAGCAAAGTAGAAAGATCCCCTTCGGGCGAGAGACGCTAGGGGGTGAACGAAATCGTGGCATTGAGCAAAGTGGAGCGGGACCGGTTGATTGTTCTGAGGCAAGTCAAGGAGGGGAAGCTGACGCAGGCAACGGCGGCACAGCAGTTGAAGCTGAGCGCCCGTTGGGTCCGTAAGCTGGTGAAGCGACTCCGCAAAGAGGGCGATCGCGGGCTGGCGCATCGGCTGCGAGGCCGGCCCTCGAACCGCGCGTACGACAACGAGCTGCGGCGGCGAGCGCTGGCTCTGATCCGCGAGCGCTACGACGATTACGGGCCGACGCTGGCGAGCGAGATGCTGGCGAGCGAGCATCAGATCGTGGTCAACCGCGAGACGCTGCGGCAGTGGATGAGCGGCCAAGGGCTGTGGAAGCCGCGCCGGGCCAAGTTGAGGAAGGTGCATGTGTGGCGGCGGCGACGGCGTTGCCGGGGCGAACTGGTGCAATGGGATACGTCCGACCACGACTGGTTGGAAGGGCGCGGCCCGCGGTTGTATCTGGTGGCGATGATGGACGACGCCACGAGCGAGCTGACGGCGCACTTTGCCGTGTCGGACTCGACGGCCGAGAACATGCGGTTGTTGTGGCGGTATGTGGAGTTACACGGGCGTCCCGTGGAGGTCTACACCGACAAGGCCAGCCTGTTTCAACTCAACCGGCCGTTGCACCACAACAAGCATTTGGACGCGGCTCCACCGCCGACACAGATCGAGAGGGCGCTGGCCGAGTTGGGAATCGGAAAGATTCCGGCGCACTCGCCGCAGGCGAAGGGACGGATCGAGCGCAGTTTCCAGACGATGCAAGACCGCATGGTGAAGGGGTTGCGGCGAGCCGCGGCGAGCAGCATTGAGGACGCCAACCGTTATCTGCAGCAGGAGTTTGTGCCGCAGTGGAACGGACGGTTCAAGCGTCACCCAGCCGGACAGGCCGACGCCCACCGGCGCTTGCGCCGCGACCAGAATCTGGCCTCGATTCTCAGTCGCGTCGATCGGCGTGTGGTCGGCAACGACTACACGATTTCGTGGCACGGACGTTTGTATCAGATCCCGGCTGAGAAGGCCAAACCTCGGATGAGGAAGACGGCGGTGCGGATCGAGCAACGGCTTAACGGGGAATTATGGCTGCGTTGGCAACAGGGAGCGTTGCTGCTTCAAGAATGCCTGGAAGCCGACGGCACTCCAGCCCGGCCCACCGCCAAGGCGGCCCGCAAGACGCCAACCCATACCAAACAACCAAAGAAACGCCAGGGGCGTTGGATGGACGGCTTCGTCCTAGCCGATCCGGCCAAGCGCTGCGAGCCATTGCCCGCAACTCCAGTCGCCCTACGGGCTCCTTCCGTCGCGGGCAGCGGCCCATGATTCTAGCGCTAGGGGGATCTTTCTACTTTGCTCAATCAGGGGATCTTTCTAAATTGCGTTGACACGGTTGAAGGCGCGGTTGGGCCGCTCGGCCTCGCTGCCGCTATCGCAGCTTGTCGAGAGGCTTGTGAGAGAAGTACACGCGTTTGCGGGAGAGCATCCACAGGCCGATGATCTTACGGCGCGCGCCGTCAGTTACCTCGCATGACTGGTTCGGTGTCCTACCATGAACCCTGAGATGGCGCTTACCGTTCGAAACGACGTGGCGGAGTTGGAACGTCTCAACGCGTTTCTCGCCGATTTCTGGACAGAGAACCGTCTTCCTGAGGACCTGGCCATGGACGTCACCTTGGCCTTGGAAGAGGTGTTCCTAAACGTCGTCCAGCACGGCTACCTCGATACCGCCGAGCACCGGATCGTGGTTCGTTTGTCGCTGGAGAACGAAAACGTGGCACTGACCGTAGAGGATGACGGCGTGCCGTTCAATCCCCTGGAGGCCCTAGCCCCTAACCTTGACCTCCCCATCGAGCAACGGGAGATCGGCGGACTGGGCATCCATTTGGTGCAGCGTGTCATGGACGGGATGGAATATGCCCGCGACGGAGAGCGCAACCGCCTCACTATGAGAAAGCGCATCGAGGAGAGCTGATGATGCAGATCACAGAGCGTAAACACGGCGCCATTCTGGTCCTTGGCTTAAAGGGCAAGCTCGATACCATTTCGGCGGATCAGTTGGAGGGTTCGTTGTTGGGTCGCATCCGGGAGGGTGAACGGCAGCTCATTCTCGACGCCTCCGACCTGACCTACATCAGCAGCACCGGCCTTCGCGTTCTGTTCCTCGCCGCGCAGGAACTAAAGGAGCCCCCGGGACGCCTGGCGATCTGCGGCCTCAACGAACGTTTGCGGGATATCTTCGCCACGACCGGTTTCCTGGACATTTTCTCCGTTCACGATTCGCTGGACCAAGCCATCCAGGCCATCGAGAAAACGGAGTGAACATTGCCGGCGCCGCGAAGCGCCTTTCGCTCGGACTGCTGTTGATCGCCGCCGCGTCCAGTGTCCTGCTCATTTCCGACTGGAATCAGCGGCGTCTCGGAAGCGGCGAGCTTCCCCGTGTGGCCGTGTTTCAGCATGCTTCGCAGCCGGTGTTGGACGAAGGCGTCGACGGCTATCTAGCGGCTTTGGAGGCCCACGGCCTGCGAGACGGCGAAACAATCTCGCTCCGGCGCTTCAACGCTGAGAACGACTTGCCGACAGCGAACGCGATCGCCACTCAACTGACGAATGGCGAATACGACATGGTCATCACAGCCAGCACGCTGTCGATGCAAACGGTCGCGAACGCCAATCAGGCGGGCCGGACCAAGCACATCTTCGGCATCGTGGCCGACCCATTTGGCGCGGGCGTCGGCGTGAACCGCGAGAATCCGCTCATACATCCGCCTCACATGGTCGGCGTCGGCTGCTTTATCAACCCGGCCGACGCTTTTCGAATGGCCAAGAAACTGTACCCCCCGCTCCAGTCGGTGGGAATCGTCTGGAATACGGCGGAATCGAACTCCGAAGCCTTCACGAAGGCCGCGCGAGTCATCTGTGAAGAACTCGGCATCACGCTGCTCGAAGCAAACATCGACAACTCATCCGGCGTTTTCGAAGCGTCAAGCTCGCTGGTGGCCCGCGGCGCCGAAGCACTCTTCCTGAGTGGTGACGTTACCGTCCTAGTCGCAACCGACTCCGTGGTTTCGGCGGCGCAACGAGGCCGTATCCCGGTCTTCTCGATCATTCCGCCCAGCATCACGAAGGGCGTTTTATTCGACTACGGCGCGAATTTTTTCAAGATCGGCTACGAAGTCGGTGAGTTGGCGGCCAAGGTTCTCAACGGCGCGGACATGACCAAGATCCCCGTCACCAACTCCGTGCCGACGAAGATTGCTGTAAACAAGACCGCACTGGCCGGCCTCCGACCCGCTTGGACCCTTCCCGACGAACTGATCGCGAAGGCTCAGGTTGTGCTCGACGAAACCGGTCTGCACGACAAAACCGCGTTGGCTTCCGCTCCGGCGCCGGGTCGCACCTACAAACTGGGCGTCGTGTATTTCGCTCCGGAAGAGGGTGCGGATTCGTGCCTCAAAGGCCTGTTCGACAGCCTCGAAGAGCTCGGTTTCAAAGAGGGAGAAAACCTCGAAGTTCGCCGCGCCCACGCTCAAGCGGAAATCGCCAACATCCCCGCCCTGCTTCAGAACTACGACAACCAAGACGTCGACATGATCGTCACCCTCACCACGCCGTGCCTGACCGGAGCCTGCGCCATAGTGAGAAAGAAGCCGGTCGTCTTTACGTATGTTTATGATCCGATCGCGGCGGGTGCGGGCACCAGCCGCTCCGACCACCTCGCGCACGTTACCGGCGTCGGATCGTTTCCCCCGGTCGGCGATACAATCGACCTCATTCGAAAATTGGTCCCCGGCGTCAAATCAGTCGGGACGCTCTATAACAGCTCCGAGGCCAATTCGCGAAAGGTTGTCAGTGTTGCGAGGGACTTATTCAAGGAACAGGGCATCAACCTTGAGGAAGTCACTGTAACCGCGACGAGCGAAGTATTGCAGGCCGCGCAGGTCCTGACGCACCGCGGTGTGCAAGCCCTCTGGGTTACGGGCGACAACACCGCTATTCAAGGGTTCGACGCCATCGCCCGCGCCGCCCTCGACGCCAAGCTGCCACTGATCATCAACGACCCTGAATTCATCGGGAAGGGCGCGTTGGCCGCCGTAGGCCTGGGCTGGTATGAGGCGGGACACGCAGCCGGAAAACTTGCCGCCAAGGTCCTTGTGGGCGCAAATCCCAAGGATTTGCCCTTCGAAGAAGTGGCGGTTCAGAAACTGGTATTGAACCACGACATCGCAAAGCAGCTCGGTCTAACGTTTCCCCCCGCGTTGTTAAGGGAAGCTACGCAGTGAAGCGGCTCTGGCTCGGACTGTTGCTGATAGCGGCAGCTTCGAGCGTTCTGTTGATTTCAGATTGGAAACAGCGGCGCGCCGCCCCGGGGAGCGTTCCGCATGTCGCCATCTTTCAGCACGCTTCGCAAGGCATCATTGACGACGGCGTACGGGGCATGATCGATGCCCTGGCTGAAAAGGGGTTCGTCGAATCAAGCACGATCGAGATCAGCCGTTTCAACGCCGAAAACGACGTACCGACGGCCAACGCGATTGCCAAGGAGATCACGACCGGCTCCTACGACCTCATCCTTACGGCGACCACGTTGAGTCTGCAGACCGTCGCCAACGCAAACGCGGGTGTCAAGAAGCAACACGTCTTCGGACTGGTTTCCGACCCGGCGGGCACAGGCGTCGGAATCAGCCGTGAGAATCCGCTCGATCATCCGCCGTATCTGACCGGCCTCGGCACAATGCAGCCGGTGCGCGAAACACTGGAGTTGGCGCGCCAGGTGTTCCCCGCGCTCAAGAGGGTCGGCGTCGCCTGGAACCCCGCTGAATCGAACTCGGAAGCGAACGTCCTGATAGCGCGAGACGTCTGCGAGGAGCTAGGCATCGAACTTCTCGAAGCCAACGTGGAAAACTCATCCGTCGTCTTCGAAGCGACTGGGTCGCTGGTCTCGCGCGGAGCGGAAGCGATCTGGGTCGGCGGTGACGTGACCGTGATTGTCGCTATTGACTCTGTCGTGGCCGCGGCGAAACGGGGCCACATTCCGGTATTCACGAGTATCCCGGGCAACGTCGAAAAAGGTGCGATCTTCGATATCGGCGCCAACTACTACGAGGTAGGGCGCTTGACGGGGACGCTGGCCGCGGATGTTTTGAAAGGGACAGATCCGGCTACCATACCCGTTCGCAATGTTGTTCCGGAAAAGTTGTTTGTGAATACGGCGGCGTTGGATGGGCTTCGCAACCCGTGGCGATTTCCGGAAGACGTCGTGGCCCGGGCCGACGCCGTCACCGATGCGTCGGGCACACACGCGAAGAAGAAAGCGGTGACAGCGGCGCCGCCACTGCCCAAAACCTGGCAATTGCAACTGATCGAATTCAACAACGTGATCGACGTTGAGGAATGTGAAGAGGGCATCCTCGCGGGATTGGAAGAAGCTCAGCTTGTGGAGGGTCGTGACTACAATCTGAAGATTCGCAACGCGCAGGGGGACATGGCAACCGTCAACAGCTTGGCTGACGCCGCGATTTCCGAAGGCGCCGACCTCCTGCTGACACTTTCGACGCCGACCCTGCAGGCCGCCATACAGCGTTCGCAGGGGCGAGTGCCCGTCGTATTCACCTATGTGGCCAGCGCGATCGCCGCGGGCGCCGGCACCAGCAACGAAGATCACCTGCCCTACGTGACTGGAGTGCCGTTCGTGAGCGCGAACGCCGAGATGATCGAGATGATCAAACGCGTCATGGGTTCAGTCCGCCGGATCGGCACGCTATACGTGCCCGCGGAATCGAACATGGTCTTCACGAAAGAAGACCTCGAGGCGGTAGCCGCGAAATCGGGGATTGAGCTCGTCTCGGTCGGAGTGGCCACGAGCACCGACATACCGGATGCCGCCCTGGCGCTGATGTCCCGCGACATTGATGCCCTTTGCCAGATTGGCGGCAACATGACGGCGTCGGCCTTCGGCGGTATCGCGCAGGCCGCGCGGCGGGCCCGCTTACCAGTGTTCGCATTTCAGAAAGTTCAGGCGGAACAGGGGGCCGCCGTGGTCTTGGCGAGGGACTACTATGACGCCGGGCGCGAGGCCGCTCATATGGCCTCAAGAGTAATGCGGGGAGAGGACCCGGGCTCCATGCCGTTCGAGCCCACCACGACGCTGTCGCTGATCGTCAACCTGCCGGCCGCGAAGGCCGCCGGGCTGACCATTCCCGCCGATGTGCTCTCGGAGGCCGCCACCGTTATCAAGGAATAGTTATGGAAATTACCTCACGGCAAGTAGGTGACTTTATGGAGTTGCGCGCCGACGGCCGTCTCGACGGCTATTGGGCCGATCACCTGTCGCGCGCTCTCGAAGATCACATGCGGAGCGGCAGTGACCGCATCCGAGTGAATCTCAGCGAGGTGACTTACATCAGCTCGATGGGCATTCGCGTTCTCGTGCTCTTCTACCGCAAGTTGCAGGCGATTGAAGGCGCGTTCGAGGTCAGCGAACCATCCGAGCCGGTCAAGAAGGTGCTCGAAATGGTGGGCCTTATGGAACGCCTGGCGCCGAAGGTTCCGGCGGCGACTCGGCCGGTCGAAGAAGTAGACGCGACGCGCACGCTCGAACGCGACAATGCGACATTCGACGTCTTCGCGCTCGCCGCGGCGCCGGCCGCGCTCAAGTGCCGCACCGTCGGTGATCCCTCCCTTCTAGCAGGCTGCCGGTTCGGAGCAGCCCATTGCCACTCGTTGTTGTTTCCCGAGTCTTCGATGGCATTGGGCTTGGGCGCTCTCGGCGGTGGTTTCGAGGAGTGCCGGGAACGCTTTGGAGAGTTTCTCGCGGTGGCCGGCGCGGCGGCGTACCAGCCGACGGATGGCTCCAATGTGCCCGACTACCTGCTCGCGGAAGGAGCCTCCGTGCCGGAGCTACAAGTGCTCTACGGAGCGATTTGTGAAGGCCCCCTGTCGTGGTTGGTGCGGTTTGAAGTGAAGCCCGAGTCACGGGCGGTGGGGCTGACGGAGCTCTCCGACGCCTGCCTCGAACTCGCCGGTACGCCTCAAGCGGCGGTCGTGATCGTGGCGGAGTCAGCGGGCCTGGCCGGCGCAACCTTGAAAAAGCCGCCGCTGGACGGGACAGCCGGCGGAGTTCCGTTTGAACACCCCCAAATTCGAGAGTGGCTGTCGTTTACGACCGAACGCGCCTATGCACGATCCCTGGCGCTCGTGGTCGGCGTCGTCTCGAACTCCGAGGACGGGGCGCTACATAACCTGGTCCGTCCACTACGTCCCAATCAACCGATCCAAGGGCACTTCCACGCGGCCGCGTTCACCTACCGTCCGCTACAGCGCGGTCGAATTGAACTAAGGAAGACCGTAAAATCGCTGTTCGAAGACGAGACCTTGCAGGGCCTTCTCCACTTGATCGGCGATGACCGCCAGACCAGCGGAGTCGCCGAAAGCGAATTCGTGCGCGGAGCCTGTTGGGTCGGACCGATCGACGAGATCGTGACGGAGGGAGAGACGGCATGACCTTGTTAATCGGCTCCATGACGATCGGCTTTATCCTTTCCTTGCTGGCGCTCGGAGTCCTCATCAGCTTTCGCATCTTCGCCTTTCCCGACATTACGGCGGAAGGCTCGATCACCCTGGGGGCGGCGGTAGCGGCCACCGCCTTGGTGAGCGGCATAAACCCCGTCGCCGCAACCGTCCTGGCCGTCGTGGCCGGCATGCTCGCGGGTATGGCGACAGGAATCCTGCATACGAAGTTCAAGATCAATGGTCTGCTGTCGGGCATCCTCGTCATGACGGCGCTCTATTCCATCAATCTGCATATCATGGGCCGCAGCAACATCCCGCTGCTTTCGACCGTGACCTTCACGACCTGGGCGGAACAGATGGGAACGTCGCTCCTGCAGGGCGCCGAAGACTTCAACGTCATGGGCTGGGAAGTCGGTCCGCGTGACGCCTCCGTTTTCTTTCTTTCGATCATCGCCGCGGCGATCGTCGGCCTGATCCTTTACGTCTTCTTTCGGACGGACCTTGGCACGGCGATGCGCGCCACCGGCGACAACAGTCAGATGATCCGGGCGTTGGGTGTGAGCGACGGCAACATGATCACTTTGGGTCTATCGGTTTCGAACGGCCTGATCGCGCTGGCGGGTGCTCTGCTGGCGCAGTATCAGGGCTTCGCGGACGTTCAAATGGGCATCGGGATGCTCGTCTGGGGACTGGCCAGCGTCATCATCGGCGAAGCGCTAGTCGGCGTTCGCCAGTTGGGGTACCTCATCACGGGTGCGGTCATGGGCTCGGTGCTCTTTCGGCTGCTCGTGGCCATCGCGCTGCGGTGGGGACTGGATCCGAACGACCTGAAGTTAATCACGGCGGTCTTCGTGTTCATCGCACTCATTCTGCCGGGCGCCCTCAGCAAGATGAAACTAGGCAAGGCAGGTGCCGCCCATGCTTGAAGCCAATCAAATCCATAAGACGTTCAACCGCGGGACACCCAATGAGGTGCACTCTCTGCAAGGGGTCGACCTGAAGCTGGAAGACGGTTCTTTCTGTATCATCATCGGCACCAACGGATCGGGTAAGTCCACGATGTTAAACGCGATTGCCGGGACCTTCGTCGCGGATTCCGGGAAGATTGAACTCGCGGACCAGGACGTGACCCATTGGCCCGAGCACCGCCGCGCCGCGCTCATCGGCCGCGTCTTCCAGAACCCCTTTAGCGGCACGGCGCCCAATCTCTCGATTGCCGAGAACCTGGCGTTATCGGCCCGCAGAGGATACCGCCGCAACCTCGGCTGGGCGCTGGGCGCGGACCTGCGAGGCCGCATGCGGGAGGCCGTCGGCAGCCTGAACATGGGGCTTGAAGACCGGCTCGACAATGCCATCGGCAGCTTGTCGGGCGGTCAGCGGCAAGCACTCACGTTGTTAATGTCAACGTGGCTCAAACCGCACCTGTTGCTGCTCGATGAGCACACCGCCGCGCTCGATCCCAAAAGCGCCGATCAGGTCATTCAACTCAGCGAACAAGTCATCTCGCGAGACAAGCTGACGACACTCATGGTGACGCACTCGATGCATCAGGCCGCCAATTTGGGTGACCGGCTGATCATGATGCACCGAGGACGGATTCTCCACGACTTTAGCGGCACCGAGAAACAGCGGCTTCGGGTAGCCGATCTGCTCGGGCGCTTTGAGGAAGTCCGCCGAGCCGACCTGCTCGACGAAGGCGCCGCCGAGATGCTCCGCCGGACGTATGTATAAGGGGTCGGAGGTCGCGCTGAGCGCGACCCGGCACGGCACAGCCGTGCGCCAGAGCCCTGTCAAGCAAAAGCCGCGGACCTCAACCCCGAGGTCCGCGCTAGTGTGCCCAGCATGGGCTGAATCTAGTTGGCTGAAAGGAGCCGACCGGGAACTGATGGAGGTAACTGTAGGGAACCGCAAGGCGTAGCCGCGAGGTGAAGCTGAAGGAAGCGGGGAACAAACCTTTGACCGTAGGAACACGAATCGGCAGAGAGGCCGTGTACGGGCGGTAAGCGTGCTAGCCAACGTGAAGCCCGAAGTCCATCCGAAGACGTGCGCGGTAGAGCCGGGCGGTGTGAAGGGAAAGATTCAGCACCTTACCTGGGGAGATCTCCTCGGTGAGAGCGGAGGAGAAGTCAGCAGAGGCCGTAGTAGCGAGGAAGGTGGGTAATAGCGCCGGAGCGAAGGGCCGAAGAACCAAGGAGCAAAGCGAGAGGAGCGACTCGAACCGAGCCGAAAGAAGTCCGGAGTCCCGGACCGAAAGGTCCTTCCCCATCGGGGGAACGCAAGGGGAGCAGGGGCAGGCAGGAACGGTGGAACCGGGATGGGCCTCCCTCCGGCGGCGACGAGGCGAAGTTCGGCGAGACTCATCGAAGAAAGCAATGCACGAAGAACTGATGGAACAGGTGGTCGGAGAGGAGAACCTCGAACGGGCTCTGCGGGCGGTGAAACGCAAGCGGGGCGCGGCGGGGATCGACAAGATGACGACCGAAGAACTCGAACCTCACTTTCGCCGTCACGGCACGGAGATTCGAGCGAAACTCGTGTCCGGGCGTTGGACGCCGAGTCCCGTAAGGCGGGTAGAGATACCGAAGCCGAGCGGGGGGAAGCGACAGCTTGGGATACCGACGGTAATAGATCGGCTGGTGCAGCAAGCGTTGCTGCAAGTTCTGCAGCCGATCTTCGATCCGCGGTTCAGCGAGTCGAGCTACGGGTTCCGGCCGGGACGGAGTGCGCATGACGCAGTGCGAGTGGCGCAAAGATACGTTCGCGAGGGCAAGGACTGGGTGGTGGATATTGACATCGCGCGGTTCTTCGACGTGGTCAATCACGACATTTTGATGCGGCGGGTGGTGGAAGTCATTCGCGACAAGCGAGTGCTGGGGTTGATCGGCCGGTATCTACGGGCCGGAGTGCTGACGGAGGGGGTGGTGGTGCGCAGCGCGGAGGGCACGCCGCAAGGCGGGCCGTTGTCACCGTTGCTGGCGAACATCTACCTTGATGCGCTTGATCGGGAGCTGGAGAGACGTGGGCTACGGTTCTGCCGGTACGCGGATGACTGCAACATCTATGTGGGCAGTGAAGCGGCGGCGAAGCGTGTGCTGGCGGGGATCACGGCTTGGATCGAAAAGCATCTGCGACTGAAAGTGAACGAGGCCAAGAGCGGGGCGGGGAGGCCGTGGGAGCGGAAGTTCCTGGGGTTTCGTCTGAACCGCCCGGGCCAGGTGGAAGCAGCGCCGGAAAGTGTCGAGCGATTCAAACGGAAGGTGCGGGAGATCTGGTGCGGCAACCGCTCGGTCACGAGTCGGCAGTTACGCGACGAGTGGCGGCGGTACGTTCGCGGCTGGTGGGGATACTACCGGTTGGCGGAGCGACGGCGTGCGATTTTCCTACTGGAAGGATGGGTGCGGCGGCACATACGGAAATGTTTCTGGCTGCGCTGGCATGGCGCAACGGGACGCCGGCGGGCTTTACGTCGGTTGGGCATTGGGGAACGGTTGTTGAAACTGGTTCCGGCACGTCGCGGCGCTTGGCGCATAGCGGCGAACGGACTGTTGCAGACAGCGTTATCGAATGCAACGTTGCGGCGCTACGGGTTTGTGATGCCATCGGATCTTGCGGCGCGAACGTAAGGCCGCTGGGTTCAACCGCCGGATACGGAAAACCGTATGTCCGGTGGTGTGGGAGGGTGGCGGGGCCTCAATCCCCGTCACCCGACCCGATCGGGTCTTCGAGTTGCGAAGAAACGGGCGGCTGTCACCGGGTCATGCTTTGCTGCTTACGGACCGCTCCCTAACGGTCACGGCTCGGGTTCCAATTCGGCCAGATCGAATCGGTAGAAAGTGATCTCGCCGTATCTGGCTCCCGGATCCTTCGCGGTTTCGACCACCAGGCCGATCGTACCGTCGGCTAAGCGTTGTATGACCGAGTAGGCCGCGAAGCCGCTGTTGAACTGAGCCGGCTTGGTGAAGGTCTTTCCTTCGTCGTAGCTGGTCCAGACCATGATGTTGTTGCGGTTGAGGCCGGCATCGCCTCGCGGTCCGGAAAAAAGGATTCGATCACGATCGTCGCCGGCGCGTTTCGCGGAGTATCTGGCCAGAGAGCCGTCTACCTTCGTGAGGGGGATGGTGTCGGGACGATCGGGCCCCCAGCTCACCCCGCCATCGGTGCTGAGATGACGCCGCCGGAAATCCCCGCTGTTTTGTCTGCCGTCCAGAAGTACCCGGCCGTCGGTTAATTCGACGACCTCGTCCTCGTTAGCTTCGGGTCCCGCTGTAACCTTGCCGACCTGCCAGGTCTTGCCGTGGTCGTCGGAATAGTAGACGAACGGCTCGACGGTCACCGGCCCATCGGGTGTCTTTGAGCCGCTGCGCTTGGCGGGAATCACGAGGCGGCTGTTGCGCGAGGCGTCGCGTTGCCATTGAAGCTGGATGCCGTTACCGGGACCGGGCTCGGCTTGACGCCAATACAGGCCGTCGCTGGTTTCGTGCGGTTCGTCGGGATAGATGACTTGTTTCCGATCGGACCAGGTTTGGCCGTTGTCGGTGCTCGAACGGACCCAGACGACCTGATTGCCGTCGGCGGGGTCGGTGCTTTGGCCATATGCCACGGTGAGGGGCGCCATGTCGGGCCATTGTCCGTAGAACAAAAACACCGTACCGGTGGTCGCGTCGAGCACCGGGGTCGGATCGCCGAAATCGACAAGGTCGCCGTTGGGCTGGAATCCCGAATCGATGACGACCAGCGGTTGCCAGGTTTGACCGTTGTCGGTGCTTCGCCGCATGACGAGATCGGCCGGCGCGTTCTTGTCGCGTCTGGGGTCGCTGCCGATTCCGCGTCGTGCTTCGGCAAAGAGCAACACCGAGCCATCCGGCGCGACGATCATGCCCGGAATGCGGAAGGTGTGATAGCGGTCCTGTTGGGTGACATAGTCTCCCTTGGGCGCCACGAACGGCTCTGACACCGAGATGATTTCGGCGGCTGCCGGGAAACAGAAGATCCAACTGAGAAGGATTACCACCGCACGGATACCGTGAGCCGGCCTTTTCAGGCTCGGTATCTTGGTTCTTATAAGTTGGTTCGCGGCGCGGACGTAAAGGCCGCGGACCTCAAAGCCGAGGTCTGCGCTACGGGTCTTGGTTTGTATAAGGTGGTTCGTGGCGGGGAAGTCTGGGTTTCTCGGAACAAACATGACTTATAGCTTACGCCGGGCGAGCTATTGATTTCATCGGGGTCGGCTGGATTTCACGGTAGAGCTGTGGATTGGGTAAAGGCCGCGGACCTCAAAAGCGAGGTCCGCGCTAGTGTGCCCAGCATGGGCTGAATCTACTGAGTCCCGCATAATATTCAGTTAATCGAACGACAAAGAAGATTGCTTCCAAAAGGCGGCGATCAAGCGCCGTTTGCGGCGCATGCGGCGCAAAGTCGTGCGCGCCCGCTCGTCGAGCTCCCAGTAGTCGTTGGGGCAGACGTTGGGCAACTCGTGGTGCTTCCAGTAGGCCCAGATGTATTCCACCGGATTCAGCTCCGGGGCGTAGCCCGGCAAGTACTCGGTCTCGATGTGGCCCTGCGACAACGCGATGAACTCGCGCACCAACGCGCTGCGATGCGCCGGCAAGCGATCCCACACGATCAGCAACGGACGTTGTATGTGGCGCAGCAGCGCCTTGAGAAAATCGATCACCTCGGGACCGCGGATGGCGTCGGGATAGAGACGGAAATAGAAGTTGTGGAAAGTGATTCCGGCCGCCGCCGAGAGCTTCTTCCAGTTGAAGTTGAACTGCAGTACGGGCGTCTGCCCGCGCGGCGCCCAAGTACGGCAGCGATGTGGCTTCTGGCTCAGTCCGCTTTCGTCGATGAAGACGATCGTGCGGCCCTGCTTTTGCGCTTTTTTTTAATGGCGGGCCAGGTCTGTTTCTTCCAGGCGCGGATCGCTTCCTCGTTGCGCTCGCGGGCCTTGCCGACCGGCCGTTGCGGGCTCCAGTGGAGTGCCCGCAGCAGCTTCCAGACGTGGCCTTCGTGGTAGCGCACCCCGAAACGGTCGCGGATCAACCGCGCCACCCGCGGACAGCTCCACAGCGGCGTCGGGAAGCCGTGCGCTTCGGGTCCTTCGAGCAGCAGCCCTTCCAGCTCGGCGAGCTGCGCGGTGCTCAGCAACGGCTTGCGGCCGGCGCGGCCGGCTTTGGCCAACCCGGCGCGGCCGTCTTCGCGGTAACGCTGTACCCAGCCGCTGACGCTTTGTTGGGCGGCTTGGACTCTACGCGCCGCCTCGGCTTGGCTCAGTCCTTCTTTCACGACCAGCCGCACCGCCTCAATGCGCCGCTTCTCCAGCGCCGCAAAGTCTCGCTTCACGCCTTTTGGAAAACCCATATCCAAAAGACGTCGCTCCATTACAAAAGGTTACTCTATATTATGCGGGACTCAGTAGGAGAGCTGTTTCAACGTGTCGCTGGGAGCGAGATAGCCTAACGGCAGCGAGCAGGACAAGAACGAAGAACGGTCGCGGCTCCAGCTCCTGGTTACGGGCGAAGACTGGCGACCTCGGTACCGTCCTTGTCAAACCATTTTACCCCGGATTCCCACTTTAGTTTCGATTCTGCTAACCATCGGGTGGCCTCGGACGCCTTTATTTATGCGGGTTGGAAAGCACTCAAGGCGCTGAGGAGATCAACACCCAATGGGTGAAAAAGAAAACAAACCGTTCCAGCTAAGCTTCAACGGCTTATTGAAAGTCGATTTCCAAGGATCGCGTGTCACTTCCGACGGCGGGCTGATCCTGGTCCGCGAGCTGGACGAGCGACTCGGACTCGGGAAGCTGATCGACGAACACCTCAGTGACCCACGGCAAGGCTTGAACAAGAAGTTCCCGCTGGCCGATCTGCTGCGGCAGTCAGTCTACTCTCGGCTGGCAGGCTACGAGGACCTCAATGACGCCGTCCGAGTGTCGGCTGACCCGACGTTTCGCTTGATCGGCTCGAAGAGGAACTGGGATCGCGGCGGGGCACTGACCTCGCGACTGCAGAGCTTCGAGACGGAGATGCTGGCGAGCGAGGAGAACTTGCTGGGGCTGATGGCTGTGAACCGCGAGCTGGTGGCGCAAGCCGAGACGCAAGACGACTCCGAGCGCGTCGTGCTCGACATGGATTCGACCGAAAGCCCTGTCCACGGCCAGCAAGAGGGCAGCGCCTACAACGGCCATTTCGAGTCGGTCTGCTACCACCCGCTGTTGTTGTTCAACCAGCATGGGGATTGCCTGGCGGCGAAGCTGCGTCCAGGCAACGTGCACAGCGCTGAGGACTGGAAGGAGTTGCTGCTGCCCGAGATCAAGCGCCAACAGGCTGTGGGCAAACAGGTCACCTTCCGGGGCGATGCGGCCTTTGCCAAGCCGGAGATTTATGAGTTTTCGGAGGAACGCGGAGTGCAGTACGCCATTCGCATTCCGGCCAACAAGAGCTTGGAATTGGCGATCGAAGACATCTTGTTTCGCCCGCCGGGCAGGCCGGGTCGCAAGCCCTTGGTGCGCTACAAGAGCTTCCGCTATCAGGCGGAGAGTTGGTCCAAGCCGCGACGCATCGTGGCCAAGGTCGAGCATCATCTCGGTGAGCTGTTCCCGCGGGTCGGATTTATCGTGACCAACATGAGCTTGCCAAGCCGGTCGGTGGTGCGCTTCTACAACAAGCGCGGCACGGCCGAGCAATGGATTAAAGAAGGCAAACAGGCCACGCACTGGACGCGGCTTTCGTGCCATCGCTTTCGGGCCAACGAAGTGCGACTGCAACTCAGCGTGCTGGCCTACAACCTGGGCAACTTGTGGCGGCGGCTCGGACTGCCGAACAGGATCAAGAGTTGGTCGCTCACGAGCTTGCAGCAGCGGCTGATGAAGACCGGCGGCCGGCTGGTCAAGCACGCGCGCTACTACTGGTTGCTGCTGGCCGAGGGGCATCTGAACCGGCGGCTGTTCGGTGACATGCTGCACAGGATCTGGGCGCTGCCGCTGCCGAGCGGGTAGCGTTACCTGGACGAGGATCAACAGTTTTTAGCTCCGAAAAGGCTTCGCAGGGAGCAGTGTCGGCCGGTGTGCCGTTCAGCCCGCTCCATCAACGTCTGTGAGCGGACGGACGGGCTTTGGGGCCTGCCGCCGGAGGTGATGTGCAGGGTTCAGCGCGGAAAGACGTGGTCTTCGGGGCAGCGCGGGTGTATACTTTCACCGTGCCAGGGCCAAAATGGAAATCCTGGTTTACTTCGTCGCGAGTCAACCACCTAAGTCGTCCAAGGTAATTATGGAATACGAACTCACTGGGTAGCTTCTCGATAGGATCTGAGAGCGCAATAGTCTCGCCATCACGATCAACAAGGGCCAACGTCGTTCGAAAGTAGTCGGGTTCATGCTCACATCGCAATTCGGCCTTGAACCTTCTCCCTGGGTTCCACTTCGGTTGACGCCACGTCCAGTGATTGCGGAGGCCCTTTTCGATCACACATTTGTGAGCCGAGCGAAAGGGATCTTCGGGGCCAACCATAGTGCCGAGCAGACTTGAGCGCTGCGGCAAGGATGATATCGACCGTCTTGCTCCTGAATACATCGCAAATCTAAGTGTTGTAACGCAAGCGACCCGAGCAGAGGGGGCCGCGAGACGGCAGAGGGAGTCGCTTGCGTTACAACGATATGAAGGGAGCCGTTCGAGGAGGGCTGGGGGTCTATGGGTTTTGAATCGGATTGGTTAGAGGCGGTGAGGAGAGGCTGGTAGCGGTTCGAGGGCGATCGAGGGGTTGGAGAGCTGTCTGGGGAGCGGTGAGGAGACAAGGAACGGAGCGTTTTTGCTTCTGCCCGAGCAGCCGGAGTGAGCCGAACAGGTCGCGAGAGCTCGACCAGGCGCACGAGGACGGTTCGCGCCGAAGCGGCCAGAGTCGTCGAGCTTGGGTGCGGCGTAGCATCAGGCGGCGAGAGAGGGCGGCGAGTGGATGCGCAGCTCCGCGGCACTGAAGAGCTTGGCGAGCCGCATAGGCTCGCCGCAACGAGGACAGACCCAGCCACTGCGAGAGGGTTCGGCATCCGAGTAGGAGATGGTGCGCGAGGGGTTGACGCGGGCGATGAGCCGGCGGCACAGCGGTAATAGGTCGCCGCGTTTCGAGTTTGTCAAGAAGCCGAAGTAGCGAATGCGGTGGAAGCCGCTGGGCAGCACATGCAACAGGAAGCGGCGCAAGAACTCGTAAAGCGTGAGCGTCAGCAGCCGTTGTTGGTTGCCATGTGCCGAATCACGCCAACGGAAGGTGACCTGGCCTTGCTCGAACGAGACCAAACGCTGGTTCGAGATCGCCACACGGTGGGTGTAGCGGCTCAGATACTCAAGCGCCCGCCCCGCTCCACCGAAGGGCGGCCGGACTTCGACCACCCACTTGTCGCGGTACAAGGTCCGCACAAAGGCCTTGAAGTTGCGCGGTTGATTCAGCGGCGCGAAGCGCCCGTGGAAGCGTAGCTCGCCTGCGGCGAAGGCTTTCTTGAGACCGTCGATGAACTTACCGCGAAAGACCTCGGCGAGGACGTCCTTGGGCAGGAAGAAGTTCTTCGAGGGTGCGTCGATCCAACGGCTGTGGTCAAGTGCGAGGCCACCGGCGGGAACGACCGTATGGACGTGGGCGTGTTCTTGGAGGCGCTGATTCCAGGTGTGCAGGATTGAGAGGAAGCCGATCTTGGCGCCAAGATGGCGGGGATCACGAGCGACTTCGAGCAGCGTCTGTGCGCTCGCTGTGAGCAGCAGCGAGTAGATCGCATCCTTGTTCTGTAAGGCCAGCTGCGAGAGCACGCGCGGCAGCGTGAAGACGACGTGCAGATAGCGCACCGGCAGCAGTTCTTTGCGGCGAGCCTCCAGCCAATGCTTCCGTGTGCCGGCCTGGCACTTGGGACAATGCCGATTGCGACAGGAGTTGTAAGAGATGGCGGTCTGATAGCCGCAATCGCTGCACTCGTCGAGATGAGCACCGAGCTCGGCGGTGCGGCAACGGGTGATCGCCAACAGCACTTTCAGATGCTGCCGGTTCAGCCAGCCGCGACTTGTCTCGACGAAACGCTCTCCGGCGGCGCGAACCAGATCGGCCACCTCCAGCGGCGGCCGTGGCATCTAGCTCGTCCCGGGATCGTCGGGTGACAGGTCTTCTCGAGAGAAGGAGGCCAACCCCAACGAGTCCAGGGGGCTGGCGACCCCGCTGAAGTGGCGCGCCGACAAGTGCAGATAGACCGCCGTCTGCTCCAGATCGCGATGCCCCAGCAGCATCTGGATGGTACGCAAATCGGCGCCGGCTTCGAGCAGATGCGTGGCGAAGCAATGACGCAGGATGTGAGGGTGGGCGGGTTTCGTGATGCCGGCCCTGTGGGCGGCGTGGCTGCAAGCGAGCCAGGGCACGTTGCTCGTGATCGGATCATCGCCGTTGTGCCCCTTCCCTCCGGGGAACAGCCACTGCTTGGGCCTGCGCCGCAGTCGGCGCATGTGCTCGCGCAAGTGGACCAGCAAATGCTCGGAGAGCATCACGTCGCGGTCTTTACGGCCCTTGCCGCCGCGAATGTGGACCGCCATGCGTTCCGAATCGATGTCGTTGAGCCGGAGCTGCGTCAGCTCGGCTCGGCGCACCCCGGTGGCGTACAGCGTCATCAAGATCGTGCGGTGGAAGACGCTGTCGGCGGCGTCAATCAACCGCGCCACTTCCTGTTGGGACAGAATGCTCGGCAGTCGGCGCGGCTTCTTCGGGTAGGGCGTCAGGCTGAGGTCCCAACTCCTCCGCAGCGTCTTGAAGTAGAAGAACCGCAGCCCCGTCAGGCGTTGTGCCACGCTGTTGGCGGCCAGCTTGCGGTCGCGAAACAGGTGGGCTTGGTACTGGCGGATGTGCTCGGGCCCCAACCGGTCGGGCGACCGTCGGTGGTAGAGCGCGAAGTCTTCGACCGCGTCGATGTAGCAGCGAATCGTACTGACCGCGTAGTTGCGACGCTCGAGCTCTTCGAGCATCTGTCGGCGTAAACGTGTCATGGGACACCTCCTTGAGTGGTGTCCCAACTTACTCCCGACCCTACCTCCTCATCTCACATACGCCCACGCGAAGCGTCTGCCGTAAGGCTTCGTTCATATACGCCTCCACCTTCCAAATGCCTTCGGTTTTGAAGCCACGCTGGAAGCAACTCTCAAAGAGCGCATCCATGCATCGACTCGAACCGCGCACGCGCATATTCAATTGTCGGTCGTTCGGGACGTAAAGATCGAACTCTTTCAGGATCATCAGACCTCAAGAGATTATAAGTTGCCTGTTCCCGCGGCTAGATAGCACCGCCTGAGGACGAATCACATCGCAGGATGACGCCGGTCTTGATTGGTGGTGTCGAATATGACACCATACAGCATGAACAGCAGGGACACCGGCCCATTTCGTGGATCAAGGCTGCGCGGAAGGACTTTGAAGCCTTCCCGCAAGGGGCCCGAACCAAAATCCTGCGGGCGCTTACGATTGCGGCTGAAGGGCGTAAGGCCGACATCGCCAAGCCAATGAAGGGCTTCGAATCGGGCATCTTTGAAGTGGCGCTTAGGTACCGCACGGACGCATACCGGACGGTCTATGCTCTGCGGTTTGCCGGCGCGGTTTGGTGCTACACGCCTGCCAGAAGAAGGCCAAGCAGAGTAGTAAAACACCGAAGAGGGATCTCGATCTGATCCGCGAGCGTCTCAGACGGTTGAAGAGGGAGTTGAAGCAATGAGCGAGCCGGACGACGGTTTTGAACTAGTGCATGGCAGCGGGAACGCGTTCCGCGATTTCGGCCATCCGGCCGCCGACGTCGAGCAGACAAAGGCAATCTTGGCCGCCAAGATCATCGGGATACTGGATGATGAAGGGCTTTCCACGCGCAAGGCGCAGCAGAAGACGGGCATCAACCATGCCGATTTCACCCGTATCCGGAACGCAAAGTTGGATCGGTTTACGATCGACAGGCTGATGACGATCGTTGATCGTCTCGGACACCAGGTGTATGTCCAGATCAGCGTGCAGGCACGGGCGCGGGAAACAGAAGAGGTGGCTGCGCATCAGTGAGGCCGCGGATGGCGGCGGGCGGTGCGCCGCGTTGCGTCGCCTCAAGAGGCAAGAACGCCGAAGCGTCTTTCTGCTGAATTCCGATCGCGGGATCCACGTCGTTCTACTCGCGACTACAGCCACCCATGTCGTCTCCGCGTCCCAGGCCGCCTGTCACTGATTTGGTTCAGCGATCTCCAGATCTCGACAGATCTTTCGCACCAATAGGTCGTTGATCTCACGATGCCGGGGCACCACGGATACCTTGTTGCGGGAGCGGTTCACATAGATGGAGTGATTCCCGCCTTCGCGAAGCAGTTCACAACCGTGACGCCTCAAATGCCGGACAGCATCGCGGCGTTTCACTCCGATACGAACTCGAAGGACTCCCGGATGACAGCACGGTTCGCCAAGCTCTCTTCGGCAAGTTCGCGGTTTGCCGCCAGCACCAAATCCACGGCTTCCCGGAGATTTGTCCGAGCTTCCTCCAGCGTTGCACCCTGCGTATTCGCACCGGGCAATTCTTCCACAAACCCGATATAGCCTTCCGGTACTTTCTCAAAGATTGCGGTTAGCTTCGTCATCACCCTCGCCTGATTCTCTCCTGACATTCTACACTCACGGCCGACCGAAGCTGTGCAAGAGTAGTGTCGTTACCAGGCGTACAACGCCTGGCCTCGGCGGAACCAAGGCCCGTAAACGGGCCTGTCTGGGTTCGGAGGTTCACGTCGGTGCTGGTCGAGACCGCCGGGTTCTATCGTTCGGGCTCTGGAGCCCTCCTAGCGGCCGCAGGTGTTCGCCCGCGGGCGCGCAGGTTGACACTTGCGCCTCTGTTTCGTGTTTGTGAGCCTTCTTGGATGGCTGGGAAGGAAAAGCCGCGGACCTCAAAACCGAGGTCCACGCTACGGGTTTCTTAGGCTTCGACCGGATGGGGTGCGTGAAAGTTTCGCAGTATAATGGGTGCGAAGTTGGGTTTCCATGCAGCGGGTCGGGTCGATTTTTCTTTTTTTCTTGTGCGTTGGGCTAGGAAGCGCCTTGTTGTCGGCGAGCCCGTCTTATGAAGCCGAGATCGCTCCGCTGTTGGCGGAGAAGTGTGGGGCTTGTCATTCGGCTGAAGCGAAGACGAGCGGTTTTTCCGTAGTCAATGCCCAGAGCGTGATCGCGGGCGGCAATAAACATGGGCGCGCGGTGGCGCCGGGGCATCCTGAGCAGAGTCCGTTGATTCAGGTGTTGCGGGGTGAGATCGCACCTCGGATGCCGATGGGCGCTGAGCTTTCGGCGGCTGAGATCGGGCGGATCGAAGAATGGATTCGCGGGCTTCCGTTGGAAGCGCCGGGCGCGGGCGATGGTGAGTGGCGTCCGCTTGAGCAACCGGTGAGGCGTGAGCCCCCCGCTGTGAAGAACGCGGAGTGGGTGCGGAATCCGATTGACGCTTTCATTGCAGCGAGACTCGATGAGGCGGGGCTGGCTCCGGCGCCACCGGCTTCGAAGCGAACGCTCGCGCGGCGGGTGCATTTCGACCTGATCGGACTGCCGCCGACGCCGGCTGAGGTTGAAGCGTTTCTCAATGACGACTCGCCGGATGCTTACTCGAAGCTGATCGACAAGCTGCTGGACGATGAGCGTTACGGCGAACGCTGGGGAAGGCATTGGCTGGATCTGGTTCGTTACGGCGAGACGAGCGGTCTCGAGGGTGACGGCGCGATCGGTAACGCTTGGCGGTACCGCGATTGGGTGATCCGGGCGTTCAATTCGGATATGCCTTACGACGAGTTTGTGATTCAGCAACTCGCGGGCGCCGACGAGCATAGCAAGACGCGCAATAACTATGCCCCTGACCCGCAGGGTTACATCCCGACGGGATTTCTGCGCACGGCGCCTTGGGATCGCTCGAACCTTGTCGCGGGGGAAGTGCGGCAGAACTATCTGAGCGAGGTGACGACATCGACGGGGTCGATCTTCCTTGGTTTGACGATCGGCTGCGCGCGGTGCCACGACCACAAGTACGATCCGATCCCCCAGAAGGATTTCTATCGGCTGCAGGCGTTTTTCAATGCGATTCAGGTGGAGGATCGCCAAGGGTCGATCACACGTCCCGAAGTTCCTTACAAAGATGAGGCGTTCGCGGCAAAGGCGGAAGAAAAGATCAAGCAGTATGAAGAGCGATTGAAAGAAGGTCCGGAAAAGAAAGAGCTGGATGAGTTGGAAGAGCAACTACTCGCCAAGCTCAAAGTCGCCAAAGCCAAGCAGACCGAGGGCGAGGAGATCACCAACAAAGACCTGCGGCTGGAGACTAAGCGAGAAGGCCAGACGACCTTCACGAAAGCTGAGCAGAGGAAACATAAGCGGCTTCGCGGGGACGCGACCCGCACCGGAGATCCAGAGGAGAACGAAGCGCTCGAGGCCTACGAAACCGAGTTGCTCGCGAAGCTGAAAGACGCCTATGCGGAGGACCGGGCTGATCCGGCGGCGCGCTTCGAAGCATTGACCGTCGATTCGGTACAGGCCGAGATTCGCGCGAAGTATTCGGCGGATTCCTTCTTCACAGAAGGAGAGAAGAATCGTCACACGAAGCTCGCCGGCGCGCTGGATGTATATCGCCGCCGGCTTGAACGCTGGAAGCCGGTCGTCATGGGAGTGCGCAACGTGCCCGGACCGCCGAGCGGCCCTCCGCTTTCGCCCACCCATGTGTTGATTCGCGGCGACTACCGGCAACCGGGAGAAGCGGTTACGGCGGGATTCCCGAGTGCGATCACGGGGAACTTCGAACCCGCCGAGCTGATCACGGACCGCTACCGCCAGTTTCCGACGCGCGGTCTGCGGATGACGCTGGCGCGCTGGATCGCGAGCCCGGGGAATCCGTTGACGGCACGCGTGATGGTGAACCGGATTTGGCAGCATCATTTCGGCGAGGGCATCGTCCGCACACCAAGTGATTTCGGCAAGAATGGCGACCGGCCATCGCATCCTGACCTGCTCGACTGGCTGGCTGTGAAGTTCGTTGAGCAAGGCTGGAGCATGAAGGCGATGCACCGGCTCATCCTGCTGTCGAATACGTACCGGCAGGCGGCCGAGAACCCGATGCGTTCGACGGAAGAGGTAGATCCCGGCAATCGGCTGTTGTCGCACTACAACCGGCGGCGCATCGAGGCGGAGGCGATCCGCGACGGCATCCTACATGCGAGTGGACGGCTGAACCCTGAGATGTATGGGCCGAGCATTTTCCCGCCGTTGCCAGAGGATCTCGCGGATTTCGCGCGGTACGGCCGCACCGGCGGGCTGATGTGGGAGCCGAACGAAACCGAAGAGGACGCCCGGCGGCGTTCGATCTATGTTTTCCAGCGGCGGTCGTTGCCGTTGCCGATGCTGGCGAGTTTCGATGCGCTGCCGTTTGCTGAGTCGTGTCCGAGGCGGGTGGCTACGACGACACCGTTGCAGGCGCTTTCGATGATGAATGGGTATCTGGTTCACGAGGAGTCGAGGAATCTGGCCGAGCGCATCCATCGCGAAGCAGGTGCGGACCGGGAGGTTCAGATTGAGCGTGCGTTTGCGATTGTTTTGAACCGGCCGCCGACGCGGGAAGAGGCGGCGAGGTTTGCGGCGTTCGGGGGCGGGCTTGCTTCGATCTGCCGCGTTCTTTTCAATTCCAATGAGTTTCTGTACGTCGAGTAGCTGAGGGTAGAATAGTCAGAGGCCGTTATGAGCAATCAACAGCGACGCGCTTTGTCACGCCGACGATTCTTGTCCGAGTCCTATCTTGGGCTGGGCGGCTTGGCGTTGATCGACATGCTGGTGGCGGATGCCGCTGCGGCGGCTCCGAAGCTCGAGCATCCGCTGGCGGTTCGGCCGCAGCACCGTCCGGCGAAGGCGAAGAACTGCATCTTCCTGTTTATGGAAGGCGGCGTCAGCCAGATGGATACGTTCGAGCACAAGCCTATGCTCGACAAGCTGGCGGGGCAGCAGATGCCGGCGCAGAACCGGACCGTAGGCGAGATCAACACCTTCTCGGCGGCGCCGAACCGGATCATCCCGCCGTACTGGCCATTGCGCCAACATGGGCAATCGGGCCGCTGGGTGACCGACCTGCTGCCTGAGCTGGCCGGTACGGTCGACGACCTGGCGTTCATCCACGGGATCAAAGTCGACAACAATAACCACGGCCCGGCGGTCTACCACACGCTGACGGGCAGTCAGTTTCCGGGGAGCGCGTCGGTCGGTGCCTGGGTGACCTACGGACTCGGGAGTGAGAACCAGGACCTGCCGGGGTTCATCGTGCTCGGTGACCGGCGGGGAGCGACGATCGGCGGCGCGAACGTGTGGGGAAATGGATTCCTGCCCGCCGCCTACCAGGGGACTTTGTTTCGGAACGGCGACACGCCGATCGTTGATCTCAATCGCCGCCAAGGGATCACGGAATCGGAGCAGCGTTCGGAGCTTGACTTGTTGCGCTGGTTCAACGAGAAACATGCCGACGAGCGTTCGGATACGGGTGAGCTCGAAGCGCGGATTGCTTCCTACGAGCTGGCGTTTCGGATGCAGGTGGAAGCGCCGGAGTTGGTGGACCTGGCGGGCGAAACGGACGCGACGCGGAAGCTCTACGGGTTGGATGATCCGGTCTCGGAAGATTTCGGGCGGCAGTGTCTGCTGGCCCGCCGGATGGTTGAGCGCGGCGTGCGGTTTGTGAAGGTACTGCACGGGGCAGGCGGCGACCGTTGGGACGACCATGGCAACATCGAAGGCCGTCTGCCGAAGCACTGCAATGAAGTCGACAAGCCGGTGGCTGGTCTGCTCAAGGACCTGAAGTCACGCGGGCTGCTCGATGAGACGCTGGTCGTGTGGGCGTCGGAGATGGGACGGACGCCGTTTGACAATAATCTTGTCACGCCAACGCCGGGGCGCGACCACAATCAGTATGGGTTGGTGGTCTGGATGGCGGGCGGTGATGTGAAGGCCGGGGCGACGTTCGGTGAAACAGACGAGCTTTCCGTGCGGGCAGCGAACGAGGAAATCCCGGTCCGGGACGTGCATGCGACGATTCTGCATCTGCTGGGGCTCGACCAGAACCGGTTGAACTACTTGCATGCGGGGCGGTTTAAGAAGTTGACGGATACGGGCGGGCGCGTGATTGACGAGATTGTGGGTTGAGGGGGCACACTCGCGAGCCGTCCTGCTGAACGATGTGTGACATGCACTGTCCGCTGGTCACGTGATGAACGATCTGTCTGTTACGCTTGACGTAACACAGCCTACAAACGCATTGACTCGCTTGCTAGCAATCCATCCCGGAGAACATCTCGCCGAGGAACTGGATGAACTGGGTATGAGTGCTTCCGCGTTGGCGAAGCAGCTTCAGGTTCCCACTAACCGCATTACCGCTATCCTCAACGGGCAGCGGTCGGTCACCGGCGACACGGCATTGCGGCTGGCCCACTTCTTCGGGACCAGCGCCGAGTTCTGGCTGAATCTGCAGAAGATCTACGAACTGCGGCTTGCAGAGAAGAAGGCGGGCAAGACGATCAAGAAGCTCCCGACGCTCAAGGAACAAGATCTCGTTGGCGTGTAAAGCTCGGTTTCACTCCTTTCGCTGAATGCAATAAAGATTCCCGCGGGTGCGGATGTAGAGGCTTGCGTCGACGATGGCGGGGGATGCCATAGTCATTTCGCCGAGGCTGTTTTTCCCGACGACTTTGAATTCGGGGCCGGCTTGGATGACGTAGGTGTTGCCGTCTTCGCCGGGGCAGAAGATCAGTCCGTTGTAGGCCCATGGTGACGCGCTGAACCGGCTGCCCTCGCGCGAGACGCGGCGCTTGCCGTAGATTTCCTTTCCGGTCTTGGCGTCGTAGCAGAGCAGAAAACCGCGGTCCATCAGTACATAGAGAAGGCCTTGGTAGAGAACGGGCGTGGGGTGGTAGGGGCCGGACTGTGGATGGCTCCAAGCGACGTGTTTGTTGCTCGTCTCTCCGCTGTTGAGCGTGATGTCGCCGGACGCGCCGGGGCGAATCGCGTAGAGCGGCCGGACGGATTCCATCTGGAAGCCGGAACCGACGAATAGCAGTCCTTCGCCCGAGAACGGCGAGGGAATGGCGAGCGCGGTGGTTCCGCAGAGGCTCCACAGGGGTTTGCCGTCGAGGCTGTAGGAGCGGACGGTTTTCTCGCCGGAGACGACGATCTCGGTGCGGACCTCGTTTTGCCAGATGTGCGGGGTGGCCCAGCCGCTGCCTTCGGTGCGCGGCGCGTTCCAGATCTCACGGCCCGTGGCGGCTTCCAGGGCGATAAGCGCGGATTGGTTTTCGTGGTCGCGCACGATATAGAGAACGCCCTCGTGGACGATGGGCGAAGCGGCGGTGCCGTAGCCGTAACGGATCTCGGGTGCGGACCATCTCTTCGACCAGACGACTTTGCCCGCGCGGTCAACGGCGTAGGTGGCGAAATGGCCGAAGTGGACGTAGACGCGTTCGCCGTCGGTGGCGGGGGTCTCGGTGGCGTAGGTGTTCTTCATGTGCCGCGAGACGCTGGGGAGTCCGCTGGCCAACTCGGTTTCCCAGACGATGTCGCCGGAGCGGGTGTCGAGCGTGTAGATGATCCAGCGGTGGGCGTCTTTGGGCGTGCCGGTGTCGAGGAAGTCACCGTCGCGGATGGTTTCGGCTTCGGCGGAGCTGCGCGTTGAGGTGAGATAGATGCGGTCATCCCAAACGACGGGAGACGACCATCCGACGCCGGGGATGGGGGTCTTCCAGGCGACGTTTTCGGTTTGGCTCCAGGTGGTGGGAAGGCGCGGGTCGTCGGGGACGGTGCCCTTGGCGCCGGGCCCTCGGAATCGCGGCCAGTGTTTCGTCGTAGCGGCGGGAGCTAAGGCGGCGGTTAGGTTGGCTAGGAGGAAGGAGCGGCGGTTGAGCATGGGGGTGAATGTGGCGGGATGCGGGCGATTCGGATCTGTGGTCCAGTATGGCATTCCGACGCGTGTTACCCGAGTCCACTCGTCCCGCTTGCCGGCTATGCGGCGGGGCGTGATGCCAGAATTGACGGTTCCGCAGGCGGGCCCGTCACTTGCGTTCCGGGTTCGGTGGGTGCTTTGGGCGCAGGTGGGGTGTACGGTGTTTTGGGGTGGGGTGGTTCGTGGTGGGGAGATGGGGTTTCGATTACTTGGCGGCCTCCTGATTGGCGATTTCGCCTTGGGTTTCCGGCTGGATCGGATGCAGGTCGCTGAGGCCGGGGGCGGTTGGGTCGGGTTCGCGGTCCGGCGGGTTGATCGGGGCTATTGATTCTAATAGAGTTGCGACGGATTGGGTCAGTTCCGTCATTTCGGTGTCGCCGTTGGTGTCTGGGGCGGAATCGGTGTCGGCTGTCGATTCGGCCTGTGGTTTGGGCCGCAGCGCGGCATCGAGGCCTTTGAAAAAGGCGTTTCGGGCACGTTGCTTGCGGAGTTCGCGAAGCTCTTTCATGGCGGCGTGGTAGCGACGTGCGAGTCGCGTCTCACGACGGCTGTGGCGGCTGAGAGCGTCGTTGTGGGTGAGGGCCTTGCCGAGCAGTTCATCGGGGTCTTTGTCGTGGTTTTGCGGCTGTGCGGCCACGGTGTCGTAGAGCTCGTTGATGACGGCGGACTCGATGCGTACGCAGCGTTTCAGGCGCCAGGTGATGTCGATGATTTGCTCGACGAGGTCTTCCTCGACCGCGTTCGCGGGCCGGAGTTGGTACTCGAGCTCGGCGCCGTGTGCGTAGAAGTCGTCGGGGTCTTCGCCGCGGATCAGAGGGTCGGTGGCGTAGAGGCCGTGTTTGAGTGCGTTTTGTGAGGTACGCTGTTTGCCTTCTTCGGTGCGCGGACCGGTGGAATGTTGCGCGTTTTGTTTATTGGCTTGCTGCTGTGCTGCTGTGGACATGGTAATTTCTCCTGACTTTGATTGATCGATTTATCGGGTCGACGGTTTCCGCGCCTTTGGCGCGGGCCGCCGGGTTTACACCCGCCGCTCCGTTGTTTGATTTCGCGGGTCGACGGTTTGCGCGCCTTTGGCGCGAGCCGGCACATTGACATGTGGCCGCTCCGTTGTTTGCGCGGACATACCTTCGGCCTTGGTTGGGGAGGATTTTAGAATGCGGCCTCCCGGGAATAGTATGCGCCCGGGGTGGTAGGTTAGCGGGGGTGGGCTGAAGCTAAGTGGTTGGGACTATGGGAGATATATATTTTTTTGGCTTGTGACTCGATTTTGGCCGAGGGGCGGTTATTGCCTCGATGGTTCCGGGGAGAAGGGGGTGGCGACTCGGGCGGTTCCTGTTGTTAAGGACAGGACGTTAAATCGTTTAGCTGGAGTGGGCCGAACGTTGAGAGGGACAAGTGGCTTGCCTACAAGCCGAAGCCTCAACCGCAACTGCGTAACTCTTTGTACTTCAACAGCAGGTTTGGGGAAGCGCGGCATCCTCGACGCTTCCCCTTTGGTTTCTGTCGCTTACACTTCACGCTCTCCCGTAGCGCGAAGTGTTGCATCGACCCATTGAGACCACCGTTGTTTTCGCCAGCTAACCGCGAAGTGCTACAATTGGCCTGCCGTGGTCGGCCACAGCGTCAGCCAATTACAAGATGCTCGAAAGGCTCGGCGAGGGCGGAATGGGCGAGGTCTTCAAGGATGAGGATGCGCGAGTCCCAGCGGGTCGTTGCACTCAAATTTCTTGCTCTCCGGGCCGGGCCTCGGCGACAAAAAAGGGAAACGCCGCGTTCACGCCGTAGTTTTGGTTCCGTCCGTCCCGGGGACGCCTGGGCAGCTTTGTCGCGGTCGTCCGCATCGCGTCTCCGGTAGGCGGGGGGACGCCCTGAACGAGTAGGTTCGACACCGTGTTGCGGTTCGACTCAATCGCCTACGTCTTAGGGCAGTTCCTCCTGTTTCTGTCGGTGGCGCTGACGGCGCCGATTCTGTATGGATTGTTGACATCGTCCGGACCGCTTCGGCCGTTGCTGATCTCGTTGTTCATCTGCGCATCGGCCGGCGGTCTTTTGACTTTTCTGCTGCCCCGTCCCACTCGCGAACTTCGTCATCGCGAAGCGCTTTTGTTGGTAACAGCCACTTGGACTTCGGTGTCTGTTTTTGGCGGCCTCCCCTTCTACCTTTCGCCTGAGTTTCCGAGCTTTATAGACGCATTCTTCGAGGCCGCCTCGGGGTTTTCAGCGTCGGGCGCTACCGTCCTCAATGACGTCGAGCGGCTCGGAAAGCCGATTCTGTTCTGGCGTAGCCTCACCCACTGGTTCGGCGGGATGGGAATCATATTACTCGGGGTGGCCGTCCTACCTCTCGTCGGACACGGCGGCGTAAGCCTTTATCAAGCTGAGTTCTCTGGCGCGGCCTCAGAGAAATTGAAGCCGCGGGTTACGGAGACAGCATTGGCGCTGTGGAAAGTGTACTTGGGGCTTTCGCTCGCTTCGTACATCGCCCTGCGCTGGGCCGGAATGGGTAACTTCGATGCGCTGTGCCACACGTTCTCAGTCTTGGGCACCGGCGGGTTCTCGAGCCGCAGCGCCAGCGTCGCGAGCTTTCAGAACCCAGCTGTGGAATACGTGATTATCGCTTTCATGTTCTTAGGCGGAATCAGCATGATTCTGCACTACCGGTTTTGGCTGGAGCGAAGCCCTCTCGCGGTCCTGAAGGATGTCCAGCTTAGGGCTTACGTCAGCATCCTTCTCATGGCCGGCGTCGTCGCCACGGTTTTGCTCCGTTTTCACAACGGCTATGCCTGGGAGCCCGCGCTCCGCGCCGGTTTCTTTCAAGTAACATCGATTACGACCACGACGGGACTTGTGACGGACGACTTTGAGCTGTGGCATCCGCTCGGGCAAATGCTGCTTCTGGGTTTGATGTTCGTCGGCGGCTGTACGGGCTCTACGTCGGGCGGTCTCAAGGTTGCGCGTCTGTTGCTGCTCACCAAGGTGGTCGACCGAGAACTCAAGCGTATGGTGGAGCGGCGCGGGGTGTTCACGGTTCGTCTCGGATCGCGCGTCATCCCGGAGTCGACAGTCCTAAGCTTGCTGAACCCGGTTTACATTGCCGCCGCCATCGTCTTGGCGGCGTCTCTGTTGCTGGCCTCAATGGGTGTGGACGTCTTGACATCGCTCACCGCGGCCATTGCCGCGGTATTCAACATCGGCCCCGCGTTTGGAGGAGTTGGGCCGTTCGACAACTACGGCTGGCTGCCTGCCGGAGCCAAATGGGTCTTGAGTGTTTGTATGATTGCCGGTCGCCTCGAGTTCTACTCCGCGCTCGTTCTGCTGACGCCTTGGTTCTGGCGCAAGTAGGGGGTTGGCTAGCGTGCAGGTTCAATTCCGGCGGCGCCGAGCATCCTCGATGCGTCGTCGCGCGCGAGGAGCACGAGAAGCTTACACGCAACACGAGGCAAAGCGCAGCCTCGGCCCCACCTAAGCCGGACGGCGGGACCCTTCCCTAGCAGGCCTGCAAACCTCACGTTTGTTGCTCGCCTAACGGCCCGAAAGTGCCAGTCCTACCTCCTGTCCATTCATCGGTCCTTGCAACCCAGTTTGCTGGGGCATGGGACAATCGTTGCCTGTGGGTATAGCCGCTGACATTGTTCTCATTGTGGTCGCGGCACTGCTGGGAGGGCTCCTGGCACAGCGCCTTGGGCAACCGCTGCTGGTCGGCTACATCCTGGCTGGGGTGATGGTGGGACCTCATACCGCCGGCCCCACGGTCGTCGAGATCGACGACATCGAGCTGTTGGCGGAAATCGGGGTGGCCCTGTTGCTCTTTGCGCTCGGCCTGGAAGTTTCTTTTCGCGACCTGCGGTCGGTGCGGCGCGTGGCGGTCATCGGCGGGCCGATTCAAATTCTGCTGACTGCAGCTTTCGGATATGGCCTCGGCCGCACGGTGCTTGGCTGGGGCCACGAGCCCGCGCTTTGGCTGGGAGCCATGTTTTCGCTTTCGAGCACGATGGTCGTGATCAAGATTCTGACGGCGCAGGGGGCCACCCGCAGGCTGAGCAGCCGCGTGATGATCGGGATCCTGGTGGTTCAAGATCTGGCGGTGGCACCGCTGCTCATTCTCTTGCCCAAGCTTGGGGACCTGCAAAACGCTCTGCCCGCGCTCGCACAAGCGGTGTTCCAAGGTGCGCTGTTCTTAGGTGCGATGGTTTTTCTTGGGACAAGGCTCATTCCGGCGTTTCTTAGAAAAGTCGCCGGTTTGAATTCCCGGGAGCTTTTCCTGGTGACGATCGTCGCCCTGGGCGTCGGGGTCGGCTATGGAACTTATCTTTTCGGGCTTTCGTTCGCGCTAGGTGCGTTCGTGGCCGGCATGGTGCTTAGCGAATCCGAATTCAGTCATCAAGCTCTGAGCGACATCGTGCCCCTGCGGGACATCTTCGGGCTGCTCTTCTTTGCGTCGGCCGGGATGCTGCTCGACCTCGCTCTTATCGGGACTCACTTTACGCAGGTGGCCGTTACGATAGGGCTGGTCTTGTTCTTCAAGGCCGCCCTGATCGGGTTGATGGTTCGTGCCTTTGGCTATTCGGAGATGGTGCCCTGGGCAGTGGGGCTGGGGTTGTCGCAAGTCGGTGAGTTCGCTTTTGTACTGGCTCGCGCCGGGCAAAAGGGGGGGAACTTCACTGAGGAAGAGTATGCACTGGCCTTGACGGTGACCTTGGCGACGATGGTCCTTTCGCCCGGCCTGGCTCGTCTTGCTGAGCCCCTGCATGGTGTGTGGAGACGTTATCGGCCCGTCGAACGGCCCGCGAGCGTGGCCCATGTCCCCTCGGAAGGTCTGGAAGCGCATGTGGTCGTCGCCGGACTGGGGCGCTCGGGGCGGGCGGCAGTGGAAGTCATGCGGCAGGTCGGCCTGCCGTTTGTGGTGATCGAGCTGAATCATGAGAGAGCAGAGACCGCCCGGCGGCAAGGGCTCCCGGTCGTCTGGGGGGACTCTTCAGCAGAGAAGGTACTGGAGGCGGCGGGCGTGCAGAAGGCGAGGCTGCTGCTGGTGACGTTGCCCGACGCAGTGGGCACACGGCTGACCGTCGAGCAAGCCCGGCATCTGAATCCCTCCCTTCATGTCGTCGCTCGGGCGCTCTACCATGAGCACCTCAGTGAGCTGAATGAGCTGGGAGTTTACGAGGCCGTGCAGCCGCAGTTTGAAGCCGGCCTGGAACTGGCCCGCCAGGTGCTACTGCACTATTCGGTTCCAACACACGAGATTCAGCGCTTCAGTGAAGTTGTCCGTGGAGATCTCTATCAGCCGTTGCGGCAAGGTCCCCTGTCCGGCCGATACAGAGAGCTGCTGACGCATCTGCGCACCGCGGGCGACGCCCTGGAGCTGGATTGGGTGACGATTCCCGAGGCGGCGACCGTTGCCAGCTCGACGATCGGAGAAGTTGGCATCCGCAAGAACACCGGCGCGTCGGCAGTAGCGGTCCGGCGGGGCGAAATAGTGACGTCGAACCCCGGGCCGGACTGGGTGATAGAACCAGGGGACATGCTCGCTCTGCTGGGGACGGCCGAGCAGCGAGCGGAGGCGCGGGCGCTGCTGGAGGAAGTCAACGAAGTCGACGAGGTTCAATCTGGGTAAGCGCTTGCGCAGGACACTTCGGCGGGCCAGGACAGATCGAGGCATCACAGGTGGTCGGGGACGCACGCTTTTCGCACGGAGGAGTTTACCATGTTTCCCACGACAACTCGCCGAGGATTTCTGGGCATGCTGGCGGCTGCTTCGGCGCGAGCGGCGCGGACGCGGCCGGACGTTATTCTTCACGGCGCGACGATTCATACGGTCGACGCGAGGCAGCCTCGGGCTCAGGCTGTCGCGATTGCGGGTGACAGACTGTTGGCCGTTGGGAGCGATGATGAAGTGCTGAACCTGGCGGCGGCCGGCACGAAGAAGATCGACCTGCGTGGCAAGACGGTGGTTCCCGGTTTCATTGACGCGCACACGCATCCGGTTTCGTCAGGCATCCGGCACCTGCGGTGGATCGACGCTGACTTGCGGTCGAACTGGGCGCAGGTGTGGTACACGGTGTTTTTGGGGTGGGGTGGTTCGTGGTGGGGAGATGGGGTTGGGGTTACTTGGCGGCCTCCTGATTGGCGATTTCGCCTTGGGTTTCCGGCTGGATCGGATGCGGGTCGCTGATGCCGGGGGCGGTTGGGTCGGGCTCGCGGTCCGGGGAGTTGATCGGGGCTATTGATTCTAATAGAGTTGCGACGGATTGGGTCGGTTCCGTCATTTCGGCGTCGCCGTTGGTCTTGGGGGCGGGATCGGTGTTGGCTGTCGATTCGGCCTGTGGTTTGGGCCGCAGCGCGGCATCGAGGCCGCTGAAAAAGGCGCTTTGGGCCCGTCGCTTGCGGGCTTCGCAGAGCTCTTTCATGGCGGCGTGGTAGCGGCGGGCGAGCTGCGCCTCGCGGCGGCTGTGGCGGCTGAGAGCGTCGTTGTGGGTGAGGGCCTTGCCGAGTATCTCATCGGGGTCTTTGTCGTGGTTTTGCGGCTGCGCGGCCACGGTGTCGTAGAGCTCGTTGATGACGGCGGACTCGATGCGCGCGCAGCGTTTCAGGCGCCAGGTGATGTCGATGATTTGCTCGACGAGGTCTTCCTCGACAGCGTTCGCCGGCCGGAGTTGGTACTCGAGCTCGGCGCCGTGTGCGTAGAAGTCGTCGGGGTCTTCGCCGCGGATGAGCGGGTCGGTGGCGTAGAGGCCGTGTTTGAGTGCGTTTTGTGAGGTACGCTGTTTGCCTTCTTCGGTGCGCGGGCCGGTGGAATGTTGCGCGTTTTCTTTGTTGGCTTGCTGCTGTGCTGCTGTGGACATGGTGATTTCTCCTGACTTTGATTTAGTTCCATCACCAGGTCTAAACCCACCGCCTTTCAGGCGGTCAGCTTCAAGCGGGTCTGGATGACAATAGGAGGATGGGCGAATATCGGCGAGGGGCGCACGCGGTCTACGACATCAAGTATCACTTGGTCTGGATCACGAAATATCGCTACAAAGTCTTGCGGGGCAGGGTGGCGGAGCGGACACGGGATCTGATCCGGCAGAGCTGTCAAGCGCGAGAAGTGGTGGTGATTCGGGGCGCTGTGTCGCCGGATCATGTGCATGTATTGGTATCGGCACCGCCACAGTTGGCGCCGTCGAAGCTGGTGCAGTATGTGAAAGGCAGGTCGTCGCGACGGCTGCAAGATGAGTTTGGGGAATTGCGGAAGCGATATTGGGGGCAGCACCTGTGGGCGCGGGGATATTTCTGCGCGACGGTGGGCGCAGTGGACGAGGAAACGATTAAGAATTACATTGAGAGGCAGCAATGGGACGAAGACGACCAGGGCTTCAAGATCACAACGCCCACCAAGCCTTGAGCCGGCTCTGAGCCGGGGCTTCTTCAGGCGGCTTCAGCCGCAAGCCGACTTTCAGTCGTAAATGAACCCACCGCCTTTCAGGCGGTGGTTGTTTAGAGGGTCGAAGGTTTCCGCGCTTGCGGCGCGGTTCGCCCGATTTACATCGGGCGCTCCGTTGCTTGCGCAGGCGCACCTTCGGCCGGAATAGGGGAGGAGTTTGGAATACGCTCTCCCGGGAATAGTATGCACCCGAGGTGGTGGGCTAGCGGGAGTGGCGGGAGCTAAGTTATTGAAACTAGAGGCTAGAAATATTTTCTGGGCTTGTGACTAAGTTTTTGGCGGAGGGGGTACGAATGCCGTCAAGCCCCTCCAACCTCGACCTTGATAGGGGGACAGTCAGATCTGCTTCTCAAGCCCAGTATGCAGGTAGCTAAAGCACTGAAACCAAAGAGAGTTTCTGATCGCGGTAGCCAAGCCAAATCATAAATTATTCGGGTAGAATCTCTGTATAATATTGATATGAAGAAAGTTACGAGCTACGTACCGTCGAGTCTCACCGATGCCATCTGCCCTCAAGGCCCGCAGCAGCGCCTCTGGCGCTAGCCGTCGGGAAAACACGCCTTCTCTCCACCTGCCCGCTCCCTGAGTCCACTCAGCTTGCCGGACGGTCGGAAGCCGGCCCCAAACCAATGGTTTGGGTCGGGCTCCGACTGATAGCGAGTGACATCGGTTCTCACCCGGTATCTGATCGCGATAGAATTAGCGTGTCGTGATTGGCCAGACCATCAGCCACTACAAGATCACCGAGAGCTCGGCGAGGGCGGGATGAGCGTGGTCTATAGAGCCGAAGACACAAAGCTGGAACCGGAAGGCGATACGGAAAGCGTTGCCGCGCAGTCGCGGGAATTGCTACGCTTGTCTGCACCAGGATTGCCAAACCGGCAATCCTGGGCTAGGGACGATGGAAAAGGATCTCGATGGGAACAGACAGGGGCTCAATCTTGAAACCCGACCGCGTACGAACCGCATTGCTGCTCGCAGCCGGAACCGGCAGTCGACTTTGCTCGCTAACGGACACCAGCCACAAGTGCCTCACTGAAGTCAACGGCGTCCCCATCCTCAAGCAACAAATAGCATGTCTGGAGCACTGGGGGTTTGAGGATTTGATCGTCGTTGTCGGTCACCAGGCCGACCAGATTCGAGAGTTCCTGGGTAGCTCCGTGTCCGATCTGAAAGTCAGCTATATCCACAACCCACGATATCGAACGACGAACAACCTCTACTCGCTGTGGTTGGCCCGGAAGGCAATCGAGCGGTCGTTTCTCCTCCTGGAGTGTGACCTTTTCTTCGAGGCCTGTCTGCTGTCAGGGATGCTGCACCCGGACAGGATCGCTCTCGCGACCCAACAGCCGTGGATGGACGGTACTACCGTCACCCTGGACGACTCGGGACGAGTCATTGCGTTCCAGTTGGGAGGTGGCGACACACGAGATCCCCTCGCCTACAAGACCGTGAACATCCACAGCCTCTCGCTGTCCACTTGGCGCCGCATGAGCAGATGTCTCGATGCGTACGTTTCCTCGGGCAGGGTCAACGACTACTACGAGGCCGTTTTCAGCGACATGACCGTCGACGGAGCATTCGATGCGCGGGCCGTATCCTTTGACGACGGGAACTGGTACGAAATCGATACGCTCGAGGATCTGTGCGCCGCCGAGAGGTTGTTCGCGAACTCGCGTCGCCGCGAAGCGAAAAAAATGCACATCGCGGGTGAAACCCGCGGTTTCGCGGGACTCGGCTAAACCGAGGACGACGATGCGCCGCCGGTCCCCAACCTCGTGAGGCAGCTTGATCAGCGTCTGAAGTCCAGCAGGGCTGAGCTGGACTACGCGACTGTCCACCAATACTGGAACGCCGCTCAGCCCTCGATCCTCGCGCCCTACATGATGGACGGATTTGGCTTCCCCACGGGGGCGGGTCGGTTTCGATTCTTGGCAGAATCGAGAATTGTCCAACGCCTCATCGCTGGCGCCAACACCAACGGAACCGTGTTGGACCTCGGAAGTGGCATGGGCTACTGGGCCGAGTTCTTCTCCCCGCGGTTCGCCAACGTTGTCGCCATCGAGGCCAGCTTGTCGCTGTATGACGATCTGAAGCGCCGCTGCGCTCCCTACGCCAATGTCAAGACTCTCCACGGCAGCGTATCCGAGTTTGAGCCGGAAGGCGTCTATTCTTTGATGTTCTTCGGCGGCCTGCTGATGTACCTCAAGACCGAAGACGTGATTTCGCTTCTCCGGAAGCTCGTCCCCTTCCTCGATGCCGGCGGCATGATCCTGTGCAGGGAGACCACCGTGCGTGAGGGGACCGTCACGCGCCAGGGAGAGTATCAGGCAGTGTACCGCTCTGTCCCGTCGTACCTGCGGATCTTCGAAGAAGTTGGACTCACTGTTTCAACTGTCGAGTTGAACGCGCCCTATGCACTGCTTCAGATCGGCTGTGAGTCCGTTCGCAAGTGGAAGGAGATGATGCCGAAGCCATTGCGGTTGACCCCCATCGTCGGTCGTCTCGCCTACTGGTCCCTACGCTTGAGCGACCCGTTGGCTGTTCGGGCGTCCGAGGCGCTGGGGCTGCGGATCCCGCGCCTAACGAATCACTTTTTCGTGCTGCGAGCAGCGGGCTGATCTGGTCCAGCGATGCCGGCACAAGCGCGCTTTTTGATGGAGGGAAGAGATCGGATCGTCAGAAACCTGGCGAACGGCCTCTCACTCCTGGGTGTGCTGCCCGTCTGTGTGCTCTTTCTCGACGACGGCTACCGGTACATCTTGCCGCTCATCGTTCTCAACAACATCATGGACGACCTGGACGGCATCGTCGCGGTCAAGCTCAACATCAAGAGCGAATTTGGGGCAGTTCTAGATAACGTCTGCGATGCCGTGGCGCACACGGCATTCGTATTGATGGTCGGCATGCACTACGGCTGGATTTGCGGCGTCCTGGCCGTGGCCGCGGTGACAGCGATGCTGATCCGCGTCGTTTCACGGATCGTTCCTGGATCAACCGTGGGAGTCGGCTCACCAACCAATGAGATGATTCGCCACCTGTTCTTCGTCTTGCTTCTGGCGAGAGTCTTCAATTTCGATGTCGCGATCGCCCTCGCGGCCGTATTCACACTGCATGCCGTGTCGATGCTCCTGCCCTACCGCATGCCGGGGCTCATCAGGAGTGCCACGAAGTCGGCTTTCTCCATCGGCCTGGTCAATGTGGCTCTGGTTGTGGCGTGGCTGGCACCCTACGCTGCCCCCGTCGTTGCGGCAGGGTTTGGCTCCACGTACTTGTACGGATTCGTGTTCGGAGGTTTCAAATGGTTCAAGGCTGATAAGTCGGTACTGTCAAGTTAACGGCCCGAGAGTAGCACGGCACTGGCTGGCCGTAAGTTGTTGATTCTTGGTCCCACGACGGGCTGTTCACGACATCGCCGTGATTTCGCATCGCCGCTCAGTGGTCTAGTTTGTCAGTGCCGTTCTCAGCCCCGGAAAGGGGAAGTTCGCCGGCACTTCTCACCACGTGGCGAGAAGTGCCGGCTACACAACGGCCAACATAGTTCTAGTATTCCTATTCTCCGTTTAGGTGCCTTTGGGGCCTGACGGGGGGCTCTGGTGTCAACCGATGGCCAGCCGCATGGAACGAGGAGTTGCACTTCAGGGCTCCAAACAGACACCTGAGGCCCGGAAAACAACCATCGCCATAACACCACGTATTTGTGGTGCTTCTATTCTAAGCGTTCTGCTAGTACTAAGTTGCACGCCTGTGATGAAACGCGCGATAATAACCCTTTACCATCCTGTCACTAGGTACTACTCCGGAGGGGCGTTTAGGTGTATCCCGTCACTGTTAGAACAAACCTCGTTGAAGCGTTATCGTCCATGAGCCGGCTCGGAGGGCGTGAGTCAGCTCGAGATTTTCTGGAGGGGCTATCGACCGACGAGTTGCGATACATCGCGGCCTACTTCGGAGCGCGAACCCTCGACCCCGCATTGAACGACGAAACCGAAACCCGCGGCTGCCGAGCGCGGGCCATTGAACGATACGAGCAGCGTCGCATCGCTCGGCACAAATCGGAGCGGCTGGCGGGCAGCGGCCGGACGGCGATCAAGCAAACGGAGTATGTTACGCACAAGATGATCGTGTTGCTGGAGTTCCTCACGATGAGAGAGCGAACCGCCCGTAGCGCGAACGCGTGGCATGCTGCGGCTGGTTGCGCGTAGGCGTTGCTTCTTTTCTTCGTGCTACGCTGAATTCTCCCGGCGCTCGAGCGTTGGTCAGCCCTTCGAGCCGCTCACGAGTACCCGTTTCGCCGGAAACAAGCCCCTTGTGTCGCACCGCGGCCCGCTTCCTCCATCGCTATGATTCGACCGTACCGGGGCCGCTACCCTACGCTTTCCGATACGGCCTACGTTGACGCCGGCGCGCAAGTGATCGGCGACGTCGAGCTCGGCGACCGGGTCAGCGTGTGGTGCAATACGACGATCCGCGGCGATGTCAACTCGATCCGGATCGGCAACGAGAGCAACCTGCAGGACAACAGTTGTCTTCACGTCGGCCGCGACAAGCCTTTGATCGTTGGCGAGCGGGTGGTCGTGGGGCACTCGGTGACGCTGCACGGCTGCGTGATCGGGGATGAGTGTTTGATCGGAATGGGTGCGATCGTCTTGAGCGGATCAACGATCGGAGCCGGGTCCATCGTGGCCGCCGGCGCTCTGGTCGCGGAAGGCACGGAGTTTCCGCCGGGCAGCCTGTTGATGGGGGCGCCGGCAAAGGTACGCCGGCCGGTATCCGATGAAGAGCGCGAACGCATCCGCCGCAACGCCGCGAGCTATGTGGAGCTCGGCCGCGAATACAAGGAAGAATCACAATCGTCAGATGGAAACCAATAGCCCTAGGTCCGTTACGCTCGACTTTCTCGGCGACCTGAAACGCACTCACCGCTGCGGCGATCTGCGTCCCGGCGATGTCGGCAAGCAAGTCGTATTGATGGGATGGGTTCATCGGCGGAGGGACTTGGGAGGCCTGATCTTCATTCATCTCAGGGATCGCTCGGGTATTGCACAACTCGTCTTCAATCAGGAGCGGGCCGATGTTCACGCTCGCGCCGAACTGCTCAGAAGCGAGTTCGTGGTGGCGGTAGAGGGTCCTGTCGTTCGGCGCGATGAAGACACAATTAACCCGGAGCTTGATACGGGTGAAGTGGAAGTTGTCGCGGAGAAGATCCACATCCTGAACGAGTCGCGCACGCCGCCTTTCCTGATCGAAGAAGATCCGTCGGTGGGAGAAGACGTTCGCCTGAAGTACCGCTACATCGATCTGCGCCGGCCGCATATGCAGCGCAACATGATTATGCGGCACAAGGTCAACCTGGCGATCCGCACGGCGCTTGACGAGCAAGGCTTCTACGAGATTGAGACGCCGTTCATGACTCGCTCGACGCCCGAGGGGGCGCGCGATTTTCTCGTACCAAGCCGTCTTCAGTTGGGGAGTTTTTATGCGCTGCCGCAGTCACCGCAACTCTTCAAGCAGTTGGTGATGATCGGCGGCTACGACCGCTACTTCCAGATCGTGCGGTGCTTCCGGGATGAGGACCTGCGGGCGGACCGGCAGCCTGAGTTCACGCAAATCGACCTCGAGATGTCGTTCATCCAGGAGGAGCACATCTTCGACGTCATCGAGCGGATGATGCAGAGCGTGGCCGCGGCGGCCGGACATAAGGTCCCGGAGCTACCCTTCCCGCGCATGAGCTACGCGCGGGCGATGGAGCGGTATGGCAGTGACAAACCGGACTTGCGAGTCCCCGCCATGGCGCGCGTGGACGACCTCTTCCCGGAAGGCGAACTTCCCATCGAGCCCGGGATGCCGTTCATGGCGATCCGTGTGCCTGCCGTGGGGACGTTGACGCGCCGCGAGCGTGACGAGCTAAAGCCGCTGGGAAGCGAGCTCGGACTGCGCGTATTCGACGACATGAAGCGGCTGGATCGCGACTTTGCCGAGCCAATGAAGGCCGTCCGCGAGCGCGCCGGCGTCGAAGAAGGCGACCTGCTTGTCCTGGTCGTGATCGGCGAAAAACCGGAGGGGCCAAAACCGGAGGAGACCGCGCTCAAGGCCGCCGGCCAATTCCGCCTTCAGGTCGCGCGGAAGTACGAAGACCGCCACAAGCTGTTCGATAAGGAGGATTTTCGTTTTCTGTGGGTCACCGACTTCCCGATGTTCGAGTGGGATGAAGATGAGCAACGCTGGAACGCCGCGCATCACCCGTTCACGTCGGTCCACGATGAGGATTTGGACTATCTGCTGACAGAACCACATCGCTGCCGCTCGAAAGCCTACGACCTTGTCCTGAACGGCATTGAGCTGGGCTCGGGGTCGATTCGTATTCATCGCCGCGATGTGCAGGCGAAAGTGTTCCAGGCACTGGGGTTTAGCGACGAGCAGGCCGGCCACCGTTTCGGATTTTTTCTCGAAGCCCTTGAGTACGGTACGCCGCCACACGGTGGGATCGCACTGGGGATTGACCGGATGATCATGCTGCTGGCGGGTGAATCGTCCATCCGTGACGTCATTCCGTTCCCGAAGACAGCCAAGGGAACGGACTTGATGTGTGAAGCGCCGTCGACGGTGCCCTCGCGTCAGCTCAATGACCTGGGACTGCACCTGCGTCCCGACGTGCAACGAGCGCTCGACGGCCAAGCGGACGATTAGGTTCGTTGGCGGAGTTACACCACTACTCGTCGTAGCTGAGGGGCTGAGGATCGATTTCGACCCCCACCCGGTAAATGCCATCAACCCACGTGCTGTTCCTAACGGTGCCCCAATAACGGCGGGCGGGCGGAAGGTCCACTTGGATTCGCTGTCCGAGTGCCGGCGGCCGGTCGAGGCGAAAGGCGTAACCCTCCTCCGACCGATCGATCGCGAGAGCCGGCTGCGTGTAGAAGCGCTTGTCGGGCTCCATCCAAGAGAGCTTGGCCTCACCGGCTATGTCGGCGCGTGCGGCCCGGCGGCGAGACGGCAGCTCGGCTTCAGTGTTTTGTTGCGCTCCCCAACTCATTTCAAGCTCTACCGCCGAACCCTCTTGCCGGGACAGATTGGAGTGCGGACGGAAAATGAGACCAGTAGAGGAGGGACAGCGTACCATCGAATGGAGAGGAGGATGAGATGTCCCAGAGGAGATTCACGAAGGAGTTCAAGGTGGCAGCGGCGCAACGGCTGCTGGGAGGCGAGTCAGGGTCGGCGCTGGCGCGGGAGCTGGATGTCAAGCGCGCCAAGCTCTACGACTGGGCCGCACAGCTGGAGCGCTACGGCGGCGAGGCGTTTCCCGGCTCGGGGCGGCGGCCCGGTGCTGAACCACGCGTCGCACGCGGCCGCGAAGACGAAGCCCGCGTCGCGGCGCTGGAACGCAAGATCGGCCAACAAGCCCTCGAGATCGATTTTTTGCAGCAAGCCTTGCGACGTGTCGAAGATCTACGCCACAAAACACTCGTCAGTGGCGGCGGCGGATCGGCGAACTGATCCGATCCGCGGCGTGGCAGGGCAAGCTGAGCGTTCGCGAAATGTGCAAGCTCAGCGGACTCTCGCGAGCAAGCTTGTATCGCAAGCCGGGGCGCGAGAGCGAGTGGGAGATGAGTCTGCGCGACGCACTGCACGAAGCGGCGTTGGAGAATCCGTTCTACGGCTATCGGAGTTTGACAGGGGAACTGAAACGACGCGGCTGGCAGGTCGGCGAAACACGGATTCGACGGATGATGCGCGAAGACAATCTACTGCGCCTGCGCAAGCGGCGATCGAAGAAAACGACCGATTCCACACAGGGTTGGCGAGTCTATCCGAACCGGGCGCGCGATTTCACACCGACGGGTCCGAATCAGTTGTGGGCGGCCGACATCACCTACATTCGACTCGTTCACGAGTTCGTCTACGCGGCGCTGATCTTGGACTTGTTCTCGCGACGTGTCGTGGGTTGGGCGGTGGGCCCCAGCTTGGAGACCGAACTGCCGCTTGCGGCTCTCGAGCAGGCTCTCCGGCAGCGCCGGCCGAAACCAGGCTTGCTGCATCATTCCGACCAGGGTACGCAGTATGCGTCGCACAAATACGTCGACAAGCTGCGCGAAAACGACGTGACGATCTCGATGAGTCGCAAAGGAAACCCCTACGACAACGCCTTCGCCGAGAGCTTCATCAAGACTCTCAAAACCGAGGAAGTTCATTGCAACGAATACGCCACGTTGGCCGAGGCGCAGGCCCAGATCGGCGCTTTCATCGAACGGGTTTACAATCGCAAGCGGCTCCACTCGGCGTTAGGGTACGTGCCGCCCGTGGAGTTCGAAGAAGCGTTCGCGGCGGACGGGACGGCGGCTTAACGCCGCCGGAGTTTTCCAGGCAGGGGCGGATCTATCGATCCGATCCGGTGTTGGCGAAGACGGGATGCGGCACTGAGGCCGCACCCCGCGCTCATCGTTTCGATGAGTCCGCAGCCGGGTATTCCTCGGCGGGGTGCTCTCCAGCAGAGCCCGCCTCCGCTTCCCCGGCTGCTGCCATCGTGCGACGATACGCTCACATAGGCAAGCTTTTCTCAGCGAACAGCAACCTGTCCCTTCTTTCCTGGCCTCACCAAACGACCGCACTCCAGATTGGGATCGGGCCTGCTGAGTGAGACTGCCCTTCCCTCTGAAAGCCGATCGGAGGGGCAAGCTCCTACTTAGATTTTGGCCCGGTTCTTACCTCAGATCAATGGGACGATCTGTTCATTGGCCGTGGGACTTTGGTGCCAAGCGGGCTAGGGAGTCGTCTCGGAGGTCAGCGGATAGACGAGACCCCTGGGCGTAGACCAGATGGTGTTGCCGTTTGAGTTGAACAGCATGATCTTTCCGTGAACCGGCGGCACGACGACGACCCCCTTCTCGCTACGGCTCCCGAGTTGGCGGCGCCCGCTGGGGACGGCGCCGAAAACGCCAACGAGTTTGCCCGCGTCGTCGACGACATGAAATTCATGAGCCACGATCTTGTCGGCAGGTTCGCTCTGGGCGAACGCCAGTTGTGGCAGAGCGATACTCGACAGTGCGCCCCCGAGAAAACCGAATAGCGTAGCGAGAAGCAGTATGCGGAAGTCGACCGTTTTGGGCATGGGAACCCTCCTTGATTGATAACAACGTGTCGGAGTCGAAAGCGGTTACGACGGATTCACTTGAGCCGGTGATTGAACTGAGCGCCGATACTGCCTCGGCTCATGCTCGGCGCGCCGATGCATATGCGCGAAAAAAGGGTACAGCCACCGATTTTCGCGACCGAGGCTCATTGGGAACAAAGCACTTAGGCAAGCGAAAACCGGATGGCGGTCCCCCTTTTTTCACCGCGCCCACTTCCGCCACGGACTGCTACGGGGCGGGGTCCTTCACCAACCCACGGCTGACCCAATCGGAAAGTTGCTTGCGAACATCTTCGGCCACGGGTGAGTCGGGCTGAAGTTGTACGAAGGCGCGAAATTCGTCGGCTGCCTGCAAGGCATTTCCCTCTTGCGCGTAGATCACACCCAGTAGATGGTGTGTAAGAGGGAAGGCGGCGGCACTATTGCTCGATTGCACCGACAGGGCAAGTTCCTTCGCCTTGGCGGTCTCGCCGAGATACATACTGGCGACGGCATAGTGAAATTCCGCCTCGGTCGTGTGTGGGTCGAGTTTCAGCGTGTGTGACGACAAGCTCGCGACCGACTTCCAACGCCCTTGCGACATCTCCAGGCGCATCAGCGGTAGGTAAGGCGGGAGATAGTTCTTGTCCGCATCGATCGCTCGCCGGAAGGCCTCGCCGGCATCGTCGCTCTGCTTGATGCGGAGCCGCGTTTCGCCCAGCAGGGTCCAAGCGGCGGCATAGGTCAGGTGAGCGGCTACGGCTTTCTCGAGCCGCATGACGGCCTTCGGCAGGTTCGCATTCTCGCCCGCCAGTTCCTTGACCGCCTGATCAAACGCCTTTCGCGCCTTGGGGGGAGCGTTCAAGCTCGTGATACTGACCCGCGCCGTCTCGGCCTGCGTTATCGGACGGAGATGGATCAACCCAATGTCAGGAGAATCGAAAATACTGCGCATGCCCAGCTTGTACTGGCTCGACCGGAACCCCGCCAGCACGGCCCGAACGTCACAACCCGACAGATCCCAGGTACCAAGGGCGAAGCCCTGCCGCACACCCCCACCCGGCGCTGATTGCGACTGACTTGCATCAATGACCGCCGAGTCATGGCTCCCGACGACCGTGAAAGTGAATCGGCCCTTGGGGTCGGTTTGTGTTTCGACAAACTTTTGCCCACCGCAGTGTCGTTCAATCGACGCGAATCCGGGCGGCGGCGAACCGTCCTCCATGACGACTTGTCCGCTAATGGACAGCGTCTCCGCGGCGGAGCAGGTCGAAACAACAAGCACCAGGATCAAGATGGGACGGGAGACGCTATAAAGCACGGTGTTCAGCATGATGGGTTCGATGGTCTGTCGCCGAGCCCAATCACGCCGGCTACCCGACTGCCTCTTCGATCAACTTCCCGCCGTTGACGGTGGGGCGTTCCGCGCGCGCGTTGTGAAGATAGGTGAGGTCGAGGTGATTCAACCCTAGCTGGTGCAGAATCGTCGCGTGAATGTCGTGGACGTGATAAGGTTTGTCCACCGCGCGGAGACCGATTTCGTCGGTCGTGCCGATCGCCTGACCAGGTTTGATGCCGCCGCCGGCCATCCAGATCGTGAAGCCCCAGGGGTTGTGATCACGGCCGATACCCTTTTCGTTGAATGGCGTACGGCCGAATTCCCCGCCCCACACGACCAAAGTCTCGTCGAGCAGGCCGCGTGACTTGAGGTCGGCGAGCAGACCGGCGACGGGTTTATCAGAAGCCTTGCACCACTTCGTGTGGTTGCCTTCGATGTCGCGGTGGGCGTCCCAGCCGCTGCCGCTGCCGCAGTAGCATTCAACGAAGCGAACACCGCGTTCAACAAGCCGGCGCGAAAGCAGACAGTTCGCGCCAAACTTGGCGGTCTCTTCTTCATCCATTCCGTAGAGCCGCTTCGTGGCTTCCGACTCGCTCTGAATATCGACGGCTTCGGGCGCGGCCGATTGCATACGGTAGGCGAGTTCGTAGGATTCGATGCGGGCCTCGAGGTCGCTATCGTCGGGGCGCGTTTTGGCGTGGTGGAGGTTGAGGTCGCGCAGAAGATCCAGCTTGCCGCGCTGCTGGCGGTCACCGATGGTCTCGGGTGTCGCGAGATCGAGGATGGGCGGACCGTCCTGCTGAAACGGCGTCCCTTGGTAGACGGCAGGGAGGAAGCCGGAACTCCAGGTCTTAGCTCCGCCGAGGACGCCCTTATTGTCCGTCAGAATCACGAAGCTGGGAAGGTTTTCGTTGGCGGTTCCGAGGCCGTATTTGACCCAGGCGCCGAGAGACGGCCGGCCGGCGAGGATCGATCCGGTGTTCATCTGCGAGACGGAGCCGACGTGATTCAGGCCATCTGCCCAGCAGGAACGGATGACCGCGATGTCGTCAATGTGCTCAGCGACGTGTGAATACCAGTCGGATACCCACAGACCGCTCTCGCCGTGCTGCTTCCAGACGCGCTTCGTGGGTAGGATCGTATTGTCGGACGTACCCATAGCCGTAACGGGGCGGCCGAAGGACTCCGGCATGGGTTGACCGGCCATTTTGTCGAGCGCGGGCTTGTAGTCGAACAGATCAATATGGCTGGGCCCGCCCTCCATGAAAAGCCAGATAACCGATTTGGCTTTTGGCGCGTGGTGCGGTTTTTTCGCGGCGAGCGGGTTGGCGGCGGCACGCGGCAGCGCACCACTGCTGTCGAGCAGATGACTGAGCGCGACGAGTCCCAGCCCACTGCCGGCCCGCGTGAGGAATCGGCGCCGGGAAGCGATTGGGCGGTTGGGTCGCTGGTCAGGCATTCTCTTTGATCAGCCTATGCCTTTGTTCAGTAACGATAAACGAACTCATTCGCGTTCAGCAGCGTGTGGCAGAAATCGACGAGAGCGGCTGCACGGTCCGCGCCAACATCCTCGGGAACGAAGGTAGGGAGCGCGATCACACCGCCGTCTTCGTGGCGCTCGGCAACAAGCTGTGTCTGCTCGTCGATGAAGGTGAGCGCCTTGTCTTTTTCCCAGCCATCGGGTACGCGGGAGAAGGCCAACTCGTATGCGTCATGGACGCTCGCACCCAGATCACTGCCGTTGCGTTCGAAAACATGTCCCGCGAAGCCCTGGGCCCAGCGGATCGCCTGATTGTTGTTGAGCATCGAGAGCGCTTGCGGCGCCGTCGTCGTGACCGTACGGCGCGAGCAACTTTCGTGGGTGTCGGGCATGTCGAACGCCTGCAGCATCGGATAGCGCGCGTTACGGCGGACGAAGATGTAGACGCTACGGCGGCCGGAGCCCGCGAGATGCTCGGAGATTTCCCAGCCGCCACGCGGCGTCGGCATTCCGTCGGGCAGCGGCGGATAAACACTGGGCCCACCCATCGTCGTGTCCAGCATCCCGGCAACGCTTAACGACGCGTCACGGATGACTTCGGCTTCGAGTCGTTGAGGCGGGAAGCGCCAGAAGAGCCTGTTGAGCGAGTCCGCTTTGTCAGCGTCGGCGCGATAGGTGGAAGTCTGCTGATACGTAGCCGAGTTCATGATGAGCCGGTGCATGTGCTTGATGCTCCAGCCGCTCTTGATGAACTCGTCGCTGAGCCAGTCGAGAAGTTCAGGATGGGTTGGGGATTCGCCCATAAGGCCGAAGTCGCTCGGCGTGGCGACGATGCCGCGTCCGAAGTGGTAGTGCCAGATGCGGTTGACCATGACGCGCGGCGTGAGCGGGTTGTTCGGATCGGCAAGCCAGTTCGCCAGCGCCGTGCGGCGACCCGTTGATTCGAGTTCGGGTAACGCGGGGATCGTGGCCAGCTTCGGGTCGAGGATGGATAGGAAGCCCGGGGCCACTTCTTCACCGGGTGCATCGTAGTTGCCGATTCCAAGGATGCGTGTCGGCGGCGCTTCACGGCCGATGTCCCGCACGGCCGTCGCCTTCGGTGGCTCGCCTGGATGGAGATGCTCGAAGTTGTCGAGCTCGGCGCGGAGTTTCGCGTACTCCTCCTTGTTCTCGTCTTTCAGGCCTTTGGCCATCCGCGACTCTCTGTAGATGAAACCCATCTCCCAGCGATGCTTGCGGTAGATCTGTCGCTGATAGGCATCTTGGTCATCGACGGGTCGCGCGAGCATCTCACGGGTTTCCGGCGTGCGCCGCAGGACCTGATGCGCCCAACCCTTTTCCTTATCAGGGCGAAAGAGTTCTTCGATGCGAGCGCGGATGTCTTGGGTCGCATCCTCCCACTCGGTCAGTTGGCGCTCGTACTGCTTCAACTCTTCTTTGCCGAGAAGGATGACGTTGTCGTCCTCGGCGGTGTTGGCGAAGAAGGCCTGCAGGCGGTAATAGTCCTTTTGAAGAATCGGATCGAACTTGTGATCGTGGCACTTGGCGCAACCGTAGGTAAGGCCGAGGAAAGTCGAGCCGACTGTATCGGTGATATCGTGCAGGATTTCCTGACGGCGTTGCCGCAGGTTCGCGGCGTTCGATTCGTCGGGGAAGTTGCGATTGAAAGCCGTCGCGATGCGGGCGTCGAAATTGTCGGGCCAGAGTTCGTCGCCGGCGATCTGCTCCTTAACGAAGAGGTCGTAGGGCTTATCGCGGTTGAAGGCCTGGATGACGTAATCGCGATAGCGCCAAGCATTGGGACGCGTCTCGTCCGCCTTGAAACCTTCGCTTTCGGCGTAGCGGGCGAGGTCGAGCCAATGGCGTCCCCAACGTTCGCCGTAGTGAGGTGAGGCGAGCAAATGATCGACGACTCTACTGAATGCGTCTGGTGAATCGTCTCCGACGAAGGCCGCGACTTCCTCCGGTGTAGGGGGGATCCCGATGAGATCGAAATAGGCGCGACGTATGAGCGTGACCTTGTCGGCGCGTTCGCCGGGAGCGATCTTCTTGGCTTCCAGTTTGAGGGCGATGAAGGCGTCGATGGGGTTGCGAACCCAGCCGGGGCTCTCCGCTACAGGGATCCTGGGGCGTTCGAGTTTTTGAAAAGCCCAGTAGCCGCGTTGTTGGGGCGTAAAGGGGTCGCTTACGGGCGGCGCGCTCAACGCGACACCCGAAACCAGCAGGCCGGCCAGCAGGCTCGTGACCCTTCGAGGGATCATGCGGCGTTCTCGCAACGGAAGATACGGTGGGGCGAGTTCAAGTACACAACGCTCCGTTACTACTATCGTACGCAGGGTGTTTGCTGTCAACGAAGCAGTCGGATGCCCGCGTCGCGAAAACCGCGCTTCCCGGTAACTAATCTCTACTTCTTCAATTGATAAACCGCGACGTCGGACCGGAGCGAGCGCCACCAACTGATGCGCTTGCCTCTGCGAAGGAAGTACGAGCGCTCGATCGTGAGGTCCTCCTGCCGGACGGTCTCTTCGAAATCGAGCACGGTCAGGAAGTGGATATTGGGCGTGTTGTGCCAATCGTACGGCAGGTGATCGGCCTTGGGGGCCCTGCCGGTGCGCATCAGTGACGCACGCACGGCCCAGTGACCGAAATTCGGAAACGCCACGATGGCCCGGCGTCCGACGCGAACCATCTCCCGCAAGACGTTGAGCGGGTGCTGTGTTTCCTGCAACGTCTGACTCAGGATGATGTAGTCAAAGCACTGTTCGGGGTAGTCGGCGAGTCCTTTGTCAATATCGCCTTGGTAAACCGACAGGCCGCGGGCAACACATTTGCGGACTTTTTCAGGCGAAATCTCGACGCCACGGGCTTTGGCATCGCGCTGGTCAACGAGCCAACCGAGCAGCTCGCCCTCACCGCAACCGAGGTCAAGCACACTGGCCCCCTCCTCCACCATCTCGCCGATGATGGCGTAGTCCTTGCGCCCGAGGACATCGGACACGATGGTGCTGAGGGCTGCTTCGGCGGTAGCCATAGGTTATCTAGATCATTATAGTCAGCGATGTTGGCGGCTGACCCGAAACGACAATACTCAATCCTTGATCATTCGCCTCCCGGCAAGCATCTTCCAGCGGAGCCGCGACCAGAGGGGCTGTAAAAAAACTGGGGACAGTCCGCGGCGCGCCGCGTGTGAACGCTGCGAACAAGGGAGTTACGCGGGCGGCGCTTGGTACAGTCCCCGTTTTTTCACAGACCCAGAGGGAGCGGTGCGACCTCCAGCCGAACCGACGGTATTCTTTCCACAACGTGGGCGGACTCTCAAAACAGGGATGGTCCTCAGGTGGGCATGAGTTGGGTCCGCTCGTTGGCTCTCGCGGCTCGGCTTGTGGAGCAACTTGGAACGAGGGTTCGTGGGCGGTGTGTTGGCCGGTGACGGCCGGTCTATTCTGCTTCCACCGGCTCGGCCAGCCAGATGTTGGCTTTGCGTTCGCCGAGCGGCAGATAGAGACGATCGTGGGTCATGGCATAGCCGAAGGTTCCGCTGCCGACACCGCTAGTACGAATGCGCCCGTGGAAGTGCCGGATCGACTTCAGGGGCCCTTGCGGCTTTTTGGTTGCGGGCTCCAACGGCTGGGCATAGAGGCAGTGGAACCCGTCGCGACGGGAACGGAAATAGAGTACATTGCCGTCGGGCGACCACCAAGGGTGGCTAGCGATCGAACCCTCGGTGATCTGAATCCATTCGTCGTGTGCGGTTGGTTGGCCCTGCTCGATACGGGAAATGAAGAGCGGCCGTTCGGGTTGGATCGCAAGATTGAACGCAAGCCACTCACCATCAGGAGAGAATCGAAGCGTTTCCGGGTAGTACTCGGGGTGCGTGAGATCGACATCGGCTTGTTCGGCTGTCTCCGCATCCACGGTCTTGAACCGTATAGGTGACGGAGTGTAGTACAGAATTCGCTTGCCTCCCGGCATCCAGTCAAACATGCTGCCGACGCCCTCGACCAACAGCTTCGTTCTCCTTTGGAGGAGGTCCATGACGTATAGGTCGCGTTTGTCTTGCTCCGTGCGGACGAAGGAGATCATCGAACCGTCGGGTGAAATCGTTCCGCGGTGCTCCCTCTCGGGACTGATCGTCATGGGCGTGTCCTCGCCGGTTTCCAGGTCATGAAGCCAGATATCGCTGTTACCGGCGCGGTCTGACACGTAGGCAAGCTTTTGCCCATCATCCGAGATCGATGGGTACAGCTCGTCGCTCAGTGCTGAGACGACCCTCTCCGGTTCTCCGCGGACCTCGGCGCGATTAGCGTCGAGCGGCAGGCTCCAGATATCCCAATCGCGGGCTGGGTTGACGAACGCGATTCGGCCGTCTTGGGAGGCGGAAGGGTCTTCCTCGCCTGTTCCCGAGGTGAATCGCTGGGGCTCCCCGACAAGTCTGGCGTCACTGGGTGAGATTCGAACCTGCCACAGATTGGCTGCCGCACCACCGATCGCCCCGCCGAAGACCACTCGATTATCGTCAGCTAGCCAAGCGCGAGGAGCCGGCCTCACTCTCCTCCCGGTGATTCTCGCTCCTACGATTCCATGTTTTTCGAATAGCTCGCTAGCTCCTAGTCGAACGGGCTCGCCCCCCGCGGCGGGCACAAGCCACCAGTCGAGGTCTTCCTGCTTGCCAATTCCACCCGGCTCCTCGCTCCCCATAAACAACAGATGCTGTCCGTCGGGTGACCAGATCGGTGCCCTGGCCATTGGCAGGCCTGCCTCCACGACCCGCAGTGGACCGCCGGAAGCCGGGACGATCTCAATATGGGAGAACGTTCGAAAACCGCGATCTTGCCTAGGTCGAGAAAAAGTGACCCACTTCCCATCTGGAGAGAAACGGGGTGTCGATATGATCGTCCCGTGCCTGCCACGTCCAATGCGTGTCGGACTTCCGCCCAGCGCCGGAACCACGTAAATCCCGCCGTTATCGCGGCCCGAGCTAAAGACGATGCGGCTACCGTCGGGTGAGAATGACGGCCTGTAGTCGTCGGCCTCGTGCTGCGTCAGGCGGACCGGATTTCCCCCGCCGGTCAGTTGCTGCACCCAGAGGTCAAGGTTGCCGTCGCCCTGACGATCCGAGGAATAAGCAAGAAGCTGCCCGTTCGGAGACAGAGCCGGATCAGCCGTGTAGCCGGTGTCACGCGTGATTTGAGTCAGTCTGTACTGAGGGGGAGCGGCTGTTTCCGATGAACGGGTGAGCCACCAAGTAAGGCCAACTGCCACGAGCAGAACCACGGCGGCGGCACCAATGACAATCGGCGTGAGCGGCTTGGCGCGTGCCGGACCTGGGGAAGTTTTCTGAGCTTGCGGCTCCAGAGCGCGGCGACAGGCTTGCAGATCCACAAGCAGATCAGTGACATGCTGGTAGCGCTCTTCGGCTTCCTTCGCCAGGCATTTGTCAACGATTCCTTCCAGGTCCTTCGGCACACCGGTGCGTACGGCCGTTAGCGGTTCGTGCTGCTCGTTGGCAATGGAATAGATAACAGCGTGATCGATCTCACCTCGGAAAGGCGGCTTACCGGCGACCATCTCATAAAGAACGACACCGAGTCCCCAAACATCCGATCGGCGGTCCGTGGTCTCTCCCAACGCCTGCTCAGGAGACATGTAAACGGGCGTTCCGAGAGTCGTTCCTTCACGAGTGAGCTTCGAACTCTCGGCCAGTTGCGCCAGCCCGAAGTCCATCAACTTCACAAGCCCGCGTGAGCCTTTCGTCAGCATCACGTTGTCGGGCTTGATATCGCGATGGGTGACGCCTTTCTCGTGCGCGGCTTCCAGCCCTTCAGCCATCTGAATGGCGATCGCGAGAGCTTCGGAGAGCTTAAGCGGGCCTTCGGCGATCTTAAGACTGAGCGTTCGGCCAGCAAGGAAGGCCATGACGATAAAAGTTCGATCGTCGGCCTCGTCAATTTCATAGACGGTGCAGATGTTGGGATGATCGAGTTGCGCCGACGCCTTGGCCTCACGCTCGAAACGCTTCCGGCTTTCGTCGTCCCGCAGCAGGTGCGGCGCGAGGAACTTGAGGGCCACCGGGCGGTCGAGTTTGGTGTCGTCGGCTTTGTAGACCACACCCATGCCGCCTTCACCGAGCTTTTCGGTGATGCGGTAGTGCGAGATGGTTTGGCCGATCATGGGCGCCGCTGAAGAGGGCTGGATAGGAGAAAGGACTCAGGTCGGATTCATAATAGCGTTCTGACCGCTCCCTCAGGGGCTGAAAAAATGGGGACAGTCCACGGCGCGCCGCCTGAAAGGGCTGCGAGCAAAGAGTTTACGAGGGCGACGCTTGGTACAGTCCCCATTTTTTCACCGCTGGTTGGCTGTTGTGGGTTGTGTTTTCGGACCGCTCCCTCACGGTCACGGCTCGGTTTGGCCGCGGCTCGGTTAGGCGCCGGCTTGAGTCGCAGGGAGGGGGAGCCGCTTGTAAGTGTTTTCGAGGAAGCTTTTGATGAGCTCGGTCTGCTCGCCGGATTCGATGAGGAAGGCGTCGTGTCCATAGTTGGACGGCAGCTCGACGTATGCGACATCGCGGTTACGGCTGCGCAACGCCCGCACGACCTCTTGCGACTGGTAGGTGGGATAGAGCCAGTCGGAGGAAAAGCTGATCACGAGGAAGCGCGCTTCGGTCCGTTCGAAGGCTTCTCCGAGTGACTCGAAGCCTTCCGCCGCGTCAAACGTATCCATGGCGCGCGTGATGCGCAGATATGAGTTCGCGTCGAAGCGCGTCACGAATTGCACACCGCGATAACGCAGATAGCTTTCGACTTCGAACATGCCACTGGCATCGGGCTCCGGTTCATGGCGGCGGCGTCCGAACTTCTCGTGCATCGAGTCGTCGCTCATATACGTGATGTGTCCGACCATGCGCGCAACGGCCAGGCCTCGCGCGGGACCGGGGCCGTCGTAGTAGTCGCCGTTGTTCCAATCCGGGTCGGCCATGATGGCCTGACGGCCGACTTCGTTGAACGCGATCTGTTGCGCGGAGTGCCGGTGCGTTCCGGCGATCGGAATCGTGCAGGCAACGGCATCGGGATAATCCACAACCCATTGCAGAGCTTGCATCGCACCCATCGAGCCTCCCGCCACGGAGAGCAAGCGCTCAATGCCAAAGTGGTCGGCCAGCTTCTTCTGCAGCCGCACCATGTCGGACGTGGTGACGTGAGGAAACGAAGAACCGTAAGGCCGTCCCGTGTCCGGCCGGATGGAAGCGGGACCCGTGGTGCCGCGGCATCCGCCGAGACAATTCGTGCAGATAACGAAGTATTTGTTCGTGTCGAAGGCCTTGCCGGGGCCGATCATGCTGTCCCACCAGCCGGGCTTGCCGTCTTCGTCGCTGATGCCGGCGGCGTGGGCGTCGCCCGAAAAAGCGTGCAGCACGAGGACGGCGTTGGCCTTCTCTTCGTCGAGCGACCCGTAGGTCTCGAAGGCGATATCGACAGGCTTGAGAGTTTCGCCGCAGTCGAGCTGTAGCTCGTCGAACGAGACGATCTGCGTACGAACGATCATGTTGGTCTTCGGCGGTCCCTGTCGCTGATTGTACGACAGCTCCGGGCGCGTACCGGGGAGCGCGGGGACGCGAGGCTTCCCACAAAAAAAGATGGCAGCCCTCTCGGGCTGCCTACTCTTCCCACGGACTTAAAATCTCCAAGCAAACCGGTGATCCGTGTCCGGCTTCCAGGCTGCCATCGCAAACCGGCAGCCTGTAGCCGGGCTCGTTCTACAACGAACTACTTCTTCTTCTTGGCTGCCTTCTTCTTTGCAGCTTTTTTCTTCGGAGCAGCTTTCTTCTTCGCTGCCTTCTTCGGCGCAGCCTTCTTCTTCGCTGCCTTCTTCGGCGCAGCCTTCTTCTTCGCTGCCTTCTTCGGAGCAGCCTTCTTCTTCGCTGCCTTCTTCTTCGGAGCAGCTTTCTTCTTCGCTGCCTTCTTCGCTGCCTTCTTCGGAGCTGCCTTCTTCGGAGCTGCCTTCTTCTTCGCCATAGCGATTCACCTCATTCGTAGAAATCAACAGCGAGGGATTCAGTCCCCGCCAGTTGTGTTGCACGGAACAACATCTGCGCACAGAGCCCCAAACATTGTTCGTCTTAAATGTTTTAACATGACGGCCCGCATTCTCCAAACATTTTCTGGTGTCTTTGCTTTACGTAGAGCGGATGTCGACGCCCTCCAACGCGGCCGAGAAGGGGTTGGCATGCTCACGCCAGGGTACGGCGTGTGGACGCGAGGGAGTGGAGACGGCCGGCGCGACAGAACCTTGCGACGGGTCACGGAATCTCCGACAACACTGAAAGGCTGTAAATACGCCCCTTCCACACGATCCACTGAGATGCGAGACAAAAGAAGAAAACTTATTCCTGTTTAAGTGAGGCAGAGATCGCCAACGCGAACCGAACCGTGGCGCCCCGCGAATCTGGGACCGCCTCGCCGTAGAAGCACGAGAATCTTTTTTTTGAAACACGACGCTGTGCGACGTCAGCGAGGCGCGCGACGCGGCCGATTCCAACGTTGCGACAAGAATCCAGCGTGCCTCGTCTCACGCGACGATGCCTTGCGTTGCTCTCAAATCGGGGAGCGCTGCTTCGGATGCGCGTCTTCAACGCCCCGCTTCAGACGGATGGACCCGCCGACCCGAGAGAGGAGTCTCAACTCGAATCGCCACGGGAAGAAGCGGACCGACCTGTCGAGTCATGGCCGAGTGTGATGGATGCCAAGTCACTCCACAGGTCGCCTACGCCTTCCTGAACAAAGGTCAGAGCGCGGACAGGAAAAGCTGTCGAGGAACTGAATCGCTTCCAGCTCGCGCGCGCTTTCTCGAGGCAGTCGTCGATGAGTTCGGGGGGCAAGTCTTGGGCAAGGGTGACATGCGGCTCGTAGCTATACTTCTCCTCCTGAAGCAGGGGGCCGGCGTTCAGTTCTCCGTGCAGTCGGCGCAGTTGATCGGCCCCTTGCCGCACCGACAACTTGAGAACATCCGTTGCATCGAATTTGTCAACGGCCTCCGCGGCGATCTCGAAGGGGTCGGTTCGCCCCCCAATCTCACGGCAGAACTCGATGGCTTCCCCAGGGTCTCCCCGCAAGGGACGCGGGGGCAGCAGGGTCACATGGGCGCGATGCGTACAACCAGGCGTGAAGCCCCGCCGTAGACCGTCAACGAAATCCGCGAGAGGGCCCACAAGATACGCTACGACGGCGAATGAATTCAGCCTATCCATTGTCGGGGTCCTTGCATGCATCGCCAGAACCCGGCACGAGCCTTCCGGCGCGTTTCCTCTGTCGAACGCTGACTCAATGGATTTGGACCGCCCGCAGGATTTCGGAACTATGACGGCGAAACCGCGACGGCCTCACCGGCAACCTCGGTCTCTGTGAATTCAGCGGCGGAGTGCGCGAGCCGCCACTCGGCATCATCAAAACCCCAATGGTTAAGGACGATCAAATCGGAGGCCTCCGACTCGAGTACGTCCCCAACGCCAAACTCACGCTGCTCCGCTCTCTCCCCCGAGTTTTCCCGTAACTGTTTCCAGGCTCCGTAGGGACCCGTGGCTTCGATGGCTCCCATTTCTTCGTAGTCCTGCCGGCGCAGACCGTACGGCTTCGGCTTGGGCGCCGATTCTCTGAACCTTTGAACCGACGAATCGCGCAGATGGAAGAACTTGTAGCGGGGCATGCGGGCCTTGACTCCTCCAACATATCACGGCAGGACAGGTGTTCAAATAGCGTTTGCTCCAATAAAACCCGCCCGCATGGCAGTGAGAGATGGTCGCCTCGCGGTCTACAATAGAGGTGTTTTCTTCGAATCGTTACTTGGCCGGGCTGTGAGAATGTTGCTGCTGCCACTCCGGAACACACTTGCTCAGGTCTACTTCAGTGGTCTGGTGTGTGCGCTTGTTGTGCTTCACTCAGCGCCTCTTGCTGTTGCATCGGGGGCGGCGCCCACCGCCGCGCAGATCGAGTTCTTTGAGACGGACGTGAGGCCGCTGTTGGCCGAGCACTGCTATCAGTGCCACAGCTCGAAGGCCAAGCCGGTTTTCGCAAAGCTTCATCTGGATAGTCCGGGCGGGCTCGCGCGCGGGAGCGAGTCGGGTCCTGTAGTCGTGCCCGGCAAGCCGGATGAGAGCCGCTTGATTCAGGCCGTGCGCGGCGAGTTGATGCAGATGCCGCCGACCGGGAAGCTGGCCGCCGGGAAGATTGCGACGCTTGTCGAATGGGTTGAGATGGGCGCTCCGTGGCCGGCGGAAGAGGATCAGGCTTCGGAGAGCGCGGCGTCTGAGTTTGATCTGGAAACGCGCCGGCAAGCGCACTGGGCGTGGCATCCCGTGCGGCCTTCGAGTCCACCTAAGGTGAGGAAGCGCGAGTGGCCGCTGAATGACGTCGATCGTTTCGTTCTGCGGAAGCTCGAAGCCGAGGGACTTACGCCCGCTAAGGAAGCGGACCGGTATACGCTGTTGCGGCGGCTTTCGTTTGCTTTGCCGGGCCTGCCTCCTACGCCGGAAGAGATCGATGCGTTTGTCAACGACAGGTCGCCCCGGGCTTACGGGCGGCTCGTCGATCGCTTGCTCGAATCGCCTCGTTTCGGCGAGCGCTGGGCGCGACACTGGATGGATTTAGTGCGGTTTTCCGAGTCGCACGGCAGTGAAGGCGACCCCGATGTTCCCTATGCGTGGCGGTACCGCGATTACGTGATTCGCGCTCTCAACGAGGACGTTCCCTACGACCAATTGCTGCGCGAGCATATCGCCGGCGACCTGCTCTCCGATCCTCGCTGGAGTTTGGATGGCAAGACGAACGAGTCGATGCTGGGCCCGGCGCATTTTCGAATGGTCGAGCACGCCTTCCAACCGGTCGAGGCATGGGAGGACCGCGTCAAGTGGACGGACAACCAAAGCGACGTGTTTTCCAAGGCGTTTCAGGGGCTGACCGTTTCTTGCGCGCGCTGCCACGATCACAAGTTCGACGCGATCAGTCAGAAGGATTTTTACTCTCTATTCGGCACGTTCTACGGTGCGCGGCCGATTCAGACGACGATCGACAATCCGGAGCATCTCAACGTCCACCGCGAGGAACTGGCCGCTTTGAAGCAGAAGATCCGGGGCGAGCTGGCCGACGCCTGGATCGACGCGGCGCGCCTGCTCAAAGTGCGATTGACCTTCGAGCAGGACGCCGCCATCCGCAAAGCCCTGGAGGAAGCGGCCTGTGATGAGGAGAGCCCGCTGGCTGTTTGGGAGCTTTCGCGGGGTCGCGATGCGGGTGGGTTGGAGGCGGTGTGGACGAGGCTACGAGAACACTGGCGACAGGAGATTAGCGCACGAAAGGAATTCAACAAAGCCAACTTTGACCAAGTGTGGCGTCCCGGCGGTGAGGACTATCGCGCGTGGCTGCGATACGGCACCGGAATGCCCGAGACGCCGGCGGGGCCGGGCGAGTTCTTTGTCCAGCCGAACGGTGACCGGGTTGTAGAGGGCATTTATCCGAGCGGCGTTTATACCCACTTGCTGACGCCGAAGCACAACGGCATTTTGCAGTCGCCACGTTTTCGTATCGAGCACGACTCGATCAGCTTCCGCGTGCTGGGCGGGAATGTGGGTGCCGTGCAACTCATCATCGAGAATTATGCCGTCCCGCGCGGCGGCATCTACGGGCAGCGCCACGACCTTCTCGACGACGAGATGAAATGGGTGCGGTGGGATACGACCTACTGGAAGGGGTTTACGGCGTACCTGGAGTTTGCGACGGTTGATGACTATACGCACCGCAAGACGAAGCCGGCGCCCCTGCCCGATGGCCGCTCGTATTTTGGAGTGGACCGCGTGGTGTTTCACAACAACGACGAGACGCCGCGGGAAGTTATTCCACCCATCGCGCATTTATTGCAGGGCGAGCCGCCGTCGTCGCGCGAGGAACTGGCCGGCCGGTATGGGGATACGCTAATTGAAGCCGTCGAGGCTTGGCGCAGGGGTGCTTTGACCGAGGAGCAGGCGTCTTACCTGGACTACTTTGTTCGTCGTGACTTGTTGCCGCGGTCAATGGGGCAGCTTGTCGAGTTGCAGCCGCTGGTGGCGGAGTACCGGCGGCTGGAAGGTGAGGTGCCGATCCCACGGAGGGCGCCGGGGTTGCTGGATGAAGCGGCGCCGGATCAGCCGCTGTTGATTCGCGGCGACTACAAGAAACCTGGGGATGTGGTTCCGCGAAAATTCTTGACGGCGTTGGGCGGCGAGCCGTTTGATGATCCGCGGACGGTTCGGTTAAAGTTGGCGGAAGAAGTCACGGACTCGCGTAACCCGCTCACGGCGCGGGTTGCGGTGAACCGCATCTGGCAGCACCTCTTCGGCCATGGCATCGTCCGCACTGTCGACAACTTCGGCAAGCTTGGTTCGCCGCCGTCGCATCCCGAGCTTCTCGATTTCCTGGCGGATCATTTTGTCAAAGAGGGTTGGTCCATCAAAAAGATGATTCGGTTCCTGGCAACGTCGCGCGCCTACCGGATGAGCAGCGCCGCTTCGGAGAAGGCGTTGGCGATGGATCCGGAAAACCGTTTGCTGCAACACGCGAATGTTCGGCGCTTGGAGGCCGAGGAGATTCGCGACGCCGTGCTGGCTGTTTCGGGGGAGCTGAAACCCGAGATGTTTGGGCCGTCGGTGACGACTTACTATGCGCATGAGACGGGGCAGGCGAAGGGTGACAAGAAGAAGGGGCCGCTGGATGGCGAGGGGCGGCGCAGCGTGTATCTGGAGATTCGTCGTAACTTGACGAATCCGTTTCTTGAGGTGTTTGATGCGCCGAAGCCCTCGACGACACGCGGGCAGCGCGATGTAACGAATGTCCCGTCGCAGTCGTTGACGCTGATGAACAGCCCGTTTGTGATTGAGCAGGCGCGGAAGTGGGCGGAACGTACGGTGGGCGCGAGCAACGGAAGTCGGGAGCGGATTGGACGCATGTTCGCTCGGGCCTTGGGGCGTGTGCCGGATTCGGATGAAGTCGATCGGGCTCAGACATTTGTCGCGAAGCTCGCCGCTGAGCATGATGTGATTCCGGATGACGTCGCGGGCGATCGCCGAATCTGGCAGGACTTTGCCCATGCGCTTTTCAACTTCAAGGAGTTCATCTATATTCGGTAGCAGGCAATGACACGTGATCGCTACTTGCGCCCGTATTTGACGCGCCGTGAGATGTTGCGGCGCACTTCGACCGGCTTCGGCATGTTGGCGCTGGCCGGGCTGATGGCCGACAGAGCGTATGCCGGTCCGGCCGCGGAGGCCGGCGCACTCGCGGTCAAGAAGCCTCACTTCCCGCCGAAGGTGAAGAACGTCATTTTCTGCTACATGTCAGGCGGCGTTTCGCACATCGATTCGTTTGATCCGAAGCCGCGACTTGCGAAGGAAGCCGGTCAGCCGATGCCGTTCAAGACCGAGCGGACGATGTTCAACCAGGACGGCAACATCTTCCCGAGTCCTTGGGAGTTCAACCGCTACGGCGAGAGCGGTATTCCGGTCAGCGATCTGTTCCCGCAGATGGGCTCGGTGGCGGACGAGCTGGCGGTGATTCGTTCGATGACCGTCAAGTTCATGGAGCATGCCCAGGCGAACTTCTACTTTCATGGCGGGCAGCCGTTTACGGGCTTCCCGAGCCTGGGCGCCTGGGCCAGCTACGGGCTCGGGACAGAGAACCGGAACCTGCCGGGGTTTGTTGTGCTGGGTAGCGGCGGGATTCCACTCGGCGGCGTAAACGTTTTCGGTAACGGTTTTCTGCCGGCGACGCACCAAGGCTCGTTTCTGTACCCGGACCGCGAGGAGCCGCTGAATAACATCCGCCCGAAGGAGTCCGATGCGCTGCAACGGGCGCGGCTCGGATTCGTGGAAGACATGGACCGTGGCTTTCTGGATGACACCGGCGGGCATGCGCAGATCGACGCCGCGATTCGCAACTACGAAACGGCTTACCGGATGCAGACGGCCGTGCCGGATCTTGTTGACCTGAGCGGTGAAACGGAAGCGACGAAGAAACTGTACGGTTTCGACTCGGACAATCCGCAGAAAGTGGCGTACGCGAAACAGTGCCTGATGGCTCGGCGGCTGGTCGAGCGCGGTGTGCGGTTCGTCGAGCTAACGATGGTTCCGACCCACGGGGAGAAGAATTTCGGCAACCCTTGGGACCAGCACGGCAAACTTGAGAAGCACCACGGGCTCAATGCGTTCCAGGTGGATCAGCCGATTGCGGCGTTGATCAAGGACCTGAAGGCAAGAGGGCTGCTGGAGGACACGCTTGTTCTCTGGTCCGGTGAGTTCGGGAGAACGCCGTTCGTGCAAGCGGCGGATGGGCGGGATCACAACCCCTACGGCTTCAGCCTGTGGTTAGCGGGCGGCGGTGTTAAGGGTGGCACGATCTTCGGGCGGACGGATGAGTATGGGTATCGCGCGATTGAGAATGTTTTGACGATTCACGATCTGCACGCCACGGTTTTGCATCTGCTGGGGGTTGACCATACGAAGTTGACGTTTCGTTTTGCGGGACGTGATATTCGGCTTACCGACGTACATGGCAATGTGATCGAAGGGATTTTGGCCTGAGTCGCCGAAGGGCCTGTTTCAGTGTGAGAACATGAGGTTTGAGACCAAGTCACCGAGAAAAGTACGTGGAGCTGTCGGACCTATTCGCTCTGACAAGCCGTTTGACTGGCACCTCGCTCGCGTTTTCGTACTGTTTGAGGACCTCCGGCTCGAAGCGATGGCTCTGTACGACGACGAGTTCCTCGCCCGGAGTGGCCGCAGGCATTTCAAAGTAAAGGCGCAAAAAGTATACTTCCTGCGAAGGGCGATTGGCACCCTTAGAGAATATGTCGACGCCCTGAGGTTGATTGATGAATCTGAAGAATTCAGCTCGTTGAGAACCAAGTTTCCAGAAGGTGGGGTATCCACTTGACTCAGGTGACCCCAACATCTTGTGTTTGGGGTTCAGAACGGCTCGGCGTCCCAGTGGGCGATGATCGAGCGATACGGCGTCGGCTCCACAGCGACCGCTTGCTGAACCAGCCTGTAGAACAGCTTGCCCCGGCTACGTGAGCTGCGCCGGTTGAACCGGAAGACGAATTCGTCCAGATAGTAGTCCAAATGCTCGTGGCTGACCGCCCCTTGATGCGTACCCAGCAACCAGCGCTTGAGCAGCGAGATCGCTTTGTGCACCAGCGGAAGCAATTCCGACGCCTGCTCGCGGCGACCCTTGAGGAAGACGATGTGGTGCCGATAGCCCTTCTTCTCGAGTGGCTCGTAGCCCAGCCAGCCATCGGTGCGAACCACGCTGCCTGGCTCGATCGACTCCTCCACGAAGGGCATCAAGCTGGCCGCCGAGGCGTTGCGCAGGCGCTGCATACGGATCCGCCCCAGCCCGCTGCCTCTCTCCTCCGCGGCTACTGCAATCAATCCTTTACGCTCGATCTGGCGGCCGCGAACGCCCTCCTCCTCCGCGCCCCAGTAGGTCTCATCCACCTCGACGACGCCCGTCAAACGCTCGCGCCCCGGCCGCACCATCGCCCGCCGCAGCTTGTGCATCCAAGCCCAGGCGGTTTGGTAGCTGCCCAGTCCCAGAACGCGTTGCAAACCCAAGGCGCTGACTCCGTTCTTCTGCGAGACGACGTGCCACATTGCTCGGAACCAAAGCCGCAACGGCTTGCGTGTGTCCTGAAAGATCGTACCGGCCGTGACGGACGTTTGGCGACCGCAGGCAGCACATTCGAACCATACTTTGCGCACCGGCCAAGCTCGCTCAAGCCCACAGTTGGGGCAACGGAACCCGTCCCGCCAGCGCAGCGCGACCAGATAGTCGCGACAGGCCTCTTCGGTGGCGAAGCGCGCCTCGAACTCGAGCAGATCGCGCGGGTAATCCTCCACGAGGCCGCATACTACATCTTGGGGTCACCTGAGTCAAGTGGATACCCCACCTTCCAGAAAATCGCTCGGTAGAGTGGGAGGACGCGCTCAGGGACTGCCGCGCAACCGAGGTGTTCCTGAAAAAAGTACGAAGTGGGGTATCCATTTGACTCAGGCAGCCACAAGATGTTGTGGTCGCGCGAAAGCATCTACCAAGAAGCGAATCCCGAGGTTACTGCTCTGGCGCGGCGTGGGGCTGCGTAGCGCGTCCGATTCTCGGAGTTGCCGCCCGAAGGCTGCCACCGCAATGAATTCGCGTGTGGGTCGGCTTGGCGGCCACTCGCACGATTCTCGCAATCTCACATTCCTGTTCCGGAGCCGCGAGGCCACAACCCATAGGGTGTACCTGAATGAAGTGGATACCCCACTAAGTACGAAATGATGTCGGCGGCCATTTCGGCACCGAAGCCGCCAGGCAGGGTATCAAAGCGCTTGCCCATCAGCGTGGTGTTGGCGGAATGATTGAGTTTCGCGATCCCAAGACTGATCCGATGGGACTCGGCACCAACAAGATAAATCCTCACCTCAAAGGCAGATTGCCAGTTTTCCCACTCAGGCTTCACTTTATTGCGAACCTGCCACTCGCCGCCTTATTCACCCATCCACACAATGTGGATGAAGCTGAGCGGCTTGCGTATCTAGACAGTGAGGTGGCCAAAGCGTTCGCTGCCGTACACAAAGCCACAAACGTGCTTGTCTCGCAATGCCTATCCAAGCGAATTAGCAAAGCCGGGTATCCACTTGACTCAGGTGACCCCAACATCTTGTAGTTGGGCTCACAGCGTCTTAGCGTCCCAATCGGCGACGATCGAGCGGTACGGCGTCGGCTCCACCGCCATGGCCTGCTGCACAAGGCGATAGAAGAGCTTGCCCCGACTGCGTGATCTGCGCCGATTGAAGCGGAACACGAACTCGTCGAGATAGTAGTCCAGATGCTCGTGGCTGACCGCCCCCTGATGCGTGCCCAGCATCCAGCGCTTGAGTAGCGAGATCGCCAAGTGCACCCTCGGCAGTAGCTGCGAGGCCTGCTCGCGGCGGTTGTTAATCGAGATGATACGACGCTGGTAGTCCTTCTTCTTGAGCGGATCGTAGCCCGACCAGTTGTCGGTAACAACCACGCTGCCCGGCTCGACCGACTCCTCGACGAAGGGCATCAAACTGGCCGCCGAGGCGTTCTGAACGCGCTGCATGCGGATGCGCCCCAGCCCGGTGCCTCTCTCTTCCGCGGCGACTGCAATCAACGCTTTACGCTCGGTCTGCCGGCCGATTACCCCTTCTTCTTCAGCGCCCCAGTAGGTCTCATCGACCTCGACGAGGCCCGTCAATCGCTCCCGCCCCGGGCGCACCATCGCTCGCCTCAGCTTGTGCATCCAAGTCCAGGCGGTTTGGTAACTGCCCAGTCCCAGAACGCGCTGTAGACCCAGGGCGCTGGCCCCATTCTTCTGCGTGGTGATGGTCCACATCGCCCGGAACCACAGCCGCAGCGGCTTGCGTGTGTCTTGAAAGATCGTGCCGGCGGTGACGGAGGTTTGCCGCCCGCAGCGAGCGCATTCGAACCACACTTTGCGCACCGGCCGCGCGCTCATGCCCACACCTTGGACAGCGGAAACCCTCTGGCCAGCGCAAGGCGAACAGATAGTCGCGGCAAGCCTCCTCGCTCGCAAAGTGAGACTCGAATTCGAGTTGGTCGCGCGGGTAATCCTCCACCAGGCCCTACACTACATCTTGGGGTCACCTGAGTCAAGTGGATACCCAGCTTAGCAAATAGGCCCTCGGAGGCCGTTCAATCGCAAACCTTCTGCCTGGGGGGCAGCGCGCTTCAGAAGCAAGGATGTAGCGGCTCATCCCGTCCGGGACATCTTCTCCATCTTGTCGAGTTCGGCATCCAACTCATCGAAGACTTGCTCACCGTCGAGTCCCTCACCCCGCGCGAGTTGTGCGACTCCACGATCAATCTTCTCGCGAACTTCCTGGCGAATTGCTTGGTCTTGCGCCTCCCGGGTGACCATACTCTCTAGCGCATGGGCCACGAGGGAATCGGCGCTGTCGAACTCGCCCCGTTCAAGCCTCTGGCGCACTAACTGCGCGTGTGCGGGGCTCAGAGTGATGTTCATTTGGTGACCATTCCTATGGTACTGCCCTTTCCAGAGGCATTCGTCTCGATAGGGTCGCGCTGACCTGCCGCAGGCGGATGGTAACCTCAGGCAGTCACTGTAGACGATTTAGCGTCGTCTTACGGGAAACGCCCGGCAATGCGGACTAGTGCCGGCAACGACGTCCCCGACAACCCGTACACTTCGACCAAATCATCGTACCCCTTGAGTCTGGCCGAATGGTGTTGCGCAATACCCGTTAAGTCGCCGTTCGAAGCCAGAAAGTCATAGGTCTCTTGCCCCAAAACCACGTCGCAGCCGATCTGTCGAGTGCTCGATTCCAGCCGGAACGCCCTATTCACGACATCGCCCAGCGCCGTATGATCGGATAGCAAGCCGCTGCCGACATTTCCCACCGCCGCAAGGCCGGAATTGATACCTGCACCCAAGCGGATCGGAGCATCCAGATCGAACTGCTCTTGGAGTCGGCCGGCTATTTCAAACAACTGATATAGCGACTCCACGACCTCCCCCATTACGCGGGGAGCGAGCCTCTTGCCGCGATGCAGCCAGACGGCCATAACCGCGTCGCCGATGTATTTCTGAGCCCAGGCCCGCTCCCGATCAAGAATCAGACCCGACTCGCGAATGAACGTCCCGATTGTCTGAGCCAATATCGATTCATCCAGGTGTTGTGAAAGGGCGCGTGTAACCGCAGATGTCCACCACAAGCACGGTGATCAACTGTTGCGAGACCTTGACACGCGTTTCGGGGAACATCTCAGGCGCTTCCGGACCGATCGATGCCTGTGCCCCGCCTTCTTGACAAAACCTAAGTTCCTGGTCGCCAATCATGATCGTGTCGCCATCTCGCAACAGTGCCGGCACGGTCAAACGCCGACCGTTGAGGAGCGTACCATTTCGGCTCCCCAAGTCGATCAAATAGAACTCGAGATCCTCGCTGCCCTGAATGATGGCGTGGTTGCGAGATACCAGGTCGTCATCCAGGACGAGGCTGTTCTGCGAAGTTCGCCCGATCCTGCAGCGGTTCGCGGCATCGAGCGGAAACTCCTCCTCACGCCCGTTGGTCGTCACGACTAGATACTGTTGGGACACTCTTGCAGTTGGTCGGCCCGCGGCCGCTTGAGCGATTATCTCAAGCGGCTCGCTTCTCCGTCTTGAAAAGTGTGCCCAGCGCGCGCCACTAGGGCGGCGCTTTGATGAAGTTCAGGAATCAATCAGGGATCACTCGCCCCTGTCCGAGGATTGACCGTCGATGATAAAACTTCGCGGCTGTTCCCGCGACGGACCGATGTCGCGGGGCTCTTCCTCCGCTTTGGATTCGCCCGCCGTTTTGTACACCGGTTCTATGCCTACAACCTCGCCCTTGAAAAATGCACCGCCCGAGGTCTCCTCTGACTGTTGCTCGGAAAGTTCCTTCGGCTGGTCGCCTTCCGGGTTGCCCCGGACACTCTCCGCATCATCTGACACCTTGACCCTCCCAACGTTGATAGGTCCACTCTATTGAACCGGCCCGCGGTCGAATTCAGCGCTACATCCCTTTCTCGGCGTCCCTCGTCGCTCGAATCTTACTCGTGTAGCCTCCTTCCCCGGCATCGCTGCTGGAACCGTCGAGCGCCGGCATTGAGATCTCGGAGATCTGAGTATCCAACTCAAGCTGGGTGGAACCTTGCCGTTCTACGACAATGATGCCGCCGCCAGACGCCTCGGCGAGGGCTTCCTCGGAGAGTTCTGACTCCTGTTCCCGCGTCTTAATCGCGTCGTCTTTTGCTTTGTCAGACATAGCTATCCTTCCTTTGTTCTTCTCATTTAGAGGTACCGTAACATGTCATTTTGCACGCTGGTCGCCACATGTCAGGTTGTTCGTCGTCGGTCACCGTGAAACTGCTTCCTTGACGGGAGATTCGCCGCTCTTTGAACTCTGTGTTACCGTTGCGGAACCACCCGCGGCGGATTTTCGTTTTCGAATACGCCAGTGCGGCCAGCATAGCCGATCCATGGTTCAAGGGCAACCCGACACGATCCGATGTATACGCGGTGGACAACCTGTCCAGCTTGTATGCAGCGGCCGCACCTCCGGCAGCGGCTTGCTGCGTCAAGCGGGAACTCCTAATGCCGGGCCAAAGGCAACTATGGTTCACAATCTACCCGTATTGAGAGATGCGCCGAGATGTCCCAGCGTTCTCGCACCACCTGCGTGAACACAAGTGTTCTAGGGCCTGTACACTCGTGTCCTGATGGTTCTTGTCGACAGCCGCGGCCGGAAATCGCTCAGCGCGGATGGACCTCGGCGCTCAATCCGACTGTACGCATCGTAGGCAAGCTGCCTAAACGCTGTACGGTCCGGCAGTACACCTTGCTCTTGCACCCCCTCAAAAAGGTTGAAAGCAGGCGGATTTCAGTGTATTCTCACTTTGGCATCACGCTTGCTTATCAGACAGGCGTAGGACAGAGACAGCGAAGGAGATCACACAGCATGGCTAAGGAAAAAGACGAGAAGACTCAAGAACTCTCGGATGAGAATCTTGACCAGGCCTCGGGCGGCGGGGTCATCGAGAGTCTTGAGGTGAAGTATACGATGTTTCTCCCCGATGGGACTCCCGTGCGCTCTGATTCGCAGAGTGAGGAAATCAATGTTGGGCTGGTCGAGAAGCTGAGAAAGTAGGGCTGCAACACCGAGGAAGGCCGTGTTCGCGCAACGAGAGTAATAGTTCGAGCAAACAAGGAGACACAACATGGCGGAAGATGGGAACAAAAAGAACAAGGTGAGCAAGGCCGACGAGCTGCGGGACGAAGAGTTCCAAGCCGTCAGTGGTGGCCGGGATGAACTCTTAGCGCACGAGGCGACTCACGTATTCCAGTCCGATACTCCGGTCGAACCAACGGGAGCAGAGCAACGGGACCGGTTCAATGGCAAATATTTCGTCTCCGGCGCGACCCACACGGACACTTCTAACCAGGAAGGAGAAAGCTAACATGACTGAGGCTAGACACAAAGAAGACAAGACGAGCAAGTCCGAAGAGCCGCAGAACGAAGAACTGCAGAACGAAGAGCTACAGGAGGAAGAGTTGGAAGGAGCGTCAGGCGGCAAAGACTGGATAAATAGTAGTTGGAATAGGGAGTACCTACGGAAAACTGGTGAGTGACCGGGACAGCGAGAATCAGAGGCATGCGACGTATCGCTGCCTGAAGGTAGCCTTGCCGGAACGGGCTGCGATCGACCCCTGAGAAGCACGAAGAACCCGTAGGTGTGTCTGGTGCGGACGGCGGCCTATGCGGATTCGAATGAATAAGGAGAAACAAGATGATACGAACAAGGGGAGCAAGGTGAGCGGGACGCAGGAGCTACAGGACGAGGAATTGGAAGGAGCGTCAGGCGGCAAAGACTGGCTGGCTTCTAATTTCCAGGGCGAAATCGGCAGCCTGCCGGATTCCGACGGTTCGACGGATAGTTCAGGAATCACTACTGTCCGGCTGATAAGCGGTGGGCGGCCTGCAACTGGTTGTAGAAAAGTGGGTTAGGTGTTGTTTTTTCTTGCCGCGATTTGAGCGGCGGTGCGCCGTTTGAGCGTCATCCGTCCTGAGCCGACAATGGCTCATGAATCTGGGCCGCACCGTATTCGCGCAGTTGATCAGCTTTCTTCCGGATCGCGAGTTCCGGCGCTGTGTGGCCCGCTACGATGGCGACCGGGGCTCGCGCAGCTTCTCCTGCTGGGATCAGTTCCTCTCGATGTCCTTCGCCCAGTTGACCTACCGCGAAAGCCTCCGCGATATCGAAGCGTGCCTGCGTTCGCTTGGCGGCAAGCTCTACCACATGGGATTCCGCGGCAACGTCGCGCGCTCGACACTGGCCGACGCTAACGAGTCGCGCGACTGGCGGATCTATGCCGATTTCGCTCAGGCCTTGATTCGCATCGCGCGGCCCTTGTATGCCCGCGATCCGATCGGCGTGGATCTCAATCAAAGTCTCTACGCTCTGGACTCGACCACCATCGACCTGTGCCTCTCGCTGTTCCCGTGGGCCAAGTTCCGCCGGCGCAAGGCCGCCGTGAAGATGCACACGCTGTTGGACCTGCACGGTAACATCCCCACGTTTATCCGCATTACCGACGGCAAAACGCACGACGTCAACATCCTCGACGAGTTCCTACCCGAGCCCGGCGCCTTCTACGTTATGGATCGGGCCTACGTGGATTTCGAACGCCTCTTCGTGTTCACCCTCTGCTCGTCGTTCTTCGTCGTGCGAACCAAGAAGAACATCTTGCTCCAACGGCGCTACTCGCATCCCGTCGACAAATCTACGGGCGTGCGCTCGGATCAGACCGTCATACTGACTGCCATCGAATCGGCCAAAGTCTATCCGGACCCGTTGAGGCGCGTCAGCTACGTCGACGCCGCGACGAACAAGCGGCTGAAGTTCCTGACCAACAACTTCGCGCTCCCGGCACTGACCATCGCCGAGATCTACCGTTCGCGCTGGCAGGTGGAGCTGTTCTTCAAGTGGGTCAAGCAGCACTTGCGGATCAAGAAGTTCTACGGCGCCAGCGAGAACGCCGTGAAGACCCAGATTTGGATCGCCGTCTCGGTGTACGTGCTGGTGGCGATCGTGCGGAAGAGGTTGGGCCTGGAGGCGAGTCTCTACCAAATCCTACAGATTCTCAGCGTTACCCTATTTGACAAAACGCCCATTTTACAGGCCTTGCAGCCATCAGACTCCCATGAAAACTTACTCGATCACCCCAACCAGCTGATTCTATTCGACTTCTAACCGGACAGTAGTGTTCAGGAATCGTCGGCGGCTTCAAGAATGTTGAAGGATTGGACTCGACAACAGAAGTGGTCGAGTATCAAGACGGAGATGATATGATTCTCCGCAAGCGCCCCGGCTGATAGATCGGCCTCAGTGATCTACCGGGTCAGCGAGAGGGAGCAAGCGAGCGTGAAAGCTGGTACGAGCGGTGCGGAATGATTCTAACCAACAAGGAGAAACACCATGTCAGAAGATACGAACAAAGAAAGCACGGACAGTAAGTCGGGAGAGTTGCAGGATGAAGAGTTGGAGAAAGCGTCGGGCGCCTCGCGTGCCTCCGACAGTGGCAAATGGTCCACCGCGGATTCATTCACCGTTGAGCGAGAGATGAAGGAGTCGGCAGAAAAAGGCGGCACCGGAGACTTGAACATCGGCGTCGGCGAACTTCAGGAGGCGGATGTCGAGCGCGTCGACAAGCTGAAAAAGTAGCGCCGGCGGCTCTGCTTGGCGGTTCGGGGCGTGCAACGAGAGTGACGCTCCCGAACCGGGGCAGACCCGACACGCCTGAACGACGGAACAGGCACGGGTTCCAGGCGTAACGGGTCGGCAGCCGTGAAACTCCGCTGACCGACTACTGTCGCAAGGATTCAAGGTAAGCGGGATGGCTGAACTTCCTATATTGAGGCTACTCGCACCTGAGCTGTCCCAGCAGTTGGGGCAATACTTCCTTGACAACGGTTATACCGAGGAAGGCATGAAGGGTCTCTGGGACGCCTCCCTTCCACCCGTTAGTCCACGTACCAAGGGCCTATTGCTTGAGGTCGGTGGTGCTCTTACTCCGCTCCGCACACTCGTTCGACTCTTCGAACTCGGCCTTCCCGTTGAAGCGTCCGAGGTCCGGCGAAGTCTGCCCGGCTGGGTCACGGAATCTTGTCTTCAGAGCGGGCTATTGCGAGAAGGAGACGGCGATTTCTCCAGCGCCTTCAGAATCCACTCTGTGGGGTATCCACTTCATTCAGGTACACCCTATGGGTTGTGGCCTCGCGGCTCCGGAACAGGAATGTGAGATTGCGAGAATCGTGCGAGTGGCCGCCAAGCCGACCCACACGCGAATTCATTGCGGTGGCAGCCTTCGGGCGGCAACTCCGAGAATCGGACGCGCTACGCAGCCCCACGCCGCGCCAGAGCAGTAACCTCGGGATTCGCTTCTTGGTAGATGCTTTCGCGCGACCACAACATCTTGTGGCTGCCTGAGTCAAATGGATACCCCACTCCACTCTTTCAGAGGGAAGCTGCTCGTCTACGATTGTTTTCATGGCGCCCGACCGAGCTCGGACGTGGTGGCCGGAAATAGCGGCGTTGCCTCCCGCCTTCTGAACGGAACGCCGAGAACCGCTGTTGGGAGCGCTCTGGACATTTGTGCCGGAGGCGGGATCCAGTCTCTTTTTCTCGCTGACCACTGCGAGCGCGTTACGGGTATCGATCTCAATCCGCGCGCTTTGGAGATCGCCCGATTCAACTTGCGCTTGAACGGCGTTGAGAACGTCGAACTGCTCCACGGGAACCGCCTCGACCCCGTGGCGGGAACGACGTTCGATCTCATCGTCTGTAACCCGCCCTTTTATATCTCTCCGGGCCGAAGGACCCTTTACAGCGACAACGAAATGGAGTTGGACGAGTTCTGCCGTCGCATCGTAACGGAAGCAGCCGGCCACCTCAATGAGGGAGGTCACCTTCACGCCCTGCTGGAATGGGTTGAGATCGAGGGCCAGACGCCTCGGGACCGGCTGGCGGAATGGTTCGACGGGCTCGGTTGCGACGTCTGGGCAATGCGCGATTACCGAAACGACCTCGTGGACTACATACGGAAGCGGCTGATCGAGAACACGCCCCGTGATAGGGGGGCTGTCATCGAGTGGAAGCGGTATTTCGAGCAACGAAAGGTTCGCGAAATCCAGGGTGGCGCGGTGGCTCTTCGTCTCCGGCAGGGAAAGAACTGGACCTTCTTCGATGAGTTCGACCGGCGCGTTACCGGCGGAGGCGGCGAACATATTACCGAGGGCTTCGTCATTCGCGACTTCCTATCCGCCCACCCGACGAACGATAGCCTCCTTACCGAGCGCTTCGTGGTCTCTCCTCACGCCCGAATCGAGGAACACCTCACCCGCCGCGACGGCGCATGGGTCACAGACTTCGTGCGGCTGCGCCTCGCGGGGGCAGTGGAATGCTCGGGAAAAACTACGAATGCAATGGCTCGCCTGCTCAAACATGTCGATGGCGATCGTACGCTGGAGCAGGCCATTCGAATCAGCCGCGGCCTGGAGGAAGGGGCTCTGATCCCCCGGATCGAGAGTTACCTGGATACCACCCGCAGGCTTTTATGCCGCGGGTTCGTGTTGCCAAGGGAAGGGTGACTCAGATGACGCTGCCAATCCTGATGGGAGCGTGGACTAAGGCTCACTGATTTACCTGTCAACGAGTCACAGAGGAAGACAATCTGTCCCCTTCTGAGTGTGTTCTATAAAAGCAGGTCGGTGCCGGTAATACTGCCGCAACACGATGTGTCTGCCGAGAACCTTCGCCGTCCAAAATTGTCCCGGCACCAAGATGCCGCCCGCATGAGCAGCGATGCCGCGCATGGCCGAGTTGGTGAGTGTAAAGCCGCTGTGCAATCGTCTACCTGATTGACAGCTCAGGGCCCGCGACCCCTAGCCCCTGTCGGGATCGTCAACCCCAACGATTTTCTGTTTGATCGAGAAGCTGTCGACCTTTGTAACTCGACTGTATTCTTCCGTACCGTCGTCAGGGGCTAATAGTAGGACCTTCGTTTGCGAGGGAACGAGGTGGGCGCCGCCACCAGCCGCCTTGTCGAGCTGTTCATCCGAAAGGCCAACGTCCTCTTTATCCTTGAGATCTGGCTTCGTTACCTTCTTTTCAATTTCTTCAGCCATGGTTCTCGCCCCTCCGTTTGTGGCGGTTGCCTGCCTTAGTCCGAAGCAATTCTCATTCCAAACAGAGAATACATCAACAGGTCAGGACGGGCAAGATGCCCTCCCCCGACCTATTCAGCATCGGCGGCCGAGAAGGTTACTTTGAGGTTGGGGATTTCGAGTTTTGCGGGGTGGCGGGCATCCCGGTCGTCACTCTTGATAAACCCTCCACCGGCTACCGTATCGAGCTGCTCGTCCGAAAAGCCGGCGTCTTGGTCATCATCGGACTTCGTCTCGGTATTTTTCTTTTCGATTTCTTCAGCCATGGTTCTCGCCCCTCCGTTTGTGGCAGTTGCCTGCCTTGTCGTAAGCAATTCTCATTCCAAACAGAGAATACACCAACAGGTCGACGCCGGCAACACTACCGCGACATGATGTGTCCGCGAGAGAACCTTCGCCGTCAATAATTCTCCCGCTCATCATCAAGATGCCACCCACATGAGCAGCGGGCGGCGAATGCCCAAGCTGGTGACTGTAAAGCCGCTGTGCAATCGTCCACTTGATTGACAGCTCAGGAACGCGCGGCCTAGGTCGTCTTGATGTCGTACCGCTTCATCTTGTTGATCAGCCCCTGGCGGCTGATTCCCAAGATCTCGGCTGCTTGGACCTGATTATTTCCGCTGGCCGAAAGCGCCTCGGCAATCAGCGTGCTCTCGAGATCCGCCACCGCGTCGGGAAGTTTCCGCGGACCGCCGCTCGACGACTCCGCTTGACTCTCCTCGCGGATACGCGGCGAAAGATCGGGCATTCTAACCAGGATTTCCATTTTGGCCCTGGCACGGTGAAAGTATACACCCGCGCTGCCCCGAAGACCACGTCTTTCCGCGCTGAACCCTGCACATCACCTCCGGCGGCAGGCCCCAAAGCCCGTCCGTCCGCTCACAGACGTTGATGGAGCGGGCTGAACGGCACACCGGCCGACACTGCTCCCTGCGAAGCCTTTTCGGAGCTAAACAACCACCGCCTGAAAGGCGGTGGGTTCATTTACGACTGAAAGTCGGCTTGCGGCTGAAGCCGCCTGAAGAAGCCCCGGCTCAGAGCCGGCTCAAGGCTTGGTGGGCGTTGTGATCTTGAAGCTCTGGTCGTCTTCGTCCCATTGCTGCCTCTCAATGTAATTCTTAATCGTTTCCTCGTCCACTGCGCCC